>NZ_FOGY01000041.1 GCF_900111345.1 Psychrobacillus sp. OK032
ATGGAACGCGGAATGCTTGGAAACTGGCACGTTCCGTGTGGAGTAGGGGAAAAGCTGGCGATAACCTCAAATGCTTACCTATTACTAACGGTTAGATTAAGAATTAGGGAAAAATTAAAGGGTAAAAACTACTATTTATCGTATCAAAGAAAAAGAAGAACCGTACTAATGATTTTTAATGGCATCAGGTTTAAGAACAATACTTTAACCGCTCGTTTTAGTATTAGAAAGAAATGTGCTCTACATGTGGATTATGCTCTACAAATGAAGGTTTTTGAGTTTATTAATGTTTAATATTGGCCACTTGTGGTCCACTTTCATTGATGAAATTCATTCGAATTCGAAAACGGCAGCGAGAAGGAATCGATGTGGCTTTGCAAAATAAAACAGTTTTTGTCTCGACCACAGGTTCCTCTATTACCGAAGAGTTAAACAAGCATATCACCGGCGAAATTCAACAGAGACAATAGTGTGATAGCAAAGCATTGCAAGAAAAGTTGTCAGGGAGTATTAAGAATCATTATATTTAATAGAAGAAACTCATGTTGGTTAAGATGAAGCGAATTTTACTTCACCCCAGCATTGACGTAGAACCTAATTTCCTAAAAAACAAAAAAGTCGTTACCGATTAATCGGTAACGACTTTTTTGTTTTTGCCCAGCGACGTCCTACTCTCACAGGGGGAATCCCCCAACTACCATCGGCGCTGAAGAGCTTAACTTCCGTGTTCGGTATGGGAACGGGTGTGACCTCTTCGCCATCATCACTAGACTTCTTCGGCTTTCAATACACCGCGCATTGCGTTGTCAACTTCATTCGTTCAGTCAGTCACGTACTTAAGTACGCTCCTTCCTTCTATCAATCGTTTCCTAGCACTGCTTGCGTCTTGAAACCCTCAAATTAGAGTGCTTATTCACTCAAAACTGGATAAAAGACATTTTCAACAAATAATTACATTTTGGTTAAGTCCTCGATCGATTAGTATTCGTCAGCTGCACGTGTCGCCACGCTTCCACCCCGAACCTATCTACCTCATCGTCTTTGAGG
>NZ_FOGY01000033.1 GCF_900111345.1 Psychrobacillus sp. OK032
TGTAAACGCTAAAATAAAGTGAGCAGTTTTCTACAAATAAGATTGAGCAGTTTTCCTCTTACTAAATCACTTCCTTTATACTTAATTGTATAAATGGAAAGTGAGGAAATTGGAGTGAAAAGGTTTATGATCCATATGAAAATCTATGAGCTATATGAAATGGGCTTTTCGAAGTCTGCTATTGCAAGAATGTTAACTATTTCAAGAAATACCGTTGCTAAGTATTTAAAAAGTACATCGGAGGAGTTTGAGGAATATTTAATCACTTTGCAGACTCGTAAGAAAAAGCTAGATCCCTATCGGGATATTATTCTTGGATGGTTAAAGCGTTATCCAGATCTAAGTAGTGCACAAATTTATGACTGGTTGAAAGAGAAACAGGGAATACAAGAAGATGATATTGCTGAGAACACTACAAGAAACTATGTAAATGACTTACGTGCTGCTTATCATATACCAAAAGTTTCTGTACAGAGAGTTTATGAAGCCGTTCCAGATAGTCCTATGGGTTTTCAAGGACAAGTAGATTTTGGGCAAGATTTGGTAACTGCTTATGATGGATCAAGAAAAAGACTTTATTTTATTGGGTTTGTATTATCCCATTCTAGGTTTAAGTACATTGAATTCTTAGATAGACCTTTCCGAACAATCGACTTAGTTCGCTGTCATGAGAATGCCTTTGAATTCCTTGGAGGAATGCCTGAAGAATTGGTTTATGATCAAGACGCTTTACTCTCAATAAGTGAAAACGCTGGAGATTTGTTATTCACAAAGGAATTTGATAATTACCGAAAGCTTAGAAAGTTTAACATTTATTTATGTAGAAAAAGTGATCCCGAATCAAAAGGAAAAATAGAACAAGTGGTTAAATTTGTGAAGCATAATTTTATGAAAAATCGGGAGTTCCATGACATTCATTTGTGGAATCAACAAGTTATTCAATGGCTTGAGAGAACCGGAAATTACAAAGTGCATCATAATACGAAAAAAAGACCTTCTGAAGTGCACACCGTCGAAAAGCTGCACCTTAGAAAAGTCTCTTCCAAATTCTCTTTCGAGAATTCCCTTACGGAAAGTATAACAAGAACAATTCAAAAGGACAATGTCATTCGCTTCGAATCCAACCGCTATTCTGTACCTGCTGGTACGTATGATATGAAAACTAAAAATATAGCCTATTTAGAATTAACTACAGATAGCTATTTGAACATCCGATTACAAGTATCTGGACCAGTTATTGCTAGACATCTCATTAGTAATTCAAAAGGTCAACTAATTTATGATCCATTGCACCATAAAAAAACTAACTCAAAGAAAATGTTATTAAGAGAGGAAATTGAGCTTGCATTTTCTAATAATGAATTGATTTCTTGGTTCTTGGATGAATTGAATAAGAAGTATCCCAGACACTTAGTGGATCAATTTAAAGTATTACAAATGGTTATTCGAAATCATCCTGATTACATAGAAGAAGCATTAGAAACAGTAAAAGCTTTGAATATGATTAGTGCAAATGATTTTAGAGACATTGCTTTTACGCTACATAAAGAGTCACAAACTCAAACTAAACAAGTAAGTGTAGAGTCATCGAAATATCAACAATACAAGGCTTCAGAACGATCAGAAGATTACTATATTCGATTATTATCTGGAGGTAAAACATCATGACATCTCCAATTGAACTATTACAAGATAAATGTAGAACATTGAGACTCGCTGAGACTGCAAAAGAGCTACCTGCTCTTTTGCGCAATGCGGAATCGAACAGTTGGACTTATCACGAATTTATAAACGAACTGCTAACCTATGAAATGGTGTGCAGGGAGAAAAAGACTATTCATCGTTTAATGCAATGGGCGGACTTTCCCTACCAAAAAACATTAGATGATTATCGACTGGAAGAACAAAATGTGATTGGGGAAAGGCAATTTAAATTATTAAAAGACCTTAATTGGATTGAAGAAATGTTTACACTGATTATAATGGGCCCTCCTGGGACAGGAAAAACACTGTTGTCCGTAGGACTAGGTACTTTAGCTATTGAAAAAGGGTATCAAGTTTCCTTTGTCTCAATGGGAGAACTTATTTATATCCTAAAGAGTCGTGATTACGTCAGTAAATCAAAAACTCGATATAAACGTATTACTACATCCGATTTAATCATCATTGATGATGTTATGTATATGACCGTAGATCCGAAGGAAGCAAGTCTTTTCTTTCAATTTATCTATGATATGTATGACAAAACAGCATTTATATTAACGTCGAATAAAGGACCCAATGAATGGGGTAAATTCTTAGGGGATACTACACTGACCACAGCTATACTAGATCGTCTTCTTCATCGGAGTGAAATAATCTCCTTCGGAGAAGACGAGGAAAGTTTGCGTATGAAGTACAGGAAAACTTTGTTTCCTGAAGTAAGTGCTCAAACTTAATTGTGGAAAATTGATTAAACTTATTTTGTGAAAACTGCTCAATTCTACTTGACGGTTACA
>NZ_FOGY01000031.1 GCF_900111345.1 Psychrobacillus sp. OK032
TACATTTTGGTTAAGTCCTCGATCGATTAGTATTCGTCAGCTGCACGTGTCGCCACGCTTCCACCCCGAACCTATCTACCTCATCGTCTTTGAGGGATCTTACTTACTTGCGTAATGGGAAATCTCATCTTGAGGGGGGCTTCGTGCTTAGATGCTTTCAGCACTTATCCCGTCCACACATAGCTACCCAGCGATGCTCTTGGCAGAACAACTGGTACACCAGCGGTGTGTCCATCCCGGTCCTCTCGTACTAAGGACAGCTCCTCTCAAATTTCCTACGCCCACGACGGATAGGGACCGAACTGTCTCACGACGTTCTGAACCCAGCTCGCGTACCGCTTTAATGGGCGAACAGCCCAACCCTTGGGACCGACTACAGCCCCAGGATGCGATGAGCCGACATCGAGGTGCCAAACCTCCCCGTCGATGTGGACTCTTGGGGGAGATAAGCCTGTTATCCCCGGGGTAGCTTTTATCCGTTGAGCGATGGCCCTTCCATGCGGAACCACCGGATCACTAAGCCCGTCTTTCGACCCTGCTCGACTTGTAGGTCTCGCAGTCAAGCTCCCTTCTGCCTTTACACTCTTCGAATGATTTCCAACCATTCTGAGGGAACCTTTGGGCGCCTCCGTTACACTTTAGGAGGCGACCGCCCCAGTCAAACTACCCGCCTGACACTGTCTCCTACCCGGGTTACGGGTATGGGTTAGAATTTCAATACAACCAGGGCAGTATCCCACCGACGCCTCCTCCGAAGCTGGCGCTCCGGGCTCTAAGGCTCCTGCCTATCCTGTACAAGTTGCACCAAAATTCAATATCAAGCTATAGTAAAGCTCCACGGGGTCTTTCCGTCCTGTCGCGGGTAACCTGCATCTTCACAGGTACTATAATTTCACCGAGTCTCTCGTTGAGACAGTGCCCAGATCGTTACGCCTTTCGTGCGGGTCGGAACTTACCCGACAAGGAATTTCGCTACCTTAGGACCGTTATAGTTACGGCCGCCGTTTACTGGGGCTTCAATTCGCACCTTCGCTTGCGCTAAGCACTCCTCTTAACCTTCCAGCACCGGGCAGGCGTCAGCCCCTATACTTCACCTTACGGTTTTGCAGAGACCTGTGTTTTTGCTAAACAGTCGCCTGGGCCTATTCACTGCGGCTCTTCAGGGCTATTCACCCTAAAGAGCACCCCTTCTCCCGAAGTTACGGGGTCATTTTGCCGAGTTCCTTAACGAGAGTTCTCTCGCTCACCTTAGGATTCTCTCCTCGACTACCTGTGTCGGTTTGCGGTACGGGCACCTATCACCTCGTTAGAGGCTTTTCTTGGCAGTGTGAAATCAGGAACTTCGGACTAAGTCCTCGCCATCACAGCTCAATGTTATAGAATGCGGATTTTCCTACATTCACACCTTACTGCTTGGACGTGCATAACCAACAGCACGCTTACCCTATCCTCCTGCGTCCCCCCATTACTCAAACGGTGGTTTGGTGGTACAGGAATATCAACCTGTTGTCCATCGTCTACGCCTATCGGCCTCGACTTAGGTCCCGACTAACCCTGAGCGGACGAGCCTTCCTCAGGAAACCTTAGTCATACGGTGGATGGGATTCTCACCCATCTTTCGCTACTCATACCGGCATTCTCACTTCTAAGCGCTCCACCAGTCCTTACGGTCTGACTTCAACGCCCTTAGAACGCTCTCCTACCACTGATACCAAAGGTATCAATCCACAGCTTCGGTGATTTGTTTAGCCCCGATACATTTTCGGCGCAGCGTCACTCGACCAGTGAGCTATTACGCACTCTTTAAATGATGGCTGCTTCTAAGCCAACATCCTGGTTGTCTAAGCAACGCCACATCCTTTTCCACTTAACAAATACTTTGGGACCTTAGCTGGTGGTCTGGGCTGTTTCCCTCTTGACTACGGATCTTATCACTCGCAGTCTGACTCCCAAACATAAATCATTGGCATTCGGAGTTTGTCTGAATTCGGTAACCCGGGATGGGCCCCTAGTCCAAACAGTGCTCTACCTCCAAGATTCTAACGTTTGAGGCTAGCCCTAAAGCTATTTCGGAGAGAACCAGCTATCTCCAGGTTCGATTGGAATTTCTCCGCTACCCACACCTCATCCCCGCACTTTTCAACGTACGTGGGTTCGGACCTCCAGTAAGTGTTACCTTACCTTCATCCTGGACATGGGTAGATCACCTGGTTTCGGGTCTACGACCACATACTCATTCGCCCTATTCAGACTCGCTTTCGCTGCGGCTCCGCTTTCTCAGCTTAACCTTGCATGTAATCGTAACTCGCCGGTTCATTCTACAAAAGGCACGCCATCACCCATTAACGGGCTCTGACTACTTGTAGGCACACGGTTTCAGGGTCTATTTCACTCCCCTTCCGGGGTGCTTTTCACCTTTCCCTCACGGTACTGGTTCACTATCGGTCACTAGGGAGTATTTAGCCTTGGGAGATGGTCCTCCCGGATTCCGACGGAATTTCACGTGTTCCGCCGTACTCAGGATACACTCAAGAGAGAATGAACTTTGGACTACGGGGCTTTTACCCTATCCTGCGGACCTTTCCAGATCGCTTCGTCTAGCTCATTCCTTTGTAACTCTATGTTGAGTGTCCTACAACCCCAAGAGGCAAGCCTCTTGGTTTGGGCTATTCCCGTTTCGCTCGCCGCTACTCAGGGAATCGATTTTTCTTTCTCTTCCTCCAGGTACTTAGATGTTTCAGTTCCCTGGGTGTGCCACAGATGCGCTATGTATTCACGCAAATGTACTGCTCCATTACGAACAGTGGGTTTCCCCATTCGGAAATCTCCGGATCAAAGCTCACTTACAGCTCCCCGAAGCATATCGGTGTTAGTGCCGTCCTTCTTCGGCTCCTAGTGCCAAGGCATTCACCGTGCGCCCTTATTAACTTAACCTAA
>NZ_FOGY01000030.1 GCF_900111345.1 Psychrobacillus sp. OK032
TATCATTCCTATCCTCGGTTATAAAGTTAGGATTTCGGAAGAAATCCCTTGTTTTTTCACACCTTAGTGCTTATAACAAAACTTGTCGCGCTGCCTCGTTAGCCTAAGTACGTTCTTTCACAATCGATATAACTTACATTTACAACACGCTACCGCTACAGTGTTGTAAATGCTTGTCCACACATGACCGCAGACGCTCAGAATTGCTCATGGTGGACACAGAAACCACTCTCATTCACAAATAAGCATTCGGTTATAGCTGGAAATGACTCAAATAATTGACATACTAAGGACCCGTGCTTGAGTTATTGTGTCAGTAATATTCGAGTAGACCTGACTTATACAGCAGGCTTAACCTTACAGATGATGACAGAGATTTTCTTAACCAACAATGGCATAAAAACCATCCTTCAATTGTTGCTAGTATGAAAAACTCTAACACCTACAAACAACTTGTTAATGATAAGAAAAGGTTTAGTAGGGGGTTCAAAAGACTTATTACAAACCCACTGACTGTTGGTATCTTGGCAGGAATTATAAGTGGTGTAATAATAGGCGTTATTATTTATATACTAGGTATGTATTAATGCCAGCATCCAAAACTAGGAATGAAATAACCTATTTATACATAGCATATTGGTGTCGGATTATGGTGTATTTTAAGGTACTCAAGAGCGTTTTATGTTAGATTCTGCGGTTTCCCAGGAAATATTTCGTTTGTAATTAATTCGCTCATTTCTTAAAGAGCTACAAGAAAAGTTTAATACATTTGGAGTGTCACAAGGCGTGAGTTAGATAAAATCGTTGGTATAACAAATTCTATAGTGTATTAAACAGCAGACTGGACACTTTGAATTTCAATACTGAAAGAGATACAACCTTAAGTCAAGGTTGTATCTCTTTTTGAGTTCTCTTAATATTTATTTTAGATATTAAGGAAATTCGCCAAACTATATACTTTTGAGCTGCAACAATGATGGAGCTGTCAGCTATATGCGCATAGCGTTTGACCATATCGTATTTGGAATGACCAAGAATTATTCTTAATTCCTCTAAGCCTCCTCCATTTTCAAGCCATTTAGTTGCAGAAGTATGCCTAAATAGGTGAGGGTGTACATTCTTATTTAAATTTGCGAGCTTAGCGTATTCTTTAAGGCGTTGATTGAATTTGTGTCGATTATAAAAGCTATATTCACTAACAGCAAAGATAAACTCGCTCTGGAATCCATATTCATTTTCTTTCATTAATTGATTTAACAGGGTAATTACTTTTTTACTTACTGGGACTAAGCTACTCACATCTGAAGTAAGTTGGGAAGCTGCGAATGTTTGCATTAATACATTTGGTGGTTACGGTTTCGTTGATACATACCATATTGAACGTAAATTCCGTGAAACGCGAATGTACCAAGTGGCACCAGTTAACAACAATATGATTCTAGCTTTCTTAGGACAAAATGTTCTAGGGATGCCTAAATCTTATTAAAATTTTAAAAAGGAGGCTATATGTTAGATGGAATTGAGTAAATTAATTGCAAAGTATGTTGTTCGTACAAAATACGAGGATTTGCCTGAAGAAGTAGTAAATTTTACAAAGCATTGTATTTTAGATTATTTTGCCTCTGCAATAGCTGGTTCCAATCAAGCACCTATTCAGATGTTAAAAGAGTTTGTAGTAGAGCAAGGTGGTGCAGAACAAGCGACTCTTGTAACAGGTGGGAAAACTTCTGTTACTCATGCAGCCACTGTAGTAATTCCAGCTGCATTAGCTCTTGCAGAATGGAAAAAATAGAAGCGGTAAAGACCTAGTTTTAGCAATAGTCCTAGGATATGAAGTTTGTTACAGAATCGGTGAAGCTGTATCACCATCACATTATTATTATTATTATTATTATTGGCATAATACAGCAACATACGGAACGTTTGGATCAGTCATAGCAGCGGCTAAATTATTAAATCTCTCTGAAGAAAAAATTATTCATGCATTGGGTAGTGTGGTAACACTAGCAGCTGGTCTTTGGGAATTCATTGAAGATGGAGCAATGTCAAAACAGTTACATCCAGGTAAAGCTGCTATGAATGGTGTTACTAGTGCAATTTTAGCTGAAAAAGGCTTCACAGGTGCATCGAAAATTTTAGAAGGTCGAAGAGGCTTTTTTGAAGCAATGAGTGACAACTATAATGCAAATAGGGTAATCGATAAATTAGGAAAAGAATTTAAAATTACCGAGAATTCATTTAAAGTACATGCGTCTTGTAGACATACACACCATGTAATGGGATATGATGAGTAACGAGCTACTTAATGTAGAGAAAACAAAAAAAATCCATGTTAAAACATATAAGGTAGCTTTAGACATTACAGAAAATAACAATCTAATACCATTTATGCAGCGAAATTTAGTATTCAATTTTGCTTAGCGTTAGCGATTGTGAATCGTTCTGGCAGCTTAAATAGCTTTAATGATAAAACATTATTTGATCCAAAAATTAGAAATTTAATGAATAAAATTGAAGTATCAGTAGACCCGGAAATTGATGGTTTATATCCTCATCAATGGGGTGCAGAACTCAATATTGAAATGATTAATGGAAAGCAAATTTCTAACAAGACAAATTTCCCGAAAGGCGATCCAGAAAATCCTTTTGCAGCTCAAGAATTCATTCAAAAGTTTAATGATTTGACGAAAGACTTAGGTGATTTTGACTCATTAATTGAAACGATCTATTCTATAGAAAATCTGCAGACAATTGATCGTTATTCGAACACTTTAAAATCAAAGAGAAGCAAATCTAAACATTAGAAAAAAATGATGGTGATAAGAATAAACCCTTATTACCATTTTCACTCCAAAGTTATAAAAGCAGTTTACTTAGAGAGAGTATAAAATAATTTGTGTAAATGAATAAAACGGCAAAAAAGGAAGACCTTTTTTGGGTAGAATTAAGTCACCACAAACAATCCATCGAACAAGTGTAATTTAAATAAAAAGTGATATTATACCTGAAATGGTTGTAAAGTCATTTACACAAACATATCGACAGTTGTAACCGTCAAGTAGAATTGAGCAGTTTTCACAAAATAAGTTTAATCAATTTTCCACAATTAAGTTTGAGCACTTACTTCAGGAAACAAAGTTT
>NZ_FOGY01000039.1 GCF_900111345.1 Psychrobacillus sp. OK032
GAAGAAGAAAGTATAGAAGTAGTGGATACTTCAGTTATTTTTTATAGAAAAAGTCGGTGCAGAATCTACATTTACTAACCATCGAAATTCTTGAGCATCTATTCCGTCTTTAACCCATAGATCTCCTTTGCTCCCCTTTCCAGTTTGTCGATACCAAGTAATAGATGATCCTACCACTTGAGGGGTATTATCTAATTCGTTTAGTTTTGGAAAGGTAAGCTGCTTTTGTTCTCCTGATTTAATATTAATGACGTATAACTTTGTAAACATAGTTGGAACTGGTCCTAGTTTCCACTCCTTGTTTTCTTTTGCTCGTGCAACAATTATTTCATCCGTAGAAAACCATTCTAAATCAAGATCCACATAACCTTTAGGTGTATATTCCTTTAATTTATTTTTGAAGGGAATATCAGCAACAGCGGTATTTTTGTTTTCAACGAAAAACCTACCTTCACCAGATATGAAAGCTAGTTGATTTTTTGTGGGAGCCCATTTTATCCAGTTTTCATACCAAAGCATCTTTCCTATAACCTGAAAATGGTCTCCTACTGATGAAAGTACTCCTAATGTATTGCTATCATTGGACCAAGAAGCAGTGGGAGTTGCTAAAAAACTAACCCATTTACCATCAGCACTCCACTTAAAATATTCGGCATCAATAGCAAACAAATCAGTTGTATTTGTTTGAAGGGTGTAAAAAGGCTTTATTTTATTCGTATCAAGATTAGCATCTATTGGAACTTTGAATAGGCGGACTGGTTCCCAACCAGTAGGAAGCAAATTAGATTGAGATGAAACAATAAAATCTTTTCCATTGGGAAACCATTCAAAGTCACTAACACCTAATGATACATTCTCAAAACCATGTGGTCGTCCATTTTTTGTTTTTGTAATATTTAGGACACCCCCTGAAGTATATGCTAGATGATTAGATATTGGTGACCATTTATAATTTCTTGTTTCAATTGAGACATATGGCAGATAGTTTTCCTTTTTCTTTAAATCATAAATAAACAAATTGGTGTTGTCGCCATTCTTGTCACCTGCTGTATAAGCAATAAATTGACCATCTTTTGACCACTTTGGATTGGAAACATACCTATCTGTTGTAAGTTGCGTTTCTTTATTGCCCTCTTTCATCCAAAGCTGATGGTCTCGAATAAAGGCGGCTTTAAGTAGAACTTCAGCAGTTGCTCCTAAAGAAAAATTAAAACTAAAAAATAATATTAATATTAAAATCCGAATTGCCATTCCTCGCACCTCCTTGTAATAGGATGTACTTATGAATGACAAAAATTCGACAAGTAAACATAAAAGTATTTGGCAT
>NZ_FOGY01000029.1 GCF_900111345.1 Psychrobacillus sp. OK032
TGAAGATATTAATAAAATGTTTGTGAAGAAATATACTTAAACTAACGGGTGCTTTACTTCAAGAAGGAGTAAAGCCTTTTTTCTTATTGAACTAACGCAGCAGTTTTGTGAAAGAAGAGATTGGAGGAAGAAAAATGACAAAAAATAAATTAAAAGGTTTAGTTGCTTTAGGTTCTTTAATAACTGCAATTGGTTTTATATTGCTTTTTTTCAGTGTTAATTTTGGATTATCGCTTGCAGAAAATTGGATAGCCAAACAAGGTGGGGCAGACACTTCAACATACCTTATTGTAATTGAAGGTTCCACAAATAATTTCTTGGCTGCTGGAAGTATACTTTTTGGGATTGGTCTCACCACCATTATTTTTGCTTATTATAAGACACTTAATATTAACGAATAGAAGTAATAAATATTGTTTTCCTTCTTCAACTAACGGGTGCTTTAGTTAAACATGGCTGCCTGAAAGGGTAGCTTTTTCTTATTGAATTAACGAAGCAGTTTAGTTTAATAATAAATAACAATGAAAAGGAAGATTTTTTGAGAAATTATACGTATCAGTTACCCTTAGCAAAGGGAAGTATAAAACAGATTGTAGTACATAATGAAAATGATGAAGTTATCTATACGTTTAAAAGAACGTACAAGACGATTTTACATCAAATTTTCGATATTTGGATTGGGAAAAATCAATTGCTTTGTCATTATGATGGCTATGATGTAACTGGGAATAAAATCATAGAAAGCTATAAAAAACACAGTATTGCTAAAAGAACCAAAAATATGTTGAGTTTCGTTGAAAGCTGTGATATGAAGGAACTTTTTACAGCTGAAATTGATGGGATAGACGCTATTACGCCTACGTATAAAATAGAGAGTCCTAATACCAAACTAATAACGAAAATAGATTTTTCTAGATTAGTTCATTTTTATGAAAAAGGAAACGTTGTTGCTATTTTGCAGTTACATTTTTCAAATAAGCAAAAAAGCTATTTAGAAATTAAAAATAATGCCTCAATTCAAAATCCTTTATTCTATATTATCTATTCACAGATGTTTTATTTTATTGGGGAATACTAAATGGATATGCTTATTCAACTAACGGGTGCTTTAGCAGAAAAAGAGGCGGCATTTAGAGGTAGCCTTTTCTTCTTGAACAAACGAAGCAGGTTGAAGAGTGTTATTTAACTTGTGTTCAACAATCGGACCATATTGTTTAATAATTGTAAGGTGTTAAAGTATGGACATGGACTATAATACGAGGAGAATTTAAATGAAACAAATAACATTCGAAGATATTTATACACTTGGAAAAATTGTGGCTGAAAATGCTCAATATAGACACTATCATTATCCTAAGATGTTAACTAGGTATAGTAGTAATTTCATTGAATTTAAAACTTTACCGTCTTTAACTGAATTTAAAGAGGCTGAAGATTACTTAAGAGAATATCATCTGAAGAAGGGCCAAAAACATGTGAAGTTCTACTTTCCTGAGAATATAAAGACAACAGGAGAACTAATTGTATATTTGACTCATATGGGTTATGAAATAGGTTTTCTAGAACTATATGCTATTCAGCCGAAACACTTTCCTCCAGTGAAAAACAACCCAGATATAGATATTCAAGTAGTGACAGATAAAAATTTAGAAGTACTTCTTAATCTACAATATCAGGATGACTTAAACTACGGAAGTGAATATGCGAAGCAGAAGGTCGATCTTATAAAACGTCAATTTGAAAATCAAAATATTCAGCAGGTTTTAGCCTTTTATAAGGGGTCTCCAGCAGGCTATGTAGATGTCATTATTTCTAGTGAAACAGCAGAAATTGATAACCTAACTGTCAACGAGTTGTTTCGAAACAAAGGAATAGGCAGCAGATTACAAAAAATTGTAATGGAATTATTTCCTGAGAAGATTGTAATATTAGTGGCCGACGGAGAAGATACCCCTAGAGAAATGTACAAAAAACAAAACTATCAGTATCATGGAATTAAATATGAAGCACAAAAAATATATCAAGATTAGTTTTCAATACAAGTTCAACAAGTAATACCAGCTAGCTTTACTTCAAGAAGGAGTAAAGCCTTTTTTCTTATTGAACTAACGCAGCAGGTTAGTTGAAGAATGATTACCTTCAAGTAACTTGTACAAAATTATTTATAAGAATGGTGATATGATGGAAATTTGTAAAGAGATTATAGCGAAGAACAAGAAATATAAGGCAGTCATTTTTACAATTGGAGGGATTTATCGTGTCCAATTGTTTGAATATTTACCTGAATGTGTTGATGATGATGGGGATGTTTGGGAGGAGTTATGGCAAGAAGTCACAACTTCAAATACAATAACGGATACCCAACAGAATGCTATAAAACTTGCAGAAGAAGAACTTAACTTATTAAACTAACGGGTGCTTTAGTTAACCAGACCATCAACATTAGAACATCTGTATATAATTCATGGTCATTTAAAAGTAGAATATAAGCAATAATATAAACAATACATAAAACAATTAAGGAGAATGTTAAAATGAGATTAGAGAGTAAGAGAATTTATTTAAGGCCTCTTTCCGAATTAGATGCACCTATTATGTTAGAAAATACAATGGATAAAGAAATACGTTATATGACTGGAACGAATTCTAATTTTTCAATGGATCAAATTAAGACACATATTGAAAATATTAATAAAGATTCAAGCCGCTATGATTTCGCTATTTGTTTAAAAGGCACTGACGAAATGATCGGGGAGTTATCGATTTTCGATATAGATGAGGAGAACAAAAAAGCAGGATTCAGAATATCGATGGCTTCCATTTCACTAACAGGTAAAGGATATGGTACTGAAGCTACAGAAATAGTTCTAAGTTTTGTTTTTGAACAACTCCAATTAAATCGTTTACAGTTAGAAGTATTTAGCCATAATTTGCGTGGAATTAGAGCGTATGAAAAGGTTGGGTTTGTAAAAGAAGGAGTCTTACGTCAATCCTTATATTACAATGATGCGTACTCAGATGAAATTATTATGGCAATACTTAAATGTGATTTTAAAAGTATACTTTTGTAATAATCCAAAATACAAGTATAACGTTGATAGCTTTTAATACATAATTTAAGAATCTTTCGATCAGCAGATTGTGAAGTTGTACTTAAACTAACGGGTGCTTTAGTTGAATAGTAATAAACCGAAAATGGGCAATTCTTAAGAAATACAGGGTGTTACATACCATTAACGATATGTATCACCCTTTATTTGAGTGGCTTGTTACGATTAGATCCCTTACTTATAAATCTTCTTAAAGTAATGGATAAACATTAAGTTATAAACAACTTCCACTACTATTGAAATAGTTAAATCCATTAAGTTTGTTTCATAAAGAGATTGATAAGGTA
>NZ_FOGY01000028.1 GCF_900111345.1 Psychrobacillus sp. OK032
TAGTAGATTAGTTGATTATGTGTAACAGTTCACACTGTATGATCGAAATCTACTCGTTGTTTTGGGCGTAAAAATAGACCATCGAATGATGATCTGTTTTTACTAAAGCACCCGTTAGTTGAATAACATATTACCCGCTATGAATTTCAAAGCAAAAACATCCAAATGGTAAATGTTCTTCATTTAACTCCATTTCTGATTTTGCTATTTTCATCATCCTAGGTAAAATATCCCTTAAAGAGTCCTTATATTCTTCAAGTGCCTTTTGATATGAAACAATATCGTTATGTTTACATAATGGATATAATATGGCACCTAGCTTCACATCATTAAGTGCTCTAGGGGTATCTATTGGTTCAAGACAATCTAAGATATGCATCTCTTGGTCTTTCTCATCAAACCAATCTCTACATTCTATATAAAACATGAATTCCTCGAATTCAATTTGCATATCTACTTCCTCATTTATATAGAATGGTGTAATCCTAATGTATTCGGTAGTTGAATCAGAACTAATAATCTCATCTAATATTCCTTTTAACTCAGTAATGGTTGGGTAACGTCTATATTTTCCATTGTAGTAAACAGTGTTATTGTAAACTATTTCGTTAATTTCCCCTTTATCTTTCCCTATTATTTTCATCGCCTCCTTTATTACATATTTAAGCCCACTTCTTATTGAAGTAAAGCACCCGTTAGTTCAATAACAATTTAATCTATCGTTTAAAAGTCCTTTAAAACGCTGCCGTTCTTCTTTGTCCCTTAGCAATTTTCTAACCATTTTCCTCGATGAAAAATATCGCCTAATTTCTTTATCTCCTTCTACCAATTTTAGTATAGATGGTTCAGTAAACATTAGTTCTTGGAACCAGTATTTTTCCTTAACTAAGCTTATATTAACTTCAGTCTTTTCTTCTTTTGAAAGGGTGATGTACTTTACATAAGAAAAAGTATCTTTAATCATTCCCCAAATTGCTTCTTCGTTGGTCTTCATTTAATTCCCTCGTTTTATATTTTTGTTGTTCAACTAACCTGCCCCTTTAGTTCAATAAGAAATAGCAATCTTTACAGGCAGCCACTTGTATAACTAAAGTACCCGTTAGTTTAAGTGCAATTTTTCACAATATAACAAGTAAAGATAAATTAACTTTTATCATCTTTAATCAACAAAAAAGATAATAAGTCCTATATAAGTAAAAACACTTGAAAAAAATAACACACCAAAAACTATTCCTTTTATCGCTTTATAATAATTCCGTATCAAATAGAGTAAGAGTATTCCAAAAACAATTGAAATATCTTTACCTGCGTTACCAAAAATATCAATTAATAAATCACTTTCCATAGAACCCACTACTAGACCATTTAAAACAAACAAGGATAAAAAGCATAAGAAAATTTGCATACGAACACCTCCTCTTCCATTTGTGTTATTCAACTAACCTGCCGCGTTAGTTTAAGTGTAACATTTCACAATGGATCGCCGAAATCTACTTGATGTTTTGGACGTAAAAATAGACCATCGAAATGATGGTCTTGTTTAACTAAAGCACCCGTTAGTTTAAATCCATCTGTCTAATGTCCATCCTTCAGCCAATCTCTGTTTAAGTAAGGTGTCATTCCAAATCCCCCAAGGTGATAGTTGCTTTTGTTCCTCAGAAAGTCTCTCTACGTTTTCTCTATACCAAGTATCATAGTCAATGATATGCCAACAAATCAACTCACCATTTACCATATGTTCACTTCTAAATTTTATAGGTAATTTAAAATCTTGTGGAATTGGATAATTACCCTTTTTAGTTACTAGCTTTTGATTTAGTGCAGTACCTAAAGGAAAATGAATAAGATATAATTCCTTCTTTTCCACTAATTCATCATTTATAACATAACCCTCCTCAAATAAAGAGGGTAATATACGGATTAACTCTCCAATGGTCTCGTCTTTATGAACATATTGAAATAACCCTATTCCATTTGATGTAACTATCTCAAAAACATCACCAATTTTTAATCGTACCACTCAAATCATTCCCTAGTATTTTTCTGTATTTTAACATAAGTCTTATTGCACTAACCTGCTTCGTTAGTTCAATAAGAGAAAGCTACCATTACAGGCAGCCACTTGTTGAACTAAAGCACCCGTTAGTGAAATAAGGAATATATGTAACTACTTTTAATTATTATCCATAGTTAATTGTTCGAGGGTTTTCCATTCAACAATTTTTTCACTTTCATTCCCGTTAATACTAAAACTGATTTTTATTCTTCGTTCACTATCTTCTTTTACTTCTTCTCCTAATACTAATTTAAGTACAATTTTTCCCTCACCATTTATCTCTAATTCTTCTTTATTTTTCAATTCCCCTACATCTGGTTCACCATATATCCCTTATGACTTTAATGGGTCTGCACCAAGGACTTCATATTTTATACTATCTTCATCGTATGTAATAGGCTTCTCATCCCTTTTAATCAACTCTATCGACTTTACCATTACAGGTGAATCACCTGTCCAATTAATTCGGACGGGACGTGTGAACCTACTAAAAGCCCGTCAATTCAACGATGTATATTTGATGAATAATATAAGGGTGGAAGAAAAGAAGAAGAAGTGAGATTCCGTAAAGGTTTGACCGGAGAAGGTTATATGTCCATTCAATAAAATATATTTTTCATACTCTATATAAAAATGTTAATTATATAGGAGGAGAATTAGTTTGGAATTCAAAAAAACTAAACTATTTAGCGGTAATGAAAAAAAAAGAAAAAGTAAGGTTAAAGAAAGACAAAGTAATGTAAAAGAAAAAATAAGTAGTGCAAGAGAAAAAATAAGTAGTGCAAATGAAAAAATAAGTAATGTAAAAGAAAAAATAAGTAGTGCAAAAGAAAGACAAAGTAATGTAAAAGAAAAAAAGGAGGAAGATTATGAATTAATTGTAAAAAATAAAGATAAAAAAGATATAAAGGTAAGTATTATTATGCCTTCATACAATAAATACGAATATGTTTCTTTATCGCTATATTGCTTATTGGGACAAACATTTGATTTTTCTAGTTTTGAAGTTATCTTAGTTGACGATTGTTCCTCTGACAATACTTCTCATATTCCTAAAGAATTCGATCCACCCTTTAAGTTTAAATATGTGCGTCCAAGCAAAAACCAAGGTCGGTCACGCGTACGTAACTTAGGCATCCAACTTGCGGAAGGAGAAGTAATAATCTTTCTAGATGCGGAAATGCTCACTGAGCCTAACTTCATTGAAAATCATTATAAACACCACATTAATGATAAGAATATAGTAGTAAGTGGTGCGATGCACTATAGAGGTATTTATACCTTTCTGACTTCCGATTTCAATAGTAAACAGTGGGAACACATAGATGATTTTGTTCCCCGTGATCCATATTTCAGATTCTTATATAATGAATATAAACAAAATCACCAAAACTCTAATCAGTTATTCCCACTCATCACTAAGAAGGATATAGATAATAATTCCTTTCAAAATTTATCATTTCCGAATTGGTATTTCACCAAGGAGCTTAACAATGGATTAAGCGATTTTGGATTAGATCTAAGTAATTATACGCTTCCTTATATTGCGTTTTTAACAGGGGACGTATCAGTCAATAGAGAAATGCTGGATAAGGTAGGGTATTTTGATGAATCATTTCGAGGGTATGGGGCAGAAGATTGGGAGCTTGGATATCGCTTGTACAAAAATGGTGCCCGCTTTTTATTAGATTCTTCAACATTTTGCTATCATCAGGAACACCCAACATCTTCAAATAACTTTCCAGAAGCAATGGGTAATTTACTTCATTTCATGAAAAAGTTCCCTAATTTCGATGTTCTAGCTTTAGCCTTAGAACATAAACCAGCTCTAAGTTTCACTCAAATTCATTATGTGGTCTCTCAATACAATGAACTATGCGAAATACATCCATTTGAATACCGAGAATTTAAACAATTATTCCATACCATGCTTATTAAACTGGTAGAGAATTTGAGAGATAGTAAGCCAATATCAAAACTCCATGACTGCAACTCTTCTTCGGAAGTGAAAATATCGAAACAATTAAATGAAATAAAAAAGCTTCGATTGTATGCACTTACTAATTCTTTTGAAGCACTCTCAGAAAACAAATGGAGAAACAGCTAGGAGGGGTGCCGCTTTCATATATATTCTCAATAAGAAAGTCAAGTTCATTCCAAATTCTCAAGTTTAATGCAGGATTATAAATTTCTTTATGCTATTTTTATCAAAAATCCCTCCGATAGGAAACCATTAATACGCGGTTATTTTTGCCAAAAAAATCACTGCGTGTAAATGGGCACTCTCTTTCAACTCTCGATATTAGATATTACATTCCTTGAAAACCTAACAAATCCTGTGCAACAAACGGGCCAGTAGAACCCCCAAAACTTTGTTCAAATATCGGTACTAGAACAGAAAAAATCAATATGGCTGTTATTATGACTCTTTTTTTGGTGACTTTCAAAATTTCCTAACCTCCTCTTCTTAAATATAAATAATTTACACCGTCTATTTCATCTGAAGTTGGCTTGAACACAGTCCGACCGTCATTATCATACATAAGCTTATTTGGACCACTTACATGACCAAGTCCTAAAGCATATCCAATTTCATGAGAGAGTACACCCATGTTTTTCGTGACTATAATTTGTTGCTCTCCCTGACCACCCTACATCACCATAATATCCACCGTTAACTACAATTTTAGCGTCTCCTTTTGTATAACCTATGACTTATTACCTTCAAGCAATAAGTTGCATTAGAATCGATTCTCCAGAGCCATTTTTAATGACTGTCTTGTAATTCTGAAAAAAGTGGACTTATTCAGTTTCCTTTTTCCACAATCTGGCCCGATTGTGGAATAACATGACTGGAGTTTTATAAACAACATTATTATCTCTGTACACGTATTTTGCACAAGTTTTAATCAAAATACGAGGTTTCAGTGTTTATTTCTATTCATTATATTAAAATAGATTGATTATTTCGGAAAGCGAATCTTCAACTAATCGTTAGTAATAGGTAAGCATTTGAGGTTATCGCCAGCTTTTCCCCTACTCCACACGGAACGTGCCAGTTTCCAAGCATTCCGCGTTCCATCTAGC
>NZ_FOGY01000026.1 GCF_900111345.1 Psychrobacillus sp. OK032
ACCTCACCTAATTAATTTCTCTTGGATTAAACTAACCTGCTTCTATATAGAGGCTGTCTGCTGACAGGCTTGTTCTGCTAAAGCACCCGTTAGTTTAAGTGAAACTATTCACATTTTCTCAAAAAGCTTATTTGAACAACAACTACACTATTAAAAATCTAAATTCATTTTTCTACTCACTGTAGACATTCCAAAACTCTCATAAAAAGAAATTGCTTTATGGTTAAACTCCCATACATTTAATTCTAATGATGCTGCACTATTAATTTTTGACCAATCTACACACGCTTGGAATAAAGCACTTCCAATTCCTTCTCTTTGGTAGTTGTTTTTAACTCCAAAATCATTCATATAAGCATATTTTCTCGGTGTCATAGACTCAAATGAAGGGGACTCTTTTAGTTCCATTACAGCAAACCCAACCACATTTCCCTTTAATTGAGCAACCAAGATTTCACAATCTGGGTTTTCTAGTAATTGTAGAAAATAATTATCTGGCATTACTTGTTCAACCTTTTGAAAAATATGCGGTAATGCTTCAGAATGTTCATCTTGTCCTTCTTTGACAATAGAATTTATCGTTTTAAAATCTTCTATTTTAGCTGACATAATATTTATTGTCATATCCATCCCCCTCATCTACCTACTATTATAATTTTTTCCTCAACTAGTTTACTTCGTAGATCAAATAAAAAAGAGTTACCTCTGGCAACCCAACGTTCTTTAACTAAAGCACCCGTTAGTGAAAGAGGGTCTGCCATCTTTTGAAGTTTAATCAAACCACTTTTCCTCATCAGAATTCCATTTATTTTTATGTAAGTCAAAGGATTTATCGTCATCGTGGAAACCGAAATAGGTAGGTAATTTTATACTTAGCCCATCTACTTTATTCCAACACGCAACAAACCATTCCACAATGGCTTGTTCTTCAGCTTTAGATATTATCTCATCATTCTGTTCATGAAACTCCCAGAACTCGTCTGACTTATCATTAGGAAGTTCGTAGTATTGCATATCTCCAAGTAATTCGTGACTACCTGCAAAAATACTACTATCGTTTCCTTCGTAAAAAACTTCATTTGCTTCTCTGTCCATAGAAAACATCATAATGGAAAGGTCGAATGGTTGAATAAAAACCGAGAAATCTAATAAATCTATTTCATTGTAATACTTAAAACCAAGTATTTCTCTTATATTTCGAATCAACTTATCAGAGTTCTTTTCAAGATTTTCTTTTAACGAGCTAATGTATTTTTCTATTGTAAACAACTTATTCACCTCAAACTCCTATTAAATTTTCAATAAGTATTTTTATCATTTAACGCTAAAAACTAGGTCTAAAAATATTGTACTCGTTTTTCAACTAACCTGCCGCGTTAGTTCAATAAGAAAAAATGCTTTACCCCTTCTTGAAGTAAAGCACCCGTTAGTTCAATTTCCTGTTTCTTATTTTAACGATTCGTTCCACACTAAATCCAACTACTAACCCGATAGCAATTGGAAGTAATGCAATTTCTGCATCAAGAATCGAACCGTCTTTTAATGGCTCATTTTGAAACATTTTGAACTCTAATGCAGCTATATTAAATATAAAGCCTATTACATAAAGTAATACCATTGTTCCTAATGATGATAATAGTGGAAGCAATAAATTTTTATTCATAAAAGACCTCCTTTTTATTTTATAATTGTAAATACGTTCCAAAGCGTAAAGAGTTACAAAATAATCCCCTAAATAAATTCTACTTATTCAACTAAACTGCACCTTTAGTTCAATAAGAAAAAATGCTTTACTCCTTCTTGAAGTAAAGCACCCGTTAGTTAAAGAAGCGATGCCGGAATACTCTACCCCTTAATTCGATAAGAATATGGTGTTACTCTTAATTTAAAGTCTAAACTATTTCTTCCTCAGTTGGATAGCTAACATGTTATTCTTCTATTCTATGCAAGGTTTCCTCCATTTCCCTCAATCTTTCAAAAGAAATCCTTATCTTTTTACATACTTCAAAGACAAAAAATTATTGATTCCAATTTTCTTGGCTATCTTTTTCGCAATAGGCTTTCTTTTGTATTCTTCAAAACCCAGTTTCTTATACAATCGCATTGCCGGTGTATTTGTATCTGCAACTTCTTCAATGACGTAATCATTGTACGGTGTATTTTCTATGATATGTTGGATGATTTGAGATGCTACACCCTGTCCACGGAATTTCGAAGCTGTTCCAACAAATTCAACTGATCCAGTATTTGGAGGGAAGTTTTCATAAGGAGCTTCAAATTCTTTTTTTAAAAAGATTCCTGCCATGCTTCCCTTGAAGAAACCTAAGTGCTTTCTCAACTCTTTTTTATTTAATCTTACCGATCTATTTTTTCCATCTGTACATGCCGTAACTCCAGCAATTTCGCCATTTGCCATAGCTACATAAAATTGATCTAAAATAAACATATGAGCAAAAGCCTTTGCAATAACGTTTTTATCTTTGGAAAAAAAGATAAGCCATTGTGTAAAGCCATCCGCAAAAGTTTCAGACATTTGCGTCCTTACATCTAAATCAACTTCATCGGCTTTTACAATTAGAAACTTATTACCTCCAGATTTCATATAACATTTCCCTTTCATTTTTAATGAATGAATATATTTTCAATATAAATTCATACGACACATCTTCAAATTATATTCATCAATCTGGCCCTTTAATTAAACAATACAGCTGGAATTTAAGGGGCAATAGAAAAAAACTATATTAATACAGGGTTTTATCAAACTTTGTTTTATTACTGTGATAGTAGTTCCTTCTTCCACTAATCTGCTTCGTTAGTTCAATAAGCAAAAGTCTTTCCTATGGCAACTCCATAATCTTTTGCTAAAGCACCCGTTAGTTGAATAAGAAAAAAGCGATTCATTTTAGGAATCGCACGTTTGGTTTGTTTAATTAGATTGTGACTTCCTTAGTATTTTAATAACAACTCCAACTACTCCAATTAACCCACCAATTGCCAAAGAAGATGCTGCAAACAAAGGTTCTGAAGAAAGTGATTCAATAAGTATTCTATACATACTAACAACAAAAATAAGTAAACTACATACAAGTGTAAAAATTAACCTATCTTTATTTTTCATTATTCAACCCTCCAAAAGTAAATAATCCCCTATTTCAAAAGTTAGCATTAACATCTTTTTGCGTTAACAATTACTTAAACTATATATGTTTTGGAAATAAAAATAGACCACCGAATTTGATGGTCTTGTTTAACTAAAGCACCCGTTAGTTGAATAATAATTTTCCAATTTATTTTCATCTAACTTACGCTAAAATCCTAACATAAACTATAAGAGAACCTAATTATGAGAGACATTAAGCGTTTATTTGGTTATCTAAGTCTTCTGAGCGCTACTCCCAAGCTTTTCTTTTTGACTTAACACCAAATTCATTACATGTGTTAAAAAATTATAGAAAACAGAGATAGTAATAAGAGTTATAAAACAATTAATTTATTATTTTTAGTTTCTAGTTGTATGTCTATATATTTATTTTCTTGTGAATAAGCTAGTAATAGAAGAGAGGTGATAAAAATGAGTAAAGTATGGAGAAACATTAGAAATGATTCAAATAGAAATAACCAATCAGAATCTCGCAGTAAATCTAATAATGACATAGACAACGACAATAAATTACGAAATGACAATGATACAGATGTAGACACTGACTTAAGAAATGAAGATAAGAATGTAAACGTAGCAAAAGTTATTAATAGTGGAAATGCTAGAATATGGATAGACATTGATGTAGATTCTGATTCCCGTTCAAGAGTTAAAGCAGAATCCGATGCTGATTCTGACCAAGAACAAAGCCTAGACGTAGACTAATATCTTTGGATTGGTGGGATAGTAGACTTAACAGCTATCCCACTTACTAATTAGAAGAGAGGAGTAACAAATTAATGGACTACTATCCAAGGAAAATATTATCTAAAACAAAATTATCTAAAACTAATTCCTTTATTTCTGATATAGATACAAACAAATCCTCAATTAGTCAAAGTGGTAATTCTGACGTTGATATAAATGTAAATGTGAATATTGACACAACATCAATAGCTTATGCTTATTTATGTTCAATGCTAGCTACTAAAAAGATGACAAATGACGAGTTTGAAACTGCAATTCGGAAATTGGAAGAATTAACTAATCGAGATTCAAACAGATTAGAAAAAGATAATGTATCTAATGTAAAAATATTAGATGAATATAAGCAATATAAGCAAAACAAGCAAAACATTAGATATAATAATAATAATAACTGGGGAATTTAACTTTTAGATTCTCCTATACATAATTATAACTTTTGTTAACTCAGACAAAAGAAAAAGACTAGTTTGACTCCACATTCACATGACTTCAGAGACATTATATTCCTTTATTAATACGGCTTTAAAAATTCGGATATATTCAAAGATTCCTTCTTAAACTAACCTGCTATAGTTTAAGAAGATAAAAGGCTTTACTCCTTCTTAAAGTAAAGCACCCGTTAGTTGAATAAGAAAATAATATTAAGCCTACTCTAATTCGCCTATAAACCAAATTTCTCTTTTATAAATTTCCCCATCTTCATCGGTTACTTCTTCTTTAAATCCTAAGACATTCATATCTTTGGGGATATTTATTCTCCAATCACTCTCAAAATTTCTTTCTTTGGACAGGGGAATCCATTTTTGAAATTCGTCATTTCTATTAAAGAACCCCTCGAAGTGAGAATCACCAGCAAACACTATAATTTGAGAATCAAACAATGCTTGGAAACTAATATAAACCACCACTCGACACTTATCAGGAGTATTAGGTTTGATTTCAATCAAATGTTTAGCCCGTTCTAATAAAGTCTGGACACAAAGTCTCTTAATTCCAAAAGGAATCCTATCGGAATCAATAAAACCTTGGGAAATTGGTAAATGAAGATGCCAATACCCATTATAAAAATCCAAAGGAAAATCAGAAGTTTCCTCCCAGATTCGCTTTATCATATTTCTTGTTTTTCGCTTTAAACCCCTTAACTTCTTATTACGCATTTTTATCTCCTATCTATTTTCCTTTCAATTTAACCTTTTTTGTTTAATATATAGTTGCTAATTTTCCCCGTTTCCTTATTCAACTAACCTGCCCATTTAGTCTTACAAAAATTCTTTACCCCTTCTTGAAGTAAAGCACCCGTTAGTTTAAGTGCATAATTTCACAAACTTGTCCTTCTCCCCTTCTTTTATATAGAATTTGCAATAACTTCGCATTTTTTTATAGCCCAAATGTAATGATTGGAAGTGTTTGCTGCAAAATAGCTGTATAAATTACTTGTCTTTGTCCACTTATAGTATTTTTTTGTTATGATTTCTTCATTGGTATGTGATTTAATTAAATCCATTACTCTTTCATGGCTTAACTTCAGTTTTTTTATAGCTTGATTTAATGCTACATCTTGATAGTTTTCCCAAATTTGCATATTAAGTAACTTGATATTACTCCATTTATAACCAGGTGCTGGCATAAAAGGAATATCCCCATCCATACCTTCTCTATACCATCTCTCAAGCATTACATGCCATTCATACAGATGCATTAATACATCACGAAAATTCTTATCTCTTTCTGGAGTTTCAATAGAAACGCCTCTTTTTCTGCTAGGTACAGATTCAATTATTTCAAGCAATGATTTAAGATTTTTGTCACAATTCAGTAATAGAATTTCCTTTGCACTTTCCGCTATCATGATAATTTCCTCCTTTTTACTATATATTAAAATAAGTATGTATGGTCCTAGATAAGATTTTAGAAAAATTAGAGGTAAAGTTAACAAATTGTTGATTTGAGTAAATTTCATGTTTTTTAATTAACCTGCCTTTAGTACAATAAGAAATAAGGCTTTACCCCTTTGAAGTAAAGCACCCGTTAGCTTAATAAGAAAATGTCTAACTTATTCTTTATAGAATGAAATCAAAGTAGGTTTATACATTATCTCAAAGTCACTATCCCAACAAAAATGATATTAAAATAATGCTAAATAAATTAGCAATAAAATGCGAAATAGCACTTATCCACGCATTGTTTGTTTTATAAAATATCACACCATATAAAACACTATTTATAATGATAAAGAAAATATCATAAGCGACTACAATAAGATTCCCATCCACAATGTGACCAAATGCAAATATTATGGATGTAACAATTAAAGTAGGTATTACTGGCAGTGCTTTACTCAATTGCTTTTGAAAAAAAGCCCTCCACGCAATTTCTTCACCCAATGCTAAAATAGCAAGTTGAAGGACGAGAAACATTATCTTATCTAACGAAACAACAAACTCCGTTCTTCCATAAAGATGTTCTATGTATTCGGGCAAAACTAATTTTGCCAACACAATACAAACAACATTCAAAATGAGTGGTAAAAAAACCCAAAAATAAATTGTTTTGTTTTTCAGACTCGTTCCAATTGCTTTTGCATTTAGTCCAGTGTCAGCAGCAACATTTTTTTCTAAATTACCATTAATAAAGAAAAACACAATACCGATAATTATAGATATCCCAGCAATACTAAACCCCCAAAAATTAGCAAATGAAACAGCGGTCATAGCTATCATTGCAATTAAACACATTTTTTTATATTAGCCAGTTTTAACTCTCCTGTCCTATAAATTATCGTTATATCGTAGTAATATTTTTAAACTAAACCACCTCTAGTTGAATAAAATAAAAGGAAACTACTTTTAGTATACTCTCTCAGATTATCCTTCAGTTTGTATCTATTTCTATATGGTTTCAGAAATATCCTTCTTAAACTAAACTGCCGCGTTAGTTCAATAAGAAAAAATGCTTTACCCCTTCTTGAAGTAAAGCACCCGTTAGTTGAAGGCACTGACTATCCTATTTGAGACAGGAATAAAACACCCTATTATGCGTATTGAACCGGCGATTGGCTGTTTAGTTTCGTTTGAATACGGATATTGTTATAATAAGTAATGTATTCTTCGACGATTTGTATCACACATGCATTCGTTGTGCGATAGATACCGTCGAGGTAGAACGTTTCAGACTTTAGCGTGGAATGAAACGTTTCGATTGGGGAATTATCAGCTGGCGTGCCTTTGCGGGACATGCTCATGGTAATTCCTTT
>NZ_FOGY01000027.1 GCF_900111345.1 Psychrobacillus sp. OK032
CCTTTTTTTAAAAAAGCAATTTCTGAGTCTCTTTTGTTATGCCATTTTATAGATTTTAATCGTTTTTTAATTTTCATGGGAGTTTAATAAGAAAAAAGAGTTGCCTAAGCAACCCCATGATCTTTAACTAAAGCACCCGTTAGCCATCCATGCAGCACAAAAAAATGCTGCACCACAGAGAATGAAAATGGTTAGGAAGTGTCAATACTGATACTGACCTTAATCCAGTCAACCGTAATCCATAGACTTATTTACGCTCTCCTCTTTTTTTAACGATTAAGTAGGGGTCTTCTTAAGTATTGTCATTTTTCATTTCTTGAAGAACTAATTTTCATGGGAGTTTAATAAGAAAATAACTAAGCATTCCTCTTTAAGCTACTAACTTCCCAACGATAGTTTTAGTTAAATTTTAATTTCAAATTTACTATTTCAAAGTAAAAACATTATTACTCTTAAAATTTAATGCTCCATCATTTCGTGTGCAATATCATGTCCATCCATTTCTGATGGGTAGTAGGTAGGCCAGTTTGTGACTTGATCTAGTAATGCCTTACGGTCGTCACCCCAATACAAATGGTAGTGGTCAGATTCATTCTGTTTGATACTATGATCACTAAATTGAATAAATTGAGGAAGCCCTTCAATTTTTTCTACTAGTTTAAATATGTATCTTACCCCTCTATTTCCCGCATTATATGTTAGGATTTCGTATCCATCATAGATATACTCACCAGAATATTCTTTTCCATTTTTGAAGAACGTTACATTATCACCTTGAATTATGATTCGGTCAACATCTGTTTGATACCCTTTATTATAATACTCCTTGTACTCTTCAGAAGTCATGGCATCTTCCTGTTCCGCTTTATAAGCAAATACCTCGTCAAGTGTACCATTCTGTAGGTATGGATATACCGATTGCCAGTCGCCTTCCCAATCAATAAGCGAACGATCACTCACTTGGCTGTCTTCAAAAAAGCCGTCATAAATTTGTTTTGCTTCTTCATCATGTGCATGGCTATGTTCGTGATCACTTTCACTTACATGTGTGTGACTTTCAGATGTTTTCTCTTGTGTTTCAGTAGAGCCTTCAGCTGGTTCTGAAGTCTGACACCCTACTAGTAGTGAACTTATAGCTAATACACTTAGCCCTGTTGCAAATGAAATTTTCATTAATAACACTCCTTTTTACAAATCGTAATAATTACTATTTAGACTATAAACATATCCCTGTTGAACGTCAAGTAACGTTTCAAGAATCATTTATAATAAGTAAAATTTTTACTTTGTTTCTCTATGCAAAGTCACTTTTCTTAATCGTGGACAATATTTCTTCAATTCAATACGTTCTGGATTATTTCGTTTATTTTTCTTCGTAATGTAATTTCGGTCACCTGTCTCTGTGCAGGCCAATGTAATATTTACTCTCATATTATATCCCTCCTTATATTTTCAAATTATTCTAGGTGTGTTGTGAAAGTTCTAACTACCCTTTGAATGACTTTTCTTTGTTGGATAATTAACTATTGGTTTCAAAAACAGACTTTCTAGATAGCTGTTCAAATTTCTGCAAGTTGCATAAAGACTTTCCTGATTTTCAATTTGCTTCAATAAAAGGAGGAAGTGGATCGGACAGCTTTGTCCAGTCACTTTCCATTTCTGCATCAGTTAACAAACATCCATCAAGCTGGGACTCGATTTCATCCCGATTCATATCAAGTCCTATCCATACCATTTCTGTTTGTCGGTCTCCATGAACATCGTCCCATCTTGATTTCAAAGAAGAATCTTCTTGAAAAATCATTTCTTGCTCAGATTTTGGCAGAGATGCAATCCATTGACCAGCACCCTGAATTTGGAGTGAAGAAGCAGCTTGAGAAAGTAAACCTGCCATGTTATTTCGAGTTGCGAGCCAAAAGAATCCTTTGGATCGAACAATTTCTTGTGGAAAAGTATTCAACCAAGCGTACCAACGTTCTGGGTGGAATGGGCGTTTTCTTCTATAAACAAAAGATGTGATTCCATACTCTTCTGTCTCCGGGACATGTTCCTCATTTAATTCTTTAATCCATCCAGCTCCTTGACTTGCTTTCTCGAAGTTAAATAGACTTTGGTCTAGGATTTCTGTAGGTGACACTACCCCATTCTCTATCGATATGATTGTGGCTTCGGGATTCATTTTAACTAAAAAGGATGTAAATGCTTTTATGTATTCAGGTGTAACTAAATCCGATTTACTTATCAGTAAAATATTTGCAAATTCAATTTGATCAATTAATAAATCCGAAACATCCCGACTGTCGAGAACATTGTCCGTTTGTTTACGTTCAAGGAGGGTTTCTCCGCTCTCATAGTCACTCCAGAATCGGAAAGCATCTACTACTGTTATCATGGAATCTAATTTACAATAACGCGATAAATCTATACCAACTTCTTCATCGATATATGTAAATGTTTGCGCAACGGGAATCGGTTCAGAAATACCGGTTGACTCAATAACTAAATAATCGATGTTTCCTTGCTTAGCAAGCTTTTCTACTTCAATCATCAAATCTTCTCGAAGTGTACAACAGATACAACCATTTGTCAGTTCAACTAGTTTTTCTTCTGTACGTGAAAAACCACCATTCTGAATGAGTTGCGAATCAATATTGATTTCACTCATGTCATTTACGATAACAGCTATTTTCTTCCCTTCTTTATTTGACAATAAGTGATTTAACACCGTAGTTTTTCCTGCACCTAGGTAACCACTTAAAACGGTGACCGGAATTAATTCTTTCATACTTTTCCTCCAATTTTTACTTCTTAAATAGTAATGATTACGATTTAAATAATACAATGAATTCTATAATAGTGCAACATTAAATTAAAATGATTAGTTAAAAATGATCTACAGTAAATTTGGTCATAAAAAACACCCCGTAAAAGTTAGTTTTTTATGTCTAACTTTTACGGGGCAGTTCAAAATGATGGTCTTGTTTAACTAAAGCACCCGTTAGTTGAAGAAGAAAAGTGAAGCTTATTCAAGGACTTTGCTCCGGTGTGAAAAACGTTGGGGCGTAATCTACATTTTTAAGCCATATATGCTCTTGACCAGTTAACGTATTTTTTACCCATACATCACCTTTAGTTTGCTCTGCCGTCTTTCGAAACCAAGTAAGGTAAGGTCCAACAACTTGAGGATCTTCCTCAAGTTCATTCTTCCCTGGAAATGAGATTTGTTTTTGCTCTCCTGTTCTCATGTTTATTGCGTAAAGTGATGTAAACATAGTTGGTGGAGGTCCTTCTTTCCACTCCTTGTTCTCTTTCGCACGAGCCACAATTACCAAATCTTTAGAGTACCATTCCAGATCGAGGTCTACAAATCCTTTAGGTGTGTATTCTTTTTGTTGTTTAACTATTGGGATTCCCGCAATCGTCATTTTCTTGTTTTCAACAAAAAATCTTCCTTCTCCAGAAATATAAGCCAATTGATTGGCAGAAGGAGCCCACTTAAACCAGTCTTGATACCCTAACATTTTCCCCACTGCTTGAAAGTGTTTTCCTTGTGATGATAAAACACTCAACGTATTGCTGTCCATGGACCAAGAAAGGGTAGGAATAACTAAAAAGCTAACCCACTTCCCATCAGAACTCCACTTAAAATAATCGGCATCAGTCCCAAACAAGTCAGGTACTTTAGTTTGAATCGTATAAAAAGGCTTCATTTTATCTTTGGCGAGATTTGCATCTACCGGAATTCTATACAGCGGGATTGGACTCCATCCGGTAGGAAGTAAGTTGGATTGTGCTGAAACAATAAATTCTTCCCCGTTCGGAAACCATTCAAAACCACTAACGCCTAATGAAACATTTTCAAATCCTTGCGGCCGGCCATTCTTTATTTTTGTCACATTTAATATACCTTGATCAGTGTAGGCCAACTGATTTTTGTTCGGAGACCATTTAAAGTCAGATGTAGCGGCCCTTACATAAGGTTGGTAGGTTTCTTTTTCCTTTGTATCATAAATGAATAAATCCGATTTTTCTCCCTTTTCATCACCATCAATAAATCCAATAAAACGACCGTCGTATGACCATTTCGGAGAATACACATATCGGTCTTTTGTGAGTTGTATTTCTTCACCACCGTGTTTTAGCCACAACTGATGATCACGGATAAATACTGCTGTTAGTGGGGCTTCTGCACTTGCTATCGACGAAAAATGAAAACAGATGAGAGTTAGTAGTAATAAAATCCGTATTCTCACGTTCAATCCCTCCAACTATAAAGATTTGCCAATTCATATTTTGCCCAAGTTAATATCAACTATCCTTATTCAACAATAGCCCGATTGTTGAATAACATGATTGGCGTTTTATAAACAACTTTATTATCTCAGGACACGTTTTTTGTGCGAATTTTTATAAAAATACGAGGTTTCATTGTTTATTGCTATTCATTTTATAAAAAAAGATTGATTATTTCGGAAAGCGAATCTTAAACTAACCTGCGGCGTTAGTTCAATAAGAAAAAGCTACCCTTACAGGTAGCCACTTGTTTAACTAAAGCACCCGTTAGTTTAAAAAGTGTAAACAACCTAATTGAAGAATTAAAAAGAAAACTTGAGGTTGAATTTAACTTTCGACGACGATTTGGATGAAAATCGGGTTAATTCTATATTCTTTACCTTTGTAATGAATCCAGATGAAATCAAGTTGATACATCGTGTCTTCTTCTCTTTTATTGCGACTCCATATTTCAGCGTTTTCTTCCCACCACACTGAAGGGGAAGTTTTATGAGGTCCCATCACACAATTCATCTTCAGATAGATTAACCCATGCACCTAATAGGTTAGCGTAAACATATTTCATAATATCACCACCATTCTATCAATAGTTTAGCAGAAAAGAATTCAAAATATCCCAACAAATATGGGTGTATATTTTTATTAAATGTGTCTTTCCTTATTGAAGTAAACTGTGTCTTTAGTTCAATAAGAAAAAAGGCTTTACTCCTTCTTGAAGTAAAGCACCCGTTAGTTGAATAAGAAAAAATGACTTTTATTCATCGATAATTACTATTTATTTGTCTTAAATTTAGAAGAGAAATGAAACATTAATAATATTATAAATGCGATAATACAAGGATAGCCAATTAGCACAACTGGACTCATATGTTCGACTAAACTAAACTCCCCCCATTCCAGCCATAACCTCCATCCCATTCCTAAAGCACTAAATATCAAGGAGAGTATAAAAACCAATGATAGTCGTTCTTTAAATAACCCTACAAATATATTCGCAACTCCAAAATAGATCAAAAGTGCAATAAAGAAGAAGTACCATTTGAAGCCTTGTAACCCAGGGATTACAAAAGTAAATGTGATACCAGTAAAAAATACAATTGCTATAATACTATAAATCAAAAAGAATAATGGTTTCTTTTGTACCTCTTCATAAAAGTTTTCACCTAACATTATTTTAAGCCTCCTTTGACCCATACTCATAATTTTACCATTAATCTTAATCAACTAACCTGCCGCGTTAGTTCAATTAGAAAAGTGCTTCACTTCTTCTTGAAGTAAAGCACCCGTTAGTTGAAGATTGCTATATAACATAATTGGTCTCTGAAATAGAGACTTTTTCGATTTCTGAACAAAAAAAGTGAAGTGTATTTTCTTCATAGTCCTCCACTTCAAATTTCATCTTCTCAAAACCTCGTTCTGTTATGTCTTTAATATTTAAAGAAATTTGATGATAAGACCCATTACTTTCAAAGGTGATACTCTGTGGGTTATGGAAACGAAAATGAACAAGATACCGATTACCATTACCTTCGATAATGAAATCAATATCAAGTAAAGAACTGTAAACATTGAATTCTTTTAGAAAACTCAAATTTAAATTTGAAATACACTTTATATTTGCAAATGAAAAATTTTGCAACTCGTCTGTAATTAACCCAATATTTTTTATCATACAGACCCACCTTTCTACTACCTATACTATATATTTTAACATTGTCCTTATTAAACTAACCTCCCTCTATAAACATTGAGGTATCAACGGTTTTCATCATTTCTTTATGTTAAAAAATATTTTTCTACCTTATTTATAAACATAGTCTTGAATTTATAGTTATTCTTACCAATTCGAGTGTACGCTTCGCTAAAACTAATGGAAAACATTAGCTATTTTTCTCCACTATATAATGCACAATGGATCTCTGCGATGCTTATGATGACTTACCCTCCCATGTCTCTTAGCGTCAATTGCGCTTACATTCCTTCGTTCGGTCTATTCATAAGGCAGAGGCCAGCTAAGCTGCCCCAGGGACTCATGGTCTTAGTGTTAGTAATAATGCCGGCTTCTCCGTGTCATCCTTCTAATTATAGGTCGTTGATTGGAAATGCTTACGCTGGCTCTGCGAGACAGTGGATATCCCTCTTCATAAATTGCTCGTTAAAATAGACTTTCTTTTTACAAATGCCATGTAATATTTTCAGTAATTTACCACAGAGTACTACCATCGATTGCTTGCCC
>NZ_FOGY01000008.1 GCF_900111345.1 Psychrobacillus sp. OK032
GCCATTTCGGCTAATTGACTGTTCACGGATTCAATTTCGCTTTCTAATAAGCGATATTGACGAAGGAGAGTGGCGATTTCTTGTCGGGCCATCTGAGTACCTTCTGTCAATCCAATAGAGTTTATGGAAGTCTCTATAAGAAGCTTCGCTTTAGGTAATTGAGGTGCTCTCATCCCCTCTACCTGACGGTAGAGAAAAACAAGCTCTTCTGCTGTTTTACTTTGAATATCTTGTGGCAATGGTGCCTTTTCCAATGTGGCCAGCGCCATCTTCCCAAAAGTGGGAAATACCTGAGTAAACTCAGGGAAATAACGATCTAGCCAACGAATGATTCGATTTTTTATACTTGCTAGATCCTCCGTTAACTTGGATCTGAGAGTAGACCCAATACGCAGTTCAGCTTCTATTTCTTTTAATATGCGAGGATAGCTAAAGCGTCCGTCTTTCAATAACCGGGCGATGACTAATGCATCTTTTTTATCGTTCTTAGTCGGTAGGTTATCATCTAGTTCTTTCGAGCGTTTAACATGTAAGGGATTCACCATAACGAGTGGTATACCATATTGATCCAAGAAATAAGCTAAGTTCATCCAATAGTGACCTGTCGGTTCAATGCCAACGATGACCTCTGTTTTCTCCGTTTCCTGCATCGTTTGAAGAATCTTGTCATACAAACTCTCGAAGCCTTCTTTTGATTGATGAACAGGAAATGCTTTTTCTATCATGCGGCCGCGTTCATCAACGAAGCAGGCGTAATGAACTCGCTTAGCGATATCCATGCCCACAACCAGTGTGTTTTCAGTAACTTGATTAATTTTTTGATTCATTTTAGAATTCATAGAGGGGTCCTCCTTGTTTGATGATGGGTCAATGCCAGTTGACACTCAGCATCATACTAGAGGACTCTTTTTCTTGCAAGACCCTGAAGATCTTTCAAACAGGAATGCTGCCCCGCTAGTTTAAGTGAAGTATTTTACATAGTCAAATGAGTTATTTGAAATGATTTATTTCCGTGTCTACAATTCTATTAAGTTGGCAATAATCCTTTTAGTATTACTATTTTAAGGGTGAATGAAATTGCTACTGTCAAAAGCATGGGCTTCGTTTGAAGCGGATAAACGAATAGAAGGCTTTTCGCCACAAACGTTGAAGGCATACCAGTTACAGTCTTTACTACTAATTGGTTATTTTAAGGATGTAGAGATAGAATTGCTGGATTCAAATCAACTAAAGGAGTATCTTGCAATATCCTGCAAGCATTTAAAACCAGCCAGTCTTGCACATCGTATCCGCTTTTTGAAATCATTTTTTCGTTGGTCTCATGAAGAAGGATACCTGAGTAAGAATCCAACTTCCAAAATAAAAGAACCCAAAGTAGGCAAACGGATACCCAAGTATTTAACCGAACGGGAGATTGAACACCTTCGTGAATCCTGTCATTCCCCAATGGAAAAAGCGATTTTTGAATTCATGTTTTCTACCGGTTGTCGAATTGGAGAAATAGTTTCGCTAGAAAAGAACCATATAAATTGGTCCAATCAATCCGCAATTGTTAGAGGAAAAGGTGATAAGGAAAGAGAAGTTTATTTTAATACACGTTGTGACATATGGCTTAAACGTTATATGGAAAGCCGAAATGACCATAATCCTGCTATCTTTGTGACGACAAGACAGCCACATAAAATGAGTGTCGCCCAAATGCGATACATTATCAAGCGAATTTCCAACCGTGCGGAAATCAACAAAGAGATTCATCCACACCAACTTAGACACAGCTACGCAACTCATTTGTTGAATAATGGAGCTCCTACCCGAAGTCATACAAAGTCTTATGGGGCATGAGAAAAGTGAAACCACCAAGATATACGCTCAATTAAGCGGGAGGCTAAGGAAAGAGTATTATCAGAAGTACTTTTAAATGTAAAAGGAGCAACATCTGAAAGACGTTGCTCTACTTGACTAAAGACCCATTAGTACAATAAGTTCAACAAAAAGAGCATTAATCCAGAATCAACGATCCTATTTATTTCATCAATTCTCTCCAAACTTTTTTTTTGTTCAAATTGTTCAAAAACAACTTTTTCTTCAATTTTTCCTTCTTTTTGCCCGATTTTCAGGCGTTTTTGCGTTAATCCTTCTTATAACAACCCCACAGTAGTTTAAAAATAAAGATCACTTGCTTTCCTTTCCATATAGCTCACACATTTGCTCACATACTTATTTTTATGAGTTATTTTTATTTAACTTAGTTGATTTTACTATTACGTAAAGCCTCAATAAAACTTGATTATAAACTACATAAAAAAAAGACCGTAGCCAATCCCGACTTTCGTCGAGCTTGGTTACAATCTTTCCATTTGGAAATTTAATACATGCTTTTCTAAGTTTACAAAAGACTTATTTAAGCTTCATTGCATCTGCAATTATTTTTGGTAAGTCTGTGTTATCGTGGAATCCTACAAATTTATCAGATTGTGGACCGAATGCAAATACTGGAACAGGTGCTGCAGAATGACCATATCTTGTCCAGCCGATACCTGCACGTTCACTTAATACTTTATTAATAGCAAGTTTTGCGTTTTCTGCTTGTTGAATAGTTTTTACTTCATCAACCGTTAAATCAATTCCAGTGTATTGTTGTACAACCTCTTTTACATTTAAACGGTCTTCGTTTAGTTGTTCAGCCATAAATCCACCGGTAGCTGTTACATTTTTAAGAATCTCAGCAGCAGCATTTGATGATGTAGCTGAACCAACTGACATACCACCAGTCTCATGATCACCAGCAATAATGACTAATGTTTTGCCATCTTGTTGTGCAAATTCAATTGCTTCTTGCACTGCTTCTTCAAAAGCTTTTGTATCATGCATAGCGTAAGCAGCATCGTTTTCTTCACCTGCCCAGTCAATTTGACTTCCTTCTACCATTAAGAAGAAACCATCTTTATCTTGACTTAAAGCATCAATTGCCGTTTCAGTCATTTCAGCTAGGCTCGGCTCTTCCGTTTCAACACGATCGAATTCAGGAGCAAGTGCATCATCTGCAAATAGACCAAGTAATTTTTCTCCTTTTTCTACATTCACATTTCCAATTTCTTCTAATTGAGCGCGTGTTTCTGCAAACTCGAATCCTTTTTCTTGTGCTTCATCGATTAAGTTTAGTTCAGTTTGCTTACCGCCTTCTGAAGATGGTAAGAAATAGTTTTTACCGCCACCTAAAATTACATCTACACCGCTTTCTTGTATATATTGGCGGGCGATTTCTGTTTCATTACTACGGTGTTCCACATGAGAAGCAAAACTAGCGGGAGTTGCATGTGTAATGGTAGAAGTTGCCACTAAACCTGAAGATTTCCCTGCTTCTTCTGATGCTTCAAGAATTGTTTTTACTTCGTTACCGGCAGTATCAAAACCAATGACACCATTGTTTGTTTTTACACCAGCAGCCATTGCCGTACCGGCAGCAGCAGAGTCTGTAATATCTGCATTTGCTGAATATGTAGTATACATTCCTTTAATATGTGAATCCCAAACTGCTTCTTCCCCTTTAAAAATACGGTAATTTGCTGCGTGATTTGCACCGAACCCATCAGGAATCATATAAATAACATTTTCTACTGGTCCGTTCCAATTTTGTTTAACTTTTGGAGTGACATCTTTTTTTGCAGCATCTGCATTACTTAAACCCACTCCCGAAAGAACAAGTCCAGTACTTAGTGCAATAAGGCCAACTTTTTTAAACATGAAAACCTCTCCTTAAAAAATATTATTTTTGTTACTATTAATAGTCTAGTTGTTACGTATTAATAGCGAATTAAGGAGCGATAAATGTTTGATGACAAATTTTTAGCCATATTACCTATACAAATTTATTTTAAATTGAAAATATAATCCTAAAGAAGTGTATTTACGGAACATTTAGTAAAACGGGATAATAATGAATAGAATTATGGAATTTTCTCTTAACAATATTTACATTTGAAAAGCCTAAATACCGGCTTGGATATCTCTCCCGATTTAACTTGACTCAGCAAATAATAACTGTTGAGTCAAGTTAAGCCTCCGGCGGATGTCACAGATTTTGGATGGGAGTTAATTGCGCAAGCGCAATTCAAAATCTGGACGCAATTACGCCGAGGCGTAATTGATTTATAAGCATTATTTTGGTTGTGGGGCTATGGAACGTAACACATAAGCTGTTATTCCACTAAATAAAAGAACAGTAGAACCAATGATTAGAGCTAGCATGTAAATCGTCCTCTCAAATACATTTGAAATTCATTCTCATTTACAAGATAACACATTATTTCACTACTTTCTACAAATTCTATTCTTTTTCACGCTTTTTCATGCTAAAATTGTACTATATCTATATGTTAAGGATGGGGAAAAAATGAGTGCTTCAAAGCATATACAAACTATATTAAATGGAACAATCCAATCATTAAAATCAGTTATCCCTCTTTCGATGGATATAAAGTCCCCCTCTCTAATGGTACAACCTTTTGAGCAAACAGAAATGAGTGTACTTATAGGAATTATTGGTGATATTAAAGGTCGCATAATAATAGATTCAACTTCTAATGGCTTCTCCAAGATCGGAGCGACAATGTTCGGAATGCCTTTAGAAGGTGAGATGCTCGAATCTTTTACTGGAGAACTAGGTAATATGATTGCTGGCAACTTGTGTACATCTGTAGCTGCAAATGGAGTGGAAATTGATATCACTCCCCCTACTGTTATTGTTGGGACAACCAAATTATTCGGATTTCAGCATGCCTTCAAATTACCTGTTGAAATTGAGGATGTTGGTGAGTTAACGATTATATTAACGATTGATGAATAGCATGAAACGAAAAGAACTTCCTGATAAAAGGAAGTTCTTTTTTTATGCAAAAATAATTAACTGAATTATTTGATTACTAATCTCTTTTTGCATATGTGAAAATACAGATTCATTCTTCACATTTAATTCACACAATCGGTTATAAAGTGTGATTTTTATCACATCTTCTATTTAAATATGTATTTATGATATTACTATACAAGAACGAATTTTGGAGGTGCATAAAATGTCGAAAAAACGTGAGAAAGAGCCAGATTTAAAAGGTACGCTTTACTCGGTTGGTTTTCTCGGGGCATTTATATTAATCACATGGTTTATGGCATTTTATTTATTTATTGATCGATTTTGATTTATAGGAGGTTCGAAATTATGCATATTCATAAATATGAAAAATGGTGGCTCACATTTGGAATTGGCTCACTCGTTTTATTTTTAGTTGTTGTTGGTTTTAGCGCTTTTCATTATGGTTCTCATCCACCAAGTGCGAAAGTATATGTGGATCCTGAACGCGTGGATGAAATTGCACCATTTAATAATCCTGGTGTTCATAAAGTGGAAGGGAAAGATTGGGACTATGAAGTGGTGTTTGTAGCATCTGCCTTTTATTATAATCCACCTGAAATTGAAATTCCGCTTGGATCTACGGTTAAGTTTATCGCAACGACGAAAGATGTAGTACATGGTTTTCAGGCGGCCGGAACAAATATAAATATGATTCTGGAACCTGGTTATGTATCGGAATATGTAACAACGGTAGATAAGGCAGGAGAATATTTAATATTATGTAACGAGTATTGCGGGGTTGGACATTCGTCCATGATGTCTATGTTAAAGGTGGTAGAGTAAGATGACAACTATATCAGAAAGAGCAAAGGATTTAGTAAAAGTAGATAAAAGAGATGGCAAACTAGCCCTCGCACATGTTTATGTCGCGTTCATCGCATTAGCGATTGGTGGTCTTTGTGGTCTTTTACAAACGTTAGTACGTTCTGGAACATTTACACTCCCATGGGGAATTGGCTATTATCAACTATTAACGATTCACGGAGTCCTCTTAGGTCTTATTTTAACAACTTATTTCATTTTTGGTTTTCAAATTGCTGCAGTAAGTAGAACAGCTGGAACATTAACGGATAAACAACGCTTATATGGTTGGATTGGTTTTTGGATCATGACGATTGGTACTACTGCATCATCTATTATGATTTTAATTAACGAAGCTTCCGTTTTATATACATTTTATGCGCCATTACAAGCACATTGGATTTTCTATGCAGGCTTAGCATTAGTAATTGTCGGTTCTTGGATTGGTGGAGCAGGACTTATTTCGAAATATGTGGAATGGCGTAAAGCAAATCCAGGTCAACCAAGTCCATTACTCACTTTTATGGTTGTCGTTAACTTATCTATGTGGATTATTTGTTCGTTAGGAGTAGCGGTTGAAGTATTATTCCAACTACTTCCTTGGTCTTTAGGTTGGGTTGATAAAGTAGATGTATTACTTTCTCGTACATTATTTTGGTATTTCGGCCATCCGCTTGTTTACTTCTGGTTATTACCAGCGTATATGGTTTGGTATGCAGTTATCCCAAAAATTATTGGTGGGAAAATTTTCTCTGACTCCCTTGCTAGATTATCATTTATATTATTCTTACTTTTCTCTATTCCTGTAGGGTTCCACCATCAATTAACAGAACCTGGAATAAGTTCTTTCTGGAAGTTCCTACAAGTAGTATTAACATTAATGGTCGTCATCCCTTCTCTATTAACAGCATTCTCCTTATTTGCTACGTTTGAAATTCGTGGGCGTGCTCTAGGAGGAAAAGGAGTTTTTGGATGGTTCAAGCAATTACCATGGGGAGATGCGCGTTTTGTTGCTCCATTTATCGGAATGGTAGCATTTATCCCTGCTGGTGCTGGTGGAATTATTAATGCCTCTCACCAAATGAACCAGTTGATACACAATACCATTTGGGTAACTGGGCATTTCCATTTAACTGTTGCAACAACCGTTGTGTTAACCTTCTTTGGTGCAGCTTATTGGTTAATCCCCCATTTGACTGGTAGAGTATTAACGAAACAAATGAACAGGTTAGCAATTATCCAAGCAATTGTTTGGGCTGTTGGTATGTCCATTATGTCTGGTGCGATGCATATAGTTGGACTATCCGGTGCACCTCGACGTTCAGACTTCTCAACTTATGGAGGATCAACGCAAGCAGCTGAATGGATACCTTATCAAGTTGCACAAGCAATTGGCGGTACTATCCTATTCATTGGAATCGTTTTAATTATTTATATTGTGGTGAATTTACTTTGGTTCGCTCCTAAGGGAGAAACAGAGTTCCCAGTTGCGGAAGTTTCGGAGCATGCAGAAAAAACGCCAATGGTACTTGAAAATTGGAAAATTTGGTTAACGATTTGTATTGCATTAATCTTATTTGCGTATACAGTTCCCGTTATTGAAATAATTCAAAATGCACCTCCGGGATCTAAAGGATATAAATTGTGGTAACTATAGAAACGCTTGGTTTGCACCAAGCGTTTCTTTTTTTGGAATGATATTATCCTAAAGAATCAACTTTCACTTGTCTTACTTGTAGTACTTTTAGTGTAAGATCAAGTACAATTTTTTCACGTAGATTACTAAATGATTCACCTACATCTGTAGGACATGGTGAAAAATCAAGCTCAAAGAAATCTGCACTTATTAACTCGCAATATGGCTGCTCATTATAAAAAACATGATTTTCAAAGAAAAATTTATCCAAACGTGGAACATCACTGTTTTTCGGATTAATGAATCGAGATCTATTTTCTGAAGAACCCCCTAATATAGGGAAAACAAGGAAGTCGGCTGCAGTTAAATCTGCAAAACCGGAGAATGGAACAGTAGCAATTCGATCACGAATTACTCCATTACAATTCGTTGTAGCGTACTCAATATCTTTGCGAATAAATCCTTCTACAAACAATTTTGCTCTCGTCACTTCACGAACAGTACCATTACATAATGTCTCTCCAAAACGTACAGGAACAAGTTTACATTGCGTGATAAAAGCATCTTTAAACACTCTTTTAATTTCACTTGCTGGTGGGTTAAGCGGAATATTCGCTTCTACTACGATTTGAAGTGTAGTTTCTGCTAATACAACAGGAACTTTAACGATTGGATTAACTTTCCTTGGAACTAAACAAGGCGTTGCTGCTTCATCTGATAGAGGTGTAAGTGTCACTGCATCAACCGGACATGGAGCAGCAATTGGAAACTCTCCATGACCAAAATTTTGTTCACTCATCAATATCACCTCCTCTCAATCCTATAGTATGTTGTTTAACTCTCAGTCTCTAAGCTATTGTAATAGGTATCTTAAATATTATTGGTTAAATAGTTTCTCTTATCAGCATGATTCAAAAAGCACCACGAGAATCTAAAGGGGATTAGTTCTGGTGACTATAAAAACGCTTGGCTTTCACCAAGCGTTTTTATTCATATAATCCAATTTACTAGCAATGTTTTTTCATTGAATCCATCGCTAAAGAATCAACTCTCACTTGTCTTACTTGTAGTACCTTTAGTGTAAGATCAAGTACAATTTTTTCACGTAGATTACTAAATGATTCACCTACATCTGTAGGACATGGTGAAAAATCAAGCTCAAAGAAATCTGCACTTATTAACTCGCAATATGGCTGCTCGTTATAAAAAACATGATTTTCAAAGAAGAATTTATCCAAACGTGGTTCATCATTGTTTTTCGGATTAATGAACCGGGATCTGCTTTCTGAAGAATCACCTAAAACAGGGAAAACCAAAAAGTCCTCAGCACTTAATTCCGCAAAACCAGAAAATGGTACAGTAGCAATTCGGTCGCGAATAAATCCATTACAATTCGTTGTAGCATACTCAATATCCTTGCGGATAAATCCTTCTACAAACAATTTTGCTCTCGTCACTTCACGAACAGTACCATTACATTTTTCCGGTCCAAAACGTACAGGAACAAGTTTACATTGCTTGATAAAAACATCTTTAAACACTCTTTTAATTTCACTTGCTGGTGGGTTAAGTGGAATATTCGCTTCTACTACGATTTGAAGTGTAGTTTCTGCTAATACAACAGGAACTTTAAGGATTGGATTAATGTTCGCTGGAACTAAACAAGGTCTTGCTGCTTCATCTGCTAGAGGTGTTAGTGTCACCGCTTCGACTGGACATGGAGCAACAATTCGATGATCATTTTGTTCACTCATCAATATCACCTCCTTTCAAATTTTCATTAATTATTCATTCACTTGAATATAATCATTTTTAATCTTATCGTATGCTGTTCAACTCTTTAGTCTCTAAACTATTGTAATAGGTATCGTCTTTTTTATTTTGTTTTGAGATTATAGCCTTAAAGCAGTAACCGAATTTTCTATTTTATTATCATTCATACACTTGAATATACTATTAATCTTATCGTATGCTTTTCAACTCTCAGTATCTAAACTATTGTAATAGGTATCGTTTTTATATTTTGTTTAGAGATTATAGCCCTCAAGCAGTAACCAAATTTTCTATTTTATTAACATTCATACACTTGAATATACTATTAATCTTATCGTATGCTTTTCAACTCTCAGTATCTAAACTATTGTAATAGGTATCGTTTTATATTTTTAGATTAGAAATTAATGCCATAAAGCTGTAACTCTCACTTGTCTTACTTGTAGTACTTTTAAGGTAAGATCGACTACAATTTTTTCACGTAGGGTATGAAACGATCCATCTTCATTTGTTGGACTTGGTGAAAAATCAAGTTCAAAGAATTTTGCACTTACTAACTCGCAATATGGTTGATCATTATAAAAAACATTATTTTCAAAAAAGAATTTATCTAAACGAGGAGTATCACCATTTTTCGGATCAATGAATCGGGATCTGCTGCCTTCTGGAGAATCACCTATAACAGGGAAAAGGAAAAAGTCGTTACCTTCTAAATCTGCAAAACCAGAAAATGGAACAGTAGCAATTCGATCACGAATGACTCCGTTACAATCAGTTGTAGCATACTCAATATCTTTGCGAATAAATCCTTCTACAAACAATTTTGCTCTCGTTACTGTACGTAGAGTACCATTACAAACTTCTTCTCCAAATCGTACAGGAACAAGTTTACATTGCGTGATAAATACATCTTTAAACACTCTTTTAATTTCACTTGCTGGTGGGTCAAGCGGAATATCCGCTTCTACTACGATTTGAAGTGTGGTTTCTGCTAATACAGCAGGAACTTTAAGGATCGGCCTAGCAGGCGGTGCAATTAAACAAGGTGTTGCTCGTTCATCTTTTAAGGGGATTAGGGACGTTGCCTCAACCGGACACGGAACCACAATAGAGTGACCCTCATTACTTACTTCATTTTGTTTGCTCAATAATATCCTCCATTCATTCTTCCTTACGTTCTAACCTATGTTGCATTGAGATTAGTGTCTAAGCAAAAAACACAGAACGAAGGTGAATTCCTCTATAACATAGAAATACTATTGAGTTTAGATGCATGTATAACAGATTATCCGAGCGTTAAATATTTTTTGGCACAACAAAAGACGGCTTTACATTCAACATTCGAAAATAAAGTCGTCTTTTGTTAGTATTCAAAAAAACAGAATTCACTTTTGGAAAATGGCACCATTTCATTAATAAGTAGAAATAAATACTCAATAAGAAGTAATTAAATATGGACCATCCTTTTCTCTTTTGTTCATTAAGCTATAAATATGCTTTCATTATTAGGTTAATTGTTGATTTATCACAGTTGAAACTGTTTGTACTTGTAGTAGTTGGATTATTAATTCCATCACTATTTTTTGATGTAGTGGATGAAAAATTTGTTCCTGCTTTACTGAGTTCGTGTTTTTATCTATATTCGCATCAGCAATATATTCAATACTTTGATATATATTTCCTTCTATAAATAGTTTGCCTTTTAATGCAATACGCCTCTCATCAGCTGGTGAAGGAGCAAATCTGGTTGGTACAAACTTGCAATTTGTTAATTCCACTACTTTAGAAATTTCTTTTACTTTATTCACTTTCTCTTCAAATAAAACATCTTCGTCTAAACAGACTTCTAAGTTATATTCCCCTACTACAACCGGGACTCTCGTATTTACATACTTATGGTTGGGATATACGTTATTTGTTTCTCCTGTTTTCCTAGAATTGTCATGGATTGGTACCACAACAGCTCGATTGTAAACCTTCTGCTCTTTCATATTCTCTCGATCAACCCTTTTAAGATCAGTTGAGAATATCATTTCATGTGATTTAAAACCAACTAAATGGCAATATGGTTGTTCGTGAAAATAAGTTATCGTATCAAATAAATCGGTTTCCAATTGGGGGCTTTTGTGATCGGATGGATCAATAAATTTAAATGTGTTTTGAAAGGTACTACCGAATACTGGAGGATGGTGAAAGTTATCAACTTCTGCAAATGTGGAAATCGGAATTTTTATCGTTTTTGAACGTACCATAGTATGTCCATTAAGGTTAATTGAATGTTTTATATCAACGTTATCATTGTTTTCAATTTTATGTTTATTTTCATCATTTGAGTTATCTACTGCAGCATCTAGTGCTATCATACCTTCCTTTTCAAGGTTATTTTCAGACTGATCTGTCACAGTTTCTGGTTGGAGATCATTGCCGCTATTCGCATTAGGTAAACTAGAAGAATAATGGATATTATGAATTTTTCGGAAAACGGTTAAGGGGATTTTTATTGTTTTTTTGCGTATTTTCGTATGTTTATCAGGTTCATTCACGTGATTGATTTTCAGATTATTTTCTGTTGTGTTTAATTCTAAAATATCTTCCATTTCTATATTATGCTTAGGAAAATCAACTAAAGTTGCACTTTCCCTTTCAATAGGAGAGCGGGAATTATGAATTTTTGTCAAAGCTGAGAGCGGTATTTTTATTGTCTTTTTACTTACTGTATGGTTATTAAGTACATTTGCGTTATCGTTTTCTAAATTTACTTCTAATGTTTCTTCCTTTTCCGGAATATGCTCGGACTGAGGAATTACCTCATGCTCTGCTGTGGCTTCCATTTTATCTTCTAATATGTCTCCCTTTTCGGGATTATTAGCAGACAGTGACACTAGCTCCTGCTCTACTGCGGCTTCTTTTTGGGGAGCACTTTCAGTATTCGCTTCTATTGAGATTGGAGGATAGCGTAAATTATGAATTTTCACGAAAGTGGAGAACGGTATTTTTATTGTCTTTTTCCTTACTACTGTATCTTTATTAAGCTCATTTGCGTTATCGCTTTCTAAATTTACTTCTAATGTTCCTTCCATTTCCGAAGTATGCTCGGACTGAGGAATTACCTCATGCTCTGCTGTGGCTTCCATTTTATCTTCTAATATGTCTTCCTCTTCGGGATTATTAGCAGACAGTGACACTAGCTCCTGCTCTGCTGCGAATTCTTTTTGGGGAGCACTGTCAGTATTCGCTTCTATTGAGATTCCTGGATAGCGTAAATTATGAATTTTCACAAAAGTGGAGAACGGTATTTTTATTGTCTTTTTCCTTACTACTGTATCTTTATTAAGTACATTTGCATTATCGATTTCTAAATTTACTTCTAATGTTTCTTCCTTTTCCGGAATATGCTCGGACTTAGGAATTACCTCATGCTCTGCTGTGGCTTCCATTTCGGGATTATGCTCAGACTGAGACACTCCTCCCCGCTCTGCTGTGTCTTCAATTTGAGGTACATTGTAAGTATTCGCTTCTATAGAGATTGCTGGATAGCGTAAATAATGAATTTTTGCGAAAGTGGTGAATGGTATTTTAATTGTCTTTTTGCTTACTATTGTATGTTTATTAAGCACATTTGCGCTATCGATTTCTAAATTATCTGCTAGACCTAATATGTCTTCCATTTCGGGATTATGCTCGGACTGAGACACTCCTCCCTGCTCTGCTGTGGCTTCCATTTTATCTTCTAATATATCTTCCTTTTCGGGATTATTAGCAGACAGTGACATTAGCTCCTGCTCTGCTGCGAATTCCTTTTGGGGAACACTGTCAGTATGCGCTTCTATAGAGATTGCTGGATAGCGTAAAGAATGAATTTTCGCGAAAGTGGAGAACGGTATTTTTATTGTCTTTTTCCTTACTACTGTATCTTTATTAAGTACATTTGCATTATCGATTTCTAAATTATCTTCTAATATGTCTTCTATTTCGGAATTATGCTCGGACTGAGGAATTACCTCATGCTCTGCTGTGGCTTCCATTTCGGGATTATGCTCGGACTGAGACACTCCTCCCTGCTCTGCTGCGGCTTCCATTTCGGGATTATGCTCGGACTGAGACACTCCTCCCTGCTCTGCTGTGGCTTCCATTTTAACTTCTAATATATCTTCCTTTTCGGGATTATTAGCAGACAGTGACACTAGCTCCTGCTCTGCTGCGAATTCCTTTTGGGGAACACTGTCAGTATGCGCTTCTATAGAGATTGCTGAATAGCGTAAATAATGAATTTTGGCGAAAGTGGTGAATGGTATTTTAATTGTCTTTTTGCTTACTATTGTATGTTTATTAAGCACATTTGCGCTATCGACTTCTAAATTATCTGCTAGACCTAATATGTCTTCCATTTCGGGATTATGCTCGGACTGAGACACTCCCCCCTGCTCTGCTGTGGCTTCCATTTTATCTTCTAATATATCTTCCTTTTCGGGATTATTAGCAGACAGTGATACTAGCTCCTGCTCTACTGCGGTTTCAATTTGGGCTACATTGTCAGTATTCACTTCAGTTGAGATTGGAGGATAGCAAAAATTATGGATTTTTGTGAAAGTGGAGAACGCTATTTTTATTGTCTTTTTGCTTACTACTATATCTTTGTTAAATACATTTGCATTATCCATTTCTAAATTATCTTCAAATATGTCTTTCATTTCGGGATTATGCTCAGACAGCGACACTAGCTCCTGCTCTGCTGTGTCCTCCTTTTGAGGTACAATGTCAGTATTCGCTTCTATTGAGATTGGTGGATAGCGGAAATTATGAATTTTTGTGAAAGTGGAGAATGGTATTTTTATTATCTTTTTGCTTACTACTGTATCTTTTTTAAGCACATTTGCGTTATCGTTTCTTAAATTTTCTTCTATTATATCTTTCATTTCGGGATTATGCACAGCCAGAGGCACTAGCTCCTGCTCTGCTGTGAATTCCTCTTGGGGAACACTGTCAGTATTCGCACCAGTTGAGATTGGAGGGTAGCGGAAATTATGAATTTTTGCTAAAGTCGAGAACGGTATTTTTATTGTCTTTTTGCTTAATACTACATTTTTATTAAGCACATTTGCGTTACCGATTTCTAAATTTTCTTCTATTATATCTTCCATTTCGGGATTATGTCCAGACAGTGATACTAGATCCTGCTCTACTGTGGCTTCACTTTTGGGTGGTACGATGTCAGTATTCGCTTCTATTGAGATTGGAGGATAGCGGAAATTATGAATTTTTGCGAAAGTGGATGATGGTATTTTTATTGTCTTTTTGCTTGCTATTGTATCTTTATTAAGTACAATTGCGTTATCCAATTCTAAATTATCTTCTAATATTTCTTCCATTTCGAGATTATGCCCAGACAGTGACACTAGCTCCTGCTCTGCTGTGGCTTCCAATGGGATTGGAGTGTCACTGTTCACTTGATCCACTGCATTTATATTGTGATAATCAGAAGAAGTAGTAAAAGTAAATACGTTTTTTTGTGAAACATTTCTCTTCTGCATAGCATCCTGGTTAAACCAAGGGAGTGTAAATTCTCCTTCCTTGTTCATATAATGAAAGTCATGAGCAATAGAAGACATATATGCTTTTTCGGGATTAAATTTTATTTTTGGTATAATTTGATCGTCAAACATGAAATTTTCATCCCACCTTGTTTATTCAAAATTTTGGATGTTTAGGCCTTTGTATTATTTATTCTATGCAAATTCCTACAATTAGTTCTTCTATTCATTATGAACAAGTCCATCTATTACTAATTCCTAAAAAATAAAAAACCCCTGCATGTTCAATTGTATCTCAATCCATACAAACATGGATTTTTTACACAACCTACATAGAGGGGGTTTAACACTCAACATATAATTTTTTTGTCTTTATACTAATTTATATACTTCAGAATATTCGTCATTCTAAATAATCCGCTAGGAAATTGCCGTTAAGCCTTTCCTTAGTTAGTATATAAAATTTCTAGCGTTTCTTCAACAGTAAACGCTGATCATGCTTCTTTTTGGAGCGCCAGTATGCATATCAACCAATAATAGCTGTTGGTAAAATCCCTGTAAATCGACTTTCCAATTTCGCTTCTTCTTCATTTAATAGAAGATGAATTTCTCCATGGTCACTGGAAGTACGAATTAAACGTCCAATTCCTTGCTGTAATCTTAAGAGCATAAAAGGTAATTCCACTTCTTCAAATGGATTATTCGAAAAAGATCTTTTCGCATCAAATAATGGATCTGCTAGCGGGAATGGCAAATCATAGATGATTACTCTCGTTAAGGCTTCTTGTGGTAAATCAAGCCCTTCCCATAGATGATACGAACATAGTGTTGTATAATCACCATTTTGAAACTCTTTGACGATCGTCGAAAGCTCACGGTCCCCTTCATATACAACATTTGTAGAAGTAGTCGAACGGGAGCGGAATTGCTCCATCGCTGCTTTGGATTTAAATAATATTAATGTCTGTTGCACATTTTCTAATAATCCATCGACTTGCTTCACTTTATCTTCTTGACTTGTCTTGTGTGCATATATTTTCATCACTTCATCATAGTCGAACGGTGATTCTACAGAGAACGATTGAAACTTTTCAATTCCTAAAGAATCTGCAATATACGAAAAATCTTTTTCAATTGATAAGGTAGCAGACGAAAAAACGATTGGTAACTGAGAAGTGAATAACTTTTCATGCAAAATATCCGTTACTAGACGTGGCATGATAATAAGTGTCTCATGTCCATCAATTATCTCTAGCCACTCTACGCCGTCTCCTTTTTCCGTAAATAAACGTAAAGAGAATGAATATTGCTCCAAAAATTCCTCCACCATACGAAGTTCATATTCAGGTATCGTAAACAACTCGGACTCAAATACAAATTCCTCTAGCAAATCGTCTGTAATACGAATCGCTTGTTTGCAAATTTGCATAAGTTCTGGAGTTTTATCGATTTTCATCCGTTCGCTTTCTTCTTCGGTGCTGTTTTTTCTCAACATACCGAAAATACGGTCATGTGTTTCTTGTAACACTTCCATTAAATTCAATGTTTTTTCACGAACGCCATCTACCATGACGCGTTCTAGTAATTGAACTAGCGTTTCACTTTGCACTTCATACGTTAACGCTTTTTGCGCTGCAAACTCCAGTAAATGCCCTTCATCTAGTACAATCATGGACACATCAGGTAGTAATGGCATTTGTCCTTCTCGCACACGGGATTCCTTCGTCCAAATATGCTCCATTAGAAACTCATGCGAACAAATGATTAGATCCGTCGATTGACGATAGTTTTGGCGATGGATGGTTTGACCACAGCGATTTCGAACATCACATACTGTACATTGTTGTGTCGGATGATAATTTACCTTTTGCCAATCGGCATCGCTTACACCTGGAAATTGACTTCGTTCTCCATACGGATAAAGCTGTTGAAGAGATGAATGACCGTACACAAAATCAGGTATTTGATCTTCAATCTCTTCTAAAAAGAAATCATTATCTCCATCTTTTTGCGCTTCTTCTAAACGTTTCAAGCATAAATACTGGTCGCGTGATTTGGCTAAACGGACATCTATGTTAATATCTAAATAATTTTGGAGTTTAAAAATATCCCCTGCTTCTTTAACTAATTGCTCGATCAACGTTTCATCGGCACAAGCGATTAATGCTGGCTTACCTGTATACCGCGCATACGAAATAGCAGGTAGTAAGTATGCAATCGTTTTACCTGTACCGACGCCAGCTTCTGCAAATAATACATTTTTTTCTTTTAGTGTTTTCTCAATTTGATATGCCATGAAGATTTGCTCATCCCGACATTCAAATCCTTTTTCGGGTAATTCATCATATAAGACATCTCCCATCCAATCTCCTAATGACTCAAAGAAAGAACGGTCTTTTGATAATTGAAATGGTAACGCATTTTTCATCATAAAACTCCTTACTTCCATCAATTTTACCTGCTGTATCTGTGCTCCAATCAAATACGCCTCGGCGTATTTGCTTCCAGTTCAAGTAAGGAAGTTAGCCTAAGAACGTCGCATCCTTGCGACAACATCTAACTGACCTGCATCACGCAGGCCTGAGCTCGCTCGATAAATTCCTTAAAAAAACTGTGGCATCCGCCGGAGGCTTTAACTTTATTCAGCAGGGGTTTGTGGACCCTCGCTGAAATGTATGCATGCTTTGCATTCTTCTCACCACTTATAGAAGTGCTAAACTTCTGCTCCTGCGCTAGCTCGTCGCAAACAAACATTTGCTAAATGAAGTTATGTGAATAACGTAAAAGTAAGGGAGAAACTAATCCCCCTTACTGTTACGACCGTTTACCCCAAAACTGATAATAATCTGTTCGGATAAAACCATTAAATAATTTCCGCTTTTTCGTTGCTTTTCTTCCATATGCATTCTCAAAGTTTTCCATCGAAGAAAGCATATATACAGACCATGAAGGATATTGTCCCATCAAATGGCCCAAATCACTAATTACTTGCTCAATTTCTTCAATTTCACCAATACGTTCTCCGTAAGGAGGGTTTCCAATCATTACTCCGTCTGTTAATGATGTTGAAAAATCACGCGCTTGCATTTGCTTAAAAGTGATCAAATCTGCAAAGCCAGATTCAAATGCATTTTGCTCTGCAATTTGAATCATTTTATGATCAATATCAGTACCGATAATTTGAAGCTCTTGGTCATAATTTGCAAGGTTTTCTGCTTCATTGCGTACATCATCCCAAATCGTTTTAGGCATCCAAGACCAAGCTTCACTATGAAAATCGCGATTAAAGCCTGGTGCAATATTTTGTCCAATCATCGCTGCTTCAATCGGGATCGTTCCAGAACCGCAAAAAGGATCTACAAACGGTCGATTAGGACTCCATTTAGAAATTTTCACTAGAGCTGCAGCTAGCGTTTCTTTTAATGGAGCTTCCCCTTGGTCATGTCGGTAGCCGCGCTTATGAAGACCAGCACCACTCGTATCAATCGTAATGGTCGCAATATCTTTTAAAATGCTTATTTCGATTTTATATGTCGCTCCAGATTCATCTAAAAATCCAATCCGTTTATATGCCAGTTTTAATCGTTCTACAATTGCCTTTTTCACGATTGCTTGACAATCGGGTACACTGAACAAAGTAGATTTAACGGATTTCCCTTGCACAGGGAATGCTGCATCTACTGGTAAAAACTTTTCCCATTGAATCGCTTTTGTCTGCTCAAAAAGTTGGTCAAACGTTTTTACAGGGAACTGAGCTGCCACTATCTTTACTCGGTCTGCTACACGTAGCCATATGTTTGCACGTGCAATTGCGCGTTCGTCCCCTTCAAAATACACTTTCCCATTTTCCGTTGTTGTTTCATATCCTAATGCTTTTACTTCGTCAGCTACTATGGATTCTAGCCCCATCGCAGAAGTTGCTACTAATTTAAATGTTGTCATTGTATATTCCTTTCTTGCTTATGAATTTCCCAGAGCTCTAGAAAATCCAAAAGCGCTGAACTCGAAATTGGTTTGCTAAAGTAATATCCTTGAACAATATCGCATCCCATTTCCTTTAAAAGTTTCACTTGCTCTTTCGTTTCTGCCCCTTCAGCTATTACTTTTATATGTAATCGATGCGCCATTAAAATAATGGTATCTACAATTGCTTGCTTATCTTGTAATTCTGTCATTTGTTGGATAAAACTACTATCAATTTTTAAATAGTTTAAAGGGAACCTATTTAAATAACTTAAAGAAGAATAGCCTGTTCCAAAATCATCAATCGATATCTTAAATCCCATTTGCTTCAGTTTAACTAATTTATTGACAATGCTTTCTGCATCTTGCATCACTGCTCGCTCTGTTAGCTCTAACTCCAATTGTTGTGGACTACAATTATACTTTGTAATGATCGCATTTATTCGTTCCATAAAATCATCTTGTTGAAAATGAAGTGCCGCAATATTGATGGAGACTGGTATATGCTGGGTACCTCGGGATCTCCAATCAACTATATCCATGCACACTTTCTCTAAAATAACTTCACTTAATGGGATTATTAAACCTGTATCTTCCGCATATGGAATAAACTCTGCAGGCGATACAACACCTAATGTATTATTTGTCCATCTAACGGGTGCTTCCACTCCAATTATTTGTAGCGTATCTAATGACACTTTCGGTTGATAATGGACGTCAAATGCTTTCTGTTTAATTGCTTTCCTCAGTTCTGATTCTAGCAAAAGTAATCGTTCTGCATCGGTCTGTAATTCATCAAAGTAAAACGCATATTGATTTCTTCCATTTTGTTTGGCAAAATACATCGCTTTATCGGCTTTTTGTATAAGTGTTTCCACTTCTATTCCATCTTGCGGATAAAAGCTAATTCCTATACTTGATGTAATATAAATTTCTCTACCATTTATATGAAATGGCTTATTCAATAATTTATTTAGCTCGTTTGCAAAGTGTAGAGCCTCTTTCTGGTATTCTAAATTGGTAATTGTAACTAAGAATTCATCTCCTCCGTATCTGGAGACTAAATCGTTACATCGTACAATGGAATTTATTCGATTGGCGACTTCTGTTAATAATAAGTCCCCTACTTCATTCCCTAATGTTTCATTTATTTGTTTAAAGCGATCTAAATCTATTACTAGCATCGCATATTCTGTATTATTCGTTGATTTTTCGATCAAGCCTTCTAGCTGTTCATAGAATGTGTTTCTATTCATCATATTCGTTAGTGAATCAGTTAACGTCAACTCTTCCATTTCTTTTTCAAAATCTTTTTTAAGAGATATATCGGAAAAAATGCCAAAATAGTTTGTTACGCTTCCTTCTTCATTCACAATTGTATGTATCGCTAATCGTTCGGGATAGATATCTCCGTTTTTACGCTTGTTCCAAATTTCTCCTTGCCATGATCCTTTGACTTGTATGTCTTTCCACATGTTTTTATAAAAATTGGCATCTTGTTTTCCGGATTGGAGTATTCGGGGTGTTTTTCCTTTTACGTCTTGCATTTTGTATCCTGTCAATGATTCGAAGGCAGTGTTGACAAGTGAAATAATCATCTTATCATCTGTAATCATTATACCTTCCTTCGTGGCGTGCAATATTTGATCAATGATCTTATTTGGTAAAGATGAAAAATTTTCAGCTGGTAGTTGTTTCACCAAAATACACCTGCCTTAATCAAATTAAGATACTGCTTATTTTCTTATGTAGAACAGAAAAGCTCTCCTAGCTTGGAGAGCTTTGTAATTATTAAGTATAGCCACTCATACACCCAATAAGCCATGTTTTGTTTCTACGGTACTCAAACGGTGCACTACCTCGTACGATGTAGATGGCAATCATCTATCTACGAAAATTACTTTTCGTTCTTCTATCCGTTCATTTCCTTCAAGAAAATTCCCCTACCATAATTTGGGTTTCTCACTCGTGGGGTTTACCTCGTTCCACCTGTACAGTTTCCTATACAGCATCGTCACTGTGGCACTTTCAGAGATTGTCAGCCATATCCTAAGACTTAGGCCTTCATCCCGCCGTCAGCTAAATTAGCTGCCTTAGTTTATTTTTTCACTAAGCACGAACACTACATTCATCTCAGAATTGTGTGAGCATGGACTTTCCTCTACAATGATCTAGCATTGCAGCGATTGCCCGGATATATAAGTGGTATACCTAGTATATACGATGTGCTCGTCAGATTCAATCGATGTGAATTAATATAATTATTCGTACAATTTACTGCCAAATACGTGTTTTTCTAAATGGGAAAGTCTTTTTAATATATCAAAGTTCGTCGCTCCTGCTTGTGGTGCTGGCGCCGTTCTTTTAGGTGCTTCTGCAAGTTCCTCTTTAAGTTGATTGATCTCTAATTGTAGCTGGGCAATTTTCTTTTCATATGCCTCATAATCTTGAATGATGTCGTCTAAGAAAATATCAACTTCTTCTTGATTGTAGCCTCGTAGGCCCGTTTTAAATTCTTTTTCAAGTATATCTGAAGTCTTTAATTTCATTTCCATATGGTATCTTCCTTCCGTCTGTTTCACTTAACCGTATTATAGCATAATGATGTCGAATAAAGGAGCATTTTAAGACTGGAAAGCTCGCTTTTTGTTAGGTTGTGCGCTTTCCCGGGAAATAGTCAATTTCCGAATTATTCTCGCTTCCCTCTTCTGTAAATCTTCATGCAAACGCAATTGCTGCTTTTCACTGACCACATTAGGCATTTTCGCTAGATACCCCGCGCATTTCCTCGTTATTTCTAAAGCCATCTCTAAATCTTTTTTCTGATGTTCATAAAGTTTTGCTAATTCTATATAAACATCGATACGATATTTCCCAACTATTTCTGTTAAGGATGCTTGAAAAGCTTTTAGACTTTCATCGTATAAGTGCTTTCTTTTCAAGTGTAAACCGACATAATAATAAGCTACACTCACTTCATCGTCTGCAAATCGATCAATAACAAACTTAAACCAATCCTGACTAGTGTCCACCGACTTTAAATCACGAAACCATTTCGCGATATTCGTATACGCGACAGAAGACTCTACTACTTTATCTTCTTTTAATAACTTCACAGATAAAATATATAAAGTTACCAAAGATAAAATATCCCACTCATTATGTGTTAATACTTTCATTAAGTTTGTGGGATCCCCATGTTTCACTGCATCGAAATAAATAATAGGGGCAAGATGACCAGGAATATCATTTTCCCTGACAAAACCTAACTTTTGCTCTTCCAACTGTTTTAACTTAAATCGTTCCAAATCACCTTTCCAAATTCTTTTAGAGGAGTGCATTAAATCAATATGCTTATGTTCTTGTAACGGAGGAATGGTATTTCGGTTCATCGTCCACCTGGATACTAGTTGAGGAAAATCGAAACTTTTCCCATTATACGTAATAATCGACTGTGACGTTTTCCAAAACTCCGAAGCCAACAAAAACGAAGCCTCTTGACCTGGTTCTGCTAGAACTTGCTGCGTTAACAAAAAGCCGTTTTCCACTTTTTTTAACATTCCATTTAAAAAAATGAGTACACCTGTCCCTTTCAATCCTGTTGTTTCTGTATCGTAAAAACAAAAAGGAATACCCGGCGCAAGTGTTAGTGGATGATCAGGATACTTTTCTTGCATAAATGTAATTGCTTCATGCAAATGATGTAGCCCAATGTTTCCATGTATATGCGAATGATCATAAAAAGTTTCTTTCACGAACAAAAAACCTTTATCGTTTTGTATTAGATTTAGACCTGCTGCATTCCATTTCTCCGTATAAAAAGGAAGTGTAGCTACAGGCACTTCCTTTTTAGGCTCTTCTTTTATTGTATTCTTTTTAACGAGACCTTTCATTTGCATCAGTTTTTTTTCATACGACATGCTCATCCACCTGCAATAAATGAAATAATTTTATTACTTCCTTTTTTAAATTTAACTCGGCGTCTTGGGCACCAATACATGCCGGGCATCCATTTGTACATGGGCAAGCCTCTACTTGCTTGGTCACTTTAGGAACTAGAGCATTCCATAGATCAAACATTCTTTCCGATAAACCTATACCACCTGGGTAGCTATCATACATATAAAAAGTTGGTTTCTCCGCATTAATGGATTTTACTTGTGGTACAACATGAATATCTTTTGCATCACAGTGGATAAATAACGGGATAAATGCATGAAGCGCATACGCAACCCCTGTCATGGCATCTGATAATAATGTATCTGTCCAATCATTTGGTTTATCAAAACTAAACCAAGTCGAAGATGTATGCAATTCCAGTGGAGGTAAATGAATTTGCCCAGAGCCGATATTGTCATGCGTATCAAATTTTATCTTTTTGAAAATCGTTGGCTGTGCTAAAACTATAATATCACCGAATCGCAGCATCCCAATATTTGCTTCTTTTTCCTTATCTTCACTTAACACTTTTAACTCTACCGCAATATTGGCATCCGTGAAATAGTCCACATCCACTTCTTTCACAAATGCTTTCTTTTCTTCCCAATCGAGTATTTCAACTTGAAACTGGGTTCCCTGATGTAAGTAAATCGCTTCTTCGTGAAGTAAAGTCATGGCACTATATTGATCCATTTCTCCGATTACTCTCGTTTTCGTTGGTATAGTTTGGTCGATAATGATGACATTTTCTTGTGAAGCAGAGCGCAAGCTAATATTACTTGCAGGAAAGCTTTCGGACATCCAATGCCATTTATCTGAAGTTTTCAATAAAACCCCTTCACTTTCTAAAAAAGCAAGTAATTCTTGAATCGAAAACTCTGCATACGTATCTATCGTTGTAAATGGTAGCTCAAACGCAGCACATTTTAAATGATCCATTAAAATAATCATATTATCGGGATGAATACGCACTTCTTCAGGCGACTGGCCTAAGAAATATTCTGGATGCTTCACAACATATTGATCGAGTGCAGTTGACTGTGCTACGTATATAATAAGCGCTTCGTCTTGTCTTCTACCAGCCCTTCCTGCTTGTTGCCATGCACTTGCAATATTTCCCGGGTAACCCGTCATAATACATGCCTGTAGTTGTCCAATATCGACGCCTAATTCAAGCGCATTTGTACTAACAACCGTTCGTATAACACCGTCTCGTAACCCCTTCTCAATAGTTCTTCTTTCAGAAGGTAAATAACCGCCTCTATAACCACGAATCGTTTGGTCATTAATCTTTTTGCTAACTAAAGCTTGCAAATACGTAACAAGCATTTCTACGCGCACCCTACTTTTAGCAAATACAATCGTTTGAATGCCATTCACATACAATTCCTGTGCTATATCTCGTACTTCTAAAATAGCACTTCGTCGAACATTAAATACCGGATGGACAATCGGAGGATTATAAAAAACAAAATGTTTTTTTCCTGACGGCGCTCCATTTTGGTCGATCAGTTCATGATTTGTATTTGTTAAATTTTCCGCTAACTCTTTCGGATTTTTAATCGTTGCAGATGTGCATATAAATTGAGGATTGCTTCCATAAAATGCACAAATTCTTTTTAATCGTCGAATGACATGTGCCACATGACTTCCAAATACACCTTTATATGTATGAATTTCATCAATCACGATATACTTTAAGTTTTCAAAAAGCGATACCCATTTTGTATGATGAGGAAGTATCCCTGAATGGAGCATATCTGGATTCGTTAAGACGATATGTCCTGACTTACGTACTTTTTGTCTAATACCCGGCTCGGTATCCCCATCATATGTAAAACTTAATATTTCTTCCTCGCTTGCTTTGATTAGATCATTTAAATCACTTTTCTGGTCTTGAGCTAATGCTTTTGTTGGAAATAAATAAATTGCGCGCGAGGTTGGGTCTTCTAAGATCGATTGAAGAACCGGTAGATGGTAACATAGCGACTTTCCGGAGGCGGTTGGGGTAATGGTCGTATAGGATTTCCCTGCTGTTGCAGCATCAAACGCTTGTCGTTGATGGATATATAATTGCTGTACCCCTCGACTTTTTAATGCTTTTTGAATAGATGGATGCATGGTTGTAGGAAAAGGAGCATATATTGCTTCTTTCTCTTTCGTTTCGTGAATATGCTCGATTCTAGAAGCTCGATCCGGATTTACTTTCCAGTCATCTAGCAGTTCCTGTATGCTTTTATTCGCTAGCATGCTCATCCCCTACTTCCTTTATCGCATGAATAATTGTTTCTAATGTATACTTTGATGAATGAATCGATTTTAAAAACCGTTTCTTACTTGTCCCTTTATAATACGATTGCACAATGAATTGCTTCATGGATTCGAGTAAAGAGTCGATTTGACTTGGGTGTACATATTTTGGTCTCTTTACTTGAATCCATGTCCGAACGAGTTTTTCCCATTCAAGCAATACTTCATCTAGTTCGTAGGCATGTGGTTTTACATCCTGAAAAAAATCAGGCTCTTTGTCTTCTTCTCTATAATATTGAAAGCGCAATATGCTTTCATCACATTCTTTTAGTAACTGTTCAGATAAACGCAATAATGACATAATTATCCCCCGCATTCTAGTAATAGTGTACCAAATTATAGCTCATATTACTAGTTGCAAACGAACGTACATTCCTTATAATTGACTTTCGATTTTTTCTAGTTTTCCAAGTAAGCGAAAGGATGATTTACTAAAGTCTTTTTCAAACTGATCTTGTTCATCACTCAGTCGATCTTCAAGTAAAAATTCTAGCAACTCTAATTGGTCAATAATACGTTCAATTTTATTCATTTTTACTACCTCCCTTTTTAGAGTATGTTCCTTCTTTTTTTATAAATTCCTTCCCACTCGACAAACGTTCTTTTCAACGGACAAAACTAGTAGAAAGTCGACAAGTTCTTGCAGGATGATAGATTACAATTATATGTTTCTGTTTGCTTGTAGGAATATTGCGCACCACTCAGATAACGCTAGGATTTCCGCTACAGGGCGGACGCTTTCGGTGCAGAAAACATCTGCTATTCCCGCTGGAGTCGTCGCCCTTCCGCTCCAATCCATTAAGCTTGCCTCACTAATCAGCATCTAAGCTTAATAAAGGCTGAGTTTATAAGATTTATAAGTTCCGCCACGCTACGGCACAAGGTAACCGCTCTATTAAACTGGAGAAGATTGTCCAATAAAAAATGCGCAAATTAATGTACTAATAACGCAATGCGCATAAAACCTAATTAGAAAATGCCATCTCATGACAAGTGGAGTCTATACTATGAAGAAATTTGTCGCGTTTAGCTGTTGGTTTGTCGTTTTCGAGATGTGCTTTGTCGTGTTCAGAGTGTAGTTTGTCGCGTTCGCAGTGGATTATGTCTCGTTCAACCATTTATTGGATTTTATCTCAGGAATATGTGACTCAGATCTATCTATTTAGTAGGACACTACTTGATTGGAGCGAAAGGCAGCGACTCCAGCGGAGGCCAACAGGATGTTGGTCACGAAGGCGCCTGTGCCTACAGGACGTGGGTCATGTAATCGTTGCCGCAGGACGCGGCGAACTTAGATTGCCTTCCATTGGAGGTGGCGCTCTTAGCTTCGTTCCTTTTTAACACTCTGTGGGCATATCACATTCGAACTTTTTTGGTGATGGTTCATCGCTACCCCGCTAAAAAGCGTCCGCCTGTAGCGGAAATCATAGCGGACACCTCATCTTAGAGCTTTTTATTACACACTATCCTTCAGTACTGTGAAAACTTACGCTGCATAATGAAACTAATTTGAATTGCTTTACGTCTAATTATCTTGTGTTGAGCTCATTTGCTAATGCTTGCTGCGTCGATATGAGACACTCGCACTTCGACTGAGGGTGGAGTATTATCATAAAAAAGTGATAAACTAATAGTATAGAGAGGTGAATATCTTGGCTATTCGTTATCCGAACGGGAAACTGTACACGCCCAAAAAGGAAACTGAAACAAAGAAAAGAAAAGATTATTCCTTTAGTAATAGGGGGAAAACTTTAGAAGATGAAATAAGCGATGCAAATGAATACTATCTTGCACACGAGATCGCAGTCATTTATAAAAAACCAATACCGATACAAGTTGTAAAAGTCGATTACCCTAGTAGAAGTAGCGCCGTTATTAAAGAAGCTTACTACCGGACTCCATCTACAACCGATTTTAATGGTGTGTTCGAAGGGAAATATATTGACTTTGAAGCAAAAGAAACGGAAAATAGAACAGCGTTTCCTTTAAAAAATGTCCATCTTCATCAAGTAGAACATATGAGTAAAGTAGCGAAACAACAAGGCGTCAGTTTTTTACTCGTTCGCTTTTCTGCAGTTGACCGTTATTTTTATTTACCTTTCGACCAATTAAAGCAATTTTGGGATAGAATGCTAGCGGGAGGTAGAAAATCTATTGCTTTAGCCGAATTTGAGGAACATGCAATAGAAATAAAGCCCAAATATGCACCAAGAATTGATTATTTAGAAATAGTTAATGACTTACATGCATAAATTGAAAGTGAGGAGAAGTTTATGAGTGAGCAAAAACAAACTCGTGAACAACGAAGAAAGCAATTACAACAACAAAAGAAGAAAAAGACAAATACACCAGCTAAACTCTGGATAAAACGAATATTAATGACAATACTTGCGCTTGGCGTATTAGGTTTAATCGGCGGGGGATCGCTTTTCGCATTTTATGCAAGCTCCGCACCTAAGCTAGATGAGAAATCTTTAAAAGATCCTATTAGCCCAAAACTGTTAGATGCGAATGGCGAGCTATTTGCAACTCTTGGTGCAGAAAATAGAGAGTATATACCTTTTGAGGAAATACCACAACAAATGCATGATGCGATCATCGCTACCGAGGATTCACGTTTTTACGAACACTTTGGCGTGGATTTTTTACGATTAGGTAAAGCTGTACTTGCCAACATCACACATGGTTTTGGCGAACAAGGAGCTAGTACAATTACACAACAAGTAATCAAAAACTCTTTTTTAACAAATGAAAAAACATTAAAACGTAAAGCACAAGAAGCATATTTATCCATTCAATTAGAACGAAAATATGATAAAGAAGAAATCTTTGAAATGTATTTTAATAAAGTACTGATGTCCGGAAGAATTTACGGATACGGAACAGCGGCTAAATATTTTTACGGAAAAGAATTAAAAGACCTAACATTAGATCAGTATGCTGTTCTAGCAGGTATATCGCAACGACCAAATGCATATAATCCGTTTAAAAATCCAGACCTTGCTGAAAAACGAAGAAATACAGTCCTACATTTAATGAATCTGCACGGTAAAATAACAGATGAAGAAATGAAAACCGCACAGGCAATTCCAATAAAGGATGAGTTACTTCCTGAGGAAGAACGTGTAGCAAAACAAAACACAAAATATGATGCATTTATTGACGTAGTTTTGGATGAGTTAGAAAAACATGGAGATGGTGATACCATTTCAGAAGGAATCACCATTCATACAACACTTCAACCAAATGCACAAAAACAAGTCGAAGCAACGTTAAATTCAGATATGTTCCCTACTGAAGATATTCAATCAGCTGTGGCGGTTATTGATACGAAAACAGGAGCAATTGCTGCAATTGGCGGTGGCCGTAATTACGGTGCAGAACGTGGCTTTAACTTCGCATATGATATGAAACTTAGATCACCTGGATCAACTATTAAGCCTTTGATCGGTTATGGTCCAGCTGTTGAATTTTTAAACTGGTCTACTGGTCAAACTCTTGTAGATGAAAAAATGACGTATACTGGTACAGAACAAGTAGTACGTAACTTTGATGGTAAATACAGAGGTGCTATGACGATGCGAGAAGCACTATATAATTCTCGAAACGTTCCTGCTGTCAAAACATTAAAAGAAGTCGGCACCAAAAATGCCAAAGAGTTTATTAATCGTTTTGGAATCGATATAGGTGAAGTATATGAAGGTACTGTATTAGGTGGTACTAGTAAATCGATGTCCCCAATTCAAATGGCTGGTGCATATGCAGCATTTGGTAATGGCGGTATTCATTCAGAACCTTATGCGATTAACAAAATTGTCTATCGAGATGGAAAAACAGAAAAAGATTATCGTCCTAAACCAAAAGCCGTTATGAAAGATTCTACTGCTTATATCGTAACGGACGTATTACGAGATGTATTAACAAAAGGAACGGCTAAAACTGCAGCAGTTAACGGATTAGATATCGCAGGAAAATCAGGTACCTCCAACTATGACTCTAAACAATTTAAAGAATGGGATTTACCAAGTAGTGCATTCCCGGATGTTTGGTTCGCTGGCTATACAACTAACTACTCCATTGCAGTTTGGTCTGGTTACTCAGATATGAAAATACCGATGACAACAAATGAAGAACGTTATTTACCACAAACGATTTTCAAAAAAGTAATGGCGAATATTTCAGAAGGCATGACAACAGAGAGATTTAGTAAACCAAATTCTGTAGTGGAAGCGACAATTGAAAAAGGTACAAACCCGCTTAAATTAGCAAGTGAATATACGCCAGATGAATTAAAAAGAACCGAGTTATTTGTAAAAGGGACAGAACCAACCACTGTTTCAGAGCAATACGAACAATTAGAGCTAAATGCTCCAACCAATTTATCAGTCGATTTTGATGAACTTACACTTTCCGCAACATTAATGTGGGACTTCGAACAGCAGAAAGATGTAGAACAAGAAGTACAATTTGAAGTATCCGTGGCAATTGATAATGGTCCTTCAGAAATCCTGCAAACAACTAATCAAACAGGGCTGATTGTACAAAGTCTCATCCCAGGAAGTACGTATGTATTCTCCGTAACAGCAGTTTCTGGTGAAGTAAGAAGTGAACCTGCTTCCGTTTCACTCACATTAGAAGGAATCGTCGAAGAAGAATTGGAAGAAGAAGTACCTCCTGTTGAAACCGATGAAAATGAAAATTCCGGCGATTGGAATAATAATGGAAACGGAAATAACAACAACGGGAATGGAAATAATAATGGAAATGGCAATGGCAACAATAATGGAAATGGTTACGGGAATGGAAATAACGGTGGAAATGAAAACACTGACAATCCCAATGAAGAAGTAAATCCGGATGACTATACAAATCCGGATGGAACTAGCGGTGAGAAAGAAAATTCGGAATCAAATCCATAATATCGAAAAAAAGAGCAATCCGACGTTGGATTGCTCTTTTTTTATGGAGAGTAGAACGAAATATCATGAATATATCTTGCAGATTTAGTAGTTGGTTGCTTTGATGTGGGGATAGGTTGCTTTTATGGGAAAACTGGTTGCTCGTCCGAGGAATTGGTTGCTCTTATAGATAAACTGGTTACTCTGTCAAGTGGATTGGTTGCTCTATGCCATATATTCACTATTCAACTCGCTATTCCGGCTTTGTTTCATTAAGCTAAGTCCTCATTTGAGAAATGGTTGCTCTCGCTTGGAGATTGGTTGTTTTCATAGGTAAACTGGTTGCCGTTAAAAGCAGACTAGTTGCTCTCGAGCCGAATCTGGTTGCCTTCACCGCGGAAACGGTTGCCCTTATCCATTTTATTACAACATCAAAAAAGAATGAGCGCATCGTTCATTCTTTTTGATGATCTATTATTCTGTGCTTGAAGGCGGTCTATTTTTAATCCATGTATACGGATTAGGGTTCTAATACTCTATTTATCTATTTGAATCTTAATTGAAATTGGTTCAACATCCATTTGAACATTTAATGCAGCATAAGATCCGACTTGATCAATTCTTCCCCAGAATCCTTCTGTTGTATTTGTTTTTCTAAATGTAAATTTAAATCCATTTCCTTTTTTATCATCATCCATGTCAAACCATAACGCTTCTGCTTTAGTTGCTTCATTATCAATTAAATCTTCCGTTAGAACTGTTTTCAATTTTTGCTTTCCGAAGATATCCATTGCAATTGGATTTTTACTATAATATTCGATTCCTTTGGTCGTTTTATGAAGCTTATTCAACGTAAAAGTTCCATCCTTAACATTGAAACGATCCCCTTTTTCCAAATAATGCATTGTTACATTATTAATTGCAAAGCGTTTCCCTTTCGGTACTGACGACCCTTGCAGATCAACAATTAATAAACCACTTGCACCAATGACTTCAATATTGTCGTCTACTCCTGTATAAACCATTGCCGAATTTTCATCAATTCCAAATCCATATCGTGTTTTGTTGTATTGTGTTGCGACAAGCAAACGACCAAATCGTCCGCGTTCTAGAAAATGCTGGTCTACAATCCCATGAGTGAAAAACCCTAAACCTGTCGCGAGAAAAAGTTTATCATCACCAGTGTCCTGATCAAAGTTCTTAAGAATATGAACTCCATCAGTTAAGGCTCCTACGCTCGTTCCTGAAGCAATCATAGGGTTACTCATAACTGCAGCCCCAGCACTTGTTCCACCAAGAACCGCCCCGTTTTCATATATTTTTCTAATTGCTTTTAATACGACTGTATCTTTCCCATCAGCCGTCACTAGTGTTTTAATATGACGTAATTGGTCACCGCCGACAAACCAAATCGCATCAAATTCTTCTAATTTTTTCGCAATTTCAATATTGTTTCCGTTATCCTTCCAAGTCGACTCGTTAACTTCCTTTGTCAAAGGGTCATCGATTAATGCAATTGGCGCCGTATAGATATTATCTACCGGGACGCCGTAGCGGACAAAATCTTCTTTATATCCATCAGCACTTTCAATCGGAACAGCGCTTGCAGCAGGGATTATCGCAATCTTTACGTCCTTTAATGCTTTCCCATTGTATTCTTGAGCCAAGGTTAAGAACTTTTTGTAAACTGCCTCATTATCCGAACTTAAAGCACCACCTACAATAACGAGAGAACCGGCAGTCTTTGACAAACTGTTTTGACTTGCTTCTGCTTGAAATGAAAACATGTTTGTGGCAATCATCGTTAATACAAGAACAAAAATAAATGATAATTTTCTCAACTTTAACCCCTCCAATTTTTCTTATTCAAATGTCCCTTTTACAATTGACACTTTATTTTGTACCATCAACTGCCCCTTAGCTATGACACTATCAATTTCAAGTGTCCTTTTGTCTAGTAGGACAATATCAGCATCTGTTCCTTCCTGAATACTACCTTTATTTGGAAGCTTTAGCACTTTAGCAGGGTTTAACGTTATGACTTGTAATGCCACTTCTAATGAAATTCCTTCTTCTAGGATAGCGTCTCTTACCTCTTTATATAAAGAAGAAACAGATCCCACTTGAAGTCCAATTAACTCGCCGTTTCGGTTAAATGTAGGCAAACTTCCTTGGCCATCAGAGGAAAACGTAATCTTTTCGATCGACACTCCTTTATCAAGCATCCTCTTCAATCCCGTACTGGATTTTACTTCTCCTTCCTCTAAAAATTCCGGAACAGTACTCGTAGTTAAATCAACGTAGCCTCCATTCAAGGCATATTGAATTCCGGCAGTAAATAATTCCTCGGTTCGATTTATATGAGTCGGATGAAAATGAGAAATAGGAATATTGGTTTTATTGACAACTTCCTCTAGTAATGAAAGCTTTTCTTCTCCATCACCGACATGTATTTCCACCAGTCCAGCTTTTCCTGATATAATCCCTCCGTTTCGTGCTGCAGAAGCAATTTTTGCAATTTCACTAAACGTTGGTTCAGACGATCGATGGTCAGATATCGCAATTTCCCCAACCCCGATTATTTTGTCAATAAAAATAATATCTTCTTGGATCTGATTTGTTAATGTTCTTACCGGCAACTGATACGAACCTGAATGTATATAACATGTTACACCTTCTTCTTCTAAGCCCCGCGCTTTTGCGAGCAGACTTTCCATTCGTCGTGTCGTTCCATCTGTTCCAAGAAGTCCAATAACTGTAGTAATGCCCGCAGTTGTTAAACTAGTTAAGGTCAATTCAGGAGTTCGAGTCTTGAATCCACCTTCCCCACCTCCGCCAATGATATGAACATGGGCATCGATAAAACCAGGGACAACCAGCTTTTCAGAAGCATCAATCACCTTAATCGGAACAAAGTTTTGCGGATGTTCAATGATCTCTTTAACATAGCCGATTTTACTATCAACAATTAAAATATCTTTCTTTCCTAAATAATGAGGTGCGTACACTTCACCATTTTTAATCAAAGTCAACACAAATTTTCTCCTCCTTGGTTACTCAATCGATGTTTATTTGCTAAAAAGGACCGTAATTTATTGCATGAGCAACAACAACAGCAATTAAACCAATCACAAATTGGATAATGACTAGCGGAAAAACCCATTTTGCCCATTTCGTCCAAGGAATCCCTGCAATAGCTAAACCAGCCATTAATGTACCGGCTGTAGGGAAAATAATATTTCCAATCCCGTCGGCAAATGAGAATGATAAAACAGCCGTCTGTCTAGTAATATCAAGCAAATCAGCTAGTGGCGTCATAATTGGCATTGTTAACATTGCATGACCACTTCCTGAGGCTAAAATGAAATGAATCACCGTTTGGAAGCCATACATACCGATTACACTAATCGTTCCTGGTACATGTTTAATCGCTTCTGATACTCCATGAAGCATAGGGTCGACAATATGTCCTTGACTTAATACGACCAATGTCGCTCTCGATACACCGATAATTAAAGCGCCTGCTATTAGTGCAGCGGAGCCACTCATAAAGTTTTTCACTATATTGTCAATAGAGAGTTTCCCAACAATCCCAACAACAATCGTTAAAATCATAAATAAGGCAGCAATCTCGGAAAGATACCATTCGAATTTAATGACACCATATGCCAAAACAACATAGTTTAATAAAAATGCTCCAAGAATAAGCTTATGTTTGGTGGAAAGATTTATATTGGATTTCAACAGTTCGTCTGCAGCTGACTTGTCGTAGTTTCCGTAGATACCTAATTCGGGGTTTTTCTTCACCTTCATTGCATGGCGATAGACAAATATAACAGAAACAAGGTATACCACCACAAATAAGACTAAGCGTAGTCCTATTCCTGAGAAAAGTGGCAATTCTGCAATCCCCTGAGCAATCCCTACTGTAAATGGATTCATAACAGCTGTTGTAAAACCTGCAGCTGCACCAAGTAATACAATAGCCATACCTGTAATCGTATCAAACCCAAGGGCTAGTGCCAGCGGGATTAATAGGGGAATATATGCAAGCCCCTCTTCCGCCATCCCCATTAACGATCCCCCTGCAGCAAAGAATAGCATCATGATAGGAATTAATAGCTTTTCTCGTTTTTGCAGTTTTCTAGCCATTGTAGCAATCAATACATCAATTGTACCCGTTGCTTTAAGGACACCAAAAAACCCACCAATGATTAATACAAAGAAAATAATTCCGCTTGCTTCAACCATCCCCTGATGGAGAGCTTTAAACATATCAAATGGATAAACTGGTGAGGATTCAATCCATTTAAAGGAGTCCGCTTCCACAATAGTTCGACCATCCACTTCTACACGATTGTATTCCCCTGCTGGTAAAATGAATGTTAAAATCATGGCTACTACAACAACAAAGAATAATAAAGCAAATGCATTGATTTGAACCGGCTTTCTATTTGGTGTAATTGGTTCAACATTTTTACCCAATTGGCTCATCTTCTCATCTCCCTTTTTAATTTTAAAGCCATACTCTTAATGTAATTGCAATTTTTGTGCCAATGTATAAAACGCGATGAATCTGAAAATTAAATCTATTCGTTCGCTTAATTGGTCTTTTTCGGTTCTTTTTGGTGGTATAATTTAACCTAAAAGAACACCATCAAAAAGGAGATTTCCATGATCAAACAATCGATCACATTAATAGCAGGCAGTACCCAAACAAAACAAGTTTTATATGAGCAGCTTCAACAATTATTGGGAGACTATGTTCACATTACAAGTTTTGCAACAATGAACGGACTTCCAGCTCTATTGACTGCTGATTATTTTCTATTTTCATCTGAGGTTACGAGAATAGAGGCAAATGAGATGTGTCAAATAACAGGAAAAGAAATGATTGTAGGTAAACGAACGGTCCATCATCAATTTATTGATCAGCTTTTAAAAATCCCACAAAATTCTAATGTACTGATTGTTAATGATGATGATTTTGCTACGATTGAGCTAATTGAATCTCTTTATCAGTTGGGTATTGATCATTTTCGATACGTACCATTTAAGAGAGATCAGTTATTTTATAAAAATATCGATATCGCTGTTTCCCCAGGCGAGTCTCATCTTTGTCCTCCATCTATAAAAAATGTGATTGATATTGGCGTCCGTTTGTTCGATATGGCAACTATTTTAAAAGTAGTTGAATACTTCGGATTAGGCGAAAAAATTTCATCATTAATTTCAGAAAGATATATTCGTAATATTATTGATTTACAAAGGGAACTATCCGTTGCAGAACAAAACGCTATACATTTTAGTCAACATATTCAAAATGTTGTAAACACTGTCGATGACGGTATTTTAGCGATTAATCATCAGCAAAAAATCACCGTATTTAATCGTCGTTTAGAAGCCCTTTTTCATTTATCCTTAGATGAGGTTATCCATAAACAGTTAAGTAAGGTTATCGCCCGACAGGACATTATTGACTTTATCCTTCATAGTAATGATGAAAGTAAATTCTTTACGATATATGGTGTGGATCTAGTTATATTCCGACATCAAATGGAAACAGAAAATACAATTGTAGCCACATTTAAAAGCATTAATCAGGCGTTTGAAGTAGAAAAATTGGCACAACAGGAGTTAAAAAACAAGGGATTTTATGCAAAGTATAATTTTGATGATATTGTTGGGGATCATCCACTACTCAAGGATTGTATACAAATAGCCAAAAAACTTGCCCTCTCTGAGCATCCTATCCTAATTCAAGGGGAGACAGGTACGGGGAAAGAATTATTCGCCCACTCAATCCATCTTCATTCAGTGAGAAAAAACGGACCATTTATCGCAATCAACTGCAGCGCTTTAACTGAAAGTTTGCTAGAAAGTGAGTTGTTTGGGTACGAGGAGGGAACTTTTACAGGAGCTCTAAAAGGCGGGAAAAAGGGCTTATTTGAGTTAGCGGAAAATGGAACGATTTTTTTAGATGAGATTGGAGATATTAGTTTAACAGTTCAATCCCATTTATTAAGAGTTCTTCAGGAAAAAGAATTGAGGAGAATAGGTGGAAGAAAAGTAATTCCTATAAATGTCCGGGTAATTGCTGCAACAAATAAAAATATTCAAACTAAATCACAAGAAGGTACGTTCCGTTCTGATTTGTTTTACCGTTTAAACGTTCTTACACTTTCTGTGCCCCCTCTTAGAAAGCGGAAAATGGATATACCTTTACTTGTAAAATACTTTATTACAAAAAGCGGTAAGTGGGTTAAGGTCGAAGAAGAAGTCCTAGAAATGCTTCGGAAACAAGAATGGTTTGGTAATATTAGGGAATTAAAAAGTGTGATTGATTATATGCTCACTATCTGCGATGGGGACATAATTGGATTAAAGGACATTCCTCATGACCGCTTTCAAAAAGAAGGTATCCAGGATATCATAACAAGTTTTCCAATTCCTAAGGATCTATTAGAAATGAATGACTATCTATTCCTGTTAGAAACTATTAAGCAATGTAATAATAATGGCAAGCCTGCAAGTAGGCAACTTATCTCAATTATTAGTGAAAAAAATGGGCATTATCTTTCTCCACAGCAGGTTCGACGAAGATTGGATTCATTAGAAATAGAAGGTTTCATTACAAAAGGAAGAGGCAGAACTGGTACAAGAATTACCTCAAAAGGGGTGGATTATTTACATTTTATCGCAGATATTGCAGGAACTTAAGTCCATTCTAAAACCAAGTTCCTCATAAAGTTTAATTATTATATTTTTAAATTTCTAAAAATCAAACAACAGGCAGAAGGATCGGGATACCGCCAGCCCGTTCTTCTGCCCGGTGGTAATCATGATGAATATAAAGACCTTCAATGTTTACAGAGTTCACTGTTTCAAATTTTGATAATAAAAAAAGAAGGACATTAAATTAAACGTCCTTCATTAGCAATTTTACATATTAAAGCTAGCCGACAATAAATAGAAAACTCAATCTCAACTATTTATTATCCATAATTCTTTTCACCGCAATTTTCTTTTTAGTTTCTTTGAATAACTCTTCAAGTTGACGGAAAGAAGTATAGTTATGAGTATTCTTTTTAATAAATTCCAAACGCTCCGAAAAATTAATTGGTTTAGCCTCTTCCGCATCTTCTAAAATTTGAGTCAATAGCTGAATACTATGCTCCATCATATTGTGTCGGGATTCATCTTCAATTCTAAAAAGCATTCCTAACTTCTCTTTTAATTGATCCCACTCAGCAAATTCGCTTCCGACATCGATGAAATTATCGTTTGACAACTTTACTCATCCTTTTCTTTCCTTCTCGGCATACACCCAATAATGGACATTCAGGGCAATTTGGATTTTGTGCTTTACAGTGATAGCGACCAAAGAAAATAAGCTGGTGATGCGTTTTGGACCATAAGTCAATTGGTGTTTTTTTCATAATTGTTTCTTCTACTTGTAGCACAGAATCTTTCCATCTACATAGCCCTAATCGTTTTGTTACACGTTCTACATGCGTATCCACTGCAATTGCAGGAATATCAAAAGCAACTGATACGACGACATTTGCTGTTTTACGACCGACACCAGGAAAAGTTGTCAGCAAGTCTCTATTTGCAGGAACTTCTCCGTCATATATGTCGATCAGCTGTTGACTTAATGCCTGAATATTTTTGGCTTTATTGCGATACAACCCAATCGAACGGATATCATTTTGTAATTCTTCGATTGGGACGGCTAAATAATCTTCTGGCTTTGTATATTTTTGAAATAAGTTTTTTGTTACTTTGTTCACTAGTACATCTGTGCATTGAGCTGACAATAATGTTGCAACTAACAACTCAAATGGATTTTTATGAACGAGTTCACAATGTGCATCTGGGAACATTCGCTCCATCTCATCTAGGCAATAATGCCATTGTACTTTCGTAAGCAAAATTCTTCCACCTACTCTCTCTCTTCTAACCAGTTATAAAATGATACTTTTGTAGAACTTGGGGATTGTTCTGCTTGTTTTTGAACTGGAATTTGCTGTCTGAATTGAGCTGTCTGATTTTCGGCTGCTTCTACGGTTTTAATATTTTTCTTTTTCCATTCAAATAAAATACGGTCTATATAGCGTAAGCTAAGCTTTTGAGCTAACACAGCTTCTTTTAATGCTAATCGAATTAAAGAAGCTGAGTGTTTATCTTGATCGAACCACATGCCTATTGTTTCGTATTCCATAGGTGATAATAGCCTGCCAAATTCTTGTTCAAACAGTTTATATATTACGCCTTCTTCTTCTTTTTCTTGCTCGTCTTCGACACGATTTTCTTCTTGTTCCACATGATCTAGTAAAAGCTCCCATAAATGATGGAAAGCATAATACTCATAATGAACGCCATCGGCATCCATATGTTGATCGATTTGGATAAGCCTTTTTTGTACGAGGCGCTGTAAGATAGTGACTACTTTATGTTCATTGAAATGTGTACGATCTGCCAGATTTTGTGGCGTTGGAAAATGATTTCCTGCTTCTCCAAAAGCGATTAAATGCAATAATAGAATCGCTTCTTCATCTTTAACATTTATCGCTTTATAATGACTAAAAAAAAGCTGGGAAATGGTTACATTTCCCTGCTCAGTCCAAATACGGAGTCGATCTCGCTTTTGCATACTCATCGTCTCCTTTTTTTCTATGTTGCAATATGATTGATCATTTATTACGGATATAAACGGTTTAACAGACGTGGGAATGGAATCGTCTCACGGATATGCTCCACTCCACTTAGCCATGCTACTGTACGCTCTAAACCTAGACCAAAACCGGAATGCGGCACAGAACCTTGCTTGCGAAGCTCTAAATACCAAGCATAAGCAGATTCATCCAATCCATGCTCTTCTATACGTTGTTTCAAAAGGTCATAGTCCCAAATACGTTCTGAACCACCGATAATTTCACCATAACCTTCTGGTGCGATTAAGTCTGCACATAATACAACATCATCTCTTGTCGGATGCGGTTGCATATAGAATGGTTTAATCCCTACTGGATAATGCGTGATGAATACTGGTTTATCAAAACTTTCAGCAATTGCCGTTTCATGTGGTGCGCCAAAGTCATCTCCCCACACTATATCATTAAACCCTTTTTCATGTAATAACTTGATTGCATCATCATAAGTAATACGAGGGAATGGAGCTTGAATATTTTCCAATTTCGATACATCGCGACCAAGACGTTCTAACTCTAATGTACAGTTTTTCAAAACAGCTTGGGCGATAAATGCTACATATTGTTCTTGTATTTCTAAGTTTTCTTCCAGTTCACAAAAAGCCATTTCCTGTTCAATCATCCAGAACTCGATTAAATGACGACGTGTTTTTGATTTTTCTGCACGGAAAGTCGGTCCGAATGAAAATACTTTTCCAAGTGCCATTGCTGAAGCTTCTAAATATAATTGGCCAGATTGAGAAAGATATGCATCTTCGTCAAAATATTTAGTATGGAATAATTCAGAGGTACCTTCAGGTGAAGACCCTGTTAAAATAGGCGGATCCGCTTTAACGTAACCATTATTATTGAAAAACTCATATGTTGAACGAATAATTTCGTTACGAATTTTCATAACTGCATGCTGTTTTCTTGAACGCAACCATAAATGACGGTTGTCCATTAAAAACTCTGTTCCATGCTCTTTTGGAGTAATCGGATAATCGACAGCAGCTTGGATGACTTCAATTTCTTTTACTTGTAATTCATATCCAAATGCAGATCTTTCATCTTTCGTTACTTCTCCAATTATATACATAGAAGTTTCTTGTGTTAACCCTTTTGCTTTTTGGAAAATATCTTCTCCGACTTCTTCTTTTACTACTACACCTTGTACGAAGCCCGAACCATCACGTAATTGTAAAAATGCTATTTTACCGCTTGAACGTTTGTTAGCAAGCCAAGCACCAAGTTTAACTGTTTCGCCTACATAATTTGCCATGTCTTTAATCATTATTTTTTTCATAGTTTCCTCCATAAGATCAAAAGTTTAGTTATAAATTCGAAATTTTCTTCCACCAATCTCCATTATCAAATAAGAGATATACATAATTGAGATTGTTTTTTTCGTTTACATAGGTTACTTCCCAAACAGGACCAACTTCTTCTACGCCGAGTTTTGCATGCAATAATTTACCATTTTGTTCAATACTCATGGCAAGTTCAATTGCCTTCTCTTTCGAAATGCCGTCTTTTAAATTTACTTCCATTATAGCGTCATCGGTTTTTTTCGCTGGGACAAAAAATGCTTTTTCTTCTCCCTTTGCTGTTTTGCCGATAACGGTATGGAATGTACTCGTACTATTATATACATAAGAGTCGTCTACTTGAGCGAGTAAATGGTTTTTCGTTACATATATTTCCGCGTTTTCATTCGCTTCTGCAAATGGTCCTTTTGCTTGGAAATAAATAAGTAAACTAAGAATAACCGTTAAGCTAATTGCAAAAATAACGATAAATAGGAGCCATCTTTTAAGTACCATACGCTATGTCCTATAAATTGTAAAAACGCACTTTTCTTGATCTTCTTTATCAAGTGCTAAGCCAAACATCAAATCTTGCTGTTTTAATGTTCGATTTAATGCATCCACTAGTTTATATAAGTCCGATTGATAATTGACTGTGACAGTGGATAGCACTTCTATTTTGTTTTCCATATTTCTACCCGCTTTCTAAAACTCATCCTTCATTAGTATACCAATTTTCAAGCTCTAAGACCATATTTTCTAGGGTCACTTTCTTAATAGGAATATTAGGAATTGCCTGTAAAAAGTCACTCCCATATGACTTCGTTTCTATTCTTCTATCCAACACGATAAAAACACCTTTATCATTTGATGATCGTATTAAACGACCGAACCCTTGTCTAAAACGCAACACAGCTTCCGGTAGGGAATACGCAGTAAACGGATTTTGACCGTTAACGCTTAGTAATTCTGCACGTTTTTTATATAAAGGATCATCTGGTGATGAAAATGGCAGACGAACCATAATAATAACCGACAGTGCATCCCCTGGAACGTCTACCCCTTCCCAAAAACTGTTCGTTCCAAATAAAACAGATTTCGAGAAACGTTGAAATGACTTTAATAGACGCATTCTACTTCCTGAAGTCATCCCTTGAGCAAATAACATATAGTCTTCCAGTAAATTTGTATCTTGTATGATCTCTACTGTTTTCCTTAACATATCTTGGGATGTAAATAGAACAAAGCATCTACCTTCTGTTATAAGTACAGTTTGAACAATCGCTTCTGCCACTGCTTCAATATAATCACTTTGAGACACTTGCTTAATATCTGGCATATCTTCCATGATTAATAGCTCTGCACCATTATAATAGTCATAAGCCGCTCGATATTGATGAATCGGGATACTCGTACTTAACCCTAATTGAGACGTTATAAAATGACGATTAGAAGGCACAGTCAGTGTACCAGAAGTCCAAATAACGGCACCGGATAGCCTTAATGGGTCGACCGCTTCTTTAATATCTTTTTGATAATTTAGCGGTCGTTTAATAATGGTTAAACTACCTGGAATGCTTCTCGTATCAATTTCTAGCCATTTCGCTTCCACTGCTTCATCAATTAAAAAGATTTCATCCCATTCACTTACTTTAATCTCAAGCTCTCTTATCCAATATTCCCATTCGTTCAGTAATACAGTAGCTGGATCATCCAGCTTATTTTTCGCGTAAGTAGCTAATATAGATTTTGCTGATAAAATATACGTTTGCAGCAAAGTAGCAACTTCACGGAAAATGGCTGGGTTCAAGTTTAAATCTTCTAACGTCGCCATTCTTTTTGTACTTTTCGAATGACCCTTTGTAGATGGGATGGAATGAATAATAGACGATATTGCTTGGTCAAATGACTCGACTACGTCTACATATTGTTTTTCCAGTCGAATTCGCAGCGCTAAAGGTATATTTAAAAGTGTAAGTTTGCTGAGCAGTTGGTCTGTATCTAATGTACCAAATTGGCCTAGTACATACTTCCAAGTAGTATATGAGAAAATGCGTTCTTTTCGAGACATACTTGCATGAATGACTTGATGTGCTTCGTCAATGATTGTTACACAGCCATGCGATAATAATTTTTTCTCTCGTTCTCGGTCTGCCATAATCATCGCATGATTCGTTACTAAAATATCGCATTGTTCACTTTTACGTAGCGCTCTTTCATAAAAATCCATTTCCCGCTCTTCCAATATTTTCGAAAGCGATGTTTTTCTAATTTTGTCTACGAATAATTGTCCCCCACCAGAAACATTAAGCTCAGTTAGATCCCCTTCATCCGTAATCGTTAGCCAAACTAACATTTGCATGATGGTAAATGTTTCATCGTACGATTCGTCGTCTAACTGCACATGCTGCCAAAAACGGTACAAATCAATATAATGGTGCATTCCTTTTAGCTTTGCTACACGTATTGAAGTGCCTAAAACACGGTTTAGTTTCGGGATTTCCTCTAGCACTAACTGGTCAATTAAATGGGTCGTATATGTACTAATAATGACGGGCTTTTGGCGACCCAGCCCGTAGATCGTAGCAGGTAATAAATACCCTAATGTCTTGCCAATTCCAGTCTCTGCCTCACAAACCGTCTCTGCTTTTTTTTCTAGCGAATGTTGAATTTCGTCCATAAAAGCAAACTGGCCTTGTCTTTCTTCAAAATGAGTAAGTCCTTTTTGAAATAAGGCCATTTTTAACTCTTTTGTTTTTGGATAAGAAATGGATGTATCAATACCAGCATGCTCTTTTTCAATTTCTTTTAATGGAATCCCCCGGTACATCGGATAGTTAGTTGCATTATATTGTTTTCTTTTTTCCGCTAATACATCAAAAAATATAATAGATAAATTCGATTTTAACTGAAAGGATCTTTTATGTAATAATTCAATTGTTTTTAAAGGCAAACTTTCTAATCGTTCGATGCATTTTAATAATAGATATGCGGTAGCTAACGCATCATCGTCTGCACGATGCGCTACATCTAGCGGGATATGTAATTCGGTTGCGATATCTTGCAATTTATAACTATACAGATTCGGGAACATAAGTTTAGCAAATTCTACTGTGTCCATCGTTTTGCACACAAGTTTTGGAAGCCCTACTCGTTTTAATTCGTTTTGTAAAAAGGGCAGGTCGAAGTGAATATTATGCGCGACAAAAATATGATCTTGCAGTAGATCTAACACGTTCGATCCGATTGTTTCGAACAGTGGTGCATGTTCCACATCTTTATCTTTAATTTTCGTTAGATCTTGTATAAAAAAAGGGATTGGTTTTTCGGGATTGATAAAAGTTGTAAACGTATCCACTATTTTGCTATTTTCAATAAATACAATTGCAAGTTGAATAATACGGTCACCACTCGTCGATGAATGGCCTGTTGTTTCAATATCAACAACTGCATATTTATGATTTTCCATTATTCCTCAACTCGCTATCCATTATGTTCTAGAAAAATTGTACCACATTCCGGAAACAGAAACGAAAAATATGCTAAAAAGAAATACTCGACTTTGGGTAGCCTTTCTTACTTTATAGGGATATCCTTAAACACTATGCGCAATTTAGAAATAATGCGTACTAATCAGTTTCCGCTAGGTTTTCCGCTGCAGGGCGGACGCTTTCCGCGGGCATGGCTTCGGCCTCCTCGTCGCTTACGCTCCTGCGGGGAGATGAGCAATCACAACGGAAGCGCAGCTACGGTGATGGCTCATCGCTCACCCGGCGGAAATCATAGCGGTTACCAAATAGAGCTTTTTAAGACTCATTAACCCTATAAAGTGTCTCTTTATTAAAAGAAGCAAGAAACTTCCCTTGAAAAAACGAAAGAGCTCCCGAAATTGCATCTTCGGGAGCTTACTTAATGAATAGAAGAGTATCTATTCATTTATTTTCCTATATTACATAACTGTCGCTTCTGGTTCATAATGAATAATTTGATTGATTGTGTTATCTTCATTCATAATCGCAACAGTTGGTTGATGTGCTGCGGCTTCTTCGTTCATCACATAAGCATACGATAAAATGATCACAATGTCCCCACGTTGTACGAGACGAGCAGCTGCTCCGTTTACACATATAACACCACTGCCTCTTTCTCCAGCAATTATATATGTTTCAAAACGTGCCCCGTTATTATTGTTCACAATATGCACTTTTTCATTTGGCAGCATGCCTACCGCATCTAAAATATTTTGGTCAATTGTAATACTTCCAACATAATTCAAGTCAGCTTCCGTTACAGTTGCACGGTGAATTTTACTATTTAACATCATTCTTAACATTGCTTACACTTCCTTTATATCTACAAGAATATTATCTATTAAACGAGCTTTTTCATAAAATACGGCGGTCGCAAATAAAAGCTGGTCTGCATGCTCTGAAACTTGTTGCAATAACGGGTATGTTACTACTTCAAAATAATCTATTTTACCAGATGTATGTTCTTCAATATGTGCTTTACCTACCGCGATTGCTTCATCCACATTTTTCGTTTGCTTCCAATTTTCTGTTGCTAGCGTAAGTGCTTTGTATATATGAATAGCCTCTGCTCTTTCCACTTCACTTAAAAACACATTTCGAGAGCTTTTAGCAAGTCCATCCGCTTCACGAACTGTTTGGACACGAACAACTTGTACTGGGAAATTATACGCATGTACAAATGTTTCAACAATGGCTAATTGCTGTGCATCTTTTTGACCAAAATACACTTTTGTTGGCTGAACTAGGTTAAATAACTTCGTGATAACTTTTAACACACCATCGAAATGACCAGGTCTACTCTCTCCGCATAGTTTTGTAGAGAGCTCCCCTACTTGTATCGTAATTCCACTTTCAAATGGATACATTTCTTCTGGCGTAGGGTTAAAAATTAAATCCACACCAGCTTCGGTAGCGATTTTCAAATCGCGCTCGATATCTCGTGGATATCTATCTAAATCCTCATTTGGTCCAAATTGTGCGGGATTGACGAAAATGCTCGCAACGACAAAGTCATTTTCTTTTCTTGCTCTATTTAACAATGCTTGATGACCTTCATGTAAATACCCCATTGTCGGGACAAGGCCTATTGTTTTATTTTTATTTGCTTCGATAATTTGTTTTAACTCATCTATTGTTTGAACTGTTTGCATGGGTAGTTCCTCCGTACAATTGGTTTAGTTGCTCTTCTTTCATTGTAAATGAATGCTCTAAAGCAGGGAAAGCCCCGTTTTTCACTTCATCCACATATCGCTGGATACCTGCTGCTATAGGCTCACCAACATTGGCAAATTCCTTAACAAACTTCGGAATATGATGCGTGCCGTATTTCACTAAATCGTGGAATACTAATACTTGACCGTCCGCTGAAGCTCCTGCTCCTATACCGATTGTCGGAACGATTAGGACTTCCGAAATTTTTTCAGTTAATTGATGCGGAATACATTCCAATACAACTGCGCAAGCACCTGCCAGTTCACACTTTTTGGCGTCTTCTATTAATTTCTCTGCTGCTTCTGCAGTCTTACCTTGCACTTTATATCCTCCGAGCACACCTGCAGATTGTGGTGTTAAGCCAAGATGCGCTACTACTGGGATTCCCGCTGAAGTCAACTTTTCAATAACTAGCAGTACATCGTCCGCACCTTCGACTTTTACCGCCTGTGCCCCTGTTTGTTGCATAATTTTCACGGCATTTGCAAGGGACTGATCCAGTGAACCGTGATACGTACCAAACGGCATGTCCACGACTAAAAATGTATTCAGCGCCCCTCTTCTCGTTGCTTTTCCGTGATGAATCATATCATCCATCGTAACTAGTACAGTAGAATCATATCCTAGCACAACCATCCCAAGCGAATCTCCTACCAATAGCATGTCGATTCCTGCTTCTTCTGCAAATTTAGCAGTTGGGTAATCGTACGCCGTCATCATTGTAATCTTTTCCTCTTTTTTCTTCATTTCTACAAAATTACTCGTCGTTTTCAATTAAATTCCTCCTCTTTTTAAGTGGAGAGAAAACCAACTAAAAAGCCCTTCGTACCAAAAGTGGACGAAAAGGGCAGAAAATGTAGTTTCAAAGGTTTTCTCCGTCCCTGTCATATGCAGATCAAGGCAGACTATTCAATTAACTTCCATTTACAACTGGTGCAGTTCGCCATACGATACTGCCCAACGCTTACAGAATAACAGAAAATTGCTTGGTCGTCCAAATGATTTTACTTAATGGGTTCATCGTTTATAACCTGGCGATACCTACCTCATGGATGCTCGTACCTTTTCAGGAATCATCAAAACTTCAGTTTGTAAATCTACTGGATTATATGATTGGTCAATACATTCCTTCCAATAGGCAAGGTGTTTTTTATCAATCAATGTTCTGATTCATTTACTTCCACCCCACCTGTCCCTTGAATGGAATACCAATATAGATATTCTTCTCCATTTAAAATTTCTCGAAAAATCGTTTCTATGTACATTTGCTCGCCTTCAAGTGTTAATAGGACTTCTTCCATTTGCTCATTCAAAAACGCTAACCATTCATTTACTTTCTCTCCGTTTTACCTGGTCTCACACGAAATCGTGTACACTCAATATTCACTGTAAATCGATCCTTCCAGATATTTGTATAATTATTCCCGTCGTATATGGATTTTCTCTATATTTATACTAATTTACCATACAAACCTATATTTACACAGAAAATTTCGTCTATATACAATTAATATTTTAAACCATTTTTAATAGTGAGGTGAAAGAATGAAAGTCCTTTTTGGATCTGCTTCTTTATGTACTCCATTAACTATCCAAAAGACTACCACTCATTTATATTTTTTTCTAAAAAAAGATGTACTTCTCTTGGAGATTTTAAAACAATAATTTTCTTATTTTTAGGCAGTTGCTCAAGTTGCATTAAAACAATAGGTTTCTTTGTTTTCGGGTAATCCCAAACCCATTTCAAAAAGCTAAAGTCTAGCCTTTCTTTCACGCCTTCTGCCATATCTGGTCTTGATTTGCCTCGATATTGAACCATCCGTTTAAAAACACGATACGTGCATATTATCCGACTAATATCTACAAAAATAATAGTGTCAGCAGCATTTATTCTTATATCCAATGTACTGTTATAATTCCCATCAATAATCCATTCTTCTTTTTTAACTAATTCATTCTGTACTTTTATTTGTTCTTTTTTTGATGTCATCATCCAATTTGCTTTCCAAAATAATGCATCTAAATGATAAACCTCTATGTTCAACTTTTTCCCTAATTTTCTTGCAAGAGTGGATTTCCCTGACCCTCCTGAACCAATTAAAGCTATCTTTTTCATAATCCACCTCTTTGTAATACGGAAAACTTTATTTACAGGTATCAAATTTCATCACCCTAAAATAAAGCCCCTCATTTGGAATGGTATATATGTCTATATTGTCAGATAGTGAGAATAATTCTTCGTCAATCGCTTAGTCATAATGCCAAGATTATAAAAATGCACATAAAAAATGAGTTGGAAAACGTTTCTCCAAGCTCATGAATTTTGCTGTCCATTTTTACTAAAGCACCACTAATTAGTTAAAAAATTCAATGGATACATTTACCTCTTTCCTTCTGATAACTTTCATAACTTAAAATTTGTGCGTTTTCTCAACCTTGATGGATGCGACTTCTCCACAATCTTTGCAGAAAGTATAGATAAGCGCAGACCCAGCGTAAAAAGATTTATCAATTGGTCTTAATTTAGCATAGTTATCCATTATCCCTATAGTGAAAGAATCACTACCGCAGGATTTGCAAATAAGTTTTTGTTCGTCGATTATTATCACCTCAGAAAGTAGTATTTATTAATGCATACGCTTATCTGATAGAAAAGTTTCAAAAGGTATAAAAGAAGATAATTCACAGTACGAACACTTATGTTTGTTGAACTTACCCGATGTGTTATTTTAAATGTAATATTTCACAATGAATTTCAGTGAACTACTTGATGTTTCGGAAAAAAAACAGACCATAAAATGATTAACACGTTCACTTGAATGGTACAAAACATAAATTAAACACACAAATGGACTGTTAATTGCACGATAATTAACAGTCCATATTTTATTGATTATAGCGGTTTTCACTGTATTGGATACAGTTTTAACACAACCATTAGCAACTAAATCATCAAGGTAACATTGGTTATTGTAATTTAAAAAATCATTTCTAATCAGCTTGTTAATTAGCATGTTAAAAAAGATGTCAAAAAGTTTGATTTAAGATTCATGATATACTCTTACTTCTTATTAACGTGGAAATTATTTGAAATTTTTACAAAAAATCCGCATAGTATAGAGAAATGTTAAATTTTGTCTTCTTTAACTAACAGGGCAGGATAGTTATAGAAGCATTTCTGTATATGAACCCTTAGCAACGATAGTCATACTTGAATATAGAGAAGTGATACTTTTAAAAAAACTTACCATATGCTAATTAAATAAAAAGTTTATTGAAGGGAGTTGTAAAAGCAAAGTGAAAAAGGACACTAAATTAGGGTTATTTCTTTCATTGTTTGTATTAATTGGTTTTCCAGTAATTTTTTTAGTTGTATCATTGCTTTCAGGAGATTGGGTTTGGCTAATAACCAGTTTGCCACCCTCACTTGCTGCGGGATTTATGGGTGTATGGATAGCTAATAGGGCGATAAATGAGGAACGGAAGAGTGATTAATCGTTCCCATCGATTTAAACATCATCCAGCTAAAGGGGCTTTAATTTCAGAGTAATAAACATTATTCTTGTTCGACTAACGGGTGCCTTTGTTAAATATTTCAAATACCGAAATAGTTATGGCTTAGTTCCCCTTGAGTAAGAACTAAGCCATTTTATGTTTCAAAAACATAGTTAATTACTAGGTTGATTGCAGTGTTAGTATTTTGCTAATCCGAATGTTTGTACCACTTTTTTTGCTTTTGCTACAAAAAGATTTTTTCAAGTGGATATCTTGTTTAGACCGCTCATTAAATAAAAATTAGATCATGTACAACATTTGTATGCATTCACGGAATATAGATATAGCGAATCGAACCCCAAATTACGAAAAAGCTCCCGAAATCATTTTCGGGAGCTTAGGTCAATTTATTTATTCATCAAATGTATATCCGCTGAGTAAATGCCTCGGATTTCCCCATTATCCAGCTTAAGCTCTAGAACACCATCATTCGTAATACCCATTGCAACGCCTTCTAATGTTTCGCGTAGCATGTTTGCACGAATTCGTTTACCGATTGTACAATTATAACTTTCCCAAAGTAATTTAATCGGTTCGAAGCCATTTTCAACATACATATCTGCGTATTTTTCTAGATAGAATAATATTTTTGCGACGAGTTCTGCACGGTTCACTTCTTGTCCCGACTCCATTTTAAGCGAAGTAGCAATCGATTGAATCGACTCATCAAATGCATCTAGATCTTGATTCACATTTACGCCTATGCCGATAATAATCGCTTGTACGCGATCCATATCTGCTTGAAGTTCAGTCAAAATGCCTGTCACTTTTTTGCCATTGATCAATAAATCATTCGGCCATTTGATCGCTGGTGAGCAATTGGTCAAATCTTCAATTGCACGTGTAATTGCTACTGCGGAAACGAGCGTAAATTGGGCTGCATAATGAGGACTGATTTCTGGGCGGATTATGACGCTCATCCATATTCCTTTATTTGCAGAAGAATCCCAAGGACGTTCTAGTCTTCCACGACCAGCTGTTTGCTGTTCTGTAATAATGACCGTTCCATGAGGTGCATCTTCACTTGCTTTTTCCGTTGCAATCGTTTGAGTCGATTCACAAACGGGATAATAGACTATATTTCTTCCAATAGACTTCGTTTCTAAATAAGATGCAATTCGTTCTTGTGACACAATGTCTGGTATGGATTGCAAAATATAACCTTTTTTCTTAATAGCCTCAATCACATATCCGTCTTCTTCAATGCTTTTTAAGTGCTTCCAAATCATCGTTCGGGAAATATTCAATTCATCCGCGAGCTTCTGACCTGAAATTGGTTCACCATTTGCATTAATTAGTTGGGAAAGTATCTTTTCTTTCATTGACATACTCACGAAAAAACCATTCCTTTATCCATTTTCTATCGTTCATCAATGTACCGTTTACGATTTCTAATGTTATTTTTTCGAACACTTCCCTAATCCATGGACCTCTTTTTTTCTGTGTCCACTCCATTAAATCATTGCCGTTTACGACTACTTCTTTGACGGATGTAATAGGAAGGGCTGCTTTTGTTTGTTGTATTTGTTCAACTGTATATGTTGCTTCCATGTTCCTCAGTTGTTTTGCAAAACTCGCAGCTGCTATTAACACGTCTTCGTCAAACTGAAAAAAGTTATAAGGACTCCAATATCCTTTTTCTAGTTGCTGTACTGCTGCTAATATATGGTTCACATGCGCTTTTTCGGCGTTCGAACATTTATAATAGGAAAGGTAAGCCGCTACTTCAGTAGGCTGCTGCATTAGGGCAAAAAATGCCCATCCATTTGCAGTCTTACCGAAGCTCGAAAAACTTTCCCAGCTAGGGCAATACGTTTTCCAATCACCTCGGAAATTGGCAGCTAACTGACTGGAAACAAATAACTCCATGCCATTTGCCACATAATTACTTATCCAGATTTTCTCCAACTCCACTTTTACCCGCTCCATCGAAACATGAGCGATCAGATGATGAAGAGATTGAATGGCTTGCAGCGTATCTGCATGGAGAGAATAGTTCAACTGTGCTGAGAAGCGAATAGCTCGTAGCATTCGAAGTGCATCTTCTGAAAAACGTTTCGTTGGATCCCCAACGGCTCTTACTATGTTACGCTTTATATCTTCCCTACCACCAAAATAATCGATGAGCTCATCCGTTTTGGATAGTGCCATTGCATTCATCGTAAAATCACGTCTCTGTAAATCTTCCTGAAGCGTTCGAACAAATGTAACAGCGTCTGGTCTTCTGAAATCGGAGTAAGTAGCTTCCGAACGAAACGTTGTTACTTCAATCGTCTCTTTTAATACAACTAGCACAGTGCCATGTTCGATTCCAACATCAATCGTGTGAGGAAATAACTGTTTGACCTCATTCGGTGTGGCATTTGTTGTCACATCCACATCATTTGCATTTACGTTCCTTAGGAAATCACGGACTGCACCGCCGACAACATATGCTTCAAAACCAGCATTCTCAAGTGTTTCGATTACTTTATAAGCTTCTGGCCACCGGGTTTTCATCATCTTATTTCTTCGCCACTCTTTCGTACATCGACTCGTACTGTTCTACTATTTTCTTCGAACTAAATCGTTCCTCGATAAAGATTAAAGAAGTTTCCACCATTTGTTTATGTAAAATTGGATCTTGTAATAATCGAACCCCATATTCTGCTACTTTTTCAATATCTCCAAGCTCGACTAAATAACCATTTTCCCCGTGAATGATCACTTCAGGAATACCACCGACATTTGTTCCTATACATGGTACTTCACAAGCCATTGCTTCTAATAAAACTAAACCGAACGATTCTTTTTGTGAAAGTAGAAGCATTAAATCGGAGATGGAATATAGCTCGGACAAATTTTCTTGTTTCCCAAGAAATAGAACATCTCGTTCAAAAGACGTTCCTTTTACATATTCCATTACTGGATGTTTTTCAGGACCATCTCCAACTAAAAGAAGCTTTGCGGGCACCTCTTTACGGATTAGTTCAAAACTTTTCACTATATCAGGAACACACTTCACTTTCCTAAAATTAGAAACATGAATGACTACTTTTTCATCCGGCGCAATTCCTAGTAATTCTTTCAAATTTCCTGCATCTTTTTTGTAATATTCTTGTTCATCTACAAAGTTATAGATTGTTTCTATTTCTTGTTGTGGAGCTATTAATTCCATTGTTTGGTTTGCTAATGAATGCGAAACGGCTGTAACAACATCCGATTTTTCGATTCCATATCGGATTGCACCAGAAAGAGCAGAATCATCTCCTAATACGGTAATATCTGTACCGTGCAATGTCGTCACAATGCCGATATCGGATTTTGCCATGTCTTTTGCTAGAATCGCACATACTGCATGCGGCATTGCATAATGCACATGCAATACGTCTAACTCTTCGTCTATTATCACTTCTGCCATTTTATTTGCGAGCGCAATATCATACGGGGCATATTGAAATACAGAATAACTATTTACTTCAACTTGATGAAAAGTAATGGACGGATACATTTTGTTTAAACGAAAAGGCATACTGGAAGTGATGAAATGTATTTCATGTCCTTTTTCAGCAAGCATTTTACCAAGTTCCGTGGCAATTACACCCGATCCACCAACAGATGGATAGCATGTAATCCCAATTTTTAATTTACGCATACAATCACTTCCTTAACGAGCGCGTCTTTCTTCCAATAAACGCCAATCTAAAAATCCTTCTTCAATTCCTTTTAATAAAATCTCTGCTGTTCCCATATTCGTGGCAAGCGGAATTTGGTATACATCACATAGGCGTATCAATGCAGTTACGTCCGGTTCATGCGGCTGTGCAGTTAAGGGGTCACGGAAAAAGATGACCATATCCATTTCATTGTTGGCGATTGCTGAACCAATTTGTTGGTCCCCGCCTAGTGGACCTGATTTATATCTAAATACCGACAATCCAACCTCATTAATAATGCGAGTGCCAGTAGTACCTGTTGCAAATAATTCATGCTCTTCTAAAATTGTTTTATATGCAGTTACAAATTGGACTAAATCCTCTTTTTTCTTGTCATGTGCTACTAAAGCAATTCTCATGGTGTCACTCCTATAAAATAATCTCTTCTAAGCCATATATAAGTGTATTTCGTTTCATTATTTCATGAATCGACAAAACGATACCTGACATGAAAGAAGTACGATCAAACGAGTCGTGGCGAAGTGTGAGGAGTTGTCCTTCCCCTCCAAGTAATACTTGCTGGTGCGCTACTAAACCAGGTAAACGGACGCTATGAATACGCATCCCTTCGATATTAGCTCCTCTAGCACCTGCGAATATTTCTTCTTCATCCGGATGTCCTTGTTCAAATGGGTTTCTAGTATCTTGGATCATCTGAGCTGTTTTAATTGCCGTGCCGGAAGGAGCATCTACTTTTCGATCATGGTGCATTTCAATTATTTCAACATCCGGTAAATATTTCGCAGCCGTTTGCGCAAATTTCATCATCAGAACTGCCCCAATCGAGAAGTTCGGAGCGATAATACAACCAACCTGTTTTTCTTCTACTTTGGTTCGTATCTCGTCTAATTGTAAATCAGTAAAGCCCGTAGTACCAATAACTGGCCTCACACCATATCTTAGAGCTGTCATAGCATGCCCAAAAACAGCTGTAGGTATCGTTAAATCCACTAATACATCTGGCTCGGTTTGTTCAATAAGTTCCTCTAGTGAGGTGAAAATTGGTATCATATCCCCCAAATATTCTTGATCTTTTTTATGATCTAATAACCCCACTAATAGAAATTCTTCATTTTTAATAATGGTTGCTACCGCTTCTTTCCCCATTCTACCTCTAGGTCCTGCTATTGCTACTTTTATAACCATTGTTAGTCCTCCTTTTTTGTCCATCGATCTTTATCACGTGTATTGTATTTATGCAATACGTTTTGTAAAGAATCCTGTAAATCTATACCTTCTGCATTTGCCAAACATATTAGAACAAAAAAGAAATCTCCCATTTCATCTGCAAGTTCTTTCTCTACTTCTGTATGCTTCTTTTTCTTCGTGCCATACTTATGTTGAACCTCTCGTGAGAGTTCTCCAAGTTCTTCCGTTAATCTTGCTAAAAGTTCCATTGGAGGAAAGTATCCTTCTTTAAATTGACTTATGTATGCATCTACTTCATGTTGAAGTGCAGATAATGTTTTCATTTCCGACATATTTTTCACTCTCCTATCCTCATCGTAATAAATTTACACACTGGTTGTCAAAAGCTATTAAATAAAAGATAATAACTTTAGTATGAACTATTGAAAGAGGTGGGACAATGGGACTTGGTTTAAAATTAAAAAATATTATTATGATCTTAATTGGTTCTGCAATTTATAGCTACGGATTTGTTCATTTTAATATGCAAAATGAGCTTGGGGAAGGCGGCTTTGCAGGAATCACATTAATCTTATTTTTCGTTTTTAAATGGGATGTAGCTTTAATGAACCTGTTATTAAATATTCCTATGTTTATATTAGGATGGAAGCTTTTAGGCAGAAAAGTATTTTTGTATACAATCATCGGCACTGTAGCGGTTTCTGTATTTTTGAAAATATTTCAGATTTACGAAGTACAAATTGGTTTACAAGATGACATGTTTCTTGTTTCTTTATTTGCAGGGGTATTTGTCGGGGTCGGTTTAGGTATTATTTTCAGATTTGGTGGCACTACTGGTGGTGTGGATATTATCGCAAGACTTGGTCAAAAGTATCTCGGCTGGAGTATGGGCAAAACGATGTTCATGTTCGATGCATTGGTCATTTTAGTTTCCTGGCTTACATTTTTAGATATTAGATCCGTGATGTACACACTTGTGGCCGTTTTTGTCGGAGCACGTGTAATCGATTTTGTACAGGAAGGTGGGTATGCGGCGCGTGGAGCGTTCATCATCTCTGAACATCAAGATACTATTGCAAACCGTATAACGAACGAAATGGACCGTGGAGTGACTGTTTTAAAAGGATATGGACATTATACAAAGAAAGAACGCGAGATTTTATATTGTGTTATTGCTAAAAATGAAATTGTTCGTCTCAAATCGATTATCACAGCAGTAGATCCTCATGCATTTGTTTCTGTTACGGAAACGAATGATGTAATGGGTGAAGGATTCACGCTCGACGAGGAGAAAAGGCCAATAGATTAAAAGTGAAAAATAGGATTTTACAATAAGATTAAAACCTGTTTCTATCGTTTCGAAGGGCTTTGGACAGACTCTTTACTATATTATTATAGTCTGAGTTTTGAGAGACTGATCTTATGCCTGAGTAATATTCACTTATATGATTGTAGTGGAAGGCGGCGACTCCAGCGGAGGCCAACAGGACGATGGTCACGAAGGCGCGTGTGCCCACAGGACGTGGGTCATGCTCCTGCGGTTACTCGTCGCAGAAAGACATTGCAATCGTTGCCGCAGGACGCGGCGAAATTAGATTGCCTTCCTTCGATGTGGCGCACTTAGCCTTCGTTCCTCTGGTGAGACAGATGAGAGATCTCAGGTGTACGCGTAGCTACGGTGATGGCTCATCGCTCACCCCGCTAAAAAGCGTCCGCCTGTAACGGAAATCAACAGTAGTGTTTAAACATACCCTTTCTCCAAACTATCAAAACACTGAATTAATAAAGTGGGAAATAATACATTTACTTATTCTATTTCAAAAAGGATTGTCCTAAGTCATGGAGACTTTGAACAATCCTTTTATTTTACATGTATTATTTTATTCGTCTCTACTACTCATACCTGTATAAATCAATATTAAACGTAGTAACTCAAGTACAGCAACTGCAGTAGCAGCAACGTATGTTAAAGCAGCAGCATTTAATACTTTCTTCGCATGACGTTCTTCCTCATTGCGAATAATACCATGCGATACCATTTGGTCCATCGCCCGATTCGAAGCGTTAAACTCAACTGGAAGCGTAACAATTTGGAACACAACACCAGCAGCTAGTAACAAGATACCAAGTAACAACAAGCCACTCATGGAAGCAAATATACCGATCATAACAAAAATCCATGAAGCATGAGAAGAAATATTTGCAATAGGGACTAATTTATGACGTAATGTTAAAAATGAATAAGCTTCTTTATGTTGAACTGCATGTCCTACCTCATGGGCTGCAATAGCCGATCCTGCAACGGAAGCCTCATGATAGTTATGCGAAGACAATGCGACAATCTTAGTCATTGGGTTGTAATGATCACTTAAAAAACCACTACTTTCAACTACTTTTACTTCATATAATCCATTTGCATCTAAAATGGTTCTTGCTACTTGTGCACCAGTCATACCAGAAGTTGAGCGTACTTTGGAATATTTTTTATACGTACGTTTTACTTTCATTTGTGCATATATCGGCAATAACAATATTATTGCAAAATATATGATATAAGAAATCACGAAGCATTTCCCCTTTCTGAATCTATACTTATTATTTTAATAGGTTATCCAATCTCATTCAACTAATACGATTTGACCTTTTTTGATATACTACAATTGCAATGCTAATACATACAATTGATAACCAAAATGTAAAATAGCCAATTTGACTGGCATATTCGCTCAAACTACGATATGTGGGCATTTGGCCGAATACATAGTCAATGACATCATTATGCAATGTCCAAACTGCTGCGATAAAAATATGTACGAATTTAAATCTATAGAAAGGTATATAAAGTACAGCCTGTAATGCCATTGCGAAATGAGAAGCGACAAGCATCCATCCCATCCAGCCTATGGAACCAGTCTCGATATACGTCCAAATATTCATGACTACTGCCCATACACCGTATTTAACCAACGTAATAAGCGCAAGTGCTTCTATTAACTTCCAATTTTTCTTTAATAGCCATCCGAGTAATGCAATCGTAAAAAATAAACTTGCTGTTGGGCTATCAGGAACAAACAGAAGAAATTTAGGCTCCGTAACTGAGAGCTGGCTCTCATACCAAATATAACCGTAAATTGTCCCTAATAAATTCACTACGAACAATAACCACATAAAAGACTTATTAAAGAGCACTAACTTCCCATACGTTATCATTTCTTTCATAGAAACGCTCCTTCATTGGTAAGTAAAAAAGAGAGTCAGTTTCCTGACTCTCTTTACTTTTTATTATGTCTAGCTATTTATTCCGTTGGTTGAAGTGTTGTAATAAATTCTGCTAGTTTGTGAAGCTCTTCTTCCGTTCCAGTGTAAGTACCACCTGGCATCCCGCCAATACCTTCATGCGCAATGTTAACGATTTCATCAGCAGTATAGTCTAAACCGATTAATGGCTTACCTAAACCGCCTTCGAAAGCATTACCATGACAACCGATACAAGACGACGCTTGATACAGCTGATAGCCTTCAGAAGTTTCATCAATTTCTACTGCAACTTCTTCTTTAATCTTACCGTATTCTGCAGCAGCTTCCCAGTCATGGTTTACTACTGATTCCCAAGTTAAGAAAATAATTGCAGCTAATGCTAGAAGCATAAAACCAGTTGGTAAAGGACGTTTAAATGGACGTCTTTCTTTACTAGTGTCTAAGAATGGTACTAATAGAAGTGCACCAAAAGCTAAACCTGGCATGATAATTGCTCCAATAATATTAAAAGGACCAGAAGCAAACTCATATTTTAATAACTGGTATAAGAATAAGAAATACCAGTCTGGTACTGGAATATAGCCTGTATCCGCTGGATCAGCTGGACGTTCCAGTGGAGATGGATGTACAGCAGTTAATACTAGATAACCTACTAAGAAAACAGCACCGACTAACCATTCCTTCAATAAAAAGTCTGGCCAGAAAGCTTCTGTTTTACCCGGATACTCAGAATAGTCTTTCGGAGTTTTCTTTGGTCTGCTAGCTGGATCTGTGACACGCGAGTCACCAACAAATTTCATACCTTTTCCGCGATGCATAATGTCCCCTCCTTTTTAAGAATAATCCGTACCACTTACCCATTATAGTGGTCCAGATATACCTTGACGACGAATCATGATAAAGTGTGCTGCAAGTAAACCGAATAATGCAGCCGGTAAGAAGAACACATGAATCGCAAAGAATCTTGTTAAAGTTTGTGCACCGATGATTGTTTCATCACCAGCTAAAAGCGTTTTAATCATTCCACCAATAAATGGAACAGATGCAGCAATTTCAATACCTACTTTTGTTGCGAACAATGCTTTCATGTCCCAAGGTAGTAAGTATCCCGTAAATCCTAAACCTAACATAACAGCGAAGATTAAAACTCCAACCATCCAGTTTAGTTCACGAGGTTTTTTATAAGAACCAGTAAAGAATACACGTAATGTATGTAAGAACATCATAACAATAACAAGTGACGCTCCCCAGTGATGCATCCCACGCACGATTTCTCCGAATGCTACTTCATTTTGAAGATAGTAAACAGATTCCCATGCATTTTCAATATCTGGTACGTAATACATAGTTAAGAACATACCGGATAGAATTTGAATAACTGTGATGAAGAATGTTAATCCCCCGAAACAATAAACAAATGCAGAGAAATGGTGTGCAGGGTTTACGTGTTCTGGTACTTCGTGGTCTGCAATATCACGCCATATAGGTGTAATATCTAGACGTTCATCCACCCAATCATAGATTTTATTAAGCACTGATGTCGTACCCCCTTACTTTTAAACTAATGTGTTAGGTATAGCTTTTCCAATTTCTAAGAAACCGTCATTTTCACGAATTTCAAATTGATCCAACGGACCTAGAGGTGGTGTTTTTGGAACGTTCTGTCCGTTTTTCTCATAACGACCTGCGTGACATGGACAGAAGAATTGATTTTTGTGTGCTGGGTCACCTTCCCAGTTTACCGTACATCCTAAATGCTTACATACAGGAGAAAGTGCAATAATTTGATCTCCTTCTTTGTAAACCCATGCAGCATTTGTTATATCAGACTTGTACCATGCATCCACTTGTTCAAAAGTGAAATCTACACGCTCGGGAACTTCTGTAATATCGGCAATTTTCTTCTCCGTTAATACGAAATCTCCACCTTCTGATTTTTGCAATACAGGATCAATTGCAAATCGTACCATTGGCATAAGCATTCCTGCTGCCATGAAACCGCCAACACCTGTTAATGTATAACTTAGAAATTGACGTCTTGATACTTTATTGTTACTCATCCTTTTCCCCCCTCTTACTTAAAGGTCAGTCCAATGGACATACTTGCTTGAAATAATAATACTAGGACATATCCATGATATATCAATAAAAAAGGAAGGTCAATATTCCTTTGTCATGAATTATGAACTTTGTGAACATTTCATGCAACAATTTGTCACTAATTCGCCCATTTTTTCGCGAATATTGGAATGAGTTGTCGTAGTTGGTCTTCTAACACAGAATTTCTCATTTTTTGATCCATGGAATCTAGTGGAACTGATGGTGTCCAAATTACGTCATGTTCATCCCCCAAAGTACTCCACTCACGATCAGAAGTAATGAAAAATATGTACTTAAACTCGGCTTTTAATAGTTCCTCTTTCCAGATATCTAACAATGACTGCTTGTCCTGTCCTGCTGTATAAGAGAAGGAAGGAAATAAAACAATCCTTCCTTTAAACTGATTTTCAATTAAATTTGCCAAAGATAACGTAAAATCCGCTGCAGATGCAGCAAATGGAAATCCATGCTCCGAACCATCAATAACAATTAGTGGGATCACTGCTGTATCTATATATTCTTTTTGTGCTTGAAATACTGCACTATCTTTTCCGTTCCAATGCATGGTTATCTCTCCTAATTTCCTCTATGCTGTAGTTGTTTCCACAATTCTGAAAGCTCCAAAAATTTATTTTTGTTATTTTCATCAATCGCTTGATCAATTTGTTTTTTTAATTGTTCTACTTGAAATGAATGAAGACTTTCCGCTAACATATCCTCAGCGATTCGTTTATCCTTTTCACTTATATGCAAATACTTTGGCATAAAAGGATTTTCTTCTAATACCGCTAAGTACTCTGGGCTAGGTGGGAGCGTTTGAAAGTTCAATTGAATGTACATGTCTTCTTCTGGATGTAGACGTAGATCATGAAATGACTTTTCCGCATCTGCTGTCATCACACTGCCCTTGTAAAAGCGAAATGGGATGCCAGAGGATGTTGTAACCGACATGATCATTGCTCTAGGACAATAGTGTGCTTCCTCCACAAAATGTACGTTATTTAACAGTGTTTCGTGACTTATTAAGTAATTCAAAATCCAGACGCACTCTCTTCTTTTCATTTGATACTTTTTTAAAAACCATCGAACAAATTCTTTTTTCTCCCCAACTGAAACAGAAGCAGTCACGTAACCTCTCCTTCCTCTTTTTATTCCACTAAGTCAAACCAAGTACTATTTTCAGGCTGTAATTTTTGCAGTATTGCTACTACTTCTAGTGCTTCGTCTCTTTTCCCTTCTTCTAGCAGGAAATAGACGTATTTTTCTAAAAATGCAGCATCCTCTTTATGTTCATTATATGCTAGCTTATAAAATGCATATGCTTCATCGTACAATTCTAAACGCTCATAGCTACTAGCGATAAATGGGTACATAGATGACCACTCAAAGTGTTGTTGCTTCAACGTTTCATACAGTTCGATTAACTCCTCATCCATCTCTTCTGCCGAAAATAATGAAGAAAGAATAAAAATTGCATCCATATATTCTGGATCAAGTGCAATGGCTTCGCGCAAGAATGACTCCGCTTCTTTCACTCTACCCAATTTAAGCGAAATTTTACCTGCAAATAAATAATATTCTTTCTCAAATTCATCTCTTGCAATACCATCTGTTATCGCTTTCAATGCTTCTTCATTTTTCTCAAGCATTGCATACGTTTCCGCAAGCAACATATATCCCGAAAAATAATCTGGATCGATTTCAAGTAAATTTTCTAAATGTTTCACAGCTGATTCATAATACTGCGCTTGGAATGAAGCATAGGAGGCGTGAAATAAAACATCTGGAGCTACTTCCTTCTGCAATGCTTCTGCATAATAAGGAATCGCTTCCTCATAAGCCGCTCCCGCACTATAAATTTCTGCTAGCTTGAGCGATAAGTCCACTGCTGGAATTGCTTCTTGCTGCGGAAGTAAATCTTCCATTAATCTAGCAGCTTCTAAATATCTACCAGTTTCAAATAATAGTTCCCCTTTTGCGTAAAGAAGTAATGGTTCTTTTGGCATAATGCCGATTGCTTCATTAATCTTTTGCTCCGCTACTTCATATAATCCGATCATTTGATAATAATCAGCTAAGGTAAGAAGTGCTTGTGGGTATGCATCACTCGATTTTTCAACTTTTGTAAGTAATTCTAGTGCCTCATCTTCTTTATCCATTTCTAGATAAAGCTGTGCTTGATCAATTTTCAGTTGATTTTCTTCTGGGAATAAAAAGTGTAAATGGTCTAATACTTGCACCGCTTGTTGTAAAAAACCATATTGTGCTAATAAATCCGAGAGTTCATATTGCTCATCTGGATGTCCATCCAGTAAAAAAGCATCCAGCAGCTCTCCCAGTTTTTCTAAGTTTCCTTCTTCCATCGCTTGAATAAAAGGCATCATTTTTTCCATATCATCACCTATACTTTCTCTATGTCTTTATCGTACAAGAACATTTGGTTATGAACAAGAAAAAAAACTCTCCTATTTAAATGGAGAGCTTTGAAAAGTGTTATAAAGTTAGGTTCCACTTGAAATACGGTTGATTTGCACTCCGGACGGACGCTTTTTAGCGGAGGGAGCGATGGACCATCTGTGTCAAAAGAGGAACGAAGGCTAAGAGCGCCATATCGAACGGAAGACAATCTAAGTTCGCCGCGTCCTGCGGCAACGATTGCAATGTCTTTCTACGACGAGTAACCGCAGGAGCATGACCCACGTCCTGTGGGCACAGGCGCATTCGTGACCTACATCCTGTTTAGCCTCTGCCAGAATCGCTGCCTTCCGCTACAATCAACATAGAGTCTAACAGTATTACTTTCTTGCAATACGAATTCACGCTATTATGGATAGAAAATCCTCTGTCGCTGTTAATTGTTCAACAGCTTTTATAGAAGCTTCCAGTTCCTTCAACATTTCTTTAATTCACTAACTTGATATCCCGAGTATTCTACAGCTAGTTGTTTAATAGCTGTTTTTGTGTGATTACTGATTAATTCAGGATAATCTTAGTATTTATTACAGTTTGAATTGATTTACTATAACTTGTAGATCCTCTGCCATTTTGGATAAATTAGTTGCAGAAGCTGTAATTTCTTCCATAGATGCAAGTTGCTCTTCTGAAGCAGAAGCTACGTTTTGTGTATTAGAAGCAGAGTATTGTGCAATATTTGCCATTTCTTCAATCGAAGCGTTCACTTCTTCTACACTTGCGGACATTTCTTCAGAAATAGCAGAAACTTCCTGAATTTGAGCGGTAACTTGTTCAATGGAATGTAAAATCTTTTCAAAACGTATTCCAGTTTTATCTACAATTACCTTACCGGCAGCTACTTCTTTCGTGCCAATTTCCATTACGTTTACTGCTTCGGTAGTATCTTTTTGGATTTGGTTTATTATTCCTGCTATTTGGTCTGCTGAGTCTCTTGACTGTTCTGCAAGTTTACGAACTTCGTCTGCAACTACAGCAAATCCTTGTCCATGTTCTCCAGCACGAGCAGCTTCTATTGCTGCATTAAGTGCCAATAAATTTGTTTGGTCCGCTATTCCAGTTATAACTGCAATAATATTGCCTATTTCCTGAGAAAGATTACCTAATTTTTTTATACTCAAAGCAGAATCAGCTACAGCGTTGTGAATGGCATCCATTTGTTGAATCATTTGTTGAAGTGATTCATTCCCCAAGTTAGCTTCTCTATTTGTTTCAATTGCCGATTCAGAAACATTGGATGAGGTTTCTGCTACTTGTTGAATTCCAATAGCCATTTCTTTCATTGCTTCAGAAGATTCATTGGCAGTGTTAACTTGTGTCTCTGAACCACTAGCGATATCCTGAATAGATGTTGCAATCTGTTCGGTTGCTTGGGATGTCTGTTCAGCACTAGCGGTTAGTTCCTCTGCGGACGATGCTACATGATTTGAGTTCATACTGACTTGTTCAATTACCGTCCGAAGATTTTCAGCCATATGATTAAAGGAACCAACAAGTTCACCAATTTCATCTTTGTTTTTCACTTTTACCATTTCAACAGAAAGATCTCCATCTGCCATTTTTTTGGCGGAGTTGGCTAATGCAATAACAGGATTAGAAATAATACGCCCCATAATAAGTGCTATGGCGATTCCAACTAGAACTGCAATAATTCCTATTGCTAAGACTAGTACGATTGTATTTTTTACCATTTTCGTGTTATTAGCACTACCATCGACTAATAAATCATGTTGAAAGTCTGAAAGTTTAGCTACTGCCTCGTCAAGTCTGACTACAATATCTCTTCCTTCCGAAGAAACAAGTGCCTCATATTCCTTATTTTTATTCTGCTTTTTTAGATTAAATACCTTCTCTGTGAACTGTACATACTCAGTTTCAATCTTATCGATATCTTCTAACATATTAATCGCTACTGGCAGTTTAAATTTTGAATATAACGCATCATATGATTCTTTAAAATTAGCAACAGCGTTAGTGTAGTCTTGGAGGGATAGATCATCTCCTACCATAAGATAGCCTCTCATCGCAATTATTTCTTGTTTGACAGCCACTTGCAACTCCTTAATTTCAACTGCTTTCATTGCTTTATCATCTACTAAATCAGTATATGAATTATTCAAAGTTGTAATTTGGCTGTAGCTAATACCAATCATTATGACTAATAAAAGTAGAACTGCAGAAAATCCACTAAGCAATTTTTTGTTAATCGTCCATTTCATGTAAAAACACCTCAACACTTTTTATATTAATTTTTCAACTCATTCAAACCTACTATTAGTTATGTCTAAAGTAGCGAAAATGCACCTATACAAAGGTAGCACAAAGAACTATAAAAGGAAAGTATTTCTACAATTCTAATAAATAAATGAGTAAATAAGCTTGGATTTAGACTCATTTTTACTACAATTTGGGGATATCATAGCAAGCTTTCTTGTATTGCTAGGTTCCATAATGAAAAAAACAGACCAAGAAACGACTGAACTCGTCCTTGGTCTGTTAATATTTATTTACTGAATGTCACACTATCCAATTGTTCAAAAAAGTTCGGGTAAGATACAGCGATGCATTCTGGATCATCTAACGTTACAGCACTTGATGTAATTAAAGATGCAATTGCTGCCATCATTCCAATGCGGTGATCGCCATACGACAATAATTCGCCCCCACGAAGAGGTGTTGGTCCTTGGATGATCATTCCATCATCCGTTGCAGTAATGTCCGCTCCGAGCTTTTTAAGTTCATTTACGACCGCATCAATTCGGTTCGTTTCTTTTACTTTTAGCTCTTCAGCGTTTTTAATGACTGTTTTACCTTCCGCCTGCGTTGCAAGTAAGGCAATGATTGGAATTTCATCAATGAGTCGAGGAATTAAATCTCCACCTATTTCCGTACCTTTTAGCGAGGAAGTCTCAATTTCGATTGTTCCCATTTCTTCATGGCTCGTATTTTCTGAATCATTGATCGACAAACTTGCCCCCATTGCTTGAAGTACATCAATTATACCGGTTCTCGTTTTGTTTAAGCCTACATTCGTTAATGTTAGCTTACTATTAGGGACAATTGCTCCTGCAACTAAAAAGAATGCTGCAGACGAAATATCACCTGGTACCACGACGTGTGTTCCGGTAAGTTTTTGTCCACCTTGCAGTCGAATAGTTTTGTTATCCACCGTGACCTCCGCTCCAAAATGTTGTAGCATTTTTTCTGTGTGATCACGAGAAGTTTCGATTTCTTCTATAACTGTTTCCCCATTAGCATGTAATGCGGCTAATAAAATGGCAGATTTCACTTGGGCACTAGCTACTGGCATTTTGTAGTGGATCGACTCTAATTTCGTTCCTTCCACGGCAATTGGTGTAAATTGTGCATCATCCCTACCAATAAAATGAGCTCCCATTTGTTTTAACGGTGCAGTAACCCGTTTCATCGGACGTTTCTGGATAGACTCATCCCCGATTAACACAGATGAAACATTTGAACCTGCTAAAATGCCAAGCATAAGTCTAGTCGTTGTTCCCGAGTTACCCGTATATAAAATTTCAGTCGGTTCTTGCCACGCACCAATACCATCACTTTTAATTTGTACGTTTTCTTCATCTACCGATACTTCAACTCCAAGCTTTTGGAAGCAATCGATTGTTGCCAAGCAATCATCACTTTGTAAAAAGCCTTCGACAGTTGTTGTCCCTTTTGCGATTGCCCCAAACATAATGGAACGATGAGATACAGACTTATCCCCAGGAATTCGCAAAGTACCTTGTAGGGAAGGCTGTGCATAATCTAATATTTTCCCCATAATGATTACCCTCCTAAGAAATATACGTTTCAAATGTTGTATTCTTCGCAATGCATTCTACTGCTTTTGCACGATCTTCTATCGTTTGAAAACTAATGACCAAAATACCAAAAACGTCTACACGAGTTTCGACAATTCGCAAATTTGTAATACTAATACGATCTTTTGCTAGATAGCCTGTGACTTCCGAAATAACCCCCGGATAATCGGGAACATCCACATACAAGTCATATACAGTGAACATCGCACCTTGTGCCGTAATTGGCAATTCATCTCGAACTTTTTTGGCCGTTTGAAAATAACTTTCAATATCTTTTTCATCGGCGTGAAGCAATAAATTTTGGAGCCTAATCATTTCTTCCGTCCACATTTGCAGTTGGTTACTAAGCTCTAGTCGATTTTGAACCGTAATGTCTCGCCACATAATAGGGTTTGACGAAGCGATTCTAGTTATATCACGAAATCCACCTGCTGCAAGTTGCTTTGTGAAAGGATATCGTTCATTTTCACCGGCAAGTTGATGGACGAGTGAAGCAGCAACTAAATGCGGGAAGTGACTAACAACAGCAGTCATATGATCATGCTCTTCTGCATTCACTTGCACGATCTTTGCTTTTGTCACTTGCAGTAAATTGGTGAGTATATTTACTTCTTCTTTATTTTCATTTGGAAATGGGGTGAGCAAATAATACGCATTTTCAAAAAGATGCGCTCTAGCTGCTTCTACCCCACTTTTATGTGAGCCGGCCATTGGATGACCACCGATAAACGTAATACCTTGCTCTTTTAAAGTTAAAGCAGCTTTCATGATTTCGTTTTTGGTACTACCGGTATCTGTTACAATCACATGTTTTTTGAGTTGCCAGTGTGACAACTCGTTCATCAATCGAATTGTTTCATTTACAGGAGTAGCGAATATAATGATATCTGCAAATCCTGCAGCGTCTTTCATATAAACTGCCATCTCATCGATGACACCAATCCTTTTTGCTGTTCGAAGTGCATGAGTATTTGCGTCATATCCAATAATCTTTACGTCATTATTTCTTTTTAAACCAAGCGCTAACGAGCCACCTATTAGACCAAGTCCTATGATGAAAACTGTTTGTTTCATTACAGTACGCCTTCCTCTTTTAGCACTTCATCTAGTTTTTGTAATAGTTCTGTATTTTGTTCTTCCGTACCAATTGTAATTCGAAGGTATCCCGGTTTACCTAGAGCATTTCCACTACGCACGATAAATCCACGTTTCATCAATCCTTGGAACACCACATCACTATCAGCCTTCACTTCCATTAATACGAAATTGGTGTGAGAAGGATATAAATCGAGATTCCGTTCCTTACTATATGCCTCGAACTGTGCTTTTCCAGCGTTATTCTTCCCTTTACATTCCTCGATAAACGCTTGATCTTCTAGCCCGATAATTGCGACTTCTTGGCTTAATACCGTGTTATTAAATGGCTCGCGCGTTGGCTCTAATTGACTAATTACTTCTTCTGAACCAATTGCATAACCTACACGGAAACTTGCTAAGCCGTATGCTTTGGAGAAAGTACGCATGATTAAAACATTTGAGTGTTGATCCAATAAATGAATCGAATCTTCGTACGTTTCATCTGTTATGTATTCTGTATAAGCTTCATCTAGCACGATTAATACATCATTCGGTACTCTCTCAACGAATGCTTTAATTTTATCGCTAGCAATAAGAGTTCCTGTTGGATTATTCGGATTACAAATCCATACGATTGCGGTATTTTCATCGACTGCTTCTGCCATTTTATCTAAATCATGTTCACCATTTTCAAGTAAAGGAACCGTACGAACTTCTGCTCCTTCTACAATTGCATTATGCTTATATTGACCAAATGTAATATCTGCAACGACTGTATTTAAACCTGGTTGTAGAAGTGCTCTTGAAACGATTAAAATATTCTCGTCTGAACCATTTCCAAAAAGTAATTGTTTTTCTGAAACATTTACATGCTTTGCTACAGCCGTGCGAAGTTTTGACGCGTAACCATCCGGGTAAATAGCATAATCGATCGTAGCACTATCTAAATACGCTTTAACTTTAGGAGAAGCTCCGTATGGATTCTCATTGGATGCAAGTTTTGTCACTGTACTTAAGTTGAACATTTTTTTTACTTCGTCTGTAGTTTTTCCTGGTTGGTATGCTTGTAAGCCAGCAATTTGTTTTTTGAATTTCATCTCATAGGTCCTCGTTTCTATATGTTATTTCACTAGATCTGGTCTTAATGTAACTGCATTATTTAAATAGATGTGTTGGATATCTCGTTGCTCTTTTTTTGTATTAATATGCATTAAAAGCCTCACACATTTTTCTAACGCATTTGGAACATCCATTTCATGTGTACACATTACTGGTACATATGCCCATCCTTCTAAACTTCTCACTGCCCTTGCAGGAAATGCAGAAGTAATATCAGTCGTCGTTGAAATAATGACCGATGCAATGTCTTCTGGCTGTACGTCATTCGCTTTAGCCATTTCTTGTACAAGACGGCTAGTTTCTAGCAATACTTCTTCATTTGAATCGGCCGTTACAGTTGTTGCTCCTCTTACTCCCCTGATCATCTAATCACTCCTTAATCCACTTTCTCAACTGCTCGTCGCAATTTTGCACATCGCCCATTAAAACCACTTGAACAAATGGCTCTCCAATCGCTTGCAGTAATGCAAAATGGAGTTCCCCATTCGTCGTTTTCTTGTCTTTTAACATAAATCCAGCTAATTGATCAAACGAACAATCAAGAACATGTTGAAATTTGTATCCTAGTCTAGTAGCAAGTTCATATACTTTTTTGGCATATCCTGCTTCCACATTTCCATGCATTTCACTTAACATTAAAGCAGGAATCATTCCAATCATCACTGCTTCGCCGTGCGTAATTTTCCCGTAGCCAACAGTAGCTTCAATCGCATGTCCATAGGTATGGCCAAAATTTAAATATTTGCGGAATGATTGCTCTTTTTCATCAAGTTCCACAATATGCGCTTTGACACGAATCCCTTTTTCAATCCATTGCAATAATGTTTCTTTGTCGATAGATTCGATGTTAAGTAGTGCAAAAAAATCATTCACCCACTCAGCATCACTAATCAGCGCATGTTTAATCACTTCTGAAAGTCCCGAACGTACTTCCGCTACTGGTAAAGTAGCTAAAAAATGAAAGTCGTAAATGACCGCTTTTGGTTGATAAAAGGCGCCAATCATATTCTTCCCATTAGGATGATTAATGGCCGTCTTTCCACCAACTGCACTATCATGCGCTAATATGGTCGTCGGTATTTGATAAAATGGAATGCCCCGCATAAAAGTAGCGGCAACAAACCCAGTCAAATCCCCTACCGCTCCACCACCTAATGCAAATAGAACAGAATTTCTTGAACAATTTTGTTGCAATAAAAATGTTTGAACATCAAAATACGAGTCAAACGTTTTACACGCTTCTCCATTTGGCACAATATATACTTTAAATGGGAACATAAAATGTTCGCGAACATATTGTTCATGTAAACTCCAAACATGCTCGTCCGTAATAATGACTAATTGATCTGCTTCTTCTAGAGCAGCTTTATACTGTACGCAAAAATCTTGTAGTATATTTTCTCCTAAATGCACTTCATACGAAGCATCGGTTGTTTTTACCGGGATATTCACACTTAAAACCCCTTTGTATAAGCTCGATGTCTTTCTATTTCCGCTTTTAAAGAATCCATTTTATCGCCATTAAATGTATCTAATACGGCTTGCGCAATTTCCCATGCAATAACCGCTTCAGCAACAACGGAAGCTGCTGGAACTGCACAACTGTCTGATCGTTCAATACTTGCTTTAAACGGTTCTTTTGTATCGATATCGACACTTTGTAATGGCTTATAAAGGGTCGGAATTGGCTTCATAACACCTCGTACAACGATTGGCATTCCAGTGGACATACCACCTTCTAAACCGCCTAAACGGTTCGTATCACGGGTATAACCCTCTTCTTCACTCCAAGAAATTTGATCATGTACTTGACTACCGAATAAATTCGCCATTTCAAATCCTAACCCAATCTCTACCCCTTTAAATGCATTAATACTCATCATGGCCATGGCCAGTTTCGCGTCAAGTTTGCGGTCATAGTGAACATAGCTTCCTACACCTGCAGGCATACCGGAAATAATCACCTCAACGACACCACCGATTGTATCTCCTGCTTTTTTCGCATTGTCAATCGCTTCTACCATTTTTTCTGAAGCTTCAGAATCCAAACAATAGACTGGGTCCGCTTCGACAATTTCACGAATCTCTTCGATTGTTTTGCCGGTAGTTAAATCCAAGTTCGCTTCGATCCCACCTATTTTCGTTACATGGGCAACAATCGAGATGCCTAACTCGTTTAATAATTGCTTTGCTACTGCTCCTACTGCAACTCGTACAGTCGTTTCACGCGCAGAAGAACGCTCTAGTACGTTACGTAAATCACGATGACCATATTTCATACCTCCGACTAAATCGGCATGTCCTGGACGTGGTCTCGTAATTTGTCGTTTAATATCCTCCGGATCAATTTCTTCACCTAGTGGTTCAATGCCCATAATATTCGTCCAATGTTTCCAGTCGTCGTTGTTTACTACAAGACAAACCGGTGATCCTAGTGCTTTTCCGTGGCGTACGCCTGCAGTAATGGCTACAGTATCCTTTTCAATCTGCATTCTTCTTCCACGACCATGGCCGCCTTGGCGACGTTTCAATTCTTTATTTATCTGTTCACTCGTAATTTCTAACTGGGCTGGTAACCCTTCAATTATTGCTGTAAGTTGTGGTCCATGTGACTCACCTGCTGTTAAATAACGCACAACGCTTTCCCCCTTCAACTCGCTAAAGTATTTATATTCCACTATAACATAAAATCTATTTCAAAGTATAGAAGAAATCAGTTTATTTCTTTCGATAAAAAAATGTATCTTCCGTTTCAAATCCATATTTCCCCGGATTGAAAATCTGTTCTGTACTACCGACGAATAGAATGCCACCCGGCTTAAGTGAGTTACTAAAGTTTTGATATATTAGATCTTTCGCTTCCTCCGTAAAATAAATCATCACGTTTCGACAAATAATCAAATCAAAATTCTTATCATATGTATCCTTTAACAAATTATGTTTTTTAAATGTAACCGTCTTTTTAATGGCACCGTCCACTTTATAAAAGGCAGCTTGTTTCTCAAAATATTTCGACTTCATATTCGCTGGAACTTCCGCAAGCGAACGCTCCGGATAAATCCCTACTTTCGCACGCCCGATTGCATTTTCATCTAAATCTGTCGCAAGAACAGAGATTTGCGAAAGTGTTTGGTGATTGGATAGCACCATAGCAGTCGTATATGGTTCTTCCCCAGTCGAACAAGCGGCACTCCATATTTTTAAGCGTCTGTTGTCGGCAAGTAGTTTTGGAAATATTTTTTGTTCTAAAACATCCCACCGTTTTGCATTTCGATAAAATTCGGACACATTAATCGTCATTCTATCTAGAAACTCATTCAATAAATCTCTGTCTTTGTCTAATGCTTGAAAGAAATCGACAAAGTTTTTAAACCCTTTTTTTTCATATAAAGAAGTAAGGCGTCGTTTCATTTGTGCTTCTTTATATGCAGCAAGATCAATTCCTGTTTTTCGTTTTACGGAATCTACAAATTTAATATAATCTGGCAACTGACATCGTTCCTTTCCAAAGACCTATGTATAGTATATCGCAATCAGTCCATTTCGAATATAGAAAAAGACAGACAAATGTGAACACTTGTCTGTCTCTTATAAATTTGGCTACATTAGTATATTCTGTTGATTTCCGTTACAGGCGGACGCTTTCCACGGGGTGAGCGATTAGCCATCACCGCCGCTTCGCGTTCGTTGTGATGGCTAATCTGACTCACTCATCCCGTAGGAGTCGCCGCCCTTCACTCCAATCAAATAAAGAGTGTCAAAATCAACAATTACATCTAATATACCCTTAATACGTAATAATTAATTAATCCAGTTGTTAGCGTCTTTTGCGTATGCTACTAGTTCTTCTTGTTTGAAGAATAGACCGATTTCGCGTTCAGCGCTTTCTGGTGAGTCAGAACCGTGGATAATGTTTTTACCAACAGTTACTGCGAAGTCTCCGCGGATTGTTCCTGGAGCTGATTCTTTAGGGTTTGTAGCACCCATCATAAGACGAGCTGTTGAGATAACGTTTTCGCCTTCCCAAACCATTGCGAAAACTGGTCCAGAAGTGATGAATTCAACTAGTTCTCCGAAGAATGGGCGTTCTTTATGTTCTCCGTAATGTTGTTCTGCTAATTCAGCAGGAATTTGCATTAATTTTGCTCCAACTAATTGATATCCTTTTTTCTCAAAACGACTTACGATTTCACCGATTAAGTTACGTTGTACGCCATCAGGTTTTACCATTAAAAATGTTTTTTCCATGATTAACACTCCTCAAATAAATATAATGGGCTAAATTTGCCACCGTTAAAAATAGTATCACTATGAGCTAGCTTTTTCAATTAAAACTTACGCTTACTCATAAACAACGCAATATTTTGCAATGATTTTTTAGCAGAATTCTCAGGTAATTGCTTCACTTCGTTTAATGCTTTTTGTAAATACATGTTACTAACTTGTTTTGCCTTTGTAATTCCATCTGAGTTTCGAATTTCTTTTAATAGATTTTGTTGATCTTCAAAAGAAATGGTTCCTTCAAACATCGAATGAAGTAAAGGGGCTATGGCAGGTTCATCTTTTGCATATAGCACGGGTAATGTAATATTCCCTTGTAACAAATCACTCCCAGCCGGTTTACCTAATTGTTCATCTGTCGAAACAATGTCTAATATATCATCTATAATTTGGAATGACATCCCAACATAATAGCCAAAGAGCTTTAAATGCCTGACTGTTTTAGGATCCGTTCCAGATGCAATAGCTCCTAGCTCACAGCTTGCAGAGATTAAGATGGCGGTTTTCCGCTTTATCCTTCTTAAATAATCTCGCACCGTTTGGTCTAACAAGCGCTTATCTTCCACTTGAATAATCTCTCCGATGCAAAGTTCAATCATGGTGTGAGATAACACTTCATGTGCATATGTATTTTGTACTTCTGTTATGTATTCCATTGCTTTTGCAAAGAGAAAATCGCCTGTGTACATTGCGACACGATTATTCCACTGTGCTTTTACTGTTTCTCTACCTCTTCTTGTTTCTGCATCGTCTATTACGTCGTCATGCACAAGTGACGCCATATGTATCAGTTCTACTGCTACTGCGACATTTTTAATGGATTCAATCGAATAATTTCCAAACTTCGACGCAAGTAAAACAAAGACGGGGCGAATTCGTTTTCCTCCAGCGAGAAGTAAATGAAGAGAAGCTTCATTCAATAAGTGAGAGGAAGAATTCACAGCTACTGCTAGCTCTTTTTCTATGACTTCTAAATCCGATTTTAAATCGGAATAAAGTAATTTCAACTTCATCTTATCCATAGATCCAAACCTTCTCCCACTTAAATATCTTTTTTGAAACCAATATGTCTTGCCGCTGCACCGCCACTATATGGTTTACTCGTTATACGATTCATGCCAACTTGTTCAAATAAATTCGTAAGTTCCGCTCTATTTGGAAAGTCTTTAGCTGACTCTTGTAACCAAGAATACTCTTTATAACTTTTCGCAAATAGTTTACCGAATATCGGCATTATATAACGGAAATATAGTCTAAATCCTGCATTGAATAATTTAGAGTCTGGTTGTGATGTTTCAAGACAAACAATCATACCACCAGGTTTTGCCACACGATTCATCTCGCTAAGCACTTGTTTGTAATCTGGCACATTTCGAAGACCGAAACCAATAGTGACATAATCGAATGTGTTGTCTTCAAAAGGTAGCTCCATGGCATTGCCTTGCAATAATTCAATTTGAGGAATATCTTTTACTTTTTCTTTCCCGACATTCAACATATTTTGGCTGAAATCTAGCCCTTTTACGGAACCGGTTGGTCCAACTGCATCTGCTAATGCAATTGTCCAGTCGGCAGTACCGCAGCATACGTCTAATGCTAAACTACCTTGTTTTACTTGCATTGCTTTCATCGTGTCACTACGCCAAATTTTATGTTGTTGAAAACTAATCACAGAGTTCATTGAATCATAGTTATCTGATATTTTTTCAAACACTTCATGTACATGTTGCTCTTTTGATTTCCCCACTGTTTAACCTTCTCTCAACTGCGTTTCCAGCGAACATTTCGTTACTCGTTCTACTACTGCATGTTTTACATGATCTTTTAATAACTCCGAAGTACGGACGTCATGTATTAAACTGTTTTCTATTTTTTTTATCTCCGCATGAAGTAAGTTTACATTCGATTTCAAAACGGATGACTTATTGATATATAAAGTAACTTCCATTCGTTCGTAAGCAGCAATCTCTTTTTTCAATGAAGCTAGTAATAAAGCTTCTTTCATGAAGAATACATATTCATGAAAAGAATAGTATTCCATAAACTGTTCAATTGGTTTACTTTCAATCAGTTGAATGGACCCGACTAGTTGTTCAAACGTATAGTTTTGCTGATCATAGAACCTCGTTTTATGCTCGGTAATTGAAGCGACACATTCTGACAATATTCGTATTAAATCTATCTTTTTATCTTTAGCTAACAGCTGATAGTATTTCCCACTATAATAGTCTCCTGCCAGCACTTGTAATTGCTGTTCTCTTGACGTTGCATTTTGTTCTTTCACTAAATCATGTGCAGCAAGTGCCGAGAAAATAAGAGAAATGGCGATAACAGAAATTCTTTCTGATTCGTTCCAATCCTCCCCATTGAGTAGTGGTAAAAGTGTAAAAAACAAACGTTCTTCGTCAATGATAGGAGCCCCTGTATAGTTTAACAAAGTACTTTGCCGCGTTTGCATGAGAATATCTCTTTTATATTGTTCTACCTGTTGTGTGATCATTGATTCGTTCATACACTTTACTCCATTTCCCAACCGCGCTTACTTACTTTAGTGTAGGTCTTTTATTTTTTAGATTCACTTTGAATGACACCGTTTGCTGTGTGAACAGATGCTTTACCTCTAATTTTCATAGCGGAAGTGTGCTCTGTAAATTGGGCAATCATCACTTCACCAGTATCTAGTTTTTCAGAATGATGGAATTTCGTATCCGTGCCACGAGTAAGTCCAATAACATGCACACCATCTTCTTCTGCTTTTATAACGATAAAATCTGAACTAGACATAATTTATTCTCCTCTACAGAACAATCTTTTTTCATCATACCATATTCTAAAACATTCTCCAAAGCAGTTACTTCATCTGAATAAAAGACAATATTTCGGAGCGCTTTACTTCGTCTGTTTCCAAAATCCCTCTAGCAACAGCCGTTACCGTCTTGGCACCTGGTTTTTTAATCCCGCGCATCGTCATACACATATGCTCTGCCTCAATGACAACGTAAACACCGTGTGGATTTAACATTTCCATAATATCTTCTGCAATACTAGATGTAATTCTCTCTTGCAGTTGTGGCCGTCTTGCAGTTGTTTCGACAGCTCTCGCTAATTTACTTAATCCGGTTACGACTCCATCGCGTGGAATGTATGCTACATGTGCTTTTCCGTAAAAAGGAACGAGATGATGCTCGCACATGGAATAAAAAGGAATATCTTTTACTAACACGAGTTCTTCATGATCTTCGTTAAATACGGTTTTAAAATATTCTTTTGGATCTTGATGTAATCCTTCAAACATTTCCGCATACATTTTAGAAACTCGTTTTGGTGTTTCGAGTAATCCTTCTCTTTCTGGATTTTCGCCAACAGCTTCTAAAATCATTTTTACTGCTTCTTCTATTTTTTTCAGATCGACACTCGTCATCTGTTAACCCCCTAGACCAAACTATATATACCATTAGCATCTTAGCATACGTATCAAATTTAATAAATATTTTTTACTTGTTTAAGCAAGAAGTTTAAGCACCCACCGGATAAGGGTAGGTAATCTAAGTGCGCACCGTCCTTATCGCAACAACTGCATGACCTACATCCTGTAGGGTTCAATAGTAATTCAAAATATGGACGCAATTACGCCAAGGCGAATTGATTTATGTATGTATCATTGAGATTTCTATTTATTGCATGTTGTAATTGAAAAGAACGGCTACTATGAAGCAAGCTTCACAATAACCGTTCTATGTACTACAACATCAGTTATTTAACTGCGTCTTTAAGTGCTTTACCTGGTTTAAAAGCAGGCACCTTGCTAGCAGCGATGTCGATTTCTTCACCTGTTTGAGGGTTACGTCCTTTACGTGCTGCACGTTCACGAACCTCAAAGTTACCAAAACCGATTAATTGAACTTTACCTCCATCTGCAAGAGCAGCTTGAATTGATTCAAATACAGCTTCAACAGCTTTAGATGCGTCCTTTTTAGAAAGTTCTGCAGCTTCTGCAACAGCGTTTACTAATTCTGTTTTATTCATACCATTCACCTCCTCTCAAAGGAAGATAGCTTTAACTCTTTAAAAAGAGTATCACAACAGAAATGGCTTCGCAACACTATTTACACGTGTTTAGGGAAGATTCCTTAAAAAAACGTGAATTTCATAAAATAACAGGACTTTTCGCATAGTCGCGAAAAGCCCTGTATCAGATTTACAGTATGAATGTTACCATTCCTCGATCGCCTTCATTTACCATTCGTTCGATTGTTTGTCGCATTCTGTTCTTCGCAACAGCAGAAACGCTTTCTGTTTTGTAACGCAAACTTTCTTTCATCACTTCAACTAAGGAAGTACCGAAAACTTGTGTTTGCCACAATGCATCACGGTCATGCAAATACCCATGCTTTAAATCTTTTAATAATTGCTGACTATGGAATTCAGAACCAATTAGCGGAGCAAACTCTGCCTCCATATCAACCCGAATTATGTGAAGAGAAGCGGCTTTTGCTTTTAGGCTAACCCCGTAGAAATTATTTTGTTTAATAATTTCTGGCGCGGAAGGTTGAAAATCTTGAATGGTAGGAAGCGATACCCCGTACCCGTGATTTTTAGCTGCTTCCAGTGCTTCCGAAAATTTATTGTATGCTTTTTTCGCCGTAGACGCATCTTTGACGAACAAAAGCCAGTCTTTTTTGGTTTGAATCGGTTCTTCTAACCACTCATCACATACTTCTTGGAACACTTCTGGCTTTAATCCAATTTGAATACAAGCTGATCCTCTACCCGGATTTGCTTCTACTACTTCCGCTGACTGAATAAATGGAACTTGTTTAAAACGCGTAGCAAGTTCTTTTACATCCTTCATTTTTGACACAATTTGTAACCATTCGTGTAAGGATGAAGTGATTGCATTGTTCACAAAATGATCCGGTTCCAGTACATCTGTCCAATCCGGCTTTACAACTTCGATATCGGTAATTGGAAATTCATAAAGTGCTTGTTGGAGTATGTACTGAATTTCCTCCGCGGTCATTCTGTCCACTGCAACCGCTATTACAGGCACTTCATGTTTTTTCTGTAATTCCTCACTCAGATGAATAGTGTCAATATGACCTGGGGTTTTGCTATTCAATACAATAACAAATGGTTTACCAATTTCTTTTAACTGCGAAATTATTTGCTCTTCTGCATGTTCCGCTGCTTTTCGCGGAATATTATTCACGGTACCATCCGTAGTTACAACGATACCAATCGTTGAATGATCACGAATTACTTTATCTGTACCAATTCGTGCTGCTTCTTCGAATGGAATTGCTTCACTATGCCAAGGTGTGTGCACTAGTTTCTGTCCGTCTTCACCAGAACCAGTGTTAATCCCATCGATCATGTAGCCGACACAGTCTACTAATCGAATCTGCAGTCGTAATTGATCTTCTCCAAGGTGAATATTCGTTCCATGTGCTGGGACAAATTTAGGTTCTGCGGTCATGATGACGTTACCTGGAGAACTTTGCGGAAGCTCATCTTGCGCTCGTACTCTTTCCGCTTCATCTTGAATATTCGGAATGACTACGAGCTCCATTACTCGTTTGACAAAAGTAGATTTCCCTACCCTGACTGGACCTACAACACCAATATACACATCTCCATTAGTTCGCTCTGCTATTTGTTCATAAAGTTGATTTGACATGGATAGTCTCCTTTCTTCGCAATCTAATATATGTGGCAAAAAAACGTTTCATGCATAAAGCACAAAACGTTTTTCTACGTATGGAGTTTCCGCTAGGGTTTCGGCTGCAGGGCGGACGCGTTCAACGGCATGAGCGTTTAGCCATCACCGCCGCTTTCGCGTTCGTTGTGATGTATCATCTTCTCAACAGAGGAACGAAGGCTAAGTGCGCCACATCAAAAGGAAGGCAATCTAAGTTCGCCGCGTCCTGCGGCAACGATTGCATGACCCACTTCCTGTGGGCCTCAACGCCTTCGTGACCAACATCCTGTTGGCCTCCGCAAGAGTCGACGCCCTTCCGCTACAATCAAGGAAATTGCTTACTTATGAGCATCGATTTGCTAAAAATTGAAATGACTTAGGGTAGAAAACTGGTCATAGTTAGCTATCAATTCTATTCGGAAAGCATCTAAATCGCACCAGAGCAACTAAATTGCTAGTAATATTTTCAACCAATTATTAATATTACAAGTTTTTAGAGTGAGACGGCGATGAATAGGAGTGTTATGTTATTGCGCATTAATCCTATAATACGCAATATTTTTAGTTAGAATTACTAAATAAAAAAAGTTTCATTGATAAAAAAAGTGAGGAAATGTGCGAGTGAAATTGTATACTCTAAGTTGTCTTTTATTAAAATTATATCCTTTCCTCTTATCCAAAGTAAGGCACATTTCACTTGAACTTCATAGAGTAGCGAAGGACCAATATTCACCGTGCGATTATTAAAAAAATGTGTATGGATACGACTAAGTCGCACCCATACACATTAAATTAAAATAATTATTTAGCCGTCATTTCTTCAAAAGTGGACAATGTTAATCAGTAAGAAACTACTGGTTACTTAGCAGGCGTAAGCATAAATATTGGTTCGTTATTCTCATCTATCGTATATGGAAGCGAATAGGCAGGAACAATTGCAAAATTATCCGTTAGTAAAAAGCGAATATCGTCTCCCGGTTTTATTTCTACCTCATTTTCTTGAAGAAGACGATTTAACTCGATAGAATAGTCCACATACACTTTCCCGTCACCAGTTGCTACTAAAGGTAGCTGGATGTCGGAATAAGGGCTTTGTACGGATAGCTCGCTTTTAAAACCCATCTTCTCATAATCTAGTTTATATACACCTTCTGCAATTATTTCTGCAACAGGCCCATATCCATTAATACCTTTTCGATAGTTAATGTCTCGAATGGCACTCGCAATCCGCAAATCTACTAATTTAACCGTAGGATTTTCTTCTACGTCCATTAACACGTATTGGTAAATCCCACCTGCTTCATAAGCATTAGCAGGTACTTTCCCCATATAAGTAGGCACTACTTTTTTAAAATCAATCGGATATTTGATGTATTGATCCGTTTCCAAATCACGCGTTTTAATCGGCAGTAAACCACCGGAATCTTCTTTAAAGCTATTTACTGCATTTTGTACCGCATTCAACTGATCTTCATATGGCAATAAATTCTCTGGCTCATATCCACTTTTATAACTACATCCTGCTAATACTAATATTCCGATAGTAAGAACTGCTAGTAAACGTAACTTTTTCATGCGAATCTCCTTACTAAGCTTTTGTTGGGTTAAAAATAATATAAATCATTGTGATAAAGCCTATAAATAACAATATGTATGCGATTAAACCAAAGATAAATTTCAAGAAAGTATTTTTCAGTTTCGTTTTAACAAAGAACATAAATAGCATTGCTAAAAACATACAACCCATGGATCCAAATGATATCCACATTTTATCCATTGAAGACACTAACAATACAGGTAACACAAACTTTCCCACCTTTCATCAACAAAAAAGTAAAGTGCTTTAAATACACTTAGTAATGCTATAACGGCTGCAGTCGCCGCCTTCCATCATCAATCGACAAAGCAGACCGTAGACCAACTGTTTCACAGTCTAAGTTAATAGCTTACCAAATTTCAATACTTTCTTGTACTTCAAAAAAGAGTTGCTGTTAAACAACTCTTTTCTTTGTGACAAATTTAGAACGATTTATAATCATCCAACTCATGCTTTTTCGTACGATGCATTAAAATATCGACCGCTTCTTTTGGATGTATACCTTCGAATAAGACAGAATGCAATGCTTCTGTGATTGGCATATCTACCTGTTGCTTTTTCGCAAGCTGATAAGCTGCTTTCGTTGTTCGTACGCCTTCTACGACCATTCCCATCTCATCTAATACAGTTTGCAAGTTTGCACCTTTGCCAAGCATATTACCAGCTCGCCAGTTTCTAGAATGGACACTTGTGCATGTTGCGATCAAATCGCCCATTCCAGTTAACCCTGAAAACGTAGAAGCATCCGCTCCTAAGCTGATGCCTAGTCTAGTGATTTCTGCTAAACCTCTTGTAATAAGTGCAGCCTTAGCATTATCTCCATATCCTAGACCGTCTACAATTCCAGCAGCTAAGGCAATAACATTTTTTAAAGCTGCGCCAATTTCTACACCTACAACATCATCATTGGTGTAAACGCGGAAATAGTTATTCATAAACATACCTTGCACTTTTTCAGCAGCTTCCATCTTTTCACTTGCTACAGTAACCGTAGTTGGATGTTGTAATACTACTTCCTCTGCGTGACTAGGACCAGATAAAACTACTATTGCATCTACAAATTCAGCTGGAAGTTCCTCCTCCAGCATTTCGGAAATGCGTTTTAACGAATCAGGTTCAATCCCTTTCGAAACATGTACGAATAATTTCTTCTCCGTTAAAAATGGCTTCATATCATGACAAACTTCACGTATTGCTTTTGTTGGAACTGCGATTACAATAATAGATGCATGATGAATCGCTCGCTCAAAATCACTAGTAGCTTTTAAATTGCTAGGCAGTGTAATACTTGGTAAATACTTATTATTTGCATGAAAGTCGTTTATTTCTTTCGCTTGATTTTCCCGATGTGACCACAAAAGACAATCATTATTGTTATTTGCGAGCACCATTGCAAGCGCTGTTCCCCAGCTGCCTGCACCAAGTACAGTAACTTTCTCCATTTTCTTACGCCCCTTTAACAATCAAGTTCTTGCGCGAGTAATGATGCGGATTGGAGTCCCTTCAAAATCAAAGGATTCACGAATACGATTTTCTAAAAATCGCTCATAAGAGAAATGCATCATGTCTGGTTCGTTTACAAACACAACAAAAGTTGGTGGTTTAATCGCCACTTGTGTTGCATAGTAAATACGTAATCTTTTCCCTTTATCTGTTGGAGCTGGATTACGCGCTATAGAATCTTCAATAACTTCATTCAAGACAGATGATTGTACGCGAAGTGAATGGTTTTCACTTACGGTATTTATTATTGGAAACAAGGTATTCACACGTTGCTTTGTTTTTGCTGAAACAAAAACAATAGGCGCATAATCCAAGAATTGGAAATGCTCACGAATTGATTTTGTCATTTCGTTCATTGTCTTATCGTCTTTTTCAATTGCATCCCATTTATTCATCACAATGATAACTGCTTTACCACCTTCATGGGCATATCCAGCAATTTTCTTATCTTGCTCTTGGATACCTTCTTCCGCGTTTAGCACGACTAAAACAACGTCTGAACGTTCGATCGCCTTTAAAGCACGAAGCACACTGTATTTCTCTGTTGTTTCATATACTTTTCCTTTTTTACGCATTCCAGCTGTATCGATCATGACGTACTCTTGCCCATCAACCGAATATTCCGTATCAATGGCATCTCGCGTTGTTCCAGCAATTTCACTTACAATAACGCGTTCTTGTCCTAAAAATGAATTGATCAAAGATGATTTCCCAACATTCGGTCTACCGATTAAAGAGAATTTAATCACATCTTCTCCGTATTCCTGCTCTTCTACATTAGGGAAGTTTTTCGCTACTTCGTCTAGTAAATCCCCTAGCCCTAATCCGTGAGATCCCGAAATAGGAAATGGCTCGCCCATTCCTAATGCATAGAAATCATAAATCATTTCACGCATATCTGGGTTATCAATTTTGTTCACTGCTAAAACGATCGGTTTTTTCGTTTTATACAAAATTTTAGCAACATATTCGTCTGCTGATGTAATGCCTTCTCGTCCATTTGTTAAGAAGATGATTACATCCGCTTCATCCATTGCGATTTCTGCTTGTTGTTTAATTTGTTCTAAAAAAGGTTCATCGCTTAGTTCGATACCGCCTGTATCGATAATATTAAATTCATGTGCTAACCAATCGGCAGAACTATATATACGATCACGTGTAATACCTGGAATATCCTCCACGATAGATACACGTTCTCCTACGATTCGATTAAATATAGTCGATTTGCCGACATTTGGCCTACCAACGATTGCTACTACTGGTTTTGTCATTACTTATTCATCCTTCCAACTTCGTCTATTTTGTATTATACAACAAAAAGACAAAAGCAGGCGACTTCTTTGTCGAAGTCACCTGCTTTGTGATTCTTGTAGACTCGCGTTATTTAGTGAAATCCTTAAGCTTGTCTCCAAGTACATCGCTAATAGAGAAGCCTCTCGATTCTTCAGGTAACTGATAATCTGCTAAATTAAACGCTTCTTCGTTTTCGATTAGATCTTTAATACTTAAGGACAATCTTTTTTCTCTACTATTTACTTCTAGCACTTTAACTTGTACTTCTTCGCCTTCTTTTAACACTTCTTGTGGTGTACCGATATGTTGGTGAGCTATTTGTGAAATATGCACAAGCCCTTCTACACCTGGAAGTACTTCTACAAAAGCACCATAAGAAACAAGTCGTTTTACTTTACCTGTTAAAATAGTTCCTTTTGCAGCTTTTTCTTCGATTTCATCCCATGGTCCAGGCAATGTATCTTTGATCGAAAGTGAAATTCTTTCAGCATCTCGGTCAATCGATAATACTTTAACTTTTACTTGTTGCCCTTCTTTTAAAACGTCTGCAACATTATCTAAATGCTCATACGAAACTTGTGAAATATGCACAAGCCCGTCTACTCCGCCGATATCTACGAACGCCCCAAAGGATGCAAGACGTTGAACCGTACCATCTACTACGTCTCCAGGCTGAATAGCATCTAATGTTTTTAGTTTATTGACCGATTTTTCAGCTTCTACCACTGCTTTATGGGAGAGGATCAATCGATTTTTGTCTTTTTCTAACTCAACAATTTTAAAGGTTAATACTTTCCCTTTATAATCATCAAATGATTCAACGAAATGGTCTTCTATTAAAGATGCAGGGATAAATCCACGGACACCTAAATCGACTACTAATCCGCCTTTTACTACTTCTTTTACTTCTGTTTCAATAATTTCTCCTGATTGGAATTGCTTTTCAAGTTGATCCCATGCTTTCTCGGCATCTACTTTTCGTTTGGAAAGAACAAAATTAGCTTCTTCCACTTTTGTAATCATAAGTTCCAGTTCATCACCGATGGAAACGGCGTCGGATGCTTTTTCAATATGCAAGCTAGATAGTTCACTAATAGGAACGATGCCATCAAAAGGTGCACCTTCGATTGATACGATCACCGATTTTTCATCTACCTGTGCAACCGATGCTTTTACTAGATCTCCCTCTTTAAACTCATGTGTGTCTTTTAAGTTCATTTCTTCTGACATATGATATTCCTCCTTCACAACGTCTCTAATCTATTTTATGCCAACTAGCACAGAAATACAAAAAGAAGCACTTTTGAAATGGAAAAAGTCTAATTATTTCGTTTTATATTGTTCTAATAACTCTGCAATATGAGCCATAATTACTTCTGTTACTTCTTCTGCGGATGCTTTTCTTTCGCGGTATGGTTGTATATCAATTGCATCGCCGTACACTATTTTTAGACGTTTAAATCGTTTATATGGTCCGATAATAGCACAAGGAACAACATTCGCATCTCCTCTTAAAGCAAAAAAGCCTGCTCCGCTGAATCCTTTCCCAAGTTGCCCATCTTTACTTCTAGTTCCTTCTGGAAAAAGACCAACTACTTCCCCGTCTTTTAAAAGTTTAATAGCCTGGCGAAGAGCATCCCGGTCACTCATCCCTCTCTTAACAGGAAAAGCACGGACACCTGGCAAAATACTTTTTAAGATAGGCATACGAAATAATTCTTCTTTTGCCATAAAGTTAACAGGTCTTGGGGCATTTATACCAACAACTGGCGGATCGAGTGCCGCGATATGGTTAGAACAAAGTAAAATGCCGCCTTCTTTTGGAAATTTGTCTGCTCCGATTACTTCAAATCGGTATAGTGGATTCAACACGGAAAAAACAACTGTTTTTGCAAAGGAATAGAGCTTCATATTACGCCATCCTTTCTTTTGCAAGCTGCATAATTTGTTCAGATACTTCTTCAATAGAAAGAGAAGTTGTATCGATATAGATCGCATCTTCCGCTTGTGTTAGGGGTGATGCTTCTCGCTCGCTATCCAGTTTATCCCGAAGAGCGATCTCTTCTATTAATTCTTCTAAACTTGTATGAATACCTCTTTTTTGGTTTTCTAAATATCTTCTTTTTGCTCGTTCTTCCACACTAGCAGACATGAAAACTTTTAGCTCTGCATCTGTTAATACATGCGTCCCAATATCTCTGCCGTCCATGACAATCCCGCCGTCTTTTCCCATATTCTCTTGTCTTTTTACCATTTCTTCACGTAAATCTGCATGAGCAGAAACAGCCGAAACGGAACTTGTTACTTCTTTAGAACGAATTTCTTCTGTTACTTCAACGTTGTCCAAAAAAACTAGTTGTCCTTTTGGAGAAGGTTTTAAATCGATTGCAGTGTCGTGTAATAATTTCGTTAATTTTTCCCCGTCTTGCAAATCTATGTTTAAGCGAATTGCTTTATACGTAATTGCACGATACATTGCACCTGTATCTACATATGTATATCCTAATAATTCTGCTGTTTTTTTAGCTATTGTGCTTTTTCCGGCAGCTGCCGGCCCATCAATAGCGACTTGTATTCTTTTTGTCATACTTTTGCCTCCACTCTATTCGAATCTATTTTAACATATAACATCTAACATTAGGAAAGCGTAAGAATACCTTTTGAGCATCTTGGTGACTGTTCCGTTGATTATCATAAATTTCCCAACTAATTCAATTCATTTAGGTTAATAAGCGAATTTACGAATAATCGTTTTCCGGCTGACTTCGGGAAAATGTGTAACAACTACTGACCACAAAGCCTTCGCGCTTGCCGCACCTCGCATGAGCCAACTCGTGCTATGCCCGAGTGGGTCTCATGACTTCGGCTCATGCGGCCCGACGCGCTACGGCAAAAATATCCATTTTTTATAAGGAAAAGCTTGTCTCAAAAAAATGAGCAACATATTAAGCAATACTCGCAACATTGTACGACTTATGCGCAATATTTCCCTTGGAATTCGCAACATTATGGTCCAGTTGCGCAACGTAGCTAATTGACAATTGCTATCTCTACACAATATTGTCGCGTTCACAGTGTATGTTGTCCCATTCAACAAGTTGTTGAATTTTATTTTTAAGATATGCGAAGTAAGGTTGGTTTTGAGCCGGCAATACTGCATAGTTAGCAAGCTCCATGGATCGGAGCGAAAGGGCGACGACTCCAGCGGGAATAGCAGATGTTTTTTTGCACCGAAAGCGAAGCGTCAGGTGCATGAGCTGAAGACCCCGCAGGAGCTAACAAAGGAACAAAGGCTAAGAACGCCACCTCGTGTGGCAACGCCTTCGTGACCAACATCCTGTTGGCCTGAGGAGGCTGAAGCCATGCCCGCGGAAAGCGTCCGCCCTGTAGCGGAAATCTTAGCAGATACTAAGTAGTGCGCACTAGGTATTCATATGTCAAAAGCCCATCACTTTTCAAAGAAAAAAAGCCTGTTTATACAGACTTTTAGTCCCTGCTTTTTTTTCTTAACATTACTTGCCTTTCAAAACAATAACGGACGATCTGTTGTTTGTCCACTTCATCTGTATCGGAAAATTGTAATGATGCCAAAGTGATAGAATCCCTTTGAAAGATTCGAATCACTTTAGCAGTTGTCGATACGTATTTAATATCTCCATTATTAAACCCAAGTGGAATCAATAAAGAAACGGCATCATCTGCGTTAAATTTCACCGGACGATTCAATACAACAGCCGTCCCTCCTGCGCTAATATCATCGGTCACAAATTGATACTTTTCGTCTTCAAATTGTACCGAGATATCAAGCGTAGCAACTACGCGTACAAAATCTCTACGCTGTATTTTGATAATTTCGGAATCTCCTGGATAGGAAAGTTTGATCATTGGGATTTGCCCTTTTCTTTTGCCTAAAACTTCTGTTTGAAAGGCAAAAGCAGCCTTTGACTCTTCTGTATAGGAAACACGAAGTTGTGTTCCGTCCATTAGAAAAACGGTTCTACCCGAAATTGTATCTACTGGATAATCTACATAAATCGAATGATGATCGCTATCTACAATTTTACAACGGTACTTTTCCGCTTTTTCTGAAGTGGCTGGCTCTAAAGTCAGTACTGTTCCAAGTTTAATATTCATAAGCAACCCTCTTTAAGTGTCATAATATACTTATTATGACACTTAGAGCGGCGTATTTCTATCTAAAATTATTATTAAGGTAGTTTTTCTGTGTGTAATATCTCATGTGTTTCCGTATCAATATACGTTTTATGTGTGCCTATCGAATCATTTCTTGTTAATATTTCATAGGCAAGACGTTGCTGTAACTCTTTGTTTTCCACATATGCTAGCCTTTCTTCCTCGACTTTAAAATCACCTGAGAATATCTCTTGGTAATCGATTTGTACAATTTTTTGTTCTCCAATATTCTCTTTCTGAATATATTCCATTGCATTTAAGCCTAATAGTTCCCCATTATCTTTTGCAATTTTCAGATGCATTCCATCCGCATAGATGAGTGCATCATTATTTGGATCTTTACGTGCTAAGGCTAAATGCCAGGCAATATTGTTTTCTCTATATTCAACTAGCTCCGTATCTGTATAACCGAAAGATTTCAAATAAGTGCTAGCCTTTTCTTTCATCTTTTCTACACTTATCGTTGTTTTATCAAAAGGTCGTTCCATTAAATAAGAGAGTAAATGACCTCCTTTTTTCGTAAAATCGGCATATCCGATTCGAATCCCTTTATGAAATTGAACGTGATAGAAAGGGTACGGGGCATCTTTTGAGCTTTCCGTTATATGAATCGTCGCATCTGCTAGTTCTGGAAATAACTTAAAGAATTTTTGTTTCACTTGTTCTACAGTTATTTCGGAGTCTTTAATATGTTGTAAATCTTTCTTTTTTTGTTTATCCGTTTCACTTGCCGTCATTGGAAAGTCACTTTCAGTATAAGCTTTTGCTGAATCCCCTAGTGCTTTCCAGTTTTTTTCGTTTTCTTTATTCGCTTTATTGTTCACAAAGGATGTAACGATATAATCCTTATTTCCAGCGTTTCTATTCGTAAAAGCCCATTGATCGGATAGAGATATTAAATTTTTTCTCGCATCCACCATATTTTTTTGCCATTCCTCGACCGGTATCTTTCCTTGTCTCACGAGGGAAGCTCCATTTCCAATTCGGTTTAAATAATTCATCCACACAGTAGAGGTTTCGTGATCTATTGGCAGAGCAGATATAGAATCACGAACGTCGGAAGAAAGTCTCCACACATCTTCTAAAGGCTGATTGAGTGCCTCTTTATCTTGAAAAAGTAATGTTTGATCAATGGATTCACTTAGTGTTATTAATTTTTCGGATGCAGATGTTAATTGATTGGAGTATTGGTTTGCTAACGCAGTTTCTAACCGAGTATTTTTAGATTGAACATTAAAGTGGTACACAAGGAATACAGCTGCAGCAGTAACAACGATTACCCACATAAATTTTTTCATATGATCTCCTTATGCACAAAAAATATGCTGTCCGATTGTTTTTATTTGTGGTCGTGACCAAATCCATTCACTAGTTGCAGTCTTAGGATTGAAGTAATATATCGCATTTTCCGTAGGATCCCACCCATTCAACGCATCAAGTACGGCTTCTTTTGCACGTTCATTTGGCTCCAGCCATATCTGACCATCCGCAACTGCAGTAAAAGCCAGTGGTTGGAATATTACTTCTGAAATTGTATTCGGAAAATCGGGATGCTCTACTCTGTTTAAAATAACGGCAGCAACTGCTACTTGTCCTTCATAAGGTTCTCCTCTTGCTTCCCCATATACTGCATTAGCAATGAGGTCTAAATCTTTTTCTGAATACTTCGGTGGAAGTTGCATATTTGTGCTTGGGGCTTGTTTATTTTTTGCTACATTCTGTCCTCCATAAGTAGTAAAACTATTTCCTTTTTTAATTTGTTCATGGACGAACTCTTTATTGAACTCGGAAACACTTATAAGCTTATTCTTTGTTTCCTCTCCTAGTAAACCATCAACTGGGATCCCATACTGTTCTTGAAAGTTTCGAAGCGCCCAGTATGTGTTATAACCAAATTTCCCATCTATTTGACTCGTGTAAAATCCAATGTATTGAAGTCTAGACTGTAATTCAATTACATCGTCTCCATATGCTCCACGTTCTACAATTTGCGTGGAGAAAGCCTGTGTAGGTTGTTCTTCGTGTAAGAACGCATAGCCCGCCGTACAAAATATTAAGCTAAATAGGATATACTTTAGTTGTTTCAAAACGACATCTCTCCTTTTTATTTAGCTTGGATAAAAAATGCTTAAATATACAAAAAAAATCTAGCACTCAGCTAGATTTCTTCTCTCATATAATATTCATGTTTTTCCATTCTTTTATGATGCGATAAAATATGAGCTTTCTTCACTTTCGATAAACCAAGTAACCATAAAAATAACATGAAAGGTACGATTAACAGTAATTCCATCCCTTTAATAATCAAAATACTATTATAAATAGTATGTAAAACAAATGAAGCCAAAAAAGCATACATGATTTCATTTTTAGCTTTTTTAGAAGCAGAAAATTTCGCTCTTCCTAAATAGTAGCCCATTACTACACCAAATAATGCGTGGCTTGATACAGGTAGCAAAGCACGAATAAATGCCGCATCCATCCCAAAATTTAGTAAAAACAAAATATTTTCTACAGTCGCAAATCCGAGTGCAACACTTGCACCATACAAAATCCCGTCGTATGGGTCGTCAAATTCTACATGTTTATAAACAGCAATTACTAATATCAACCATTTAAAAAATTCCTCTAAAGCACTTGTAACAAGAGCTTGATGGATAAATAAAGAAGATAATAGCTCCTCTTCTTGAATAACGTGTTGGATAAATAATATTGGAAATGTTAATATGGCACCATATATAAAAGAATGTAATAATAATTTGGAAGGCTCTTTTGCAATTTCTTTACGTAAATAGAAATAGCTTAAAAGTGCAAGTGCGGGCGCAATTGCAACGGAAAGCATTATGAACATAAGCGTACTCCTTCCATTAGATTATCTTTATTATACAACTTTTTTTCGATAAATTGTAAAATTCCGGAGGTTTTATAATGAAATCCATATTACTTATTCATACAGGTGGAACCATTTCTATGCAAGTACAAGCGAATACTGGGGCTGTCGTTCCCGCGGAGAATAATCCCCTTATAATGGAAGGCGAAAAACTAAAACAATTGGCCAATATTATTGAAATAGAAGCTTTTAATTTGCCTTCTCCACATATTACGCCAAAAGAGATGTTAGTGTTGAAAAAATTAATCGAGCAATACATTGAGGAACATTCTATTGAAGGTGTAGTCATCACACATGGAACCGATACACTCGAGGAAACTGCTTACTTTTTAGATTTAACGCTCGATACATCTATACCAATTGTACTTACAGGTGCAATGCGGTCTTCCAACGAAATAGGGTCAGATGGTCTCTATAATTTAATGTCTGCTGTAAAAGTTGCTTGTTCAGATGATGCGAAGGATAAAGGCGTTCTCGTCGTTCTAAATGATGAAATTCACACTGCCGAGAATGTTACAAAAACGCATGCTAGTAATGTAAGTACATTTCAAAGTCCGCAATATGGACCTATTGGGTTTATTTCCAAAGCGATTGTGCATTTTCACCATTCGCCAAATCATCGGAATGTGCTTCCGATCCAACATATTTCCAAAAGGGTTGCACTTTTTAAAGTGTACGCGGGAATGGATCCTGATTTACTAGCAGCATCTATCCAATTAGGATATGAAGGGATTGTACTCGAGGGATTAGGTCAAGGAAATGTTCCTCCAAGTCTCACTCCAATTATTCATGATATTTTGAAAAAAGATATACCGATTGTGCTTGTCTCTAGGTGCTTCAATGGAATTGCGCAAGATGTATATGGCTATGTTGGTGGAGGAAAACGCTTAAAAGAAGAAGGTGTACTGTTTGCGCACGGCTTGAACGGACAAAAGGCAAGACTAGCCCTACTCATCGCACTCCATCACACCGACCCTAAAAGTGCCATGAACAGTATTTTTTCCATCATCTGAGCAGGAGAAAAGCGCAAAGATGTTTAGTTTTCTTTACGCTTTTTTTCTATTTCTATTGCTATTTGGTCTCCGTGGAAACGACCATTTTCTATAAATATTTCATTGGCATTGTTTCCTGCCGCAATAACTCCCGCTATAAAAATTCCTTCTACATTGGTTTCCATTGTTTCTGCATTATAAGTAGGACGACCAGTGGATGCATCAATTTGAATACCCATTTCTCTTAAAAAGGAATGGTCTGGATGATAACCGGTCATTGCAAATACGAAATCATTTTCTATTTGAAGCTCGCCTTGTGGTCCCTTTACATAAGCAAACTGTTCGTCTATTTTTGTCACTTCGGTGTCAAAATGCATGTTGATTTCGCCATTTCGAACAAGTCCCTCAAACTCCGGCAATACCCATGGTTTTATACTTGGGGAATAGGTGCTTCCTCGATACACAACAGTTACATTTGCTTTTGCTTTGTTTAACTCAAGCGCCGCATCAATCGCCGAATTTTTCCCGCCAATTACTAAAACATGTTGATCGAAAAATGGATGCCCCTCTTTAAAATAATGGCTTACTTTCGGTAAATCCTCACCAGGTATACCCATAAAATTTGGATGATCATAATAACCCGTTGCAATAATGACGTACGTTGAATGATACGTTGCTTTCGACGTTTGGACGATGAAATAATCCTTTACTTTTTCCACCTGTCTAACATATTCATATTTGTTCACTTGTATGTTTTTCAACTTTGCAACTTCTCTATAATAGACCAATGCTTGATTTCGCTTTGGTTTCCTTTCTTCTACGATAAAAGGAACGTCTCCAATTGCTAGCTTTTCACTTGTGCTAAAAAATGTTTGATGTGTGGGATACTTATAGATTGCTTCCACAATATTTCCTTTTTCAATCACTATTGTATGTAAACCTATATTTTGCATGGAAATAGCAGCTGCTAGACCACAAGGCCCCCCTCCAACGATTATTACATCAACTTGTTGTACCACTTGTATAAACTTCCTTTCTTTTCCCTTTCAAACGGTTTTGTCATTCTCCGTATATTGTAATAATATGACACTCTGATTTTGCCCCTAATCGAAGGGGTACGCCTGTTGTTCCAAAACCATTACTAACAAGCTCTGCACTTTGTTCTTTTTCTTTAAATGCACCATTTTCATAAATACCAAAAGGTCCAAATCGAATTTGGCCGCCGTGAAGATGCCCCGCTAATAATAAATGCGGTTTACTGACTTTTTTAGCGTTGTTAAAATATGCAGGTGCATGTGTGATAAAAATAACAATATCTTCTTCCCTAACTTCTTGAAATGCGTCATATATGCTCACTTTACCACTAAATCCATCATTGACTCCAACGAGGCGAATCGGTGTACCGTCAATGATTAGTTCGACGGATTTATTCACCAACAGATGCACGTCGTTCTTTTCAAGTAGTTGGATTAAATTTTGCTCTCCCACTTCCCGGTCATTATTGCCAAATACGTAAAAAACGTCTCCCATTTTTTTTAGTTGTGCAATATTATATTCCGTTCGATGTAAAGGAACCCCTTTTTCGGTTAGATCCCCCCCGATAATCACGATATCTACTTTGCCCATAAGCGAGTGAATAAGCTTGCTATCTATTTTCCGGCGATGAATATCCGAAATAAAAAAAAGATGAACTTGCTTGCCAGGTCTCATTTTTTCTACGGGGAATGTATGTGTTTTTACATTTACTTGAAATGCCAAATAAAGCATGTAAAGTAGAAGACTGACCGCCAAACCTGCTACTACTAAAAGGTAATATACCAACGAAAAACCTCCTTATTATAACTTACAAATACGCAAATGCCTTTCTTCGAGGAATACAGTCTAAGTTCGCGACAACGTGGTGCTCCTGCGCAAAGCTCGTCGCAAAACAAAAAAACATTTCACAACGGATGCATGACCCGCATCGTGCGGCCCCAGGAGGCAGCTCCTCAGCCACCACAAGCGAGTTTGTTCGGACGAGCCCCGAGGAGCAAGGCGCTGGAGTCTAGACGTAGAAGTTCTTGTAGAAAGTTTTCCACGTGTCTAGAATTAGATAATTTCCTAAGGAAAGTACAAAAGGACAGGGAAATCCCCTGTCCTTTCAAGTCCTTTCACTACCTAATCTTATGAATCGTCTTATCAAATATAACCTTGTATATTTATATATATGCAACTAAGATTCCTAATGACCTTCTTTTTGTGCATATGTTAAGGCAAGATTAACTTTTGACCGGCAGAAATAGCATTGGATGATAAACCGTTTGCGGATTTAATTTTTTCTACTGCATTTGGATCTTTGTAATAATTGACCGCAATGCGGTAAAGTGTTTCGTTTTCTTTTACAATATGTGTTCTAGTAGGAGCTTCCTGTTTTGGTTGTTCAACTTTCGGCTCTTCTACTTTTGGTTGTTCTGCTTTCGGTTCTTCTACTTTTGGTTCTTCCTTTACTGGTGCCTGTTCCTCTACTTCTTTATCTTCTGCTGAAGCAGTATTTTCGTCTTTCTCTTCCTCTTCCTTAGGACTATTCGTAATTGTCTTTGTTTCTACTTGAATAATGCCTGATTCTTGCACCTCTTCGGTATCCTTAGGCGTGTATATAAATTGCACGTATAGAAAAATACAAACAGGTAATAGGATAAAAATACAAAATAAAGTTGGTATTAAGATATTTCTAGATTTTTTCTTCGCTTTTTTTCCAGAATTTGATCTTCTACGACTTCTTAGTTCTACCTTTTCTTCCTCTACACCGATGGATTGTCTATGTTCATCTATTTTCTTTTGATAGTCGTCTTGGTTCATATTTTTCAAACTCCATTTCTGCCTTTATATCTACTACTATTATGCCGAATATTGTTGAAAAAGTAAACTTCTCGTCTGCATTATGAATGCAATAGTTCATCTAATTTAATTTTCCAATCTATTTCTTCACTTTTTTCTGACAGTTGTTTTCTGTCAACTAGTATTTCTTGTAAAGGTAGTGAACACTTGGAGCAGCAATGCTTAGGACGATTCGTTAATTGTTCATCAAAGTAATGCAACAGTTGCTCTCTTATGCACACTCCATTTTGCAACATCGTATATAAGCCCTGAATTTCAGTCCATTTCTTTTGTTTAATCGTTTGAAACAATCGTGTAGTCTCTTGTTCTGTTAACTCTTCTTTCCAATAATCCAATATTCTAGCTGTTGTTTCTGGTAATTGTAATTGTATGTTATTAGACTCATATGCGAGCCGAATATCCGCTTCTTCGGGGAAATCTTGCATCGCAACATAAAACGCTTGTTCCACATCCGTTGCTGTAAATAGTAAGGAAGCAATAGACTGCGCTCCGTCCCGAGCAGCTCTTCCTACTTCCTGCATATAGCTCGCTATGGATGTCGGAATATGGTCATGTATGATTTGTCGTATATTATCTTTATGTATTCCCATCCCAAAAGCATTCGTTGCGCATATCCACTCCAACTGTCCTTGTTGAAACTGTTGCTGGACTAAAATACGATCATCTTGATCCATTTTGGCATGATAATAAGCAACTCGAATACCTCTTTTTTGTAATTCATGCGCATACATCTCTGTTTTTTTTCGCGACTGCGTATATAGAATACCTGGGCCACTAGTAGAGGTGATTCTGCCGAGGATCCAGGCAAGCTTTTCTTGTGCATTTTTTACCTCAATCGCCTCATAAGCAATTGTAGGTCGATCAAGGGAATGGATATACTCATATGGCTCTCTCATTAATAACGTATCTTTTATATCATGCACCACATTAGTTGTTGCCGTAGCAGTTAACGCGAGGACATTTGTTTGTCGGTAATGTTGTAGCCATTTAGCGATTCGTAAATAGTCCGGTCGAAAATCAAATCCCCATTGGGAAATACAATGCGCTTCATCCGCCACAATATAGGCAATACGTATATCGGAAAGTGCATGATTAAAACGCTCATTTTGCAACATTTCCGGGGAAGTAAATATAAATTTATAGGATGATAAATTTCGGAAAGCCATCTCTTTTTGCTCAAAGGATAAAAAAGAGTTAATCGCAACAACACGTTTTTCTCCCAACATTTTCAATTGCTCCACTTGATCTTGCATTAAAGATAGTAAAGGTGAAACAATGACGACAGAACCTTCCATTAAATACCCCGGCAATTGGTATAACAAAGATTTCCCCATACCAGTTGGTAATATCGCAACGACATCTTGTCCCGCTATGACGTGTTCAATTATTTCTTTTTGCCCTTCCCTAAATGAATCGTAACCAAATTTACGTGTTAATACTTCAGTCAACTTATCCATTTATTTCTTCTCCTTTAGTTAACGCTAATCTAATTTGAAAATAACTTAAATCAGGAATTTCCTCGCGAATTATTTTTAACTTTTTCGTTTGTCGTTCCTGCGCAATTTGCAATACTTGTTGTATCTGTTCATCTGATATAAAAGAACCGACCGGAAAATTTGGATTTACTGAAACAATTTCAATGACATGGTCTTCTATTGTATTTCTCTTCAAAAAACGCATGCGCGCTACTTCTTCGATCGTATATCCTTTTTCAAATAATTTACTTGTTTTATTAGCAGAATCGGTTAACGGAGTTTGTACATATATATCCTTCGTTAATGCGTGGAAATCCGGGTATTTCTCTTCGGTAATCTCATTTAATAGAATATGTAAGCATTCGATGAATAAAAACTTTACATCCAACACGGTGATATGATGGTGGCTAGCAAGTTGCTCCCAAGTTAGCCCACTATTTTTGTACCCGCTTAAACGGTAAACAAACAAATTACGATGGATTTCTAGTAACTGAGTGTTTTCAAGTAAATGAAATAATTGCTTTTTGAAATTCGCCACAAAAGTTTTCGATTGAAAGTCTCTTTCATGTAAAAAAGCTTTGACAAAATGATGGATTTCATTATTTTTTTGAACAGGTACAAACTTTTTTTCATTCCCTTGAAATTGGGATAGGGTCTGAACGATCAATTCAACTCGTCCCCAAAAGATAAATTCATTTCCACGGAGTATCCATCCATTATAAAAAGGACGTCTTACCGATACTATTTGGTGCAAACCTTTTTCTGTAATAGCTATCATAGATTCATTCATAATGATGAAGCCTTCTGCATGAAGCTTCATTATTTCTTCCTCATATGTTTCTTTTGCTAGTTTTGGATATAAACTAAAGTAAGGATGAAGTTGAAAATATGTCACATCTTGAATCGTTTGACCAGATTTTTTCCCTTTTAGTAAATAATAAGGTGCAGTAGATGACCTTTCTCCTTGAAATTTGTGTATAATTAATAACAGTAATTGTTGAAAATACAATGGAAATCCCTCACATATTAAAGTATTTTGGTTGAAATGTAACGAGAATATCTTTAGAATGAATAAGATAGCAGATTCGTGAAAGCAGATATAAAGGAGAGAATTTAAGAAATGGCTAAATATACAATTGTTGATCAAGATACATGCATCGCGTGTGGCGCATGTGGCGCTGCTGCACCAGATATATATGATTATGACGATGAAGGAATTGCTTTCGTTATTTTAGATGATAACATGGGGACAACAGAAGTTCCAGATGAACTACTAGAGGATATGGAAGATGCGTTTGAAGGTTGCCCAACAGATTCTATTAAAGTAGCCGAGGAATCATTTGAAGGCGACGCATTGAAGTTTGAATAGTATTTTAAACCAATAAAGAATGTGTAAGGTGCTGAGGACCCTTACACGTTCTTTTCTTTTTTCTAAAAAAATTCGGCAATGAATTTTTGTTCGTCAATATATAAAAAAGGTTATTTCTCCTAAATCAGAGAAATAACCTTTAATTTTAATTTATTTTTGCAGCACCAAATGAATGTGAAACTTTATCAAGTAACGGCTTCATTCGTTTGAATAAAACAATCATGACAATTGCTACTAATATACCTTTTATAAGATTAAACGGTAAAATACCGAAAATGATAGAATTGAATAATGCTGTCCCAGTTTCCATTGGGAAATTTAAGAAATAAGCATACATTGGTAAGAATACATAATAGTTTAATACACTCATCCCAATTGCCATCGAAATCGTTCCACAAGCTAGCCCGTACGCAATTCCTTTTGACGATGTAGCTTTACGGTAGATTAGATAAACTGGTGTTAAAAACAAAATACTTGTTACAAAGTTCGCCATATGTCCTACTGGAACACCTGTCGGACTACCTGCGAACAACCAATCTAAGACGTTTTTCAAAAATGCCACAAGAATACCGGCTAGTGGCCCCATTGTGATGGCTGCTATTAGTGCTGGAATATCACTAAAATCGACCTTTAAAAAAGCTGGTAACGCTGGTAATGGAAATGCAAGAAGCATTAATACAAAAGAAATACTACTCAACATAGCGATTGCGATTAGCATACGCGTCTTACCTTTTAACATAAAATCCTCTCTCCTTTTGCGATTCACTCCACAAGAAGAAAGGTTCAGCACGTTTTCTCTTACTCAAAAAATCCCTTAAGCTATTACTAGGCTTAAAGGAGTAAAAGGTACACTTAAACAAGCGTATCCGTATTAGAGTATACGAAAAACGACTGCACCTTCACCTTCTCCCATCCAGACTGTACTGTCGGCTTTGGAATTTAACCAAATCAACCTTAACTTAACGGCTCGCGGGCTTAAGAAACTAGTTTCTAATACCGCCGGTCGGGAATTTCACCCTGCCCCGAAGATGAATCAATATTTTATTGTCCTTCAAGTTTTATCTTGAATTAAATACATCTTATCAAAGTTTCATATGTAATGCAATACAGTTGCTCAAAAAACATTTAATACATATTGTTTTACTATGTATTATACTTACATAACATAAAACAAACGCGCAATCTCCCACTACTAATGAGCATATAACAACCAATCCAACTACAAGAACAAAAGCGCAATCGCTTGTCTCTTACTCGATATAGCAAATTGGAATGACGCACGTAATAGGGATACTGCGCGGCATAAGCTTTAGATAGTACCCGCAAGCTTTTGCGTAAGCCGCACTAAGGCGAAAAATATCCGCTAGATTGGTTTTGTCGCGTTCAGCAAGGGCTATGTCGCTTTCGAGATAGGTTTTGTCGTGTTCGAAGGGTAGTTTGTCGCGTTCACAGCATGTTATGTCTCGTTCAACCATTTATTGGATTTTATTTTTAAAAAATACTACATAAGATTTAATTTAAAACAGTGACGCTGAGTAGTTAGCAATTTTCATGGATTGGAGCGGAAGGGCGGCGACTCCTGCGGAGGCCAACAGGATGTTGGTCACGAAGGCGTTGCCACACGATGTGGCGCACTTAGCATTCGTTCCTCTGTTGAGACAGATGAAACATCGTAGGCGAACGCGCAGCGTCGGCGATGGTTCATCGCTCACCCGGCGGAAAGCGTCCGCCCTGCAGCGGAAATCTAGCGGTAACTTTCTTTACGACGCAGTATCCCTATATCAAATACTAGATAAAAAGTGCCATACCTTATGTTACTTTAAATAAGCTATCAACATGTCTAAATTTTTATAGTTACCTAGGAAAGAAAAAATGCGTGGAAGTAATGAACAAGTCATTAATTCCACGCATTTCATAACATAATTTAATCATTACTCATAATAAACCCATTCGGTCCAAGCGGTATTCGAAGAGGTAACGTTAAATCGAATTCTTCCCACTGTTGTTGCACTACATTTTCTACCTTCACTTCTTTTCCGAAGCTTGCGGCAGTTAATGCAAATGCTTCTAAAAGCCTAGTTGCTGCAGATGGATCTAACGCTTCTAAATCGAGCGGCTCATCAAATCGAATGACTGCCACACCATTCTGCTCCGTAGATATATACGTAACATTTGGAGGAATAACAGAAGTGTATAAATCATTTCCTGCATCTTTCATCGCAGTAAATGCTTCGGAGATAGAGTCGTTAGAATTACCAAAACTAGGAGATAAATAATCCTCGCCATTATTGGCATGGTAAATATAATAATTGTAGTGTCCTAGTCGACCGGGCAATTTCCGAGGCTCCGTTAATGTTCCAGCTTGATCCCATTCTAATGGTGTGCCGTCTTCATTTACAGAAATAATGGTATCAAAATCAGTAAATATTTCATTCAAAGATTGGCCATAAGTTGTCGTAGTTCCTGAAGCCCTATCGTATCCATGGTCCTTTGGTAAATAATGCTTTAATTGTTTTTCTTGAGCAATAAAATGCCCTTTATATGGATGATATTCCATGAATCCTAACGCTTCTTCATCAATCTGGCTCGCATATCGTTCATACAACTGCAAACTGGTCGGGGTTACCCCTACGAAATCAGCTTCTATTCGTTCTTTCGGAATAATAATAGAAATAGGAACGGATAATGCATTTTCGATTAGTGAAAAATGAAAAACGGTACCTCCATTAACACTCTCTTCATAAACAGAAGTAGTTTTATGGAGTGGGATCAACTCTATCGTCGGATCTAACATCTTCGTCATTATGGTTATTTCATTTGCCTGACCGGCTGCTGCACTTTCTTCTTTTGCATCCATGGTATTCAAACTTTCTGTTGGTTCAGCGGTATCGGTAGACATCGAAGTTTCTTCTTGATTTGTATAGGAAGAAACAAGGAAAGTTAGGAGTAGAATAGCTGCAACGGAAACGATAAAAGGCATCCATTTCGAGAATGATACGGCAATTGTTTTTCTTTTTTCTTCCTTGACTTGAGCTTCAATTTCTATTTTTACCCGATTATACACTTCCTCTTTTGAACGATGATCTGTTAATTTGGGCATGTTTTTTAATAGCTCATCAACTGTTTCTTCTTCTTTTTCTATTTCACTCATGATGAACGGTACCCTCCTTTTCTTTCGCAGATAATCGTTCTCGAAGTGCTTTTATCGCACGATGTTGCGTTGTCTTCACTTTCCCTTCTGTCCAACTTAAAACTTGTGCTGTTTCTGCAATCGAAAGCTCTTGGAAATAACGCATAATGATGACCATTTTTTGATCACCTGTGCAATCGTCAAGAGCTACTAGTAATGTTTTCATTTCATCATTAAGCAATACCGAATCCTCTGGTAACATTTCGGAAGAGGGAAGCTGCATGGTCTCCCAGTCGAATGATTCAAACAATCGTTTCTTTCGCACTGCTTGTTTCCTAAAATGATCAATCGCCACATTTTTGGCGATGGAAAATAACCAGGTTTTTTCCGAACTCTTTCCTTCGAATTTACTGTAAGCCCTTAACACCCGTACATATACTTCTTGGACCAAGTCTTCCGCAGTCTGCCTATTTTTTACTAAATAAATAAGAAACTGAAAAACGTCTTGATGATAGCTATCATACAAGCGGTGGAAAACGGAGTCATTCATAAGCTCCCCCCGTTCTTTTAATTAGTCGTTTCATGTACTGTTTTGTTTCACTTTTAAAGGTTTAAAGGTAATTTTATAATGAATGTTGTTCCAACCCCAACTTCACTTTCTACAGATAAACTACCATCATGACGCTCGACAATATTTTTGGCAATTGCAAGGCCTAGACCTGTTCCGCTTTTCCCTCTAGTTCTCGCCTTATCCGCTTTATAAAAACGTTCGAACACATATGGTAAATCTTCTTTTGGAATCCCGTATCCAGTGTCTTTTACTTCAATCATTATATGTCCGGCTGCTTCGGTTAAGTTTACCGTCACAGAACCGTCCTTAGGGGTATGTCGAAGGGCATTATCGATTAGATTTGTAAGTACTTGCTCCATACGGTCCTCGTCCAGTTGCAAATGAATCGTCTCCGATAAAGTATGCTCAAAATACAAACGTATATTTTTTTCTTTTGCGATTTGATCAAACTTTAGCGTAATACGCTCAATTGTTGGTAGGACAGAAACTTCTTCCTTATAAATACTTAAATAACCGGATTCTAAACGAGCTAAATCTAGCAATTCTGTTACTAATCTTCCCATTCGTTTAGATTCATCATATATTACGCGAATTATTTCATTTTTGTCTTCTTCTGTCGTAACTACTTCATCTATAATGGCCTCACTATACCCTTGAAGCATCGAAATTGGTGTTCTAAGCTCATGTGAGACATTCGCGATAAAGTCTGAACGCATCTTATCTAAACGATGCTGTTCGGTCATATCTCGCAAGACTACAACAGCTCCACGAACCGCTTCTTTACTATAAAGTAGGCTAATGGAAACGGAAAAATAGAATCCTTTGATTTCTAATTCTTCATCAATCTCTTCTTCTAAATGAAATACATGATCGAGTAAGTCGTATAACTCAGCAGGTAAATTAGAGTTATCGGCTGTTTCATTGTTTGCATACCATTTTTGAATTAGACTATCCGCTTGGGGATTACTGACAAGAACAGTCAAGTCTTTATTAAATGTAATGACTGCATCCGTCATCGATGTAAGAATACTCGAAAGCTGCTCTTTTTCTTGATTGATCACTTCTACATGGTGTTTCAACTGACTTCCCATTCGATTAAAAGCAGAACTTAGTTCACCAATTTCATCTTTTTGAACATAAGGAACTTTTGTTTCGAAATTTCCTTTCGCAAGCTCTGATGCTGCTTCTCGCATGGAACGAAGGGGAGAAGTAATTCTTGAAGATAAAAAGAATGAGAACATTGTCGTAAGTAATAATGCGATAAAACCAGATAAAAAGACAATTCGAGTAGTATGATTAGAAGTCTTATTAACTACTTCTAAGCTTTGATAAATAAATACCGCCCCATGTATTTCTTTATCCGATTCTAAAGGAGAGGCAAGGATAATATAGTTCTCCATTCGATTTTCTTCGGTCATCGAGGGCATAAGCATCTTTTTAATAATCGTTTCATTTGTCCTATATATATTCGTTAAGTCTTTGTCTTTCAATAATTTTTCTTGAAATACCTCTTTGTTTAATCCTTCATGGACCGATAAAAATACAGACTCCGCATTTCGCACAATCAACGCGCTTGTTTCCGCTCCAAGAATGTTTTGAATAATTTGCATAGAGTCTTCTATTTGATCATATTGCTCCACTATTTTCCCTATGGTCGCGGCTTCCTGTCTAAGCGACTCTTCTGCTTGTTCTGTATGGAAGTTTTCCAAAAACTCTAACATTAAGACAGTGATGATAAACAGCACAAATAAGACGAGAAGCAATATGGTTCCCCATAGCTTCCCGACAACACTATTCCAAATTCTATTCATTGATAACTTCAAACTTGTAGCCTACCCCCCACACAGTCACAATCATTTTCGCAGACTTTTCAGATACTCTATTTAACTTTTCGCGTAAACGTTTCACATGTGTGTCAACTGTTCTTAAATCACCAAAGAAATCATAATGCCACACTTCTTTTAATAATTGCTCCCGATCGAATACTTTATCAGGTGCCTTTGCCAAGAAGTATAGTAATTCATATTCTTTTGGTGTCAAACTCACTTCTACCCCATCGGCAGTAACACGATGCGCATCATGATCGATTGTCAGATGTGGGAACACAACGATATCTTTCGATGAGGACATTCCTTGTACAGGCGAAAGAGCAACAGAACGTTTCAAAAGTGCTTTAACACGAAGTACAACTTCTCTTGGACTAAAAGGTTTCACGATATAATCGTCTGCTCCTAGTTCAAAGCCTTCTACGCGATTAGCTTCTTCCCCTTTTGCTGTTAACAAAATAATAGGAGTTTCTTTATGTGTGCGTAACTCGGTCATCATTTCTATCCCGTCTTTTTCGGGCATCATAATATCTAATAATATGCAATTATATTCATTTTCTAGCGCAAGTTGTAGAGCGACTTCACCATTCTCTGCTTCTTCTACTTCGTATCCTTCTCTTTCTAAATACATTTTTAATAAACGACGGATTCGTTCCTCATCGTCAACTACTAATAGTTTAATCATTTCAGACATAATATCAGACCCTTCTATCAACTTCTACTATATATTGTACAATTAGTTATGCCAAATTGAAAGAAAAGCCCTTACCTCTTTATTGGGAGATAAGAGCTTTTCTAATTATCTAGCTTTTAGAGCATCACCCTTTTAGGGTCAAATGTGAAAAAGCTGCTCTTGGTCCCGCATATGCGGGTTATGTCTGCTTCGCCACAGGATATGGCATACTTTGCAGACCTACCTCAGCCCCATTTGCCTGTCGTGGGCTACTATGCGAGTCCAATAAGTCGTTGAGACACAATGTCGTGACCTTAGGACTTACTCTACTAACATAGACGCTTACGCATTTCTATTAAGCATAGGAATGTAGTCCAGCAATAATTAGGTTAACTGCTATCAAGTTAAACATAATGATGATAAACCCGATTAATGCCAACCATGCAGATTTCTTCCCTTCCCAACCTTTGGATAAACGAAGGTGTAGGAATGCTGCATAGAACAACCAAGTAATAAGCGCCCAAACTTCTTTTGGATCCCAGCCCCAAAATCTAGACCATGCTTCATGTGCCCAGATCATGGCGAAAATAAGTGCCCCTAAAGTAAATACAGGGAAACCAATCAATACCGAACGATAACCAATCTCATCCATAAACTGTGAGTTTACTTTTTTCGTAAATGGTTGTAATACTGATGCAATTCGTTTTCTGAAGATTAAACGAAGCAAGATGTATAATACCGTTCCGAAGATAACAGACCATGTAACAACGGACAGTTTTTTTGCATTTACAAGCGGAGGCATTTCCATTAATGGTTGCATCGCATTTTCGGTAATCGCTTCCGACTCATTCATCCCAAAAATAGGTGGCACATTATATTCCATCGTTAATACTTGTTCTTCTTTATTTACATAGTTAAATTCTACTTTATAATCTGCTAATGTGAAAGTAGTTGTAGCTGCAATAAAACCTAAGACTAACACTACTACATACATTACGGCCTCGATCCAAAAACGTGACTTAGACTTTTTGGTCATGTCGATATTTTTTAGCAAGTAGATTAAACCGGCCACTGCACTAATCGCTAATATTGCTTCTCCAAGAGCCGCTGTAATAACGTGGACTGTTAACCAGTAGCTTTTAAGTGCTGGTATTAATGGCGTAATCTCTCTTGGGAACATACTAGCATACCCAATGATTATGATAGCGATTGGTAAAGCAAAAAGCCCAAGTGCTGGAATTCTATAAATAAAGTAAATTAATATAAACGCACCAACAACCAACATCCCAAATGCGGTTGTAAATTCAAACAAGTTACTAACAGGAGCATGTCCTGCTGCAATCCATCTCGTTATAAAATAACCAATATTGGATACAAAACCAATAATCGTAACAGTAATGGCTAATTTACCCCAACGTTCGAAAGATTTCGATGCTTTAGAGCTCGAACCTTTTACGGCACCTCCAAATAAAAAGGTTGCTACTAAATAAGCAACGAATGCTATAAATAATAAAGTACTACTTACTTCTACCATCATTAAACCCCTTCCTCTTTATCCGCTTTAGAATCTTCATCTTGTTGATCTTCATATTTTGGAAGATTGGCCAGTTCAGAAACTGTATCCATATCTCTTAAAATGCTGAGCCAGTTTTTATTCGTATGCGCTGCAATTACGACTTGCCCATCTTCTAATTGCTGTATCCAAATACGTCGATGATTCCAATACGATCCTTGTGCTACCCCAATCATGAAGATAAGACCACCAAGCATAAGAATAGGAAGTGTTAAATCTTTACGAATAGTTAAACCAGAAACGTCTCTTGTTTCAACGCTTTGGAAAGCAATTTTATGTTTGTTTTCTCCAAGCGGTTCAAGCGTTTCTTTAATCATCACAAAGCTTGTTTCCCCATTAGGAAACTCTGGTGTATACATTTTCACTAAAAACGCGGGGTTGTTTGGAAGTGGTGATTGTGACTGTGGCACTCCTTCTTCAAATCCAGTGAAATCAGCGTAGTAATCTAATATTTCTACTTTTGACCCATTTGATAGTTCATAGACTGGTTGTGGGTCTGATAAGTTAATGGTAAACTCCCCAAAGCTTTCGGCAGTTTCTTTATCTTGCAGTTGGAATGTCATAGAAGCTAATTCATCTAACCGAAAATCCATTTGGAAAACTGAAAAATTATCAAATTTAAGTGGTTTATTCACTTGAATTGCTGCTTCTTTTTCAAACGTTAAATCTTCTAAATGACCTGCTACCGCGCCTTCTGGTCCTTTATATAACGCTACGTTTGTTTGATAGTTTTTAGCAATTACTCCTACACGATCAATGGCATCTCCATATACTTCTTCGGATTCTTCTTTTGAATATGTTTCATAGATGAATTCTTTACTCTCCAGAAAATAACCATTTGTTTCTGGAATATACAGTCTTTCTCCTTCGCGTAGCCACATTGTCTCATCGACATAAAAACCTGGCAATGCTCGAAGCATAACACCAAATAAGAATAAAATTAGACCCAAATGATTGACATAAGGACCCCAACGAGAAAAGCGACCTCTTTCAGCGAGTAATGCATTGCCTTCTCTCTTTACGTTGTAACGCATCGTTTTTAACTTTTCTTCCGCTTTCTTAATGGATTCTTCCCCATTTTCTATGTTTCCAATACCATAGATACGTTGACGTTTCAAAAAGCTAAAATGCCTTTTCGTTTTTTGTTTCTTAAGGGATTTATAAAGTGGTATTACTCTATCTAAGCTGGCAATGATTAAAGAAATCCCTAACATCCCAACAAGCGCTTGGAACCACCAAGAACTGTATAAGTCCGATAATCCTAACTCATAATATAATGTTCCAAATGTACCATAAATTCGTTCATAGTAAGCGGCAATATCTACTTCTGATGTCGCTGGCACATAAAAAACTTGCGGCAGAATGGTCCCAATCGAAGCGGCAACAAGAATAATGATAATTAACCACACTCCGACTTTTACACTCGAGAAGAAGTTCCAAACTTTATCTATAATGGTTTTGTTATATGTTTGGGAACGTCTTGCCGAGCCTTCATAGCGCATATCTACCAGTTTTTTATCTTCTGTTTCTTTGTTTAATGGTCGTCCACAGCTTTCACATAACAATGTCCCGGCTGGGTTCACATTACCACATGTACAAACTATCTTGTCCATCTATAAAACTCCTTTAGGATGGTTTAATCTGCTCCATAAAAGCTGCAATATCTTGCTCTGTCATTTCACCTTTTATGATTTTTTCAATGCGTCCATCTGGATTTATCAAAAAAGTGGTTGGTAACGGGGCAATATTGTATGACTCCATTACACTCTTATTTTGGTCAATTGCAATCGGAAACGATAAACCATAACTATTTTTAAAGCTATTCACTTTTAAATTGGATTCCCCGATATTAATCGCTAATGTTTGAACGCCTTGATCTTTGTAGACATTGTATTGGTTGTCCATCGCAGGCATTTCAGTCGCGCATGGCTTACACCAAGTACCCCAAAAGTTCAAGAAAACGCCTTCACCTTTGTAGTCTGAAAGTCGATGTTGGTTCCCTTCCAGATCCACTAAAGCAAAATCAGGTGCTTTATCCCCCACTTGAAGGACAGTGTTTTTTTCTTTCGTTACGTTTGAGTATATTGTAAAGACGATGGCTATCGTCAGTACTGCTAAAATAGCAGTTCGAATATAAAATCTTTGCTTTTTAGATTGCGCCATCATTGCTCCTCCATTTCTAAGCATCGTCGACCTATATTATACCAAAATATACATTTCAAAAAGGTTCGACATTTGAAGGGTTTGTGAACATTGAAGTATTAGTTTCCTATTTTACCGGTTTCAGCCAATACGCGTAATTGTTTAATTTCATGCGTTGTTAGCTCTCTCCATTCCCCGGCATTTAGGCCATGTAATGTTAAAAAGCCAAATCGTTCTCGTACTAATTTTTGGACAGGAAAACCAACTGCATCAAACATGCGACGTACTTGTCTATTTTTACCTTCATGGATTGTGATTTCTACGATTGCTTTATTTGTTTTGCGCTCGCTAGATAATAATTTTACTCTTGCAGGAGCAGTTTTGCCGTCTTCTAGCATAATTCCACGTTCTAATGGTCTTAATTGCTCTTTTAACGGAATTCCTTTAACTCTTGCTACGTATGTTTTATCAACTTTAAATTTCGGATGCGTCAACGCATATGAAAAGTCGCCATCATTTGTTAAGAGTAGTAAACCAGATGTTTCATAATCAAGTCTTCCAACTGGATATAGTCGTTCTTTAACATGTGGCAATAAATCCGTAACGGTTTTTCTGCCTTTGTCATCTGTAACTGCTGAGATGACTCCTCTTGGTTTATAAAGTAAGTAGTATACTTTCTGTTCTTTTTCTAGTTTGACTCCTTCTACTTCCACCGTATCGGAATTCGAAACTTTTGTACCAAGTTCTGTCACAACTTTTCCGTTCACTTTTACTTTTCCTTGGATAATTAATTCTTCTGCTTTTCTTCTAGAAGCTACACCTGCATGTGCAAGTACTTTTTGTAGTCTTTCCAATTCTTTCACCTCGTCCATTCTTTCCATACATATGAGTGAATTATGTCACACTTTTGGCGAAAATAAAAGAAGACAGTCTTTTAGAAAAACTGTCTCCTTGCTCCAATGACACAAAATGTTGTGCACAGGAGAAATAATGCGCACTATTGAGGTAACCGCTAGATTTCCGCTGCAGGCGGACGCTTTCCGCGGGCATGGCTTCAATCTCCTCGGAGCTCGCGCTCCTGCGGGGCTTTCAGCTCATGCTATTCCCGCTGGAGTCGCCGCCTTCCGCTGCAATCCACGAAAATTGCTAGCTTATTAGTGTCACTATTAAATTCAGTCTTTGTTATATTACTTGAAAATAAAATCAAACAAACGGCTAATAGCAATCAATCAGTTGTGCATAGCAACCATTTCTTAAAACAACTGGTTTACTTGGAGTGAGAAGACAGCGAATACGAAGCTTCGTTCCAATAACTGGTTGAATAATACAAAATATGCAGCGAACTAGACAAGATTATCTAAAGACAGCATTTTCTACTTTGCTATTGTATACGTTGTGCCAATGCTACTCCATGTTGCGCATATCCTCTGCAATGTTGCAAGAAACACTTAAAACGTTGCAAATGGTTGCTTTCGACAATGTATTGGTTGCTACCAGGAGTAGTTTGGTTGCTTACTGAATAAGTTTAGTTGCTTTCGGTGGCCAGCTAGTTGCTCTTAGCCATTTCTGGATTCACTAGGTTGAAAATTTCAAAATATTAGGAGTGGCGGAGCTTATAAATCTGACCTCTGTTAAGTTTAGATAATGACTAGATAGCAGGCTCTCCATGGATTGCAGCGAAAGGGCGGCGACTCCTACGGGATGAGTGAGAAGATGAGACATCGCAGGCGAACGCGCAAGCGTCGGCGATGGCTCATCGCTCACCCCGTGGAAAGCGTCCGCCCTGCAGCGGAAATCGAGGCGGCACCCTTATAAAACGCTCTATTTATAAAACATATGGGGTGTGACGTTGTGTCACACCCCATACACTTTATTTTATTTTCTTCACATTAAATCGTAAGGCTATTTGATCGTCGATGGTTACATTCCACAAATACGGACTTGATATAGTAGATTTTCGTGGGATTAGTAGAACGTTCTTTAGTTTTTTTCGTTCTTCATTGTTTAATAAAAGATAATGATCGTCTTCCACTTCAATGACCTCTTTTTGGAACACGCTATACTTTCCTTTTTTCACAACTTTCACAGAATCATAGTTTGCAAATACTTGTTCTGCAAGCGATTTATGATATGCCCAGTCATTGGAGTGATTCAACGTAACGACGACAATCTCTTTTTCATCTTCTTTGAAATAAGTAACAAGCGTTCTTCCTGCTCGTTTCGTGTATCCAGTTTTTCCCGCTATAGCTGTTTCACTTTCATGTATTAGTCGATGCTTGTTATTCCACCGAACATTACGCTCTTTCGGTTGATAGCTTTTCGCTGAGGCAATTTTTTTAAACTCTTCGTTTTGAAGCGCTAGTCGAAACATATTCGCCATATCATAAGCAGATGCGAAATGGTCATCATGATGGAGCCCGGAAGGATTGGTAAAATGAGCATTGTTTAATCCGGCAAATCGAAACTTTTCATTCATCAAAAGCGTAAATCCGTCGATGGATCCCCCCACATGTTCTGCTAGCGCATACGCCGCATCATTTCCGGACTGTAGCATAAGACCATGCAATAAGGAGTTCACCGTCCATACTTCTCCAGGCTTTAAATATAAAGAGGACCCTTCTTGCGTGGCGGCAGCTTGGGAAATAGTGATTTGATCTTCTAAGGAAGCATTATCCAAAACCGTTAAGGCAGTCCATACTTTCGTCAAGCTTGCTATTGGTAATTCCTCATATTCATTACTACCTTCTAACAATCTCCCTGTTTGTACATCAATTACTGCATGGGAGGAAGAAGCTTCCGCGTCACTCACTTGCCAAAATAGAAAAAACAGAAAAAATATAGTTATAATTTTATAAATAGAAAATACTCCTCTTTAAATTATTTCTATCCTTCAAATGTTTCTTGAAACTTGGTCAGGAACAAGTCCGAGTCTTCCATCTCATCCACTGAGATATCTTCTGGAAGTGGTGGTAAAGCGCTTATATCTTGTAATCCAAAGTATTGAAGAAATTCCGTTGTTGTACCATACAATATTGCTCTCCCTGTACCATCCGCACGCCCAACTTCTTTCACTAAGCCTTTTAAGGACAACGTATGTATCGGTCGTTCTGATTTCACCCCTCGAATCTCTTCAATTTCTACTCTTGTAATGGGTTGTTTATATGCAATGATTGCTAATACTTCAAGTGATGCTTGCGAAAGAGATTGTGTAGTAGGATTTTCTACTAACTTCTGAATACTATTTGCATTCACTTGTTTGGTCACTAACTGAAAAGTACCAGCCAATTGCTTGATCTCGATTCCTCTGTCTTCGCTTTTTTCATATGTCTCCATCATTGTTTCGAGCGTTAGTCCAATTTGTTCTTCTGTTTCACTTGTTAAAAAAGCTAATTGTTTTTTCGTTAATCCATCTTCTCCACTTACAAACAATAGACTCTCAATATTACTCATCAATTTCGTCTTCGAATTCACTTTCTAAATCTTCCTTTCGCAAAAGAACAAATAAATCATCAAAATTGTTATTTTGCTCTACTCGCACAATTTGGCGTTTCATGAGCTCTAAAATGGATAAAAACGTCGTTACGATCGTGGATTTATCCATAGTTGGAAAAAGCTCATAAAAAGATAGCCTCCCTTTATTTTGCTTTAAAGTTGTTATGACGCTTTTCATTTGATCTTTTATGGATATTTCTTGTTTACTTACTCGTGTGTGTAGTGGAGCGTTTAGCTGTTTTCTACGTAGCATTTTTTGAAATGCACCAAGCATGTCGTACACATTTACGTCCAGTTCGAATAATGCAAGCTGTTTATTATTTTGCAATTCACTTAAATCGGTTGGTGGTCTTGTATAAAATTGATTACGAGTTTCCTCCATTTCTTGCAAACTAACTGCAGCTTCTTTGTATTTCTTGTATTCTATTAACTTCAGTACTAACTCGTCCCTTGGGTCATTAATATTAATATCAAAATCATCTTCCATTTCGTCATCCTGATGGATTGGAAGAAGCATTTTACTTTTGATAGATAGTAGTGTAGCTGCCATTACTAAATATTCACTAGCTTCATTGAGCTCCAAAACACTCATTGCATGCACATGCTCCATGTATTGGGCTGTAATTTCCGCCATTTTTATATCATATATATCTATTTCCAAACGATTTATTAAATGTAATAATAAATCAAGGGGTCCCTCAAATGCTTCTGTTTTTACTTCATAAGACATATTACTCCACCTATTATCGGTTTTTAACATCATTATAGAGGAAAGGTGATTGCAATGCATCCTACATTCCATCCTAATTTTGTCCAATTTATTAAAGAATTTAATGGTACGAACGATTATTTCGAGTGTCACGAACTATTAGAAGACTACTGGAAAGAAGTGGCACCAAAGAGTAAACATCACCCATTAACAGCTTTCATCCTATTATCTACATCTATGTACCATTGGCGTCGGGGTAATATTACGGGAGCGATTAAAACAATGAATGGTAGTATGAAACGATTCTCAGCAACTTCTCCATCTAACTATTACGAAACAATCAACTACGATAAACTTATGCAAGATGCTACCCATTCTATTAGTTTGATGAAAGAAAGAAAAGCATTTCAGCAATTCAATATTGAACTAATGAATGAGCAATTACAACGATTAGTAGATGCACTTGGAATAACATTTAGCGAAGATTTACACTTTCTTACTCATAAGCATATGCTCAGAGACCGCTCAGAAATACTAATCGAGAGAGAAAGACAAAAAGAAATGCGTAAGCGCCTGTATTAGAGGAATACTGTCTAAGTTCGCGACATCGTGTCGCAACGACTGCATGACCTGCATCCTGCTGGTCCCCGTCAAGCAAATGGGGATAAGGGGTAGGTCTGCAAAGTGCGCCACATTCTGTGGCAATGCAGACATGACCCGCATCGTGCGTGCCCAGGAGGCAGCTCTCCAGCCACCGATGCTATTTCACATTTGACCTCGAGGGGCTTTGCTGCTTGCGTCTGGACAGAAAAAAAGAAGAGATGACTTAATATAAGTCAATCCTCTTCTTTTTCTATTTGGCATTTTTCATAGAAAGACTTGATTTCTTCAGTTGGTTGGATAGACGATGTATGTAAAATAGATGAAAGACTTTGAAGCATTTCTTTTCCAATACCTTCTCCGCGATGGGAGGGATTGACGGAAAGATGCTGAATAATTCCATCCGTATTATTCATGCGAACGCCAACTAATCCTACTAAATCTTCATTCTTTTTCCACAAAAACAAATGCCAATCTGGATTCGTTTCATACTTGTGAATCGTTTCTAGTAACTTTTTTACGTCTTTTTCATGAGGCATAAATGATAGAAGACCCATAGAAATTTTTTCGAATGCTTTTTTATACCGTAGCAACATAGTTAAAACCCTCTTTTAGTTTCATCACTTCTAGATAAATAGGAAGTCTCTCATAAAATAAGATTAAAATAATCATTATAATCGTACATCACTTTTGGTCAAATTACAAATTAGCATTTGGTGCTACAAAGATCCAATAAACTACTCCCCATACAATTCCTATTATTAATAGCATGAGAAATAAAATACGATTTGGTTTTTTCAACTTACCTTCACTCCTTTTCCATCGTTAGAGGAAGGTCAAGATGAACAATATCTTCTAGTGTTTCTCTTCTAACAGCTAATTGATGTTTTCCATTTTCCACAAACACTACTGCGGGTCTAGTTAGGCGATTGTAATTACTTGCCATTGCATATCCATAAGCACCGGTACAGAACATCGCTAAAATGTCTCCTGGTTCTGCTTTTGGTAATGTAATATGTTCAATCAGTTTATCGCCAGATTCACAACATTTACCAGCAATCGTATATGCTTCATCTGCTTTTTCGTCCAGTTTATTTGCAATGACTGCATCGTACAGTGCACCATAAAGGGCAGGTCGAATATTATCCGACATTCCACCATCTACAGCCAAGTAGTTACGAACGTCTGGTACTTCTTTTTGGGAACCGATTGTATACAAAGAAGTTCCTGCATCTCCTACAAGCGAACGACCTGGTTCGATCCAAATTTCAGGCATTGCAAAGTCTGTTTCAGCAATTAGACCTTTTACGACCATGATCATTTCTTTCACATAAACAGAAGGTTCAAGTGGCGTATCTTCTTGCGTATACTTAATGCCAAAGCCACCGCCTAAATTTAATACGGTACACTCGAAATCATAATCATGATGCCATTCAATCATTTTTTTTATTAATTTTTCAGCAGCAACTTTAAATCCGATTGTTTCAAAAATTTGAGAGCCAATATGACAATGAAGGCCAAGTAATTGAATATAATCATCTTGATACACTTGCTCGAAAGCAAGATCTGCTTGTCCATTCATCAAATCAAATCCAAATTTTGAATCTTGTTGTCCAGTTGTAATATAGTCATGTGTATGTGCTTCTACCCCTGGAGTGACACGTAAAAGTATATTTACTTTTTGGTTGTGTTCTGCAGTTAGTTGTTTTAGTAACTCGATTTCATAGAAATTATCTACAACGATACAGCCGATATTATGTTCGATTGCTAGCAATAGTTCTGCTTTGCTTTTATTGTTTCCATGAAAATGGATTCGATCTACTGGAAATCCGGCTTTAATCGCTGTATATAACTCTCCGCTAGAAACTACATCAAGCGACAAATTTTCTTGTTTCATGACTTGATACATAGCCACACTAGAAAAAGCTTTACTCGCATAAGCAACTTGCGCAGGTACATTTTGTTCTTGGAACGTCTGGATAAATGCACGGGCACGCTCTCTTATAAGCGACAAATCATAAACGAATAAGGGTGTTCCGTATGTTTTTGCTAAATCTAAGCTATCAATTCCACCTAGTACTAAATGACCTTTTTCATTTACTGCATGTGTTGATACCATTACCAATTAAATCGCCTCTTTTCCTCTTTCGCTATAGAAACTTTACCACATTAAAAGAGGAGATTGCAATGGGATTCATGACCGCTTGCGATCATACGATCTAGTAATAAACGGGCGTTTGGCATCAACTGGCATAGGAAAACGAATAACGGTTCGCAAAAATGCTACTGGAAAAAAAGGAATTGCCGGCCACAAATAAGGGACATTCATAGGTTTTAATGAACCAACGTACCAAAGTAAGCATACAATTGCGATAAAGAAACCATTTACCCCAAACAATGCAGTACTTAGTAGTATAAACGTTCGAAAGATTTTCGTCGTAATACTAAGTTCATACGAAGGGATTGAAAAAGTAAATATCGCTGTGATTGCTGTATATAAGATTACTTCTGGAACAAATAATCCTACATCTACCGCCATTTGCCCGATGACTAATGCGGCAATAATTCCCATCGCCGTCGATAAAGGTGTGGGCGTATGAATGGCTGCTAGCCGCAAAAATTCAATCCCCACATCCGCAATGAGTATTTGTAGTAAAAGTGGAATTTCTCCTAATTCTTTAGGTCCAAAGAAGTCGATTGATTTCGGCAAAAATTCCGGATGCTTTGAAAGTAAATACCAAAAAGGAAGTAAAAATAAACTTAACGCTACTCCAACCAAACGGATCCAACGCACAATTGTACCAATGAAAGGAGCCTGCCTGTATTCCTCAGCATGTTGCATATGGTGAAAAATAGTCGTTGGTACAATAATGGCAGATGGTGACGTATCAACAACAATCACGATATGCCCTTCTAACAAATGAGCAGCGGCTATATCAGGTCTTTCGGTAAATCGAACAAATGGTAATGGATGAAATCCTTGTTTAAACAACCATTCTTCTAGTGCTTTATCGGTCATTGTAAAGCCATCGTGCTTTATTTTACTTAGCCTATCTCGAATTTGCTTCAAATTTTCTTCATTTGCAATGCCTTTTATATACGAAATTGCAATGTCTGTTTGACCTAAATTCGATACTTGATGTAGTTCAAACTTTAAATCCGGGTCGCGAATCCTTCTGCGAATAAGCGCAGTATTTTGCACAATATTTTCCGTAAATCCATCCCTCGAACCCCTAACAACTTTTTCATTGTCCGGTTCTTCAGGACTTCTTCCTGGATAAGACCGGACATCGATTGTATAGACAGAGCCATTTTCTAAGATGAATGTTACTTGTCCACTGAGTAATGCAACTAGCCATTTCTCTTTATCATCATATTGTGTTATCGAATAGTAGGGAAAATAATGTTCGATCACATTATTTTCATCGAGTGTTCCTTCTTGTAATTCTACCTGCGCATTCGTAAGTAACTCTGTCAGGACCAGGCCATCAACTAATCCATTAATATACACAAGCAATACGGGAAATTCATACAAATGCGTATGCAATGTTCCAAAATCGTACGATTCGTTTACGCCGAATTTTTCTTTTAAATACGATTCTGCTTCAGACATACTTGAAAATAAAGGTTTCGTTTCAATCACCTATCTTTAGCTTTTGATTGCTCTTCAAATCCGGCTGGAACAAGCCATAATTTAAGCTGGCTTAATATTTTCTTCTCGAGTCGTGACACTTGTACTTGCGAAATACCGAGTCGCTCGGCAATATCACTTTGTGTACAGTCTAGGTAATATCGCAAGTAAATAATCATTTGTTCTCGTTTATCTAGTTTTTCCACTAGTTCTCTTAGTGGAATATGGTCAAATGACTTCTCCGAGCGTTCATCTTTCATCTGATCCATCAATGTAAGTGCATCACCACTTTCATTTTCGTACAATTGCTCTTGTAGGGATGCAGGATCTCTTAATGCATCGGCAGCCATAACTATTTCTTCTCTCGATACTTCTAAAATACTAGCTAGTTCAAGAATCGTTGGTTGACGTTCGTGTTTTTTCAGAAAATCATCTGTTGCATGACGAATTTTAAAATTTAACTCTCGAATAGAACGACTGATTTTCACCATTCCATCATCTCTTAAAAACCGCTGAATTTCTCCAATAATCATCGGAACTGCATACGTAGAAAACTTAACTTCATATGCCAAGTCAAATTTATCTACCGATTTCATCAGACCAATACAACCAATTTGAAACAAATCCTCTAAATCCGCTCCTCGTGAAGCAAATCGCTGCACAATTGACCAAACTAACCGAGTATTTCCTTCTATCATTTGCTGCCTTGCCTGTTTATCACCAGCTTGCGATAGTGCGATGAGTTCCCTCATTTTTTCTTGGGTTAATAAAGCCGACGTCTTATTATTCATCATTAGACAATCCTACTAGATTCTTGAATTGGCACAAATCGCTTCGTAATAGTTACAGTCGTCCCCCTATCAGGAATTGAGTATATCTCCACATCGTCACTAAAGCTTTCCATAATTGTGAACCCCATTCCAGAACGCTCTTGCTCCGGCTTCGTTGTAAACAGTGGCTCGCGAGCCTGGCTTACATCTCGAATGCCACGACCATAATCCACAATCGATACGATAATTTCTCTATCTACACGTTGCGCATGAATTTCTATTTTTCCTACTCCATCTTCTTCATAACCATGTACAATGGCATTCGTTACCGCTTCGGAAATTACTGTTTTAAACTCGGATAATTCTTCGATAGTTGGATCTATTGCTGCGATAAAACTGGACATTACCATTCTCGCTAATGCTTCATTCTCACTTTTTGCTATAAAAGATAGTGTGATCTCATTGTCCATAAACAATTCCCCCTAACTTTGACATTATTTCAATTTCTGATTCGTTATAAATATAGGGACTTAATCCTGCAAACTGAAAAATTTTCTTCATGGTCGGTGATGGATTAACGATAATCGTTTGTCCTTCGATTGGAGCAAGCTCACGCATTCTTCCGAGAATAAGCCCTATGCCGGAACTATCCATAAAATTTAAATCTTTTAAATTCCAAACTAATACTTTAATAGACCCATTTTTAATCAGTGGCACTATTTCATTTCGAATATCTGTCGTACTATGATGGTCTAATTCACCTTTTAATCGAATAATAATAATTTCGTCTCCAACTCTTTCTACTTCATGTATCATAAAAATCGCCTCCTCTGATAGCGCAATTCTACATGAACAGATGTTATTCCTTGCGCTTGACAAAAGTAGAAGAAATGATATCTTATTAGTCGATTTTCGACAAAGGGCTGCTCGTTATAAGTATGGGATAATTAATCATTTTTTAATCAAAAAATAGGCATCTCGTAAAAGTTTTTATAAACCTTCACAAGATGCCTATTTGTTTATATAAAATATCGGATGCACATAGGGCTATTGTATACAGATTGGGGCATCTGAACATTGATATATCGTGCGATCATACAAGCGTCGCATCCGCCCATATATCCTGCCTATACGACCATAAAACTACGACATCCGATCATTAATAAATCGAGCGATCATATAAGCGTCGTATCCGCCCATATATCCTGCCTATACGACCATAAAACCGCGGCATCCGATCAATAATAAATCGAGCGATCATATAAACGCCGCATCCGCCCATATATCCCCCTTATACGCACATAAAACTACGACATCCGATCAATAAAAACTATCCGATCATACAAGCGTCGTATCCGCCCATATATCCTGCCTATACGACCATAAAACCGCGGCATCCGATCAATAATAAATCGAGCGATCATATAAACGCCGCATCCGCCCATATATCCCGCCTATACGACCATAAAACTACGGCATCCGATCATTAATAAATCGAGCGATCATACAAGCGTCGTATCCGCCCATATATCCCGCCTATACGACCATAAAACTACGGCATCCGATCATTAATAAATCGAGCGATCATACAAGCGTCGTATCCGCCCATATATCCTGCCTATACGACCATAAAACTACGGCATCCGATCAATAAAAAACTATCCGATCATATAAACGCCGCATCCGCCCATATATCCTACCTATACGAGCATTAACGGCTCCTATCCGCACATAAATATTTCCCACAAGAAAAAAGCAGCCAAATTACAAATTTGGCCGCTTACTTTTTAATGAATATTACATTATCTTCAAAATAGACTTATTCTTCACTGATTTAGCATCCTTAATCGAATAAGCTTCTTCAATTAATCGGATAGACTCATCAACTGCATCTTTATTAGAATACAGAACTGCTAAAGTATCACCTTTTTTAATTGGTTGCCCGGTTAGTGCTACTAATTTAACGCCAGCGTCAAAATCTAGCACATCAGCTTTCGTCAAACGACCAGCGCCTACTAAAAGAGAGGCTTTTCCGATAAGTTCTGCGTCTATCAAACTAATATACCCATCTTGCCCAGCTTTCACTTCGATCTCATGCTTCGTAGTTTTGGCATGAACATCAGAAGCATCTCCACCTTGTGCAGTAATAAACTCTTTAAACTTAGCTAATGCTGCACCGTTTGAAAGTACTTCTAATACTTTCTGCTCGCTTGCCTCATCACTGGCACCAGTAGCGAGTTGATACATTTTAGAAGAAATCGCGATAGTTACATCCAAAAGGCCTTGTTCACTTTCTTTATAGTTGCTTAGGAAATCATGCGCTTCCGCAACTTCTAGCTTATTTCCGATATTATGACCAAGTGGCTGATTCATATCAGTAATAACGACCGCCACTTTTCTGCCTAAACTCTCACCGATTTGGATCATAGTTTCGGCTAACTCAGAAGCATGCTCTAAATCCTTCATAAATGCACCTTTACCGCATTTTACATCGAGAACGATTCCATCGGCACCGCTCGCTATTTTCTTGCTCATTATAGAAGATGCGATTAATGGAATACTATCAACAGTACCCGTCACATCTCGTAACGCGTAAAGTTTTTTATCAGCAGGTGTTAAATTACCCGATTGACCGACAATCGCAATTTTATGTTCATTTACTTGTTTAATAAATTCATCCGCTTCTAATTCCACATGAAAACCATCGATAGATTCTAACTTATCTACCGTACCACCAGTAATTCCAAGACCTCTACCGCTCATTTTGGCAATTGGAATATTTAATGACGCTAAAATTGGTGCAACAAGTAAACTTACTTTGTCGCCGATTCCACCAGTACTATGCTTATCCACTTTAAAGCCTTCGATACTTGTAAGGTCAATAACATCGCCTGATTCCACCATTGCCTTCGTTAACCAAGCTGTTTCGTTTTCATCCATTCCATGAATGAGAATTGCCATAAGCATGGAACTCATTTGGTAATCTGGCACTTCATCGTTTGTATATTTCGCTATCATATATTGTATTTCTTCTTCTGTAAGTGAATTGTTTCGTTTTTTCTTATCAATCAATTCGAGCATATTCATCTAATTCCCCGCCTTAACTTTTATATTAATGAAGATAAAAAACTTTTCCCAAATGCAGTTTTAGCAACGCCAAAGTTGTCTGCGATCGTTGCGCCAATATCCGCAAATGTCGTGCAAAGTTGTAGCTCTTTTATTTCTTTTAATGCTGGAGAATAAAGGATCAACGGAACAAATTCGCGTGTATGATCCGTTCCTGGCATAGTTGGATCATTCCCATGGTCCGCAGTAATTATAAGTAAGTCTTCTTCTGTTAACTTCGGTAAAACTTCTTTTAAACGAGCATCGAATGCTTCTAGCGCTTTTCCGTATCCGATTGGATCACGACGGTGTCCAAAAGAAGCATCGAAATCTACTAAATTTAAGAAGCTAATGCCAGTAAAATCTTTATCTAATGTTGCGATAAATTTATCCATGCCATCCATATTGTCCGTTGTGCGTTCTGTCGAAGTAATTCCTTCTCCATTAAAAATGTCATCAATTTTACCGATTGCTAAAACGTCAAATCCGGCATCTTGTAATTCATTCATCGCTGTACGGCCAAAAGGTTTTAACGCATAATCATGACGATTCGACGTACGAACAAAGTTTCCTGGCTGTCCTTTAAATGGACGTGCAATAATTCTACCAACTAAAAATTCCTCGGAAAGTGTCAATTCTCTTGCCACTTCACAAATATGATAAAGTTCTTCTAATGGAATAATTTCTTCGTGCGCAGCAATTTGTAAAACTGGATCTGCTGAAGTATATACTATGATTGCTCCAGATTTCATATGTTCTTCGCCAAGTTCATCTAAAATAGCTGTACCACTTGCTGGTTTATTACCAATTACTTTACGTCCTATTTTTTCTTCTAATGCCGTAATTAGTTTTTCCGGAAATCCATTTGGATATACTTTAAAAGGCGTATCAATGTTCAGCCCCATAATCTCCCAATGCCCTGTCATTGTATCTTTCCCAACAGAGGCTTCTTGCATTTTCCCAAAGTACGCAGTTGGGGTTTCTACACGGTCAATCCCTTGAATCGTGTCGATATTGCCAAGACCAAGTTTTTGCATCTCTGGCATGTTCAGTCCATTCATTTTCTCTGCTATATGTCCTAAAGTATGCGATCCTACATCTCCGAAAGCAGCAGCATCAGGTGCCTCGCCGATACCAACGGAGTCCATTACGATAACATGAATACGTTTGAATTTGCTCATTTTTTTGCCTCCTACTATTTTCTTCTAGTTTACCAAAAAAATCAGGAAAGTACAGGTCAGACCTCTGACTTATTTTCAAATATTATTTGTACCCATTATAACAATATTTGTCTACAAAACGAAATAAACAGCCAGTTACCGGTAAAATACCGGTTACTGGCTGTAAAAAAGTGGTTTCAAAAAGTATAAATGAACACTCTTGCTCATCTGTCAAATCAATATTATGAGGCATTGTACATTTTATTATACTCAACAAGTAAAACATCATACATGTTCTCAATTGCCTTCGCAAAATAGGTGGCTGAAAATCTTTCGACTGATTGGATAGCGCCAAGTGATAAACGTTCTTTATTACTTTTGCTATATAAAATACTATCTATAAATTGTAAAAAATCATCCGCTTCATAAAAAGCGTAGCCATTAACATCATTCTGAAGCACTCCGTCTAAACAACGATCTGCTTTTGCTACAACCGGTAGCGCTGAAGCTAATGCTTCAATGTAAGTAAGTCCTTGCGTTTCACTCTGGGAGGCACTGATAAAAACATCACCTAATTGATAGTAAATACCGATATCATCCCATGGTCTTTCCCCTACAAAGATCGTTTGTTTATCAATACCTAACTGATTCGCAAGCACTTCCAGATTGCTTCTTTCCGGACCGTCACCGATCAACACAAATTTTACATCTGCATTACTGGTCAAATAGGATTTCAATGATAGCAATAGTTCAGCAATATTTTTTTCTTCTGATATTCTTCCAATGTAAAGTAGCACTTTATCTTTTTCTTCTATTTCTAAATCCGCACGTAGCTTTTGTACTGTAGCAGATTTTTTATTGTTTTCGGAGAATTTTTCGAGCTCAATGCCTGTGGGGATAATAGATATAGATTGCTCTACATTATAATCTAACAATAAATCCCTCACCTTTTCAGTTGGAACAATCACTCGATCGACTGAATTACAAAAGTTTGCACTTATTTTTCTGGCAGTATTTTTTGCTATAAAATCTAACATTCTAAACTTTACGATATAATGTGTGTAATCCTCATATATAGTGTGGTACGTGTGTAAAAGAGGTATATTAAATTTCCTCGCAATTGCCCTTCCGAAAATTCCTAACGAAAATTCGGTATGTGTATGAATAATATCCAGATCTAGTGCCTTTATGAATCTCACTAATCGTGGATGGTAAAACATTCCTAAACGTCTTGCACTTGCAAATGGAATACTCGGCATTCGATATACATTTTTCTCATTATCTCCTGCTTTTGGATCAGTTGTTGTAAAAACATATACTTCATGGCCAAACATTTCAAGATTTTCTTTAAGTATGAGAACAGAATTTGCGACCCCATTTACTTGGGGGTAAAATGTATCGGAAAAAAGACCAATTTTCATCTTCCTTACACCTTCTTCTTGACTGATAATTAAAGTATAAAGTTGAAATGTAAAGCAAAAGCTAATACTATTTATTTTTTTTGTAAATTCAATCAAATTAATGCATAAGCAGCTTTCTATATTCGTTACCTAGTTGCTGTCCTATTGTTTTAATATCCCTTTCTGCGACGACCTCATAGCCGTGTTCGACTAAAGATGGCAATTCTTTATCCAATATCCCTTTTATTGTCCACCTAAATTGTTCAAGGAAATTACCTTTATATACATTTTCCTTATCTTGAAGCCAGTTTTCATAAATCGGAATATCCCTGATTAAAACGGGTATCTTCATAGCTAATGCTTCTAACAAAACAATTCCCTCTGTTTCTTCATGGGTAAGAAATAAAAACAAATCACTTCCACTGTATGCATTTCTAAGTTCTTCTCTACTAACATAACCAGGGAAATGTAAGTTTGGTAATTTTGTTTCTACTGCTTTTTTTACATGGATAGATACTGTATTAATATTCGTATATCCAAACCAGATAAATGTATATTCGGGCAGTGATTTTGCCAGTTCAACAAAATCTATAATTCCTTTTCTCTCAATATATAATCCAACTGAAACAATCACTTTATCATTTTCGTTTAGTTGGTATTTTTCTCTAAAGCGTTTGCTATACGCTTCATTCTTCGAAAAATATTCTAAATCTATTCCGTTTGATATATTGACAATTGGATTCTTTAATCCATATCCTTCTAGCAACCTTTTAGAATAGTTCGTTGGTGTGATGATCAAATCCCCGCTATCATAACATCTCATTAGCCATTTTTTAAACAAAGGCGCTAATAAATTGGAGCCACGGAAAGAATTTTTAAAGTCCTCTTCTGTAGAGTGAGCATGATATACGACCTTCTTACCGCGAGCTTTAGCAACTTTACTCATCCATAGCGAACTTGGAAAAACGGTATTTATATGAACAATATCAAAATCCTCTTTATGATTCATCGTACAAGGAATATTATTTTCTTCTAAAGCTTTCTGTTGGTGATAGATGGCTCTTCCTACACCACTTTTTTCTACCATCTTCAGATTTTTAGAATACAATAAAACTTTCATAAGTTACCTCGTCTTTCGGATTTTTATTTCATAAAGTCAATCAGATACTGTATTACAGCTGTCATTCCTAAGCTATAAATAGCAATTGGCATGGGCTTTCCTAATAAAATGATGACCATGAATTTACGCAACTTCATTTTCGTTAAACCAGCTATATAACAAAGTAAATCATCTGGTGCTACTGGAAATAAAATAGCATAGACAAATATTCTTTCAAACCTTTTTCCTTTGTTCACCCATCCAATATACTTTTCAAACGATTTTTCGCGTACAACACCCTTCACAAACTGCCGACCGTATTGTTTGGCGAGTATAAAAACGATGATCGAACCTATGCAAATACCAATATAGTTATATAGTAATCCTAGCCACGGTCCAAAAATAATAACTCCTGCAACACAGCCAATAGCCCCGGGCAATATAGGTATAATTACTTGAACTATTTGGATCAATATAAATATGACTGGAGCCCAAATACCAAAACTAACGATATAATCCCTAAACTCATCCGTTGAGTTAAATAATCCATTCATATATCCATAGACTAAAAAAATCCCAACTGAAACCAAGCCGAAACAAGTAAAAGAATTCATTAAATAATTAGTTAAGTTCTTCGTACCTTTAGATTTTAATACTTCCATCGGACTTCCTCCTTAACTAATACTGCTAACCTTATTTGTTTTCTTCTACTTAATATGCAACAAATTGTCATCTTGCTGAATTGAGACTAGTCTATAAATTATATTCGCTTAAGGGTGGTCAAACAATCATAGTATTGTAAAAGTATTATTATGTTTTATATAAGAAATTTACGGAATATTAATATTCATGGAGGAAAAGTCAATTAACTGCAAATGGGGAGTATGACAGAAATGATTCTGTTCTAAGTAGATAGGGCATCCGAAAATACATTTCCGGATGCATAGAGTTGTATATCAAATTCGGCAAGGACCACCACTTCGCATTCCGTGGGCTTGGCTTCAGCCTCAGGCCAACACGAGGTTGGTCATGAAGGCGCCTGAGGCCCACAGGACGTGGGTCATGCTACTGCGGTTACTCGTCGCAGAAAGACATTGCAATCGTTGCCGTAGTATACGGCGAATTTAGATTGCCTTCCATTGGACGCGGTGTTCTTATCCTTCCTACCTCAAGCTTTCCTGCGGGGGTCTTCGTGGTGTTCCTTGCCTTATAAACACTTCCTTATAGATATCCACTATCATTATTTTATATTAATATTATTCATTCGTAACCGTTTTTAACATACTTTTGTTGTTAACCTGGGCATCCAGCATCGGATGCTTTTTCGCTTTTTTATATAGTAGATGCTATTTATTATTTTTTTGTTCCACCGATTAAATCACACCCGCTTCAGAAGAAATGAATTCAGCTTATCCAGCATCACCAAATGCTTTTGAATAGCATAGCGCCATCCGGACTGAGGGTTATGCGAAGTCCTGTCATCCACTTTTTCTTATGCTCTAGGATGAAACTGTTTAAAACCTCTTTCAAGCGTTTTTACTCATATGTGTGTAAATTTGTGTAGTAGAAATATCTGAATGCCCTAGCATCTCTTGAACTGCTCTTAAGTTTGCTCCATTTTCGAATAGATGGGTTGCAAACGAATGTCTAAGTACATTTAGTGTAATGTCTTTTTGGATGCCCGCGTTCATCACATGCTTATTTAATAGTTTCCAAATACCTAGACAAAAATTGAAAAGACTCATTTAACTACTATACGATGAACCGTATCATAAATTAAGGAGACTGTTAAACGGGACCTCACCATAACATAAACTTGACGAAATGCTCGCCATTTTATCAAGTCCAATTGGTGTTTAACCCCCTTTTTAAATAAACTACTTTTGACATAAACAATGAATTTGTATTCATATAATGTCAGAGGAGAGAATAACTTTTTTATTGTCACTAATGTTTATAATGGGGGAAGTATATGAATAATCAAGAGGATTTTCTTTCGATTTTACAATTAGGCACCGGCCTGTTTTGGATCATTACATATATACTTATTATAAAACGTGGATTTCAAGATAAGAAATATGGAATGCCAATGGTAGCAATTTGTGCAAATATATCATGGGAATTCATCTTCTTATTCATTTTTCCAAATGATGATCGGCAAAAATTAATCACAAGCGCTTGGTTCGTACTGGATATTATTATTTTGATTCAATATTTAATCTTTGGCCGTAAGGAATTCAAAAAATATATTTCAGTAAAGCTTTTCTATTCATCTTTTTTCATAACACTAGGAGTAAGCTTTCTAATTATTATTGCTATGACACTTGAATTCAATGACGTTGAGGGAAAATACGCTGCTTTTTCACAAAATTTAATGATGTCCGGACTGTTTATCTCTTTATTATTAAGTAGAGGTAACTCGAGCGGTCAATCTATATACATCGCGGTTTTTAAAATGCTTGGGAGCTTATTAGCAGCTATTGCATTCTTCATATATTTTAGAACGTACTTGATTACGATACTCTCTGTAGCTACTTTATTTTATGATTTGATTTATATTGTTCTTTTATGCAAGTTAAATAGAAAAAGAGCATAAGAGTGGTAGGGTTCTCATTAAATTCTAAAATTACGTGAGAACCTAGCACTCTAAATCCAAACACCACTCAAGCCCGTGGATGAAACTGTTTATAAACTTCTTTCAAACGTTTTTTACTTACATGTGTATAAATTTGTGTGGTAGAAATATCAGAATGCCCTAGCATCTCTTGAACTGCTCTTAAGTCTGCTCCATTTTCGATTAAATGAGTGGCAAATGAATGTCTGAGTATATGTGGTGTTATGTCTTTTTGTATACCTGCTTTCATTACATGCTGATTTAGCAGTTTCCAAATACCTTGTCTTGTTAAACGTTTACCTCGTTGACTGATAAAAATAGCATCTGTTCGTTCCGCTTGTTTTAATAGTTTGGGTCTTGCTTCTTCTAAATACCTCTCACAAGCACGTATCGCCGCACCGCCAAGCGGAATAATTCGCTCTTTACCACCTTTACCGAATACTCGAACGAACCCCATTGTTAAATGTAAGTCTTCTAAATCTAAATTTAAGCATTCGCTTATCCGCATACCACTTGCATACATTAACTCAAACATTGCTAAATCACGGACACCTTGTGGCTTCCCCAAATCAATACTATTTAACAAATGCGTTAACTCTTCTACCGATAAAAAATTGGGTAGCTTTTGTTCAATTTGTGGAAGCTCTAAATGAATCGTCGGGTCTTTAGTTGCCACTTTTTCACGTAGTAAAAACTGATGAAATGATCGAATGGAAGAAATATGTCTTGCAACCGTGCGCGCAGACTTACCTTCTTCTTTTAATTTCCGAAGATGAACCAGGATGTGCTGTCGCTCGATAAGATCTAAACTATGTAGTTGCTGCGTCTCTAATACTGACTGTATGTAATCGACTAAATCTTTTTCATAAGAAACTAATGTGTTATCCGCTAACTGGCGTTCAATTCGTAAAAAATGTAAATAATCCTCTAAATGCACTAATCCGTTTTTCAAAAAAAGACCTCCTTATTAAGAAAAGTGCAAGCACCCCTCTAAGTTATACTGTGATTTCTGCGGGGGGAGCATTGAGCCATTACCGTAGCTAAAACGTCAGTTGTGATATCTCATCTTTCTCTCCAGAGGAACGAGTGCGCCACATCAAAAGGAAGGCAATCTAAAGTTCGCCGCGCCCTGCGGCAACGATTGCAATGTCTTTCTGCGACGAGTAACCGCAGGAGCGTGACCAACATCCTGTTGTCCTCCGCTAGAGTCGCCGCCTTTCACTACAATCAATTGGGTAGTACCCAAGAATAAGATTTAATGTAGGCTATCGCTATGATGATAGAATGAGTTTAAGCATTTTTTACAGGATAAAGAGTATATAAACTGGAGCTTTAAAATGTATTTATCTACCAATCCAATTGCTACCTATGAAAAAAAGGATAGCAAATAGCTATCCTTTTTTGGTTATTTATCTTGGCAGCGATGACATACCCCGTGAAACGTTAAACGATGGTCTTTTATTTTAAAGTTCCATTTATTTTCAACAATTGCTTCCACGTCTTCTAGTAAATCCTCTTGAATTTCATCTACTGCACCACATTCAATACATACTAAATGGTGATGGAAATGCGCTGCCCCTTCTTGTCTTAAATCATAGCGGGATACGCCATCTCCAAATTGAATTTTGTCCACTACGTTCAATTCATTCAATAATTCGAGTGTTCGATAAACTGTTGCGAGTCCGATATCCGGTGATTTCTCTCTTACTAATAAAAATACATCTTCTGCACTTAAATGGTCTTCTTCATTTTCTAGCAAAACACGAACCGTCGCTTCTCGCTGCGGCGTCAGTTTATAGCCCGCACCAGATAATTGTTTTTTAATACGATCAATACGGCTTTCCATATGACGCCCCCCTAAACTTCTTTCATTATACCAAATAATGAATTCTCATTACAAGACATTCACATAATAATAGTTATTATAAAGAACTAATTATTATATAATACAAATGGTATAAAGAAGAACTCTATAATAATAACAATTATATAGAAGGAAAGCGAGAACACATTGACCCGGTTTGCAAGTGCTAGGAGAAGTAAACAATAGATTAATTGAAATGGAAACCACCAAAATACATAAGGAAATGTAGATTCCTGTGTTTGAAGCAAGTAACTAGAGGCAAACCCGTAAAACGTAATTCGAAAAGCACAAATGATTAAAATGAATTTGCGCAAATAACGATGCTGATAAAACAAAAAGAATACAACAGCAATCATTATATGCGGAAAAATAGTTTCCAGAAAAGTAGGCTGTTCTAATAATAGAACACGAGCGTCCAGGAGATTAATAATCCATTGCTGCTGTTCTGGTGTACTTTTTTCAAAGAGATATAAACCACCTATAAAGCTAAAAACGAGTACGCATAGTGAAATGAGAATAGTATAAGACTGGTTCAAGTTGGAACACCTCCCTATCTATTCTCATCATATGCTTGTACTACATTCAAAGATGTCTATTTCAAGTAGTTTTTTAACCAAAGAAATGCAAAAGCAGTCTTCGCATCATATATTTGTTTACTAGAAATCATAGATTCCATTTCGTCTACTGAAACAGACATCAATTCGACAAATTCATCCTCATCCAAATCTGCCTTGTCATCTACCTTCACGATATTTTCTGCTAAGTAAAGATGGATAATTTCATCCGCGAATCCTGGAGATGTAGCAAATGATTGAAGATATTGTAATTTGTTTGTCGTATACCCTGTTTCTTCTTCTAATTCTCTTAATGCCGTTACTTCTGGCGCTTCGTTCGGTTCAATTTTTCCAGCTGGGATTTCAATAATCGAACGCTCTAACGCTTTTCGATATTGTTCGACTAAAATGATCTTTTTATCTTCTGTAATCGCAATAATTGCAACTGCTCCTGGATGCTTCACTATTTCTCTTTTTCCAGTTTTCCCATTCGGTAATTCTACGGCATCTACTTGTAAAGATATGATTCTACCTTTAAATATTTGCTCTGTTTGAATAGTTTTTTCCTCGAATTTCTTCATTTTTTCATTTCCTTTCATTTGAAACTGTCTTTCCCTCATTGTACCATGGAGGAAAGGACGTGATACATTTTGAAGAAAAGACAATTAGGGAAAAGTGATTTATTTGTTTCGGAAATAGGTTTTGGTTGTATGTCACTACCAACCAATCAAAAAGATGCAGATAAAATATTGCAAGTCGCGCTCGATCACGGCATTAATTACTTTGATACAGCAGATCTATACAATCATGGGGAAAATGAAAAAATCGTGGGAAATGCACTGAAAAGTAATCGGGAGCAGGTTATTTTAGCAACAAAAGTCGGCAATCGCATGAACAATTCAGGAGATGGCTGGTCATGGGATCCTTCGAAAAAATGGATAACAACAGCTGTGCATGAATCATTAAAACGGCTCCAAACGGATTATATTGACGTGTACCAATTGCATGGTGGCACAATGGAAGATGATACCGATGAAGTGATCGATACGATGGAATCGCTGAAAAAAGAAGGGGTTATACGGGCATACGGCATTTCTTCTATTCGCCCTAATGTGATCAATCGTTTTTTAGCGAAGAGTAATGCAGTTTCTGTCATGATGCAATATAGTTTACTAGATAGAAGACCGGAAGAATGGCTACCATTACTCGAGGAACATCAGGTTTCCTTACTTAGTCGTGGCACGCTAGCAAAAGGGTTATTAACTGCAGAAGGTCTAATTCGGGCCAATAACACAGGTGAGTATTTGACCTACTCCAAAGAAGAATTGCTGAAAACGAATGAGCAATTGCATGCATTGGATGCACCAATTACCGCGCTTGCGCTTCACCATGTATTAGAGCGAAAAACAACGGGTTCTATGATTATTGGTGCAAGTAGCACGGAGCAACTTATAGAAACAATAGAAGCATACAATACGGATGTTTCCGAGGAAGTTTTATTAAAGGCTCGTGAGATTACGAAGCAAGATATGTATACAGAGCATCGGGCTTAACGATATGAAACCGCTGAATGTGGGAGTTCAGCGGTTTTTGTTAGCTTGCAGGATGGATCTTGCGGTTTGGACGAGGTATTTTGCGATTCTAAGCCTGGATCTTGCGATTTGAATATGGGATCTTGCGATTTGAAGAGACTATCTTGCGATTTGCATGTGTTACCATGCGATTCGAAGAAAACTACCCCATTTTTAGCTGTTGGATAAGCTTCGGAAGCTCTTCTAAATCATCCACCACGAAATCCGTATCAAACGCATCCCATTGAAAATCTTTTTTCCAAATCCCTTTCATGCCCACATACTGTGAAGCCATCACATCATTTTCCGGGTGGTCTCCAACAAATACAGCTTCACCAGGCGTTATATTCAACCTCTCTAATGCTCTTTCAAATATTGCAGGATCTGGTTTTTTAATCCCTTCTGTTTCGGATACTAATATTGCATCAAAATACTTTTCAATGCCTAAAGCTACTATATTATCCATTTGAAACTGACCAAATCCATTGGTGATCATTCCTAGTACTAAGTTGTTACTTCTCAATTCCTCTAGCATACTATGAAGATTCGGAAAAGGAACGCAATGATGCTTAAACTCACTTATATAATCTTGTAACAAATACTCCCAATCTATGTTTACAATATTGTATTCTTCCACTAATTGTTGATACACTTTATCTTTCCAAACATATCCACGACTATCTAACTCTATGAATCTTGTCATATATTTCTCTCTAGGAATATGCCCTAGATAGTTACTTAATCTGTCGTATTGACTATCAATAAATTTCTTCACTGATTCATCCCGGTCTAGTAAAGTTCCATCTAAATCAAATAATACAGCTTGAATCATACATATCCCCCTCGTTAATCAATCAATCCCAAAAAGTTTGTCTGAGCAAACACAAAAATAATAATTATTATTAAAAACATTTCACTCAATGTATAAATATAATCTTTTCGATTAATTGCATATTTCCACTCCATAAAAGCACGTACTAATTGGTCTATGACAAAATAGATCATTAAAACACCTAAAAAGTACCACGGACTTTTTGCTAATTCAGGAGATTCAAACTGCCTCATGTTGAAAACGATGATTATTACTAGGAACGTAATACTTAATATCCCCCCAATTTTTTTATGCAAATCATTTACATAGCTATTGGAAAAAGAACTTTTCTTATCTACTTTCAGCACCTTTGTTATAACTTTATTAAAAATAAAAGTTAACACAAACATGGCAACTAAGAGTAGGATAATCTTTACCCACACTATTTAAAATCCCCTTCCATTAGTGGTAGTTATTTCTATCTTTTTTATTCAGTGTAGCATAATAATCTGTTTATTTTATCTAATAATTCAATTAGTTTAAGTGTATACCTGGTTAGACCTCTTTTTCTAATAGTTCCTTGTAAAAACACCCCCTGAAAAAGTTTCAGGGGGTGTTAGACATCTTTATGCTTTTCGAACAACAATTTCTTCATCTACAACATCTACACGGACCTTTTCAATATGTTCTTCTTCCAGAATTAGATCTGTTAATGGATCCTCAATTTTGTCTTGAATTACTCTGCGAAGCGGTCGAGCACCGAACCGTTTGTCGTAACCTAGTTTGACCAATGCATGTTTTGCTTCCAACGAAATCGTCATATCAATATCATTTTCCGCAATCGTTACTTGTAAATCTCCAAGCATCAAGTCCACGATTTCAAGTAAATTTTCTTCTGTTAGTTCATTGAAAGCGACAATCGCATCGAAACGGTTGAGAAATTCTGGTTTGAAATAAGCACCTAGCGTTTCTAGCATGTTGACAGATTCATGTGCTGTTTGATTGAACCCTACACTTACTTTTTTGTCGCCTGTTCCAGCGTTACTCGTCATTATGATGACTGTATCTTTGAAGCTGACTGTTCGGCCATGCGAATCGGTTAATCGACCATCTTCCATTATTTGCAGGAACATATTTTGTACGTCTGGATGCGCCTTTTCAATTTCATCCAGTAGTAAGATGGAATATGGATTACGTCGAACATGTTCTGTCAATTGACCGGCTTCCTCATGCCCTACATAACCTGGAGGAGAACCAATAATTTTAGACACTGAATGCTTCTCCATATATTCACTCATGTCGAGACGGATTAACGTATCGCGTGAACCAAATAGTTCCTCTGCCAGCACTTTTGTGATCTCCGTTTTACCGACACCAGTAGGACCTACAAATAAGAAGGACCCAATTGGGCGATCTTTAGATTTGAGCCCTGCACGGCTACGACGGATGGCTTTGGCAATTTTATCGACCGCATCTTCTTGGCCAATCACTTTTTTACCGATATTTACAGCGATTCCCTTCATTTTAGCTTGTTCCGCCGCTTGTAGTTTTGTCACAGGAATTCCTGTTTTTTCTTCTACTATCAATTCAATATCTGCAACCGTCACCTCTACTTGAGGTGTATCCCCATTTTGTTTTGCTTGCTCCAATTGTTTACGCAATTGGATTTCTTCAAAGCGTAAATTTGCTGCTTTCTCGTAGTCTTCCTTTTCTGCCGCTTGTTCTTTTTGTTGAATGACTTCGTTAAGACGTGTTCCAATTGACTCCAAATCGACTGTCGTAAGTGTCAGATTTAACCTTGCCCCTACCTCATCCATTAAGTCGATTGCTTTGTCTGGTAAAAATCGATCTTGAATATAACGCTGCGATAAAGTTACAAAAGCTTGAATTGCCTCATCCGGATAGCGCACTCCATGGAAGTTTTCATAACGATCTTTAATGCCCTTTAAAATATGAATCGTATCTTCAGTAGAAGGCTCTTTCACAATAATTGGTTGGAAACGGCGCTCAAGAGCAGCGTCTTTTTCGATTTGACGATATTCTTTCAACGTCGTTGCACCGATAAGTTGCAGCTCCCCACGTGCTAAAGCGGGTTTCAAAATATTTCCGGCATCCATTTTTGAACCTTCTGCTGTTCCTGCCCCAACGAGTAAGTGAATTTCATCGACGAACAGAATCACGTCTTTTCGTGTTTGAAGTTCTTCAATCAATTGTTTCATTCGCTCTTCGAATTGCCCTCGAATACCGGTGTTCGTTACGAGTGACGCGACATCTAACAAGTACACTTGTTTATTCATCAATTTCACTGGTACATCGCCTTCGTGGATTTTCACCGCAAGCCCCTCGGCAATGGCTGTTTTACCAACACCAGGTTCTCCGATTAAGACCGGATTATTTTTATTTCTTCGATTTAACGTTTCCATAACACGCTTTACTTCTTGATCGCGTCCGATGACCGGATCAATTCGTCCTTCTTTGGCATCGTTTGATAGATTTTTACCAAGTTGGTCTAACAAACCATTGCCATGATGTTCCTCTGCCTGTCTTATTTTTGTTCGTGCCTGAGGACCGCCATTTGCTTTGAAAAAATGTTGTGCATCATTGCTAAATGACGGCATTTTTCCTGCACTCAATTGCGCTTGAATATCTTGAAAACAAGCGTGACAAAGATGCATTTGCATCCCTTGGTGATTTACCTGCACTCTAAGATTCATCGTTGCGTCGTTTTTACCACAATGTTGACATTTCATATTCCATTTCCTCCTTTTAATAAATATTTGACTTTGACTATCTTTAACCTTTGAGTTTAGTATACACTGACCTATTTTGACTTTCAAATAATATGCTTTGGATTTTGCCGTTTGTTAAATGAGCTAGATATTGTTTTAAAACAGAGTTGTTTCGCAAAAATCTGGTCATAATTAAAAGCAGTCCACTCGTCACAAAAGAATTATGGTTACCCCTAGTCGGGCAGTCTCAGTACATATTATTCATAAAATAATATATTCACTAGCCATATTTCTGCCGGAGATTTCAACACTGTTTATAATAAATAAAAAACTGCCCAGAAATCTGTAAATTAGATTTCTGAGCAGTTTTTTTAATTGTAGTACTACTAAAACTTAGAACCACCATATCCATACTCATCAAGTAGCTCTTCAAATGATTTATTTTTTTCTTTCTGCTTTCTTTCAAAAGCAAGCTGTGCTTGTCTTTCTTCTTCTTTTGCTTGCTCTTCTGCTACTAGTTGTTTCTTTGTTTCTTTTAATTTATCCAGCACATCGGAAGAAAGCTGATCAAATAGACCATTTCCTTCTTCTTTTGTTGCTACTGGCTTAACTTGCTGTTTTTGTTTTTTCTTTGCCAAATGGTTCACCTTCTTATGTTAACGTTTAACGATTGTCGCTACTCCTTGGCCTCCGCCGATGCAAAGCGTTGCAAGACCTGTTTTCGCATCTTGTTTCTCCATTTCATGAAGTAAAGATACAAAAATACGTGCGCCACTTGCTCCGATTGGGTGACCAAGTGCAATAGCTCCACCATTCACATTTAGTTTATCATGATTAAACGATAATTCTCTATCCACTGCAATCGATTGTGCCGCAAACGCTTCATTTGCTTCGATCAAGTCGATGTCAGCAAGCGCTATTTCTGATTTTTTCAACACTTTTTTCACAGCTTCCACTGGTCCAATTCCCATGATACTAGGATCTACCCCAGCAGATGCATTTGCTACAATGGTAGCTAATGGCGTTAACCCTAACTCGTCCGCTTTCGCTTTAGACATGACAACGACAGCAGCTGCTCCGTCATTAATACCTGAAGCGTTCCCTGCTGTTACAGATCCATCCTTTTTAAATGCTGGACGAAGCGTACTTAACTTTTCTTGAGTAGATTCTTTTTTCGGATATTCATCCGTATCAAAAATGATTGGATCCCCTTTACGCTGTGGAATTTCAACTGGAACGATTTCATCCGCAAATTTTCCTTCTGCAATAGCATTTACAGCGCGAGCTTGTGATCTCGCAGAAAAAGCATCTTGCTCTTCTCTAGTGATATTATATTGATCACATAGATTTTCCGCAGTAATCCCCATATGGTAGTCATTAAATGCACACCATAAACCATCAGTAATCATACTATCTACCACTTTTTGATCTCCCATACGGAAACCATCACGTGCATTTTTTAATAAATATGGAGCTTGACTCATATTTTCCATACCGCCAGCAACGATTATATCTGCATCCCCAGCAATGATAGCTTGTGTGGCAAGATGGATTGCTTTTAGACCTGATCCACATACTTTGTTAATAGTAAGTGCTGACACAGCTACAGGTAATCCAGCTTGGATAGCAGCTTGTCTAGCTGGGTTTTGTCCTAAACCTGCTTGAAGGACATTCCCCATGATCACTTCATCCACAGCGTCTTTACTAACTCCAGCTTTTTCTAACGCTTTATCAATTACAATGGCACCTAATTTTGTTGCAGGGACATCTTTCAATGCACCTTGGAATGAACCAATTGCAGTTCTTACAGCACTTACGATAACTACTTCGTTAGTCATTTTCATTTCCTCCTCATTTTCCCCTATATTTGATCCCCATTTTCCACTACCCTTTTATTCTACTAAAAAAGTTTTAAAGTTGCTTGTTTAAGCAACTATTCTTACAATAGAATTAGAGGTTCGCAATGTATAGTTTACCAAAGTAGGTGACATTTATCGAGGTTGGACTACCAGTTGCAGGCTAAAATCGAAAAATATTAATAAAACAACCGTAAAAAGAATGCATGAACTCCTGCTAATTGTGGAAAAATTATTAGAATCAGAAAATTTCTTACGAGCAATTAGTTTGTCCTTTTACTCTTGGAATCCCAGAAAATGTAGCAACCGGAGATATTGTGAATATGCTAAAACAAATGAGTATTGACACGAATATGTATAAATTATCCAGAAGTAAGTAGGAGTGGAGGATATGAAAAAAAGAGTAATCGTTTGGACGAGTATTTTTACGAGTGTCGTCACAGCGGTCACTACTGTTTTTGGATTTCTTGTTACGAACAAGCTAATGTATATGAAGAAAAAAGAAAACGACTTCATATTAAATCGAGAAGTTACGTCGAAACGATTGGACGAAGCTTGGTTTCGTGCAGTGAACAAAACAGAAAAGTGGATTGAGTCAAAGAATGGGTATTCCTTAAAAGCAATTTTTGTGGAACCACTCGAAACAAAAAACTATGTAATTATTTGTCATGGCGTGACCGAAAATAAAATAAATTCCCTTCGTTTTGTACGAATGTTTGAGAGGCTCGGGTTCAACAGTGTCGTCTACGACCATCGAAGACATGGGGATTCTGGTGGAAAAACGACCAGTTTTGGTTTTTATGAAAAGATTGATTTACAATCTATTGTAGAAGCAGTACGAGAACGTGCAGGAGATAGCGCAATCATTGGCATACATGGTGAATCGATGGGCGCAGCAACTATGCTACTATATGCAGGCTCTATAAAAGATGACGCGGATTTCTATATATCGGATTGCGCTTTTTCTAATTTTGAAGAGCAAGTCTCACACATCATCAAACAAACAACTCCCCTCCGTACTGGACTTGCCATTCGATTTGCTAATCTGTTTTTAAAAATGCGAGACGGCTATACACTAAACCTTGTGTCACCGATTGACGTAGTAGCTAATATCGAAAAACCAGTGTTATTCATCCATAGTTTACAAGATGATTTTATACTTCCCAAAATGACGGAGGAACTATACGAACAGAAAAAAGGACCCAAGACATTAAAACTATTTGAAATTGGCTTACATGCAAAGTCTTTTAACGAAAACAGCGAAATGTATGAGCAAGTAGTTGCAGATTTTTTACAAGTAAATAAGTTACTCTAAAACAAAAGGGCAAATATCTGTCGAAGCAAGGCCACTGGAGTCTAGATGTAAAAAGGCCTGTAGAAAGCGATCTACACGTCAAAATGTCTTAAACATAAAATAAAAGCACTCTTTGTAGAGTGCTTATTTATTTTGCATTTTATTCATTTGGTTCATCATTTGTTTTACTTGTTTTTCAGAAGGTTTACGTCCCATTTGCGCCATCATCATACGAAGCATTTGTTCATTAATAGGTGGGTTTTCTTTTAAGTATTTCATCATATATTGACGTGCTGCAAAGAAACCAATTGCCGCACCAGCGATTAACGCAACGATAACAATAGTAATCCATATCCATGTTGCCATTTTTTTCTCCTCCTTTACGTTCTTGTCTACGTGTACAAGACACCACCCTAAATTATACTATATATTGCCCATGTATTCTATATAAATTAAAAGAAAAAAAGCAATTCGAATACTTTTCACGATAAGTATTCGAACTGCTTTTAGGCATTGTTTATTTTTGTAGTAAGTTTTTCATTTTCGAAACAACATTTTCTACAGAAAATCCGTATTCTTTCATTACAATCTCTCCCGGAGCACTTGCACCGAACTGATCTATTGCAATAACGTCTCCTTCAAATCCAACATAACGGTGCCATCCAAGAGATGCTCCCATTTCAATCGCTAATCGTTTCGTTAAATGAGATGGTAATACAGATTGTTTATAGGCTGCATCTTGTTTCTCAAATAAATCCCATGATGGCATAGAAACAACAGAGACTTGAATGCCTTCATTAGCAAGCGCTGCCTGCGCTTCTACAGCAAGACTCACTTCTGAACCTGTAGCAAGTAGAATTGCTTCCGCGTTTTCATTTGGTGAAACAACATATGCACCTTTCGCAACGCCTTCACTTGCTTGTTCTACTGAACCTTTTAATGTTGGCAAGTTTTGACGAGATAACACAAGTACTGTCGGATGATCTTTCGCTGACACAGCAAGTTTCCAAGCTTCTGCCGTTTCGTTTGCATCAGCTGGACGTACGACTGACAGACCCGGCATTGCGCGTAAAGAAGCCAAATGCTCTACTGGTTCGTGTGTTGGTCCGTCTTCTCCAACAGCAATACTATCATGTGTAAATACATACGTTACTGGTAATCCCATAAGCGCGGATAAACGAATAGCTGGTCGTACATAATCACTAAATACGAAGAATGTTCCGCCGAAAACGTTTAAGCCACCATGAAGAGCCATACCGTTTAAAGCAGCACCCATAGCAAATTCACGAACACCGAACCAAATATTTTTGCCTGCATAATTTTCAGCAGCAAAATCTCCTGCATTTTTCATCGTTGTTTTGTTGGAACCTGCTAAATCTGCACTTCCTCCAAAGAACGAAGGTAGATTTTGAGCAATCGCATTAATCGCATCACCGGAAGCAGAACGAGTCGCATGGGATGAGCCTTCTTCGTATGTCTTCAAAGCATCCGCAAAATTCACTGGTAACTCTCCACTTATCGCTTGCTTTAATGTAGTAGCAAGCTCAGGGAATGCTGCTTCATACGCACTATATCCTTCTTTCCAAGAAGATTCTTCTGCTACTCCTTGACGTTCTGATGCTTGTTTGAATGTCTCATATACTTCTTCTGGCACATGGAAGTCACCTTCAAATGCCCATTCATATGCTGCTTTGGCTAAAGCTGTTTCATCTTTTCCAAGTGGCATACCGTGTGCGTCTGACTTACCCGCTCTATTTGGAGAGCCAAATCCGATTACCGTTTTAACTTCAATAAGTGTTGGTTTATCGTTTTGTCCTTTTGCTTTATCAATCGCAGCTGAAATTTCAGCAATATCATTACCGTCTTTTACTAAAATATAATTCCACCCATAAGAATCAAAGCGTTTTTCAACTTTCTCAGAGAAAGATTTATGTAAATCTCCATCCAAAGAAATGTCATTACTATCATATAAAACGATTAGCTTATCTAATTGTAAATGTCCCGCAAGTGAGATTGCCTCTGCTGCGACACCTTCCATTAAATCGCCATCTCCACAAAGAGCATATGTGTAATGATCTACAATATTATGGTCTTCTTTATTGTATGTAGCAGCTAAATGAGCTTCTGCCATTGCCATTCCTACTGCCATACCAATACCTTGTCCAAGAGGACCTGTTGTTGCTTCTACGCCAGCCGTATGACCAAACTCCGGATGTCCTGGAGTTTTAGAGCCCCATTGTCTGAAATTTTTAATCTCTTCCATTGGTAGATCGTATCCACCAAGATGAAGTAGACTATAAAGAAGCATTGAACCATGACCAGCAGATAAAACAAAACGATCACGATTAAACCAGTTTGGGTTATTAGGATTGTGACGTAAATGCTTTGTCCATAAAGTATAAGCCATTGGAGCTGCCCCCATTGGAAGGCCTGGATGACCTGAATTCGCTTTATCAATTGCATCAATAGATAATGTACGAATTGTATTAATTGCAAGTAAATCTGACTGTAATGACATAAATGACATCCTCTCGAACAAAATTTTTAACTATATTTCTAGTTTAGACAACAATGCAGCTATTATCAATGGTTTCTGAAATGATTAATTAATTCAAAAACTTATCTTTTTTCGCTTGTTGTACCTTCGCAGGAGTAACATCATTTCCAGCAGGGTCGATTATTTTAACACTTTCAATTGTATCCCTCATAGTAGAGCGAAACGTTTCTAAATATTCTTTTCTTAGAGCACTTTGTTCTTTTGCTTCTTCTATGGATAATCCTGTTGTTTTAGATTTTTTGGAGAGCTCGCTTATGCGTGCTAGTTTTTGTTTACTTAACATATATATTTCATCCTTTCCTTTTGCATCTCTTATAAAGGTAAGGAAAAAACAGACAGAGTGCAAGTCTTTACACTTCTTGTGTCTCCATAAATTCTATATATCTGCGATGAACAGTTGCTTTACTTATTTCAAAGCCCAACCCTTTTAACGTGGAAGCTATCTCTTCGTACGTTAGCCCAGCGTTTCGAAGTCTTACAATTTCGTTTACAGGTGCATCAATTCGTTCTCTTCCTTCTGGATTTCCTTTTGCTTTTAAGTTTTTCTCAGGTCGATAACCTTTGGAGACAGCTCGTTTCATCCCCCTCTTAATCTTGGCATTATGAAGCTTTCGTTGATATTCCTCCACAAGTGCTAAAATTTCTAAAAGCATAGAATCCATCTCATTTAAATTCAATATACCTTTATCTTGTAAAGTAAAGACAGAAGTATTCGTTTTTTGAAGTAAATGGAGTACAGCCATTCGACCATTTCCGCGACCAATACGTGTCTCATCTTGGACAAAAATCGCTTTAATATCGAACTCTTTTATGTATGCTAGTAAGTCAAGTAGTCCTTCACGCTCCATATCATATCCACTATGTTGATCTGTAAAAACATCACATACCTCATAGCCTTTATCTTGAGCAAATTCCATTAGTTCTTCTTTTTGTCTTGTTAATGAAGATTCTTGTGTTTCTTTTTCCGTGCTTACACGGCAATAGATTACTGCTTTCAATTACTATCACTCGCTATCTCTGTACCATGATTAATATGAAAATTATCCTTTACCTCGGGAATTACAAGCATGGCCCCAGCTTGAATGTGAGAGCTTTGTAAATTATTCATGACCATTACTTTTTTTATCCATGCTTCTTTTGGTTCGTCCGTTGCAAACCTATTTGCAAGCCCCCATAAAGAGTCACCATTTTCTATTGTAATTTCAGAATGTTGTTCTGTCGACAATGTATGTGAGATAATCAGCGTCATCATAAAAGCAACACTTAATCCTAAAAATAATGTAATAAAATAATTTTCTTTCATCCAATTCACGTTAAATCCCCCTAATTAGAATGTTTGTTCGGAATGTATGTTCTAATAATAAAACGAACACTTGTTTTTGTCAACACTTATTAGAACCTATGTTTGCATAAAGCGTGAGAGACTGTTATACTAATAGTAAGAAAGAATTTAGTAGGTAAATGACTATAAAAAGAGGTGAACTCATTGAAAAAAGCGTCGAAAAGACAAGAGGACATTTTAGCTTTTATTAAGGAAGAGGTTCGTACGAAAGGGTATCCACCCTCTGTACGTGAAATAGGCGAAGCAGTTGGACTAGCTTCTAGTTCTACTGTGCACGGACACTTAGCTCGCCTTGAAAGTAAAGGCCTTATTAGAAGAGATCCGACAAAGCCACGCGCAATTGAAATCCTAGATGGTATTGCCGAAAAACAAGGTGTTGTACATGTTCCCTTAGTTGGAAAAGTTACAGCTGGTCTGCCGATCACTGCTGTTGAAAATATCGAGGAGTTTTTCCCACTACCTGAAACGTTCGGTACAGCCGATGATCATTTATTTATGTTAGAGATTATGGGAGATAGTATGATCGAGGCAGGAATTTTAAATGGAGACTATGTTGTCGTAAAACAACAACAATCCGCAAATAATGGAGATATAGTTGTTGCAATGACAGAAGAAGATGAAGCTACGGTGAAACGTTTTTTCAAAGAAAAGTCATACTTCCGTCTACAACCGGAGAATTCTTCTATGGATCCAATTATCGTTAACCAAGTGTCGATTCTTGGTAAAGTTGTTGGAGTATACCGTAATATACAATAGAATTCTCGTAAACTTGACAAATTGTATGAATTTCCGTATGATAACAAAGAGCCGATATCATATTTAAACGAAAAGTGGACATTTTCGTTTAAATCATCGAAAAACCCTCACATCTTTATAAGATGTGAGGGTTTTGTTTTATCCGATCCAGCTCCAGCGCCATGCTCCTGCGCACAGCTCGTCGCAGAAGAACGTTGCCCCTCGGGGTCAGATGGAAAAAAGCTGCGGTGGCTGGGGAAGCTGCCTCCTCGCTTTTCCCCATTTGCCTGTCGGAGGCCTGCACGAAGCAGGTCATGCAGTCGTTGCGACACGATGTCGCGAACTTAGACTGTAATCCTCTAACATAGGCGCTTGCGCATTTCTTAAGCTTCTAATTGCATATCTACTTCTTTCCCGTTTAGGATTAGACGATGAGTTACTTCCGCTTTCAACGAAGCAGAAACGGCACAATACTTTTCTTCTCCAAGTTTGATTGCGCGAATGACTTTTTTCGCATCGATATCCCCTTTTACGTCGAATAATAATGTAGCAGCAGTAAATGCTGTTGGTAATTCTTCACGACGAGTTCCATCCACTGTAATTTCAATCGATTCAATTTTTTCTAAATGCGGTTTTAAAATCATCGTAACGTCAATTCCAATACAACCAGCTAAAGCACTAAGTAACATTTCAGTTGGAGTTGGCGCTTGTCCTTCTCCTCCATAATTTGCCGTTGCGTCCATTACCATTGGATAACCAGACGCTCCTTTTGCTTCAAAAGCTCGTCCACCCTGCCATATTGCTTTTACTTGCATTGTTCATCATGCTCCTTTAGTTAAAATTCATTTACTTTTGCTAAAAACTTCTGTGCACGTTCTGTAGATGGATCCGAAAAAAACTTTTTCGGTTCTGCATCTTCTACAATTTGGCCATCCGCCATAAATAGAATACGATCCGCCGCATCCTGGGCGAACCTCATCTCATGCGTAACGATGACCATTGTCATCCCTTCATCCGCTAATTCTTTCATCACTTTTAATACTTCTCCTACTAGTTCTGGATCAAGTGCAGAAGTTGGTTCGTCAAATAGCATAATTTTTGGTTCCATGGCAAGTGCACGTGCAATTGCTACCCGTTGTTGTTGTCCTCCTGATAACTTCGAAGGATATACATCTTCTTTTTCCTGCAAGCCGACCCGTTTCAATAGTTGAGAGGCGATTGTTTTTGCTTGTTCTTTTGATTGTTTTTTCACGACAATAATTGCTTCCATTACATTTTCAATCACTGTTTTATGTGGATATAAGTTAAATTGTTGGAAAACCATTCCCGTATCTTGACGGACCCTGTGAATCGTTTTTTGTTGCTTTTTTTTCGATTCCGTTGCGTTTAAATGATGATTATTAACTGTAATTGCTCCACTAGTAATCATCTCTAATCCATTTAAACAACGTAGGAACGTACTTTTTCCGGAACCACTTGGTCCAATTACAGCAACTACTTGATGAGCGGGAATCGTCAATGAAATATGCTTTAATACTTCATTTTGATCATAGCTTTTCGATAAATCCATTACTTGTATCAAGACTTTTCCCCCTTAGTAAACAGATAATCGTTTCTCTAATTTATTCAAGATAAATGTAAATACCGTACTCATGATCCAATACATTAACGCAATCGTTAAGTAAAATGGCATATAAACATAATACTGTGCGATTAATAATTGGGCAGAGCGCATTAGCTCCGTCACTGCAATAACGGAAACTAAGGAAGTCTCTTTTAACATCCCAACAAATGTATTCCCGAGTGGTGGTATTGCAATGCGTATGGCTTGTGGGATAACGATGCGTCGAATGGCTTGTGCTTCTGTCATTCCGGTCGCAAGCGCAGCTTCTGTTTGACCCGCTGGCACCACTTGTATCGCACCACGGAATGCCTCCGATACATAAGCACCGATATTAATACTTAGCGCAATATAAGCTGCTGTCAACGAGCCTAGCTCTATCCCAAAATCAACAAGTCCAAAATATACGATAAAAATTTGAACAAGTGGTGGTGTCCCCCGAATAATCGATACATACACTCTCGCTACATTACGAAAGAAGCGATTGCCCTTTAAGCGTGCAATCGCTGTGATCAAACCGATAATTAAACCGAAAAACATAGATACCACTGTAATTAATAAAGTATAATACGCACCTTTTAATAAAAAGGGAATATTATCTATTATCAAATCCATGTAAACTACCTCTTTCTTTACTCGGCTTTCGGTTCTTCTTCAAACCACTTCACGAAAATTTCTTTATACGTACCATCTTGTTTCATTTCATCTAATGCTTTATTTAAAGCATCTACTAATGCTGTGTTTCCTTTTTTAACAGCTACAGCTGCTTGATCCGATTTGATCGGTGCACCAACCGCTTTTACTTGAAATCCGTTTTCTTCAACGATTGGTTTTAATGCGTATGCATTATTAATTGTTGCGTCCACCCGTCCTGCATCCAAGTCTTTAAGCGTTGTGATGACATCGTCGTATGTGTTGATTTGGAAGTCACCAACTTGTGGCATTAACTCATTACGTAAAAAGGCTTCATCGTTCGTACCTAAACCAACGGCAATCTTTTTCCCTTTAAAATCTTCTACTGATTGTATAGTTGTATTATCTTCTTTCACAATTACTTTTACATCGTTTGTAATATAAGGTTCTGTGAAATCTAATTGTTTTTGTCGATTTTCTGTTATTGTTACTTGACTAACTAAAATGTCAAATTTACCTTTTTGTAACCCAGGGATTAAACCTGAAAATTCCTGTGCGACAAAATTTGCTCCTACACCTAGTCGTTTGGCTAATTCTTTTGCGATGTCTACGTCAAATCCATCGTATTCTTTCTCCTTATTCATAAAATTATAAGGCGCATATGTACCCATTATCCCTACAGTTATTTCCCCATTGTCTTGAATTGCTTGTAATGTGTTTTTGTCATTTTCTTCACTTCTATTATTACCACATGCTGCTAACAGTAATACTACTGCAGCTACTAAACTCAATATAAATCCACTTTTTTTCATCATTATTTCCTCCTCATGTCGGTGGCATCCTTTGGCCTTTAAATTCCTATTAGATCACTACCCATTAGTCAACTACTCTGTACTATCCAGACTTATAGCTATTCAGCTTTTCATCACTAGTACCACTAATCAAGTAAAACCAAACTTTTTCTTATGTTTCCCCAAAAGTAGGTATAATATGACGAAAATTATTACGGTTTCAAAATTAAAGAGATTGTTGAAAAAGTCACTAGAAAGACTTTTTCAACAATCTCTTTATTAGGCAAGTTTTTTCTCTAATTCTAAAATCCGCTTTTCTAGCTCCTCAACTTTCTGTGCAATTGGTACTGCAACCGCCCAGGCATAATATTGATTGACATTTTTAAACGGATCATTTCCATTCGTAATTTTCAATCGCATTGCTTCTTGACGAATCGTTTCTTGTCCAGGTGTTAGTTTTGGCTCTGCCATGCGTAGTTCCTCCTTTTTCAATTCAACTGCATTATTCAGAGCTTCTAATGTAATATCTCCTACTATACCATCTGCCACTAAACCTTTTGTCTCTTGAAAAGCTTTAATAGCCGCTTCCGTTGATGGTCCTTCTATCCCATCCATATTAAGTCGGTAGTCAAGCATTACGAGCATTTTCTGTATTTCTTCTATTGCAGGATCTACAATATAATGTAATGGATTTACCGCATTTGGTTGACCTTCCGAGTAGGTTGGAATATGCATCTCAAAATGTAAATGTACGCCCGTACTATTACCTGTAGTTCCTTTTATCCCTATATGTTGTCCTTGTATAACTGTTTGACCTACTTTTACTGATATGGATTTTAAATGCGCATACAATGTTTCGTAATTTTTCCCATTTAGTACATGGGTAATTATGACCGTATTTCCATAACCACCAATGACTTCCGCTCGCTTCACGGTACCTATTTCGGAAGCTTTTATAATAGTGCTTCCATCATTTCCAAAATCTACACCTTTATGAGCTTTCCATTCACCTGTTATAGGATGTTTTCGAAGTGAACTGTACCTCGAAGTAATTCTTCCTTCGCATGGTCTAATAAACATGTTATTTCTCCTTTCCTTTTCATTAGCAGAATTATTATTCTCTTATTAGTAAATGCGGAAATAGAATGTTTTCATAGTTTATTATCATGCGTTCAAGTAATTTATTTCTAAAAGCTCCGGGGCAAATGCCTCTTTCGCTTCATCTAGTTTACGCTTAACCTCTTCTAGAATTTGTTCGTTTTCTATTTCGTTAATAGGTCCAGATGGTTGGACGACATAAAATCCAGCTCCCGGAATCCAATTTGTCATAACACAAACCTCCATATCAATTAATTAAAATGGAATATCTCCGATTCGATAGTCTTTCGTATCTTTAAAAACAATAAATTTGGGCTTCTTAAAAAAGCGAGATATTAATTTTTTATCATATAATGTTGTTAATAAAGTGCTTGTTAAATTAGTCGTGTAGATAGTCACTTTATGTTGTCTACTGGTAGATAGAGCATATAAAAATTTATGAACGAAGTCAGTGGCGGTCTTTTCTGTGTCGATCGCTCCTGATTCTGCACCAAGATCATCGATGACTAGAAAATCTACCTGTTCTATTAGCCTCAAAAAATAGAACTCATTTAATATTTGTTCAGGTTTTTTGTATGATTCTCTTACCTTGCGAAGCATTAGTTCAAAACTTATAAATGCACATGATTTCTGAACAGGCTCCTTGTCACCAGCACCTTTTATTTTCATGGAGTTTAATGCTCGTAGAATGGCAAAAGCTAAATGACTTTTCCCTGCTCCAGCTTTGCCTTGCAAAATAATGTTGAATACTTGTCCACTTTTCAAATGATTCACACATTCCAAAACAATTTGCTTGTTCAAATCAGCTTCTGTATTTGAAGTGACTGTATAATTTTCAAGCGTTGAACTTAGTAAGGTGCGATCAGACAATAAGCTTTTCCGTTCGAGATAGAGACTATTCGATTGTTCAACTTGGTTATTCATTTTAAGTTCCAATGCTTTATTTTCATGTTCTGTGAAACACTTAGGGCACTGAGCTTCCCCTTCAAATTCAACAAACTGTACTGCATGAATAGGGCAAGTTTCAGAACGGTAAATCATTCTCTTTTCGAAAGTCTTCTGAACGTTGCTGATTTGCTGCATGTTTGTCCACCACTCTCTTTTGATTTCGGTAGTTTTCAAATTTTGGTCCAAAAAGTGTTTCTGGACGCAGGAACTTGCTCCATTTAGGATTGTTCAACCACTCGTTCACTTTCACGTCTATTACGTGAGCAAAGTCGTCGAGGCGGTACCCTTCGTTCCAACGCGCTTTGATTTTGGCTTGAGAGCTTTTGGAACTTGCTTTAAAATTTGTATTTGCTTTGCTGTTCAAATAATCGATGATTTTCGAAAATGGGATCACTTCTTGCTCGTTTGTTATTATCTTTTTATAATCTGTTGTAATATCTGAAGTAATATCTGTTAATGATTTCGACAAATTGTCTGCTTCCATTTCAACATTTTGTAAAGTTTCATTTGGACAATTTGTCACTATCCATTTGACAAAATTGTCACAGCGGAGTTTATAGTGTACCGTTGGGGACCCATATGTTCTAATAAGCTTTGTTTCGATTAATCCTTTTTCTACTAATTTCTTCGCCGCGTAACTAACTTGCCTTTGTGTTAAACATACTTCTTTGTACCAATCTTTGTACGATTTATAAAAGAATCCATCAGCTCTTTTGGACTTGTCAGCATAAAAAACAATTTGATTTAACAATAAAGATTCTGCCAAGTTACCAGTTATTTCAATATACAATTTAGGAATCGAAACGATGCGATCTTGTACATTCGAATGCGCTAATACAAATTGAAGTTTGTGATACTCACTCATTACCAAATCTCCCTTCATTTAATATATAGAATCATTTTGCATAATCGGATACACTAAAATTTATTCTTTAATAAATATAAATAAAAAGCGTTTTGGCATAATTAAAACCATTAACGCTTTTTTATTTTCGTTTATTATTTTGTTAGTTCCTTCAATTGACTAAGAACAACCGCAAAACTTTTTGCATCTAAGTCCTGTCTAAAGTCATGGAATGGGTTAGCATATTTATTTATTCTTTCTAAAACTGCCGGTATCGAAAACATATCTGGCTTTAGTGAAGTGGATACCTCATCCCAATTCAACGGAGTGGCGATAAGTCCCAAATCATTTCCTCTTGGCGAATACGGCGCGATAATCGTTTTTCCCTCTTTATGCTGAACATAGTCCAAATACAATTTGTTATCTCTGTTCTTTTTCAATCTTTCTGTTGTAAACCACTGTGGCTCCTGTTCAACTAAAAAATCACAAACAAACTTTGTAAAGATCCCTGTCTCTTTATATGAAAAACTATCCATTGGTAACGGGATATATAGTTGAATTCCTTTTCCTCCAGACGTTTTGACAAAAGATTTAAGCTCAAATTGATCAAAAATTGCTTTCATACGTACTGCAGCTTCTACCGCTAAAGTAAACTCATTAACGGAAGGTGGATCCAGGTCAAATACAATTTCTGTAGGTTTTTTAGTCTTAACAGTTTGAAATGGAATATGAAATTCTAATGCAAGTTGATTTCCAAGCCATAATAAGGTTTCGACATCATTACACAAAATATAACGGATATCGTCAACTAGCTTCGTGGTAACAAAATCAGGAATAGTGTTAGGTGAGTTTTTTTGATAAAAGCTTTCTCCTGGAGCACCGTGAGGATAACGAATGACCGTTAGTAAGCGACCACTTAAAAAAGGAAGAATATAGGATGATATATTTTGCAGGTAAAATAAGTAATCGTCTTTTTGTATACCACTTGCCGGCCAAACTGGTTTATCCGGATGAGTTATTTTGATTGTTTGAGGAATTGGTAAAAGTTGTCGTTGCATATGCTTCCAATCACAATTTTGTGCCTGGAATTCGAAATTAAATGCATGGAACCTTGGTTCTCTTAACTTCTTGCCATCAAAATCAATGCAAGCAATATTCACACAAATAGAAGGTTCAAGCTCCCATATATTTGCGCTTAGCTTATTTCCTTTCGTCTGGAAGAACGCTGTTAATGTTTTCATCTCATCTTCTTTTAATCCATGTTTAAAAGTGACTACCTCAACTAGCTTCTCTTCATCGTATACGCCACCATGAAAATACCCATTTTCTTTATCATATTTAAACAAAATAACTGTGACGTATCTCCAGTTTTTAACTTTCAGCCAATTTACAGTACGTTTATCGCTACTCCATTTGCTTGTGCTTTTCTTAGCAATTAGGCCCTCCCCATTGTGCACAAGTATTTTTTTCCACAATAATTCACTATTTTCATAAACATCTATTGCTTGGATACGGTTGGCATCTTCATAATTTACAGAACTAGGGATTTCAATACTTTGAAAAAGATGACTCAGTTGCTGTTTGCGACTCGTTAAATATCGATTAGTTTGACTTTCCCCTTTAAATTCTAACAGATCGAACACAATATAATGGCAAGGAAACTCTTTAGCATTTGCTTCAATAACCTCGTTATTTCTCATGCGACCTCTTTGTTGAACTTTGGAAAATTCACTTTGAAAATTATTTGTTAAATAAACTAACTCACCATCTAATGTTAAAGGTAAGTAAGGACTGATTCTTTCCTGTATCTCATAACAAAAGTTAATGATCTCTGGAAACATCTGATTAAGTATTTTTCCATTTCTACTTTTAAGAATAGGTTCATTCTTCCACTCTAATAGGCACCGAAATCCATCATATTTTGTTTCATACAGCCAGTTTTTCCCCAGAGGAATTTCAGTTGCATTCGTTAATAGCATGGGTTTCAAATTTAAACCTACTTCCAATTGTTTTTTCTAGTTTTTGATATTTATCTACTTTTGATACATAAAAACCACCGAAACAATGCATAGTAATAAGAAAAGGAAAAAGTGGTGAAAGTAATGCATACAGTTTGGAAAGGAAGCATTAGTTTTGGACTCGTTAATATACCAATAAAGTTACATTCAGCAACTGAAAACAAAGATATTAAATTACGACAACTTCATAAAGAATGCAAAACACCGATTAGTTATGAAAAGATATGTGAAGGTTGTAAAAAAGAAGTAAAAAATGAAGATATCGTTAAAGCTTACGAGTACTCGAAAAATAAATTTGTAGTGTTAGATGAAGAAGAACTAGCGAAGCTAAAAAAGGAAAATGAAGATAAAGCAGTAGAAATCATCGATTTTGTAAAATTGGAAGAAATAGATCCTATTTACTTTGAACGAAGTTATTTCATGGCTCCTGATAGTGGAGGCGGAAAAGCTTACACCCTTTTACGAAAAGCACTAGAGGAGTCTGGTAAAATAGGTGTTGCAAAAATCATGATACGTTCAAAAGAACAATTAGCGGTTATTCGAGTCTATCAAGAAACGTTAATCATGGAAACAATTCATTTCCCTGACGAAGTTCGAAGCACTGCGGACGTACCCAATGTACCAACCGAACAAGAAGTCGTTAAAAAAGAACTGGATACAGCACTGATGCTAGTTGATCAATTAACAACTGTGTTTGAACCTAGTAAATACACCGATGAATATCGTACAGCACTAATGGAATTAATTGAGGAGAAGAAAGCTAGTAACCAAGTTGTAACTACAAGTGAAAAACAACCTGATTTACCTTCTAACGTTACAGACTTAATGTCTGCTCTCCAAGCATCACTTGATCGAACAAAAAAGAAAAAACCTACTACAAGAAAGAGAACCGCAAAAGCAAAGACTTCTTAATTTTAAGAACGACCAACTCAAAAAGAGAAGGTCGTTTTTCGTTTAGTATCTACCTATCAACTCACTTATCGTTCACAAGCCCAGTCATCATTGTCCCGGTCATGTTTGGACTTATAAGCAGGGTGCCCCTTTTTCACACCATTCGTATAATATTCATTCATTTCCTTACAATTCCTAAAACTTGTTGGTGCTCCCGGAATTACTTCTAATCCATTGCCTGCTACTTGCTGCGTTGGCTGCTGTACTTGTTTTGGATTTTCACTGATTTCATTCAAAAGAGCGAGCTTTGATTTTGATGGCGTTTCATATTTCACTATAGCGCTTTTTTGAACAAAATTTCCTCCACCTACACCGTATAGACCACCTTGATTTGACTGATAGCTATAAACTCGATATTCTTCCCCTTTTTTCATTGTACGAACAGTTGATAGTGACCCATCACTTTCTAATTTCGATAATACGGTATCTGCTAAAATTGTCACTTTACCAATTTGACCTAATTTTAATTCAGTCTTCCCCCACATTACTCCAGCTGCATTTGCTGTATCTAGTTTATATATACTAATACCTAATGCTATTACTGCTACCATAACTAATTTAATATACTTTGAAAACAAGTAATCTCCCCCTAATTATTATGGTACAGTTTGGAAACAGATAAGTCTATATTATTATCTGAATTTTTAAATAAATAGTTCTTGAGCAAGATACAATTATATTAAATTAAAACTAGACCGCTTGATACATATTCATCAAGCGGTCTAGTTAATATTATTATAGTTCTTCCACATTAGTTAATGGCTTGTGATGCGGTTGGGCCTCTACCGTAGAGTTAGAGTCATCTGGCACTTTATGTTTTGCCCAGTAGGAAGCGAGAACAGTACCTGTGATTACTTGCCAAGCAGACGCGAATGCACTTGGTAATGCAGCTAGTGGCGTAAAGTAAGTAGCAGCTAAAGCTACACCCAGACCAGAGTTTTGCATTCCGACTTCAATAGATATTGCACGTTGATCTTGACGAGATAGTTTTAAAGCTTTTGCTGCATAGTATCCTAATAAAAGTCCAAATCCATTGTGTAATAATACCGCTACGAATACGAGCATTCCAGCAGTTGCAATATTTTCTTTATTGTTTGCAACAATTGCAGAAACAATAATGGTAACAGCAACAATGGAGATTAGAGGTAAAACAGAATCGCTTTTTTCGGTAACAGTAGGTAAGAATTTATTTACTAATAAACCTAAGATAATAGGAATAATAATCACTTGTACAATGGACATGAACATAGACATTGGATCTACCGGCAACCATTGCCCTGCAAAAATTAACAATAGAAGCGGTGTCATAATGGGTGCAAGTAAAGTAGAAACACTCGTCATTGTGATGGAAAGAGGAACGTTACCTCTTGCCAAATATACCATTACATTTGAAGAAGTCCCCCCAGGAACACTACCTAGTAAAACTAAACCCGCCGCAAGTTCTGCAGGTAATTTTAATAAGTATGCAATTATAAAGGCGATCGTTGGCATGATTGAAAATTGTGCAACTACCCCTATTAGAACAGGGATTGGATTTGTAAAAACTAATTTAAAATCAGATGCTTTCAACGTAAGACCCATGCCGAACATGACGACCCCAAGCAAGATAGTTATATACGCACCAAATGATGAGAACAAACTTGGTACCATAAAAGCAAGGACCGAAAACACTATTACTATAAGAGCAAAGTATTTCCCGGCAAAACTACTAATATTGTTTAGCGCTTTCATTTTACGCCTCCTTTAAAGCATATTTTAGTATTTATAGTTGAACTTGAACAGCAATATTTTTTATTTGAATATAGTTTTGAACGGCTAAATGACTTTTTTCTCGCCCAATGCCACTCTTCTTATATCCTCCAAACGGCATTTGAACACCGCCTGCTGCTCCATAACTATTGATAAAAACTTGGCCACTTTCAATACGAGAAGCGACATAATGTGCTACATCAATATCTTTAGTCCAAACGCCAGCAACTAGTCCATAATCAGTGGCATTCGCTAATTCAATTGCTTCATCCACATCACTAAAGCGTACTACACTGAGTACTGGACCAAAAATTTCTTCCTGTACAAAAGAGTTATCATGATCAGATGCTTCGATTATAGTCGGACTTATATAAAAGCCATTCTCATAACCCTCCACTTGAACTGCTTCCCCACCGACTAAAATTTTTGCTTCATTTTCAATATTACGTAAAATCTCTAGAATTCGATTGTATTGTTTTTCATTTATAATTGGTCCCACATCTGCAATGTTAGCTGGTGGTCCCACTTTTAAACTTTTAAACTTTTCTACTAATTTTTCTAGCAATTCGTCTGCGATTGTTTCATCAATTAATAGACGAGAACCTGCAGAACAGGTTTGGCCAGCATTTTGTACAATGGAATTAACGATTGCAGGAACTGCTCTGTTTAAATCAGCATCTTTAAAAACAACGTTAGGTGATTTACCACCTAACTCAAGCGTAACCGGCACAACATTGTTTGCGGCTGATTTCATTACTGCGATTCCTGTTGGAACGGAGCCTGTAAAAGTAATTTGATTGATACCAGGATGAGAAGTCAATGCAGAGCCAATTTCTGCACCATATCCTGTAAGATGTTGAAATACCCCTTTAGGAAGTTTTTCATAGAACCATTTCGCTAAAAAGTTGGTAGTAAGAGGTGTATCTTCTGAACTTTTTACAATGACTACATTTCCTGTTGCTATAGCAGCAGCTACACTGCGCGCAGTAATTTGGATAGGATAATTCCATGGTACAATATGAAGCGTAACTCCAATTGGCTCAATAACCGTTACATTTAACAAGTCTTCTTCAATCGGAATAGAATCTCCGAACACCTTGTCGGCTAAGCCACCATAAAATTCAAAATAGCGAGCGGCAGCTTCAATATCCGCTTTTGCTTGTGCACTTGGCTTCCCAATATCCATAGATTCAAGTGCCGCTAATTCTTCCGCATTCTCTCTAATATATCTTGCCGTTTCTTGTAAGAATTGTCCTCTTTCAAATGGTTTAATAGATTTCCACTCTTTATTTTTCAATGCTTTTCTTGCAGATTGAACAGCACGATCTGCATGTTTTTCATTTCCACGAACGATTCTTGTAATTATTTCCCCAGAAGCAGGATTAATCACATCTATCCATTGTTCTTTCTCGTTTCCAACCCATTCTCCATCAATTAACATTTGAATTGTTTTCATATAGAACTTCCTTTCTAGATACTTCTTCCACCGTCAACATGGATCACTGAACCTGTAATGATTTGTGCCCCATCTGTTAATAGATGTGTAACTGTTGCAGAAATATCAGTTGGTCTAATCAATCTACCTAATGGAACACTTTCTGCAAAAATATCTTTATTTAATACTACTTCATCAGCTTGCTCGGAAGAGAATTGACTTAACATTTGTGTATCGGCTGGACCAGGATGTATTACATTAACGCGAATATTAAATGGTGCAGTTTCGAGTGCTAAGGCTTTAGAAAAAGCTTCTACCGCACCTTTAGATGCAACATAACTTTGTAAACCAGGACGTGGTCTTGTAACAGATACGGAACCTATATTAATAATAGATCCATTTTTTGTTTCCTTCATATACCGAACTGCTTCACGGCTAGTTAAAAATGTTGCAGTAGCATTGATATCGATTATTTTATGCCACTCCGAAAGCTCCACTTCTGTGATTGGTTTGGCAGACTGTGCTACTCCAGCAATATTGACAAGTCCATCAAATTTATTAAACTCATTGTATATTTCTTTGAATGTTTTCTGAATACTGTTTTCATCTAATAGATTAATAGCTTTAACATGTATATTTTCATTTTGAATAGAATATAAAGAGTCTGTGTCAATATCCAAAGCTACTACTGTTGCACCTTCTGCTAAAAGATTTTCTACTACTGCTTTTCCCATTCCACCGCCTGCTCCTGTGACGGCAATAACTTTTGCTTCTAATTGACCCATTTAAAATCCCCCTTAAGCATACTTTTTAATGTTATCAATAATTTTATCTCCAAATTCAGTTGTGGAAGCAGTTCCACCTAAATCTGGTGTTCTCACTTTACCATCTACTAATGTTTCTTCTATTCCATTGACAACTATTTTGGCTATTTCCGGGTATCCTAAATGTTCTAACATTAATGAAGTGCTCCAAATTTGTGCTATCGGATTTGCAATGCCTTTACCCGCGATATCTGGTGCAGAACCATGAATTGCTTCAAACATCGATGGGTATTTCTTTTCTGGATTGATATTTCCTGAAGGTGCAATTCCAAGTCCACCTGAAATCGCTGCACCTAAATCTGTTAATATATCACCGAATAAGTTGCTTCCAACCACTACATCAAAGATTTCTGGCTTCGATACAAAAAAGGCAACTAATGCATCGATATGGTAAAACTTCGGTTCTATTTCTTTATAATCTATGCCAACTTCTTTCGTCACTTCATCCCAGAATGGCATAGAGAAATTAATTGCATTAGATTTTGTTGCAACAGATAACTGTTTAGAACCTCTTTTTCGTGCCAATTCATACGCATATTTTATGACGCGTTCACTACCCATTCTTGTAAAAACACTATTTTGAACCACTACTTCATATGGAGTACCAACATGCAAACGACCTCCACTATTTGAGTATTCACCTTCCGTATTTTCACGTACTACGACAAAGTCAATATCTTCTATACCTTTATTTGCTAATGGACTTTCAATTCCTTTTAATAATTTAATAGGTCTTAAATTTATATATTGTTGAAATTCTCTTCTAATCGGTAGGATTAACTCCCAAACTGAAATATGATCAGGCACTTCTGGAGATCCTACAGCACCGAATAGAATAGCATCATACGGAGCCAATGTTTCCATTCCATCTTCAGGCATCATTCGCCCGGTTTCCAGATAACGCTTACAATTCCAATCATAAGAATCTATTTCAAAATGCAAATTTCCGTGTACCTCCTCCACTGCTCTTAAGACTTTAACAGCTTCCTCCATTACTTCTGGACCTATTCCATCTCCTGGAATACTTGCGATTGTGTGTTTCATCAAATATTACACTTCCTTCCAGTTCACTACATACTACATATGATGTACTTAATGTAATATGTTATCATCTCCAACTTAGCTTGTAAACCAAATATTCAAAACTATTATAAAATTAAAATTATTTATCCAAAAATTGATTTATCCGATATAATCTATAGAAAAGAAAGTAAACATAACTGGAGGAGCCATCTTATGCACTTTGAAAAACTAACAACTTCTGACAAAATCTCGACGGAAATTGTCTCCAATATAAAAAACAAGCTGTTAGACGGAACGCTTAAAACTGGCGATAAATTACCCACGGAAGCTGAAATGGTTGAACAGCTTGGCGTTAGCAGGACCCCAGTCCGGGAAGCAATTAAAGTACTGGAATCGATTGGAGTCATTCAGATTAAGCGCGGTGAAGGTATGTTCATCACCAATAACCCTTCACACTTTTCCTTAAATCCCTTGATCTTCAGCTTAATCATGCACAGCAATAATACACAAATGCTGATAGAATTCCGTCAACATTTCGAAATTCTTATGATCAATATCATTCGTGCGAAATGGTCTGAAGAAAAGATTAATAAAATCGAAGAAGTCTATTACAATCAAGTCCAGCGACTAAAACCGGAGCTAAGCCCTGAAGAACTGGCCGACATTGACTTGGAATTCCATTATGCAGTTCTTGAAGCCACTGAAAATGCCTTTGTGATTGAAATTGGAAAAACTATCTACGAATTGTATAAGCCGAAAATGATTGCTTCCAAACAATCCAGCAACATCGAACAGACACTAAATAATCATAAGGCCTATTTAGACCTTCTCTTCCAGAAAGACATAACTGTCAGTGAGAAAGAAATTAATGAGATGATTCTATACAATCAGGTTTGGCTGGAGGAAAAGTGAGGGTAGATAGTCTACCTCATTTGTGTTCTGACTGTTTATATTAGTATATTTTCTCTTCTTACAATTCATCCGATATCCATCTAATAGCATATTGCCAGGTTGCTTTTCCTGCTTTTATATAAAAAAACTACCTGCTGTACGTCATGTTCCTCCAAATCATTAATCGAGGAGTTAATAGAGAAATTGAAGAAAACAGAAAGCGTTGGAAGCATAGAGCCCCAACGCTTTTCTATTAATATATTTTCAAATATTGCTCACGTTCCCACGGTGTACAGTCGTACGGATGATATACCAATTCTGTTTTTCTTTTCTAATGCCGCAAAAAAATTCCCCGTTAAGCTTCGTCCAATTAGTGAAAATTCTTTACCGTTTACTTCTTTGGAATCCCCGTCCCCAAGCATTTGCTCGATTAAAACAGCACATGCGGAAATTTCCTTCTACAGTGGACTAGATGAGCGTATTATTCAAACCGTTATGAGGGATTTGAAACATCTACGAAACAATTATACAAGTGTGAAAAACATCTACATCATTTGTGGAAAAACTGTTATGCGAAAAGGAATTGATGGATTGACCACGTTGATTCAAGACTCTCTCCTTTTCTACCTTTCATATAATGAATCAGTTGTTTTTGATATTCGCTTTCTTTTCTGATCAAATAATTTGCTCTCCATTTTATTATTTTATTAATGTAATCCAAGTATTTTAGAACTGCTTTTCACAAGCTGTGGAATCATGATTTATTGGATTATATTCCTACTAATATTAATTAATTTCATCAGTATTTAAGATTTAGAAAAATTGAGCAAACACTATACTTGATAGGGCTAATATAATTGCTCCACCTAACTTTGATATAACTTGTGCATATGGTAGTAGAGGCAAACGATTTGTTGCAGTTAATAGAATTACGTCTGCACTATCTCCTCTATTAGAACAAGTTAATCCGGCAACAATAATTCCATCGATGATATGAAAACCAACAAAATGACTCATAACTCCTGCACCAACAATAACACCTAAAATAATCATGAAGCTTAAGAATATATTTTCAAACGTAATTGCGGTAACAAAGTCACCAAAATCCAATAATGCAACTCCAATACCAGCAAAGACCATAGGACCCATTTTTCCACCAATAAAATCAGATAATGCTTCCGCCCCATAACTTAAGTTTTTAGGAAGAATATTAAATACATTGGCTAGAGTTAAAAATAATATTAGATATGCAAATGGGTGAATGATAACTCCGAATATATCTGGAAGTATTATTTTTCCAAATAAGTTTGCTAAAGCATAAAAACCTATGGCAATCATAAAAGAGTTTGCTATATCCAGTCTGCTTGGCTTCACTATTTCTTCTTCTAAATCTTCAGTTCCAGTAACAGTATTTTTTAATAATGATTTACCGTCTCCTGCATATTTTGGAAATAGTTGACCTATACGATGTAAAACTACACCTGAAACAAGAGCAATAGTACTTCCTAGTGTCAATATTGCAATTGCCGTTGAATAGTAAGTATCTTTTGATGTACCCGTTACCTGTTCAAAGATTTGACTCATAGGAACTGCACCAGATCCATTACCTCCACCTAAGTTAGGAAGCACATAATATGCTAACGTATCTCCGATTGGTTTTCCGACTAAATTTCCACTAATAATTCCAAAAATAACAGCTCCAAATACCGCTGCTGCAAATACAGGACCACATCGTTTGAGTGTCTTAACAAGCATTTTACTATCAACTGTTAACAAACTGCCCATGATAAGAACAATAATATAGAAATTAAGAAAGCTCATATCATCAAAGAAATAGGTAATCGCTTCTGAATACTTTTCTGGAATTACTTTTGTATACACCAGAAATGATGGAGCCATCATTGCAAGCATACTTCCTCCTCCAATCCAGTTATTCCAGATTGGTATCTTATCGCCTAACCAAGAAAACAATATGCCTATTACATAAAGCATCCCTATAATGGACATGATATCAGTACCTAAACTTCCAGTTACAACTCCTAATATGACGGGTATACTTAAACCAACATACACAACGACTGGCATACCATGGATTTTTGCTGATAAAATGTTTTTGTTTAACATTATTATAATCCCTCTCCCAAAAAAGAATAATAAAGTCTTTTAAAGAAAACCATTTAATAATGCAAAGATGTTGTTTTTTACTTGTACACTAACCTAATAATTTATCCGCTTGAATATTAATTTTTTCAATAATTTCTTTATATCCAGCTGTCCCCCGGCTCATAAGGTTAGATATCACCAACAGCATGCATTACAAACAGCATCATTTATTAAAGTACTAGTCTTTGCAACTTCAAGACTATCAAATTTATCAGCTAAATAATCTTTCATCATCTTTCCCGATAAAATCATACCAATAGGATTTACCAGTTCCTACGATATCAGGAGCTGATACATGGCAAGGTTGAAATACGGCGTTGTGTCCCCAATCTCGCCACAAGGTGCCATACCTATTCGCCCATTAAAGCAGCGAACACATCGGAAAGAATATCTCCAAACTGATTTTCAGTAGGACAAACATCGAATTCATGGTTTCCTAACCAACGTTAAAGCATCTGTATCTACATAAGCATAATCAGAAATAATATCCGGATATTTTACCCATGGTCTTTCTTGATTAAAGTGTTGACCGTATTACGATTTCTCTGCTACTTCTTTAAATGAATCTAGTGATCAAAGAACTTTAATCAGGAACCCCCTACTATATTTAAAAATATGTGGTAGCAAACGGGACAAATTCATCATTTATTAACAAGATGGGGAGGAGTTCCTCCTGAGAGAGCTATAGTTAGATTATGAGCGGCAAGCTCCCACATTTTAGTTCTTGTCTGAATACTAGCACTACCAATGTGCGGCAATGCTACCACATTTGATAATTTTAATAACGGATGATGAACTGATATCGGTTCTTGATCAAATACATCCAATCCAGCACCCCAGATAACTCCATCAGATAAAGCTTCTGTTAGATCTTGCTCATTCACAATACCTCCTCTTGAGGTATTAATGAGAATAGCCGTTTTTTTCATCAAATTTAATTCTTTTTTAGTAATAAGATTTTCAGTTTCTTTATTTAAAGGTGTTAATACGCAAACAAAATCGGAATTTCTTAACAATTCTTCCTTACTAACATACTGAATGCCGATTTCCTTTTCCAAAAAGGGCTTTGGTGTTCGATTATAGTACATCATGTTCATCCCAAAACCTTTTGCTCTTCTAGCAACAGCTGCTCCAATTTCTCCTAACCCAATTATCCCTAATGTTGCTCCGTGAATATCCATCCCGGTTAAAAACATCGGTGACCAAGTTTTCCACTTACCTTCTCTCAACACATTAGCGGCTTCCACCAGTTTCCTGGAAGTTGCAAGCATAAGCGCAAATGTTAAATCTGCAGTTGTTTCTGTTAATACTCCTGGGGTGTTTGTAACCATAATCCCCTTTTCAGAAGCGCCATTTACATCTATATTGTTGTAACCGACTGCCAGATTACTTATTACCATTAGGTTTTTTCCTCTTTCTAAAATCTCTTTATTCATATTTTCAGTAAGTAGGCAAAGAACTCCATCCACTTCTTCTATCTGTTTTAAAAGGATATCTCTTGGTATCTTGTCTTCTTCAGAATCCCAGAGATCAATTTCAAAGTGATTTTTTAATTCCTTTAAGACATGTTCAGGGGGCTTTCTAGTAACTAAAACTTTTTTTTTGATAGGACAACTCCTCCTTGAATCTATGGTATTTTTATATAATGCCTTTTTCATATAACTGCTCGATTTGTTCTTCAGTTAATCCTATATCCTTAAAAACTTGATTGTTGTGTTCACCTATTTTTGAACCTAACCACTTGATTTGGCCAGGGGTTTCACTTAGCTTTGGAACTATCCCTGGAACTTTTAATGAACCCAAGTCCGGGTGTGGAACATCTACTATCATTTCCCTTGCTTTATATTGGGGATCATCTAGCATATCTTCAACGCTATAGATCGCCCCAGCTGGTATACCATTTTCATTTAAAATATCTACACATTCTTTTAAAGGATACTGCATTGTCCATTCCTGAATAGTATCATCTATATAATCGACATTTGCAGCCCTTTGATCGTTGGTCAAAAACCTTCCATCACCTACTAAATCGTCTCTACCCATTGTTTTTAGCAAACGCTGAAAGATATTATCTCCATTTGCAGCAATCACAATATAACTACCTTCTTTTGTCTTATAAATATTAGAAGGTGCGATACCTGGAAGTGTAGCCCCTGTCCTTTCTCTTTTTACTCCTGCAGCATCATACTCCGGCAACATGCTTTCCATCAGGCTAAATATAGCTTCATACAAAGCAACATCAACTTTTTGTGCCACTCCCTTATTTACATCACGGTGATAGAGCGACATCAATATTCCAATTACTGAATATAAAGACGCGACTGAATCCCCAATACTAATACCAACTCTTGTCGGTGGGAGATTGGGGTACCCAGTTAAATACCTTAACCCTCCCATTGCTTCACCAATAGCCCCATATCCAGCCCTATCCTTATAGGGACCATCTTGACCATATCCAGAAATATGACATGAAATTAAATTCGGATTCACTTCTTTAAGGCTTTCCTCTGTTAATCCCCACTTTGCTAAAGTACCTGGGCGGAAATTTTCAACTAGAACGTCGCATTCGCTTAACAGTTTTTTTATAATGTCCATTCCTTCTTCTGTCCGGCAGTCTACTGAAATGGTTTTTTTATTTCTAGACTGGACGTACCACCATAATGATGTACCTTCATGGAGAATTCTCCATTTACGAATTTGGTCCCCTTTTTTTGGAAGTTCAACTTTTATTACCTCTGCCCCGAAATCTGCTAATATTCTAGTACAGAATGGCCCTGCGATTAAAGACCCCATTTCCAAAACTTTAACACCTTCTAAAGGGAGTTTCGTTTTATTCGTCATTATTACAGCTCCTATTCTATTGTTATTAACTATTTGATTTTGCTACTCGCCAAATCTTGCTATCTAAGTCTCTATTAAGAAAACTATGCAAAATCTTGGATGTATTAGCTAAATTATCTGTATTAATGCCAGTTTCTATGTTCATTTCATGAAGTAAAGAGACTAAATCCTCTGTAGATATATTTCCTGTAGCTCCAGGTGCATATGGACATCCGCCAAGCCCTCCAATACTACTGTCATAGGAATAAACCCCAGCTTGGATCCCAGCAAGAACGTTTGATAAGCCTCTGCCATAAGTATCATGAAAATGTAACTCAAATTCTATATCTTTAAATTCTTCTAACAGTGCTGACATCCATTCGTAAACTTGTACTGGATTAGCTATGCCGATCGTATCGCAAAATCCAATCCTTTGGAAACCTATTTTAACTAACTGTTCTGTAATTTCCCTTATCCTATTGAATCCTGGGTTTCCTTCAAAGGGACAGCCAAAAACGGTTGAAACAGAAGCCCTATATTGTAATCCGTCCTTTTTTGCTTCTTCAACCAAAGTAGCAATCTCTTTAATAGAATCAAACGTGGTGCGATTAAGATTTTTCTTGCTATGGGAGTCAGTTGCTGAAAGAACAAAAGTAATACCGTCAACTCCACTTTTAACCGCCCTATTGTAACCCCTTTCATTGGGGACTAGCGCAAAAAAAGTAGCAGGCAAGTCACGAATCCCTTCCATCACTTCTTCAGCATCTGCTAAATTAGGAATCCATTGTGGATGAACAAATGAAGTAGCTTCTATTTCTTTGAATCCGCTTTCAACTAAGTGTTTAATTAGAGCGATTTTATGTTTTGTAGCTAAAAAAAGCTTTTCATTCTGCAACCCATCTCGAGGGCCTATTTCAATAATTTTTATTTCGTTTGGTAGTTTCATATAAAAACATCTCCTTTTTAATTATTAATTATCAAGATAACTATTCTCTAATCCCTCCAGAAAGGTTTGAAGATCGTCTAAAATGTGTTTTCTCATCATCGATTCAGCAAGATCATTTTTTTTATTTTTAACTGCTTCAAGAATTTCCTTATGTTCTTCTAAGAATGTACCTCTAAAACCTACTGAACTTGTTAATATTCTATATCGGAGAATTTGAGTTTTTATACTTTCCATCATTTGAATTAGAGGGATATTATTGCTTAATTCAACAAATTGCTCATGAAAAAATGTATTTTTTTCCACTGTCTTTTCCATATCACCTTTTGAATAATAATGTTCGGCTAAAAAAATACTTTCTTCAATCAAATCCATACTTTCTTTATCAATATGTTCCACGGCTTGAGAAATGGCTAAACCTTCCAGCGCCGCTCTGCATTCATAAAGGTTTATAATTGTCTTTTTACTTAATTTTGTTACCTGGGCACCTCGTGACGGAGGCATAATAACTAAATTTTCTCTTTCCAACCTACGTAGAGCATCCCTTATTGGAGTTCGGCTTGTGTTTAGGACCTTTGACAAGTTCGTTTCAATTATCTTTTCACCTGGTTTTAACTTTCCCATAATAATCATTTCTTTAAGGGATTGAAAAACCTGTTCATTTAAGTTTTCTTTTATACTTATTAGTGCCAATTATATTTACTCCTTTCTTTAAAGCTATTAATATTTTTCCATCAGACAATTTTATAAACATTCACAAAATTCTAAATTGTATTTATTATCTGTTTTGTACACAATAACTCAAACTGAATTTTCTGTCAAGTGGTGTATACTTTATTTAATAATGGAAGGATGATGAAATACCGTTTTATTTGAAGAGGTGGTTGTTATTTTCATAGTGTTTTCAAAAAAGTGATGCCAAAATGATATTTGTTCTAGAGATAGAAGGTCTTGGAAAATTGAAGGAACCTGGAATTTCTATGCTGCATTTCCATTCTCAAAAGAAAAAGGCCTTCACTAAGTTTAGTAACTTAATGAAAGACCTTCTCCAATAAGCTGACTGATTAAACATGAACATGATTAACCAACAACACTTATAAATTACTATATCTCCCTTTAGATAGACGACTTACATCATGCCGCCCATCTTTGAGGGATCTTATATCAGAACATACAATAGCAAAAGTGCGATATTACAAACTTTTTCCTATCTTCTTATTCCATGAAATTCAATGAATAGCAAAAATAAGTTAGCAAAAAATTACGCCTATTATTTTTCAGGAAAAATGGAAACTATTTTCCTTCTTTTTAAAAGTAACAATCGTGATAATAAATAATCCCTGTTTAAACGGGTATTAATATAAAAAGGAGATGAATGGATGAAAGATCGAATATTCAAGTGGTTGTTGGTTGCCGGTTTTTTATTTTGTTTTCATATAACAGATATCATGACTGGTTATGCGAATGAGGAACCCTTGGTAAATGTATCGCGGCAATGGTGGAAAGAGGATATACGAGATAATCCGAAAGAAGATTTTCCTGACCTTAAAGGAGGATCTGAAAATCCCGAGCGGGAACGTCAGCAGCCTGTTGACCTGAGAATTTTACAACAACGGTATTCAGATATATTTTTCTTACAAGGTCCTACTGATCAAAAACGAGTTGCTTTAACTTTTGATGATGGTCCTGACCCACGTTTTACAAATGGTGTATTAGATGTATTAAACCAGTACAATGTACCAGCAACATTCTTCATCTTAGGTTCAAAAGCCGTTGCTAATCCTGAAATTGTAAAGCAAGTTCAAAACGGGGGTCATGTAATCGGAAACCATACGTACTCCCATCCTAACCTTGTCGAAGAATCCGACCTCAAAACCCTAGAGCGGGAAGTAACTAAAACGGAAGATGCTCTTAACGACATTATTGGTTACCGGACAAAATTATTTAGACCACCATATGGCTTCTTATACAATGAATTAGTCGAAAAGCTTGGCAAAATGAACTATTACGTGATTGCCTGGTCAGTTGATTCGTTGGATTGGCAGGAAGACCCGCCGGAAGTTATTGCTTCGAATGTATTAGACAACATTCATCCAGGCGCGATTATTCTCATGCATGATGGGGCAGAACCGGGTCGAGATCGAACCAATACAATCAAATCGCTTCACCAAATTATCCCGGCACTGCAAAAGCAAGGCTACGAGTTTGTCACGGTTCCAGAATTGTTGAAGATTCCGTTTAAGAAATAGAATCTATCTCTTCTATTTCTTTTTATTACTGGTTTTATTAAATTCCCAATCCAAAAACTGGTCTACCTTCTATCTAAAAATGCACCCTATATATAAAAATGAAATTAAGGGTTTATACACAGAAATCGCCGATAGGATGGGATGTACCAACAAACGGTGTACAATTATGTCCGAGCCTATTGAACTTATGTATTAAAAGGCTAGTTCCCTTAAAGACATGCGGTTAGTCGCCTATAACAGGGAAAGTGAACCTACCCCTGTGTCCCCCTTTATATACTCAACGCCTTATATCTTATAGACATACTTTGCGTGATGCCTCTTTAAAGAGCGACGATACTGTTTCATTTGATAATGCCAGCCTTGATCGGAATGCATGAGTAGCTCGTCTTCCTCAGATAGACGTTCAAATGCCTTCTCTAAAATTCTGATACAAGTGAATAGGTAGGTCTAGAGCCGATTGTATAGTTAACGATTTCACCATTAAATAAATCCAACACAGGCGATAGATAAAGCTTTTCTCCGAATAATTTAAACTCGGTAATATCCGCAACCCATTTTTCATTCGGTTTACGGTTGGGATCCATTACACCACCAACTTTTATGTATAATAAAAAGCCACGACCATTTTAGACATGACTTAAAAATTTCGAATTTAGTTACCATTCCCATATTAACTAATCTACAATACACCACTTTTCCCCAGTAATTCTTCTGTAAATCTACTACTAATACAGTTTTCTTTTGAATCATTTCCCTAACTTCATATAAAGCTTCATTGATATCTTTAGCAGTTACAGTAAATTCATCGCTTGGGTATTCTGTTTGATACAGATTGTCGAAGAATACATTACTTATTATACATTTCAATCGAATGATTAGATTTTATTGTTAATCCTACTACAATCCATGTATCATTCCTCCTATGATAGCTCCTACAAATGCTATAATAGCTGCAATAATTTCAATTTTCCATTCATAGAATTCTATTAATATCCATCCTGAAATTAATATAACTAGTAAAGTGTCCAGGCCAAAATAAACATATGCCATCAAACAACAATTACAATCAAGAATTAATCCATCTGTCCCTTTTGTATCAATTTTTCAGCACAGATAAAGGGGATGAAATAGAAAGTGATTCCCCTTCTCTATGCCTTCGAGTGCACGGTATGATCCCGTCGTTTCCTTTTTACCATATTCATTAATCCAAGCTTACAGCATACTCCCTAACACATTTTTAAACCATACAACATAATGGAAATATTTTGGATTTAATAGCGATCATTCATTAACTGCTCGATCAATTGGTACCCCCATTAAGACTTTCTTTATAGGTACTTCAAGTTTCTTACACACCTTTATTTCCATTAATCGGAACGAACCGTGACAATAATTTTTATGGGAGCTCAAAACATTTAAGGTGAATCACATTCTTATCTAGTAAATACTGATTGTTTAAGTCCTAATGTTTCTCTTGCTTCATCAGGTGTCATTGGTTCGTAATCGAATTCTTTCATGATACGGACCATTTTTTCTACTAACTCAGCATTGTTTTTCGCTTTGACACCTTTACTCAAGTATAAGTTATCTTCCATACCTACACGCACATGTCCACCTAAAAATAAGTTTTGTGTGCAGATTGGGAATTCTTGTCTTCCTGCACCGAAGGCGGACCATTCATAGCCATTTTCACCGAATAGACGGTCAGCTGTTTGTTTCATATTCATTAGTTCGTATTCATTAGCAGCAATCGCACCATTAATACCCATGACAAATTGGATGAACGGTTTCCCTTCAAGCCATCCTTTTTGTTGCATAAATTTTACATTGTATAGGTGACCTACATCATAGCATTCCAATTCAGGTTTTGTGCCATTATCCCTAAAGATTTTCAACATACCCTCGATATCTTCGAAATTGTTGGTGAAAACTTGCCCTTTCGTATTTTCAAGGTATTCTTTTTCCCAATCAAATTTAAATTCTTTATAACGCTCACCTAGAGGGAATAGACCCCAGTTAATCGATCCACAATTCATAGAAGCAAGTTCAGGTTTAAATTCAGGAATTACAGCACCTCTTTGTTCAATTGTCATTCCCAATCCGCCGCCAGTTGTTATACAGATGATGACATCTTTATTGACTGCTCTAATTTTATCAATAATTTTTCTATATAAGTTTAAGTCGGATGATGGTTGACCAGTTTCAGGATTTCTTGCATGGATATGCACACTAGCAGCACCAGCATTAGCAGCATCAATTGCATTTTGGGCGATTTCATCAGGTGTTATCGGTAAATACTCTGACATTGTAGGAACATGGATAGACCCTGTAATAGAAGCACTAATTATTCTTTTAGATTTCTTTATCATTATTATTCCCCCTAGTAAAATAAGATAATTAAATATCTGCCGATTAAATCGACCATATTTGTAATTTGCAAGATTTATGTCGTATTTCTCAATTTCTATTATATTTCTTTTTTTGTTTTTATATAGACGCTATGCATCGCTAATAGGGACACTATTTTAGAGCGGAGTTTAGAGCCCATTCGTTAGTTGGACTCCAACGCCTGAAAATGAAATAAAAAACAAGGAAACCAGTTTATTATTGTTTAAAATATTCAGCTTCGCGTTTTTCTAGAAAGGCGGAAATTCCTTCTTTACCCTCTGTGCTACTCGCTCTCTCAGCAAGTAGTAAAGACTCCTTACTCATTTGGGACTCTAGTGTTTCTTGTAGGGAATGATAAAACAACTTTTTGGTTGCTCCAAATGCATTCATTGGTCCATGTGCTAGAGATGTAGCTAATTCAAGAACAGTTGCCATTAACTCATCTTCAGAAACCACATGATTAATGATTCCCCAATCACTTGCCTCTTTCGCATCTAATAGTCTATTAGTATACATTAGCTCAAGTGCACGTTTCATCCCGACTAGACGTGGTAAAAAGTAACTTCCTGAACCATCTGGTGTTAAACCAATTTTATTATAAGCCATTACAAACTTCGAATTTTCAGAAGCATAAGCAAGGTCGCAAGCGCATACTAGACTCATTCCTGCACCTGCGGCTACTCCATTTATAGCTCCAATAAACGGTTTATTCATTCTTACAAAGTTTGAAATTGCTTGATGTAAATAAGATGTCACATTTTTCAGGTGTGAGCTGATTTCATCACCTGCATCGGCAAAGCTCTTTAAATCTCCACCCACAAAAAACTTATTTCCTGCCCCCGTAATAACTACCGCTCTTATCTCGTCACTTTCGGAACAAGTAATAGAGACCTCCATCAATTCCTTTGCCATTTGTAGATCTAATGCATTACCTTTATTCAGGCGATTTAAAGTAACAACTCCAACATTATTTTCTATATTTAAAAGTACACTTTTATTTTCCATGAATATTCTCCCTAATAAAATATTTATTTTTGCCCCTTTTAAGAGTAAAAAAAGAAGGGAGCGAAAAAGCCAGTTATCTATGACTCTAATGTCCCTTTAGTTCTTACATATTTCTTTTATATACTCACACTTTATTAACGTCATATTCCAAAGATAGTAGAACATATGTATTCTATTCTACTCATCTGATTGTTAGTTCTTCTTCTTTCATAACAATTTCAATTAAATCTTGCTCGAAGTTTGTACCCCAATAACTCAACTCTTCCCACACTTTTGGTCTTTGAGGTAAACTTTCATGCCATGGACGTGGATCCATATAATCCAGTTCAGGTATATACACGTCTAAATCGGAAAATAGTTCAATGTAATGTTGATCTGGATCATGATGGTATGATGCGATATTATGGCCAGCAGTGTGACGGGACGGCCCCCATAAGACTGGAATCTTATTTTTTGCAAGCTTATCAGAGCTATCCTTTTGGTGTTCAAAACTTCTAAGTTCAAATGCAATATGATGCATGATTGGACGTTTAGATTGAAGAATATTTAAAGTATGATGATCTGAGTTACAGGTTAAGAAAGTTGCAATATCCCCAATTTTATCTGTTTCCCAAAACCCTAACACTTGCTTATAAAAGTCCACGGTTTTTTTAGCATCTTTTACTCCGATTGCAATATGTCCAAGTTTATTTGGAACAATTCCAGATTCTTTATATCCTGGTGAAGGTGTTTCAATCTTTTTATAAAGATTCAATATTGTCCCCCCAGGCTCTTGAAGCTCCAATAATTGTGAAATGCCTGGTTCTGAATCTGTTTTCAATTCAGAAATAATGCCGTGCTCTTTTAATTGTTTACCCACTTCTTTTAGAGATAGTTCTCCGCCAACCTGCCATCCGATTTTGCTAAGATGACTACTATCAGAAGGTGTTACTACAATATTATGGTGATCAACTCCACTGGAAATATAGGATTTTCCATTATCCGCTTGTTCAATTAAAGTAAAACCCATGACTTCTGTATAATAATTTGTAAGCGCTTTTATATCTTTTGTACAAAATTCTGCGTAACCCAGTTTAAAAACATTCACCATGTTAAAATTCCTCCTTTTCTAAGTTCCATCATTTTAAATAATTCGAATAATACAACTATACTATAAACTAATTTTTATTTTAATAGGTCACTATTCTTGTTGAAATTTTTTCTTTAGTTTTTCAATAAGAATAGTGACTTTTTATCTCTTTTTATAATTAGTGACACATACTAATTAGGCATTAACAGGAATAGCATGGACCACTTTGTTTTCTAAAGAACCAAGATTAATTCTTCCATCAGCACTTTTTATTTCACAATGCACGACATCATTTTCTTTTAAATATAAATTACTCTCAGACTGGCTACTCAATATAAGTTTCATCTTCTCTTCTCCCGACACAACCGGGTTCATCAACTCAGCTGTTACTTCCGCTGATAATCTTAATGCAACTCCCCCAGTTGTACCTGTAAGAAGTAAATCCCCCGGCGAGAAATTCATTAGTTCTGAAAGCTCCGTTAGTGTTTCATCTGGTTTAAATAAAATATCTTTTGTATTTGTTGATTGTCTCAATTCATCATTAACCCATAATTTTAATTCTAAATCATTGATTAATGGGATATCTTCTTTCTCTAGCAAATAGAGGTATGGACCAACTGGACAAAATGTTCGGTAACTTTTTCCTTTGTACCATTGGGACTGAGACAATTGCACATCTCTTGCAGATACATCATTTGCTATAACAAGCCCTGCAACATATTCATGAAGATTTTCTTCAGTAATTACTTGTGATTCTGAAATTTCTTTTCCGATTACTAGACCTAATTCAATTTCATAATCTAATAATTTTACATGTTCCGGGCAAATAATCGGATCCTTTGCACCACTTAAAGAACTATCAGCTTTTGTGAAAATCATATTAAATGGCGGTCTCTTTGCTTCCAAGCCACTCTCTGCTCTATGGCTTCCATAGTTTGCGCCTTGGCAAACGATTCGTGCCGGTTGTGTAACGGGACTAAGAAATTCTATTTCATTTAATGATAAATGTCCCTTTTGATGATCTACCAAACGTTTAATATTATCGATTCCTTCTTCTAATAGAGATGATAATGTTTCAAAGTCTTTTCCAATAGTCAGTACTGAGTCACCTTTGACTACTCCCCATTTTTTATTACTCTGGTGTAAAAAGTGAACGATTTGAATACCCATATTTATTTCTCCTCTCAATTGTAAGTCTATATCTTAAATAATTTCTTTGATTAATAAATAATTAAATATTATTTATTAATTACATGATATACATAAAATTATTATAAATCAACTAAATTACGAAACTATTCTAAAAATTCATATAACCGTGTTATGTTCTTTAATTCGTGTTTTATCCGATAAGTGTTTCAGATAATTTTAAGTGTAGTTGTGATAATAAGTCATCTACTATTCCAGGAAGTTCTTCCATAGTTGGTACGCCAGCAAAATTATAAAAATCTGGGCGAACAATTACCGCTTCCAAACCTCTTTCATTAAAATACTCAGCGTACTTGCCATTCAAATCATATACAGTATCCTTATTATCTTCGTTACTTATATGAACAATTTTAGCGCCAATTTGTTCAAGTAAAAAAATCTGATTATTTGTTAGTACATTTCGAGGATCTGCTTTTGTACTAATAATTGTCCAACCTTGCCCAATGATGTCATCAAACCGTCCTGTTTCACCTTGATAACTCACAAAATCTTGTAGTGATAACTCGCCAGTTGGAGATAATATGTCTCCATTTTGATTTTTGTGTAATATTCCGTTTGTTAAAATCGGCATTTCTGGGAATGGAGGAAGACTTCCTGAAAAGAATGCTTGATCACGTTTCTCTGCTTCTTTTTCATCTGGAATACAGATAATTTTTCCGAGGTCAATCGCCATCTGAATAAGCTTCTTACAATGATCATAACGCTCTGCTTGATATGTATCAAAAAGAGATTCCTCTGCTTTGTTACGAAGTACAAGATCTAATTTCCATGCTAGGTTTTTTGCGTCACGAATACCTGAACACATGCCTTGTCCCATAAAAGGAGGCGTTAAATGTGCAGCATCCCCAATAAGGAAAACGCGGTTATTATGCCACTTTTCAGCAATATTTGAATTAAATCGATAGACTACTTTCCGAATAATCGTTCCTTCTTCAGGTAAAATCCATTCCTTTAACAGTTCTTGAATTTTTTCTGTATTTAACATATCCTCTTTTTTCTCACCAGGTAATAACATAAATTCAAATCGAATATGCTCAGTACCCAAGCGACTTACCACAGTAGTTGGTCTGGCTGGATCACAAACTTGATATCCTTCTGGTAGGTGATATAAATGCTGCGGGTCATTTGGACGAATATCAAGGACAAGAAAGTCAGCTTCAAACCCTAAATCCTCTGTTTTTATTTCAAGTTTATTTCTTGTAAAACTGTTAGCCCCATCAGCACCAATCACATAAAGTGCCCGTACTGTCCTAGTCTCATTCGTTGGCACCCATTTACCAGGTTCAGGTATTTCGCCCTTTCTAAAAGTGACTTCTACATAATCCTCATGCTCTTTTAACTCTTCAGCCTGCCATCCTAGATTAATCTCAACATTAGAATTAGATCGTGCAGCTTCATCAAGTGCTTTTTCAATCTCAGGCTGGAACATAAGATACCCGTTTTCCCATCCAGATGTTGCTGTTCCTCCATAAGGAACCTTTAGTAAAATATCTCTTTTTGCATTCACCCAATGATAATTAATAAACGGAACAATTTTTTCTTCAATTTTATCGGTACAGCCAATACTTTGTAAAACACGCATAATCTCATGGTCAAATGAAGCAGCTCTTGGAAGACTAAATGTTGATGGCCAACGTTCGAAAACTGCAACACTTTGTCCTGTTTTCCCAAGTAATGCAGCCATTGTTTGTCCTACAGGTCCATATCCAATTTGTACAACATCATAAATTTCCTTATTCATTATTATTCCCCCTATGATTTAATTTCTCTTAATAATAAGTTAATTGGCAACGCTTACAAACTAATGTGAACTATTATCTTAAATTAAAAAATCTACTGTAATAGTTTCAATAAGTCCAACCTTTTTTGAATAACTCACCACTTCTTGATGAGCTGGGTGCAATATAAAGTCTTCTAAATATTTTCTATCTTCAAATCTCGCAGTAACTCCTATTTCAAAACCTTGACTTCTGTCTGAAAAATTAAATCCAACTTGAAAATCAATGATATTCGAAATTTGCCCACTCAAGTTCTTCAGTTTTTGAATGATTAAATCTTTTTGATCTTTCGATGTCGATGAATTAAATTTTAATATAGCAATATGTTCAATCATATAAATCCCCCTTACCATATTAATAGAAAATCCTTTTACATAAGTTTATTTCTCACTTCCTTTCAGAATAATTATTAAATATAAATAAATAATATTATATTACTTTAAAAAGGTCAAATTAATTTCAGAAAAATCCCATTTATCAAACTTCATTCAAGAGAAGAATATTCATTTACCGTGAATGAAATCCGCAGCTTTAATAAAAAAGCAAAATACTGCTATTTAGGAATTCAAAGAAGAGGCATTCCTTATTTGTTTTTAGGTTAATCTGTTGCATTGACCGTTCTGTTCTCGAAAAACCTATAGAATCTAAAAAAAGGCTGCATCACGACAAAGAATTCAGTCGTAAAGCATCCTATTTTAGGTGTGTTTTGTATTTTTAATTTCGCTAAAAGTTCATTTTAATTTCATTTTTAATTTTTTCTTTACCCTTTTCAAGAATCTTGTTTACATTCAATATTAAATCATACATAGTTTGACGTGCTTCTATACTGTTACGTTTACAAATAGCCAGATAGACATTTTTATGTAGAATTAATGCTTGCTCTTTTGATATAGACGAATCTTTTTCATCATTACTATAACCTTTGATTGTTTCCTGTCGACTTTGAAGAAGTGCATTTCTTAGTAAATTCCCAAGGTTTATAAGTAACTCATTATGAGAGGCAGCCATAATACTTTGATGAAAATTGTAATCTGCTATAGCCCATTCACTTTCACTTCTATTTACTGCTGAACTTTCAAGTTTTTGAAAAGAGTCAGTAATATTCTTAATATCTTCCTGAGTTGCATTTTTTGCGGCAAGTTCCGAAGAAGTTGGTTCAATAGCAAGACGCATTTCGGTTAATTGTTGCAAAAAGTTATAATCAGGAGTATCCTCACAAGCCCAACTAAGTACTTCTGGATCCCACCATTGCCACTCATTCCGAGCACAGACTACTGTTCCTTTTTTGGGAATAGAAACTACTAGTTTACGTGAGGATAATCCCTTTAGTGCTTCTCGTACAACAGTTCTACTAACAGCGTATTGCTCACTCATTACTTCTACTTTTGGAAGTAATGTTCCCGGCAATATTTTCCCCTGAATAATTTGCCTTCCCAATAAATGAACTAATTGTTCGTTTAAATTTAGCATCTTCCCTTCCTTCCTCCTTCATAATAAATAATATCTGATACTTAATTATATACTAATAAACATTATAACTTTTTATCGTAATTTTCATTAGTTCGTTTATAAGTAACTCTATAGCAGGATTTTCATGGTTCTTTTCCCAAGAAACTCCAACGTCGAAATTTAATAAATCATTTATAACTGAGTCACCTTTAATAGGCAATGTGATAATTTGATTATCATGATTAAAGTAATTAAATAATGAATTTGGCAAGATAGAAATCCCTTTATTCGATTTAACCATCATTAACAAATGTTCAAAATTATCAGACTCACTTATTGTAGTAGAATCTATACCACTTTCATTACATAATTTGATAATGCTGTTATGTGCATACGAAGCACTCTCCTTAGATAAAATTATAAAACTTTCTTTTTTGAGTTCTGATAGATTTACAAACCTTTTTGAATTTATTCTATGATCTTTATGGCAATAGATCACAAATGAATCACTATAAATTTTTTTGAAAGCAAGGTTTGGGTATTTTTCAATTACCATAGAAAGCGAAAAGATAATATCTAAATGACCATTAATTAAAGAATCAATTAATGGTCCTTGATAATATTGTTTAGAAAACAAATTAATATCCGGGTGTTTTTCATTAAACTTTTGTAACAAACTGGGTAAAAACTTAAATTCTGCTGGTCCTAAATAACCTAGTCTCAAAGTGTTATTATAGCTTGATCTTATGTTTTGAATCTTCTTCGTCATTTCTTCCATTTTATTTATTATTTCTACAGCGTCTTTATAGAAGGTTTGACCAACAGATGTTAATTTTACAGTTCTTTTATTCCTATCTAATAAAACGACACCCAATTCATCTTCTAAAGATGCAATTTTTTTACTCACAGCCGCTTGACTTACAAATAATTTTTTTGAAGCGCTGGTAAAGTTTAATTCGTTTGCTACTTCAACGAAGTATCTAATTTGTATTATATCCATATCTATCATCCTTTTTAAGTTTTTAGTTATTACAGATATAACAAATATGTATTTCACCAAATGATTGTTTTAACGTAATATCACTAGTAAGCGCTTGCAGTTATCGGAAATATCAGTGAATTTACGAGGCTGTAATCTCTTACTAATTGATTATAGCATTTTATTAAAGGAGGATTTTTATGGTAAACAAACAAATGGTTATTGAATCCACAAACTTTGAAGATTTATTAGGCAAAGCTGAGGCAATGATACCAAATCTTCGAGAACGAATCAATGAAGTAGAAAGTCTAAGAAGTATTCCCCAGACTACTATTAATGAATTAACAGAAGCTGGTCTTTTAAAATTACTTACACCTGAAAAATATGGAGGTTATCAACTAAATTTCCGACAGTATCTTGATATCGTTTCACAGATTGGTAAGGGTTGTGGTTCAACTGCCTGGGTGGTTGCTTTAATAAACGTTGCAAAATGGGTTGTTTCTGTAAATTTCACAGAAGAAGTTCATGATGTAGTTTTTAAAGATGATGCAATTGCCAACGTTTGTGGTGTATTCGAACCAAGAAAATGTGATGTAGAGAAAGTTGAGGGTGGATATCTTATTAAAGAAGGGATGTGGGGCTTTGCTTCTGGTTCCAATCATTCAGATTACTTCTTTTTAGGTTTCCCGCAGGTCAATGAAAATGGGGAAGTTGAAGGTCTCGGTGCTGCACTAATTCCTCGTAAGGATGTAAATATCTTAGACGACTGGCATACTATGAGCATGCGAGGGACAGGAAGTAATAGCCTCACAGTAAAAAATTTATTTGTTCCGGAAAAATGGACAACATCTATATCGAAAGCTGTTGTTGGGGAATACCCATCAGTACATTTACAAGATCAAGCATTGTATAAATCAGCTTTCGTTCCAGTAGCTGCACTAGTTCTACTAGCTCCGGGAATCGGGTTAAGTGCAGCAGCAAAAGAGATCTTCTTAGAAAAACTACCGAACAGAAGAATTCAATATACATTCCATAACAAACAGGCAGAAGCAGCAATTACGCATTTACAATTAGCAGAGGCTGTAATGAAAATGGAAACAGCTAGTCTATTAGCATATCGTTGCGCAGATGAAATTGATAAATGGGCAGCTTCTGGAGAATATATGGACTTTAATGGTCGTGTACAAGCCCGTGTGGACTGTAGTTACGCTAATAGATTGAACTGCGAAGCAGTAGATCTTATTTTTTCGCTTGCCGGTGGAAGTGCGATTTCAGAGTCAAACCTACTTTCTAAAATTATGAAAGATTCTAAAACGCCTCCACAACATGGCTTAATTGTACCAACAACAGGTCTTGAGTTATTTGGAAGAATTTTAGCAGAACAAGAACCTAACACACACTTAATTTAAAATTTTGTTTAGTTCAAAAGCGTTTAAACAGTGTGATTACATTAAAATTAGTAACAATTGAAGGAGGAGCACCCTATGAATGGAATTTTAGATAAACAAGAATTATTCAAAGAAGCACTTGGAAATTATCCTACTGGAGTAACAATTGTCACAACAACTGATGAAAATAATACCCCCCTTGGTTTGACAGTTAATTCATTTGCTTCTGTTTCCTTAGACCCGTTACTTGTCTTATGGTCAATTGATCATAAAGTTTCTAGTATAGATGCATTTAAAAATAGTGGTAAATTTGCAATTCATATTTTGAGTGGAAACCAATCTGAATTATGTAAAACTTTTGCTAGTAAAAACGTTGATCGGTTTGCTAGCTGTAATTGGTCATACTCATCATTAGAACTACCAGTAATAGAAGGAGCTTTTGCAGTATTAGAATGCGAAACATATAAAACAATCGAAGCTGGGGATCATACAATATTAATTGGTAAAGTTCAAAATATTCAAGTGAATAAAGAACTTAATCCTATGTTATATCATCGAAGACATTTTGGAGAAATTCCAGCGGAGTTTTATCCCAGAATAAAGAGTTAAAAAAGGATAACTGAAGCTAATCTAACCAATTATACACTTTATATAATTGGAAACATTATCTTTTGAATTTGGTGATCAAAGTATTTGCTACATCCTTTACTTAGAAAAACTGTTAGAGTAGGCTATTTGTCCAGAAGATCGGTAAAGGCTTCTATAATTACACAACTTAAATATAATAAAAAGGCTTTAGTTTAAGTATCTACTAACTAAAGCCTTTTTAAATTTATTGTAGCGCTTGCTAACGAAGGATTAATAATTATTATCTATTAAGAGAATAATTGAGTAATCATTAAATATTATCCAATAAACGTACTTAATGCCATTACACCAAGTAATCCATATATCGCTAGAAGAGTAAACATTACACAAACCATTTTAACCGTTTGTCCAATAGTTAAGTTAAGATACTCTTTAGTGAACCAGAAAGATACGTCACTTGGTGGAGCCCAAGCTATAGAAGCACTTCCGATTGCTAATACCATTAATTCTGGACTTGCACCAGTTGCTGAAAGAATTGGAAGCATAATTCCTGCAGTTGTTAAAACAGTTACTGTAGCAGATCCAACCGCTAAACGAATAATAGCCGCAATAATCCATGCTAAAATATATGGTGAGATATTCCAATCACTTGTAAAATTCGCAATGTAATCGGCCATTCCACTATCAAGGATAACTTGTTTAAATGCACCTCCCCCACCAATAATGAAGATGATTCCACCCATCGATACTAATGCTGTTTCTACGATTTTCATTAGTTGAGATATGCTCTTTCTTTTTTTGTGCAATCCGAATACATAAAATGCTATGAAAACGGCTATAAGTAGAGCTATATCAGCATTTCCAATAAAAGTAAGAGTCTTATATACCATAGAAGTTTCAGGTAATGTAAATTCTGTAATAACTCCTATTAAAATAAATATTACTGGAGATAAAGTAACCAATATGCTTGTATAAAAAGATGGAACATCATCCATATTAAATTCTTGTTTGGATACTAAATGGTCTGGAATCTCGATATCCCAATTTTTATAGAACCTAGAAAATAAAGGTCCAAAAAGTATAGTTGCTGGAACCGCTAAAATTAGCCCATAAGCTAATACAAGACCTAAATTTGCTTCTAAAACTCCCGAAATTGCTGTAGGCCCTGGATGAGGTGGTAAAAAACAGTGTGTAATAGATGTTGCTGCTAAAAACGGAATCCCTAATTTTAACAGCTTAACTTTTGCTTCAACAGCAACAGTATATACTATTGGGATTAATAGCATGAAGGCAACTTCCCAGAATAAAATTACACCTAAAACAAAGGATGCCAAGCATATTGCCCAATCTACCCTTTTTTCTCCAAACATATATATCAAAGTCCTAGCTATTCTGTTAGCTCCACCCCCTTCAGAGATGATTTTCCCAAAAATAGCACCTAAGCCGATAATAACAGCTAAATGTCCTAAAGTACCACCCAGACCAGACTCAATTGACTTGACAATTGTTAGAGGCTCCATCCCTTGAAAAAGACCTACAAATATGGAAGAAATTATTAATGATAGAAATGCATTTAGTTTGAATGCAATAATTAAAACAAATAATAAAACGATTCCCAATGCCAAAATAATTAGCGGCATACAAATCCCCCACTTCTAAGTGTAATATTAAATTCTATAAAACTTTTATCAAAATCCTAACAAGTAATTTTAATAGTGAGGTATCATCATCCTTTCTCCTCTCTTTTCCGGAACCAATGCCCGCATATCCGATAATGCTAGGCTTGATGAATTACTTTCAAATAATAAATTTATGAAAGCTTTCAATATCTTTAATGCAAGTATCATGCCAATTGAATTTAATTAGTTATCTGACTAATCGAGAGTATTAGTATGTTGTATGATAATATGTCATGCTACATTAACTTAATATTTTAAATCATTATTGACTTATTCAATAAGAATTGATTTACTCCAAATCAATTTTGACTTGAAATTTCTAGGACATTACAAAGGGTCTTGAAACTAATAAAAAAACCTGACTGCTTTAACAATCAGGTTTCAATTTATTATAATTTTTTATGAAGTTTTAACAATCCTATAAGCATATCATCTCTGTATTGTCGTAGACTTTCGCGATTATTACCAAGTTCAACAGGACGATTCTTTAATTCCTCATTAACTCCCTGTTGTATGAAATCACTGAAGCCTTCAGGGTATTCTTTGAAATCTGCCATATCTTTCAACCAAAGGTTAATAGAAGGTCCCATATGGTCAAAAGTTTCCTTAATTCCGCCTTCGCCGCCGCCAAGATCGAATATCAGTGCCGGTCCCATTATACCCCAACGAATACCAGGTCCGAAAGTAGTTGCTTTATCTACATCTTCGACGGTACAAACGCCATTCATTACTAAATTGGCTGCTTCTCTGAACAATCCTTGCTGCAATCTGTTTGCTATGAAACCTAAAGCTTCTTTTTGAAGAACAACTGGTTCTTTGCCAACTGCTAAATAGAATGCCTTCGCTTTTTGTACAAATTCTTCAGCAGTTTTTTCACCCTTCGTAATTTCTACAAGAGGGATTAAGTGGGGCGGGTTATAGGGATGTCCACCTACGCAGCGCTCAGGATGTTGTGCAAATTTTGCTATTTCTGTTATCAGCAATCCGGATGTGCTGCTTGAATAAATAGTATCAGCAGGAGCATATTTTTCTATTTGGGCCAGGATGTTTCGTTTAATATCATAATTTTCAGGACCGCTCTCCTGGATGAATTGAACATCTTTAACAGTTTCCTCTATTGATGTGAAGTAAGATATTCTATCTGTTATTTCTGAAATCTCTTCATATTTAATTACTTCATTTTTAGCAAGGTATTCTAGACTCTCATTAATTCTTTTTTTAGCTAGTTCAAACAATTCCTCCTTCACGTCATAAACATTTACAGGGTATCCCTTTAATGCAAAATTTACAGCCCAGCTGGAACCTATTACACCGGTTCCTACACAAGCGACTTTTAACACTTTGTTTTCTTCCATACTTCTTCCTCCTAATATTTGATATTCATAAATATTAATTTATTTTGCCTTCTGAAGTTATTGATAAATTTCTATTCATATCTGAAGGTTCTGCACCCCTAAGCAGCGGAGCGGTTGAAGTAATATCTATTTACATTTTTATACCCAACATTCTTCTTGCCTCGTCTGGTGTTGCAGCTTCGTACCCCAAAGATTCGGCTATTCCTTTGATTTTTTGAACTGTTTCAGCATTAGATTTTGCCAGTTGTCCTTTTCCTAGATATAAATTATCTTCAAGACCAACCCTAACATTTCCTCCCAATATCATAGCAACAGTAGTCAATTCAAATTGAGCTTTCCCAGCTACTCCTACAGACCAAATAAAGTTATTTCCGAGTGCATTCTTAGTTGTATTAAGTAAGAAAACAAGATTTTCTACAGTAGCTGGAATCCCTCCTGCTATACCCATAACAAATTGAATATAGACCGGCCCCTTTATTATCCCCTTATTAACAAAAAATGATATATTATTAATCATCCCAACATCATATACTTCAAATTCTGGTTTTGTGTTATGCTCATTCATTGTTAGAATATATTCTTCTATCCCCTTAAAGGTGTTGGAGAAAATATTGTCATATGTCTTTTCAACATATGGAATTTCCCAATCATATTTTGGATTTTTTATTTTTTGCGCAATTCCAGAAACATTAAAGTTAAATGACCCAGCGTTGCATGAAGCAAGCTCTGGATGAAGCACTGGAATTGAAGCCAATCTTTCAGAAGTAGATGACCCTAACTTTCCTCCTGTAGTTACACATAAAACAACATTTGATTCCTTTCTGATACCACTAACAATTTTACCAATAAGCTCCGGATCGTTAGTCGGTTCTCCTGTTTCAGGAATTCTAGCATGAATATGCAGAACTGCCCCACCAGCTTCTGCAGCTTCAACACCACTTCTAATTATTTCCTCAATTGTTATTGGTAGATAAGGTGACATGCTAGGAATATGTATTGCACCAGTTAACGCACACGTTATTACTCTTTTATTCTTCATATAATTCTCCTTCAAATAATAAATTTATGAAAGTCTTCAATATCTTCAATGCAAGTATCATGCCAATTGAATTTAATAGGTTAACAAACATTAGATGCAGCTAAATAAGTCCTTTCATTAGTTTGTACTTATAAATATTTCATTTTTGGAAATCTAGCTATTCACTAACCAGAAGAGTTCATCCAATCCAGTATTTCTAAAACCAAGAACTACTAAATTAACAACCTATAGTTCTTTAAATTAGGTCTTTCTGAATATTTTAAATCATCATTGACTCATTCTATAAGAATTGATTTACTATAAATCAATTCTGACTTATAATTATTTACATACATATATTTCTTTTTTACTACTAATACTAGGGTATTTATATGTATTTATATTTGAGTTAAATAATAGGGAATTTTTTTGTAAATACAGGTACCTGTTTCTAGGCAGATCTTTTAAAAAGGACATGCGGGAGTGAGTGTATCGCCTATTGCTCACAGCGTTTCAAAGAACGATATTATTATGAAGTTAGTTTTTTTACTTCTATATTTTTATATTGACGTAAAGAGGATCTTCCGAGTGGGTACAGAAAAACAATTAAATAATTTAAGGTGAGGAGGTTATTTCGTTGAATGATGATAGTATGTTCATACTGCATATTTTAAACAATAGTCAAAAAGGAATGTATATTGTAGATAATCAGAAAAATTATGTTTATTCAAATGATACATTCTTAAGAATGCTTGGAGTATCCAGAGAAGAATTAATCGGTCATTCTGTGTACGAATTTAGAGACAAAGGGAAATATGATACATGTGCATCTGACATCGTTTTCCAAGAAAAAAACTTCGTGTCCATATTTGGAAATATCGCAGTTAATAGTGATGGTGTTATTAGAAATGAACGACTTATGATTAATGCTATGCCAGTTTTTGACCAACATGACAATATTGAATATGTGCATGTTGAGATTGAACTTGTTCGTGACATTAATTCAAGATTTCATGAAGCTACTGCTCGAAATCTAAATTTATCATTTGAATCTTCTTCTTTCAATACCGGGATAACAAAGCCTTATTCTCAGATGACTGGTACTTCGATTATTGCTAATTCATCTCTTATGAAGAAAGTTCTTTCCGCATCGATACGTATCGCAAACGTTGATACTACTGTACTAATTTCAGGTGCTACAGGGACCGGAAAAGAAATTATTGCAGAGTATATTCATGAGAACAGCAACAGAAAAGAATATCCGATGATTGTAATAAATTGTGCATCAATACCTGAAAACTTACTTGAATCAACACTCTTTGGTTATGAGAAAGGTTCTTTTTCTGGTGCATTACCTACAGGCAGAAGTGGATTAATTGAACAGGCGAATAGGGGAACTTTGTTTCTTGATGAAATCAATTCGCTCCCACTTGAATTACAAGGCAAAATATTACGTGTTATAGAAACGAAAAAAATTCAACGTATTGGATCAAGTAAAGAGATACCTGTAGATTTTAGACTATTAACTGCAACAAATGAAAACCTCGAGCAGAAAGTATTAAACGGCACATTCCGCTCAGATTTATATTATAGAATTAATATTCTTCCAATTGACCTTCCAAGCTTAGCAGAACGAAAAGAAGATATAATTCCGCTTACCCAGCATTTCAATGAAATGTACTGCAAAAAATATAGTAGAAATCGCATGTTCAGTAGCGATGCTCTAAACAAGATGGTTCTCTACAATTGGCCTGGTAATATTCGAGAACTTCGAAATGCTATAGAGCGTGCTATAGTAATGACGGATCACGAATATATCGATTCAACAGACATTGATTCAATTATTGATAAGCAAAAAAATGAAGTCCAATCTACCCATTCTCAAGAACTCAATAATGAGTCCGATTATTTAGAATCTCTATTGGAAAATAACATTTCCTTACAGGAATATATTGATGACTGTGAAAAGAATTATCTTTCTGTAGCATTAAATAAATACGGCAGTACATACAAAGCAGCTACAGCTCTTAGCACAAATCAATCCTTAATTATGAGACGAAAAAAACAGTATAACTTGTGATTATTCTACTTTCTACTAAGTTGTGACGATTTTTGGTGTATCAGTTTGGGCTATCCCGCAACCAAAACTAATATGCCAATTCTCTCCTTGTTAATAGTTCACTCTCCCAAAGTGTACCTTTAGCATACTTATTAAGTCTTCTCTATTTAATGCCTTCGAACGAGATCTCCAAGTCTCTACCTTTACATTTTAATGGAAGCCGAAACTAATATTAAATATATTCAAAACTACCAGGGCATGGTAGCATAGTCCATATTTTTTACTTTCAGGTTGTCCAAAATGTGCCAACGAATAACTACCGCAATTAGGGTCTCTAATTTATACAATTGAAAAAGAACAAAGTAGATGATAGTTGTGTGTGGAAGATTTACACTTTTTACAGATTTTGAATCACTGATAGACCGATTCGATATTGAATATTCTATGGAAGAGGACCTATTCATACCTAGCTATAATATCGCCCCTTCACAACAAGTAGTATCTATTATTAATGACGCGAATAAGAATCGGTTATGCACATTAAGATGGGGTTTAATACCGAGATGGGCAACCAGCCCTACCTTGTTTGGAAATCTGATATGTGGAGGCTCGCTTTCCACCAGATTGTCTAATAATTGGATTGGTCCCGGCCATTTTGATCAGCTGTTCTGGGTGAGTAAATTTGGATAAATAACCCATTTCAACTGTCAGTTCTGCCGCTGTAGTTACACCTACTCCTGGAATACTCAACAGAATTCCACCATCCGTTTGGAGAAGTATCTTTTCTATCTCGGCTTTCAAACGATCGATTTGGCTGCTTAATAACGCATATTCATTCAGCTTCAACTCTAAGAGAAGAATCTCCGCATGCAATAACGCTTTGGACTTAGAAACCGATTGACTGGCAAAATCAATTAATCGCTCAATGTTTACGTCTCGTATTTTCAAGTTCTGCTCAATGGATACTCGGCGTCTCCGTAATAAAGTTGAAAATTATTTTTATAAATTTCCTGTAGTTTCACGCTAAAAAAGCGCTTATAACAGAACTTGTCGCGCGCACCCGCTAGTTGAAGATATAACAATATTTATTTCTTTAAATCGATTTATATGGTCTCTTAATTTATAGTCTTCCCATCACTATCTAGCACAAATATCTTATAGGATTTAATCTAAGTTAATGAATTGCTACAGCTTTGAAATAAAGTTGTTCAAAAGTCCCTCCTGAACCATTTAAGTAGGTGTTTGTCCATTTCAGATGGAATAAAAATTCATATATATACTTTATATCGAAGAGATTCTTTAAATAGTTTTTTTAAAGTATAAAGAGAATTTAATAAACATAAAGAATAATACTGAGACAAAATATATAACAGAATTGGAGGAATTAAAAATGAAGCCATTATCAGTGAAAGAAATCCGCCTATGTGTAAATGGACAGCTTATTCACGGCTCTGATAAATTTATGGTTAACGATATCGTTTATCATCTTCAGAAGATGGGGCCTAACAAATTAATTTTCTTAAGACAGAAATGGCGAATTGATTGGGAAAAAATTGCTCAATCGGTCCCTTGTGTGGTCGTAACAGATTCATTGTATGCTGAATTAGAGCTTATTGAAAATTATACTATTATCAAGGTCCAAGACATCGAGCAGGCATTTTGGGAGTTCGTTGATTTATATCGAAACCAATTTTCTATCCCTGTTGTTTCTGTAACAGGAACAAATGGGAAAACGACAACTAAAGATATGATTAGACATATTCTTAGTTTTGACCGTATCGTCACCGGTACTAAAAAATCAGCAAACTCAAGGACCAATCATCTTACTTATCTACTATCCATTGAAAAGGACACAGATGCCGCTGTTTTTGAATCGGCGGTAGGAGAACCAGGAGATGTGCTACTCGCTTCTCGATACTATAAGCCAACAATCGGTATTATTACAAATATCGGTGTGTATCATCTTGATGGATGTAAAACACCGGAAGCTTATCTTCAAGCAAAGGCTGAAATGGTTCAAGCTGTCGGATTAAAAGGTACACTTATCGTTAATGCCGATGATGAGAATACAAAAAAAATTGGACTAAAAGAATTTCAGGGAAAGGTGCTAACCTTTGGTGTTAATAATCATGCTGATTTTCAGGCAACTAAAATTCGATACGGCGATAACGGGATGCACTTTGAGTTAATCTTTCAAAAAAGGATTTTTTCCTACCATACCATAAAAGAGACATATTCAATTTTTGTCCCTGGCTATGGGCAGCATCAAGTTCTAAATGCTTTAGCTGCCTTTGTAGCTGTACATGAAATGGGAATTGACATAATTTTAGCTGCAAAACGGATACGGTCATTTCAGAACCTTCCTGCTCATCTTGAAAGTAACATAGGAATGGGAGGCTGCATCATTTTGGATGATACTTGGAGTTCAAATCCTGCTTCTCTAAAGGCTGCATTTGAAACACTAAATGGGATTTCTCGGGGGAAGAAAAGGATCGCCCTCATTGGAGATATTAAGCGTTTAGGTGATTTCAGCTTAGATTTTCATCGTCAAACAGGAGAGATGATAGCTGAAAATGGGGTAGACGTATTGATTACAGTTGGTCCAATGGCTGTCGAGATCGCAAAACAAGCAGAACTTAAAGGACTAAACGGTAAAGTCCATTCTTTTCCCAATATCCGTGGGGTTGAGTTATTATTGAAAAAAATATTAGATGAGAATAGCATCTTACTTATTAAAAGTTCATCTACGAATGATGCTATCGTTAATTTGAAAAGCAAATTAAAGCGTCGGAAGCCTAACTAAGCTGTTTGCTTGGTCGCTTCTATTCAACTTTAAGATGAAAGTAATCGTCCACATCAATAAAATCGAGTAATAGGGAGTGATTAAATTCCGTTGATTAAATTCCGACTACTCACTTCACCATATGTACCATTTTTGTAAATGGCGATTCAATTATGATTGATCACGCAAAGTTTCGTATCGAGAAAATTATTATAAACTTTTGAGACCTAGGGAACTTCAGTAGGAGTTTCCTAGGTCTCGGTGTAGTATGGCTTTTGGAAATTCTCCAGTAGCCTTTTGTGTGAGGTTCCCCACTCATATTCCTTATCTTTTGGAGCACCTGCCGTACCTGTCAATGCTTAATAACCGCACGCCATCGTCAAAAAGAGTTTTGTTTCGTTACGCAAACTCACCTAATTTTACATATTCTATATGAGGTTCGTGTTGGCTCAAAGTTTACTTCAGATTCCACTTCACTTTGGACACCCTTACAATCTAGTTAACTTTTATACTTCTGCCTCCTTAGCTTGGGACTTGCAACCTATAAACTAAGTCCATGCTGGGCACATATAAAAATGACCTCCTATCATTGGAGACCATTTGTTTTTCATTTGAAATCTCTTCTTCAGAAAGTTCCTAATTGCCCAGATAAACGATTTATTCCTTTTAGTTTGCAGAATTGATTCCAATGCTTTGCAGATACTTTTCCAATAATGTTAAAAAGAGCTCAATATCATCTTTAGTGAGATCGCCAATATTAGCTACCCTAAACGAATTCAAATAATTAAGCTTTCCGGGATAGATCGTTATCCCGTTAGCGTATAAATAATCATGCATGCTGTCGAAATCATAAGCCTCACATGTAGGCTCTACTATTGCTGTAATAATTTTAGAATGGTGTTCGGCAGCGACAAGATGTTTTAAGCCGAGTCTGGAGATGCCAGCAATTAACGTTTCCCAAGCTAGAGAATACCTTTCATATCTTTCTTTTACCCCTTCTTCTTTTACTTCTAAAATGGCTTGTTTTAGTGCATAAATTGTCTGGACAGGCGGGGTAAACCGCATCTGACCCGTCTCATTGAAATGTTTATATTGACTATAAAGATTTAGGTAATAATTGATTGGCTTTGTCTTTTTTTCTTTCTCTAATTCACCTTTTTTAGCTACAACAAAAGAGACTCCCGCCATACCTTGCAGGTTTTTATTGGAACTAGCTGCCAAATAACTAATATTCATTTTACTCATTTCAATTGGAATGGCAGCATACGAACTCATGGCATCTACCATCATTGTAATCTTGTTTTCCTTGCAAATAGATCCAATCGTTTCAATATCATTTAATAATCCTGTTGTTGTTTCATTGTGCACGACAGCAAGATATGACACAGTTCGCGGAAATTTTTGAATAAATATTTGTAATTCGTCTAATTGAATGGGTTTATCCGTTGGACTTAAAAACTCGACCCAATCCAGCGAATAAGCTTCTGCAATTTCACACATTCGTTTTCCGTATGCTCCGTTATTAATGATTACTATAACCCCATCATTCATAACTGAACTCAAGATTGACTCTACTGCAGCAGTACCGGAACCACCAAACAGGATCGTTGTATATTGTTCTATATCTGCTACTAGGCTAGTAAGTTCGGAAGATACGAATTGCATTAAATGACCGAATTCATCTTCACGCGGACAAATATCAGGTACAACTTGTGCGTATTTAACCGTATCCGTTGTAGTACCGGGTCCGGGATTTAATAATATATTTCTCTTAATTTTTCGCAAGTTGCTCATCCCTTTTAGCTAATAAATTTTCGAAGCCGTGTTTTTACTTCACTAGGTAAAATTTTAGGACGCCCTAAGTTTGGCGTAGATCCTTTTGCAATTTTCACATACAAAAAAGTTAATCCTTTTGTCTCTTTCCATCCTTGTATTCTATTTTCGAGTTCGTCTAAGCTGTGTATATAAGATGATTTTTCGTATCCGCAAGCGGCAGCGATATCGACAAAATTAACGTTGTGTGCAACAGTACTTTGCCCTCCAGTTGAATCGTGAGTATTATTATCCAGTAGGATGTGTAGCATGTTTTCGGGTTGATAGCAACCATTTGTAGCTAAACTCCCCATTCGCATAAGCAGCGAACCATCTCCATCAATGACAACTATATCCAGTTCTTTTCGCGTAAGGGCTAATCCTAACCCTAAAGAACTTACACAACCCATGGAGCCAACCATGTACAGGTTGTTGGGGCAATCCTCCACTTCATAAAGTTCTCTACCAGTTATACCCGTTGTTGCCAATTGCACTGTTTTCTCATCTTTGCAGCCATTAATCACTTTTAATGTATCAAATCTACTTGGCAATGCATCTGCAGACATTTTTTCGTTTTTTTCCTTGTTTTTATAAATAAATTGTTTCACTATCTTTAAATTTTCACTTTCGAATGTCCTTTTTTTCACCACAAAGAAGAATGGTTGCTTTTTTTCAATCCACTCGTTAGCTATTTCAAGCTGTTTCATTGCAATGCTATTATCAGGAGATAAGAATTGCCATTTTATTTGCATGAGGTCTAACATTTGTGTCGTTATCAGCCCCATTAATTCATGCTGGGGTTCATCGATCAAACCGGGTTCTCCTCGTAGACTAACAAACCCAAGTACAGGTATTTGAAAGGGAAAGTTTAAGGAAGTAAGTGGAGAAACAGCATTAGTTAGACCTGAGTTTTGCATTAAAACAACTGGTTTCCTTCCTCCTAAGTAAGCTCCCGACGCTATGGCGACTGCGTCACCTTCATTAGCAGCAGCAATATAATTACACTCGTTTATGGAGTAGTTAATAAGATTTTTTAATAATGAACATGGAACCCCACTGTGAAAGTCGAAACCAAGTCTTTTAAGTTCATTTCCAAATTTATTCGTGTTTAACATTAAAATCACTCCTTATCCGGCTGTATGAGGTTAGTAGTTGAAGGCAAATATTTCTTTTCTGCTCTTTGAAGTTCCTCCACATTTTGGAGTCTGAAAATTTCATTTACACTTGCAATTGAGTCCTCTACCTGGATGAGAGTTTCCTCTTTTTGAATTTGTTTTGAAATGTTTTGCATAGCGGTAATCGATGCCCTTAAGTTATGGTTTGCCCAAATCACAGTGTTTATCCCTAGCTTTCTGAATTCAGAAGTTGGTGTCGTATAATATTTTGTAGGAACAATAACAACAGGACTTCTGCTATTCCATTTCTTCATAAATGCTTCAATTTCTTTAAAATGAGTCTTTTTACTGTGGATAAGAACCGCATCGGCACCTGCTTTTCTATATGCCTCTGCACGTGTTAGGACTTCTTCTAACCCCCAACCTGCAATAAAAGCCTCAACCCTGGCTACAACCATAAAATCATCATCCACTTGACAATCCTTCATCGCTTTTATTTTCCCACAAAACTCTTCAATCGATGCTAGAGGATGAGCTTGACCATTAATAAATGAATTAGTTTTCGGAAAGAGTTTGTCCTCAATACACACGCCAGCTATATCTAATTGTTCTAGTTTTTTCACTAACCTTCTAGCATTATTAAAATTTCCATAGCCTGTATCCCCATCTAAAAGGATCGGAATTGTGGTAGCATCACTCATAAACTCAAGTATATTTAATACTTGCGTCCATGAAGCTTCATTACTATCTCTAATACCCATTGATGCTGATATCGATAACCCACTAGCCCAGATTCCTTTAAAACCAGCTTCCTCTACAATCTTCGCCGATAACCCATTATGAGCCTCCATTAAAAACTCTAATTTTTGTGAATGCAGTAAGGATTTTAATTTTGTCGTTTTCTTCATGATTACCATACTCCTACCTTGCAATTTATAAATTCCTATCACATACTAATCGCGAATATCTTATTAACATACGTAAGAATTTGAAAACCGACAGGGCTGGAGCTAGTATGAACGAACTCGTGACAGAAATTAAACAGGCGATTGTACTTATTTAGTTCGCCCAGGCAATAATTCTCTATCCGCATTATTGTTGTTTTTCCGAGGCTATCTGCCGTTATTACATGCTAATTTAGAAGCCAATAAAATATTCAAATTCAACTAGGGCATGGTAATTATCAAATAACTGCTGATGTATATGCTCATATATCAAGCAAAAAAAAAAATAAAAACACCGAACGAGTCAACTCACGACTGAACGATGTTTTCAAATAATATTTTTTTACCTATATTCTGGGGTGAGAATGGAGACTAAGATTATTTTCTTATATCTATGGTTCTATTATTTTTATCTCATCGCCAATTTCAAAAGCCATTAAATCTTTTCCAACAACTATTTCGCCATCAAAATTTTTTTTGGTTCTCTCGACTAGTTTCGCATCTTCTTCTGAAACTAGAAGAGCAAGATGGGTGTAAGCAGCAAGTTTTGGTTGTGTTTGTTTAAATACCTCTCCAGCTTGCTCTGGTGTTGTATGATACGCCTCAATATTTTTAATCGCTTCTGATTTGTAATCTTCCCCTTCACGTTTAACCACAACTACTTCATGGATGAGCAAATCGGTTCCTCTAGCGTGTTTAATTAAGTTCTCACTAAAAGTAGTATCACCAGAAATCACAACCGAATGTCCATTATAATTAATTCTATATCCAAACGCCGGTTCCATAGGACCATGATCTACTTTAAAAGCGATTACTTCCACCCCGTTATCCTCATAAACGACGCCTTCTTCGATCTCATTTACAGTTGCTTCTATTGTAGCTCCTTCAACTTTATTTCTTACGTCTATATCAGCCTTATATGATAATATGGTGTTATTGACCCAATCCTCTGTTCCTTTTGGCCCCCAAACCTGAAGAGCATTTTCTCTATTCCCTCTAGGATCAGGTACAGCAGCGCCAGTAATTAATAAATCATCAAATCCCATTGTATGATCGTGATGTAAATGTGTAACAAACAGCTTGTCGATCATTCCTGGAGAAACATTCATTGCATTCAATCGAAGCGTCGAGCCCCTCCCAACATCAAAGAGCAATTTTTCCCCACCAACTTCAACTAAGGTTGAATTACTAAAGCGCTCCATTGATAATAAAGGGGATCCAGTTCCAAGTAGAGTTACTTTGAAATCTTCGTTACTTTCCTCATCTATATCGTTTTCTCCCATAGAACTAGCTTCCTCGTCGTTGGTCTCTTTCGTTTTTGCTGACGCTTTTAATGGATTTTCAGTTCCCAAAGGCGATTCGGAGGATACAGATTGATTCGTTCCCCCGCTACAACCTGCTATAAGCCCAATCAAAAATAATAAACAAATTGTAAGAAAAACTAACTGCTTTTTCAAAATGAAATAACCCCTCTCAAACTATTTTTAAATGGTTAAGTTATTTGTCAATCGTTCCTCTAATTAGCACATGTGACCGCTTACGGTGAATAAAGTCTTTTGGAAAATAGTTCAATAGCGCGACTAACTTTTATTTATTCATTACAAGGGTGTCATGCATACCATAAATGTCGTTTTGGGATACCTGACACGGCTCGTTTATTGCTGTACTAACATGATTCACGAACCACAGTACGGCTTACTCCGTATATTTCACTCAAATCTTCTACTTTTGGCAATACTTCACCAGTAATTTCTCCAAAAACTATTTTTTGCCTAACTCAGAAACTAATTGCTCACTTCTATTTTTCATTAAGGCTAATTCCTCCTATCCTCACTACGTTATTACCTTTCCAACATTATAAGTGGAATTCACTTTAGTAGGATAGAATAATAGAATATTAAATGGATGATGGTAACGCTCCCATTAAAAACCCCCTTTAAAATTAATAAATAATATTTATCTGACTATTATAATAAATAATATTTATTAATTGGTCAATGATTTGTTATGAATTTTCCGAAAATTTAGTAAAAATAGTCTCATTATTCAACGAAGTGTGGTTACATCGGGATTTATTAGGATTGTAAAAACTTATGGAGTAAAACTATTCAGGTAAAGGCGATAGCGTTGTATTTATGAATGTTGAAAGCAGCGCTCGTACAGTATCTATGACTCACGATGGTTCACGGAATTTTGTAGTATTAGGGAACGAACAAGTTTTATTAGCAAATGAAATCGGTTCATATACAATGACACTAGCATCTACTTTTTTACAATTACAGCAGACGGTAATTGAACACTTAATATTGAATAAAACTAATAAAAACCACCTGCCAAAATAATGGTAGGTGGTTTCATTTTGTCTTTCTAATTTTACACTCTTAAGTAGCTCATATGATTCTACATTTACATCAACTTCCTTGTTTGACATTTCACTTGTAATTAATAATTACTAGCATATAGGTAGGCAATATTTATTCCTAATTCATTTAGTAAGGACTTCAAATTCTTCTATATTCTTTTTAAAATTTGATTGAGTATCTATAATTGATTTCTGTAATATTTCGGTGACTTCGCTAACTTTCCCTACTTCTTCCACAATATTTTCAACGTTATAAATTACATTCTTTATTGCCTCATCAACATTACTTGATAACCTTCTTACCTCATCTGCCACAACTTTAAAACCTAACCCATGTACACCAACACGAGCAGCTTCAATTGCTGCATTTAAAGCAACCATGTTTGTTTGTCGTGAAATATTTCGTATCCCGTTTGAAGTAGCATTTATTAAGTCCGTTTGTTTTTTTAATGAATCAATCGCTTTGATTTTCTCGTTGGAATTAGCAATTACTAGATCCACTAATTCCTCCGTCATTTTTCTTAGCCGAGAAATCACTTCGTTAGTGCTGTTTTCTCTTTCCGTAATATCAGTAGCTATTTTAAGCACAGCCTCAACGACATTGTCTTTCGTTAGAATTGGAATATAGGTAGCTTCTAGCCAAATTATCTTACCAGATTTACCAACTCTTTGAATTTTCTCTTGGAACTTTATACCACTCTTTAAATTGGCCCATAGCTTTTCATATTCTATACTAAGTCTAAATTCATCTGTGCAAAATTGCATGTGCTCAACATTTAACATTTCTTCTACAGTATATCCAAGTGTTTGAGCAAAATTTTCATTTACCCATATAACTTTTTTATTTAGGTCAAATTCAATCATAGCAAGGTTAGACTCTAATGCTGACAAAACATAATTGCCATCTAAAACCTGAGTACTGTTGGCGTTAATGATAGTACTATTCATTTACAAACTCCTCTTATTATGCATTTATTTTCAGTATTATACCATCTAATTATGTCTTTGGTATTAGATTAGGGAAAATGAATAAAAAGACTAATAAATAATCTATTAAACAATAGTTCGTTTAAACTATCTATATATTATCATTTTGAAGTTAGTTTATATTGTAACCAAATTATTATACAAACATTCGTTTGATTTACAACCATTAAATTTTGGGCAAATAAAAAAGCGACCAACTCAAATGAATGAAAAGGTCGCTTTCTTGACCTATTAAATTTATCAAAAATAATCACTCCTTATTCAATCTCATTTCGACATAAGTAAAATATACCCTTATAATAAAATGAACTTTTTAGAGCAATTTACACGATTAATAAAACAGTGAAAGTTGTACTATAGACAGTCACAATAACCGTGATAAGACCCTTTAATCGCAAGTACTTACCCTTATATATAAAATAGTGTATACACCCTCATAAATTTAGTTATTATAAAATATAAATACCGAAGCAAATATTAAGTCTAATGCTCCGGCTGAAAATTCATAATTAATGATGATGTTCATATCCATGCTCAGCTACATATTTTCGGAAGTTTTCTAAGTCTTGCATTCCTGTTGAGGTGCCATCGATTGCTTGGTGCAAACGTTCTAGTAATATATTTTGTAGTTTTGGATGGTAGCCAAAATAATTAGCAATATCAATGTCAACAACTGGATATTTTTCAGTAAAATCCACCGCCATACGTGCCATTCGCTCCATTAAGATACCTGTAAATAAAAAGTACGGTAGCATAATAATTTTTTTGGCACCTAACTCGACACATCTCTCAATTCCTTGTTCAACCGTTGGCGTTGTTACTCCCATAAATGCACTTTCGAAAATTGGTACATTAATCTGCTCTGACAGCAAACGAGAAATTTGATAAAAGTCCTCCTTTGCATCAAAATCACTGCTCCCACGAGCAATAAATAAAATAGCCGTATCTTCATGTTTAGCAGTGCAATCAAACCCAACCTCTTGTAAGCGAGATTTTAAGATTTGGAAAATTTCATTATGGATGCCAATCGTTTGACCGTACGTAAAACGAATGTCTGGGAATTGACCTTTGGCTTCCTCAATTTCTGCTGGAATATGGAGTTTTGAGTGTCCTGCATGTAATAAGATAATGGGGATCACATGAATTTCATCTGCCCCCTGTTCAATACATAATTGAATTCCATCATCTATATTTGGTGATGCGAATTCTAAAAAGCATGTTTCCACTAAAAGTGCTGGATCAATGTCTGGTCTCATTCGCTCGATAAACTGACGAACTTCTTCATTTCCCGCTTCTAAACGACTTCCATGTCCAACAAATAATACCGCCTTAAGTTTCTTCTCCTTACGTTTACGGTACTTTTCAATCCCTTTAATACGCGACTGACCACGCAGACGTTCTCCTTGTTCCATCGAATAAATAATATTTTCTTTCGAAACATTTTCATGCACGATTGCACGTGCTGTTACTTCTTGTTGAACGGAATACCATGTACCTTTTGGATAATCGATAACTACACATTTATCTTTACAACGACCATTACAACGTGTACGTGATGTATGAATGGTATCATCTAGTTTGTTTTTCCGAATCTCATCTCGTATTTGTTGTGTTACTCCTTCCGCACCAGCACCCATACAGGTTTCCCCATTACAAATTAAAATGTGCCGTTGCATCGGTGTTAAGTTCCAAGTTGTCATTATAATCCTCCTTCATAGATATATTGCTGAATTCATGTCTTCTCCTTTTTTACAAAGGATTCACATGTCAAATGTTTATAATAAGGCCTGTACGAACTCTTAATGCAACATAATTATCATTAGCTTTCAATTTTGCAAATGTTTTTGCGGCATAGGTAACGCCATTGCTTGCTCGAAATTTTGTTGGACCAATTCCTTCATCTCAATAAAAATCCTATCCCATTATTTGTATGAATCTGGGTAAAGACCTTTAGCTAAAACTTCAAGTGCCTCAGCAACACGTACACCTTCAGAAGCTGCTGATAATGGTAATACAACGAAATGTTCATTTTGTACAGCTGGTATTTTGCTTAGTGCTGGATCCGATTTTAAAAAGTCGATTTTTTCTTGTGCGGTCGTTGAACCGTAATCAATAACAACGATTGCTTCTGGTGCTCGTTCTACTGCATCTTCTTTTGAAACAGTTGCCCAGTTATCCTCGATATCACCAAAAACATTTTCGCCACCGGCCATAGTAACGAGTGTATTCAAAAAGTTTTGCGTTGCAGTAAAAACATCATTACTACCACTATCAAATACAAGTACATCAATTGAATCCTTTTTCTTCGGAAGCTTCTCTATAATATCTCCTATATCATTATTCATTTCTTCGATTAACTTTTCACCGCGCTCTTCTACTCTGAATATCTTTGCGATATTACGAATATCTGTATAGATATCTTCAAGTGTTGGTGCAACTTTTACCGAAGAGGATTGTAAATAACTATCAATGCCAAGCTCTTTTAGTTCTTCTCGAGACATCAATCCTTTATCATTGAACGCACTAGCCCAGCCTCCATAAATAAAGTCAGCTTCAGAAGCAATTACTTGTTCTTTTGAAGGATATTGTTCGGCTAATACAGGAACTTTATCATATGCTGTTTGAAGTGGCTCATAGATCTCATCATCTAAATATGCAGTTCCAATCATAGAATCTTCTAAGCCTAGTGCGAGCATGACTTCTGTTACATGCTGATTAACAGAAATAGCTCGTGTTGGTGCTTCAGTGTAATCAATTTTCATACCTTCATTTTCAATTGTTATCAATTCGGATGACTCGTCTAAATTTATAATCGCTTGTTCACTATTTTGTTTTTCAGCATTACAAGCTGTTAAAAACAGTGCTACTGTTATGGCAAAAGAAGTCCCTATAAACTTACGTTTTTTCAACATTTCTATTTTCTCCTCTAGCACTCTGTTTAGATTTTTTAAGTATAATAGTATAAATGTATTTTATTTGTATATGGATTTGTTGAAACGCCAACTTGAACACGAAAAACTTCTTCTAAAGTCTGTTTCGTTAACACCTGTTGTGGTGTACCTTGCATATATACTGTGCCATCATTCATGACAATCACTTCATCACAGAAAGCTGCCGCTAAATTTAAGTCATGCAACGCAGCAATGATTGTTATTGGTAAATCTTTCACCAAATCCATTAAATTCAATTGATGTTCTATATCTAAATGATTAGTCGGTTCATCTAATACTAAGATATTTGTTTGCTGAGCAAGTGCTCTTGCTAGCATGACACGTTTTTTTTCACCTCCTGATAAGTTGTTTAACGTGCAATCTGCTAAATGAAAAACATTCGCTAATTTCATACTTTTTTCAACAATATTAAAATCCTCTGAGTTGTCAGTACTTAGCCATTTTTTGTATGGAGTGCGACCCATCATCACTAATTCTTTAACTGTAAAATCAAATAATACTGGTGAATCTTGACTAACTACAGCCATTTGTTGTGCAAGTTTTTTCGGTGGAATATCCCAAATTTCTTTTTCGTGTAATGTCACGCTACCTGATGTCTGTTTTAGATGACGATAGACGATTTTGAGCATTGTTGTTTTGCCACTACCGTTCGGACCTATAATTCCAATGAATTTCCCCTCATTAATTGTAAGCGATATATTCTTTAAAATTTGTTTTTCCTCAACAGTAAACTCAAGTTGTTGTAGCTGTAAAATATCACTCACCCTCTCCCATAGCATAACGTTGGCGACGTAACAGCCAAATAAAGAATGGACCTCCACATAATGCTGTAATAATTCCAATAGGCATTTCCTCAGGTGCAATTAGTACACGAGCACCCACATCTGCACAAACGATAAAAATAGCACCAATAATTGCACTAAGTGGTAACACAATTTTATAGTTTGTTCCAAAGAGCATGCGTACTATATGGGGTACGATTAACCCAACGAAGCCTATGCTACCACTCACTGCCACCGCAACACCCGTTAATAAAGAAACTATTAAAATGATAAAAATACGGAATCTCTCAATGTTAATTCCTAGTGTTGCAGCTGTTTCTTCGCCTAGAAGCAATGCATTTAATTTACGATAACTTAGTGTCAGCAATGTAAAAACAATAAAGAATGTGAAAAATGGAATCCAAACATTCGACCATTTAGCGCCTCCAAGACTTCCAAGCATCCAATGCATAACTGCTTGAATTCCCCCCTGCTCCTTAGACATCATAAGCATGAAATTTGTTACAGCGCTTAACACCATAGACACTGCAATCCCAGATAACAAAAGACGAATCATCGATGATCTACCACCAACACGAGCTAGAAAGAAAACAATGATAACTGCAGAAATTGCACCTAAAAATGCTGCAAAAGATAACGCATACATGCCAAGAAATGAGAAAGTCCCAAGCAAAATAACAGACGTTGCGCCTACCGAAGCGCCAGATGAAACTCCTAATATATAAGGATCTGCAATAGAGTTTTTTACAAGGGCTTGTATAGCTGCACCGCAAATAGCTAAGGAAGCACCTACAATAGCAGCCAGTAGCACCCGTGGTACGCGAATCTCTAAAATTATAATTTGTTGTGCATTAGTTGCGTTTGTTTGTTCTAATATTCCAAGCTTATACAATATTACCTCTACAATAAGAGAGGGGGTTATTCCAACAGAACCAACCATAATTGCCCCAATCATAGAACCGAGTAATACAATGACTAAAAGAGATATCCAAAGTGAATATTTACTTTTATTCATATTTTCACAGGCTCCCAACTAATAATTGCCGCATAAAATTTATGGCGATACACAATTTGTCCGTTTTCTTCTGATATAAAATCTACAAGCGCAGATTTTATATCATCTACCCGAAATGTTTCATTTAAAATTTTTTTACTTTGTGCATTGTATAATGCTTCATAGCTGTCATAGCGATAGGTACGCTCTAATGGAAGCATTTCACAATCTGCATAAATCCCAAGTTGATATAACATATTGACAATCTCTATATAATCACGGCGTGGATATTTAATTTTATAGCCATATTGTTGATCAAGTACAACATAGTGTGGTTGGATAGGACCTGTTGTCAAGCCAATAATTGCACGCTTCTTCGCTAACATATTCATTTTCAATAATGAAGCATTCATTTCATAAATTCGGTAATAACAATTTACCCCGATTACTATATCATGTGGCTCGACTTGAGCTTCTTCCCACTTTGCATGCACAAATTGTACCGCCTCATCCTCAACAAAATATTGCTGTAAATAACGAAGTACACTTTCTGAACCATCTACTAATGTCAGCTGTACAACATCTTCTCTAAGCGGAAAAGTGTAATTTCCCCATCCTGGACCAATTTCTAAACATGTTGCATTTTCAGGAATATATTTGCGTATTTTGGCATAAATCGACTTTGCATGTGCATCTGTTTGACGATATGTTTTTTTTTGCATTGACTGTTCCCAAAACGCTTCTTCTAGCGCATCGTTTGTCATCCGTTCAGGCATCACGCCATACCAATCATGCATACCCTGTTTCCATAACTTTTCAAAATCAATATCTAAAGGTGACCCTTTCATCCGCTGAATCTCCTCTCGTATTTACTTACAGAAAAAAACGTATAAATCGAATTGTTTATACGTTAAAAAAGCCTATGCATATTGCATAATGGCTCTTATACTCCCGTAAGAACAATAATCCTTTCATCAGCAGGTATCCTGACTTCGCATCACTAAGTATATAGCCCTTCCCGCAATTAATTTTGCAGTGGTATCGCTACAACTCTCCGCTTCACAGTGGCGGGTACCGTGGTGACTTTCCATCACACCTCCCTTTACGTATTGCTACACTGATGAATGTATAAAATTATAAATTTTCTCCATATCTAAATGTTGACGTACATGCTCATCTAGCATTTCATAGGCCTGTTCACGACGATCATCATCAGATAATACATCGTCGGCAATTAACTCTATATTTTTTTCCGCACGTAAACGATTGAAATAATAACGAGTAAAATGACGATTTTGAAAAATACCATGTACATATGTACCTAGCACCTGTTCTGTATATACACCATCTTGCCGACCATCTTCAAAAATAATAAATGGTGTAACCACTTTTGTAGGCGTACTTCGACCCGAATGAATTTCATATCCCACCACATTATGACCGTTTACTGTTCTACCTTGTACTTGGTTTGATTGTTTTTCTGAAACAAAATGTGTCTCAATTGGTAATAATCCTAGTGACATATAAGTGCCACCACTTCCTTCGATTGCTGATTCACAAATACGTTCACCTAGCATTTGATAGCCCCCACAAATACCAACAACTTTAACACCTTTTTGCACAAGTTGTAATATCCCTTGCACTAAGCCACTTTCTTGAAGCCATAAAAAATCTTCGACAGTATTTTTAGTACCAGGTAAGATAATGACATCCGGATGCTTTAGATCTTTTAAAGAGGAAACAAAACGCGGGCCCACTCCAGGCTCTTCGAATAATGGATCCATATCAGTAAAATTTGAAATACGTGGTAGACGAATAATCGCAACATCAATTGCAAATTCTTGCTGCTGAGGCTTTTTTAAACGTAAGCTTGACAATGCCAGCGAATCTTCCGCTTCAATTTGTACATCAATAAACGGTATGACCCCTAGAACCGGTATCCCTGTGTAGTTCTCAAGCCATTCAACACCACTATCGAGTAATTGTTTCATTCCTCGGAATTTATTAATAATGATGCCCTTTACACGCGCCCGCTCATTATCATCCAGAAGTGCTAATGTTCCAACTATAGAGGCAAATACGCCTCCACGTTCTATGTCCGCAACTAAGATAACATCCGCATCTGTTTCGTGAGCCATGCGCATATTGGCAATGTCGCGTGACTTCAAATTAATTTCAGCAGGACTGCCTGCACCTTCTAGTACTAATATTTCATATTGAACACGTAAACGCGCTAGAGATTTACGTACTTCCGGCATAACAGCTTCCACAAATGTTTCACGGTACGTGACAGCATCTATATTGGCAAAATGCTTCCCATGTAAAATAACCTCTGATACCATATCTCCTTTAGGCTTAAGTAATATCGGATTCATATCTGTAGTGGCATCTATTTTTGCCGCTTCAGCTTGTACACCTTGTGCACGTCCAATTTCTCCACCATCTTTGGTGATATATGAATTTAATGCCATATTTTGAGACTTGAATGGCGCTACTCGATAACCATCATTTACAAAAATCCTGCATAGTGCTGTGCATAGAACACTTTTCCCAACATCAGAGGAAGTTCCTTGAATCATAATAGCTCTCATTAGAATTCAAGACCTTTCATTGCTTTGACATCTTGCTCTTCATAATAATGTTTTGTTGCATCAATTGTTGAAACTAAATCTGCTAGAGCAATAAGTGATGGATGAGCTGAACGTCCTGTCACAACTAAATGCATAGTTTTGGGTCGATTTTGAATTGCTTCTAATACTTCAGCTAGTGGTAATACATCATCTACTGGAAAACGGGTAATAGCTAATGCATTATTTAGTTCATCTAGTACTAATAAATCAATAGATTCGTCCTCTAACGCCTCTTTTACTCTTCTCCATGCCACTCTTAATGCTTCTCGATGTTCCTCAGGCGTTTTTGTCCATGTAAAACCCACACCAAGTTGGACTGTTTCGACTCCTAATTTACGCAAAGCAATTTGTTCACCGTATGTACGTTCAGGTGATTTGATAAATTGAAAATATTTCACCTTCATACCACGTCCAATCGCACGCAATGTTACTCCAAGTGAAGCAGTTGTTTTCCCCTTTCCATTTCCTGTGTAAACAAGCAACATTCCTTGTCTTGCCATCATCAATTCCCCCTTAAAGCCACGTTGTTTTTTTTGCAAATGGTGTACGCTTTTTCGGTGATGTAATCTCTTCAGCTGGGTAACCGATACATAACGTACCAACTAAATGTTCATACTCACTCGCACCGATATATGTATGAAGTGCTGTATCATGTACTAAGCCAACACCTCGTGTACGCCAAACCATCCCTAGCCCTAATTCTTCAGCCATTAACCACATTGACATAATCGCGCTACTTACTGCGAACACATTGTCTTTAGTAGCATTTTCATCTCCGTCTACAATTGCTGAGGTTACAGCTATAACTAGTGGTGTTTTCGTAACGGCTTCCATTGAACTCTCAACTAAATGTGGTTTTGTCGGAAAACGCTTTTCTAAAAAATTGAGTGCCACCTGCTCGTAACCTTTTAAACTATCTCCTTGCATAACATAAAAGTGCCATGGCTCACGCATACGATCATTTGGTGCATATATAGCCGCTTCTAACAATTTTTCAATTTTTTCACGTTCTACCTCGCGTGCTTCAAATTGGCGAATCGCTCTACGCTTTTTTAATGCTTTTAACATGTTTTATGCTCCTTTTCTGCAAACCAAGCGATCTCATCCCGTACATTTACAACATCTCCCACTAAAATCATTGATGGGTTTAGAATCGCTTCCTGTTCAATTTGCTTTGTAATTGTGTGTAAAGTACCGATAATTGTACGTTGTTTTTCTGTAGTACCCCATTCAATAACTGCCACTGGTGTTTCACTTCGCTTCCCACAGTCCATTAAACGTGCTGTAATATGTTCGATATTGCCAACACTCATATAGAAAGCTACTGTATCAATATGGCTTAGCGCTTCCCAATTTAAAAAATCTTGCCCCTTTTCTGCTCGCCCATGGCCAGTCACTATTGCAAAGCTTGTTGCATAATCACGATGGGTCACAGGAATTCCTGCATAGGCAGGTGCTGCAATACCAGCTGTAATACCTGGTACAATTTCATAGTCAATATTTGCTCTACGTAAAACAGCGGCTTCTTCTGCGCCTCGCCCAAACACAAACGGATCCCCGCCCTTTAAACGTAAAACAATATGACCAGCTTGTGCTTTTTCAACTAAGACTCTATGAATCTCTTCTTGAATTAAGCCGTGCTTTCCAGGCTCTTTACCGCAATAAATCAATTCTGCTGTATCTTTTGCATGCTCAAGTAATACAGGATTGACTAAACGGTCGAACAAAATTACATCAGCTTGTTGAATACATTCAAGACCACGTAGTGTTAGTAATTTCGGATCTCCTGGTCCAGCTCCAACAATATATACTTTTACACTCATAGATAATCTCCTAATCGTTGTTGTAGCCACTGGTCACAATTATCTAAGCGACCATCCTTTATCCACTCTAGTAACTGTGGTTCTAATAAATCTATCAATAATTGATTTTTTACTTTGCCTTCAAAAGTTGCTAGAATTTGTTGACGTGCTTGTCCCAAGAAGGCTACATACTGTTCATAATAGTCACCATATTGTTCTGCTAATTCTGCTTTTACTTGTCGTGTTAGTCGTGGACTTGCACCTGAGGTAGATACAGTCAAAATAAAATCTCCACGACGCAAAACGGCTGGATTTATAAAATCCACACGACCCTTCACATCTGCACGGCTAAGTAACTGCCAATGTTGAGTTGCTTCTTCAACCGCATCATTGACAACCTGACTATTTGTAACTGCAAATACAAGAGCAGCATCATCCAAATCTGCGGGTTCAAATTCTTTCATTTTCCATGTTACTTCATGGTTTTCAACATAATGTAAAAGCTCTTCTGTAATCGTTGGGCTAATCACGACAATTTTCGCTTTTGTTGGTAGCAATGCCTCTACTTTTTGACGTGCTACGTGTCCACCACCAATAATGACAACGGTTTTATATTCGATATTTAATAGCAGTGGGAAATAATTCATCGTTCCTCCTCCAAACATTTGTTTAACCAATTTTGTACAAGATTTGGGTTTGATGCAAAATGGAAATGTGTATACCCCGCAACTAAATTGCCATGTAAGTAACCTTCTTGTTGCGCTTTAAGACGTCCCTTACTAAAGTATGCAGGTGTTTGATGGTCGCCTTCGTATGTTGAATAATGAAACTCATGTCCTTTAGCTCGCTCATCGGCATGAATTAAGAAGTTGCCTTTAACTCCAGTAATTTCACGGTAACCAAGTGCAGCTAACTTGTCTTGCATTTTTATATGTCCTTGAATAACACCAAGCATTTCATAAGTTTGACCAGCACGGTTTGTAATACTTTCTGTTAAATACATAAAGCCACCACATTCTGCTAATGTCGGTAATCCTTGCTCAATTACGCGACAAATAGATTTGTTGGAAAACGTATTTTTACTTAGTTGTTCCGCAAACTCTTCTGGGAAACCACCACCGATATATAAACCTTGTGCTTGTGACGGTACTTGCTCATTTTGCAATGGCGAAAAGAAGTGTAGCTCAGCACCATAGGCTCGTAAAAGTTCTAAATTTTCTTCGTAATAAAAGTTAAAGGCCGCATCTTTTGCCACTGCAATATGTACAGGTTTTCTGTCTGTTTGCTTTTCAAAAATAGATGTTTCTACTGCAATTGTTGGTGCTTTTGTTATTTCAAGTAAATGATCCAAATCAACAGTCGCCTCTATAGCATTTGCAAGATCGTCGAAATATTCATCTAAATCCCCGCGTTCAATTGCAGGTATAAGGCCTAAATGACGACTTGGCAACGTTGGGACCGCCCCTTTTTGTAAATAGCCGATAACCGGTACATTACATTCTGCTTCAATCGCTGTTTTCACGATATCAAAATGGCTTTTGCTACCTAATTGGTTCGCAATTACACCGACAATATTCGTGTTTTCATCCAGCATTTGGAATCCCTTTACAATTGCTGCAACACTACGCGCCATGCTCGCTGCGTTAACAATTAAAATAACGGGACTATTTGTCAGCTCACTAATATGTGCCGCCGAGCCTTCATTAGATAATGGTGATTTGCCATCATAAAAACCCATAACCCCTTCGATTATACTGACATCTGTATCTTTACTGGCACGTGCAACAATATCACGTACAACCTCGTGGGCCATCATAAAGCTATCAACATTCCGAGACGGCCTTTTCGTTACTGCTGTGTGATATGTTGGGTCGATATAATCAGGCCCGCATTTGAAGCCTTGTACTGATAAACCACGCTTCATGAGGGCACGCATTATGCCAATTGTGAACGTTGTTTTTCCAACACCACTACCAGTACCAGCCAATACAAATCGATTCATTGCGGTACCTCCTCATCAAATGAAATCCGTGCAACCGAAATTGTTGCATTATGGCCTTTCTTTTTCTCCAGCAACCAGTCGTTTGTATTCGCATATCGCAGTGCTGCTGGCTCGCATACACCGTAAGCGCCTGTATATTTAAATACCTTTTCAGATGGGTTTTTTAGAGGCATTTCATTCAACTCTGTTGGTGTATACGTGACTAACTGCCAATTATTTTTCGCAACGACTTGTAAAAAGCATTCTTCATCCTTTTTCAAATCAATCGTTGCAATGGCTTTGACACTTTTTTTACTCAGCTTAAGTTCTAATAGCGTTTCGTCAATAAGTGCCTCAATCTCCTCGGCTGAAGTACCGCGATTACAACCCATCCCTAACACAAGTGACTTTGGACGATAAATAACACCGTTTTTAAGAAGCTCTTCTTCATATGTTTCTATTAAACGGTCTGTAATGAGTAATGTCGCCTGAGGATTTGCTGCGAGCGCTATATCAGTTGAAGGATACAATTTTAAACTTTCAGGCATTTTCGCATCATGCATCCACCACTTTTTCTCTCCCGTTTCTTGTACAATGGCAACATGTTCTTCATTTACAACAGAGGCACTTACGGGTGTTAACTTGTCCTCAGCATCCCATACCCAACCAAATTTCGCGCCAAATAAATCAACAGGAATCGTTTTTTGAACATCTGAAGCTGTGGTGATAATAGGTTGTGCACCAATAGCTTCCGCAAATTCATGTGTTAAAGCATTTGCACCACCGATATGTCCCGAGACTACGCTAATGACATAATCTCCTTTCTCATCAATAACCAACACAGCAGGGTCTTTCTTTTTATCTACCAGAAGCGGTGCAATCATCCTTATAACCGCACCGAGTGAAATGACACAAATAACTCCTTTATATTCCTGAAAAAGTGCCGGTAATAACAAACGTACTGTTCCATCAAATAATTGAATGTGACGAGTATTCTCATCACCCCGTTCAAATTTTTTCATGTAATACAGATCTACATAGGGGAATTTTTCAGCATAATTACGTGCATGCTCCACACCATGCTTTGTAATAGCAACAAGAGCATATGTCTTACTCTTATTAACTTTAGGAATAATTCCTTCTTGTAAACTAATCATCTTCCTTCACACCCTTACGAAAACCGTGCGTAAATGTTTTATCATACAACTTTGAACGGTAATCTTTTTCATGAATATTAGGGTCAAGTGCCCAACCAGCCAAAATCATTGCATGTTTACGTATGCCATTTGTTCTCATTGCTTCGTCCAGCTGAGAAAGTGTTGTACGAACTATTTTTTGATCAGGCCAAGAAGCACGTTGTACAACCGCTACTGGTGTATCATTTGCCCAGCCAGCAGCTTGTAATTCCTTCACAATCTTTTTGGTTAAAGTTGCGCTTAAGAACATTGCGATCGTACAGTGATGATTTGCTAATGCTTGTAGTTTTTCACGGTCGGGTACAGGCGTGCGTCCTTCTGCACGTGTTAAAATGAGTGTTTGCGTTAAGTCCGGCACTGTTAGCTCTGCACCAACTGCTGCTGCCGCAGCAAACACTGAACTTACACCAGGTACAACTTCATAGCCAATTTCATGTTCCTTTAATAGTGCAACTTGTTCCATTGTTGCACCGTACATTGCTGGATCTCCTGTATGTAATCGGACTAGTGTTTTTCCGGCATTTACACGCTCAACGATACAATCAACCATTTCCTGCAAATGCATGCCTGCTGTACGAATAACCTCTGCCTCTGGGTGTGCTTCAGCAACTAATTTGTCACTTACTAATGAATCTGTATACATGACAACATCTGCTGTTTGTAATAACTTTAAGCCTTTTACTGTTATTAATTCTGGGTCACCAGGACCTGCACCTATAATCCATATTTTTTTCATTATTTACGCACCACCATACATGATAAATAATTCAGCTCTGCTCCACGTAACTCATCTACATTCCAAATAACTTCCTCATCTGAAGTTACCTTTGTGACAACGTGTGTGCCATATAGTAGATTCATATCCTCTAATAAGTCGAGCATATCTTCTAATACTTTTGCTACTTTAATAAATACTACAGCATCATTTGTTTCCAATACCCGACGCATTTCTGTCATATCTTCGGTTGCTGGAATCATCGCTACATGGTCATTTCCGTCCGCTAGTGGAATGCCCAAACGATTTGCTGAACCATTAAATGATGAAATACCTGCCACTGTTTCCATGTGAACTTCTGGATATGTGTCCTTCATCAGTTTCATTAGATGAATAAATGTACTGTATAACATAGGATCGCCTTCGGTAACGAACGCAACATCTAGTCCTTGTGCTAAATATGTATAAATAGCTTCAACTGATTTTGTCCACTCAAGGGTTAATGTTTCTTCATCTTTTGTCATTGGGAATACAAGCCCGAGCATATTCTTTTCAGCTGGGTTAATGTACATTTCCACAATACGATGCGCATATGATTTGCTACCTTTTAGTTTTTTAGGGTAAGCAATAACAGGACATTCTTGTAATTTGCGGAAAGCTTTCACTGTAATTAATTCTGGATCGCCAGGACCAACGCCTAATCCATATAAACTTCCTAATGATGTCATTTGTCAATTCCTTTCTGTGCAGTCACAATAAAAATGGGATTTAATGGTTCAAATCGTGTTAAGTGTAAAATAGGCTTACTCTTTGAAATTTGAGCTTGTAAAATCGTTACGTCGCAACCTAAATTTTTTAAGTGTTTCATCGCATCAGCTAAATTTTCAATTGTTGCGATGTTCATAACGAGGCGCCCACCTGGTAATAGACGTGTAATACATGTTTCTAACAAATGTTCCATATTGCCACCGTTACCACCAATAAAGATAGCATTAGGATCTGGAAATTCATTCAAACGCTCTGGTGCTTTTCCGAGAATGGCTATAAAATCAGTACGGTGCTTTGCCTGATTCAATAAGCAATTTTCTAAATCACCTTCGTTTTTTTCAATAGCAAACACCGCACCTTCACGGGCAATTTTTGCCGCTTCAATTGCAACTGATCCAGTACATGTGCCGATATCCCAAATAATGCTATCTTCTCGAAGTTGTAATTCTTGTACGCAAAGAACTCGAATTTCCTTTTTCGTAATTAAGCCTTTTTCTGGCTTACGCTGATAGAATTCTTCATCAGCAATCCCAAGCGTGCTACGCTTTACTGAATGACGCTGCTTTAATATCACAACATTTAAAGATGAAAAGGTAGCCTGTTCCATCTCATCTAATGTCAAGAAACGACAGCGCTCATTCTTACCTTCTAAATTTTCAGTGACAAAGGCATCATATTCATCCATACCGTATTGCTTTAAGTATGTAGCTATTACTTGTGGTGTGTTTTTGTCATCTGTCAAAATGGCAACTTTTTTACGTCCATCAATTTTTTGTGCAAAGCCTTTGATTGAACGTCCATGTAAACTTGTAATATATGCATCTTGCCAGCTATCCTGCATTTTTGAAAAAGCTAACTGTACGGAGCTTGTATAAGGGTAAATTTCTAACAGTAGTTTCTTAGCTAACACACTACCTAATCCATAAAATAAGGGGTCTCCTGAAACTAAAATAACAACGTTACGTGTTTCTTTTTGTAAATCATCAACAAGCTTAGACAATCCACCTTTTATGACCTTCTTTTCTTTTGAAAACTGTGGAAAGAACGCTAAATGGCGTTCTCCACCTACTAATACATCACAGTTATTAATCCATTCAATGTATTGTGGCAATAAGCCCGTTACACCGTTATCCCCTATGCCAATCATTTTCATCCAATTTGTCAATATTCTCAGCCTTTCCTAAACAATCACCATTCATCGCATATAAACTTGTCGAAACACTAATCGTTGTATTCATATGTGCTAATGCATAATAGCAACAGTTCTTACACAGTGCTTCAAAATAAGCTTCATTTCCTTGAAGTATCTCACCGACTTGTGAGGCTGTATTTGCAGTTAAAATTTCACTTAGTTGTGGCTCTTCAATACCAACCTTTTTTGCAATACCCGCTAAAAATTCTAAGCTAATTGGCGCGCTTTTTGAGTGCACCATCATAACACCTTGTGCTACTTTCGAGAATTTCCCCATCATGCCAACAAGTGATACTTGTGAAAATTTTTTACGTGCAATATTCTTTAAGGTAAATCCAACGAAATCTCCCATTTCAATGAAAGCTTCTTCCGGTAAATGAGGATATTGCTTCATCGCATACTTTTCACTGCGCCCGCCTGTTGTAATCACGATATGGTCACAACCTGCCTCCTTCGCAACATTAAGCGCTTGAACAATACTCGCCATATATGCAGAACTCGAAAAAGGAACGACTGTGCCACGTGTTCCTAATATTGAAATGCCGCCAATAATACCGAGGCGACCATTCAATGTTTTTTTTGCAATCTCTTCCCCATCTGGGACAGAGATGATTACTTCGACACCTTGCTCAATGGCATATGTATCAATCACTTCTTGTACGACGCCCATAATCATTTTACGCGGCACCGGATTTATCGCAGCTAAACCAACTGGCACGGGTAAGCCTGCCTTTGTCACACGGCCTACCCCTACTCCACCATCTAGCTGTATGCCAGGTACCTCTAGTAAACGAACTGTACTTTGAATACGGGCCTGATGAGTTGCATCTGGATCATCTCCAGCATCTTTAATCGTTTCACACATGATGGCGTCACCTTGGATTTCACTAGCGTCTATTTTAAAAGTTGCATATTGTCCAACCGGCAAATAAATCGTGACCTTTTCGGGAATCTGACCAGTAACAATTGCTTGTAAAGCGGCCTTTGTCATTGCTGTAGCACATGAACCGGTTGTGTAGCCATAACGCATTTGTGATGGATCTTTTTTATTTCGCTTGTTATGCTCGCTCATCAGCCATAATTGAGATGGCATTCAATGCTGCTACAGTCACCGTACTGCCACCTTTACGTCCTACATTTGTAATGAATGGAATACCTTCTAAAATAGCTAGCTCTGCTTTTGACTCTGCTGCAGATACAAAGCCAACTGGCATTCCAATGATTAAATCTGGTTTTGCTAACCCTTCTTTAATTAAACGGATTAATTCTAAAAGAGCAGTCGGTGCGTTACCAATGGCATAAATACCGCCTTCTTGTAGCTTCGTTGCTTTTTGCATAGAAATAATAGCGCGTGTAGTTCCTAGCTTTTTTGCTTCAATTGATACATCCTCGTCTGCGATATAGCAGTGCAAGTCTCCCCCATGCTTTTGAAATCGTTTACGACCCGAGCCACTTTCAATCATTTGGACGTCTACTACTACATGACGACCAGCTAAAATAGATTGAATACCTGCCTCAATTGCATCTGGTGTAAAAATCATGCTACGTCCTAATTCAAAATCTGCCGATGCGTGAATAACACGACGTACAACTAACCATTGTTCATCTGTAAATTCATGTTCGCCCATCTCTTCCTTAATAATGGAGAAGCTATAATCGTAAATTTTGTCTGGGTCTACTGTTAGTGGTACGAAATCAGTATTAAAGTTCATATTTGCCATTTCATATTCCTCCTAGTGTTTGTAATACTTCATCAAATGTAGAACATTGATTAATATAAGTAATTTTTGGTCTTTTGATTAAAATAATGGGGATATTTAATTCCAATGCGGCATCCATCTTCTCATCGACGGAGCCAACTTTACCGCTTTCTTTTGTAATAACAAGCGTAGTCCCGTATTGATGATACAACGCTGTATTTAATTCCTTTGAAAATGGACCTTGTATTGCGATAATGTCACGTTGCTTAACACCTAACGCATCACACTTGTCCATATTTTCTTTATTCGGTAACATACGACATACTAAACGAATCGTGTCGATTAGTAAGTGTTTTGTAAAAGTGGCAAGTGTTTTACTACCTGTTGTCAACATCACAGTTCCTTTATGCGCTCGCGCAATAAGGGCTGCCTCTTCATACGTCTCTACCTCTGTTACTAATGGATGCACAAACTGCTGCTTAGGACGTTCGTAACGAATATAAGATAAATTACATTGCTCTGCCGCCATCATGGCTGTTTTTGACGCTTCTTCTGCATAAGGATGGCTTGCATCAATCACCGCTGTGACTCCCTTTTCCTGAATTAAATTCACCATGTCGACTACTGATAAACGTCCAATATGATAAGCAATTCCTGCTTCTTTAAGACTATTAGCCGCTGAATGTGTAACGACTGTTGCAAGTAACGAATGGTCTTGCTTTTGTAATTTAATTGCTAGTTCTCGTGCATCGCTTGTTCCCGCTAAAAATAAAATCATGCTATGCCTCCTAATCGCCACAAGGTGCTTCTTCCACTTTAATCTTGCTGCTCATATCCTGATATGTGAAATGTGCAATTTTTTTCACACGCTTAAAGTATTTAAACAATCGTTCATTTGGATGTGCACGTTCTTTATATTCCTCAACAATTTTTGTCAATAGCGGAATAAGCGCATCGGGTTCTAACCCTTCTGCTACCGGTTGTGCTGCATGTGCAGTTCTTCCAACTGGCTTTGCTCCGATAAATAAGTCGAATTTCTTTTTTCGATAGACAATTCCAATATCATCAAAAACTGCACGATAACATGCCATGCCACATCCATTAAACCCAATATGAAGTTCCTTTGGTAATTTCATGCCACCAAGCGTCTCCATGATCTCCTCAGCTAACGGTATGGATTCGGCTTTTTCTCCATAACAGAAATCACATGCTTTTACATTTAATACATCACCCATAGGTAGCACATACAAACCTGACGCACGTAATTTTCCAACGATGACATCTGGATTTTCAGTTGGAATTTTCACATGGAATCGATGATCTGGTGTGTATTCTATAGTTCCGTTTTCTCCAACTACTTCTGCAAGTATTTTCATTTGCTTCGGTGTAATCATTTTATTAGCAACACCTGGTGAAACAGCAAATTCAAAAATAGATTCAATAGCTTGCTGTACTAAATAATCTGTTTTCACAGGCGTATTTGTAATACAAGCTAACGCCATTTTAGCCATTTCAAGTGATGTTTTTCTTTGAGGCACTGCCTCATTTTTAGTTGGTATAACTTGCTGTACTTCTTTGATAGCTACACTTTGTACTTCTTTTAAAGGCTCGATTTTTACTTCTTTTTTAGCCTTAATAGCTTCAATTTTTTCAAAGCCAGATTTCGCTTCCCCTGTTACTTGATCAAGCGCCCAAGGTTCTGCTTCTTTTTTCAAACGTTGATGTGGCTTCCAAACTTGCTTCTCATCGCCTAGCGTATATTTTCTTTGATAACCACGTGGTGTAATAATTTTATTGTCATAAAAGAACGTCGATGAGTTTCCAACTACAACAGTTGTTAACATTCCAATATCATGATCCAACATTTCTGCTAAAGTTGTTAACACAATATTCTGGCTATCTCGGTAAGCACTCTTCACAAGTCCTACTGGAGTATCAGAAGATCTATATTTTAGTAAAATACGCTGAGCTTCTACAATTTGGCGTGTCCTACGTCCTGATTTTGGATTATAAAACGCAATAACAAAATCTGCCATTGCTGCTGCTTCAATACGTTTTTCAATGACTGTCCACGGTGTTAAATGATCACTTAAACTAATCGTACAAGAGTCATGCATAACAGGTGCACCAAGCAAACTTGCACATGAGTTAATTGCTGAAATACCAGGTACAACCTCTACCTCAATCCCTGTCTCCTCTGTCCATCCCTTTTCAATTAGCACCTCATATACTAGACCAGCCATTCCGTATACCCCTGCATCCCCACTTGAAATCACAGCAACAATATGTCCTGCCTCTGCCTGTTTAACTGCTTCTTGTGCTCGTGATACCTCTTCAGTCATCCCAGTACTGACAATATTTTTTGCCGTTACTAAATGTCTGATCAAATCAACATAAGTCTTGTAACCCATAATATGATTACTTTGCTGTAACGCATCTACGGCTCGTTTTGTAATGTGTTCTCGATCTCCAGGACCAAATCCAACTACAAAAATCTTCCCCTTTTGCAAATCCTTCTCCTCCAATTAAAAATACCCACACTTCTTTTAAAAAGAGGTGTGGGTATCTGGAATTTTACACAAAAAACCGTATTTTCAGAAAATAATACCTAATACGATTAGCAATATGTGATTTCTCATCTACACTTCTCCCGCCGAAAAGTAAGCCTTGAATTAAATAAGCAGGTTTCCTGGCTTACGCTTCACTTTACTCTCATATCTTCCCATCCAATTTCTGAACAGTGATTATTATGATTTCATCTGCGTTTACAGTAGCGGGGGCTGCATTAGATTTTCACTAACTTCCCTATTACTTCAAAATTATGAACACTTATTTAATATTATATTAAATTATGATTTAACAATACCATATAAATAAAAGATTTCAACTATTCATTTCTTTTAGTTAAATCTTAATACTCGAAAATATTAATCTATAAATTTGATTCTAATCGTTATTTGTTTTATAAATTGATTGTAGGGCCTTTCAATTACTATCATAACAATCCATCATAATACAATCTATAATCAGCCCACCACATACATTTAGGAGGTTGATTCATTTGGAAAAAGAAACCTCTTAAATTGTATTTAAAAAATTAGATGAGAGCACGATTCCTATAACAAACAGAATGATAGAGATCAAAAAAGTTGTTCCAGAACCAATAGGTGTTAAAATTCCTAAAAATTAATAGAATAATCCCCAAGACAATTAATCCGATAACCATTGAGATTACTCCTTCCCTCAATAAACCATTTTTCCTGTTTCTTTACCCATTTGCTTATTAACACTATTAACCACTTTCCCATAGTTCCAAAAGAAAAAACGATTAACTGGTATAGTAACCGCCTTCATTCTCCGTCAACGATCTTTGCAAAGTCATCAAGAGTAGTTGAATACTTGATATAGATCCGTGGTAAAAGATAGAATTCGTCTTTAATGCCCTTCTCAGAAAATAGTTCAGGAGTTGTCGTAAGTCCAAACAAATAGTATTTCTTCGTTTCTGCTACGATCTTGTTACTGAAATTTCCGTATGGATACGCAAGAGCATTAACTGGTTTGCCCGTTATTTTTTGAATTTTATCTTTGGACTCTTTCAGTTCATATTCAAAATTATTTATTTTCGTTAAATCAGGATGTGTAGCAGTATGAGACTGAATTGAGATGATCCCCGAATCAGCCATCATTTTTAAATCCGATTCCGATAATCGGTTGGAGCGACCGATAAAGTCAGAAATAACAAAAATGGTACCAGTTGGTTTAAAACGTTCGTTTTTTAGTTTTTGAAAGATACCAAATGCATTCAGATTGTTTTTGTACCCATCATCAAAGGTAATGAAAATGGGTTTGTTTACTTTATAAATGTCTTGCCATCGATCAAAAGTTAATAATGTGTAACCATGGTCTCTTAGATAAATCATTTGTTTCTCGAAATTCTTCGGTGTTACATATAACTCCTTAGAACCATGCCCTTCAAATTCGTCAATCGAATGATATATTAAAATAGGTACTTTACGTTGGGCAAAAACTTGTGATGGAAGAATTAATATAAGTAGACATAGGAAAAACATTGCAACCTTTTTCATAAAACTCCTCGCTTTATTTCTTTATTTATTACTTTTCAATTTAGTATTCCCCAAAAACATAGGATTATTATGATTTCTCCAATATTATATTCCATCTACCATTGATCAATTGTGACTTCGATAATCCCAAATTACATGCTAATTTTTATTGCACGTTTTATATAATTTACTTGTGGAGAGTTATTCAAGAAAATGGCCCGATTGTTGAAATAAAGTTAAACAACACTCTTCCACTAACCTGCTTCGTTAGTTTAAGTGTAAGCCTTCACAAACTCATCCTTTATTAACGTAAATATCCAACTTTAGTGAAACTAATCCAATCAGATATATGGTAGGTGTCACCATAACATTTTACGAGAAATAAACCTTTTCCTTTAATAGTCAAAAAATAAAACCACCTTTCTTACTGATTGGTGGTTTTGTCGTAATAAGGTTCATCAACATTATATTTATTTAACAGTTCAAATAAGGATACCAATCCTTCTAATTGATTGCTGTCCATTTGCTGTATCTCTTCAATTGCTCCCAACAAGACTTCTTTTGGGGCTTTACCTGCCATGATATCTACTATTTCATATAGCTTTTCTTTTTGTTCTTCATTCATTTAATACACCTCAAATTATTCTGTTACAGTCACGTCTACGATACTGTCTAACATGTAGGTATGCAATCCGAACGGGTCATCTACATCTATTGTCCTCTTGCTTAAATCTACATCTTTTATAATTCCACCTCGAAAATGAAAACCGCCATCCCACCACATTTTTATTGTCATTTCACACTTCCGCTTTAATGCAATTTGTAAAGTTTCTTCATTTGCATGAAGATCCCATTCATTTAAATCCGGCTTAGGTACTCTCTTCTTTTCTCCAAAGAATTTGTTTAACACTGCTACATGTTCTGGTAACATCATACCTTGCCATTTTTTCATCCCACGATCTTTTATCAATATGGACCCTCCTTATCCTTTATGTCCACCAACCATTTTAGAGCGTTTTACAGCAGTTCCGGCTGGTGTATAAGATACTGCTCTTAATAATGCTGCAGTTCCAAATCGATTTCGAACGCTATCCATGGCCGCCGCTAATTTTCTATTTTTCCAGTTATCTTTCTCGAATAAGCTCAGTTGCATTGAATGTTCATCTTCTAACTTCGTGATGGATACGGACAGCTGACGCACTGGTTTGTTATGGTAGTTTTCTTTTAATAGATCTAAGCATACATTATAGATTTTCATTGTGTCGTTGGTGGCTTCGTAAATTGTTCTAGCCCTCTGAAATCCTCCGCCAAACGCATTCTTGCTATATCCCAAGCCTAATGTAATCGTTCTAGCTGCTTGATAAGTATCTCTTGCCCTTTTTGCCACATCTTCGCACATTTCCAAGATAACTGCTTTTACTTCCTCGATTTTATTGTAGTCCCTCATAAGGATTTGACTTTTACCGTAGCTAATTTGACCTTCTTCTAAAGGAGCTCCTAAATTGGATAAATCGATACCCCACGCATGATGATATAACTGATTTCCCATCACGCCAAATTTACTCTCTAAAACACGTAAAGGAGTTCTGGCTAACTGCCCCACTGAGGTGATTCCCATATTATTTAGCGTCTTTTCTGTTCGTGAACCAATCCCCCACATTTCACTTAAAGGGCTTACTGGCCATAATTTTGTTTGCACATCATCGTATGTCCATTTTGCGAAACCACTCTTTTTCGCTTCCAAATCAAGAGCGAGCTTTGCCATTAACATGTTTGGCCCCATACCCACCGTACTATGCAATTGTAGTGAATTAAGTATTTCCTTTTGTATACGTTGGATTGTATTAGATGGATCTCCCCATAATTTCTCCGTGCCAGTTAAATCAATAAAACTTTCATCCACACTGTATACATGTATAGCTTCTGGTGGAACATATTTGTGTAATATTTCTGTTACTGCCATCGACATCTCGAGGAAATAACTCATTTTCGATTCGAATAATCTGATGTCTGGATGATTAGGTATTTCAAACAATCGTGTTCCAGTTTTCACTCGAAATCTCTTCTTCATTGCCGGAGATGCCGCTAACACTACACTACCTTTTTGTTCGAGACTTCCCACTACTGCTAATGGTACAGTCCTTACATCTAAATCATGTAATGCAGCAATACAAGAAGCATAAAAGCTCATCATATCAATGCAAGCAATAGAGCGATTTGGAAGTTTGTTGTAGTCCATTTTAGATTACATCTCGCTCTCTACGAAGAACAGGAACGCATGCTAGTACATTGTCTATTTTGAAAGTTCTTTTCGTATTTCGTAAAAAGCAATAAGCTTTAAATGTACTGTCGTCCACACTTAACACCTTCACCTTTCGCTTACTGATTTCACCGCTATCTTTCATGTAAATCATTTCTGCTATATTACCATGTTCTAAAGACTTCAAAATATTTATACGCACGAACGTTCCCTCCTTTTTATTCAGTATACGAACACTAGTTTGATTTTACAACAAGAAAATTTTGGGCAAATAAAAAAAGCACCTGAATAGAGGTGCGTAAATTTATTAACAATTTTATTAACCCTTTTTAAACGGTCCATAAATCCAATTTTCTAACAATCTTATAATTCCCCAACTTATTATAGGGACTCCTATAATGTATGTATATGCTTTTCTTGTAATCGGATCTTGCAACATGTTAGCATCACCTAGTAAATCAATCAAAACAACTAACGTAAGTGCTATGAAGGACAAACTCCCAATAAATAAAATAACTGATGATACAAATCTAATTGGTTTGATGTTTTTAGTAAAAATTGTATAAAATAAAAATATCCCATATAAAGACTTGAAAGCCCAGTCTGAATGAAATATTGCTGACACTATTATAGAAAAAATCACCCACATAAGAATGGTGGCTTCAGAATCATTACCAACACTACGCTTTCTACTTTTTTTACTTATGATACTTCGAAACCTAGGAATTCTAGTACGTTTGCTAGAACGATTTTTTCTACCCCCATCGCTAATAAATTCACCATCAGATGCGCTTGTATTCCATTCTTCACTCATTTTTTATTCCTCCATTATATAGACAATTCCTTATATATTATTCTCATTAATTATAGGTAATTGAAAGATCTTTATCCCAAATCATATCACTGAATGTATGTTTTCTTTGTGGAAAAATTATCTACAATGGATAATGGTTAAAAATCTTAATATTACTATCGTAATCGTTCGACAAATAAAAAAAGCAACACTCTGATGTTAATTTTGGGGCAAATAAAAAAATCAACCAACTCAATTAAGAGAAGGTCGATTCTTTAGAAGAGGAGATACAAATTGGGAAAGCATTAATCATTTTAACTTTTTACTAACCATTTTTCTTAAAGTCGTTAGGTAGAGCGGACAAAATATACCCGATGACTAAAAAGTGATGTTGTCAGAGCTGAAACTCTCTCTCTCTTAATCTACATCATATTTGTTTAATATCTCATAAAACTTGCTCCCACAATAATAAGTAGGATAAACAACACTACAATCAACGCGAAGTTTGATCCGCGATTACTGTGTCCACCATATTCGCTTCCACCATATTCAGACATCTTATTCCCCCTCCTTTCCTATTACTATTTATAGATTATGCAGAGTTTATTAAATGCATAAGGTAATTTATCTTGTAATTAAGAATTTTATTTGTATCTTTCTGTGGTGAACCTTTCAACAAAGTTTCTTTCAAATAAAAAAAGCCCCACTTCTTCAACAGTGGGGCTCCAATCTCGTTATAAAATTGTTGAGAAATACGAAGGGAGATCTTCGGCTTCCCATGTTTATATTTTATCTTTAAAAAATTGAATCTAGTTGGTAATTTGGTCCTCTATATCCATTGGCTTTACTTCAATGCACCGTTTTTCTCTAAATCTCGAACCATGGCAGCTACGGCTGACGTTTATGCCCATGTTTCAAAGAAAATAAAAAAGAAAAACACCGAACGAGTCAACTCACGACTGAACGATGCTTTCAAATATTATTTGATCTATTTTGGGGGATGAAAATGGTGTGCAAATAAATCTTAAAATTAATTTCACATAAAGCACCCCATAAATCAAGTATATAAAACTGCTAAATCGAGCTTAGTACATTTTTAGATATTGCTCACGTTCCCATGGATGTACTGTCGTACGGAACATATCCCATTCAATCTCTTTCGCTTCCACAAAGTTTGCATAAATATGTTCACCAAGTGCTCCGCGAATTACTTCACTTTTTCCAAGTTCTACAACTGCTTCATGAAGTGTCGGTGGTAAGTTATAAATACCGTTTTCGATACGTTCTTCTTCAGACATCACGTAAATATTACGGTCAACTGCTGGTGGTGGTGTCATTTTTTCTTTAATACCATCTAGACCTGCTTGTAAAATAACAGCCATTGCCAAGTATGGGTTCGCCGCTGGATCCACCGAACGAACTTCAATACGTGTACTCAATCCACGAGAAGAAGGAATTCGAACTAATGGACTTCTGTTTTGACCTGACCAAGCAACATAACAAGGTGCTTCGTAGCCTGGAACTAATCGTTTATATGAGTTTACAGTTGGGTTTGTTATAGCAGTAAAGTTTTGTACATGCTTTAACACACCTGCCATGAATTGCATTGCCGTTTCACTCATTTTACTTTCAGTAGACTCGTCAAAAAATGCATTTTCTTTTCCATTGAATAACGAAACGTTAAAGTGCATTCCAGAACCGTTTACACCAAATAGTGGTTTTGGCATGAATGTCGCATGTAGACCATGTTTACGAGCAATTGTTTTAACAACTAGTTTAAACGTTTGAATATTATCACATGCTGTTACCGCATCTGCATATTTAAAGTCAATTTCGTGTTGCCCAGGAGCTACTTCATGGTGAGATGCTTCAATTTCAAAGCCCATTTCCTCTAGCTCAAGCACGATATCACGTCGGCAGTTTTCTCCAAGATCAACTGGTGCTAAGTCGAAGTATCCACCGTGGTCATTTAATTCTAAAGTTGGTTCGCCTTGTGCATCTAGTTTAAATAAGAAAAATTCAGGTTCAGGTCCTAAGTTAAAACTCGTGAATCCTAACTCTTCCATTTCTTTTAGTACACGTTTTAAATTATTTCGTGGATCTCCTGCAAAAGGTGTGCCATCTGCTTTATTTACATCACAGATTAAACGAGCTACTTTTCCTTTCCCAGTTATCCAAGGGAATACAACCCATGAATTTAAATCCGGAACTAAATACATATCTGATTCTTCAATTCGTACGAATCCTTCAATAGAAGATCCGTCGAACATCATTTTATTGTCGAGAGCTTTATCGAGCTGACTCACTGGAATTTCAACGTTTTTAATCGTACCTAGTATGTCTGTAAACTGAAGACGAATAAAATTCACCTCGTGTTCTTTAACGAACTTTTTAATATCTTCTCTTGTGTACTTGCTCATTTTTTCACTCTCCTAAATTATTTTTATAATCAAATCCCGTTCTATCGAAAGAATCGAGATAGATCCCCTTGCCTTAATGATGCACGTTGGTGTCTTTGTGCTATTTGCATTTCTTCTTTTACAATTGCTCTGAGTTGTGCATCCGTGATCACTTGTTTTGTGTCATTTTTTGCAGCCGGATTTTTTTTCATTTCAAATATTTGTTTGATCCCTGCAATGTTCACACCTGTTGAGAGCATATCTTTAATTTCTAATAAAGTATCGATATCATCCAGTGAGAACATGCGTTGTTTACCTTCTGTTCGGGCAGGCTGAACAAGTTCATGCTCTTCATAATATCGAATTTGTCTAGCCGTTAAGCCAGTTAACTGCATGACAATATTCATAGATAGCAGTGGCATGGAACGTCTCCATTCCTTTTCCATCGCTGCACCTCCTAGTTGGATATATAAATAGTATATGTCATGTTAGCTAACATGTCAACCTAATGTAAGGTAAAGTGACATGAAAATTTCAAACATCAAAAGCCACTTTTTAGAAATAATGCATACTAAAGTGGCTCAATTAAGTGACCACTCGGCTTTTCGCTACACCCTACTATTATGCCGTCTTTCAAATATGTGAATTCAGACAATGACTTACTTATCTCAAGGCAAGCGAAGGCTTTACTTCGTGAAAGTTTGTTGTGTTCAGAGGTCGGTTTGTCTCGTTCGTGGTTGGCTTTGTCGTGTTCACTGGGTAGTTTGTCGCGTTCACAGTATATTATGTCGCGTTCAACCATTTATTGGATTTTATTTTCAAGAAATAGTACAAAAAATGAATTTAATACAGTAACTCTGACTAGCTAGCAATTTCCGTGGATTGAAGCGGAAGGCGTCCGCCCTGGAGCGGAAATCCTAGCGGCAACTTAATTGCTACGCATTATTCCTATAAAGTCACAACCATGTGTTGTTTGGCTTAGCTATCCACTTGATTCTTTACCCACGAAAAACAAATTGAAAACAAAAAAGCGCAGAAAATGATCAAGTCACTTCCACGCTTCTACTTATTTCATTATTACAACTACCTCAAAGACTGTACCGCTCCTAAAATAGCATACTTCACATGCTCATACGTTAAACCACCTTGAATAAAGGCGGTATACGGCGGTCGAATAGGACCGTCCGCGGTCAACTCCATGCTAGATCCTTGTATAAAAGTCCCCGCTGCCATAATGACATCATCCTCATAACCTGGCATATAAGCAGGTTCAGGAGCAAATTGTGCGTTTACCGGCGAATGCATTTGAATCGCTTTACAAAACTGTATCATTTGGTCGGCCGTTTGAAACGATACCGATTGAATGAGGTCCGTTCTCTTTTGCGAATAATGAGGTTCCGTTGTCATTCCCACTTCTTCTAAAACCGCAGAGGTAAAAATTGCCCCTTTTACCGCTTGCGAAACAATGTGAGGTGCTAAGAAAAATCCTTGATACATATCCATTAACGTATTAAGAGAAGCACCGGCTTCTGCTCCAATTCCTGGTGAAGTCATTCGATACGCACACTTTGTAACAAGCTCGCTTTTTCCTGCAATATATCCACCCGTTTTCGCTATACCACCACCGGGATTTTTGATCAAAGAGCCCGCCATTAAATCTACTCCGACATCTGTCGGTTCTAACTCTTCCACAAATTCACCGTAACAATTATCCACGAAAATAATGGCATCCTCTTTTATCACTCTTATCTTTTCAACCATTTCCTTTATTTGTTCCACCGTAAAAGAAGGACGCAAGGCATACCCTTTAGAACGTTGAATCGCAATTACTTTTGTATTTCCTCTGACCGTTTTTTCTACTGCATTCCAATCTATTGCACCGGACTCTAGTAGGTCAACATGCTGATAAGAAATACCAAAATCGGCAAGTGACCCTGTATCTTCTTCTCCACCACTTACGATCGATTGAAGTGTATCATACGGCTTTCCAGTTATGTATAACAGTTCATCATTCGGTCTAAGTACACCAAATAAACTAATCGAAATTGCATGCGTACCGGAAATAATTTGAGGACGAACGAGTGCAGCTTCTGCTCCAAATGTGGTCGCATACACTTTTTCTAACGTATCCCGTCCCTCGTCGTCATAGCCATAACCAGTAGATGGGTTAAAGTGATGATCACTTACATGATGCGTTTTAAACGCATGAATTACTTTTTGTTGATTGAAAAATGCTATTTTTTCTACTTCTTGATGATAATTAGCTATTATCACTTCCGCTCTTTTTGCTAAATTTAAAACTTCTTCTGATAATGTCGTTGTAAAATTCATTTGTTTCGCTCCTTGCTTTTAATACAAATAGAAAAGACTAATCTCAACGAATGAAATTAGTCTTATTACATCAATTACACCTTGGCGTAATTGCGTCCAGATTTCGAACCTGGCTTAGGCCTGCGTGATGCAGGTCAGTTAGCCATTGTCGCATGGATGCGACGCATTTAGGCTAACATCCGCCAGTAACTCCTATCAAAATCTGCGACATCCGCCGGAGGCTTTAGGCCAACAGGATGTTGGTCACTCAGGCGTTGCCGCAGGACGCGGCGATCTTAGCCGGAGTTCCTCGATTCAGCAGGGTTTTGAACTTCTGCTGAATAAAGTTAAAATTGAACTTCGCCTTCCCAATCTAGCATGCCGCCTGCAACATTCGTTACAGTAAACCCATTTTCCTCTAGAATTTCGCAAGCCATCGCACTACGAGCACCAGCTTTGCAAACGATATAATGAGGAACGGACTTGTCGATTTGATCCATGCTTATTTCAATTTGACCTAGTGCAATATGTTTTGCACCTGGAATAATACCAGTTGCTACTTCATTACTTTCACGTACATCAATGACACTAACTGTTTCACCAGCATCTATTTTTTGTAAGAGTTGTTCTGTTGTAATCACATTCATTATTAATCTGCCTTTCCATGTCTATTCCTTTAAAATCATAATAGGAACCTGCTAGTCTGTCAATTTACCCGACTTATTCTTCGTTAAGTGCTACAGGCTTTGAAGGCGCAAATGTCGAAATAGCATGCTTGTATATTAACTGTTGCTTTCCATCTGACTCAAAAAGAACGGTAAAATTATCATAAGACTTTACTAACCCTTTTAGTTGAAAGCCATTTAATAAAAATACTGTAACAAAAATATTGTTTTTTCTTAATTGATTCAAATAAATGTCTTGAATATTCATAGGTTTCATTTCAATTCCCCCATTGTGCATTTTACAATAATAAGTACTCTCCACATTTAACTATTCGCCTTAATTATCTATTCTCCTGCAAGAATTCAGTAATTTCTTTTTTGATCTTTTCACTATCTACAAAAGGATCGTACCAATGGATGTCCATTTTGTTACGGAAGTATGTTAACTGGCGTTTAGCATACCTTCTAGAATTTTGCTTTAAATTATCCAGCGCCTCTTCCAGTGTTAGGAGTCCATCCAAGTATGCATAAATTTCTTTATAGCCGATTGCTTGTATCGATTGAACTCCACGAATCCCACGCTCATGGAGTTTTTTCACTTCTTCTAATAACCCTTTTTCTACCATCAATTCTACCCGTTTATTTATTCGTTCGTACAGAATTTCGCGATTGGTAGTTAGCCCGATAATATAATGGGGATATACTTTTTCATGCCCTTGGTCTTGTTCAATTTCTTTTTTCTGCTTGCCGCTAAGTTCTACTCGTTCAATGGCGCGCATAATTCGTTGTACATTATTAGGATGAATTTCGATAGCCGCTTCTGGATCTAGCTTTTGTAATCGATTAAATAATTCATCAGGTGATAACTTTTCCAATTCTCTTTGTAAGTCTACGTCTATTTTAGGCTGCTCTGTAAAGCGAAAATCATATAAAACGGATTGGATATAAAGCCCTGTTCCCCCAACGATAATTGGTAGTTTCTCTCTCGATGCGATTTCTTCTATTTTCTCTCGCACGATTTTTTGATATTCTGCTACTGAGAAACTATCTGTTGGATCCTTTATATCTAATAAATGATGGGGAACTCCTTCCATCTCCTCTTCCGTAATTTTAGCCGTTCCAATGGAAAGCTCTCTGTAGATTTGCATGGAATCTCCATTAATAATTTCTCCGTTAAATGTTTTTGCAAGCTCAATACTTAAAGCCGTTTTCCCTACTGCTGTAGGCCCTACAATTGCAAGTACTACTGGTTTTTCAGACATCTTTTAACATCCAGTTTTCGATAAATTGATAAGTGTCGTGCTTATTCACTTCATTTAAAATTTCATGTCGCGCATTTTCTATTAATTGAACCATTACATTTTCCATTCCTACATTCGTCATACCTTTCGCTACTTTAAAAATATCCTTACCAGTTTTACCGATCGGGTCTTCTAGACCACTAATTAATAGTATAGGTAAATCTTTTCTTATTTTCGTGAGTTCACTTTTATTATGAATTATTTTTAAACCATAAAAGAGATCAATATAAAACTGATTCGAAGGGATAAAACCACAATACGGATCGTCAATATACTTTTTAACTTCATTTGCATCTGAACTTAACCAATCGAAATCCGTCTTGGTGTCTTCAAATTGCTTGTTGAATCCACCAAATGAAAGTTCGTTAAGTAAAGCACTTTCCGTTTGCGGTGTTTTCTGTTTAGAAGCAATTTTTCCGATTACCGTTCCAATATCCCCCATTATCCCCGGGTTAAATGCCGTCCCACTAAGAATCACCTTGGAAAGAGATTCACTATATTTTTGCATATATCTTCTTGCAACGAACGACCCCATACTATGTCCAAATAAAATAAGAGGCACATCTTCGATATCTTCTCGTACATGCATTAATACTTCCCTTGCGTCTTCTACAATTCGTTCAAAACCATCTTGATCCGCCAAAAAACCTAGTCTCCCATTTTTTTCGGCAGTTTTTCCGTGACCACGATGATCGTGGCCACTCACGATAATGCCATTTCCCACTAAAAACTGTGCGAATTCATCATATCGCTCTATATGCTCTGCCATTCCGTGCAAAAGATGCACATGCAAAATCGGGGATTCTTCCGGCATATTTTTTACAATATGAATTAAATGACCATCAGACATTTGACCTTCTAGAATCGTTTTCAGAGAGCAGCCCCGCTTTCATTTGTAGTAGCTTCCATTAATAATGCATCTAATTGTTTTTGAAAAGAAGTCATTTCTTGTTCGCTATAGTGCAATAATTGAGCCATCACGTCCAATATACCCTCTTTATACTTTTTATATTGATCGATTTTAAAATAAAGCATACCTGTTCTTCTTACTAAGAAGTCAGCAGGATTATAAGCCATCTCTTCATGAACCGCATAATAGACTTGTGCAAGTAGGCTTAACGGAAGATCAGATGGCATGGTAGAAAGTATATGGGCATAGTGAAATACTTGATCGACATTTGCTCCATAAAATTTTGCTAAGCTTATTCCTTCTGCCGTTGTTAAGCCGTAAGAAGGGGCTACTTGCGCTTTTGTCGCGATGAAAGCTTCGAATTGGTCCGCCCCTCCTATATCACCACCCGATAAAACTATATGCTTCGTGACACAAGGAGCATATTGTTCATCCCCCAATTCTTTGGAAATGGCGTTCACAACTGTTTCCGCCATTTTACGATAACCTGTTAATTTTCCACCAGCTATTGTATATAATCCAGCCTCTGACTTCCAGATTTCATCTTTTCGCGAAATTTCGGAAGGATTTTTGCCACCCTCAAAAATAAGTGGACGGACGCCAGCCCAAGTCGATTCGACGTGTTTTTTCGAGACATTTACAAATGGGAACATATGATGAATAGCATTTACTAAATAGTCCACATCCTCTTGTGTTGCAACTGGACGTTCGATATTACCCTCGAAAAAAGTGTCCGTTGTACCAACATATGTTTTTCCATCACGTGGAATGGCAAAGATCATTCGTTTATCCGGTGCATCAAAATAAATAGATTGTCTAAGTGGAAAAACAGATTGATCCATGACAATATGGACACCTTTCGTTAACTTTAACTTTTTCTTATTATCAATAACGTCCAGTGCTCGAACTGTGTCTACCCAAGGACCTGTTGCATTGACTACTTTTTTCGCATGGATATTAATACGTTTATTTTTTACCATATCAACTATTTCTGCACCAACGATTTTGTTTTGTTCGTTATAGATAAACGATTTTGCTTTCGCATAGTTTAGACAAACCGCACCTTTTTCCATCGCTTTTTTCAGTACTTCAATTGTCAGTCTCGCATCGTCTGTTCGATATTCAACGTAATAGCCAGCACCTAGTAAATCCTTACTTTTAAGGAGCGGTTCTTTTTCTAACGTTTGTTCCGGAGTTAACATATGACGCCGTTCTTCTTTTCTTACGCCAGCGAGAAAATCATATACTTTCAACCCCGCAGATGTGCTAAGTGGTCCAAATGTTCCTTTTTTATGAAACGGAAGCAGCATCCATTCTGGCTCTGTTACATGGACTGCGTTTTGATAGACAATTTCTCTTTCTTTCCCGACTTCCGCTACTACTTTCACGTCCAATTGTTTTAAATAGCGAAGTCCACCGTGCACTAGTTTTGTCGATCTACTGGAAGTTCCTGCTGCAAAATCCTGCATTTCGACTAACGCGACCGACATTCCGCGAGTCACTGCATCTAATGCAATACCCGCCCCAGTAATGCCTCCGCCGATGACTAATACGTCGAACTCGTAAAAATTTAATGTGTGCAAAATTTGTTCTCGTTCCACAGAAGATTTCACTTAATCCACCTCTTCATCTGAAAGTTTGAATACTCTTGTTGCTTCTACTGCTTTTTTCCATCCTTTGTATAACTGGTTTCGTGTAGTTTCTTCCATTTTCGGTTCGTATAGCTTTTGACTTTCACGCATATCGGCAAGCGCTTGCTCATTTTTCCAAAACCCGGTGGCTAGCCCTGCTAAAAAGGCGGCGCCGAGTGCAGTTGTTTCATTTAGCTTAGCTAGTTCAACTGGTAAGTCTAGTAGGTCACTTTGAAATTGCATAAGGAATTCATTTCCCACTGCCCCACCGTCCACACGAAGTATTTCTACATCCACGCCGGAATCCAGTTCCATCGTATGTAGTACGTCTTTTGTTTGGTACGCAAGCGATTCAAGTGTCGCACGGATGAAATGCTCTTTTGTCGTTCCTCGAGATAGCCCAAAAATAGCGCCCCTTGCATCGGAATCCCAATATGGAGTTCCAAGACCAACAAAAGCTGGAACAATATAAACACCATCTGTCGATTCGACTCTTTTGGCATAGTCTTCCGAGTCCGCTGCTTTTTTCACCATACGAAGCCCATCCCTGAGCCATTGTATAGCCGAACCAGCAACAAACACACTTCCTTCTAACGCATAGGTCACTTTGCCATTTAGTCCCCAAGCGATTGTTGTTAGTAGCCCAGATGGTGATTGAACCGCTTCCTCTCCTGTATTGAGGAGCATAAAGCAACCTGTACCATATGTGTTTTTGGCCATTCCTTTTTCAAAGCAACATTGACCAAATAATGCAGCTTGTTGATCCCCTGCTGCTCCAGCAATATCAATCGCTTTTCCGAAAAATACGGAAGGATCTGTTTGTGTATAAACTTCAGAAGAAGATGCAACGTTTGGAAGCATACTTATCGGTATATTTAGTTTATCGCAAATTTCTTGATCCCACTGCTGTTCATAAATGTTATATAGCATCGTTCTAGAAGCGTTGGAGTAATCGGTCACATGCCTACTTCCATTTGATAGTTTCCAAATTAGCCACGTATCGATCGTCCCAAAAAGAAGTTCCCCCGCTTCTGCTTGGTCTCTTGCTCCTTCGACATTATCTAAAATCCATTTTACTTTCGTAGCAGAAAAATAAGGGTCCAGCATGAGTCCTGTTTTATCCTTGAAAAATGTATCAAGCTTTTCTTTTTTTAACTTATCGATAATGCTTTGCGTTTGTCTTGATTGCCATACGATTGCGTGATAAATTGGCCGGCCTGTTTTCTTATTCCAAACGACTGTTGTTTCACGCTGGTTTGTAATACCAATGGCATGCACATTTTCTGGTTGGTTGCCACTTTCCGTCAGAACTGAAGCAATGACCGACAATACAGAGCCCCAAATTTCTTGTGCATCATGCTCCACCCATCCTGGTTTCGGAAAATATTGTGTAAATTCCTTTTGGGCAGTGTGCACAATATTGCCTTGTTTATCAAACAATATTGCGCGCGAGCTCGTAGTACCTTGATCGATCGATAAAATAAACTTCCCCATTTGGATCCCTCCTACATGACTCGTTTAAACATCTTCTCCACTTCATACGTCGAAAAATGCACAATGACAGGTCTACCATGCGGACACGTAAGTGGATGTTGCGCATTTTTCAAGCTTTCTAACAGTTGCTCCATATCATGCATCGTTAAGTAATGATTCGCTTTGATCGATAATTTACAGCTCATCATAATAGCCGCTTCTTCTCTAAGCTTTTTAATATCTACTTTTCGATTCGTTAATACTTGTTCAATTAAATTTTCGATAATCTTCATTTCATTTCCTGCTGGAAACCATGTCGGATGCTCTCGTATAACAAAGCTAGAAGAACCGAACTCCTCTAAAAATATTCCCACGTCTTGTAACGCCTGAAGTGATTCTTTAATCCGGTATGCTTCATCTAGCGAATAATGGAACGTAAGAGGCAGCAATAATGCTTGCCGTTCACTTGCGTTTACTTCCCCGACTTTTTCTTTATAAAATTCATATTTAATCCGTTCTTGCGCTGCGTGTTGATCGATCAAATAAAAGCCATCATCGCTTTGCGCAACAATATATGTTCCATGGATTTGTCCTACGACATGTAGATCAGGAAAAGGTTGTTTTGTTTCCACTTTTTCTTCTACATACGCTTCAACGACAGGTACTGGCTCTTCTTGTAACGGTTCATGCGTTTCATGGATGATTGCTTCATGAATGATTGTTGGCTGCTCTATAATTTCTTCCGTTTTCTGGACAATCGGTTGTTCAGGTGGTAAATATGTTTGTTTAAAGAAGTCGAATTGTACACTCTGTTGCTTTTTCACTTCTGGCTTTTCCGTAATTTTAGGCGGCTGCTGTACACGGTGAATAACCGAACGGATCGTTTGACGAACAAGCTCCATTAGCTCTTTTTCTTTACTAAGTCTTATTTGATGCTTTGCTGGATGGACGTTCACATCCGTAAGCATTGGGTCCGTTTCGATATTTAATACAACAATTGGATATCTTCCAATTGGAAGTAGCGTATGGTATGCATCTACAATCGCGTTATTTAACCCATAATGCTTGACCCAACGGCCATTTACTAAAATCGTTATATAGTTTTTTGATGCACGTGTAATTTCAGGCATCGTTGCAAACCCAGAAATGTTAAAATCGGATGATTCCTTTTCGAACGGTACCATTTTCTTTACATTCGTCACGCCGTATATGGAAGCGAGCACTTGCCGTAAATCTCCTCTTCCACTCGTTTGAATAATCGTCTGCCCATTATGGATGAGCTTAAATGCTATGCTCGGATAACTAAGTGCTAGTCTGTTAATCAAATCAATCGAGTGACCAAGTTCTGTTTGGATTGTTTTCAAATATTTTAACCGAGCAGGTGTATTAAAAAATAATTGTGTGACTGCGATATCTGTTCCACGACGAATAGGGGCTGGTGTACAAGAAACGATTCGTCCACCTTCTAGTTCCACTTTCGTTCCAACATTGTCTCCGTCTGATGTCCATAAACTAATTTTCGAGACTGATGCAATACTGGCAAGTGCTTCTCCTCGAAAACCTAATGACCTGATTCGAAACAAATCATGCTCCGTCGTAATTTTAGATGTTGCATGTCTCGAAAATGATTGAACGGCATCCGCTTCATCCATTCCTTTTCCGTTATCGGTAACTTGTATTTTCGCTAACCCTGCTTCTTCTAATAGTATTTCAATCGATGTACTTTCGGCATCGATTGCATTTTCTACTAATTCTTTTACGACGGAAGCGGGACGTTCTACTACTTCCCCCGCTGCAATTTTATTGGAAAGTAGCTCTTCCATTACGATGATTTGTCCCATTTTCTTCACCTACCTTTTTATTAGATTAGAAAGTATATACTTTGTACTCAGTATCGATCTAGCTCCAGCGCCTTGCTCCTGCGCACAGCTCGTCGCAGAAGAACGTTGCTCCTGCGCACAGCTCGTCGCAGAAGAACGTTGCCCCTCGGGGTCAAATGTGAAAAAGCTGCTCCTGCGCAAGCTCGTCGCAAACAAAATCGCTTGTGGTGGCTGAGGAGCTGCCTCCTGGGCCCGCACGATGCGGGTCATGCAGTCGTTGCGACACGATGTCGCGAACTTAGACTGTAATCCTTTAACATAGGCGCTTGCGCTTTTCTTAGTCTAATTCACTTTGTAGCTCATATAGTATTTGTAATGCAGCTAGTGGCGTTGTTCCGGAAATATTAATCTTTTTCAGCTTTTTCATTACTTTATCCGCCGCGGGATGCTCTACTGGTTTGGTTGGTTTTGGTGGTTGTTCATCAAAGAACGATAATTGTCGTTCTTGAATGGCTTGCGCATCTGTTGGCTCTTTTTTCTCTTGCTGTTCGAAAGTGTCCAGTATTTCTCGTGCACGTTCAATAATTTCTTCTGGTAATTGAGCTAGTTCTGCTACATGGATTCCATAGCTTTTATCTGCCGGACCGTTTTTTAATTTGTGCAGAAACACGACTTTCCCATCTTTTTCAGTTGCTGCAACATGCACATTACGAAGTTTCGCTAACGTTTTTTCTAGATCGGTTAACTCATGATAGTGTGTGGAAAATAGCGTATTCGCCCCAATATGATCATGAATATATTCCATCATTGCTTGCGCTAGGCTCATCCCGTCGTATGTCGAAGTTCCGCGTCCAATTTCATCAAAAAGGAGGAGACTTTTACTTGTTGCATTCATAATGGCATGCTGTGATTCCATCATTTCTATCATAAATGTACTTTGTCCACCAGCTAAATCATCTGCCGCTCCGATACGCGTAAATATTTTATCGACAATCGGTAACTCTGCAGATTCCGCCGGTACGTAACAGCCGATTTGCGCCATAATAACAGTAATGGCAACTTGACGCATAAACGTACTTTTACCGGACATATTAGGCCCAGTGATCAGTAACATATTTTCTTCTTCCGTTAATTGACAATCATTCGGCACGTATAATTGATTGTTCATCATTTTCTCTACGACCGGATGCCTTCCTTCTTTAATAATCATCGCATTCGAATCGTGAAATGTAGGTTTTGTTAGACGGTACTTTTCAGCTACTTGTGCAAAAGAAATATAAACATCTAACTCACTAATTTGTTTAGCAAGTTGCTGTACGCGAGGAATATATGCTTTAATCTCTTCCCTTAATTGCGTAAATAAATTATATTCTAGTACTAAACTTTCTTCTTCAGCAGAAAGAATAAGTGATTCTTTTTCTTTCAACTCATCCGTAATATAGCGTTCTGCATTTGCAAGCGTTTGTTTGCGTACATATCTTCCTTCATCCGCTAGATGAATATTCGATTTTGTCAGCTCAATATAATAGCCAAATATTCGGTTGTATCCTATTTTTAAATTTTTAGCGCCAGTTAGTTCTCGCTCTTTTTGTTCTAATTCCGCAATCCATCTTTTACCATTAACAGAAGCATCTCTAAGCTGATCTAGTCGTTCGTTATAACCATCTTTTAGGACGCCGCCATCTTTCACAGAAATAGGCGGGTTTTCATGAATCGCTTCTTCTAACTTACTCCAAATATCTTGGCAATCCTCTATTGCTTGCCCTAGATCGTTTAATGCTTTTTTATCTGCATGCATTAATTGCTCTTTAATAGAAGGAATTTTAGATAAGGATTGTCTAAGTTGGGCGAGATCCCTTCCTCCTGCACTTCCGAACCCGATTCTTCCAACTAATCGTTCCAAGTCATATACTTCTTTAAATGCTTCTTTTATTTCTTCTCGTAACATAAAATCTTCTAGAAAGCTTGTGACGATTGCTAGTCGACTTTCAATCGCACGCTTGTCCGCAAGTGGTTGATGGATCCATTGTTTTAGCTTACGTCCCCCCATTGCCGTAACAGTTTCGTCCAGTAACCATAATAAAGTTCCTTTTTGATCTGCATTTCGAATAGAAGAAATAAGCTCTAAATTTCGTTTGGAATGATAGTCGATTGCTAAAAAGGAGTCTCTACGCAAAAAGGTAAATGGTTGGATATGTAACAGGGAGCGCATTTGTGTTTTTTGAATGTACTGTAGTAATCGTTTAACTGTTCGATGTGTTTCCTGCGGATGATCGGGTACGTATTTATCAATCGCTTGTTCATTGGCTTCATCTTTTTCGATTGAAAGAGTAAAGTCATGGATTGCCGATAAATCGTTGATCAATACATACATTTGTTCACTCACGATCAATTCTTTTGCTTGAATCGCTAATATTTCCTGTACGACTTCTTTTTCATCGCCGTGAAGAATTGTTGTAAATCCGTCGCCTGTCGAGACATCTAAATAGGAAAAAGCTACTTCTTTTGGAGAAACCACATCCGCTGAAGCAATAAAATAATTCGTTTTATGCTGCATTCCTTTTCCTTCAATAATTGTCCCAGGCGTGATTAATCGTACTACTTCTCTTTTTACTACACCTTTTGCATGTTTTGGATCTTCAACTTGCTCACAAATAGCAACCTTGTATCCTTTACTAATAAGCGTTTCGATATAGCTTTGTGCAGAATGATGGGGCACGCCGCACATCGGAATGCCATCTTTTCTGCTAGTTAGCGTAATTTCTAAAATAGCCGCCGCTTTGACCGCATCCTCATTAAATAGTTCGTAAAAGTCGCCTAATCGGAAAAATAAAAAAACATCTATATATTCATCTTTTATTTTTATATATTGTTGCATCATAGGTGTATGTGTTGTCATAAGTTGCCCTTCTCTCTTCAAAAAACTTTCTATTTTATTATAACAAATCAATGGAGAGAACGCTTATGTTAATGAAACTTGCCGTGAGCGAAGAATCGAGTGGCACACTTTTAATACCGGAAAGCAAATAAAAAACTACCATTATAAACCGATCGTTCACTCAAATAGAAAATTGCGCATTAAAGAGCACTACTAAGTTACCGCAGGATTTCCGCTCCAGGCGGACGCTTTCCGCGGGCATGGCTTCAATCTCCTCGTCGCTATGCTCCTGCGGGGCTTTCAGCTCACGCTATTCCCGCTGGAGTCGCCGCCTTCCACTTCAACCAATGGGAATTTCTTACTAATTTAGTGTATGCAGTTATCATAGATTTAAATTTATCCGATCCACTACGCAATATTTATTATACCGAGTTAGAAAATGCTGTCTTCAAATAAGTGGAGCATTCACTGGGATAAATATAGTTTCATTCAACCATTTTTTTGGAATAAAACCTCATATTCATTACCGTCTCAATTTAAGTAAATTTGTTATATTAAAGAATTGGTTGCTTACACAGCAATTTAGTTACTCTCGTGCTAATATAGTTGCTTTCCAAATAGAATTAATTGCCTTCAATGACCGGTTTGTTACCCTAAGCCATTTTTTGAGGTTCACACATTTGAAAAACTACATAATATTTAGTTTTTAGCGAGTCGGTACTGATAAGTAAGCAATTTCCTTTGATTGGAGCGTAAGGGCGGCGACTCCTGCGGGATGAGTGAGACAGATGAGACATCACAACGTACGCGTAGCGGCGGTGATGGCTCATCGCTCACCCCGCGGAAAGCGTCCGCCCTGCAGCGAAAATCCTAGCGGTCACTTCTTGTTGTACACTTTTACTAAATTACGTTTATACTAAAGTTGTTTGATTTAAATTTTACACACAGTAATTTTTATAATTTCCTAGAACAAAAAAAAGCCGGAAATACTGTCCGGCTTGTTAAAGTGATGAAGAATGATCAGATTCGTTAGACGAACTAGATGAACCAGAAGAGTCTGATGAACTAGAAGAGCTTTCCTCAATTGCCCATTCTTCTTCAAATTCTTGATCTAGTACTTGGATGCAAATCGTCGTTTCTCCCACTACTTCTGCAAGTAGCTCGCGTTCTACTGTAACTTGGAACTTGGTACCTTTTTCAATAATAATAGCTTCTGTACAATTTGGTTGTTGAAGGACACGTACATGCACTTCTTCACCTTTTGAATCTTTGTCACGAAAATGTAATTTAATGCGATCTTTATAATGAATTGTCTCTGTAAAAACAGAAGTTTTTGAATGATCATGATGCGCATACCAAACATTTATGTCAAATTTCCCCGTTACTTCTACGTATCTACCCTGTTTTTTCGATTGGCATGAATGATTGATAACCCAGCACCCTAATATGCTAGATGGAGTGTTTGGCGGACAAAGGATTTCACTTGATTCCGTTCTTTTTTTTCCTTTAGCTACTACCGCTTTCGTCACAATTTGTCGCATGTGTTTCATGTTTTTCCTCCTTGTATTCAAGTCATAACATCATATGCGCTTTATGCCCAATCGGTTCATCCCGTTTAGGATAATTCATTGACCTTTTAATAGAATCAGCATACAATTAAAGGATAATATAGGATGAGTGAGGTTAGAAAATGGCGTTTTTTGAAGTAATTCACGTAGCCAATCAACAAGAGGCTGCTACAATCGTGCAAGATAAGCTCGAAAAAGATCTAAAAGCAAACACTTTGAACGTATTAGGCTTAGCAACTGGTAGCACGATGATCCCTATTTATAAAAAACTCGTGGAATCATCTTTAGACTTTTCCGAAGTTACTGCGTTTAATTTAGATGAATATATAGGTTTAGCACCGACCAATGTCAATAGCTATGCTTATTTTATGCAAGAGCATTTATTTGCTCACAAGCCATTTAAAGAAACGAATATTCCAAACGGCAAAGCGCATGATTTAGATGCAGAGTGTGCACGTTATGAAAATCAATTAAACGATCACCCATTAGATATTCAGTTTTTAGGTGTTGGAGAAAATGGGCATATTGCATTTAATGAGCCAGGTACCTCTTTTGATTCGGTAACGCATGTTGCACAATTGACAGATTCAACACTTGGCGTAAACAGTCAATATTTTGATGATGAAGAGGAAATTCCTAATACTGCTTTTACGATGGGGATTGCCTCTATTATGAATGCGAAAAAAATCATTTTATTAGCCTTTGGAGAAAAGAAACGTCCTGCAATTGAAGCTTTACTTGGGGATACAATTACGGAAGAGTGGCCAATTACTGTATTGAAAAACCATCCGCATGTGACGGTTATTACGGATATTAAATAAACGGAAAAGGACTTCCTATATTAGAAGGAAGTCCTTTTATATTTCCGTTATTTAAGAAATTCACTTTTCAATACATACACAACATCATAATTCGAAATCTCGCCTAAGCGATTATCCAAATCAGTATAAAATTCAGAAGAAAGCGAGCTCATACCATTACCATTCGATTTACTAATAGTTGCTAAAACCACATTACCATTAATCGGAATTTCTTCTAGCGGGTTGCTGCCCCGTGTACTTTGGTTTGTCATTCTCTCAACGTGCGTTCTACTATTTCCCCCACTAGCATTATTCGACTTAACACTTATATTAAATTTTACGTTTTCTTCTTCTCCAATATTCTCGAATGTAGAAAAAATAAGCGTTCCATTTTCTTCAATATCCATCGTTAAATGAATTATTTTTTCTCCCACTAGTTTTCCAAACTCATATTGATCCACCCAAACGGATATTTGTTTGTATTTGCTATCTGCGTGAAAATCGAATACAAATGACTGATCACTTGTTGCTGAAAGTAGAAACTTTTCTCTATCCGTCAGCTGGACTTCTGTTAAAGCATTGTTTAATTTTGTTTCATTATTACAAGCCCCTAAAAATAATAGAAGCAAAACTAAAGAAACACCTATAACTACTTTCTTCACATGGTCCGCCTCCTTTTAGAAATGAAAAATCTCAAGCATTGTCCAAGTAGTTTTCCAATTCTTTTTCCGTACTCGTTCTTCATACACTGTCCTTAACTCCTTAGTGGTCAAAAAGCGCGGTGTAGGTCTAACTTGGAGCTGAAGAACGTCCGTTATCCCGTGTGGGGCAATTAATAACACTTTGTCTTCATCATTTAATTTTACTCCTAAAGCCGTTACTGTTTCGGGAAAGTTTGCTATCCCTTCTACAGCAGATGAATAGGGAGGTAAGTTATTAATCTTATGCATTCTTGCTTGATTTTTTACAGACCAAGGGATATTTGGAAGCCTATTTTTTAAGCGTCCTTCTAACTTTTTTTCTTCATCCTCATTTATGTTAGTTGGATTGAAATAAATGACATCAATATCTGATAACAAAGTCCTTTCTTCATAAACATGTAGTACATCCCAGACTTTTGATCGAACAAAACCAGCACAAATCCACCAATCTGGCAGATTTAATACTTTTGCCGCCTTTAATAATTTCATCATCCACTCGTCTTCTTCTATCAATCTTATAATATCGTTTTCATTTTTTATGTTCACCTGATGGCCTCTTTTTTTATGTTTCTTGGAAATGTCTTCTTCCACCCAATTAATATACCAATAATTAAGAGGAGCATATATACATACAATCCAAATGGAATTTTAGAAAGTATTAAATGGACAATAACGAATAAACCAATAACTAGCATACCTCCAAAAACTTTGAGACTACTAATATCCCGTGTATGTTCATGTGAATTGGAGAAAGGGTATACTTCACCATTTAATATTATATAAGAAACAAGCGTGATCGCAATCGCTACGAGTAATACAACGAACAGATCTGGCAAAATACGAATAGAGAACAACCACCCAAACAAAACACTTAAAACTAAAAAAACGGGTATAAAGTAATTAATAATACACGCTTTCAAAGTCCCGCTGTATATCGAAGACTCGTTGTGAATCGGCGCTGCTCTAAAAATCCACTGACCTTTGTATGTCCCAGAAAATTTTAGCATATGAATAACTGTTGGAATCATGATCAAACTGAAATAGATGATCATATACGTATTGCCAGCAGCAACTTCCTCTAACGGACGATCCCTTAACTCATTGAACAGGAATATAAACGGAATAATGAACGCCATTCCTATCTGAGGATAAATTTTCAACTTCACATCACGTTCTTGCGTCATCATTAACGACGAAAACATGTAAAATGTTCGCTCCTCTTTCGTTCTACATAATACGTTTGACCAGAATTTTGCTAATTTACGAGATTTCATTTTCTTTCTATTGGAATCGCTTGCTAACTTTGCTAGGTTTCGCTCAAAAGCAGACATTAGACAAATATATATAACGATAGATAAAATCGGTGCCAACAAAGCAAATATCGTCATGATAATGATATGGGGCGATAAATTATTATTTAGAAACAACTCAAATGGAGCTCCAAACCAAATTGGCGGCAGTAACAAATGCCACCAAGCATAAGTATATGTAATATCTAGATTAATTATATCGAAAGACCTGATTACTAGCTGGTAACCAATCATAACAGCTATCGATAAAATAATTTGGACGTAATTGATAATATCTTTAAGCTTCTCCCCACTAAAAAAACGTAAAATAAATAAGTAAACAAATGCAGTTAACACAACTACTAAACAACTAATCAGTATTATTTCTATAGCAAAAATCAACGCAAATGTAATACCATGTCTTATGATACTTACTACTAGTGGAATAATAACAAAAGAACCTGTTAGCAAAAACATGTAAATAAGTATATGCGCAATTTTCGCCGCATTAAGTGTTCGCGTGCTTATTGGTTTCGTATGAAGAATATTTTTATCTCGAATATCTAGAAGGACAGCCGAGTAGTCCGAAACCATCGAAGTCATTAATATGAACATTAACACGCTAAACATAATACTTACGGAAAATATAAACTGGTCTCCTAGAAATAAAAATGGCGTTAACAAAATAAGTCCATATAATACATACAACCACAAAGATTTCACAAACTGATTACCTTCTTTTTTCACTTTCGACCCATTAAACACGGTTGGCATTCTTCTAGCGTCCATCGTCAGCTTCAACTGCAAAATTTTACGCATGACTTCATAATCGATATGCAATTTTTGAAATAACCACTTGAAACGATCCAACACTTTAAGCGATGTATAATCACCCATTGACTTTACCCTCGCTTACGATTTCCACAAACTTTTCAGCAATCTCTTTATGCTCTGAAAATCCTGTAAGTTGATTAAAGATTTCTTCTAATGTCCCTTCTTTGCTCTGAGCTTGTAGTTCTTCAAAAGTTCCGTCCGCTACCACTCTACCTTCAACTAGTAGAATAATCCGATTACTAATTTTCTCAACGACATCCATAATATGAGAAGAATAGAAAATCGTCTTCCCTCGTTTTGCAAGCTGGTCGAGTATTTCTTTAATAATCATGACACTATTTGCATCCAATCCACTTAACGGCTCGTCAAAAAACAATAAGTCTGGATCATGCAACAAACTGGATATAATAAGCACTTTTTGCTTCATTCCTTTTGAATAAGAAGATAAACGCTGGTGAAACACGGTTTCGAGATTAAATTCATTCATTAACTTCATGGCTTTACTTTGTGCATCTTCTGTACTTAATCCATATAACTCTCCCGTAAAAGTTAAATACTCGCATGCAGTAAGATTATCGTATAGTTCTGCAGTTTCGGGTACATAACCAATTTTTCGTTTATACGAGACATCGCCGTTCGCAATATCTTCCCCGAAGATTTCAATTTCCCCCTTATACCCTTCTATCAATCCAAGCATAATTTTAACTGTAGTACTTTTACCTGCTCCATTAGGCCCGATATAACCGATGATTTGTCCTTGATACACTTCTAAATTCACACCATTTAATGCTTGTTTATTACCAAAACTCATCGTTACATCTGTTAATGATAAAACTTTTTGTTTAGTCATATAATAACCCCTATCCTTCCAATCGTTCCAATGTACTTTCCATTTTTCCTATATAATGTTAATTATACTAATAAAATCGAAGGATAGAAATGAGAATATTAAAACTATTGCGTCTTATTTTCTTTCTTCAATTGAATTTATCGTTGAGAAAGTGTTAGGCAGCTTAAAAGTAATCGATAAGGAGAAGAACATTTGCAAAATACAGTAGGAAAAAATAATAGCAAACTAATATTGCTGATGATCGGTATTATTTTCATTGCCTCTACACGAGAAAGCAGGCTCACCGAATTTTAGTAAATTCAAATCTATTTTATCCAGTCCAGTAACTTTGACTGTTACGCTATGCATGGGACTCCAATCACTCATTTTTTATACGACCGCCGCTTGGCTCCCTGAAATCTTGCAATCGCAAGGTTTAAATGCAGATACTTCCGGTTGGATGTTATCGTTAATGCAATTATCTCAATTACCGTTGACTTTTTTAACACCGATTCTTGCAAATCGAATGAAAGATCAACGAATATTAGTTGGTATATTTACTTTGTTCTATATAATTGGTTACGTCGGACTTTTATCAGGGAATGCTTCACTTACTATTTTATGGATGATTCTACTCGGTTTAGCTGGAGGGGCATCGTTTAGTTTAGTGATGATGTTTTTCTCACTTACTCGAACTCCAATAGAAGCAGCTGAATTATCCGGTACTGCTCAATCGTTCGGGTATTTACTTGCAGCAATCGGTCCAGTACTATTTGGCTTTTTAATGATGCAAATGCTAGTTGGTCTTTGCCTATTGCTTTATTTATCGTAATGGCCATTGTACTATTTTTTGCTGGTATGCATGCCAGAAAAGATCGTTTTGTTTCTAGCATCGAATAAGCAAAAGAGGAATCAGCATGTGCGTAAGCTGATTCCTCTTTTTTAGTATGGTTCTCTTTGGTAAAAGTAATTGGGCGTCTTCTTATCATTCGCATAAGGTTTATGAAAAATATGGGTAGTTGCGGGTGCTAGTGGTGGGATTAGCCAAGACCAATTTCCAGTTACATCACGGCCTGCTTGGAGTTCATTAGTTTCAAACCGCTTAAACTGTTGGGCTGCCGTGTGATGGTCTACGATGCTCACCCCATCTTCTTTATAGGAATATAAAACCGCAGCATTCAATTCGACTAATGCACGATCCTTCCAAAGAGATGCATTTGATTTTGTGTTTAGCCCCATATATTCAGCGATTGTTGGCAGCATATTATAGCGATTGTCATCTGCTAAATTACGCGCACCAATTTCTGTTCCCATATACCACCCGTTAAATGGAGCAGCTATATAAGAAATACCGCCTACTTCCAATTTCATATTGGAAATCATGGGAACCGCATACCATTTCAATTCCAAATCCTTAAACCAAGAAAATTCTGGATGACGAATGGGTACTTCTAAAATAGATGCTTTTGGTATCTCAAATAATTTGGGTGGATTATCTTTAATTTGGATAACTAGTGGTAATACATCAAATGGTCCATTATTTCCATTCCATCCGAGATTTTGGCAAACTTTTGTAAATACTACCGAATCCGGGTCTCCAATTATTCCATTCTCGGTTTCGTAGCCTGCGTAACGGATCAATTGGTGATTCCAAATCCGAACATCTTGAGAGGAAAATACCGTAATCGTTGGACGAATTCTTCCGTTATTCGTTGCGAAGTCAATATGCTCTAGAAGCGATTCGAATATGGACTCTTCTGTATGTAAATCTCTTTTATCTAGAACATTCAAGCTTTGCCAAAAAAGTCGACCAATGCATTTATTACTATTGCGCCAAGCCATTTTAGCTCCGTATGAGAGCTCATCTAGCGTTTGTTCGTATGTACCTTGCTTTAATATTTGTTGCTCTACTTCTATTAATCGAGTCTCCATTTCCTGCTCTGACTGACCCGTTTCGTCATAATACATTTGGATAAAATTTTTCGCTTCATTGAGCATGACCAAAATCCCTCCTGCTGTCTTCCTCCATCATAGAAGAAACAAGCCAGCATAGACAAGTCCCAAGAGTTACGAAGTTGTGAGGGAATTATGACAGAAAAAGGAGCAACAAGTAGAACTCAACGTCGGGATTTACTTTACAAACAAAAGAAGAGAGATATTATTGAACGTCTCTCCCTTCTATTTATCAGCCTCTAATAGTGAACATAAACTAATAATCTCCATTTATTTTCGTGAATTAAGGATCAGCGGGATAAAAGTATTAAATTCTTCTTAATAAACCTTCTTTTCCCTAGCTTCCGACTCATTTAGAATAATATTTCTAATGTTTTGGCCAGCCATATCCTTCTTCTCCCTTTCATTTTCGCACAAGCACATCATATCCTTCTACGTTTGTATATGTACAAGTATCATTAAATGTTAGATAAGCATAAGCACGAATGAAAATCTTACATAAATACAGTTATTGCAAAGATCAACGAAAAAGTTAATCCAACGCTCCATACGCAACCTAATATTTTTTGATTATGTATATCTTTTCCTTGTTTTAGTTTTTCTAAAAGTTGGACTAAATTCAGAAACCAAAGTATCGAAAAAAATGGCGCTGCTAAAAAATATATAAATTCCATACTATCACCCTATCTTTTTATATTTTTAGCTCCCTGATTGATTATAGAATAGTATGCCTAAAAAGGAGGATTGCTGAAGATCATAGTACCATAGAGCATTCTTTAAGAATGACTTCTCGGCAACTATAAATCAGTGGCAATCAGCCCTTTCCAGGCAGCATTTATAGTAGGACTATTCCTATGTTAAATCTAGCTCCGAACTAAACAATCCGGCGCAATGTGGTGCAATAAAGGACTCGGCTCTCCTACACTGTACAGCTGCAAGTTATGCATAGCTCGTGTGCAGGCTGTGTAAAACAATCTGCGCAAGTTCTCATTGCCGTATACTTTCGCTGATGCATCATATAGGATAACAGCATCGAATTCAATGCCTTTCGCCAAATACGCCGGTATTACTACAACACCTTGTTCGTATTCCATAGAGCTGCTCTTCACAAGTTTAATTTCATCGACCTCACTTAGAGCTTCATATGCAATGGTACTTTCCTCTGCGGATTTACATATAATGGCGATTGTATTATACTTTTGCTCCCGCAAAAAGGATACTTTGGAAACAATATGATGATGCAATTCTTCACGATTATTCAATTGAGTCAATACAGGTATTTCCCCTTCGCGTTCAAAAGCGACAATCTTTCCCCCATTAGGCACGAGTCCGCGTGTAAATTCCACGATTGGTCGTGTGGATCTGTAGCTACGGGTTAGATTAATCGTATTCGTTTCTTTCGGCCCGTATAAGTTAGTAAGTGTATCGAAATCTACCGTTTCACTTGCATGGGCAAAAATCGCCTGATTAAAGTCGCCAAGAACGCTCATCCTTGCTGAAGGAAACAAACGTTTCAAAAACTCAAATTGAAACGGAGAATAATCTTGTGCTTCGTCTATAAGCACATGTTTAATGGAGGTGTTTGTCTGAAAGCCTTGTATCAACTCTTTCAAAAGTAAAAATGGAGTAGCATCTTCGTAATATAGTTTACCTTCGTCTAGCATTTTCAAAGTCGATTGACAAATTTCCGCCCATTCTTCAGGTGTTTCCCCCTTCATCCACGTTGAACTAGCGAAAAGCTGCTTATATATTCCTTTAATATCTATGAATCGGAGCATTCGAATTCGTTTGCGTATCGGCTTAAATTTTTGGCGAACAATCAACTGGGAGAGGGCCTCAGGTTCCATCTCATAATCGTCAAATGATTTTTCTTTAAAACCGCGTTTCTTCCGTAAGTAGGCATAGGCTTTTTGGTAGTTGTCTTCACTGAGTAACTCGATTTCTTCCTGTACCCACGACTTAGTTCGTTCGCGCTTCACCGCTTCATCCACTTGCTTGTTTAACCATTCCGTTAACTTTTCAAGTCTATTATGAAAACGTAGTGATGTGTCACTGCTATAAAACCTTTCATTAATTTGATTAGCACTGACTATCGGTTTTCCTCTGAAAATAATATCTTTGAATAGCATACCAGCTACTTCGAGCGATTGTCTGTATGCTTTGATTGCCTCAAAAAAACGAACCGAAGCTTTGAAACGAATGCTCTCTGATCTAACACGGTATGATGGCTGATTCGTAGCAGTCAATACATATTCCAATTGTTCATAAGGACCTTCTACTTGAAATTCGTTACTTAGCCGATGATTCAAGTACGCTTGGAATGTGACCTGTTGCATATTCTCTTCACCAAGTTCAGGCAGCACATTGGATATATAACTGTTAAACATCGAATTTGGTGAAAATAAAATGATTTGATCAGCTTTCAATCTATCTCGATATTTATAGAGTAAATAAGCAATTCGCTGAAGTGCGGCCGATGTCTTGCCACTGCCAGCCGAACCTTGAACGATTAGTAGCCGCCCATGATCATGCCGGATGATCTGATTTTGCTCTTGTTGAATAGTAGAAACAATACTATGCAAATGTTTATCCGTGCTTTTGCCGAGCACCTGCTGTAAAATTTCATCTCCGATCGTGATACTAGTATCGAACATGGATTCTACAACACCATTGCGAATAATATATTGCCACTTTTGTTCCAATATACCGCCGATAATTCCTTCAGGGGTTGTGTATTCGGAAGGGCCTGGTGAGTAATTGTAATAAACGCTCGAAATCGGGGCCCGCCAGTCATAGATAAGGAAGTCCTCTCCGCTTAAATCCATGAGTGTAGAGATGCCTATATAAATTCTTTCTGTATCGCAAGTTCCTACTTCTGCAAAATCGATTCGACCAAAATAAGGTACCTTTTGCATACGTTCAAGTGCGGACAGTTTATTGGAAACTTGTCTGTGCGTGCTTTGACTAACGGAAAGGTTCTGAGCCTGTTGTCTCAAGCTAATCACCGTCTCAAGATAATCATCGAAAGTATCTGTGTTAACCTTGACGTCATCCCAAAAGTGTTTGCGGAAATTAACCACCTCTTTCCGACGCATATCAGTTTCATCTTTCAGTTTGTCGATTTGTTCTGTAATTACCTCCATTACGCTGTCCAACCGTTCTTGTTCTTGCCCAAGTTCCGTATACATATCAAGCACTCCTTTATAAAAATAAAAATGGGGGTTGACTAGGAAAAAATCATGCAGTATAATTATAGTAGGGATAATATAATCTATAATAACAAAATTGTGTTTCTATATAACTTTATCATGTTTTTTTAATTTTATCAATCTATTTTATACAAATATATAAGGTGGCAGATTCTTTAGTAATTAAGAATCTGCCACCTTTCTTTAAATAAAAATATATCTCCAGAATACAGCATCATTATTGAACAAATCCTACTTAGATCCTTCCATACATACTTGCTTGTTTAATTAACTTGCGCATCCTTTATATTCCTCTTCCCTCTCTCTGAAATGCTTTACAACGCAGTATTGAGGAGGAATAACTTAAAAAAGTAAAGAAAAATATGTTAAGAGATGTCGCTAATACAAGAGCTTCCTTAGATAAGTAACTATTAATAAATGTTTGAAATATAATAAAAGGGAACACCCGCTAAACCAGGTAGTTCCCTTTATATTTCATTAGATACAAGTATTCCAAAACAACATTTATAAAATGAGCTGCGTTTAGAGATCCAATGTTTTATTCGTAGCAAAAGATGGTAAAATCACAACAAAAACCCCGAGGTATTAACATTTCTTAAACATCCTAACCCCTATAAACACTATCACATGTTCCAGGTTCTGGTTCATAAAAACAATGTTGTTTAAATTGACCAGTAAAAGGTTGACCATACCACGTTGGAGGGCATGGACCTTCTGGATTAAAATACCAAAGAGCATATTGCGCTGGGTGGTCTCTCCAAAAATCTAAAGCCTTTTTTGCTAATCTTTTTTCAACACCTCTTGCTCTTTCATAAAATAAATTACCTTTCTGAACAGCTTCAAAAGAATAATTTCCTCCTTGTACATGAAAAATGACATCTGCAATTGATCTTAAATCTCTAAAGTCTATACACTCGGCTATAACACGATTAACAATTACATTTCCGACATATAACATCCCTTGCTGTCCTTCGGCCTCGGCTTCCGCCCTCATCATCCTTGCCATTAAGTCAACGTCTGAACTCTTGTATTTTACTCTTGGCATTTAATTCACCTCAAGTATATAGTATGATAAAAAGCAAATATTGATGTCATTTGTAAAAAAATATGAATGCTTTTGGTTTTAAATATGCGTTTACGCTTAAGGACTAACGTTAACGCACATAAAGACGTATGAATTACCTCCCGGACTCCTGTTATCCTACTCCCGTTAGTAAAAAGAAATTTTAATCCGAAAAAGTTCCCCCTTTTTCCAAGTTCAAAGTGTGATTATTGATTGTAATAATATGGTTATTTGTCCAAGTCACATCTGCCTTGTGCATTTTGTCATCATAGTAGATATTCTTCTTGAACCAAAGGGGACCATTAACTTTGCCTACTACCCTTATAGAGGTAGTAGGAATAGTTAATGTGTATTACTTCATATATTTTGCGACTAATGCATAACATCTTTCTCTTGTAAGACTTGCTTGCGTAGCCACATATTCTAATGATTCCATCGAACCCCCTTGATACTTTAATGATGCTTCTTTAGCAACTTCATCTCTGTGTTTTATCCAATTCCGTTGATCTTCCCTTAATTTATCCATCCGTTCTGTACTAAGCTGTTCTTTCAACAATCCGTAAATTTTGTTCAACTCCACATCCCATTTTTTATATCTCTCCATCTCTTGTTCCTCCAACTCAATCGTTGTTGTTCCGGCTTCAGAGTTTCTATCTGATTCTTCCATTTCATTCAGTTTCTTGAGATACTCTTCTTTTGTACTTTCAGTAATTTTACTGGTCTTCAACAGCTCTCCGTCATCTGGCTTTGTAGACGTATGATCAGAAGCATCTTCTTGGTCATTTAGTTCGGTGTTGTCATCACCTTCTGAAGAGTTTTCTGTTGTATCTTTTTCTAAATCTGTTACGTCTTGATTCGATGAGTCTTCATCTGTACTCTCAGTTAAGTTGTTATCCGTTGGCTGGTTGTCCGTTTTTGAACTTAACTTATCAGAAGAGTTCCCACAACCAGCTAGTATTGTTAATATTAAGGTAAACATTACCATTAAGATTTTACTTTTATTCCTCACTTTAAAGCCCCCTCTTTGAAAATCATACCAATACTATAACATTCCTCTAAGTTAAAATCCTTGGATTGAAGACTGGTTATTTTAGCTCGATAAACGTTTTTCCTTGACCATATATCAGACTGATTAGATATTTCAACGTTACATTATTTCTTGAAAAATTAAATATGGGATTGGATTTCCCTAACCCCTGAACAATATGATCATTTACTATCCAACCGCTCAGTTGAACAGAAAAAATGGGTGACTCCTTCCCCACAACTGATTAAATTAGTTTCACAGCTACCGGATATTTTTATCCAAATAAGAATGAGTTTGTAAAGGTTTACACTTAAACTAACGCAGCAGTTTAGTTTTATAAGAATTTCATTAAAATTGTAACGTTTATTAAATTCAATCGACTAATTTAGAAAGGAGTGTTAAAAAATGAAATCTATATACATAAAATTTTTAGTTGCAACATTAATACTTTTGGTACTTGTCGGTTGTTCTAATATTGAAGAAAGTATTTCTAAAGAAGAGGCACAACAATTGGTAATTGAAAAACATACAAATAGCAATGATACACCTGTTATTCAAACTACAGAAATTAAAAATAACGCCTATTATATACAATGGGAAAATACAAATAATAAAGAATCTGGAATAGATAAAGTAACAAAAGATGGAGAAATCGAAATGATTGAGGCACAAATTGAGTAAGAATTGTATGTGATCTTTTAAAACTTGGGAATGAAGACTTAAGGGAACCTGAGGTATTAAAGCAAATTATTAATAATTTATTTAAAAAGAAACTATACTCAATTAATATTTATAATGAGCAGTTTGGGAAGCGTTACACTAAACTAACAAAGCAGTCTAGTTGAAGGAAATTGTTAAATTTGAAACTTTTTTCAAATTTAAATCGTACAAATAGTTAAATTAATAATATCCTTATTATGTTTCCGATGCACAATCAAAAGGAGGAGAAATAAATGTATGAATACAAGTTTATAAAAATAGAGTTTAAAAAGTTATCTGGAAAACCTAATGAAGATTATCGAGAAGTAATTAAAAATCACGCAAATCAAGGCTATCGTTTTGTACAAATCTTCTCTCCTGACTTTGCAACTTCAGGAGTTGCAGTAGGTTCATACTATGAATTGATTTTTGAAAGACCTATAAAACAGTCAACAGAGCAAAAACATTGCTTGTAGTTTGAGGGGGAATGAAAGTGAAGAAAATGACAATGATTTTCTCTTTTTTAATTATTGTATTGCTTCTATTAAATGGTTGTAACCCAGCTAAGGTTGATGAAGATGAAAATATATTTAAATTTAAAGACTCTTATGTTGGAGATGCTGGTGCTGTTGGGAATATTACTGGGCGATTACCAAACCCAAATGGTGAACAGCTTAATGGATTGGAGCTTAAAACGACAGATAAACCTTATGGAATTATTTTGAATTATATCGATGTAGAAAAAAGTAAGGATAAAGAAACAAATTACAGAGAACTTGTTTTATATAATGCCACTTTTATACTTGCATTAGTTCAAAATGCAGATTGGGTTACATTTAATTTTGTTGAACAAGAGTTTAAAGTGACCAGAGACGCACTACAAAGTTTGTATGGAAGAGACATAAAAGAATTTAATAACGAAATAGAACTTAGTAAGTTCATCCAAGAAAATTCAGAAGATGAAAATAAGCTCATTCAATTTTTTAACGCACATGAAAATTAAAAGGAGCAATGTCTTAAATGACGTTGCTCTACTTAATTTTTTTATCACTTCAAAAAAACACGCTGTTTTTTGGGCTTTTATCTTTCAACATAAACCATCCTGTTGCTGCAATTCCACTCAATATTATAGGCTAATACTCCATTTTCGGGTGTCCTCATGCGGATGAGGACGGATATAAAAAAAGAAATTATAGACAAATATCCGGAAGAGGTTGACCTTCATGAACTGAATTTAAGTATACAGGGGTTAAGAGAGAGCAATATCAAAGGTTCTCGCACAGATCGAAAAAACTGATCAAAGAAAGCTTGAAGAGTTTAAGAAAAAAGTATCCCATGAAAACTTGTCCTTAATTCAGAAATTGCTTTTATTACCAAATTAACAAATGTTGGTATAGTAAATCGTATTCTTAAAATGCTCCATTTTGGTTCTACCCTACAAATGTCCTTCAGCAATTCGAAGGGACTGAGTTATGGAAAAACGTCTATGTTTATATGCCTAAATTAAACAAATTATACTCTCATCGGGTAAATCTTGAAAAAGAGCTCAAAATGGAGGATGTACATAAAGATAAAAAAAACGGCTGAGAGTTACTCCTACTAACATAACCTATTAAGCATGAAATACGGTTGATGTAAGCCGCTTTGTTATTGTTTTCATGTAATTATTTTGGAGGTGAATCCCTTTAAAGGGAAAATAAGTGGATATAATTACCATATTAAATTTAGTATTATTAGTGATTTTGATTGGTTTGACCGCGTTTTTCGTTGGATCGGAATTTGCCGTTGTCAAGATCAGGATGTCGCGGCTTGATCAACTGATAGCCGAAGGAAACAAAAAGGCTGTACTTGCGAAAAAGGTGGCTGTTAATTTAGATTATTACTTATCAGCCTGCCAGTTAGGAATTACTGTTACCGCTCTAGGATTAGGGGCATTGGGGAAACCGACTGTAGAACGACTGATGTACCCCATTTTCGAATTTTTTGCCGTCTCAGATGCCATGGCATCTGCTGCTTCCTATGCTATCGCCTTTCTACTAGTCACATTTTTACACGTAGTTATTGGTGAGATGGCTCCGAAAACATTGGCCATTCAATACGCAGAGAAAATGACATTAATACTGGCCCCTTCACTTTACAGGTTCGGATATATCATGAAGCCGTTTATTTGGACATTGAACGGATCAGCAGGGTTACTTTTAAAAACACTTGGCGTTAAACCCGCTGGGCATGAACAGGCGTACTCAGAAGAAGAACTTAAAATCATCATGGCTCAGAGTTACGAGGGAGGAGCACTCAATCAAACGGAACTTTCCTATATGGAGAATGTTTTCACGTTTGATGAACGGATCGCCAAAGATATCATGGTTCCAAGAACGGAACTGGTTACTCTGGATAAAGACATGGAACTGAACGAAATTATCAAAATTTTGGATGTTAATAACTACACTCGGTATCCTGTATCGGAAAACGGAGACAAAGACCAGATTGTTGGTTTTGTAAGCGCCAAAAAAATGCTTCCCCATATTGTAGCTGGTCGGAAACGAAAGCTTGAGGAGTTCATACGGGACATTCCTATTGTATTAGAAACAACCGACTTACAGAGTGCCTTGCTAAGGATGCAGAATACCCATGTTCATATAGCATTAGTAGTGGATGAATACGGCGGAACAGCAGGCATAATTACAATGGAAGACATTCTAGAGGAAATTGTGGGTGAAATCCGTGATGAATTCGATGCTGATGAAGTACCGGATATCAGCAAGATTGATGAAAAGCAATATCTCATAAATGGTCGTGTTCTCTTAAAGGATCTTCAAGAGCGCTTTGGTTTAGTTTTTAGTGAAAGCGAAGATATAGATACTATTGGGGGCTGGATTCATACCCAAAGTTCAGGAGATGATGTTCAAACCGGGGACACAATCTCCAAAGATAATAGTCAATGGACGGTTACCGAAATGGACAATCAACAAATTAAGCGTGTTATGTTTCATCAAGAGACTTAACTAAGGCGTTAAGAATTCGATACAACTGAGTTTAACATTATTGGAGGTGAATCCCTCTCTTGAGGGAGACGAATTGGATGGACAGACCATAATAAACTTGATATTAATAGCATTGCTAATACTCTTGACTGCTTTCTTCGTTGGAGCTGAATTCGCCATCTTAAAGGTGCGTATGTCAAGAATCGATCAATTAATTTCAGAAGGAAATAAGAAGGCTGCACTAGCGAAAAAAGTTACGAACGAACTGGATTATTACCTTTCTGCCTGTCAACTAGGGATTACCGTAACGGCATTGGGCCTTGGCGCATTGGGTGAACCGACTGTTGAAGGAATGTTACATCCGTTCTTTGAGTATTTTTCTATTCCTGCAGCAGTGGCGACTGCACTATCCTACGCCATCGCTTTAGCCATTGTCACGTTCCTGCATGTGGTGGTTGGAGAATTAGCACCAAAGACATTAGCCATTCAATATGCAGAAAAGATGACCTTACTACTTGCTCCCTCATTATATAGGTTCGGAAAAATAATGAATCCGTTCATCTGGTTACTAAACGGTTCCGCGCGCATCTTTTTAAGGATATTTGGAGTAGAACCGGCCGGGCATGAAGAGGCCCATTCGGAGGAAGAGTTGAAATTAATCGTCTCGGAAAGCTTCCAAAGCGGAGAAATTAATCAAACCGAATTGACTTACCTGAAAAATATTTTTGCATTTGACGACCGGATTGTGAAAAATATTATGATACCACGGTCAGAAATTGTTACTGTGGACAAAGATCTGCAGCAATCCGAACTATTTGAAGCTTTAGATGACCATGAATACACCCGTTATCCAGTGACCGATGGCGGAAACAAAGATAAGCTCATCGGCTTTATTAATACGAAAGAGTTATTGACCAGCATGGCAGCTGGAAGAACCGAGAAACCCGAATCGTTTATTCACGAAATGCCACGTTTTCCTGAAACAACTTCTATCCAAAAAGTACTGTCTAAAATGCAGCAAAGTAGAGTTCATATGGCCATCGTTACATATAAAGATGGTAGAACCGCTGGTCTGGTGACAATGGAAGATGTATTAGAAGAAATTGTTGGTGAAATTAGCGATGAATATATAGATGTTCAAACTAATTAGGAAGTAAAGTAAAATAATATTATAGCTGGGAAGAGACTGCCGCCGTGGTAGTCTTTTCTTTTTTTTACTCCTAATAGTCGTACAAGTTTCCTAGCCATTTCACAACCGTCTAATATTTAGATGATCTGCAGGTAGTTATCACCTATTCCCTCTTGTTGTTCGATTGAATTACAAAGTCTAGTTAACCTTAAGAAAGATGGTTCGACAGTCCGTTTAAGAAAAAGTGTTGCCAAAAGCAACCCTAGTCCTTCAAATAAAGTACCCTGTTAATTGGAGCAGAAAAGAGATGTCCATTTATGCGTATTATTAAAACTAATTAACTTTCAAGTTAATTTTTTCATCATATTCTCCTGTTTTAGTCCGCCATTTAATTTCTATATAAGCATGATTTAACGATATAATTGCGGCATCTATAGCCGGAGGATTATTACCTCCGCCCGCCCCAAACGATATTGCGGTTTGATTTTCTTGAGGTTCAACTTCTCCCCCTCGTCCGCCTTCGTCAGTAACTAACGAATAAGTGACATATAGAAGTTCCTCATCTCCTGTATATTCAATTCCAACCCTATCATAGAGTTCCAAATCGGTAACTTCGTATGTTACATGTGCTTTCCACAATTCCCCTTTACCAGTAGCTTTAATAGTTTCTTGATTTGAATAACAAGCTGTTAAAAGCAATATTGTAAGTAATAAAGTGAGTATTTTCCTCAACTTAACTCCCCCTCAAATGTAGAGTGAATTATCCTTATGTAATAACTATTTCAACAATTATTTAAAAATACCTCTTATTAATCCATCCTGCTGCGTTAGTTCAAAAAGCTAAACAAATAGCGTTAATCTTCACTTACTTAACTTATGGATAAATCAAAAAAAGGCCAGAACCTTGTCATAAGAGGGTTTTGACTGTTTTAAGTACAGATCTTTATTTGTTAGGCTATGTTAAAGTTAATGGTTGATTTTGTATAGAAAAAGGGGCTTGGAGAAACATTTTTATACTCATTTTTCTCCGTCTTTTTTTACTAAAGCACCCGTTAGCTTAATAACGGGTTATATGTTCAATCAAAATTTATGTAACCTTGTTGTTTCGTCTTTTTCTTAATAATACGAGCTATTTTATCCGAATTCCACCATTCCTCTGCTTTAGGGAGAAGGGAGACAACCTCATATGCTAATTTTTCATAAATGTCATGTGGAACAGGTTCTTCGTCATATCTAAATGAGTCGTGTTCCTCAGTTGGTTCAAGTCGTATACATGGAACATGGTGAGTTGTGTTTACCTTATTTGGAGGAAAATGAGGTCCACCCTTGATGGTAAAACCATTGGCTGGTGAAGCACCTATTTCAACAATGAATCCACCACCATACTTGTCAAAATAGAAAGAGATAAGGTCAATTCGGGTTTCTAATCTACGTCGAAAATGCGGAAAAGAACCTTTAAATCCCTTTTCTCTTAATAATGGAATAAGAATTAATTTCAGTGCCTTTATCATTTCATCTCGTCCAGAAGCCATTACACTATACTCCTCCTTTATAAGCTCTATTTTTACCAAGTACCTTGTTCAACTAAACTGCTTCGTTAGTTCAATAAGAAAAAAGCTTTACTCCTTCTTGAAGTAAAGCACCCGTTAGTTGAAGAATATTTCTATTAGTAAGGTATCTTTTTTATTGGCTAGTGCTCATTCAGACACTCAGTATCACTTTAATTTAAGTATTACTTTCCCTTTAGCTTTACCTGTCTCTGTATACGTCAACGCATGTTTAGCATCTTCAAAAGGAAACACTCTCCTTTTTTAGACTCCTTTTTATCGAAGCTGGTTTAATTTTTGTTAATTAGCTTAGGTATTTCTGGGTTAGCCAATAGGCTATTCTCCGAGATATTGCTATACAAATAAAAAAGCACACCTGTTGAGGGAACAACAAGTGTGCATGTTAATTTTTCTAAATTAATGGGTGCAATAATTTAGCGGGAAGTGAATCCACCATCAATGACAAGTTCAGATCCCGTTGTATATTTAGTTTCATCCGAGGCTAAATATACAATTCCATACGCCACATCAGCCGGGTCTGCAGCGTGTGGTGGTAGCGGAAAGCTTCTTTCTACGATTTGACGGTTAGCCTCATCTTTTAATGCCTCTTTTAGCATTGGTGTCATCATTGCACCCGGATGCACTGAATTTACTCTAATATTATCTTTAGTAAGCATTTGAGCGGCATGTTTTGTTAATGAGCGAACAGCACCTTTTGTCGCGCTATAGCCTGCACAGAAACTATCTGCTTCGCCACCAGCAATACCACCAATTGAAGAAATATTGATGATCGAGCCTTTTCCGACTTTTTGCATTTCTGGCACTACCGCTTGCATACCTAAAAGTACCCCTGTTTGGTTAACTGCAATCATTAAATTCCAGTCTTCCAATGTTGTTTCCATTAAAGATTGTCCATGTTTGATAACTGCTGCATTATTTACCAATACATCTACTTGTCCAAATTCTTTAACCGTTTTTTCCACTACTTCAGCCCAGTCTGCCTTTGAAGAAACATCCATTTTAAATGGTAAGATTTTTCCTTCTATATCACTAATTTTAGCTACATTTTCTTTTAATAAATCAATTTGTACATCTACCGCAACAACGTTTGCGCCTTCTTTTGCAAAAAGTTCAATTGTAGTAAGACCAAGACCTCCAGCAGTTCCTGTAATAATTGCTGTTTTACCTGTTAGACGACCCATAATAATAAATCTCCTCCTGTGTCTTTATGACATTTTTAGTGTAAAATATGTCTAAGTTGTTAACAACGTACAAACCTATTAGCAATGTTCAATACTATACATTTGGTACAAAAATGTCCGGAAAAATTATATGAGGTGTAGGTTATGAGTGATTTTCAATTTCTAGATAAACGTGTACAACGAACAAAAATGGATTTTTATAAGGCGTTATTTAATTTACTGAAACAGAAATCTTTTTCAGCAATTACAATAAAGGAGTTAATCGAGTCTGCACGATATAGTAGAGGGACTTTTTATGCTCATTACAAGTCGAAAGAAGAATTGTTGCAAGAGGTCATTGATAATCTATTTAAGGAAATGCGGATTGCCTATCGTGGTTCCTATAAGAATGATGATCTAATCAATATCGATGAACTAGTGGATGAACCGGATAAATTTTTGCATCATTTCAAGGAACATGCATTTTTCTATCAAACATTATTAGGGAACAACATTTCGATTAATTTTCAAAGTCAATTAACAGATGAAATTATTCAACTATATCTGGATGATTTTGAGATAGAGGTACAAGAAAATTACAGAACCGTTGATAATGAACTGTTTAATCGCTACAGTGCCTATGGTCTTTCGGGATTAATCATTGAATGGATTATCAATGATTTTCCTGACTCGCCAAAAAAATTCTCATTGAAGCTAGTAACGCTGTTCCGATTTTCGATGGAGCATGTAAAACTTAAAAATAAAAATGTCAGGAAAGAAATACCACATAGATTTTTATTAAAAAATCGATAACCGATTTGTAAAAGCCGATTTTCCGTTTACTCAGAAAATCGACTTTAGTTTTATATTCTTATCTAATTCAATGATTTCAACACAAAACCTCATTTATTTATGTTCTGTTATCTTCTTCAACTAACCTGTCGCGTAGTTCAATAAGAAAAAGCTACCCTTACAGGTAGCCACTTGTTTAACTAAAGCACTCGTAGTTTAATCTTACAAATTAACCTTCATTGCTTTATCAATGCAGATAATTCACCCTCGAAAACTTTTTCTTCCTTATCATTGAATGTAGATAACAATACAGTAAGGATACCAGTTTTATTTTTAATTAATTTCTTATCGATAACCTCAACAATGGTATGTAGTTCATCAGTAGAATACACAGGCTTTATGAATTTAATATTATTCATCCGTGTCCCAGCAATAACATCCTCACCGTACCTACCTTGTTCAATCCATAGCTTAAATGAAATAGCTAACGTATGTATACCAGAAGCAATGATTCCATTAAACCTTCCCTGATTTGCTTTTTCCTCATCCAAATGCATATATTGGGGATCAAATTCACTTGCAAATCTCACAATATCCTCTTTTGTTAATTTGTATGATTTAGTTTCGAAAACATCTCCAACTGAAAACTCATCTAACTTCATGAAAGCACCTCTTTTTATTAGTTAACACTACTACTTATTATGATTTTAACACCTACTATAAATAGTTGGTGTTAATTTTATTCTTATTAAACTAACCTGCTGCTTTAGTTCAATAAGGAAAAAGGCTTTACTCCTTCTTGAAGTAAAGCACCCTTTACTTTAAGTACAATATTTCACAATCTTTTTTTAGACATCAATATACTCAATCACTAATATGTGTTGTCTATGCAAAAAGACGCTTCCTTATTAAAGAAAATCGCCCGATTGCTGAAGATAAAAATTATCATAAAATATAAAAAACCAGCACTTCTTATGAAGTACCGGTGCAAAAAGATTATTTTGCTGTGTAGCCACCATCGACTACTAATTCTGTACCTGTTACGTAACGGGATTCGTCAGATGCTAAGAATAAAGCAGCATTAGCGATATCAGAAGGATCTCCGATAAAGTTTAATGGAATTACAGCTAATGATGCTTTTAATACGTCTTCATTGGAAATTGCATCTTTAATCATGTTTGTAGCGATATAACCAGGATGTAAAGAGTTTACACGGATATGGTCTTTTGCAAAATCCATTGCCACATTTTTAGATAGTAAACGAATACCACCTTTAGTAGCGCTGTATGCCGCAGGACCCGATGCTCCTACTAAACCAGCAACAGAAGAAACGTTGATGATTGAACCCCCGCCAACTTTTTTCATTTCTGGAATAACTAATTGCATACCGTAAAAGCTACCTTTTAAGTTAATGTCTATAACTTTGTTTAATTCAGCTTCAGTTGTATCTTCAACAGTTGCTACCATATTACCAGAAATACCAGCATTGTTTACTAATACGTCTACTTTACCAAATTTTTCCACCGCTGTTGCAACAACTGTTTTCCAGTCTGCTATGCTTGCAACGTTATGTTTAACTGCTATAGCAACATCGCCAAATTCAGCATTGATGTCTGCTACAGTTTTTGCTAATAATTCTTCTTGTAAGTCTGTTGCGATTACTTTTGCACCTTCACGAGCGAAAGTGTAAGCTTCTGAAGCACCTTGTCCGCCAGCAGCACCTGTAATAATTGCTACTTTATCTTTTAACCGTGCCATCATGCGTTTCCCCCTATTGAACTAAATATGTGTCGATTTATCGAACAATTTAAGTATATCTGCTTAATTTTAGTACCGCAATATGCAATAATAGAGGAAATGTACGTTACTGTACACATATTAAAATATGTCGACTAAAAGTATGAGAGGTGCTTTCTTATGACTATTCCCAACTCTGATAAGCGGGTATTGCGCACGAAACAAGATTTAAGAACTTCCATACTCACACTAATGGAGCAAAAGCCCTTCGCTGATATTTTCATAAAAGAAATCGTCGAAACTGCCCAGTACAATCGCGGTACCTTTTACGCACACTACGACAGTAAAGAGCAGCTGCTCGATGAAATAATTAACGTTCTATTTGAAGATATGGAAATTGCGTATCGCCATCCATATGTGCAACTTTCAGTGATTGAGCTTGATAAAATCGCATCCGAATCAGTCGTGCTATTCGAGCATTTTCTAAGCAACAAACGCCTTTATCAACTACTACTAAGTCCTGCGACAAACTATAACTTCCATAAAAAACTTACGGAAAAAATCGATCAGCTCTTTCGTGAGGATTTTATTATCTCAAAGGAAATCGATCCAAGCGTCGACCTAAATTTATTTAACACGTACCGTATTTACGGAGTTGTCGGACTGATTGTCGAATGGATTGAAAATGATTTCCTACAACCTCCGTCCTATATGAGCGATCAGTTGCTACGTATTTTAAAATTTTCGACACCTGAAGTTAATGTTAATCAGCAAAGATAACAACAGCTAAGCAATTACTTCATCCATTTATTACACAATCTGGCACGATTGTTGAACACAAGTTAAACATCGATTTTAAACTAAACTGCTGCTTTAGTTCAATTAGAAAAAGGCTTTACTCCTTCTTGAAGTAAAGCACCCGTTAGTTTAAGTAATTAAATTTATTTCGATTACGTTTAATCAACGGGGTCGCCACCAAAAACTTTTGAGGTAAATTCCCAAGTTGCCCTATCTTCTGCTATTTGTCTAAATTTCTCTGGTTCAACCCAATCTTCTGATTTAAATTCATCAATTGGGTTAACTTCCAGATGATTTGTACCTTCTTTTGCATTTATTTCTTTTACAATTTCAACATATTGCTTGTGATAATCTTCTTTTTGTTCTTGAGTTAAATCTAATGGTGTTACTGATACAACTTCTTCTTTATCCGTATCAGGTAAAGTCTCAACTTCTACTGCTTGTCCATTAGTTACATCTTCCATTTTCTCTTCTTTTGCTTGTACTTGTTCTTCTGTTTCCTCATTTGCACTACACCCAGCTAACACAATAGTTCCAAGTAAAATCCCCGTGTAAATGTATTTTTTCAACATTCTCACTCCTTTATAACGCCATTTTACCATAAAAAAACCAATTGTTCTTCAACTAAACTGCTTCGTTAGTTTAAGTGAATTTATTCACATTTACATTAAAATATCTATTAATGAAGATATATTTCCCTACTGATTCCAAAAGACTAAAACGGTATTATCTACTATATCTTCGCAACCTTCAAGAATGTAATCAGTTCTTTCAGTAGTTTCGACCACCTCAATTGAGGTACAAGTAGTACTAATAATATTTCCTTCACCAAATTTATCTCTTCGTGTGTCTGTTATTGATTTTATAACTTCACCATCATATTCAAGATCATGAAGCATTGGGTCACCTTCTTCTGTATATCTAACTACTCGTACGCTATCATTCTTCGCGTTTTCAACATTATTCAGGAACTCCTGAAATCTCTCTTTATTTTCAATTTCGCCATGCATATCAATGACGTCTTCAGATGCAGGTGTGTAATCTGGAATATTATTTTGTTCCAGATTTTTAATTGTTGAGTTTTCTAAGTTTTGACAACCAGCAATTAATAATGAAATAAATAAAACAAATATAATATTTATCTTTTTCATCGCTGTACTTCACCCCTTTTGTATTTAGATGTTTTTTCTCTTATGGGTGTTACAAGTCTTATTCAACTAACCTGCCGCGTTAGTTCAATAACAAAAAAGAGCCGTCTTAGCAGGGCACTGACTAACGTTTTTGAGACAGGAATAAAACACCCTATCATGCAGCCAATTGACGGTATTGAACCGGCGATTGGCTGTTTAGTTTCGTTTGAATACGGATATTGTTATAATAAGTAATGTATTCTTCGACGATTTGTATCACACACGCATTCGTTGTGCGATAGATATCGTCTAGATAGAACGTTTCAGACTTTAGCGTGGAATGAAACGTTTCGATTGGGGAATTATCAGCTGGCGTGCCTTTGCGGGACATGCTCATGGTAATTCCTTT
>NZ_FOGY01000007.1 GCF_900111345.1 Psychrobacillus sp. OK032
CGCCAGCGTTCGTCCTGAGCCAGGATCAAACTCTCCATAATAGAGAACTTAAAAAGCTCATTTTGTTTTGCTGGCATCATCATTAAATGATGTCATAATTGTTTTGCTGTCGGACTAACTGAAGTTAATCTTTCAAGCTATATTTCTTAACGTTTTGCATGTTCAGTTTTCAATGTTCATGGTTTTAATTAATGGAGCGGGTGAAGAGAATCGAACTCTCATCATCAGCTTGGAAGGCTGAGGTTTTACCACTAAACTACACCCGCATATATAAAATTCAAATGTTGTTGTTTTTTTTGGCGCGCCCGGCAGGAGTCGAACCCACAACCTTCTGATCCGTAGTCAGACGCTCTATCCAATTGAGCTACGGGCGCATTATTGCTTTGGTGCGGCCGAGAGGACTTGAACCTCCACGGGGTTATCCCCCACTAGGCCCTCAACCTAGCGCGTCTGCCATTCCGCCACGACCGCGTAGTTAATAATTAGGACATGTTTTATTGTACTCTCATCAACTAAGTTTGTCAACAACAAATGATGAGCCATGAAGGATTCGAACCTTCGACCCTCTGATTAAAAGTCAGATGCTCTACCAACTGAGCTAATGGCTCGTAAAATGGCTGGGGAACCTGGATTCGAACCAGGGCATGACGGAATCAAAATCCGTTGCCTTACCGCTTGGCTATACCCCAATATGGCGGTCCCGACCGGGATCGAACCGGCGATCTCCTGCGTGACAGGCAGGCATGTTAACCGCTACACCACGGGACCTTGGAAATATAAAATTGAAATGACCCCTACGGGATTCGAACCCGTGTTACCGCCGTGAAAGGGCGGTGTCTTAACCGCTTGACCAAGGGGCCATATAAATGGCTCCGAAGGTAGGACTCGAACCTACGACCAATCGGTTAACAGCCGATTGCTCTACCACTGAGCTACTTCGGAATAATTTTTGTCGTTTTGTTCTTCTCGACTTTTTCTATTATAAAGAGCCTTTCGCGAAACGTCAACTACTTTTGTGAAATTTATTTAAGTTTTTTTGAAGTTACTAAAACAAGGTCCCCCAAACACTTGCCACATCTGTATTTGCGTGTATTTAAACGAATTTTCCGATTATATGCCAAGGAGCATTTTGCACATTGATAAGTATATCTATTCCTACTGACGCGTCTATTCCGTTCAACAAGAGTAGAACAAAACCTAGGTGAATTCGTTCTTTTCAGTAGCTCTCTAAAATCTGCATCTCGATGTTTATAACCCTTTCCTTCTATATGTAAATGATAATGACAAAGCTCATGTTTAATTACTCCAATCAATTCTTCCATTCCGTGTTTTTCAAGGACAAGTGGATTAACTTCAATATGATGTGTTCTTAACATATACCTTCCACCCGTTGTACGCAGGCGTTTATTAAAATAAGCTTCATGCCGGAAGTCTTTCCTAAAAACCTCCTTTGATACACTACAAACTAGTTCATACAGCTTTTCATCCGTCATAATACCTCTCCTATTTAAAAAAAGCTTGTCCAATGACTAAACATTGGACAGCCGTTAAATTGTTACACCTGTTGCTCTGGAGGAAGCATTGTAAGTGCGATTCTTCCTTTATTCGCATCAAACTGATCTACCCATACTGTTACTATATCTCCTAACGAGACTACATCTAATGGGTGTTTCACAAAACCTTTTTTCAACTTCGAAATATGAACAAGTCCATCTTGTTTGACACCGACATCGACGAACGCCCCAAAGTCGACTACATTACGAACAGTTCCTTGGAGCTCCATACCTGCTTTTAGATCTTCCATTTTAAGGACGTCTGTTTTCAAAATAGGTTGTGGGAAAGCTTCACGTGGATCGCGGGCTGGTTTGATCAATGTGTCTACAATATCTTTTAATGTGATGTCGCCAATTTCTAATTCTTTACTTACTTCTTCTATTGAAATGTTTTTTAAAGCTTCTTCAGCTTCTTTTGAGCCGATTTGTTCTTTTTTCAGTCCTGCAATTGCTAGCACTTGTTCAGCTGCTTTATAACTTTCTGGATGAATTCCTGTTGCGTCAAACGGATTTTTTGCATCTGGTACTCTTAAAAATCCAATTGCTTGCTCGTATGTTTTCGCACCCAAGCGTGGTATTTTCTTTAATTGTGCCCTTGAAGTAAACCTTCCTTGCTCGTTTCTAAGATTTACTACGTTTTCAGCGACAGTTTTTGATAGCCCGGAAACGTATTGCAAAAGGGATGCAGATGCTGTGTTTACGTTGACTCCAACTTGGTTAACTGCAGTTTCTACTATAAAAGAGAGTGACTCGGATAATTTTTTCTGTGATACGTCATGTTGGTATTGACCTACCCCTACCGCTTTTGGATCTATTTTTACAAGTTCAGCTAGTGGGTCTTGTAATCTTCTTGCGATCGACACCGCACTTCGCTGCTCAACTTGTAAATCAGGAAACTCATTTCTTGCAGTTTCGGATGCAGAATATACGCTTGCCCCAGCTTCATTGACAATAACGTAAGCAACATCACCTTCTACTTCTTTTAGACAATCTACTATAAACTGCTCTGTTTCACGAGAAGCAGTACCATTACCTATAGCGATTAACGAGATCGGGTATTTCTTAAGATAAGTAAGAACTTTCTTTTTGGAACCTTCTACATCCATTTTCGGTGCATGAGGATATATTGCGGAAACGTCTAATAGTTTACCAGTGTCATCGACTACAGCAAGTTTACATCCAGTCCGGTACGCAGGGTCTACTCCAAGAATTACTTTTCCTTTTAACGGTGGTTGTAATAAAAGATTACGTAAGTTTTCAGAGAAGATGTGAATTGCTTGTGCTTCTGCTTTTTCAGTAAGCTCCGTTCGGATTTCACGCTCTACCGAAGGCTGTATTAGACGTTTGTATGAGTCTTCTATTGCAAGTTTGACGTGTTCAATGGCATCGCTAGAGGAATAATTGGGTATCCACTCTGTTTGCATTACTGTTGTTACCTTATTTATTGGAACTTGAATACTTACTTTTAGTACATCCTCTTTTTCGCCACGGTTAAGCGCTAGTATACGATGTGGCACGATTTTTTTTACTGGTTCTTCATATTCATAGTACATTTCAAATACATTTTTCTCGTCTAATTCAGCCTTTTTCACGGAACTGATTATCAGTCCATCCGCACGTGAAATATTGCGGATTTGTTCTCGAATTTTTGCATCATCCGCGAATTGCTCAGCTAGTATGTCTCTTGCGCCTTGTAGAGCTTCTTCTATTGTAAGTACTTCTAGTTCTTCATTCAAAAAGTCTTTTGCTAAAACAGCAACTGACTCTTTTGGAAAGGTCATCAATATACTCGCAAGTGGTTCTAAGCCTTTTTCTTTGGCAATCGTCGCCTTTGTTCTACGTTTTTGCTTGAATGGACGATATAAATCTTCTACTCGTTGCAGAACAGTTGCATTTTGGATAGCTACACTCAACTCTTCTGTCAGCTTCCCTTGCTCATCAATAAGTCGAATCACTTCTTCTTTTCGCTGTTCTAACTGTTGTATGTAGTTATAGCGATCTTCAATTGCTTTTATCTGAACTTCATCCAATGATCCAGTTTGTTCTTTTCTATAACGCGCGATAAAAGGAACTGTATTTCCTTCTTCTAATAATTTAATAACTTGTTCAGCTTGAGAAGATTTAACACCAGTTTCTTTAGAAACGAGCTGTAGCATTTTCTTAATTTCCAAAACAAACACACCCTTTCCTTATTAAGTTTAGTTTAACACAAAAAGCTTACCCTAATGCCTTCTAGAGTAAGCTTCCTACTATAAATGTAGCGTCGTCGCCATGTTCAATTGTATCGAGCACTGAATTGTAAAGACATCTTGCATTCAGTGCATTTTTAATCGTTTTTTTAGGACTATTCATGTTCACACCATCAGAATGTAACATGAATAAATCATTTTTCTTACATGCGTAAGTTTGTGTTTTTACTTTTTGTTTCCTCCCTGATAAATAGCCCATTACTGGTAGGGGGTATAACATTTTATCTGTTTCCTTCTGGTACATATAAAATTTGATATTTCCTATGCAACTATAGGATATAGTTTCAAGATTATAATCTATTTTCACAATTGCGACAGCAGCGCCTCTTTTTTGAATCATTCGTTCATTACATCGTATTAATAATTCGTCTAACGATTCTTCAGGGTATTTCTCCAATATCTCTGGAATGATATCAGCAGATTCTTTTGCAATAGGTCCATTCCCTAACCCATCTGCAATAGCGCACAACATGAAGTTTTCATTTTTAGACACATAGTATGTATCCCCTGATTCTAAATTACCCGACTTGGCTTCTTGAAATACTAACAGCTCAACTTTTTCGTCCGAAAAATTCTTCACTTCACTACTCCACCTGACGCTAATATTGCCTCTTGCAATTTCTTAATCGCTTTTCGCTGTATTCTCGAAACGTGCATTTGAGAAATTCCCAGTCGATCGCCCGCTTCTTTTTGGCTCAATTGCTCTAAGTATGTAAGTTGAATTACTTCCTTTTCACGATCAGATAAAACACCAAGAGCATTAGCTACCAGTAAACGCTGATCAGTCTTTTCAAATTCTCCGTCCGCTTTTCCAATTACATCGAATAATGTAATCGTACTTCCGTCTGAATCTGATTCTAGCGAGTGATCCATGGATAATGCTTGATAGCTTTTCCCCATTTCCATTGCTTCTAATACATCTTCTACTTCTACATTTAAGTATTCGGCAATTTCTGGAACTAATGGTGAACGTTGGAATTCATTTGTTAATGTTTCTACGGCTACCCTAATTCGAGGGCCAAGTTCTTTTATTCTTCTCGGTACATGGACAGCCCACGTTTTGTCTCGAAGAAAACGTTTAATCTCACCTATGATTGTTGGAATAGCGAATGCTTCAAAGTTTTTACCGAACGCCGGATCATATCTTCGTATTGCACCAAGCAGTCCTACCATTCCAACTTGCACAATATCCTCATGATGGGATTTTCCATTTGAGTACTTTCTTGCTATAGACTCAACCAATCTAGTGTAATTTAAAACCAAACTGGTCTGTGCTTCTTCACTCTCTGTCTTTTGATATTCACTTATCCACTCTAGGATTTTTTCTTTGGATTGCTTGTTAGGAAGAGATGTGTTCGACATTACCATCCACCTGCTCTACTCCGACATGCTTCGTCATAAATACAGTTACACCTTCCTGTTGATGCACTTTCACCTCGTCCATTAATGTCTCAATTAAATATAATCCAAGCCCGCCTTCTCTCAAGAAAGAAATTTCTTCTAATTCATTATATGGTCCGACTTTTGCTTTTGTCTCTTCGAAGTCAAAGCTTTTTCCATGGTCTGCTACCATGATTTCCATTTTCTCTTCGTATAATGCGCAACCAATTACAACCTCACCGTCTTCATCTTCGGCATACGCATGTTGAACTGCGTTTGTTATCGCTTCGCTCGCAGCTATTTTTAAATCTTCTATCTCGTCATATGTAAATCCAACACGGTTTGCTAGTCCCGAAATTGTTAAACGTGCAACACTTACATATTGCGGCTTTGCAGGCACTCGAATTTCAACATAATCAAACGGTTTCATCTATTTTCACCTCTCCACTGCTCGCTTGTATATCCATTATTTCTCCTAAACCAGTTATATCAAACAGTCGTTTTAAACGAGATGAAAGTCCAATTAGCTCCATATGACTATTCGATGCATTTATACTCTTATAAAACCCAACAAATACTCCTAACCCTGTACTGTCCATATAGGATACATCTGTTAAGTCTATTGTCACTTGAAGGTTTTCTTTTAGGTCAATCTCGGCAAGTTTTTCTCTTAAAATTGGTGCTGTAAATGCATCAATTTCTCCTTTTATGATTCCATTAACTATTAGCGAGTCTTTTTGATGTAGTTCAACTGTAATATTCATGTGTTTTATCCCCCGTTTTATCTATATAGTGTTTGTAATACCACGATTCAACTAAAGTTAAACATCTTTACAAAAAAAGACTATACTTTTTTGAAAATCACAAGGGTGAAATCATCTCGTTGTTCAAAGTCTTGTAATTCTTCCAACTTATGAAACACATACTCTACCATTTCTTGAGCAGATTGATCTTTAACATTTTCAATTATATCCATAATCGTTTTTTGTTCGATAAACCCCTCTTTTGAACGACATTCCGTAACCCCATCCGTCATCATCACAACAAAATCACCTTTGTTTAGGGTAATAGAATGTTGTTCATATTTCACATTGGGAATTACACCTAAGAGTAAACCTTTTGCTTGTAACTCAGAAAAACTAGATGACTCCGAGCAATAAAAAAGCGGAGGTTCATGTCCAGCTGAAGCGTATGTAAATTCACTATTCGATGTATCATATCTTCCGTAAGACATGGAAATAAACATCGAGTCGCTTACACTTTTCTCTACGATTCGGTTGATCACATCTAAAACAATTACTGGATCCGTTTCTGCACCGTCTAAACTGTCCATTCCGTATTTAATCATGGACATACATAGCGCAGCAGGAATACCTTTTCCGATAACATCTGCTACTGCTATACCTACATGTGTGTTGTCATGCAAAAAGTGTGCATAATCCCCGTTCATTTCTTTTGCTGGAACTGAAATAATACCTATATCTAAATCTATTATTTGAGGTACTTTCGTTTTTAACAATGTTTGTTGCACGTTCGCAGCAAGCTCCATTTCCATCTTGATATTTTGCTGTTTTTGAATCAAAGTTTGATGCTCTTTAAGTGCCAATCCATAGCGAACCATCACTTCAATGAGTAAATCAAAAGAATGCATTACATCGCCATCTAAATCAGACATAATCTCTTCTAATGACGCCTTATGTATGCTGATTACTTCCTCAGGAGAGATATTTTTCTGAATAAGTTGCCTACTAATATTTTGACCTTCATACAAATTATGTTCCGTCTGTTTTAATATATATTGTTCTAAAATTTGTTTATATTCTTTTTTAAATTCCTGCATTTTTTACAACACCCTCCTTACCTCATCCACTTGGTTGCACTAATCACCGTACCTTCTCCTATAACTGTTTCAATCTTAAAGTCATCCATGAGCCGCTTTACTCCAGGAAGTCCAGCTCCTAATCCACCAGATGTTGTAAATCCATCTTCCATCACTTTCCGAACATCTGCTATACCTGGGCCTTTATCGGATGCAATAACTAGTAATCCTTTAAGATTGCCTTCTGTAATTTGTTTTATTTCTATATTACCTCTTCCTGCATATAAATAAATATTACGAGCAAGTTCACTAATTGCTGTTGTAATTCTAGCCTGGTCAACTGTACCGAAACCTACATCCTTCGCTTCATTTCTTCCAAGCTGCCTAGCAGCAACAATATCCCACTCCGTTATAATATCAACAGAAGACCTTAAGTTCATAATGGACTAGTCCTCCAATTCTCGTTCTAATTTTTCCAATCCATTTTCTAAATCTAGTGCTGTTACAACGTTTTCTAGTCTAATACCTAGCTCTATTAATGTAATGGCAACAGCAGGCTGAATACCGGTAATAACTACTTTTGCCCCCATTAAACCAGACATATTAATAACATCTCCTAGTACTTTAGCGATGAACGAATCAATAAAGTCAATTGGAGTCAAATCAAGTACTACTCCTCTTGCTGCAGTCGTGTGCAATTTTGCCAATAAATCTTCTTGAAATGCTAACGCAGTTTGATCATCTAATTCCCATTGGATTGAAACAATTAAGCAGTCTCTTAGTTTTAAAATTGGAATTCTCGTCATCATTTCACGTTCACCTCAATAATCGCCCGATTTGTTAAAGCAAGAGCTTGCTCCATTCCTCTTTGCAACGTACTTGTCGTAGTAAAATCAGTTAAATTTATACCAAGCGTTACAATTGTTTGCGCAATCTCTGGACGAATTCCGACAAGCATACATTTAGCACCTACTAAACGAACGGCGTCCGCTGCTTGAATAATATGATGAGCGACCATTGTATCTACTACAGGAACACCCGTGATATCAAGCAATACAACCTCTGCACGATGCTTCACAACACCTTGTAGTAAGTTTTCCATAATGAGCTTTGCACGTTCCGTATCAATTGTACCTACTAACGGCATGACAGAAATTTTATCAAATACAGGGATTAGGGAGGCTGAAAGTTCTTGCAAGGCAATTTTTTGGAGATTCACGGTTTTTTCCCAAACTTTAGAATAGGCATCTACCACACTATGATTAAGCGGTGTAATCCAATTTGTCAGTATTTCTCTAAATGATTTATAATTACTTTCATTTAACGAACCTGCTTCTTCCATTTCTTCGTAGATTACTTCCGTGAAATTGTTAAGTGCTCTTAGTACAAAAGTGATCGACCAGCCATAACGAACAATTTGAACAGAAAAATCCTTTAGCTTCTCATCGTAGGTTTCTCCACTTGCTGTTAAACTAGAAACCATCAGTTCTCCAAATTCGCGAACGGTAGTATCAATGACTTGATCAGACATTATTTGAAAGAATCGGTCATCCTGATCGTCTTCCATTTTTACTTTCCATCTATCTAAAATATTATCTATATTATCATGAATATATGTTGCAATTTGTTTATTCATACTATTTCGTCCATCTCCTCTTTTTGGTATTCGTACTTACATTCTAACGAATTACAGGATAATATACATCTTTTAACGCAAAAAATAAAAAACACAATGCGTATTTGTCGGCTACACATTGCGTTTTGTCTATGTATTAAAATTTTACAATTCCCAAGCTAATACCTAATGCATGATCGACTTCACACATAACATCTTCATCTAAATGTGTAATTTTATCTGTCAGCCTAGATTTGTCTATCGTACGCAATTGTTCTAACAAGATAACCGAATCTCGTTCAAAATCATACTGTTTCGCATTGATTTCCACATGTGTTGGTAATTTTGCTTTTTGAATCTGCGCGGTAATTGCTGCAATGATAACAGTAGGACTGAATCGATTTCCTATATCATTTTGTATCACCAAAACGGGTCTGGTTCCACCTTGCTCAGACCCGATTACAGGTGATAAATCTGCAAAAAAAACGTCCCCACGTTTTACGATCAAGTTTTCATCCTCCACTTACGAGTCGCTCTGTCGTATGTTGCGCTTCATATTCCGCATGTAAACATTCCGAACTTATGGATAAGTTTATATGAGACATTTCAACATAACCTTTCATCATCGCTTCTCTTATAAGATTTGCCTGGCCTTTCTTAATGTATTCATTTGCTTGGACACGAACAAGATTTTCACTATTAGCGAATGATTGTTTGACAATTTTTACTCCTTCATTAACCATTTGCTTTGGAAGCTCTATAACTGCTTCCTTTTTCTTTTTTCCACTTACCACAGCAAACACCTCCGACAAAACATTTCCCTATATGACAATATACTTAATCTTACCATTACTAGAGGCATAATAAAAGACATTATAAGAAATGGTTAGACAAATCATGCACTAAGTTCGAGTTTTGTCGAAGAATTATTCACTATATAATCTAGGAAGTCTATTGGAAAAGGTGCAGCAAATTTCATATGGTATTGTCTGCAAAGCGTTTGCCCATTCTTCTATCCTAATCTCTTCATTCATTTGTTTCCCTAGCAACACTACTTTTTCACCAATATCCACTTGTTCATCTAAACGGATCATACACTGGTCCATGCAAATTTTTCCAACGATCGGCATTCTCTTTCCTTTTACCAAAACGAATTGGTTATGCAACTTTCGCAAGAATCCATCTGCATAACCAATCGGTAGCGTTGCAATCCACTCATCCGTTTTAGCTGTATACGCTGCACCGTAGCCAATCGTCGCACCTTTTTTCACTTTCTTCACATGCACTATTTCCGTATGTAGCGAAAGTGCTCTTTCCAATGGAAATGGAAGGTTTTCATCTATCCAATTTGAGGGTGCAATTCCATACATTGATATACCGAAACGCACACCATCATAATGTTGACTAGGATTTCTAAGCGTTGCAGCACTATTGGAAGTGTGTACAATTGCTGGTCGTTGTTCAAATAATTGAAGCATTCGTTCGAATGATAAAATTTGTTTCTTTAAATGATTTTCGTCTTCTTCGTCTGCTGTCGAAAAATGGGTAAACACGCCCGTTACTTCTATCCAATTTCTTTCTCGAATAAAAGCAATTGCTTTCTGTAATTCTTCCTCTTGTACAATACCAATTCGGCCCATCCCACTGTCAATTTTAATATGTGTTTTAAAAGGTTTTGTAAATTCCCGTGTAGCAAATAACCACTCAAACGAATATGCTGTTAGTGTGATGTTCCGTTCTGATGCAATGGATAAAAAAGAGATCGGGGAAGCTCCGAGAACAAGAATATCAGCAGTTATTCCTGCATCTCTTAACTGAACCGCTTCCTCCGGAGAGGCGACGGCTAATTGAGTAGCCCCTGCTTGTAAGGCTGCTTTGGCGGTTTCAATTGCTCCGTGCCCATATCCATTTGCTTTTACAACAGCCATTATACTAGTATGCTTTGGTAACTTTTCTTTTAAGCGCTTGATATTAGACTTGATTGCTTGTAAATTTACTTGGATAAATGTTGGACGGTAATATGGCTGAGACATAAGACTTCCCTCTTTTTTCGTTTGTTTTACTATTATGCTTCTAATTATCCTACTAGTGAGAAGAAGTCGTCAATTAGTTTACTTCAGTCCAGCTATCGTCATAGATGCTGCTACTTCAATCATTTCTTCTTTGGTTAATGATGTAGATGCGATGAAGAATGACATTCCATCTTGTTCCCAAGTAAGTGATTGATCCGTTACTGCCCCAACAGCTACCCCTAAATCTACAGGATCACCTGGTGCAAATACTGGGATAGTAGATGATACACTTGGGTCGCTAAGTTGCTGAATAATTGTAAATTCTTTTTCACCACTAAATGTTAAAATAACCCGTTTATCGTCTTCCACTTTCATCTCTTTTTCATCGATCAAGTGAACACCTTCCCACTTAATCACTGGATAATGTGTTTCAAACTCTTTGTTTTCCATCTCTGCTGAAGCTTCTACAGTGCCCTCTTCCACTTTCCCAGTTGGCTTTTGATCAATTTTGTACTCTCCTGCTGCATGTGTTTTCCCAAGTGATACTTGTTTGAATTTAATATGAATCTGTTCTTCTTTCTTTTCATTCAATATCGCAACATCTTTTGGCAATAAAGTCTTTTTGTCGATGTAAATTCTTTGAGTTGGTAGCATGTTTTTGTGATTATTCGAAGTTTTTGTTTCAAATACATAGTTTTTTCCTTCTTCTTTAAATGTTGAAGATTTATCGTTTTTAATATCTTGCGCAAGCGAACCGATTAAATAAGCTTGGCTATTTTCCGCTGGCCAGTTACTTTGAAACTTATACGTTTTGTTAAGCGCTGGTGTTACAACAAAAACTCCTTCAGTATTGCGTACAATCATTTGCGTATTTTCGGCATTCTTATCTGATACTTTCACGCGGTAAAAATCAGGCTTTGTATGCCAAACCTCCACGTCATACACTCTCGGCTCTTGACCAGTTAAGATGCTCATTTCCGCAGTTAACTCATATCCTTTTGCATCCACCCACTTATTACTCAATTTTTTTACTACGTCTTCTTTTGACTCAGCTCCACATGCAGATAGTACCAGGATCATCATAGCTAATACAAATAACAGTTTGGCCACTCGGCTTTTCAATCAGTCCACCCTTTCTATTATCACTGCGTTCGTTCATTGTATGTAGTTGGACGACCGGTTATGATTGTAGAATTACTTGAGCAGCTGCATATTCTTTTGTGTGGGTAATGGAGACAAAGCCATTTACTTGGATTCCTTTAAAATAAAGGCTTGGTTTGCCGTTATTTTCCTTTAGAATTTCAATATCATGAAAGCTACATTCTTTTCCTATTCCCGTTCCTAACGCTTTCGAAAATGCTTCTTTTGCTGCGAATCGTCCCGCTAAAAATTCTATTTGTCGCGAAGCTGATAATTTCTGCATTTGTGCAATTTCTTTGTTCGTTAAAATACGCGCTTCAAATTTACTTGTCTTTTCTTTAATTTTTTTTATTCTTGTTAATTCGGTTATATCTATACCTATTCCAGTAATCATGAGCGTTTCTCCTTTTCAAATGTAGCTTATACAAGCTATACTATTAGTAGAAAAATTGAGGTGAAATAATGTTTACAAGAACTGAGAATTTTAAACAATACACTAAACTCTATCCAGTCGTTTCTACTTTGCTTGCTTTAAATATTGTTATTTATATTTTAACGAATATCCCAGTCCTAGGAGATGCAATTTACTCTCAGGGTGTTCACTTTAACTTACTTATAAGCGAAGGTGAATATTGGCGTTTAGTTACCCCGATGTTTTTACATGCTACTTTTTTTCATTTGTTATTCAATATGTTCTCTCTATATCTATTTGGTCCAGAGCTTGAACAAATTGCAGGTAAGGCTCGTTTCTTAACCATTTATATGTTATCTGGTTTAGTCGGTAATATCGCTACTTATTTAATACACGATTGGAATTATATAAGTGTAGGTGCTAGTGGGGCAATATATGGTATTCTTGGTGCCTTTGGTGCTTTAGTTTATTATACGAGAAATTTAATGCCACAGCTAAAACAAATTATTATACCTATAATTGTTATAGGGGTTATTATGACATTTCTTCAACCGCATATTAATGCTACTTCACATATTGCAGGCCTCATAACAGGTTTTGTAATCGGAATTATTTACTTCCACCCAAAAAGAATCGCTGCATGGAAAAAACGTAAAAGTCATTTAAAATCAGTGAAGTAAAAAAGTATAAATGTTCTTTATGTATATCTGGCTTTTCAAAGCCTTAGGAAGTTGTACAGTATAGAGATACTGCGCACTAATGGAGGTTTACAAAGCGACCACTATGATTTCCGCTGTAGGCGGACGCTTTCCGCGGGGTGAGCGATAAGCCATCGCCGACGCATACGCGTCCGCCTGGAGTGGAAATCATAGTGACTCCTAATAGAGCAAGTTACGACACAGTATCTCTAAATAGTGGCGTACCATCTACTTTATAATTTCCAAAAGAATAAGAAAAGAACAGCCTTAATCTACTGGCTGTTCTTTTTCTATGGTTGTTTTATGATATGGTTCATACCAATTTAAAAGCATTTCTGCATCCGTTTTTTCAATATGTGGGATTGTAGTTGAAGCACCTGTCACACCAGATTTAATCGTTGTAATAATAGATGAAACGTTTGCCTTTTTTTGAAAAAGCGTTGTGCTTTCCGTCATGGATTGAATTCTTCTTTTCTCCATCCATACCATTACTTTACTAAACAGTCGGTATTGTATAACTAGCTGACGTTCATTCAAATAATAGCCGGCAGTTTTTTGTTGCCACACACCAAGCCCGTAACTTAGTGGGAATAATAGTAGCGAAAATAATCCAAAAGGGTAAAAAAAGTAGCTAACTGCTCCAGCGACCGGAATCATCCATATATAATCTAATCGATAGAAAAACTTTCTTGACCTATTTGGTATTCTAGTAAGTTGATGGTTAAATAGAAGCTCCGGAAATATTTCCTGTAATATTGGTGTTATCTTCGATTTTTTAATAAGTGGAAGCAAACGGATTTTTTCATCTTTTTCCGCTAGAGAACCTCCAGCACTATCGACAATTACTGTTGCGTAGCCCATTAGCTGACGTAATGGATTTTCAACTACTCGTACTCCTTGGATTCGGGAAAGTGGAATTGTTATTTTTTTCTTTTCTAACAATCCCCTTGTAATAATAATTTCCTCATCCTCTACTGTAATCATAAATTCATAGTAGTTTATAAATGTGAGCACAACGGAAACTATCCAAGCGATTAACAACACAACAAAAACAGCTAGCGCCACAATAAGTGCTCCAAAACGAATGAACACAACTATTTCTTCATAAATCGCTCCATACGGAATAACATTTGAAAATTGAGAGGCAAAGACGGCTAGCCCTGAGAAAAACACACCTACTCCACCAGAAGTACTTGCAAGCACAAACAAATCTTTTGGAGACATTTTAAAAATCGCTCGTCTTTCCTCTTTTACAAGTGGTTGTACTTCCATCGAATCATTTAATTCTTCCGGAAGTTTATTTTTTGCTTGTAGCATCTCAAGTTTAATCTGATCGGCTGCAACTTTTGTAATGGCTGTCAACTCTGCGTCCGCTTCCTTTGTTGCTCCTCCACCAGCCGTTTCTACTTTTATTTTCACTAATCCAAATGGTCTATGGAAGATGCCTTCCGTATAGTTCAAACTTTGAATACGTTCAAAAGGAATATATCGCTTTTTCTTTACGAACAATCCATATTCAATACGGAGTTCCTCTTCTTCAAACCAATATCTGAACCGTTTCCATTTAATTATGCCACTAACTAACATAAAGATTAGAATTATCGCGTAAATACCATAGGTAATATAGGAGGACCAATGACCAGAATCCTCACTTCCTCCAAAACCATTGACTGCAATGACTACAATAAATGGGATAATCATTTCTTTTAATACTTTTACAAAGTTTATGACTGCAGAAATCGGATGTAGCTTGTATTTTTCTTTAGACATCATCTTCCGCCACCCTTGCAAGTACAGAAATTCTTCCACGTAGTTCATCCGCTTCTGCGGTAATAAGTGCAGGTATTGTATGATTCGTTGCAGCTGTTGAAATTGTAATAGAAGCTAAATCATATTTCCGTAAGATTGGTCCTTGTTCTGTATCGACATGCTGTACACGAACCATTGGCACTAATGTCCTCTTTACAACGAATAGACCGTGCTGAAGTTCTATTTCTTGTTCTCGTACTTCATATCTCCATCGCGCCCATCTAACTTTAGGAAACAAGTAAATTAGTAAATACGCAATAATTAGTACAATTACCAAATCTACTATGTACAGCCAAATGTACTCGCCAGTAAAGAAGTTTATAACCCCCACACCTATACTGAGTAGTAATGCAATGAGTGTTTGGAAAACCCCATAGATTCGCCATACACGTAGTCCTTTTTTAGATAATTTATTTATTGGTTCTGCTCTCATTATCAACACCTCTTCCCTTGTATTGTATACGATTTTAGAGGGTAAATGTTTCAAATTATAATAGGAATGTTTCTTAAGCTAGTTGATTATCCGATTTTTCTACTAGATCATCCGATTAACTGATGTGATTATCCGAATATCGTCGTTCATTATCCGATTTCATTATTTTAAAGAAAAAAAAGGATGAATCCACATCGAAATGTGAGATTCATCCTAAAAATTTAATATTAGCCTTCGTTACGTGGTGAACGAGTTCTTGTGCTACGTTGAGTAGAACCGTCACGTGGACCGCTGCTACGACGTGAGCTACTAGGACGTGAACCTCCGCTTGAGCGTGAAGATCCGCGATCGCTTCCTGCGCGTCCTGACGAGCTACGTCCTCCGCCGCTGCGGTTACCACCTTTGTAACCACCACCGGAACGAGATCCGCCGCCACCGCTACGCTCTCTGCGAGCAGGTAGTGGACGCTCTTCAGAAAGTGCGATTGGTGTTGCGTCTGGTTCTTTCGTCATTGATTTAATAGCTGCAGCAATTACGTCTATTGCTTCAAACTTTTCAAGCATTTCTGAAGCTAATGTACGGTAATCCCCTAAATCATTCTTTTTCACGATTTCTGATAAATTTTCAATCGCAACACGTTGCTGACCTACTAACGCTTCATCAGAACTTGGTGGAGTAAGAGCTGTCATACGTTTTTTCGTAGTATCTTCTACGATACGTAAGTAACCCATTTCTCTTGGCGTTACGAATGTTACAGCGACACCATTTTTCCCTGCACGGCCTGTACGACCAATACGGTGAACATAGCTTTCAGGGTCTTGTGGGATATCGAAGTTGTATACATGTGTTACACCAGAAATATCTAATCCACGTGCTGCTACATCCGTTGCAACAAGGATATCAATTTTATTTGATTTGAATTGTTTTAATACAGACATACGTTTCGCTTGGCTTAAATCTCCGTGAATTCCTTCCGCTAGGTAACCACGAATGCTTAGTGCTTGAGCTAATTCGTCTACACGACGTTTTGTACGACCAAAGACAATTGCAAGCTCAGGTTGGTGTACGTTTAATATTCTTGAAAGTACATCGAACTTTTCGCGCTCTGTAGCTTTTACGTAGAACTGTTCAATGTTTTCAACAGTCATTTCTTTAGACTTGATTTTTACTTCTACTGGATCTTTCATGAATTTTTCAGCAATTTTACGAATTGGACCCGGCATTGTAGCTGAGAACAATAATGTTTGGCGCTCTGGAGGAACGCTTTCTAAAATTTTGTTGATATCTTCAATGAATCCCATGTTAAGCATTTCATCAGCTTCGTCTAAGATAAGTGTTTGAACTTGATCAAGTTTTAACGTACGACGATTGATGTGGTCAAGAATACGACCAGGTGTACCAACGATTACTTGAGGTTTGTTTTTAAGTGCACGGATTTGACGACCAATTTCTTGACCACCATATACAGATAAAAGACGAACCTTTTTGTCGTAACCTAATTTATAAAGCTCTTCCGAAACTTGGATTGCAAGTTCACGAGTTGGAGCGATAATAAGTGCTTGGATATTAGGGTTTTTTGTATCGATTTTCTCAATCATAGGAATACCAAAAGCAGCAGTTTTACCTGTACCAGTCTGTGCTTGACCGATAACGTCACGTCCACCCATAGCATGTGTAATAGTACCTTCTTGGATTGGGGTAGCTTCTTCAAATCCCATACGTTGAACGGATTTTAATGTTGAAGCGCTAATATTTAATTCTGAAAAATTTGTCAAAATTTTAATCTCCTTTTTCTTGTGTTTTGACAAATGGTTACATTTTCAGATGAAATTGCGGCAAATTCGAGCCTATACGAGGAACGTTTCCGTTACTTAAAATTCTCTGTGGTTTACAGTTCAGAGGGGTCTTTTATAAAGGGAAAGCCCGGTCTTTTGCCGAGCGGTTTGTTAATGAGTGATCTTATCCTACTTCAACAAACCGTTATGTTCAAAAAAAAGTACTCTTCATCAAATACTGAAGAGTCTTCACACAAAATGTATCCATTGCTCTAAACGTAGTATAGCATGCCTTATTATTAGTTGCAACGAAATAGCCACTGTTATAATTATTAGTTTAATCATCCGCTCCTTTTTCGCTTATAAATCTTAACGCTCTATCAAACCAATCTTCACAGTCCTCACAATAACAAATATGGTGTTTACCTGTTTCGGAAAAGATAAGTTCTTTTTCCTTTGAGCCAATTTGATTGAATAAAAATTCAGCGGTCGTATAAGGTACAATACCATCTTTTTTACCTTGGACTAAACAGACTGGTATTTTAATGTGGCCGTAATACGGCTCAACTATACGTACTAATCGTATAAATTCGAGCGTTGCACGAATCGGTGTTTTTTTCAATTTAGAGCTGTATCGCTTGTACAATATATTATCTTCTAGTTTCCCTTCCACTGCTTCTTTTGCCATTTCTTTAATATCTTGCAAGAGCTGTGTAGGATAAATATATTTAGCTGCAGCACTTAACAAAATAAGTTTGGAAATTGGATACCGAATTGCTAAGTACATCGCAATGATCCCACCCATTGAAAATCCAACTATGTATACCTTGTCCACATCTTTTAGAAGTTCTCTTAGTGCTAGCTCTGCTGCCATCAACCAATTTTCCGCTGTTACCTGTTTTAGTTCCAGCGTTTCTCCATGGCCAGGAAGTGTAGGGACAATAATTGTCCAGTCTGTCCTTTCCTGTAAATACTCCACGAACGGTTGCACCTCATATGGTCCACCAGTAAAACCGTGAATACAAAGGACACCTGTTTTCATATTGCCCTACTCCTTTCTTGTTTTTACTTTTGAAAAGGTTCAATGATTCGCTCTAACTTCATACCACGTGAACCTTTTACTAATACTATGGACTCTTCATTTATTTTTTCATTTAAAAATGAAATGATTTGTTCATGCTCATTCTCAACCCAAATTAGCTGTTCATCCTTGAATTGATCTACTAATTTCTTGTAAAGCCACTCCATTCTCGGTCCAAATAAACAAACGCCTGTAAACACTTGTTCTGAGATAAATGTACTCATCTCTTCATGATACAGCTCTTCATTCTCACCGAGTTCCAACATGTCTCCAAGTACGAGCCATTTATCTGATTTTATCGTCGATTTTTCTACAAAAGAAATAGCCGCTTTCATCGATGTGGGTGCTGCATTATAAGCATCATTGATAAAAATTGCTCCATTAGTAGCTTCAATTACTTGCATACGCATATCTGTTAACACAATTTGCTTTAATGCTGCTCGCATTTGCTCGGACGAAAGCCCAACTTCTTTTGCGATCAATAGAGCCGCCAACGTGTTTTTCACTTGATGCTCCCCAAGTATTGGAATCGACATTTCTTCATTTAAAAAGCCATCTGTGTGGAACTTACTACCTTGTTCGGTAAATGTCACTTCTGCAATGCGCAGATCATTGGCTTCTTCTGTACCAAAAGATATTGATTGTAGGGAAGGGATATTTTCTACAAACGGGCGTAGTAATGGCTCATCGCCATCATAAAAAAGTTTCCCTTTCTCCTGTAAGCCTGCAATAATTTCAAATTTTGCTTTTGCAATTCCTTCGCGGGAGCCAAGATCTTGCATATGCGCTTCGCCAATATTTGTAATAACTGCATACATTGGTTTTGCAAGCCTTGATAGAAACTCTATTTCGCCAAATGAACTCATACCCATTTCCAATACGGCAAATTCCGTATCTTCCTCTAGGGAAAGAATTGTTAGAGGCAATCCTAGTTCATTGTTAAAATTACCTTCCGTCTTTTTCACACGGAAATACGGAGAAAGGATACCGGCTACTAAATCCTTCGTAGACGTTTTTCCGTTCGATCCTGTAATTCCGATAAAAGTAGCGTTCAACTCTTTGCGGTACGCTACCGCCATTTGCTGAAGTGCTTTTTCCCCACTGTCGACAAATAATAATGGAACGTCCTTTGGTGGATTCGGTTCATCTTTTAACCAAAGGGACGCAGCTGCTCCTTTATCAAAAGCATCTTGCACAAAGCGGTGTCCATTTACATTTTCTCCACGGAAAGGGATAAATAAATCGCCGGCTTGCAATGTTCTTGTATTAATCGAAACACCTGTTACAAGTGGATTATTTTCAAGGAATACATCTTCCCCTAACCAGTTTGCGATTTCTGCTAAACTTTTCTTCAACTTGCTCACTCTCCGTCCTTTGAATGCTCAAGCTGTTGCTTTTCCTCGAACCGTTCGAATGCAAGTGTGATTAGTTCCTCGATTAATCCAGGATAAGTCAAACCGGATTCCATCCAAAGCTTCGGATACATACTAATCGGCGTGAAACCTGGCATTGTATTTACTTCATTAATAATGATTTCTTCATTATCCGTCACAAAAAAATCTGCACGAACAAGCCCAGAACAATCGAGCACTTTAAATGCACGAATCGCTGCATCTTCCATTCTCTTCAGCAAATCTGCAGATACTACAGCTGGAATCGCATAATTCGTCGTACCATCTTCGTATTTTGCTTCGTAATCGTAAAAATCTTTTGCCGGCAATACTTCACCAGCTATGGAACATCTTGGATGGTCATTGCCGAGAACACTCATTTCTAATTCGCGAGCTTTAATTCCTTGTTCTACAATAATTTTACGATCGTATTTGAAAGCTAATTCTACAGCTTTTATCAGCTCTTCTCTGTTCGCCGCTTTTGTAATCCCTACACTCGATCCAAGATTAGCTGGCTTGACAAATAATGGCCATTTTAAGCTTTCTTCCATTTGTTGAAGAAGGGCTTCCTGATTACTTTTCCATTCTTTACGAATGAAATGCAAATATGGAACTTGGGATAATCCAGCTACTTCAAAAAGTTGCTTCATTACTACTTTATCCATTCCAGCAGCAGATGCGAGCACCCCATTTCCTACATATGGTAAATTCAACACTTCAAGTAAACCTTGAACAGTGCCATCTTCACCGTTTGGACCATGAAGTAATGGAAAAATAACATCTAAATTAGAATTGTCGTTTCCTTCTACTGGTAAGAAACTTGAAATATTATTTGGCTTGCTAACACCTTCTCCAAACTTAAGTGTTTCAACGGTTTCCGCTGGACCTGCCAAAACACTTCCTTTTCTCCATTCACCATTTTTTGTTATATATATTGGATATACCTCATATTTATCAAAATTTATCGCTTGTGTTACTGCCCTTGCTGTAAGTAATGACACTTCATGCTCAGCAGATTTCCCACCGTATAATAAACCTAATTTAATTTTCATTTGTAAATACCTCCACGTTTCGGATAATACTAGTTTATCACGTACAACATAATTAGATGAACACTTATCCGAATAATTTCAAGCCAACCACGCCAAAGATAATGCAACTTAAAAATAATAACTTTTTCCAGCCTTTTTTCTCATGAAAAAAGTACATGCCTATTAAGACACTTCCAGCTGCTCCAATTCCCGTCCACACTGCATAACCAGTACCTACCGCAATATCTTTCAAAGCAAGAGATAATAGGAAAAAACTTAAACAGGCTGAAATAATAGTTAGAATGGTGTACTTTACATTTTTAAATCCATCCGAAAGTTTCATATTGACCACGAATGCTACTTCAAATACGCCTGCAATGATTAATACAATCCACTCCATTAAGCAACCTCCTCTTCATCATCTACTAGTTTTAGCCCAATGATGCCAAAGAGTAATACACATAAAAAGAATAGCTTGCCGAAGCTAACTTCTTCCTGAAACCAGAGTATCCCAACAATCACAGTTCCGGCCGCACCGATCCCTGTAAAAATAGCATATGCCGTTCCAATTGGAATCGTCTTCATTGCTTTTGCAAATAAGAAAAAACTTATGATTAAAAAAATTATTGTCATAATAGAAGGTATAAGTTCAGTAAAACCATTTGCTTCCTTTAATCCAATCGCCCAAACGATTTCTGTCAGTCCCGCAAAAATTAAAAATAACCAAGCCACTTCTAAACACCTCTGTTCTTTTTCATCCGCTCATTTTAGCACATTAATGATTTGTGTAAAAATAAAAGCCCAAGTAGCTTCAAGTGTATCCTCTTTTCTGATAGTTTCCACAAAAGAAAATATGTGCAATATAGGGATAATGCGTCTTAGAAAGTTGAATAAAGTGTCCGCAATGATTTTTGCTACAGGGCGGACGCTTTCCGCGAAAATCAAAAGAGCTTGCTGACTAATTAGTTTCTCGCTTTATAAACCAAAAGTTTTATTAGAATCGAAGAGAAAAATCCATTATTATTATTATTATTATTATTATTATTATTAAGCATCTCATTAAAATTAATCCAGTAAATGGCTAAGAGCAATCAATTCCCATAACAAAGAGTTTACTTAATAGGAGACGACCATTAATAACACCAAAATATACATTATTTGGTCATTCATAACGTAGACGTTCACTGTTTAATAAGCAAATTTTCAGATAGTGTTAGCTGCCACTTTCGCCTTCGTGCATCGGTTCTAATATTTCTTAGTGGTTTGTTTAGCTAAACGCGCTAATTAGCTAGCATATTTCGTTGATTGGAGCGGAAGGCGGCGACTCCAACGGGAACAGCAGATGTTTTTTGCACCGAAAGCGAAGCGACAGGTGCACGAGCTGAAAGCCCCGCAGGAACGCACAAAGGAACAAAGGCTAAGAACGCCACCCCGTGTGGCAACGCCTTCGTGACCAACATCCTGTTGGCCCGAGGAGATTGAAGCCGTGCCCGCGGAAAGCGTCCGCCTGGAGCGAAAATCAACTGCGCTTGCGGTATTCCACTGCGACGCATTATCATTAAAAAGTGACATACTATTTTTTATTAGGAAGTTATCCACTTGTATAATTTGTATAATAGCCTTAAGCAAAATAAACGCCTTTGCAGTTGGAGCCTTGCAAAAGCGTTTTAATGTTATAGTTCGATTATAAAATCAGCCGGCTTTTTTAAGTGAAGTTTTAAATCGCCTAGCACTTCATCTGGAAATATGTTCTCTGGCAAACTTCTAATTTCAATTCCATAATTCGTTTTGCCTATTTTACATAAAGACATTAACACACCGTCCTCGTAGTAGTCGGCATATGCTTCTACTTTTTTTGTCGTCAATTCCGGCAAAACGATGTTGTTTTTTTTCCGCCAAAATGCAGTAGTTTTCGCTTTTTCACTAATTTGTTGGTTAAACACACTAGCAACCAGTTGATTGAAGTCTTCTGTATCGCGGAAATAAATTTTCGTTATTTGTTCACTCTCATCCGTTAAATAAACAAACCTATTTTGAAGATGATGATAAAAAGGCAAACGCAATGTCTCTTTTTTATGTGCGATATATAGCAACTCCGCTTGTTCTTGAGGGGATAGCATATTTAATTTTCGTTCGTCCGTAAAATCCAATAAGCATAAAGCGGTTGGTCTTTCTGCAAAATCCTTTAAAAAGCGATTATATTGACCATGCACAACAAACTCTAGCTGTGTATGGATATTAAAAGATGCTTCTTCGTATTGATGTTTTAATAATAAAAGAGCCGGCAAATCTGAGAATTGCCGAATAAACTGGTGAACTGAAATACCACTAAACAATACAAAATGTTCAATATCGTTTACATGCACATATAAATGCGCCATATATTCTTCAATTTCTTTCTCTTTTTTTGCCACTAAATTCACCCCTTATTCTACCTAATATAACATAGCATAATTTTTCCAATGAAACATCTTTATCTCAATCTTCGTCTCTTATACCTACAAGCCAAAAACATTATTTTAAGCTATAATAAATAAGTGAAATTTGAAAGAAACTTAGGTGACTCTTATGGAAAATAAAAAAGGCTTTGCCGATCGCTTCGATTGGACGCTCGCTTTTATTATATTATTATTTTTAATCGTTAGTTTACTAGCGATTACTTCTGCACAAACAACTGGTCAATATGCCGGAAAGAATTTTGCAGCTCAACAAGTTTTTTGGTATGGTGTTGGAACGGTTATTATTGGTTTTACTATGTTTTTTGAACCAGAACAATATAAAAAGATGTCTTGGATTATTTATGGTATTGGAATTTTTCTATTGTTCACTTTGTTCATATTACCTGATAGCTTGCCGCTCGTAAAAGAAGTCAATGGTGCAAAAAGTTGGTTTCATTTACCCGTCGGTAATATTCAGCCTGCAGAGTTTATGAAGACATTTTATATTTTAGGTCTTGCCAGGTTAATCACTAAGCATCACGAAACATATTTAATAAAGAGCTTGAAAACAGATTTTATATTACTAGGAAAGATTGGCATCACTTTAATTGTCCCACTTGCATTAATTATGGAACAGCCAGACTTCGGTACTGCACTTGTATTCTTGGCTATTACAGCAGCATTAGTAATCGTTGCAGGGATAACTTGGAAGATTATTCTTCCCGTGTTTTTTGGTGCAGCAGGTTTAGGTGCTCTGTTATTGTGGATGGCTCTCTTTATGCAAGACTTTTTAGAGGAAAAGTTTGGGTTTGATCCTTATCAATTCGCACGTATTTATTCTTGGTTAGATCCTTATTCCTATGCTTCCGATGAAGGAATGCACTTAATCACTTCTTTGAACGCCATTGGTTCAGGTGAAATTTTCGGAAAAGGTTATGGTGGACGAGTTGTATATGTCCCTGAAAATCATACAGACTTTATCTTTGCGGTTATCGGTGAAGAGTATGGGTTTATCGGAACAAGTATTGTCATCAGTCTATTCTTTTTACTCATTTTTCATTTGACGAAAATTACGCTTCAGTTAAAGGATGCTTATAGTACGTATGTGTGTGCAGGAATAATTGCTATGATCACATTCCATGTGTTCGAAAACATAGGCATGACGATCCAACTATTACCGATCACTGGGATTCCACTTCCGTTTATAAGTTATGGTGGTAGTTCGCTTATGGGTAATATGCTTGCACTTGGCTTAGTGTTTAGTATGAAGTTTCACCATAAAACTTATATGTTTGCAAAAAATGAAGATGATGACTAAGAAAAGCGGAAGCACCTAAAAAGAGTGGCTCTAAAGTTCATTTACATACGAACTTTTCGAGCCACTCTTTTTAACTTTGCGTGTGGGGAGTTTGTGCTGGTGGTGCTAACGCTTTAAGTATGTCAAGTCTCGATTTTGTCATTGTAACTGTAACACCCAGCTTTGAAAGATTACTTACAATTTTCTTTAAATCAACTTCCTTTGCCATTCTATCCACCTCGTCCTCTCCATTTATTATTACGATTTATTGTGAAAAAAGTTTCTTAGGTTTTTCATTTTGTTTTTATCATACCACTTTTTTATTCATTTTAAACTTTCATTTATATTACATATTTTAAACTTTTGTAAACCACACTAATTAAGAAAAGCCTACAAAAGGAGCGATTTTAAATGAATGTGAAAGATGTGATGAGCAGAGAAGTAGTGACATGTAATCCACAAGATTACGTAAATGAAGTTGCAGAACAAATGCGAGCACTTGATATCGGTTGTTTGCCTGTTGTCAGCAACAAAAAATTAGTTGGTATGATTACCGATCGGGATATCGTAACACGCGCTGTTGCAAAAGATGTCAAAAGCAAAGTGGAAGATGTCATGACGAAATCTGTAATTTCAGTTTCTCCTAACGATACTACTGCAGACGCCTCCATTGTAATGGCCCGCAATCAAGTTCGACGGCTTCCTGTAATGGATAATGGGCTACTTGTCGGCTTCGTATCATTAGCTGATTTAGCATTCCCCTTTCCGCATGTTCAAGAAATTTCTAGCGCTATGGAAAGCATTTCCGAACCACGAAGTTATTAAACATAAGAGCTATCCCAAAATTTTCGTGGGATGGCTTTTTTTCGAGTTAGTCGTGTTCAGCAACTGGTTCATCTAAAATATGGTTATATTAGCTACACCTTAATTTATGACTCCATTTTCTATGTGCCAAATTGTATGGAAATGTGTAATATAGAGGGTAGAAGTTTTGCAGAAGGCAGGTTTTTGTGTGAAAAAGACTCTTTTTATATTAATGTCCATACAGTTTTTAGTTTATCTAGGATTTGGGATCATCATCCCTGTGTTACCAGAAGTAATTTTACACCAGAATTATCATGAAGTTCATGTTGGTGGTTTATTAACCATTTACTCACTAGCTGCGTTTTTCACTGCTCCACTGTGGGGAATGCTGTCCGATCGTATAGGTCGAAAAACACTTATTTTAGTAGGTCTTGTTGGATTTAGTTTGAGCTTCTGGCTATTTTCCTTATTTTTCGATTCACTGTTTATGCTTTATTTATCCCGTGTAGTAGGAGGATTATTCTCTGGCGCACTTTACGCAGCTGTAACAGGATTTGTGGCTGATTTATCGAATGAAGAAAATCGTAATAAGTATATGGGTTTTCTTGGGATGTCAATTGGTTTAGGTTTTATTTTTGGACCTGCAATTGGCGGTGTGCTTGGACACATTAACTTGGCATTGCCGTTTACTGTTTCAGCACTGTTACTACTTTTGATATTTGTGTATGCGTTTATTATTTTGAAAGAGCCAGTGCGTGCTGGGGAAGCAAACAAACGGGCACTTCTTCCGAGAGGTGCCGCAAGTCTTTGGGGTTATCGTATTAAGTATTTGTTCTTGTTTTCATTTATGGTAACGTTTTTACTTGCTGGTTTAGAGGCTACATTCCAATTGTTCCAAATTGAAAGGATTGAAATTACGCCACTTCAAATTGGTTACTTATTTATGTTTAGTGGGTTTGTCGATGCAGCCATCCAGGGCGGTGTTGTGCGCCGCATTAAAAATGGTACCGAAACAAAGTGGCTGTTATATGCACAGATTATTACTGCAATCGGCCTGTTCCTGACCGTATTTACGAATAGTATTTTCTGGGCTGGTTTTTCTTTATGTGTATTTACAGCTGGTAATGCACTCGCAAGAACTACTATAGTTTCCCTTACCTCGAAAGAGTCTGGAGGCCGCTATGGAACAGCAGCTGGAATGGCTTATTCGATGGATAATTTAGGAAGAATCATTGGTCCATTATTATTCGCATGGTTGTTTACCGTGCAACCAGATAATATTTACATGGTGTCAGGTGTGCTTGCGGTTCTATCTATTGGATTGATCTTTGCATTCCGCAATTCAACGAAATCACTTAAAAACGTGGAGTGAGATTGCAATAAAAACAAAATGCCAAGGAGTTGAATAATGACTCCTTGGCATTTTTCTATTTTCTAATTCAGGATGTGCGTTACGAATAACGAAAGATCTTACATAGTTCTACACCATCCAATTGATTTATCCATTTTCTATGAAAAAGATGCAAATATGGCATTATTACTTATGAAATAGGGCAAGCAAAGAAGTCGTCTCCACATCATTTCTGACTGGGAGACGATACTTTTATCTATGTGGTTGTATTATTTTTTATACGGTTGGAAACCAGGACGTAAAATTACCATTTACTCTGTATGGTATTTCCAGTAAATATCCATCCAATTTGTAAACTTCGACCAAGCATCTTCAAAATCAGGTTGTATGCATGAAACTTGTAGTAGTCCTCTTTCTAACAAATAATCACTTCTATAATGGAGATCGAAGCCAGACATTCGTGCATCTTCTGCTAAATAGGGAAAAGTTTTTTCCTGCCAAGTAAAAATCATTGGATAAGGTTCATTAGCTAATAATGGAATTTTATACTTATTAACTTCTGCCTCGATGAACTTCATCCGGTTTTGTAAAAGTGTATACCTTGCACCATTCTCATACGCTTTCAGTGCATATTCTAAGCATTGAACTAGCTGAGATGACATGGTGAACGGAATCATATGGTTGGCCGTCAAACCAATATCTAAATAAGCAGGAATTTGATCACTCGTTACTATTTCCGCGTTTGAAAAGACGAATGCTAAACCACTCATTGTTCCAATAGCTTTTCCACTCACTCCGGTAGCTAAGTACACACCATCCATTGAATAGGGTAGCGCACCAAAGGAACTTACACAATCTGCACATAGCAATACATTATGTACCTTACAAATTTTAGCTATCTCATCTAATTGATTTAACATACCGGTTGAAGTTTCTCCATGCGTCATGAGTAACCAGCTATAATTACCCGTTGCAAGTTCTCTTTCAATCTCATCCAATTCAAATGAAGTTCCCCACTCATGAGCTTTTACATTATATGATAGCTTCCATCTGCCGGCTTGCTTCTCCAAACGTTCTCCAAATGCACCATTTGTGAGGATTAGCCCCTTCTCGCCTAATACATGTAACTGCGCAATCATCGCTTCGTTCGCAAGTGTTCCACTTCCAGCTAATAGATGCACATAGTTTGCTCCACTCATCGTCAAAAGGTTATTTTTTACACGCTCGAGCATTACTTTAAACTCATGTGAGCGATGAGATATTGGTTTTTCTAGAAATGCCTGTGAAATTAATCCAGTTTGTTGAACAGGTCCTGGATAAAACGAATATCTTTTTTGTTTAAATCGAGCAGCAACCGAACGATCAAATCGTTCTCTTGTTAACACCATCGGTACAAAAAGTGCATCTCCTGTTCCTACTGTCCCTGCAAATGGTTCAAAACCAAGCTGATTATATAATTTTTGTTCTCGAATAGTTCCAGAGATAACTGCTGCTGCGTATCCATTTTCATACGCATAATCAGATAATGCACGCGCTAAATAGTAAAATACTCTTCCGTTTCGATGTGCCTTATCAACTGCCATCAGCCTGACCTCGCACAACAGCCCGTTAAGTGCATCTTCGGGAAGCAAGTTCTCTATCGGTCCGAGCTTCAAATCTAATGAAAAAGGACGGACTGCACGAAACGCAACCATCCCTGCAAGTTCCTGATCCTTCAGTACTATCACATACACGTTTTCATGATGAAATGGATCTACCCTCATTCCACTTGGATCCGGCTCATGTTGCGGAATTTCTTCTACGAACGTTTGATAGTTTAATCTAGCAATCGCTTCAAATTCTTTTTCCGTTCTCGCAATTTTACACCAGTACATCCCAAACACCCCTATCTACTCACCTACTCACTAGAATGGTATCGTGCTGTTCTTTTTTCTAGTAAAGTAATACCAATTACTATTAGCAATGCAGCTAATAGTATCATCATACTTATATACGTACCAACTCCAACTAAAGTTTCCCCATAAATAGTAACTCTTTTTAAAGCTTCCATCCCGTAATAAATGGGTGATAGCCATTTCATCGCGAGCAAGCCATCTGATTGTACAATTTCTAAAGGCCAGTAGGCTCCGCCAATCATCGCAAAAGCTACAGCAAGTAAGGAAATAATAACACTACTCTGACTAACAGTTTTCACAAGTGAGATGATAAACAAGGAGAAAGCCATTACGAGTAATACATAAAAACTAGAAATTACGACTACTTTCCAAAATCCACCGTACATATTCGTACCGATGATAAATCGAAACAAGAAAATGACTAATAGCATTTGAACAAGTCCAATAAGATAACTAAAAGATAAATGACCGAAATACAATTGGAATCTACTTATAGATGCAAGCTTCAAACGATTCCATATTCCTGTACGTTTATCTTCTAAAATAAATTGTACGTTGATAGAAATTGTATAAAAGACAAAATAGAGCATGAATCCAAAAAGACTTTGAAGTGCTCCGTCATATCTGAAAACTTGCGACTCATCCATTGAATCCTTCTTTAATAGAAAAGATGGCTCTTCTAATATACCTTTTTCTACTTCCTCCCACTTACTTTCCCCGGCAACAGCAACTACTTGGTCGTGAAAAGCAAGATCGTTATACATTGTTTCTACTGCGAGAGACAGCATTCTTACGACGTCCGATTCCGTATCTGACAGAACAGAATACGTTTTTTCATGAAGCAGTAGTCCTATTTTGTCCCTCTTTTCCTTTATTATTTTCTGTAATTCATTTTCTGTTAAAACCGTTACTGTATAGTCATCCTCATTTTGCAGCCTTTCCAGAACCTCATTACTCATGGTCGTATTATCCGTTGCTACGAGTAAAGTTAAACTACTACCAACACCACCGCTTAGTATATACGCAAAAATAACAGTCATAACCGTCATCGAAATAAGAACGAGAGGCTTTCGTTTCAAATTTTGAAGTCTTGCCAGCCATATTCCCTTCATGACGTCACCCCTCTTTTCGGAAATAAAACAATAGATAGAAATATACAAAGAACAAACCATCCATACAATGGGAACATATATGACCAAATGCCCCCTAGTTGCTGACCTTTTTGAATCGTCAAAATTGCGGTCATGGTTGCTCCATTTGGCGTGAAATTTCCTATAGTCGCAAGTAGACTAGAGACATCCCCGATATTGAAAAAAGAACCTCCTAGAAATGCGAATATAGAAACTACTAAACCACTAAATATATTTGCAACTCCATCTGATTTCGTTCGAAGTTGTAATGTTGTGAGTAAAGCGGAAAGTCCTCCAACAAATAAACTATAGCTTAAGACGATTACAGTCATTCCCTCTAAACCAATCCAGTCAATTCCTAACACAAATTTACCGAAGAGTAAGATTATGACTTGCTGCATTAGCGCAACGATCATTCCCGTAATAAAAATAGAAAAAGCATATAATGTAGCTGACACACCAGCTAAAATAATTCGATTATATACTTTCCACTGCACTTCCTGTAATGCGAAGCCAGACAAAAACGTCGGAATATAAAGAGCAAACATCACCAGCATTCCAATCGTGTAATAAATGGACGCAGGAATCTTTCGCTCTCTTTCTTGTAACACCTGTTCTATTCTTTCTATTGTTTGCCCATTTTGCATTATTTCATCAGGTGAAATTCCTACTTTCGTTAAAGCTAGCGATTTTGTAAAACCAGTCTGCCACTCGTGAAGCACAGATTGAATAATCGAAGCACGTATTCCATTCTCTTGGCTTAATAATAAGTCCATATCAGGTGTTTCATGTTCATCAAAATAAGCTGATTTTATATAATTTAAACGAAAGTTAGTAGGGATCACTAAAATACCATCAATTTCTTTGTCTTTTCGGATGTTATCTAGTTCTGCAGGTTGTCGCTTTTCTAGCGCGATATACTTATTTATATCTTCCGAGTTCAAAATAGATCCTTCTAAAATACGAATAGGATCATTGCTTTCAAAAGTTTGAATTAAAGCCTCCAAAGCAGGTCCTCTAACTTTCTGCTCTTCCAAGAACTTCACGATAGATGCCTCTTCTTGTTCCCAGTTTGACTCATCTATTAGGACTAGTCTTGCTTGGATAGCTGTTTGCTCATCACTATTCATTACGCTAGCAAGGGCAGTAGAAAGAATAGTAATGAGTACAACAGGCATTACTAGTAAAATGATAAGAGGTTGTTTGTTACGCAATAGCATTTTCATCTGTTTTCCAATTAAACTTAATAGCATTACAGATCCTCCCTAATCTCTCAAAGCTCTGCCTGTTAAATGTAAAAATACATCTTCCAGTGAAGGAATTTTCACAATTGCAGAAGTTATGGTCACAGTATTCTCCGCAGCAATTGCAAAAATAGTCGCTAACGGTTCTTCATTTTTAGGCACACTAATCAACAGTACCTCGTCTTCTTTTCGAACATTAGCAGCTGGCAGTTGCTTTTTTAATGCCTCTTCGAATTGGGGATTGAGTAGATGTGCTTTTAATTCAATTGTTTGATTGTCCGAAACGAGCAATTTTAGTTGTTCTTTTGTTCCATATGCAATGATTTCTCCTTGGTCCATTATGTAAATCTTGTCACAGAGAAGCTCTACTTCTTCCATGTAATGACTTGTGTATAGTAATGTCATGCCCTCTTCCACAAGCTGTTTTACGGTATCTAAAATATACGCTCTCGATTGAGGGTCAATCCCAACTGTTGGTTCATCCATGATTAATATAGATGGTTTATGTAAAAGAGCAGCTCCGATATTTAAACGACGCTTCATGCCACCCGAAAAGGTTTTAACTATATCATTTTTGCGATCAGACAATCCTATTTTTTGCAAAGTTTCTTCCGTACGTTTTGCGAGTAATTGTCCTTTCAATCCATAAATCCGCCCAAAGAAGTGCAAGTTTTCTTTTGCAGAGAGCTCTGGATATAATGCTATTTCTTGTGGCACGACACCGAGCGTTTTACGGAGTGCTTCTGGATTTTTATTGATTGATACGTTATTCCATAACACCTCTCCGCTAGTCGGCATTACTAATGAAGAAAGCATCGAAATGGTTGTCGACTTACCAGCTCCGTTTGGACCAAGTAATCCAACAGATTCTCCTGCTTCCAATTGCATATTCACTTGACGTACTACCTCTTTTGTTTTGAATTTCTTATGAAGATCAACTGCTTGTAGCATTTATCCAACTCCTTGTTATACATATTTAGTTAAATTATAACAAACTATTTTCACAATATTTGAAATTCTATCCGTTAAATTTATGTAAAGTATAGTGAAATTATTTAGGATTGACATAACTAAAATATAATTGACTTTGAAATGTATCTTGTAATTCGAAAACTCCCACAGTGCAGTATAGAGATACTGTGTCGTAAGAAAGTTACCGTAGGATTTCCGCTGCAGGGCGGACGCTTTCCGCCGGGTGAGCGATAAGCCATCGCCGACGCTTACGCGTTCGCCTGCGATGTCTTATCTGTCTCACTCATCCGGCAGGAGTCGCCGCCCTTCCGCTCCAATCCAAAAGAAATTGCAAGCTAATCAGCACCACTGTTACAAATGAAATCCAATAAATGGATAAAAAAGACATAACAAGCTACGAACACGACAAACTTCCTCATAGTAAGACCTTACTTGTGATGGGATAGCATATTCTAATTTCATTTAATAAATATTGGGAAGTAAACCTGATCAATTAAATCTATGATAGCTGCAGACACCAAATTAGCAAGCAATTCCTATTGATTGTAGCGGAAGGCGGCGACTCCAGTGGGAATAGCAGATGTTTTTTTGCACCGGAAGCGAAGCGACAGGTGCATGAGCTGAAGACCCCGCAGGAGCGAACAAAGGAACAAAGGCTAAGAACGCCACCTCGTGTGGCAACGCCTTCGTGACCAACATCCTGTTGGCCTGAGGAGGTTGAAGCCATGCCCGTGGAAATCATAGTGGTCGCTTTGTAAATCTCCATTAGTGCGCGGTATCTCTATAATGCGCATGAGGTGACTTTAAGTAAGTCATCTACAGGAGGATGCTTAGCTCAAACAAATAGAATTTTTTTATTGTTACGATAAAGTTATCCATATGCTATAGATTTAATAATTTCATACAACACGAAAAAGCCGCCCTCGAAAGGACGGCTTTTTGTATTTCTAGTTATGCTTCTACTGTTTGTGAATCTAATGGTGCATTGTATACATCTTTATCTAACTCACCTGTGATTTTTGCAGTAGTAACACCCGCTGCCATTGATCCACTTACGTTTACAGCTGTACGTCCCATATCAATTAATGGTTCTACTGAAACTAGTAAACCAGCTAAAGCAACTGGTAGATTTAAAGCAGAAAGTACTAGAATTGCAGCAAATGTTGCTCCGCCTCCTACTCCAGCCACACCAAACGAACTAATCGCAACAACTGCTACGACTGTTAAGATGAACATCGGATCTAGTGGATTAATCCCTTGAGATGGTGCGATCATGAATGCAAGCATTGCTGGGTATACACCCGCACACCCATTTTGTCCAATAGACAAACCAAATGATCCGGAGAAGTTAGCAATTCCTTCCGATACACCTAATTTGTTTGTTTGCGTATTAATATTAATAGGTAATGTTCCTGCGCTTGAACGTGAAGTAAATGCAAAAAGTAATGGCTCTGCTGCTTTTTTCAAATAAGTTATTGGATTTAGTCCCGATAACAGAATGATTAGTAAGTGCATTCCAAATACTACTGCAAGTGCTACGTAGGAAGCTACAACGAACTTTCCTAAGTTAAAGATCGCTCCAAAATCAGAGGTTGCTACTGTTCTAGCCATAATTGCTAAAATACCATAAGGAGTTAAACGTAAGACAATTTTCACTACACTCATGACAAGTGCATACACTGCATCAATACCTTTTTTAATAATAGTTGCATTATCTTTGTCTCTTCGCGAAACCCCTAAATAGGCAAATCCTAAAAATGCTGCAAAAATAACCACTGCGATAGTCGATGTAGAACGTGCTCCTGTGAAATCTAAAAATGGATTTGCAGGAAGTAAATCTAATATTTGTTGAGGAAGAGCTTTGTCTGCAACTTCTGCAGAACGCCCTTCGTAATATTCAGCACGTGCCGATTCTGCATCTCCTTGCACAATCTGATCAGCATTTAAATCAAATATTGCCGCTGCCCCCATACCTACAACTGCGGCTACTGCTGTCGTACCGATCAGGAAGCTTAAAATTATTGCTGCCATTTTTCCAAAGTTTTTACCAATTGTAATTTTCGTAAAAGCACCTAAAATTGAAATAAATACTAATGGCATTACAATCATTTGAAGAAGCTTCACATAACCGGATCCAATTAGGTTATACCATTGTACTGAATCGGCTAATACTTCTGAAGTTGCTCCGTAAATAAAGTTAAGTGCTAATCCTAGTGCGATCCCTAGCCCTAACGCTGTAAATACTCTTTTTGAAAAAGAAACATGTTTCTTTTGCATTATGATTAAAATCCCAACGAATATTAACAATGCTACTACGTTGAGAATAATAAATAATAAATCCATCTAAAATACCTCCCTATTAACTCTTAACATATAATAATTCTTTTATTCCTATCGGTCAAGTGGGTTTTTAAAATTAACTCAACTCCTACCTATATCACAGATTTCGAAGCTCGTCGCAAAAGTACATGCTCCTGCGCAAAGCTCATCGCAAAAGTACATGCTCCTGCGCAAAGCTCGTCGCAAAAGTACATGCTCCTGCGCGAAGCTCATCGCAAAAGTACATGCTCCTGCGCAAAGCTCGCCGCAAAAGTACATACTCCTGCGCGAAGCTCGTCGCAAAAGTACATGCTCCTGCGCAAAGCTCATCGCAAAAGTACATGCTCCTGCGCAAAGCTCGCCGCAAAAGTACATACTCCTGCGCGAAGCTCGTCGCAAAAGTACATGCTCCTGCGAGAAGCTCGTCGCAAAAGCACATGCTCCTGCGCGAAGCTCGTCGCAAAAGTACATGCTCCTGCGCGAAGCTCGTCGCAAAAAATCTTTTGTCGCAACGACTGCATGATCTACATCCTGTAGGCCTTTAGCGCAATTCAAAATCGGGACGCAATTACACTGGAGCGTATTTGATTTTTGCTTTTCTTCTTTCTTTTCGTTAAATCAGCTATACTGAAGATAAACTTCACTTTAGGGGGTGTTATTATGGCAGCAAGTGTTTATAGCCTACTCGTTTTCGGCATTCTTATCTTAAATATTTTCCTTGCTATTGCATTAATATTTTTGGAGCGACGAGACGCTTCATCTACATGGGCTTGGATTATGATTCTGTTTTTTATTCCTATCGTAGGATTCGGTATTTATTTATTATTTGGAAGAAAGTTACGTAAAAAGCATTTGTTTCGATGGGAAGGAAAAAACAAAATCGGGATTGATAAGCTGATCGAATTCCAAATGGAAGCCATAGAAGATGATTCTTTCGATTTCCGCCTAGATGATGCTAGCCTCTATAAAGAGCTTATTATTATGCATTTGCACAATAACCACGCAGTTTTAACACAAGACAACGATGTTGAAATCTTCACAGATGGTCGTAAAAAATTCGATGCTCTTTTACATGACTTAGAAAATGCAAAAGATCATATTCATATTCAATATTATATTTTTCGTTTAGACAACCTTGGGCAGAGGATTTATCAAGTACTTTTAGCAAAAGCAAAACAAGGGGTAAAAGTTCGAATATTATACGACGATACGGGATCCCGTTCTTTAAGGAAAAGGCATTTTAAAGAATTAATTGATTTGGGTGGAAGAGTAGAAGCTTTCTTTCCAGCCATTTTACCTCTTATTAATCCGCGTATGAATTACCGTAATCACCGAAAAATTGTCGTAATTGACGGACGTATCGGCTATATCGGTGGATTTAATGTGGGAGATGAATATTTGGGATTAAACAAAAAGTTTGGATATTGGCGAGATACACATTTACGTATTGAAGGAAGTTCCGTCCATCCGCTCCAAACACGTTTTATACTCGATTGGAACCAGGCTTCTGCAGAACATGATATTGAGTACTCCGATATTTTTTTCCCGGCTATCCCCTTGAAAGGTTCTGTCGGTTTACAAATCGTTTCAAGCGGTCCAGACTCTGAATGGGAACAAATTAAAAATGGATACTTAAAGTTAATCATGATGGCTAAAAAGTATATCTATATACAAACTCCGTACTTTATCCCAGATGCTAGTTTTATGGATACATTACGTATTGCCTGTTTATCGGGAATTGATGTGCGCATTATGATTCCAAACAAACCAGACCATATTTTTGTTTATTGGGCAACTTACTCTTATGTTGGGGAACTTATAAAAGCTGGGGCGAAAATATATATTTACGAAAATGGATTTTTGCATACAAAAATGATTGTGATCGATGACGAAGCCTCTACTGTAGGAACCGCTAATATTGATGTACGTAGTTTCAAGTTGAATTTCGAAGTAAATGCATTTATTTATGATCGAGAAACTTCGCATAAATTAGCTGAAATTTTTGAAGAGGATATGAAAGTATCGACCGAGATGACGTGGGAGATTTACGAAGAACGAACTAGAATGATTAAATTTAAAGAATCACTGGCTCGACTACTATCCCCAATTCTATAAAAAAGAGGTTTCCATAAGTCGGAAACCTCTTTTCTTTTACAACTTGAAATATTCTTCTAACGTTGTTCCTGCTTCAAAAATCTTTGGAGCAAGCTCTTTACCAACATATCGGAAATGCCACGGTTCGTACATATAACCAGTGATTTTTTCTTTTCCAATTGGATAGCGCATTATAAAACCATATTTATGGGCATTGGCAGCCACCCATTTACCAGCTTCTGTCTCTCCGAAGCTTTCTCTAGCAAAATGTTGCTCAAAATGTAGTTCTCCTATATCGAAAGCGAGCCCTGTTTGATGTTCAGAATAACCTGGCCTTGCACTATAACGATCCGCTGCCTCTTGACCATCGTTACTTACATACTTTTCATATAAAGTAGTTTGATAATCAAACGAACGATACGTACTGAATGCGACTAACTCATATCCAGAGAGTGTAGCCTCTGCTGCCATTTCCGCGAATGCAGCTCTTGCTTCCTTGCTTTCACCGGGAGAATATGTAGATGGTAATGGATATTTTTTACTCGAAATCAATACACCTTCCACGTATGTCGGTTCTTCTGGTAATATTTCGTTACCCACATAACCTTTTGCTCCTGACATATCGACTTCAGGCTCTACTAAAGGTGGTGTTTCCACAACTGTTTCTTCTACAGGTTTTTCTTCCACTTCTTCTACGGGAACAGACTCTTCTGCTTTATTAGAAAGACCTAAAGCAGACATACTTTTATCTATATCCCAATCATTCCACCAAATCCATCCGACAACTGCTACTATTAAAACTCCTAAAATGGATCCTGAAACAATATAAGGCCATTTTCTTTTTTTCTTCTTTTGTAAAAGACTATATCTTGATTGCATAACTTGGTCTTCCTTCTTTCCACTAACGATACTTCTAGTTTACCATTTTTTTATGAATAATTCGCTAGACTATCTTCATAATTTAAAAACGAAAAACTACCCTTAAAAAGGATAGTTTTCGCACTTCAGGAATAGTGCGACATAAAAGCTCTATTAGGAGACCAATGATTTCCGCTGCAGGCGGACGCTTTCCGCGGGCATGGCTTCAATCAATCGGAATTTCTTGCTAAATTAGCGTATGCAGTTATCAGAGATATAAATTTATCCGGTCCACTACCCAATACTAATAAACCTAATTAGAAAATGCAGTCTCCAAATAAGTGGAGCATTTACTAGGATAAAGTTGGTTTCATTCATTAAATCATTTATTGACATAACGCCTCGTAATCATTGCTGTCTTGCTTATTTTGTTGCTGTCAATGACCGGTTTGTTGCTCTAAGCTATCTTTTAGATTCACACATTTAAATAACTACATAATATTTAGTTTTAGCGAGTCAGTACTAATTAAGTAAGCATTTCCTTTGATTGGAGTGGAAGGGCGGCGACTCCAGCGGGATGAGTGAGACAGATGAGACATCACAACGAACGCGATAGCGGCGGTGATGGCTCATCGCTCACCCCGCGGAAAGCGTCCGCCCTGCAACGGAAATCCTAGCGGAAACTACTTGTTGCGCACTATTCCTACAATGCGATTAATATAAAAAAAGTTGCATAACTTTGGTTGCATAGAGACTGTTATCCACATAACATTACTCTTATAATGCAATAAAAAAACGTCTACCTTTTTCAGGTAAACGCATTTATTAAAATAATATTAATCCTAACATGACGAAAAATAAGACAGTAAAGATGATTGCCATCGTTCGCATCCATTTCGCTTCACGTACATATCCTTTTTCTTTAAAACTTATTGCACGATAGCCATTACTAAGTGCAAAAATAACCGTCATAAATAGAACCGCCAAGTTCAAATTACCTTGGACAATAAACACTAATGCAGTAATTGCAAATCCAACAATTAAAACTCCAAAAATCCATTTGTTCTTCATTACATACACCTCACAAGAAAAAACGAAGCTATCGAAGCTTCGTTTTTCATACTGTTTCTTCTGCTTTCTCTGGATGATTCGAGTAGAATTTTCTTCCTAAGTATGTTTGGAATATTAATAATAACCCACCAACTGTCCAGTAAAGTGGCAATGCTGCCATTGAGCTGAACGAGATGAACATGATCATAATAGGCGAAATATAAATCATCATTTTCATTTGTTGCTTTTGTTGTTCAGGTACCGTCCACAGTGAAACTTTTGCTTGAATGAAATATACTGCTCCAGCAATAAGCGTCATTGCAATATCAGGTGAACCTAAGTTAAACCATAAAAATGGATGTGTCTTGATCTCTGTAGAATACAAGATCGCAAAATAAAGTCCCATGACAATAGGCATTTGAATAACCATTGGTAAACAGCCCATATTTAGTGGATTTACTCCGTGTTTACGGTACAGACCCATCATTTCTTGCTGTAAAGCCATTTGTTCTTCTTTAGATTTTGTTTCCTTTAATTTCTTTTGAATTTCATCCATTTCTGGTTTTAATTTATCCATTTTTTCTTTCATGCCTTGTTGGTGTTTATAGTTTCTAAGCATTAACGGCATAAGCGCAAAACGGATGATAACTGTAATAGCGATAATCGCTAGTCCATAGCTACCATTGAACATTTCACCGAAGAAATGTATTAAGAATTCAAAAGGTCGAACAAATATATTGTAAAAAGTACCTTCTTTGTTTTCTACTCCTGAACATCCACTTAGTACAACGGCTGCGAATACAAGAATAGAAAGTAAACTAATCTTCTTTTTCAATTCATTCACCTACAATTATTAAACTATACAGAGTATACATCACTATGAAGCTATTTATCAAATCTAAAGTGATTTTGGTTCATTCGGGAATACATATTTGAAATTTGGATGTTCGAGATGATTTCTAAATTGTTTTGGAGTTACTCCCGTATATTTTTTAAAAATACGCGTAAAGTAGCTTTGGTTACAAAAATGAAAAGTATCTGAAATATCCGAAATAGCTTTATTCGTGTGCCGTAAGAAAAACTGGCATTCTTCCACTTTACGGATGTTTAAATACTCTACTAGAGTTACTCCAGTATGTTCTCTGAATATACGGGACAAATGGCTTGTACTAATATTGAAATGTTTTGCAATATCCTCAACCGTTAAATTCGTCTCAATCCCATCGTTTATAAAAAGTATTACTTTATTAACTGTTTGATGACCAAAGGAAGGTTTTTTCCTTTCTGTAATTACCAAAACGAAAAATTCAACTAACTCATCTGCACATTGGAGAAACTGAGCATCATTCATTTGTGTTTCAATAATATCGACGCTTGCAATATTAAATGCCATTACTTTATCAGTAGGCACTTGGTTTTCGTAAAGTTTTCTCGCCATAATGGATGCTAATTGTATGTAGTAGTTTTTTACATTTAAAATCATCTGTTTTCCAGTTCTAGCGATGATTAAGTCAATCATTTTTCTTAATACTGCTTTTGCTTCCTCAATATCATATGAAAACATATGTAGAAATAGCTTTTTCTCTAATTCGAAAAATTGATCTAATCCTTCGATTCTATTTGTGACACCCATTTCTTTGTTATAAGACTTGGAGAAAAATTCTAAAAATATTTTATCTTTGCTATACATATAAACCTCAACTTTCTTTCTTCTAGTACTTTTGTAATCTTATATTTAGGATTACAGAATCACTTTATATCATTATACTGGAATTTTAAACTATTATCACTTAAATTAGGTGAAATTTTTCACAAAAAATTCCTGTGTATATATATTTAAATAATTATAGAGTTATATTGTATTATAGTTTATTTCGACATTTACCACTTTTTTTCAAATACTTTTTTACTACCCTTTTGTTGATTCCTATATTTCTTTACATTTCTAGTGTGAAACTGTTCTAAATGCTAAACTAAAGAATAGGTTCAATATAGAAAAGAGGAACTAAATTGCGCTTATTTGTTTATATCATCATCTTTTTTTCATTTTTTGATTTGTTTACACAGTTGCCCATTATGAGTCCTTATGCTAATAAACTTGGTGCGACGCCATTTATAACCGGCTTAGTTGTAGGTATGTATTCATTTGCAAATACAATTGGAAATGTCATTTCTGGTTTCTTGACTGATAAAAAAGGACCTTTTTATATTTTGCTTTTTGGTTTGTTTGCTACAAGTGGTGCCTTATTTTTGTATCAGTTTGTAACAGAACCATTAGGCTTATTATTCATACGATTTATCCACGGTTTGGTTGCAGGATTTATCGTTCCTGCTGCTTTTACTTTTTCGGCTAACCAAACAGCTAGTGATAACCGCGGGAAGGGTGTGGCACTATCTGGAGCATTTGTTGGATTAGCTGCTATAGTAGGACCAGCTATGAGTGGGATTATTGCTAGTAAAAAAAGCGAAGTGTTTGTACTTAGTATTACGGCTTCCATCATGCTTTTGTTAAGCGTTTTGTCCGTTATTCTTTTAAGATCCATTACAAATCATAAAAAAACAATGATTGCCAAATCTACTGCCACTATCTCAATTCGTAATTTCTTCCAGGAAGCTGGACTAGTAAAAGCTTTTGCAGGTGCATTTTTCTTAATGTTTTCGCAAGGTGTACTAGCTTATATGCTACCTTTAAAGATTTTGCATCTCGGATTTGATTCTAAAACTAGCGGATTGCTACTTAGTATTTTCGGGCTTGTCGCAATTCTTATTTTTATTTTGCCAACTAATCGAATTTTCGATCGAGTAAAACCTGTAAAAACGCTAGCTTTTGGAATGGCTCTTATGGGAATAAGTATGTTGCTTTTAGGACAAACAGAGATATTGTTTTTGATGTTTATTTGGATGGGTTTTTATGGGGTTGGCTTTGCGTTTTTATTCCCTTCCATTAATTCACTATTGATAGATTCTACAGATTCTTCATACCGGGGTAAAGCATATGGTTATTTCTATGCGTTTTTTTCTATTGGAGTTGTCGCTGGTTCGGGTCTGACAGGTTATTTAGAGTTAACAGCTAATGACGGCTTTTTTCTAACAGGTATCATATTACTGATAACTTCTGGGTTATCTATTTTAATTAACAAAAAATAAAGGCTAAGTTAAACAATAATGTTGATTCGTTGTTGGCGGCATTTTCCACTACAATCTAATAAATGAGTTAAAATCAACATTTTAATATAGCACAGCTAAATTAAAAAACATATACTTCCCAAAAATAAAAAGTGCCCTTAATAGGCACTTTATTTTGTTTCGTCTGTGTTTTTTGGGGTTTTGTCTTGTACTTCTTCGTTGTAGTACTGGACACTTGTCATTGCCCCTTCAGATACCATTTTGTTATCTGGGATATCTTGCGGATCTGGGTTACCCGTTGCTGTTAAATCGGAATTATTATGCTTTTGGGCATCCATATACGAATTTACTTTTGCTTTTGTATTATTAAAAGCTACTACCGCTTTATCTCTATTTTCTTTTTTTCTAAAATAGGCATATGCCCCTGCTGCAAGACCTGCTAATAGTAATGATTTATTTTTTGCCATTTAAATTACCTCCGATGTTTATCTTAATGTATTACCTGTATACCCTTATTTGAAACATATAAACTTATGTTCTTTCGCCTAGCAAGTATTGTTTGTATTTTTTATTCTACTTATCGGTAGAAGATTGTTCGTATTTTTGATATGATAACAAAAAGAATTTAGAGGTGATTTCAAATGATTAGGGCGACGACGTTAGAAGATATTTCAACTGTACAACAAATCGCAAAGATCAGTTGGAACGAAACATATAAGGATATTATTCCTGATAATATACAAACACTATTTTTAGACAAAGCTTATTCGAATACAATGCTTGCGAAAAGAATGGAAAAAACTATTTTTTTAATCGCCGAATATAATGGGCAACCTGTTGGATTTGCTAGCTTCACCTATGTAGATGAAGATGGCGATTCGGAACTCACTGCCATATACATATTGCCCGAGTATCAACACCTCGGTTACGGCAAAAAGCTACTCCTAGCTGGATTAGAAGAGATGCATACCGGCCGCCAATTATTCGTTTACGTAGAAAGTGAAAATAAAAAAGCTCGTGCGTTTTATGAATACTTTGGATTTGAGTGTTTAGAAGAATTCGACGAATATTTTGAGGGGCATCCATTATCCACAGCAAAATATATGTATCTATTGAAAACACCAGCTTACTAAGCTAGTGTTTTTTTAGTTATATTGTTTTGTAGTAATCGTCTTGCTCCTGCGCAAGCTCGTCGCAAAAAAATCAAATTCACTACTTACTTAGAAACATTTTTTTCCGTATTATTCCACTTTATTTAGTGTTTAGTATTCTTGTTCAGCAGATTGTACTGGTGATTTACGAACAAAGCACATAATAGCCGCGACATACAATAAAATTGAAGTTATTGAAATAATTCCAGCAAATAGCCCCGCCAATATGAACATAGCACCTGCAAGCTTTGGTTTTTTGTTTTTAGTAACAGAAATAATTCCAACGATATTCAACACAAGGCTAATCACAAGGACAATAATGAATCCCCACCCAAAAGCACTGAACATACCTGGTAATACCTCTAAAAATTGTGCAAGCATTTCTGCTTCCTCTCCTGTTAAAGCTGGGTCATTCAATATTTGTTGTTGTATTTCAGCGTTTACTGCCTCGTCATTAACCGCAGCACTTCCACTAATTACAAGAAAAGCTAATGCTATAATTGAAATAGCCGTAAATATTGCACTTATAACTCCTAAAACCATTTCTCCTGTTCGTTTCATGTGTAATCCCTCCATTTATAAATTCAACTATACTTACTCTACGAATATCGTTTATAAAAGTTTCGTCTTTTTTAGTTTTCCCTTCACCCTTTTAGCTAAACCTGTTTATAAAATTCTAAATTCGGGTAATTATATACTAACACTCATATTAGAAAGGATGATTAGATGGAGAAAAAATTGATTTTTAACCAGTCTGATTTCTTTTACACATTGGCAGGTGCTTCTGTATTAACAGGTATTTTAGTATTGTTTACACAGATTTAATACATGAACGATAAAAAGGCAAACCACTTATTAAAAGCGGCTTGCCTTTTTATTGGCATATGAATAAATTTCTACAAGTGATTCTTCGTCTAGACTTCAGCGCCTTGCTCCTGCGCACAGCTCGTCGCAGAAGAACGTTGCCCCTCGGGGTCAAATGTGAAAAAGTTGCTCCTGCGCAAGCTCGTCGCAAACAAAATCGCTTGTGGTGGCTAAGGAGCTGCCTCCTCGCTTTTTCACATTTGCCTGTCGGGGCAGACATAGGCGCTTCCGCATTTGTTCTTTACTTAAGCCTTTATATCATTATATTCATCTGATTTATTGAAGACCGCTACAACATATGAGCATACAGCTTCCATTTTTAAATTATTTTGGCGAGCATAGGAAGCGGCAGCATCCAGTAGTTTTTTTGCGATACCTTGACCTCTTAACTTATCAGAAACGTAAGTGTGATCCATTACCATAATGTCTCCCAGTAATGTCCAAGTTATTTCACCAAGTTTTTCACCCTCTTGCGTATACTCGTACGCAAAAACGTCATTGCCTAATTCTTTGTATTGAAAATCCATTGTCTACCACTCCTTTTCTGAATTTTAACACATTCATTTGTTAATTGACAACGGTCGCAACTTGGCTTCGATTTGTTCTCTTTGTGGTTCTAAGAAAGGTGGTAGTGCAAGTTTTTCTCCAAGTGATTCCATCGGTTCATCGGAATCGAACCCTGGTTCATCTGTTGCCAATTCATATAAGATTCCGTTTGGTTCTCTAAAGTATATCGATTTAAAATAATACCGATCGACTAACCCTGAAGTAGTAAACCCACGTGTGCGTAGTAATTCTTCCCATTTAGGGTAATCTTCCATTGTCGGAATTCGGAAAGCCACATGGTGCACACTTCCACGACCTGGTCGCTCAACAGGCAAATCTGTACGGGTTTCGATATGCACTTCTCCTGCTGGTCCTCCTTTTCCTGTAGTATATACAAGAATATCAGGCATATTTTCTATTTTAGATGGATACGATCCTGCTAATGTAAAACTAAGTATACTTTGAAGTACTTTTTCTGTTGCTGCTGGTTTTCTTACCGTTAAAGTTACTGGACCTAAACCTACAATGGCGTTTTCAGCAGAGATTTCATCTTTAACCCATGGTTTTCCATAAGGAATCCCCTGTCCGTCATCTACTACAAGCATCATTCTTGATCCTTCAAAATCCTCAAAGTAAAGTGTGTTTCTACCGTATCTTTCCACGATTTGATCGTGAGGCACCTCATATTCCTCTAATCTTGCTTTCCAAAATGTTAATGCATCATCGCTTTTCACACGAAATGCAGTATTGCTAATACTAGATACTCCAGGGTATGTTCTGCCTGCCATCGGAATGTCAAAGTACGTCATATCCGTTCCAGGTGTTCCTATTGCATCTGCATAAAACAAATGATATGAAGAGGTACTATCCTGATTGACGCTTTTTTTCACTAAACGCATTCCTAATATTCTTGTAAAAAAGTCATGATTTTTGTCTGCATCCCCAGTAATCGCTGATACATGGTGTATACCTGCTAATTTCATTTTTTATTTCCTCCTTATTTATCTTGAATTCGAGATATGTTAATTATATATTAACAAAGGTTTATTTTGCATGTAAATAATTAAGCATAATAGCTTTAAGTGTATCCTGTTTTCCATGAAGATAATATGTGCAATATAGAAATAATGCGTCGTAAGAAGTGTCCGCTAGGATTTCCGCTGCAGGGCGGACGCTATCCGCGGGGTGAGCGATAAGCCATCACCGCCGCTTACGCGTACGTTGTGATGTCTTATCTGTCTCACTCATCCCGCTGGAGTCGCCGCCCTTCCGTGAAAATCAGAGGAGCTTGCTGACTGATTAGTTTCTCGCTTGATAAACCAAAAGTTTGATTAGAATTGAAGAGGAAAATCCATTATTAGTAAATATCTAGTAAAATGATCCAGTAAATGGCTAAGAGCGACTAATTGGTCATTGAAAGCAATTGATCCTATAAGGAAAGCGACCAATTTATATACGGAAGCAATCCATTAATATTGTGAAATTAGACATTATTATTTGGAAATTAATAAAATAGCGAAGCTCATGTTCACTGATTAATAAGCAATTTTTTCATATAGTGATTGCTGCTACTTTCGGCTTCGTGCAGCGGTTAATATTTCTTATTGGTTTGTGTTTTAGCTAAACGCTAATTAGTTAGCATACTTCGTTGATTGAAGCGGAAGGCGGCGACTCCAGCGGGAACAGCACGAGCTGAAAGCCCCGCAGGAACGCAGTGACGAGGAGATTGAAGCCGTGCCCGCGGAAAGCGTCCGCCTGGAGCGAAAATCAACTGCCCTTGCGGTATTCCACTGTGACGCATTATCTCTAAACAGAGGCGGACCTTATGTGTTGAGAGAAAACTATACAATTACAGATACTTTATAATTTCCACAATTATAAAAAAACATCCTAATTATCTCGTATGGACAATTAGGATGTGCGTATTAGTTAAACATAGAACGAATAGATTCAATTAAATTATTAAAAAAGTCTTTAACACTTTGCCAAAAGCCTTCGTTATCTACAAGATTACCGACTTTTTCTTCAATTGTCTTACTTAAATCATCTAACTGATCTGACCATTTGCTAAAATCGATATCTAGCTGACGAATACGATCCATAATGTCAATTAATAACTGACGTTCTTTTTCAGAAAGTTCAATTTGCAATTTTGTGAGCTGCTCAGATACAATCTTTTCTACCTCTTCACGAGTAACTGGGTTTTGTTCAGCGATTTGCTTTTTAATTTCTGTTAACAATTCGCTTACTTTCGCTTCATCAATACCCGCTTCTTTTGAAAGTATGGTAGCAACAGATAACTCATCATTCGCTACATCTGTACGTTCAGTATCTAGCTTTCCACCTGTTACTTCATACGCCTTGTAAATACCGACTAATGCCGAATGACCAGTAACTGGTTTAGGAGCTGCAATTTCAACAACTGCATCTTGAATACCCGCTGTTAGCATTGCATTGGCATACATTTCAGACGTTACTTCTGTAATATTGTTCGGGGTAACGATATTAATAACTAGCCCTTTCCCTGCATCTTTTCTTGTAATCTTAGCAGAAGAAAACATTCTAGCAGACGCATCGCCGTCTTTTAAATAAGTAACCAGATCTTGCCCTGTTACTTCAATCTCTTGAACGTCAGAGCTATTTGTTATTTTCAAACTTTCTTTTACGCTATTCTTTTGATCTTCTGTTAGATTGCCACCGTAAACAACGATTGGTGCGCCAAACTTCTCATTTACTACTTCTTCAGTTGTCGACCCATCTGAGTCTGCTAGTGCAATAGACGGGGCAATAAACGCGCCTATTACTAGTATTATAGCCATTATGGTTTGCAAAAACTTTTTCATTTCATCAAACTCCTTTCCAGTTGGCTCTCCCATTAGTACGTAAAAAGGAGCAAAAAGTTCCGAATAAATCGATTCTCTTTACCCCTTTTTTCCTACTTTAGGAAATTATAAAATACCCGGCATGTGAATAACTTTCTACAAGTGATTCTCCGTCGAGACTCCAGCGCCGCGCACAACTCGTCGCAGAAGAACGTTCCCCCTCGGAGGCAGACATAGGCGCTTACGCTTTTATTTCTTACTCTTTTACTTGTGTCCAGCCTTCGCTTTGCACGATTTTGCCTTCTTTCATAAGTTTACCAAGTGCTCGTTTAAATGCCGCTTTGCTCATCGTGAACATTTCCTGAATTTCTTCCGGTGTTGATTTGTCTGTGAATGGCATTTTTCCACCAACATCATTTAAATAACGAAAGATTGACTCTGCATCATCGCCTATACGCTCGTGTCTCCGTGGAAGTAGTGACCCATTTAAAGAGCCATCTTCTTTCGTATCAATAATTCGAACGGTTAGATCTTGTCCAAGTCTTGGCTCTTCCACACGTTCTGATTGATGTACGAAAATTCGATAGTTTTCTGGTACGCTTAGTAAAAACGTCCCGATAGGAAGTAATCGATAAGGTCTAGCTTGAATATTTTGATTAAATAATGTAGTTGGAGCATCAATATATAATTCTTCTACTCGATCCTCTGTTGCCAAACGTCCAAATAACTCCCCGTCTTTATCTGTTCGAAGGGTCATATATAGATGGTCGCCATTTACTGGCCAAAGTTCTTTTATCTTAGGTAAGTCCTCTGCTTTTACTTGCACTTCTTTGGAAGTACCAATATCTACAAGAGCGCCTTCTATTTCAGAAACTTTGATTACTCTCGCCCATCCATAAGTTCCTTTTTGTATAGTGGGAAGTGCTGTTGTTGCAGATAAATTACCTCTTCGATCCACGAATAGAAATACCTCAATCGTATCATCTACTTGTAAATTTTCTGGCGCTTCTGATGCGTTTAATGGAATTTCCATCGCTTGATGCTGTAGCAGCCATTTTGATCCTTCTTGTGACTTTACTTTTAATTGTACAATTTCTCCTGATGCTAGTTCTGTCAAATGTATCGCTCTCCTTATAACCATGGATAATAGTGGTTTTGTTTTAGTCTTTTGTTTCTTCTTTTAATGCAAGAAGTCTCGATTGCAGCTCTGGGTTTTCTTCCAAAAATAAAACCAAATCGGCAATTCGATCGATAGAATTCCAACTCAAATGATGTTCAATACCTTCAACGTCTGCATAAATATTTTCTTCTTCTACTCCGATTAATCGTAAAAAGTCTTCTAGTAAATCATGTCGCTTCACTAGTTTTTTACCAAGTTTCATACCTTTTGTTGTAAGGGTTAGACCACGATATTTTTCGTATATTAAGAAACCATCTTTATCTAGTTTTTGTACCATTTTTGTAACGGAAGATGGTAATACCGATAATGCTTCTGCTATGTCAGACACACGAGCATATCCTTTCTGCTCGATTAATATATATATTTGTTCTATATGGTCTTCCATGCTTGGTGTAGGCATTTACATCTTCCTTTCATCACTTCTTTGTTCATTTTACTACATACTGTGACCTATCACAATTCAAGACCTATTTTCCTACAGTAGTTTGATGAACTTACCGCTCGTTCTTTTGTGAATTCATGAGAAGTGTTTCTTTATAAATGTATTGTGGAATTATTTTCCTAAACGGAAAATGTTTAATACCCTATCTTAAAGGGTAACTTTTTAATAACAACATATATCAATGGAAAGGATGTTCCATATGGGCAAAATATTATGGACGATTATTGTAATATTAATCGTACTTTGGTTATTAGGTTTAGTATTAAAAATAGGCGGTGGACTTATCCACGCACTATTAATTATTGCGGGTATTATTTTCGTCATTCAACTTGTAACAGGAAGACGATCGCTCTAGAAAAAGGTGTTGCCAATTGGCAACACCTTTTTCATATGATTTATGCTCTTGTTTTAGCATAAATGCAAGTATCTCTTAAATTTTTACCATTAGCAGATAAAGAATCGTGGTGAAGCGTTCCTTCTAATGTGTATGATAGCCTTGCCGCAACGGAGCGGCTTCGTACATTTTCACTATCACAACGAATTTCTACGCGATTTGCACGTAGCTCTTCAAACGCAAATTGGGTAATGCGCTCAACTGCCTCCGTCATTAGTCCTTTCCCTTCAAACTTACTATCGATCCAGTAGCCAATTTCAAATTTTCGTACATTCCAATCAATCCGATGTAAGCCAGAAGAACCTACAAATTCGCCCGTCTCTTTTAAGAACAAATGCAATCTTAAGTCTTCGCGGGTGATAAAATCAGCAACCGCTTGTCGCAAATTAGTAGTAGTCTGCTCCAATGTTTGTTTCGATTGCGCCCATGGCATCCATTCTTTTAAAGCATCATGCGAACTTATGATCGCTTTCCATACTACTTCTGCATCTCCTACTTCGGGTGCTCTAATGATTAATCGTTCCGTATCGAGTTCTTCTGAAAAGGAATAGTCTTCTGTTATATGCATTTCTGGATGAGAATCATCATCCCATTTTACTGGAGTTGCTGTTCCTTTTAAAAAGTCTTCTCTAGTCATACCATACGTAACTGCATCATAATAAGATTCTTCTTTCGGAGAAAACCATGCTTGACGGAGCTGTGCCTCTTTTACAAAGCCAGCGCGTTCAAACGTTTTACGCATGGCAAAATTATCTTGTCTTGTATGACCTTCTAAACGAATTTTTGCCTCCGGTAATTGGAAAACATACTCAGCTACCATTTTTAATGCTCGAGGACCATAACCTCTTCCTCGTGCTTCATCTGCAATTCGCAAATCAAATAAAGGAATCTCATCTTGCAAGTCGTAAATTTTAACGATGCCAACTTGTTCATTTTCTTCATTTTCTACCCAAAATGTTTTTACTTGATCGGATTGATATCCGCCTTCCTCGATTGTTTTTTCTATTAATTCTCTAGCAGGATGAGAATTTCCATGGTATGGCCATGTGTTTGTAGTCATGAAATGGATGAGCTGCTCTTGCTCTTCCATCGTCCATTCTGTAAGCTTCATTTTATTCCCTCCGAACATACTATTTATGCACTTTTAATAGTCGTAATGAATTCAATACTACTAGTAAAGTTGCCCCCATATCTGCAAAGATGGCAATCCATAAAGTTAACCACCCCGGAATGATGAGCAATAGCGCAATAATCTTTAACCCTAAAGCAAACATAATATTTTCTTTAATAATATGCAATGCTTTTCGACTTAATCGTATCGTATATGGAAGTTTTTCTAAGTCATCTGCCATCAGTGCAACATCTGCAGTTTCGAGTGCAGCATCCGTTCCAGCACCACCCATCGCAATCCCTACAGATGCTGCGGCTAGAGCAGGGGCATCATTTACTCCGTCCCCAACCATTGCAACTGCCCCATATTTTTCTTTTAATGCTTTAATAGCATTTAGTTTTTGTTCTGGCATAAGTCCTGCTTCGACATCTGACATGTCAAGTTTAGCCGCAATAGCGTTTGCTGTTCGTGCGTCGTCTCCAGTAAGCATAACCGTGTGCTTGATGCCTGCACTTTTAAGATCTTGAAGCACTTTCTTGCTAGTTGTACGCACTGGGTCTGCAACAGCGATAAACCCTTTGTATACCCCATCCTCTGCTGCAAGCATTACCGTATTTCCTTCTGATTGCAATTGCTTTACTCGTTCAATTACTTCAGCTGAAACGGTGCTATTCGAAAGAATCCAAGATACACTACCTACTGACCACTTATTCCCACCGACAACTCCTTCTGCACCTTTTCCTGTAATAGACTGGAAATTATCAATGGTCAAGGCATGTATATGCTCTGTCTTTCCGTATTTCACAATTGCTTGTGCAAGCGGATGTTGGGAATACGCTTCAATTGACACTACTTTTTGCATGAAATCTTTTGGGTTTTCGGACTCAACAACTGTTACTTCAGGATATCCTTTCGTTAAAGTTCCGGTTTTATCAAAAGCAATTGCTCGTATACGTCCGATTTCCTCTAAGTGAATTCCACCTTTAATAAGCACACCTTGCTTCGCAGCATTTCCGATAGCCGTTACGATTGCTACTGGTGTGGATACAACTAAAGCACATGGACATCCTACTACTAACACCGCAAGTCCTTGGTAAATCCATGTTTGCCAGTCGCCACCAAATAATGGAGGTACGATTGCTACTAAAAAAGCAATTGCTATAATTACAGGTGTATAATATTTAGCAAATTTATCGACAAATTTTTGGGAAGGTGCTTTTTCCGCTTGCGCCTCCTCGACTAAATGAATTATCTTCGCGATCGTTGTATCTTCAACTCTTTTTGTTACTTTTACTTCCAAAGAACCTTCTTCATTTAATGTGCCAGCAAACACTTCGTCACCAGTTGTTTTATAGGCAGGTACTGCTTCACCTGTAATAGATGCTTGATTGACCGATGAAGCTCCTTTCAACACAATTCCGTCCATCGCAATTTTTTGTCCTGGTTTTACGATTAACACATCATTTATTTGAATAAATTCCGTATCGACTTCTACTAATTCATCGCCTCGACGAATGGTTGCAGATGGGGGTGCTATATCCATTAACTGGCTAATCGATTGTCGCGCTTTATTCATCGAATATGCTTCTAATGCTTCACTAACTGCAAATAAAAAGACAACAACTGCCCCTTCACGCCACTCACCGATAATTGCTGCCCCAATAATCGCAATCGTCATTAGCGTTTTCATATCAAAATAAAAGCGAGATAAATTAAACAACCCACTTTTGAACATATCGTATCCACCAACTACAATGGCGATTACAAATAAGCTAATTGCAATAGGATGTGTTTCCTCATACATAAACGAGGCGATAATCCCAATTACTAAAAAAACAAAGGAGATGGCCGTTACTACATTTTCTTTTCGTTTGAAAAATGGCGTTTTTTCTTCTTTTCGTTGTTTAACGGGTGCCACTTTAATACCGTCAAAAGCACCCGCCTTTTCAATATCTTCTACGGTAACATTGCCAACAACAGCAACTTTAGATGCACCGAAATTAACAAATGCTTCTTCCACATTTGGCAGGCTTTTTATATTATTTTCAAACTTCATTGCACAGTTTGCGCATGAAAGGTTTTCTAAGCGATATTCATTTTTAGCTGTTTTCTCCAATCTTCTCACCCTCTTCTATCGCGTGTTCGTACGCGATCTTAACTAACTTGTTCACGTGATGATCCGCTAATGCATAATAAACTAACTTTCCTTTACGTTCGGATTTTGCCAGTGATAAATCACGTAAATATCGTAAATGATGTGATGCAGTAGCTGTAGAAGAACCGATTATTTCACTCACATCACATACACAAAGCTCTTCTTCTATTGTTAATGCATACGCTATTTTCAAACGTGTTTCATCTGCTAATGCTTTGAAAATTTTCGCAACGTTCGTTACATCTGGAAGTTGCTGTTTCACCGAAAATACAACATCTTCATTTACTTTTGTTACCTCACACATATCTTTCGTTTGCACTTTCTCACCTCATTCAAATGTCTGTTTGATTGTTACCATCATTATATGTTCAAACTATTCAAAAAGCAAGGTCATTCAAATATATATTTGAATGACCTTGCTTGGTTGTGAGCAGTCCGCGCTTTCAATAAAAAAACATCCTTGTAAAGGACTCAATATAAGGATAATGCGTATAATAATTAAAGTGGTAAGCCTAATGTTGATTAGAAAGTTATTCAAATAACATTAAATTCACAATTTCTTTAGGCATAAAAAAAAGAACCTGTGAATATACATTCACAGGTCCACATTCTCTCCGACAATTTTCACTTCAAGTTCAAGCTCCACGTCAAAGTTTTTCTTGACTGCTGCTTTTACCATTTCGATTGTACTAATATAATCGGTTGCTGTTGCATTGTTTTTATTAATAATAAAACCGGCATGCTTTGTTGAAACTTCTGCTCCACCATAGCCTTTTCCTTGCAATCCACTATCTTGAATAAGTTTCCCTGCAAAGTAACCAGGTGGGCGCTTGAACACGCTACCTGCTGAAGGATATTCAAGCGGTTGTTTAGATTCCCGTTGGAACGTTAAATCTGCAATTTTTGCATCGATTACTTCCTGGATACCGGGTTTTAATTCAAATTCAGCCGATAATACATAATACCCTTTTTTCGTAATGATACTTTTACGGTAGCCAAGTTCGAGCTCTTCTTTTGAAAGAACAAGCTTCTCACCACTTGGTGTTAGAACAGTTGTTTGAACGATCACATCTTGAATTTCTCCACCATATGCACCGGCATTCATTGCCATTGCACCGCCAATTGACCCAGGAATACCGCATGCGAACTCTAATCCGGTGAGTGTCTCACTTGCAACCGCTCTTGAAACATCGATAATATCTGCTCCACTTTCAGCGATCACTCTGTTTCCGTTTATCGTAATCTTGTTCAGTTTTTCCAAACGAAGTACTATACCACGAACCCCACCATCTCGAACGACCATGTTAGAACCATTTCCTAGTAGCAATAAAGGAATATTGTTTTTATATGCATATTGAACTGTAAACGCTGCTTCGTCTTCCGTGTCAGGTGTCACAAATATATCTGCAGTACCACCCATTCTTGTCATTGTATGCAGATTCAATGCTTCATCTATTTTTACGTTCTTCGAATCTATTTGTGTAATTAAATCTTGAAACCATTGTTGTTTAGCCAAAAATAGCCAATCCTTTCTTCATTAACCTAATACCTTTCCATAGTATGCGTGCTTGCACCTAATTTTTCAAGCAAAATTGTCAGAACCATTCTTTAGACCAAGATTCAATTCCATCAACTACATCTTTTAGTGCATAACCCTTGTCAGTTAAATTATATTCTACACGTACAGGAACTTCCGAGAAGACAGTTCTTTCTACTAACCCTTCTTTTTCGAGTTCTTTTAGGCGCTCTGAAAGCAATCGACCACTTATAGGAAGAGACGACTCGATTTCATTAAACCGTTTCGCTCCATCAATTAATTGAAAAATAATTAACGCAGTCCATCTTTTTCCGAGCAACTCCATTGCCTTCGCTAAACGTGGACATAATATCGTTTCTTTCATCTGATTCACCTCTATTACTACCTATTATACGCCTATATATTTTTTTTGTAAATTAACAGTAATTTAATTACTTGACGTAAGTTTAGTATTATTTTAAAGTTAGTTACATAAAGTAACTTGTAGTTTATTGATAGTTTAAATGGGTAAAGAAAATTGTTAGGTTTTTTATTTGTTTTGAAATTAAACATCTTGATTTCGAAACAAGTATGGTTTATACTAATAAAAACAAGAAATCCTGAGGAGGAAATTCAAAATGACAAAATTCAATCTTGACGCAGCGCATTCTAGTATCGATTTTTCTGTAAAACACATGATGGTTTCAAAAGTAAAAGGTTCTTTCACTAACTTCACTGCAGATTTAGATGGTAATGCAGAAGACTTAAATGGTGCAGCAATCAGCTTTGACATCGATGTTAAATCGATTACTACAAATAACGAAGATCGTGATAACCACCTACGTTCTGCTGACTTCTTTGACACAGAAACGTTCCCAAATATCAAATTCGTTGCTACTGACATCAAAAAAACAGATGATGGCGAATATGACGTAACTGGTGATATTACGATTAAAGACGTAACTAAACCTGTAACTTTCGAAGTTGAATACGGCGGAAAAGGAACGAACCCATGGGGTCAAGAAGTTGTAGCATTCTCTGCTGAAACAAAAATTAACCGTAAAGAATTTGGTTTAGTATGGAACCAAGCGCTGGAAACTGGTGGCGTCCTTGTTGGAGAAGATATCAAAATATCTGTAGAACTTGAGTTAAACCCCGCTCAATAATTTATATATCTCTAAAGCAACTCTGGCCATCCAGAGTTGCTTTTTTATTTATAAATTAATGGCATAATAGAAGAAAACACTTACATTCCCATTCAAAGAAACTTATTTTTCTGAAATATATTATATACTTCATAATCATGATATTATGTGGACTATTCTATATTGTCAGAAAGGAGTGACTACTATGTCACAAATGCTCGCTCTAGTTATCGTTGTCGCGATTTTATTCATAGGAGATCTTGTTTCTACTCGAACGAAGGCTTGGATACCTTCTGTATTCGTTTCCGCCGTTCTTTTCCTTATCGGATACTGGACATTCTTCCCACAAGATATTGTAGCCACTGCTGGAGTTCCACCAGTTGTTGTTACAATGATGATTTATTTACTTATTACAAATATGGGTACTTTACTTTCTATACAGCAATTAAAAGAACAATGGAAAACCATTCTAATAGCACTCGCTGGAATTTTAGGTATTGTTGTAATTCTATTTGGAATTGGTACATTATTATTTGACTTGAAAACAGTGATTGTTGCGATACCGCCTTTAGTTGGAGGAGTTTTATCTTCCTTAATTATGTCGGAGGGTGCTGCTAATGCGGGGCTGACTACTCTATCTGTTTTTGCAATCGTTATATACGTAATGGCAGGATTTGCAGGCTACCCACTAACTTCTTTTGTACTGAAAAAAGAAGGGATAATGATTCTTGGAAAGTTCCGCAAAGGGGATTTGGCTTTTACAGGGAAAACGTCTGCCTCTTCTGATGAATCAGAAGAAGAGCTGAAAATGTTCCGCAAGATGCCTAAACAGTACAATACGGACTATTTTAAATTTTTCCGTCTTGCTTTCGTAGGATTTCTTGCTTATCTTGTATCTACATTATTAGATCCACTCGTTTCAATTAGTCCTTATGTTCTCTGTTTATTGTTTGGTATTATTGCGAAAAGCATTGGCTTTTTGGAGAGCCATGTATTACAAAAAGCAAATGGCTTTGGAATATGTGTAATGATTTTAATGTTATTCGTATTTGATGGGTTAAAAGTAGCTACCCCATCTATGATTCTCGAAATGATATATCCACTAATCGTAACAATCGTATTAGGCGTTATCGGAATGTATATCTTCTCCTTCATCATGGGAAAAATGCTAAAAGTAAGCAAAAATATGGCTTTCGCAATCTCTTTAACTGCATTTTATGGCTTCCCAGCAGATTATATTATTACGAATGAAGTAATTAATTCTTTAACACAAGATGAAAAAGAACGAAAAGTATTAACGGATCATATGCTTGCACCAATGCTTGTAGGCGGATTTATAAGTGTAACAATTGTTTCTGTAGTTCTTGCAGGTATATTCGTAGGTTTCTTATAAGAAAAGTGCAAGCGCCTATCTCAAAGGAACACAGTCTAAGTTCGCGACATCGTGTCGCAACAACTGTATGACCTGCATCCTGCAGGCCTCCGACAGGCAAATGGGGAAAAGCGAGGAGGCAGCTCCTCAGCCACCACAAGCGATTTTGTTTACGACGAGCTTGCGCAGGAGCAGCTTTTTCACATTTGACCCCGAGGGGCAACGTTCTTCTGCGACGAGCTGTGCGCAGGAGCAAGGCGCTGGAACTGGATCAAGAATAGGAGCGATAGTATGTATGCCAATCAACAAAGAATCGAACAGCATATTGAACAATTAAGTCAATTTACAGCTACCCCTGGAGTCGGTGTAACCAGACTTACTTATTCTAAAGAAGATTTAGGTGCTCGAAATTATATTAAAGACCGTATGCTAGAATATGGGCTTACTGTTTCAGAAGATGGGTTTGGAAATATTTTCGGAAAGCTCGAAGGAACGATTCCGGACGCCCCTTCTGTTATCGTTGGTTCTCATTTTGACTCCGTTCAAAATGGTGGAGCATATGATGGTACCGCAGGAGTAGTAATTGGATTAGAAATAGCTGCTTTGTTTCAAGAGAATAATTGTAAGCCTGCATACCCTCTCGAAATCATTGCACTTGTCGAAGAAGAAGGATCTCGTTTTGGCGGTGGGTTAATGGGCTCAAGAGGTATGATGGGTTTATTAACCAATGAAAGCTTTCAAACATTAGCAGATAAAGACGGTATCCTTGCAGTAGATGCGATGCGACAAATCGGTTTAGATACTGAGAAAGAGAAGCTTCGTGATCCGAAGACAATAAAAACTTTTCTGGAACTTCATATCGAGCAAGGGCCTATTTTAGAAGAAAATGCAATTCCCATTGGAGTAGTAGAAGCAATTGTTGGGCTAACACAATTAGAAGTAACGATACAAGGACGGGCTGGTCACGCAGGGACTACCCCAATGAGTCATCGTTCTGATGCTCTTGTTGCAGCCGCTGAAGTGATTGCTACTTTTCCACAGCTTGCAATAGAAGAAGGAAATGGCACGGTAATTACGACGGGGCAGCTACATGTATTTCCAAACGGGTCTAATGTTATACCAGAAAAGGTTGTGTTCTCGGTAGATATACGTTCCGGTAAAGAACAGCATATGCAAAATGCAGTGCGAAAAGTGGAAGAATTGATTGCTTCCAAAAACACTACTAGAATCCTAACTTCTATTGAACAATTATTATATATTTCACCGAAAGAGATGGATGAACATATTCGATCTATCCTTAAGGAAACGAGTGATAAGTTGAACATCCCTTATTGCTCGATCAATAGTGGTGCTGGTCATGATGCAATGGTATTTTCCGATTTTACCGCTTGCGGAATGATATTTATTCCTAGTAAAGGCGGACTTAGTCATTGCCCCGAAGAATGGTCGAATGCAAGCCATCTCGTGAACGGTGCGAATATTTTGTTCCAAACAGCTTTACAATTAACGGAGGGAAATGAATCATGATTAACCATAAAATTAAAGAATCTATTACAACTAATAGTGAAGAATTAACAACTCTACGTCGTAAATTGCATAGTGAGCCTGAGTTATCATTTGAAGAATTCAAAACGACTGCGTTTATCTGTGAGTACCTAGACAATCTTGGTATTCCTTACCGAAAAACGGAACCTACTGGAGTTATCGCTGAAATTCAAGCAGTTCCAGGCGGTAAAACAGTTGCACTACGAGCAGATATGGACGCACTTCCAATTCAACAACTTAACAAACATGTACCATATGCTTCTAAATTTGAAGGAAAAATGCATGCGTGTGGACATGATGCACATACTTCTATGTTGTTAATAGCAGCCAAAGCATTGAACGATGTAAAAGATCAGCTTCCAGGAAATGTACGTTTTTTATTCCAACCGGCGGAAGAAGCTGCTGCTGGAGCAAAAGCAATCGTTGCTCAAGGCGCAATGGACGGGGTAGACAACGTATTTGGTATTCACATTTGGTCTCAAATGCCGACTAGTAAAGTTGCCTGCGCGCCAGGTCCCTCATTTGCTGCAGCTGATATTATCAAAGTGAGATTCAAAGGAAAAGGTGGACACGCTGCAATGCCGGAAGCTTGTATCGATGCAGCAATTGTCGCTTCTTCATTTGTTATGAATGTCCAAACGGTTGTTTCAAGAACGATTGATCCACAAAGCCCTGCGGTTCTAACTATCGGGAAAATGGTTGTCGGAACAAGATTTAATGTAATCGCAGAAAATGCGGAAATCGAAGGAACTGTTCGTACATTCCATCCCGAAACGCGAGATCATATTGAAAAAAGCATTACACAGTACGCGGAAAGTGTTGCTGCTGTTTACGGCGCTACTGCAGAAGTGGAATATATTCGCGGTACAGATACAGTAGTGAATGAGGAAGAAAGCGCAAAACTCGTTCAACAAGTTGCTGCTGAAGCATTTGGTCCAGAAGTGGTATTTGATGAAAAACCAACAATGGGTGCTGAAGACTTCTCCGCTTACTTAGCGAAAGCACCAGGTAGTTTTGCACTTGTTGGAAGTGGAAATGCTGAAAAAGATACCGAATGGGCTCACCACCACGGGAACTTCGATATCGACGAAGATGCACTCGTTACTGGAGCAGAGTTGTATGCGCAGTATGCATGGGCGTATTTGAATAAATAATTCCTTCCCCGAAATTTTTCGGGGGAGTTTTTTTGTTTTCTAGTGCTTTTCCAACTAAAGTGACTTTTTTTCCAACTAAACTAAGATTTATTCCAACTAAACTGATTAATGATCAGAATAATCTATCATTAACGAAACTATTTCTTTCTGTTTTCGTATATACTTAAGAAAATGCTAATAGGAGGAATTTAGATGGATGACTTAATCGGGTTAGTTGCCGTGGTGATGGTTTTTTCTATACCAATTACTGCAATATGGACGACGCATTTACGAAAAACGCAAAAGTTTAAGGCACAAATTGTAAAAGATGAAATCGAGCTAGAAAAACTGAAATACAATAACTTTCTAATAGAAACGGAAAAGATGCGAATAGATTTGCAGCAAAAGCAAGCAGATTTACTGGAAACATCCAAGGATCCGCTCATTTTAGATTTACAAAAACGCGCACCAGCAGAAACAAAAACTTCATCTTTCTAAACAATCGTGCAGAGGTCTCTCCGCACGATTGTTTTTTTATGAAATAGGTAGCTCTTGTCAAAACACATTACTCTTCTAAGCTCTCTCCTTCTGAGTCGCTACTTCTCCACTAATTCGATTACAATAGAAGTAACTTAAATAACGAAATGGGAGTTTACTATGCAAACATCTACCAAAGGTTTCTTCCAACTACTCAAAAGTCTTAAGTGGCCAGTAAAGATAACAATTATAGCAATCGTTCTTTCCCTCTTAAGCACTGTTATTGGATTAATCGTACCTCTTGTTACAAAAAATTTAGTTGATACATTAACAACTACTGCTTTCAATTGGAAAATGATCGGCGTATTACTTGTTGTATTCCTTTTGCAGGCGATTTCCGGCGGTGTTTCATTTTACTTATTATCATATATCGGAGAATTTATCGTTGCAGATCTTCGTAAAAAACTATGGAGCAAGGTACTCCACCTACCTGTTCCCTACTATGATCAAAATGAAAGTGGCGAAACGATGAGCCGTATTACACAGGATACGACTACGTTGAAATCACTTATTACAGATCATTTAGTAAACTTTGTATCAGGAATTATTACGATTATTGGGTCTGTCATTATCTTATTTTTTATTGATTGGAAAATGACATTGATCATGCTTATTAGTGTTCCACTGAGCGTAGCAATCATGATGCCACTTGGAACGATGATGCATAAAGTATCAAAAGCGACACAAAAAGAAATGGCTTCATTTTCAGGGTTACTCGGTCGAGTGCTATCTGAAATTCGTTTAGTTAAGTCATACAGGGCAGAGAAAACGGAAACTGTTAGTGGGAATGAAGCCATTCAAAATTTATATCGATTTGGCTTGAAAGAAGCCAAAATTCAAGCGTTCATCTCCCCTTTTATGACGCTTATCATGATGGCTATTTTAGTCGTCATTTTAGGCTATGGTGGTTTACAAGTATCTAAAGGAATCTTATCTGCCGGAGATCTTGTTGCGATCATCTTTTACTTAGTGAATATTATTGTCCCTTTTGCACAAATGGCTACATTTTTCACTTCCTTTCAGAAAGCAGTTGGAGCAACGGAACGAATTCAAGACATATTCCATATGGATAGTGAAGCAGTGGAACTAGAGGCGAAACAGCCGTTAGAGGATGGAATAATCACTTTTCTGGATGTTCATTTTTCTTATGGTCCTGATAAAAAAGTGATTGATGGAATTTCACTAGAAGCACCTCCTGGTACGGTTACTGCCTTTGTCGGCCCAAGCGGCGGTGGAAAAACGACCATTTTTTCTTTACTAGAAAGGTTTTACGAACCAGATACAGGAGAAATCTTGTTTAATCGAACACCAATCGAAAAACTTTCGTTGCGTACATGGCGTTCTAAAATTGGCTATGTATCACAGGAAAGTCCATTAATGAGCGGCACTATTTTATCAAATATGACATACGGAATGACGGACAATCCTCCAATGGAAAAAGTAATCGAAGCAGCGGAAGCAGCAAATGCTGCTATGTTTATCGATGAGCTGCCAGACAAATATGATACGCTCGTTGGAGAACGGGGCATCAAGCTTTCTGGAGGACAACGCCAACGGATCGCCATTGCACGAGCGCTACTCCATAACCCAAAAATATTATTATTAGACGAAGCTACTTCCAACCTAGACAGTGGATCAGAGGCTTCTGTACAAGAGGCGCTAGAACGTCTAATGAAAGGTCGTACCACATTAATCATTGCACATCGACTTGCAACAATTATACATGCCGACCAAATATTCTTCCTCGAGAAAGGAAAAATAACTGGTGCGGGTACACATGACGAGCTCATTGCGAATCATGACTTATATAGAGAATTTACACATGGACAAGGATTGTCGTAAAAATAGTCCTTACATAATATAAGCCGGCAGTACTCTAAGTTTTTTGAGTACTGCCGGCTTTTTTCATTCAAATATTAAACTGACTTTCATATAGCTCCGCGTAAAAACCTTTTCGCTTCAACAGTTCTTCATGTGTTCCAGACTCCATCAATTCCCCTTGATTAATAACTAATATTCGATCTGCATTTTCAATCGTTTTTAAACGGTGCGCAATAACGAAGCTCGTTCTACCTTCAGATAATCGATTCAGTCCTTGTTGTATTTCAATCTCGGTTCTCGTATCGATGCTGGAAGTAGCTTCATCTAAAATTAGTATATCGGAATCTGCTAAAATTGCTCGAGCAATCGCTAGTAGTTGACGCTGACCTTGACTTAAACTAGATCCTCCTGAGGTAATATGTGTTTCATAGCGTTCTGGTAAATGCTTGATGAATCGGTGTGCAGAAGCCATTTTTGCAGCGGCTATGACTTCTTCGTCCGTTGCTTCTAGACGCCCATAGCGGATATTTCCCATGATTGTTCCGGAAAATAAGAATGTGTCCTGTAGCACAATGCCTATTTTTTCACGGAGTTTACTAACCTGATAATCTTTAATATTTCGTCCATCGATTTTAATTTCCCCGGAATCGATATTATAAAATCGCATTAATAGATTAATAATGGTTGTTTTTCCCGAACCAGTTGGACCTACTAAAGCAATTTTCTCTCCTGCTTTTGCTTGGAAGCTAATGTTTTTTAAAATTGGCTTGCTTTCTTCATACGAAAATTTCACATTGGAAAACGTGACATCTCCTTTGAAGGAGTCGACTTCGATCGCATGCTCTTTATCGGTAAGATCAGGTGTTTCGTCCATAATCTCAAATACTCGTTCTGCTCCTGCTATGGCAGACTGGAATGTGTTTAATAGACTCGATAGTTGGTTAATTGGACGGAAAAATTGGCGAGAATAGGTAACGAATGCGGCAATAATCCCGACTGTTGCCATTTCTTGTACCGTCATAAGGGCACCGACCCCTATTATTAGCACAAGTCCTAAATTATTAATAAAGTTATTAATCGGTCCTAAAAAGCCGGATACGGTATCAGCCGCCATTGCAGAAAGTCTAAGTCTTTCATTCACCACAGAAAACTTCGTGAACGTTTTTTCTTCCTGTCCGAAAATAGTAATGACTTCATTTCCCGAAATGGCCTCTTCGATAAAGCCGTTCAGTTCACCTAAATCACGCTGCCTTTTGATAAAGTTACTACTGCTATATTTAATAATGTTTTTCGTTGTAAAAATAATTAATGGAATGATCAATAAAGATACAATAGCAAGTACCCAATTAAGTAAAAACATCGCTATCGCAACACCCGATACCATTAATATAGATGAAATAATTTGAATCACACTTTGACTAAGTGCATTATTCAAGCTTTCAATATCATTCGTCACGCGACTCATTAAATCGCCATGTGTTCGTTTATCAAAAAAGCGCAAAGACAATGTCTGAAACTTATTAAAAAGCTCCTGGCGTAAAATCCGAATCGTCTTCAGTGATACTCGCACCATCAAAAATGTTTGTAGCCAAGTAAATATGGATGCAGCTATATACACATTAGCTAGTAACAGTAAAAATCGAATTGTGCCATTCATATCTTTTGGAATAATATATTGATCGATAATAACACCTATCATATAAGGTACAAGTAAGTTCAAAAGAGTAGAAATGACAACAAAAATAACGGATGCAATCATCGCTATTTTTTGCCTCTCCATGTACTTCCATATCCGCTTCAGTGTACCTTTTCGATCCTTTGCTTTCTCCACTGGTCCACTAAACCCTCTTGGTCCACGTGCTCGCCCAATCGCATTTGCAGTAGAAGCTTTATTCATAAGAATAGACCTCCTTTCCAGTTTGCGTTTCGTAAATTCCACGGTAAACATTACTTCTCTCTAGTAGTTCTGTGTGTGTACCACTAGCTTCTATCATTCCATCTTCTACAACTAGAATTTGATCTGCATCGATTATGGAAGATATTTTTGCTGAAATAATGAACACCGTTGTATTTGCATGATTTTGTTGTAATGCTTGTTGAACAGAAGCTTCCGATAGGGCATCAATTGCAGAGGTGGAATCATCTAGTATTAAAACTGTCGGCTGACGGATAAACGCACGAGCCATCGATATTCGTTGTTTTTGGCCACCAGAGAGATTCGTTGCTCCTTGCATCAGTTCATGGGCAAATTTATCTTCTAGCTTATCGATAAACTCAATTGCGGCCGCAGACTTAGCTGCTCCTTCCATTTCCAAAAGACTTGCTTCCTCTTTTCCATAGCGTAAATTGTCTTCTATTGCTCCTGAAAATAACGTAGCCTTTTGTGGAACAAAGCCAATCATTTCTCTCAAGCGCTCAAGTGGATATTCCTTTAACTGAACCCCGTCGATTAGAATAGATCCCGAATCAGGATCATACAGCCTTGGGATCAGCTTGACGAGCGTTGACTTTCCACTACCAGTTGAGCCGATAATACCAATCTTCTCTCCTGCTTTTGCTCGGAATGATATTTTTTTCAGGACGTATTCTCCGTTTTTACTATAGCTAAAATACACCTCTTTAAACTCTACTTCACCTTTTATTTTAGGAAGTGTAGCAGATATTTCTTGTTCCTGAATATCAATTTCCGTATCAAGTACTTGGCCAATTCGGTTAGCAGAAGTAAAAGACCGAGTAATTTGCATTAATACATGACTGCTCGACATCAGTCCATTCATAATAATATTTAAGTAATTAATAAAAGCCAAAATAACGCCAACTTGTAGCGTCCCTTCATTCACTTTTATTGCACCCATCCACATACCTGCCACGACCCCTAAATTCACTATAAATAGCATAATCGGCATCAATGTTAGAATGACTTGTTCAGCAGACATATTCCGTTTCGTTAATGTATCATTTACTTTTTGGAAAGTTTTAATCTCATAATCTTGACGATCAAATGCTTTAATCACTCGAATACCCGCAAACGTTTCTTGTAGTTTTGTATTCACTTGATCCATCACATTTTGGACTTTTACAAATAACTGTCCCGATTTAGTCGAAAAATAATAAATACAAATCATTAAAATCGGTATCGCTACCAATAAGACCGGGAATAACTCGCGCGCCGTAAACCAAACAATTGCTACGGATCCAATAAATAATAGCGGACCGCGTACAAAAACACGCAACGTCATCATTAATGCTTGCTGAACCGCTGTTACATCATTCGTTACAATTGTGATTAGTTTTCCAGCTCCAAATGCATCCGTATTTTTACTAGAGAACTGTTCCGTTTTTTTGAAAACATCTCGACGTACATCAGCAGCAAAATTGACCGCCGCTTTCGTACTATAAATCGTACAACCAACCCCACCTACTAAGCCAATACAGGCGGTTAAAAGCATTAACAATCCTAGCCAAATCACATAAGCATCATCGTTATTTGCAATTCCTACATCAATAATATGCTGCATAATGGTCGGCTGTAGTAAATCCATTGCAACTTCTACACACATTAATAGCGGGCCTAAAATTGCAAACAGTGTGTACGGCTTTAAATACGGAAGGAGTTTCCACATGGATTTCATAGCATTTCCCCTCTCTACCTATTTTCTTTTTGTAAACGTTCGGTTATTTCTTTCACAAAGTCTTTTAATTTAGTCGTTTTTTCTGGGCTTTTACGTGACTGTTTAATTGCTTTATGTAGTTCCGCTTCCCATAATTCCATAGCTGACTTTAGCTCTGTTGCTTCATCTGAGTTTTGCCAAACCCAACGTGCCTTCCACTCATCCCAAAAGTCGCCTTCTCTCCGATTTGCGAATTCCGCAAGGCGTGCATTTCCTTTTTCTTTTATCTCATAAGTCTTTTTGTCCGATGTAGGATCTAGACCTATCATCGCCCGCTCCGTTAGCTCCTGGAGCGCTGGGTAAACTGTTCCGGCACTTGCTGAATAAAGCCCACCTGAACGACTTTCTAGTTCTTTCATCATTTGATAACCATGCATCGATTCTTCTTTTAGTAAATGCAAAATAGCTATTTGTATAAATCCTCTCCGTTTTTTCAATTGAATCCACTCCCTCAACTATATCGATAATTTTAGTCGATATATCGATTAAAAACAATAGTAAAGGAGTTACCCAATATATGATTTGGGTAACTCCTTTTGATGAGATTATTTTATATGAAGCCGTATTTCAACTCCTATTTAGTCGATATATTCAACCTTTTCTAATGGTTCAAAAGCTGGTCCCTCTATAACGTCACCATTATAACTAAACCTTGAACCATGACATGGGCAATCCCATGAGCTTTCCGCATTATTAAAGGAAACATTACAGCCCATATGAGAGCAAGCGGGTTTTACAAGATAAACTTTTCCTTGATCATCCTTGTAAGCCCCTACCTTTTTACCATCCATCATTATGATATCTCCACTACCAGATTGTATATCCTCTAGTTTCAAATCGGGTATCTCCGTCTTTCCTTTAACAAGTTCCTTTGCAACACTTGCATTTGTCTTTGCGAAGCTTGTTATATCTTCTTTTTTCATTTTGGACCTCGCTGGATTATAGAGTTCTATATAGCGGTTTTCCCTTTCCAATACAAGATCAGCCATAATTTTTGCGGCAACCGTACTGTTAGTCATTCCCCACTTTGCATAACCCGTGGCCACTAATACATCTGACTTTCCTGCTGTTATCGTACCGACATATGGTAGCTGATCTGAAGTGACTAAATCCTGAGCAGACCAACGATAATCGTAATTACTAACCTTAAACTGCTCTCGCCCAAAAGCTGCGAGGTTTTCGTAATTTTCATTTGTATCGCCTTCGAATCGACCAGTTACATGACCTTCTCCACCGATTAACAAATACCTTTTTCCATCACTGCCTAATGCAGTTCGCACAGATCTTGTCGGCTTCTCTACATTTATAAACATACCTTTTGGATAGTTAGTCGGTGCAATAGAAGCCAGAGCATAGGAACGTTCTGAATGCATCCGTGCAAAGTATAATCCATCCCCGTCATTAAACGGGAAATGACTGCACACTAGTATTTTGTTTGCCCGGATTTTTTGACCTTCCATCAGTTCTACTGTGTTCGACTTAACGGTTTTTGCACGAGTCTCTTCAAAAAATTGCACTCCATTTGCTATTGCTTTTTCCATTAATGCCTTTGCGTATTTAATCGGATCGAACTGACCTTGATTTTCCAACTTAAGTGCTTGCTTCACTGTATAAGGAAGTCCTGTGTCCTTCGTCAAGGTTGCTCCCTCTATGCCTAGAGTGTTATATGCATCCATTTCTTTTTCAATTTCTTCCACTCCAGCTTCGGTATCAGCGTATATATAAGCTGGCAACGTTTCGAAATCACATTTGATATTAAATTGTTCGATCGTTTGTTTCATAAATTCTTTCGCTTCCGTATTTGCATCATAATATAACCGGGCTTTCACCTGGTCAAAGGTATTGATTAGCTGTTGATAAATGGGACCATGCTGGACAGTCACCTTAGCTGTTGTGAACCCTGTAGTTCCTACCAGTATTCTATTACCCTCCACCACAATTACCTTTTTGCCACTACTACTTAGCAAATAAGCTGCCGTGATTCCGGTGAGGCCCGCCCCAATAATTACAACATCTACTTCTATATCTTCACTTAGTTTTGGAAAAACCGGAAACTCCTTATGGGCACGCCAATATGAATGCGATTCACTTGGTAAAATTTTTTGAGTCATATGATTCCCTCCTGTTTCTTCTATTCTCTATCTATTAGTGAAACTTTATTCAATTCGAATCGTATTTATTGAAAGAGGCAAGGGAGTGAGACGATGGATTTCTTTAATATCATGAATATAATGGGACCTTTATTTATTGCTGTTGTTTTTATAATAGTTATCTGTGGATTCATTTTTACAATAGGAAGTAGCATTAAACAGCGGAATAAAAATAACAACTCTCCTAAATTATCTGTACCCGTTCAAATAGTAGCGAAACGTTCGAATACGCGGGGAGGTTCAGGTGATAGATCTGCATCTACTTCCTACTATGTAACGTTTCAAGTCGAAAGCGGAGATCGAATGGAGCTTCAACTGAGTGGACAGGAATATGGTATGTTAGCAGAGGATGACCTTGGAATTCTGACTTTCCAGGGAACTAGATTTCTAAACTTCGAAAGAAAAAATTAAAAAAATTCTCTTCCATATTGTTTAGGAAGAGAATTTTTTTTATTTGTAACCGGATGGGATTATTAATGACCGGTTAAAAAGCTTTATGACCGGATAGCATTATTGTGCAGGTGAAATTCCTTCTTCTTCCGCCACTTTATTTAATGCACCTACGAATGATTCTAGTGGTTGTGCACCTGAAATAGCATACTTATCATTTAACACGAAAAACGGCACTCCGCGAACACCAATTTGCCCTGCTCTTGCGATATCTAATCGAACCTCTGTCAAGTAAGCATCTGAATTTAACACTTTCTCTGCTTCTTCTCTAGGTAGTCCAAGTGACTCGATTAAGTCTAGTAGCACATCATGCTTGCCAATTTCTTTTGCTTCGATGAAATAAGCATGAAGCAGTAATTCATTTGCTTCTTTCGCTTTCCCTTGCTCAGATGCCCATTTCACTAGACGGTGTGCATCTTGCGTATTCGCTGGTTTCATGCGATCAAAATCATAATCTAAGCCAACTGTTTTTGCTTGTTCTGCAACGCCCGCTGTCATTTGTTTTGCAGCTTCTACGCTTTGCCCGTATTTTTCCGCAAGCACTTCAACCATCGATTTATCTGATGTTTTTGGTGAATTTGGATCTAACTCAAAGCTTTTGAATTCTATTTCTGCTTGACCAGCAAAACCTGTTTCTTGCAATGCTTCTTCTAACCTTCTTTTTCCTATATAACAAAACGGACATACGAAATCTGACCATACTTCTATTTTCATCTCAATCACCTCCACTTCATTGTAAAGTTTACTTCTTTTGATTTCAAAACAATTGCCTGAAAGGTTCTATTTTATTGTTTTGTCGCCTTGGACTGGTTGTTTGTCGTGTTCGCAGGGGGCTTTGTCGCGTTCACTTGATCATTTGTCGTGTTCAGCGTTGGTTTTGTCGCCCCCAACCATTTTATACCAAAATAAAAACTTCCCGACCAAAAGTCAGGAAGTCCATGTATTAGTTAGCTAACGCTTCAGTTAACGCTGGTACTACTTGTTTTTTACGAGATACGACCCCTTTTAGTAGGGCTGTATTGTTTTCGAATTTCACTCCGAAAGCCGCTTCTGCTTTTAACGCTAATTTCCCAAGCGCTAGAACTACTGAGTCATTGTTTAAGATATCAGTTACGACAAAGAAGAAAAGATCTAATTCTTGTTCTTCGATTTCACGATGAATTAGTTCTTCTAGTTCCGCTTGGCGCCCCATTACATCGTTTACATCTACTGCATTTACTTGAGCGATAACTACTTTTTGCTCACTCATACTGAATTCTTTTGCGTCTAATGAAAGTAAATCTTCTAAGCTTTTATCGCTTAAATCCGCTCCAGCTTTTAGCATTGCCAGTCCATATTCTTCTGCATTTACGCCGGCGATTTTTTCTAGCTCACGTGCTGCCGCGATGTCTTCGTCTGTACATGTTGGTGATTTGAATAATAAAGAATCCGAAATAATTGCAGATAACATCAGTCCTGCAATACTAGCTGAGATTTCAATATCTTTTTCTTTGTAGATTTTATTTAAAATAGTTGCAGTACATCCTACTGGCTCTGCACGGTAGTATAAAGGCTCAGCCGTTTCGAAGTTTGCAATACGATGATGGTCGATTACTTCTGTTACTTGTACTTCCTCGATCCCATCTGCACTTTGTTGTTTTTCATTGTGGTCTACTAAAATTACTTTTTTTGCTTCAGTCGCTACGTTTTCGATCAATCTTGGAGCTTCGAATCCAAATTTTTCTAAAGCGAATTTTGTTTCATTGTTTACTTCACCTAAACGAACTGCTTCGGCTTCTACTCCTATTGCATTCTTTAAATGTGCGTAAACGATCGCCGATGTAATTGTGTCTGTATCTGGGTTTTTATGTCCAAAAACTAATACTTTTTCCATTATAAAATCCTCCTAGTCAGGTTAAACATTTTCCGAACTTATTTTATCATATATCCTGCTTCTCATTGAAAAGTAAATTCGCTAATTTATGCTTGTTGTGTAAAAAGTCAGCAAGCGTGTATCCATCTAATACTTTAAAATACGCAATTAGGGCACGGTTCAATGCACCTTTTAGTCCACAAACCGGCGAAATAACGCATGTATTTGATTTACAATCAAAGCATTCTACTAAATGGAAGTCATCTTCCGTATGTCGAACTACTTGTCCTATATTAATGTCTTCAGGCTCCATTGCCAAACGAATGCCACCGCCTCGTCCACGGATTGTTTCAATATAGCCCAATTTACCTAATTCATGTGTAACTTTCATCAAATGGTTTTTAGAAATACCATATGCATCTGAAATAGCTTGAATTGTGGAGAGTTCGTTTTTTTCTTTTGTTCCCAAGTATATTAACACTCGAAGTGAGAAATCTGTATACATAGTCAATCTCATATTGCCACCGCCATTCTACCTTCTCATTATAACGATTTTGACAAACTCGTGAAAGAAATGTGTCTGATTTATTAATGCTAACTTAAAGATGTATTTTCAATATTGCTTTAAAGTTTTAACAGGAGTATTGTAATAAGTGTAAATAACAAAACAAAAAAAGGACGTGTAATGATATGCTATCTCAACAAACAATTGATATCGTTAAATCTACGGCTCCAGTTTTAGAAGTACACGGAGTTACAATTACTACCGTTTTTTATAAAAATTTATTTGAAGCACATCCAGAATTATTGAATATATTTAACCATGCAAACCAGGAAAAAGGTCGTCAACAAACCGCTCTAGCGAATGCTGTTTATGCAGCTGCTGTACACATCGATAATCTTGCTGCAATTATTCCGGCTGTAAAACAAATCGGACAAAAACATGTAAGCCTTGGTATTAAACCCGAACACTACCCAATCGTTGGTGAACACTTACTTGGCGCTATTAAAGAAGTACTTGGTGACGCGGCAACAGACGATATTATCAATGCGTGGGCTGAAGCATATGGCGTAATCGCAGATGCATTTATGGGCATCGAGGAAGAAATGTATGTAGCCGCAGAATCAAAACAAAACGGATGGAGATTCTTTAAAAATTTCACTGTAGTCCACAAAGAAAAAGAGAGTGAAAATATCACTTCATTCTACTTAAAACCAGCTGATGGAAAAGAAGTACCTACGTATGTACCGGGCCAATTTATTACAATTCGAGTAAGTGTTCCGGGAGAAAAGTATTTATTAAACAGACAATACAGTCTATCAAAAGCTTCAGATTTAGAAACATTCCGTATTTCGGTGAAAAAAGAAGACGATCATGATCCTGCTGGAAAAGTTTCCGTTCACTTACACAATAATGTAAACGTTGGAGATACAGTTGAACTTACTGCTCCAGCTGGAGATTTCATTTTAGATCCTGAGAAAACTACACCTGTAACATTTATTAGTGGTGGAGTTGGAATCACTCCTATGATGAGTATGTTCGAAACTATTGCGAAAAACCAACCTTCTCGAAAAGTTTCTTTCATCTATAGCGCACGTAATGAAAGTTTACATCCTTTCGATAAAGACATTAAGTTTTTATTGGAACCAATGGAAGATGCAAAATACATTACCCTTTACTCAGATACTGAAGATGGGTTTATCACAAAAGATGTTCTTGCAGTAAATGCAATTCAAAGTGGGGATGTCTATATTTGTGGACCGGTTGGATTTATGGAAGCAATGATTAATTACTTACTTGAATTAGGATATGCAAATGAACAAATTCACTATGAATTCTTCGGACCAGCTATGCAACTTGAACTAAATGCATAATCTATAAATATTTAGAAAAAAATAAAAGCATCCTTAAGGTCCAAACCATATTCTATGGTACTACTCACTTAATTGAATGGAGTGAAAGGCGGCGACGACTCCAACGCAGGCCCGACAGGATGTTGGTCACGAAGGCGTTGCCACACGATGTGGCACTCTTAGCCTTCGTTCCTCTGGTGAGACAGATGAGCCATCACAACGTACGCGAGAGCTGTGGTGATCGCTCATCGCTCCCCCCGCGCCAAAGCGTCCGCCTGTAACGGAAAACCGTGTTATTGAATCGATCTATTTCTCCAAAATAGCTGTATTTATAGAATGGAAAATTATATACTTTCTCACTCTTAAAAGTGTTCCTTCTTCTGAAGAAACACTTTTTTGATGTTCATCTATCCATAGGCATTTTTTGACGTTTAAACATGCTTTATGTAGTGTGCATAAATGGAAGTTAGTGCTATAATTAGCCTATAATTCTATCAAAGTAGAAATGAGTGAAGTTATTAACATGACCAAACACTTTGAAAATAAATATATTCCACTTGCCAACTTTTTCAAACAATCGACAAGTAAAGAAATTACTTTAACTTTTAATGAAATAGAAGCGATTATCGGACAAGCTTTGCCAAATGCCGCTTATTTAAGTAGTAGCTGGTGGAAAAAAACGAAGCCACCTGCATTACATTATTTTGCATGGATGGATTATGGTTACTCCATCCGAGACGTTGAATTAGGAAAGTTCGTTCATTTTCATAGTGTTGTGCATGAAACAGATGAAAGGAACGCAGATGAAAACGAGCAAAAAGACATACTAATTATTCGAGAAGCAGAGTTAGAAGACGCTCGATCTTTTATCAAACTACAAGAAACCATTTTCTCAGAGACCGACTTTATGTTGTATGGAAAATCGGATATTCAAATGACTGTACAACGTATTCGGAAAAACTTCACTTCTTGGAAAAACGAATCTAATTCCATTCTTTTACTAGCCATTATGAATGGACAATACGCAGGCTATGTTCAATTCACTGGAGGTCCAGCCCCACGTGCCCTACATAGAGCATCTGTTGTAATCGGTGTAACCCAAGAGTTCTCTAAAAAAGGAATTGCCTCTTCTCTCATGTTTCACGGCGAAAAATGGGCAAAAGAAGCAGGAATCTCTAAACTCGAGCTTAGCGTTATAAAAGAAAATTTAAACGCTCAAAAATTATATAGAAAGCTTGGCTTCGAAAAAGAGGGCGATCGAAAAAATGCACTTATTATTAATGGTCATTTTGTTGATGAATACTATATGGGTAAACTAATTTAAAAAGATCGACCCAGTTTTATTGGGCCGATCTTTCTTATGGGGAACTCTTTAAGTTATCTTGTTTTCGATACAAATGGATTGTCAGTTTCCCAAAACCTATACGGATAATGCACCGCTTCCCCACTATTTTCAATACCTATTCTTGGTCCTGTGGAAATTGCAGTTACTTTTTCTCCTTCTGCCATGTACAGAGGTTTTTCCGTCCAATGCTTTCCATAGGATTCCATTGTAATTCCTAATGCTTTCGTCAATTTACCTGGCCCATTTGTCCATTGTTTCATTGGTTGGTTTTTCCGAAATTCCTTCATTTGCTCCAGTCCTTCGATTGGTTCCACCGCACGTATTAATATGGCATTCGGAGTATCTACAGGTGCAGCAACAACATTGATCAGTGTATGTGTGTGCATTTGATACGTATAGATTAGCCCTGGCTCTCCGAACATTACTTCTGTTCGTTTCGTTCTTCTATTACCAAAGCTATGTGCAGCTCGATCTTCTGGTCCCATATACGCTTCTGTTTCCACGATTTTGCCAACGAGAAGTCCGCTGCTATGTTCGTGCACAATGTATTTACCTAGTAAGTCTTTTGCTAAGTCTAATGTCGGTTGATAAAAGAATGCACGCTTAACTATGTTCAATTTAAATAAACCCCATTTTCTTTGCTTCAAAAGTTAATTCTTCTCTAAATTTTGGATGCGCTATCGAAATAAGCTGTTTTGCTCGTTCCGAAATAGGCTTACCGTACATTTTAGCAATTCCAAATTCTGTTACGATTGCATCCACATCGTTTTTAGAAGTTGTCACAACAGACCCTGGTGCTAGGCTAAGCTTGATACGTGAAATTTCGTCGTTTTTGGCAGTAGATGTCATACATACGAATCCTTTTCCTTCTTTAGCAAAACGAACACCTCTTGCAAAGTCAGCTTGTCCTCCAGTAGAGGAATAATACTTACCTGCGACCGTTTCAGATGCGCATTGACCGTATAAATCTACTTCCGTCGTCGCATTAATGGAAACGATTCGTTCTTCTTTAGCAATTTCACGTGGATCATTGACAATGCTTACTGGTAAAAATTGAACAGCAGGATTATTGTGTAAGAAGTTATAAATTTTATTAGAGCCATGTGCGAAGGTTGCGATGATTTTCCCTTTATTCGTAAACTTTTGCGTCCCGTCCACTGCACCAGCTTCTACTAAATCGACAATACCATCTACAAACATTTCGGTATGGATACCTAAATGTCTATGCTCCTTTAATAAACTAACAACTGCATTCGGAATAGAACCTATCCCGATTTGTAGCGTATCTCCATGTTGTATTCTTTCCGCTACATATGAGGCAATTTGCATATCGTTTTCTCCGATAGGAGGTGCGATATCCTCAAACAAAGGACGATCATTTTCTACAAACCCCTCAATTTGACTAATGTGAATTTGATTTTCTCCAAAAGTCCGAGGCATATGCTTATTCACCTCAAGTACGAACGGAACTTTCCCGATAAATTCACTTACAATGTCGGCCTGAGTTCCTAATGAAAAATAGCCGAATTCGTCCATAGGAGAAGCAACTGCCATAATCATCGAAAGGTTTGTTGACTGTCTTAATATTCTTGGCATCTCATGGAAATGATTTGGAACTAGATCTACCATTCCTTGCTGGAACAATTTACGCGTAGCACCACTCAAAAAATAAGAAACATGCTTCAGTTTCCCTGGATATGCATCCTCCATATACTTCCTTTGCTGCAACGCTAATAGCTGATGTATTTTCACATTCGTTAAACTATCTACATTTGCTTCTAATATATCGAGTAGTTTATGCGGTTCGCCATTTGTTAGCGGAAGAATAATATCCGCGTCCTTTTTGATCAAATCGATTATTTGTCTATCTGATAGTTGTTTTGTTTTCATGTTGTTTTGCACCTACAGTTTTCAAATTTACTTCTCCCCCTCATATTACTATGTTTTATAACGTAAACAAAATAAAACCTGTTTCCACTAAAGGAAACAGGTTCTCCCGGCTATTCAAGTTCCGTTTGTTTCGTCTCTGTACCGAGAAATACTACCGATAATACACCGATCACAATCGCAACACAGAAAATATCGAAAATATATCCAATCTCATATCCAGCTGCCACAAGTGAACCTACTAATAGTGGTCCAAGAATACCTCCGATACGTCCGGCTGAAGCCGCCATACCTGACCCAGTTCCACGAATAACGGCTGGGTATTGCTCTGGAGAGTACGCGTATAATGCTCCCCATGCGCCTAGGTTAAAGAACGAAAGTAGCATACCAGAAACCATTAATAACGTAGTCGATTCTGCAGAACCGAAAACCAATGCACTGGCTGCTGTCCCAAGCAAGTATGTTACCAATACAAACTTACGCCCAGCTTTCTCGATTAACCACGCAGCTGAAAAGTATCCTGGCAATTGCGCAAGTGTCATGATTAGCACGTATTCAAAGCTTTTAATAAGTGTAAATCCTTTCATCACCATTACACTTGGAAGCCAAAGGAACATTCCATAGTAAGAAAATACAACCATAAACCAAACGATCCATAGCATAAGCGTTCGCTTTGCATACTTCTTCGACCAAACTTCCTGCATATTTTGCATAATCGTTCTAGATTCAGCTTTATTTCCTTTATATTGAGGTGAATCCGGTAATTTAAGTCGTAAGTAGATTGCGTAAAACGCTGGTAATGCTGTTATGAGTAAAGCGATTCTCCAACCATAATCAGGAATGATAAAGTAAGCAATGAGGGCGGAAACAATCCAACCAGCAGCCCAAAAACTCTCAAGTAATACAACAACGCGTCCTCTTTCTTTCGCTTCTACACTTTCCGATACTAATGTCGAAGCAACTGGTAGCTCTCCTCCAAGTCCCATTCCTACAAAAAATCGTAAAATCAAAAATATCGTTAGACCAGTAGCTAGTGCTGACAATCCACTTGCAATCGAAAACAATAATAACGTTAGCATGAATATCTTTTTCCGTCCTACTTTATCTGCAAAAACGCCGAATACGAGTGCCCCTACTGCCATTCCAATAGAGTTAATACTTCCAATCCATCCCATCTCTCCGGGAGTAAGATTCCATTCTACCGCAAGTGCCGCGATAACAAATGATAGAATCCCTACATCCATTGCATCGAACATCCAAGCAAGCCCTGCGATGCCAAGTAATTTATTTTTAGATATTGGTTTTTGCTCATTTTTAGATTTCATGTTTTACTCCTGTCTTTACACCTGTAATGTTTTTTGTTTACATGATTAGTATACCCATAGAATAAGGAATCTACAATAGAAAATTCTGCTTGTTTTTTTGGCTTTATTAAGGTAAAATGTCCTTTATAGAAATACATATGTTTATTCAAGAAGAACAGAGAGGCGGAACACATCATGGCTTGGCAAGGACTAATCGAACATTATAAAGAGTTTTTACCTGTAACAGAGAAAACACCTAAACTATCACTACTTGAGGGAAATACGCCTCTTATTAAACTAGAAAATTTATCGAAAGAACTAGGAATTGAGCTTTATGGAAAAGTAGAAGGTGCAAATCCAACTGGTTCGTTCAAAGATAGAGGGATGGTATTTGCTGTAGCAAAAGCAATAGAAGAAGGAAGCGAATGTGTTATTTGTGCCTCTACGGGAAACACTTCTGCTGCTGCTGCTGCATACGCTGCGCGAGCTGGGATTAAATCGATTGTTGTCATTCCAAAAGGAAAAGTGGCACTAGGAAAGTTAGCCCAAGCATGTATGTATGGTTCCAAAATTATAGAGATTGACGGTAACTTTGATGATGCGCTGCAAATTGTTCGAAAAGTTAGTGAAACATCTCCGGTTGCACTAGTTAACTCGGTGAATCCATATCGTTTGGAAGGACAAAAAACAGCTGCTTTTGAAATTGTAGATGTATTAGGCTCTGCTCCAGATTATTTATGCATACCAGTTGGGAATGCCGGAAATATTAGTGCATACTGGAAAGGATTCAAAGAATATAACGAAGTAAAACAATCAGGCTTGCCGAAAATTTTTGGTTTTGAAGCAGAAGGTTCTGCCGCAATTGTACAAGGCGCACCAATCGCTAACCCGGAAACAGTAGCAACTGCAATTCGTATCGGTAATCCAGCAAGCTGGTCTCTAGCAGAAGCTGCTCGTGACGAATCTGGTGGTTTAATCGATGCTGTTACGGATGAAGAAATTCTACAAGCTTATCAATTGATTGCTAGTCGTGAAGGCATATTTGTTGAGCCTGGTTCCGCTGCTTCTTTAGCAGGAGTTATTAAATCAGTGAAAAACGGCAAAATTTCGGCTGGAAGCAAAGTCGTCACTGTTTTTACAGGGAACGGGTTGAAAGATCCGGATACAGCAATGAAAGTTTCTACAGTCGACTTAGTATCATTAAAGAATGATGAAGATGAAATTCGTCAGTACATTGAGGGTGTACTATGAGTAAAAAATGGGCTATTTCCATTCCCGCAAGTACAGCGAACTTAGGACCTGGTTTTGATTCGATTGGGATTGCTTTAGATAAATACTTGGAGTTAGAAGTTGAACTAGCTCCAGCGTGGAAGATTGATAACTTATCGGATAATTTACCGGATGTTCCCAATCCAGCAGATCATCTAATTATTCAAGCTGCCGAGAAAACAGCTGAATTATATGGACAAAGCCTGTCCCCATGCCATCTATCTGTGAAAAGCGAAATCCCACTTGCTCGCGGAATGGGAAGCAGTGCATCTGCCATCGTTGCAGGAGTAGAGCTTGCCAACCAAGTGTTGGAACTTGAGCTAACTGCACAGGATAAGTTAAAAGTGGCAACTTTGATGGAAGGTCATCCCGATAATGCAGCCGCTTCTATATTTGGTGGCTTTACGATTTCATCGAGTGCCGATAACGGAGAAATTCATGTGTTTCATGCGTATCATATTGATGCTTCTTTTGTTTTATTTATTCCTAATTTTGAACTAAAAACGGCAGCAGCAAGAAATGTGTTACCGGATAGTTATACACGTCAGGTCTCCGCACAAGCAAGTGCTACCGCTAGTTTACTTACTGCTGCTTTTCTCTCTCAATCATTTGAGCAAGCTGGCATCTATATGGAGCAAGATTTGTTTCACGAGCCATATCGCCTTGACCTGATTCCAGGGGCTAGGGAGATTAAAGTTGCGGCAAAAAATGCAGGTGCATTTGGTACTTGTATAAGCGGTGCCGGTCCTACGCTTTTATCACTTGTACAAAAAGGAACCGAAGCTGAATTCATTTCAAAGTTAGAAGGAATATTCCCAAACTTTGAATTGGTACCAGTAGAGATGAACCGTACAGGAATCGTCGTAAAAAATAAAAATGGCAGTGCAGTTTTCTCTCATTGAGAGGAACTGCACTGCTCTTTTTTTCATCCAGACTCCAGCGCCTTGCTCCTGCGCACAGCTCGTCGCAGAAGAACGTTGCCCCTCGGGGTCAAATGTGAAAAAGCTGTGGTGGCAGGAGAGCTGCCTCATCGCTTTTCCCCATTTGCCTGTCGGGGCAGAAATAGGCGCTTGCGCTTTTGCTACTATGCCATTAAAACTAAACTTAGTGCCATTACTAGCATCCCTGCTACTACACCGTAAATAGAAGAATGTGTCTCATCGTACTTTTTAGCTGCCGGTAGTAATTCATCTAAAGATATGAAGACCATAATACCTGCGACTGCAGCAAAAACTACTCCAAAAACTACACCGTTTAAAAATGGCATTAATACTAAATAAGCAACAAGTGCCCCAACCGGTTCTGCAAGTCCTGAAAGGAATGATAATTTAAATGCTTTTTTCCGATTACCTGTTGCATAATAAATCGGCACTGCTACAGCGATACCCTCTGGAATATTATGAATGGCAACCGCAATCGCAATCGCAATTCCTAAACTAGGATCTTGTAATGCAGATGCAAATGTAGCAATCCCCTCTGGAAAGTTATGAATACCTATAGCAAGTGCAGTAAAAACACCCATTTTCATCAACTTCGTCTGTTCTGCATTAGTTGGAGCGGTGTCCATATCCTCTACACTTTTTACTTCATGTGGATTTCCGAGTTTGGGCAGTAATCGGTCTACTATTGCAATAAAAATCATCCCACTAAAAAATCCCATGATCGTCATCCAATATCCATTTGTTGTACCAAGCTCCGTTGTCAACGAGTCCTTAGCTTTCACAAATATCTCCACTAACGACACATAAATCATTACCCCTGCTGAGAAGCCCAATGCGACAGATAAAAACTTCGTATTTGTACGTTTTGTTAACAACGATAGTAAACTGCCTATACCGGTTGCTAGACCCGCAAATAACGTAAGTAATAATGCAAAGGCAACATTACCATCCACCTGTATCAACTTCTTTCTATTTATCGAGTTTCATTTATTATACGCATTAAGTTTCCCTGGCACAACTCTTTTAGACTAATGAAAATTAACATTTTGAAGAAGCAATGTATTTCCCGATTTCCTTCCAATCTTCTTCTAAATAATCGCGATTGGAAGGACGATAAAATACAGCTGCAGGATGGTATGTTGGAATGATTATGTACTTTTCATCCGACCATATAAATTTAGTTTCTTTAAGCGAGGCTAAATATTGTACTTCGTGTTCGATTAATTGTCCATGCAAAACAGATACTTTTGCATCTTTGCCAAGTAACCGTTGCAACCCCACATTTCCTAACGTAACAATGACGGTTGGCGCTATATGGGTTAGTTCATAATCGAGTACCGGCGCATGTGCAATTATTTCTTGTTGAGTAGGAGGACGATTATATTTTCTCTTCGTTATCTCGCCATTTCTTGCTTTCTTTTCTTTCCACACATATGGACGACTTCTCACTGCACTTGTCATATAGACGTTATCTCTTGTTAACCCGATGCTTGCAAGTGATTTGACTAATTCATTTCCTGCTCTTCCGACGAATGGTATCCCTTGAATAGCTTCATTTTCTCCTGGTGCTTCTCCTATTAGCATGATCGTAGGGTTTTTTGGCCCTTTTCCTTTGACGAATCCTTCTACAGGAAATCCTTCAATTCTTTTCATGCCAAGCGTGACTAATTCATCTGGTAATTCAAACATACCGCTTGCACTCCTTTATAAAAAATCCTTTCCAAGAGAAGGAAAGGATTTTAGCGTATATTCTTTTTAAAAATACTTTTCCGATATTCATACCATAATGCAACGAGGACAAACCATGTATACCCTGCCATCCATCCTGCAAAAACATCTGTGGCATAATGGCGACTTTCTGCAATACGAGATAATCCGATAAGTATTGTAAGAAAAAGTGCTATGATCCATATTAACACACGTATTTTTTTATTGGATTGATGATCTGCTGCGAAGTAGGCAATCGTGAATACATACAATAAACCAACCATCGCATGTCCGGATGGAAAACTAAAACTTTCTAGCTGATTTGGAATGTCAGGCCGCTCTCTTTGAATCCATTTTTTGAGCAGTTGGTTAAGTACATTCCCTACCCCTACTGCAAATAAACCAAATAACATCCCTCGATAATTTTTAGAGTGTATCCATAAGTACGCGAACAAGATTAGCATCATAATGACGATAAATTTTTGTTCCCCTAAATAATGAAATAGCGTGATAAATTGATTGCCGTATATGAGTTCGTTCATTTTACGATCTAGCTGAATCATTTCTTCTGATGTAAACGTGATATATAATGCAACAAATCCAAGTAATGTTACAAGTCCAAGTGGGTAAAACCATTTCTTCATTATGCCCCACTCCTTTCAAACTTATTAGTCATGACAAAAGTATAGACTACAATATAGCTATGTACAATTGAAAGAAGTATGCATGGATAGATCGATTCATCCTCCAAATAAAAGGACTACCCTTATAAAGGATAGTTTGATCTATAGGAAAAGTGCGCACTATTTTATTTTTTCTTAAGCAACAAGAAAAAAATCCACGAGGATCAATTCCTCGTGGATTTCTATTATTTACTTGCTTTTAACTCGTATATCCCACCACTGGACTCAATAATATGATCAGGTTTAGGCTGACCAAGCTTTGCTTTATGACCAGCAATATGCTCGGGGCTCTTTTCCCAGTTCTTCCAGTCAAGTTCTGACGCCCATTGTACGATGACTAATACTTCTTCTTCACCACGTCGAACCTTTTTTACAAGTACTTCAAGCTTTTCAAAACCTGGCTGCTTTTCAATAAGTCCTTCACTTTGAAAACGGTCTACGACAAGTTGGAAGTTCCTTCTTTAACGATCATACGTCTAATTTGATAGAACATATTATTGAAGTGCCTCCTGTATGGAAGCAAGTTTTGCTTTTTCTGATTCAATACCACCACCTGATAAGTACCAGGCTTCTGGATCTAAGTAAAAGACTTTGCCATTTTTAACAGCATTTGTTTTACTTACGATTTCGTTTTCAATGGCTGCTTTTGTACCAGATTCTCCTTCAGATGCTACTGCATCGCGGTCTACTACGAAAAGCATATCAGGATTTTTCTCAAGTACATATTCAAATGAAACGCTTTGTCCATGCGTAGATACTTCTAGATTTTCATCTACAGGTTTAATACCGTATACATCATGGATTACACCAAATCGGGAACCAGGACCGTATGCACTTAATTCGCCTTCAGATGCAAGAACTACTAATGCTTTTTCATCTAAGTTCGCAGTTTTTGCAGTGATTTCTGCGATTTGTGCATCAATTTCTTCTAAAGCTTTCGTTGCTTCTGCTTCTTTACCGAAAACTTTACCCGCTAATTCTGTGTTAACTTTAAATGAGTTAACATAGTCTTGTGTGTCTAAGCCAACATAAACGGTTGGCGCAATTTTACTTAATTCTTCATATGCATCAGCTTGACGACCAGAGATGAAAATTACATCTGGTTTCATTGCGTGAATTGCTTCGAAATCTGGCTCTTTTAAAGCACCGGCATTTTTATAAGTAGCTTCATCCGCATATTTACTTAAATATTTCGGTAAGCTTTGTTGTGATACTGCTGCTACGTCAACACCTAGTGCATCTAGAGTATCAAGGAATCCATAGTCAAATGCTACAACTGTTTTTGGTTGTTCTTCCAATGTTACTTCAGCATACCCTTCTGGTTGCGCAATTGTTAATGGGAAAACAGATGATTCGTTTGTTACAGGTGTTTCTTCTGTTGTATTTTCGTTTGCATTAGAATTATCTTCTGTTGCTTCTTCTTTATTTCCACATGCTGCTAATACTAATAAAAGCATTGCGAACATGACTGTTAAAAATTTATACTTTTTCATATGTCAATTTCCCCTTTTTCTTATGAATTAAAATATACACAAATGCGACAGCTATTCATTTCTTGGATTGGAATATCCATATCATAAATCTCTTTTAGCGCATCCGAATTAATAATTTCATGTGTGGGACCGTCCTTAATTACACGCCCATTTTTCAATGCAACAATATAATCAGAGTATACAGAAGCAAAGTTAATATCATGCAATACAATGACTACTGTTTTACCAAGCTCTTCTACAAGCTTACGTAGAATTTTCATAATTTGGACAGAATGCTTCATATCTAAGTTATTTAATGGTTCATCCAATAGAATATATTCCGTATCTTGCGCAATTACCATGGCGATGAAAGCTCGTTGACGTTGCCCACCGGACAATTCATCTAAATAATCATCTTGAATATCCGCTAAATTCATATATTCAATTGCTTGATCGATCATTTTTGTATCTTCTGCATTCAGTCGCCCTTTAGAATAAGGAAATCGACCAAATGACACTAATTCACGTATCGTTAAGCGGACGTTCATATAGTTCGATTGCTTCAAAATAGAAACTCGTTTAGAGAACTCATCGGATTTCCATTTACGTACATCTGATTTATCTAGTAGGACCTCACCCGTGTCTGCATCCAATAAACGACTGACCATTGACAATAGTGTTGATTTTCCAGCACCATTCGGACCAATAAATGACGTAATCTTCCCAGACTGAATATTGACACTTACTTTGTCTACTACTGGTTTTTTACCGAAGTGCTTTGATATCTCTTTTACTTGGATCATTCTTAAGCTCGACTCTCCTTTAATAATAAATAAATGAAGTAAATTCCACCGATAAAGTTAATAATGACACTTAGCGTTGTATTAAATGTGAAAATTCGTTCAACAACCCACTGTCCACCTATTAAAGCAACTAAACTCATTAAACTTGCACCCACTATAAGAGTTGAGTGCTTGTAAGTCTTAAAATATTGATACGATAAGTTTGCCACGATCAATCCAAAAAACGTTATTGGACCAACAAGAGCAGTAGAAGTGGCGATTAACACAGCTGATAACACCAGCATACTTTTAACAATTTTATCGTAATTCACACCTAAGTTAATCGCATTGTCCCGTCCTAAAGACAATACATCCAATTCCCGAATGTACCGCCATCCGTATATGGTAGATAATGTAATAATTATCATAGCCAACCATACTAAGTCCCCGTTTACATTATTGAAGCTCGCAAACATTTTATTTTGCAAACTTGTAAACTCGTTTGGATCGATGAGCACTTGTAAGAAAGTAGTAATACTTCCCAAAAACGTACCCATTATAATCCCAACAAGAAGTAAGAAATAAATCGGTCGTTTACCCGCCTTAAATAAGAAGCGATAAAGCAAAAGTGCGAATACAATCATCGCGATTATAGATATAAAGAAGTTATAGTTTTTGTTTATAACTAAAATGGACATTGATCCAAAAAAGTAATAAATGAATGTTTGTACTAGCATATATAACGAATCTAACCCCATTACACTCGGTGTTAAAATTCGGTTATGCGTAATTGTTTGGAAAATTACAGTGGAATATGCAATTGCAACCCCTGTTATTGCCATCGCTAATACTTTAATCGTACGTCTAGGTAGCGCATAATCATAACTTCCATTCAATCCTTGAAATAAATACAATGATATACACGCAATACTTAAAACGATTAAAAGAATCAGTTTTGTTCTAGTTCGCATACGCTCTCCCCCTAAACAGTAAGATTAGGAAGATTGCACTTCCGATAACACCAACCGTCATACCAATCGGTATCTCGTAAGGGAAAATAAGAACTCTACCTAGAATGTCACATAACAGTAAGAAAATAACTCCGAGTAGTGCAGTATGTGGTAGTGTTTTTTCTAAATGATCCCCTTTAAAAATGGATACAATATTCGGGATGATTAAACCTAAAAATGGAATCATACCTACTGTTAAGACAACAGTAGTAGAAATTAACGCTACTAGTACTAACCCTAAATTTAGCACTCTCTTGTACGAGAGTCCTAGGTTTTTAGCGAAATCCTCGCCCATTCCTGCAACGGTAAATCGATTTGCATAGAAGTACGCAATGACGAGTACCGGTACACTTATGTACAACAGTTCATATCTGCCTTTTAAGATTAAAGAGAAATCTCCTTGTAACCAGACAGTCATGTTTTGAATAATATTAGCTTTGTAAGCAAAAAACGTGGTAATGGAAGATAGAATATTCCCGAACATTAATCCAACTAGTGGAATAAATATTGCATCTTTAAACTTAATACGATTCAATATTTGCATAAATAACAATGTGCCCGCTAATGCGAAGATGAATGCAAATGATAATTTTTGGAAATACGTAGCATTCGTAAAAACTAACATCGATATTAAAATTCCTAGTCTAGTCGCATCTAGCGTCCCAGCTGTAGTTGGTGATACGAACTTATTCCTACTAAGACTTTGCATGATTAAACCTGCGATGCTCATCCCTGCTCCTGCAAGTATAATGGCAATTAGTCTTGGTATTCGGCTAATAAGAAATATTTGCGTCTCTTCCGAATTAAAGTCCAGCAAGTCTGCCGGAGAAATTCTGCTTACACCAACAAAGAGAGATAAAAGAGAAAGTGCTACTAGTACAATTAAAAGATATCTTTTTTTCATGTCTATCCTCATCATTCTTTTTGTGAATTCACGATAGTGAAAATCATTATCATTTACCCACAAATTTATTATAGCATCTTGCCTATACAAGTCAACCTTTAAATGAAAATGATTTTCAATTGACAATACACTATATAAGCTATTTTGCCCTACTACAATCTTACTATATAAAAGGTAGAAAACAAAAAGACTGCACTTATTAAAAGATAGTTTGCGCAATATAGGGATAGTCCGTCTTAGCAAGTTGAATAAAGTATCCGCAATGATTTTCGCTACAGGGCGGACGCTTTCCGTGGGGTGAGCGATGAACCTTCACCGACGCTACGCGTGCGCTGTGAAGTTTCATCTGTCTCACTTCATCCCACTGGAGTCGACGCCCTTCCGCGAAAATCAATGGAGCTTGCTGACTAATTAGTTTCTCGCTTTATAAACCAAAAGTTTGATTAGAATCGGAGAGGGAAATTCAATATTAGTAAGTATCTCGTAAAAATGATCCGGTAAATGGCTAAGAGCAACCAACTTATGTACGGAAGCAATCATTTCCCAGATCAAAGAGTTTACTTAATAAGTAATAGGAGGTGAGCATTAATTTGTAAAATACATAGTGAAGCTCATGTCCACTGTTTAATATGCTTTTTTTCATATAGCGATAGCTACCACTTCGGCTTCGTGCAGCTGTTCTAGTTATTTCTTATTGATTTGTTTAGCTAAACGCTAATTAGCTAGCATATTTCGTTGATTGAAGCGGAAGGCGGCGACTCCAGCGGGAACAGCACGAGCTGAAAGCCCCGCAGGAACGCAGTGACGAGGAGATTGAAGCCGTGCCCGCGGAAAGCGTCCGCCTGAAGCGAAAATCCAGCGGTCACTTCTGGTTTCACATTTCCCCTTAAAATCGGTGTTCCTTATTTTATTGAGGAAAAGCTATCCACATATCATTATTGTCAATATTAATAAAGCCAACAAAAAACTGCTCCCAACCGTTGTTTTATCACAACAATTGGAAGCAGTTTTATAGTCATACCATTTTATAGTTCTACAGCGTTATCGATTACTTCTTGTGGAATGACGATTTCTTCTACTTCATTAAAACCAGAAAAAGTAGATTTTACATCTTGTACGACGTTCAATTTTTCTCCGTCTATTTCCATATCCATATCAATCACAACATCTAATTTATTCGTTTGGAATGTCTCTTTATCAATGTGTATCAAATAGTTTACCGATTTAATATCGAAATCCATTTGAATCTCTTCTCCTGCACCCATCGATTGCATTACTTCATCTACTTGCGCTTTTACTAATTCAGTGAATTTTTCACCTGAAGCTTCGAGTGTTAATATATAGTTTGAATTATCCTGTTCGAATGTAAATTCATCTAAATATCCTTTAATCTGTTTCAATTGATCAGAAGCATTTGCTTGTTCTGCGGCATTCATAATTCCTGCCATCATTTCTTGTGGAAACTTCATCCACTCTCCAGCAGATTCTTCATACACATATAAATCATCCGCCGTCATATAACTTTCAGAACTAGAAGTTTGAGCAGGCATACCTTTCGCCAATCCATTTACAGTCGAAGTCCCTTTTTGATGCATCTGCATCGGCTCTACTATATATTCCATGTCCATCTTCGAGCTAATTTCCAATTCATTTTCTTCGCTAGGTATATTCATTGTTTGATTTAAGTCCATTACTGCTCGTACACTTTTGAGCTCTTCTGATGCAGTGATAGATTTATCGTATACTTCTTGAAGTGTTAACTTACTCTTTTCTGTTACCTCTCCACTTCCTGCAGGCTTAGCAGTCTCGTTACATGCAGCTAAACCTAATGATAATGTGGCTACAGCTATAAGCGTTGTCCATTTCTTCATATCAGTTATCATCCCTTCCTGCTTTGATAACTATAATACGAGGAAGGTTTGTGAAAGGTTTCATTTATTTTACTCCACGCATATATTTTTGGATTAAAGGCGTCATTAAATATAATAACAATCCAATAACAAGCGCGATTACACCAATTACACCAAAGTATAAAATTTCATTTTCGGGTGAATACAATTTAACGACTTGTGCATTTATCGCTTGTGCAGATGCGTTCGTCATAAACCATAAACTCATTGTTTGAGCCGCAAAAGCGCCTGGTGCAAGCTTCGTTGTTGCAGATAAACCAACTGGGGATAGAAGTAACTCACCAAGCACTACTAAGAAGAAGCTAAGTACAAGCCAAAATGGATTAACAAGTGTCTCTGTTCCATTCATATAGGCTGGAATGATCATCACAATGAATGACATCCCCGCAAAGAATAATCCGAAAGCAAACTTTTTAGGTGTAGATGGTTGTCTATCACCAAGTTTTATCCACATCCAAGCAAAAATAGGAGCGAGCACAATGATAAATAACGGATTTAACGATTGGAACCATGCAGGCGAAATCTCAAAAGATCCTACCATCAGATTAACTCGCTCATCTGCATATTGCGCTAATATATTCGCTCCTTGTTCTGCAATCGCCCAAAACATCATCGCTGCTACAAATAACGGTATATAAGCAAGCAATCTCGACTTCTCATCAGCAGATGTTCGATCACTTCTATACATCACGATAAAATACAAAGTAGGAATAACAATACCTAAAATAGAAACCGTCATAGTGAATACATCAATTGTCATAATCCCTTGTTGCACTAAAACAAATCCAAGGGCCAATACGATTACAATGACAATCCCGATTCTAGCAAATACCTTTTTACGTTCTTCTTTGGACATTGGATTTGGCACATACGAACCAGCTAATCCAAGATTATTCTTCTTCGTTAGTAAAAAGACGATTAATCCAAATGCCATCCCAACTGCTGCTAGTCCAAATCCTAAATGGAAATTATACTCAAGACCAATAGTTCCAACGATTAATGGTGCAAGGAATCCACCCATGTTAATACCCATATAGAAAATACTGAATCCAGAGTCACGACGTGCATCCTTTTCCGAATACAAATCGCCAACAATCGTCGAAATATTTGATTTCAATAGCCCTGTTCCAATGATGATTAGTGCCATTGAAATAAATAGTGGCGTAATTCCACCAGGAAACGACAATACGATATGCCCGAGCATTATTAATACTCCACCATAAAACACGGTTTTTGTCGTACCTAACAGGCGATCGGCTATCCAACCACCTATAATTCCTGACATATAAACAAGAGAACCATACACTGCCATTATAGAGTTTGCTGTTGACCGCTCAAGCCCTAATCCACCTTGTGTTACTTCATAATACATATAATAGATTAGAATTGCGCGCATCCCGTAGTAAGAAAAACGCTCCCAAAACTCCGTGAAAAATAAGGACATTAAACCTTTAGGATGTCCAAAGAAGCCTTTTTGAGGAACTGATTTTACAATTTCATCTTTTGAAAACATGCTTTAACCTCTTTTCTAAAATAAGACATTCATTATAACGTCCTAACTTTTCCCTGTCAAAAAATATCCAATTATTTCGTTTTCTGAAATTGTTCGCTATAATAGTCACTATGTATTACAGGAAAGGAGAGATTTTGTGCTAAAGAAGTTTTTTTCATTTTACAAACCACATAAACGATTATTTGTTATCGACTTTAGTAGTGCGGTATTCGTCGCCATCCTAGAGCTTGCGTTTCCTGTCGCAGTGCAATGGTTTATCGATGTATTATTACCTACTAGCGATTGGAATATGATCGTAAGAGTTAGTATTTTGTTGTTGCTCGTCTATATGTTGAGCACTTTCCTTAACTTTGTAGTGAGTTATTTTGGGCATAAGCTTGGTATTAATATCGAAACCGATATGCGTCAGCAATTATTCAATCACGTGCAACGGCAGTCATTCCGTTTTTTTGATAATACGAAAACCGGACATATTATGAGTCGTATTACAAATGATTTATTTGATATTGGCGAACTTGCCCATCATGGTCCGGAAGATATATTTATCGCTGTTATGACACTTATTGGTGCGTTCGCAATTATGTTCAATATCAACCCAGAGCTTGCAATTATCGCAATCATTATGGTTCCTTTCCTATCCATTGTTGCTACGTATGGAAACATTATGATGAACAGAGCATGGAAGAACATGTACGGCAAAATCGCAGATGTAAATGCCCGTGTCGAAGATAGTGTTTCCGGTGTACGTGTAGTCCAATCATTTACAAATGAAAAATTTGAAATCGCTCGTTTTAAAGAAGATAACGGGAAATTTCGGCTAGCAAAACTAAGTGCGTATAAAGTAATGGCTGGTACTCATTCCAGCATTTATATGATGACTCGCCTTGTGACATTAGTCGTACTTGTTGTGGGGGCTTGGTTTACATTTAAAGGTAAACTTACAACCGGGGAGCTTGTAAGTTTTATACTTTATGTCAATGTGTTAATCAAACCAGTGGATAAAATTACCGCACTTTTGGAGCTATATCCAAAAGGAATGGCTGGATTTAAACGATTTTTGGATCTCATGGAACAAGAACCAGAGATTAATGATCGTCCAAATGCTGTAAGTGTCACTCATTTAAATGGAAACATTGAATTTGAGAATGTCAGCTTCCGTTACGATAGTCATAAATCTGTACTAGAGGATATTAACCTTTCGATTAAAGCTGGTGAAACAGTAGCATTTGTCGGACCTTCGGGGGCAGGAAAAACGACCATTTGTTCACTTATTCCACGTTTTTATGATGTGAATGAAGGTGCAATTTCTATTGATGGTCTCAATATTCAAGACGTAACAATGCAATCATTACGTGCTCAAATTGGTATTGTACAACAGGATGTATTTTTGTTTACTGGCACTATTGAAGAAAATATCGCATATGGGAAAAAAGATGCTTCTGTAGAAGAAATTCGAGATGCGGCGAAAAAAGCTCATTTAGAAGATTTTATAGCTGGCCTTCCAGAAGGGTATGACACGCAAATCGGAGAAAGAGGTCTTAAATTATCCGGTGGTCAAAAGCAACGCTTAGCAATCGCTCGCATGTTTTTGAAAAATCCTCCTATTTTAATATTGGACGAGGCTACCTCTGCACTTGATACGGAAACAGAAAAAATTATCCAAAAGTCATTGATGGAGCTTGCAGAAAATCGAACTACGCTTATTATCGCGCATCGACTAGCTACTATTCGAGATGCGGACCGAGTGTTAGTTGTAACTGAAGACGGGATTGCGGAAGATGGATCATATAATGAATTAGTTGCGCAAGATGGTATTTTTGCTAGGTTGCATAATATTCAGTTCCAGGAAGTTTAATATGGAAGATCCCTTTGACTTGGTGTCAAAGGGATCTCTTAGGTTTTGTCGTGTTCGGCTAGTAGTTTGTCGTGTTCGACTTGTTGTTAGTCGCGTTCAAGGGCTTGGTTGTCGTGTTCACTAACTCTATTGGCTCATTCAGCCAATTTCTTCCTGTAAAGTCACATAAAAAGAAGAAGCATATCGCTCATGCGGAATGACTTCTTCTTTTTATTATTGAACAACAATGAATTCTTGTAGTCGATCATAGTCGGATTTCTTTAATTCAACTTTTACTAGTGTTCCTTCCTCTTCGTATGAGGTTGACTCCACGGACGCATGTTCATTTAAATACGAGACAAGATCGCCCCTGTCAAAAGGGATTAACAAATTGCACACAACATAATCCGCAAAAATGTGCTTTTTAATTATCCCTAGCAGTTCATCTAGACCTTCTCCTTCTTTCGCAGAAATCCAAATATTTTCTCCAGATACATAAGGATATCTCAAATCTGCTAGGTCCGATTTATTGTATACATAAATTGTTGGGACATCTTCCACCCCTACCGCAAGTAGCGTTTCGTTCGTAACGTCCATCATATAACGGTGTTCGGCATTTGACACGTCAACTACATGTAGCAGTAAGTTCGCATCTCGTGCTTCTTCTAAAGTCGAACGGAATGCTTTCACTAAATGGTGAGGAAGTTTGCTAACAAATCCAACTGTGTCTGTTAGTAAAAACTCTTTTTGGTCTGGCAGCTTAATCTGACGAACGGAAGTTTCAAGCGTAGCAAATAGCATGTCCTTTTCAAATACTTGTTTGGAATCTGCTTGGCCAACTTTGTTCAACAACTGATTCATAATGGTGGACTTCCCAGCATTTGTGTACCCTACTAGTGATACGACTGGAATGGCATTTTTCTTACGCTGTTTTCGTTGTGTTTCGCGTTGGTCTTTAACATGCTCTAGCTCGCGTTTTAGTTTTGCAATTTGGTCTTCGATTTTACGTCTATCTAGCTCTAGCTTTGTTTCCCCGGCACCACGGTTTTTAAAGCCGCCACCTGTCCCCCCACCTTGTCTACCTAAAGATGCCCGAAGTCCAACTAGTCGTGGGAGCATATATTGAAGCTGCGCCAATTCTACTTGCATCTGTGCTTCGTTCGATTTTGCTCGTCTTGCAAAAATATCCAAAATAAGCATCGTTCGATCGATTACTTTACATTCTAAGTCCCGTTCTAAATTTCGAATTTGTGATGGTGTAAGTTCATCATTAAAAATAACAAGATTGGCATCAGCTTCGTCGTAAAAGTTTTTAATCTCTTCTACTTTACCTGTACCAACGTAATGGGAATTTGTAACACGCTCTAGATTTTGTGTAACTTCTCCCACTACTTCCACATTCAACGCTTCGGCTAAATTGTGTAATTCTTCTAATCCATATTCAAAATGCTCGTCATTTTGCATCTTGACCGCAACAATGATCGCCTTTTCTATAAGTTCTTCCAAAAATAACTCCTCCTCCTATTGGCAATGATACATTGCCTGTTCATATATAAGCGTTTCTTTATCCTTGAATCCTTCTATATGAACTGCTGTAAGTCTTTCTTTCGTTCCGTTTTCTAACTGTTTGAACACTAGCTTTGTATTTCGTAGTAATAGTATGTGTTCATCCTCCTCGACTAAATCAAAATATCTTTTCCACTTATTCATTAATTCCTTTGGATTACGCACACGAAACTCACATGCTGAAATGTTTAATTGTAAATTACTTTCATCAATTGTGCCATCCTCTTGAAGTAATTGATAGCGATCTTCATCACTTTCCTCCCATTCGATGAAAAACGGAGTTGGCAGTGCATCACCTATTTCTTCTTTTACAAATAACATCTTCCACTTACGTATTAGACCACTTGTTGTTTTTCTTTCGGCATGTAAAACCCCAGTAGTTTCTATACCTTTCCGTTCCAGTTGCTGACATAGTTCGTCAATTGTTGTCGTACGAATACAAATGGTTCCAAAACCAGGACCTGTTTTCAAATCAAGCAACATTAGATTAATTAATGGATGATTCGCATTTTCGGCAATTTCTTTATGTTCAAGTGCCAGCCACTCGATATAACTGGTTTTTGTGTATAAAAGCGCATTATATGTACCCCAATGTGTATGCTGACCTCCAATAACTGAATGAACTCCATTCACGTTCCAATCTATCGCTACTTCCTCCGGTGTCTTTGTTACGTGATGAACTATATGATCTAAATACATTTTAACAACCCTTTCCTATAAAAGTTACAAATGAAAGTGTGTAAAACAAAAGAGATGACTTAGAAATATGTCATCTCTTTGTCGATTTCCCGGGAAATAAGTAATCTAAATGCGCCTTAGCGTATTTGGCCCAGATTTTGCAGCGGGCTTTTGTATCTACCGCTGATAAAGATTATACCAGGGCTTTTTCTTTCGACATTTCACGAAGTAAGAACTTTTGAATTTTACCGGATGCTGTCATTGGATATGCATCGATAAATTCAATGTATTTTGGGATTTTATGATGTGATATTTTCCCTTTGCAGAACGCCTTTAGCTCTTCTACATTTAAGCTTTCACCTGTTTTTAAAATAATCCATGCCATAAGCTCCTCTCCATATTTCGGATCAGGAACTCCGACTACTTGTACATCTTGAATGGATGGATGCTGATACAAAAATTCCTCTACTTCTTTTGGATAAATATTCTCTCCACCACGAATGACCATGTCTTTAATGCGACCTGTGATATCGAGGTATCCTTCCTCATCCATAACCGCGATATCCCCAGTATGTAGCCATCCTTCTGCATCAATCACAGATTTTGTCGCTTCTTCGTTTTTATAATAACCTTTCATCACTAGATAACCTCTCGTACATAACTCACCTGGAACTCCTGCTGGTGTGTCTTCCCCTGTTACAGGATCGACAATTTTCACTTCTACTCCCGGATGTGCCTTTCCAACAGTGGAAACACGTTTTTCAATCGCATCGTCCGTCTTCGTTTGTGTAATTACTGGGGAAGATTCTGTTTGCCCATATGCAATTGTAATTTCCGACAATCCCATATCTTCTATTACTCTTTTCATTACTTCGATTGGACAAATAGAACCTGCCATAATTCCTGTGCGTAATGTTTTTAAATCGAACTGTGCAAACTCTGGATGGTTTAACTCTGCTATAAACATTGTAGGTACACCATGTAATGCAGTACACTTTTCGTCCTGTACCATTTGTAATACTTTTTCCGCATTGAACTGTTCAATGATGACCATGGTTGTCCCATGCGTTACAGATGCAATCGTTCCCATAACACATCCGAAGCAATGAAAAAATGGAACGGGGATACATAGTCGGTCATTTTCTGTAAGATGTATATAATCTCCAACGAGTTGTCCGTTATTCACTACGTTCTTATGCGTTAGCATAACCCCTTTTGGAAATCCAGTTGTTCCAGAAGTGTACTGCATATTAATGACATCTTCATTATGAAGGGCGTTCAAGTGTTCCTCAAGTGTTTCATCAGATACCTCTACAGCGTGAGCTAGTAACTCAGACCAAGTATAAATACCTGAATACTTATTTTCACTCATGACAATTACACGTTTAAAATGCGGTAATTTCTCAGATTGTATTTTACCTTTTTCCGAGCTCTCGATTTCTGGGCAAACAGCGCGCACAATATCCAGATAAGATGTTCCTTTATATGACTCACACAGAATAAGCGTTGTTGCATCAGACTGTTGCAGTAAATACTCCAACTCTTTTTCTTGATAGTTCGTATTTACAGTTACTAGAACAGCTCCCATTTTTCCTGTTGCAAACTGACTTAGTAACCACTCTCTTTTGTTATCAGACCAAATTGCAACATGCTCCCCTTTTTCAATACCCATACCAATGAATGCTTTTGCTAGTTGGTCTGTTTCCTCATCAAATTCTTTATAGGTTTTTCGAATGCCAAGCTCGGGATATACGTATGCTTCTGTCTCTGGAAACTTTCTCGCAGATTCTTTTACAATTTGTCCAACTGTTTTTTCGTTTAACAAACAAATCTCCCCTTTTTGAGTGTTATTTCTTCCCCTTATTATTCTATCATAAAATTCTGACAAAATAGACTTTTTAATGACTAATTGACTTAATACTAAAACATGATAAAATCCTAATTACTTCGCCACTTCAAAGCGTTGAAGCGCGAAAGTATTTTGATAGATTTTTTAACTAGGGGGATTTATAATGTTTCGAATTCGTTCGACTATTACACCTTCTTTTTTAGAGGCTGTTCTACTTACGATTATGATTATTGCATTAATGGCAGTTTGCATTATTCAATTTGCTGCAGTTCCACATATGCCTATTTTACTGGCGATTTTATTACTGATCACATATGGGTTATTTAAAAGAGTACCTTTCAAAAAGTTAGAGGAAGGACTTGTAGAAGGATCCAAAGCCGGACTTGGGGCAATTTTCATCTTTTTCTTTATTGGTATATTAATAAGTAGCTGGATGATGGGTGGGACCATTCCAACACTTATCTACTTAGGTTTCCAATTTATCACTCCACACTTTTTCTTTGCGATTGTATTTTTAGTTACCTGTATTGTTGGATTGTCCATTGGGAGTTCCTTAACAACAGTAGCAACAGTTGGTGTAGCATTTATTGGGATGGCAAGTGCTATGGATATTTCATTAGCTATTACAGCTGGTGCAATTGTATCTGGTGCTTTTTTTGGAGATAAAATGTCTCCATTATCTGATACTACAAGTCTTGCATCTGCAATCGTTCAAGTGGATTTATTTGAACATATCCGCAATATGGGGTGGACGACAATCCCGGCATTTATAATATCGTTTGTTGGATATGCGTTATTATCGCCAAATAAAGATATCCAAGAACTGGGTCAAATTAATGCCTTTCAAGAAGGGCTTCTTCAAACAGGTATGGTCCACTGGTATACATTACTTCCGATTGTTTTACTCTTTATTCTTTCTATCAAAAAAGTGCCTGCTATTATCGCTTTAGCATTAACTTCCATTGCAGCTATTTGCATTTCTTATTTCTTTCATTTTACTCCTTTTGCAGAAGTACTGAATATATTGTTTAACGGCTATACATCTAGCATTGGAATTGAAGCAATCGACTCTTTGCTTACGCGTGGAGGTCTGAATAGCATGATGTTTACTGTAGGACTTGTCATACTTGCATTAAGTATGGGGGGGCTATTATTTACACTAGGTATCGTACAAAGTTTACTTTCGAAAGTGGAAAGTTTATTGAAAAGCGTAGGGTCGGTCATTACAGCGGCTGCTTTCACTGGAATAGGTGTTAACACGCTAATAGGTGAGCAATATTTATCTATATTACTGACAGGCGAATCATTCCAAGCACAATTTAAAAAAGTTGGACTAGCGAATAAAAACTTAGCACGTGTCATGGAAGACGCTGGTACAGTCGTGAACCCTCTCGTTCCATGGAGTGTATGCGGGATATTTATAACGAATGTATTAGCTGTTTCTACAATTGATTACTTGCCATTCGCTTTTTTCTGCTTGTTAAGCCCAATTCTTACGATATTGTTTGGACTGACTGGCAAAACACTTACTTATATTAAGTAATTTCCATTTACTGCATATTACAACTAAGCCGCCCAATTTTCCAACTAACCTAAGTTATCATCGATGTGATACACTATTTCCAAGTATATTACGGAAAAAGAAGGCGAATCGTATGGAATTTCAAGAAATGAAAGAATATCTAATAGAGCAAATTGTAAATAAGCAGTTGGTTGCTGCAACAATCAGCCAGCCACGAGCTAAGTCCAATGAAATAAAGCGTGTAAAACTAAAACCAATCGAAATAAAAAATATGTATCATATTCAACTAGAATATCAATACGAACGCATTCTAAAACATGAGAATGTGCTGTTAGAAGAATTCGAAAAAACTTTGGATGATTTGTTGACACAGTTTCGTCAGATTCACGTGGATTTTGTTACTGAAAAAGTACAAGCCCAACTTTCTAAGAAAAATAAAGTGATGTGGAAATCGGAGAAAACTGTAGCTGCAAAAACAGTAAACCTTTCCCATAACCGGAAAAAGAATTATTTATTAGATGAAAACACTCCATATCCTTTCCTTATTCGTTTAGGGGTGCAAACCGAGGAAGGTAAAGTAAAAAAACAAAAGTACGATAAATTCAAGCAAATCAATCGCTTCGTAGAGTTTATCGACGATGCTCTTGCCCATTTACCACAGGATAAACCCGTGCGAATTCTCGATTTCGGATCAGGGAAATCGTATTTAACATTTGCCCTATATCATTACTTAAAAATCGAAAAAGGTTTCGATATTCGGGTAACGGGATTGGATTTGAAAAAAGAAGTAATTGAAGAATGTGCGAAGATTGCAAAGGATTTAGGATATGATCAGCTCGAGTTTTTAGTTGGAGATATTAATGATTACAACGACGAAACGGCTGTGGATATGGTTGTAACACTGCATGCTTGCGACGTTGCAACAGATATGGCACTTGGGCGTGCAGTTAAATGGGGAGCGAGTGTTATTTTAAGTGTCCCTTGCTGTCAGCATGAATTGAATAGACAGTTAGATGCACCGGGACTCGATATTATGCTAAAGCATGGACTCATAAAAGAACGATTTGCAGCGCTTGCTACAGATTCGATTCGAGCAGAAATTCTAAATATGGTTGGCTATGAGGCACAATTAGTCGAGTTTATAGATATGGAAAACACGCCGAAAAACATATTAATACGAGCTTATAAGAACGGAAAAAAAGCAACTGCTGAACAAATGGAAAGTTATAAACAGTTTAAGCAGATGTTAAATGCGGATCCGTTTTTGGAGAATGAGCTAAGAGAATACATGTAAGTTTAGAATCGGAGTTGAAGTAATGAAAGAACCGTCATTAAAAAAAGTTGCATATGGTGTAGCAATGGCAATCGGCATCATACTTGTGCATTTTATTGATGCACGAGTATATAATATGCCCCCTATTTTAGCCTTGTTATTAGCGATTTTCGTCACCTTTTTAGGAATAAAATTCATCAACAAATCGAGGAAATTTGATAAAAATATTTCGAGAACGCAGTACAGCTTACTTAATACAGTAGTCGTCCTCGTTCTATTCGTCGCTTATTTTGCAATTACACAGTAAAAGTCGTCACGTTTGAAGACGACTTTTTTTGTTTTAATCTCGTTACAAGAAATGATGACAAAGGCATAATTGGAATCAACTCGCTGGTTATCTAATTATTGTGGCTTGTTATTCGATTATTCGGCTTTATTATCCGATTATCTTGACTGATCATCCGATTATTCTACTTGGTTATCCGATTATCTTGGTTGATCATCCGATTCTAACCTTTACAAAAAAACCGCTCCTTCTCACATACTAGTGAGAAGGAGCAGTTTTAGTTTTGCTAGTTACGATGGCATAGGAGTGTTAGTTGGCGCTGCAAAACCTTCTTTATAGGCTTCGTCAATTGCATTACGAATTTCTACTAACGACTTACCTTCTTGTACCATTTTAATGGAAGCTACAGCCGTTTCCAAACAAGCTGCGCATCGTGTCCCATGGTCATCCCACACGACTTCTCCATTATCTTTGATCTCTTGAACGAAGCAGTTAAAGTTATTCAAATGACCTGCGCTATCACCGCAACCACAGTAACACGGCATCCACTTTAAAATATCATGCGCTTTTGCTGCTGCTTGATAAACAAGTTGCATATCTTCTGACTGATGTTCTAAAAATGTTGGCAATACATCCGTTGAGGCAGTCGTCTCTTGTAAATCGCCATTTGCTAAATGTGCAATATGATCTTCATGACCTTCATGCTCTACGTGATTTTCTTTCGTCGCATTCTGCCCACATGCGGAAAGCACTAATATAGAAGTAAGGCATATAAATAGTATTTTTTTCATGTTAGATATTTCCTTTTCTTAATCAATTATGCCTCGGAGTAATTGCGTCCAGATTTTGAATCGCGTTAAAGGCCTACAGGATGTTGGTCGCTCAGGCGTTGCCGTAGGACGCGGCGATCTTAGCTAGAGTTCCTCTAATCAGCATTTTTATTTGCGACGAGTAACCGCAGGAGCAGGGAGTTCGGATTCACTCTGATTGAAATGCATTCCGTCATTCATCCCGCAATTTATAGATGTTTGGAATTTCTGCTGAGTCAAGTTAAATCATTTTTTCCGGACGTACAATTTCATCGAACTTTTCAGCAGTTAATAAATCAAGCGCAACTGCTGCTTCTTTCAGTGTTGTTCCATTTTTATGTGCATGCTTCGCAATTTTCGCCGCATTTTCGTAGCCGATATACGGGTTTAATGCAGTAACTAACATGAGCGAATTATTTACATGATGTTCGATTGTTTCTAAGTTTGGTTCAATTCCTACCGCGCAATTGTTGTTAAAGCTAATGATTGCATCGCTTAGTAGTCCTACAGATTGAAGGAAATTATGAATAATTACTGGTTTGAAAACATTCAACTGATAATGTCCTTGGCTTGCTGCAAAACTAATTGTTGTGTCATTACCCATTACTTGGGCAACAACCATCGTCATTGCTTCACTTTGCGTCGGATTCACTTTTCCTGGCATAATGGAACTACCTGGTTCATTTTCCGGAATCGAGATTTCTCCAATTCCTGAGCGTGGACCACTTGCAAGTAAGCGAACATCATTAGCGATTTTCATTAAGTCCGCAGCAAGTGCTTTCACTGCTCCATGCACGTATACGACATCGCCATAGCTTGTTAAGGAGTGGAATTTATTTTTGGCTGAAGTAAATTCAATACCCAATGCTTTGGATATTTCAGCAGCAACTAAATCGCCGAATCCTTTTGGTGCATTTAGTCCCGTACCTACTGCTGTTCCACCGATCGCAAGTTCTTTCATGTCTTGTACACTTTGAGTAATCATTTTAGCTGATTTTTCTAGCATACGATGCCAACCGCTAAACTCTTGTCCAAGTGATAATGGTGTTGCATCTTGCAAGTGCGTACGCCCGATTTTTATAATATCCATAAATTGTTCTGATTTCTTACCTAGTGTTTCTTTTAATATATCAATTGCTGGTAGCAGTTGTTTTTCTACAGCGAGCACTCCTGCAATATGTAAAGCTGTTGGGAATGTATCATTGGAGCTTTGAGATTTGTTAACGTCATCATTTGGATGAAGTCGTTCGTCGCTCCCTTGTTCCTCCAGAATTTGATTTCCTCGATGGGCGATGACTTCGTTTACATTCATATTCGATTGCGTACCGCTACCTGTCTGCCAAACAACTAATGGAAAATGTGCATCTAGATTTCCTGTTAGAATTTCGTCTGCAGCTACTGCGATAGCATCTTTTTTTGTTTCTGATAGATTTCCTAGAGAGTGACTAACTATTGCTGCAGATTTTTTTAGTAGGGCAAGTCCATGAACAACACCAATCGGCATTTTTTCATTGCCAATTTTAAAGTTTTCTTTTGACCTTTGTGTTTGTGCACCCCAAAGACTATCTTGTGGAACTTGAATTTCTCCCATAGAATCACGTTCAATACGATAAGACATTTTTTTCTCTCCTTCTTAATCCCATTTGTTGTTTTTTTCTTCTAGCATTCTCAAAAACTCATCCACTACAAGCGGGTTAAATTGAGTGCCTTTTCCATTTTTCATCTCTTGAATAGCTTCTTCAATCGTCATCGCCCCTCTATAGACACGGTTTGTCGTCATAGCATCGAACGCATCTACGACGGAAACGATAGAAGCTTCCAATGAAATTTCGCTCCCCATTAACCCATATGGATATCCTTTTCCATCATACCGCTCATGATGCTCTTCCACAATAAAAGCGGCTTCCTGCAAACGTTCTACCTCATGGTTCCTCATCATTTTCGCCCTAATGTAGTATGCATCTTGATGATTTCCCACTCATTCTCTGTTAATTTTCCCGATTTATTTAAAACTTCTATTGGAACCGCTAGTTTACCAATATCATGAAAATATTACCCTATGCTTATAATAGATACACCTTGTGTCGGTTTCATCCTTTTCCAAAGTTCAATAGAATAATCCCTGATTCTTGCACAATGGTGATAAGTATACCCGTCCACTTCTTGTATTTTTCTTGCGTCTTGTTGGATCATATACCGCTCCTTAAAGTTGTGCTCAAAAAAATGGAGGTCATTTCAAATAACATTTCTACAGTTTCTTTTGCATAACAAGTATGGACATCGTGATTCATTTTTGTATCAATTACATCACCAGGATACAAGATAACTTTCTCGCATCCTCTTTCTACTTCAAGTTCTCCACTAAGAATGGTATATTGCTCTTTAAATGTGTCATCATTATTCTGAGGGTAATAAATCCAAGAAATACTACCAGGGAATAAAGTGTATAAAGAGTAGGTAATGCCCATCTGCAGTCCCTATGTAAGTCGTTACAGATTTATCTGTCACAACTATCGGCGAATGCAGCTTTTGCTTGAGATCCCGCACCTGTTCGATTGTTAGCATGCTATTTGCCTCCATTCATTCGACAACATCCCACATTATATAGTTTATTTAGAATAAGTGAAATAAAACAAAAAAAGCCGAGGGTTTTTCCTCGGCTTACATATAGATCATTTCGCTATCTCAACATTGGATTTTTTTATTTCTTCTGTTAGCTGGTCAAGACTTGGTCGAATATTCCCTTTGCCAGAGTAGTTTTCAAGCATTTCTTTTACATCGATACCGGATGAAGCTTTTAACGTTTCTTGTAGGGTGGACATTAAACTAGTTGCATAAGAAGTCACTTTGTTTGCACCGCCACCTTCTCCACTTCCTGTATCTACTACCGTAATCTTATCAATATTGGAAAGTGGACTTGCAATTTGTTTTGCATATTCCGGTAACATATGGACAATCATATCTAAAACAGCTGCTTGACCGTACATATCAAATGCTTCGGCAATTTTGCGTTTTGCTTCAGCTTCTGCCAGTCCTTTTAGACGAATAATGTCGGCCTCGGATTCGCCTTGTGCTCTTTGGGAATCTGCTTTTGCAAGTCCATCTAATCGGACTTTCTCAGCATCGGCTTTCGCTTTCGCTTCAATTCTATATTTTTCAGCATCGGCTTCGGCAATTTCTCGGGATTTAGAAGCTGCTGCATTTTGCTCAATAGCATAACGGTCTGCGTCAGCTTTTTTCTTTACTTCGGAGTCATATTGTTTCTCACGACGTAAAATCTCTTTTTCTTCTAGCTCGATTTGCTTTTGTCGCTCGATAATTTGGATTTGCATTTCTTGTTCTGTTACTTCTTGCTTGGAGCGCGCTGTCTCTAGCTCGTATGCTTGGTCGGCACGAGCTTTTGCAATATCTTGTTCACGGCGATATTCCGCAACCTTCAATTGATTATCTTTTTCTGCTTCTGCAATTTCAGTCGCACGTTCAATCTCGGCACGCTGCGCATCTTTAGAAGCTTCTGCACGTTTAATTCGCGTTTCTTTTTCTGCCTCTGCCGTTGCAATGTCTGCATCTCTTTTTACTTGCGCAATTCTTGGTTTTCCAAGTGAATCAAGATAACCATTTTTATCGCGAACATCTTTTATCGTAAATGAAACAATGATTAATCCCATTTTCGCTAAGTCTTGAGAAGCGACTCTTTGTACTTCTTGTGAAAACTTATCACGATTTTTATAAATTTCTTCTACGGTCATTGATCCTAAAATGGAGCGTAAGTGACCTTCTAATACTTCTTTTGCTTCATTCTCACGATCAGCTTTAGATTTTCCTAAAAACTGCTCAGCTGCAGTGGCAATCTCGGATATGGAGCCTCCGATTTTAATAATCGCTGTTCCATCTGCCATCACAGGCACACCTTGCTCTGTATACACTTCAGGCGTCGTAACTTCAAGCTTACTCGATAAAAGACTAAGTGGTACTCCTTGTTGGAATACCGGAAATACGAAAGTTCCGCCACCGCGTATTATTTTAATGCGGTTCCCAGAATCGTCCGTATGTACGTTTTTCGATCCTAAATAACTACCTGTTACGATAAGCGCCTCGTCTGGACCTACTGTGCGGTATTTAGTAATATACACTGCAAGTACAACGATCAAAACAAAGACAACAATTCCTATTACGATTAAAAGTCCTAAATCCATTTTACATTCCCCCTATTATCATTTTAAAGGCTCATATTCTTTTACCAAAAATGTACCGTTTTCAACATCAATTATTAACACTTTCTTGTCGTAATCTATCTCTTCTCGGTCATATCCTGCTGCCCTTTTAGAAATGATTCCATTCACTGTTTCAATCACTATTTCTCCAAAACCATCCAGAGGAATTGGTACAATTACTCGCGCAACCTGACCTTGCAGTGACTCATTTGTATATGCTGTCGAAACTTCTGCAGAAGCTAATGGAACTAGAACAAAGAAATATAATAAAAATGTTATTATGCTTGAAACTACAAGTGCTACTATTATTATTATTTCTTCATTCCAGCTCGTTACCTTTAATAGTATAAAGCCAGTTGCACAGATAAATAGTAAGAAAGTAAGTACAGTCGTTGGATTAAAAATTCCACTATCCATCCCATCAATCGCATCTGCAAACAATACATATAAGATTGTGATTAAACCAATACCGAATAATCCATATAAGAAGATTTGCTCTATTTCTCTCACCCCTTTCCCCTATTTGATTCTATAATCTTATATACGGGATAAATAGCTGAAAGTTTCATATTTTTACATTCTTATAAATCTTTAAATATATTTTTATAAAAAGCGCTTTCATTTAGCATATCCCATCCTTATTTTAGGTGGCAATGTTACAGTATTGTAAATTTTGATAACATAAAGTAAAAAGTGTGTAGATTTTGTAATTTTTTTGGTATGCTATTTGAGGAAAAAATGTTGAAAAATAAATTTCAAAGTCCAGGAGGCTTTTTTATGATTGGTTCAAAAAAGACAGATCCCTTTTTCGCTTCATTGTTAAATATCGCCAAAAACATGCAAGAAGCAACGCACTATGCAGATGATTTCCGCATTAATTCCGTTGCAGATTTAAAGGAAATTAGTGTTCATGTAAAAAACTATGAGACGGCAGGAGACAAATTAATTCACGATCTAATTGTAATGCTGAATAAATCGTTCATGACCCCTATTGAACGAGAAGATATCTTGCAATTAGCCATTAGAATGGATGATATTTTAGATGGCATTGACGATTTTACAGCAAATTTAGAAATGTTCTCTCTTATTGAAATCGATGATTCTATGCGTACGTTTTTAGGATATATTGTAAAAAGTACAGATGAAATTGTAAAAGCTATGGAACTTCTTGCACAGAAGAAGCTTCTTAAAATGCATGAGCATTCGGTTCTTATTAAAGATTATGAACGTAAATGTGATGAAGTACTTCGTTCATCTATTAAACAATTGTTTTTAAATGAGAAAGACCCGATTCGAATTATTCAATTTAAAGATATATATGAAAAACTAGAAGAAGTTGCAGATTATTGTCAAAACGTAGCTACTACGATTGAAGCAATTATCATGCGAAATGCGTAGGAGCACGTCTTATGGATTCTATTTTAATTCTTACAATTCTTGTTGTCTTTTTTGCTTTAGCCTTTGATTTCATAAACGGGTTTCATGATACGGCTAATGCTATTGCAACTTCTGTTTCAACAAGAGCTTTAAAACCAAGAGTTGCGGTATTAATGGCCGCTGTTATGAACTTTGTTGGAGCGCTTACTTTTACCGGAGTTGCAAAGACAATTACAAAGGATATCGTTGATCCGTTCTTATTACAAAATGGCTCGCTAATTATTTTAGCTGCTTTACTTTCCGCTATTATTTGGAACCTATTAACTTGGTATTTTGGGATTCCTTCCAGTTCTTCGCATACTTTAATCGGTTCAATCGCTGGGGCTGCCGTTTCTGCTGCAGGGTTTGGGATTTTGAACTGGGAAGGATTCATAAAAATCATTCAAGCATTAATCATCTCACCATTTTTAGCGTTAGCAGTCGGATTTTTAATGATGTCTTTATTCAAAGTACTATTTAAAAAGACAAGCTTACATGGAACAAATAAAGGGTTCCGCACATTTCAAATCGGAACGGCGGCACTTCAATCATTTACCCACGGTACAAACGATGCGCAAAAAGCAATGGGGATTATTACAATGGCTTTAATCGCTGCAGAGTTGCAAACAACGGATGATATTCAGTTATGGGTACGAATTGCCGCAGCAGCTGCAATGGGACTAGGTACATCCATTGGAGGTTATAAAATCATTAAAACGGTTGGCGGTAAAATTATGAAGATTCGTCCTATAAATGGAGCTGCAGCCGATTTATCATCCGCTATGATCATTTTTGGTGCAACTACTATTCACTTACCAGTTTCTACGACACATGTTATTTCATCTGCTATTATGGGGGTTGGTACTGCACAACGTGTGAAAGGTGTAAAATGGGGCGTAGCGAAGAAAATCGTTTTAACATGGATTATTACATTACCGATTTCTGCAGTAGTAGCAGGAGTTATATTCCAAATACTGAACTTATTTTATTAAATAGAAAGGGGCTGTTCCTAAAGTCATTTAGTGACTGAGGGATAGTCCCTTTTCCAATGAATTGATTTCCGTTCCAGACGGACGCTTTCCGCGGGCATGGCTTCAATCTCCTCAGGCCAACAAGATGTTGGTCACGAAGGCGTTGCTACACGAGGTGGCGCTCTTAGCCTTTGTTCCTATGTGCGCTCCTGCGGGGCCTTCACCTCATGCACCTGTCGCTTCGCTTTCGGTGCAAGAAAACATCTGCTATTCCCGCTGGAGTCGCCGTCTTCCACTACAATCAATTTCCTTCAAAAAATAATAGCTTACTAAAAAAGTATATAAAAAAACATGTGTAGAAAAAAACTCATTTTTCTACACATGCTTCAACTTAGGGACTTATTGGACAGCCCCTTTTTCATATGATTTATTCTTTTATAATTAGACCGAGTGATTTTGCAAAGCTTATTGCTTGGTCAGTAGAAACAGTACAATTTTTGAGCTTTTCCATTGATACTGTGAGCTGTTCATATATATTTGTACTTAAATCGATTCCTTTTAAATCGGTTTCGGTGAAATTTGCTCCATCTAGTTCACATTTTTCCAAGCTTACTTTATCAAATGATGCTTCGATAAAATCTGCTCGATTTAAAGTGGTTTGTTTAAACATTACTTTCTTTAATTTAGAAAAACTCATACTCATATAATTTGCAACAGAATCCTCTATTTTCACGTCTGTCAGTCTACTTTGAGAAATATTAGTTCCTATTAGCTTGGAGTTTCTTATCTCAACTCGATGAAATACAGTATTTCCAAAGTCCACATTAGACAAATCACATTTTTCAAACAAACAATCCACGAATTCGACTTGATGAAATCGTACTCCTTCCATTGAAATGCCTTGAAAATGTATTTGGTCAAATATGATCTTATCTTCTTGCTCCTCTTCCAATTCTAAAAATGTAACGATCCCTTCTGATACGTAATAATCTTCTAAAATTGCACTTTTTACATCCAGTTCAGGTAAAAAGCTGCGCAGCTTTGGTGGAGTAATTTTCAATTAAGATTCCTCCCTTTCATTTTCCTCTTATCTTAACATCATATTAGTATATTCTCTCTGCTTTTTAGTACAATAAAGAAAGTTATTTAGTATGAGGAGGAAACTTTATGCAATGGTTGTCTAATATAGTTACACGCTATTACAAAACGATATTAATCTTTTGGTTAGTACTTTTTATTGCTTTGGCGGTTCTTGCCATTCGTTTACCAAGTTTATTAGCAGGGGACGGGTTTAGTACGAACGGTGAGCATCAGCAAGTGATGGAAGAACTAACAGATACATTTAATCTACCAGCGGAAACGTTATTTATTGTTTTTAATCAGGTGTCGAATGAAACAATCCAGCAAACTATTTCTCAGATGGAAAATTTACAGATTGCTGAATCGATTCAGTCACCTTTAGATGATCCTGCACTTTACAAAGATCAAGTTGCTTATGCAATGTTACATTTCAGTGGCAACACTGCGGATATGAACGAAGTGGTTGATAGTATTCGCAAAACGATCGACGGTGAAAAAGGGGTTACATTAACCGGGGGTGCTGCTATTAATAAAGATATTAATGCTGCCAGTCAAAAAGATTTAGCTAGTGCGGAAGCAATTGGAATACCGATTGCTATGGTTGTACTACTTCTTGCTTTTGGTAGTGTAGTTGCAGCATTTGTTCCGCTAATCGTCGGTATCGTAACGGTTGTTTCTGCTTTTGGCGTTATGACATTATTTAGCGAAACGATGAATTTATCGATATTTGTATTGAATATAATTCCAATGCTCGGGCTTGCGTTAAGTATTGATTTTGCGCTCTTACTTATTAACCGCTATAAGGAAGAACGGGTGAAACAATCTATTATAGAAGCCGTGCAGATATCGATTCAAACGGCCGGACGCTCTATTATTTTCTCTGCAGTTTGTGTATTCATCGGTTTAGGTGCAATGCTTGTCATGAAAGTAGAGATATTCCAAAACCTGGCACTTGGTGGGATGCTTGTCGTGTTTATGGCTGTGTTAGCATCCATTACGCTACTTCCTTCCCTCTTATTATTATTGAAAGATCGTATTAATAAATGGACGATTATTCGAGTAAAACCCGGTGCTTCAACTAGATGGCGTAACTTTGCCGCTTTTGTCATGAAGCGTCCTGTTGCATTAATCTTAGTAGCGCTTATTCTTTTAGGAATTGGTATTATTCCTGTAAAAGATATGAAACTAACGATTCCACAAGTAGACTCATTGCCCATTTCTTATGATTCTCGCCAAGCGTACGAATTAATGGATAAAGAGTTCGGATTAGGTGAAAAATCCACTGTTTATATGATTGCTGAACGTAGTGATGGCTGGGAAAATACGGACGGGCTTGAAGAGATGAAAAAAATTGAAGACCAATTGTTAGAAGATAAAGATGTGAATTCGGTTAATACAATCTTTACTGCAAGTAATATTGCTACAATCGATCAATGGGAGCAAAGCATGCAGATTCCTGAAGTAAAAGCAGAGTTAACCCCTTTGTTTGAATCATTTGTTCAAGGAAACAAGTTATTAATCCCAGTAACACTGGATTTGAACGGTTCCTCTGATGAAGCACAAGATTGGGCTCGCGAATGGTCCGAAAAAAAGTTAGGTGTCGATATGATGCTAGGCGGACAACCTAAATTCAATCAAGAAATTTTCGATGAGATATTTAATAAAATAGGTGTGCTACTTGCAATCATTTTAGGTTCCACATTTGTCATCCTAATGATCGCTTTCCGTTCTATTTTAATACCGCTAAAGGCAATTATTATGAATGTGATAGGTCTATCCTCAACGTTCGGAATTCTAGTTTATATATTCCAGTACGGACATTTTGGAGTAGAAGAAACCACGATTGCACTTATTATACCGGTCATCGTATTTAGCTTAGTTTTCGGGCTCAGCATGGACTACGAAGTGTTTTTAATATCCCGCATTCAAGAAGAGTACTCGAAAAGTCTGGATAACACAGCCGCTACAATTGATGGGCTTACCTCTACGAGTAAGATTATTACTTCTGCTGCACTAATTATGATTGTCATCACTGGCGCTTTTGCTTTTACAGATGTAATGCCAGTGAAGCAAATTGGAATCGGCATTGCTATTGCAGTCGCAATCGATGCATCAATAATTCGATTGTTACTAGTTCCGAGCTTGATGAAGCTGTTCGGAAAATGGAATTGGTGGATGCCTTTTAGAAAAGGACCATATAAAGCCAGTAAATGGCATTAAGAGTCGGAAACCGCCAAGTAAAGTTAAACTTTGTTTGGCGGTTTTGTTATTCTTTCAAAGACAACTATTTCCCAATAAAAAAAAATACCAATAAACCGGTTCATACCGATTTATTGGATCATTGATTTCTTAAAAATTGTTTTGATACCAAGCTTTCGCTGCTTGTACTTCATCTTGTGTTAATTGATGTCCATATGAATGCCAATATAGCTCTACTTCTGCTCCGGCATTTTGTAGTAAATCACGTAATTCCTCGGATTCTGCGGCTGGGCACATTTGGTCATTTTTCCCTGCACCGATAAATACAGGTGCACCTGTAAGAGTCGGAAGTTCTACTCCACGTCTAGGAACCATTGGATGATGCAAAATTGCACCTTTCAACACGTTTTTATATTCGAATAATAGATTAGCCGCTATATTGGCACCGTTTGAATAACCAATGGCCACTACATTATTACGATCAAATTCATAGTTTTCAGCTGCTTCATCGACGAAGTTTTTTAACTCCTCTGTTCGAAACATTAAATCCTCCATATCAAATACACCTTCAGCTAAGCGTTTGAAAAAACGTGGCATACCATTTTCAGATATATTGCCACGAACACTTAATATGTTAGCAGCTCCGTCGATTTCTTTCCCCAATCCAACCAAATCATGCTCATTTCCGCCTGTACCGTGCAATAATAATAAGGTTGGTCTTGACTGATCTTCACCTTTATAAAAAACATGTTTCATGTTCATATTCCTCCTCACATATCTTGAATTCAAGATAATTATAACTTCATTCATTTAGTAGGTCAAATAAAAGAGTTTGCATTGAAACTACTTAAGTTAACAACCGCTTTAACTTTTCTGGTTCATCCACTCGAATTGCAAATTCAGTTACTTTCTTTTTCACTCCCATAAACATTGCTGCTTCTACTGGTGCATGTAAGCGGACAATTGCCTGAGGTTCAATTTTTTCAAGATCTTTATATACAAGTTGCAACGTTGTCTTACTCGGTAAAGCGGCACCCCACTCTACTTCCTTAATATTAGATAAAGAAACAATGATTCGAGATGCCATCCCTTGTGTAATATATAGTTTTCCGTTTTTTATTTCCATTGGATGAAGTCTTGTAATTTGGATGTCAGCAATAATAAAAAAGATAGAGTATATATTTAGTACGAGTAAAATTATCGACAGAACGAGTGATTTTTCATGTAGCCACCAATGTAATCCGATTGTTTCAATTACAATTGCATGGATCAGCATAATATTCACCGCAATAGCGCTCGTCTTTTCATGCATGGTCACTACACCTTCGTGGCAAGGTGCTTTCTTTTTCCATGTAAACAACGCATAGTAAAACATCAAAAATTCAGACATTAGCACACGAATAAGAACATTTTTTGTTGCTACTTTTTCAACCGCTGGAAGTAAGCTATAAATTGCATCCTCTTTCAATTCTTTCATTTCGGTTCGAATTGCTGATGCTTTACGAATAACGATAAAAATAAGCGCTAGCTCTGCAAACACTAACAACGCTTCCAATGCAAGACCAGCATACAACTCATCGGGAATAATAAATTTTGCTAGTACTAGACCAAATACCATTAATCCAATTGTTTGTTTTATTGATATTTTAAATGCCACATAAACTAAAACGGGTGCAACAATTGCTAAATCAATAAGCGATCCAATAGCTACACCGCTATTTAATGAAAGAGATAGAAAATCTGGGACTCCAGAATGATAAAGAAGAAAATTCGTTGTAAGTACTAGAAGAAGAAATGCCAGCGCTAAATTAGCCTTTCGGGTTTTGCGATACACCATGTAAATTCCTCCTTTTCTTTTATTATATCTTCCCTATGAATAAAAACCTTCTCAAAAGATACAATTTTGTGACATTTCAAAAGTGAATTTACTTCCGCACAATCAGTTTCCAACTAAACTTCCCGTTTTTCCACTAAACAATGAAATATTCGAACTAAAACTTTCTTTTCTCACTAAGAACAAAAGCGCTCATGCTCCTGTCACTATCTGATATAGCATGTGGAAACAATCAATGGAAGCTCGCACATAATAGGAATACAGCGCAATAAAAAGCTCAATTAAGTGTCCGCTATGATTTCCGCTACAGGCGGACGCTTCAATCAAAGAGAATTTCTCGCTAATTTGGCGTCCGCAGTATGAGAGATCTATGTTTATTACATCCACTAGGCAATAATTATTAAACCTAATTTGAAAATGCCGTCTCCAAATAAGTGGAGCATTTACTAGGATAACACTTGCCTCATTCAGCTAGCTATTGGAATAACACCTCCTATTTATAGTCGTCTCAATCCAAGTAAAATTGCCAATTTAATAATTTGGTACTTTTACCAGCAATTTAATTGGTTTCCATAACTGGTTGTTTGCTCTTAGCCATTTACTGGATACCTATACATCGAAATACTACATAAGATTGAATTTAAACAGTAACGCTGATTTGCTAGCAATTTCGGTGGATTGTAGCGGAAGGGCGGCGACTCCTGCGGGATGAGTGAGACAGATGAGACATCACAACGGACGCGAAGCTACGGTGATGGCTCATCGCTCACCCCGCGGAAAGCGTCCGCCCTGCAGCGGAAATCCTAGCGGAAACTAATTGTTGCGCAGTATTCCTATATAGCGTTCTATATAAAAATGACATACCTTATATCGATTGGAAAAATTATCCGTATTTCTAGCTTTTAATAATTTCCTAAAGCACAAAAAAACTGCTCCATAATTCAAATTATGGAACAGCTCTCTTTATGCTATTTTCTTTGTACCCTTCCATAAAATCGATCCGATCATTGTAATAAGTAATACGATCAATCCTAATACAAATGGATATATAATATGCACATCATATAATAATCCGGCTAAAAGTGGTCCTAATACATTTCCGATACTCATATATGCGTTATTCATACCCATTGCAAATCCTTGTTCCTGTCCTGCTAACTTCGATATTAGCGTCGTAAGCACTGGACGTAAAATCGAAGTAGATAGGAAAATAATCATTGTAATAACGAAGAAAAATGCATAGTTAGATACGAAAATCGATAATAAAAAGCCAAAAGCTGCTACACCTAAAAATATTTTCAACACATTTACTTCTCCAAAGCGGCGTACAACCCAGTCAACAGCCGCTAACTGGACAATTACACTGACGATTCCAGTAGCTGTTATCATCCAGGCAATATCTTGTGGAGTAGCACCAAATTCATTGTCCACAAAAAGACCAAGAACGGATTCATACGCCATCAACCCAAAGCTCATCACAAGTGTAATAACAAGTGGGATAAAATAAGGTTTCTTAACCGATTGCACAATCTCTTTCACCATAGGCTCTGGTTTATGTTCAGGCACTACACTATTTTCCGGTTTACTTTCCTTTAGTACGAATAGCGAAAAGATAACTGCTACCACACCTACAATTGCAGATATCAAAAGTGGCATTTTCAAACTAAATTCGGCTAAAAATCCACCAATACCAGGTCCAACAACAATCCCAAGCGACATCGATGCAGAGATAAAACTATTCCCTTTTGCACGTTGATCCATCGTCGTGATATCTGCAACATAAGCAAAAATTGCTGGTACTAGTAACGCTGCACCTATACCACCTATCACACGCGACACATATAAAACACTTACAGAATCAGAAAAATAAAACACGAACATAGATAATGCTAAGCCGCTTAAACCCGCAATAATCATAATTCTTCTTCCATATTTGTCTGCCCATTTACCTGCAATTGGAGACATCACAAGCTGTGCCCCAGCGAATATCGCAATCATAAGTCCTGCCGCCGTTCCACCTTGCCCGATAGACTTCAAATACGCCGGCAAAATAGGAATAATTATTCCAAAACTCCCTATCGCGATAAACATATTTATCATTAAAACAAATAGTTTCTTTCGTTGATCTTTCGTCATTTGTTACCTACTTTCATTCAAAAATAATAGCACACCTGCAAAAGAATACCACGCTACCGAGTACTATACAAGAATGTATTTTTAGTCCACGTAAAAATAAAACTGTTGGGTAACTTGCGGAGGTTTTTGGTGGATTCGCCACGACAAAAAAAGAGTCACTCGTTTAACTAATCGAGCAACTCTCTCTTACTATTCATTCAACTTCTCAAGCGTTTTGGCTGTTCCTTGCATTGGATAAGATTCTGCTAAAGCATCATAACCAACTTTTACTTCATCATATTTTTCTAGCGCTTCTCGTAGACCCATTGTTATCGTAAACCATGTTGCATCTTTTCCATTATCAATTGCCTCTTGTACAGAAAGGTTTTTTGCTTCCTCTGCCGTCAGATCACCCACGACAAGTATACTCGTGTTATTCATATCTACAATAATTCCACTCATATACCCAGTTGGCTTTGATTGGGTTGGATTTTTTTCATAAAACTGCATGATGAAATAAAAGATAGCCCCAATCGCTAAAAGCGTAAGAGCTAACATAATTGCAACAGTAGATCTCCCTTTCACATGAAATCCCCCTTACTTAGAAGCCACTTTACGGAAGCCTTCTTCTAGTAGATACGCTTTTGCTTCTGCATAGGAACCGAAGCTTTCTTCTAAGTTGTAGCCATGATAAATATTCCACATTTCATCCTCTTGTAACAATGTTAACTTCGAGTTTTCTTTGTTTTTCCACACTTCTTCTACTTCTTCCAGGGCAACCTCTTCTTCCTCTGTCGCTAAATAAGCGATTGAATCTTTAATCGTTTGTCTTAATTCATCAGCAGTAGCCTCACGAATGTTCAAAAGTCCTTTGTCATCAGCTTCTTCATATTGCGGAAGATCTCCTACATAGACAAATCCATTCCCATTTGGATGAAGGTGATAAATGACTGTCGTTTTCTCATATAAACTAGCTTCATAATGATAATTCACGCGCTTTAAAGATACTTCTTTTCGAGTGAGTTCCTTAAACTCTTGGATAATTGCTTCTTTTTCTTCAAATGTTAGCATGTGATTCCTCTTTCTTTATCTGTTTCATTTGTATAGTATATCATACTCATTATCCTCTACGCGTCCACCATTCCGCAACGATTATAAAACAAATAACCACAGCTATAGCGACTGCAAAAAACCAATCTGGTAAACTACCCAATTGCCTTATTCCTCCTTGCTAATTTGTCTCACAAATCGACTGAAGTTTTGCGATGTAAATCCTAGGACCTTTTCTGTTGAATAACTCTTCAATAAATACCTAACTAAATTTTGTGTTTTCGATGCATCTTCTAACCCATTTACAAATTCACTTATTCCATCAAAGTCTGAGCCTAATCCTATCAAATGTTGTCCTCCAAGAGAAGTAATATGATCAACATGTTTTACTAAATACGACATATCCACATTTTTTTCAGAATTGTTAATAAACTGTGGATAATAGACAATATGAATTGGTGAATCTCTATCGATTAATGCTTTTAGTTGCTTATCCGTTAAATTTCTATTCGAGTCGCATATCGCTCTAGCATTTGAGTGGCTTGCCATAAGCCATTTTGCTTTTGGAAGTACACTCCAAAATGATTTTTCACTTAAATGGGAAACGTCGATAATAATATTTTGCTCGTTTAATAATATAACTACTTCTTCACCAAATGAAGTCAACCCTGTTCCAGATTCTTCGGCTGCACCGTCTGCTACAGCATTTGCACCATTCCAAGTAAGACCAACTAATTTAACCCCATGAGATAGTAGCAATTTTAGCTTTTCAATATCTCCATTAATCATGTCCAATCCTTCTAGTGATAATACCGCACCGATTTGCCCTTCTTGTAGTTTTTCAAGTTGTTCCCACTTATAAATGGCTACTATATCATCATGCTTTCCAACAATTTCGTTATGGAAAAATTCAATTTGTCTTACTGCCTCCATAAATTGCTTTTCTTTTGGAAATCCTTCAGATACAAACACCGCAAATACTTGTAGAGCTATTTTACCAGCTTCTAATCGCTCTTTATTTGCTTGTAGTAAAGGTGAATCTGTAAAAGAAATTGGTGACTCTGCTTTAGCGAGTTTATATAGCACATCACAATGTAAGTCGTATATTTCCATCTCTTTTTTCCTCCTAAAAAAACCGATACTCTTCGAAAAGAGGTACCGGTTGAGTTTTATAGTAATTCCGCACGAAGTTGTTCGGCGGATTTTGGTGAAAGTAGTCCAAATGGAATATCAAATGCGGTTTTCGCACCACTTTGACCAGTTTGCCCTAAACGATATGCAGCTCTTGCATATGCCACTAGCACACTCGAAGTGAAATTAGGATTGCTTTCAAGTTTCAAGGAAAACTCTATCAATTGTTTTTCTTGACTGCCACTTTCACCACTACGAATTACAAATCCACCATGAGGCATGCCACTGTGGTTTTGTTGTAATTCTTCTTCCGAGATAAAATGCACCGTCGTATCATAATCAGCGAAATAGTTTGGCATAGTGACAATTTGTTTCTCCACAACTTCTTGTTTTGCCCCGTCTTCTAATACAACGAAACATTCTCTTGTATGCTTTTGGCGTGTGGAGAGTGTCGGATGTTCTCCATTGCGAACACGATCTACCGCTTCTTTCACCGGTAATGTATATTGAACCGCATTTTTTACACCCTCGACTCGACGTACTGCATCGGAATGTCCTTGACTTAAGCCATCTCCCCAAAATGTATATGTATTACCTTGTGGAAGTACAACTTCGCCAAGCAATCGATTTAAGGAGAATAAACCCGGATCCCATCCAACCGATATAACACTTATTTTATTAGAAGCTTTTGCAGCTTTATCTACTTTTTCAAAAAACTCTGGGATTAATGCATGTGTATCAAAACTATCTACGGTGTGGAAATCTTGTGCTATTTGTGGCGTTTGTTCAGGTAAGTCTTTCGCAGAACCACCGCATAAAATCATAACATCAATTTTATCTTGAAAATCCTTTGCTTCTTCTACTAAATATACACCAACAGAAGCATCGTTTACTTGAACAGTTGAAGGATCCCGTCTGGTAAATACACCAACTAACTCCATATCAGGATTTTGTTTCACCGCTAACTGGACTCCTCGCCCTAAGTTTCCGTAACCAATAATACCAATTCGAATTTTACTCAACAACTTTTCCCCCATCTCTACAATTTCTCTAGTATTAAAATACATGCATATTACTAAACAGTCAACGAATAATTATTCAGGTGCTTCTCCAGAAAAAGCCAGCCATTCCTCTTTCGATGGACCATACATCCCTGGTACTACAAGCCCTGCTTGACGCATTAACACGGTGATTTGACCCCTGTGATGTGTTTGATGGGAGGTTAAAACGTGTAGAATATTTGCAACTGTCCAAGTTTGACCGTACATATCTTTTTCTTCTAGTAGCGTATCATCTGACCACTGCTCTTTTATCGCTCGAACCATCTCATCGCTAGATTCTCTATATGCCACTGCCATTTCTTTTGCTGTTGTTGGTTTCGGTGCATCATGTGAAGTGGCTTTGAATTGCAATCCTGTTTTCCCGACCATCTCATCGATTGTCACAACGATATGCCAAGCAAGCGTCCCTAGTGTTCTGCCTTCTTCATATACCTTTTGGTTTAATGATTCGTCTGTTAATGTATTTAATATTTTGAGCGTTGATTCAGATTCATGTTTCCAATTCATCAAAAAATCATCTAAAGTTCTAATCATGTAGATTCCTCCAAATTTGTTTATAAGTTATATTTCGATATAATAAAGAAAGATTCCTGCTTACTTGCGAATAGATATTACTGCCTCGTTATGGTAGACTAAAGGACAGACAATAAGAGGACGTGAGCAAATTGATTAAAATCGAATTACCAAAACCAACTGTTACTATTACCCAACGTGAACAAGTACTAAAAGAAGGCGAGATTGAAATTCCATCAATTCATGGATTTATCGACTTCCACCAACTCCCTCGTGATAAAGGTGGCATCTTTATGTTTTATAACAAAAATGATGAGCTATTATTCGTCGGGAAAGCACGTAAAATTAGACAACGTATTAAAAAGCACTTTGAAGACAATGTATCCCCAATGATTAAACACCGTGACGAAGTGTACAAAATCAGTGTATGTATAGTAGAAGAAGCGATGGATCGTGAAATTTACGAAACATATGCTATTAATACACTAAAGTCAAAATACAATATCGACAAAGCATTTTTTAGATAAGTATCTTAATAAAAAACACAAAGAGAAAGTAATCCATTTTCTCTTTGTGTTTTTTGATTGCTCTCTTAGCTTTTACTCCAAGGGTGGTGTCCTAGCCATTTATTTATAGTTTTTATTTCACAGTCTCAAAAATACTCGTACTATGAAGTGGTTGAACACGTGATTTCGGATCGATAAATGTTTTAATATGGCTAATTGCAATTGGTACTTCTCCAAAGCCAACCGCTATTAGTTTCACTTTTCCTTCATGCGTAGATACATCACCTGCGGCATATATTCCTTCTATATTCGTTTCCATTTTTTCGTTTACAACGACTGAATTTTTTTGCATATCCAATCCCCAATTTTTTAATGGACCTAGTGATGCAACATTTCCGTAATTTACAATGACATGGTCAACTGGAATTCGTTGTTCGGATTTATCTTTTCCAACAATCACTACTTCTTGAACTGCTTGCCCGTCTCCTACTAATTCTTTAATACCAAAAGGTGTTTTAACTTGAACTTTAGAATTTAGTAATTGCTGAACAGTCATTTCATGAGCAGTAAATTGTTCTTTCCGATGGCAAATTGTTACGTCTGAAGCAACATCCTCTAACATCAAGGACCAATCAAGCGCTGAGTCCCCTCCACCTAATACGAGCACATTCGAGTCCTTGAAATGATTAATATCTTTCACTTTGTAATGAAGGTTCTTCCCTTCATATTCGGCTGCTCCTGGAACATTTAACTTCCGAGGTTGGAAAGAACCAATACCAGAAGTGAGCAATATTGTTTTCGAATAGTGTACTGCTTTATCTGTTGTTAATGCAAAATAATCCGAAAATTTTTCAAGCGACATTGCCGTTTCTTCCAAACAAATCGTCGGATTGCTATAAGCTGCCTGTTCCTCCAAATTCGCCACTAAATCTTTGGCTAAAATCTTTGGAAGTCCACCAATATCGTATATATATTTATCGGGATAAAGCTCCATCAATTGACCACCTAATTGTGGTAAGCTATCAATTATCTTCACTTTTAAATCGCGTAGTCCTGCATAAAAAGAAGCAAATAACCCTGTTGGACCTCCGCCAATAATAATTACATCATATAATTCCTCATCCATACTTACACCTACCCTACTACTTTTTCAAGATTGATAATAACTCTCAAACCTTAGCCTATCATATATCGTGCCCATCTTACAGAAATCGGTTTCGCATATCTGGAGAAGGTATTGTGCAACTATCTTTTTTCCCAAACCATTTGTATCTATTTTTTGCAATCACCTTATACATACGATCTCTAAACGACTTAGGTATTACCTTGAAGAGATAAAATCCTTTCCACATTCCACTTAAGTGTTTACAAATCGCAAGTGCGGCATCAGAGGATTCGTATACTGTATTATTATCAATTACTATCACACTATCCATCATTTCAGGAATGGAATACTTTTTCTTTAGATTTTCACCCATATCGCTTTGCAGAGCCGCAAAGCGAAAATAACATTGAGGATCTCTTTTGATAATAAATTGAACGCTTGCATCGCAAAAATTACATTCTCCGTCAAACAAAACAATAGCAGTCATACGAAATCCCTCCCTTCTTACAGTATATCAGTTATAACGAGCGAAAGCGCAAGCGCCTGTCTCTGCCCCGACAGGCAAATGGGGATGGGGTAGGTCTGCAAAATGCGCCACATCCTGTGGCAATGCAGACATGACCCGCATCGTGCGGGCCCAGGAGGCAGATCCCCAGCCACCACAAGCGATTTTGTTTGCGACGAGCTATGCGCAGGAGCAACGTTCTTCTGCGACGAGCTATGCGCAGGAGCAAGGCGCTGGAGTCTGGACGGGGAATCACTTGCAGAAAGTTATCCACATGTAATAGGTTTTATAATATGCAAAAGCAAGAAAAAGCCCCAGTACATATGTATACTGAGGCATTGCATTTATTGTTTGTCGGAAGGGGTATCAGAAGAACCGACTTCTTCTAAAATTTCAAAGCTGTTTGAATAATCCCGGAGTCTAGGATCTTCATCTTCTACCGGTTGGTCGGTTGTAGAATTTAATACGGATTCTTCTAGTGAGCGTATTTCCTCATTCACTTCTTGCTGGGCATGCTCAACGCATGTAGTTGCAGTGGGCACAGCCTCCAGCCTTTCCATTGGAATTTCTATTCCACACTCTGTACATACACCATAAGTACCTTCATCTATGGCGGTTAAAGCTTCTTCTATATCGGCTATCTCTTCTTCAGAATGTTTTCGTAATGCTAGCCGGGTGTGCTTATCTGTTAAATCTGACGCATTATCTGCTGGATGATTATCGTAATTAGATAGCTCTGTTGTTTCAAACTCTTCGTCATTCTCTTTGCTTACTTCTAATTCTTCTTTGCGGCTTAATAATGTATGTTTTAATTTCTCGTATTTCGACATATTAATTCCTCCTTGGGGTTATATTAGGATTACCCATATTTCATCGAAATAAAACCATTTTTTTGATATGTTCTACTTCCCTGCTGCGGTTTGACCCTTTATAAACTTTAGAGCATTTTTTCGGATAATATAACCAAAATAGAGCATCCTAATGGACGTATCTCGCTCTGGGTGTGTACCTCTTTCGTTTTATTTCAAATTGTACATATACTGTATTTAATATTCAAATAAGGTATTATAAAAATAAAGGAGTGGTTTATAATGGGAATCCATAAGTTTTTTATGAGCATGAACGATTTAGAAAGAATTATTCGAGCTCCTGGACGCTTTAAATTTGAAGAGCATAACGTTGCCGCACATTCATGGAAGGTTTCCCAATATGCGATGTTCTTTGCTACAATAGAAGAAAATAATGGCGCTACAATCAACTGGAAATCACTATATGAAAAAACGATTAACCATGACTTTGCAGAAATTTTCATCGGCGATATCAAAACTCCAGTGAAGCATGCTTCGCCCGAATTGAAACAAATGCTTTCACATGTGGAAGAAAAAATGATGGAAAACTTCATAAAAAAGGAGATACCTCAGGAATTCCACGCCGTGTTTTTCGACAGAATGAAAGAAGGTAAAGATGAAACAATCGAAGGTAGATTATTAGAGCTTGCAGATAAACTAGACCAAGTATATGAAGCTTTTGCAGAGTTGCAACGTGGAAATACAGATGTAGAGTTTCTTAAAATGTATGAAAATGCTCTTCGAAAAATTTTCAAAATACCATTACCAAAAAGTATCGCCTATTTTAAAGAAGTGATGCTTCAAGATATAATAGCTGAGGAATCTGTTATTGACGTAAAAACGATGACATTAAAAATACTAATGGAAGAAAAATAAATATTTATTTGAAAAATACGATATATCGTATTTTTTAGTGTATACTATTATTGAACTATTACGACAATTGAAAGGAGGAATTTGAATGCCAATCCCTGTAAATCATGCAAAACCTGTACGCACCACTGCTAAGCTCCATGCTTTCAACCAATTACAACAATGGATTATTGATGGTACACTTCAACCGCAAGAAAAATTAAATGATATTGAACTTGCAAAAGCATTGGGTGTTAGTAGAACTCCGATCCGGGAATCATTGCAACTTTTAGAGTCACAAGGCTTCGTATCAATGCAACCGGGAAGAGCTACCCAAGTCACAGCGGTGGAAACGGAGGATATAAATAATCTTCTACCTCCGCTCGCTGTATTGCAAGCGCTTGCAGCAGAGCTCGCCATCCCTAATATAGACGAAGCTACACTTCAACTACTAGAGGAAAAAAATGAGCTATTTGCAGATGCACTCCACACGAAAGAATTCACTACTGCATTAAAAGTAGATGAAGAGTTTCATAAGATTATTGTAGATAGTGCAAATAATCCATACATACTTTCTATGGTAGAAATGCTTCAAGCCCATGTGCGAAGATTATTCTATTATGAAAAGATCATTTTAAGAGAATATTCCATCGAACAGCATGCAGAGATTATTAAACTTCTACGAGAAAAAGATGCACAAAAGCTAGCAGAAACAATGCGTTCAAATTGGAATTATACAATTGAGGAATTTTAAAAAAAATTCATTCCCAATAACGGGAATGAATTTTTTCATTTATACTGTTTTCACTTGTTGGAACCTACCGATTAACCCAGTAATAATCGTAACAATTATAAACGGAATGAGCCAACCAAGACCAACATCATAGAATGGTAAGCTATTCTCATAAAACGATACAATTGGCTTCAACCAGCTATAGTGTTCGATACCTAACGAATCACATAATGCTTTAAAGCCATCAATAACACTTATTAAAAACGTAATGAACATAACACTTACATATACAATTCTCGCATGATTAAACAGCGGAGATAAAAAAGTTAACAAAATAAGTACAATCGCTAAAGGATATAATAACATTAACACTGGAATAGAATACGTAATAATATTCGATAAACCAACGTTTGCAATAATACAAGTAAACACGCTGAAGAAAACTACAAAGGCCTTATAACTAATTTTTGGCATTAGCGTATGAAAATACTCCCCACATGCAGTCGTTAAACCAATACTAGTAGTTAAACATGCTAAGAAGATTACTATAGATAAAAGAACTGCACCAAAAGAACCGAAATAATGCTCTGAAGCACTACTTAACACTGGTCCCCCATTGTCAAATAAGCCAAAAAGTCCAGTACTAGTCGCCCCTAAATAAGCAATACCTGCATAAATGACACCTAAAAAGAAAATCGCAACACCACCAGCTTTCGCTGTTGCTCCAATAATCCCTTTCGTTGAAGTAACACCCATTGATCGAATTGCATTGATTACAATGATACCAAATACTAATGAAGCCAGTGCATCCATTGTATTGTAGCCTTCTGTAAATCCAGTCATAAATGCTTTGTCCACATAACTTCCCTGAGGTTCCTCAAATCCACCCATTGGTTTTAAGACAACAAATATTAATAAAATAAATAAACCAATGATTATTCCAGGAGACAAATATTTCCCTACGTTGTCCACAATTTTAGATGGATTTAGCGAGAATAACATCGTAACCCCAAAGAAGAATATCGTGAAGATAAGTAATCCAATTTGTACATATTCTGTCGCTATAAAAGGTTGAATCCCTATTTCATAAGAAACTGCCCCGGTTCTTGGAAGTGCAAATAACGGTCCGATTGTTAAGTACAATAAAGAAGTAAATATTACTGCAAAAATCGGATGTACTCTGCTTGATAACTCTTGTAAATTTTTACTTCCTGAAAAGCCCATTGCAAGTGTACCTAGGAAAGGTAATCCTATTCCAGTTGCTAAAAAACCAAGAACTGCTGGCCATAGGTTAGTACCAGCGTTTTGTCCTAAACTTGCTGGAAATATTAAGTTGCCTGCTCCAAAAAACAATGCAAATAACATTACCCCGATAAAAAGGTAATTGGAAAATGAAATTTTCGTGTCCATTCTTTCTTCCTCCTGTGATATAAGAAATAATCATTTTTTGTTGTTTGTAATATGTTCTCTTAGATGAATGCTATGCAAATGATTTTCCTACACCACTGCTGTATGCAATATATCAGACTTGATAATACTATGGATTAAGTCAGAATGCAATATATTAATCTAAATTAACCGAACATTAATTTTATTGGAATAATATTCATCTCTTCTTTAAAAACAGAAATGACCTTTAAGTGCATCTCGTCTTTCGAAGATTACAAAGAAAAATTGTTTGTACAATATAGAGATAGTGCGTCTTAGCAAGTTGAATAAAGTGTCCGCAATGATTTTCGCTACAGGGCGGACGATTTCCGTGGGGTGAGCGATGAACCTTCACCGACGCTACGCGTACGCTGTGAAGTTTCATCTGTCTCACTCATCCCACTGGAGTCGCCGCCCTTCCGCGAAAATCAATGGATCATGCTGACTAATTAGTTTCTCGCTTTATAAACCAAAAGTTTTATTAGAATCGAAGAGGGAAATCCAATATTAGTAAGTATCTCGTAAAAATGATCCAGTATAGCTAAGAGCAACCAACTTATGTACGGAAGTAATCATTTCCCAGATCAAAGAGTTTACTTAATAGGAAGTGACCATTAATTTGTAAAATGCACGTATTAATAAGTAATAAATTACATATCGGAGGTTATTTCCACTGTTTAATAAGCATTTTTTTCATATAGCGATAGCTGCCACTTTGGCTTCGTGCAGCTTTTCTAATTATTTCTTATTGATTTGTAATTAGCTAGCATATTTCGTTGATTGAAGCGGAAGGCGGCGACTCCAGCGGGAACAGCACGAGCTGAAAGCCCCGCAGGAACGCAGTGACGAGGAGATTGAAGCCGTGCCCGCGGAAAGCGTCCGCCTGAAGCGAAAATCCAGCGGTCACTTCTTGTTTCACATTATCCCTAAACAGCAACATATCTTCTACTTTATAGTTTCCTAAAGTAGAAAGAAGCTAACACTCTAAGATAAGTTCTTAAAGTGTTAGCTTCTATTTTAAAACTATTTTTCTTCTGGAAAAAGGACGTCCTTTAGTTCGTCATCTGAGGAGTTATCTGTAAGCTTCACTCTAGCTCGATAAGCTGCACGAGTAATTAGATGTCCTGAAACAGGTGCTGTTAAAAACACAAAAATAATTCCGAGAAGTAATCGCACACTTATAAAGCCTTCATGCACCCAAAAGTAGATAAATGCACCTGTAAGGGATAATAATACGGCTAAAGTTGAACTTTTCGTTGCTGCATGAGATCTCGTATATACGTCTGGTAACCGGATTATTCCCAAAGCACTAATCACACTCATGATACTACCAAGCAGTATAAGCAAAGCAGCTCCTAACTCAATTGTCTGATTTACGTTCAACGATGACCCCCCTTTCCACATACTTCGAAATGGCGATCGTACTGATGAAAGCAAGTATTCCTAAAATTAGAATCGCTTCTAAAAAAGCTTTTGTTTTTAACACTATCGAAATAACTGCAATCATTGATATTAGATTAACGCCAATCATATCTAATGCAACAGCACGGTCCGGCATGGAAGGGCCTTTAATAATTCTTATTAATGCAATTACGATAGTAATAGCAAATAAGGTAAGGGCTGTATAAAGTATCTTTTCTACCATTAGCGCGTCACCTCCATAATTGCTTTCTCAAACTTTGTAATAGATCGTAAGACATCTGCCTTGGATTGTTCTATATCCATTGCATGAATATAAAACATGTCCCCGTCAGGATTCACTTCCATTACAACTGATCCAGGCGTTAAAGTAAGTAACATTGCAAGCGTTGTTATTTCCCAATCTCCTCGTAGTTCTGTTTTATACGTGAAAATACCTGGTTTGATCTTTAACTTCGGACTTAAAATTTGCTTAATTATCAACAAACTTGAAGCTGCTAACTCCGAAATGAATATAAAGATAAGCTTAATAAGCGAGTATAATCTTCTTAAGTAAAATTGCGTATGGAAAAAACGATGCATTAAGAAGATAATAACAATTCCAACGATGAATCCACCGAAAAAGGTTGTGATTTTTAGTTCATCTTCATCCTGCAGCAACATCCATAGAAAAGCGATAAATAAATTAAATAAAAACTGTGCCGGCACTTTTTAACACCTCTCCCATTACTTATTTCCACCTAATACTGCTTCAATATAAACAGAAGGGTTGAATAGCGTATGTGCTGCATCACTTACATATCCCGATATAAATTCTGCTCCAAGTCCAAGGGAAACCGTACCAATGGCAAGCAACACAATAGAGATAATCATTCCTTTTTTTAATGGCACTTCATCTTCTACACTAATAATTGTCTCTCCAAAGATGGAACTTAAGAAAATACGAAGAAGTGAATATAACACTACAATGCTTGATAGAAACGCAAGTGCTAGCAAGATGTAAGAACCCGACTCTATTGCACCTTGTCCTACTAAAACTTTCCCAACAAACCCGCTAAGTGGTGGTATACCTGCAAGCGAACAAGTCACAACAAACACCATCCAACCGAATAACGGATAATTTCGTATTAGTCCACTTATTTCATTTATTTTCGTCTTTCCAGTTAAAGCAATCATCGTACCAGCTATTAAGAATAGCATCGCTTTCGCAACCATGTCGTGAATTACATAATAGATAGAACCTTCTAATGATGCTTGCGTGGCAACCGCTAACCCTACTAATATAAATCCAACCGCTATGACTACATTATAAGACGCGATTAAACGAACATCTTTATAAGCAATTGCACCTATACATCCTAAAACTAACGTCACTCCCGCCATAATTCCGATTAATGTATGTGTAATCGAAGGTTCATGATAGAAAATGAGTGTGAATGTGCGAAATAGGGCATAAATACCAACCTTTGTTAATAACGCACCAAACAATGCAGCAATCGCCGTTGGAGGTACGCTATAAGATCCAGGCAGCCAAAAGAACAACAACAAACCAGCTTTTAAACTAAAAACGATTAAAAATATTATACTAATTGTTGTGAGCAATGGCCCCTGTCCTACTTCTGCTACTCTCTCTGACAAATGAGCCATATTTAACGTACCTAACGCGCCGTACAAATAAGCGAGTGCAACTAAGAAAAACCACGAAGAAAGAATATTAATAACAACATACTTAATCGATTCTCTAAGCTGCGCTTTCTTTCCTCCTAATGTTACTAACACGTAAGAAGCAAGAAGCATCACTTCGAAACAGACGAATAGGTTAAACATATCACCCGTTAGAAAAGAGCCATTTACACCAGCAATTAAAAATAAAACAAATGGATAAAAGTACATTTTCTCATGACTTTCTCCAATGGAAGAAAAAGCATAAATAAGACAAATTGCAGTTACAATATTAGCCGTTAAAACAAATAACATTGCAAACGAATCTGCCACAAAGAGAATACCAAACGGGGGTTCCCAGCCGCCAAAGTCTAATCGGAGGATTCCCTCAGTTTGTATTTTGTTTAAAATATATAAACTAATCCCGGCCATACCGAGCATCGTCACTAAACTAATCACACGCTGTGTTTTGACATATGGTCGAAGGAATACGAGTATAACCCCAACCATGATTGGGATTATTAAAGGTAATACAATAATATTATTCATCATTTGTACCTCTCAATGCATCTAGATCATCCGTTCCGATATCTTGATATGCGCGGTACGCTAATACAAGTATGAAAGCCGTTACTGCAAAACTAATAACGATTGCCGTTAATATTAATGCTTGTGGCAACGCATCGGTATAGGGGGCATCTGCTTCCGTTAACAATGGGACGTTTCCTGTTTTCAAACCGCCCAACGTTAAGATGAGCAAATGAACCGCATGAGAAAGTACCGCAGTCCCTAAAATTACCCGAATAATATTTCGTGAGAGGATTAGATACGTAGCAACGGCAACTAATATTCCGATTAGTAGTATAATTAACGTTTCCATAGTCTATTCATCCTCACTTATACTTAAAATTATTGTTACAACTACACCGACTACAGCAAGTGCCACTCCAGCTTCAAAAATCGTTACTGTCGTAAGCTCCGTTTTACCAAAGACGGGCAGGTCAAAATAAGCAAATGTTTGCGACATGAACGGTGCACCAAATAGCAGAGAACCTATACCAGTTCCCGTCGCCAATAGAACACCTGAAGCTGCAACGAGCTTAAAGTCGAGCGGCAGACTTTTTTGAACCGTTTCAATATCATGTGATAAATACAAAAGTACAATCGCAGATGCCAATACCAATCCACCGATAAATCCGCCACCAGGTGTATTATGACCCGAAAGGAACAAATACACACCGAATGTTAAGATGATAAATACGACTATTTTTGTAACTGTACGAAGGATGACATCATTAATTTTCACTATTTTCATCCCCCTTTTTTGCTCTTAGCTTAATCATGGTATAAACACCTAAGCCGGCTATAAAGAGAACTACTACCTCAAGCATCGTATCAAACCCACGGAAATCCCCTAATATAGCATTAACGATATTTGCACCGCCCGCCAATTCATAGGCATCCTCAAAGAATGTGGAAATCGATTCAAATCGATCATAATTTAATACTGCCAATGCTACCAATACAACAACCGCTCCGGTTCCTACTGAAATTACTGCATTTGTAATTTTCGTTTTAGAAGGAATATTCTCCCTTTTCCAATCAGGTAAATGAGAAAAAGCTAACAGGAATAATACAGTTGTAATAGATTCCACTACCAACTGAGTTAACGCTAAATCTGGCGCTCGGAAAATAACGAAAAAGATGGCGATAGAATACCCTAAAACCCCATTCAACAAAGTTGCGGTCATACGCGACTTCGCAAATAACATCGCCACTGCAGCAACCGCCATCACACCGACCAGAATAACTTCATAAACCCTTATCCTTGCATCTGTCGAAAAATTAGGTGAAAATGCACCAGAATAAAAGAAGAACCCACCGACCGTTAATATAAAGAATAGGTAAATATAGACTAAATAATCTCTTAAGAGACCTGTCATATATTTGTTTGTCACAATGGTGGATTTACTTGCTGCAAACGATAAAAAATTATTATAGAATGCATTAAACGTATATCTAGAAGATAATAATCCATAAACCGGCTTCCACTTTTTAAGCAGTCGATATAATAATGTACCGACTATAACAACGCCAATTGTCATGAGTAATTCCGGCTTAACCCCATGCCAGGCATGTATAGAAGGCGTAAGATTTGCCGGATCTCCAAACATCGGATAAATACTTGCCATAGCTGGTTTGAGAATATAAGCCCCTAAAAGATTAGGGAAAAAGAAGATTCCAACAACAAGTATACTTAGAATTATCGGAGAAATAAGCATTCCCATTGGAGCTTCATGAAGAGGCTTATCCAATTTCTCTGGTTGAACTGGCCCAAGAAATGTTTTAAAAATGATAATCATACAGTAAACGAATGTAAATACACTCGCTATCCATGCAATAACAGGAAAAATGATTCCTAGTGATTGCAGAGAGAATACATCCGCATTCATGATTTGAACAGTTGCAGCAAAAAACATTTCCTTACTTAAAAATCCATTAAACAACGGTAATCCTGCCATCGACAAACTGCCGATAACTCCTACTGTAAATGTAATTGGCATAAAGGTCATCAATCCACCTAAGCGACGGATATCCCGTGTTCCAAGCTCATGATCGACAATCCCAACGACCATAAACAGAGCTCCTTTAAATGTAGAGTGATTGATCAGATGAAACAAAGCTGCAAACGTAGCTTGCGTATATAAGACTGAATCGGCTGAGTATCCATACTGCAAAGCAATGGAACCTAAACCAAGAAGGCTCATAATTAGTCCAAGCTGACTAACAGTAGAATATGCTAATAATGCCTTTAAATCTGTTTGACGAACGGCATTAAACGAGCCCCAAAACAACGTTATCATACCGACTCCACTCACAGTCCAAAACCAAATCTGATCTCCACCAAATACAGGCGTAAAACGAGCAACTAAATAAATACCCGCTTTCACCATCGTCGCAGAGTGTAAATAAGCACTAACCGGCGTAGGTGCTTCCATTGCATCCGGTAACCAAATATGAAAAGGAAACTGAGCGGATTTAGTAAATGCCCCAAGTAAGACTAAAATCATTGCAGGAACGAATAATGCGTGATCCGTGTAATCCCCTATACTTGTTATAATTTCACGAATACTAAAAGAACCAGTCATTGTATGAAGCATAATGAAACCAACGAGCATCGCAATCCCACCACTTACCGTGATAAGCATTGCCTTTTGCGCACCAAGCCTTGATGCCTTACGGTGATTCCAAAATGCTATTAATAGGAAAGAAGAAACACTTGTTAATTCCCAAAACACATATAATACCATTAGGTTATCGGAAAACACGACACCCAGCATGGCACCCATGAATAGTAAAAGATAGCAGTAAAAATGTTGAAGTGATTCTTTAGTAGAAAGATAATAAATAGAATAGAGAATAACTAAACTACCTACACCGGTAATTAGCAATCCTAATATCATACTTAAACCATCTAAATAAGTAGTGAAATTAATATTTAATGTGGGAATCCAACTATATGTTTGGATGTACGTTTTACCACTTGCTACCGAGGGAATTAGCCTAGCAAGCATCACAAATAATGTTATAGGCACTAACATGACTAGCCATCCTATATGGATAAATTTGAATCGCCTATGAATGAATGGCACGAGTGCGGCTATTATAAATGGAAGGATAATAGCGAAAGTAACTGAAAACAAATTGTAGCCTCCTATTTCCAAAACACTTTATATGAATTTTGGGTTTTGTAAAAATTATTTCATTTGAAAAGGATACTTGACTATCCCTATAACTAGTAGCATAATAGGTATCCATATGAGGACCTTGAGTCATCAGAAGAATTTGAGGTGTTAACCATTGCCTGTTTGAGCGAAAGCAATTCGTTTGCTTTCTAAATATGGGATGCATTTACCCTATAATTATACACAAAAGACCTAATCACTGCACTTAATGTGATTGTTTGCTTATTTTTCGAATAGAACATGCATGTAGATAGATATTAAAATTAATAAAATTGAGGTGTAGACAACCGTGAAACACAGAAAAGGTCGAATGGATGAAAGTATACTTGTCTGCGTATACTACGGCCCAAATGGAGAACGACTAATAAGAAGAGGACATAAGATGGCAAGCATGTTAGATTGCCCACTTTATATTCTAACCGTTGACCCACTTCCATATGATGCTTTCGATGCTGAAAGATCTGGATATATAGAGGAATGGAAAAGCCTAGCAGATGAATTGGAAGTAGAAGAATTTATCGTCCGTGATAATGAAAAACGTCCTTCTCCGAAAGTTATTAAGGAAGTTGCTCATCAACTTAATATTACACAGATTATTATTGGACAAACTGCTCAAAGTAGATGGGAAGAAATCACAAAAGGTTCTTTTATGAATGTCCTGTTAAGAGAAATACCATTCGTAGACTTCCATGTAGTTTCTGTTGAACGTTCTATAAAAGATGAAGAAGAAGGCACATTTGAAAAAGGAGTCCGTGCCTACTTAGTTACTGATGGAGACTCCTATAAAGTTTCTTTCACTTGTGCTAAAAATATGTGCCAAGAAGGTATATTCTTTAAAGAAATAGGGACTGACTTCGACAATGGCATTTTCAAGTTTATGCATAATAGCAAAATGCATCAAGTTCATATTCAAGATAATTTAGTTACAGATTCATCTCAAGTGCCAGACGGCTGTAGCGTAAAATTATAGAAAAAAAAGACAGCTTGGTGTAGTTGTCCTAGTTGTTCAACCACTCACCATATAGCTGCTACCCATTTGAGTAACTTTCCATGAAAGTTACTCTTTTTATTTACTTTCAACTGTGAGTTGTCGATCCCTTGGTAATGCGAATGCTACGAGACCTATGATTGGCAAGATAGAAACAATAATCATAGTTGTATAAACGCCGAGATGATCCATTAAAATACCGATAACTACCGCTCCTATTGCTCCCATTCCAAACGCAAGCCCAACTGTTAACCCCGCCATTGTCCCAATCTTACTCGGTACAAGTTCTTGCGCATACACGACAGTTACCGAAAAACTTAACATAATGAAAAAACCGATCAAAACTAGTAAAATTACAACCGCCCAAACCGGAACATACGGCAATATCAACGAAAGTGGGATTGGGACAAGTACTGAAAGCAAAATTACATTTTTTCTACCTAATCTATCTGCCCAAGGCCCTCCGAAAAATGTACCTACCGCTCCAAGCACAAGGAAGATAAATATAAACAATTGCCCTTTTTGAATCGTAAAATCATAATTTTCCATCAAATGGAATATGTAGAAGCTTGTCATATTTGTCACATAAAAAGATCTTGCAAAAATAATAACCATTAAAAGTGTTAATGCAATTCCCACTTGTTTTTTGGAAAGTGATGGTAGCGATGAAAGTAAAGTCCTTTTCTTTTTCGATAAACTCTCTTCCTCTAGTTGCTTCTTATACCATGCTGAAATTTTGGTTAAGATGAAAATCCCAACTGCTGCAACAGCTAAAAACAGAGCTGCTCCTTTTTGACCAAGTGGCACAAGGATAAATGCACTTATTAATGGCGCAAGCGCTTGTCCAGAATTGCCTCCTACTTGATAAATCGATTGAGATAGTCCTCTTTTAGTTCCTGCCGCCATAAAAGAAACACGTGAACCTTCCGGATGAAAAACTGCAGACCCTAACCCTAAAAAAATTACAGATACTAAGATCAACCAATATTCAGGGGCAAACGCAAGCCCTGCCATTCCTATAAAGGAACTAGTCATTCCGAGAGGAAGTGCATAAGGCATCGGCTTTTTATCGCTTATAAAGCCTACGACAGGTTGTAAGACCGATGCTACTATGTTTAACACAAAGGAAATTAATCCTAGCTGGGTAAAGGTTAAGCCAATTTCCTTAGCTAGTACAGGGAACATTGCAGGAATAACAGCTTGAAGCGAATCATTAAATAAATGGCAAAGTCCAATCGCAAACATAATTGGATAAACTGGATTACTTAATCTACTCGAAACAGTCCCGGTCGTCATTTTACAAATCACACTCTTTCTACGCTCGAAATAATATCAGTAAATTCATTATAGCGCAAATTTTGATATAATGTTCGCGTTTTTTACATAATACGGATAGTTACAAGCTTCAAGGTTATACTAAAAAAAAGTTATTTATAGAGGAGTTTTTAGAAATATGGATACATTTTTCGAATTGAACTTTTGGGAAATGATTCTTAGGACGACCATTTCCTTTTTCGCATTATTGGTATTAGCGAGAGTTCTTGGTAAAAAACAACTTAGTCAGCTTACATTTTTCCACTACATTACTGGAATTTCATTTGGATCCATCGCTGCAGAAATTGCTTCGCAAAAAGAAACACCTTTTCTTGATGGGCTCATTTCACTAGTATGGTGGACTTTCCTCACATTGTTCATGAGTTTCATTGCATTAAAATCTACAAAGTTACGTGTTCTAGTGGACGATGAACCTACGATTATTATTAAGGATGGGGAGGTTTCCGTTAAATCTTTGAAGTCTGCTCGCCTTCATATGGACGATGTGTTAATGATGTTGAGGGAACAATCTATTTTCTCTATTCAAGATGTACATTATGCCGTTCTCGAGACAAATGGAGAATTAAGTGTTTTTAAGAAAGTGGCACAACAAGAAGCAACAAAATTAGATGTCAAAGCAGATGTATCCCTTCCTGCATTTATGCCTTCTGAAATTATATCGGATGGGAAAATTGTTCAAAAAAACTTAAAGGAGCTCGATTTAACAGAGGATTGGGTAATGAAAAAACTTCGAAAACATGGGGTCGATTCAGTCAGTGACGTTTTTTACGCGCAACTTCAAACGAATGGCTCACTGTATATTAGCTTAAGAGAAAATGGTATTTAAAAGTTGCTAAAGTGTTACTTTTTAGCGGGCGAGCCAAAAGCCCGCCCTTTATTTTACTTAAAGTCGATTATTGCACGTATTAACTCTTTTGGCGCTTCGTACATACTCATATGACCTACATCATTTATTAGTACTTGTTTTAGATGTTTCCCGTTTGCTGTAAAGACTTTATCTGGAGGTATCAATTGATCCTCTTCTCCAGCTATTAATAACACTGGTAAATCAGTGATTTCTATAATTTCTCGGCGATCTGTTCGATTCTTCATTGCAATCAGTGCATTTTTTGCTCCAGCAAGGGAAGTAGAAAAGCCGATTTTTTTCACTTCTGTTATTTCTTTTGAATGACTCTCCAAATGGTTAGATGAAAATAATTTCGGTACTAATCCTTCTATAAATGCTTCCATTCCTTCTGTATCTATATTGTTTGCAGAAATCTCTCTTCCCTTTTTTGCTTCTTCTGAATCGGGGAAGCCCGTAGAATGGATTAACGAGAAACCTTTTAATCGATTACTATACTTTTCTGCAAATGCAAGTGTTATATAACCTCCTAACGAATGTCCAAACATCGTTACTTGATCGATTTTTAGTTCGTCTAAAAAATCTTTTATAAAAGTAGCATAATGTTCTATTTCATTTACATCCTCTTGCACTGCCGAATCCCCGTGACCCGGTAAATCTAATGCAATAACTCTGTAAGTTTGAGCAAGTTCTTGGATAACACCACTCCAATAATCGGAGCTACCACAAAATCCATGAATAAGTAAAATCGGTTCCCCATTTCCTTCCTCTTTATATGCGACATCTGCTTGATTGACTTGAATGTTCATTACACTCATCTCCCTTATTTGATCGATAGTTGTTTCACAGCTTCATTAAGCTGCAGTATGTTGACAGTTGTTACTTCCTTATTAGATAACTTATATTTCTCCTTTAGTGCAAGTATTCGGTATACACTTTCGTTTATTCTTTCCACTGAAATTTCTCCATCGTTTACCGATTTTTCAATTGCATTCATAGCTTTAATCACGTTGGCGTATTCATGCGCTATTAACACAATATCATTACCGGCTTTTACTGCATCTACAGCCGCTTGACCTATTTCATAGTTGTCCATAATTGCGTTCATCGTCATATCATCTGTCATTACAACACCGTCAAACTGAAACTGGTCTCTTAGTATTGTAGTAATAATTTCATGCGACATAGAAGACGGAAACTCTGGATCGATTTTAGGCAATAAAATATGCGCAACCATCACAACATCTGCACCTTCTCCAATTGCTCGTTTAAACGGAATCAATTCAAGCTTCTGCAAATCCTCTAAGCTTTTCTCCATAATAGGCAATTCTAAATGGGAATCTACAGCCGTGTCACCATGCCCCGGAAAATGCTTCACAACCGAAATAACGTTTTGACTTTGAATACCTTTCATCGTTTGAATACCAAGATCACTCACGATTTCTACATCATTCCCAAATGACCGATCCCCTATCACCGGGTTTTTTGGGTTACTATTCACGTCCAACACGGGAGCAAAATCGAGATTAAAACCAAATGCGTTCATTTCTTCACCTAAGTGGATACCTATTTTATAAGAATAAGAAGGATCATTTAATTTCCCGATTTCCTTATTTGTCGGCAACTTGCTCAGTCCTGGTAATCGTGAAATTCTTCCACCTTCTTGATCGACGCCTAAAAATAGCGGAAACTTTTCATTTTCACTTTCTTTTTTTATCGCATTTAGTAAGGTAGTCGTTTCGTTTACATCTTTTAGATTTTTTTTATAAAAAATGAGACCACCTACTTTATCCGATGAAACTAATCGCTTTGTCTCATCAGAATAGATAGTTCCTTTCACTCCTGTAAAAATCATTTGACCGATTTTTTCTTTTAAAGTCATCTTACTTATTATCGGGATTTCTTGTACAACCGCTTCAGCTGCATCTGTAACAACAGAAATATGATCGACTATTGGGTTCGGTTCACTTTCAGTTGGTTTCGGAATAACCCATTTTAGTTGGTAACTCGACCCCACTTCATAAACGAGTATTAGATTGCCTACTTCATCATATCGAACTACATCGGCTTCTCCTTTTACCGTTTCAATATCCTTCAAGCGTATTTGCTGGATAACTTCTGAGATGGATCTAATATCAAATACTATTTCCGCACGATGACCAATAGTCGCATTTTGGGATGGGTAATCTTCATATATGGCTGCGGATAAGTCACTTTTTTCCGCTGATTCTCCCCATAATTCATACACTTCCTGTATACCCGTTTTTCCTACTATAAACGGCACATTTAATACTTGACCTTTTGCTGCAAATTCAAAAACTAATGCAACGAGTGATTCCGCCTCTGGTAAAGCTACTTCCTCCTTCGGTTGTATTTCTTTATCTATCGTTTCATTTTTATTTTTATCTTCTATTAACATCACAATAATCGCGATAATACTAAATAACAAGAAAATGATTGCAACTTTATTTACCATTCAAGAAGCCTCCTTCTTATTGGTTTTCCCTTCTTTCCCATTCTATAATCTTCTACATTATACCTTTTAAATTTTAAATATATTTTTTATACTTGATATATTTTTTATACCAATATATAATGAAATAGAAGAGAGGGATAAATCCAATGAAAATTTGTCCATATTTAGAATCATCCTTTGAAATACTTGGTAGACGCTGGAATGGTTTAATCGTTCATTACTTATTTAACTGTCCAAATTATTGCGCCCATTTCTCGGATATGAAAAAAGATTTAACTGACATCACTCCTCGTGCATTGTCACTTAAGTTGACAGAACTTGCCGAACACGGTCTAGTAGAGAAAAAAACAACCGTAGAGCCTTCTGTCCAAATTTCTTACCATTTATCAGTAGCCGGCCAAGAACTTGCGGAAGCACTAAAACCGGTACACGCTTGGGCAAAACAACATATTACATTAGAAAAGGGGAAAAAACATGACGACTAATAATTCTATGATGTGTGATTTAGAAACTGGTATTTGTGGACCTGCTGGAGAAGGTAATGCTGAAATGGAGCTAATCGATTTAACAGCACCGAGTAAAAAAGTCGATCTTTACTATGTAACCGATCCAATTTGCTCACATTGCTGGGCATTAGAACCGACATTACGTAAGTTTTTAGAAGAATACGGTCAATATGTTAATCTGCATACGTTAATGGGTGGTATGCTCGAAAAATGGGACGGATTCGCCGATGTATCAAACGGAATTTCCGGACCTGGGGATGTAGCAGGGCACTGGAGAGAAGTTGGAGAGCATACTCGTATGCCAATCGACGGTAGCTTCTGGTTCGAGGACCCAGTTACTTCATCTTATATCCCATCTCGTGTATATAAAGTAGTACAACAAAAAGATGCAAGCTTAGCTCCTGTATTTTTACGCAAAGCTAGAGAAGCCGTTTTCCCTTTCAATAAAAACATTAGTAATGACCAATTACTAATCGACATCGTTAACAGCATAGGTTTAAACGGTGAAGAAATCGTAAAAGAATCTCATCTTCCAGCAGCACAAGAAAGTCTGCAAGAAGATTTCATCATGGCAGGTCGACTAGGAGTGCGTGGCTTCCCAACAATCATTTTCTTAAACGAAGAACAAAAAGGTGTTAAAGTTGTAGGGGCACGCCCATACGACTTTTACGTACAAGCATTGAAACAAATACTGCCAGAAGAAAATATTCAACCAAAAGCAGCGGAACCATTACAACATGTATTACAAAAAGAAGGACTATTATTCTCTCGTGAAATCGAAGAGCTTTATAGTTTAGCACAACAAGATGTTGCAGTCTTCGTTGAAAAAGAATTAGCTGCAGATAGTTATGTGGTAGAAGAAGTGCTTGGTGAAAAATATATTATACTAAAATAGCTATGTAAAATGCCCCCGAACATTATATGTTCCAGGGCATTTTTGGTAGCTTGGGTTTTAATTATTCCGGTAGTACCTCATATGCCATCTTACGAATAATTTGTTCATGTTTCGGATATTTCTCCATTAATTCAATTTGCGTGAAAAGCTCGAAGTCTTCAAAATCAAAGCCAGGTGATACCATACATCCTACAAGTGAAAATGCTCCATTATCCGCAACCGATGAGCCAAAAATAGAATTTCGAGGAACAAGCACTTGAGGGGATTCCCCATTTTCTATGTCTAGACCGAGTTTATGCTCCATGTAATTCCCCGCTTCGTCGATCACATGCACAACGAGTGAACTTCCTCCGTGGAAGTACCATAATTCATCAGATTTCAATCGGTGAAAGTGCGATACGTCTCCTTCCCCTAACAAAAAGTAAATACTAGTGTACTGCTTTCGAGTCTTTCCAAAAGCATCGAGTGTTTCCTCAGAAGCGTATGTGCTTTTAAAATATCCACCTTCAGGATGAGGCTCTAAATTTAAGTGCTGTATGTAATAGTTCGCGTCTTTATGCATTAGACTTCTCTCCTAATATCAAATTCGCCATGGCGTATTTGCGCCAAGATTTTTATCGAGCTTGCTCGATAAATTCCTCTAAAAAATCTGTGGCATCCGCCGGAGGCTTTAACTTAATTCATCCGGGGTTCAAACCCCGGATGAATTAAGTTAAATGTTTTGTACAGTTAAAAAGATGACATAGATTTTCATCATCTTGAAGCTCTACTACGGTAACTGAAGTGTTACCTATATCTTTTGCAAATTCCCCATTTGGAATAAGTGCATGTAAAAGTCGTCCGATAAATCCACCATGACTAACTACTAAAACTCTTTTACCAGGATGTGCTTCTTTCACGTCTTCGATAAAGGACATCCCTCTAGAGATAATTGCCTCCTCCGGCTCAAAACCAATGTCCAGTTTTCTCCACTCAGCTCCCCACTTCGCTACTCGTTCTGCTTCCGTAGTACCTTCAATGATTCCACCGCCAATTTCACCTAAACGCTTATCTACATGAAACTGAATTGTTGGCTGCTTTTCTGCAATAATTTCTGCCGTTCTTTTTGCACGAATTAACGGGCTTGTATAAATGACATCCCACTCTTCATGCTCCATTCTATTAGCAACACGATCTGCCATGTGAATGCCCTCTTCATCAAGTGGTACATCCGTACTTCCTTGAGCCCGCCCTTCTTTATTCCAAGCTGTTACACCGTGTCTTATAAAACCGATTATTGTCATGTAAAATCCCCCTTTTTTTTAATGCCATACCGCTTCCATCTGCCGAGGTACTTATGCAAAATCCATAACAGCAATTTCCACGTCTATCCCTTAATTGAAATTTACTATGAAAATGTTTTTTAGGCAACAAACTATAGATCTCAATAATTTCTCTTTGCTTTTCGTGCTAAAAAGTTTTTCTTCCACTTGACCTTGACGCAACGTAAAGGTTTAGACTGTAGTTATTAGGAGGTGATGGCGTGGAATATACAGTACAAAAGCTTGGTCAATTGGCGGGAATAAGCACACGGACACTTCGATACTATGATGAAATTGGTTTACTTAAGCCTGCGCGTATTAATTCATCGGGTTATCGTATTTATGGTTCCGCTGAAGTAGACAGATTGCAGCAAATTCTGTTTTACCGCGAACTTGGTGTGAATTTAGATAGCATTAAAGAAATTATGACCTCGGAAACATTTGACGGTGCAACTGCACTAAAGGAACATCGGGAAAAACTGCTTGAAAAGAGAGTGCAACTAGATTTATTAATCGAAAATGTGGATAAATCCATACAATTAACAGAAAGGAAGATTACAATGACAGACAAAGAAAAATTTGAGGGCTTTAAACAAAAGCTTGTGGATGATAACGAGAATAAGTACGGGAAAGAAATTCGCGAAAAGTATGGCGAGGATGCTGTAAATAAATCCAATGCTAAAATAAAAGGAATGACGCAAGCACAGTACGAAGAAGTGACGAACTTAGCAGAGAAAATTGCCGAGAATTTGAAAGCAGCAATGGTTACTGGCGATCCATCTGGAGAACTTGCACAAAAAACAGCAGACCTTCATCGCCAATGGTTGAGCTTTTACTGGGATCAGTATACGAAAGAAGCTCACGCCGGACTAGCACAAATGTATGTAGACGATGAACGTTTTACCGCTTACTACGATAAGATCCAACCTGGCGCTGCAGAGTTTTTAAGAGATGCCGTGCACATTTATACAAAAAACTAGAAGGCACACCTTCTAGTTTTTTAATACTTGCTCAAGTATGTGGATATCTTCTGGATAAGCTAAAGGAAGTTTTGCAATTTCCTCTATCGACTTCCAAGCGATTTCATGAATGAATTCATCTGGATCTTGAATCGTTATTTCTCCGCCAACTATTTCTACTAAAAAGTATTCTACATGATAAAAAATTCCATGTTCACTAATATTGCCACTTTTGATATTTACTTTTTCAAGGGGACGAACTGTAAAACCAGTTTCTTCCGAGAACTCCCTTACACAACATTGTTCAAATGTTTCTCCGTCTTCTAATGTCCCCGCTGGAACAGTCCATTTCTTTTCTTCTTCTGGTGCCGCTTGAAGGACCATTAAAATTTCCTTATTTTCATTTATACAAATACCTGCTGCACCTTGCCATTTGAACATTTTTATTCCCCACTTCATTTAATTAAATCCACCTTGGCGTACTTGAGTTCAAATTTTGAATCGCAAGATTAACTCCTTTTCAAAATCTGTGACACCCGCCGAAGGCTCTAACTTTATTCATCCTGCGTTAGGACGCAGGATGAATAAAGTTAGATTATATCTACATCATTTATTTCGGGTACATGTCGTGATTTTTTCAAATCTACTAGCCCATTTGGACGAAAACAAACATCTTCTGCTTCTAGCATTGCTCGTTGAGAATAGGCAGATTCTTCATCCGGAATTGCGATTTCTCCCTTAATATTTATTACTCGATGCCATGGTAGGTTGTGTTTTGCACTCATCGTGTGGAGTATTCTAACAACCTGCCTTGCCCCTCTTGGACCTCCAGCTTCTTTTGCAATTTGCCCATATGTCATCACTTTTCCTTGCGGTATTGCTTTTATTATCTGAATAACTCTTTCTGTAAAAGGGTTCATTTAACTTCATCCTTCCATTAATTCGATTATAACTGAAAAAGAATATTTTATTCAGTACCTTGCATAGAATAATACTGAATGATATATTGTTCTCAAAGGTACTATTCATTGAACAGTAGTGAAAGGGGTGAACTAGGAGTGAATATTCAATTTAAAAAAGGTGTGTTGAATCTTTGTGTGCTTGTTTTATTGGATAAGCAAGATCGATATGGCTACGAGCTTGTCCAAAAAATATCCGATCAAATCTCGATTTCGGAAGGCTCCGTTTATCCGTTATTACGACGCTTAACAAAGGAAGGATACTTCACCACTTATTTGCAGGAATCAACAGAAGGTCCGCCGCGTAAATATTACAAGCTGACGGAACTCGGTAGAACGTACTTACATGAGCAGTTAAATGAATGGAAAAGCTTCACAAACGGTGTAAATAATCTAATCGAGGAGGGTGTAAAAAATGACTGAACAACAATTTTTGAACGAATTAGAGCTTGCTTTAACTACGCTCCCAGCGGATGAACGAAACGATATCCTTTCTGATATAAAAGAGTATTTTATAAACGGCCGCGAAGATGGAAAATCAGATAGTGATATTGCTGCATCACTCGGTTCCCCGAAAGAAATAGCACAAGAATTAGTGGAATTCCCGATCCCAGAAAATATAACGACTGAAAATAAAGTGATTAGAATTCCACAAACTAATTATTCCAATGTAAGGATGAATATTAACTATGGCTCTCTAAATGTTTTTCCTTCTGAAACAGATGAAACGATTATTGAGTTAATAGGGGAAAACGATAAGTTAAAACTCACCGCAGAGGTTTTGAACGATACTTTATCTATTCAATTAAAATCAAAGAAGTTCCAGTTTTTCAGCTTTATATTCCTTATTAAAGAGATGAAAGTGAACGTAGCACTACCTAAAAAACTGTACTCGACAATCATCATGAAAACAGACAATGGTCGGATTCGTGCAGAAAAAATGCTCGGTAAAGCAATCAAAGCCACTTCCGATAATGGTAGCATCGGCTTAAAAGAAGTTGCCGCAACCGTTCTAGAAGTTAAGACAGATAACGGACGCATTGAAATGGATAAAGTGCAAACAGATAAGCTTTCCACTCAAACAGACAATGGTAGAATTGAGTTGCGTAACGTCGATGCTGAAAAAGTTATTACAGAAACAGATAACGGACGAATCGTGATGGAATACGTGAACGGGGATATTATCGGAAAAACCGATAACGGACGAATTACGCTTCTAACATCGAGTCTTGACCGCATGATCCAATTAGAAACGGATAATGGAAGTATCATAGTTGAAACAGAGAACAAACCAACAGACGTGTCCATACATGCCAAAACGGACCACGGCAGAGTTAGTGTGTTTGGCGACAAGAATTCTCGTACAGTATTTGGGAATGGAACAAATTCTATTCGACTTTCTTCTGATAATGGAAAAATTACTGTTGCGAAGAAAAGTATGGCTTAAAAAAACAGACAGAAAAAGGCTGCGTTACTATTAATTCATACGCAGCAATTTTTTTTAACTAAAATACCACTTTCTCTTCCAGGTTTCTCCATAGATGATGTGCTTCTCGAGCAATATGCTCTAACAGGTTAGGTGGAGCAGTTGTAACAGCAGCACATGCTTTGATAAGTTCACTTAGTTCCAATTTAAATGCTTCTAATGCCTTTGCCTCTTTTATGACCATTTGATTAAATGTATTTAACACGGGTGAGATCTCGTTACGAGGCTTTCTTATGATTGTTCTAAGTGCATTAGCTTGCAGAAATAGATTCTCGAATTTCTTTGTCTTCGCTCTTACTTCATCATGAAGCTCGTAGTTAGATGCATCTACATAATGACTTATAAAAATTAGATGATCGAGCATTTGTCGTAGCCAAAAATAATTTTCATGGATTGTAGCTTCTGCAGGGGTTACATAAGCACCAGTTTCGATTAATTTAAATACTTGTTGTGCCTCTTCCGCCTCTCGTATCATATGATCAAGCAGTGATACCGGCGTTGAGATGATCACTTCACAGCGCAGCGCTTTATCCATCGTATGGAGTAGTAAATCCTTAAATTCATGTGTGGAACTTTTCGCTTCTGTTAGTAGATTAACTATATCCCCTTGTTTCGATTCGGCTTGCCTAAATATGCCCCCCATACGTTGAACCATCTGGTGATTTGCACGAGCAAGCTCTAGTTCATGATGGCTTATTTCCCTATCAAAAAACTCTCCATGCTCAAAATTATTCCGCACCCAAAAATCGATTATCCCAAATGTGTCTCGCTCATAATTATCTGTATAAGGCAAAACTACACCTCTCTCCTGTTAGTAACATCATCGTATCCTATGCAGGTCATTTGCCTAATGTTCCGGTAGTGAGATAGCGGTAGATAAATATGATACTAGACAACACATGAAATTTGTTAAGTGTAGAAAGTGATTTTTAATAAGTGCGAACTACATTAATTGAAGAACCTTATCGCCATGAGAGGAGTTTAAAATGAACGGTCGCATGACTCCTGAGAATTGAACAATCACATCATGCTTGTTCAAACGCTAAATGTACGGAATCTATCAGTTTTTGATAACCAATCTCTTGATAAATTTTGTTAGACGTTGGATTTCGCATATCTGTGTAAAGGACGCAAAATTGAAATTCCTTTAATAGTTCTTTACTTCCGGCTGCTACCATTGTGCGAGCGTATCCTTTTTTTCGCTCCTCTTTCGGAGTGAAAACGAGTGAAACAGTCACACCATGTTCTGTTGGTCTTGCCTTCTTCATCATCGATACAATATGTCCTTCGTTTTCCCAAAGGAATACTTCATTTGCGTCAAGCATCGCTTTTACTCGTTTTTTTATTTCCACTGGTGTAGTTTTAGGAAGTCTAGTATCCTCTTCGAATAGGCTATACCATTTTTCGATGAGCAGTGCATCCTCATTCGTTGCGTAACGCCATTTGCCCGGGCTCATTTCAAGTGATTCGTCAATTCGGTCTAATCGATATATTCCTTGATCCATCAAAACGGAAAAGCTTTCTCCTGTTTTTTCTTGCCATTTTCGTGCAAATGCATATGCCCAGTCTTTTACACTAATAATGGAGTTGATGAAAATAGATTGCTGGATTAGATTATTGATACTAAGCTCTATGCATTCTTCTATTCGATTTTCACACACAAAAATGATATTGAATGGATGCGGTGGTGTCATTTGGAAAAGGGCTAGTAATTCTCCATTTCCTTCAATTGTTGCCATGTATGGATCTTCGTATTTTCCATCTTTAATTGCTTGTAATACTCCGAGAAACAAACTAAACTTATCTTCATTTTTCTCTAGAAAAGGGATGGCTACTTTCGCAAAGTCTTTTGCATTTTCATATCTCTGAAATTTCATATTACTCTCCTCCTATTCACCTTTGTATGTTAATATAACGTAAAATACAATTGAAGTGGAGTCCTTTTTATGAAAATTGTTTCTATTCGAGATATTCATGTCGGAGAAGGTGTTCCGAAAATTATTGTGCCACTTATGGGAAAAAACGTAGAGCAGCTTCTATTGGAAGTAAACACAATCAAACAAGCAGCCCCTGATATTGTGGAATGGCGCGCCGATGCGCTAGAGGAAATCGATAATTTGGAAGTAGTAAAAGAGACTCTTTCCACCATTCGAGAAGCATTGTTCCCTACCCCACTCCTGTTCACATTCAGAAGTCATCGGGAAGGCGGAAATAAACGAATAGAAGATACCTACTATAAGGAGCTTCTTGAAAATGTTATTCAAACAAAAGCTATTGATTTAATCGATGTAGAGTTATTTTCTTCGAACGTGATCGAAATCGTGGAAACAGCCAATGCTAATGGCATTTATGTAGTGATGTCCAATCATGATTTTGAAAAAACACCCGCAAAAGAAGAAATTGTCTGGCGACTACGAAGAATGCAAGAACTTGGTGCACATATTCCAAAAATTGCAGTGATGCCAAAGGTTCCAACGGATGTACTGACTTTACTAGATGCAACCTACACAATGAAATCTCTTTATGCGGATCGACCAATTATTACGATGTCTATGGCTTCAACTGGAGTTATTAGTCGAATAGCAGGACAAGTTTTTGGCTCTGACGCAACATTTGGTTCAGGAATGGAAGCATCCGCTCCTGGTCAAATACCAGCTGAAGAGTTAAGAAAAATGATTGAAATTTTACATACAAATTAATTGATAATATAAGAGATTGTCCAAACTTAGTGAAAGATTGTCCAGTCCGATTGATAGATTGTCCAACTTTCATAAAGGATTGTCCAGTTCAACAAAAATACCAAGGAAAGCTCGATTTCCTTGGTATTTTTTATAGCTGTTGGGCTAGTCGAATCATATCTACACAAACTATTTGGTTTTCTACAATCTCTTCATCATAATGTATCTTAAAAAAGTCCTTTTCCACACCAGTGATTCTAAATCCACATTTTTGATACAAAGCGAGCTGACCTATGCTTGAATTGCCTGTCCCTACTTCGATTATTTTATATCCATATTGTTTTGCTTTTTGAATTGCATCCAACACAAGTGCCTTACCGATTCCTTTCCCGTGAAAATGTTCTGCAACTGCAATATTCACAAGCTCTACTGTATCGGGTCTTGTCGGAAGTAGGATATACACGCCGACTGTTTCTTCATTAATCACAGCTATATAGCATTCACCGCGTGCTACATATTGCTTTACAAGTGATTCTGAAGGGTCTGCTAGGAGCAATAGATTCATTGGATACTCTTCTTTGATTAGCTTTGTTATCAATCTATTCCTCTCCATTTTCTAATGTTAGTAGTTTTACTTTCATTTCCAATCCTCCACGATAACCTGTTAACGCACCATTTTTTGCTACTACTCGGTGACATGGAATCGCAATAAGCACTGGATTCGCACCAATTGCAGCTCCAACTGCACGGACAGCTGTCGGATTATTAATGAGTTCTGCAATTTGTGAATAGGATTTCTTTTCACCGTAAGGAATTTCCGTAAGTGCATCCCATATAGCTAATTGGAAATCAGTTCCTTTTAAGTCGACCTGCATCGCGAATTCACGGCGAGTACCTTCTATATACTCTTTCAATTCATTCATGTAGGGAGTTAAGGATTTTTCACTCTCTATTAATTCATGTTTCGGAAAACGCTTCGTCAACCATGCTTCCATTTCTTCGTAAGGTTTACCTTGCGAACCTACGTAACTTAATCCGTTTTCTGTTGCAGCCATGTAAAGTCTCCATTCGTTATGAATGAAAAGTGTCCAATATATTTTATTCATTTGAAATATTCTCCTTTTTTCTATATTGAATTGGTGTAATCCCAGTTACCTTTTTAAACAATGTGATGAAGTAAGGTATATTCGACATCCCAATAGCAGCACCTATTTCCACAAGTGACTTATTTGTAGTGATCAAGTACTCTTTCGCTTTACTAATCCGAATTTTTTGCATATATTCTACAGGCGATATGCCTAATACTTTCTTAAACGTCCTCTGTAAATGATAGGGGCTTCCATGACATAAATCTGCAAGCGTATGTAGAGTTATTGACTCGTTATAATGATCATCGATATACTCTTTAATTTGAGTGACCCATTCCTCGTCCGGCAATCGTAATCCACCTGGTTTACATCGTTTACATGGTCGAAACCCTTCTTGCATCGCTTCTTTGGCTGCCGCATAGATTTGGACATTTTCTTTCTTCGGTGGGCGTGATTTACAAGAAGGCCTGCAAAATATTCCTGTCGATTTGACAGCATAAAAAAACAAATCATCATAATTTTTATCATTTTGAATAATTGCCTCCCATTGTTCATTGTTCACAGTACCACCTCCCCTTTAAGTATACTTTTATTTACTAAATAATTGCAGTAATAGAGACGTAATAGCAAGATAACGAAATTTTTTCAGTTTAATATAAAGGAACGAAGGAGTGTCGCAATATGGTATGGGAAGAAAAAGAGGAACAAATTTTATTAAAAACTACACCAGATTTTAGTTTTACACAGAATCTAAGCTATTTGTCTCGATCCACAAATGAATGCCTGTTTTATATTAACGACAATAAAGTAAGAAAAGCCATTACTGTAGATACATATTCTATCCTTGTTGAAGTTAAGGAGCATGATCAACACACATTACTCATTGAGTTTTTAGGAAACACAAGACCTGAGAGGAAAGAAGTTCGCGAACAAGTTGTCGCATACATCTTCGACTGGTTCGACCTCAAAACAGAAATAAACCTGTTTTATAGGATAGCTGAAAAGGATCCACTGCTTAACCAAGCAATAGTACAATTTAAAGGATTACGTATTATGGGAATACCGGATTTGTTTGAAGCGATGGCTTGGGGCATATTAGGTCAACAAATTAATTTGACATACGCATACACTTTGAAGAGACGTCTCGTCGAAAAGTTTGGACGTTCGATTACGTTTGAAGGTGAGCAGTACTGGAGGTTTCCAACAGCGAGGGATATTGCAAAACTTACCGTGGAAGATTTAGCAGAATTAAAGATGACTGTGAAAAAATGTGAGTACTTAATAGACGTAGCTAATCAAATAGATCAAGGATTACTAACGAAAGAAATGCTAATAGAAACAAATGATGTTAAAGAAGCAGAAAAAATACTGACGAAAATTCGTGGAATCGGACCATGGACAGCTAACTATGTGTTAATGCGCTGTTTAAGATTTTCATCTGCATTTCCAATAGATGATGTAGGGCTGCATAATGCGATCAAGCATGTGACAAGTTCTGGGCAAAAACCTACGAAGGATGCGATACAACAACTAGCTTTACCTTGGATAGGCTGGGAAGCATACGCAACGTTTTATTTGTGGCGATTTTTATATTGAAGTAGAACGCCCCTTTTGACGAAAAAAGTGGCGTTTATTTAATTTTGTTACTCATATTAATTTGAAGATAAATTAATATTTAAGGAATTAATACTTCTAAAATGTCGTCGGATACATAGGTTTTATTGTTTTTTAATACTGGGTTCTCTGTAAATTGTCGTAAACTTTGGTTATAGCTATACGCTTTAACACCGTTTGTAATAATTAGAGAACTATTGTCTAGTTTTAAGTATGTGCCATTGCCCTTTGAATAGGTTAGCACTACGTAGCCAAGATGCTCTCCTACTTTTTTCAGTGGAACCATTTTTGTTCCATTTTGCATGAAGTGGTCCTGCTCAATAATAGTTTGTATTTCTTTCATTTCTGGTGAAGGGTAGTTAATCGCTACAATTTTACTTGGTGGTGTTTGTGCTGGAATACTCATAGTTGTTATTGTATAAAATACAACTAGCTCTTTACCATTTAATTTTTCTATTTTAATTTTCTCGCCTTTTTCATTTACTAAAATAGTTTCTTCCCCAATATTAAGCTTTAGTTCTTTATCTAAACTAAGAAGGTCATCATCAAACTTAGATACTTTAACAGAACCTATTTTTTCTTTTTCATGCAAGATTACCAATTCTGGATAAATCTGTGCCGGGTAGATCATAATCATTGGCTTGTTTTTATCATAGTATGCTTCTATGCGTTGCCCTTTTTGAAATGCTTCATTTTCTACAGCTTTTGTCGTTCCGCTATCGAAAAGAAGCGTTTCATCGTTCAGTTTGAACATAGTAATTTGCGGTTCTTTTTCTTCTGATTCCACTGTTAATGTCACGATGCCATCCTTCGTGTCAATTTCTTTAATTACTCCGGAAGACTTCATAAAATTAGTTGTGTCTTTTTGTTCCGTCGTCGTTTCGTTCTCACTTTGTGCATTTGCAACAGGCTGATAGAAACCAAGACCAGCCACGAGCAATGCTACTGCAACTATGCTTCTCTTTTTCATCGTATCGCTCCTTTTTCTTTCCATTCATTGGATTTGACGACCAACTAAGGAAAACGTTACATAAAAAAGTGAAACATTCTTTCAACTCATTACGTATATAGATATGGAGAAAGAATACTAGATAGGAGTATGTATATGACATTATCTATTAATCAAGTAACAAAGAGGTACCAGGACTTTGTAGCTGTAGACAATCTAACCTTTACGATTGAAAAAGGAGAAATTTTTGGGTTAATCGGGCAAAATGGTGCTGGTAAAACGACGACGTTTCGTATGATTTTAGACCTTCAAGAAACAACAGAAGGTACTATTATGTGGAACGGAACACCTATCAATTCGATTAATAGGGACCTTTTAGGATATTTACCAGAAGAACGAGGTATTTTTCCTTCCATGACCGTGGAAGATCAGCTTTATTTCTTTGGTGAACTAAGAGGGAAGCATCGAAAAGAATTAAAAAAAGAAGTGGATTATTGGATTAATCGCTTTGAACTTGAAGAAAAACGAAAAGCAAAAGCGGAAACTTTATCTAAAGGGAATCAACAAAAAGTGCAGCTAATAGCAAGCTTCATTCACCAACCGGAGTTCCTTATTTTAGATGAACCATTTAGTGGATTAGATCCAGTAAATATGGATCTATTGAAAAATGCTATTTTAGAATTAAAGAATAAAGGAACGACAATCTTGTTCTCCAGTCACCAAATGGATAACGTAGAGGAACTTTGTGATCATTTATGCCTGTTAAAGCGGGGAGTTTCTTTATTTTCCGGTAGCTTATTAGACTTGAAGAAACAATACGGGAAAACAAAATTGACAATTCGAACGGATGTCCAAAAAGATGTACTTGGAAAGTTGAGCGGTGTAAAAGATATACAAGTTGGAAAAGACCAGTATATTTTAACATTAGAAGATGAATCGTTTGCACAATCTATTTTTGATTTTGTATCGAACGGCAAATATATTGAGAAATTCAGTTTAGATTATTTAACGTTAGATGAAATCTTCAAAGATAAGGTTGGTGGAACGAATGTCTAAATTTTGGTTGCTTGTGAAGCAGTTGTATACACAAAAAGTAAAAGCTAAATCTTTTATCTTTGGAATCTTCCTTTATGTTGCTGTTATTAGCGGTGTAATGTTTTGGTCGGATATTAAAGAAGCTTTTTTCCAGGATGATGCTTTGCAAATCGCTGTTTTGAATGAAACGGATGCAGAAATTGAAAGTTTTTTTGAATCAACAAGTGATTTAGAGTTTTCGTTTCCAAAAGAAGAGGTAACAGAAGTAGAACAGCAAGTGATTGATGGTGATTATGCGGCAGCTGTATTCATTCGAGATCAAGACAATTCATTAGCGGCAGAAATTGCAACATTTGAACCACTCACTTTTAATGACCAATTAAGCATCTCTTCTACCTTGCAGTACGCAGGTAAAATATATGAAGTCCAACAATTGAATTTAACAGCGGAGCAAGCAGAAAAAATTCTTCAATCAGAAACGATTATTTCTGCAAAAAATTTAAATGTCGACTCAGTTTCAGGTAAAAGTGAGGACGAAAAAGCTGCTGGAATCGGAGCTTCTTTCTTAGTAGGATTCCTTATCTATTCGTTCGTGATGACATTTTTATCGATGATTACTACCGATGTTGCATCTGAAAAAGGTTCTCGTGTTTTAGAAGTGTTGCTTGCAAGTGTTAAGCCATCTACTCACTTCATGGCAAAGCTTACAGGAACATTTTTACTTGCTTTGACCCAAATTGGTGTACTTTTAGTTGTGCAAGGTTTGTTATTTATGTTCATCGATGGTGGTTCGAAATGGGATATAGTTGTGGACATTGCAAACGAGCTATCCCTTAGTTACATCGGGTACGCCGTTTCATTTCTATTGTTAACGATTATTTTATACTTAATCTTGGGGGCACTTCTTGGTTCGCTTGTTTCCAAAGTGGAAGAGTCCAGTCAAGCAATGATGCCTGCGATGATGGTTGGGATTATCGGTTTTTACGTACTCATCTCAGGTATGGCTAGTCCAGATACAATGCTCATCAAAGTATTCTCGTACATTCCATTCACATCTGGAATGGTAATGCCTCTTCGAATTGGGGCTACCGATATTGCCTCGTTCCAACCAATCGTATCAATGCTCGTGTTAATTGGAACCATTATACTAATGTTCCTACTGAGCCTATCTTTCTATAAACGAAGCGTATTAACATATAGCTCCGGAGGTATTATCCAAAAAATCAAAACCGTACTCAAAGTAACCACTTAATACATGACACAATTATATTTCTTGAAACCATCGTGAAAGTTATACTCTTACGATGGTTTTTTTACGTTTATTGCAAATAGCTCTAATAATTCGCAGGCACAAATTTGGTAGTTTCTTGCATAAAATAGGTCATGAAAGAAAGGATGCGGATATATGTGCGGAATTACAGGTTGGATTCATTTTAGTAAGGACTTACGAAACGAGCAACCAATCATTGAAAAAATGACAGGGACGCTTAGTAAACGAGGTCCTGATGATCACAATATTTGGAGTACGGCTCATGCGTTGCTAGGACACCGACGATTAACAGTGGTCGATCCTATCGGCGGAAAGCAACCAATGGTAAAGACTTTTCAATCAAACCATTATACACTTTCTTATAATGGTGAATTGTATAATACAGAAGACCTCCGGAAGGAATTATTAAAACGAGGCCACTCTTTTTCGGGGCATTCCGATACGGAAGTGCTATTAACCGCTTATATCGAATGGCAGGAAAAATGTTTAGATTATTTCAATGGTATTTTTGCTTTTGCCATTTGGGATGAGCAGGAACAAAAGGTCTTTATCGCAAGGGATCGCCTAGGGGTTAAACCACTTTTTTATACCGAAACATCTGGTGGTTTTCTTTTCGGTTCCGAACTTAAAGCACTACTTGCACACCCAGAAGTATCTCCAACTATTAATCGAGAAGGGTTAGCAGAAATAATAGGGTTAGGTCCCTCTCGCACCCCTGGTTCTGGTGTTTATAAAGGAATTCATGAATTACGCCCTGCCCATGCACTAACCTTTAATCGAAATGGCATTCGCATTTGGCGATATTGGAATGTACAAAGCGCGGAACATACCGATTCGTTGGATGACACTGCGGAGAAAGTTCGATATTTAGTGACAGATGCTGTGGAGCGACAGCTCGTATCAGATGTCCCACTTTGCACATTCCTCTCTGGCGGTTTAGATTCTAGTATCATAACAGCGATTGCCTCAAGCACTTTTGCTCGTGAAGCTAAAGGAAAACTCCACACATACTCCATTGATTATGAAAACAATCAGAAGCACTTTAAAGGAAACACCTTTCAACCCTCGGACGATCAGCCATGGATTCGAAAAGTATCCAGTAATTTGAATACAAATCACCATCATTCCGTTATTAGTCAAAAGGAATTAGCAGAATACTTAACGGAAGCTGTTCATGTTCGTGATCTTCCTGGAATGGCTGATATCGACTCCTCCTTACTTTGGTTTTGTCGGGAAATTAAACAAGACTTTACGGTAGGTTTATCTGGGGAATGTGCAGATGAAATTTTTGGCGGTTATCCTTGGTTTCATCAAGTTGGAAATGCTGAAAAAGGATTCCCTTGGATTCGCTCTACAAATGAACGAAATATTTTGCTAAACGACAGCTGGCAGAAAAAACTTGCGATTAATGATTATGTTCAACATGCTTACAATACAACAATTTCTGAAACACCGCGTTTAGATGGAGAACCTCTTATCGATGCCAAAAGACGCGAGTTATTCTATTTGAATATGACTTGGTTTATGACGACTTTATTGGAGCGAAAAGACCGTATGAGTATGGGTGCAAGTTTAGAAGTAAGGGTGCCTTTTGCAGATCATCGATTAGTTGAGTACGCATGGAATATTCCGTGGGATTTCAAAATGGTTGGCAACCAAGAAAAAGGAATTTTAAGAAAAGCATTTCAAGGCAATCTTCCCTATGACGTGCTCTACAGAAAAAAAAGCCCCTATCCGAAGACACATAATCCTGTTTACAGTGAGCAAGTTCAACACATGTTAAAAGAGCAACTACAGGATAAAAATTCAATCCTTCATGAGCTTTTCCATGCTAAGAGTCTTTCCGATTTAATTGAATCTAATGGGGATGCCTTTAAGGTTCCTTGGTTTGGTCAATTAATGTCTGGACCTCAACTATTAGCCTATTTAGCACAAATGCATATTTGGTTTAAAGATTACAACGTTCAACTTATGGATTAAAAAGAAAGAACGTCGAACTTAGTTGTAAAATCTTCTCCTATTCTCGGTTTGTCGTGTTCGCGTGTGGGCATGTCGCTTTCGAGGTCTCGTTTGTCGCGTCCGCAGTGTGGTTTGTCGCTTTCACAGTGAATTATGTCTCGTTTAGGATTATTCTTCCAAAAATGAAGGAGCGCCATTGTATAAGGCCGCTCCATTTTTCATTTATTTAGAAAGTACTCGAAAATATGATTCTATAAATGGAACAAGATAATCAATAACCGTCTCATTTGGATTCAGTTTTGCATGATGCAATCCAAACGGAGAGTCTACTCCTACCCAAAATATAACACCGGGGATTTCCTGTAGAAAGTAACCAAAATCTTCTCCAGTCATTGCGGCATCACAAACGATTGCCGTAGTCGATGCATCCTGTTTTGCAAATGTTAAAAATTCATTTGCTAACATATCGTTATTTTTTACTTGATAATAAGATGAACCGTAATCTATTATTATATCGCAATCAAAAGCAATTTCCGTCGCCCGGCAGAATGACTCAATTTTTTCTTTTACAATCAACATTGTTTCTGCATCCATCGTTCGGATTGTTCCTTCTAGGCGCGCCTCACCGGAAATTATGTTTTGAACCGTACCTGAGTACATTTTTCCAATCGTTAAAACCGCTGGATCCATCGGATTAACAGATCTACTCACAATCGTTTGAAGTTGTAATAAAAGCGTTGCTGCAGCAATAGACATGTCTTTTGCTTGATGTGGAAAAGCTGCGTGCCCTTCCTTCCCTACTAAATCAATAAATAGTTCGGAAGTGTTCGCAAATAATAAACCTGGACGGGTAGCCACTGTCCCCACTGGATATTCTGGCGCTATATGAAATGCATAAATTTGATTGGGAACAAGCTCTGGATGTTCAGTCTTCAACCACTCTCTTATTGGCAAAGCGCCACCTGGGCCTTCTTCAGCCGGTTGAAAAATAATTACGACGTTATCCTTTATTGGATTATCCACTAGTTTTCTAAGCAAACCTAAAGCAACTGTCATATGTAGGTCATGCCCACATGCATGCATTTTTCCTTCGTGTTGAGATTTAAATGGTAAATCTGTTGCCTCCGTTATCGGTAATCCATCAATATCCGTACGCCAACCAATGGTCTTTCTAGGAAGAGTTCCCTCAACTTTTACAACAATTCCTGTTTTCCACTCTATTATAGTTAATCTTTCTTGTGGAAGTGCTTTAATCTGCTCCAGTAAATACGCCTGTGTTTTTATTTCTTTAAAACCTAGCTCTGGTATTTGATGCAGATCTCTCCGTATCTCTAGTAAGGATTTCATCATGCACCTTCCTACAGTTGACGTAGTTCTTGCATAATTTCTGTTTTAGATCGTGTTTGATCATCAATTTCTTTTATTGCTCTCGCGGGTGTTCCAGCAACTACAGTGTATGGAGGAACATCCTTCGTTACGACTGCTCCGGCGGCAACGACAGCACCTTTACCTACTCTGCATCCTTCTAATACGACCGCATTGGCGCCAATCAATACATCATCCTCCACAATAACCGGCATTGCTGAAGGAGGTTCAATTACACCCGCAAGCACAGCTCCTGCACCAATATGACAGTTCTTTCCGACAGTCGCACGACCTCCAAGAATGGCTCCCATATCAATCATCGAACCTTCCCCAATAACAGCACCTATGTTAATAACCGACCCTAGCATAATAATCGCGTTATCCCCAATACTAACTTGATCGCGAATGATGGCACCGGGCTCGATACGCGCATTGATACCTTTTATATCTAAAAGTGGAATAGCAGAATTTCTACTATCAATTTCTACAACAAAATCATCTATTTGGTTCGCATGTTCATTGAGAGCTTCTTCTATCTCAGCCCATTCACCAAATACAACAAGTGAATTTCCTTCTCCAAACACCTTAGTATTTCCCCCAAAAGAAAGCAGATTAATATCTTTCCCTTTCACATACACTTTTACTTGTGTCGATTTTTTTGCATGTTGAATATACGAAATAATTTCATACGCATCTAATTGCTTCATTCCCCATACCTCCCTTAAAACATGTGATAATTGTACAGGAATTTTTATGAAAAATCACGAAATTAAATACATTTTTTGATAAAAAATTGAAGAAAAATACATTAATAATATGATTGGAAACGATAATATTTCCACGATAAATAGATTTTTGAATTATCAAAGTATAATAATTATGATAAACTTATGGCGAAGTGGAGGGAATTGCAGTGGGTAAAATTATTTTAGAAGCATCAAATTTAAAGAAAGAAATTGATGGTAATGCTATTTTACAACATGCCTCCTTTAAAATTGAAGAAAATATATCTATTGCTATTCGCGGATCAAACGGCTCCGGCAAAAGCACTTTATTGAAGCTACTTGCAGGGATCTATGAACCCACTAGTGGAAAGATAATAAGAAATGCAAATAGGACCGGGTATGTCCCCGAGCATTTTCCTGAAAACCTCCGATTCAAACTAAAGGAATATTTAACATTAGTGGCATCCTTTCAGGGTATACCGGAGATGGATATGGAAACAGAGCTATCCGAATATATCAGTTTGTTTGGAATAGAGCCCTATATAAACACCCCTCTAAAAAAATGTTCAAAAGGTACAAAACAAAAAGTAGGGATACTTCAAGCACTTTTAATTAAACCAGACCTCCTTTTATTAGATGAACCTTTAACCGGTTTAGATACGAACTCACAACAAAATTTAATGGCTATTTTAGAAAAGCTTAAAACAAAAATGTCGATTATTTTTACTACGCATGAGGACCTGTTAGTGGACAACATTGCAAACCAGGTATTATACGTAAAAGATGGATGTGTATTAGTTCATACAAAACCTAAAAGCTCATATCGAGTAATAAAAGTGAGATTTCCAAACAAAGACTTTTTAACTGAACTTAAATTAGACGAAATTCATATTGAAGAAGATAAAGCTTTAATAACCGTACCCATAGATAAAAGTGATTACCTGTTGAAGGAGCTTTTAAATAGAAATTGTTCTGTACTCGATGTCAGGGAAAGGATATAAATGTGCAAGGATTTATAAAATACCAATTCAAAAGCTATATCCGCTCATTCAAAATTATCCCACCAGCAGCAACCTTCTTAATATGGATTGTTGTTTTATATCATTATAGTGGTGTTGAAATACTGAGTAGTTACGCCGTTACAAGTATTGCCTTGTATTTATTAACAACATGGATATCAATGAACATATTTTCAATTGAAGAGGAATCTGAAAAAAATATATTATTTGTGCAAGTGGGGAAAGTTAGATATTTACTTGGCAAATGGATTATTAGTATTCTTATAGCGATTGTATTTATGTTATTTGCGATCCTCTACCCTTTACTATTGGATAGTTTTAAGGAAGTAGTTCAACCAATACATTTGGGACTCTCTATTTTTGTACACCTTTTGTTTTCTATTTTCGGTATTTTAGTTGGTTCTTTTTCAACCATCACTTCATTTATCCCGAAGAGGTACACATGGCTTTCAGCAGTCCTTGTTATTGCAATTACCCTTTCCTATGATGGCATAGTGGAAAAGCTGTCATTATTAAAGTGGCTATTTATAGTACTTCCTCCAGTAGTAAATGTTATTAACTTTTTTGAAATGGACGATTTAAACTACATTGGGAAAGAATTTTGGATTATTTCATCGTTTGCAATCTTATATTCAACTATTGCCTTCTACGTGTTAATGAAGTTATTCTTAAAAAAAGAAAGTTAGAATATGTTACAATGAGTACAACTATTTTTGAGAGGATGATGGGTGGACAATGGATATTTAATCTTATTTCTTAAGTAGAGGTTTTTCTGCGATACATTTGCGCAGTAACAAAAATAAACACTACAAAATCGGAAATAGGATTAGTCTGCCCATTTTTCTATCAAATACGAATGATTCTCTACAATACACTATTTTGTAGTGGCTTTTTGCGTATTTTTTTTAGGCAAGCAATCCTTCCGATTCATATTCGGAGGGATTTTTTTATTCCTCCTATAAGGAGCGGATTGTATGACATTACATGGAAAATTAATCGATATAGTTATCACATATGGAGATAAGGTTGTATTGGAAAAGGCAAAAGCGGATATTATAGCTGGTACTGTTATTGGTATCGTAGGAAGAAATGGCGAAGGGAAGTCCTCCCTACTTTCTGTACTTGCGAACGAGTCTCACCCTTCGAGTGGACGTATTGAATGGTTTGGAAGCACGCCAGCTATCCGTTTATTAAAGCAAGAAGACGATCAATTCAAGAAGGAAGAAATTGCAGATGAGGAATGGACATATTTCAGTAAATGGTCAGTTCCGCAACACAGAAAGTATGATGACTTAAGCGGCGGAGAAAAAATGAAAAGACGTCTTTCCCATGTTTTTGCAGAAAAGTCGCAGCTTCTTTTATTGGATGAGCCGACCAATCATTTAGACCAAGAAAGCTTATCTTTCTTAAAAAAACAAATGAAAGCCTACCCCGGAACAATTTTGTTAGTTTCCCATGATCGTTATTTCTTAGATGAGGTAGCCAGTTGGATTTGGGAAATAGAAAATAAAAAACTAACTGTATATCCTGGTAACTATTCTGTGTATCGACAAAAAAAGGAAGAGTCCCGCCTAACCCAACAAAGGCTTTATGAGGAACAACAGTCTAAAATCAAACAAGTCGAAAAACAAATATCAGCGCTTCGTAACTGGTCGTCCAAAGCACATGCGGACTCTACCAAACATGAATTCAATAAAGAATATTACCGGGTTAAAGCAAAGAAAATGGATGTTCAAATCCGTTCTAAAAAGAAACGATTGGAACTGGAACTTTCTAAAAATACAATAGAAGAACTAGAAGAAGAAAGAGAAGTATCTTTTTCCATTGAAGGAAGCAAGAAAAAAGGTAACCGAGTAATTGAAGCAAGAAACATGAGCAAAAGTTTTAAAGACCAACTATTGTTCCAAAATGCATCCTTTACTATCCAATCTCAAGAACGTGTTGGAATTCTAGGCTCAAACGGTAGCGGCAAATCTACATTTTTCCGCATGTTATTAGGCGAAGAAACCACTCAAGGAGAACTTTGGAAATCTGAAGCAATGAATATTGGCTATTTACGACAAACCGTATTCGATTTACCAGAAGAAAAAACGCCTTTTGAATTTTTTGGACCAACTGACTTCGAGACACGAGGTCAAATTCAGACACTTATGATGAATTTAGGCTTTTCAAAAGATCATTGGTCTCGTCCTATTCACACAATGAGCATGGGAGAACGAGTCAAACTGAAATTAATGGAGTTTATGCTAGACCAAAAAGATGTCTTACTATTAGACGAACCAACAAACCATTTGGATCTTCCATCACGGGAACAATTGGAGAAAACCCTTTCTACCTATCCTGGTACTATTCTATTAGTTACACACGACCGTTACTTTTTAGAAAAACTAACGAATAAACTGCTTGTCTTTGAAAATAAAACGATTCGAAAAGTAGAAATGAACTACAATGAATGGACGCATAAAAATGAAGAGACTTCTCGTGAAATACAATTAATGAAATTAGAAACCGAGCGACAAGCAGTGTTAGGAGAGCTAAGCTATTTACAGAAAAAAGATGCCAAATATAGCAAGCTGGATCAACAATTTATAGCATTAACTAAACAAATCAATGAACTTAGGAATAATTAATTACTAAGATGTCATGGGTGCTTTCATACGTGACATCTTTGTATCAAAATATCGATTTTTGTCAATTTCCCGGGAAATATAGAATGAAGTGTATTCGTTTATATACTTTATTAGCAATTGACCATATAATGATATAAATCCAATTAGAAAAGTAGGTTTTAAAATGAAAACTATTCCAAAACCTCTAGTCATGGCAAATCAATGGACAATTGTATTATCAGTAATTGTTTCGCTTATTACACAATCAGCTTGGATTCTACTCATTCCACTAATTGCAAATCTTGCGAGCTTATTAACGGGATTTCACCCTATTTTAGTTATTGTAAAACGATTCTTATCTAAACCGACAAACGAGTATATTCAAGAAGACTACGCTCAGTTAAGATTTAACCAATGGCTTGCAGTGGGCTTTTTATTTGTTGCAAGTGTCAGTTCTTTATTAAACTGGACCGTGCTATTTAATCTTGCTACCTTTATGGTTGGCCTAGCTGCCCTTATTGCAATACTTGGTTTTTGTATTGGTTGCTTTGTACGGTTCCAATATCAGCAATGGAATTATCGACGTAAAAATTCTGCGATGCGGTAATGAAAACAGACAGCCTTTCTGAACTGCACCCCAATTGTTAGACACCATCTAACAATTGGAGAGGCTGTTTTTCTACTGCTGTTCCTACCTCATTTATCCTTTCATCCATAATGGCATCCACACTTCAATCCATCCTCACTGGTCTAAACATTTTGGATGTTTGACATGGATTATTTCTACTATTTTGGAGTTCTATATTTTAACCATGTTTTTATTCCAACTAAAGCATGTCGTTTTCCAACTTAGCAGATAATACATCATTTCCATACCCTCGAAAAGTAAAAAGGTTGCCTCTAAGTAAAAAAACTACTCCTGAGACAACCTTTTTTCTCTATTATTCTCCTAAGTCTACGTTATGGTAAACTTGTTGAACGTCTTCTAGATCTTCTAATGCATCAATCATTTTTTCAAACTGCGCTTGTGCATCTGCTTCTAATGAAATATCATTTTGTGCAAGCATCGTTAGCTCTGCAACGGTAAACTCTTCAATTCCCGCAGCTCTTAATGCCTCTTGCACTGCATGGAATTGATCTGGTTCAGCATAAACGATGACAGCATCCTCTTCTTCTAAAATATCACGAGCGTCTACGTCTGCTTCCATCAAAAGCTCTAATACTTCGTCGGCTGTTTTTCCTTCGATACCAATAACAGCAGTTGCGTCAAACATATAAGCAACAGAACCACTCACACCCATGTTGCCGCCATTTTTGCCGAATGCTGCACGTACATCAGATGCTGTACGGTTTACATTGTTCGTTAATGCATCTACGATTACCATAGAACCGCTTGGACCGAAACCTTCGTAACGAAGCTCATCATAGCTTTCTTCCGATCCACCTTTTGCCTTTTCAATTGCTTTATCAATAATATGCTTAGGGACGCTGTACGTTTTAGCACGTTCTAATACTACTTTCAATGCTTGGTTAGAAACAGGATCTGGTTCGCCTTGTCTAGCAGCTACATATATTTCACGTCCAAATTTTGCATAAATACGGCTAGTATTTGCATCTTTGGAAGCTTTCTTTTCTTTAATATTATTCCATTTACGACCCATAAAGTCCCACTCTCTTTCGATTCATTTTCTACTTTTAGTATTATACATTAAATTCTTATTGAGTAGCAAAAATCAAATATGCCACCGCGTATTTGCGTCCGGATTTTGAATTGAGCTTGCTCAATTCACTCCTTTCAAAATCTGTGACATCCGCCGGAGGCTTTGACCTTATTCTACAGGGTGAAACCCTGTAGAATAAGGTCAAAAACATTAAATTCCATATGTTTCATGTAAAAATGTAATTGATCTGTTGATTAGCTCTTTTAACACTTCTACATCAATATCCGCTACTTTATTAATATACACACACGCTTTTCCAGAAGTATGCTTGCCGAATCTCTCTAAAATTACTTCACGTTCCGTATCGCCAGTTGCAAAATACAAACTAATCTTTGCTTTGCGTGGAGAGAATCCAACAAGCGGGGCATCTCCCTCATGGCCTGTCGCGTATTTATAGTGATAGGATCCAAAACCAATAATACTTGGTCCCCACATTTTCGCTTTAAAACCAGACGTTTCTTCAAAAATCTCTAGAAGCTTATAAGCATCTTCCTTTTTTTTCGGGCTATCCACGTTTTCTATAAATTCAATGACACTATTATCCGTTTCTTTCATCTTTGGTTCGTATATGGCCAAGTTAACATCCCCTTTAGAATATTACCCTCATTTTACATGTAATTCGCATTTTTGACGAATTACTTTATCACTAAGAAAAGCGAGGAGGCAGCTCCACAGCTTTTTCCCATTTGACCTCGAGGCATCTTCTACGACGAGCTTTTCGCTGGAAGGATACCGTGTAAAAAATTATATACATTCTATCTATTAAAAAAGAGCCATTCTCGATTCCTCGAAAATAGCTCGTCCTTTTTCTATTTAGATGGTTTGATTAAGAACCCACCGTTAAATCTAGTTGGTTCGTATGAAATGATAAATGCTTTTGGTGATAAAGATATAATGTAGTCTCTCAATTTTAATTCATTTTTTCGTTTTGCTAGTACTTTCATACAAAGACGTTTTCCATCTTTTCCATCCGCAACCCACGATGTAACACCGTAGCCTTTTGCACGAATTTGAATAGGAATTTCTATTTCTAGTGAGTCGACGATCACATCAAATACAACATAGCCTAGTGCTAATCGATTTTCAATGATACTTCCACAATATACTCCAAGACCCCATCCAATACAATAAGCAATAATATTTAATGGCTCGTCCAGATTATCGAGGACCATCGTTAACCCCATTAAATAGACAAACACTTCTGCCATAGACAAGAACGATGCTACTACTCTGTAACCTTTAATAACTAAAATCAAACGCAGAGTAGTTAGTGTCATGTATATAACATTAATAACAATAATAAGCAATATGATATCCATATTTACTTCCACCTTTCTTTCGTAATACCGTGGCTTTCGTCGAGTATTCAAATCATTATACAGGATTTCTTTAAAAATGATATTAAAACTCTTTTCTTCTTTTGTAAATAAAAAACAGGGCATTCCGTTTTTATCGGAATACCCTCATTTTAGTTAAAATTCTTTCTCCAATACAATCTTATGCGTCCCTTTTTTACTCGTAAACGTTTCTATCACATTGAAACCAAACTTAATATTTAGTAATAACATTTCTCGTCTTTTGTTCCGAGAAATGGTTCGGACTTTAGGATAGCCAAGAGATTCTACTTTCTCGTGTTGTCGGCGCATAAGTTCAGATGCAATTCCTTTTCCACGAAAATCAGCATGTACACCACCAAGCCAGCTATAGAATGTATTATTTGCATATTCATAGCCTATTTTAAAACCTACAACACGATTTCCTTTTAATGCTACAAAGATTAATAGATTCTTCTTCTCAGTTAGCTTTTCTAACCCTAGCTCTGCTCCTTCAAATACATGCTTATGTAGCTCCATAATGCCAATAAGCACATTATTCTCTGGTATCTCCTGATAATATCTATATTCCATCTATTCGTTCTCCTTATTAAAGATGCATCCGCATATCCGTTTCCGCTATTTTCTTTAATTCGCTAGCTCTAGAAATAATAAAATTCTTCATGTATCTTTTTAAGAACAATTTATCCGCTATCTTTCCTAACACTCCAAAGGGGGCAGTATACTCAAATGTATCTTTCATAATTGTCCCTCCATTACTTTCAGTAAATTCATGGATATGTGTAAAAGAATGAAAAGCTCCTCGAACCATTACATCGGTAAACGTATGCGGGGCAGCCATTTCTATAATTTTTGCTGTTAGTTTTTGTTTTACACCAAAATGGATTGCTTCCCACGTAACACTATCCCCCAGTTGCAATAGTCCAGTTGTTACACCTGCAACTGCTCTTTCGTTTGTTTTGGCAGTTGTTGCTGTATGTATTTCTACGTTTCGGGCAAGGTCAAAACATTTTACTATTGGAGCGTCAATATATGTTAGGTGACTTATTATAGGTATTTCTTTTATCCCCTATTACGTTCTGTCTTTCATATCACGTTTATCCGTTTTAATGTTTATCCACTCCATTATTTCGCCAGTTTGCTTTAGCTTCACTCCAGTTAACTGATTGCCAAACACAGCAGCCGTATCAATATTCCAAGAGTTACTTTGCGCATTATATATGGGAGAATCACCTGGTGTATGGCCGATAATTTGCAGTTTTTGTATATTTTTCAATGGGCTCCTATTCCATAATATACCGTGTTCGCTTGTTTCATTGAATGGATTATTTGCTAGTTCAGAGATACCCGCATGGCTTACAAAGACGTGATCATTGCTCCAAAACAAGGGCATAGTTCGCAACCATTTTACGTCATCTTGTATGTCTTGGCCTGCCGTTAAATATTGATACAATGTTTCTGAGCCACCTTGCTTTAACCAATTATTATTGGGCGGGTTTGTTATATGTTCTATCATCTCATATTCATGGTTTCCTTTTATAAAAACCGCTTGATCCATATATTCTTTCTTTAATTGTCTTACTAGTTTTACAACCTCTGGGGAACTGTTTCCTCTGTCTATTAAATCGCCTAGCTGAATCAGTATTTCTGTTTCTTTATCCCACTGTTCTATCATCTTCAAAAATGTTTCATAACAGCCATGTACATCCCCAATGACAAATAAGTTCAATTAGATTTCTCCTCATCCCGCATTTTTAACTTCATCTAACATGTATGAGACCCTAACATTTATTATTCTCGTTCGTTTCGTTAATGAAAAAGAGCCATCATCTTGACAGCTCTTCGTGTTCCGCTTCCATTTTATCTAAGAGTGCTTGGCAACCTTCTAATACAAGATCGTACGTCTCTTGGAAATCTCCCGTATAATATGGATCCGGCACATCTTTTCGATGTTCAGTTAAATCTAAGAAACGCATAACTTTTAGATGATCTGGCTGTCCAAGCATTTCTCGAATGTTGTTTACATTGCTTTCATCCATACCGATAATGTAATCAAATTTTTCGAAGTCCTCTTTTTGCAGTTGACGTCCAATTATTCCTTTTGTAGACATATTATATTCCTTTAGCTTCGTAATTGTTCCCTGATGAGGTGGATCACCGATATGCCAAGCACTCGTTGCAGCAGAGTCCACTCGAATATGATTACTTAAATTTTCTTTCTCTACTAAATGTCTAAAAACTGCCTCCGCCATAGGGGAACGACAAATGTTCCCAAGACAAACAAATAATACGTTGATCATTCTAATCCTCCTATCTTAGTTTACCGCTTTTTCATACACTTTTATGGAAGCTCCCGAAGGTCCATAAGTTATAGTAGAATTTGTCCACCCATATTTCTCATAGTACCCCTCTAAATCGCTTGATAAATAAAGTTTTTCATGCCCCAACTGCGCTGTCATTTTTAGTCCATGCTCTAAAAGTTGTTCACCTATAGAATTACCTCTATAGTCTGGATCGACATATAGACAAGCTAACCATGGAAACAAATCTTGTCGGCTATTAATATCATTTCGAAGTAATGCATAAGTACCGATAATTTTCTTGTTTTCTATTCCAATATAAAAACTTGGAATAGAATCAGGTTTTTTTCCAGAATGAACCATACAATCTTCATAAAATTTATAGTTACTTTCACTGCCCCAATGCTCCCAAAATACTTTCACAGCTTCCTTAAAGAATTCAGGTCTTTGTTGAATTTCAATTATCTCCATACTAACTCTCATCCTTTAGTTTGATATATAATAATACTAGTATGAGTTAGAATGTTCTGTCTACAATTAATTAGATTGGAAGGTGTATTTATATAAGAAACAGAGGAGCAACTATCATCATTGAAAACGGTCGAGTTGCCTTAATCAAAAGAACGAAACCACATGTGACCTACTATGTGTTCCCAGGTGGAGGTATTGAGGAAGGAGAAACACCAGAGGAAGCTGCAATTCGAGAAACGCATGAAGAGCTAGGGGTGCTCGTGCGTATTCAACGTACTTTTAAAGTATTAGAATATAACGGAAGGCAGCACTTTTTCTTCGCTGATATTATTGGGGGCAAATTTGGAACAGGTACAGGTGAAGAATACTCCCATACTTCCGTTCAGCGCGGGAAATATGAACCAATTTGGATTGACATCAAGGAGCTTTCTTCTTTAGATGTGCGTCCCAAAGTGATCGTAGATAATCTTTTAGCTGAATGAAAACCAGTCCAGAGTGAGCACAAAATGACAGGATTAACGAATGGGTATCATTTATGATAGATACAAGGGGTGAGTGGCATGGCTTGGGTCGAGTCGATACAAAAAGCTATTAACTTTATAGAGAAGCATCTGCTTGATGACTTGACGATGGAACAAATTGCAAAAGTGACAAATTCGTCGGTATTTCATTTCCAACGAACGTTTGCCATTTTAACCGATATGTCCATAGCAGATTATATTCGCCGCAGAAGATTAACTTTAGCAGCGCAGGAATTAGTGAATACCGATAACAAAATAATCGACCTTTCCTACAAATACGGCTATGACACCCCCGAAGCTTTTACGAAGGCCTTTCGAAAGCAACACGGCGTAACCCCGAGTGATGCACGAAAGAAACTAGGTAATTTACAATCATACAATCGCCTGGTCATCCAGGTGAGCTTGAGAGGAGCAGAACCAATGAAGTATAAGATTGTGGAAAAAGAAAGTTTCCAAGTGGTTGGAGTCAAAAGAACGTACAATTGTAAAACAGGTGAAAATTTGAACGGTATCCCACTATTTTGGGATGAAGTGAACACAAATGGCACAGATGATCTGCTTTCCCAATTAAACAATGGGAAGATTGAAGGTGTGCTAGGAGTTTGTGTAGTAGAGGAAGAACAGAAAGATAGTGGTTTAATGGACTATTGGATTGCTTCAGCACATGAAGGAGATGTTCCGGAAAATTTATTGGCATTGGAGATTCCTCCTTCTAAATGGGTTATTTTTGAAGTTCACGGCCCGATGCCACATGCAATGCAAGATACATGGAAACAAATTTATTCCGAATGGTTTCCCTCTAATCCGTATGTACCAGCAGGAACTCCTGAGTTAGAAGTATATTCAAATGGTAACCCAAATAATGAAGATTATTACTCTGAGATTTGGATACCTATTAAATAATATAAAATCCGAGGAGCGATTGAATTGCTCCTCGGATTTTTGTTTAGTTCGGAGGCATTATCCGATTTACTTGCTTGGTTATCCGATTGTGAGTGTCGGTTATCCTATTATGTGTATTCATTATCCGATTTTATTGCTTGATTATCTGATTATGTGTATGCATTATCCGATTTACTCAATTCTCTAAATTTAGCTGCCATGAAACCCCAAACTTATCTTGTACCCAGCCGAACTTTTTGCTAAAGCCATAATTATTAATCGGCATTAAAGGTTGTCCGCCTTCCAAAAGCTTTGCATAAGCCTGATCGATTTCCGCTTCGGAATCACATTCAACGAATAATGAAATCGATGGTGTGAACGAAAATCCATGTTGAACACTGCTGTCATTACATAGAAATTGTTGGCCGTTAATGGAAAATACCGCTTTCGCTACTTCTCCTTCTTTTCCGGGTCCTTCTGCTCCGTAACGAGCTAAACGAATGATTTCGGATTCCTTGAAAATCGATGTATAGTAATTAATTGCTTCTTCTGCCTGTCCTTGGAACATTAAAAATGGTGTGAGTTTAGACATATAATCCATACCTCCAGAATTTTTTATTTACCAATATTCACTATAGCTTAATTGTGCAGAAATATGAAAACTTCTTGTATATATGTTACTGTTTTGTTATGAAAAAAATTATTCCTTTACTCTTTTTACTTATTGTTGTATTCATTTCGTCTGGTCAAACAGCTGAACAGCAATCACTTGTACCAGTGCTTGAAAAGTGGTTGCCGAATAAACCACTAGAATCTTTGCTATCTTATTTACAAATTCCGTATTGGGGCATTCTAGTTTCCATTGAAGAACGGGGATATTATCCATTCGTCGAGTTTTTGATACGCAAAGGCACGCATTTCTTTTATTTTGGAATAATAGCACTCGCTATTTACGCTGCTTTACCTAAATTTAACTATCGTAAGCTCACCGCTATAAGCCTAACAATGTTCTTTGCAGTAGCGGATGAACTACATCAATCATTCACAAGTGGACGAACAGCTTCTGCTCAAGACGTAATGCTTGATACAGCCGGCGCGATTACAGCACTTCTCCTATTGAAATGTATTCAAGCAATAAAACAAAGAAGATCTGCAAAGGCATAGTCCTTTAGCAGATCTACTACATATCAAACCTTTCGCATACGCATAGCATATTGAAAAGTTCGAATCACAATGGAAATCGGTATAAGTGAACTGAAAAATAATGTTCCCATAAGAATTTGATCAAAGGTATTTCGTTCATATACATGATAATTCGAAAGATTAATCCACAAAGCAAATGATAAAATTACTATAAAATAAGCAACTAAACTAACATTCACTAACATTACTTTTCGAACTTGCCCCTTCTTCTCAATAGAATCATACGTAAACCGTGGCTTTTCTTCACCGATTTCATACTCTTTCTGCCATATAGAATACTTCGCATACCAGGATGATGAGGTGAATTTTAACTGCCATCCTGCACTTTTATGTACCTCATAATAATTTGGAGAAGCTTTTAATTGATAATCATACACGTACGAGATAAGCTTCGGGGTGCTTTTTACAAAAACGAATTTTGTACCCATTTTACTCACACGAACAAGCTGATTTCCTTGCATCGCCATGTCTGAAAGCCAGTTTTCCAATAAGTCTGGTGCATACATCCAACCAAATTTCCATTTTGAAAATGTTCCAATAGATGAAACTGCGTCAACAGATGCGCCAAAAAACTTAACATCGAACGCTCGCAACTTCCGTGTCATATATATCGTTAGAACAATGACAGCAATTACTTGCAGGAAGTAAAGGATTGTAATAGACCATAACGGACTTGGCACGAAGGTTGAGTCTTCTGGATATATTAAAAGAGACAGCATTGCTATAACAAATGGTATTAACTGAAATCCATACAATAAAGAAACACATGACAACACAAAGGAATGGGTTCTATTCCTTTTCAAAACACCATCACGAGATGGATACGCTTCAATCGGATTATTACTATTTTTGACGAATTTCCACTTCCCCTGTGACACTGAATTTTCCCAACCGGAGTCTTTAAGCCTCCGCGGCAATTCATTTTTCGAGTTATCATATATTATTTGATATTCCACTTCTTTACGTTCTGCTTCTTCAAATATAAACTTCCTTGAAAGTAAATTGATATCGACTAGTTCTTTTCCTTCTAATGCAAACGATGACAACCAACGTTCTGTCTTTTCTAAATCATAACTCCAAAAAGGTCTCCATTTTTTAATCATCGAATTCCTCCTCATAACTTAAGGCATTAGCATGCAACTCTTTCAATCTGCTTATCTCATGTCTCATTAATACTTTCCCTATATGCGAAACTTCGTAGATTGTTTTTCTTTTTTCATCTGAGAAAACCGTAACAATCTCGTCACGTTGCATTTTCTTTAACGTTCCATAAATTGTTCCAGACCCGAGAATAATTCGACCTTCCGTTAACTCTTCCACATGTTTAATAATTCCATAGCCGTGGCGTGGCACAGTAAGCGACAACAATATATAAAATGCTGTTTCTGTCATTGGGATATAGTATTTAATAACCTTTTCAATTTTCAATTGGATCACATCCACTCTAACTATTCACTATGTCGCACCTCGACTATATCACGATGTGACACATAGAGTCAATTACGTTTTTAACATTTACAATTTCACCTGAATGATAAAACAAAAAAATCCGCTAAGGTACCTCCCTTAAGCGGATCTTCTACATATTAATTATTTAAATTTACGAGAACTTTTGAAAAGAAAGCCAAGTCCAAGTGTAACCACACTAAGAATCGTTAAAACGAAATACATATTAATAATAGGTTTAAACTTAACTTTTTCAGGCGTGATTTCAAAAACTCCTACAGGTTTAATAGAAAAATAACCACCTCCTCCTTCACCTTGGGCAGTGGATTCCTCTTCACCCATATCTGAATATCCTCCGCCTCCACCAACATAATAATTTACTTTAGCAACTGGTAGCACTTGTTTTCTATCAAGTTCAATCGGCTCTCCATAAACTAATGAAGCATCTTTCGCACGAGAGAATTTATCAAATACGGACCGAATAGGAGAATGATAAATGCTGTGTTTGTCCACTGATCTATCAACTAACTTTTTTGATTCTATGATTTTCTACCTCCTCTGATTCAAGACTACTTCGACACGATTAAAGCAAACCCTTTATTACAAAATGAGCGTCATATGATCTTCATCGTAATATGTATCAGCCACTTTTAATGCTTTTTCTTCTACACCAAAAACTTCAAATCCTAATTGTGTATAGAGATTTTTTGCTTTTTCATTCGTTGATACGACGGATAAATTCACTTTTTCAATTTCCTCTATCGTTCTTGCTTTATTAATTGCTTCCATAAGCAATGCTTTTCCTGCTCCTAATCCACGTGCTTCCGGACTTACATACATGGCAAAAATATTTGCCCGATGCTTCATTTTTAGGTAGCTTTCTTGCGATAATGTAACCATTCCAACGAGCTTGTCCTGCTGGAATGCTCCGAAAGTGTAGTTGCCTTCCGTTCGTAGATTATTTTCTACTCGTTCAATTGGATTTGTTCTTTGTATCGCTTCTTCGTAACTTGTTCCAAATGCTTCTGGGCTTTGTTGTAATGCCTCTAACCTTAGTTCCCAGTATGCACTTGCATAGTTTGGTGTTAATAATTTTATTTCCATCACTTACTCCTTTGTGAAAAATTTTGTATTACATAATTGATGAGTATATAGTATAAAATCCCTGCAATCTCTAGCCCTTTTTAGTTTGCTTTTATACAATGATTTTGTATTAGCTTTTGTTCGAATTCGAGAAGCTTCTTTTAGAAGGAGATGCCATCTTTCTGGTAGCATGTCTACACATAAAATAACTGCCTTATCTTTCGAAAAAATATCTCTTTGATCAAGCGAGCAAATAATTCTACTAATCGTACAAGTTGCAGATTCTACCATACTATCGAATAAAAATGGATATGTCTTTTTCGACTTACTAAAACAATATTCGTTCATATTATATTCCAATGTTTTCAATACATCTTCCCATTTTGTAGGGATATTTAGTTCTCCAATTAGTGTCCCTCGCAATGTAATGCCGTGCTCCTTTAAAACCCACCAAGTAATATGATTAACATCCCAATGACCTATTTTTACTACTCCGTCTGAACAATATGGATACGTAGGTAACTCTTCGTTTGTTTTCCCTATTGCATTAACCTGGATATATACCACGTCCATTCTTTTTCCAAATGGATGTTTGTTCATTTGTACATGTATCTCTTGAATGGTCACCACTTCTTGTTCACTTACTACTCGTCTCAATAAAACAATAAAATCTATGTCACTCTTCGATTCATTAAATGCTCCTAAAGCAATCGATCCATATATGTATACACCTTCTATTAAATCAGAAGGTAAGTGTTTATTTAGCAATTCTACATACTCTTGCATAAAACTTTGAACAGGCACCGGTAGTTGATTACTCACAATTGTAGCTCCTTATCCATACTCTTCTCTTAAATAGAACATATAGCTGCGTCACAAAATCGTCCTTTTTCAAAGGATGATTTCCGCAACATACCTTCGTATACAAATCCTGCTTTTTGAAGCGTCCTTTTAGAAGCTGTAATTGCAGGGTCATAAAGGGCTTCAATTCGGAAGAGCCTCATTTTCTCAAAGCCGTATTGCAATACATGCTTTAATACTTCTGTCATGGCTCCTTGCTGCCAATACTCCGGTGTCACTTCAAATCCTACTTTTGCTTTGAAATGATCTTTTTCCCAATTATGATAACCACAGCTACCAATTATTTTATTGTCATCCTTCGTTGCAATTCCCCAGCAAATTCCCTCATTACTCGTAAATCATTTTTGCCAGTTTTCAATTAAATGAATCGCCCTATTTATATCCGTAAACGTATCCAAATCGTAATACTTTGTCACTTCATTTAGTGAAAAGTATTGGAATATTTCATTGGCATCTCCAACTTCTATTGGTCGTAATAGAAAACGTTCTGTTTCTAAAAGCGGAAAATTATTTAATATATTCATAAAATCCCTCCTACCAGTTAATTTCGTGAAGAATAATTAAAAATCCTTTGCAGGAGGAGATCCCCTTTAAATTTATCGTTCTCTTTTTAATTGACCAATCAATTCATCCAGGTTCATGTCACCCGCATTTCCTAGTTTATGCTTTCTAACAGACACAACATTCTTCTCAATTTCTTGATCACCCACAATGAGCATATACGGATGCTTTTGCAAAGCAGCTTCTCGAATTTTTAAGCCGATTTTTTCCACACGGTCATCGATTTCCACACGATAACCTTCTTTTTCAAGCTCCCGTTTTACATCTTCGGCATACGAAACATGTGCGTCCGCTATTGGTAAAATCTTCACTTGTACAGGTGCTAACCAAAGTGGAAAGCTTCCTTGAAAATGCTCTAGAAGAATAGCCATAAAGCGCTCGATAGAACCATAAATCGCACGGTGAATCATTATTGGTTGACGTAATTGATTGTCCTCATCGATATACCTGCTATCAAACTTTTCTGGCATTTGAAAATCGAGTTGAACGGTTCCGCATTGCCAACTCCGGCCAAGAGAATCTAAAATATGAAAATCGATTTTCGGACCGTAGAATGCTCCATCTCCTTCATTTACTTGATATTCTACTTGTTTTTTCTTTAGCACTGATTCAAGTGCCTGCTCTGCTTGATCCCAAGCTTCCACAGATCCCATGAAATCTTCCGGCCGAGTAGAAAGCTCTATTTTATAACTAAAACCAAACTTAGAATAAAATTCATCCACTAAATCGAGTACTTTATCAATTTCGCTTTCAATTTGATCTTCTCGGACGAAAAGATGCGCATCATCTTGAGTAAATGCTCGAACTCGCAAAAGTCCATTTAGCGAACCAGATAACTCATGACGGTGTACTAAACCAAGCTCTGCATATCGAATCGGGAGCTCCCTATAACTTCTTTTTTTACTGTTAAAAATGAGTACTGCCCCCGGACAATTCATCGGTTTAATAGCATACTTTTGTTCATCTACATTAGCAAAATACATATTTTCATGATAATGATCCCAGTGACCTGACCGCTCCCAAAGCTCTTGCTTCATCATAATTGGGGTTTTTATCTCCTGATACCCTGCTCTTTGGTGCTTTATTCTCCAGAAGTTTTCAAGTTCATTTCGTAAAACCATACCCTTTGGTAAATAAAACGGCATTCCCGGTGCTTCTTCACTTGACATAAATAGCTCTAATTGTTGACCTAACTTCTGATGGCTAATTCGTTGTTCCGCTTTAACTGACATGTAAATTCCTCCTATAAGTTGAAATAAAAAAGACCACACCCATCCCCGGTAAAGGGACGAGTGTGGTCGTGGTTCCACCCTAATTTTGCAACACAAATAAATGTATTGCGCTCATACTAGATAACGGTTCTCCCGATTATGGATAATTGCGAAGTTTGCTTTCCCCATAATAGCTCCAAGGTGGTGAATCATTCTTTTTTCTTCAGGGCTCCCAGCCAATGACCCTGTTCTCTAATAAGAAAATGAAGATGATTCATGTCCTTTTCTTTGCTTTATTATTTAATTTTGAATACAAAAAACCACACCCATCCCTGGTAAAGGGACGAGTGTGGTCGTGGTTCCACCCTAATTTTGCAACACAAAAATGTATTGCGCTCATAGTAGATAACGGTTTCCCGATTATGGATACTTACATTACTTTCCCCACAATAGCTCCAAGGTGGTAAATCATTCGTTTTTCTTCAGGGCTCCCAGCCAATGACCCTGTTCTCTAATAAGAAATGAAGATGATTTATGTCCTTTTCTTCGCTTGTTTACGATTTATAAATTATTTTGTTTAGTATATGCAAAATTTTTAAAATAGTCAATGCAAATCATTTATTTTACTTTATAATTACAATAGAATCTTTCACAAAAGAGGTGTTGTATTGAATTTCATTGCATGGACGATCATTGCTTGTGAAGTTGGATTTTGGGTTGTTATTTTACTAGGTCTCGTGACTAGATATATATTAAAAAAAGAACGTCTCGGTTTGTTCTTTCTTGCGCTAACTCCAGTTATTGATCTAATCTTACTTGCAATTACAGCTATTGATCTATATAACGGGGCAACCGCAACTCTCGCGCACGCTATAGCAGCTGTTTATCTTGGTTCTTCGATAGCCTTTGGAAAGAGTATGATTCGCTGGGCGGATGTAAGGTTTAGATATTATGTCCAAAAAGAAGGCACTAAACCTGTACGTAAAACAGGAATGGAGTTTGCACGAGAGTCGATAAAAGGGTCCTTTCAACATTTACTTGCTTACATCATTGGCGGGAGCATATTGCTTATATTAATTTACATCATGGATGACACCTCAAAATCTGAGGTTTTATGGGATACATTGAAACTTTGGGGACTAATTCTTGGGATTGATTTTGTCATCTCCATTTCATACTTCATATGGCCACGACTCTCTAAAACTAAATAAATCACAGTAAAAGGCATGCCCCTGCTTAAGGGCATGCCTTTTAACTATTCTATACAGCTCGATCCCAAAAACGATGATTAGTAATTGCATTGGTGAAACTTTCCACAAAGCTATTTCCCGTCTCTTTTGTTATTACACCGGCCTGTCCTGTAAAGCCTAGCTCATCGAGCAATTGATCTCCATGAAATGTGGCCGCAATAGGCTTGAAATGAGCATATGCTTCTTTCACAAAGTATGCGGCTTCTTTTTGGTACGTCGGTGTTGTACCTTGTGGACTTACAACATACACTGCATCAAATAATACGGAATCTGCAGTGGAGAAAGTATGGTCGACTTCCAATAAAGTTCCATCTGCTCCTTTAATAGTACCTTGATGATCACTTACTATCTCTATCAGCGTCCCTTTAGCTTTTAACGCCTCAAAAATAGCCATCAATTCTCCATCAAAACCTTCCGAAACTAGTACAGCAATTTTGCGTGTATCTGGTTTCTTAACTGAATTCAATTGACTTAACGCTGGAGAGCTCTTGTTATAGTTAGGAAGAGTAGTCGCTTGTACAGTCAATCCTAAATTTTTTGCAACTTGGCTTGCCAAGTCTACATCCACATTTACAAGCATTTCTACGACTCGCTCTCGAATGGTCTTTTCTTTACACTTACCAAGCTCGAAACTAAATGCATTTATAATGTGAAGCTTTTCCGGTTCACTCATACTGTTCCAGAACATCGATGCTTGGGAGAAATGATCCTTAAAGCTTTCGCTTCGAGCACGAATTTTGTGCCCATCTACTTTTTCCTGATAATGTGCGTAACCACCTTCTTCCTCGCTAACCGGAGTTGGTGTATTACCTGCAAGTGAGTTTTTATGGTAGCTGACTTGTCCAACATTTATCGTTTGTCTGCCGTATCCATCTCGTTGATTATTATGGAAAGGGCAAACTGGTCGGTTGATCGGGAGCTCGTGGAAGTTCGGACCTCCGAGTCGTATCAATTGCGTATCTGTATAAGAGAATAATCTTCCTTGTAGTAGTGGATCATTTGTAAAATCAATACCTGGCACTACATTTCCAGGATGGAATGCCACTTGTTCCGTTTCAGCAAAAACATTATCCACATTGCGATTCAAAGTCATTTTTCCAATAATTTTTACTGGTACTTCTTCCTCCGGCCATAGTTTCGTAGGATCTAAAATATCAAAGTCAAATTTAAATTCATCTTTTTCCTCTATTATTTGAACGCCTAATTCAAACTCCGGATAATTCCCACCTTCTATTGCATCGTACAAATCCTGTCTATGAAAATCTGGGTTTTTACCATTTAGCTTTTGTGCTTCATCCCACACGACGGAATGTACTCCCAAAACTGGTTTCCAATGAAATTTTACAAAATGAGCGATACCTTGGGCATTGATGAATCGGAAAGTATGGACACCAAATCCTTCCATCATTCGAAAGCTTCTTGGGATTGCTCGGTCAGACATCGTCCACATGACCATATGAGCAGTTTCTTGATTGTTAGCTACGAAGTCCCAAAATGTATCGTGTGCGGTTGCTGCTTGTGGAATTTCATTATGTGGCTCCGGCTTAACTACATGAATTAAGTCTGGAAACTTGATTGCATCTTGAATGAAAAACACGGGTATATTATTTCCTACTAAGTCGTAGTTACCCTCTTCTGTGTAAAACTTCGTAGCGAATCCTCGTGCATCACGCGCTAGTTCACCAGATCCACGAGAACCTGCAACTGTTGAAAACCTTACAAAAACGGGTGTTTTCATACCAGGGGTTTGTAAGAATTTCGCTTTTGTATAGGCTTGCATGGATTCATACAATTTAAATTCACCATGTGCCCCATATCCTCTTGCATGTACAACTCGCTCAGGAATTCGTTCATGATCAAAATGCGTCATTTTCTCACGGAAATGAAAATCTTCTAAGAGAGTAGGACCTCGTTCACCGATTTTTAAAGAGAATTCATCCTCTGAAACTTTTAGTCCCTGATTCGTAGTCATTGCTTTGTCTTTATCATCCACACGAAACTGTTCTAATTGTTCATCTTTGCTGTTGTTATTCACTTTATTATCCAAACTTGTTCCTCCTCCATCTATTATGCTTTCCATTACTTCTAGTACCCTATTTATCTATAAAAAAACTTTTTAGGGGCAATAAATTAATCATATTAATTTAGTAGGTTTTGTCATTGACTTCATTACATTAAAGTAGTAAGATAATTTCAATAATAGACCTTGGCAATTTTTTATTTATCATTATATCCTACTATTCCAATATATTTTATTTGATCGATTTGAAGGAGACGAATACTTGTGCGTAATTTATTTATCAAAAACGAAAAACAACAAGAATGGCTCAGTAATTTGGCAAGATTAGAAGAAAATTTTAAAGGTAAATCTGCTGAAATTGATGAGCTTTCCATATTCCCGAAAGAAAATGTAGAAGATTTAGTGAAGCTTGGTTATACGAGCACTACATTATCTAAAGAATATGGCGGCGAAGGACTTTCTGTTTATGATATGGTGCTTCTACAAGAGACATTAGCAAGCTATGATGCAAACACTGCATTATCGGTTGGTTGGAGCTTAGGTGTAGTCGGTGACCTTTTTGAAAAAAAGCTTTGGACAAAAGAAAAATTAGATTTCTTTTCAAAGGAAATTTTGAATGGCGCACTTGTAAACCGTTCCGTAAGTGAAGCACAAACTGGAAGCCCAACACGTGGAGGACGCCCAGGGACAACTGCCGTTAAAAATGGAGATACTTGGGTACTAAATGGACGAAAAATTTTCACAACAGCCTCTCCCGTACTTACATATTTTTTAACCTCTGCATGGATCGAAGAACAAGAAAAAGTTGGATTTTTTCTTATTCACCGTGACACAGAAGGAGTTTCCATAGAAGAAACGTGGGATGTTGTTTCTATGCGTGGCACAAGTAGTAATGATTTAGTACTGACAAATGCTGTCGTGCACGAAACTGATTTAGTGGAGCTTCCTGAGTTAGTAAGCGGCGGAAAAGTTAACGGATGGTTACTCCATATTCCTGCTACTTATTTAGGTGTAGCACAAGCAGCTCGAGATTATGCCGTTCGCTTTGCTAACACACATTCTCCTAATAGTTTGAATGGACCAATCGCACAATTACCAAATGTGCAACAGTTAATTGGGGAAATTGATTTGGAGCTTACAAAAGCACGATTCGTTATTTATGGTGCTGCAGCTGCTTATGACAATGAAACAATCAGAGATTCACTGTCAAATGAAATTAGTGTCGCTAAACATGTCATAACAAATTCAGCTATTACAATCGTCGATAAAGCAATGCGCTTAGTCGGAGCTAAAAGTTTACAACGAACAAATCCATTACAACGTTACTACCGAGACGTTCGAGCTGGGCTACACAACCCACCAATGGATGATATGACTATAAAAAAATTAGCACAATCTGCACTGGAAGAAGATAAAAAAAGAAATCTAGTGAAACAATAGGAGGAACAAACACGATGAAAATGAAAAGGTATTTGCAATTGGCAGCAGTAGGTTTAGCTTCTGTAACGATTTTAGCAGCATGTGGTTCAAATGACACTTCTACTCCTAGTGAGAATGGAGATGCACGTAAAGTAAAAGTAGCATACGATCAAGCTTCTAAACCAATTTCTTGGTTGGACGATAAAGGAAATCCAACAGGTTATGATGTAGAAGTGATGAAATTAGTTGATGAGTTATTACCTGAATATGAGTTTGAATACGTAGGAACGACAAGCGACGATTTATTAATAGGAGTCGAACAAGGTAAATATCAAGCTGGGGTAAAAAATGCGTTTTGGACAGAAGAGCGTACAGCAAAATTCATCTTTCCACAAGAATTCCTTGGATTAAGTAGCACAGGTCTTCTGTTGAAAAAAGAAAATGAAAACATCAAGACATTAGAAGATTTTGCTTCTGCCGGATTATCTCTTGCGCCTATTGCAGCAAACAATGCACAATACACAATTATTGATGAGTACAATAAAGCAAATCCAGATAACCCAGTAAAACTACAAGCTGGAGATACATTCTCTGTAGACGTTGTACAATGGGTAAACGAGGGCCGCGTAGATGGCGGTATTACACTTGAAGGCGTATTCAAAAAACAAGTACTCGCAGAGGATGGACCATATTACAACTTAAAAGATGAAGTGGTCTACAATGAATTTGCAGTAATTAAAACATGGCCATTATTTAACAAAAAAGAGCAAGAATTTGCAGATGCATATGATAAAGCTATTAAACAATTAAAAGAAGAAAAGAAAACAAACGAGCTTAGCACAGAATTTTATGGCCGTGACTTATTTGAAGTTTTAGATAACGTTAATCGATAATCAGTGAATTCCTATTAGAAGGGCTGCCTATGCGTGGGATACGCCGGTAGCCTTTCATCATTTTTAGAAAGGGGAATAATCTTCAATATGGAAAAGTATTTTGATGCATCCTACATATGGAGTTCACTTCCAGCACTGCTTCCATTTTTAAAAGTTACCTTCTTAGTTGCAGGTCTTTCCATCGTTTTTGGTACATTTTTCGGTTTAATACTAGCAGTGATGAAGCTCGGAAAAAATCAACTAGCAAGGAAGCTTGCAAACTTCTATACAACGATTTTAAGATGTACGCCTTCCATCGTCCTATTATTTTTAGTTTACTATGGCGTTCCAGCGCTTGCCGATAACTTTGGTCTCTATTTACATGATATTAATACAGCGGTATTCGTTATTATCACGTTTACTCTACAATTTGCTGCCATCATGTCGGAAGTTATTCGCTCGGCTTATGAGTCCATCGAAAAAGGACAATTTGAAGCAGCGGTTAGCGTTGGCTTAAGTCCCTTCCAAGCATACAGACGCATTATTTTCCCGCAAGCACTTGTTGTTGCACTTCCTAACTTTGGAAATGGCATGATTGCCCTACTACAAGAAGGCTCACTTGCATACACAATTGGTTTAATCGATGTCGTTGGGAAAGCAAATTTAATTATTGCAGCAAATTATAATTCACACGCTCTTGAAATATTTATCTCACTGGCAATCATTTATTGGATTTTGTCTCTCTTAATTGAAAAAGCTTTTAGAATTCTAGAAAAGATGTTTAGCAAAGGCAAGCAAACGATTAAAACAATGTAAGGAGTGTGAAAAATGTCGGAAGGTTTAAATTATAAATTTCTAGTAGATACATTTTTTATTGCATTATCCGGTGTGCCAATCACTCTATTCGTCACTGCTGTAGCTTTGCTTGTCGCATTGCCGTTAGGGTTTTTATTGGCGCTAACCCGAATTAACCAAATTCCTATTTTAAACAGATTTTCACAAGTATACGTTTCTTTTGTCAGAGGTACGCCGATCATTATTCAAATTTTCATCGTTTATGCGAGTGTTCCGTTAATCTTAACTGCCTTTGTGGAAAAATATAATTGGAATATCCAAATATATGAAATCAATCCAATTTGGTATGCGTTTATCGTCTTTTCCTTTAGTACGACCGCTATTTTAATCGAAGTATTTCGCTCTGCGCTAAGCACAGTGAATAAAGGTCAGCTGGAGGCAGCACAGGCTGTTGGGTTGACTAATTTTCAAGCATATCGTCGTATTGTGATTCCACAAGCAATGGTCGTAGCATTACCAAATATTTGTACAGCAACAGTGAACTTGATAAAAGCAACATCATTAGGCTACGCCATGTCTCTACAGGAAATCACATTAAAAGCGAAAGTTGCTGCAAATGTTGGATATAACTATGTGGAAGCATATCTTGATATTTTCCTTGTCTATATTATCTTGTGCAGCTTAGTAGAGTTTGGATTTAAATTATATGAAAAACGACTACGAAAATATAAATACGTTAGTGCTTAATAAGGAGGTTCCAATATGTTAGAAATTAAAGACATCCATAAGTCATTCGGAAAAAATGAAATACTAAAAGGCGTTGACTTAACGATTGATAAAGGTGATGTAGTAGTCATTCTCGGTCCAAGTGGCTCCGGAAAAACGACTTTACTGCGCTGCATTAACTTCTTAGAAAAAGCAGATAGCGGAAAAGCATCTTTTGGCGAACTAAAAGTAGATTTACATAGCGCCTCCAAAAAAGATATTCAAGCCATCCGTCAAAAGACAGCCTTTGTATTTCAAAGTTATAATTTATTTAACAATAAAACAGCTCTAGAAAATGTAACAGAAGGCTTAATCATCGGACGTAAAATACCTAAAGCAGAAGCAAATGAAATCGGTAAAAAGGCACTAGATAAAGTAGGTCTATCTGATAAATATGATTCCTATCCTAGTCAGCTATCGGGTGGACAGCAACAACGCGTTGGCATTGCACGTGCGGTTGCACTTAACCCAGATATTATTTTGTTTGATGAACCAACTTCAGCGCTTGACCCCGAGTTAGTAGGAGAAGTATTAACGGTTATGAAAAATATTGCTAACGAAGGTACTACGATGCTTGTCGTCACGCACGAAATGTCCTTTGCAAAAGATGTCGCAAAACGTGTGATCTTCATGGATGGTGGGGTTGTTGTAGAAGAAGGAACACCTCATGAAATATTCGTTAGTCCGAAAGAAGAGCGCACAAAGAAATTTTTGAAGCGTGTATTACCGGAGGATTATACTTTCTATATTTAGGAGGATTTATATGAGACAATGGACTAAAAAGGATCGGTTTAATGCAATTCTTTCAGGAGAGCAAGCGGATCGACCAATCGTTATTGGCTGGCGGCATTTTATCGAAGTGGAAAACCGGCCTTTAATGTCCGCTAAAGCACAGGTCGCTTTTACGAATAAATTCGATTGGGACATTGTCAAATTTACTCCTCGGGCAACATATTATAGTGAAGTCTGGGGAAACGAATACGACTATAACGATTATGAAGCAATTGTTCCAAGGATGATAAAACCAGCTGTACAGTCTGTAGAAGATTTGTGGAAAATCGATGAGCGGAATGGTTCTGCTGTTCCATTAGCCGAACAAATAGAGGCAATACGAAGTATTAAAGAGCTTGAGCCGGAGCGCCCTATTGTGCAAACCGTTTTTTCTCCCCTTTCCGTGCTCCTTTTTTTGTCTGGACATCTTCCTTTTGCAAATGGTTCTTTATATGGTAGTTCAAATCCGATCCCGATAAAAGAGTTATTAAGCGGGGAAGGTATACATCATGCATTACGTGCTATTTCATTGACCCTTGCAGACTATGTTAAGGAACTTGGACGAGCTGGTGCTGATGGGATTTTCTATTCTACAATGGGGACTGCCCATCCAGCTATATTAGATGATGATGCCTTTATCGAATTTTCTCAGCAATATGACACAATCGTTTTGGAAGCGAATGAAACAAAGAAAACGATTCTCCATACTTGTGGAGCAAATTCACAACCAAATAGATTTCTCCATTACCCAATTCATGGGATAAGCTGGGATACAGAAGCCACGGGTAACCCTGACTTATCAGCTTCATTCAATAAAGTAAAAGTTTGTGGAGTGAATCAACAACTATTTGCAGAGAATAATATACAAGAAATAGAAAAGCAAGCCAAAAACGCTTTAGCCCTCATGAAAAACAAACCGTTTATCTTAGCACCAAATTGCTCTATTCCAAATAACGCAACAGATGAAGCACTAAAAGCATTTCGAAGTAGTTTACAAGATTAAACTAAAAACCGGATGAAGATTCACTCTCTTCAACCGGTTTAATTTAAGTTTATGCGCAAATGACAACCCTTTTTCAGCATAGGCTCATTGGAGTCAGGTCAAGCCGTCCTCCCCCTCTTCTTTCAAGGTTACCCCATAATATTATAGCCAGAGTCCACGTAAACGATTTCTCCAGTTACACCTCTAGATAAATTGCCTAGAAGCCCAACTGTCATATCGCCAACTTCATCTGCTGTTACATTTCGTTTTAATGGCGCAGTTTCTTCAATTTTATGCAAAATAGTATTGAATGAAGAAATTCCTTTCGCAGCCAATGTACGCACTGCTCCCGCCGATACTGCATTCACACGAATATTATGTTTCCCTAGATCAAGTGCCAAATATTTAACAGAAGCCTCTAATGATGCTTTCGCAATTCCCATTACGTTATAGCCTTCTAATACGCGTTCTGCTCCTAAATATGTCATCGTCACAATAGAGCCGCCTTCTGTCATAAATGGTGTTGCTTCACGAGCTGCTGCAATTAGTGAATAAGCACTTGTATCTTGTGCAAATGCATAACCATCTCTAGTCGTTTGAAGGAAATCGTTTTTCAAGTCTTCCGCATGTGCAAATGCCACGGAATGGACTACCCCGTGAATTACCCCTACTTCGTTTCCGATTTTTTCAAAAGCTGCTTTAATGCTATCATCGCTATTAACATCACATTCTACGACTAACTTTGCTTCTAAGTTATTGTCTGTTAATGCTTTTTCAAGTTTTCCTAACGAACGTTCTTTACGATACGTGAAAATAACATTTGCCCCAACATCAAATAGAGACTTCGCTACTCCCCATGCAAGACTTCGTTCATTTGCTACTCCCATAACGACAATATTCTTATCTTTTAATTGAATTAAATCTTTCATATGAACCTCCATAGAATAAGTTTTATTTCACCTGTTATTAGTACTAGTTACTAAGTTTATCATACCATAATTATTTTTCTTGTACTATCTACTGCTTTATTTTGCTTAGAAATTCATTTGACAAATAATATTGTTTACCATAACGTGTAGTAGAAAATAATACATTTAACGTATTGAATAAAAACTAGCATGAGGTGTATATAAATGAGGAGAATACCAGTAATTATCGATTGTGATCCAGGAATAGATGACGTAATGGCGTTAACACTTGCTTTTGCACATCCAGAATTAGATATTAAACTAATCACAACTGAGCCAGGCAACCAAACACAAGAAAAAACAATCCACAATGCACTCACATTTACGAGTTACATGAAAAAAAATATAGAAATTGCTAGAGGCCTAGATAAACCGTTTTTCCGCAAACTTGAAATTGCGGATAAAGTGCATGGCGAAAATGGACTTGGGAATGTCCAGTTTCCAGAACCAACTCTTCAAGTAAGTAATCGCCCAGCAATTGAAGCCATGAAAGAAACACTGTTATCTAGTGATGAACAAATAATACTTATCGCAACTGGTCCCCTTACAAACGTCGGGGCCCTACTACTCGCGCATCCAGAGGTAAAGTCGAAAATTAAATATATCTCTTATATGGGCGGGGCTGCGGTTGGAGGAAATATGTCTCCTACTGCAGAATTTAACGTATATGTCGATCCACACGCAGCAGATATCGTGTTTCGTTCAGGCATACCTATTGTCATGAGCGGGCTGGATGTTACGCATAAAGCATATGTTACATTGGAAGAGATAAATGAAATTGAAGCAATAGGCTCTGACTTTGCTTCCAAAGTTAGTCAAATGCTTCGCTTTTACATACATTCAGCTAAGCAAACTGCATTTCACGCTCCTAATTTTGAAAACCAAATACATTTACATGATTTATGTGCAGTGTCTTATGTATTAACCCCTGAGCTGTTTGAAGGGGATGACTGCTACGTTGCAGTTGAATTAGAAGGTAAACTAACAGCTGGAACTACGGTTGTAGACTATGCACAACAAACTGGTCTTCCGCATAACGCGCAAGTATTACACACGATTAACAGAGAAAAGTTCGTGGAACAATTTTTTGATGCCGTAAAAAAAATGAGCGTTTAAATTGGTTGGTAACTAGCGAATTTTAGCTCAATGTAATCGAAAGGAATAGAACAAAACATGAACATCACAGTCGTAGGAAGTACCAATATAGACCTTGTTTATCTAGTTCCACATATCGTAACAGTTGGTGAAACATTGCATAGCACAAAACATGAGTTGTTTTTCGGCGGTAAAGGAGCAAATCAAGCAGTAACCGCTAGTCAAGTAGGAGCAAACGTCCACTTTATTGGTAATGTTGGGGCAGATGATTTTGGGGAACAAGTAAAACAAAATTTACAAGACAAAGGGGTAAATACTGCCGCAGTACAAAAAGTTGGTATAACAGGACAAGCAATTATTCAATTGGCAGATTCAGGTGAAAACTCGATTATTCTTTTTCCAGGAGCAAACTTTCTTGTCACAACCGATCAAATAGAAGCAAATAAAAATACAATTGCATCCAGCGATGCCCTTCTCTTACAATTAGAGATCCCAATGCCAGCAGTCGAAACAGCAGCAAATATTGCTACACAGAACGGTGTACAAATTATATTAAATCCAGCACCTGCTCAACCAATAAGTGATTCTTTACTAAGAAAAGTTTCCATATTAACACCTAACGAAACCGAATTAGCGATACTAACTGGTATGAAAACAGAAACTGAAGAAGATCTTTACCATGCTTGCAACTTCCTTCTCCAAAAAGGTGTAGGGGCTGTAGTAGTTACTTTAGGTGAAAAGGGATCCTATTATATGAATAATCAAGAACATGGTCTAGTCCAGGCAAATCCTGTGAACGTAAAAGATACTACTGGAGCTGGCGATGCATTTAATGGCGCTTTAGCAGTAGCTTTAGGTCATGGAAACTCTTTACGAGAAAGCATTTTATATGCATCGAAAGTAGCTGGATACGCTGTTACTCAATTGGGGGCACAACCAACTATTCCCTCATCTTTTCAAATAAATAAATAAATAAATAAATAAATATATAAAAGCCAACTATTTTCTCGAAATAGTTGGCTTTTCGTATTAGATTTTCTTTTTAGTATCTGCTTCGTTATCTTCTAATTTGAATTCTTCTGCTACATCATCCACTATATCTTTCGTAGAATTTTTGAATTCTTTTAAAGTTTGTCCAACTGCTCTACCTAATTGAGGTAATTTTTTTGGTCCAAAAACAATTAAAGCAATAATTAAAATAATAATTAAACCTGGTACGCCGATATTTGGCATAGTGTTTCCTCCTCATAATTATCTATAAATAAATCATGTGACATAAAAGTAATAGTTGTTATTGTTATTTTGATTGTTTTGTTTCCATTACATATTATACCCCTTTGTCGAAATTTGTAAATACATAGATGGGGTAAGTTATAAAATGATTATACACCTCCACTTATATCCTTTTTACAGTGTAAACTCTAGTGTTTTATTTTCAGAATTATAACATTTTTAAAATTCGACAAAAACATGACCAAAGTCTGAAAAATTGTAGTAGAATAGATAGAGTTGTTTTGTATTCCTACTTTATAATAATAAATAGCAATTAATAATATTTATTATTAAGATTAAGAGAGGTGAGTTCATTTGTCTCAATACAATTTAGAAGAACTTAAGATGTTAAATCAAGTTCTTTTCGCTTTATTTATCGTTGCAGATTTTGCCCTGTTTCTTTTTTTCCAACATAATGCATACGTATTCCCATGGTTTGCATTATTAGGAGCAGGTATTGGTCTAGGTATTATTGTTCTTTGCTGGACAGGTAAAAAATATACATATTTTATTGCTACTTTATTAGTTTTTACTGCGGTATTTTCAGTAATCTATAACTGGCAAGCTATTTTCCATTAAAAGCAAATGTTTACCTAGTTAAATTATTAACGGAACATTCTATTTATTTCACATTGGAGGTTTTATTATGTCAGATAAGAACAAAAATGAACCTATTCTAGAAAAACGCTCTTCTAGACGGACATTTATTAAAAATTCAGGATTAACAGTTGGTGGAGTTGTTATAGGGGGTGCATTAGGTAGTCTTTTGTCGAAAGAAGAAAAAACGACAACTACCGAAACGCATGTTCACTCAGAAGCAACTGCTTCGAATGCTAACGTTGCATTAATGTACTTTACACCTGAGCAACTAGCTGTTACTGTAGCGGCGGCGGAAAGAATTTTCCCAGCAGATGCGAACGGACCAGGTGCAAAAGATTTGTTGGTTGCTTATTATATCGACCATCAACTTGCTGGTACATGGGGACTTCGTTCAAACGAATATACGAAAGGTCCATTCTTCCCAGGTGAGCCAACACAAGGATACCAAGGTCGCTTAAACAGACAAGAAATCTTTAATATCGGTTTAAAAGGATTACAAGATCATAGTGTAAGCACGTATAATAAGAAATTTACTGAGTTAACGGAAGAAGAACAAGACGCTGTGTTAACTGATTTTGCGGATGATAAAGTTCCACTCAAAGGAACTACATCCAAAATATTCTTTGGTATTTTACGTGCAGGAACAATAGAAGGAGCCTATGCTGATCCATTGTACGGAGGAAACAATGGTATGGAAGGCTGGAAAATGAAAAACTTCCCAGGTCACCAAATGACTTTTTTAGATATCATCGACAAAGAATTTACTGTAATTGAACCACTTGCATTAAATTCACAGCATAAGCACTAATTCGTAATTTAAATGGAAAGAGTAATGAGGGGGAATTTTAAAATGGCAACAGTACTACCAAAAACAGACGTTGTAATTATCGGGGTTGGTTGGGGCGGAGGTATTATCGCTTCTGAACTAACGAAACAAGGCAAAAAAGTAGTTGGACTAGAAAGAGGTAAGGGAAGAAAACTGGAAGATTATTTCATGATGCATGATGAACTTCGATTTGGCATTCGCCATGGTATGATGCAAAACCTTTCAAAAGAAACGATTACATTCCGTAACAATGAAGGTATGCGCGCACTTCCAATGCGTGAATATGGATCGTTTTTACTAGGTGTTGGTCTTGGTGGTTCAGGAACACACTGGAATGGTCAAAACTTCCGTTTTCTTCCGTACGATTTTGAAATGCGCTCTAAAACAATTGAAAAATACGGTGAAGATAAAATCCCAGCAGATATGACAATTCAAGACTGGGGAATTACGTATGATGAAATCGAACCTTATTATGATATGTGGGAAAAAATGGCTGGGATTTCAGGTGAAGACAATCCATTAGGTGGGCCCCGTTCAAATCCATATCCAACGGGTCCACAGAAAAAAACAGTAGCAATGGAGTTATTTACAGAAGCAACAAAAAACTTAGGTTATCACCCATATGTACAACCATCTGCGAATCTTTCTGAAAACTATACAAATCCAGATGGCATCTCTCGTGTAGCTTGTCAATATTGTGGATTCTGTGAACGTTTCGGATGTGAATATGGTGCAAAAGCCGATCCGCTCGTAACAGTACTTCCAGTAGCAAATGAAACAGGGAATTTCGAAGTGCGAACAAATGCTGAAGTGCGCCGTATTCTTTACGATGGAACAAAAGCTACGGGTGTATTATATATTGACCTAGAAACAGGAGAAGAGTTCGAACAGCCAGCAGACGTTGTTGTATCAACAGGTTATGTATTTACAAATGTTCGTCTACTATTATTATCTGGAATCGGTAGACCATACGATCCAACTACAGGTAAAGGTGTAATCGGTAAAAACTATGCATACCAAATCCGTAAAGGAGCAGCTACAGGTTACTTTGATAATAAAAAATTCAATAACTTCGCAGGTTCTGGTGGGTTAGGTATGATTATCGATGATTTCAACGGGGATAACTTCGATCACTCTGATTTAGACTTTATCCACGGCGGGATGATCATCCTTGGACAAACAGGTTTACGTCCGATTGCGAATAACTCAGTTCCATCTGGTACGCCTTCTTGGGGAGCAGAATTTAAAGATGCATCTATCAAATATTCAAATGCTTATCTATCTGTTAAGGGTGAAGGTGCATCAATGGCATATAGACAACACTTTATCGACCTTGACCCTACGTATACGGATGATTTCGGTGACCCATTAGCACGAATCACATTTGACTTCGAAGAACAAGACCGTCAATTGACGAAGTTTATGGCTGAGAAGTGTGGAGCAATCCTTAAAGAAATGGGTGCGGATCATGTTGATATAAGTGGAGATCTTGGGCCTTACAATGTGGCTGAATATCAATCCACTCATAATACTGGTGGTGTAATAATGGGCGCTGATCCTGAGACATCTGCAGTCAACAACTACTCACAAATGTGGGATGTAGAAAACCTATTTGTTGTAGGGGCATCTTCTTTCCCACAAAATGCTGGATACAACCCAACAGGTACAGTAGGTGCATTATCTTACCGTGCAGCTGAAGGCATTCTTAAGTATTTGGAAAAAGGCGGATCACTTATTTAATTTAACTCAGCAAGAGGCGTAATTGATTAAAACAATAAACATCTTTTCATAGAATTAGCCAACAACTAAAAACTACTAGTTCTCTCACTTGAGAGTGCTAGTAGTTTTTTAAATTTATCCAAAATATGAATTCTTTATAAACTTTAATAACGAAATAGTCTAAATAGGTAGTATTTACATTCAACTTTTTCACAATCTATTTGTAACTTGTGATAAAATGAATGATAAAATTATTTTCTTACGCGAGGAGTGCTTTTAATTGAATATCGAACCATCTAGAAAAATGTCCATATTTGAACCTGCTATTTTCGGTGATTTAAAAGCGGCCGCCGCGGCAAAACAAGCAGCTGGTTATGAAATATATGATTTAAGTCTAGGTAGTCCGGATTTACCTCCGGATGAAAAAATAAGAAAGGTTCTATCTGAACAAAGTTTCTCAGCAACTTCATATGGCTACATGCTTAGTGGAACACAACGTTTTAACGAAGCGGTGGCGGATTATTATAAAAGACGGGTAAACGTTACACTAAATCCACAAACCGAAGTTTTGCAAACGATGGGGTCCCAAGAAGGACTTGTTCATCTTCCAATCGCATTTTGCAACGAGGATGATATTGTGTTAACAACTAATCCTGGATATGTTGCTTATGATGCTGGCATAAAACTAGCGGGAGCAGTTCCTTACTATATGAACTTAATAGAAGAGAACAACTTTTTACCCGATTTAGACGCAATTCCAGAAGAAATCGCCTATAAAGCGAAACTAATGATATTGAACCTTCCGGGAAATCCTGTTCCAGCAATGCCAGATGAGGCATTCTTTGAAAAAGCAGTGGCTTTTGCAAACAAATACAATGTCATTATTCTTCACGACGCTGCCTATTCCGAGTATTATTTTACTGGCGATGCGCCAAGTAGTTTCTTAACAACGCCTGGAGCAATGGAAGTCGGAATGGAGATTAATTCATTATCGAAAAGCTTTAGCTTAGCTGGAACTCGCATCGCTTATCTCGTTGGGAATGCGGAAATGATTAGTATTATGAAGCAATTGAAATCTAACTTAGACTTTGGTATTTTCGGCCCCATCCAAGAGGCAGGAATTACTGCATTAAATCATGCAGAGGAAATTACCGATCGATTACGCAAAACCTTTGCAGAACGTCACAAGGTATTGATGCAAGGTTTAGTAGATCTTGGTTGGACTGTAGCTCCTTCTAGTGGTGGTATGTTCGTATGGGCTAAATATCCGTATGACATGGATGATAAAGAATTTGCTTTTGAAGTTATTAAACAAACCGGAGTTGTAATGGTGCCTGGTACAGTTTTCGGATCAGCAGGTGCCGGTTACGTTCGAGTCGCACTTGTACAAGACGTTGCAACGTTAAAAAATGCTGTTTCGCAGTTGAAAAGTTTAAACCTGGAGACTTGCGCCACTGTATAATCTAAAAAAAGACCAAGGAAAGCAATACTTAGCTTTCACTTGGTCTTTCTTTTTCTTCAACAGGTCGTATAAGGGCAAACTTCTCCCACCTTCTACTTTTCCATCTAAAATACATAATAATCGCTCTTGTCCATTCGTCTGCAGTTATTGCTAACCAAATACCTGGAAGACCTAAATCCAAGACAAAAACTAAAAAGTAACCTAATGGCAAACTCATCATAACCATAGATAACGCACCCATAGCTACTGGAAATTTTGCATCTCCAGCTGCTCGCAATGAATTGATAATAACTATATTCATCGTACGACCAGTCTCCAGTAAAATGCTTAAGATTAATACAGATGCACCGATTTGAATAACTTGTTCGTTATTAGTAAATAGGCTCATCAGCGGAACTCGGAATATCATAACAATCGATACCATAACTAGCGTAAACAATAATGCCCATTTCACACTTGTCCAGACTGACTTATACGCCTCATCTTTTTCATTTGCACCTACTAATCTCCCGACAATGATCGCTGTCCCCATTCCAATTGCAATTGCAAACAAATATGTGAACATCGATATATTCACCGCATATTGCCTTGCTGCTAAGGACTCCGCTCCTAAATACGTTACATAATAAAGGAATACAATTTGGCATCCTTGATACAAAATCTGTTCAAAGGCAGATGGCAAACCGATTTGTAAAATCTTACTAATATACTCTTTGGAAATTGTGAAGTAATACCGTACTTTCACACGGTATTCCATTACTTGATACAACAACCAGAAGAAAACAAGTAATGCAACCAACCTACTTAGAACAGAAGAAATAGCTGCCCCCTGCACACCTAACTCTGGAAATCCAAATTTCCCAAAGATCAATAAATAGTTTCCTACTACATGTATGATATTCATCCCTAGTGATACTAGCATCGTCTGTTTCGTATAACCATGTACACGAATAACTGCAGCCAATGCATTGATCACCGCCTGAAGGAAAATGGCTCCACCGACAATGGACAAATATTGATGTGCATGAACAAGTACCTCTCCTTGCAAGTTCATCGCCGTCATCATACTTTTCGAAAATAGTAAAAACCCGATACTTAAAACAATTCCAACTCCTAAATTCAACGTTACCGCCAAACCAGAAATTTTGGAGGCTTCCAGAAATCGCTTTGAACCTAAATACTGAGAAACAACGATTGCTGCGCCATTACCTACTACTTCCAATATTAATATCGCAATATGAATGTACTGATTCGCCGCCCCGACGCCTGACACCGCATCATCTGATAGGCTACTTAACATAAATGTATCGGCAATCCCCATTAACATAAACAAAAACACTTCTAAAAAAATTGGCCAAGTTAAGTGAAATAGACTTAACTTTTCCCCTAGTTCTTTCTTTTTTCGAACTGCCATTTAAATTCCTTCTTTACCTGTTCATTTTTTCATAAGATGAATCTTACCATATACTACGAGTCTAGCGCCAGTTAAGATTTTGTAAGCGTTTCACTATAAACAATAAAGAGATACACTTCATTTTTAGAAGTGTATCTCTTTGGTCGCCATTTATGCATGTTTTAGCTCTAGTCTTTTCGCTACTAAAGATAATGCGTAATTCACAACAAAGTACATAAGTGAAATTATAAGGAAAATCGGAATTACATAACTTGGATGTTGAGCCTGAATAATTTTTGCATTATGCAGTAATTCCGGAAGCGCTATAACAACTGCAAGTGATGTATCTTTAAGTAGTGATATAAATTGACTAACAAGATTTGGTACCATTCTGCGGAGCGCTTGTGGCAAAATAATGAGTCTTAACGCTTGCACATAAGATAAACCTGATGATCGTGCAGCTTCCATTTGACCTTTGGGAATTGAATTTAATCCACCACGAACAATTTCCGCTAACATTGCGGACTCAAAAATAGTTAGCGCCACAATGGCTGAAACAGTAATACTTAAATTAATACCTAGTTCGGGAAGTGCAAAATATGTAAACAATATGATTAACAAAAGTGGCAAGTTCCTTACTAATTCTACGATTACTGCTAGTACTTTTGATAACAAAGGAATTTTAGCAAAACGCAAAGTTCCCACTAACCCACCAATAATAAAACTAAATACAATAGAAATAAACGCTACTTTCAAAGTTACATAAAAACCTTCCAATAAAAACAGTAAATTATCAGAAGTAAATGCGCCCGAAAAATCCATCATGACACCTCCTTAATAGCTTTTAGCAAGACGTTTTTCAAGGTATCCTACGCCCGTACTTAATGGAATTGTAAGTACTAGATAAAATAATGCAACAAATATGTATACATCAAATACTACATACGTTTTAGCAGAGATAAGATCAGCTTGATACATCAAATCTGTTCCTGCTATAAGCGCCAATATAGATGAATTTTTTACTAAGTTGATAAATTGATTGCCAATTGGAGGAATTACAATTTTAATGGCTTGCGGCAATATGATCATTCTCATTGTTTGAATATAGCTTAAGCCCGACGACCTGCCAGCCTCCATTTGTCCTTTTGGAACCGATAAAATACCAGATCGAATCGCTTCTGCAATGAATGCAGAGGTATAGATAGCTAATGCTATTGTTCCCGCTGTCAATCCGGAAAATTCTAAACCGAGAGCAGGAGTTCCAACGTAGAAGAAAAAGGCAATAACAACTAATGGAATATTACGGAAGAACTCTACATATGCGGTTCCAAACCATCGAAGTGGTAAAATCGAGGTAATTCTCATAACAGCAATAATGGCACCAATAAAAAAACTCGCTACTAGTGCAATTAAACTTGCAATAATAGTAACTTTAAACCCATCCAAAAACATATCAAAATAATTGACTAGAATAGAGAAATCTAACATCTCGCTCACCTCACTTAACATAATCAGGATGAACAATATTGCTCACCCTGAATGACGAAACATTTAGCTACTTACATATAATCTGTTATTTATTCAAACCAATTGTCATAAACTTTGTCAAATTCTCCATTTGAACGTAATGTCTCAAGCGATTGGTTAAGTGCATCTAGAAACTCAGTATTTCCTTTTTTAACAGCAATTCCATAAGGCTCATCTGTAAATGTTCCTCCAACTAATTCGAAAGAATCATCCTCAGAAGCCATCCCTAAAAGAATGGAGTTATCTGTTGTTAAAGCCTCACCTTTACCAGCTTTTAGTGCCGTAAATGCTTCCGCATAGTTTTCGAATTCTAAAACTGGTGCATCTGGAGCAGCTGCGCGGATATTATCCGTAGATGTAGATCCTTTTACAGCAAGTACCGTTGTATCTTTTGTTAAATCCTCAATACTTTGGACTGGACTTCCTTTTTTAACAAGTAGAGATTGACCTGCTTCAAAATAAACATCTGTAAAGTCCACTTCTTTTTTACGATCTTCTGTTATCGTCATCGTTGCAATGATTGCATCGATGTCGCCTTTGTTCAATAGTGGAATTCTTGTTTTGGAAGTTACTTCTACAAATTCTACTTTGGTTTCATCTCCAAGAATTTCTTTTGCTAACCGCTTTGCAACATCGATATCGAACCCTTCTACTTCACCTGAAGTTGGGTTTTTTAGACCAAATAATTTCGTATCATATTTTACCCCGAAGACAATTTTGTCTCGATCTTTGATTGTTGCTAGACCGTTATCTCCACTGGACTCTCCACTTGTTCCTTCATCACTTGAACCACAGGCAGCTAAAAACAATACCGCCATTAGTGCTATTACTACTAATCTAAACATTTTCTTTGTCTTAAACATTCCTACATCCCCTTTTAATTAATTAGTGATTTAAAATACGGCTGAGAAATACTTTCGCCCGCTCTTCCTTCGGGTTTTCGAAAAACTCTACCGGCATTTCCTCTTCTAAAATTCTCCCTTGATCCATAAAAACAATTCGATCCCCTACTTCTTTCGCAAATCCCATTTCATGTGTCACGACGACCATTGTCATTCCTTCTTTTGCGAGCGCTTTCATCACGTCTAATACTTCGCCAACCATTTCTGGATCAAGCGCGGATGTCGGCTCATCAAAAAGCATGATTTCAGGTTTCATCGCAAGTCCCCTAGCTATAGCTACACGCTGCTGTTGCCCTCCTGATAATTGGGAAGGAAAAGAAGAAGCTTTATCGGGAATCCCTACCTTTTCTAAGTAATACATCGCAGTTTTTTTTGCTTCTTCTGCTGATTGTTTTAGTACATTTATAGGGGCAAGTGTAATATTCTCCAGAACTGTTTTGTGAGGATATAAATTGAAGTGTTGGAAAACCATTCCGATGTTACGTCGAAGTTTATTAATATCCGTTTTCTTTTCGTTCACTTGAATATTCTTCACTTTTAGGACTCCATCTGAAGTTGTTTCAAGTCCGTTGATACATCTTAACAACGTACTTTTGCCAGATCCGGATGGTCCAATTACTACTACAACCTCTCCATCTTGAATTGTAAGATTAATATCTTTTAAAACATGAAAATCCCCATAAAACTTGTTAACTTGCTCAAAAGCAATCATGTTATTCTCCTTTCTAACCCATCAAACCTTTAAATAAATATTTACCCTTTTCTGAATAATAATATTATTATATATGTATCATATTGGAAAGTCTACCTATTTTAATATTAGCCTATTAATAATGTGCACTAGCCATTGTCGTCAATGTGTTTTTGCTCAAAAAAACTATCCTCATAAAGGATAGTTGGAGCAATTTAGGATTATTGTGCACTCAAGGTACCCTATAAAGTAACCGCTAAGATTTCCGCTCCAGGCGGACGCTTTCCTCTGTTGAGACAGAGGAAAGAAAGCTAAGTACGTCACATCGTGTGGCAACGCCTTCGTGACCAACATCCTCTTGGCCTCCGCTGGAGTTGCCACCTTGCGCTTCAATCAATGGAACTTGCTGACTAATCATTGCTGCGCGAAATCCAGTAAATGGTTGAGCGAGACAAAATACACTGTGAACGCGACAAACTAACCTTCGAACACGACAAAGCCCATCTCGAAAGTGACAAACTGACCGCTGAACACGACAAACTTTCTCCTAGCAAAAGCTACACTTGCCATGAGAGGGCATTTTCTAATTCGATTTTATAATCATTGTGCAATTGGCTCATTCATTGGACAATCTTCTCCATAAAAATAAAGCCGATACTTTGGCGTAGCGCGTCGGGTCTCATGACTGCGACTAGCGCTTGCGGTCACTATATAAGTAGTTGTTACGCATTATTCCTATATAAAAAGTAACATACCCTATGTTGTTGTTTGGAGAAAGATATCTATACACAATAGATCTTATATTCTCTCGAAAAATAAAAAAACGTTTGAATAGACCTTCTAATCAAACGTTAATAGGTACTATTTAGTTATTCTCATTAGTTATTCCTACATTCTTATAGATATATTCTTTCAAGTTTTCCACTGTAAATGCTATTTCGTAGATTAGAAGATTATCTTTCACATGAGCTAATTTGTTTCCATCAGTTGATTCCGACTGAATGTGTAGGATATTATCTATATACAGTACCCCTTCATTCGTTATGCGTTCTTTTTCGTCCTCTTTTGCACTATCAACTAAACCTTCCTCTTGAAGCTCTTCTACAGCTTTTACGTAATTTTCCTGTAAGCTATCCCTCAACACATGTTCCAATTCCATCATCGCTTGTTCAGATTCCTCTAAAAAATTATTAATATAATAGGCAAGTAATACTTGTTCTTTTATTGTTAATTTTCCCATTTGTTTTCCTCCTATTTATCGTTGTATAACTATTATTCCTTTTTACGCCCGTTTTCAAACTTCCACCACTTTATTTGCATCTGGTTTGATCAAGGTATAAATAATGCCACCAAAAATTAATAGAATACCGATAGATTGTAAAATGGAGGGACGAAAATCTAAAAGAATCGTATCTAGTAATATTGCAACCACTGGATCAACAAAAACTAAAGCCGATATGACAACAGTTGTTAGCTTTCGAAGGCTATCAAAAAATAAATAATAGACAAAACCCGTATGTATCAAGCCTGTACCTAATATGTAGAGCCAATTTGACCCACTTAAGCCGTTAAATAGATCAAGGTTTATGAATGGAAATAATATTAAAATCCCAATTGTCGTTTGTACAAACGTCATCGCATACGCGCTTAAACCATTTATTCCTTTCCCAAGTAACATCGTCAACGCATAGCACAGTGCTGACAACAAAGCCCATACAAAGCCCGAGCCCATGAAGTTTGTTAATGAAGTGAAATTTTGAATACCAATAATAAATATACTTCCAAGAAAACAAACGACAATGGCAAGTAAGGATGTAAGTGTCATCTTCTCTTTTAAGAACAAACTTCCTAATATTAAAACAAATATAGGAGCCAAATTATAAATAGAGATAGCTACCGTAATGGACATTTCTTCAAATGCTTTAAATAAAAACACCCAGTTTAACACTAGAAAGATACCACAAAAGAGGGTTTGAATCACTTCATGTTTCTTCCAAACCTCCACTTTGTGTTGTCCGGTAATGAACCAACAGAAGCCTAGAAAAAGCGTAGCACAAATACATCGTACAAAAACTAATTCTACTGCTGGTATACCAGTTTTTCCTGTAAAAAATCCAATTGAACCGAATATTGCCATTGATAGCGTCATCTTGAACATTGCCGCTCCGCTCATTAAGTGCACCCCTCCCCATCTAGTTATGATTTATCGATTTAATCCATCGGTAATAGCTGATGCTCCTGTGCTTTAAGTACTGCTTCCATTCTTGATTCTACGCCTAGTTTGGAGAAAATTTTCGTTAACTGATGCTCAACTGTTCGCTGACTCATTATTAAGTTTCTAGCTATGATTTTATTCGTATAGCCTTTTTCTATTTCTCTTAAAATTGCTTGCTCTTTTTCTGTTAAACGAATATTCACTAAAGGTGTTTCTTCCTCAGGTGCACAGGTAGGAACCTCGATTCTTTTAAGCTGACGGAGTAAGCATAATGGAAGAACGACCTCTTCTCTTAGTGCACATCGAATAGCTGTAATGATTTGATCCCCTGTCGCTGTTTTACTTAAAAAACCAGAAACTTTCGCTTCCATTAACAAATTGTAATGAATATCTATGTCAAAGCCAGTATAAATGAGAATGATGGACTCTGGATCTTTTTCTCTGATCATTTTCATCAGTTCTAAACCATTCAGTTCCGGCATATACAAATCGATTAAATATACATGGTAAGTCGTTTGCTCCAAGTGTTCCATAACCTCTAGACTGTTAGTCAGTACAGTAACATTCATATCTTTTTGTTGGTTTATAATAACCTTTGTTCCTTCACTAACAGACGGATGATCGTCCACAATTAGCACTTCGATCATTTCACATCATCTCCGTTTCCACTTCAATTCTGACTTTCGTCCCTTTTCCTTTAGATGAAGTTATTTCTATTTGACCATCGATACTTCTAATTCGTTCTTTTATCCCTACTAGTCCCATGGAGCTAAATGGATATTCTTCATTGGTTAGGTCAAACCCGACCCCATCGTCTTCATATTGTAAGACAATGGACTGATCCATTTGATAAAAATCGATGCTTACTTTTTTTGCGTTGGAATGTTTCATTGCATTATTAAGCAACTCTTGGAAAATCCGATAGAAAACAAGCTCTTCCTCCTTGCTTTGGTTAATATTCTCACCTATTGATACATAAAGAAGAAAGTTACAACGCAATTTAGTTTGGCGGATCAATCTATGTAAAGATTCCTTTAACCCTTGTTCACTTAGTAATGGAGGTCGGAGTTCCATACACGTTTCTCTAATGAGGTGCACATTATCTAGCATCTGTTCTTTCATCACGTTCAATTTATCTTTTATCGCTTGATCGTCAACCATTTTATACATACTATCCATTTCTCTTAACAGCTGCAATTGTTCTTGTAATATAGAATCATGCAAATCAGTGGATAAATTTGCTCGCTCTTTTTCTGAAAGTGCAAAAAATAATCTCGACAACCATTTCGGATACTCATTTGTTTCTTGCAATTTTAGTTCGTCGATTTGTTCCACTAATCCTTCTATAAGTCTCATATTTTCCACGACTACATTTGCAAAGTAAGCCATCATTTCAATCCATATTTTCTCATCATTTTTCAACTTCGTTCCTGTTTTTTTCTCATCACATAGAATAATTTTTTTAACATTAATGTCACTACCAACAACTACAGCAAAACCTCTTGAAAAAGTGAAAATATCTCCGATTGATTCATACTCCCAATCAACTGTTTCTAATTTTGATAGATCCATAAAAGTTTCTGATGATCTACAATAAACTTTCCAAGCCTTTGTAGATTCCTGCCGATGCATTTCTATAAAAGTTGCACTTTTTACATTCAACGTGTTTTCCATCTCTGTTAAAATCCGATCGATAACAATTTGTACTTTGTTTTCATCTTTCGTTTTTTGAAAAAAAGTGTACATATTCGTTTGTAAATTACCCTTAATTGAAAACATATACTTTCTATTTTTATAATCCATCCTTTCTTTCATATACAAAAAGAGGATGTTACCGACAAAAAGCATCGTAAATATCAAGAGGGCTTCTTTGTAGGATATACTTTCTCTCAAACACAAACCAATGATTCCAGAGATAATAATAGAGAATGGAAAAGCAAGAACAGTGTAGTACTTAAACCGAGTCAAGATATAGTCGATGTCGAATAGCTTCTCCGCTAATTGTAAATAGATAAAGCCAATTGGAATGAAAATTATAAACATAACGGCTATTTCGGCATTCATAATAGATTTAGAAAAAAGTACTGCCGGAATTGCATACAAAAATGTAAATGGACAAGAAGCTAAAACAAAGATGAATACAAGTAGCTTAACAGCTTGGCTACCAGGTTTGTCTTTATATTTAGAGTAATTTTTGATAAATAAAATGAGAATAAGAATTAGCAAGAAGCTATATATCCCTAATTCCAACATAAGATGAATACCTTTCCACTTTGGAACTAAATAAGTAACGATGTTTGCTATAAAAACAAATATTGGAAGACTGTATAAATTACGTATGTTAGATTGACTGATAAACGTAATTTGAAACCTTTCTAAGAAAATTCTTAAAAATTGAATATAAAGAACAAGACATCCTACAAGCGTTACTCCATTTACTATTCGAGCTACTATATCTCCACGACTTGAAGCACCTGCGCTCCCATAAGCTAAGGCAACACATAATAAAAACTGGATTAAAATGAACGCAGAAAGTTCTTCCTTTTGTTTCCTGTATATATAGATTGCAACGTATATAGTTAATAATAAATAGACGAGCGGAAAGAGTAAATGCGAGAAAAGCTGCTCATTTTCAGATACGTAAGAAACAGAGAAGGTTTTCTCTTCACCGTTTTTACCTATAAAAGTAAAATCTTCTGCTGTTCTAACTAGCTGTTTTTTTATAATTTGATCGTTCTGTTCCGGGCAATCACCATCTATCTTCAATAAAATATCGCCCGTCTCTATATCTTGGTTATATGCCCATCCGTTATCATATAGTTCATCGACTATCCAATTGCCGTTGTCATTTTTAACACTAAAAGCAACAAGTGGCGATTGCAATGTAATATAAGATGCATAAATCATGAATATAAGGATTGTCACTATAGGAATTATTATTTTTTTATCTAAATGTCTCATGACTCAACCATCTTCCCCCTATTGTATTGTCACCCTCCAATAAACAATACGCACTGGCTAATACCGATAAAGAATGCAGCATGTTGAATTGGTGAATCTTCTGCAATTTCCAACTGGATTAAAAATTCTCCCTCTAAATCAGCTCTCCATCTTGCAATTTCTTTGTCATTATAAATAAATCTTGACCAGCCTTCCATTTCCTTCTGGATGTTGATTTGCAAATTACCATTTGAAATGAATAAATCTGGAATTAGTTCTTTCCATTTATCGTAAGCCACCATATATTTTTCTTTCTGTAAATTGTCGTAAGCTTCATAATAAACCCTGCCTTTTCTCGATACCTTCTTGCATGTAAACACGAGTTGGTCTTCATGATCATATACATCATATTGTAAAAAATAACGATAATCCATCAGCTTGTCTACCAATCTCGTGAACCCGTTCGCATAACGCCTTTGAAATCTATACGCAGTGATGCTTTCCTCATGATAAACAACAGTCATTGGGGTTGCTTCGAGGGAAGTTGGTTGTGTATATGTATATTTGTACATGTTTAGTTCTCCTTTTTCTTTAACAATAACACAAATAGAACCTCCTTTAGATAGTGAATACTAAAGGAGGTTTTCTCTATTTAATATGTCTTCCATAAAATACAGTACCAGCTTTTCCGATGTCAATGCCTTTTTCAACTTACCTACAGTGGATGCGGAGTCTATCTTCCGCAACACCCTCCACGCTTAGCATTATTAACTACTTTTTTTCCATCTGATTTAGTGGTTACTACGGTAGGGCTTTGGGTTGTGTTCGTAGAGGGTTTCTTTATATATTGAATACTCGCCTTATTTTTTTTCAATGTAATCACCTCCATCGCTATGGTGTAGTATATTAAAATTAGTAAGTAAAGGGAGGGCTAACATTATGTTTCTATTAAAAAAAGCATTCATAATACGCTGGGTGTAAAATGTGGTAGCACTTTGCTTCTGGAGGTTCTGACTTAAAAGAGACAATTAGCATTTTAATATCAGAATCTGGATGATTTATAATATCATAACTAGAAGGTATCGGTGCAGTAGTTAGGTGTGAGTGATAAATAGCTATTACATTTTCTTTCCGCTCTGCAATTTGCGCAAGCGTTTTTGCCACTACTGTCTTAGAGACAAAGAAACACCTATCCGATTTTAGTTCATTTTCAAATACCCACAAAATGAATTTACTTTTCCATCAGTACCAGCAAGTAGCTCACACGATTATATGGAAGATGATTACGTGCATGGTCCAGCACTTCTTTTAAAAGAAATTCCGTAATAATCACTTGGTTCATTTCCACTTTAACTTTTCTTCGAGAAAAAGTTAAAGAATGAAAAAATGTCTCTATTTTTCGTTTTATTTTCTGATTGTTCCTTTACAATTGATTCTTCCGATATTTCATTTACGATTTCCACTATATCCTCTAATATTACTTCATCTGCATCTTCTACTTTTATCTCATCTATATCTTCTACTATTACCTCATCTGCATCTTTTACTTTTATCTCATCTATATCTTCTACTATTACCTCATCTGCATCTTTTACTCTTATCTCACCTATATCTTCTACTATCATCTCACCTGCATCTCCTACTATTATCTCAGCTGTATCTCCTACTATTATCTCACCTATATCTTCTACTATTACCTCTCCTGCATCTTTTATCTCCTCAATCACTGCTTCGTCCTGCACTATATCAAAAGATTCTATAACAGTTGTACTTTCCTCCGGTTGGAAATCATTTGGTGTAAATGAAATAGAAGGATTTATATTTACTTTTAATGGTATTGCTTGTTTCATTACAACTCTATTTAAAGTGTTCGCGGGCTTCGTATGAAAACTTCTATATTGACCATTACTTATCTGAGTAGAATTAACACCTATTGACGGGAAACTTCTTCTACCAATAGATCGTTGTTTTTCTTGATTGTTCCCCATCCCTATGCTTACTACAGGTTCTGGACTAGCCGTAATTTCTTGGATATCGTTTGCATTATTGAAAAAATTCTTTAGCTGCTTGTAAGATAGTGGAAGAGTCGGTGTTGGTATCGGAGAAGCTACTGTCTCGGTATGATTAATTTCTGTTTCGATTTCGCTCTCCTCGTTTTCATTGGTGATATTTATCGAATCGTGTAAATCGACTAGAGTATTTATACTTTCAATAAGATCGTTGACTTCATCAGATTTTAATAAATCCATAATTACTGAAATATCTTGACTCAACACCTCTACAGTTTGATTAATAGATTCAATCTGAACAGTAATATTTTTCACACGTTCCCCATACTCCTCTTTTTGAATGTTTTCTGTTTCATCTTTTACTTCCACTGAATTTCCAGCTCTCAATGAATTTAAAGTGTCTCTATAAATCGCGATTTTCTGTTTAAGCTTTTCGATGTCCTGAGTGGAGTATAGCTTAGAATCTTCCATCATTTTCACCCCTTTGCGGTATATGACTATACTATTAATGATGTTTACATTGCGTGACAAATTTTAACCTCTAGGTGTAAAGCCGTTTTGGGCGAAAATCTGATCAAACCATTTCCCTAGGAATATTTGCTTCAGTGATGAGATGTCTGCATAATTACATGCACTAGGGTTTAGATGTAAATACATTTGCCAAAAAATCATTAAAACAGCCAATTTAAATAATGCCCTAATAAGCACTTTACCTATACGCTTGAGCACTAACTCCATATGATACTTGTGTAAGCAAAAAAATATTGGAGGTTTTCGCAGATATGCAAGAGAATAATTTAATTGGTAGTCGAGAACGAATTTGTATAAATGTCGATAAGGTTTATGACTGGATTGTGAAAGAAAAATCATTTGATGTATCACTAAAGGGTAAAATTGAGTTTAATCATGTTCCTGGAATACACCATGGCCACCATCTGGATTTGCATGGTGCAATCGTTAAATGTGAAGTGAGTCCTCACCCAAGAAGACCGGTTGAAATATTAGATCGTGAGGATCGACCATTTGTCATTGATGGAACTCCTGTTACACTTCAACAGCTCCATATTCGTAAGAATTTTATTGTAACAATTTGCGTGATTTTAAGAAACGGAACGGTATTGACTAGTAAACCTTCAGATGGGAATACTAATTCACGTCTAAGGATTTCTCGTTGTGAAACTGTCACTATGTGTGCCCCTGAAGGAACGGATATTGAAGTTACTTTCACGGATTTAGACTGTTTCGTGTGTACGTTTGATATTGATGACCATCATCATCATCATCATTCTTCAACTTCTTCAAGTTCTTCAAGTTCTTCAAGTTCTTCAAGTTCTTCAAGTTCTTCAAGTTCTTCAACAGATGGAGGACATGGAATCAAAATCGATTTCGATGAGCTAACCATCTCCATCGTAAGTTGCCAAAGCATCCAATCAACATTCCCTGTAACGGTTGAATTCTTAGCGGAGTTCTGTGAACCAAGAGAAGAATTAGCAACTGAATGCCCTGCACCAACTCGTCCTCAACAATGCCCAACTGTTTTCCCTTAATTCTGGCAATGGTGATAATAGGTAGGCACCAGACATATTATGAAGAGAGGATATTTCTCTCTTCATTTTTTTATAAAAGGGGTGCGAAGTCGTGAATTACGAAACGAATGATATAGAAGTAATGATTGCAAAGCTACAACATCAAACGAAATCATACTTAGAAGAAATTAAAAAGTTAGTAGCCGAACTCAATAAGTCGGACAAATTGAATATAATAAGTTATTTTACTTATTCATTGGACATCTCCCATGATCCTACACAGGAAAGCTTGTGTCTAGGATCTTACCACATAATGAATATAGGGAATAAGTCGATCACCAATCCTTATCTATGCATCAAAATCTCGAAAGAATCGCCTTTTTCTCTTTCTGGGAAGTACGTTTATGAAGATTTTAAACAATCATTGAAGGGACCAGGAGGGTGGCAACGCATAAATGAAAAAACAAATAAAGAGGAATTTTGGCTTAAACCTTTAGGTAAATCATCCATCGAACCTAATGAAACCATGTCGTTTTCCAATTTCCAGATTACATGGTCTTCTGAAAAATCTTATGCAGGCAGTATTACGGGGTTTACATATAGTGACCAAATAGAAGAAGGAATAGCTGTGGTTAATCCTATCAGTTTGAACGGAACTATCCTTAAACAGGGGGATGAAAATGAGTGATCAATATGGAAATGAACAAGAATTATTATTAAAAAATCTAATAGCTCAATTGATAGAGGAACAACTGGACGAGCTAAAAGTAGAAAAGAAGGAAAACGACAATAGTTTTATCTTTTTAGAACACAATACATTGAATAGGCTCATTACTTATTTGTTGAGGAACCAAACTAATCGAAAGAATGTAGAAGTAGTGGAAGATAACAGTAGGCTTTCTCAAGTGAAAATATTGGAGGAACTTGACCGGATCATTGTAGATAACCAACAGGAATTTGAAGAAGTCATCACTCTACTAAAAGAAAAGTTATAATTTTTCTTCTCTATGGAACATTTGTGATGGGAGGTACTGACATGAATAGTGAAGACATCCAAAGTTACGATACGAAGCAACTTCAACAAACGATTATTTACTTAAAAGCAGAACTAGAAAAATCTACCGATCGACTTAAAAAATATGATGATACGCCTGATTATGTATTAATAGAAAAACTGGAGCAAGAAATTTTCCAATTATCAAACGAAAAAGCCGTTCTATCTGATGAGTTAAGTCAATTACAGGAAGATATGGTAAAGCAGGCTCAGGATTATAAAGCTCGTATAAATTTATATGATATGCAAAGAAAAACTTCGATGACTACTATTAATCACCTAGAGAAAGCAGCCACTGATTTACGGCAAATGAACAAACAATTGACCGAGGTTATTAAAGTATTAAAAGACGGTTTCAATATCGATAAATATAGGACGCAAAAGTATGACAAGCAAGTCTCTTCTCTCCATCAAAAGATCGCGGAATATAAACCGACCGTTGAGCAACTAGAGTATAACCTTGTTCATCTCGTTGAAGATGCAAATAAACAAGTGTATGCCAAAATAGAACAATTAGATACAACCTTCAAAGACTATACCCAATCCCAAAATGAAAAACAGCAATTAATGAATGAAATAGAACGGAAAGATATAACTATAGAAAAGCTCCAACAGGAACTATTGAATTTAAAAGAACATATTGAAAAAGAACAAAATGAAAAAGAGTTTAACCAAAAACGCGTTATTCAAGCAGTTACAGATGAAGACTTTCTTTCTTCAACAAGTATTTCTACTACATCCCCTGAAACATTTGTGCAATTAGAACATCAAATAAAAGAAGTAGTAGGCAAATCGTTAGATTTCGAAGAAAAATTGGATGCCAAGTTGATCATTATTAATGATTTGGAACATAAATTAAATCAGCTTTCTATAGAAATTGATAACAGAACAAATCCTCGTCTATGATATTCAAAAAAATAGCAATAAAAGACTGCCCTTAAAAGACATTTTTCAATGTCCATTGAGAGCAGTCCTTTTTTCGTTACCTAAAATAAATTATTTTACTTTCTTGTATCGACTCATTTGCTGCGTCAAAAACAGGAAAACTCCAAGTAAAACCAGCAATCCACCTACGATTTGCCACCCAACAAGACGTTCACCTAAGAAAATAGCTGCAAGTATTGTTGCGCCCACTGGCTCCCCTAAAATACTCATCGAAATAGTAGTGGCATTTACAAAGTTTAACAACCAATTATTAATTACATGAGAAATCGTTGGTACGATTGCAAGTAAAACAAAAATTCCCCATTCTTTTGCGTCATATCCACCCATCTCTATATTTGTCACGAAGTTATAAACAATTAATGCAATCGCTGCAAACCCAAAAACAGAAAAACTATAAATCCAATGAGACACTTTTTTTACAGCATTTTGTCCAATCAACAAATATCCGACAACGGCAATAACACTTAAAAAGGAAAGAATATCGCCAATAATCGCATTCTTACTTAAACCGAAATCACCCCAACCGACCATTACTGCTCCTACAACAGCAATACCCATGGTCGTTAAAGCTGCAGTTGTCGTTCTTTCTTTATATAAGAATACTCCACCTATTAATGCTACGATTGGTTGCAATGCTAGGATAATTGTCGAACTGGCAACCGTTGTTAACTTCAATGAACCGAACCAAAGCGCAAAATGAAGCGCTAAAAATAAACCAGCAAAAAATAATAAAAACCATTCTTTTCTTGCTATCTTTTGAAACTCTTCTCTTTTAAACCAAACAACTGGAACTAATAATAAGCATGCCAAGATCATCCGATACATACTTAAAATAGTTGCCGGTGCATTAGACCATTTCACAAAAATTGCGGCGAACGATATCGCAACAATAGAAATGATTAATGGTAACACAATGGATCTGGATGTATTTCCTTCTTTCAATTCTTTACCCCGTTCTTTTAAGTCGTTATTTATGTTGGTTTTACCCACATATAAATATACTGTAAACGGGCTGGAATAGGAAACAGAAGTTACTTGATATTATCCCGCTTCCATTTTCTATATCTGTTCCAAATTCCTTTTCCTGCTGTTGATACAAGCAGAGTTGCGGATAATGCTATTCCTGTCAATGCAGTAACGAGTGTAACCCACTCAAAGAAGGAATAGTCGAGTACTTTAGACCAATCAACGTCTCCTTTCCATTCTTCTATTACTAAGTTCATCCCGTAAATCCCGGAGACGACCGTATATACAGTTAAAATAAACAACAGTATATTATGACGCTTAGCTGTTTGTTTTTCTTGCGCACGATATAAATCATCCACTGTTCGTTTTACCTCTTCGAAAAGAGGTTTCAAATAAAACACTTCACGCAACATGTGTGTAAACTCTTTTCCTTCCGAACGGACTGATACTTCTTCAAAATAATAACGCGAATCAAATTTAGAAATAAGCTCGATTAACTCTTCCACATATTCTTTGTCTCTTGCCCAACTCACCTCACTATGTTCAAAAGACAACCTTAATAACATAATTTTATAATAAAAATGAAGCAATAAATTATAATAATGAATGCTCATAAACTTTGCTATTTCTTTTTTTAATAATTCTTTACCTTTTATGGAAATAGTCGTTTGTGTATGAACAGAAGTAATCGTATATGTATTCGGTGCCCATCTATCATGTACCCGCTTCTCTACATAGCGTTTAATATATGCCGGATTAGTACTAGATATAAATTCATTTCCATCAGGATCTCTTCCATCCAATTGTCCCATTCGGAATAATTGATCATTCGTGATAGTTTGACCCCCTGCAGCTATTAAAAATGCAGATGAAAGCATACGCTCATCCTCAAAGAACGGTAAGCTTCCATAATATCCTTCCATTTTTCTATTTTCTACTATAAACGGTTTTAAAAAAGGACATAAGTAATCTAAAATAAGTTCACTCGTTGTATTAAACGTTTTATTATGCCGATGAATCTTTGTTCCCTTTTCTTCTTCCAGTTTAGGCTCTAATACACGGAAATGACTCATAAAGTCTAACACATTCGATAAGCTTTCTTGCTCCTTAGTCATTTCTGTTCGAATCGTTATAAGTCCAATACCAAAAGGACATAATATGATATCCAAACTATTTACGATAAAATCGAATTCATTTTTATTTCCTTTTGAAGTAAATGACTCCTTTATTTCCTTCGAATACCGCAGAAAACCTCTTTCGTTCACAGACTGTGGAAATAGTTTATCTTCAATAAAAGGTAAAAAGAATTGATCTAATTCTTCATGGTTTATTCGAATACCTTCCCCGTAATAAAGGTCTTGCAGCTCATCGTTGTCTAAAGCGAAGTAACGAAAATAATGTTGTTTCAAATGTTCCATTATTTTCGCTCGTTCCTTCTCACGAAACGAAAATGGAAATATATAATTCATGAAAGCATCTGTTATGTCCAAATGTTGAATACTTTCCATTTTCACCATTTAGATGACCTCCATTAATTGCGTCCTGATTTTTAATTGCGCTTGTTTCCGAGGTGCGGTTATGCAATTGTTGCTACAGGACGCAGTGAATTATTATTTACTGAATCACGTTATTGTTAGTTCTTATACCACTTAGACCCGGACTTTAAACAAAAATACAGTCCTCCCTAAATACTAGGAAAGACTGTTTTTTTAAAATTATTTGATATCGTTTTTGTTTTGGTTATTACGATTATTGCGGTTGTTTTGGTTGTTGTTGTTTTTCTCATTACGATTTTGGTTGTCTAAATTGTCAAAGTTGAAATCCTCTCCGAACTCAACCCCATTGTTTTCATTGTTGTTGTTGTTGTTTTGTTTATTGTTGTTATTATTGCGGTTATTGTTGTTTCCCACGGCTGCTTCACCTCCTTGACCATATTAGAGTGGTCTGTTTAGAGAGAAATATACTATTTAATTAATTATTTTCTTTTACCATTTTTATCTCTTTTATCGGGGGGTGTTAATTCTTTTTCTTTTGTTTCCCTGGATACTTTATCTACATCCACTTCTTGGGCAAACTCGGTTTGTAGGTTTGTTCGCTGGTAATAACCGGTCTTATTTTCCGGATTCTTTATTTTTGGTTCAAAAATGTGACTCGCCATATATCGATGGAAAAATAATTCTTCCATCATAAGAGCTAGGGCAGATACAAACGAAGCTGTCCCTAATGGTATAGGCACCTCAAATATATTTGAACCAAGGACCCAGACTACGACCATTGCGAGAACGAAATCAGTTATCGCTGCAAGTACATTACCAATTCGGGGCAAAACAAACAAATCACCAATAAATCCTACTACAGTTATTACTACACTCGTAATTAGTACATCCGTAAAGTTAACATCAAAGAACAGGCCTAAAATAACCCATAAAACTGCAGTAGTTAATACAAATTTCATCAAAAATGCTTTAACATGCAATTTGCACCAAACCTTTCTTTTTGGCACTATTCCTCACTTATTATTACTAATCGAAGTACCATTCACGCTTTTCATACTGTCTCCATTCTTTTTTCTGGCAAACCATTCATTAAGTTCGTTATAGGTCATCCCTGAATTTGCATTCAGTCTTTTTACTTCCTCGATATCCGTACCAACGACTGTAAACTTTGTATGCTTTTTTTCCATTAATAACATTTCCTTTCGAATTTTTTGTAGTTTGTAAATTAGTGTATTCCACTTTAGATCGTGTGCTTCTATACCACTGATAGAAGAGGATACAAACTATTCCTACCTCTATAGCATCCCCACCATAATACATAATCATCCCACCCAATTCAGCTTGTATCGAGGAACTGCCTCTGGGTGGATGAGTATAAAGATATTTGGATAATATGGAATGCGCCGCTAAAGCAATTAATAATACAACAGAACGAAAAATAAAGGATTTTTGTTGAGGAGTGGGATCAATATAAATAATCGATATAGTGAAAAGATAACCTGCTAGGAAAATGTGAAAATGAATGAATACATGTAGTACAACACTTTCATGCATCATAGCGAATAGTTCCGTTGTGTAGAGCAACCATAACTCCGACATTTAAAATGGAAGTAAAGATGGAATTGTGAAGGATGTTCACTGCTCGACTACGCAAAACAAGAGTCATAGGAGCGGCTAATGCCATGAGAAGTGGAGCAAGCATGCCAAGCAACAAATGACCAACCATATGTGCAGAAAAATCTTCATGAGAACGATCCGCTATTGGACCAATAACCGCTAAAGATGCGCATACCACACCAATTATCCATAAAATTACGCGATAAAACGGCCATTGTTTTTTCTTACGATTAGATACTGTTACTGCAATCAAATAAAAAATCAGAGCTAGAACAAAAGGTGTTGCTAATATAATTTGGGCAAGATAACTGATTTCATTAGAATGATTATGGGTGTGCATATGAAACAGCTTCCTCCGTTCAACGTTGTGTTCGATATAGTAGTACGATACCAATAACAATCATAATAATAGCTGAAATGTTCCATACTAAATCATATGGAATAATATTGACATTATAGCGAATCTGATGCAGTCCCATTAGCTTATGTTGAATAATACCGTCATATAGTTGAAACACTCCGGCTCCTAAAAATATACCCCCAATCCATCTCTTTAGCCAAAATGCATGCCGTCGGTGAAGATCAGCTACAAAAACGAGGATCCAATCGTTGCAAAAAAGCTAAATGCATGGAATAGACCATCCGAAACTAGTCCAATATCAGTTGTAGATTTATCATAAAAATGATGCCAATGTAGTAACTGATGAAATACAGCTTCATCGATAAAAGCTATTAATCCAAAACCAAACAAGATACCTGTCCACATATTACTTTTTGCATGTGTCAATTGATTATTAACCTTATGAGTATCTTCGGGATTGCTCAATGTAGTATTCATTTAGTTCTCCTTATAAACGTTTTTGAGTATTAACTAGTTAAATTTTTGTCTAGTTTCCCCTGAAAAGTCACGGTTAAACTCTAAATTCTGTATTCTAACTAAAACCCATTTTCCACTTTACAATTAAGAAAAACCAATTCATACAATAAAAAAAGTGAACGGAAGATTACTCCGCTCACTTTGTACTTATTACTCTATACTTCCTATATATTTTAATTGATCAACAGTCAGATGATCCATTTTTCCGTCTAAAATAGATTCTACATCCTTAAGCGTTAGGGACATTGACACTGCTATTCCTTTTTGACCAGTGAATTCTTCTGCTACAAAGAATGGTTGTGTGAAAAAGGCTTCTAAACGCTCTCCTCTTTCGTATGTCTCCAATTCTGTCTCTGGGATTTTATTAATCCCATGGACCATAACAATTGAACGTAATTCACGATAGCGGCGTAGAAGCTTCTGCGCCCGTTGTCTTAAGTTGAAATGACGCTCATCTAAGTCCACACCTTCAATAATAGAGGATGTTGAATAGATTGGGTGGATAGCTGGGTAAAGATGCCTTGTTGCAAGATCTGCATCCAATTGCCAAACAGTTTCCAAAGGACCATAAGGCATATCTTCATCAACCACTTCGCCAGAAAGGTCTAATAAAATAGTAGTGATATTATGAATACTTTCCGTTACTAATCTTTCTTGTAAATCTAAAAGCTCACCAGATACTATATAACTCTTATCCGTAATAAAAATAATATTCCCCGTTAGCTCAGCTAATTTCGCAAATGTTTCATTAATGGAGACCGTAATAAAATCCGCTAACTCTTTTGTACCATCTAACTCACTATGCTCAGTAGTAGGCAATAAAAATACAGTTGTATAATCACTTTCCTTAAAGCGATGCATCAGCTCAGCAAGAATGACAAGTTGCCCCATTCCTGGTCGAGCCACTAATCCTGTTGTACCCCCTTTTACTAGTGGTGCAAAGAAATCCAATGTTTTAATTTGCGTTTCAATCATATTCAATTTCTCCCCTCGTATGATTAATTCATCCACTGTACAATTTGCGAGCGTTGCCAAGCCAACCAGCGTCTTTACCTCTGCTTTACCTAAATCAATTTTTCCTGTACACAGATTGGATACTGTAGCAGGTCGAATCCCAATCGATTTTGCAGCAGTCGTTAAATTAGGTACTTTCCTTCTTAATAAAGCTACGTTCAACCGAATTTCATCCATTTACTCCCCTCCTCGTTACTCTCTATAGTAATTTATTTTACTTTTAAATGCAATTCATTTTTACTGTGTAGAGTAAAAATATTTACGCTTTTAAAAAAGAGCGCCAGGTTCCTGTACAAGCCTTGATTGTACAGGAACCTGGCGCCCCATAATCTATTCGATTATCAGATTGTTATCTGACTCAATGATTTATTTAGTAAGTATAAAACTTTTTCATTAAATAATGATGGTGCTATTCGAGACATTTCATCAATTGATTTATTTTGAATCTGATGAAACTCGGGGTGATTTTCAATACCACTTAAAATACTATTCATTGCTTCGCGTGCTTTGGAATTCATCATTATGTCAGAAAATGTACTCTCTGTAGAAAAAACACCACCAGCTATAGCTATCTCTTCCACTGTTACATTTTGTAAGTTGGGCATTGTAAACCAATTGTTTACAGAGTATATATCTACTACAACCGGCTCTGGTGTGCTAGCAGCTGGTTCTTCTGTAGTAGGTTCTGTCGATTGGTTTGGTTCCGGAGCTGTTTCCGGATTCGGTTCTGTTACTGGGGGAGCTTGCTCAACATTTCCTTCACTTCCAGGTGAAGGAGTAAGTACCGGATTAGGTGTTGGTGTCGGTACAACTGGTGCTTGAGTTGGTGGCATTTCCGGAGTAGGTATCGGAATTAGTTTCAATTCAGCTGCCTGTCCTTCCATTTGGACTTTTGCTTGTGTGATGATTGCATCTAAGTTAGCCATTATTGCAGCTTGTTGCTCCCTATTGTCGACTTTCATGCCTGCTTTTAGGTTATTAGCATATTCTTGTAATGCTGCAATACGAGTTTGTTTTTGAGCAGCAGTAAACTCAGCCAGTTGTTTCTCTGCTAATTGCATCTCCGCGTTTAATTGGTCTTTTAATTGTCCCATTAACACGTCTCTTTCCTCACCAATTGCTTCATCTATATTTTTTAATGATTCATCTTGTTTCTTAGAGAACCAGTTAGCCATTAGATGTTGAACATCTACATCCGCTAATGCAGTTTTAACGCCACTTCCAACGCTAACACTTAAGAATAGAGCTCCAATTATAATTAATACTTTTTTAAAAGGGTGCTTTGTTTTATATTTTTCTATTCTACTTAGCATGTCTTTTCCTCCAATCAGAAGAATAAGGACCTCTTAAAAATGGAGGCCCTTATTTAGTATTAAAAGAGATTATTAAATACCGTCAACGATTTCTTGTAAATCATCTTTAGCTGCAGTTTCAAGTTCTTGTGCTTTAGTTGTAATCAGACCTTGTTGAATAACAACTAACTCTTCTTTTTTAGCATTGATTAAAGGTCTTAATTCATTAATTTTCGCATCAATCATATCAATAATTTCTGCTGTAGTTGCACTAGTTTCTTTTCGTAACTCTAGATTTAATGAATCTTTTGCAGCTTTAATAGCAGCTAGTAAGTCGAGTTTAGCTTGGTCAGTTACACCATTTAAATCTGCAGTTAAACTCGTAAGTGCTTCAGTACCCTTTGTTCCTGTGTGAGTCGTTAAGTCTGTAGTAGCTGAACTTAAAGCTAATTTCCCAGCTTGCTCAATTTGAGCTTGGAAAGTTATTGAAATGTCATTAAATTTCTTTTCCATTTCTTTAGAGATCACATCTTTTTGAGAATTGACGGCATTAATGTATTTTTGCTTTTCCGTATTAATAGCACCCGATGTTTCACTGAATTCAGAAGTTTTCGTACCATTAATGCTGTTAGTAGCAGCAGTTTTTATCCCTTCGTATTCAGTTGCCCAACCTTGAGCTTTACTAGCAGCGTCTCTTGCAACGTTTGTAGTGATTGCTTGGCCAGCCTTCCCAAATTGCCCCTCATACCAAGTTATCAAATTCCTTCCTACATCTGTAGCAGCTCCAAATGCTACTCCCGAACCTGCTAATAATGTTACTGCTACTGTTCCTGCGATCACTTTACCTTTAACTGTTTTAATCATTTTGAATATCCCCTTATAATTTAAATTTGATTGGATGAGTCCTTAATTACCAAATACCTCTATTAATACTTCTTCAATGTCTTGATCGATTTTGTTTTCAATTTTTTCATTGTCCACATAATCTTCAAGGTTTACTTTTTTCAGCTCGGCAACTGATTGATCTAACTGGCTTTTAGTGTCCTGTTGATATCCTTCAATTCCAGCCTTGGATTCTTTTATCTGATTATCAATAATACCTGCAATTGAAGACTGAAAACTCTCTAATGTTTCCAATAGAAAGGTATTTACCTCTTCGAAGGTGTTCTCAATATCAGATGACACAAACTCTCTTTTACTTCCACTCTCCTTTTCAAATGACTGACCATACCATTTAGAAAGGGTGTTTTGTGGGAGACCACTTGCATAAATGGTGCTGGCGCTTAGTAACACTGCGAATAGTACAATAGTTCCAATAATCTTCTTCATTTCTAGCACCCCTTTCTAGTTGCCCCTAAACATTCTATCCATCGACCTACGAATTTATAACTAACTTTATCTAAAATATTTTAGGGTTTCCTAAATACACTTTTTTATGTGTGAAAAGACATAAAAAATAGCATACCAATTTATGGTATGCACTTCTTTTCTCCTATAACAAAATGAGTTATTTTTAGAATATTCTGTTTCCGTTTAATTATATGTCTTTATTCCCAAATCTTCTATTTATCTCAATACCTACTTCAAGTACTGGCGTTTACCTTGACATGAGGTATGATGTTTCATAATTTTTATTGGAAGGACTGTGGTCGATACGTTACATGGGTTGGTGAAACAAGTCCTCATTTCGCATCTCTAACAATTGAAAAGTGATCAACATTCTAATGACCATGCCAATATATTAATATGATTATTGATAATCTGTTCGTCAGATAAAACGAAGCTATCGGTTGTTGAGTGGCTATTCAACAACTTTCGCTATTTAAAACAATATCCGCACTTTGAATAGGATTTATTTCTTTAAGATAATAATCTTCCCCTGTCCAATACCTTCGTTCATATTTTTTCAATCGTTCATTTATATTCCCTATATAAGTATCCCTTTGTAAAACTCTTTCGCTTCGAACATTTTTTGGACAATCCAAGTAAATCAAATAATCAAAGAAGCCTTTCCACTCTCTTCGTTGAAGAAAAATCCCTTCTATCAATATGACGTTACATTGCTCTATATTTATATTTTCCATGTAGCATCGATCGTTATCTTTATCGTAAAACTTTAAATGGAGATGATTTAACTTTTCATGTACTGCTTCAAAAAGTTTTTCTTTTATCCCTTGCACATCCCATTGCAGCCAAAAGTATTCATACCATTCAGAATGACCCGTGTTATACCTCTTCTCTCGCTCTTCAATTAAATCATCGATATGGATGACCAGTACCTTTTGGCCCGCAAAAGTGAGCTCTTTTGTAATGGTTTCCGTTATCGTCGTTTTACCCGCTCCACCTAATCCGTCAATGCCAATAATGTATGGTCGATTAAGTTCCTTTAAGTGATTCATTCTTTCCATTATCTTGTTTGTAATTTGCATAGCTACTATCCATCTCTTTCTACTACCAACTTTTTAATGCAGTCTATCAAGATTTTCGGATCTTCTAAGTGGATTGAATGCCCTGCTTTGGTTTGTATATGTTCTGTCTTGTTCGTTAATGTTGATAAAAGTAATTGTTGCTCTTTCCATTGTTCAGAGGGGGGTTCTGCGCTTACGACAATTACCGGTAAATCCCCACGCAATGGTTTCGCATCTAGTAATTGGTTTGCTGAAATAGTACTATCTATGTATTCACGGTATATGGATTTATAAGCACCTAATGTAAATCCGATATACTTTAAGTGTTTATCATATTCCTTCGCTAAAATTTTTCTTCCTACTTTCTGTTTGACTATTCTCGGGAGCCCCATCAAGGAAGTTACATAACCAAATGTGACAAGCCTTTTGAATTTTTTATTTTGATTACCGACGAGGTATTGGTTTTCATGTACTGAATCGACTAGTACTAATCCTGCTACTTCATCCGGATACATACTGGCAAATAACCTCATGGAAAGTCCTCCGAATGAATGTCCTACTAATATATATGGAGGCTGTAAATTTAACTTCACCAATACTTCTTTTATTTCCTCCACACTATCAATTGATGTAAGGGTTTTTCTTCTCGTTCGGCTCCAGCCGTAATTCCCTCTATCATAAGAAAGGACTCTTACAAACTTTGAAACTTCTGGTTGCACGTAACACCAGTCAATGGATACTGAACCTAAGCCTGCTTCTAAAATGACCGTAACTTCTCCCACACCTGACAAAATTGTATGTACTTCAGAATACTTTGTTTGTACGATTTCGCCTGGGGGAGCTGCTTTATTTAGTTGATTCATCGTTATGTTCCAAGTCGTTAATGGAAATGCAATTACTCCTAAAATATTTCTTAAAACAGTTGTAATTTCCATCATAATTTCCTTTCCAAAATTAAAGTCTTTCCCAAAGTGCTTTTGTATAAGCTAGTTTTAGTCCCGCCCGCTCCATATTCCGATGGCTAGCACTTCCAAAAGCTGCCTCGCTCGTTATATGTTTTGCTCCTCTTTTAATAGCTACTTGAATTCGTTTTTGGATTAATGTCGATTGCACACCCATCCCGCGATATTCTGGCAATGTTGCTGCCGCGGCTAATGTAGCCATCTCATTTTGTACAAATAACACAGCAATTCCAGCTGGCATATCCTTCACATACGCTACATAAAAATCCCATCCGGGCACGTCAAATAGAACTTCATTATTTTGCTTTATACCATTTCGAATGAAGGAAGGAAGACCAAAACCCTCCACGTAAATAGAAGCAAATAAATCAAAATCATCTCTTTTTAAAGAACAGACCTCTATATAAGGTTGATTGATTTGACTTCTTTTCTCCACACCTCTTCCAATAAAGGATGCATGAAAACCAGTCTGATAAAATCCTTTGTTAGTTAGCGCTCTGAATAATGAATCTGAACTATTTGTAGGAGTGATTTCAACACGAAAATCAATAGAAAACTTCTCATAAAAGTCAACTAAAGCATCTAGGTATGGGATATCATTTTCGTTTAAACCCCTAACTGTATTAAATGCTGGCCCTGGAATATTTTTCACAGCAAAAGCATTCGTTTTTCCTTTTACTAATTGATGAACCCCCATCGGATTGCCTTCTATTGCTTGTATTGCAGTAAGTCTTGATTGTAAAGTTTGAATTTCTGCTTGCTCTATTACGGATAAATCCATTCAAATCCCCCCATGTGAATGATGCACTGATGTTATTTTTCCAGTCACAATATTTATACGGTTACAACATCCCTTCTTCTACTCTATGTATACAAATTCGCCACTATTTGCTTATTTCCTTCAACGACAAAAAAGGCAACTCGAATGTTCTCGAGTCGCCTTTACTTCGTATTATTACCAAACAAATAAACCAACAATCATTGCACTTAATAAGGAGACAGCCATACCGCTTACGATAAGCTTCCAGACATTTTTACCAATAATCGCTGACTTCTCTTCTGATAAAACGGAATTATACGTTCCGTAAATCATACCAATTGTACTAAAATTCGCAAATGATGTTAAGAAAGTCGTTGCAACAGCAATAGTATGTGGTGGCAACGTATCTAAGTGATTCTTTAGATCCATCATCGCTACAAATTCGTTTGTAGCCAATTTAATGCCCATCAATTGCGCTACATACATGGCATCTTGTGGCGGCAAGCCAAGTAAAAAGGCAAAAGGACTAAAGAGTATTGAAAAGATTTTTTGAATCGTAAGACCATTTACAAAAACACCTAGGATTCCATTAAGGCCAGCTGTAAGTGCTACATAACCAATAACCATTGCCAAAATAACAATAACCATATTCATCCCGACTAACATACTGTTGGAAATAGTTGAGAAAAAGTCCTTTTTTTCCGATTTAGGTGGTACATAAATAATGTCCTCTGACTTCTTCACATGCACTGGATTTAAAATACTAACTAAAATAAGTGCATTTAAACAGTTTAACGGAATGGCACTGAATACATATTCTGCTGGAACCATGGATAAATAAGCACCAAGTATAGATCCACTAATACTACTCATACTCATTATTCCAAAGGTAAGCAATCGGTTGTCCCTTAAGACAGATAACTGATCACGGATGACAGCTAATGCTTCCGTATTGCCCAGGAACATCATTTGAATGGAGAAGAAGCTCTCCAATTTAGGCAGGCGGGATACTTTAGAAATAAGCCATCCACCTTTATCAATAATCCATGTTAAAATACCAAAATAAGATAAAATATCGAAAAAAGTAACGATAAAAATAATCGGAAGCAAAGCACTGAAGAAAAAGTCAACCGTTTCATTTGCCATTACAGATGGAAATACAAAGGCGATTCCTTCACTTGCACATGCGATTAACCATGTAAAGAAAGCCGCAATTTTATTAATCACCCAACTACCTATTGTGGTTCCTAACATAAACCATGTAATGAGCAATTCAAGAATGATAAGCGAAACGATTGGTCTCCATTTTACTGCTTTCTTAATCGGTGAACATAAAAAAACGACGCCAAGTACTACAAAAACGCCTAAAATATTTAGCAAAAAGTACATAGAAGCAACTCCTAGATGTGATTTAAACCAACAAAAATCCCTTACTTTTCATCGTTTCTAAAAAAGAGAAAGAATGAAAAATAAGGGATTCAGAGAGAGGGCAGTGTACAGTACCCCTTTCCTCATACTAAATTTAATCACACTTCCTGTAGTCTAGTTTTTTACGGTTACTAGGTAGAAACGATCAGCCCATATATCTGATCCTATACAAGAGTTTTATCTAAATTGGTATGAAGAAATACTACGCTTCACCGCTTTAAGAATCAATACGTTAGCCCTTATTCGGAATAGCAAAATTACCATAAATATTCACAAACGTTTACTAAGGATATACGGCATAGTATGAACAGAATCTCGCTTTTCATACGAATTAGAATTTTATTATCGAGGGTGAACATTGTTTTCATCTCTATTTTTCTCTAAAATGATAGAGATGAAATGGGAGGTATTGTGATGAATAAAGGTTATTTAGCAAATGGGTTATTTGGTTTAGGGGATAGATTGATCAATGAATTAGTTGCAAAAGAGGTGCGGGCGACAATTCCAGGAGTGAATTTATATGTACCACAAGAAAATATGTCTATTAATGATAAAGCTGCTTATGCAGACAGCTTAGCAATTGCAGGAGCGGATATAAAAGCTTTAAAAGAGAGCGACTTTTTAGTGGCTATTATTGATGGTGTTGAAATTGATGCTGGTGTGGCTGCAGAAATCGGTGCGTTTTCTATGTTAAATCGTCCTATTTTCGCGCTTTATACAGATACACGCCAACAAGGTCGGGACAATGCGAAAAAAATAGAAGCATTAGTGGCAGATGGAACCGAAAACCAATTTATGTACCGAAATTTATTTGTTGTCGGTTTGATTAAGCAAAATGGGATGATTGTGAGCACCGTTGAGCAATTATGTGAAGCATTAAAAGAAAAATTAATGTAGTGGATCTAGCAAACTCATTGAAAAGCCGAAGATTTCATTAAATCTTCGGCTTTTGACTAGTTCCTTGAAAAATTAGTTATTGACTAGTCTGAAAAATTATATTAATATTACAATTTACAGGTAGAAAGGGACATAAATCGAGAATATTAATCATCATGTATTATTCAGACAAACAGGACTCAAGCAGTATTCGTAACGCGCTCATCCTAACGGAGGGTTTTTTATTTTCCAAAAATTAGCGATATATTTAATATAGTATACTTGGAGGTATTTAGAAATGAATCAGAAAACAAAACAATATATAATAGATCGAATGTATAAGGGCTCACAAGGGCTTGCAAATGCAGTACTTGTAACTTTAGGTATTGGTCTTCTCATAGAAACGTTCGGTACTTTTACTGGATGGGAAGGTTTTACAACAATCGGTAAGGCTGCCCAACTAATGCTAGCACCTGCAATTGGTGCTGGTATTGCTTATCAGCTTGGTGGAAATACATTAGTTATTTTCAGTGCCATGGCATCTAGTACGATAGGTGCAAATGCGCTTCACATGAATGCAGAAGGCGCATGGATTCTTACTACAGGACAACCGATAAGTGCGGTTTTAGCTACTATCATTGCAGTTTGGGTTGGAAAACGTATTGCCGGCAAGACAAAGTTAGATATGCTCGCTATTCCATTTGCCGCTATATTTGTCGGTGGGGTCGCAGGCGTTGGATTAGCAGCAGTAACTACTCCGCTTTTGGAACAGTTAAGTAGTTTTATTGCAAACTCTGTTTCTGGTTCTCCTCTTATGGGATCTATTGTTATCGCACTTGTTTGGAGTATTTTCCTTATGTCTCCCGCGTCGTCCGTAGCGATTGCAATTGCTTTACAGCTTGATCCAGTCTCGAGTGCAGCTGCCCTTATCGGGTGTACAGCACAATTTGCTGGATTTACGGCGATGTCTATAAAACAAAATGACTTAGGTGCAAATATTGCACAGTCATTTTTAACACCAAAAGTACAAGTGCCAAATATCGTAAAAAACCCACTTCTAGTTATAGGGCCATTTTTATCTTCCGTCATTTGTGCGCCAATCGCGATATTAATGTTCCACTTTGAAGTACCCTACACACTAGCGGGACTTGGTCTTAATTCTTTTATCGCACCTTTAAATATTCTTGCGAACCAAGGTGTAATTGTTCTATTGATGTATATTGTATTAGGTGTAATTTTACCAGCGCTCATATCTCTTACTGTTTATCATTTGCTAAAAGCTAGAGGATTAGCTAAAACAGGTGATTTACGTATGGAAATCCAATAATCACGTATGTATACATAGAAAAGCCAGAGATTTTGTAACGAATCTCTGGCTTTTTATCGCTCACTCTCATTCAATTATATAAACAGCCCTCTTAGTTTACTTTCAAAGTTCCAGGGTAAATAGATTATAAGTGTAAATGACTAGGAGTGATTAATAATGGACGAAGAGAAACGCGTTGAAGTGCGTCGGGAAGAAAAAGCAGATTCGGGTTTGGTAGGCGCAACCTTTATTAAATATGCCGCCTATCTAATTATCTTTTTCGGCATACTCTGGTTTTTAATCTCGTATGTTTTTCCAAAGTTTTAACGAATATAAAAATCCCACATTCAACCTTTCGGTTAGAATGTGGGATTTTTTTCCATATTTATTCTCGATGCTTTTTATGCGTTAACAGTTTCTACATTTACTTTTTCAAGACCTTCTACAATAATTTGTTCTACTTTATCCGGCATTGCATTATGCATGCACATGCTTCAACTAGAAAACTATTTACAATGCTATTTTACTAGAATACAATTCGCTATTTTTAAGCCATAAAAGTGTTTCCTCAAACAATTCCTCTTCAAAAGAATAGCTAGCAAATGTATGATTAGCCTCTTTAATATAATGGATATCTACTGGAACTCCTGGCTTGAAAGATGCCGAATAGTAACCTGCGTTCTCTTTTGGTACATCTTCATCCTCTGCTGCATGAATGACTAGTAGCTGCCCTTCGTATGAACGAATTGCTTTTAGTGGATGATGATTTTTTAAGTCCTCCAAAAACTGCTGACTTACATAAAAACCATGATAATCAAAAGTGCCTAACTCTTTCGCAGTTTGTAAAGCTACATCTCCCACAATCATCGCAATATCTTCATATGGTTTTGCAACCGGCGACCACAAGATTAGTTTACGTATTCGCTTATCGACAGCAGCCGTTAAAGAAGCAACTGCACCTCCTAAGCTATGACCAATCAAAATTATGTTACTTGCATCCACTTCTTTTAATTTTGAAACATAATCAAGTATGGCTTGTACCTCTTTTAACTGTTTAGTCACCGTGACATCCGCATAATCACCGTCACTTTCTCCACAACCACTAAAATCAAAACGAACAACTGCATATCCTTTTGCTGAAAAATTTCGTGCAGCTTTTACAAATAAACGATGTTCCCCTACCTTGCTCCCCACAAAACCATGTAATAGCACAATAATTGGAACTTTTTTGTATTGAATTTCTTCAGGAAGATGAAGTACTCCTGAAAGATATAACTTGTTACAAAGAATAGAAATTGATTCAGTCATATTATCCTGCTCCCTCCCCTCAAATTACACTATACAAACCTATTTACTAGGTATTATAAATTAGTATTCTCTTTAGGTCAATTTAAAGCATAAGTTATTTCCCTTTTAGCCTCTAAATGTATAGAGTTTAATGATGTTTCACTATACAATTGAAATTAGTAAACTGAATTTTCCCTCATATAGGGTAAATAAGGAGGAATTCTATGTCACAGATTATTATCGATCACACCGGAAGACAAGTGAATATTCCATCAACACCAAAACGTATTATCTCTATTTGTCCCGCAATAACCGAAACACTCTTCGCACTCGGTCTTCAAGATGAAATCGTAGGACGGACAAAATATTGCATTTTCCCCGAGGATATTGTCGAAAGCGTGGAAACCGTTGGTGGTACTAAAGAAGTGAAAGAGGATAAGATTCGAGCATTACAGCCAGATCTCATCCTAGCTGAAAAAGAGGAAAATACCGCAGAAATAGTAAAAGCTCTTGAAAAAATTGCACCTGTATTTGTCTTAGAAGTTCAGACAATCCAAGATTCATATCGATTTATTAATACGCTAGGGACTTTAACAAATAAGGATTCCGAGGCAGATCTTCTCGTTGACTCTTGTAAAGCTGTATTCCCTTCTTCACGTGAACATGTGAGAAACGCTGCATATGTAATTTGGCGAAAACCATATATGGTCGTTGGAGGATCTACTTATATTAATGATGTTCTACACACACTTGGTTTGCATAATCCATTTGCAAAAGAAGATTCAAGATACCCCGCCGTGACGCCGGAAGATCTCGCGGCTGCAAACCTTGATGTCCTTCTACTCGCTTCTGAACCATTTCCTTACCAAGAAAAACATATAGCAGAATTTCAAGCTTTTTTACCAAACACCAAAATCATATTAGTAGAAGGTGAAATGTTTTGGTACGGAGCTAGAATGGAAGTTGCCGGTGCATATTTAGAAAAGTTAACAACAAGGATTGTGTAGCAATTTCAGCTGCACCAATCCTTATTCCGACCTTAAACTAATAAGTATCAGGATGATTCCACTAAACAAGCAAATCATTCTCGTCAATGAAATCTTTTCAGCTAGCCCAAATAAAGCAATTCCTGTCGTAATGATCAATATGCTTGGACCTACTAAAGCTAGTAAAGTATTAATATAAAAAGCTTTTTCCAAATCATTGAATTTTAGCATTAACATCGCTGCTGCAATTTCAATACTTCCCGAAAAAATTCTTAATATAATGATTAAAAGAAGTGCTTTTTCAATCAGTATCAACGACCCTCTTCCTTATAACTTACCCTATCTTTTCCTCTAAATTGTATGCATGCTTATCGACTATTATCAGTTGCTTACTACAATTAGTGAATTGTCGTTTCATTGTATTCATACAATAGGAATAAACGATAGAGGAGAGATTAAAACGAATCAGAAGAAATACAGAAGACGTAATACAGTGGCATTTACTGTATTAGCTTACTTCACATTATTTGCAGGTGTTTTCATGTTTAGCATTGGTCTTTATAATGCAGATAATCTAGAACTTAATGAAAAGGGATATTATATAGCCGTAATGATTTTAGTTGCGGTTGGGGCAATACTTACACAAAAAGTCACACGTGATAATGCGGAGGATAACGACATCATCGCAGAACAAGAGCAGGAACGGCAGATGAACAACGTGAGGGTACCTACGAATTCGAAGGAACTTTAAGAACTATTCATCGACCACAATGAACGAATTGAATAACTCCCCATTTTTCCCACACAAAAAGTCCTATGTATTTTTTACACAGGACTTTTTGTAAACCTTAAGATGAATATGAATGGATTTCCTTGTCTTTTCTACCATGCAACATATAATAAATAAAAATTCCAATCACAATTAATACTACCAACGATAAATACAATCCTCTAAAGCCAAATACAGGAACTAAATATCCTAATATGAAAGGTCCTAATCCTAACCCAAGATCTAGGAAAATAAAATACGTTGAATTCGCCAAGCCCATCCGGTGAGGTGGTGTAACTTTTATAGCTAGTGTCTGTGTAGTAGATTGAAAATTACCATAGCCCAGTCCAATAAGCCCAGCAGCCAATAAGAAAATGAAAGTAGTTTGTGTTTGGCTCAGTAGTAACATCCCAATTGCGAATAATACTAACCCAGGATAAGCAACACTATTTCCACCTCTACGATCTAACAATTTACCGGTAAATGGTCGAGAAATTAGAATGATGATTGCATAAACGAAGAAGTAAAAGCTACCTGCCTTAACTAAATTAATTTCTGCAGCATATGAAGTGATAAAAGACAGAATACCTGAGTAAGCAAAAGCCATTACGAACATAGCAATTGACACTGGCACCGCTGTCGATTCGAAATAGTTGGAGAGCTTAAATCCTTTACTTTCAGAAGTTGCTACATGCTTAATTTGTGGAGCTTTAACAGGAATTGCAATGATTAAACTAAGAATCCCCATTATTAAAGAAAACACAAAAATGCTCGAAAAACCAGCATAGCCAATCAAAGCAATACCAATCAATGGCCCAATAGCAGTTGATAACACCACACTTAAACTGAAGTAGCTAATTCCTTCCCCTTTTCTACTAGACGGAATTACTTGTGAAACAATCGTTCCTGATGCAGTAGTAGCCAAGCCTACACCAATACCATGTAATAATCGAATGCCGATTAATGCATAAATATTAGTCGGGATAAAATACAATAACGTCACAACAGTAAATATAATGATTCCGGTCACAAGCATTTTTTTGCTTCCGATTTTTTCAATCTGTTTTCCACCAAATAAACGTCCTATTAACGAACCGATAATAAAAATACTGGCAACTAATCCTGCAGTACTTGTCGAAGCGTTATATGTTTCAATCGAATACGTTGCCATTGTCACTAACAGCAAATACATCGACAACATTATGACTAAGTTAACTAATGATATGGAAATAAAATCTTTTGACCATAATTTTTCTTTTTGCATCTATCTCATCCTTTATTTAACTATAGTTTTCCGGAGATTTCTTTTAATACTCGAGCTACGATTAGTCGTTCCTCTTCGGATATATCTTCTAATAAGCCATTTTGGAAATGGTCAATTTTTTCCCGCACTTGACCATATACGATTAGCCCCTGTTCCGATAATTGAACAATTTTCACCCTTTTATCATTTCCAGCATGAATTTCAACATAACCAAGTTCAATTAATCTTTGAACCAATTTCGTCGTAGTTGGTTTTTCTACATTTTGATAAAGGGAAATCTCACCAATCGTCTTTGCTCCTTCTCTAAAAATGAAATAAATAATGGACCATTGGGCAGTAGTCAGATTGAATGCTGTCAGCAGTACATTCAATTGATTTACATATGGTCGATACATATTTATATATTCATTAAATAGTTGCTTATACGATTCCATAAAATCACCTTCTTTTTAATTAGTTAGTGAAACTAATTAATAGTATATAATATTTATAATAAAATTGTCTATCCCATTTACAAATAAATAAAATTCACTTTTCAATGCATACTAACATTTAACAACTATGCATAAGGGAATACTTGGTATGAGTTTACTTCATCGTAAGGAGGAATGTAGCAATGAAGAGGCTATTAAAAACAAAAGCTACTTGGACGCCGATCTGGATGATTGCATTCCTTATGTTATGCATGATCAGTATTTATTTACCCGTATTTGGCGGTCCCTCGCAAAGACTAACTAATTTCCCACTAATTATTGTGGATGAAGACACAGGTACATCCTCTTTAGTTACAGCTAAAGAAATTGGAAATCATCTCATTCAAGCACAAAATGGACATACGTTTAACTGGAGAATTGTACCGAATAAGGAGGCCGCAGTCAAAGAATTAAAAGACAATCAAGCATATGGTGCCTTGATAATTCCAGCTAATTATTCCGATGGTATTACGGAATTACATAATGCCCTAATGACGGGAAAAACAGAAGGAAAGCCAATTATGCTAGAAATATTAATAAATGAGGGAGGCGGTCTGTCGACAACAGCGATAGCGACTAATGTGTTGGAATCTGTTGCTACTGTTGCTTCAACCGATATTAGTAAGCATCTTAAAGAAGATTTACTAAAAAACAATATACTGCTATCGCCGAATATCGCCTTCCTAATGGACGCGCCTATTCAATATACAACGACAAATGTGCTAGATCTTCCAGAGAACTCCAATAAGGGAATGACGCCTTTTATGCTTGTCCTGATCACATCCATTTCAGGACTTATGGGAGTGAATATGATTAATGGTTATATTAAAAATATTACCGGAAAGCTTAGAGACAAAGATTATCTACTAACTGACACGAAAATACTTGTAACTGAACTGCTATTAGGAGTTATTTTAGCTGCAATTGTTGCTTTCATTTTGCAATTAGCTATTTTCGGATTTTTTAGAAGCTCGCACTCGACAAGCATTTGGTGGATTTTCTTGTTTACATTTCTCTGCTGTATGACGTTACATTTCCAATTTAAAATTGTTGGACTGTTATTTGGAAAATGGGGCATGCTAGTAATGTTCCCTCTTAATATTATGGGGGTCTTTTCTAGCGGAGGAGCCGTCCCGATTACATCTTTACCGTTTATCCACCGTTTCTTCAGTACAGTTTTACCTACTCGATATATGGTGGATGGTATGAGGGCACTGCTTTATTATAATGGCAAATTACAAGCAGGACTTGGGACCGCCTTATTGGTCATCACCATTTTCTTTATCATTTTTCTCGGATCCTGTATAGCAGTTGGTTATCGCATACATCGAAAAGAACAGGCAAATACTTAATCATTCCAACACCTCTATAATCTACGGTAGAGGTGTTGAATGCATTTTACGCAAGCTCCTCTCTCGGGTTATGCTTCTTCATAAAAATAATGAATAAACTTGCTAATGCGCAGAATCCACCCGCTAAAAGGAATGCCCAATTATAAGTGCCAAACACATTGTATAATACCCCGCCACCAAATGCTGCAACACCTGCACCGACCTGATGCGCCGCCACTATCCAGCCATACATCATCGCACTCTTTTCAATACCGAATCTTCTGCGTGTTAAACCAATTGTTGGTGGCACCGTTGCAATCCAATCAAGACCGTAGAATACAGAAAAAATAACAAGCCATGTGATTGACCCTTGTGCAAGTGCAAATGGTAAAAACAACAACGATACCCCTCGCAGCAAATAATACCAAAATAGTAACCAACGATTATCAAAACGATCCGATAGCCAACCTGATAATGTCGTTCCTATCAAATCAAAAATTCCCATAAAGGCAAGTAATGAAGATGCAGTTATTAAAGGAATTCCAAAACTTATACAATAAGAGATGAAATGTGTCCCTATTAAACCAGTTGTAGATAATCCACAAATAAAAAAACTACCTGCGAGTAACCAAAATTCCTTCACTCTCAATCCTTCACCTAAACTTTGTAAAGCTATTTTAAATGGATTACGACTAGCCTTCTCGACTACCGGTACTTCTGATTCATCTACTTGTCCAAATGCTAAAATTCCCTTTTCCTTCGGTGTATTCTTCATAAATAACCAAATGACAATAAGCATAATAACACTTAAAACGAATATTAAACCTGTAGCGTAGCGCCAAGAATACTTCTCAATCAATGCTGCTAAAACCGGTAATAATATTAATTGCCCCGTTGCAGTGCTCGCAGTCAAAATCCCAACCGCTAGACCTCGTTGTTTTACAAACCATCGATTCGCCACTTGTGTACTTAGAACAGTTAGAAATAAGCCAGAACCTACACCAATCATAACTCCCCAAATAATAATTAGCTGCCACTCAGTCTGCATAACAAAAGTTAACGCCAACCCAATAGCTAGTGTCATCATGGAATAGATCATCATCCGCTTCAATCCAAAAACTTCTACAAATGCTGCCATAAAGGGACCTGAAAACCCGTACAAAAATAAACAAACCGCAAATGCAAACGATATAACAGGGCGACCCCATCCAAACTCTGCCTCAAACGGCTCAATAAATACACCAGATGATGATCGTACGATGCCGGCTACAATAATAGCAAAGAACGTTACAACTAAAATAACCCAACTATAATGGACACGTTTCATAATTCCGCACACTCTCTTTCTCTATTATTACATTAACTTTATTATACATACAGAAATCTTAATTTTCTTACATTTTTCGATAAATTTATTTCCCGAGGAATAATTTTAGACAAAAAAAGAATCCAAACTGACAGTGGATTCTTCGTTATTTTACACGCTGCTCTGTTTTCTTTTTTGTATTTTATGCAGAGTATGTGCTGTTCCCCATTCATGCATTGCCACTAAAATGGGCTCTAAACTCTTTCCATATTCAGTAATCGAATACTCTACTTTAGGTGGCACTTGAGGGTATACTTTCCGAGCGATAATATCTTCTTCCTCTAATTCTCGTAGCTGATTAGTTAACATTTTCTGCGTGATTCCGGGCACTCTTCGTTTCAGCTCACTGAATCTTAGCGTACCTCCTTGCAGTAAAGTTAGTAATATAACTGGTTTCCATTTTCCAACTAATATACCTAAAGCATCTTCCACGCGACATAATTCTGGCTGCATATCCATAATCCTTACCTCCTTAGTATCTTTTTGTATACTATACCACTTTTGAGTGCGTACTTATATTAAGTAAGTTTGAAGTTTATACTAAGTGTACATATACAAGTATTTTTGGGGGGCAATAATATATGGAAAAATATCGTATCGATCAAAAGCAAGGCTTAGAATTTGGACTTTATACACTAGGTGATCATATACCAAATCCTCACACAGGAGAACGTGTTTCTGCTGGTCAGCGTATTCACGAAATCATTGAATTAGCAAAACTAGCAGAGCAAGCAGGCATTGATTTTTTTAGCGTCGGGGAAAGTCATCAAGAGTATTTCACTACACAAGCACATTCTGTTGTGTTATCAGCCATTGCACAAGCAACTAGCAAACTGAAAATCGCCAGTTCATCTACAATTATCAGCACATCCGATCCTGTACGTGTATATGAAGACTTTGCGACGATTGACTTGATTTCTAAAGGAAGAGCAGAAATCATTGCCGGTCGCGCTTCACGCGTCGGGCTTTTTGAATTATTAGGCTACAATGTTCGAGATTATGAAGAATTGTTTGAAGAGAAGTTCGAACTTTTATTGAAGATTAATGAAGAAGAAGTGATTAATTGGAGCGGTCAATTCCGCGCTCCATTAAAAAATGCCAAGGTTATTCCACGTCCTCTAAATGGCTCACTGCCAATTTGGCGTGCAGTAGGGGGACCACCTGCAAGTGCGATTAAGGCTGGACATGCGGGTGTGCCGATGATGCTCGCTACTTTAGGAGGACCTGCTACTAGCTTTAAAGTATCTATTGATGCATACCGAGAAGCTGCCGAGCGTAATGGTTTCGATCCAGCAACTCTTCCAGTAGCAACAGCAGGTTTCTTTTACGCGGCAGAAACAACACAACAGGCGCTGAGTGAGGCATATCCCCATGTGAACACTGGGATGGAACTAATTAATGGACGAGGATATCCGAAGCAGCACTTCGCTCAAGGAACGGATACGCGTGACGTTATGAATATCGGTAGTCCGCAACAAATAATCGAAAAAATCCTCTATCAGCATGAGTTATTTGGTCATCAACGTTACATCGCACAAATGGATTTTGGTGGTGTCCCATTTGAAAAATTAATGAAAAACATTGAATTGATTGGGACAGAAATTTTACCTGCAATTAAAAAATACACAGCAAAGAATTAGTACATACCCTGTGTATAAGACAATAATAAAAACTAATGATTACTACACCTCTTAGGGATAATGCGTTGTAAGAAGTGTCCGCTAGGATTTCCGCTGCAGGGCGGACGCTTTCCGCGGGGTGAGCGATAAGCCATCACCGCCGCTTCGCGTACGTTGTGATGTCTCATCTGTCTCACTCATCCCGCTGGAGTCGCCGCCCTTCCGCGAAAATCAAAGGAGCTTGCTGACTGATTAGTTTCTCGCTTGATAAACCAAAAGTTTAATTAGAATCGAAGAGGAAAATTTAATATTAGTAAAAATCTCGTAAAATGATCCGGTAAATGGCTAAGAGAGACCAATCGGTCATTGAAAGCAATTGATCTTATAAGGAAAGCAACCAATGTACGGAAGCAATCCATTAATATTATGAAAATAAACATTATTATTTGGTAATTAATAACATAGAAAAGCTCATATTCACTGTTTAATAAGTAATTTTTTTCATAAGATAGCTGCCACTTTTGGCTTCGCCCTTATAAATAACTTACCTTTTTTAGCAATGGTAAGTCACCGATATGTCTTATTTTATTAATTCTTAAGCAAAAAATCCCTCCAAGATGAAGAATCACCTTGGAGGGATTTTCTATTAATTCTCTTCTACTTCTTTACGATTTTTCTTAAATAGTTTTGATAATATCTCATACACAATTGGTACGATGATTAGCGTTAATAAAGTGGAACTTACCAACCCACCTATTACAGTAATACCTAATCCTTTCGAGATTAGACCGCCTCCGCCACCAGATCCAATTGCTAACGGGATTAATGCACCAATTGTCGCAATCGCCGTCATTAAGATTGGACGTAGACGAGTGACACCCGCTTCCAAAATTGCTTCACGCATTGTCATACCATCACGTTCCATATGAACAATACGGTCTACAAGTACGATTGCATTTGTTACTACGATACCAATTAACATTAATAGACCCATCATAACAGATACAGAGATTGTTTCACCTGCGATTAATAAACCAACAAATGAACCAATTACTGCAAATGGTAATGAGAATAATATCGCAAATGGTGCGACACCTTCACGGAATGTGACAACAAGGATAAAGTACACGATTGCAATTGCTGCAAGCATTGCAACAATAAGCTGTGTAAATGTCTCTTCCATATCAGCAGCTGCACCGGCAACCCCAACTGTAACCCCTTTAGTTAAATCTAATTTATCAATTGCCTTATCTACTTCTGATGTAGCTTTTGAAATATCCGCACCAAGAATTGTTCCCGAAACAGTTGCGTAATATTCTCCTTTACTACGAGCAAGTGTATTTAGTGTCGTACCTTCTTCTACTGTTACAAGTTCAGAAAGTTTCATCGTCGTACCAAGCGCAGTCGGTACTTCCGTTGCTAAAATATCGTCGACCGATTTAGGTTGAGCAGCTTTTTCTTGCTGAACGATAACTTGTAATGTGTCTCCGTCTTTTTCAACCGTCGTTAAAACATCTTGTGTTTTATTCGGATTTAACATCATGACAATTTGACCCGTTGTTAAGCCATATTGCAGAAGTTCATCTTGTGCCACTTTGAACGTATACTCTACGTATGCATCTTCTGCACTAGAAGAAACGTCTTCTAAGCCGTCATTTTCATTCATAACGCCTTCTACCATTTTGACTGCTTCATTCAACCTATCTAAATCTTCACTGTAGAATGTATAGCTAACTTCGTTTGTAGACATCGACATAGAAGTGAAGCTTTGGCTCTTCCATTCACCTGTTTGACCAATGTTAAACACATACTCCTCAACTTCCGAACGTGCTCCTGGGAAATCTTCCATCTCTGGGTCAAAGATTAGGTACATTAAAGCACCACCTGCTCCTCCACCCATCATAGCTGACATCTGATCAGCGCCTTCTGTTACAGATAATTGGACGATATCTATATCGTCGCGTTTCAATAATTCTTCTTCCACTACTCCAACATTTGCTAATGTATCTTCTTTCAGCTCGCCCGCTTCTGGCGTATATGTTAAGTACATCACTTTTTCTTCTTCACTACCCATGAAGCTAAAACCGATTAGCGGCGTTAATGCCACACTACCTACCAATAAAACAATAGAAATGATCGAAGTAGTGATCTTATGATTTAAAGTCCATTTAAGAATACCTTTGTAAACATTTGCTAATTTGCCCGCTTCTTTATGGCTACTTTCTGTTTTTTCACTATAAAGCTTTTTCTTAAATAAGAAGTGAGATAATGCCGGAACGATTGTAATCGCAACAATTAATGATGCAGCAAGCGCAAACGACATCGTTAATGCGAACGGCATGAACAATTCACCAACCATACCACCTACGAAAATAAGTGGTGCAAACACGGCAACCGTTACTAATGTAGAAGACATAATTGGTTTGAACATTTCAATAGTTGCTTCACGTACAAGCGCTCGACCTGTTAACTTCTCTGACTTCAAATGTAGACGTCGATAAATATTTTCCACTACGACAATGGAATCATCAATTACACGCCCAATGGCAACCGTAATCGCACCTAACGTCATCATATTTAACGTAATATCCAACCAGTTTAATAGCAGTAAAGCCATGAAAATCGAAACTGGGATTGAAATAATAGAAATGATAGTAGATTTAAAATCACGTAGGAATAAAAGGATGATCAATACCGCGATTAAACCACCAAATAACGCTTTTTCAATCATCGTGCTAATCGAGGCTTCAATTGGCGCACCTTGGTCAAGGGATACCTCGACGATCAGTCCATCGATTGCTTTCTCTTCTTCGGCGATTAAATCCTTCACATCATTTACAACATCTACTGTGTTTGCTTGTTGTCCTTTGACAATTTGAATAGCAATTGCATTTTCTCCATTTGTACGGGAAACAGACTGTACTTTACCCACTACTTCAACGGTAGCAATATCACTAAGCTTTACGAATGGCGATGGGTTAGCTTCTGAAGGAGTAACAGGAATCAGCATTTCTTTTAGTTCATCCGCTGTCATGAACTTACCATCCACTGCGACCGCTTGTTCACCTTCTTCAAACTCATACAAACCTAATGAAACAGCTAAATCGCTCGCTTGAATCATTTGTTTTACATCATCTTCTGTTAAACCAAGTTCAGCCATTTTTTCTTCGTCATACGTAAGCTGGACTTCTTCAATATGTTGACCTGTAATAGTAGCAGATGCAACCCCATCGATTTTTTCGATTTTTGGAAGTAATAGATCCTCAACAGTCGACGTTAAGTCAACGATATCCTCCGTAGAACTACTTATACTTAGAGCAACAACCGGCATCATATTCATGCTAATTGCAGTAATTGTTGGTGCTTGTGCCCCTTCTGGTAAATCCACTGCATCTAACGCAGATTGCAAAGCACGCTTCGCTTCATCCATATCTATCCCATATTCGTACTCTACTTGAATATTTGCCATATTCGAGTATGAATTAGAATAAACAGATTTCACATTTTCTAAGTTCTCCACCGCTTTTTCTAGCGGCATCGATATATCTTCCATGACTTGTTCAGGAGTTGCCCCAGGATAAACATCCATTACCATTAAGAATGGAATTGAAATATCTGGAATCGTCTCCGTCTTCATTTGTGTACCCGAATAAATACCGGATACTGTAATAATAATTGTAAGTAACCATACTGCTAACTTATTTTTTAATACAAAGTTAACTAAACCTTTCACTTTTACACCTACCCTAAATTGACTTATCTAGCTCCGTTAATTATACTAATGACTAATCGGTCAATTGTCAACGATATTACCTAGGAGCGATACATATAAAATGATAAAAAAACAATTAATAATGGAAAAGGCATTGGAGCTTTTTGCGAAACAAGGATTTGAAGCCACGTCTGTTCAACAAATAACAGACCACTGCGGCATCTCTAAAGGGGCATTTTACTTATCTTTCAAGTCAAAGGATGAATTGATTTTATCGTTAATAGACTACTTTATGACACAATTTATTTCTGATATTGACTACCAAGTCAGAAACGTGAACAATGAAGGACTTTTATTCAAGTATTATCACACGACATTTCAATCTTTTGTTCAACATTCAGATTTTGCCAAAATTCTTATGAATGAACAAGCTCAGACATTTAATAATAAAGAACTGATTGAAAAATTGCATATATACGATAGATTATTGGACAAAGTTACTCTAACCATGGTTGAACGATTATATGGAGATGAGATCATCCACACAAAATATGATTTGGTTTATTGTATTAAAGGATTAATGAATAATTATTCCAAGCTAATACTATTTTATAATAATTCACTCGATTTGAAGCTACTGTCTGAATCACTAGTCGAAAAAACAAACTTACTTGCGAAGCATGCAACTATTGCATTTATTTCAGAAGATATTATTCATGCTATAGAACAGCCAAATTTAGAGGTGATAACAAAAGAACAGCTTCTAGAAATGATTACACAAAAAAAGAACGAGATGGAAGAGTCGATTGAAAAAGAATCATTAATCCTACTAGAGCAACAACTTCTCGAACCGACTCTAAGTCCCGCAATTGTGAAAGGGTTAATCGAAAATATCCGCAATCATCCACATTGCAAATGGATCTCTTATTTACTCCGCAATTACTTTGATTTATGAAATAGTAAAAGGCAGAATGCATTTAGCATTCTGCCTTTTTTATAAGTATATTATCACTCTGTTTCTGGAAAAAATGCCTGAGCTGTATAAATATCTACCAATACCGGACCAGTTGTTCGGATAGCATCTTCGAGAATTGACTCCAATTCACTATCCGTATCAGCACGAAATCCTGTCCATCCGCACGCTTCAGCTACCTTAACAAAATCTGGGTTAGTCAATTGTGTTCCCAGTTCTCTATCTCCAGCTACCTGGATTTTGTCACTTTCCATCTGCAACGACCCGTTATTAAAGACTAGAACGGTAATGTCTAGATTATAGCGGGTTGCAGTTAAAAGGTCTGCAAGCGTCATCTGAAGACCTCCATCTCCAACTATGGAGATGACTTGTTTTTCTGGCTGCACAAGCTTAGCCGCGATAGCCGCTGGAAGACCGAACCCCATCGAACGCCAATAACCTGAGAATAGGACAGACTGCCGACTTTGACGAAAATTGCGGTTCATCCATACTGTTATATCCCCTGTGTCCAATGCGAGTATCGCATCTTCTGCAACTGTTCGTTCAATTGCTCGAACAATACGGGAAGGATGAATTGGAGAGCCGGTTATCTGACCCTCCTCCTCATTTTGAGTAGCCCATTTTACTTTTGCGTCCTCTATTCGTGTCTTCCATGCAGAATTCTTTTGATAACCTTCTAAGCCTTGCAACAGAAGCGGGACCACTTGCTCTGCTTTTCCATTGACCCCAAGCTCCGTCGGAATTCCTTTATGGGCAGTTGCGAAGTGAGTGTCAATCTGAACAATACGAGCATTGTTAGGCACGTACCCCTCAGGCCACCAAGTCACACCTACAAGTAGGACAACATCAGCTTCTTTAAAAACTTCTGCTGCATGAGGATTTCCCCCTTCTCCAATTCCTTGAAGAAGGCATGGCGTAGATTCTTCAAACAGTCCTTTACCACCCAAACTAGTAAGGATACCCGCTCCCCAAGTTTCAGCAAGTTCTTCAACAGCAGAAGCAGCCTTTTTCGCCCCCGCTCCGGCAAGAATAATTGGCTTTTTTGCTGTTTTCATTACTTCCACGACTTCTTTTAGATCTTCCGTTTGAAAAGAGGCTGTTCCTTCTATTACTGTCGGCAGTGCACGAGCTTTTACTGCTGTCTTTACCTGAAACAAATCTTTTGGTATTGAAAGATGAGTGACAGCCTGTTGCTGAAGGGATGTATGAGCAGCTTTCTGAAGTAGTTCCACTATAGCATCCTCACTGGCAAGATTTGCTGAGTAGGTCGCGAATGGTTTAAAAAGTTCCTGTTGATCCACATATTGTTGATAGTCTGTACCAATTTTGTTACGTGGTGCTTGGCCGGTTATCGCTAGGAAGGGGGCTTTATCTGAGTAGGCATCCCCAAGTCCGTTCAGCAAATTGGCTGCTCCCGGTCCCATCGTAGCCGTGCATACTGCAAGCCTTCCCGTAAGCTTAGCCTCTGCAGAAGCCATGAATGCAGCGACAGATTCATGTTTGACAGGAATAAACTCAATTTTGTCCTGTTTGGCAAGTGCATCCAAAAACCCAATGATTGTATCTCCAACGACACCATAAATACGCTTGACCCCTAAAAGGGACAATTGATCCAGCATTACTTCAGCAACTGTTTTACCCATAAAAAATCCCCTCTCCTTTTAGCATTTGTTTATCAAGTAATTTCCCTTAAAGCGACAGAGATAAACATTCTGCTAAAGTTATACCTAGATTGGGGATAAGTTGTGTATAAGTTATTTGATTTTTTCGACAACTGAGTGGATTACTAGTCAAAAATTATTATTTGTGAATAAGTTGGGGAAAACTTTTAGGAAAGATCATCAAGTGTTCTTGCCTTTCTAATATTGAGAAGTTTAATATCGATACTTTTTTCATGAGTGTAAGTGGGATTTCTTTAGATAAAGTATTAAACGATTACGGGGATGGCGAATACGAATAAAATGGCCATTTATCGGAATGCGAGAATTCGACTCTGTGGCCATGCTTAAAATCGGAGACTTGAAAAGTGTAGACGGCATTATTACTGACTCGAATATTAGTCAGCAGATGCTTGATAAGTATGAGAAGCAGGATGTAAATGTGTTTATTGAAAATTTATCGAACCGCAACTATCTAGTACATTGGCGTTCGCTTTTTACGGACGAACGCCAATCCTTATTCGCCTTGTTTCATCTCAGTGCTTATTTCAAAACATATGCAGCCAATACACTTTGCACTTTATAAATATTCAATGATTTATTGAATTTCTTTTGAATCGGTGCCGCACTCCCCGATAACCAAATTTTCAATTCAGCATCCAAGTCTAAAGTTCCCGCTGTCTCAATTGAAAAATGTACGACACTTTTATATGGAATGGAGTGATATTCCACTTTCTTTCCAGTCATTCCTTGCTTATCGATGAGCAATAGTCGTTTATCCGTGAACACAAAAAGATCTCGTATAAGCTTATACGCATATTCTACTTTTTCAGATGGAACTAGTAAATCCTTTAGCTCTTTTTCGACTTTATCCAGTTCTACCTCTGACGCATTCCCCATTAAGCCATCTAAAAATCCCATTTTCATCTCTCCTTTTTCACTAACTTTCCAGTTTCATTTAGCTATTTCTTTTTCTTCAATCATTTTACCATATAAACATGGCGTATATTCGAATATTCAGACTCTTGTTAGTGAGCTATACCAGGGAAGTTACTCCTTCTTTTCCATCACTTTAGCCATTTGTTGAGAATTTATATCTTCTTCCTCCTGGAGTTTATTAACGATATTAAGATAGTCCTTCTCATTACGATTCTGACTTAATTTATAGGCAGCTTGAACTTCGTGTATTTTAATCTTAAATCCAACAATACCTTTTAGTTCTCTTTCTATAACTTGCGGAGAAAGTTTCTCCCACAATACTGGATTATCACGATGTTGCTCATATTTTAGTAGCATCGAAGATAGTTCTTGTTTTAACTCTTCTTCATTCATAATGCTAGCTGTCCCATATACATGCACAGCTTGATAATTCCATGTTGGAACATTTTCATGCTCGTACCAAGAGGACGAAATGTAAGCATGCGGACCCTGGAACATCACGAGCACATCCTCACTCGTTTCGAATGTTCTCCATTGTGGATTTCCATAAGCCATATGCCCGGTTATATAGAGGTCCCCATCTTTTTCACTCAATCCCAGAGGTAGATGAGTAGCAATTGGTTTGCTCTTTTTGGTTGTAACAATCGTTCCAAATGAGTTCTTTTGAACAAATTCTTTTATTTCATCAAAATCTGTAACTTTATAAAACTTTGGTATATACATGAATAACTCCCCCTTGTTTTGTAATTATTTGTACAATCTGAGTTAATAGTAGTACACTAACTGACAATTAAAAAGGTACATTTTTAAATAATTACATATGTCAAAGGAGATATTTCTGAAAAGTCTCCTTTTTTCATTGTTTTCAATGTGTGTAACAATGGGAAAGTACATACAAAAAGACCGCTTGACGCTACTGCATCAAGCGGTTAAATACAAGGAAAAACCTACTCAGAAAGTTCCTTCACTGTCGGCTTTCCTGCCTCTAGTAACACTTTACTGCGTCCTAAGAAGACACCTACTATTAAAATTAATATCCCAGTTCCTACGAGTAGCCATTCAATTTTTACTGCATCCGAAATAGGACCAAAAATGAGCATTCCAATGGGCATCATAGAAGTCGAAATCATCCCAAACACACCAAATACCCTACCAAGATAATTGCTTTCCACTTTCTCTTGGACTAAAACCATCGTTGGTGTATTGAAAATTGGCATTGTCACTCCGAATATACCCATAAAGGTTAAATAAATCCAAAACACAGGAGTAATTCCAAGTGCAAATGTACAAACACCCATTATAATACTTGCAAATGTCATTGTATGGATTCTGTTATTAAAGCCTCCCCAAGTAGCAATAATAGCTCCCCCTAACATCATTCCAACCGAAAAAGCTAATTCGATTGCTGTTAAGCGCCATACATCATCACCGAAGCTACGTACCACTTGAAGCGGAGTTAAAAAGGCAGCAGGTGCCATCAACACAAAGAAAAAGGCAAAAAACAGAAAAAACTGCTTTAGAAAAGCATGTTGCTTAATATATACTAATCCTTCTTTGAAATCAGTGAAATAGCTCGTTGTTTGCTTTTCAGAAGCTTTTTCATGCACTGCAATTTTCAATAATGTCAGTAACGTGATAATCGCCAAAGCCGCAGTAACCACATCGATAAAGAAAATAACTTCAAGTGAAGTCATCGTTAATAACGCCGCACTGACCATTGGAGATACGAACATAATAATTGCTTGAATACTTCCATTCGTTCCATTCACTTTCGTCAGTTTGTCTTCCGGAACAATTTGAGGCAAAATAGCTCCAACTGCTGGAGTTTGAATACCTGTACCTACTGCTCGAATTGCAGCCATAACAAACAGTAACCAAATTGCGTCATACCCCATTAAAAATACAATAGCAAGTATAAGTGTTGCTGTCGCAATCAAACCATCCGATAAAATGATAAGCAGCTTACGATTATAACGATCAGCCCATACTCCAGCTACTGGAGATAATATAAAAGTGGGGATAAACCCACAAAGGATAAACAACGTCATCATCATTCCTGATTGCGTAGTTAGCGTAATATGCCACATAATCGCATATTGAACTAAAGAGGATCCAAAAAGTGATAATGTTTGGCTACCTAAAAAGATAATAATATTCCTTTTCCAGTTTTCAAATGTAGAATTCATTTTATTCACGACCTTTTTATATAATTAGTTTTAGTAGGAAAATGGCAAGGTCATATTTTCTGGTAATAATTATTATTCTTTTATGTTTTAAAGACAGCAAAAAAAGAGGGCAGACTCGTCCCCCTCTTTTTAAATCATAAAATCAAGGTTTCCTAAAATAGACAGACCAATCCCATAGACACTGCACTTAAGCAGAGCTTTTGAACGTATTCAATTAACGGTTCAAAACTTGGATTCTAAGTCTCATTGATGCTGTCAAAAGGAAAACCTCCATTCCAATATAGTGAATTCAATTTTACCATACGTATTTCAGCTATAGCAATTGTCAGAGTAAATGACTAAATATTATTGCATCTCTTTTGTTGGCCCCATAATACCAGGAACAGTTAAACCAGCTTGACGTAGTAATACAGTCATTTGGCCGCGGTGATGTGTTTGATGGTCGATTAAGCCACGTAAAAGTTTACCACGCACTGTCGGTCCAACAAATCCAGTCACCTCTTCTAGTAACATATCATCTGTCAGCTTAGCTGCCTCCGCTTTAAATGCATCAGCCACTTTTTCATAAGCTTGCACAATTTCAGCTACATCTGTTGGTGCTGGATCATTGCGTCCAGGTGCCGGAATCTGTACACCTGCAAAATGACCATATGCTCCTGCTGCCCCTACTAAATGCCAAGCGAGCCAACCAAGCGTACTATGTCCTTCTTCTATCGCTTGGTCTAACTTATCATTTGTGATTGCCTTAATTACTTTTAATGTTCCTGCTGCTGAAACTGTCCAATCTTCTACAAAATCCTCTACTTTACGATACATATATACCACTCCAGTTTTTATAATATATTTCTTCTTCCATCATAACTATTGGTGAATTTGTTTGCAACAAACAAGAAAATTGTCCAAGATTTTCAGTGTTCTAGTAGAGTAGTTTCCGTTTAAGCATGCTAGAATAGTTAATATATACAAGTTATTGGAGGAAAAATGATGTTAACTAATTTCGAAGAGAATTTACAAAAGTATGCAAAACTATTAGTTGCAAAAGGTATTAATGTTCAATCTGGTGATTGGGTAAAAATGACTATCACTGTTGATCAGGCACCATTAGCACGATTAATTACGAAAGAAGCATATGATTTAGGTGCTGAAAAAGTCATTATCAAATGGTCTGATGACGAAATTAGCAAGCTGCATTATTTAAACCAGTCTACAGAAGTGTTAACAGACATCCCAGATTATGAAATCCAAGAATCCGAAGACCATGTGTTAAACCATCGTGTAAGTCGTCTCTCTATTGTATCTAGTGATCCAGGTCTACTAAACGAAGTGGATCCTGCTAAAATTGCCGCTTACCAAAACATTGCGGGAAAAGCATTCAAAGCACAACGTATAGCAACTCAAAACGATGACTTGAAATGGACTGTTGCCGCTGCAGCTGGGGCAGGTTGGGCTGCACAAGTATTCCCTGATTTAGCAACTTCTGAAGAGCAAGTTGATGCTTTATGGGACCAAATTTTCAAAACATGCCGTGTTTATGCAGATGATCCAATTGCTGCGTGGGATGAACATAAGAAAACGTTAAATGAAAAAGCGGCTAAATTGAATGAAATTCAGTTCGACGCATTACATTATACTGCACCGGGCACGGACTTAACTTTAGGTTTACCAAAAAACCATATTTGGGCATGTGCAGAAAGCTATAATCCTAAAGGGGAAGAGTTTATTGCCAATATGCCTACAGAGGAAGTCTTTACTGCTCCAGATACACACCGGATGGAAGGTGTCGTACGCAGTACCAAACCACTAAGCTATGCTGGTACGCTAATTGAAGGTATTGAAGTGCATTTCAAAGATGGCAAAATTGTAGATATCTCTGCTGAAAAAGGAAATGAAACAATTAAAAAATTAGTTTTTGACAATGAAGGCGGTACAGGACTAGGTGAAGTAGCGCTTGTTCCAGATCCTTCTCCAATTTCTCAATCGGATGTTACTTTCTTCAATACATTATTTGATGAAAATGCATCTAATCACTTAGCAATCGGTTCAGCTTACCCGACTACGATTCAAGGTGGTACAAAGATGAGCCAAGAAGAATTATTAAAACATGGTATGAACACTTCCATTGTTCACGTTGACTTCATGATTGGTTCTGACAAGATGGACATCGATGGCATCAAACAAGATGGCACAGTCCTTCCAATCTTCCGTAATGGAGACTGGGCATTTTAGATATTGTCCCGAACACGAACGTATAGAAGGTATCAACCAAAAATTGGGTTGGTGCTTAAGTTCAAGTACTGTTATACTAGCGTCATAACTGAATGATAAATGCAATACATGGAGGAGCCTGTCACAACGGCTCCTTCATGTATTTTTTTTGTTCAGAAAACTATTTATAGGAGGTAACTTGTGTTTATTTTACAAATAGTTATCATTTTACTCGCAACAAAATTAGCTGGTCAGTTAAGTATTCGGCTAGGACAACCATCTGTTTTAGGTAAAATCATAGTAGGTATTATTTTAGGTCCGGCATTACTAGGGTGGGTACAGGATACGGAGATAGTTTCTATCTTCAGTCAAATAGGAGTTCTTCTTTTAATGTTTTTAGCAGGATTAGAAACAAATTTAAAGGACTTAAACCGGAATCTAAAAGCATCAGTATTCGTTGCTATTGGTGGGATTATAGCTCCAATTATTGGTGGATACTTAGCGTCTCAATATTACGGACTATCAATGGAAGAATCAATTTTTATCGGATTACTATTATCAGCAACTTCTGTCAGTATTTCTGTTCAAACGCTAAGAGAATTGGGTTGGCTTAATAGTAAAGAGGGTTCTACTCTACTCGGTGCAGCAGTTTTAGATGATATTATTGTTGTTATTTTAATCGCGATTGCTATGAGTTTCTTTGTAGGTTCTGATGTTAGTATTGCATTATTAATCGGGAAAAAAATCTTGTTCTTTATCATCATTATTTTAGCTTCCAAATGGTTAATTCCTAGATTTATCCAAGCATTCTCTAAACTTAAAGTCACGGAAGCAACGTTAAGTGCAGGAATAATCATTTGTTTTAGCTTTGCTTACTTTGCAGAGCATCTTGGAATTGCAGGGATTATTGGAACGTTTTTCGCAGGAATTGCCATTGCTCAGACGAGATTTAAAGAAGAAATTGAGCATAAAGTCGAACCGATTGCGTATGGATTTTTCGTTCCATTCTTCTTTGTCAGCATTGGTTTAGCAGTATCGTTTGATGGTATTGGTAACCAAGTTGGATTTATAGTTGTTTTCTCTGTTATTGCAATTATTTCAAAGTTTATAGGTTCAGGGATTGGTGCTCGTTTATCCGGTTTCAATTCAAGATCATCTATGGGTATTGGTGCTGGAATGATTTCAAGAGGAGAAGTGGCATTAATATTAGCTGCCATAGGGCTAGAGAGTGGTCTACTACCTACTGAATACTACACAGCAATGATTATTGTAGTAATTGTCACAACACTAGTTACCCCTCCATTATTAAAATTATTTTTTGGGAAAAAAGACTAGAATACATCCAAAAAAGAGCAAGGTATTACTAATATACTTAGTTACCTTGCTCCCATTAGCTATTATTTTACTTTGCCATGAGAAGGATGACAAAAACAGTCCAATGTATGATCATTTACCATTCCCACAGCCTGCATATAGGAATAACAAATAGTACCCCCTACAAATTTAAATCCATCTTTTTTCAACCTCTTACTCATGTAATCACTTATTTCACTTGAAACGGGAACTTCTTTTACTGTCTTCCAGTGGTTAACGATTGGTTCACTTTCTACAAAACTCCAAATATAATTCGAAAATGTACCATGCTCTTTTTGGATGTTCAAAAAGGCCTTTGCATTTGTTACGACACTTTGAATTTTTAACTTATTTCGCACAATCCCAGCTTCTTCTCTTAATGATTGCATCTTTTCATCCGTATAAAGAACAATTTTTTCCGCTTCAAAATTATCGAACGCCTTTCGATAGTTTTCTCTTTTTTGTAAAATTGTCCACCAACTTAGACCCGCTTGTGCACCTTCTAGGCACAACATTTCAAAAAGTAGCCTATCATCAAATACAGGTACTCCCCATTCTTTATCATGATACTCCACATATAAAGGCTCTTTTGCTGCTATCCACGCGCACCGTTCTGCCATTTGTAATTCCCCCTTGTGCCACTTATTAATTATAGTTAGATTGTACCATACGTATGTTCTATAAAATACTTACATATTGTTCATCTCTTGACACATAAATATTATTGATATATGGTTATATACATAAGTGTATAACCGTATAAGCGTGAAGGTTAAACAGAAAAGTGGTGAATCCATTGGGCAAACTTCTCGATCAAGACAAACCAATTTATATGCAAGTTCGAGAGAAAATTGAAGACCAAATTGTAAACGACCAGTTGAAAGAAGGAGAACAGGCACCATCTACGAATCAACTAGTGGCCTTTTATAAAATCAATCATGCCACTGTATCGAAAGGGGTCAATCAGTTGGTCGATGAAGGAATTCTTTTTAAAAAGCGAGGAATTGGGATGTTTGTTGCAGAAGGGGCTAAAAAGAAGCTCATTCAAAAACGAAAAGATGCATTTGTAGATGATTATATTGTTGGGTTAGTACAAGAAGCAGAAAAATTAGGAATCTCCGAGCACGAAATTGTTGAATTCATCCAAAAAATAAAAGGAAGTGAAAGAGCATGACATTAACTATAGAAGGAACGGACTTAAGTTTAGCTTATGGATATCATCATGCGTTAAAAAATTTATCGTTCCGATTAAGTGAGAACAAAATTTATGGATTCTTGGGGAGAAATGGAGCCGGAAAAACCTCCCTTCTTTCTATACTAGCTTCATTTCGCGAGCAAACATCCGGTTCCCTTACTATTGATGGAAAAGCACCATTTGAAAATCCACATGTAATGCAGCAAGTAGCATTTATATACAGTAAAGATTATAAAGACGAATCTGATAACGTAAAAGAAATGCTCGAGAGTGTAGAAAGATACCGTCCACATTTTGATGGGGAATACGCACAGTATCTTATTCAAAAGTTTAATCTACCATTGGATAAAAAAATAAAGGAATTTTCCAAAGGGATGCAATCCGCGCTCAATGTCACCATCGGATTAGCTTGTCGAGCACCAATTACGATATTCGACGAAGCATATTTAGGAATGGATGCACCAACAAGGGAAATCTTTTATCAAGCATTATTAGAAGATCAAGCAAAGCATCCACGAATAATGATTATTTCCACACATCTTGTCTCTGAAATGGATTATCTGTTCGATGAAGTTCTTATTTTGCATAAAGGAAGCGTTGTTTTGCAGGAAGAATACGAATCCCTTATAACAAAAGGAGTATCTATTACCGGAGCGGCAAACGAAGTAGATGAGTTTGTTCAATCCATGAAACTATTAAATGTTCAGCAGCTAGGTAATACAAAATCTGTCATGGTTTATGGAGAGCTAACAGACAGAGAACGAAAACATGCACAACAAAGAGGACTTGAAGTTGGTCCCATTTCTTTACAGGATTTGTTTATCCATTTAACAGAGGAGGGAAACTAAGATGAAGCAAAAAGCAATTTATCCCAAAGTCGCCACGGATTTGTTTTGGGTTCAATTTTTTTGGGCTTTTGGTTTTTTAGGTGTCCTTCTTGTAGTTCAAATCATTAAAACTATACTCTCTACTACTAAGGGAATTGAAATGAACGATTATTTTGATGCAGTTTTTATTGCCGCTAATATTTTTATGCTTGTTATTGGCATTATTTCTACTTACGGATTCCTTCCTTACTATGTTAGCAATGGAGTCACAAGAAAAGATTATTTTAAAGGATCTGCAATAGCTTCTGTTGGTCTTTCGATTACTATTCCGATAATAGCTAGCATAGTATCTGTAATCCAAATTTTTCTAGTAAATTTAATAAATCTTTCTATTCTAAAGGATAGCTCATTCGACAATAATGCTGGAGCGGAAGGTAGTATTATTGGAGAGATTATTCTCTCGATTATATTCACCCCTTTTGTGGACCTGCAAAGTAATTGGCTTTTAGCTATTTTCGTCTTTGCTTTAAATATTTTTATATACTATCTAGTCGGTTGGTTGATTGGCTCTGGATTTTATCGATTTGGTGTTCTATTTGGCTTAATCAGTATTATCATCGCTTTTTTAATTATCTATGCACAGGATTTACTCTTAAGCATTGCATTAGACTTACCTGTCCAAGATATGTTTGCAACCTTGGATTTTCCCATATATGTGTCCGTAATAGGCATTTTCGTTCTTATCGCAATTACTTTATGGATGATACGCCAACTGACGAAACGTGTAGCCGTTAAAATGTAAAAACGTTCCCTGAGTCACGCAAACACAGAAGCTATTCTGAATGGCATGACGCGGGGAACATTCAAAAGTTACGCGCATCGTCCAGTTCTTTGTGATCCTCCCTATTCTCTTTAAATTACGGAATTCGTATTGGCATTAAATCCAAATGAGTACAATAAAAAGACCGCTTGATGATAGTGCATCAAACGGTCAAATATTATTGTATCTAAAAATAAACTATAAAAGAGCCTGTTTAGAAATAATAACTCCATCCTCATCCGCGTAAACATACTCTCCAGGCTTCCAGTCGACTCCACCGAAATGAAGTGTGCTATTACGTTCGCCAGTGCCAGCTTTTTTACTTTTTAGCGGATATGTTCCTAACGCAAGAATGCCGACATTCATTTTAGCAAGCTCTGCTGAATCTCTAACATAACCATTAATAATAATGCCTGCTAACTTTCTAGATTGAGCGATGCCCGCTAGACGATCGCCAAGAAGTGCACATCGCTTAGAACCACGACCATCCACGACAAGGACAGAGCCTTCCTCTACATTTTCGAGTGCTTCCACAACGAGCACATTATCCTCAAATACATCTACTGTTTCTATTTTTCCTGAAAAACATGACTTGTTTCCGAAAGAACGGAAATCAATATCGCAAATTTGTAATGATTCTGAATGATCGTCGCATAAATCAGTAGTCTTAAAATCTATCAAAGCTGATTCCTCCTAATCTTTTCTTTCTTATATAATTTAACATTCTCTCCTAGTATACATCATAAACTATTCTGGATTACTCTTGACTCAAGGGACATTAAATTCCAACAATGCTCAACATCAAAATTTCTCGTCATTGTTCAAATCGTTGTCGAGTAGTTTGTCATACTTGTTTCTCTTTGCTTTCAAAGCTATTATCCAAGGAATAGAAACCAATTTTCAATGTAAAGAACTCTCTTAACTATAATCCCCAATCCAATTTCAGAAAGTCTTTAAGAATTTTTAACTGCTCCGGACCTATCTTATCAGCAATTTCTTTCTCTAAATTCGCCTTCAGCGATTCATTTTTTTCATAACATTCTTCACCCAGCTCAGTTAACCGTATGCATTTATCTTTTTTGTTATACTCCACATTATTTATTTCAACTATCCCTTTTGCTTCCAAAATTTTTATGAATTTATGGGTGGCTTGCCTCGAAATATCCAAGTTTTTGGAAACAAACGCAATAGTAGGCTGCTTTTTATAAATTCTAGCCATGATGAACCACTCGGAATTTGATAAATATATATCACTGCTATCATTCCATAGTTTCTCCGTTATTTTTCTAAGTTGAAGATGTCTCTCACTTAAAATATCAATCAAATCCAAGTTATTTAATTCTAAATCCAACCAATTCACTCCTATAGATATCTTTGACACCTACTATATAAAATCCCCCTTACATTGTCAACAAAATTGACAACTTATAAAAATTGTCGTAAACTAATATTGTAAACTAAATTGACAATTTTACAGTTGGAGGCTAACACGTATGTTTAATGTTGGAGATATTATTATTTATTCGGCACATGGGTTATGTAAAATTGACGATATTTGCGAAAAAACCTATGGTGACAACACGAGAAATTATTATGTATTACATCCACTTGAAAATTCCAAGTTAATCATCAATATCCCTGTTGATAGTGAACAAGTAGTAATGCAGAAAGTTGTGGAAAGAGACGAAGCGGAAGATATTTTGCAGTCCTTCCAACAACCAGGCATCGAGTGGATAGAGAATGCAAAACAGAGAACAAAACAATATAATAGTCTCGTAAACACCGGAGATCGTAAAGAAATTGCTAAAGTAGCAAATACGTTAATGAGGAAAAAACGTGAGGCTAATAAGAACAAAGAGAAAATGTATGATCATGATCGAGTTCTTTTAACAAGTATACAAAATACAATGTTCAAGGAACTAGCACTGTCACTGAATACTACTTATGGAGAAATTTCTACCTATGTTAAGCGCATGATTAGTCAATACGAAGTAACTTGACTACATCTTCCCCTTATTACTGACAATAAAAATAAAAGAATAAGGAGGAACGGAATGATTACACTATATGTGATACCAGGTAACACATCCTGTAGAAAAGCTAGAAAGTGGTTGCAAGGAAATAATATACCTTTTGTTGAACGGAATATATTTTCCGAGTCATTAACTATGCCAGAGATTAAAGGAATATTTCGTTTAACTGATAATGGTACAGAAGACATCATTTCCAAGCATTCAGAAGTAATTAAGCGAGAAATTGGTGATATGGATCAATTGTCTTTAAAAGATCTATATAACTTGATCCAAAAAAATCCCCGTATTTTAAAAAGTCCCATCATTCTTGATGAAAAGCGCCTAATGGTTGGTTTTAATGAACATCAGATTCGTAGATTTATACCTAGATCAGAACGTTTATACTATGGTGCCAGTCACCCACATTATTAGTAGTGTCCGCTGTGTAAGTAACATTCAAGTTAATTCAAACAAACGAGAATGTTATGATTTGATGTTTGTTTCTTACACAGGCAAGCTTTTTAAGCCATCCCAATAAGTAATAACCCTAAAACGAACGTTCTGGAATAGACACCTGAAATAACGTCAAGCCCATATTCAGAACCTACATTCATAACTGCAAGCAACGAACCACTGATACTTTTGTTTAGACCTTCTTTGAATCCACTTGTCACTTTTCCCCATCATAAGGACCGCGATTATTCCTCTTTATACTACTCAATTTTTTTTATACCGATCTTAATAGATAAGCTATAATATTAAATAAGCATGTAAATAAGGGGGAGTTTATAATGGCAGAGAAAGTTACAGTATTAGGTGCAGGTACTATGGGACATGGAATTGTGCAGCTATATGCACAAGCTGGCTATGATGTATATATGTATGATATTAAAGACGAGTTCTTGGAAAAAGCAGTGGCCCGAATTTCAGACAACTTGGACATGTTAATCCAAGAAAATTCAATTACAACATCTGAGAAAGAAAATATATTAAAACGAATTTCTACATCCACTGATTTAAAAGAAGCGGTTAGCGGATCACAATTTGTCACAGAAGCAGTATCTGAAAATCTGACTATTAAATTTGTTTTATTCAAGCAGTTAGAGGAAGTCATAGAAGACGATACGATTATTGCATCTAATACATCTACATTTTCCATTCAGCAACTTTCAGAAGGTGTCCAAAAGACAGACCGTCTAATCATTACTCACTTCTTCAATCCGGCACATTTAGTTCCACTTGTAGAAGTAGTTAAAGGTCCAGAAACTTCACAAGATATCATTGATCGTACAGTAGAAGTCTTGAAAAATATCGGTAAGAAGCCGGTTGTCTTGAAAAAAGATATTCCTGGTTTGATAGCCAACCGTCTACAAGCGGCATTAGTCCGCGAAGCTTTCTATCTATTAGATAATGGTATTGCGGATGCAGAGGATATAGATTTAGCTGTTACTGCAGGTCCTGGATTCAGATGGGCATTCATTGGACCATTAGAAACTGCAGATTTTGGTGGCCTTGATATTTGGAAGAGCGTAGTAGAAAACCTTGCACCAGTTCTATCCAAAGAAGAGAAAATCCCACAATTTGTTGAAGAAAAAGTTCAAAGTGGGAATCTTGGGACAAAAACTGGCAATGGCTTATTCACTTATGCAGGGAATGAAGAAGTACAGAGAAGAATTACAGAACGTGATGAAAACTTCATCAGATTGTCTAACATAAAGAATGATAATAATAGATAACTAAATACATGATAAATTGGTGTCCCTGGTGTAGAAATATTCATGTTAATCCAAGTAACGTAACGTGAATGTTTCTTATACGGGGACACTTTTAATCAGATGATTGAGTTGATTTTATAATTGCTTATTGTAACTAAAAATCCGAATCTTTATTTGGAATGTATATTAAATCATTCGTTCAGATTGTGTTCTAATTACATTGATTGGAGCGAAGCGACGAGGAGGCTGAAGCCAAGCCCCCGGAAAGCGTCCGCCTGAAGCGGAAATCAACTTTGTTCGGATTTCAATTGTTTGTTCCCTATTATGAAATTGATTAAATTATATACTATTTTCGTTTGCTTTTAGTTTTTCTAGTTCTAGTTCAATTTGTTTTACATCAATTCGTTCATATAATGGCTTAATTTGAGTAATTTGCAACGGCAACTTTTCAATAACATCCCATGTGTTTAAAGATGTATTTAACATCTGTCCAATTTCTTTACAAGCAAAAGGTATAAACGGTTGTAGTAGCTGACCTAAATTTTGAATGATGTACACACAAGTGGCTAGTGTTTCTTCACAATGTACTTTGTTGTCATTAATCATAATCCAAGGCTTTCTTTCATCAAAATAACGATTTGCAGCACGTATAGCCTCAAAAATCGTTTCCATCGCTTTTTTGAAATGCCCTGCTTCTATTAACTGCCCCACTGATTGATATAAAGAAGATATTTCAGTTTGTATATTCACATCTACCTGCACTTGAGGTACTTTTGATTCATAGGTTTTTTCGATAAACTTTAAGTTTCGGTTCACAAAATTGGCGAAAGCACCGAGTAATTCACCATTGTGACTGTAAATAAACTCACGCCAAGAAAAATCTGTATCACGATTTTCTGGAGCGTTGACCGTTAAAAAATAGCGAATTGAATCGGGATGATAATTTTTCAAAATGTCTGGCACCCATACAGCCCAATTTTGACTTGTTGATAGTTTTCGTTTTTCGAGCGTCAAATACTCATTCGATATAATATTCGTTGGAGTACCTGAGTTTTCAATCCCCATTAAAATCGCTGGCCAAATCACTGTATGAAATGGGATATTATCTTTTCCATGAACATAATAGGATGTTGTATCCGCATTCCACCATTTTGATACGTCTACATTATGCTGCTTTCCCCATTTAAGACTTGCTGTATAATATCCTGCTACCGCTTCAATCCATACGAAAATTTTTTCCCTTCAAAGCCTGGTACTGGTACATCAATCCCATTAGGCAGGTCTCTTGTCACTGCACGATCTGGTACCCCTTCTGCTAAATAACGATTCGTTAAACCGATAGCGTTATCTCTCCAACGTTTTTCTAACGCTGCTTTTGCAACGTAGCTCTCTAATTTTGTTTGGAATTTACTAAATGAAAAGTAGAAATGCTCTGTCTCTCGAATTTCTGGTTCATCCCCACAAATTTTACACCGTTTTTCAAGCAAATCGAGTGGATCTAAAATTGTTGAACAGTTATCACATTGATCGCCCCTAGCTTTAGTACCGCAATTTGGACAGACTCCTTCGACAAAGCGATCCGGTAAAAATTGTGTATCCACTGCACAGTATGCTTGCTCAATTTTCTTTTTGTATAAAAACCCATTTTCAAGTAATGTTAAAAAGATTTTTTGTACGGACTTGTGGTGATGTTCATCATCGGTTCGTGTGTATAAATCGTAGCTAAAGCCAAGCTTTCTGAATGAATCTACAAATTCATTATGATAATAATCAGCAATCGCTTTTACTGTTGTATTTTCTTGATTTGCACGAATCGAAATTGGTGTTCCGTTACAATCACTTCCCGAAACATATAACACGTCTTCTCCTTTTTGCCGAAAGTATCTTGCCAAAATATCTCCTGGTAAAAGTGCTGCAATATGTCCCAAATGCAGCGATCCATTTGCGTATGGCCATGCCCCACCAATTAAAATTTCCATATGTTAATCCTCCTTTAAAATAAAAAAACGTCCTAATCGTAAAAACGATTAGGACGAGTAGACTCGTGTTACCACCTAAATTCGCGAATAGCTCACACTATTCACCTTATCCAGTACGTGTTCATACTGCTGCTGTTATAACGAGTGCCATTCTCGTCGTAGCCTACTATTAGTTCGGTACGAAAGCTCAAAGGTCATATTCTGTAAGTTTCATCTGCCTCATTTCCACCACCAGAGGCTCTCTTTATAATATCCACTTACTTACTCTTCCTTTTCAACGCATTGTTATTTAGTTGAATTATATTCTATCAATTCAGAATACAATTTGCAAGTTTGAAATTTTTGATTGTTACAATTTTCCTAAGAGCTAACCAAATTGCATGATAACCTGGTGATCTTGGTATATTTATTTGATAAATGTATCCGACATCCATTCGTAAAACTTTTCCTTTTCTTCAAACTGCGGATAATGAGCGGATTGGTCAAAAGAAATAAATTCTTTTTGATCAGCTTCAATCTTGTCAAAATAACTTTTTGCCGCATTAGATGAAGTCATATAATCATATTTGCCCATAACAAAATAGAACGGGATTTCAAGTTTCGTTACCAAGTTAGGTAATGGATTTTTTAAAATATCGTTTAACAACATCTGTTGAGAAAATCCCATCCCATAGTTATAACGGATTATATCTAATAAGTTATACTCACTGCTTAATAACACACTTATGTTATCACCTGGGTTTTCAATTAGTCTTGCTGCTCCACCATATTTCGCAACGTAATTTCTTGGGGTAACCATATCTCCATTTTTGATTTGTTCAGTTAATCCTTGTAAATATAAAACATCTTCCTGATTGCCAGCCTTTTGAGCCTGATCAATAACGTAGGACAAACCGTCCAACTCACTTTCAACTGTATCACTCATCTGCCCAATACCAATATACGCTTCATATTTTTCAGGGGCTTTATAGGCAGCTTGCATTCCAATATATGTACCAGCAGAATGACTCATCAATATGACCTTTTCTTTTCCAAGACGCTCTGATATGTAATCGGTCATAGCTAATAAATCCTCTACCAATAAATCTGTTGATAGATTAGTATAGTCCTCAAAAAAATGATGTGATTTACCGCTCGCTCTTTGGTCGTAATGAACGACTGTAAAATCGGCTTCTAATAAGTCTTGATATTTATCGACATAGGGGATTTCTGGAGTTCCTGGCCCTCCATGTACAACAATAATTACAGGATTATCCTTATCATTACCGCGTATCATAATTTCATGATTACTTCCATTTATCTCTACTTGTTCTAACTCACTAATACTGTTTTTAGCTTGGATAGACTGAGTCCAAGTAGGAGAAAAAAGGGCTATTATAAGTAATAATATTATAATTGCACCGCTTATTTTTATTATCTTTTTAATATTTTTCATGTGAATCCTTTCTGCTTATGTTTTTATTTGTCTTCCTTAAAATAAAGATTCTCATCCCTCTTTAATAATACAATATAAGCATAAAAAGATTTCTTAGTTTACAAAACATTAACAATGCTAACCTGAATTATCCGAGCTCCTCGTACTCGAATTCAGTTTTTAGCAAAGAAAAGACACCCTTTATACAAGAGTGCCTTAGTGTTTGTACCCCGTGTTAGAAACAAACATGAAAATCACAACATACACGTTTTTACACTGTACTGGTGTACTGTTCATCTTGCTTTATTAATAAGCTCTATATATTGTGAATCTCCATATCCTATTGTCGGAAAAAGTTCAAATAACTTATTAATTAATTCTGACGTTGGTAAATCATTATTTTTAGAAATATACCTTACTACTGCATTATTTTCTTTTAGCATATCTAAATATATATTTATTGCCTGATACATTACTGGAAGTAGTTCGTTTGATGGTTTTTCATGGTTTACTAATACTTCTCCGTATACGGAATCATAGTTACCTAATTTAAGTTCAACTTGACTTACTTTAAACTCATCTTCTCTGAAGGTATTTAAGAACACTTTGCCATCATATCTAGACTGTTCAAGATAGGAAAGTATCGTAAGTAGGTTCATTTGACAAAACATGTCTTCACCAAACCATAAAACCATATACTTATATTCTTTATTAAAAAGATTTTCTAATGGATCAATAACCTTTTTGATATAATTTTCTACTGATTCATGATGACCCAATGCACGTGTTTTTATAAACTCTTTATCAAAAATTTGTTTAGTAGTCGCATTTACACACATCGCTTCATTAAATGGAGCACAATCAGAATCTCCCATTAGTTTTTGATCTTTGAACTCTTCATACATAGCCTGACCATTCAATATGTTCAGTACATCTTTGTCAAATAACTCACGCTTCTCATTTTGTAACTTTTCAACCTCAATCTTCCTAGATATATTCATCCTACACCATTCCTCGTCTCTATTTATAGTGAGTTTAACAAATGATTGAACAGACATCTAGTTAAGTTGAAATTCTCTTGGATTCATCAATAACAGTTTCAAAAGATCTACTATAAGCTTCTTGCGAGGAATAATCGTAAGCAATTAATTTCAGCCTTCCACAACTATATCAATAATAAAATAATGAAACTTGATAATTTTATATTGCAAAACGATAAATTTATTGTTAAAATCAAATCAACAATAAATGTGTGAGGTGCTTTTTAATGAAACGAGGATCAACACTCTTTTTAAAGTTGGCTGTTATTTTGATGGGAATCCCTGTCCTTGCTTTGTGTCTATTTTTGTTGCCACAGATAGCGAATGAAGCAGATGAAGCTGTTGAGAGAGGTTCCGATTTGGCTTTTGTGGTATATGGCATCTTAATGGTTATGTATGTTTCAGCAGTGCCATTTTACTTCGCTCTGTATCAATCTTTTAACCTTTTAAGCTATATTGACAAGAACCAAGCCTTCTCGGAATTATCTGTCAGAGCTTTAAAGAAAATCAAAAACTGTGCTATCATTATTAGTTGTTTATATGTGGTAGCCCTACCATTCGTCTATATTATGGCGCAGGTAGACGACGCCCCTGGTCTCATAATAGTCGGTATGATTCCTATTTTTGCTTCCATGGTGATTGCTGTATTTGCTGCTGTTCTCCAAAGGCTTTTAAAAGAAGCCATAGATATAAAAGAGGAAAACGATTTAATAGTCTGAGCTGAGGTGAATAATATGCCAATTATAATCAATATCGACGTGATGCTGGCTAAACGAAAAATGAGTGTAACGGAACTGTCAGAGAGGGTTGGAATTACGATGGCAAACATTTCTAACTTAAAAAATGGAAAGGCAAAAGCGATTCGCTTATCCACTTTAGATGCGATTTGCAAAGCTTTAGAATGTCAACCTGGAGATCTTTTAGAATACAAAGGTGAGGATCATGACCAGAGAGAAAACGATTTATATCCTTTTAACTGATACCGGAACGATTTTAACAAGAATGATTAAGTCATATACTAAGAAACCCTATAATCATGCTTCCATCGCCTTTGATGCTGAACTAATGGAGATATATAGTTTTGGGAGAAAAGTAGAAAACAACCCTTTTATGGGAGGATTCGTTAGAGAAGATATTCATTCGATTTTGTTTAATCAAGCCGATTGTGCCATCTATTCTTTAATCATAACTAACGATGAATTTCAAAGTATGTATCAATATATCCAAGAAATAGCCGCCCAAAAGGACTATTATCGCTATAATTTTATAGGATTATTTGGTGTACCGTTTAAAAAGCCGATAAAGAGAAAGAATGCTTTCTTCTGTTCTCAGTTTGTTGCATCTGTCTTAAAGGAAAGTAAAATCATTGGTTTTGAGAAAGATCTATCTCTTGTGGAACCAAGTGACTTACCGCATTCAGCAAATTTCCAATTGATTTTTGAAGGTAGATTAAAGGATTATCACAATAGAGACAGAAACAATAGGGAACGTGTTTTAGTCATTCCATTATAGGGTGCGATTACTTAATCAAAAAATAAAAGGGTGATACATAACTAAATATGTATCACCCTTTATTTTTTTTGACAAGTGTTGATTAACTAAAAGTACTCAGTAGATTGCTTGCTAATATTGTGATAACACACTGGGTACTTTATGTCTATGTGCTTACAGAGTGCTTTGAACTGAACGAGTTCTACACCTTTAGCGATACTTCTTGATGCTTTGGTTATTGTGAAAGTAACGCTAATTTTCTTTTAGATGGCGTTTCGTATTTTACTTTTGCGGACTTTTGAACGTAACTTCCATTACCAACCCCATATAAACCACCATGATTACTCTTATAGCTATAAACTCGGTATTCATCGCCTTTTTTCAAAGGACGGACCGTGGTCAATGAACCGTTACTCTCCATTTTGACTAAGTTTGTATTAGATAGAATCGTAACTTTACCTATTTGCCCTAATTTTAGTTCTGTTTTTCCCCACATAACTTTTACAGCGGGTACAGTTGGTACAGTAGATACATCTAACTTTTTCGTAATGTACGCAGAGGAAATATAACCTGATAATTTTTGATCCTCCGTTTTAACTGGGTACCATACAAATTGGTTTACACTTGCCAAAGATCGGTCATAGAAAAAATTCCCTTCTATAATCAAGGTAGTATTTTTGGATAAGGATTTTTTAACTGAAGAAGCACCAGGTTGTGACCTTAAACTTACAGCGTCTCCTGTTACCAATACCTTGTCTCCTTTTTTAAATTGGTATGCAGAGGTATGGAGCTGATCTGTTAATGTATATTCCATATTTTTGAATACTATATTTTCACTGCTGTTAGGGTTATATTCAAAGTCTGCTGTATTGAAAGGAAACTGCCCTAATGTTGTACCGTTTAAGTAACTATCTTTTTCAATAAGCGAAAAAACTTTTTCTTGATAAGCCTCTATATTCTTGAATCCATTGGACTGATAAAGAGGACTATTAACAGGCTTTATACCATTATAAGCCATGACAGGAAAGTACCAATTTTCGATTACCTCTGGTCCTGCCCCTTTTATTTTAGGCAGATCTTTACGATCGTACATTTTGCTAAGTATTTCGACGCCTGCTTGAATATTATAATTGACATCGTATTTTAATCTCTCTTGATCATAGCTTGGTTGATTAGTAATTTGCATAAGACCTATCCCATTATCTTTTGAGATTATAGGTTGGCCATTCTCATCAAATTGTTTCCAAGCACCATTTTCTCTTGAAGCCACAGCTTTTACTACTTCGGGAGGGACTTTTGCTTCTAAAGCAGCAGTCGTAAGTAAGCAGTTCATATGCTGAAAAGTAGGGTTTAGGTTTGGATTAATATCACCAAATGATGAACATTTAGATGCCCATGTTGACTCAGCGGAAGCTTCTTCATAAGACCAACCTAGGAGCAATAAACAGGTTAAGAATCCTGCTATCATTTTGATTGATTTCATTCCTTCATTCTCCATTCATTAAATTTCATATATTTATATAGTTTATTTTAACATAGTATATGAATGTTTCTATAGTCTGAGAGACTTCAATTCGGTTGGTTCAAGAATTGGGGCTTACTCGAGCACAGTTTATGTGGAGGATACCAACCGAACAGTTTAGGAACTGATGAAAGCCCTTCTCTAAGGAGGACATGCCAATTCACCACTTTATGCTTTCGATACTTGTGCAAGTACTTCATTGGGAGTTTTCACACGAAAATTTCCTGACAAATATAGACCGAATAAAACAAAGATTGTTCCGATTACTGCGTATCCGGTAATACGTTCTCCTAAGAGTATTACTGCTAGTATATAGCCAGCAATAGGATTCAAAAGCAACCAATTGTTTGCTATAATAGCGTCTTTTTTAAGCAAGTAAAACCAAAGACTTATATTGAAAATGGATAGAGCAAAGATTGACCAAAGTAAATAACCAATAAGTTTAATATCAATTGTAATTGGTTGGCCAGCTTCTAAAAGAAAGGACGGGATAACTAAAATAAGACCTCCAAAAACTACCTGCCATGTGTTAACTACGATTGTCGGTAATTGTAAATTCGTTTTCTTGTAAACAAGACTACCGACAGCCATCGATATAATTGCACAAGCTAACAATAAAATACCACCTATAGTAGCATGACTACCTACTAACGAAGGATAAGAGGCGATGAATAATCCTATGAATGATATCACCATCCCACCCCATTCCTTTCGCTGAATGGATTGTCCTAAAAACAGGAAGGCAAGTAGAGCATAAAGCAAAGAATTTGCTGGCACGAAAAGATTAAAAATACCAGAGGAAACGGTTTGAAGAGCGATCAAACCCAATCCTAAAAACAAGGATGTATTTAATAAACCTAACCAAAATAATATAATAAATTCCTTTTTATTCGGCACTGCATATTTTCCCTTTTGTAGTACATAAATATAGATTAGCAGCAACAATCCAGCAATAATAAAACGCAGCGTAGCAAGCGTTAATGGAGGAGCAGACTGAAGTCCAAATTTCATTGCTATAGCTCCAGAAGCATATAAAACAGTAAATAATAGACCTAACATCAGACTCTTAAACCCCATACATTTATACTCCCCTTTGACTTTAGATACTCTTATTATTGCAATACTTGTTCTATTAATCTATCATTTACCAGAACTTTTAGAATAATTATACTTTTAACTTATTTTTTATAAATCTCAATCGAACTGCTCGAACATTCATTAACTATATAGTTCGTTAGTCTAAGTGCACTTCATTACAAACTACAAAATGATATTTACTTAAATATTTATAAAAAAAATCGTATTAAAGTTATATCTTAAATACGATTTTTTACAGCTTTTGAAAAAGAGTGATTATGATATTGCGATTTTTTATTACCGCCATAAAGTTGAACAGTCTGTCTTATCCAGAATTAAATTCGATCATATTCTCAAGTAACGAATAATCCACTGGACATTAACCATCGTAATTCAAACCTCTCTGACAGTTCCGTTACACTCATTTTTCGTTTAGCCAGCTTCACGTCAATATCGGTAACAATTGACATGTATTTATCCACAAACCGTAAAATCATTCTCTGACTTTATATCAATAGCATTTTGTATAAGCCTTTGAAGAACAGCTGCAAATGTTGCATGTTAATTGCAGCGGGAATAGTAATATCCATTGCTATATTTTATGGCATGGAAGACATAACAGGTGCAATAAATAATTATTTATTTGCATTGTATTATTATTGATATAACTATTAATTTGAACATACAAAAAAAGCATTCTCCTTACAAAGAAATGCTTTTTACTTTAAATTACTCAATTTATAACTTGTTCAACTCAAGCACTCGTTACTTGGAAAAGTTTTAATCGTAAAACTCCATATGCTTTTTCTCCTGTTTATAATAATTTAGTCTATCTTGTAAGGTTCCGGTATGGAATTCAAACTTATGACCATCTGGATCAGTAAAGTAAATAGACTTTTTATCTCTTCCGTCTCTTGGACGACCTGACAAGATGTTCACTTTACATTCTTTCAGTTTCTCGTACATATTATCAAATTCAGCTTCTTCAATTGAAAAAGCTATATGCGTGTATGATTGGCCTATTTCATTACGGGGTATAGCTTTCTCTTCATTAAGGGCAAGCCACATACCATTTAAATCAAAATATGCAGAGCTTCTACCTTTTACTAACAATTTAGCTTCAAATACATTTTTGTAGAAATCAATAGAATTTTCTAAGTCAGAAACTGAAAATAAAAAATGATTAAGACCTTTTATCGACACCTTTATCACCTCAAAAAATTAGTATTCCTCATTAAACAAACCCGCCTCTTTATAACCCTTTGTTTCAACTAAAGTCCCAAATACAATCAAACAAAAAGAAATCGTTGACGGTTCGCTTCTTCTCAAGCAATTGCGTTAACTGACTTACGATTCATTTGTAATTATATAATATCAAAAAAGAAGGGATACCGTTATTTCAAAATGGGAATTTAGGCTTTAGGGTAACTACAAGCTATTTTGTTTCTTTTAATTATTTTCTCGCTAAATAAATAAGGAAAGCATTCTGTTCAACACAGAACACTTTCCTATTAGAAAGGATTGTATATTCAACTGATTAAGTAGTAACTTTTTCAATTATTTGGCTTCTGGTTTCTCTTTTTCCATAGAGTTAAATAATTGTGTAGATGATAAGGCATTAAATGGCATAGAAACATTATGGTTAAGCCCTTCGTTGTAAGCCGCTTTTAAGTCTTTAAGTAAAACAGCTAAGGCAGTGTCTGCTGTCCATTCTGAAACATCGCTCCAATTTCTAACTACCCAGCTATCACCTGTACTAACTTTTAATAGGTTTAATAACTCTTCTTGAGGTAAGTTATAGTGATTCCCTAATTTAAGTCCTTCAGCTACAGCATTCATGTTAATACCTAAAATCATATTATTAACTAATTTTGCTACTTGGCTATTTCCTGGCTCCTCGCCATAGAAGAATGTGTTCAATCCAATCGCATCAAAGTATGGTTGGAATGATTTAACGATTTCTTCTGAACCGGATGTCATAATCGATAATGTTCCAGCTTGAGCACCTGAAGCACCACCACTTACCGCAGCGCTAATTAATGTCAAATCACTTTCTGCTTCGACTTTTTTGCCTAATTCATTCATTGTCTCAGGGTCAAGTGTACTCATAACAATAATTGTTTTATTTTTAGGTTCGGCAGATAATAGACCACCCTCACCAAAAATTAGGTCTACATTTTGAGCATAGTCACGAACCATAGAGATAATCGCTTCGTCCGCTTGTAAAGCCACTTCTTTTAAAGAATCTACCATTGTGATCCCTGCAGCTTCTGCTTTCTCATAAACGCCTTTATAAGCATCATAACCGATTACTTCAAAACCAGCTTTTTTTAAGTTAACTGCCATCGGGAAGCCCATTGTTCCTAATCCTGCAAATCCAATTTTTTTACTCATGATATATTCCTCCTAATCTTATACTTATAAATTGTAGTAATTAAATCTATTACATAAAAACTTTAGTATAAAGTTCTTGATGCCGCGTTATAGTTGAATAATTCATAACAAGTATGAAAACTTGCTACAGTTAGATAATTAAGCTAAACCTAAGAGTGCCATGACAACTATAACCGCCATTGCCACCCAGCTGGTAACGCTTATGCTGATAAATCCATTTTTGAAAGTATCTTTCATCGTTAATCCCGTTAAATTGTTAAATATAATCAAGAATCCAGAGTAAGGAACAATGGATAGAGCTCCAGATGATATTGCGATTGCGCGGTGAATCGTTTCCGGATCTAATCCCATTTCCAAATAAACAGGGGCAAAATTCGTAACAGCTATGCCAATTGCTCCAACAGCAGAAGCAGTGATACCGCCTATAAGACCTGTCCCAATCATTAATGAGAGTACCGGAGGTCCAGGGATTGATTGAATCAATTGAAATACACCCTTAAACGCAGGCACACTAGTTGCAATGCTACCAAATGCAATGGTACTACCAGTTGTGATCGTTGAAGCTACCGATTCGTTAGCTCCTTGATTTAATACCTCTTTTTGCTGAGCAATTTGTTTACGGAATAATATAGCACTCAATACGATCGCAACAATTAAAGCGACAATAATGATGTTACTCACAGAAGTAAATAGTAATATTATGGCTAATAACACGACGATTGGCAGTAAACTGATAATGAATGATGGGAGCTTGCGTTCAGATGTCACATCACTACTTTCATCCTTCTCATCCACTTTAAATGTCTCGTTATTACGCAAGCTTTTGGCCAACGAGAATTTCATAAATACTAGTATGAAGACAATTGCTACGATGGAAGTGACGATTCCGATAAGCGGCGCAGCAGTTAATGTAGTTCCCAAAGCCGTTGAAGGTACAATATTGTGTAAGGAAGGTGCCCCAGGCAACATCGTCATCGTGAACGTTGAAGTTCCACCAAACACAGGGATAGCAACTAATTTCCACGAAATATTAAGTTCTCTGAAGATAGGTTTAGCCATGGGAATTAATGCGAATATGATGACGAATACATTAATACCACCGTAAGTAAGAATGGCAGAAATAATAAATAATGCCACTAATGCGTTGTACGGGTTCTTGGTTCCTACCACCGACAATACTTTATTTGCAATGGAAACAGTTGCTCCACTTTTATCCATGTATTTCGCTAATATAGAACCTAATAAGAATATCGCGAAATTGGATGCTACAAACCCAGCAAGTGAAGCCATATAAGAGTTTTCTTTGCCAAATACGGTTTCTAGTATAGGCACTTCGTTAAAAAGCAACACGACAATCGTCGCTATGGGTGCAGCAATTATGATACTAAACTTTTTAATAATTAAGAGAACTATTGTTAAAATACCTAACAATATCCCAAATACACCTAATATCTCCATTCTATTTCCACTTCTTTTCCTTAAGTTTAGACATACCTTGTATGCGTCCCTTATAATAAATATTTAATATTTATGTTATCTATTTATTATCACCCCTCCTCTCGAATTAATTAAATCCATTATCCGATATCACGTATATTTAATTCATACATCTCGGTCATGAGATAAGTATATAAAGTGTGGCATACTTGTGACGATTGGATTAAATCAATAAATCTCGAAATCGAGATAATAGTAGTGCAAATTTCCATACACTTTCAACAATTTCTTGATGAATTGCAATTTCTCTCAAATCTGATTTTTTCGGAAATCTCAAATATAAGGTATTAACCTTCTTTTGAAATTTCCTTATAAAGTTTTTCCCCCTAATATGCAGGTAGTTAGATATAGGGGGTCCCCTAATGTATTAGGTTAATCCTTTTATTTTATATTGATACCATCAAATATCTCAAACGTATTTGACAGAAATAACTATAACGTAGTTTTCATTATTCGTAAAATACATATAAATCATTCAATGCATTCCTTTTTTTCATGATTCAAAAGGTAATTCAACTGAAATATACCGGATAAATTCACGAACTGCAGGTGAAGCGTGTTTTCCCTTTTTTGAGATAAGTCCCAAATTCCAAGGAAAGATTGGATTATCGATGGGAATCGCCTTGATTAAATCTTGATCGACTTTTTTAGCAATGGGTTTTGGGAAAATGGAAATCCCTAAGTTTTCGCCAATCATCCCACTAATAAAATCCCACTGAGAACTTTCATAAGCAATTTCCGGACGAAAACCAGCTCGTAGGCACTCTTGAATAATGAGGTCATGAATTGCAAACTCTTTCTTAAATAGAATAAAGGCTTCATTTTGTAATTCTTTCATTTCAACTTTTTCCCTCTGTGCTAATGGATGGGACTTATGGACAAAGAGCGACAGTTCATCATAAACAAGAGGAACAACATCAAACTCCTTTTCATCCACAGGTAGCATAACTACTCCAAGATCTAATGTTCCATCTCTGACTTCCTGTTTAACCTTCTTTGAATCCTCTTCAAAGAGCTTTATTTTGATATCGGGGTATAGATTATTGAATCCTTTAATGATTTTTGGGAAAAATAAAAAACCAATTATTGGCGGTATACCGATTTTTATTTTTCCTTTTTTTAGGTTCATTAAATCATATAGGTGGATAGATAAATCATTTAGCGATTCCATAATCTTTTCGCCTTCCGCCAATACTATTTCGCCTGCTTCCGTTAATTCAATTTTCTTTGCGGAACGGTCAATCAGTTCTACATTCAATTCTTCTTCCAAACTTTTGACTACTTTACTTAGTGTAGACTGTGACAAGTGAAGAGATTTGGAAGCTTTGGTAAAACTTTTGTATTTGGCTACTTCTGTAAAGTAAGTGAGATGACGTATGTCCATGAATGTAATCTCCAATCTATGAATTATATATATATTTCTTAGTTCTTTCATTCATTTTACTCATACTAATTGGTGATGTATACTCATTGGAGCAATAACATAAATTAGAGTAGCACTAGCCATATTGGCCACAATTTATAATTCTGTAATAATACGTAACAAAATGAAAAAGCCTAAGAGGTAACTGTTAAATAGTTACTCCCAGGCTTTTATTCTTTCGTGACACAGCAAAGCTGTGATTTTTCTCTCGGACCAGACCTACATAAACTGTTGCGGAACCCTAGAAAATATTTAATGTATAAGATTACTGTACATTATACAATTTTTATATCTTAGTCTATATTAGAATAGCGAAAAGCATAATCTATCCTTTTCAACTAACGGTTGCTTTAGTTTATGATGGAAAAAAAAACGCTCAGAGAAATATTCTCTAAGCGTTTTTATGTTATTTACAATTAGAATGTTAATTCGTTGTATTCTAATCATAAAATACTAGGATTAGTTTACATACTAGCTACTTCTTTACCTCGATCCCGTCAGCCACCTTCAGCTCCGATCCGTTGATGCCGTCGACGACGTTTTCGACCATGCTGAGGTCCTTCCCGGCATCGATTCTGATGCCGTTGGCGACCTGTCGAATGACGTTGCTCTCGATCCTGATGCCTGAGGGGATTCCTGTTCCCCGTCCGTCAGTACCGCGATCCTCATTGAGCCGGATGGCCCAGAACCCGTCAGTCCCTCCAGTGATGTGGTTACCGTGCAACTCCGTGCCCGGCCCATTGCGGACCTCGATGCCAACCTTCGAATCCTCCCCTGCGGTGATCCTATTGTCCTCGATGAGGGTGTCAGGAGTTCCCAGGATGACGAGGATTCCCTGACGGTTTCCAATCAGGTCGTTGGAGTGCACCCAGTTTCCAGGTCCTGAGGCGTCGTGTTTGTTCTTGGCCCCTCCGGAATTGCCCAGCGCGATGCCCGCCCGCTGCCCGCCAACGACCGTGTTATCCCGGACCTCGTTCAGGTATTCACCTTCGCCGTGCAGGTCAATGGCGTCGAGGTGGCTGCCGACGATGGTGTTGTCCGCCACGAGATTGTTGTGCGTGGAGAACTGCAGCAGAATAGCGTGTCGCAGATGCCTGCCATCGAGGGTATTGCCGATGACAACGTTGTGCCGGGAATCGTTGGCAGCATCCGGGTCGTGTTGGTCCCTTGAACCCTCGATAGCGATGCCGTAGCCCTGTCCGCCGGGACCGACGGCAGTTGCCTCACTAATGTAGTTTCCAGAGAGGGTTACTTCACGGCTGGCCTTGACGGAGATGCCGTGGCGCTCGAACCTGCGGATGCCCAGGTTCTCCACTATGATTTGGGAGCTGGCCTGCCCTTCTTGCGCTCCGAGGTGGATCCCGTACATCGGGCCGCCACCTGCGTCGCCGTCCTCGGGATTGTCGCCAAGTGCCCCCTCGTATCGGGAGGTGATGGTGAAATCAGCGACGATAACATCGTGGACGCCGGAGCCACGGATCACCCGGCTGTCATCCTCTCCGTCGAGGGAGGTCAGCAGCACGGTGCTCTCCTGGCCCTCGCCGCGCAGGTCTACGCCGCTGCGCAACACGATGTTCGCCGACTCGTCGTCCGGGTCGGTGGAACGCAGGTCATACGTGCCGGCCGGCAGCAGGACTTCGTCACCTGGTTCAGCCGCGTCCAGGGCCGCCCGAATGGCTGCTGCGTCGTCGTGTGAGTCCGGATCCGGATCTGCTCCAAAGTCCATAACATCAAGTCGCTTGCCCGTGGCCGGACCCGGTGTCGACACCTCAATCGGCTTGCCGGATCGGTCCACCAAACCAGGGAGCTGCCAGTCGCCTTGCTCGGACGGAGCAGGTTCCACGGCTTTATCACTCTCGGACGGTGCGGGTTCTACGGCTTCATCGCTCTCGATCGGCCCGTCGGTTTCCTCGACGGTGCATGCGGTCAAGAGGACCACCAGACCAAGGACCACCCACCATAAATTCGCCAAACCTCGCCGGCTGTTCCGAACAGATTCCTTCATCAAACTTCTCACGTCCTTCCTTGTTTCTTACGTCCCTCTCGTCGTCCATGGAAGCGTCGAGAAAAGGGGTGAGCCCGCGGGCCTCGGCTTGATTTGCCGAACCCCGCGGGCTCACTAACTTCAGGATGCCTGACGACCCCTACCGGGTCGCCAACGTCATCCCATGGCCAGAGGCCTATTTTTGGGAGTTGTCGTTTCCATTATTCCCGTTATTTCCGTTGTTTCCTTTACCCTTGTTGTTATCTTTGCTGAGGGCCGTTTACTTTTCAGCTTTTGCTGCTTCGCGGTCTGCTTTCGCTTTAGCTTTTGCCGCTTCTCTTGCAGCTTTTTCTTCAGCTTTTGCTGCCTTACGTTCAGCTTTTGCTGCAGCTTGTTGCGCTTTTCTCTCTTCTTTTGCAAAGTTTAACGGGATGTCTTTTTCCAACGGAGTGTCTGCCGAAGAACCACCGACATGCACGCGGTATTTTCCATCAACAGTAGCCCACTCGCCATCAGCCCAGTTCGCTAGGTTATCCGGTTCTTCCGGAATGAAATAAGAGAACGGGTGGTTGGAATCAGCCTGGTTAATACGTACAGTCACGTGTTGGCTTTCACCTGGCTCAAGATCAACCTTCTCGAAGTTGACAAGTCGCTTAGTTGGCTGTCCTGCCTCGTCCGGAAGTGTCAGATAGACCTGTGCCGCTTCTTTGCCGGCAACGTCACCAGTGTTAGTGATGTTGAAGGACACGTCAATACCGGAAAACGAGCCGTTATTGCCTTTGCCTTCACCGCGAACCTTCTTCACCTTCAAGTCATCATACTCGAAAGTCGTGTAAGACAAGCCATACCCGAATGGGAAGACCGGCTTCACATCGTTTGCTTCATACCAGCGGTAGCCCATCTCTAGACCCTCAGTGTACTTGGCGATTAATTGGTCGGAACCGTCACCGTATGGGCCTGGTCCGCCTGGCTTGCCAGTATCTTGACGCGTTCCTGGGAATTGCTCTTCTGTCGCGAAGGCAGCTTCACGCTCGGTCGCACCGAATGTCATAGGCAGCTTACCGGAAGGATTGACTTTACCGTAAAGCAAGTTAGCCACGGCATTTCCATCCTCCATGCCTGGGAACCAAGCTTCAAGTACTGCTGGTACCTCATTCAACCACGGCATTAGCACCGTACCAGAAGTCTTTAGGACCACAGCAGTGTTCTCCGAGTTTGCCTTCAAGACCGCATCAATCAGCGGCTCCTGCTCCACCCAGTCCTCTTGTTTATCTCGCGTGTCGAGGTCGATGGCCGGGAAGCCAAGGGTATCGCGGTCAACGGTCTCATGCGGGTTGTCGCCGATCATAAGCAGCACGACGTCAGACTCAGCAGCCAGCTTAGCGGCAGCCTCCGGGTCACGGCCATCGTTGTACGTTACTTCAGTATCGTAGCCCAGCTCCTCGATGACGTTCTCCAGACCCTCTTGCGGGGTCACCGCGTAAGGGGTCACGACGTTCTCGTTTGTGTCCTTAGTGGAGCGCGGGGACATCTTGGCCTCGCCAGCGAACCACTCAACGCCGATCAGTGCGATTGAATCTGGTTCGCCATCCAATGGTAGGAAGCTGTTATCGTTCTTTAACAGTACGGCTCCATCCTCAGCCATCTTCAGTGCGCTAGCTCCGTTAGCAATCGGATCGACAATTTCAGGCATGAACTTATCGTAAGGCTCATCCATGTGGCCGTACTCGATCATCTTGATGTAGCGTGGACGAAGAAGATTGTCGATGTCTTCATCGGTTACTTCACCAGAATCAAGTGCATCCTGGATTTTTTCCTCAGTGTAGTACTGTGGTGCCCAGTCTAGCTCAACATTCATGCCCGCCTTGATGGCAGCAACCGTGTCGTGAATTGCGCGGCGGTCACTCATCACGTAACCATCAAAGCCCCAGTTGTCACGCAAAGCATCTTGTAGCAATTCAGAGCTATCACAAGCATAAGTGCCGTTAACATCCGGGAATGAACACATCACTGAAGCTGGGTCAGCATCCTTGACAGTCATCTCGAAAGGCAGCATGTACAGCTCGTTCATCGCCTGTGAGGGAACTTGGACACCCATCGTCCATCGCTCAGTCTCTTGCTCGTTGCCTGCCAAGTGCTTAAGCTGTGCCTGAACTCCTTGGTCCTGGATACCTTTGACTTGCTCTGTTGCCATGGTGCCCGTCAAGTACGGATCCTCACTGAAGTATTCATAATTACGTCCATTGTACGGGTGACGCACGAGGTTCATGCCCGGCCCGAGCAGCACGTGATGCGCGAAAGCACGAGTTTCTTCGCCAAGAATTCGGCCTGCTTCATAGTTCAGCTCGCGATCAAAGGTTGCGGCCATCGCCAGGGAGGACGGTAGTCCCGTCGCTTCTGGGTCATTCCCACACGAGCCGCCCTTCACTCCTGTACCACCGTTAGTCATGCGGATTGTGGGGATGCCTAGATCCTCAATTCCACGGATTTGTCGGCCAGTGTCCTGCCACTCACACCCAGGCAAGGTACCCTGGGGCGCGAATTCGCCGTTCTGGTACTTGCTACTACCTTTCTTGTCGATGACTACCGTCTCACCGGTGTCGTTCTCATTGAATCGCGAGATGGCGATTTGCTGGATTTTCTGTTCCATCGTCATCTCATCGAGAAGCAGCTTGGTGCGCTCCTCAGCAGAGAGCTGGGTGTTCATCCAGGGGTTGATCCCTTCCGTTATCGCATTAGCAGGATTTACTAATGCAGACATGGAGATCGTTGCTGTCAAAAAAATTGAAGTAATTCGTTTTATCATCTTAATCTCTCCATTACTATCTAATATTTGTCTATTATGTATTTATAAAATTCGTTTTATATCTTAATCTCTCCCTTAATAACTATTCGTCAATTAGTATTGAAATATCTCTCCCTTACTAACAACAGTCTCTTAGTATATAGAAAAACTATTACGCTAGCATGTCCGGTTAATTACAAAACAGCAACAAATACCACGAGATTAGTAACGCTCCTAAAGTCCTGAAGTGGTCTCAAACACTGTAGTAGCAATGATTTGCCAAATAAAGAATCAAAATAAATTTAAACGAGGAATATACTTCATCATTCTAAATATACTGAAATAGGATGGATGAATTTCTATTTATTAAATAAGCAATGTTACTATGATATTTGGAAATCCAATCGAAGGTGACATGTAATGAAATTCAATATCAGGCATATTTTAAATATTACTTTTTAAAAAACGAAAAAATCAGACAAAAAAATCGTATTCAAGAAATTTCTTGAATACGATTGTATTAACTTTATTTAGTCTGATCTATATTGTCTGTATATTTTTCCACTTTTCATCAGTAACCCGACATTAAAGTTACCAACTTTAATGTAACTGGACAGCAACAAAATTCAGATAATGTAAAATTGACCTTATTCCACAGTCACCGATTTAGCTAAATTCCTCGGTTTATCCACATCACAGTCTCTATGCAACGCGGCATAATAACTAATCAACTGTAAAGGTACTACTGCTACTAGCGGTGAGAATAGCTCATGTACTTTTGGAAGTACGAAGCGATCTTCTTCCTCTTCTAAGCCTTCCATTGCAATAATGCATGGGTTTGCACCTCGTGCTACTACTTCTTTTACATTACCTCGAATGTTCAGGCTTACGGCTTGTTGAGTTGCAAGCGCGAATATTGGGGTACCATCTTCAATAAGTGCGATTGTACCGTGTTTTAATTCTCCACCTGCAAATCCCTCTGCTTGAATATAAGAGATTTCTTTTAGTTTTAAAGCACCTTCCAAACTTACATAGAAGTCAATATTGCGTCCGATGAAAAATGCATTTCTAGTTGTTGCTAAAAACTCTGCCGCAATTTCTTCCATTTCTTCTTTGGAATCAACAATTGTTTGCACTGCATTTGCTGCAATACCTAGTTCTTTCACAACATCAAAATCTACTGTTTTGTTTTGATATTGTGCATACACAGAAGCTGTTACCATTAATACTGCTACTTGTGCAACGTAGGCTTTCGTAGATGCAACTGCAATTTCAGGACCAGCGTGAAGTAAAAGCGTATGATCAGCTTCGCGAGAAAGTGTTGATCCAGGTACGTTTGTCATTGTAATCGTTGGGTAGCCTTTTTCTTTTATTTTCACTAGCACTTGTCTGCTATCCGCAGTTTCACCTGATTGTGTAATGAATAAAAACAACGGTTTTGCAGAAAGAAGTGGCATGTTGTAGCCGAACTCACTAGAAATATGAACTTCTACTGGAATACCTGCGATTTTTTCGAAGTATTGTTTTCCAATAAGACCAGCGTGATAGCTTGTGCCTGCAGCAATAATGTACAGACGATCTGCATCATGAAATGCTTGTAAAATAGCCGGGTCAATCACAAGCTCGTCTTGTTCATTTTGATAGGCTTGAATAATTTTACGAATAACAGCTGGTTGTTCGTCCATTTCTTTTAGCATGTAGTGAGGATATGTTCCTTTTTCGATATCGCTCAAATCTAGCTCTGCTTTGTATGCTGGTCGATCTACGATGGAACCATCTAGTTTTTGAATTTCAATGGAATCCTTATGCACGATAACTATTTCTTGATCGTGAAGTTCTACATACTGCTCTGTCACTTGTAGCATTGCCATAGCGTCGGATGCCACTACGTTAAATCCTTCTCCAAGTCCTACAAGTAGTGGTGATTTGTTTTTGGCTACATAAATAGTGTTTGCATCTTCTTTGTCTAGAAGTGCAAGTGCATAAGATCCGTGGATTAGATGCAATGTTTTTCTAAGTGCATCTATTGTCGATAGTCCGTCTTGAGAAAACTTTTCTATTAACTGTACGATTACTTCTGTGTCTGTATCAGAAGCCATTTCTACATTAGATAAATATGCCTTTTTCATGAGGTGATAGTTTTCAATGACACCATTATGCACAAGTGTAAAACGTTTTGTTGTACTTTGGTGAGGGTGCGCATTTAGTTGATTTGGTACACCATGTGTTGCCCAACGAGTATGCCCAATGCCAAGTCTTGCATCTACATCTTCATCCACTACATCACGTAGATCTGCAATTCGACCTTTTTCCTTAAAAACGACTACGCCATCTTCATTGAGCACCGCAATTCCTGCTGAATCATATCCACGGTACTCTAATTTTTCTAATCCTTTTAATAATATTTCCTTTACGTCCGCTTCTCCAATATATCCTACAATTCCACACATATTGTTATTTCCTCCGTTTACATTCATGTCAAAATAAACGTCCTGTTTTTTCACAGTCGCTCATTATGCTAAGAATGCCTTCTTTTCCCCTCTGTCATACAATCACTCGTATGGTTTCTGAAAAAGAATAACAACCGGGCAAATACGGTCGGGAGGCATCCGCCGAATTTTCGATAACCTCCACCTCGTCTGCTGAAGATACATTTCGTCCGATTTCTTCAGCTCTGGCGCTATAATTGTTTTCCTTACTTTAACGCGTTTAACGTTCCTCCCTGTCTACGCGGTCACTTTATAATTTACATTTAAAGTAACTTTTTCATTATATACGTTCATTATATGCACGTCAATTTAGTCGAATATAGATTAATAGATTAACTTAAAAGAGCCCCAAGTAGAGGCTCTTTCTCCAACCTATTTACCAAACCGCTATTGCTCCATCTGTCCGGGACTCTGTACCGCCTTGGAGAACCCCTGTCTCCTGGTTTCTCCAAATTATTTGACCACGTCCAAAGCTACCACCATCCGTTGCCATTTGAATATCATGACCTTTTCTTACTAAGCTCTGCACGAGATAATTTGGAAACTCGGGTTCGACATGAATTATTTTTCCTTTCACCCATTGCCAACGTGGCATATCCAATGTTGCTTGTGGACTCAATAGATAATCTATCGTATTCGTCACAACTTGGAAATGTCCTTGCGGCTGCATATATGCACCCATTACTCCAAACGGTCCAACCGCTTTTCCATCCTTCGTTAAGAAACCTGGAATTATCGTATGGAATGTTCTTTTGCCAGGTTGCAACACATTTGGATGTGTTTCATCTAATGAAAAATCATGCCCTCTATTTTGTAATGCGATTCCTGTATTCGGAATGACAATTCCAGAACCAAACCCCATGTAATTACTTTGAATGTACGAAACCATATTGCCTTCTTCATCCGCTGTCGCTAAATAAACTGTTCCCGCTTTTGGCAAATCATAAGGTTCCGGATTACTTGCTCCTTCTTCAATAGTTGCAGCACGAGATTTAGCATATTCATCTGATAATAAGTGTTCTACGCTGATCGGCATAGCACCTGGTTCTGTAATGAATGCTTTGCCATCTGTAAATGCTAATTTCAGCGATTCGATTTGATGATGGAATGTATCTGCATTTTGCCACATCGGTGTTTGAAGGTTTTTGAATATATTAAGCGCCATTAGTGCTACCATCCCTTGACCGTTTGGTGGAACTTCCCAAACATCATAACCTCGATAATTTACTGAAATAGGCTCTACCCACTCTGCTTTGTATGAAGATAAATCTTTTTTTGATAAGTATCCATCATGTTTTCTCATATAAGCATCAATTTTATCTGCTATTTTTCCTTCATAAAAATCGCGAGCGTTCGTTTCTCCAACCGCTAGGAGTGTTTTAGCATGACCCGGTGAAGACCACATCTCCCCGATTTCTGGTGCTCTTCCATTTGGTGCAAAGGTTTCAAACCATGCAGTAAATTCTTCCGTAGTAAAAGTATCTTTAAATTTAGCATACGCTAGTTTCCAATACTTACCAAGAATAGGTGTTAACGGGTAGCCTTCTTCTGCGTAACGAATTGCTGGTAGTAGTACCTCTTTAAGCGAGAGTTTACCAAAACGTTCCGATAGTGCCGCCCACGCAGCGGGAACACCAGGCACTGTAACAGGTATTACACCATGGACAGGTATATGATCATATCCTTGGTCTCTTAGTTTTTGTGCAGAAATAGATTGTGGTGCAGGACCTGAGGCATTTAACCCATGCAGTTTATCTTTTGTCCAAACTAAAGCAAATGCATCTCCGCCTATACCATTAGAAGTGGGTTCTACTACGGTAAGTGCTGCAGCTGTTGCAATTGCAGCGTCAATAGCATTTCCCCCTTGCTTTAAGATGTCTAATCCTGCTTGTGCTGCCAGCGGTTGAGACGTTGCAACCATTCCCTTTTTTGCAAAAACAGTATGTCGTTTAGCTGAAAACGGATGGTATAAATAATCCATACAAATCCCCCCTCTTATTTATGTATCTCTTTATCTTTAAGAATAACAGATTATTGAGTGAATATTCTACCTATTCATATGTACAAAAAAAGAGTACCCTCCATTGAAGGCACCCTGAGATTGTTTATTTATTTTTCCAGCAATTTTACAATTTCTCTATTAAACGCTGGTAAATCGTCTGGTGTTCTACTTGTGACGAGTTGATTGGCACAAACAAATACTTCTTCGTCATGGTAAGTTGCTCCGGCGTTTTCTAAATCGACTTTAATCGACTTATATCCAGTAGCATCTCGCCCTTCTAATGTTTTTGCAGTGATTAAAAGTTGCGGTCCGTGACATATTGCAAATACTGGTTTCTTTGCATCCATAAACGCTTTTGCAAAAGCTACAAATCGATCGTCCGCTCGTAGAATGTCTGGTGAAAATCCTCCTGGAATAAATAAAGCATCAAAATCTTCTGGTTTTACATCATCTATTCCATAATCTACTTTAATGTTTGCTTCGCCTTGTTTACCAGTTACTTCATTCCCTGCTTCTTTCTCAATTGTAAATACCTCATGTCCTGCATCGTTTAAAGCTTGAGCTGGACTCGTATACTCTACGTCTTCAAACATATTTGTGATTAATGTTGCTACTTTAGCCATTTCCTCACTCCTTATCTGTTTGTTCTCTATTATTATTCCACTAAATAAACTTAGTAAACATTTATGTTGTTAAAAGGATTTTCCCAACACTTTTTCGACTTTCTAATAAGCGGTGTGCTTCGGCTCCGTCCTGCAATGCAAAAATAGTTGGCTCTTTGATAGTTATTTTTCCTTCTAAAATCCAGTCAAATAATTGCTTCGATCGTACCTTTCGTTCTTCTAAAGAGGTTAGTACATTCCAAAGGTCTCCACCAATTAACGTTTTAGAAGTATCCATCAACATGCGTGGATCAACAAACGCCGGATCTCCACCTGACATTCCATAAAACACAACAGTACCACCTATTTTAGCCACTTCAAAACTGTTTCCTAATGTAGAACCTACAGAATCATACGCGACGTCTACCCCGAAACCATTTGTTACTTCCTTCACTTCATCTATCCAATTGTCCTTATATAAGAAAACAGCATCCGCTCCGACCAAAGAAGCAACTTCGGACTTTTCCTTGGTGGAGGTGAGGCCAATGATATTTGCTCCAAGTAGTTTCCCGATTTGAATTAGGTTTTGTCCCACACCACCAGCTGCTGCATGAACTAGTATCGTATCCCCAGTCTTCACTTGATAACTATCACTAGTCAAATACTGTGCCGTTAATCCTTGCAATAAAACAGACGCAGCTATCTCAAAAGAAATATCATTTGGCAAAGGAATCGCTTTTTCGATAGGAACAGCTACTAATTCAGCATTCGCATATGGGACATCTGCAAATGCAATACGATCTCCTACGCTCCATTCAGATACTCCTACACCTACTTGCTCTACCACACCAGCACCCTCATATCCCAAAATATATGGTGGATTTCCGGCTAGATGATAATTCCCTTTTCTCCTATAAATATCAGCAAAATTTAACCCAATTGCTTTCATTCGAACCAATACCTCATTTTCTTTCATGGCTGGGTTATCAATTTCTTTATACTGTAATACTTCAGGTCCACCAAACGTTTCAAAAATAAGTGCTTTCATTTTATTGCTCCCGTCTATTGAAATATATGACTTATCGTATATAAACTTTGTATGAAGTACAATGAATCTGACTTTTGGGGTAACGAAAAAAATCCAGCACAAGGCTGGATTATAATTTATTATTCAGCTAATCCCATCTCTGCTTTTACTACATCCACAATACGGCTTACGTAGTTTTCGCAGTCTGCTTCCGTAGCTGCTTCTACCATGACACGTACAAGCGGTTCTGTACCTGATGGTCGAACTAAAACGCGACCATTGCCCGACATTTCTGCTTCTACTGTTTGAATCATAGCTGCTACTTTCACATTTTCTGTCACTGCATGCTTGTCTGTTACGCGCACATTTACAAGCTTTTGAGGAAAGATGGTCATTTCAGATGCAAGTTCTGAAAGTTTTTTCCCGGTTACTTTCATAATATTGACTAGTTGTAGACCAGTTAATAAACCGTCACCTGTTGTATTGTAATCTAGGAAGACAATATGTCCTGACTGCTCCCCGCCAAGGTTATAGCCATTCTTTTTCATTTCCTCTACTACATAGCGATCTCCAACTGCTGTTTTCACACTTGTCATGTCATGTGCTTCTAATGCTTTATAGAAGCCCATATTACTCATCACAGTGGAAACGACCGTGCTTTTATTTAAACGCCCATGTGCATTTAAATATTTGGCACATATATACATGATTTGGTCGCCATCTACAATTTGTCCTTTTTCATCAACAGCGATTAAACGGTCCCCGTCTCCATCAAATGCAAGACCTACGTCCGCTCCTTTTTCTAAGACAAACTTAGCTAGTTCTTCTGGATGTGTTGAACCTACACCTTCATTAATATTCAACCCATTTGGAGATACTCCCATCGTCGATAGATCTGCATCTAAATCCGCAAATACATGGGTTCCAAGGGAAGAAGTTGCCCCGTTTGCACAGTCTAATGCGACATGGACACCTACAAACTCTTCATCTATTGTTTGTTTCAAGTATTGAATATATTTTTGTCCGCCTTCAAAATAATCCGATACGGAACCAACTCCTGCTCCAGTAGGACGAGGAATTTCATCTACTTCTGCATCGAGTAGTTGCTCAATCTCCTCTTCCTGTTCATCCGAAAGCTTGAAACCATCCGGCCCAAAGAATTTAATTCCATTATCTGCCACTGGATTATGCGAAGCAGAAATCATCACTCCTGCATCTGCACTCATAACTCGCGTTAAAAAAGCTACACCAGGTGTACTAATGACTCCTAAACGCATCACTTCCACACCAACTGAGAGAAGCCCAGCAACGAGTGCACCTTCTAGCATATGACCGGATACCCTAGTATCGCGACCGATTAACACCTTCGCTCGTTCCTTTGCTTCCTTCGTTAGAATATATCCTCCAACACGACCTAGTTTAAAAGCTAGTTCTGGTGTTAATTCTGAATTTGCTACTCCTCGAACACCATCTGTACCAAAATATTTTCCCATTTCTTCTTCTCTCCTTAAAAACCTGTTGTCCTACGCATTAAGCTTCTTTTATTGTTATTTTTGCCTCAGATTCAGACGTTCCCCATTCTATATTAGATGGGCCTTCTATTTGAATAGGAAGGGTTGTTTCCCCAACCTCAGCATTCTCGGCATTTACGTATACGGAAACATTGTTTAGTTGAATACTTTCCAAAGCCTCGGGTGTTCCTTTTGCTACGACAGAAACGATTCCATCTGTAGGTGTTTCAAAATTACTAACTAGATGTTCCGGTAGCCCCTTCACTGTAATCGCAACTTTTTCAAATGATTTCTCTTCCACTATTGAAACAGTTTCCTCTTGCTCATCTTCAGTCTCAACTGATGATGCTGGTGTGACATCTGCTGTTATTTTTATCTTGTCGAGCGACAATTTAGACACACCATCTGGAATTGCGAACTTCAACTCAAAGCTACTCGTATCTTCTAGTTTACTCACGTCTACATCAACTTGTAACTGCCCTATTTTATCTAATACTGTTCGTGGGCCATAAAGTCTAATATTTTTTACATCAGTTGACAATCCATTAACCGTTACCCCTTCTTTAGGCACACCTTTGGGAACTAAAACTACCGGGACTTCTTTACTGTATTCTTCTACATTCACTTTTACTTGTGTCGTTTTCGGTTCAACGGTTACATCTAATTTATTTAAATCCGCGTCGAGTACTCGTATGCTTGCTTCTTGTTCAAACGATTTATTAATCCCTTCATCTCTAACAATGGTAGCTTTTACATAGCCTATGCTATCTATAATACTTTTTGCTCCTGTGACGATTACTTTTTTCGGTTCCATATCATAGGACTTGACGATATAGTTTTCAGCTAACAAGCTTTCATTCATATCTAAATCCACAGTAAATTCTTGGGAAACACGTTCTTCAATCACTACATTTACATTTACAGGGTCAATACGCACTTTCAATTTATCTGAAAAGTTTTCAGTTGAAAACGCTACTCTATGTTCACCAAACGTTACCTCTCGTAAATCAATAAATACTTTATAATCTTTCATCACTTTCGTGGAAAAAACTTGTTGCGATGGACCTTCTATATTCACCGTAACAGTTTCTGGCACTCCTGTTACAACGGAGTTTTCATCATCATAATATACCTCTACAGGCACATCCCGAAGAACTTCCACTGACGTGCTAGTTGTATTCATATTATTTTTTTCCATATCCGATTTCACAGAAACGAACAGTAGAATTGCAAGTACTAATGCAATTATCCGTAAAAACCATGGATTGCCCATCATTTTATCCATTCTGTTTCCCCCTCCACAACCATTTAGAAGAAGTTACTTGTTCCTCTGTTGGTCCAAACCAAAGGCGTTTCAAGTGATTTTCAAACTCTTCCATGGATAAGTTTCGATGGAGATCTCCATTAGATGTTAAACTTACCGCTCCTGTTTCTTCTGATACAACAATGGTAATAGCATCCGTTACTTCACTTAAACCAATTGCTGCACGGTGCCGTGTTCCAAGCTCTTTGGAAATGAAAGGACTTTCAGATAACGGCAAATAACAAGCGGCGGAGACAATATTATTTTTTTGAACAATAACCGCACCGTCATGTAAAGGTGTATTTGGTATAAAGATATTAATCATAAGCTCCGAAGTAAGATGCGCATTTAACTGAATTCCCGTTTCAATGTATTCATTTAAACCCGTTTCTCTTTCAATGGAGATTAACGCTCCAATACGACGTTTCGCCATATAACTTACAGATTTTTTCATAGCCTCTATTAAACGGTTTTTTTCTTCCTCTTCTTGCATCGTGGAACTTCTTGCGAAGAGCTTACCTCTACCTATTTGCTCGAGTGCTCTTCTTATTTCAGGTTGAAATATAACGATGATTGCAAAAAATCCAATACTTATTACATTTTCAAGCAGCCAGCCAAGTGTATCCATACCTAAAAAATCGGTTACTACTCGAGCTGCGATTATAACGAATATTCCTTTTAATAATTGAACTGCTTTCGTTCCTTTTATCAAGGTAATTAATTTATATATTACAAACCAAACAAATAAAACATCTAAAATGTTTACAATTACGTTTACTGGCATAAAACTAGTAAATTGCTCCATAAACGACATGTGGCATCCCCCACTTTTCATCACAAATCCATACAATGATAGTATATCATAGTTGCCCGCTTCCCTACATTTTAGGGCGAAAAAAGTCTATCCACTTCCCTGGATAGACTTTCCATTATTTTGTTTCCTCTTTATCAAAAAATGAAACGACTTCTTTCGCACCTTCTTTTATGTGAAACCAAAGCCAATCAAATACCTCATTAATCTCTTCCGTTTTGCCCGTTATGACTGCAGTAGAAGCCATATACTTCGAACCATTTATGACGGTTAGATTCCCGTCTAATTCACCATCGATTCGAACATCGCCATTTTGGACCACTAGATTACCTTTTACAACTTGTCCTTCGGGGATAATAACCGTTTCTCCTTCCACCACTACATTTTCTTGCTTGGTAAAAGAGAATTGCTGCTCTTCATTGAAATTACTAAATAATGCACTACTCATAAATAAAAAGAATAATGCTGCTGCAGTGAGAATTGGATGACGCCGCAACCATCTACTAACACCAGCATGTGATTTTTCTTTTGGAAGTCTTGCCATTACAGTTTGACTAAAATTAGTTGGTGCTTCTACATGAGCTGCTCCTTTTACAAAAGCAACTACATCGCTTAATTCATGCATATGAGCCTGACAATCCACGCATGACTGCAAATGAGATTTTAGTTCAAGCTCATGTTCACGGCTTATTTCACCATCTAGATATTCATGCATATAGTGAACAATTCGCTCTGGACATGCATTCATCGTGATTCCCTCCTATAAAAAATTGGGCTGCCTGCTTAACTGTTTTCTCAGTGCTTCTCGGCCTCTATGAATTCTCGTTTTTACTGTTCCAAGTGGTAATTCTAATATTTCGCTAATCTCTTGTAAAGATAATTCTTCCATATACTTTAAAACAATGGCCGATCGATATTTATCCGGAAGACGACTAATCTCATACTGTATTCGATCTTGAAGCTCCAACTTCATGATTTCTTCTTCCGGCAGTTCATCAGCTGCTGCGATTTGAGAGTACATATCCAGTCCTTCTGTACCCTTTACTTCTGCATCTAAATAATAATCCGGCTTTTTTTTCCTTATACGATCGATACATAGATTGGTCGCAATACGGTATAGCCAAGTAGAAAATTTTCTTTTTTGATCAAAGGTGTGTATGTTGATAAAGGCTCGCACAAATGCTTCTTGTGCAATATCTTCCGCTTCATGGCGATTTCCTAGCATTCGGAAACATACTTGAAATAGTCTATGCTGATACAGGTCGACAATCTCCGCGAATGCGTCTTTATCGCCTTTTAACACTTGTTTTATTCTTTTATTTATTAACGCATCCATCGTGATTTTTCCCCTCCGCCTCGTGCGGCTGTCTTACCTATACGGATAAAGGTAACAACAGGTTTCATTTTTTTCTATATTATTTATTTTACCAAATATTCCATGCATTGTGTTGATAATAACAAAAAGAAAAGCAGACTATTTGCCTGCTTTCTAATCAATTCGTATTATATGAGACTTTCACCAAACAGCGATCCCATCAATCCAACTGCAACATCGGCTGTCTTATTTTTTTCATCCAGTATTGGATTTACTTCTACAAATTCAGCTGATGTAATCAAATTAGAAGAATAAAGCATTTCCATTGCTAAATGGCTTTCACGATAACTAATGCCACCAGGAACCGGTGTACCAACCCCTGGTGTGTAGAGTGGGTCTAAACCGTCTAAATCGAGCGATAGATGGACTCCATCTACGTTACGTTCATGGAAATAGGCTATTGTTTGATTCATTACTTCAGTCATCCCATGCTTATCAATCTCATGCATAGAAAAGACTTTAATGCCCTTTTCTTTTATTAATTCACGTTCGCCCGGGTCTACTGAACGAGCCCCTATAATGACAACGTTTTCGGATTTAATCTTTGGAGCGTAAGCTCGAATATTCACTAAGTCTTCATGGCCCAAGCCAAGACTAGCTGCTAGAGGCATTCCATGTATATTCCCAGAAGGTGAAGTTTCTGCTGTATTTAGGTCGGCATGCGCATCGTACCAAATAACTCCTAAATTTTCATAGCGATCCGCAAGACCTGCAAGTGTCCCGATTGCTATACTATGATCGCCACCGAGTACTAGGGGATATCTTCCTTCAGATAGTACTTCATGGACTTTGTTCGCTAGATTTGTATTACCTTCTATTACATCTTCCAAATTACGTAAAGTTGTATTTGGAGATTGTTCTTTACGAGTATGACTAATTGCAATATCTCCCTCGTCTTTAACAGTGTGACCTAGGGCCTTTAGACGTTCTACGACTCCTGCATAACGGATAGCACTTGGACCCATATCGACTCCACGTCTATTTTGTCCAAGATCCATTGGTACACCTATTATTGAGATATTTAACTTATTCATGATGTAATACCCCTTTCCATTCCTACATCTATTGTAAATCTTAAAGGGGAATTGGCTCAACTCAGCATTTTCATGAATATTTATTCATTAACTGAACAAGATGGGTTTTCACTTCTGGCCATTCACTCTCAATGATTGAGTAAACAACGGCATTTCTCACCGTGCCATTTGAACGAATTCGTTCATTACGAAGAACACCCTCTTTTATACCACCTATTCGTTCAATGGCACGCTGGGAAGTCATATTCAACTCATCCGTTTTAAATTGGACACGAATCATCCCTAAGTGTTCAAAACAATGTTTTAAAAGCAAGTATTTGGTTGTTGTATTCACATGTGTTCGCTGAAACTGTTTCCCATAGAAAGTCGAACCTATTTCACAAGCATGATTCGTATGATCCATTCCATAAATACGGGTTGTTCCCATTATTTTATTTGTATCGGTATTTTCTACTACAAATGAAAGTGCAGTTTGTTCTGTATTCATTTGAAAAATTCCTACTTGCAACCAATTATTAAGTTGTTCCCTATTTTCTATTTTATTCAACATAAATTGAAAGATTTGGGGATCATACAACTCCCACAAAAACGGTATGTCACTTTCTTTCATTGGTCGTAATGTCACATCTCCATATACCATTGTTTCAGCCAAACTCAACACCTCATTTTTTTATATCATCATAATAGAAATATGGTCCGATTGAAAAGTAATTTACCTCGGAAACTATGAAATTACTAAGTAAAAAGATTGTCTAAAGAACAATGACTTTTTATTAATCGGTGTGAGTGGTTTTTGTTGTGTTGGTTATGTGTTTTGTCGCCTCCACTGTACTTATATCTCGCTTAGGATTATTCGTCCAACTTCAACATTTTGTAGATTAAAAAAACCTTTCCGAAAGACGGAAAGGTTTACTTTGTAATATATAAGTTATGGAGCCTAGCGGGATCGAACCGCTGACCTCCTGCGTGCAAGGCAGGCGCTCTCCCAGCTGAGCTAAGGCCCCGTAAAACGGAATGTAATATTTGTGGCTGGGGTACCTGGATTCGAACCAGGGCATGACGGAATCAAAATCCGTTGCCTTACCGCTTGGCTATACCCCAATAAACTGGTGGAGGGGGACGGATTCGAACCGCCGAACCCTAAGGAGCGGATTTACAGTCCGCCGCGTTTAGCCACTTCGCTACCCCTCCAAAGCTAAGTATGAAAATAAATGGTGGAGGATGACGGGCTCGAACCGCCGACCCTCTGCTTGTAAGGCAGATGCTCTCCCAGCTGAGCTAATCCTCCTGGGTTATAAAAATCACGATCAGTTATGTACCTCTATAAGAATCGGACAAGAATTATAATAACATATTTGTTTCTCTTAAGCAAGTAGTTGTCTAGGCTTATTTACATTTAATTTTCAAAATGTAAGCTTCCAAGCGGGTTCGAACCGCTGACCTCTTCCTTACCATGGAAGCACTCTACCTGCTGAGCTATGGAAGCACAGACAAAAAAATGGCTCCGAAGGTAGGACTCGAACCTACGACCGATCGGTTAACAGCCGATTGCTCTACCACTGAGCTACTTCGGAACAATGCATCTATTTAAAGTACAAATATAATTATAACAATTATTATTTATATTGCAAGTCTATTTCTACATTTTTTTTAAAATATAACCTAATTGTTTATTAGCATTTAATATCGTTAACATTTATCCCCAAAAGAGATTAACATTCCTCTCATTTATTTAAGTATCTACAATTAATTACTAGAATTTAAGCTCAACTTTTTAGTGAAAATGCATGACCAAAGTTATCCAGTTGTCATTATAATTCATTGTTACCTAAAGCATGAAAAGAAGTCCTACTCTTACAGGTCGGATATCTACTGCCAATGATATAAAGGATTTTTCCTTAGAAATAAATAGGTTATGACGGTCAAATCGAGCTCATAAGTAACCAGTTTCCCTCTGGAAGCAACTACCTGCGATTCCATTGTTCAGGGAAGTTGAAGTTGGATATAAGTGAGTCAAGGCAATCAAATTAAGCTCGTAAGCACTGTTTTACGTGAGAGCGGTCATCTTTGTAGATGAGAGCAACCTAACATAGAGAATCTCATATCTTCATACCGCTACCTTCCTTATAAAAGGTTAAGTTTCTACATACAAAAAAGCCGTTACCGATTATTCGATAACGACTTCTTTATTAGTGCCCAGCGACGTCCTACTCTCACAGGGGGAATCCCCCAACTACCATCGGCGCAAAAGAGCTTAACTTCCGTGTTCGGTATGGGAACGGGTGT
>NZ_FOGY01000032.1 GCF_900111345.1 Psychrobacillus sp. OK032
GGCAGCGCGACAAGTTTTGTTATAAGCACTAAGGTGTGAAAAAACAAGGGATTTCTTCCGAAATCCTAACTTTATAACCGAGGATAGGAATGATAAAACCAGGTATTTTGAAACTATCCCATTGATACTCCTGCATGCGTCATAAGAGACAGATTATGGGGTCTGAAGCTCAGGTGAAGTCGGTAGAACAAAGGCTGAAGCCACTCCTCGCGGAAAAGGTATGCCAATGGATATGCCGGATGGCTGAAAAACTAAATATGGTGAGAATCTTCTTATAGAAAAGAACAGACGAACTTCCGAAGTTAAGGGTCTAAAGTTAGAACATAAGGAAACTTGTGTACCATCTAATGATGGGGTGAGTGACGTGGAGTAAAAATTGCCTCTATGAAACACGCTATACCGAACAATGGCGGTATCCAGCTCACAGGCTTACAGGAAGCACCTAAGTTTAGAAAAGGATAGCTAGGTTGTAAGGGACTTGGAAAATAAGGGACGTTGACTCAAGGGCTGTCACCTAAAACGGTTGCTATAAGTTATATGGCGAAATGCATTTGTTCTTATGAGGGTAGGGGTACGACCAGTGAAACCTCTGTAATGGAGGTGGAGGAACAGCCCCAAGTCTAGCGATAAGTAATAATTATTTTTCAACTGTGCATTGCACCGGTCGGGTAAGAACGTGGGAACATCACTTCAAAGAGGAATGATGCCACAGTGCAAGCTCTACGATATTGGGATTATTATGGGATGACAGACACCTTTACAGACTTACATCAACGTGCCAAAAATAAAGAATCATTCCATCTGTTATACGACATCATCACGTCGAGGAACAATATTTTATTAGCGTATCGAACAATCAAGTCAAATAAAGGGTCGAAGACCCCGGGAACAGATGGTAAAACTATTGTAGACATAGAGAAACGATCAGAGAACGAATTAGTAGAAGAAATACAAAGTAGACTTCAAAATTATCGCCCTAAGAAAGTTAAACGTAAACTTATAGAAAAAGATAATGGCAAGATGCGACCATTAGGTATTCCATGCATTCTGGATAGAATCATCCAACAATGCTTTAAACAAGTGTTAGAGCCAATTGCAGAAGCTCATTTCTATAATCATAGCTATGGGTTTAGACCTTTACGGTCTACTCATCATGCGATGGCAAGAATTCAATTTCTAGTCAATCGGTCGAAACTCCATTACGTTGTAGATGTTGATATAAAAGGGTTCTTCGATAATATCAATCATACCTTGCTTATTAAACAGTTATGGAATTTAGGTATTCGGGATAGACAAGTTCTAGCCTGTATATCCAAAATGTTAAAGGCTGAAGTAGATGGAGAAGGTATTCCAACAAAGGGGTCTCCACAAGGTGGCCTACTGTCACCGTTATTGTCTAATATCGTACTAAATGAATTGGACCAATGGATTGCGAATCAATGGGAACTATTTCCCCTTCAAAAATCACTTAAAACTAGAGGTCAACTGCTTGCAAAGAATCGAACTCACCTAAAAGAAGGCTACATAGTTAGGTATGCTGATGACTTTAAAATCATCTGTCGAGATTGGAAAACTGCTGAAAAGTGGTATCATGCTGTCAAATTATTTTTAAAAGAACGTTTAAAACTGGATATTTCACCAGAAAAATCGAAGATTATTAATCTGCGCAAGAATGAGTCTGCGTTTCTTGGCTTCACAATACGTGCTAATCGTAAAGGGAAAAAGCGAGTTGCACATACGTTTGTCAAAGCGGAAAAGATGCAGAAAATTAAGGCGGATGCAAAGAAACGACTAGAAGTACTCCGAACATCTCCAACTACTCAAAATGCTATGCGCTTTAATAGTTTTGTCTTAGGGTTACACAATTATTTTAGCAGAGCTACTCACGTCAACTTAGCGTTCTCACGACTTGCCTACGAAATAGGTGCATCTATGTACAATCGTCTTAAACCTATCGGTAAATATGAACATCCTAACAATCCTCCACCTGTTTATAAAAAGTTCTATGGCTTAGGCTCTAAAACGTATAAAATCGCCGGGATATACCTCTTTCCTCTTGGGATCATCAAAACTAAAAATGTGATTGCTTTTACTCAAAGTGCAACCCCATTTACCGAAGAAGGTCGAGTACAAATATCTACACGGTTGAGTAAAGATATAAGACATGAAATAGTATTGTTAATGGAATCAAAAATACCGACACGAAGTGTCGAATATATGGATAATCGGATTAGTAGATACAGTATGAAGAAAGGGAAATGTGAAATAACTGGCATGTTCCTTCAAGCACAAAACGTATACTGCCACCATTATATACCCAAACATCTTGGTGGAAGCGACAAATTCAATAATTTACGTATTCTCCAAAAAGAGATACATGAATTAATCCATATGACCGACCAAATTAAGGCGAATACACTTATAAAAACTTTGGGCATCACTGAATCGATGTTAGAAAAAATCAATAAATATCGAGTAAAATGTGAGCTAGAAATAATCAAATAACCCAAATCAATGAGAGTAACTTGAAACTTATAATTAATAATACCATCGCTAGATGGAACGCGGAATGCTTGGAAACTGGCACGTTCCGTGTGGAGTAGGGGAAAAGCTGGCGATAACCTCAAATGCTTACCTATTACTAACG
>NZ_FOGY01000011.1 GCF_900111345.1 Psychrobacillus sp. OK032
CTCAAAGACGATGAGGTAGATAGGTTCGGGGTGGAAGCGTGGCGACACGTGCAGCTGACGAATACTAATCGATCGAGGACTTAACCAAAATGTATAAATTGTTGAAATGTCTTTTATCCAGTTTTGAGTGAACAAGCACTCATTGTCTAGTGATGATGGCGAAGAGGTCACACCCGTTCCCATATCGAACACGGAAGTTAAGCTCTTCAGCGCCGATGGTAGTTGGGGGATTCCCCCTGTGAGAGTAGGACGTCGCTGGGCACACAAAAAGAAGTCGTTACCGAGTAATCGGTAGCGACTTCTTTTTTTATTTTGTAGTGCTAGATAAATGAAAAAATACTTTAATACGACATTTCCCGGGAAATAGTTACATCTTACGTCAAACGATAAAAGATAAAAATTATCAAAACTATATTTTAATGCTTTAGTTCGTATCAAAACTAAATTTTTATTAGGTTTTAGTTATTAAAATGAAGTTGTCTCCTTTTTATTAAAATTTACTATTCTTGAATGTATGGTAATATGCATAAAAAGGAGTGATGATTTGATTATTAAGAAACGTACGATCAATTAAAAACAAATGCTTTACCAACGGTTGCCAAATGAACATGCGATGAAAAGTGTCATTAATTCCAAATTGATGTCAGCAAAGGCAGGTATCATAGGAGAAGTATTTGAAAAACACGATTTTCCTTTTAACTATAATATTTTACATGATGTGAACTTGACTTCAAATGGGAAATTTCAGATTGATACACTGTTCATATGCCAATATTTTGTGGCCATCTTAGAGTGTAAGAATATAGTAGGAAATCTGTACTTCGTGAATGATCCACCTTGTTTGAAGCGCGAATTAGATACCGTAAGAAGGATACATTTGAGAGTCCGGAAATACAAGTAGATAGGAACACTTATTTATTGAGGGAATGGTTTAACAAGCATGGAGTAGATGGTCGCCCCCCTTATAATGGACACATGGAGTGTTATAATTGTGTAAATACAACCATTTGAGAGGGGCATGATCATGAATATTCGAAAGAAGACCCAAAAACGTCAGCTCACATATGAACAAAAGCTATTTGCAGTGAATGAAGTACGTCTGAAAAAACGTAACAGGCAAGATGTCGCGGACGAACTGGGAATTCATATTAATTCATTGACAGGGTGGCTGAAACTATACAGAGAACATGGTGAAGATGCACTTCACTCAAACTATCAGAAATTAGATTTGATTGAACACACGGAAGAACTAAATAGATTAAGAGATATAGAAAAAAAATACAATGAGCAATTGATAGAAAATGAAATTTTAAAAAAGTTCCAGGCCTTTCTCAAGGAGAACGAAAAAAGAAGTGCTTCGAAGCCATTACGGCCTTAAGAAAGGATTATCCAGTAACTACACTTTGTAAAACACTAAAAGTATCAACCAGTGGATATTACAACTATATGGCACAACCTCAAAAGTCTCTTTCTGAGCGGGATCAAATCGATATTAAGGTCATCCAAAGCTTATATGATTTTACTGGAGGCACTATTGGTGTAAAAAGAATTGCTGGTGAACTGAAAGAGAACCACGATCATATAATTAATCACAAACGAGTACAACGACTAATGAATGAGATGAACATTAAATCTAAAATTCGAGTGAAGAAGTACTTCAAGTCTAAGAAAGATGCACAATCTGACTGGGTATATCCAAACCTTCTTAATCGCGATTTTAATGCCTCGCTGCCCAATCGTAAATGGGTTACCGATATATCTGAGATTACAGTGGAAGAAGATAAGTTTTATATTTCTGCTATTATGGATCTCTGCAATCGAGAAATTATTGCGTTTAAAATGAGTGATAGTCCTAGTGCAGCTCTTGTAGAGACTACGATTAAACAAGTGATGAAAACGAGAGAATTACCAGACTTAACAAACGTAATCATTCACTCCGATCAAGGGAGTCCTTATAAGTCGTATAAATACAAAAATCTTGCCAAGAAACTTCACTTTTCACCAAGTATGTCACGGAAAGCAAACTGTTGGGATAACGCTGTAATTGAGAGCTTTTTTTCGCATTTAAAGACGGAGTTTCCGCACTTGTATGCGACTGATAATACCAAACAGGTAAAGAAAGATTTACTCTTATACATTACATATTATAACGAAAACCGTGGTCAAAAAAGACTGGGTTATTTAAGTCCAGCTGCTTATTTAAAGTTAAAACATTCAGCCAGCTAATGCACAATTTTACACTGTCCATAAAATAGGGGCTAGACTAGATATCCCCATTGTCGGTGTAATTGTCTTTAGTAGTACTAAATCAAATGTAATGAAAGCTCCAGATCATACAGCTGTTATTTATGCATCAAGTATTCCTGTTTATTTAAGAAGGTTACAGAGACAGAAAGAGTATTTAACTGTTGCTCAAATGAAAGTTGTTTAACCTGCGGAAACATTGACAGAATTGCTCATGTAGTCACTGTCCAGGAGTAGTTTGCATTAGTTTCGAAAATTATTACAAATAAAGATTGTAGGAGCTTTTTACGTATAGATTCCCATCAATTAGCAAGTAGAATATTGAATTCGATGGATCTTTCTAGAAAGGGGAAATCAAATAACACTACTTATTATATATTAGAATGGAAAAATTCGATAACTCAGAAGGAGGTATTGATGACAAATACCGGAGTTGGACAATCGTATAGAGAACTCGGACGATCTCTCCAAAAAACTGGACAAATCTTAAATAATACCTGGACAATCTCCTCCAATAGATGGACATTCTAACGCGCAAGTTGGCCAATCGTATAGAACTTGGACAATCTAATATTATACCTGGGCAATCTCCTCAACTAGTTGGACAATCAAGCACAAAAGTTAAACAAACTTCCCCAAAACCCACTTCCAATTGATGAAACACTGCATATAAGCTATTGTTATAAGGAATAATGAAATAGGAGGTTGGCTGGCTATGAAAAAAGAGACGGTTTGGTTTGAAGTGGAAGAAAATGAGAGCATCGGAGCATGTATAGAAAGAATGGAACAACAAGGCTTTCAAATAGCGGGGAGAAAAGAAGAACCAATATTTGAAGAAGTGGACGGACAACCTGTCCCTGTTAAACAATTGATTATGTTAAAAGGTATAAAAGAGAAAAATATATAAAAATAATGTCAATAACCGAACAATTTATTTTTAAATATATTCATTGTTCGTATTTATGCATTGACGTAAACCATCAGTCTTGTTAAAATATGATTAGCAACAGACAATTATATCCCCATATATGCTAAAGGATTGGCTTTAGCGTCTCTACCAAGTCACCGAAAATGACAGGACTATGAGGGAAAGCAACTTTTGGATTATGCTAACAGGATGTGTTTACGTATGTTATTGATGACACTAACTAAGCAACTAAGTTCCTTAAGTAAACTGCTTTTCTTCCGTAGAGAGTAGTTTATTTAGGGAATTTTTTGTTTAATGAAGGGACGAAAATAATGAACGCAAAAATTGGTGTAATTATGGGTAGTTCTAGTGATTGGGAGACAATGAAACATAGCTGTGAAATCCTTGATGAACTAAATATACCGTATGAGAAAAAAGTAGTGTCTGCACATCGTACGCCAGATTTAATGTTTGAATATGCAGAGCAAGCACGTAAACGTGGAATTCAAGTAATTATAGCAGGAGCTGGAGGAGCTGCACATTTACCAGGGATGGTTGCTGCAAAAACTACACTTCCGGTTATCGGTGTTCCTGTACAATCTAAAGCACTCAATGGATTGGATTCATTATTATCGATTGTACAAATGCCAGGTGGTGTTCCAGTTGCTACCGTAGCAATTGGAAAAGCCGGGGCAACAAATGCTGGCTTACTTGCTGCACAAATACTCTCCATACAAGATGATAATGTGACGGAGCGTTTAGAAAAAAGAAGAGAAGAAACGAAAAACAAAGTATTTGAAAGTAACGGTGATTTACAATGACTAAAGTAATTTATCCCGGGCAAACAATCGGTATTATCGGTGGTGGACAACTCGGTCGTATGATGGCATTAGCTGCAAAAGAGGCTGGCTATAAAATTGCTGTACTTGAGCCAACGATGGACTCGCCATGTGGACAAGTTGCAGACATTCGCATTGTTGCACCATATGATGATGAAGCTGCTTTAGAAGAATTAGCAGAAGTAAGTGACGTAATTACGTATGAATTTGAAAACATTGATTATGCAGGATTGAAACGATTATCACAAATTGCTTATGTTCCTCAAGGGGCGGAACTTGTAAAAATTACGCAAGATCGCATTCTAGAAAAAACGGAGCTTCAGGCTGCTGGGGTACCGATTGCGAAATTTGTCGAAGCAAGTACTTTTGAACAATTAGAACAACGAATCGATGAAGTAGGATTTCCTTGTGTTGTGAAGACTGCTCGCGGTGGATATGATGGCAAAGGTCAGCAAATTGTTCAATCAAAAGAGGATCTAACACTCGCAAAGCCACTATTTGAACATTCTGCTTGTATTGCCGAGGCATTTGTTCCGTTTACAAAAGAAATATCGGTCATTGTACAGCGTAATGGCGATGGTCAAACATACTGTCTTCCAATTGGTGAAAATATTCATGTGAATCATATTTTGCATGAAACAATTGTTCCTGCTCGTATTGATGAATCACTTGTAAAAAAAGCGATGGAAGCGGCTAATATGATTGGCAATCATCTGAACCTAGTTGGTACACTTGCTGTGGAAATGTTCGTGTTAGACAACAAAGAAATATTAATAAATGAATTAGCTCCGAGACCACATAACTCAGGTCACTTTTCTATAGAAGCTTGTAATATTTCGCAATTCCATCAACATATTAGAGCAGTTTGTGGTTGGCCACTACGTGAACCAAAACTTTGGACGAACACAGTGATGGTAAATGTATTAGGACAGCATGTTATTTCTTTGACAAACTCAATGACAAAGTATCCAAACTGGTCCGTTCACTTATACGGAAAAAGCGAAGCAAAAACAAACCGCAAGATGGGGCATGTCACGATTCTTTCATCTAATATTGAACAAACTTTAGAAGAAATAGAACAATCTAGAATCTGGTCTTAATCGGGAGGAACTTGAATGATTGAACGCTATACTCGCCCGGAAATGGGTGCAATCTGGACCGAAGAAAATAAATATAATGCTTGGTTAGAAGTAGAAATATTAGCGTGTGAAGCATGGGCAGAAATTGGAGATATTCCAAAAGAAGACGTAGTAGCCCTTCGCAAAAATGCATCATTCTCGGTAGAGCGTATTTTAGAAATTGAACAAGAAACGAGACATGACGTAGTAGCGTTTACTCGTGCAGTTTCTGAAACTTTAGGGGAAGAACGTAAATGGGTTCATTATGGACTGACTTCTACTGACGTAGTGGATACAGCTCTTTCTTACTTAATCAAACAAGCAAATGTCATTATCCGTAAAGACATTCTAAGCTTTATAGAAATCTTAGAAAATAAAGCAAAAGAACATAAATATACAGTTATGATGGGGCGCACGCATGGTGTGCATGCAGAGCCAACGACTTTCGGTTTGAAACTTGCACTTTGGACAGAAGAGATGAAACGTAACTTAGAACGTTTTGAAGCTGCAGCAAAAGTAATTGAAACAGGAAAAATGTCTGGAGCAGTAGGAACTTACGCAAACATAGATCCATTTGTTGAGAAATATGTTTGTGAAAATTTAGGTCTAGCAGCATCACCAATTTCCACTCAAACACTACAGCGCGATCGTCACGCACAGTATATGAGTACATTAGCATTAATCGCAACTTCTATTGAAAAGTTTGCAACAGAAATCCGCGGATTACAAAAGTCAGAAACTCGTGAAGTAGAAGAGTACTTCGCAAAAGGACAAAAAGGATCTTCTGCTATGCCACATAAACGAAATCCGATCGGTTCTGAGAATATGACAGGACTTGCTAGATTGATTCGTGGGTATATGATGACAGCGTATGAAAATGTATCCTTATGGCATGAAAGAGATATCTCTCATTCCTCAGCAGAACGCGTCATTTTACCAGATGCAACAATCGCACTTAATTATATGTTAAATAGATTTGGCAATATCGTGAAAAACTTAACCGTGTTCCCGGAAAATATGAAACGCAATATGAATTCCACATTAGGATTAATTTATTCTCAACGGGTGCTACTTGCACTAATCGACAAAGGTTTAGCTCGTGAAGAAGCGTATGACACGGTGCAGCCGCTTGCCATGAATGCTTGGGAATCGCAAACTGCGTTCCGTACATTTGTAGATGCAGAAGAAAAAATCACTTCACTACTTTCAAAAGAAGAGCTGGATGATTGCTTTGATTACAATTATCACATTCAGCATGTTGATTTAATTTTCGGGCGTTTAGGACTCAACTAATCGGAGGAATTCACAGTGGCAAAAGGTCGTCTATTATACGAAGGTAAAGCAAAACAATTATTCGCAACAGAAGATGAAAACATTCTATTTGTATCTTACAAGGATAGTGCTACAGCTTTTAATGGAGAGAAAAAAGAAGAAATAGTTGGAAAAGGAATATTAAATAATAAAATTACCACTATTCTTTTCAACCAATTAAAAAAACATGGTATTGACTCCCATTTTGTTGAGCAAATTTCGGAAAATGAGCAACTCGTAAAGAAAGTAGAAATTATTCCTTTAGAAGTAGTTGTTCGGAATATAGCTGCAGGAAGTTTGGCGAAACGACTTGGAGTTGACGAAGGGACGTCTTTAAAGCATCCAATTGTAGAGCTTTACTATAAGGATGATGCACTTGGAGACCCAATACTTACAGATGCTCATCTTGGATTGCTAGAACTTGCAACACCGGAAGAAATAGAGACGATCAAAGCAAAAGCGCTGGAGATAAATCTAGTGTTACAGCCAATTTTTAAAGAAGTTGGAGTTACGTTAATCGATATGAAACTAGAATTTGGGAAAACGGCAAATGGTGAAATACTACTTGCAGATGAAATTTCTCCAGATACTTGTCGATTATGGGACGACGAAACAAATAACAAATTAGATAAAGACGTGTTTAGACGAAATTTAGGTAATTTAACAGATGTTTATGAAATTATACTTTCCCGACTAGGAGGATTATTAAAATGAAAAAAGTTAAAGTGTATGTGACATTAAGAGAAAGTGTTTTAGATCCACAAGGTTCAGCAGTTATGGGTGCTCTTCACTCGATGAACTATAACGAAGTGACAGATGTACGTATTGGTAAGTTTTTAGAGCTTCAAATCGAAGAAGCTGACCGCGATTTAGATACGATTGTAAAAGAAATGTGTGAAAAACTTCTTACAAATACAGTAATCGAAGACTACCGTTATGAAGTTGAGGAGGTTGCTAGCAAATGAAATTCGCAGTAATCGTTTTTCCAGGATCGAACTGTGATTTAGATATGTATCATGCCATTAAAGACGAGCTTGGAGAAGAAGTAGAGTACGTTTGGCATGATGAAACAGATTTAAGCGGATTCGACGGAGTATTATTACCAGGTGGTTTCTCTTATGGGGACTACTTACGTTGTGGAGCGATTTCTCGTTTCTCGAATGTTATGTCAGAAGTAGTAAAAGCTGCTGAAGCGGGTAAACCAGTATTAGGTGTATGTAACGGATTCCAAGTATTAACAGAAGCTGGTCTATTACCAGGAGCACTACTTCGAAATAAAAATCTTAAATTCATGTGTCGTACAGTTGGTTTAAAAGTTGAAAACAATGAAACACAATTTACAAGTGATTATGCAAAAGACGAAGTAATTCAAATTCCAATCGCACATGGTGAAGGTAACTATTACTGCGACGAAGAAACACTTGCAAATTTAAAAGCAAATAACCAAATCGTTTTTACCTATGCTTCTGAGAATCCAAACGGAAGTATCGAAGACATTGCAGGTATTGTAAACGAACGAGGAAACGTCTTAGGAATGATGCCTCACCCAGAGCGTGCTGCGAATGACATAATGGGCGGATCAGACGGACTAGCATTATTTAAATCAATCGTGAAACATTGGAGGGAATCTCATGTCAATCAAGCATGAACCAAATCCGGAGCAAATTAAAGAACAAAAATTATATGCACAAATGGGTATGTCAGACGAAGAATTTGAAATGGCTCAAAAGATTATAGGACGCCTTCCAAACTACACAGAAACAGGATTGTTTTCCGTTATGTGGTCTGAGCATTGCTCTTATAAAAATTCTAAGCCTGTATTACGCAAATTCCCTACAAAAGGACCTCAAGTATTACAAGGTCCTGGGGAAGGTGCTGGAATCGTAGATATCGGCGATGGTCAAGCGGTTGTTTTCAAGATGGAATCTCATAATCACCCTTCTGCTATCGAACCTTACCAAGGAGCAGCAACGGGTGTTGGTGGAATTATCCGTGACGTATTTTCAATGGGAGCTCGCCCAATTGCATTGCTAAACTCATTACGTTTTGGTGAGTTAAAAACACCTCGTGTGAAATACTTATTTGAGGAAGTAGTAGCAGGGATTGCTGGTTATGGTAACTGTATCGGTATTCCAACAGTTGGTGGAGAAATTCAATTTGATGATTGCTACGAAGGTAATCCATTAGTTAACGCAATGTGCGTTGGTTTGATCAACCATGAAGATATTCAAAAAGGGATTGCAGCTGGTGAAGGAAATACCGTAATGTACGCAGGCGCAAAAACTGGTCGTGACGGTATCCACGGTGCGACATTCGCTTCGGAAGAATTAACAGAGGCTTCGGAAGAAAAACGTCCAGCTGTACAAGTTGGGGATCCATTTATGGAAAAACTTTTACTTGAAGCTTGTTTAGAAGTAGTGAAATCAGATGCATTGATCGGTATACAAGACATGGGTGCTGCTGGATTAACTTCATCGTCAGCTGAAATGGCTTCGAAAGCTGGACATGGTGTGGAATTGAACTTAGACTATATCCCACAACGTGAAACGGGCATGACTGCATATGAGATGATGCTTTCTGAATCACAAGAACGTATGTTAATCGTAGTAAAAAAAGGTCGCGAAGAAGAAATCGTGAAGATTTTTGATAAATACGGTTTAGATTGTGTAGCGGTAGGTAAAGTAACGAATGATAAAATGCTTCGTCTGCTTCATAACGGAGAAGTGGTAGCTGAAGTTCCTGCAGATGCACTAGCAGAAGAAGCTCCAGTATATTACAAGCCATCTTCAGTACCTGCATACTTTACAGAATTCCAAGCGATGGAAAATGTAGAGCCAGCAGTTACAGATTATAAAGAGACACTTCTTAACTTATTACAACAACCAACAATTGCTTCAAAAGAATGGGTGTATGACCAATATGACTATCAAGTTCGTACTAGCACAGTAGTAACACCTGGTTCGGATGCTGCAGTAGTTCGTGTACGTGGGACGAATAAAGGATTAGCAATGACAACTGACTGTAACTCTAGATACATCTATTTAGATCCTGTTGTAGGTGGAAAAATTGCTGTTGCAGAAGCAGCACGTAACGTCGTATGTTCTGGTGCGAAACCACTTGCTATTACAGACTGCTTAAACTTTGGTAATCCGGAAAATCCAGAAATCTTCTGGCAACTTGAAAAATCAGCTGATGGAATTGCAGAAGCATGTATCGCATTAGATTCACCAGTTATCGGTGGTAACGTTTCGTTATATAACGAACGTAGCGGAACAGCGGTTTACCCTACGCCAACAATTGGATTAGTTGGACTGGTAGAAGATTTAGCACATGTTACTACTCAATCAGTGAAACAAGCTGGGGACATACTATATGTAATCGGTGAAACGAAAACAGAATTCGGTGGATCTGAGCTTCAAAAATTAGTAGAAAAGCGTATTTTTGGTCAAGCACCTTCGATTGATCTAGAAGTAGAAGCAGCACGTCAAAAAGCGTTACTATCTGCAATCAAGTCGGGCGTTGTACAATCTGCACATGATATTGCAGAAGGTGGACTTGCGGTTGCGTTAGCAGAAAAAGCTTTCGGTGCGAATGGACTTGGAGTAGAAGTAACTATTAATGGGTCTGCAACAACAGCATTGTTTAGTGAGTCTCAATCTCGTTTCCTTGTAACTGTTAAACCTGAAAATGTAGCTAAATTTGAAGAAATCGTAAAAGACGCGGTTAAAATTGGTGCTGTAACAGATTCTAATAAAGTAGTAATTACTAACGAAGACGGAACTGAATGGATAAGCGGTTCTGTTGACGAATTCCGTTCCGCTTGGAAAGGGGCAATACCATGCTTGCTGAAATCAGAGGCTTAAACGAGGAATGTGGTGTCTTTGGAATTTGGGGTCACCCGGATCCTGCACCGATTAGTTATTATGGTTTGCATGCACTTCAACATCGGGGTCAAGAAGGCGCTGGAATTGTCGTAACAGATGGGAAAATTTTAAGAGCAGTCAAAGGTGAAGGTTTAGTTAATGATGTCTTCAGTAATGGAAAGCTTGAAAAACTAGATGGAAAAGCTGCAGTTGCACATGTTCGTTATGCAACTGCAGGTGGATCTGGTCTTGAAAATGTTCAACCACTTCTTTTTAATTCGACTACTGGAAGTCTTGCAATCGCACATAATGGAAACATCGTAAATGCCGGTCGTTTAAAACGAAATTTAGAGCAGCAAGGTAGTATTTTTCAAACGACTTCTGATACAGAAGTAATTGCACATTTGTTGAAAAAAAGCCATCATAATTCGTTGGTGGATCGTGCAAAAGAAGCGCTAAGATTATTAGATGGTGCATTTGCAGTTGTTATATTGACAGAAGATAAATTATTAGTAGCACAGGATCCACATGGTATGCGACCACTTTCATTAGGTAAACTCGGGGATGCTTGGGTAGTAGCTTCAGAAACGAGTGCATTTGATTTGATCGGTGCAGAAGCTATTCGTTCTGTTGAACCTGGCGAGCTTATTATTATTAATGATGAAGGCTTACGTTCGGAACGTTTTTCGGAGCCTGCAGAACGTGCTATTTGTACAATGGAGTATGTCTATTTTTCTCGACCTGATTCGAATATTGATGGTATTAATATCCATATGGCGAGAAAACGTCTTGGAAAACAGCTTGCAAAAGAAATACAAGTAGATGCAGATATTGTAACTGGAGTGCCAGATTCTAGTATTTCAGCCGCAATTGGGTTTTCGGAAGCATCTGGAATTCCATACGAAATGGGGCTTATTAAAAACCGTTATGTAGGTCGTACGTTCATCCAGCCATCACAAGATCTTCGCGAACGCGGAGTGAAGATGAAGCTTTCACCGGTACGTCAAGTTGTAGCTGGAAAACGCGTGGTAATGGTGGACGATTCTATCGTACGTGGGACAACTTCCAAACGTATTGTAAAAATGTTGAAAGAGGCAGGAGCGAAAGAAGTACATGTTGTTATTAGTTCGCCTCCATTAAAAAGTCCTTGTTTTTACGGAATTGATATTAGTACAGATTCAGAACTAATCGCATCCAACAATAGCGTGGAAGAAATGCGTGAACTGATTGGTGCGGACTCGCTTTCCTTTTTATCAGTAGAAGGCATGGTGGAAGCAATTGGACGAACGGATGAAGGGAAAAATTGTGGGCACTGCTTAGCTTGTTTTACTGGCGAGTATCCTACTCCGATCACTCCTAGTACCAAATTACCGCATGAAAAAGAGCTTGTTCGATAGGAGGATAATACATGTCAAAAGCATATGAAAAAGCGGGCGTTAATATTGAAGCTGGCTATGAAGCAGTTCAACGAATGAAATCACATGTCGAACGTACAGCTAGAAAAGGTATCATGGGTACTTTTGGTGGGTTCGGTGGTATGTTTGATTTGTCTTCATTAAATTATAAAGAGCCTGTCCTTATTTCTGGTACAGATGGTGTTGGTACGAAGTTAAAATTAGCGTTTATGACAGATTCACACGACACAATCGGGGTCGACTGTGTGGCAATGTGTGTGAATGATATTGTGGCACAAGGTGCAGAGCCATTATTTTTCTTAGATTATGTAGCAGTTGGAAAAGCAGTGCCTGAGCGTATTGAACAAATCGTCAAAGGTGTTGCGGATGGTTGTGTTCAATCTGGAGCAGCTTTAATAGGCGGAGAAACGGCTGAAATGCCTGGCCTTTACGAGGAAAACGAGTATGACCTAGCTGGGTTTGCTGTTGGAGCATGCGAAAAATCAAAAATCGTTACCGGTGAAAAGATTGCAGAAGGTGACGTGTTAGTTGGAATTGCTTCAAGCGGTGTCCACTCAAATGGCTATTCACTTGTACGTAAAATTGTATTTGAAGAGCAAGGTTTTACTGCTGACACAGTAGTTGCTGGTTATGAAGAACTTGGAGAAATCGGAAAAGCACTTCTTACACCGACGAAAATTTATGCAAAACCTGTAATGGAAATGCATAATGAGCTTTCTATTCATGGAATGGCACATGTTACTGGTGGAGGGTTCTATGAAAACTTACCACGTATGATGCCTGAAGGTTTAGCGGTAGAAGTAGATTTAGGTTCATGGGAAGTACTCCCTGTATTCAACCTGTTAAAAGAAAAAGGCGAGCTTACTGACCGTGATTTATATAACGTATTTAATATGGGAATTGGTTTTGTCATTGCGTTATCTGCAGAAGAAGCAGAAAAGGCGAATGCTATTGCGGAAGCTCACGGTGAAAAAGCATACACTATTGGTCGTGTTGTGAAAGGTGAAGGTGTTATTTTCAACGGAACGCATGACGGGAGTTTAGTGTAATGACTGGAAAACCGAAATTTGCAGTATTTGCATCAGGTAGTGGTAGTAACTTTCAAGCCATCCATGATGCAATTGAAGCTGGACATTTATCTGGAACTATAACACTTGTAGTGACCGATAAGCCAGATGCATTTGTAGTAGAACGTGCGCGTATTGCAGGGATTGAAACGCTTGCTATTAAACCTTCTAGCTTTTCTTCGAAAGAAGTCTATGAGCAAGAAGTTTTACAGAACCTAAAAGAGCTCGAAGTAGAGTGGATCATCCTCGCGGGATATATGCGTTTAGTCGGCAATGTATTGCTCGAAGCATATCCAAACCGGATTATCAATATTCATCCTTCTTTACTACCGGCATTTCCAGGAAAAGACGCTATCGGACAAGCGATGGCGCATGGAGTAAAGGTAACAGGGGTAACGGTTCACTATGTCGATGCTGGCATGGATACTGGTCCAATTTTAGCCCAAGCAGCCGTTGAAGTGGTTGATGGTGACAGAAAACAAACCGAAAAACGTATCCACGCATTAGAGCATGAATTATATACGAGAACATTACAAAAGTTATGGAGCCGGTAAGCTTTTACCGGCTTTTGTTACAAACTAGATCGACTTAGTAAGCTGGGGACATCAACTAATACGGTCTTAAATAGGTGGAAATGGTGAATCAATCGAACTTTAAGGAAAATCGATCAATCTACATCGCCACGGTTTATTTTACATAATCAGAGGAGGAATTAATGTGTCAAAACGTGCTTTACTTAGTGTTTCAGATAAATCAGGAATTCTTGAATTTGCAAAAGAGTTAGAACAACTTGGTTATGAAATTTTATCAACTGGTGGTACAAAAGCATTTTTAGAACAAAATGGAGTAGCAATTACATCCGTTGACTCTGTTACAAATTTCCCGGAAATTTTGGATGGTCGGGTAAAAACATTAAACCCAATGATTCATGGTGGATTGCTAGCAAAACATGATGATCCCTCTCACCAAGCACAGTTAGAAGAGCATAGTATTACACCGATTCAAGTAGTGTGTGTAAATTTATATCCTTTCCGCGAAACAATTTCAAAACCTGATGTTGCTTTTGAAGATGCTATTGAAAATATTGATATTGGTGGCCCCTCAATGTTACGTTCTGCAGCTAAAAATCATCAATATGTAACAGTAGTAACGGATGCGGCAGATTATGCAGAAGTATTAGAGCAGTTAAAAGAAACTGGTGAGACTACTTTAGAAACTCGCCGTAAACTTGCTGCAAAAGTATTCCGTCACACAGCAGCTTATGATGCATTAATTGCTAGCTACATGACTGATTTAACTGGGGAAGAGTTCCCTGAACTTCTGACACTTACATATGAACGTAAACAAGCCTTACGTTACGGTGAAAACCCACATCAAAAAGCAGCTTTCTACAAACGTCCACTTGGTTCAGATTTCTCGATTGCTTCTGCAACTCAATTACATGGGAAAGAACTTTCTTATAATAATATTCAAGATGCCAATGCAGCTATTCAGATTGTGAAAGAATTCGAACTTCCTGCAGCAGTTGCAGTAAAACATATGAACCCTTGTGGTGTTGGAACTGGTGAAACTATTTCTGCAGCTTTTAATAAAGCATACGAAGCGGATTCTACATCCATTTTCGGTGGAATTGTTGCATTAAACCGTGAAGTAGATGCTGCAACTGCAAAAGTGCTAGCAGGTATTTTCTTAGAAATTATCATCGCTCCTTCATTTTCAGAAGAAGCAATTGCAATGTTAACAGCGAAGAAAAACATTCGTTTACTAACTATTTCATATGAACAAACCAAAAATGACGCTTGGAACACAGTTTCCGTAGAAGGTGGACTATTAGTTCAATCACCAGATACTTTCGGATTGAAAGATGCAGACGTAAGAGTAGTAACAGACCGTGAACCAACTGCTGAAGAATGGAAAGCATTAGAGCTTGGCTGGAGTGTTGTAAAACACGTAAAATCTAACGCAATTGTGGTAGCTACTGAAGATATGACAATTGGTGTTGGTGCCGGACAAATGAACCGTGTAGGATCTGCAAAAATTGCATTAGAACAAGCGGGAGATCGTGCAAAAGGAGCGGGACTTGCGTCAGATGCATTTTTCCCAATGAACGATACAGTAGAAACTGCTGCAAAAGCTGGTATTACGGCAATTATTCAAACTGGTGGATCGGTGAAAGACCAAGATTCTATCGACAAAGCAAATGAATACGGAATCGCAATGGTATTCACTGGCGTACGTCATTTCAAACATTAAGGGAGGCTGTCCATATGAAGATTCTTGTTATTGGAAGTGGAGGTCGTGAGCATGCAATCGCGAAGCAATTCAGTAATTCTCCTTCCGTCGATAAAGTATATGTAGCACCAGGTAATGCTGGTATGTCAAACGATGCAGAAATCGTGCCAATCGATGTAATGGAGTTTGAAGAGCTTGCAAGCTTTGCGAAAGAAAACAATATCGATTTAACCTTTGTAGGACCAGAGCAACCACTCGCTGGCGGGATTGTAGACCACTTTGAAGCAAGTGACCTTCGTATCTTTGGACCAACAAAAGCTGCTGCACAAATTGAAGGTAGTAAGTCATTTGCGAAAGAATTAATGAAAAAATATAATATTCCAACCGCAGCTTATGAAACTTTTACTGAAGTAGACAAAGCAAAGGCTTATATTGAAAAACTTGGTGCTCCAATTGTTGTAAAAGCAGATGGGCTGGCTGCTGGAAAAGGTGTAGTAGTTGCCATGACAGTGGAAGAAGCTAATACAGCAGTAGAGGACATGATTGGTAACCAATTATTTGGTGAGTCATCCTCACGTGTTGTAATTGAAGAGTTTTTAGACGGCGAAGAGTTTTCTTTTATGTCATTTGTGCATAATGGACAAATTTATCCAATGGTTATTGCACAAGACCACAAACGTGCGTACGATGGGGACAAAGGACCGAACACAGGTGGTATGGGAGCTTACTCTCCGGTTCCACAAATTTCTTCAGAAGTCGTGGATACTGCTTATGAATCAGTCGTTGTTCCAACGGTAAACGCGATGATAGAAGAAGGAACACCGTTTACCGGTATTTTATATGCTGGACTAATTTTAACAAATGAAGGCCCAAAAGTAATCGAGTTCAATGCTCGTTTTGGTGATCCAGAAACACAAGTTGTGTTACCACGTATGACAAGTGATTTTGGTGAATTTATGATGACATTAATGGATGAAAAACCGTACCAATTAGAGTGGTCCGAAGAAGCGATGCTAGGTGTAGTTATTGCGTCCGAGGGTTATCCAGCAGATGTGAAAAAAGGTGCTAAGCTTCCAAATCTTCAAGTATTATTAGATGGTGGACTTCATGTTTTCCACGCCGGAACGAAAGCTGATACGGATGGATTTATCGCAAACGGTGGGCGTGTTATTTTAGTTGCCGCAAGCGAGTCTACACTTAAAGAAGCACAACAAAAAGTATACGATGGCTTGTCCAAGTTAGAATGGGAAGGTTTATTCTTCCGAACAGATATCGGTTGGCGAACATTTCAATAATTTGAAGAGGGTGTCTCCGATATTGGAGATATCCTCTTTAAACTTTCCGAAGTTTATTGTGGTTATATCAAAGCCTGCTGTTTATATTTTATTAAATATATGGCCACCACCGTACTGACCAAAGCACGATAAGAGCAAAGAGGATAAGATACACTAAAAGGAAGTTTGTACTAATTTTAACTTACTTTACTAGCTATGCCTGGAAAATAAATTTATAATAAATTATAATTCAACACTTTGCTTTACTAAAGTACTATGCTACTATTATTTCTATGAGTAGTCTTATAGAAAGGAGAATGGATGAAGTGCAATATCCGATATGGAAAATAGAAGAAATTAGAAATCAAATAGAAGTTGTAAATGGGAAACAAGCACCAGATATACTTATTACAAATGCAACTTATTTACACAGCCATTTAAAGAAATGGATGAATGGGAACATTTGGATTGTAAAAGATCGGATTGTGTATACTGGCTCAGAAATGCCTCTAGTCTCAGCGAATACAGAAGTATATGACGCTACTGGTCAAAAGATTGTACCAGGTTATATTGAACCCCATGTACATCCATTCCAACTATATAACCCGCACACATTTGCCGATTACGCAGCTCAATTAGGAACGACGACATTTATAGCAGATAATTTAGTAATGTTTTTGATGCTTGAAAATAAGAAAGCGTTTTCAATAATGGATGAGCTAAGTAAACTACCTTTTTCATTTTATTGGTGGGCTCGCTTTGATTCACAGACAGAACTTGAGAACGAAGAAGAATTATTTACATCTAGAACGATTGGAGAATGGATTGCGCGTCCAGATGTTATTATGGGCGGCGAGCTAACGGGATGGCCAAGGCTTCTTTCTGGTGATGATCAAATGCTATATTGGATGCAACAAGCAAAAACGAACGGGATGAAAATTGAAGGGCATTTTCCTGGTGCTTCCGAACGTACGTTAGCGCGTATGCGTTTATTAGGAGCAGATGGAGACCACGAAGCGATGACTATTGAAGAAGTGGAAAGAAGAATTCTGCATGGATATGCGGTAACACTTCGTCATTCATCGATTCGACCTGATTTGCCGATTTTATTAAAAGGGATACTCGAGAAGGATTTACAAATTTTTGATCACCTTATGATGACAACAGATGGAGCTACCCCTTCTTTCCATCTAGACGGTGTGATGGATAAATGTATTCAAGTTGCCCTGGATGCTGGAGTAAAACCGATAGACGCTTATTTGATGGCTTCATTCAACGTAGCGAAGTATTATAACTTATCCAATTTACATGGGGTCATTGCAAGTGGGAGATTTGCTACGCTCAATTTCCTCGAAGATGAGTTAAATCCAGTCCCAACAACCGTATTATCCAAAGGGGTTTGGTTAAAACGTGATGATGAAAGAGTTCATTCATTGGCAGCAACTGATTGGTCGGATATACCAGATTTAGATTTGGCTTTTGATCTGTCCGATGATGATTTCCAATTTTCGATGCCTTTTGGAATTGAAATGGTGAACGATGTTATTACGAAGCCTTATTCTGTTTCAATCGATACAACAGATAATGAGCTTTCAACTGATCATGATGAAAGTTTCTTATTGTTAGTGGATCGTAATGGAAAGTGGAAAGTTTCTACACTTATTAAAGGATTTGCGACGACATTAAAAGGCTTCGCTTCTTCTTATTCCAGTACAGGGGATATTATTTTGATTGGAAAAAATAAAAAGAGTATGCTCCAAGCTTTTAATGAGATGAAAAAGATGAACGGTGGTATAGTCATCATTGAAAATGAGGAAGTTGTTTGCACGCTTAAACTTCCTATAGGTGGGATCCTATCGGATAAACCGATGGAAGTGTTAATAGAAGAGGAATTAAATTTAAAGAGAGAATTGGCGGCTAGAGGATTTAAGCATGGGGATGCTATTTACACATTACTATTTTTGCAGGCTACGCATTTACCTTATGTTCGAGTTACACAAAGAGGAATTTTCGAAGTCATGAAAAAACAAGTGTTGTTTCCAGCTGTCATGAGGTAGGGGGATTTTTAGTGTTCAAAAAATGGGGGATTATAAGTTTACTCGGTTTATTTCTTGTTGGCTGTTCCGAGGAACAAGAAGCAGCAGGAGAAGTAAAACCGGTGGAAGATATTGTAGAGGATATAGTAGAAGAAGCAATAGAGGAACCCGTTGTTCTACCTTATGTTGCTCCTTTTACTGGAATTCGTTCAGAAGAGGAACAATTACAAAGACCAATCATTGTTACGATGAATAATCATCCGCTTGCAAGACCACAGTCAGGGATTGCACAAGCAGATATTGTTTACGAGATGTTAGCTGAAGGAAATGTGACGAGATTTCTAGCGCTTTATCAAAGTGACATACCTGATGTAGTTGGACCAGTTAGAAGTGCTCGTGATTATTTCGTAGAAGTTGCAAAGGGACTAGATGCCTTTTACATTGCACATGGCTATAGTCCCGATGCACAGAAAATGTTAAATGCGAGAGTTGTAGATAATATCAATGGTATGCAATATGATGGTATACTTTTTAAGCGTTCAAAGGAGCGAAAAGCACCACATAATTCGTATATTACCAAAGACAATATTTTAGCAGGTGCAGAAAAAGTAGGGGCCTCCATGGAAATCCATAAAATTCCTACCTTCTCTTTTTATGATTCGGCAGAAGGAGCTAAAATTGGAGATCCAGTGTCTTCTATCAGCGTTCAGTATGGGGCAGGAGCAAGTTTTGAAAATCAATATACATATATACCGGAAAGTGGTTTATATGAACGAAAAACTGGCGGAGATACAACAATCGATAAGGAAACAGAAGAACCTGTAGAAATTGCAAATGTTATATTTATGGAAATACCGCATAAAACAATTGATAATGCTGGTCGTCTACAGTTAACATTGACTGCTGGCGGAAACGCGTATCTTTTTCAAGCAGGGACTATGAAAATGATCAAATGGGAAAATGTAGACGGAATACTTATACCGATGGAAAATGGTGTTCCAGCTAAACTAGTACCAGGGAAGTCGTGGATTAGTTTTGTGCCAACTAATCCTGGACTAGAAAATATGGTAAACTATTTACCTTGATTAGTAGCAATAAAGAAGGGAATGATACGATTTGCAAATTGAAAAAATAAAAGGACATCAAACAGAACAATTGTTTAAAGCTGTGCTAGAGCTAAACAATATAGAAGAGTGTTATAAATTTTTTGATGATTTATGTACAATAAGTGAAATTCAGTCACTGGCCCAACGTTTCGAGGTGGCACATTTACTTCGATTGAAAAAAACATATGAAACGATTAAAAAAGAAACTGGAGCAAGTACAGCAACTATTTCACGTGTAAGACGTGCATATGATTATGGTAATGATTATTATGATGAAATTCTTGGTCGACTATATCCAGAAGAGTTGTCAAATCAACAGCCAAAAGAATAATCTAGAACTATTTATAGCTCACGACTGAACAGAAGCCTCTGTTCAGTTTTTTTGTTATAATGAAGAGTGCTAAACTAACTTAATGTAGGTGAAAAAATGGATTATAAAGAATGGCGACATATATTTAAATTGGATCCGGCAAAGGAGATAGATGCAGAAGCCTTGGAAAAGGTTTGTGAATCTGGAACCGATGCTATTATCATTGGGGGTTCGGATGGGGTAACGCTGGATAATGTGATTGATTTGTTGATGAGAATTAGAAGGTATGCAGTCCCTGTCGCTTTAGAAGTATCGACAATAGAATCGATTACCCCTGGTTTTGATTTTTATTTTATTCCAAGTGTGTTGAACAGCCGAGAGACAAAATGGGTGAAGGATTTACACCATGAGGCAACAAAGGAATTTGGAGAAGTGATGAACTGGGATGAAATCATTCCAGAAGGGTATTGTATATTAAATCCAGATTGTAAAGCAGCCAAGTTAACAAACGCTAAACACCCAGAAACGGATGAAGATATTATCGCATATGCACAAATGGTCGAGCATTTGTTTAAATTCCCTATTTTTTATATGGAATACAGTGGTATGTACGGTAATGTAGAAGTTGTAAAAAAGGTAAAAGCAGGTCTTCAAAATACGAGACTTTACTATGGAGGCGGTATAAAAACAGCAGCCGAAGCACGTGAAATGGCTTCATATGCAGATACTATCATTGTAGGCAATCAAGTATATGAAAACCTTACAGAAGCTCTAAAAACAGTACAAGCTGTTAAGCAATAGTTGAATATAAACGAAACGAATTATATAATGAGAACAAATGTTCTTAGAAGGAAGTGCATGATGGAACTCATAGGAAAAAACCTACTAAATGGCATGAATACAGAGCAAGAAAAAGCCGTCAAAACAACAGAAGGCCCTCTACTTATTATGGCTGGAGCAGGGTCCGGAAAAACACGCGTATTAACCCATCGAATTGCGTATTTAATCGTAGAAAAAGAAGTATATCCTTCAAAAATACTTGCCATTACATTTACGAATAAAGCCGCTCGTGAAATGCGCGAACGTATCGATAGTATTTTAGGGGCTGGGACAGGCGAGCGAATGTGGGTTTCTACATTCCACTCAATGTGCGTTCGAATATTAAGAAGAGATATTGATCGCATCGGGTATTCTAAAAGCTTCTCGATCCTGGATACAACTGATCAGTTGACGGTTATTAAAAATATTTTAAAAGAACAAAATATTGACTCGAAAAAATATGATCCACGTTCGATGTTAAATGCTATAAGTAGTGCTAAAAATATTTGCATCGATGCGGATACGTTTAAAGCACAGATGAATGAGATGAATCCGTTTGAAAAAACAGTAGCAGAAGTTTATAAAGGGTATGAAAAGCGTCTAAGAAAAAACCAATCCCTCGATTTCGATGATTTAATCATGACCACTTTAACGTTGTTTAAAAGAGTTCCGGAAGTGCTAGAATTCTACCAAAACAAATTCCAATACATTCATGTTGATGAGTACCAGGATACGAACAAAGCCCAGTATGAGTTAGTGCAGATGCTTGCGAGTAAGTTTAAAAATATTTGTGTCGTTGGCGATTCGGACCAATCGATTTATCGATGGCGCGGAGCAGATATTCAAAATATCTTATCGTTTGAAAAAGACTACCCGAATGCAACAATGATCATGCTAGAGCAAAATTATCGTTCTTCCCAACGCATCTTGCGGGCTGCAAATGACGTCATAGGTAATAACACAAGCAGATACCCTAAAGTACTGCGTACCGAAAATAGCGAAGGTGAAAAAATTCAGCTATTCCGTGCTTTTAATGAACAACAAGAAGCGCAGTTCGTCGTGCAATCTATCCAAGAAATGATGGAGAATGAAAACCGCACACTCGATGATTTTGCCGTATTATATCGTACAAATGCCCAATCTCGTGTGATGGAGGAAGTACTTGTAAAATCGAATATGGCGTATACAATCGTCGGTGGAACAAAGTTCTATGATCGTAAAGAGATTAAAGACTTATTAGCATACCTTCGTTTAATCGCAAATAACGATGATGATTTATCACTTGCACGTATTATAAACGAGCCAAAACGAAATATTGGGGCAACCTCTTTTGAGCGTATGGCAATGTATGCACTGGAACAAGATCGTTCTATACTTGATGCATTACATGAAGTCGACTTTATGGGGATACCCGCAAGAGCAGTAAACTCAGTTGTCGGGTTTCATGGACTTATTCAAAATCTTACACAAATGCAAGAGTTTTTATCTGTAACGGAAATTGTCGAGCAAGTGCTTGAGAAAACCGGTTATAAAACGATGCTAAAAAATGAAAAAACGATTGAAGCGGAAAGTCGTTTAGAAAATATTGAAGAGTTTTTATCCGTTACAAAGGCATTTGAAGAAAAAAGTGACGATAAATCGCTTGTAGCATTTTTAACTGATTTAGCGCTCATATCAGATATAGACAAGCTAGATGAAGAAGAAGATACATCACAAGGCAATATTATTTTAATGACGATGCATGCATCTAAGGGTCTTGAATTTCCTGTTGTGTTTATCATTGGGATGGAAGAAAATATTTTCCCGCATTCTCGTTCTATTGGAGATGACGACGAAATGCAAGAAGAACGTCGTTTGGCCTACGTGGGCATAACACGAGCGGAGGAACGATTGTTTATAACTTGTGCGCAGTCTCGAACGATTTTTGGACGAGGTAGTTTTAATAGCCCTTCTCGTTTTATAGCAGAAATATCGGATGAAATAATAGAGGTTGTCGGTGGAAAAGGTGACAATAATAGTATGTCAACATCTCGTACTAGATCAGTACAACAAACTAAAAAGCTAGCTGTTACTCGTCCTGCATACAAACAATCCGGCGGAGAAAAAATGGGCTGGCAAGTAGGAGATAAAGCAGTGCACAAAAAGTGGGGCGTAGGTATGGTTGTTAGCGTTAGAGGAAATGGTGAAGATACAGAACTAGATATCGCGTTTCCAAGCCCAACAGGTATTAAACGACTACTAGCAAAATTTGCACCAATCGAAAAAGGATAATTCACTTAGTGGAGGAAAACCCATGGATAAATTAGAAGAAAGAGTAAAAGAGCTTCATAAGCTTTTATATGACTATGGTTATGCATATTACGTGTTAGATGACCCAATAGTTTCGGATGCGGTGTACGATCAATATTTGAACGAACTAATTGCATTAGAGGAACAAAATCCGAATTTAATATTACCTGACTCTCCAACCCAACGAGTAGGAGCGGTTGTTAGTGAAGGATTTCAAAAAGTTACGCATACAAACCCAATGCTCAGTCTTTCTAATGCATTTAACGAAGCCGATTTACGCGATTTTGATCGACGAATACAAGGCATTATCGATGAATCCCCAACGTATGTATGTGAGTTGAAAATTGACGGTCTAGCTGTTTCCCTCCTTTATGAAGAAGGACGCTTAGTAAGAGGTGCAACACGTGGGGACGGTACAACGGGAGAAGACATTACTAGTAATATCAAAACAATCCGTTCCATTCCACTTCGATTGAAAGATACAGTTACGCTTGAGGCAAGAGGAGAGGCGTATATGCCAAAGTCCTCGTTTATGAAGCTAAACGAAGAACGGACAGAACGTGGAGAAATATTATTAGCTAATCCTCGAAATGCAGCGGCAGGATCTCTTCGTCAACTTGATCCTAAAATGGCAGCTAGCAGAAACCTGTCTATGTTTGTCTATGGACTAGGCGGGGACGGTGCTGCACAAAATGTAGAACAGCATTCCGAAGCTCTGAAGTTTATGAAAGAACAAGGCTTGCCGACGAATAAAGAAACGAGAAAATGTGCTTCAATGGAAGAAGTGCTTGAATTTGTTCAAGAATGGACTGCTAAAAGAAATGAGCTACCTTATGAAATCGATGGAATTGTCATTAAAGTAGATGACTACAGGCAGCAAGAAGAACTAGGATTCACGGCGAAAAGCCCGCGCTTTGCTATTGCCTTTAAGTTTCCGGCAGAAGAAGTGGTCACAACGATTCTTGATGTTGACTTAACAGTTGGTCGTACGGGGGTAGTAACGCCAACTGCCATATTAGAGCCAGCACTCGTTGCGGGCTCAACCGTTCAACGGGCAACCCTGCATAATGAGGATCTAATTCGTGAAAAAGATATCCGCATTGGCGACCGCGTGATCATCCGAAAAGCGGGAGATATAATCCCTGAAGTAGTATCAGTCATTTTGGAAGAAAGAAATGGTACTGAAATTCCATATGAAATGCCAAAGCACTGCCCAGTATGTGATAGCGACTTAGTAAGAATTGAAGAAGAAGTGGCACTACGCTGTGTGAACCCACAGTGTCCTGCACAGATACAAGAAGGCATCTATCATTTTGCTTCGCGCAACGCGATGAATATAGAAGGACTTGGTGAAAAAGTGGTTGAGCAATTATTTAGAGAACAACTAATCCAAGACGTTTCTGATTTATATAAATTGACGATTGAAGATTTAATTAAACTAGAACGAATGGGACAAAAATCGGCTACTAATTTAGTGGAGGCAATTGAAGCATCTAAAGCCAACTCGATGGAAAAGGTATTATTCGGTCTTGGAATACGCCATATTGGAGAAAAAGCTGCCAAAATACTATCGGAAACATTTCATAATTTTGAAGCATTAATGAAAGCGACAAAAGAAGAGCTAACTGCAATCTTTGAAATTGGTGACAAAATGGCGGATTCATTAGTTACATATTTCGAGCAAGAAGAAGTACAACAGCTAATAGTACGCTTAAAAGAAGCGGGATTAGCACTACAGTATACTGGTAAAATTATAGATACAGCCTTGCTGGTAGACAGTCCATTTGCGAATAAAACAATTGTACTCACTGGAAAACTGTTGCAGTTGACTCGCCCGGAAGCGAAAGAAAAAATCGAAGCACTTGGTGGAAAGATTGCCGGGAGTGTAAGTAAAAAAACAGATTTAGTTATCGCAGGTGAAGATGCAGGATCTAAGTTAGAAAAAGCGACTAGTTTAGGCATTGAAGTTTGGGATGAACAAAAACTATTAGATCATCTAACGGATTAAAGGGGTTCAAAGCATGTACAAAAAAATAATAGGCATAGGAATGCTAGTGTTATTGCTAATCGTTTCTGGATGTACTCCTTCTCCGAACAACGAAACGGAAGTTATTCAAAATACGGAAGAGGAAGCTACGAAAACAGTAATCATTCCAAGTTTACAACTAGATGAGAATTACTACCGAACAATCTTGCCCTACGAAGAAAGTGCAAGTAGAGGATTAGTAGTATCAAATCTTGCAACTAAGTACGATATGAAAGAAGTAGAGACTGGTCTACTTCGAATATCTCAAAATGAGTTTTCACCAGATAAGTATTTGTTTCAAGAGGGACAATATCTAGAGGGAAAAACGTTAGAAAGCTGGTTAGCAAGAAGCAATCAAACAAAAGATGGTTTAAATCCAAGTGATGAAGGGCTTACTGGAGAAGAGAAAGCAAAAAATGCTCCTGTTTATATAACACATATTGTAGAACAAAACTACTTGGTAAAAGAAGAGAATACTGTAAAGCTTGCAGGAATTTCGATAGGACTTGCTTTAAATTCTATTTATTATTATACAAAAGAAGATTTTGGTGCGACCTATGAAGAAGTATTAACTCAAAAGCGGATCGAAGAAAACGGGAAAAAGATTGCAGAAGAAGTCGTGAATCGTATGCGTCAAATAGAAGGATTAGCAGACGTACCGATTGTAGTAGGTCTTTTTAAACAAAATAGTAGAAATGCGGTTGTACCTGGAACATATTTCACCTATAGTACAGCTCCTGCCGGAAAGAACGTATCTGATTGGAAACCAATCGATGAAGAATATATTCTATTTCCTACGGGAGAATCAGAAGAAAAATATCGAGATTTAGATACTATTTTCCGTAACTTTAAACAGGATGTAGAAACGTATTTTACGAATTATACCGGAGTAATTGGAACCGCTTATTTTAAAGATAAACAACTTCAAAAATGGACGATTACCATTCCAATTCAGTTTTACGGTACTTCGGAGGTAATTGGATTTACACAACATCTTGCAGGGCTTGTAAAAGATCATTTTAACCCTTCAATGAATATTGAAGTACAAGTGAACTCGTTGAATGGAGCAGAAGCATTGCTCATTAAGAAACCTGGTGAAGAGGAACCATTTGTACATATATATGCACAATAAATTGTTTACTCTTTATAAAATGTGTCACTCTGTTCAAGCAGAGTGAAAAATGGTATGATATTGCCTATGGTTATTGAATTCGGAGGTGTGGAAAATGGCAGAATTAACAAAAGAAGAAGTGAAGCACGTGGCACATCTGGCACGTCTTGCAATCACGGAAGAAGAAGCGGAAAAGTTTGCGCTTCAACTTGGTGCAATTACAGAATTTGCTGAGCAATTAAAAGAATTGGACACGACAAATGTAGAACCAACTACACATGTACTACCTTTAGTAAATGTTCTACGTGAAGATGTAGCAGCTAAAGGACTTGATCGTGAAACTATGATGTTAAATGTAAAAGAACAAGAAGCAGGTCAAGTAAAAGTACCAGCTATTATGGATTAATCATTGTAAGGAGGGAAACTAATGACGTTATTTGAACGTTCGGCGAAAGAACTACAAGAACTTGTACATAGCAAAGAAGTTTCGATTGCTGATTTGACAAAAGAAGCTTTTGACCGTGTAGAAAAACTAGATGGTGATGTAGAAGCGTTCCTAGCATTAAACAAAGAAAAAGCAACAGCAACGGCTGCAGAATTAGATGAAGTACCTTTTGAAGAGCGCGGACCATTATTTGGTTTGCCAATCGGGGTAAAAGACAATATCGTAACAGAAGGATTAGAAACAACTTGTGCAAGTAAAATATTAAAAGGATTCAATCCAATTTATGATGCAACGGTTGTGAAAAAGTTACGCGAAGCAGGAATGGTCACAATTGGAAAGTTAAACATGGATGAATTTGCGATGGGTTCTTCTAATGAAAACTCAGCATACAAAACAACAAAAAACCCATGGGCTTTAGATCGAGTACCAGGTGGTTCATCAGGTGCATCTGCAGCAGCGGTAGCAGCAGGGGAAGTACCATTCTCACTAGGTTCTGATACTGGAGGTTCTATCCGTCAGCCAGCAGCTTATTGTGGTGTTGTTGGTATGAAGCCTACATACGGACGTGTTTCTCGTTCTGGACTTGTTGCTTTTGCTTCTTCCTTAGACCAAATTGGTCCGATTACACGCAACGTCGAAGACAATGCTTTACTATTAGAAGCAATTTCAGGGGTCGATCCACTCGACTCTACTTCAGCAGACGTTGAAGTACCAAACTTTGCAGCAGCTTTGACTGGTGATATTAAAGGTTTACGTATCGCTGTCCCTAAAGAATATTTAGGAGAAGGAGTTGGCGAAGCAGCTCGTGAGTCCGTTCATGCTGCATTGAAAGTACTAGAGTCACTTGGAGCAACTTGGGAAGAGGTTTCATTACCACATTCTAAATATGCTTTAGCGACTTACTATATCCTTTCTTCTTCAGAAGCTTCTTCTAACCTTTCTCGTTTCGATGGGATACGTTATGGTTTCCGTGCAGAAAATGTAGAAAACTTAATGGATTTATATAAACAAACCCGTGCACAAGGATTCGGAGACGAAGTAAAACGCCGTATTATGCTTGGGACTTATTCGTTAAGTGCTGGAACTTACGATGCTTACTATAAAAAAGCACAGCAAGTTCGTACGCTGATCAAAGAAGATTATGATAAAGTGTTAGCTGAATATGATGTAATTATTGGACCAACTGCACCGACACCAGCATTTAAAATTGGTGAAATTGTAGAAGATCCATTAACAATGTATGCAAATGATATTTTAACAATCCCTATTAACTTAGCAGGAGTACCAGCTATTTCCATTCCATGTGGATTTGAAAATGGAATGCCTCTTGGACTACAAATTATTGGGAATTACTTTGATGAGTCAACGATTTATCGCGTAGCACATGCATATGAGCAAGCGACAGATTTCCATAAACAAACTCCTCAAATATGGGAGGGAAAATAACATGAATTTTGAAACAGTTATTGGTTTAGAAGTACACGTAGAGCTAAAAACAAACTCTAAAATCTTCTCTGCAGCACCTAATCACTTTGGTGCGGAACCAAATACAAATACGACAGTAATTGACCTTGGTTACCCTGGTGTGCTTCCTGTAGTAAACAAAAGTGTAGTAGATTTCGCTATGCGTGCAGCTCTAGCGTTAAATATGGAAATTGAACAACATACAAAATTCGATCGTAAAAACTATTTCTACCCTGATAATCCGAAAGCTTATCAAATCTCTCAATTTGATAAGCCAATTGGTAAAAATGGTTGGATTGAAATCGAAGTAAATGGAGAGACAAAACGTATCGGTATTACTCGTCTTCATATGGAAGAAGATGCAGGTAAGTTATCGCATGCTGATGGTTATTCACTAGTAGACTTCAACCGTCAAGGTACTCCACTAGTAGAAATCGTATCGGAGCCAGACATTCGTACACCAGAGGAAGCATATGCATACCTTGAAAAACTAAAATCTATTATCCAGTACACGGATGTTTCCGATTGTAAAATGGAAGAAGGATCTTTACGTTGTGATGCGAACATTTCTTTACGTCCATACGGTCAAGAAGAATTCGGTACAAAAGCAGAGTTAAAAAACTTGAACTCTTTCAGCTTCGTGCGTAAAGGTCTAGAGCATGAAGAAATTCGTCAAGCGGAAGTACTTTCTTCAGGCGGAATAATTGAGCAAGAAACTCGTCGTTTTGATGAAAAAACAGGTAAAACAATTCTAATGCGTGTCAAAGAAGGAACAGATGATTATCGCTATTTCCCAGAACCGGATTTAGTAGACATCGTTATTGATGATGCGTGGTTAGAACGTGTGCGTGCAGAAATTCCAGAACTTCCAGATGCTCGTAAAAAACGTTACATCGAAGAACTTGGACTTCCAGCTTACGATGCTATGGTATTGACATTAACAAAAGAAATGTCTGATTTCTTTGAAGAAACAATTGCCCTTGGAGCAGATGCGAAGCTTGCTTCGAACTGGTTAATGGGTGAAGTTTCTGCGTACTTAAATGCTGATCAAAAAGAATTGAAAGACATTAAACTGACACCATCAAATCTTGCTGGTATGATTAAACTTATTTCAGATGGAACGATTTCATCGAAAATAGCGAAAAAAGTATTCAAAGAGCTTGCGGATAACGGCGGAGATGCTGCGGAAGTTGTAAAAGCAAAAGGCTTAGTACAAATTTCTGACGAAGGTGCTCTTCGTGAAATCGTAACAGCAACACTGGATGCAAATCCACAATCTATCGAAGACTTTAAAAACGGGAAAGACCGTGCAATTGGTTTCTTAGTTGGTCAAATTATGAAAGCTACAAAAGGACAAGCGAACCCACCACTTGTCAATAAAATCTTAAACGAAGAAATCGTAAAAAGATAATAACTAAAAGGATAACTCTCCGGAGTTATCCTTTTTATTTAGAATAAGAAAGTATATAATTTTCCGTTGCATAAATTCAGTGTTCTATCTATTTTAGAGAAAAAGATCGATTCAATAATACTCTTGATTTCCGTACCAGGCGGACGCTTTCCGCGGGGGGAGCGATGAGTCATCACCAAAGCTCACGCGTACGTTGTGATGTCTCATCTGTCTCACTCATCCCGCAGGAGTCGCCGCCTTGCACTGCAATCAATTAAATGTTTTCCAATTAATCATAAAAGAAAGGTAAGTATATACTTCTTAGGTGCATAAAGTCACTTGTACTTGGAACGATAGGAAAATGCAATGGATTGTAGATGAGGTAGATGGGATGGACCTGTTAGCTAGTAAGAATCTTTAAGAAGAGCATTTCTGCTAATTTTCTTCTGCTGAAAAGAGTATATGATCAAAAAATAGTTAGCATCTATTGTATAGAGGAGCATTAGAGCACCCGAAATTGCATCTTCGGGTGCTTCCTTTATGAGTTAGAAGGCATCTTTTCACTCATTATCCAAAAAGATCTTAACCTTATTCGTTCTGTTGAAGGAGGGTGACGGACAGACAAAAGCAATAAGATTACCGAGAAAAGGGAGGCTGGTCGTGACGTCAGTCACGACCAGCCTCTCTAAAAAATCAAACGGTAATAATTATAGCAGTAAGTCTGTTCAAAGCCCCCGGAAACGATAGAAATAGGTTTTGATCTTAAAGGGTGCATGCGCTTTTCTCATGGAAAAATATAGCTGAAAAAGACTTAACTGCAAGGGTAACAACTTATTTGTATTAGCAAGTAGAACGAAGTATACTAAAGTAAAAAGGGGGTCATTTTGAATGCCTACAGAACAACAATACTTTGAAAATGCAAAACTACTTACACAATATATGGATGATATGACAACGAAAAAAGAAGAATCTTTTAGTATTTATGACCAATTCGAAGTCCCTGCGGATGATGAATTTATCGAACTATTGAAGGAAAAAGCACCAAATGTACTCGTTATTACAGAAGACTGGTGTGGCGATGCTATGATGAACAACGCTATCTTGCGCAGAATTGCAGAAGCTGCAGATCTTGAAGTGCGCGCTGTATATCGAGATGAAAACCTAGAATTAATCGATCAGTATTTAACAAATGGTGGACGTTCGATTCCCGTTTATTTATTATTAAATAGCGATGGGGAAGTTATTTCGAAATGGGGACCTCGTGCCGAAAAAGTGCAACAGTTTGTAATGGAAGGTAGAGCAAAGTTTCCAGATAAAGAAGACCCTACATTCGAAGAAGTTCAAAAAGCATTTTATGCGCAAATGAGTAAAGAGTTTACAGACAATAAAGATTTCCATCTAGCAGTCTACGAAGACATACGTAACAATTGGTTACAAGCATTACAAAAATAAAAAACGAACTAATGAGTGGGGCCGGCATACGTCGGCTCTTTTAAACTTTGTTCAGCAGGTATTCAAACACCGCTGAACAAAGTTTAAGCCTCCGGTGGACACCACAGATTTTGAAAAGGAGTCAATAAAGGATTTTATCCTAAGAACGAAGCATTCATGTGACAACGGCTACCCGACCTGCATTACGCAGACCTAAGCTCCATTCAAAATCTTGACGCCATTATGCCGAGGCGTAATTGATTAACGGAATGGAACTTTTTCTTAAGTTGGCTAGTCTTTATTACTAGAAAGAAATGTGAAGCAGAAAGGAAATCTGTATGAAACGTGCACGAATTATCTATAATCCAACTTCGGGGAGAGAAATTTTCAAAAAAAACTTACCCGAGGTATTAGAATCATTAGAAATCGCTGGGTATGAAACATCTTGCCATGCGACTACAGGCGAAGGAGACGCAATTTCCGCAGCGAAAAAAGCAGTAGAAAATGGTTTTGACCTAATCATTGCTGCTGGTGGAGATGGCACACTAAATGAAGTGGTAGCCGGTGTAAGTGAATTTGAAAAACGACCTAAAATCGGGCTTATTCCTATGGGGACGACGAATGATTTTGCAAGAGCTTTGCATATTCCAAGAGATGTTCAAAAAGCAGTTGAAATCATTGTTAAAGGTGATACGATACCTGTAGATGTTGGACTTGTGAATAATGAACGATACTTTATTAATATTGCCGGTGGCGGACGGATTACCGAACTGACATATGATGTACCAAGTAAGCTAAAAACAATGCTTGGACAACTGGCATATTATTTAAAAGGAATAGAAATGCTTCCATCGATCAATGCGACGAAAGTTCGGATTGAATATGATGATAAAGTGTTTGAAGATGAAGTGATGATGTTCTTAGTTGGGCTGACGAATTCTGTTGGTGGGTTTGAAAAACTTGCTCCTAACTCCAGTGTGAATGATGGAAACTTTTCTTTATTAATTTTGAAAAAAGTTAATATGGCAGAGTTCATCCGTGTAGCATCCCTTGCAATTCGTGGAGACCATCTAGAGGATCCACATGTTATTTACAAAAAGGCAAAACATATCAAAGTAACTTCAGATCAAAAAGTGCAGCTTAATTTAGACGGCGAATATGGTGGCAACATTCCAGCCACATTCCAAAATTTATATCGACATATTGAGGTTTTTGTACCAATTGATGAAATTCGTGAGCAAGACAGACCGTAATAAGAAAAGCGGAAGCGCACAAATTAAAAAGATATTTTGCAACTACTATGACCTTCAGTTCCTCAGCCAACACAAGCGATTTGCGACGAGCTTGAGCAAGAGTCTAGACAGTCGCTAAAAAGAAAATTACCACTCTTAAACATTTTTTGTATAACCCAGCAATCGACAACGATTGCTGGGTTATTTATATTTCCTATAGAAAGTGTTAGAGAAAAGATTTTCCGGGTAAAATGTAACAAAGGGAGGAAAGTATATGTACAAAAAGCAAGAAAGGTACTTAATGTGGTTTGCATTTATTGTTGCGGGAGTTATGTTGCTTTCCATTATTGGGAGAATGTTCGGGAGCTGAGGAGGGGATGGAATGGGAAACGAGGAAGCAGTATTTTATAGTCGTGTATTAACCGAGCTTACTTTATCTTTTCATATTATCTATGCAACCATTGGAGTTGGTGTCCCACTGATGATTATGATTGCTCAATGGGTTGGGATCAAAAAGAATGATGAGCATTACATTTTACTCGCAAGACGATGGGCTAGAGGTTTTGTTATTACGGTTGCTGTAGGAGTAGTGACAGGGACGGCTATTGGAATGCAGCTTTCATTACTTTGGCCGAATTTTATGGAACTTGCAGGAAATGTTATTGCGCTTCCACTATTTATGGAAACTTTTGCATTCTTTTTTGAAGCAATATTCCTTGGTATTTACTTGTACACATGGGATCGTTTTGAGAACCAGAAAAAACATTTATTGTTACTTATTCCTGTAGCAATTGGGGCTTCTGCTTCAGCTGTTTTTATCACTATTGTGAATGCGTTTATGAACGCTCCTCAAGGGTTCGATGTATTGAACGGAGAGTTAGTGAATATTAGTCCGTTAGTTGCCATGTTCAACCCAGCAATGCCTACGAAGGTTGCGCATGTTGTTGTAACGGCTTACATGACTGCTGCATTTGTGTTAGCAGCGATCGCCGCTTTCCGATTATTAAAAGGTTCGAATCATGTATATCATAAAAAAGCACTTTTTTTAACGATGAAGGTAGGGCTTGTATTTTCTATTGCTGCAGCTATAATTGGGGATTTTTCGGGAAAATATTTAGCCGAGTACCAACCAGAAAAACTAGCAGCGGCCGAATGGCATTTTGAAACAGAGGGAAATGCACCGCTCATAATGTATGGAGTATTAGAGGATGGGGAAGTCAAATATGCGATTAAAATACCATTTGCTTTAAGTATTTTGGCGCATTCGAATCCAACAGCAGAGGTCATTGGTCTTGACCAGTTTCCAAAAGACGAAATTCCCCCGTTATACATTCATTATTTATTCGACGCGATGGTGACGATTGGTGTTTGGATGACGATACTTTCGGCAGCATATTGGTTAGGAACACAAATGAAATGGAAGTTTGTAGAATCTAAACTGTTTCGTTGGTTAATCGTTTTAGGTGGACCACTTACTATGTTAGCGATTGAAGCTGGATGGTGGCTTGCAGAAGTGGGTAGGCAGCCGTGGATATTAAGGGGGCTAATGCGCGTTGAAGATGCTGCTACGACTAGTGGACATGTCGATACAATGTTAATCTTATTTTCAGGATTATATTTAGTTCTTGGAATCGGGAGTGTTGTTGTATTGACTCGTATGTTTAGAAGGAATCCAGTAGAACAAGAGTTGGAAGATCGTCAAGCTGAAAAGGGGGCTGACATTTCATGACATTAGAAATCATCGGTATTGCAGTACTATGGATATTTTTATTTGGTTATGTAATCGTTGCCTCTATCGACTTTGGTGCAGGTTTTTTTAATGCATACAGCTTACTAACCGGAAGACAGCATATCTTGACGAATGTGATTCAACGTTATTTATCACCAGTTTGGGAAGTAACAAATGTATTTCTTGTGTTTTTCTTTGTAGGTATCATTGGTTTTTTCCCAAAAACAGCTTTTTATTATGGAACAACACTTTTAGTACCTATGAGTATTGCTTTAATATTACTCGCTATTCGTGGATCGTATTATGCCTTTGAAACGTATGGTTCAAGAGGGCATAAAGGGTATTCGTTTATGTACGGATTAGCTGGATTATTTATTCCGGCAGCGTTATCCATTGTTCTGACAATCTCTGAGGGTGGATTCATTGATATGGTAGATGGTTTTCCTTCGCTCGATTATCATGTACTATTTACAAGTCCATTAACTTGGGCAATTGTTGTGCTTAGTATTTCTGCAGTACTTTATATCTCTGCTGTATTTTTAACATGGTATGCCAATAAGGCAGGAGATCAGGATGCGACAAGGTTAATGCGAAAATATGCGCTAATTTGGGCGCTGCCGACAATCATAACTGCGGCTGGGATCATGGTAGAACTTCGCTCACATAATCGGGAACATTATAATAATATGCTGGATATTTGGTGGGCGTTTGGTTTATCATTTTTATTATTTCTTGGAACAGTTTGGCTTTTGTTTAAGAAAAGAAAATATGGATTAGCGTTCGGACTTTTAGTTGGGCAATTCTTAATAGCGTTCTTCGCTTATGGTTTCGCACATCGTCCGTACTTACTGTATCCATACTTAACGATTTACGATAGTTTTACGAATGAAGCAATGGCGATTGCGCTCATTATTGCATTTATCGCAGGACTTGCGCTATTAATACCATCCCTTTATTTATTACTCCGTTTATTTTTATTTAATAAAGATTATGTCCGCGGCAAAAAAGATAATCACGCATAAGGAGGAGCAGTATGGCAGACTTTTTAATCTTTTACGCACCTTTTATTGTTTTGATTTTAGCTATCGTTGTAGCATTTTGGGCTGCTTCGAAAGATGGAGCAGTTAGAAATAAATGAACCACGGGAATCCGAGGTTCCAGGTTGACGACAAAAGTTTTTTTAAAAAGGTTATGAATAATAATAAATCCTCCTAAAGAGGTTAAATCTATAAGGAAGTGTTTATAAGGCGTGGACCACCACGAAGACTCCTGTGGGAACAGCTTGAGCAGAAGACCCCGTAGGAACGCATGAGGAACAAAGAACGCCACCTCGTGTGGCAACGCCTTCGTGACCAACATAGTGTTGGCCTGAGGAGGCTGAAGCCAAGCCCACGGAAAGCGAAGTGGTGGTCCTTGCCGTATTTGATATACAACTCTACCTCGGGAATCCGAGGTTCTTTTTAGTATGTGGTAAAATGGAAATTATATTGTTAGTGGAAGGACGGGAAAAGAATGAGATATGACGTATTAATATTTGATTTGGATGATACATTACTTGATTTTGATATGACGGAGAAAAATGCACTTCATCAATTATTTACGGAATTTGGTTTGCCAAATGGAGTAAAAGATTATCTTCCTAGCTACAAAGTGATTAGTAAAGTTTTATGGGATGATTTGGAACAAGGGCGTACCAATTTAGCAGAATTGAAAGTGGAACGATTTAAGCGCTTATTTTTGGAGGAAGCGTTGGATATAAATGCGGAGATTTTTGGTCATCAATACATAGAAAGTTTAGGAAGAGAAGTTCATATGATCGAAGGCGTAGAAGAAATGTTTGCAAACCTTTCAGGCTGTAGATTTGCAGTATTAACAAATGGATTTAAAGTAGCACAGCATGCAAGGATAGGTGGATCTACTTTAAAAGATTTGTTTGAGGTAATTGTTACTTCAGAAGAAGCAGGATTTCAAAAGCCACAGATGGAGATTTTTGAACACACTTTGGACAAACTAAAAGTATCCGATAAATCTCGTGTATTGATGATTGGTGATTCTCTTTCTTCGGATATTCAAGGTGGTAATAACTTTGGTATCGACACTTGTTGGTTTAATCCGCATTTAAAGAAGAATGTGACAGCAATCCAACCAACTTATGAAGTTCAAACATGGGATCAATTAGTGGAAATCGTGAAAAAGCAAGAAGTAGATGTAAAATAATTACGAGAACCTCGATTTAGGGGGTTCTTTTTTAGTGCGATAATGGTTAGTTGGAAAAATGGATAGTTTAGTTGGAATTTTGGCGTGCTTAAGTTGGAAACTCATATTTTACTTTTCAGTAGGACATCCTTGATTCCATACTGGCGCTTATTTTTGATATAATGGAACAATCAAATAGGAACGGAGAAATAAAGTGAATACACCAGTAACTAAAAATGATCGCATTACGGTTCATATAGAAGATTTGACGCATGACGGAGCAGGAGTAGCAAAAGTTGATGGCTACCCGCTATTTATCGAGGGCGGATTGCCAAATGAAACAGCGGAAGTACATGTTTTAAAAACATTGAAAAACTATGGCTTCGCTAAACTAATGAAAATTGTGGAACCATCTCCATTTCGTGTAGATGCACCGTGCCCAGTATTTGGAGAATGCGGAGGCTGTCAATTACAGCACTTATCCTATGAAGGACAGCTTGCGTGGAAAGAAAATATGGTCCGAAATGTGATGAAGCGTATCGGGAAAATAGATGCTCCTGTTCTTTCAGTAAAAGGAATGGAGAAACCATGGGAATACCGTAATAAATCTCAAATACCATTTGCTTTGGAAGATGGACAAGTACTCGCAGGATTCTATCAATCCAAATCTCATCGTATTGCGGATACGAATACTTGCCTAATCCAATCAGATGAGGCAGATCGATTAATGCGTGCAGTGAAAGAAAATGCATTGGAGTTAGATTTAATCCCTTATAATGAGGAAACGAAAAAAGGGCAGCTACGTCATCTTGTTGTAAGAAAGGGTCGTGCAACTGGAGAAGTGATGGTCGTACTAGTGACGAAGCACCCTAAACTGTCGAAAAAAGAAGCAATCATTGAATTGATTCGAGAAGTTGAGCCAAATGTCACATCCATCGTGCAAAATGTGAACATACGTAATACCAATGTTATTTTCGGAGATGAAACAAATGTCCTTTGGGGCAAGGCAGTGATCGAGGATCGAATTGGCGATGTACGTTTTGAAATATCTGCCCGATCTTTTTATCAAGTAAATCCAGTACAAACAGAAGTACTTTACAAGCAAGCGCTAGATTATGCACAGCTTTCAGGAGATGAAACGGTAATTGATGCATATTGTGGAATAGGAACAATATCTTTATTCCTAGCACAACAAGCGAAACAAGTACTAGGCGTAGAGATCGTCCCACAAGCAATTGAAGATGCGAAACGAAATGCAGAGCTTAATGGTTTCGATAACACGTATTTCGAAGCTGGTCCAGCGGAGGAAGTTATTCCAAAATGGTACAAAGAAGGAAAAAAAGCAGACGTATTAGTAGTCGATCCACCTAGAAAAGGATGCGACGAAGCTTTACTTACGACGATCATCGAGCAACGTCCAAAACGTGTAGTTTATGTATCGTGTAACCCTGCGACACTTGCTCGTGATCTTCGTATTCTAGAAGATGGGGGCTATAAAACAAAAGAAATTCAGCCGGTGGACATGTTCCCGCAGACGACACATTGTGAAGCGGTCGCGTGGTTGGAGTTATCATAATTATAATTAAAAGAACGAGTTCCGATTTTGGTGGAATTCGTTCTTTTTTGCTTGTTAAGGTGAGTGTATTTCACAACTAATTTCAAAAGATGACATAAGAAATGACGTGTGAATTGGCAAAAGCCATTTTCTTTATTTAACAAGGTTTTTAGTGCTTTTATATAGGTTTTCTGAATAACAATAGACATCTTTTTTAAAAACCCAAATTCTTTAACAAAGTGTGAAGAGCAAATTGTTTGACTATGTTTGTTAAAGTAACCGCCACGTAACCTCATCGATACTGGTATGAAAAGGAAAATTGTATAGAAGAAAAACTTCGTAATTTAATAGTGATCTCTTCAAGCAACATGTGAAAATACATATTTCTAAAATTTGTTAAGTGTCGATTTCTTTTATGACAAACCCATTTGCAAAGGTATTTAAAATACGTATGAGACGTTCTGTCATTTCACTTGGTGTCACATCAAAATCCTTCGCAATCCAGTCCGTTATTAACCCCGCCGTACCATAAGCCATATATCGTTTTTGGGAGTGATCATCAACAAAAGATGCTCCGTATTGAATATCAAATTTAGATTTTAATAAATTAAAAATCGCTTCAGGCAATTGCTGGTGCATGTGTGGCAATGTATCTTCTAAAAGTAATAACGTGAAGTAATCACGGTGATCGTAAACGTAATACAACAAATCGAAGGAGTTTGTTGTCAACTCCTTTACTTTTACCCGGCTATCGCTTTGGTATTTAGACATGCTGTAATACTGTATGGCTTCAAACATTTCATCCATTAACTCTTCTACCAGTTCGTATATGTTTTGATAATACACATAAAAGGTTGTTCGATTATATTGAGCATAATCAACAACGTCCTTCACCGTAACAGCACTAAATCCCTTTTTATGTACCATTTCAATAAATGCCTTTTTTAAGAAATTTTTTGTACGCAAAGCTTGGGAAGAATTGGATTTCATAATATTCCTCTCCTATTAGACAGATTTGATGAAAGTGTTGGTTTCCTCAACATTATAGCAAATATTAAGGATGGTTTACAGAAAGAGAAACCTAGTAAACTATAAATGTAGCTAGAATTATTTGGGGAGTTACAAAAAATGAGATTTGAACAATTTGGAGGCGATAGTATGAAAGGCTGGCTATTTTCAGGTACAAATAAACCACTAGAATTGATCGAAAAAGAAGATCCAAAAGCTATTCCAGGTCATGTTGTTATAGATGTGAAAGCTGCTGGTCTATGCCATTCGGACGTTGCAGCATTACAAGATCCAGGTTGGATGCCACTTTTCCCGAATGGTCCTGTTATTATGGGGCATGAGTTTGCTGGGGTAGTTATTGAAGTGGGTGAAGGTGTTGAAGATATTAAAGTTGGAGACCGCGTTGGGGCTAACCCAATGGATCGAGAAACGAAAATAACTGCTGGGTACACCTATGACGGCGGTTATGCAGAGAAAGTACGTGTTCCTGCTCATCAATGTGTAATCATTCCTGAAAGCGTTTCTTTTGTAGAAGGAGCAGCTTCAACAGATGCAGGAATCACAGCTTATCGTGCTCTTTTTAGTATTGGACAAGCCAAAGAAGGTACAAAATTAGGAATTATCGGTATTGGTGGACTTGGTCAATTTGCTCTACAAATGGCATTAATTAAAGGTTGCGAAGTGTACGCTACAGATGTTTCTCCAGGTGCTCGAAAACTTGCCGAAGATCTAGGGGCTAAAAAGGTTTACGACACTGTTCTAGATATGAAAGAAGCGGAATGCGATGTCATTGTTGACTTTGCTGGTTTTGGACAAACAACTTCTGATGCACTGGAAGCTGTAAGACCACAAGGAACAGTTGTAATTGTCGGTATGGGTAAATTAGAATCGAATATCAATACTTATTTAATGATTACAAAAGAAATTAAGCTTTTAGGAAGTAATGGTGGGTCAGTAGAAGACTTAAAAGGTGTATATGATTGTTTCGCTACTGGAAAAATGAGTCCAAATCTGATCACAATTCCATTTGAAGAGATCGACAAAGGTATAGAAAAACTGAAAAATCATGAAGTAAAAGGCCGCTTAGTAGCCGTATTTGAATAAATGTAAGTTTTCTTTATAAAGGTAGAGGTTGGGATAAAACAATCCTCTGAAATGAAAAAGCCTGTGAAATTTTGTCGTAAAATTTCACAGGCTTTTATATTTGAAGCTAGTTATGTCCCAGTGTTTTTATTGTTTAATATATTTGTGAAATTTTTTACTTAAGCTAAAGAGAACTTAAGTTGAATAAGCTAAAGTTGAATATGTATTAGAAAAATAGCTAGATTCCACTGAAATAGGAACCCAACTATTTAATTAAACCCACCAACACCTTGTGTTGCCACATACACTCCACACATGTAGAATGTGGGAACACTAATTCATTTATTTTCTTGGAAATCCTTTATTAAATAAGTTGAATGTGATATTGCAACTGTAACAGACCTCTTGCCCCCATTTGCTAACATTTTGCTAACGCAATCAAATGAAAAACGGTGAAATTCCGTTAAAGATGTTACACTTGAGATTCTCAAAAACCTTGATATATCGCACTTTTGTAACACATAAAGATATTACACACTTTCACCTTTCGGGCGGCATGATGTAATAATACATTACCATATAAAAAAAGAAGCTTCTCACAAGTTCAATGCACTTGTGGGAATTCTTTTGTTCATTTGTTACAAAACGTTAGACGAAATGAACAAACCCTGCTATAATTTTATAATGCATTCTGAGCGGTTAAGACCGTGTTTTTCGGTGCATACTTAGGTTAGTAAATATTTATCCAGAAGGGAAATCGTATCATGAGCAACTATAACGCAGTATCAGCAAAAAATACGGAAAATGCACCAAACGGTAACGGTCTATATTCACAAACTGTAGCATTCTCTCATTACAATAATCTTTCAGCACAATTACCTATCGAACCAAAAACTGGTAAATTGGTAGCTGGAGGTATAAAAGAGCAAGCAGAACAGTGCTTTAAAAATATCGAGGCAATTGTAAACAGCATCGATCATGTTATGAGCGATATTGTTAGAATCACGGTATTCGTTAAGGATATCAAAGATGTTGACGCTGTAGACGAAGTTTATAAAACATTCTTCCCAACCTATGTTCCTTCACGGACAACAGTTGCAGTTGCAGCTTTGCCTATGGATGCTATGGTACAAATTGAAGCACTTGTTTCACACGGCGAAGGTACAATTCCAAACGCACCGCAAGCAGGCGACCTCATCAAACTTACAAATAACACGGCAAATGCACCAACAAGTCCACTATCTACACAAACCGTGTCTTTCTCTCATTACAATAACCTTTCAGCTCAATTGCCTATCGATCCAAAAACTGGTAGATTGGTAACTGGCGGAGTAAAAGAGCAGGCTGGACAGTGTTTAAAAAATATCAAGGCAATTTTAGAAAGTATCGATGTTCCTTTTGACGATATTGTTAAAATTAATATCTTCCTTAAAAACCTCTCGGATACTGAAGCTGTAAATGAAGTTTATTCAACATTTTTCCCAGATTCAGCTATTGCTAGAGCCGTAGCCTATGTCCCTGCACGAACAGTAGTTGCAGCTTCAGCTTTACCTATGGATGCTTTGGTACAAATTGAAGCAGTGGTGTCACACGGAGATGGTACACCTCCACAAGCTATTGAAGACAGACACGGAATTGTTATATGGGCAAACAACACTGAAAATGCACCAAAGAGTTCTCTATCTACACAAACTGTAGCGTTCTCTCATTACAATAACCTTTCAGCTCAATTACCTTTGGATCCAAAAACTGGTGAATTGGTAGCTGGTGGTGTAAAAGAGCAGGCTGAACAGTGCTTGAATAATATTAAGGCAATTGTAGAAAGTATCGACCACGTTATGGACGATATTGTTAAAGTAAATATCTTCCTTAAAAATATCGAGGATATTGATGCTGTAGATGAAGCTTACAAAACATTCTTCCCAGGCGGTGTTCCTGCACGAAGAACAGTTGGCGTAACAGCTTTACCTAACGATGCTTTAATCCAAATCGATGCAATTGTATCAAACGCTGAAGGAACACCTCCAAAAGCATAACAGGCATTTGTTTGTAAATATGGGAACTACCAAAGTTACTTGTTAATGCCAATGGAGAATGCAAATCGCATATCCTATTTATAAAAAGGAGCTGTCTCAAATGAAAATTGAGACAGCTTCCGTTTTTTAACAACACAGATGAAAAAGTATCAAGATTTTAGCCGATTATGGCAGAAATCTTGATGCTTTTTTAGTTTCCGGGCATAACAAAAAAACTGAATTAGCTTGCGAATTTACTAAATAGTAAAGTTGTAGCAGCGGCTTTATTAGGGTGTGTCTTTGGAATATATAATTTAATATTTGTTGAAACATTAAAAAAAAGACGGTTTGGAAGTGGATAATGCACTTCTATTTGACGTCTGCTTTTACTGTTATTTTATGAATGAAGCGAGCAAAACTGTTGGTGTGATTTTTGTAATGGGTTCTTTTATTTTTACTTGATTGAATACGTAATTTTATGAACCATTAATATTCTCGCTAGTGCTAGCGGTATCTGATAATAATTCATTTAACTCTTTTGTTATTTTCTCTATTTTAGGGTTTCGTTGAGCCAGAACACACACGAGGAGACTTTTTGGAGGCCTTTATTTCATAGTAAGTACGGAGAATAAAACTTCATTTTACCTCACAACAAAATGCATTGTCAATAAGAAAATTGTAATATCCACAAGAAAATGTTATAATAATCTTACAATTGTTTTTTTTCAATCGTATTCCGAATTCCGCTGTTTTTTTGGCAGATTGAATTATGGATACGTTTTTTTAATATCCTTTTTAAAACCGAAGGAAAATTTAATAGTAACCGAGTTATTATTCAACAAGGAGGACTAGAATAATGAATTTAATCAATAAGAAAGTTACACACAAGCGTTTTGGCATGGGTAGTATAGTTAATCATAATGATTCTAGTATTGAAATAAATTTCGCATCGGAAAATAAAAAGTTTGTTTTCCCCGATGTATTTGGAAAGCACCTAAAACTGCATGATAAAAGTGTAGCTAATTCACTTGAAAAAATTATACAACAAAAGGAAATGGAACAAAAAGAGGAAGAATGGAAGAGGGAAGAGGAAGAAAAACTACAACGAAAAAACCAGGAACTTCGCTTGGAACATGAAAAACTTATGAAAAATCATAAACTTCATCCCGAATCACAAATGGTTTTTTGGTGTGACGCAGAAGAACAGAAAACTTCCTTTTCAGAGTGGAAGGTTTTTTCAGGCGTAATAAAAAGTGGTAATAACAAAGGGCAGCCAAACAAACCCATCCGCTTGCACCAAAATAGCGCTGTCCTGTTAACGGCAATGGATTCCAGCATACCTGAAAAAGACAGACGTATCTTAGGTGTCTATATGGTGAATGAAGATTTTATCGGTAAGATTTGTGAAGATGGATATATTCCTGCTCATTCAAAATACAGACTCCAACTTACAGAACAGGAATCACATCAGGTACTTTTCTGGGAATATTATGTAAATGAAAAATTCCCACAAAAAATGACCTGGAATACAGGGAAATACCGTTATTTTGATAATTTATGGATGGCTCAAATTTTGCTTGCTATAGTTTCGTTGAAAAGTGACCCAAAAGAACGAGAGTTGGCACAACAATTTTTTGAACATTTTTGTAAAATGAACCAGATAACAGATCAAGAGTTACCAAAGCCTAATGGCGCATTAATGCGTATTTAGACGTTAGCCCAAAGATAATAAGAATGACAGGGGACTTACACATTTTTAACAAAACCCAAGGAATATAGAAAATTACTTTACAATAAAAGGGGATATTTTTTGAAAAACACAAAATATATTAAGGTTGCATGGATTATTCCTAATGTATTCGAATGCCAATGTTTATAGGCTTTTCAACAATTGTAGTCTTTATGTTGAAGGTTTACAACAACTGAGCCGGTTGGTATATTAAGTGTTAATATCGAAAAATAAAAGTATAGGGAAAAGGGGTTTGAAAATGGATGTAAGATACCCAATTGGACAATTACAAGTTCCTGAAACAGTGAAATTGGAAAATATTCAAGAATGGTTAAAAGAAACCGAAACTTATACGATTCGACTAAGAGAAACTGTCGACTCATTAAGTGATGAGGAATTAAGCAAAACTTATCGTGAAGGTGCCTGGACAGTTCGTCAACTTGTTCATCACATTGCAGACTCTCAGTTGAACATGTATCAACGTTTGAAGCTTGCTTTAACAGATGACAATCCAATAGTACCAGCTTTTAATGAAGAAAAGTGGGCTATTCAACCGGATACAGAGCTTCCTGTAGAAAGTTCTATTAAAATGTTAGAAGGTATAAATGAGCGTATCGTATCTTTAGGACAAAGTTTAACTGAAGAGCAATTAGAACGAGCATTTACTCACCAAATAAACGGCAAAATAACAGTGGCAACAAAAGTTGCAAAATTAGCTTGGCACGAAGAGCATCACTTAGCCCATATAAAAATCGCATTATCAAAATGATACAATATGTATTGAAGTGGCTTATCGAGGTTCGTCTTAGGAACATCTAATTTAATATTCAATGAAAAATAAAAAGCAGACGGTTTAGAAGTGCGATAAAGCACCTCTAATTGCCGTCTGCTTTTACTTCTAGTTCTCCAGAATAAATCCAGCTAATATTGTAGGGAGAAAATATATCCCGCTATAACGGGGAGTAAGACGCCACATTAAGGATTGAGTGAAACATGAAGCATAGGTGGGTGAGCTTCTTCTGAAATGAAAATCATGTTGAAGAGGAAACTGTGTGAAGATAAAATAAAAAAGGTTATACTATAATAATGACTTAATTACTTGAACCCACCGACATCTCTTGAATTGCCACATACATTCCGCACACTGTTAGGGGCGGGTTGGTTTAGATATTTATTATAAGCTAATAATAAATAGATTTAGGAACATTTTACTATTAATTTTGGGACAAGAGTTTGACCTGGTATCCCATAATGAGAGGATTTGAATTTGAATATGACAGAAAATTTTTGGCGTGATTTACCACGACCATTTTTTGTACTTGCACCCATGGAAGATGTGACAGATGTTGTTTTTCGTCACGTAGTAAGTGAAGCTGGTCGACCGGATGTATTTTTCACAGAGTTTACAAACTCGGATAGCTATTGTCATCCAGAGGGCATGAAAAGTGTGCGTGGCCGTTTGATTTTTACAGAAGATGAACAGCCAATGGTGGCACATATTTGGGGGGATAATCCCGAATATTTCCGTCAAATGAGTATTGGCATGGCAGAGCTAGGATTTAAAGGCATCGATATTAATATGGGCTGCCCTGTACCGAATGTAGCAACGAGAGGGAAAGGTAGTGGCCTTATTCTGCGTCCAGACGTTGCGGCAGAACTTATTCAAGCAGCAAAAGCGGGCGGACTGCCTGTCAGCGTGAAAACACGACTTGGCTATAACGATGTAAATGAGTGGGAGGAGTGGCTAACGAATATTTTAAAACAGGATATTGCGAACCTTTCTATTCATTTACGTACAAGAAAGGAAATGAGCCAAGTAGATGCGCATTGGGAGCTAATTCCGGAAATCAAAAAATTACGTGACCGTATCGCACCAAATACGCTACTAACAATCAATGGAGACATTCCTGACCGTCAAACTGGGCTGCAGCTTGCAAAAACATATGGTATTGATGGTGTTATGATCGGGCGAGGTATTTTTAAAAATCCTTTTGCTTTTGAAAAAGAGCCAAAAGAACATAGCAGTAAAGAGTACCTTGACCTTTTAAGACTGCAGCTTGATCTTCAAGATCAATATGCGGAAGTACTACCACGTTCAATCACAGGGCTTCATCGCTTTTTCAAAATTTATGTCAAAGGATTCCGTGGAGCTGGTGAATTAAGAAATCAATTGATGAACACTAAATCAACAGATGAAGTGCGTGCATTGCTTGATAACTTTGGAAAAGGGGATTAATCGAGATAAATTAATACGTATGATTGAACATATGCACGAGGAAGATTTCTCTGAGGATAAAGAATTAGTCCGTCAAATTCAAAAAAGCCGTGATGATCGTAAAAATGGATTACTCTTTAATCAAGAACAAGGCCTCAGCTCGTTTTTGAATAGAAAATTTATTTGCCGACACTGCGTTTTCATTAATTGTGACGAACTAAATAGAAAAATTCAAAATTATTCTGTATCTTATACAAACTTTATTCTAATTATTGATATGTTATAGAAAACGTTTATTTTGTTTTGAAAGAGGATACTAACTTTAGCACTTGCTTAGTGTGAAAGGGTAATAATTCGTATTATAAAAGACCGTTAGATAGAATTCTAACGGTCTTACTTATCTAGATTATTTTTTATCAACAGGAGGTAACTGGATATAACCGATATTCCCTGGATTTTGAGAACCAACCATTAAGTAAGAGTACCCATTTAAATTATCAATGGCTTGTATTCCAGTTACTTCACCGCCATCAGGTGCAGAAACGACACGAGAAAGTTCCTTTGTATCAACATTATATGCCCAGCCAATATTATTTACATGATTACCAGTGTCCTCAGCAATAAATAAAGTTCTTAAGTTTTCAGAGTATACAATGTTGTCTGGATTGGCGATTTTATCAAGATGAGCTTTGTTGCCTTCTTCATCTTTTGGAATGTCTTCACCGACTAAAATAGCTTCCATTTTAGTTGCCACATAATCACTGTCAATAGGGTTACCTTCACGATCTGTTTGTCTTTCAGTTAGACTCATTTCATAAATCCCACCTGCATTGATTTTTGGTAATCGAATATCATCTACAGGATCATTTGGATTTTCTTCCATGGCTTTCGCAATCGTGGACATAGCCATGTAGACTTTGTTATCGGCTTTGTTGAATGTGACTGTTTCCATCTTATTAAACTCTGACGTTGCTCCAAGCATTGCCCCGTATCGGCGAGATTCTAAGAAAGCAGCTGCTTTTTCCATGCCTGGTTTTACTTTCAAAAATTCTTCGCCAGTTGCCGTTTTAATATGGCTGAAGCCATTTGCTGCTGCATACTCAGAATCATTTGCCGTTTCAAAAATATCACTGAATGTGAGGGTTTCAGCTAATTCTTTCATTTCTTGGTCCGTTGCATGTCCCAATTTAATCCATTTCAAATTTCCAGCACCGCCGTTTTCGGCACTAGTTTGCTCAAATTTTGCGGCATATAATGTCCCAGCAGATAAATCCTTTTCTTTGTCAGCAATGTACATAAAGGACATCACATAGCCACCGTCATCTCCATAATAAACAGTACGGTTATCAGGTGCTACTGTTACATTTTCAAAAGATAACCGACCCATGCTATGGTGTTTGACCGCTTTTGCTTCACCATTTGGATGAATGGATACTTCTGTTGTATAGCCATATAAGTAAGGATTTCCAATTGCCTCTGGGTCTTGATAATAATTCTGTGCAAATTGTGTAACAGAAGATTTTTCAGGATTTTCTTCATGGGCACGAGCATTTGGTTCATACTCCTCACTGCCTAAATGAGTGTTCCAAGGAGATAAGATGCCGGCACATGGAGTCCAAACACCTCCGTATTCTGAAAAATCAATCGGTTCAATATCAGTAATTTCGAGTACGCCCGTTTTCTTATCTTGTTTGACAGTATTTAAATATAACGCTCTTGGCACTGTACCAATTTCATTATTTGGCATACTTTCAAAATGATTGATCATATATAACTTGCCGCTTTTTCCATTTACACTAAGGAGTGAGTTTGCATCTGGTGCAGTTGAGACAATAGGCTCGCCATTTGCTTTAGTTATGATATTGCCGTTGATGTCGTATGCAGCTCCGACAATTTTGCCATTAATGACATCACCAGGCTCTGCTAACGAAGTATAATCCAACTCAACTGTTTTTTTAGTACCGTCTCTTAATGTCACCTTTACTTTGGCGTCACTGTACATTGATGATTTTTCCTCACTAGTAGTAGGTGCAGGCATACCAATAAATTCAACAGATTTTACGCTTTCTATTTGTTTATGCGGTTCAGCAAATACATTCACCGCGGATGGAAATAGCAATGCTGCACCTAATAGTGGAATAATTACCGTTTTTTTGTTCATAACATTAAACCTCCCATAGTTTTCTAAAATATAATTCCCTTAATTACCTTAATATTAAATTGTTAAAGGAATGTTAAATAAATATTATACAATTGTAAAATTCACTATTTTCACAAAAATAACACTATTTATCCAGAGGTTAAATGTGACTTAATGAGTAGTTGAATGTTCAAAAATGGAAGATTAATGTGTTGTGTAGTAAAGTATTGTTCAAGAAATTGAACAAGTGTCCGAGAATATTACACGTGTATTTCAAAATTCAGAAGAAACACATCACCAAATTAATGTAGCCTTACAAAATTTCATGGAAATTTCTTCATCAGCTGAAGCACTAGATGAAAGAGCTCATAAATTCATAGAGATCAATTAACAGTCGAACCTCATTAAGAAATGTTGTAATTTGAAATAGAAAAGGGATTGGTACTACTTTGATCCTACATATACAGAACGGACCAAATATATAAAAACCCACCAACATCCTGTGTTGCCACATGCACTCCGCACATGTTGAGGAGGTGCACAGCTGTAGTTAAAATTGTAACCTAAAAAAAATTCGATTTATGTCCGGATTTCGTGAAAATAAACATTTCCGTATTCGGGACTATATCCAATAATTCAAAGTGCAGAAGAATCCGCCGAATATACCTATCCACCTGTCTCAAACTACATTCTTTTACTCGATTTTCTTTAAACATTTATATTAAAGTGATGTGACATATATTAAATAGTTAAGCACCATTCCCTCTGTCCAAGGAGATCTATATTTTAGATTAGAAATAATAGAGTGGATGATTGTTTTTTAAAATAAATAAAACAGTGAGTAAGAATCAAACTCACTGTTTTATTTATTTTATTTCAATCAAAAATATAACTAATAACATCTATCGCTTGATCAACGGTTTCTACGGTTACATTTGCTTTGTTTGAAAGCTCTTTTAACGGGTGAATTAATGATTCAGGTCTAATGATAATCGTAGGCTTGTTCATGGCAATGGCCATGCTGGCGTCCATTGCTGTATTCCATTGTTTATATTTTTCACCGAATAAGGCGATGACGATATCCGCTTTCTGCATTAAGACTTGTGTTCTGAAATTATTAATATCTGACGCGGCATCATCTTTATAGAGGTTAGATGGCTGTTTTCCTAAAATCTCCTCGCCGATATTGTCTGAACGATCATGGTTTGTTTGCGGGGCTACAAAATGAAGCGGAAGATTTTTAGACTTTGCTTTTTGTGCAACTTCATCTCTCCAATCATCATGAATCTGGCCCGCTAAATAAACAATAAGTTCCATCCTGATTCCTCCAATACTATTTGAGTTCAAATATATAGTATCTAATTTAATGAAGTTTTCATAGTAAACGCCAATAAACCAAATAAACCATATATGATGAAAAAATATCTAAGTATTTCGGAGGTTTGCCTATGATAATTATGACACGTGCACAGGGAATGATATATCATACAAAAAATGGATTAATTTTTTATTTACGTTCTTTAGGTGGTTAAGCTATACTTTTATAGCGATGAGAACAAATATAGTAGAAACTATGAAGTATAAAAATCATTTGCAATGAGTGGTGTGGACTAAAAATACATATGTAACGAAATAAGAAATTAGTTTGGAACGGAGAAGTTAAATGAATAAAACTACAAAACAAAAACCAAATAAACCGAAGATACTTTCAAAAGTATTATTGATTATTATTGGGGCTCTTATTGCAGCATATGGATTAGAAACAGTATTAATCCCAAACAACGTTTCAGATGGTGGAGTGACAGGTTTAAGTATCGTTGGCTCACAACTATTTGGATTACCATTAGGACTTCTAATTGCAGTCATTAACATCCCTTTTGTTTGGTTAGGATATAAGCAAATTGGTAAAAGTTTTGCTATTTATTCGGTTATCGGCATTGCATCATTGGCAGTCGGTACTGCCGTTATGCATAAGGTACCAACGATTATTCATGATGATACATTGTTAGTTACTGTTGTTGGAGGTATTATCATTGGTTTTGGTATGGGGTTAGCATTGCGTAATGGTGGTGCAATAGATGGGATTGATATGTTAGCTGTATTACTTTCTAAAAAATTGCCTTTTGGGACAAGTGATTTAATATTATTCTTAAATATGTTTGTCTTTATTGTTGTTTCAACAGTATTCGGTCTACAAGGGGCTATTCTTTCAGCAATCGCTTACTTTATTGCGTCTAAAGTAATTCACATTGTTGAAGAAGGTTTAAGTGGCTCAAAAACCTTTAAAATTATTACAAATCAACCAGAGATAATGGTTGAAACAATTCGCGCTAGATTAGGTCGTGGAGCAACATATAATGATGTTTACGGCGGTTATTCAAATGAACATTTAAAGGAAATCACTTGTGTAATCAACCGTTTGGAAGAAAGTAAAATGAAAGAAATTATTAATGAAATTGACGCAAATGCCTTTATTACGGTTTATGATGTAGCAGAAGTTCAAGGTGGTAATTTTAAAAAGCGAGACATTCATTAATCCTAAGGGACGAAAAACGAGAAAAAGTTTATATTTTTTCTTTTTTGTTAAGGAGAAAGTTTAAGGATCCAAAGAAAACTCTAAAGTGTTGATATGTACTGAAACTTATGATTATAAGTATCCATAGAGTAGTGATTTATGTAAAACATGTTAAATATTCAGGTGAAAAATAAAGGTATGTAATTTATAAAGTCGTTTATAAACAAATAAATAGAGTTTAATGTTACAGTAAGAAAGAATATTTTAAAAGTGAGTAGGCGAACAAACATGATTGAGGTAAAAACATCTCCAGTAAGTGATGGAGAATTCAACAGAGGGGTATTTGCTACATGTGATATCAAAAAAGGAGAACTTTTACATGAGGCACCCGTCATTTCTTATCCAAACGACCAACATCAACACATTGAACAAACTCTACTAGCTGATTACGCTTTTGAGTATGGGATAAATCACACTGCAATCCTTCTTGGTTATGGAATGTTGTTTAATCATTCTTATGAACCAAATGCGACGTATGATATTAATTTTGAGAATCATACATTTGACTTCTATGCTTACTCAGATATAAAAGCGGGAGATGAAATTCTAATCAATTATAATGGAGACGTTGATGACAAAGATCCATTGTGGTTTAATCAGGAATAAAAAATATAGATGCTGATAAATGTTTTTTTTTCGAACAAGAAACAATTTTATTATCTCTACAAAGTAATTGTCTTCCTGCAATTTTGTGTAAACGGTTCTTCCCACTGTAAGAGGTTGGTAAATAAAGCAGGGAAAACGAAGAAGAAAACTCCATAAACAAATACCAAAATCGAGATACGTACTGTTTGTACGCTGTCTCGTTTTTTTATGTTTAAAATAGAGGAAATATAACTCCTCCTATTAAGTACTAACCCTATGCTTTCGATATTACTATCAAGTGCAGGCATCCTTATTTTAGACTAAATTGCCTCAATGTCGTATCTCGAAGAATTAAGGAAATTTCTGCTTATAGTTTAATTACAGACTAATGGGAATCAGAAAATAATGCATAGTTTTAATATTATCTATATATATTTCATTAGTATCCCGTGAGGCGAGTTTCGTCAAAAAGTACATTTAACAGCAATATACTGTTAAGTGTATAATTGTGATGTGTTTTCAAGTATATTAGATATGCATAAAGTATTGTTAGTGATATAAAAAGCAGACGGTATAAAAGTGCGATATGCACTTCTATACCGTCTGTTTTTACTACAATTTTACGGATAAAGCGAGCTGAGATTGTTGAAGCAAAGCCAGGAGACCTACCAATACATAACTGATTAATCATTTCTTCCGGGACTGAGAAATGGAGACACACACATTCTTTTTAAAACTACAAATTAGATAATAGAAAGAGGTAAATAATGACACTACAACAGTTAAAATATGTAATTGAGGTTGCAAGAAGTCGTTCCATCAGTAAAGCTGCACAAAATTTATTTATTAGCCAGCCAAGTCTTTCGAATGCACTAAAAGAGCTAGAAAATGAAATTGGAATTATGATTTTTTTGAGAACCAATAAAGGAATTATTATGACAACTGAAGGAGCAGAGTTTTTAGGTTATGCTCGACAAGTAGTTGAACAAGCTGCTCTTCTAGAAAATCGATATTCTAATACTCAATCATTACAACAACACTTCTCTGTATCAGCTCAGCACTATGCGTTTGCGGTAAGTGCATTTGTACGCCTGCTAAAAGAATACAATCGGGATGAGTATGAATTCACGTTAAGAGAAACAAAGACCTATGAAATTATTGAAGATGTGAAAAATCTACGTAGTGAAATTGGCATTTTATATGTAAATGATTTCAATAAAAAAGTGATTCAAAAATTTCTTAGAGAAGGTAATCTCATTTTTCACGAGCTGTTTGAAGCAAAGCCACATGTATTTATTAGCTCAAGAAATCCACTCGCAAAGCAAGATTTTGTGACATTATTAGATTTAATACCCTATCCATATCTTTCCTTCGAACAAGGAGACTATAATTCTTTTTACTTTTCTGAGGAAATTTTAAGTACCATTTCTAGACCGAAAAATATTACTGTTAGTGATCGGGCTACACTCTTTAATTTATTAATTGGACTAAATGGATATACAATTTCTACGGGTGTGATTAGTCATGAACTTAATAGTAAAGATATCGTTTCGGTTCCTTTACATGTAGATGAACGGATTACCGTTGGGTATATTACACATAAAAATGTAAAAAATAGTCCTTTAGCGAATATTTATATTGAGTATTTAAAAGAAACAATTGCTGAAGAACAAGTTCGACTATAGCTTAAAACTATGGCTAGTGATACTTTTTATGTGTTATATGCTAGCAGTTTTATCGTGCTACAATCTCCTTACATTACAAATCAATTTATATTAGCATCGGAGAGATTATCATGAATACAGTGAACCCCATTGAAATAGTTAATCAGAGTAAATTAAAAGGTTTTCATTACGTTCTTATTCTTTGTTTATTTTTTATCATGATGTTCGACGGCTATGATGTTGTTATTTATGGCGCGACTATTCCTTTGTTGAAAGCGGACTGGGGAATCACAGATATAGTAGCAGGGTCGATTGGTAGTTATACTACAATTGGTACGGCAATTGGTGCTGTCTTATTCGGGCTATATGCAGATCGTTTTGGAAAAAAACGTATTATTATTTTTACAACTTTCTTATTCAGTTTCTTTACATTATTATCTGGATTTGCACCGACACCTATGTTCTTTATTATTTGTCGTATTATTGCAGGGTTAGGTTTTGGTGGTGTTATGCCAAATATCGCTGCTTTAATCTCAGAATACGCTCCGACAAAATACCGTGTTGCCATTATTTCATTCATTTTTTGCGGTTATTCTGTTGGCGCGATGACTGCATCATTTAGTGGACAAGTATTTCTCGAAAAATTCGGTTGGCAGCCAGTTTACTGGATTGGTGGATTACCACTACTTTTGCTACCACTTGTTGTACGTATCCTTCCAGAATCGATTAGTACTTTAATGAAACAAAAGGATGCAAAAGGTCTTGTAACTGTCCTTCGAAAAATAGAGCCAACGCTTTCGAAAGATGTCCAATTTACATATGTCCAACAGGAACAGCTACAAAAATCATCGGTTCGTGATCTTTTTAAAAACAAACTTGCTTTAAGTACGACGATGTTCTGGCTCTCTTGCTTCTGTACATTCATATTAATGTATTCTTTAAATACATGGCTTCCGACATTAATGATGAATGCAGGCTATGATCTAAAATCAAGTCTTTTATTTGTTGCAGTACTACAGATAGGGGCCATTATTGGAACAATGGTATTCGGAAACCTTATTCAATTACTTGGTTTCAAACGTATCCTAATCCCACTTTATATAGTAGGGGCTGTATCATTGGTGCTTATTGGCTACTCGAAAAATATATATATTGCTTACGGGCTAATTGCTCTTATTGGTGCTGCTTCAGTTGGTTTACAAAACATGTCTAATGCATATGTAGCGGAGTATTATTCAGTCGATGTTCGAGCAGCGGCACTCGGTAGTACAATGGCATTCGGACGTATTGGTTCCATTGTTGCTCCAACTTATATGGGAATTCTATTAACCTTTAATCTCCAACCACAGTTTAACTTTTTTGCAATTGGTATTGCTGCTATTTTTGGTGCAATAGCTATGAGTTTTATTCGTGAAGACCGTGCAGACTACGCAGTAGAGAAAAAAGTAACTTCTAATAAAGTCACAATTTTAAAATCTTCTACGAATAGATTATAAACATTTAATCTGCTTGTTATTACAGATAGCCATGATTTTTGCAACCATTTGGTTAAAAAACAAAACACAAAAACGTGCAGTGTTACAATTTAAAAAGTATTTAATGGATTTTTTTGAAAAGGAACATATGACATCTGAATAATGTGTGGTTAAAGGAATCGGAGTGAGATTTATTCATTCTGATTCCTTTTTATATTCTGTTTGGTTTAATGTGCTTTACTTATGTAACATGCATTTCCTCCATACGTTTTTTTCCTTATAAAATACTCGTTTCATAACCATACTACGTTTGAGGTGAAGAGGATGTATAAATTATTGTCTCATAATGATTTAGATGGTGTCGGATGTGGCATTTTAGCAAAACTTGCTTTCGGTAAGCAAGTGAAGGTGCGATATAATTCAGTATCGTCTCTTAATCGAGAGATTGAATTCTTTTTAGAAAATGATAATCCAGAAACGTTTTTATTTATAACTGATTTGTCTCCGAATAAAGAAAATGAAAATAAACTCGATGATTTTTATCGTGCAAAAGGAAAAATACAACTACTTGATCATCACAAAACGGCTCTACATTTTAATGAATATGAATGGGGCTATGTCATAGTTGAGGATAATGAAGGTAGATTAACTTCAGCTACTTCATTATTTTATCAATATCTAGTTAAGCATAGACTATTGGAGGCAACGGATGCTATTACTGAATTTGTAGAGTTGGTTCGGCAGTATGATACATGGGAGTGGGAGAAGAATGAGAACCATCAAGCCCATTCGTTAAATTCGCTCTTCTATTTAGTGTCGATTGAAGAATTTGAAGAAAAAATGATGGAGCGACTTGTTACAAGTGAACATTTTGATTTTGATGAATTTGAAAAGCGATTGCTGAACATGGAAGAAGATAAAATAGATCGGTATATTCGTCGGAAAAAAAGAGAAATCGTACAGTCAGAAACAGGAGAGCATATGGCCGGTATTGTTTATGCAGAATCGTACCATTCAGAGCTAGGAAGTGAACTTGGGAAAGAATATCCTCATCTCGACTATATCGCTATATTAAATATGGGTGGAAAACGAATATCATTGCGTACAATTCATGATCATATAGATGTTTCTGAAATTGCCGGTTATTTCGGTGGTGGAGGACATCAGAAAGCGTCTGGTTGTTCTTTAACTGAAGAAGCGTACAAACAGTTTGTGTTGGATACATTTCATTTAGAGCCAATTCAAGAAGATGCCAAAAGGAACCGTTATAATTTGAAGCATTCTTCGTTCGGTTCGCTATACAAAAATAGAAGTGAGAATGTTTTTCTTCTTTATCAAACGAATAAGCAGAACTGGATGATTGAAAAAAATAAAACTGTAATGGAACAGACCTTTACAAGTTTTGAAGACAGCGAGCAATTTTTAAAACGAAATTATGAAGCATGGTTGGTAAGGGATGATCAGTTTGTCGAGTATTTAATGAATGAGGTTAAAAAAAACTAGCCACCAGGATTATATTTTATATATTCCGACAATAGGAATTATGCCAATTATCTGACATAGTTCCTATTTGCTTTCTTTTTCCTTGTTTCACTTCCAATTCACTATTCATTCCTTTTGGTAGGCAGCTCATTCGTTAATCTTAATATCCATTCTTTAAAGTCCACGAGTCTATTGTATTCAGGTTTTTCTTGAGTCCCTGTAATTATAAGTGGGACAAGGGAATCGATTTTGTGTAATGAACCATGTGCTCCTCCTCCAGCATGGTCATGACTATGTTTTTCAATAAATTCATATTGTGGCTTTGCATCTACAATAATGAATCGACCTTCATGTGAATGTAGAGCACCAAAGTCTTGCCAGAGCATCTGGATAATCTCCATATAGCTAATTATGCTAATTTTACTGCCATAACTATAAAGATTAATAGCCAAATGTTAAGAAAAAGTTACATTGTAAATTTATTGTGAATATTTCATTATGATAAAAACGAAACTTAGGAACTGGGTTATTAGTACTGAAATTCATGAAAATAAGAATTTATTTCATTAAAAATACTTTGGACCTAAATTTTTTCTGATAAATAAGTATGAGGACATTCAAGAATTACCCATATGTTAACAGATTGAAGCTTTACAAAAATAACATCTTGCCTTCCTATATCCTTAAAACTATTAAATTATATTAATCTAGTATGCTAAATAAGGAGGAATCATAATGTTCAGAAAAAGAATTAAAAAGAAAATATTACCTTTTGCAGTTGTCTCTACTCTAGCACTAACTAGTTTTGCGGGGGCTATTTCTACAGCAGAAGCAAAAGGAAATGACCAAAACGGTCAAAATAATGGTAATCCCAAAAACGTCATCTTCCTAATCGGGGATGGAATGGGTCCTTCTTACACGTCAGCTTATCGCTATTTAAAAGATAATCCTAAAACAAAATTTGTTGAACGTACTGCATTTGATCAATACTTAGTAGGGCAACAAATGACATATCCAGAAGATCCAGCACAAAACATTACAGATTCTGCTTCTGCAGCAACAGCGATGTCTGCTGGTATCAAAACATATAATAACGCAATCGGTGTTGATAATGATGAATCGGAAGTAAAAACGGTTTTAGAAGCAGCTAAAGAAAAAGGGAAAGCTACAGGTCTCGTTGCAACTTCTGAAATTACACATGCAACACCAGCATCATTTGGTTCTCATGACATTAGTCGAAAAAATATGAATGCAATTGCAGATGATTATTATGACGAATTAATCAATGGAAAACATAAAATAGATGTTCTTCTAGGTGGAGGTACAGATCTTTTTGAACGTAAAGATCGTAATCTTACAAAAGAATTCAAAAAAGATGGCTACAGCTATGTCACAAATCGTGACGAGCTACTAAAAAATAAAAATCAGCAAGTACTTGGACTATTCGCTCCAAGAGGTTTAGATAAAATGATTGATCGTACCAATGAACAACCATCATTAGCGGAAATGACAACAGCTGCAATTGATCGTTTAAAACAAGATAAAGATGGATTTTTCCTCATGATTGAAGGTAGTCAAATCGACTGGGCTGGCCATGATAATGACATCGTTGGTGCTATGAGCGAAATGGAAGACTTTGAAAAAGCATTCCAAGCTGCTATCGATTTTGCGAAAAAAGACAAGAATACTCTCGTTGTTGCAACAGCTGACCACTCTACAGGTGGATTTTCAATAGGTGCTGATGGAATCTACAACTGGTTTGGTGAGCCACTAAAAGCAGCTAAACGTACACCTGACTTTATGGCTAATGAAATTGTGAATGGTGCAAATGTTGAAGATGTCTTGAAACAAAGTATTGAACTTGATTTAACAAATGAAGAAATTCAAGCTGTTAAATCCGCAGCTACAACAAAAAATCTTACTGAAATAGACAACGCAATTGAGAACATCTTTAATAAGCGTTCACATACTGGTTGGACAACTGGTGGACATACTGGTGAAGACGTACCAGTGTATGCATTCGGACCATCAAGTAATCAATTTGCAGGTCAACTAGAAAATACTGATCATGCGAAAATTATTTTCGATCTTTTAAAAGCAAAAGTTAAAATTAATGATAAATAATCTGTATTGACAAAGTTCCTATTGTTAACTATTTAGCAATAGGAACCTTTTATACATTCGAATGGGAGATTTATGATGAAACGAGCAATATATCTAGTTGTATTACTACCTTTTCTACTAATTGGTTGTGTAAATAATCAGGATGAACAACAGGTTACCACTGAATCGAATTCGAATTCTTCCAATGAAATCCCAAACTATTATCAAGATTATCTCGATAATCCCCAAGTAACCAATGATAAATCCTTGCAAGAAGTAGGTAAAACGATTCGAGATGTAAAGGGTGAAGTTACATTAAACGATATAAATAAAGAGAGTCAAACTGTCAATATTGGTGCAATTGAATTGACGGTAAGAGAAGCAAAAGCTCTTCATTTTAAACCTGATTATAGCTTAATCGATTTTTTTCATAGCTACACTCACGATCAAGAGTTTGATTTTGTAAAAGTGTTCGTAGAAATAAAAAACACATCGAATGAAACTTTAAAATTTGCTCCTATCTCATTAGTTCATACAAGCGCTGGTGAGCAAAAGACTTGGGAAGATGATATTTACTTAGAAGAATTAAATGGAAAAATTGCAGCGAATGAAACAAAAAAAGGGAATTTAGGTTTCATTATTGAAAAATCTAAGATTGACTCATTTGAAATTACAACTAGTGATGTTTTTAATGTACAGGATAAAAAACTAGATGATGCCGAAAAATTAAAAATCAAATTCTAATAATAACCCTAATCTATACTTTTTAAAATCGGGAAAAACGTGAACAAAAAGCAAGCAAAAGGTGTTCAAAATAAGGGTGAAAACGAATATCATTATGTATGATTCATAATCATATTTCGGTGGTGGTGGACGTCAGAAAGCATCTGGTTGTTCTTTAACAGATGAAGCATATAAGCAGCTTGTTGTTGGTTACTTTTCATTTAGTGCCAATAATTATATATACTAGGAAAGGAACTATGCCGATTATCTGACATAGTTCCTTTTAGTAGCGTTCATTTCATTAATTTAATTATCCATTCTTTAAAGTCCACGAGTCTATTGTATTCAGGTTTTTCTTGAGTCCCTGTAATTATAAGTGGGACAAGGGAATCGATTTTGTGTAATGAACCATGTGCTCCTCCTCCAGCATGGTCATGACTATGTTTTTCAATAAATTCATATTGTGGCTTTGCATCTACAATGATGAATCGACCTTCATGTGAATGTAGAGCACCATAAAGTCTTGCCAGACCATCTGGATAATCCCCATATTCGATATGCCCGCCGCTTTCAATCGATAAATTTAAAATCGAATGATCGCCTTTCAACTTCCATGATTGACCATACATATCTTTGTACGATCCTTCTGGAGAAAATATAAGTTCCTTATTGGATTGCGGAGAGATGACATAGTTTGTTTCTCCCTCTTTCCATGCAATAATGCCAATACGCTGATCCTTTCTTAATATCTTTACTACCTCTGAAAGCTCCACGTTTTCATCATTTAAGTTAATGTACGCCATTCGCTCGTTAATCGCGATTGCAATTTCGCCATTCGTGTTCTTACGTTCCCAAAAGGTATAGTCCTTCAATAAATCATTTAAATCTATGAGAGAATTGTTTTTATCTTTCATCACTGTAGATTGAGCGCTATCTCCATGAACAATCCAAATTGTCTGTTCAATTGCTTCCTCCCAAGTCGAATAAGAATTTAATAGTTCTTGAAGATGCTGATCTGCTTTTTCAATTGATCTTAAATCATTTGGCCCGTTTTTATGTAAATCCTTGTCTCCATCTGGCAGATAGGCGAGCGTAAATGCGGGCAATTTATTTTGTTCAATTAGAAATTTCAATTCGTTAACGGTAAATTGATTATTTACCCCCATTCTTGACCAAGCTAATTTGTGAAAATCATTTTCGGGATTATAGAGGGATAATGCTCCTAATGAAAGTAATGTGGGTCCGCTGATTTTAATATCATTCGGTAAAAGTCCCATTGTTGAAATTAGTTTTGGAACATTTAATTGGTGGTGGAAATTTCCACGATATAGAAGCCCATTTATAGAGGCTGATTGAATGTTATCGTTTGTGAGTTTTTCGTGAATGGTCTGAACACTTTTACTCAAATGTTCTTCGTTTAGATGGACGATACTGTCGAGCGCAACATTTTTCACTCCAAGACTCCATATTTCTCTTAAACCGCTGCCATAACTAATAATATGATTTTCATCTTCTTTAAACCAAATGAGTCCTGGAATCTTATGCTGATCGGCATAAGTACCTGTCAACAATGTACTATCAATTGTCACGGACATTGTAGGATATGAGCTAATTACTTCAGGGTGGAATTGTCCGTTGTTTATTAAAAATGAGAAGGCAGGGGCTTTTCCTTCTTGAATTCCTTTTTGGAGGGGCAGACTCATAAGAGAGTCGACTGTGATGAGAATGACTGGTTTTTGCGTTTTGTTTATAGCAGTTCCGTTTATATCTTTCGTAGGCGATATTGAAAAGGCTAATAGAAAAATGGCCATTAGAGTAATGAAAAATATAATCAATACGAGTATATTACGTTTCATGCTTTCACCCTTTCAAAGAATAATCCTTAGTATGGTTCGAATGGAAAAGGTGATACATCATATCAAGCTATTGATATTACATTGTCATATTTTTTAAATTCTAATATCTAACACTAAATGCTAAAATTTTACATAGAATTAACATAGCATTAATCCAATATGTAAATTGATGTAATATAATTGTTTCTTAAGGGTAGTCTAATGTGCTCGATACCTTTTGTAATACGCATAAATTTAGGGAAAGAAGCCGAAGAATGTTAAAAAAATCGTAACATCAGGGGGGATCGGCTTGGGCTCAGATGTATTAACTTTTATTAATGAATTTAATTTTTTTATGTTCCTATTATTTGCGGTGATGTATTCATATCAGATTGTGTACATGTTTGTTGCATTTAAGACCAAAAAAAATAAAAAGCCTGTGATGGAGAATGTCCATCCAAACAAATACTCAATAATCATCGCGGCTCGAAATGAAGAACTCGTAATCGGACAACTCATAAAAAGCATAAAAAACCAGAAGTATCCCAAAGAATTGATTGATATATTTGTTGTAGCAGACAACTGTACCGATGATACTGCGAAGGTTGCCAAGAGAGCCGGAGCAATCGTCAGGGAGCGCTTCAATAAGGCTAAGGTTGGAAAGGGATATGCTCTCGACTATATGATTAAAATTATCGAAAGTGAATATTCATTCAGAGAGTATGAAGGATATTTTGTGTTTGATGCGGACAATCTTCTTGATGAGAATTATATAGAGGAGATGAACAAGACTTTCAATCAAGGATATAGGGTAATTACCAGTTATAGAAACTCTAAGAATTATGATCAAAATTGGATTTCTGCCGGGTATGCACTCTGGTTCCTACATGAAGCTGAATATCTTAACCTCCCAAGGATGGTCCTTAACGCCAGTTGTGCAGTTTCCGGAACAGGATTTCTGGTACATGCAAATTTGATCAAAGACAATGGAGGGTGGGTCCACCATCTCCTTACCGAAGACATCGAGTTTTCTGTTTCTCAGATTATTAAAGGCGAAAAGATCGGATATTGTAGAAACGCCATGTTCTATGATGAGCAACCAGTCACCTTTGACCAGTCTTGGCATCAGAGATTACGTTGGGCGAAAGGGTTTTATCAGGTCTTTGGAAAATATGGCGGTGGTTTGGTACGAAATATTTTTCTTGGGAGACTTAACAAGTTCTCATGCTTCGATATGACGATGACGATTATGCCGGCCATGCTCGTCTCTAGTATTAGTATGATGGTGAATGGATTATTCTACCTAGCTGGCTTTTTGGGATTTTTTGATGGAAAAGAGATTATTCAAGCAACTACAGTGGAATTAATAAATTCCATTGGGTGGTATTATGGAATTTTGTTTACGCTTGGATTCATTACAACCTTGACAGAATGGAAAAAAATACATTGTTCTGGTTGGAAAAAGATTGCTTATACATTCACTTTTCCATTCTTTATGTTTACTTATATTCCTATTTCTATCGTTGCTCTTTTTAAGAAAGTGGAATGGAAACCGATTGCTCACACAGTGGTGAAATCACTTGATGATGTACGGTAATGGGAAGATTGCCGAAAAGCTTTATTAGTTACACTTATTTATAATAATATAGCCCCAATTGTTAGTCATGGTAACTAACAATTGGGGTTATTCTCGTTTTAAGAAAGTATTTTAACGAGATGTGTACCCTGCATCTGCGTGAATAGTTGTACCTGTTACATAAGTAGATGCATCCAAGCTAACCATTCGTAAACCCTATGCAAATCATGATAAAGTGAATATGAGAGAAATGCAGGCAGAGGACATATCTTTGCTTCAAATAGAAAAGCTATTTATGAATTTTTAGAGGAAACTAAATTGGAACAAAAATGGCTGTATGTTTATCAGGCCCATGGAGTAGCAGCAGTTATTTTACGTTGGATCGAAGATGGTTTTCAAGAATCACCGCTATATATGGCAGAGCAGATCATTGCTTTAATGATTACTGGGACAGATATTTTTTATGTGAAAGAATAATAAGAGTTATTAACTAGTTATAGGGAGAGAATTAATATGGAAATTGGAATCACTACATTTGTAGAAACAACGCCAGATGTTGAAACCGGGAAAGTAATTAGTCATGCGGAGCGCATTCGCGAAGTTATAGAAGAAATTGTATTAGCGGATCAAGTAGGATTAGATGTATTTGGTGTAGGCGAACATCATCGGAAAGATTATGCCGCTTCTGCACCTGCGGTAATACTCGCTGCGGCAGCGTCTCAGACAAAGCGGATTAGACTAACAAGCGCGGTAACGGTTCTATCTTCAGATGATCCAGTACGAGTATTCCAGGAATTTGCTACGCTTGATGCGATTTCAAATGGTCGTGCAGAGATTATGGCTGGTCGAGGCTCTTTTATCGAGTCTTTTCCCCTATTTGGGTATGACTTAAAGGATTATGATGAATTATACAATGAAAAGTTGGATTTATTGTTAAAAATACGGGAATCAGAAATGGTTACTTGGAACGGAGAGCATCGAGCAACGATTCAAAATCGAGGCGTTTATCCACGTCCTGTTCAAGACCCTCTACCTGTTTGGATTGCGAGTGGTGGAACTCCACAATCTGTTGCTCGTGCAGGTGTTCTTGGATTACCGCTCGTTTTAGCGATTATAGGAGGAAGTCCACTTCAGTTCGCACCACTTGTACAACTTTATAAGAATGCAGCAAAGCAAGCAGGACATGACATTTCGAAGCTGACAGTCGCATCGCACTCGCACGGATTCGTTGGAGAAAGTACCGATAGTGCGGTGGAAAAATTTTTCCCATCGACCCAGGCGGCTATGAATGTCTTAGGAAGGGAACGAGGGTGGGGTCCGTATACTCTTGCTACGTTTGATAGTGCTCGTAGCCTAGAAGGAGCTTTATATGTGGGGGATGCGAAAACAGTTGCTGAAAAAATTATTTTCCTTCGTAAAAATGTGGGTATCACACGTTTTATGCTTCACGTTCCAGTAGGCTCTATGCCACATCATGAAGTGTTAAAAGCAATCGAACTTCTTGGAAAAGAAGTAGCGCCATTAGTTCGAGCTGAAATAGAACGCTGGGAAGCGGAAGAGCAATAAAAGTCTTAAGGTGAATTTATAGACGACGATAAGAAAAAGGCTTGATTCTACTGAAATGGAATCAAGCCTTACGTGTTTACATATATGAGTTAATTTTCTTCAATTGTATAAAACTTGAATGCAAAGAGATTTAACATCTTGTTGCCTTTTATGAAATTGATCATATAAATAGGTTTTTTGAAGAATAAATTATTAATTGGTTAGTATTGTATTAAGAGAGAACATAAAGTGAAGGTGTGTTGTAGAATGATCAAGGAGTTATTAATAAATGCTGATGAATGTTATCGGCAAGCCGAGCAAAAAGCTGTACACTATTTTAAATCACTTTATGAGCAAGTTGAACAAAAGTCTTATGTCACCGCATTAACAGAAGATATTCGATTGTGGAGACGCAATCATATTCATAATTATTCCTTATTTTCACGTAGAAAAAGAAAACCTGATCCTCGACAGTATCACCATTATATCCAATGGCTAAATTACACAGGTAAACTTGATAATTACCTCGATCGAAGCATCTCCTATATTTTTATGCGGGATTTGAGCAAATCACTTAGTTCACCTGATACGCTAAACAGAATTGGAAGCATCGTAGACGGTTTAAAAAAAGACCTAACTAAAGAAAATAAAAATGAGACATTTAGTATGGCAGGGTTGTATCGTCTTGCCCAGAAAGAAGGAGTGGAATCTGGCCTAATTTGGGTGCTAAACAAGCTAAAGATTGTATCCGAAAGCATTCCAAAAGAGATGGATGCTGAGCACGCCCAGAGAAAGCTAATTAAAATAATTGCTGGTGTTATTATGCAAGAAATTGAAGAGATGAAGGATGAGACGACCTCTGAGGAACGTACTAGGAGACTCGATAAGGCTATTAGGCTTGGCTATTCATATGGACTAACTTATCCATTTATTGATGATCTTCTCGATGCGAAGATTTTATCAGATGAAGAGGAAAAACAATATACCGATTTAATACGTACTACACTTATCACTGGTACCGTACCAGAATTAGGTGATTGGAATGGAAATAATGTGGAATTAATCACATATATTCATTCGGAACTTCGTGATGCTTTTGAGTATATTAAGGGCCATCAGCAACAAGAGACAAGAACGGGTTTTTTAGAGCAATCTTATGTGTTTTTTAATTCCCAAGAAGTGGACCGTGTAAAGGATTTATCTAATGCAACCTATACGAATGAAGAGCTGTATATACCAGTCATATTAAAATCTTCCTCTTCCCGATTAATTGTTCGTTCAGTAATCGGTGCTTCTGAAGATAAGGAATTGGACAGCCGAACGTTTTTTTATGGTATTTATAATCAGTTGGCGGATGATTTTGCAGATATGTTCGATGATCTACAGGATGGTGCGGTAACACCCTATACCTATTATTTAAAATATCACGAGACACGTTCAGATCTCATAAATCCCTTTGAAATGTATTGGACGGTTATTTCTAATTTAATTCATAATGTGTATAACTCAGATAGGAAGACTTGTGAGGTTATATTGGATCGAGCTATCAACGGACTGAAACGCTATAAAGAGCGAGTGGGAACAAAAACATACAACGAAGTGATGGGGATATTTGCTAGTGGAAATCCTACATTCAATAAACTTATTCAAAATATGGTTCGAAAAGCAGATGATGTAGATTTCCTCGATAAACTGCTCCGCGATCATATGATTACTATTTTAAAAAATGAACGAATAGAAAAAGAAGAATTTATAAATACAATCAAAAAGTTACGTCATCAAATAAACGACATATTAAATATTCCTAAAACAGAAAATATGTTTTTAACGGAAGAGCAGATTATTGATGCTGCAAATTATAGTCTAGAAGGTGAAGGGAAACGTTTAAGACCTATAGTGGCTTGGTTCATGGGTGTTAACGCCTATGGATTAAATAGTTCAGAAATCGAGCCACTATTAAAATCATTAGAATATATGCATACTGCATCATTGATATTTGATGATTTGCCATCCCAGGATAATGCATCCACTCGAAGGGGGCGTCCGACACTTCATGAAATGTATAGCATTGCAGTTGCCGAATTAACCGGTCTATTTCTTACCCAAAAGGCTGTAGAGGAACAGGCATCTCTTCAACAGTTCGATTCGAAGACTGTACTTAATCTCATAAAATATTCAGCTCAAACTACAGCAAATATGTGTAGAGGGCAAACGATGGACTTGGGTTCCAAAGGGAAACAACTCACACTGGAACAGTTGAATATGATGTGTTTTTATAAGACAGGAATAGGCTTCGAAGCTTCTTTAATCATGCCTGCAATTCTAGCAGAGGCAAATGAAGTAGAAATGGATGCTTTGAAAAAATTTGCCCGTCATGCAGGCGTTGCATTCCAGATTAAGGATGATCTCCTGGATGTTGAAGGAGATACTACTTTACTCGGAAAACCTACAGGCAAGGATGCAGAAAATAATAATTCCACCTTCGTTTCAATATTGGGGCAGGAAGGTGCCAAAAAAGAGATGTGGGAAAATTATTGTACTGCAGTGGAGGCATTGCAAGAAGTGCCACGCAATACACCATTCTTAAAGCATTTATTGGACTATATTATTAATCGTGATCATTAAGTGATGGGTAAAACAAAAAGAGCTGGAAAATTCATAGTTGAATTTTCCGGCTTTTTATTATTGTTCTTAATAAATATGAAACCAAATATATAATGAAGGATGAATGTGAAATAATTGGAAAGTCATATATTAACGATTTAAACTCACCCTAAGATATCAATCATTCACTAAATTTTAAAAATATTTAACATTAAATATCTTGTTTTTAATAATCTTTACAAAACCTTTACAATTATAGTATCAAAAATTTACACTGAGCATTTATTCTAGCATTAGACAAAATACGACATAAAGTGATACATCCATCCGTGGGATTTCTTCATCCCACGGATGGGGAAATTAAACCCAGGCAATACAACACAATGTCCAAGGAAGGCAATCTAAATTCACAGCGATCTTCGACAACGATTGCATGACCCAAATCCTGTGGACCTCAATGCTTGAGTTACCAACATCCTGTTAAACCGGGATAAAAATTCCTAACATATTACTTGGAGGTAAGAAATGATCAGATTGAAAAAAATAAAAATGGGATTATTAATACTGTCAACACTCACTGTACTATCTGCGTGTAATAACAATGATAGTGATGGTACGCAAGCGCCCGATGGTAGTGGTGCTACAGTATCTATCTCAGGATCTACATCTGTAGGGCCGCTAGCTGAGAAATTAGCAGCGAAATATTCAGAGACAGATAATACGAACATTGAAATAAATCAAATTGGTTCTTCTGCAGGAATTACCAATGCTACCAGTGGAGTGTCGGAGATAGGGATGTCTTCGCGTGATCTAAAAGAAGAAGAAATAGCGAATGGCTTGAATGAAGTGGTTATAGCTTATGATGGAATTGTAGTAGTAACTCATCCAAGTAACAAAGTTAAAGATCTTACGATGGAGCAAGTTAAGCAGATCTTTACGGGTGAAGTGACAAATTGGAAAGAACTAGGTGGAAATGATATGGAAATCGTAGTGGTCTCTCGAGAGGATGGATCAGGTTCCCGTGATGCATTCCAAGAAATCGTTGACTACAGCTCTGGTGAATTAGTAAGAAACTCAATAATCGCAAGCGGTAATGGGAATATTAAAACAACAGTTGCGAACAATAAACATGCAGTTGGTTTTATCTCTTTTGAATATATAGATGAATCGATTTCAACAATCGATATCCATGGTGTGGAAGCAAATGCAGAGAATGTTTTACAAGGAAAGTATAGCTTGTCTAGACCGTTCTTGTTTGTATATAAAGAAGGGAAATTAACAGACGCTGGACAACGATTTATAGATTTTATTTTAAGTGAAGATGGACAACTCATTGCTGCAGAAGCAGGAGCAATACCAGTAAAGTAAATAATATCTAACTTCTGCGGAGCTTAACGAAGAGAAGCGGAAGCAATGTTTTTCCTGCGGAGCTGAACGAAGAGAAGCGGAAGCAAATACGCCGAGGCGTATTTGATAAGGAAGACAACAACATAATCTTTTACGGAATTTTGGAGGAATAAAGAGTGTCTATCCCAACAACTAATAAGCAGGCCGTAGATATCGGTAAATCAAATAAAAGGAAGTATATGCTAGAGAAGCTATCTTCAAGAATATTCTTGATTTGTGCACTTCTCTCGGTAATAACTTTATTGTTAATCATTGGATTTGTATTTTATAAAGGAGCTCATCCCTTTGTAGCAGAGGGCTATAGCTTTATAGATTTTATTTTTGGTACGGATTGGGTGCCGAGTGAAGATAAATTCGGTATATTCCCTATGATTGTTGCATCCATTTTTGCAACAATTGGATCATTAATTATTGGAGTTCCTATTGGCTTATTTACAGCTATCTTTTTAGCAGAAATTGCTTCTAAAAGGTTAGCCAAAATTATTTCACCAGCAATTCAGTTGCTAGCGGGTATCCCGTCTGTACTATATGGTGTATTTGGACTCGCAATCATTGTTCCATTTTTACAAGATACGTTTGGTTTAGTGAAAGGACAGAGCTTAATAGCTGTAATTCTAGTACTTGCAATCATGATGTTACCAACCATTGTGACTGTAGCAGAGACAGCGATTCGTGCAGTTCCACAAACATATCGCGAAGGATCATACGCGCTAGGTGTATCGCAAATTGGGACAATTTTTAAAGTCATTGTACCAGCAGCTAAATCAGGTATTATGACGGCAATCGTATTAGGTTTAGGTCGCGCAATAGGGGAAACGATGGCAGTTATCTTAGTAGCTGGAAATAGTTTAATCGTTCCAACTAGCTTAACGGATAGTGTTCGTCCACTAACGACAAACATTGCATTAGAAATGGGTTATGCGTTTGGTACTCATCAAGAAATGTTATTTGCAACGGGAATTGTTTTATTCTCATTTATATTGATTTTGAATTTTGTATTAGCAAAAATAAGTTCGAAGGGAGGTAACTAAGATGAGACAATTTAAAGATAACTTGTTTCGTGGGCTTTTATGGTTATCAGCTTTCTTATCAGTTGCCATCCTCGTTATGATCGTTGGATTTATCTTTTATAAAGGGATTGGTTTGATTAGCCTTGAATTCATCTTTGGAGATTATTCTCCTACTGGTGGTGGTGGTATTTGGCCAATGATCATAACAACTATATACACGGTTCTTATTTCATTAGTCATTGCAACTCCTATCGGAATATTAGCAGCTGTTTATTTACAAGAGTATGCTAAACAAGGGCGATTAGTTAGACTAATACGCTTTGCAACAGAAAGTTTAACAGGGATTCCCTCCATTATTTATGGTTTGTTTGGAGCGGTATTCTTTGTAACAACTTTAAAATTAGGTATGTCGATTCTAGCTGCTTCTTTAACCTTAACGATTATAGTATTACCTGTAATCATTCGAACAACGGAAGAAGCATTAAAAACAGTGCCACGTTCGTATCGAGAAGGTTCCTTAGCGCTTGGAACAACAAAATTACAAACATTATATAAAGTGATTTTACCAAGTTCCATGCCGGGAATTTTATCTGGTATTATTCTTTCAGTCGGACGAATTGTTGGAGAATCAGCTGCAATATTCTTAACTGCTGGAACAGTAGCAGCTATGCCAGATAGTATTCTATCATCAGCTAGAACGTTAACTGTTCATTCTTATTTAGTAACACAAGAGTCTGGTGACATTGAACTTGCTGCGGCAGTAGGTATTGTCTTAATAATAATTATTTTAGCGATTAATCTTTCAGCAACATATATTTCGAAAAAATTTAACAAAGCAACCAATAAATAAGCGTATGTTAAATGATGCTTAATAATAGAACATGCTGAGCTAACGACCAAAAAAATTCAAGTAGGGAAGGTATTTTAGCATATGGAGCAAAGTAAAGAAAGTACATCGATAATTAATGTAAGAGATTTAAATCTATTTTATGGTGAGAAACAAGCTTTATTCGGAGTTGATCTTGCTATTCTTGAAAAAGAGGTTACTGCTTTAATCGGTCCTTCGGGTTGTGGTAAATCGACTTTTTTACGAACACTAAATCGTATGAATGATTTAATTGATGGTGTGAAAATTACAGGTGATATTGTCATTGATCATGAAGACATTTATAAAACAAATGATGTTATCAAATTACGAACAAAAGTGGGAATGGTATTTCAAAAACCAAACTTGTTTCCAATGAGTATTTATGACAATGTTGCCTATGGACCAAGAATGCAAGGCATAAAAAATAAAAAAGAATTAAATAAAATTGTGGAAGACAGTCTGCGCAGTGCAGCAATTTGGGATGAAGTACAAGATCGTCTTAAAACATCAGCACTTGGTTTGTCCGGCGGTCAGCAACAACGTGTGTGTATTGCTCGTGCTATTGCAATGAAACCAGATATTATCTTAATGGACGAGCCTACATCAGCATTAGATCCAATATCTACGTTAAAAATAGAAGAATTAATTACAAATATGAAAAAAGATTATACGATTGTTATTGTTACACATAACATGCAACAAGCAGCAAGAGTCTCCGATAAAACAGCCTTTTTCTTAAACGGAGAAGTAGTTGAATATGATGATACGGATAACATTTTCTCTACACCACAGGATCAAAGAACAGAAGATTATGTAACAGGTCGATTCGGATGATGGAGGTAACAAATGGGAGTTCGTGTTAATTTCGAGAATAATTTAGAGGAATTAAAAAGTAAGATCACCGAAATGGGTGAACTATCAGTTGTTGCCTTAGAAAGAGCTTTTAAGGCATTAAAAACACAAGATGTGGAAATTGCTTTAAAAGTTATTGAGGGAGATACTGCAATTGATAACCTTGAAATGGATGTTAATCAGTTCACAGTATGGATTATGGCAAAAGAAGCACCTGTTTCGAGAGATTTACGCGAAATTATTGGTATACTTAAAATTTCATCTGAAATTGAACGGGTTGCGGATTTTGCTGTGAATATTGCAAAAGCCACGATCAAGATTGGTAATACAGAATCTTTACTAGGAATTACGAATCTAGAGAAGATGAAAGATGTATCGATTGATATGCTCCGAAAAGCACTACAATCTTTTTTAGAGGAAAATATCCTACTTGCTAAAGAAGTTGGTGACTTAGAGGATGAAGTGGATCAATATAGTGGTCAAACATATAAAACACTTACCACTTATTTAAGTGAACATCCAGAACAAACTAATCAGCTTGTACAATTATTATTTGTAAATCGTTTTCTTGAAAGAACAGCTGACCATGTAACAAATATCGCTGAAAGCACAGCATATTTGATGAAAGGTCAAATATACGATTTCAATTCGTAACACTTAGAAAACTGAATAAAAACTGGAGGAGAAAATGAATAATTTTCTCCTCCAGTTTTTTTATTCGGCGGATGTCACAGTCTTTGAAAGGAATCGATGAAGGAAATTTAAGTCCGCCGCGTCCTGCTCCTGCGCAAAGCTCGTCGCAAAAGTTCTGTGCTCCTGCGCAAAGCTCGTCGCAAAAGTTCTGTGCTCCTGCGCAAAGCTCGTCGCAAAAGTTCTGTGCTCCTGCGCAAAGCTCGTCGCAAAAGTTCTGTGCTCTTGCGCAAAGCTCGTCGCAAAAGTTCTGTGCTCTTGCGCAAAGCTCGTCGCAAAAGTTCTGTGCTCTTGCGTAAAGCTCGTCGCAAAAGTTCTGTGCTCCTGCGTAAAGCTCGTCGCAAAAGTTCTGATAGTTGAATTCAGGGAACTATGTAATTAGTTAAGTTTTTGCAGTATTCTGTTTCAACTGTTTTAATAGGTGTATTTACGTTTTCTCTGCTATAATTTATAAACTATAGCTGTCATCTTAAACTTTTTGAAATGGCTGGTCATTAGGCAATATTAGGAGGCTTTAAAATGGATAACAACGATATATTAATTCGACTAAGATACGCATTAGATATAAAAAACAAAGATATGATTGAGATATTTAATCTTGGTGGTATAGAAGTAACGAAAGAAGAGCTACCAAAAATACTCACAAAATCAAAAGATGAATATGACGATGAAGTTGATGTAGAAGAAACCGATGATCAAATAAAATGCACGCATAAGATGTTAGATTCCTTTTTAAACGGCTTTGTTACATTTAAAAGAGGTAAACAAGATCCAAAACCAGGACAACCTGAAAATCCTGCACCTCCCGAGAAGAGTGCTAATAATATGCTCCTAAAGAAATTAAAAGTAGCGCTACAATTAACAACAGAAGATATGATAGAAATATTAGATGAAGGTGGAATTATCGTATCAAAAGGGGAGCTAGGAGCAATCCTACGTAAAGAAGGACATCGAAATTATAAAGTGTGTGGGGATAATTTTGCGCGTAAATTTTTAAGAGGATTAGCTGTAAAACATCGAGAATAAGCGAGCGGAGAAACAGGGGAAGATTAAAATCTTCACCCTGTTTTTTATGTTCGCATTATAGGGATAATGTGTCGCAGTTATTGTCGTCTAAACGAAATACTGCACCGTATAGAGATACTGCTTCGTACGGTTAGGATCTGCGGGTCTGTCGTGTTGAGCGGTCTTTTTGTCGCGCTCGGAGTAATCTTTGTCGTGTTGGAAGGATAGTTTGTCGGGTTCGCAGTGGATTCTGTCTCGTCCAACCATTTATTGGATATAGCACGGCGTAACTTATAGCTTAAAGGCTGATAAGTAAGCGATTTCTATTGATTTTCGCTGCAGGGGGCGACTCCAGCTGGATGAGTGAGCAAAATGATTCTTCACAACGTACGCGTAAGCGGCGGTGAATGCTCATCGCTTACCCGGCGGAAAGCGTCCGACTGCAGCGAAAATCTTAGCGGACATTGTTTAAGACGCAGTATCCCAATATTGCGTGAACTATCCATTTACAATGGTAGTTTTTTTATTAAAATGTCTCCAAGCGAAAAATGAAACATCCTTTTCTCGAAAATTCCGTTATCATATAAGATATGGGGAGTAAGGGGATTTAGAGGGAGAAAGGGGAAATAAATATGGTATCTGGACAATTATTCAATCATAAATTACTCGATGTCGTATTTGAAAATGCAAACTATGGAACAATCATTATCGATAATAACGGAAAAATACAATATATTAGCAATAAATATTGCGAGTTTTTGGAAGTAGATAGAGAAGATTTAATAGGTGGATATATTGTTGATTTTATTGAAAACACAAGATTACATCTTGTCGTTCAAACAGGAAAATCGGAAATGGGAGATTTACAATTTCTACGAGGGAGTTTTGTCATTACGAATCGTATCCCGATTTTTGATGATAAGGAAATAATCGGTGCAATAGGAACTATCATTTTTCGAGATTTAGATGATTGGAAGAAAATGAATAGCCATATTAAAGACTTATTGGCAAGGAACAATTTGTATACGCCCGAGGTAGATCAAGCAAATGGGGCAAGGTATTCTTTACATGATTTAATCGGAAACTCGCATGAAATGAACGAATTAAAAGAACGTGTGAAAAGAGTAGCCGGTGGAGATATCTCAGTATTGATAAGGGGCGAAAGCGGGACAGGTAAAGAAATAATTGCGCAAAGTATTCATCAACTGAGTACTCGTAGTACTAAACCATTCGTTAGTGTGAATTGTGGGTCTATCCCAGAGCATTTAATCGAGTCGGAACTGTTCGGTTATGAAGAAGGTGCCTTTACGGGAGCTAAGAAAGGTGGAAAAGTTGGGAAGTTTCGGAGTGCCGATGGAGGAACTATTTTTCTAGATGAAATTGGTGACATGCCACTGCATATGCAAGTCAAATTATTAAGGGTCCTACAAGAAAGGGAATATGAACCGGTAGGATCCCTTCAACCTAAAAAAGTGAATGTCCGAGTGATTGCAGCTACAAACCGACCTTTGGAGAAAATGATCGAAAATAGGGAATTTCGGGAGGACTTATATTATAGGATAAACGCAATTCAATTAGTAAGCCCTCCTTTACGGGAAAGAACGGAAGATATCCCACTTCTTATTCAACATTTTTTTGAAAAAGCAAAAGCCCGAATCGGAAAACGGGTGAATTCCATACACAACGACGTATACGAATTGTTTAAAAAATATAGTTGGCCAGGAAATATAAGGGAGCTGGAAAATGTAATGGATGCAGGTGTCCATTTATCAAATGAGGAATTTTTGGATATCGATGCCTTGCCGGAATATATAAAAAGAGATTCTGAAAATATAAGAAGAGATTCTGAAAAAATACAAAAGAAAACATTAAAAGAATTAGTAGAAGAAACGGAAAAAGAAGAAATTGAAAGAACGTTAAAGAATTGTAAATTCGATAAAAATAAGGCGGCAGAAGCCCTTGGAATTAGCAATTCGACCATATATGAGAAAATTAAAAAGTATGGTATCACTGAGTAATATAAAAAATCCAGATTATCGGAAAATCCTCCGGTATTCCGGATTTTTTTATTTTACTGAAATTCTAGTAAGTTACACCATACAATTAATGTTTTCCGACAATTCGGAAATATTAATATTCAATTAATCGAAAAAATGATTCCAAGTAGCGAAAACTCACGTTTTTTAAACTTGGCACGATTCTTGCTTATATAAAAGAGACAAACGAAAGGAGGAATTTCATTGGACGTTGGACTTATTACTAGAAAAATGGCGAATGTGTTAAATGACAACCATCATGAAAAAATAGCAATAAAGGAAGAAATGGGTAAAGCATGGACATACAAAGAACTCCATACTATATCAAATGCATACGCGAATAAGCTTCTTGAACTAGGAGTCCAAAAAGGAGATCGAGTTGGCGTATTGCTTTACAATTGCCTGGAATATTTCGGTTTGTATTTTGCAATTGCAAAAATCGGTGGAATTGCTGTTCGTCTTAATTTTCGACTTTCGAGTGCAGAATTAGAATATGCATTAAACGATTCCCAAACGAAAATATTATGCTTCCATTCTAATTTGGTAACTGAACTGGGGGAAATTCGTCATCAGGTTTCCGTAGAACAGTACATATGCCTAAAAAGTGATGAGGATATAATTCCGGAATGGTCTAAACCATGGAGTCTATTAGAAAGCGGCCCAGCGGATGAAGTACCGGATATTAATATTAAATTGAGTGATCCAGTCATGTTGATGTATACGTCAGGTACAACTGGTAGACCAAAAGGCGCGATTTGGACGCATGACATGACACTTTGGTTTTCTGCCATGCAATCCTTGAAATGGAAGTTTACAGGACAGGAAATTGGCATGACGACAGGTCCACTTTATCATGTAGGTGCGATGGAAGATATTGGACTTCCGATACTATTGATGGGTGGAACACTTGTCATTACAAATAGCCAAGGATTTAAGATTGATAGAATCCTATCCGTAATTGAACAAGAAAAAGTGACGGATTGTTTCTTATTCCCATTTATGATTTATGAAATGTTGAATTACGATGATCTCGATTCATATCACTTGAAAAATTTAAAAACGATTTACACAGGCGGTGATCCATTATTGCCTTCTGCACTTGAACAATTAAAAAAGAAATATCCTAATGTTGGGGTTGTTCAAGTGTATGGATTGACAGAAGGTACACCAATTGCAGCATCGCTTGATCCACAAGATGCTTTTACAAAAGGACAAACAGTCGGAAAGCCAATGCCACTTACGGAGATTAACATCTTGGATGACGAAGGAAACCTATTACCAGCTGGTAAAGTGGGAGAAATCGCCATTAAAAGTCCTGCAGTTTCGGTAGGATATTGGCGAAAACCCGAAGCGACGATGGAGACGTTTGTAAATGGCTGGTGTAAAACAGGCGATTTAGGCGTGTTCGACCAAGATGGATACTTAACGATTGCAGGTAGGAAAAAAGATATGATTCGAAGTGGCGGAGAGAATATTTATGCTGCTGAAATTGAAGATGTTTTATACCGTCATGACGAGATAAAGGAAGTCTCCGTCATTGGTATACCCGATTCCAAGTTTATTGAAGCTGTTTGTGCTGTTGTCGTAAAAAAGGAAGGCTCGAACTTAACCGAAGAGGATGTAGTTAGTCATTGTGTGAAAAGTTTAGCAAGCTATAAAAAACCTAGAAAAGTTATTTTCGTAGATGAATTACCACGAACACCATCCGGCAAAATTCAAAAATTTGTTTTACGACAAGACTATAGTGAAGTAAAAATATAAAAAGAGGTGCTAGAACGATGCAAAAAGTCCAAGTTGTTTCATGGTCGTTACAACAGAATATCGCACAAATTGTCATCGATAATCCACCTGTAAATGTCTTAAGCGCAGATGTTATTGAACAATTGAATACAGTCGTGGATGAAATCGAAAGAGATTCTAACGTAAAGGTAGTCGTTTTAACAGGTGCAGGCGAAAAGGCGTTTGTAGCTGGTGGGGATATTAAAGGGTTTCCAGAATGGATTGGAAAAGGAGTCGAAGAAGCGAAGCAAAAATCGCTTTGGCTTCAAGAACCACTTAATAAGATTGAACAGTTACCTCATCCGACTATTGCGGCTATTAACGGTCTTGCCCTTGGTGGGGGATGCGAACTCGCTTTAAGCTGTGATATCCGAGTTGCGGAGGAACATGTACAGATCGGTCTTCCAGAAGTTAAATTGGGATTATTTCCTGGTGCTGGTGGGACGCAAAGGTTACCACGGTTAATAGGAAAAGCAAGAGCGAAAGAAATGATTTTTACCGGTGAGCCTATCTCGGCAGAAGAGGCAGAACGAATCGGACTTGTAAATCACGTTGTTCCGAAGGGGAAAGCTTTGGAGAAGGCGTTAGAAATCGCAAGTAAAATTAGTAATTATTCTTCACTTCCCATAACTTTTGCGAAGCGTTCAATTGATGATGGATATGAACAACCCCTTAATGAAGGTCTAGTCACCGAAGCCAGCTATTTTGGTGATGTTTTTCAAACGAAGGATGTTAAAGAAGGCGTTGAAGCTTTTATACAAAAACGAAAACCTAATTTTACGGATCAATGATGAATATATAAAGAAACTTAAAAGGAGCGATGTATATGTTTTCAAAAATATTGATAGCCAATCGTGGGGAAATTGCATTAAGAATAATCCGAACTTGTAAAAATCTTGGTATTCAAACGGTTGCCATCTATTCAGAGGCTGATGCGGAGTCTTTATTCGTTCGACAAGCAGATGAAGCGTATTGCGTAGGAAAGTCACCTGTCAATCAAAGTTATTTAAATACTGACGAAATTATTCGTGTTGCGAAAGAAAGTGGAGCAGAAGCCGTGCATCCCGGGTACGGTCTTTTATCAGAGAACGCGGCATTTGCGCGGAGATGTGTAGAAGCAGGACTTGTATTCATCGGACCTTCATCGGATATTATCGCTTCTATGGGAAGCAAAATCGAAGCACGTAAAATGATGAAAGAAGCCGGTGTTCCGATCGTTGAGGGTATCGATACTGCTTTGGATAATATAGATCAAGCAAAAGAAGCAGGTAGAGAGATTGGCTATCCACTGATGCTCAAGGCATCCGCTGGAGGTGGTGGAATTGGTATGCAACTCGTTAACTCCGAGGAAGAACTATTAAAAGCATTCGAAGGAAATAAAAAACGTGCAGAATCATTCTTTGGTGATGGAACGATGTTCATAGAAAAATATATCGCCGAACCACATCATATTGAAGTACAAATTCTAGCGGATACGCATGGAAATGTCATTCCACTTTGGGAAAGAGAATGCTCTATCCAGCGTAGAAACCAAAAAGTAGTGGAAGAAGCACCTTCTCCATTTATCAGTGAAGAAACACGTAAACGTATGCTAGATGCTGCCGTGCAAGCCGCAAAGCATATTGGGTATTCCAATGCGGGAACAATTGAGTTTTTAGTAGACAGCGACCAAAATTTCTACTTCTTGGAGATGAATACAAGACTACAAGTGGAGCATCCCGTTACAGAAGAAATTACTGGTCTTGATCTAGTAGAACAACAGTTGAAAGTGGCGTATGGAGAACGTTTATCTCTTACACGTGAAGAAGTTCAACTAAAAGGACATGCGATTGAAGTGCGTATCTATGCAGAAGATCCTAAAACATTTTTCCCTTCACCTGGAAAGATAACTGAATTTCAGCTACCACAAGGTGAAGGTATTCGTAATGAGTGCGCGATAGAAGCTGGTTCGCAAGTGACACCATACTACGACCCAATGATTGGCAAACTGATCGCTTGGGGAGAAACACGTAGTGAAGCATGTACTCGAATTAAAGAAGCACTTGAAAATTATAAAGTGGAAGGTATTAAAACAAATATTCCAATGCTCATTGAAACGGTCAGCCACGAACAATTTTTAGCGGGATATACAACAACTGATTTTGTGAATAAATATTACTTACCTCAAAAAGCAGCAGCAAAATAAGGAGGACTTGAAAATGACAAACATCGTAGCAAGCATGGCAGGTAGTGTATGGAAAGTATTAGTAGCAGAAGGGGATACAGTAACAGAAGGACAAGATGTAGTAATCCTTGAATCGATGAAAATGGAAATTCCGATTGCTGCAGAAAAAACCGGCGTCGTAACGAAGATTCATATTAATGAAGGCGACTTTGTGAATGATGACGATGTACTCATCGATGTTGAATAGGAGGTAAAATCTTTGAAACTACCGAAAAATGTAACGATAAAAGAAGTTGGTCCAAGAGACGGATTACAAAATGAAAAACAAACTATCTCAACTGAAGATAAGATTGTTTGGATCGACTCGCTTTCGAAGACAGGCCTTTCTTATATTGAAGTGAGTTCATTCGTCCATCCGAAATGGATACCGCAACTAGCAGATGCGTCGGAAGTACTCAGGAAAGTTCAGCGGGAACAAGGGGTTATTTATGCTGCCCTTGTTCCTAACTTAAGAGGACTTGAGCGTGCATTAGAAGCAAATGTAGATGAAGTGAGCATCTTCATGTCAGCGAGCGAAGCGCATAATCAAAATAATATTAATAAATCGATAGAAGAAACGTACCCGATTCTAAGCGAAGTCGTTAAGGAAGCGAAAGCAGCAGGGAAAACGGTCAGAGGTTATTTATCTACAGTAATTGGATGTCCATATGAAGGTCCAATTGCAGCACAGCAAGTAAGAAAGGTGAGCGATCGTCTATTTTCTATGGGTATAGACGAGCTATCGTTAGGTGATACAATCGGCGTTGGTGTTCCAAATCAAGTAGAACAATTACTGGAAGAATTATTACCTCATTTTGATGCGAGCAAGCTTGCTATGCATTTCCATGATACGAGAGGGACAGCACTAGCAAATATTGTGAAATCACTTGAAATGGGAATAACTATTTTTGATAGCTCCCTTGGAGGATTGGGTGGTTGCCCGTATGCAAAAGGTGCATCTGGTAATGTTGCGACCGAGGATTTATTGTACATGCTCCATGAAATGGGTATTGAAACTGGAATTGATCTAGATGCAGTGATGAAATCTGCCCAGTTAATTGAAAAGGTAAGAGGGAAAAGGCTGAATAGTCGTCAAATGGATATTTTGAATGCAGAAGAAGGAGATGTTTGCAATGTTTGAGACTGTACTTACAAATGTGGAAGTTGAAAAGCGGAGCGACGGGATTGCCATCATCACTTTAAATCGTACAGATGCGGCAAATGCTTTGTCCAAACAGATGCTTCGTGATTTAAAAACGGCTGCGAATGATTTGAAAAATAATCCAGAAGTTCGAGTAATTATTCTAACAGGTGCTGGAGAAAAAGCTTTTTGCGCAGGCGCTGATTTAAAAGAGCGAAAAACAATGACGGAAATAGAGGTTAAACAAGCGGTTCGATCAATCGGAGAAACTGTGAATGAAGTCGCATCCCTTCCGCAACCTGTTATCGCTGCACTGAATGGAGTAGCATTCGGAGGTGGTCTTGAGTTGGCATTGGCATGCGACCTCCGAATCGGTGCACTAGAAACAAAAGTGGGATTAACAGAAACTTCCTTAGGTATTATACCTGGAGCAGGAGGAACACAGCGTCTACCTCGTTTAATCGGTCTTGGAAAAGCAAAAGAACTCATTTTCAGCGCAAAGCGATTGACTGCTGAGGAAGCCGAAGTTTTAGGCATTCTGGAATATGTCGTTCCACGTGAGCAACTGTTAGATAAAGCACTAGAAATTGCAGTATCCATAGCGAAAAATGCACCTCTTGCGTTAGTCCAAGCAAAAGCTGCGATTAATAATGGAATAGAAGTAGACCTTAGTACAGGACTAAAAATAGAAGAGCTTGCGTACAACGAATTGCTACCAACTGAAGATAGATTAGAAGGATTACGCGCATTTGCAGAAAAGCGTGCACCACAATATACAGGGAAATAAGGAGGAAACAACATGACAACGACAGTTTCACAAACAGATTTTCAAGCCAAAAAAGATGCCATCTTGCAAGGTGGGCAAGAGAAATATCATAAAAAAAATCAAGAACAAGCGAAAATGTTCGTTCGTGACAGATTGAATTTGCTATTTGATGATGGCTTAAAAGCAGAGGATGGTATGTTTGCTAATTTACTAGCAGGAGACCTTCCAGCAGACGGTGTTGTTACCGGAATTGGTAAGATTAATGGCCGTACTGTTTGTGTCATGGCTAATGATTCTACTATTAAAGCAGGTTCTTGGGGAAAGCGGACTGTAGAAAAAATTATCCGTATTCAAGAAACGGCTGAAAAGCTACGCTGCCCTATGCTTTATCTTGTTGACTCAGCTGGAGCTCGCATTACTGATCAGTTAGAAATGTTCCCTGGTCGTAGAGGGGCAGGACGTATTTTCTATAATCAGGTCAAAATGTCAGGAAAAGTGCCACAAATCTGTCTTCTATTTGGACCATCTGCAGCGGGCGGGGCATACATTCCTGCATTCTGTGACGTTGTTGTAATGGTGGAAGGTAATGCTTCCATGTATCTAGGATCTCCTCGAATGGCAGAAATGGTTATTGGTGAAAAGGTTTCACTCGAAGAAATGGGTGGAGCTAAAATGCATTGTTCTGTTTCTGGTTGTGGCGATGTACTAGTGCAAAGTGAAGAAGAAGCTATTACGTATGCAAGAAAATATTTAACATATTTTCCGGAAAACTTTACTGAAAAGCCGGTAAAAGCAGAAGCAAAAGAACCAGCTTTCTTTGAAAAGACTATTGAGCAGTTAATTCCTAAAAATCAAAACGCACCATTTGATATGTATCAGTTAATTGAAAGATTAATCGACGAAGATTCTATGTGTGAAATTAAGAAATTGTTTGCACCTGAACTTATTACTTGTCTTGGAAGAATCAACGGTCAGCCAATTGGAATTATTGCAAACCAACCGCGTGTAAAAGGCGGCGTACTATTTCATGATAGTGCAGATAAAGCAGCAAAATTCATTAATCTTTGTGATGCATATCATATCCCTTTATTATTCCTTGCAGACGTACCAGGTTTCATGATTGGGACAAATGTAGAAAGAGCTGGGATTATTAGACATGGTGCTAAAATGATTTCTGCTATGAGTGAAGCGACTGTTCCGAAAATGACCGTTATCGTACGTAAAGCGTATGGTGCTGGATTATATGCAATGGCGGGTCCAGCGTTTGAACCAGATTGCTGTATCGCGCTACCGACGGCTTCTATTGCGGTAATGGGACCAGAAGCTGCGGTAAATGCAGTATATGCAAACAAAATTGCTTCCCTTCCGGAAGAAGAAAGAGCTGCGTTTATAGCGGAAAAACGTGACGAATACAGAGAAGACATTGATATTTACCGTCTAGCTTCAGATCTAATAATTGATGATGTTGTTGAGCCTAACCGTTTACGTGAGGAACTTGCATCACGTTTGGATGTTTATATGTCGAAATATTTAGTTTTCACTGAGCGCAAGCATGGAGTTTATCCAGTTTAACTTGACTCAGCAGTCAAAACACATTTGCTGATTTAACCTGCATCAAGCAGGCCAAAGCGCAATGCAAAATTGGGGAGAGATCGTCCAAGTTAGATACGTATTGCCAACTTTCGTGCGAGATTGTCCAAACGCAATTACGCCTGAGGCGTAATTGATAGATTAGTATTTATAAACAAAGGGGAGATTGAAATGTTCGATAAATACTTTGAAGATTATAAACTTGAAGACACTTGGGGATCAAAGGGAAGAACGATAACAGAGGCTGATATCGTTATGTTCTCCGGTTTAAGTGGGGACTGGTTCCCCCTTCATACGAATATTGAATATGCAAAGGAAACCCAATATAAAGAGAGAATCGCTCATGGAATGCTAGTACTATCAATTACGACTGGATTGGTACATTTCGAACCGGGGATTGTCGTCGCATTTTACGGTATGGATAAAGTAAGATTTACAAATCCAACTTTTATTGGAGATACCATTCATCTATCCGGGAAAGTAATTGATTTGCAGAGTAAAGGGCTTAATCAAGGGGTTGTGACGGTATTACAAGAAGTTAAAAAGCAAACAGATGAAACAGTGGCGGTATTTGAAATGAAGCTCTTGGTAAACAAAAAGACTTTAGATTAAACGAGGGAGAACATTTATGGATCTAATTATTATTCTATTAGCACTAGGATTACTCATGTTTTTAGCTTATCGAGGCTTTTCTGTAATCATCATTGCTCCGATATGTGCTTTACTTGCCGTATTTTTAACAGATCCGGGCCATGTTTTACCGTTCTTTTCTAATATATTTATGGAAAAGATGGTTGGCTTCATAAAATCTTATTTTCCAGTATTTTTACTTGGAGCGATTTTCGGTAAAGTAATTGAGATGTCCGGTATCGCAGAGAGAATTGCGAAAGTAATTATTCGATTCATTGGAGTTAGACAAGCCATTCTTACAGTTGTATTAATGGGGGTTATACTAACTTATAGTGGAGTAAGTTTATTCGTAGCAGTATTTGCGATTTATCCGTTTGCCAAACAGTTATTTCTTGAAGCAAATATTCCGAAACGCCTTATTCCGGCTACTATTGCATTTAGTGCTTTTACTTTTTCCATGGATGCGATTCCAGGCTCGCCACAGATTCAAAATGTTATACCAACAACTTTCTTTAATACGAACGTCTATGCAGCACCATTTCTTGGTACAATTGGTGCACTGTTTATCTTTGTAGTTGGTATGCTGTATTTAGAGAGCCGTCGTCGGAACGCAGCGAAGAATGGTGAAGGTTATTATGGTATAGGGAAAAATGCGATTAACGAGTCACCTGCTGCTAGTGAAATGGCAGCTACAAGTGAAGCTATTGCTGCTCCTAGTTCACTGTTATACACAGAAATAGATGTAAAGGATTGGTTAGCTTTTCTTCCGCTTCTATTAGTTGGAGTGATGAACAAGTTATTCACTACTTATATCCCTAAATGGTATGCAAATGGGTTTGATTTTGCCAATATTAATCTAGAACAATACGGAACCGTTAATATGAATCAGCAGCTTTCACTTTGGTCGGTGGAACTTGCACTTCTCGTAGGGATTTTTACTGCAATTGCTTTGAACTTCCAAGCAGTTAAATTGAGTTTCAAGGATAGTTTAAGTGTCGGTATAAGTGGTGCTTTGCTTGCTACGATGAATACAGCTTCGGAGTTCGGTTTTGGCGGGATTATTGCGGCGCTACCAGGTTTTGCTGTAGTTCAGAATTTCTTAGCTACAACCTTTACGCATCCTTTAGTCAATGGAGCTGTATTAACGAACGCACTTGCCGGTATTACAGGTTCTGGGTCCGGTGGGATAAGTATTACGCTAGGTATTATGGCGGAAAAGTATGTGGAGGCTGCAAATGCTGCCGGTATTCCTTTAGAAGTTATGCACCGTGTCATTGCCATGGCAGCAGGTGGGATGGATACTTTACCACATAATGGAGCAGTACTCACATTACTAATGGTTTGTGGACTTACTCATCGCCAAGCATATAAAGATATATTTGCGATTACGATTATTAAGACATTAGCGTGTTTCTTCGTAATTGGTGTATATCTCTTGACTGGAATTGTTTAAGGATTACAACCGGCTCACATCATATAGAAATAACCGCCAAACCCTATAGGGGATGGCGGTTATTTCTTTTATATATAGTTATAATAAAGGAGGATTTAATTGGAAAAAGTATCGAATAAGTTGTAAAAATCATCTACTTAGTTGTAGTAGGTATTTTTAGGCGAATAATCCACATCAAACAACCCTGTTCTAGCCAATTCATCCAGTGGAGTATTATATCTGTTGTGATTTGGAGATAACTGAATGGAATAATAGGTGGAATGGGGTTGTTTTGAAAATGAACGTTTTAAATATTACGATGGAAATAATTGTTGGTTTTTTTCTTCTCTTTTTTATCGTCAAGTTTGTCGGAAAGAAAATTATCAAACAAATAAGTCCGTTTACATTTATAGCAGCGATAGTATTAGGTGAATTACTTGGAAATGGATTGTATCATGATGATGTAGGGTTATTTTACATTGTTTACACGATGGCATTATGGAGTATCTTACTTTTGGTCGTTGAATTTCTCGGGCAAAAGTTTTTAGCGGTTCGTGGATTTTTTGAAGGTAAACCTTCCGCGTTAATAAAAAACGGCATTGTGGACCGGGAAGAATTAAAGAAAAATCGAATGAATCTGAATCAGCTACAAAGCTTACTTAGACAAAGTGAAACATTTTCTATTCGAGAGGTCGCATATTGTTATTTAGAGGCGAATGGATCGCTAAGTATTTTGAAGAAAACCAAGTATCAAAAGCTAACACAAGAGGATTTCAACTTAGCTTCTAAAGCTGTTTATATTCCTGTAACTCTTATCAGGGACGGCAAAGTTCTATGGGATGAAATTAAAGATTTAGGTTTTAACGAGGGATGGCTAACCGATCAACTTCACGCAAAAGGCATTTCTAGTTACGAGGGCATTCTTATCGCAGAATGGTTAGAAGGGGACGGTCTTTTTGTCCAACTACTTCGTGATACACCTTCTTCTTTTGATGGGAAATGAAAAATAGACAATGCAACTAACAATTAAAGCTACAGGTGCAGGTGAACCTAGGCTTTAAAATATTCAAGGAATGAAGGAGTAATTATGCAAGGAGATAAAAAAACTTATACTTCTATTGATGACTATATATCCACATTTCCGCTTGATATTCAGGAAATACTAACAACGTTAAGAAAGGTAATACAAGAGGCTGCACCAGATGCTGAAGAAAAGATTAGCTATCAAATGCCTACTTTTTCTTTAAGTGGAAACCTAGTACATTTCGCAGCTTATAAAAATCATATTGGATTCTATCCAACTTCTAGCGGAATCACAGCTTTTAAGAAGGAATTATCGACTTATAAAAGTTCAAAAGGAGCAGTGCAGTTTCCTATAGGAAAACCGTTGCCTTACGAATTAATAAGTGAGATTGTTAAATATAGAGTTTCTGAGAATATTGAAAAGGCAGCAGGAAAAAAGAAAAGTAAAAAATAGTTCTACTATAAGAAATAAGTATAGTACCTGGTTCTAAAACAACTTAAAATAATTTTAGAACCAAGTACTTTTTATTAGGTTATTATCTTGACTTCGAGATAGTAAGGTAATAGAATTAATTAAACCAAGAAGAATAGTATGTTTTTTTATGTTGCAATGAGAAAAAGAAATATATACTTAGAAAAGGATGATAAAAGTGGAAAAGACGCAGAAACAAGTTCCAACTGAAGTTGATAAGAAAGGGAAATTTATTCGTCAAAAAAATCGTTTTGCAACACCTTTCGGAAGTGAGCCTGGGGAACTTCCAGTAGAAGCGGGGAGATATCGTCTTCTATGGGCGGCTGTTTGTCCATGGGCGCATCGCTCCGTAATAGTGCGAAGCTTACTTGGGTTAGAAGATGTCATTAGTTTAGGTACTGCTAGTCCAATGCGTCCTAAAATCGACCGTGTGGATTGGGAATTTTCTTTAGATAAAGAAGGGGTCGATCCTGTTTTAGGCATTCAATATATAAGTGAAGTGTATAAGAATGCAGACCCAGAATATGCTGGAAGACCAACTGTACCTGTCTTTGTTGATATAAAAGAACAAAAAGCGGTGAATAACGATTATTTTACATTAACAAATCATTTGGAAACGGCTTGGGCGCCATTTCATAAGGAAAATGCACCAGACTTATATCCGGAACATTTACGAGATGAAATTGATGCTTTAAGTGATGTTATTTTTCATGAAGTGAATAATGGTGTGTATAAATGTGGATTTGCTCGTTCTCAAGAAGCATATGAAGAGGCTTACGATGTATTGTTTGCCCGGTTAGATGAATTGGAACAACGTTTATCCACGAAACGCTTTTTATTTGGAGACTTTATTACTGATTCAGATGTTCGATTGTATGCGACGCTTGCACGCTTTGATGTTGCGTATTATTCTGCTTTTAAGGCTAATCGGAATCGTATTGTAGATTTTCCAAACTTATGGGGATATTTACGAGATTTATACCAGACACCTGGTTTTGGGGATACAACAGATTTTGAAGCGATTAAAATACATTATCATCTATCTAATCATATCGCAAGCGATGATCAAAAGAGTCTAAATATTTTACCAAAAGGTCCGGATACGTCTAACTTCCTTTCCGCACATAATCGTGAAGCTTTAAGTGGAAATAAAGAAAAGTTTCTCGTGCATAAAGGAAAATAAGACGTAAGGAGATGAAGAAGTAGTGATTATCCGAGATGCTGTAAAAGAAGAATTAACTTATATTAGAGAGCTAAGGTTGGCTGCATATGAGGAACATGCATCCAAAATTCCGGAAGCACATTGGCAAGCTTTAAGAAAATCCATCTTATCGGATGGGGATATCCAAACCGGTGTGGAACGAATAGTAGTAGAAATCGATGGAGAAATAATGGGAAGTGTCGCTTTGTTTTCTCCTGATATAAAAGCTTATGATGGACTCTTAGAAGACGAACTTAGTTATCCAGAATTACGAATGCTTGCTATCTCTTCCAAATCGAGAGGAAAAGGAATAGCAACATTGCTCATTAATGAATGTATTAATCGTGCAAAGGAAAAAGGTTTTTCCGAAATGGGTCTCCACACCGCAGATTTTATGGAGAGTGCCATAAAATTATATGAACATTTAGGCTTTGAAAGGTTGCCACAGTTTGATTTTGAACCGGCAAATGATGGCATTATTGTAAAAGCATTTCGAATTAGTTTTTAATGAAATTCCAAAATCAAACCAGCTCCAACGACATCAACGTCAGTGTAGCTGGTTTTTATTATTATCCAAAAAGATAGGGTTTACGCAAAAGTGAATCAGTAAAAAGTTTAGTTGTAAAATTTGTGGTTTTAGTTGGAGAAAATGCAGCTTTAGTTGTAAAATATGAGCGGATAGTTGTAATAGTTATTTATGCACCTAAATAGTAAGAAGAATAAGCATTTGAATTCTACAGAAAAAGGAGAAACTGGTCATGACAACTACTCAAAAAACTTTAAGGACATGCGAAAAAGGACACGAATACTACAAAAGCAGCGACTGCCCTACATGTCCCACTTGTGAACAGGAACGCAAACCTGAAACCGGATTTCTGGCTCTACTTTCCGCACCTGCTAGACGTGCATTAGAAAGCAATGGCATCACTTCCTTGCAGCAGCTCTCAAACTTTAGTGAAAAAGATATTTTGAAATTTCACGGTATGGGACCAGCCTCCTTACCAAAACTCAGAGCTGCGTTAGATGCGGAAGGCTTAGCATTTAAAAAATGAAGTATATGAAAGGTATCAGATTCTGAGGTCTATCGGAAATTGATGTCTTTCCTTATTGCTATTAGATTAGTCTGAATATAAAATGAGAGATAGACTTTTAGGAGCGGTTAGAACGATCGAACGTAACCGTGTGAAGATTGACGCAAAATAGGAGGGATTTGTAATGGCTAATACACATTGTCCGCTTTGCGGAGAGGAAAACAAATGTATGGTCGATGCAACAGAGCCAAATGGATGTTGGTGTACGATAGAGGAATTTCCAAAGGGGATTTTCGAACTAGTTCCGGAAGAAAGTAGAAGAAAGCATTGTATTTGTCATAACTGTGTAACTGAATATAAAGAAGAAATGCAAAAAATCTGAATACCGTTTTCTATGGTATTCAGATTTTTTTCGCTACCCTATGCTTATATTCTAAAAGAGTTACAAGTAAAACTGGATTGGAATCTCATATAATTATAAAGTAGCTGAGCGTGTCTTCCTTGTTGTGTATAAGGATTTATATTAGGACGTAGCCGCTCGATAAACTCACGATCACATTCACATGGATTTCTACCTTTACTGTAGCATTTATCATGTGCTTTACACGCTGCATCTACTTCATTTATAGGTGCACCTGGTCCGTTGCAACCGGGTCCACACCAGTTATACCCTGGAAATATACAAAAGCGAGGACTTCTTCTACGTGACAATTTCATAACCTCCTTCGATAGTTTTTCACTTTTTATAAGCTATTCAATAATCTATATATATGTATAAACTACTACCTATTAGTTTCTGAATAGTATAAAAATATTTTGCTAATGGCGACTGATAGCATTGAAAAACATAATTCATAAGAAATTAACAAACAATTAATAAACTTATAGTATAATAGTAACTAATAATAACGGACTATTTTAACGGGGTGCATGTGTCGGTGAATGGGAAAAAAATCACATTCTTAATGATAATAATATTAATAAGTTTTATATTAACAAGCTGCGCTACTACTCCAAAGAAATTAACAATCGGAATGATTCCGGTAAAAGATGCAAATGAAATGGAAAAGGAGTTTGAACCTATTCGACTCTATTTAGAAGAGCAATTGGGTATTCCTATTGAAGTGGACGCCGCCGATAGTTACGTTAGTTTAATAGAAGGAATGAAGAACGAAACAATCGATATTGGGTGGTATGGTGCTTTTTCTTATGTAGCTGCTGAAAGTGAAATGGAACTTACTCCTTTAGTTGTTCAACAAAGAAAAGATACTGGTATTTACTATAATTCACTTATCATTACACAGAAAGATTCAGGTATTAGTAGCATTGAGGAATTAAAAGGAAAGAAGTTTGCATTCGTTGATTCTGGCTCTACATCGGGGTTTGTCCTTCCCTATGCATTATTTAAGAGTAGAAATATAACATATGAAACATTTTTTAGCGAAACACAGTATGCAGGTTCTCATGATCAAGTACTGGCTAATATTCATTCAAAAGATGTAGATGCTGGGGCTATTAGTAGTGTTCAGTATGGAAATTTACTAGAAAAAGGGATAGTAAAGCCGGAAGATATGACCATCGTTTGGAAATCAGAAGATATTCCAGGATCTCCATACGTTGCAAGAAGTAAGTTAGATAAGAAGATACAAAAACGTTTTTCAAAAGCTATGTTAGAAATACACATAGAAGAAACAGAGGCTTTGAATAGTTTTGATCATACGATTGATAAGTACATAGAAGTAGACAACAAATATTATAACTCTATAAGAAATATAGCGAACATTCTTGGTAAAGAGTATATGTACGAGTATTTCTTAAAAGGGGAATAATAGACTCGGGGCGCAGGAGATAGGTGGACCTTTTGAAAATAAAAAGCATTAAATTTTGGACAACGACTTTGATTGTATCGATGTGTATTGTGACAATGTCTTTATTCATACTATTGTCATATAAAAATTTAAATGAAAGTTTAGAGCAACTGTATAAAAAAGAAGCAGAATCTATCCTCATGCAAACTTTTTTATCTTTTGGATATCAATTTTTAACCGTCGAGAATACGTTGGAGCAGCTTAGTAATTCGCTTCTATTATTAAATGACTATGCTAGTAGTAATGATGAGATTGCATCCATGTTAGAAGAACTTCAAAAAGATTCGATTGTGAATGGAAAAATTATGTATGGCTTCACAAATGGTGAATTTTACAGAGAAGAATACAAAGATATTCCAGAGAGCTATCGTCCAGCAGAACAAGTTTGGTACAAGCTTGCTATGCAAAATCCAGGTGAAGTAAATTGGACGGAACCGTATTTTGATTATGTGACACAAGAAATTATCATTACCGCTTCTAAGTCCGTCATGGGGCCAAAGGGAATGCTAGGTGTTATTGCGCTAGATATGAACCTACATGAAATGAGTAGTCAAATTAGTAATTCGAAAATTGGGGAGGATGGATTCGTCCTATTACTAAGTAGTAATGGCACGATACTGGCTAATCGAGATAATCATATGATTGGTGAAACACTTTTTGGAGCTCAACACTCAAAAATAATAAAGGACACAGAAAAAAGTTATGTATCGTACACTATACAGAATAAAGACTATATAGTACGGGCACGTCCAATTGTGGAAAATGATATGAGTATCGTAACGGCGATAAGCAAAGAAGAAATAATTCGAAACCTTATAAACAGGCATCAACCTATATTAGGAATCGGATTATTTTGCCTCCTCCTATTCGGGGTTATTGCCTATTTTGCGACGTTAAGAGGCGTTCGACCATTAAAAAAACTTGGGAAGCTAATGATTTCCGTGGAAAATGGAAATTATAACGTGCAAGCAAACGCAAATGATTATGAAGAGATAGAGCGTCTAGCGAATGGTTTCAATAGCATGATTTTGGCTATAAAAACAAGAGAGGACAAGATAAAACATTTAGCATCCTATGATTCACTAACGGGGCTATTAAATAGAAGAAGCTTACAAGAATTGCTCACTGCATCCTTAGAAAACGATCCAAGCGGGCGCTTAAAAGCAGTTATTTTTGTCGATTTAGATAATTTTAAAACAGTGAATGATACGCTCGGACACTCATTTGGAGATAAATTAATAGAGGAAGTAGCAAAAAAACTAAATGCATTGTCATCGGTACATAAAGATGTCGCTCGTATAAGTGGCGATGAATTTATCGTCGTTATGCATGATTTAGAGTCAATAGAGCAAGCAAGAAACCTAGCGGAGGAAATCATTCAGCAATTTGACATACCAATTACGGTAGAATCCAGAATCTTAAATGTTACTGCAAGTGTTGGCGTTTCCTTATATCCACTCCATACTAATGCTTCGGAAGAATTGTTGAAGCTGGCAGACATGGCCATGTATCAAGCGAAAAGCTCTGGGAAAAATGGATACAGAATATTTGATGAAAGAATGAAACAGCAACTAGAAGAGAAATTTAAAATAGAACTAGGTATTCGAGAATGTCTTGATAAAGATGGATTTGAGTTATTTTTCCAACCATTATTTAAGCCAGAAGAAGGAAGGATTGCGAGTATAGAAGCACTTTTACGAACCAACTCTCCTGCTCTTTCTAATTATAATACTTTACAAATAATTCAAGTTGCTGAACTAACTGGTCAAATAGTTGAAATAGACAAATGGGTATTAAAGCAAGCATGTAGTACGATTCAAAAGATTAACAAAAATATGGAACATCCAGTTAGCATAGCCGTTAACATTTCCGCCGTCCATATTATGCAGCAAGATTTTGTCGATAATATACGAGAAATCATTGAAGCCTCTGGTGTTTCCCCTAGCTGGATTGAGCTCGAGATTACAGAAACCGCTTTGATGAAATCATTCGATTTAAACAAGCAAAAGCTAGTGGATCTCCAAAAGTTTGGGATATCCATTCATCTTGATGATTTTGGAACAGGCTATTCATCTTTAAGTTATTTAAACAGTTTACCAATCAATCATGTGAAGATTGATAAAAGTTTTGTAGACGGAATGCTTCAATCTGAAAAAGACGGTAAGTTTATAGAGACGATTATTAATTTAGCACATACGATAGGATTACATGTTGTAGCAGAAGGGGTGGAACATAGAGAGCAATTTGAAATGCTGCGAAGCTATAATTGTGAATTGATTCAAGGATATTATATAAGCAAGCCAGTAAGTTATGAGGAGATAAATAATCTTCTGCGACAAGAACAAAAAACACTTCAGGTGAGAATTTAATATTATATAACTAAAAGTAGTGCAAACCCAAATATGAAACTGCACTACTTTTTTGTTTGAATTGTGAAATTTAGCAGAGATGTTGCCCAAAATCATAGAAAAGTTGTGCATAATGGGTCATAAGGGAGTTTCCGCTGGGATTTTCGCTGCAGGGCGGACGCTTTCCGCGGGGTGAGCGATGAGCCTTAACGAAATCAACTGCCTCCATGTTAAATCTTCCATATTACGCTATTGAGTAAAACTGCACTTTAAAAAATTAAAGGAAGCTTAAATAATTTCTAATAGACCATTTTCATGTGAAAGTTTTTTATCCAATTTTTCTTTTGGAAAAATAAATGTCCATGGCATACTATATTTTGCTTGTATAGCGAGTAACGGACGGGTAAATGAATGTTCTGCTAGAATCTCATTATTTACGCTGTATCTTAGTTTAGTTCCATCTAAAGAAAATGAATGCTCGGTGAAATTATGAATCAGCACAGTTACTAATAACTCGCCTTTATGATTGAATGCTTTCCATAACGGTGTAAGTTGAATAGTATCATTATTAATCTTACTAGTTTCAAGAAAAGTTTTTTCAATTGCGTTGCGATCTTTATCGGACAGAGCTTTATTCCAAGACGATTCAAACATAAGCTTTTGCATTAATCATTCCCCCAATATGTACTATTTTTATTTTAACATTTAAGTATTAAATTATGGTAAGAATGGTATATGCATAAAATTCAAATATAGGTGGGTGTCTAATGAATTTCAATCCTTTTCCAACTATTGAAACAAAGAATTTATTATTAAGAAGAATGGTAGAAAGTGATCGTAATGATATTCATGAAATGAGAAAAGATCCTCAAATGAACGAATATACTGATTCGAAGGAGGACGAAAACGTTTCTGAAACAACAGCTTACATTGAAAAGATGAGTAAAGGAATCGAGCAAAATAAGTGGATTATTTGGGCTATTGAACATAAACTAACCCAAAAGGTTATTGGATCTATTAGTATTTGGAATATAAATGTAGAACTAAAAAGTGGGGAATTAGGATATGGTATAATTCCGAGTTTTCAAGGGAAAGGCCTAATGAAGGAAGCATTACAAAATGTTGTCAAGTATGGTTTTAATGAGATGAAATTAAAAGAAATAGTAGCATTTACAGAGGAAAATAATATCGCATCTCTTCGACTTCTAGAAAAGTGTCAATTTTTGCAAATAGATAGAATGGAAGAGGATGGATATTTTAAAAAACAAGTCTTTCAAATGAACGTATACCAATTAAAAAATAATACTATTAGTGCAAACAGTTAAGTTTTATTATAACCATTTTATCCGGTATTAATCGCAACCAAATTGTTCATGCTAGCAATAAGGAGGTGTGATACTATGGCTCAAGATGTTCTTTGTGAAGTAAACAACTGTACGTATTGGGGATCTGGAAACAAATGCAATGCTGCTGCCATTTACGTCGTAAGTAATAAAGGGAAACAAGCTTCCAGTAGCGAAGAAACAGATTGCAAAACATTTGAACCAGAAGCGTAGATCACCTAGGACAACCATTTTTTTGGTTGTCCTTTTTAATTTCGAATAATGGTAATATTAGATAAGAAGTTTAACTATTAAAAATACGAGGTGTAAATATGGCAATTGAATTAGTAAGAGATTATTTTAAGCAGTTTGGAATCGAAGAAAGAATACTGGAATACGAGGCATCTAGCGCAACGGTTGAGTTAGCAGCTCAAGCGCTAAATGTAGAAGGAGCACGTATTGCCAAAACATTATCTTTTAAGAAAGAGGACGGCTGTATATTGGTAGTAGCTGCAGGCGATGCTAAAATTGATAACGCTAAATTTAAAGCAACTTTTGGAGTAAAAGCAAAAATGCTAACACCAGATGAAGTACTCGAACATGTAGGACATGCAGTAGGTGGCGTTTGTCCATTTGGTATTCCTGATAATGTAGCCGTTTATTTAGATAAATCATTGAAACGTTTTGTCACGGTTTTTCCTGCATGCGGGAGCAGTAACAGTGCCATTGAACTCTCGTGCGAAGAATTATTTACATATGCTAATGGGCGCGAATGGGTGGACGTTTGTAAAGGATGGGAATAAAGAAAGAGGAGAATAATATGGATATTTCATTTGAAACTGTAGAAGGTAGATTCAATTACCGGGTAGCAGGGTTATTAATACATGACGATAAATTACTCATTATGAAAGATGAAGATCAATCATATTATTATGTTCCAGGTGGCCGGGTAATGCTGAATGAAACAAGTGAAGATGCGGTAAAACGTGAAATCAGAGAAGAGCTGTCAATAGAAGTGAATGTAAAGCGGCTGTTATGGGTGAATGAAAACTTTTTTGTGGAAGCCACTTTACAGGAAAAGTTTCATGAAATTTGTTTTTTCTATTTAGTAGAGTTGAAAAATGATGAATTTATAAGTAGAGGAAATGAATTCACCGTAAATGAAAATGGAAAAATACATACATATTACTGGAAATACTTAGAGGAATTAAAGGATATAAACTTATATCCACTATTTCTAAAAGAGAGAATAACAGAATTACCAATGAGTGTAGACCATGTTGTAGAAACGAAATAATTGTATGCATTAATTCGAAAGGATGAGTAGATGTTGTTTTCTGTAATTGCTCTATTTTTGATAGCCGGGTTAGCTGAAATCGGGGGTGGTTATCTTATATGGCTTTGGTTGAGAGAAGGGAAGTCAGCATATTTAGGACTCTTTGGAGGAATTGCTTTAGCTCTTTACGGTGTTATTGCTACATTTCAAATGTTTCCTTCCTTTGGTAGAGTGTACGCAGCCTATGGTGGAGTATTTATCGTGTTATCGGTCCTTTGGGGATGGGGTGTCGATAAAAAAGTTCCCGATACATATGATTGGATTGGGGCTCTAATATGTATAATTGGTGTATCTGTTATGTTATTTGCTCCCCGGAGTTAACTAAAAAGGAGGAGTGAGGAAGATGTTATTTCAAAACGACAAGTTATCTGTTCGTCTATTAGAACAGAAGGATGAGTGTTTATTAGTTAAATGGCTTTCAGATCCTGCGGTACTTGAGTTTTATGAAGGAAGAGATAATGCATTTGACTTACATAAGGTACATGAGAAGTTTTACAACCGTGAAATCGGAGTAGTTCGATGTATCGTGGAGTTTGACAAAATTCCAATCGGATATATCCAATATTACCAAGTAGATATTGATGAGCGAAAATTATATGGGTATGGAAATGTATTAGATGTGATATATGGAATGGACCAGTTTATAGGAGAAGTTGCATATTGGAACAATGGTATTGGAACACTTCTAGTAAACTCAATGGTAGAATTTTTAGTTGAACAAAATCAAGCAGACAGAGTGGTAATGGACCCTCAAACATGGAATGAAAGAGCAATTCGTTGTTATGAAAAGTGTGGATTTAAGAAGGTCAAGCTTTTACCAAAGAATGAACTACACGAAGGCGAATATCGTGATTGCTGGTTGATTGAATATATTAAATAGGATACAACTCAGAATGCCAAACTAAAGGTACTATATCAATTTTGAATTGTGTTAGTACCTTCATTTTTAGCTCATCAATAAGTTGTTACTTTAAAAAACTTTTGTAACGAATAAATCCAACGCTGCCACCAAGTAAATCCATCTTGATATTCTTCTAAGTCCAAAGTATACATGGCATCTTCATTATTCCATAGACGTTCGAAATAGGCTTCCATCTCTGAAACAAGTTGACTATTATTTGGTGCTATTACCCGTAAATTATTTTCTAAATTGTAATTATCCAATGTACGTTCTGTATAGTTCGCGGAACCACTTGAAATAATTGTATGCTCATCAGATTGAATCCAAATAGCTTTCGTATGGTATTGGCCGATGACAGTATTGTACCAACGAATATTCATCTTACCCTTCGTATCTTCAACCATCTCTTGCACAACTGGTCTATTTGGTAGTCCTGACTTTTCTTGTCCAAATGAGTTTTCGTTTGGATCTAAAATGAGATTTACGTCAACACCCCGATTTGCTGCATCAATCAATGCATTTACAATATCTCGCTTAGCTACAAAAAACATACCAAGCCAAATTTTGTCTCCTTCTTTTGTGTCTGCTAAATCTGCAAGTAATTTATCTAAAATCTTTTTCTCTGTTAAGTACTGGACTTCATATTCACCATCTGTTTCGTTCGCTTTTATACGTGGAAGTTTTGGTCCTCCAGAAAACAAGGACACAACTTCTTCTGATTTTAAAATATCATTAATGATAGGACCTGTTACTGTTAATGCGATGTTACCATGGAATCCACTCGCATCATGCGGATTGGACGATGTAACCATTGCTTTTTTCTCTGTGACGACCGCTTTACGATGATTAGCCTTCACGTTTAATAAGGTCATATAGGATGCAATTGTCATTTTGGGAGCGTCACTTGCCATTGCATTTGCTATCCAGCCTTTTCCTCCAATATCAAACCACTGGAAAAATATTCGATAGATGCCTGAATAAATGGGTGTTGAGTCCCGTAAAGGATCCAAGTCGGTATAGACGATTTCTACACCAGCTTTTCTCATTTTCTTAAACCATTCATTTTCATAAGAACCGTAACCTTGATTAAGCGGATCCGTAATGAAAGTTACCGGCATATTTGGATTCTCTTTCTTTTTATTAGCAAGGGTGGTGGATAGGTTGTCTGCGATTTTGGGGAAATCTTCATCATCATCATAGTAGCCATCAAATAAAAAGAAATCGACAACGACAAATTCTTCTGCCTTATTAATCATTGCATTTACTTCTTCAAAAATATGATTTTCATGTACCATTCCAGTTCCTTCTTTATCTTGTGCAAATGTAAGATCTGTAATGAATTCTACCGTATCTGTTTTATGTACGTTTCCCTCAAATGAGACCCCCTCGGGAAGAGGTTTATATGTATGCCATAAAATAACGGCTATATAAATAAGAGCGAATAATATTGCAGCGCCGATGAATATTCGCTTCTTTGACTTTTTAACCATCTGTGTTTCCTCCTACTATTATCTTTTCCTCTTTGGTATTCCCTAGAATAAGAGAAAGCAAACTATTTGACATGTAAACTATTGAAAACGTATACAATATTCCATACAATAGAGTAATAGAAAGAATATTTTTAAATTAAGTAATATTCAGCATATGAAAGGAGTGAGTATGTGGGGATTTTAGATGGTTTAAAAGTATTAGATTTTTCGACCTTACTGCCCGGACCGTTTGCCACTATGATGTTAGCTGATATGGGAGCAGAAGTGGTGAAAGTTGAAGCTCCTGATCGTGAGGACTTAGTCAAATATTTAGGACCTATCGATGGGGAAGTGTCCGCTACTTTTGGACATTTAAATCGTTCCAAACGATCTTTAGCATTAGATCTCAAACAAACGGAAGCAAAGGAAATCATCTATCAACTAATTCAAGAATACGATATTGTTATCGAACAATTTCGCCCAGGAGTTATGGATAAATTAGGAGTAGGCTATGAAAAGTTAAAAGAAATCAATCCTAAAATTATCTATTGCTCTATTACTGGATACGGTCAAACGGGTCCTCTTTGTAATCGAGCTGGGCATGATATTAATTATTTATCTTTGGCAGGTGTTTCGAGTTATTCCTTTAGAAAAGATCAGATTCCTGTACCAGCCGGTATACAAGTAGCTGATATTGCGGGAGGATCCATGCCTGCTGTAATAGGAATTTTAGCAGCTGTGTATCATCGTGAAAAAACAGGAGAAGGTCAGCAGATTGACATAAGCCTTACAGATGTATCTTTCTCGTTAAATGCAATGTATGGCCCAGGATATCTAGTAGGTAAGGAAGAGCCTGAATCGGAGTCATTATTGTTAAATGGAGGTTCTTTTTATGACTATTATGAAACGAAAGATAATCGCTATCTTTCTGTCGGTAGTTTGGAACCACCGTTTCAAGCAATGCTTTGCGAGTTAATTGGCGATCCGGGTTTAACAAAATTAAGTAGTAGTGAACTTGAAGAGGAACAGCAGGCATTTAAAGAAATTCTAGTAAAAGTTATTAAACAAAAAACTTTTGAGGAATGGCTAAGTATATTAGAAGATGACTTTGACGGGTGTATTGAGCCGGTATTGAGTTTCTCGGAAGCTGTAAATCATCCACAAATAAAAGCAAGAGAGATGGTAGTTTCGGTACCGAAGAAAGAAGGTGGTACACAGAGACAAATTGCTTTTCCGATTAAATTTTCAACACAACAAGCGAAATACAGTTTTACCGGTGTGAAAACAGGTAAAGACTCGGAAGAAATTTTGAAGGAAATGGGTCATAGCAAAGATACGATAGATACACTCAAGCAAAAAGGGATCTTTGGATCAATCGAACAAAAAGAAATTTAATTATAAAGAGGAGTTGGTTAAATGTTTGCTACATTAACACCATTAGATTGGAAAAGAAGAGCGATTAAATATTATCCGAAAAAAGTGGCGGTAATCGATGGAGAGAAACAGTTTACATATGAGGAGTTTGGAAAGCGTACGGATAAACTTTCTGCTGCTTTAGTGAATGCTGGTATACAAAAAGGTGATCATATTGCAGTCATGTTGCCAAATACGCATTATATGTTAGAAACTTTTTATGGAATTTGTAGTCTAGGTGCAGTACAAGTCCCTTTAAATTATCGATTAAATGCAGAAGACTTGGAGTACATTATTAAACATAGTGATTCCAAAATGCTTATCGTGGATGAAGAATATAGTCATTTAATAGAGGGTATCCGTCATAGTTTGTCATTAGAAAAGATAATTGTCGTTGCAGTAGAAGGGTATACGAATTTATTGGAAGGTATCTATTATGAAGAATTTATTAATGCGGACTTCGAGAATTCTTCCCTACCAGAAATTGATATAGATGAAAACCAGCTACTCACATTGAATTATACAAGTGGTACCACTTCCAAACCAAAAGGTGTTATGTTAACACATCGAGGTAATTACTTAAATGCTGCTAATTTTTTGTATCATTTAAGTGTAAAGCACGATGATGTATATCTTCATACGCTACCAATGTTCCATGCAAATGGGTGGGGAGGAGTTTGGGCGATTACTGCAGCCGGGGCAACGCATGTATGTTTGCGCAAGGTAGATCCACCGCTTATTTTGGATCTATTTGAAAAACACAAAATTAGCTTATTATGTGGCGCGCCTACCGTTGTAAATATGTTGGTGAATGAGCCAAAAGCAAAAGAATTGAAAATTACAACGAATCCTCGAATGGCTACAGCTGGAGCACCACCGGCCGCAGCCCTTATAGGTAAAGCGCAAGAGATTCTTGGATTAAATATGATGCATGTTTATGGACTGACAGAAACATCACCATTCATTTTATATAGTGAATGGAAGAAAGAATTTGATCATAAATCAGCAGAGGAACAAGCAACAATTAAAGCAAGACAAGGAATTGAGCTAGCGTTTAATGGAGAAACAAAGGTCGTCAGTCAAGAAGATGGAAAAGAAGTAGCTTGGAATGGTAAGGAAATTGGCGAAATCGTCACACGAGGAAATGTAGTAATGGAAGGTTATTACAAAGATCCAGAAAAAACAGCAGAAGCAATTGTCGATGGATGGTTCCATACTGGTGATTTGGCGGTAACGCATCCAGATGGGTATATTGAAATTCAAGACCGTATAAAAGATATGATCATTTCAGGTGGAGAGAACATCTCTTCAACAGAAATTGAAGGAGTATTATACAAGCATCCAGACGTGTTAGAAGTAGCGGTAATAGCTGTACCAGATGAAAAATGGGGAGAAGTTCCAAAAGCTATTATTGTGCTTAAAGAAGGAACTAATGTGACAGAGCAAGAGATGATCGACTATTGCAGAGCCAATATGGCTCATTTTAAAACACCAAAATCATTTGAGTTCGTGGAGTCATTACCAAAAACAGCAACAGGTAAGCTACAGAAGTTCTTACTCAGAGAAATGTATTGGAAAGGCCCAATAAAAGTAAATTAATAGAGTAGTAGACGGTTTTCTATTTATATATAGTGAATGGGAACCGTCTTTTTATAATGCGGAGTAAAGAAGCTTTTTCAATCTCTGATAATTGCAAAAGCTAAATTAACAAGAAGTTCCCATTGATTGAAGCCATGCCCAGGGAGAGCACCTGCCTGCAGCAAAAATCATAGCGGGCACCTAATAGGACCTTTTATTGTACATTAATCCTGTCTTGCGAACTAATAAAAAATAACCATACACGAACAATTATTATTGACATAAACTTATTGTTCGTATATTATATTGTTCGGAGTAAGAAAATGAAAGAATCAAGCTACATTCGTATATTCTCAGTAATATGGTCTGAGAGTTTCTAGTAGAAACCGTTAATTTCTAACTATGAATGGATAGATTTCGTCTATCTATTTTTAGTTAGATTTTTTATTTTAGGAGGTACTATGGAACGATTATTTAAATTAGGTGAGTTAGGTACGAATGTGAAAACAGAAGTATTGGCAGGCTTTACTACTTTTTTTACAATGGCATATATCATTTTCGTTAACCCTGCAATTCTTTCGGCAGCGGGGGTTCCTTTCGATCAAGTATTTATCGCAACGATTGTTGCTGCAGTCATTGGAACATTAATCATGGCTTTGTTTGCAAATTACCCAATTGCAATAGCACCAGGTATGGGGATGAATGCGTATTTTACGAGTGTTGTCGCTACGCAAGGCGTTAGTTACCAAGTAGTTTTTGGGGCAGTTTTGGTGGCAGGTATTATCTTTTTATTGTTAACGTTTACGAAGTTTCGGGAATTACTGATAGAGTCAATTCCTACTTCCATAAAATATGGAATTACTGCTGGTATAGGGTTATTTATCGCATTTGTTGGATTGAAAATGTCTAAAATTGTTGTTGGGAATAGTGAAGCGCTTGTAACGCTTGGTGATTTGAGTGATCCACTCACTGTCTTATCAATTATCGGATTGTTTGTAACGATTATATTAATCGCCCTTCGAGTAAAAGGAGCGCTGTTCGTTGGTATGTTTGTTACTGCAATTATCGGTTATTTTATGGGGATGTTACAACTAGATGGGGTTATTTCGACGCCGCCATCAATCGTATTTTTTGATGTAGATATTCCAGGTGTGTTTACTAGCGGATTATATGCTGTCATATTTTCATTTTTACTTGTGACGATATTTGATACAACTGGAACGTTGATTGGTGTTACGGAGCAGGCGGGTTTAATGAAGGACGGGAAATCGTCGAAAGTGAAATCCGCACTAGCTGCAGATGCGGTTGCTACAACTGTTGGAGCAACACTTGGGACGAGTCCATCTACTGCTTATATTGAATCATCGACTGGAGTAGCAGCGGGTGGAAGATCAGGATTAACGGCACTTGTTGTAGCGATTCTTTTCTTTGTTGCTTTGTTTTTCTCTCCATTAGTGTCGGCTATTTCATCACTTCCAGCTATTACAGCTCCTGCTTTAATCATTGTTGGTTGTTATATGATGGAGGGGCTTGCAAAAATTCATTGGAAGAAGTTCGATGAAGCATTTCCGGCTTTTTTGATTATTTTGACGATGCCCTTAACTGGGAGTATTGCTACGGGGATTGCGGTTGGATTCATTACGTATCCTATTCTTAAACTTGCAAGTGGTAAAGGTCGTGAAGTGCATCCGATTATATACGTTTTCGGGGTTATTTTTGCGATTCAAATGGTTTTCTTTTCATGATTTTAAATTAACAACAAAATCCAATGGTTCATAGCCGTTGGATTTTTTTGTATTACAAGAACACTGGTGTTTAATTGATTTATTCTAAAACAAGTAATTAATCCAGCTATTTTGGCAGCGAACATTATCAATCATAAATTTGGATATAAAAAAATGCGAAGTTATTGCAGAGAAAGTTAATGAAGAAATGTTCCATTTATTATTCTGGTGGGGGTACAATTGATATACAAATGAATACCGAGGAGATTATATAGATGAAAATTCCAATTTATCAGATCGATGCGTTTACAAATGAACAATTTAAAGGAAATCCGGCGGCAGTATGTCCATTAAATAAATGGTTAGAAGATGATTTAATGCAAAAGGTGGCAGCAGAAAATAATTTATCCGAAACAGCCTTTTTTGTTAAAAAGGACAATGGATATGAGTTGAGATGGTTCACCCCAAAAGGAGAAATAGACTTATGTGGACATGCAACGTTAGCATCAGCTTATGTAATATATACTTATTTAGACAAAAAATTAAAGAATATAAGGTTTACTACAAAAAGTGGACTTTTAGAAGTATCTAAGGAAGGCAGTCTATTTACGTTAGCTTTTCCTTCTAGAGAAGGAGAAAAATGCGATACACCGGAGGGACTTATTAAAGGTTTAGGTAAAGTACCTAAAGAGGTTTATAAGTCAAGAGACTATATGGCGGTATTTGATACAGAAAAGGATATTTTGAGCCTCGAATTAAACATGGATGAACTAAAAAAACTAGATGGTTTTGGTGTAATAGTAACAGCTAAAGGAAAAGAAGTAGATTTCGTATCAAGATTCTTTGCTCCAAAGGCAGGAGTAGAGGAAGACCCAGTTACTGGTTCTGCTCATTGTACGTTAGTTCCATATTGGAAGAATAAATTGAATAAAAATGAATTTGTCGCATTGCAATTATCAGAAAGAGGCGGAAAGTTGTATTGTACGGATTTAGGTGAAACGGTAAAAATGTCTGGAGAAGCTGTAGCTTATTTAGAAGGATTCATAAATATTTAGGTAAGTTCTTTCAATAAATTAAAACCTTATTAAAGTAACAGGTGTTTTAGTAGAGCAGGGCTGTCAGAAGACAGTCTTTATTGTTATTCAACTAAAGGATAATAGTGAAATAAAATAGGGGAGGGTTTTCATTGTCAAAGGGGTTACTCCATCATATTGAAATATATGTATCAGATATAAAAAGGACAGTAGATTTTTGGGGGTGGTTTCTTGAAGAGTTAGGATACACTCCATTTCAAGATTGGGTAAGTGGACGAAGTTGGAAAATAGGTGATACATACATTGTTTTTGTACAAACAGAGGACAGATTTTTAGACGTTCCGTATCATAGATGCCGAGTAGGTCTTAATCATCTAGCGTTTCACGCAATTTCACGCGAACATGTTAACGAAATGACAAATAAATTAAAAGATAGAGGAGTAAATATTCTTTATACAAACAAGCATCCTTTTGCTGGGGGAGATAATTATTATGCCGTTTATTTCGAAGACCCAGATAGAATAAAAGTAGAACTCGTGGCTCCTGAATAGTTGGTATGTCAACACTAGATCAAACAACTTTTTTAAGGATCTTAAATGTCGCCTCTGCCACCGCATTATCATAAGGGTCACCCTTTTGGCTAAGTGATCGTTTAATCTTGTATTTACTTAACAGCTCATCAATTCCAACGTTCTTGAACTCAGATCCACGATTTGTATGAAAGACTTTTACCTGACCAAGTGGATACTTAACAGATGCAAAGGCACGTTGAACTAGAGCTGCGTCTTTTTTTTCTCCGATGCTATACCCAACGATTTCTCGATTATATAAATCTATTAAAAAACAGATATAATTCCAACGATTGCCGACTTTTACATACGTTAAATCACTTACTAAAACGGACATCTCTTTATCTACTTGAAATTCTTTTCTCTATTTAGCACATTACGAACAGACTCCTCATTTGGTTGAGTGGACATTGGTTTATAAGAAGCTTGCGTGTATTTAGATACAATTCCAAGCTTTTTCATGAAACGACCAAGACGTCGTCTTGAAACGGTTTGATCAGTTTTTTCTAATGCATCTTTTATTCTTCTGGTTCCGTATACTTTCCGATTTTCCTGGAAAATCACCAGCACTTTCTCTTTTAATTCTCCCCCCTAAAATAGTAATATTAAAGGGATTATTGCCAACTTAATAGAATTATAGACATATTGAGTGATTTTACTAACGCAGCAGTTAGTTCAACAAGACCACATGGTGAAATTGATAAAACATTATTGGGGGGATAGTAATGAACATATACCAACTAGATCATTTAGTCTTGACTGTAAAAGATATTGATATAACATGTGATTTTTATAAAGGAGTATTAGGAATGAAAGTTATCACGTTTGGAGATGAGAGAAAGTCACTGCACTTTGGACAGCAGAAAATAAACCTACATGAAGTAGGCAAAGAATTCGAACCGAAAGCAAAACGGCCTATGTCTGGTACTGCTGATTTATGTTTTATCACGGATGTCCCCATGTCAGAAGTAATTAATCAATTAGATTGTTACGGAGTACCTATTGAAGAAGGTCCTGTAAAAAGAACAGGAGCAATAGGATCGATAACATCTGTGTATATAAGAGATCCAGATGGTAATCTGATAGAGATTTCTAACTATTAATTTAATATTTTATTTCCTTGTTGAACTAACGAGGTGCTTTAGTTTAACATGACCATCATTTCGATGGTCTATTTTAGGTCCAAAACATTAAGAATATTTCGGCGATACAATGTGAAATGTTACACTTAAACTAACGCCGCAGTTTAGTTGAACAACAGGGTTATATATATTAAATTAAGGACTTTCTATATTTTTTTAATACACAAAGGAGGGATTTATAATTAATCCTTTAGATTTTCTCAATACTTATGATTTACACGACAGTATTGTAGGAACAATTCAATATAATTCCACAGAAAAAAAACTAGAGTTAGAAGTGGAATTATGTAATTGGAGGCAGAATGATTACAATGAGGCAGAGCCAGAGATGGTGCAATGTCAATTAGTATTTACAGGAGTTTCCACATTGGATTTGGAAACTAATTTCCTTGTAGATTCTTATGAAATATTAAACATAGAAATAATAGATAATATGGGTACTTTGAAAATTGTTTTACAAAATAACAATGATGTCATTGTTATTTTAGTCTGTGCTAAAGAAGTTGAACTTTTTAAAAGTTAATAAGTTTCCGTGGTGTTAATACGAGTTCGTTACTCAACTAACGGGTGCTTTACTTCAAGAAAGGGTAAAGCCTTTTTTCTTATTTAACTAAAGCAGCAGGTTAGTTGAAGAAAGATTGCGTGTAATTTCGAACTTTTACGAACCGTTTTCGTTTATATAACAAGTATGTTCACCTCTCTCGTGTAAATAATAATACGATGTCATCGGAATAGAGCTTGTGCGATTGTATTATAAATGTAAGCGTCAAATAGCCCCCACCTTACTATAGACGGGGGCTTGTTGTATCATTTTGATAACTTATTAAAGACGGTACACGTAATAGGTAATGTTGTTGACCAATGCATCAATTTGTCAGAGGCATTTACGTCTGTCGGATACACATTGGAAATCGTCTTGAATAGTTGGGGAAGATAGTAAATGAATGCAATCCATTTTCTTTCGCTGTCTCCACGATACTGTAGATAATTGCGCTCTCCCTGGCACCTTTCGGTGTATTGGAGAAAAGCAAACGCCATCTGTCTGAGTATCGCAGTAACCGCCAAAAGTAACGGTTTGGATTTCTACAAATACCTGAAGAAAATTTTTACGGATCTAAGCGGAATATAGTAAATAAATGAAGTAAGCCGTATATTCGAATTAAAAAAAGGTACGCTTATTTATTATAATTCGGTCTTACATCATTTTAGCTCATTGCCGCTTCTTCGTTTTCTTATTATTATGTCTCTCTGCCGCTGTCAAGGGTTTGTTTGCAAGTTCATGATCAAACTCCCTTGATAAATTCTTCCTAACCGCTTGCTCATCACTAGCGTTACCACTTAAATTGTTCTTCGGGCTGTTGCTCACTATATACACCTCCATGATTTTAGTTTGCCACGTGGTGTCCTTAGTATGCATTTTTGTTAAATCTTACGGTAATTGTTTTGTAATTGATTATCTCTTCGAATGCGGTTACTAGGTTCTCTCCTTCGCAGCATTTAAAGAATTTAAAAAAGTTACTTTTTTCTGTGATAGCCTATTGTACTAACGACGCAGTTTAGTTGAACAAGGAAATGGAAAATGTATGTTGTAGTACTACATATAAGGAACTGATATTTTTATTTAACGGAAGTAAGGGTGTTAAATAAAACCAAAAGAAAATTAAGAAATATATACTTACAATAGGGAGGAATAAAATGACGAATTATTATTACTTTGCATCAGACCAGAAGATGGGATTAGGTAATGGTTCAATTGATTTTACAGAGACGGATTTACACATTCCAGGATTCGATTTTCCGATTCAGGTAGAAATATATAATGGAATTGAAAAAGCGTGGGAGTTGCGAGAACTACTACAGTATATTCTTAATCACACCACACCTTATAAGGAGTGTATTTTACAAATAGCTCATTTAATAAATTCAAATCGGGTTGAACTAATGGTACAGAAAAAATCTAATTTACTATTGCACGAGATTGTTGACCCAAAGCAACTCTTACTACAAGAAGGTCAATTATTGACAATCAAAAAAGTGCAAACCATTAAATAGTTCATTTAAGGAAGTCAAGCTAAAAAGGTTGTTTCGGCGATAGTGTTTGTTAAACTAACGGGTGCTTTACTTCAAGAAGGAGTAAAGCTTTTTTTATTAAATTAAAAGAGCAGTTTACTTGAAAAAAGATTTAAACTAGGGAAATTAAAGGTTGATTTATTTGTACCAATAGAAAAACGAATATTATGAACTATAGGGTGCATTATTTAAACTAAAGAAGCAGATTAGTCAAAACTAGTTGAAGTATAGTTGGATAATGAATGAATTTTATTGTGGAGATGATTTAGTGTTTAAATATAATGTATGTTTTTTGAAAAGTAATGACCGAATCTTAATGCTGAATCGTGAAAAGCCACCGATTATGGGTGTGTGGAACGGGGTTGGTGGTAAATATGAAGCAGGAGAAACAGCTGATGAGGGTGCAATACGTGAAGTATTTGAGGAAACAGGTATCAAAGTAAACGAATATTACTCGAAAGGTGTAATTACATGGGATAAAAATGAGGGGGAAAAAGATGGGTTATATGTGTACTTATTCGAAGTAGATGCGACATTAGGGAATGGACCCATACAAAAAACAAGAGAAGGGATTCTCGATTGGAAACAAATAGATTGGATAATGAACCCGAATAACTTAGGGATTGCTGAAATGGTTTTTCAGTACTTACCTGTTCTATTAGAAAAAGAGAGTGATTATTTATTTGAGTACAAAGACGGTATTGTAAATCTTATAGTGTAAGAAGTATCATATTTGCAGCCGTTGCCACAGGATGTGGCGTACTTAAGAAGCCTTCCGGTTCCATGTGCCTGTCGGTGGCCAGCACGAAGCGGGCCATACAGTCGTTGCGAAATGTTTTTTTATTTTGCTCAGGAGCACCACGATGTCGCGAACTTAGACTGTATTCCTTTAACATAGGCTCTTCCCGCTTCCGCTTTTCTATTGTATTTACTTCGAGGATACAACTAAAAAGCGTACAACTTGATCAGTTAAGTTATACCAATAGTGAGTTTTAGTTGCATCAAACATGGTGGATTGTTGCTCGACTAAATTCTTTTTTTCTCCATCCACGACTACAGTTAGTGTCCCTTCCACGACAAATAGAAATTCATGACCACTATGTGAAAAAGCATTCCCTTCATTTTCTCCAGGTTGTAGTGTGACTAAAATAGGTAGATAGGAAGCATTAACTATTTCATTTGATAAATCTTGATAATAAAATTGTTGTCTGATGGCATCTAAGTCATCCGCCTGTGAACGATCGGAAAAAAATACAGTTGGGTTTACCTTCAGTGCATCTGCTATTTTCTTCAAAGATTCTAGCGTGACACTCGATTTTCCACGCTCTACTTGGGAAAGGAAACTGATAGAGACACCAGTTTGTTCAGCTAAATCTTTCAGAGTTTGTTTTCGTTCTTTTCTTAGTTCTTTTAATTTCTGTCCGATTGAATGAGAGGGCATCTATAAATCTCCTATGCTTTGTAATATATTATTCAGTTAACCATATATTACAAAGCAAGTACACCTAATGCAAATAGTGCGTAACAAAGCTCTATTAGGTTACCAGTATGATTCCCGCCGGGTGAGCGATAAGCCAACTTAGTAGTACACACTATTACTATAATATTAAATTGACAGAATATTTAAAGTTAAATACAATGAAAATGGGGAGAAATTAAAGTGTCACTTCAATTTTTTTAAAAAGGAGATGTATCATGGAATCAAAACAAATGAGAAAAGTATGGATTGCAAGTTTGGTAGGAAGTTCCATTGAATGGTTTGATTACTTCTTGTATGGGACGGTAGCAGCTTTAGTGTTTAACCAGCTATTTTTTGTTACGGAAGACCCATCGGTTGGAACTATTCTGGCTTATGCGTCATTTGCATTAGCTTTCTTTATACGTCCATTTGGAGGGGTTATTTTCAGTCATATTGGAGATAGAATTGGGCGTAAGAAGACGCTTGTTCTTACGTTAAGTTTGATGGGGGTTGCAACATTTGGTATGGGATTACTTCCTACTTATCAAGCGATAGGTGTTTGGGCTCCAATTCTTTTAATAACGCTACGTCTTGTACAAGGCTTAGGTATTGGAGGAGAATGGGGAGGAGCTTTACTTCTAGCAGTAGAATATTCACCTAAAGAAAAACGTGGTTTATATGGGTCTATTCCACAAATGGGAGTACCTATCGGAATGGTTCTTGGGACAGTTGCGTTATCTATTATGACTTTGCTTCCTGAAGATTCATTTATGACTTGGGGTTGGCGTATTCCATTCATTTTTAGTGCATTGTTAGTTGTATTTGGATTATGGATCCGTAAAGGTATTGACGAAACACCATCATTCAAAAAGGTAAAAGAGTCAGGTGAAATTCCGAAATTACCAATCATAGATACATTGAAATTCCATTGGCGTGAAGTACTAATAGCAATCGGTGCAAAAGTAGTGGAAACAGCACCATTTTATATCTTCGGTACGTTTGTTGTATCTTACGCGACAACAAACCTAGGTTTCTCAAGAACAGCGGTGTTAAATTCAGTTATGATAGCAACAATAGTTACTACGATTTTAATTCCGATTATGGGAAGTCTCTCGGATAAAATAGGTCGTAAAAAGCTATACGTGGCTGGAACTATTGGAATGATTGTTTTTGCTTTCCCATACTTCTGGATGTTATATCAACAATCCGTTGCATTATTAGTTCTTGCGACGGTTATTGGATTAGGTATAATCTGGTCACCGATTACTGCAGTATTAGGAACGATGTTTTCTGAAATTTTTGATGCAAAAGTACGATATACAGGAATTACCCTTGGGTATCAAATTGGGGCTGCATTAGCTGGTGGGACTGCTCCGCTAGTTGCTGCTAGTCTATTGCTTAAGTTTGACAATTCTTATATTCCTGTTGCATGTTACATCATCTTCACTGCGGTTATTTCGCTTTTTGCTATTTGGGCGGTAAAAGATCGCAGTCAAGAGCATTTAGATGATGTTAGCAAGGTAGATTCTGAAGATTCAATAGAAAATTCTTCAAATGCATTGGGTAAAGCATAATAAGTAAAGCGATAAAAGGAAAACTCGTCTTTCGCTAAGGTTAGTGAGAGGCGAGTTTTTCTTAAAAAATAAGAAAGTATATACTTTTTACTCAGGAAATTGTCCAGGCTTCAGCGCCTTGCCCCTCGGGGTCAAATGTGAAAAAGCTGTGGTGGCTGAGGAACTGCCTCCTCGCTTTTCCACATTTGCCTGTCGGGGCAAACATAGGCGCTTGCGCTTTTCTTATTAATGGAGGTAATTAGCATGTTAATAGTTAATGAAGAACAAATTATGAATACATATGTTATGAATGATGCGATTCAAGATGTTACCGAAGTATTAAAAGCGAAGGAAGCGGAAAAGATTGCAAGCCCTCATCGTACAGTTATCGAATTTCCTTCGCATGAAGCCTCCGCTTTGTATATGCCTAGTGCCGATTTAGTGGGAGAAGTAGCGGCAGTAAAAGTTGTTACGATTTTCCCGCATAATCCAGCGAACGGAAAAGCGACAACACAAGGGGTTATCTTACTTTCAGACGCTTCAAATGGGGAGCATTTGGCTATGTTGAATGCCTCCTATTTAACGAGACTTCGTACCGGTGCCTTAAGTGGAATAGCAACAAATTACTTAGCGAAAAAAGATGCAAAAGTGCTAGCGGTAATTGGAACCGGTGCGATGGCATTCGAACAAGTACTAGGGGTACTTGCCGTTCGTCCAATCGAACGCCTCCTACTTGTGAACCGAAATTTAGAAAAAGCGAAGTCATTTGGAGAAAAGCTCCGAGCATTTGGAGTAGAAACAGCTTATGAGCTAATAGAAGAAGTAGCGGCTGCAGTTCGCCAAGCAGATATTATTAACTGTGCTACTCGTTCAAATGAACCTGTTTTTAATGGAGATGATTTGAAGAAGGGTGCACATGTGAATGGAGTTGGATCTTATTTACCACATATGCATGAAGTAGACATAACGACTATTACTCGTGCATCTAAAATCGTTGTGGATGATTTTGTAGGTGTAAAAGACGAAGCCGGTGAATTGATAGACGCGGTAAATCAGGGGAAATGGTCTTTTGAACAAGTATATGGAGAAATTGGGAAGCTTGTCGTAGGCGCAATTAGAGGTAGAGAAAATGAAGAAGAAATCACATTTTTCAAATCTGTTGGAGCTGCCTATTTCGATTTAGCTGTTGCAAAAGGCGTGTTTGCAAAAGCTAAAGAACAAAATATAGGTACGGAAATAGATGTGTAATATTTTCTAATGAATAAGTAAATAATTAGTACAGAACTGTTCTCAATAGCATGAATGCTTTTGGAACAGTTCTTATTTTATTGACAAGTTTTTTAATGTATGATAAAATTACTTCGAATTAGAGATACTTTAATTAAAGGTAAAAAAGTTGTATAGGAGGAATATAAAATGAATCATTTAAAAGGTATGCACCACGTAACTGCAATTACAAGTAGTGCAGAAGAGAACTATAAATTTTTCACATATACATTAGGAATGCGTTTAGTTAAAAAAACAGTGAATCAAGATGATATTCAAACTTACCACTTATTTTTTGCCGATGACGTAGGTGGAGCAGGAACAGATATGACATTCTTCGATTTCCCTGGTATTCCAAAAGGGACACACGGTACAAATGAAATTTATAAAACAGCTTTCCGTGTACCAAGCGATGCTGCACTAGACTACTGGGTTAAACGATTTGATCGTTTAGAAGTAAAGCATACAGGAATTCAAGAACAATTTGGTACAAAAGTTCTTTCATTCGTAGACTTTGATGACCAACAATATCAATTAGTGTCAGATGAAAATAATGAAGGTATTGCATCAGGAACACCTTGGCAAAAGGGACCTATTCCTTTAGAGTATGCGATTACGGGACTTGGACCTATTCATATTCGAATTGCAGAATTCGATTACATGAAAGAAGTGTTAGAAAAAGTAATGCTATTTAAAGAAATAGCACAAGAAGGTTCCTTACATTTATTTGAAGTTGGGGAAGGCGGAAATGGAGCGCAAGTAATTGTAGAGAAAAATATTATTCTTCCTCCAGGACGACAAGGGTTTGGTACGGTGCACCATGCAGCATTCCGTGTAGAAGATCGTTCTGTTTTGGATGAATGGACTACTCGAATGGAGAGCTTTGGTTTCCAAACATCTGGTTTTGTGGATCGCTTCTTCTTCCAAAGTTTATACGCAAGAGTTGCAAATGGCATTTTGTTTGAGTTTGCGACGGATGGTCCAGGATTTATGGGAGACGAACCTTATGAAACACTTGGAGAAAAGTTATCCTTACCACCGTTTTTAGAACCAAAACGTGCACAAATAGAAAGCTTAGTTCGTCCAATTGATACGGTAAGAAGTACAATAGAGTTTGTAAAAGAATAATGAAAAAATTCAAGCCCACTTTCTGCTGAGAAGGTGGGCTTGAGTTTTTAATAGAGTAAGTATATGCATATGAAAAGTGATTTGTTGTCGTGAAGTTTACCGCCGATAAGAATATGCGGATATGCGCCTTTAGGTTCGGATACGCCTTCTTTATGTGCGGATAGCCAGGATGTAGGGGCGAAGTAGATTAATATGAGCGGATAAGTTTCTTTTAGGATCGGATACGTCTACTTTATGTGCGGATAGCTACAATGTAGGGGCGAAGCAGATTAATATGAGCGGATAAGTGTCTTTTAGGTTCGGATACGCCTTCTTTATGTGCGGATAGCTACAATGTATGGGCGATGCAGATTAATATGAGCGGATAAGTTTCTTTTAGGATCGGATACGCCTTCTTTATGTGCGGATAGCCACAATGTAGGGGCGATGCAGATTAATATGAGCGGATAAGTTTCTTTTAGGTTCGGATACGCCTTCTTTATGTGCGGATAGCTACAATGTAGGGGCGATGCAGATTAATATGAGCGGATAAGTTTCTTTTAGGATCGGATACGTCTACTTTATGTGCGGATAGCCAGGAGGTAGGGGCGATTCAGATTAATATGAGCGGATAAGTGTCTTTTAGGTTCGGATACGCCTTCTTTATGTGCGGATAGCCACAATGTAGGGGCGAAGAAGAATAATATGAGCGGATAAGTGTCTTTTAGGATCGGATACGTCTACTTTATGTGCGGATAGCCAGGATGTAGGGGCGATTCAGAATAATATGAGCGGATAAGTGTCTTTTAGGTTCGGATACGCCTTCTTTATGTGCGGATAGCCAGGATGTAGGGGCGAAGTAGATTAATATGAGCGGATAAGTTTCTTTTAGGTTCGGATACGCCTTCTTTATGTGCGGATAGCCACTATGTAGGGGCGAAGAAGAATAATATGTTCGGATAAATGTCTTTTAGGTTCGGATACGCCTTCTTTATGTGCGGATAGCCAGGAGGTAGGGGCGAAGTAGATTAATATGAGCGGATAAGTTTCTTTTAGGTTCGGATACGTCTACTTTATGTGCGGATAGCTACAATGTAGGGGCGATGCAGATTAATATGATTGGATAAGTTTCTTTTAGGTTCGGATACGCCCTCTTTATGTGCGGATAGCTACAATGTAGGGGCGATGCAGATTAATATCAGCGGATAAGTTTCTTTTAGGATCGGATACGTCTACTTTATGTGCGGTTAGCCAGGAGGTAGGGGCGATTCAGATTAATATGAGCGGATAAGTTTCTTTTAGGTTCGGATACGCCCTCTTTATGTGCGGATAGCCAAGGGGCGATGCAGATTAATATGAGCGGATAAGTTTCTTTTAGGTTCGGATACGCCTTCTTTATGTGCGGATAGCCACAATGTAGTGGCGATGAAGATTAATATGTTCGGATAAGTGTCTTTTAGGATCGGATACGCCTACTTTATGTGCGGATAGCTACTATGTTGCTCAAAATTGTGAAACGGACAACTTTACTTTAAGATATTCTATTAATAACTCTGTCACTCTGTATATAAGCCAATTATTTTGTTTTTCCCTTGTTGTAGGCTATCGTTAAATTTATATCAAGTGATAAGTAAGGGGACGAGATCATTGAGCGAAACGAAAACATTAAATCAAATTAAATATTCTGTTTTAGATTTAGCACCAATTACTCAAGGTAGCTCTCCAGCAGAAGCATTTCAACATACGAAGGATTTAGCCCAACATGCAGAGAAGTGGGGATATAACCGTGTTTGGCTTGCGGAACATCATAGTATGCCAGGTATTGCAAGTTCAGCTACTTCTGTAGTGATTGGTTATGTTGCTGCAGCTACTGAAAAAATTCGCATTGGATCAGGTGGCATTATGCTGCCAAACCATTCGCCTCTTGTTATTGCAGAGCAATTTGGAACGCTTGAAGCAATGTACCCAGGGAGAATTGATTTAGGATTAGGTAGAGCACCGGGAACGGATCAGTTAACTGCGATGGCATTGCGACGTGATTCAAGAAGCAGTGGACACGAGTTTCCACAGCAATTAGAGGAGCTACGCGGTTATTTAAATGCAAATTCTAAACATAATAAAGTACGAGCTATTCCAGGAGAGGGACAAGATATACCAATTTGGCTCCTTGGATCGAGTGGTTTTAGCGCTACTTTAGCTGCCCAGTTAGGATTACCTTTTTCATTTGCAAGTCATTTTTCACCAGAAAATACATTACCGGCGCTCGAGAGATATCGTCATTATTTTGAACCATCTGCAGTATTAGATAAGCCATATGCAATGGTTGGTGTTAATGTCGTAGCTGCGGAGACGACCGAAGAAGCAAAAATCCTTTCAACAACACATCAACAACAGTTTTTAAGTCTTATTCGAAACACGCCAGGTCAGATACAACCGCCAGTAGAGACGATGGAAGGGATTTGGAATCCACTTGAAAAAGAAAGTATTCTTAATCAATTGAAATCGACCATTATCGGGAATCCACAGGAAGTAAAAGAGAAGCTGCAAGCATTTTTAGAGGAAACAGGAGCAGACGAAATGATTATTAACTCAACGATATATGACCATAAAGCTCGCTTAAGGTCATATGAAATAGTAGCAGAAGTGACAGGGATGAAATCATTAGAAGCAAACCAGATTCTATAACATTTAGAATCTGGTTTTTTTATGCTTTAATCAGATTTTTTAGGGTATATATAGTAACAGTTAAATATAGTGTGTTAAGGGGGAAAGTTTAATTGATCCAATTTGACAAGATTACAAAAGTATTTGAGAACGGGACAGAAGCATTAAAAGATGTCTCATTAACCATTCCAGCAGAACAACTAGTGGCCATTATTGGTCCGAGTGGTTGCGGAAAGACAACTTTGATGAAAATGATCAATCGCTTGGAAATTCCCACCTCCGGAGAAGTATATGTAGATGCCAAAGCGGTCTCTTCAGTGGACGCAGTGGAGCTTAGAAAAACAATTGGCTACGTTATTCAACGAATAGGTTTGTTTCCACATATGTCGATTGAAAGGAATGTATCGCTTGTACCAAATCTAAAGGGCTGGACGAAAGAAAAAACAACTGAGCGGATTTATGAACTAATGCAAATGGTTGGTCTCGATCCTAATCAATATTTATCTAAATATCCACTAGAGCTGAGCGGGGGGCAACAGCAACGAATAGGAGTTGTAAGAGCATTAGCTGGTAATCCAGCTATCGTTTTAATGGATGAGCCGTTTAGTGCCTTGGATCCTATTAGTCGCGAACAATTACAAATGGAAACGAAAAATATACAAAAAAAGCTGAAGAAAACAATCGTATTTGTCACACATGATATGGATGAAGCATTAAAAATAGCAGATACAATTGTTGTCATGAGAAATGGTCAGATTGAGCAAATAGGTACACCTACTGAATTAATAGAAACTCCAATTAATCATTTTGTTAAACACTTTATAGGTGTGGAACGTATCAATCGAAAAAGATCAGTCGGAAAGCGAGAACTACAAGAGTTTATCCCTACATTCAAACAAAGCGAACAATCCTCCTATTTAGTCGTTGAAGCCAACATAACCGTAGAAGAAGCTATAAAACTATTGGAGAAGGAAGATATTGAAAGCTTACTCGTAAAAAAGGGAAAGAAAGAATTAGGCTTTGTGAACCAATCCATTCTTCTAAGTGCAATGCTCACAAAGGAAGAGGTGTTGTAAATGCAAACTTTTTTAGAAACGATTCAAAGTAGATCTGATTTAATACAAGAATCATTTTTACAACATATTTATTTGTCTTTCATCGCCTTAGCGATAGGTATTGGTATCGCTTTACCGTTAGGGATTTTCGTGGCAAGATATCGAAAATTTGCGGAACCGATTATTGGTGTCACTGCCGTCTTTCAAACAATTCCTAGTCTTGCGTTGTTTGGATTTCTAGTGCCACTCATTGGAATAGGCACGATGACTGCATTGATTGCCTTAATCATTTATGCACTTCTACCTATTTTACGAAATACATATACAGGAATTACAACAATTGATGAATCTATTATTGAAGCAGGTCGTGGAATGGGGATGACGAAAAGTCAATTGTTGCGTCAGATTGAGTTTCCGTTAGCTTTGCCATTTATCATGGCAGGCATTCGAACAGCTACCGTTTTGACGGTTGGAATTGCGACACTTGCAACTTTTGTTGGGGCAGGTGGGTTAGGGGATGTTATTTATAGAGGTTTACAATCATATAATAATGCGCTCGTCTTAGCAGGGGCGTTACCTGTTGCTTTATTAGCAATTTTGTTCGATCTTGCTTTGAAATGGATTGAGAAAAAAGCGACACCAAAAGGATTAAACACAAGGGGATGATGAAGAATGAAGAAGATGTTCGTCATGATTGGAATGGCAGCGATTGTATTACTAGGTGCTTGTTCGAACTCAGAAGAGACACTAGTGATCAGTGGCAAACCTTGGACAGAGCAATTTATACTACCGCAAATCTTAGGTCAGTATATTGAAGAGCGTACGGATTATAAAGTGGAGTATAAAGAGGGACTTGGAGAAGTGGCGATTATGACACCGGCGCTTGAGAAAGGTGATATTGACTTATATGTAGAGTATACGGGTACAGGTTTAAAGGATGTGCTAAAAGAGACATCAGAAGTAGGGGAAAGCTCTGAAAGTGTATTGGAGCGGGTGAAAAAAGGATATGAAGAACAATATCAAGCAACTTGGTTAAGTCCACTTGGGTTTGAAAATACGTATACATTGGCTTATGCCAAAGACAAAGATTATGATGCAGAGACTTATTCTGATCTTGTGGAAGTCTCTAGGTTTGGAGATATGGTATTTGGAGCACCTCATGCTTTTTATGAAAGACAAGGTGATGGATTTGATGACATGATTAACTCCTATCCTTTTACATTCACAGAAACGAAAAGTCTGGATCCAAACGTTATGTATGAGGCAGTAAAAAGTGGGGAAGTTGATGTGATTCCGGCATTTACAACAGATGGCCGTATTGAACGTTTTGAATTACAGACAACAAAAGATGATCTAGGATTTTTCCCTAAGTATGATGCGGCGCCTGTAGTTCGTTTAGAAGCCCTAGAAAAGTTTCCGGAGCTTGAGGAAGTATTAAATGAACTAGCGGGAAAAATTACGGAAGAGGATATGTTAAAGATGAATGCAAGAGTAGATATTGACGGTGAAAAAGCGGAAGATGTTGCCCATGATTTCTTAGTGGAGAAAGGTTTAATTCAAAAATAAAAAACAGCACCCGGTTCTAGTTAGAATCGGGTGCACATTATTTAAATCAAAGCTTTAAAATTTAACCGTTTATTTAAAGCAGCAATAATTGGAATGCCTACTGCTAATACAACGAATTCACCTGCTGCAACAGTTAACCATGTATAGAAAAATGGTAGATCAAATGCAAGTTTTAGCTCAAATGCAATGATAAACATCGTAAACGTAAAGATTAACGTATTTAATATCATGCGAGCGACATGTCCTTTAATAAACTTAGATGCAAAAATAGTAAGCGATAAAGTAATGATTGAGTGTGCTACCCCGAATGTTAAATCATATGCAGCCATAGGGGAAAACATATTAGTCACTATTACACCAAGTACAATTCCAAAAAAGTATTTTTTATTAAAGACAATTAGGTGGTTAAACATTTCAGCAATACGAAATTGTAACGCACCAAATGCAAAAGGTGCAATTAGAAGCGAGACAGCAACATATAAAGCTGCAATAATACCACTTATTGCAAGAGTTTTTGTTTTCATTATTCATTTCTCCTTAGTTTTTTTATGTGGGAGGTTCACGAACCACATTTTGTAATCACAATTGATAATTTTATGACAGGCATAGGGTAATTGTCAAGGAAATTTTTCAATTCTTTAGGTGAACCATCCGATTATCTGGGCATACTTTCCAACTATTTAATCTAACCGTCCGATAATCGATCATAGCCGTCCGATCATGAATTTCTCTATGTTAAAATAGTAGTACTGTAAAAAAAGGAAGGTTTAAAATGAAATATATAGTATCATTCATAAGTGCATTTTTGATGTTCGTGACATTCGGTTGCACGATGGAAATGCCAAATGTAACTCAAGAAACAAAAGTAGAAACTTCTTCAAACGAAACAAACGCTAATAAAGAAATGAGCGTTCATTTTATAGATGTTGGCCAAGGAGATTCTATACTTATTCAATCTCCAGAAGGAAAGAATATGCTTATTGATGGAGGGAAAAAGGAAAAAGGAAAGGACGTAGTGACTTATTTACGGCAACAAGGTGTAGAAAAGTTAGAATATGTTGTAGCGACTCATCCAGATTCTGACCATATTGGTGGACTGCTCGCAGTGTTAAACTCTGTTACGATTAAAAACTTCGTAGATTCAGGGAAAGAACATACTACAGAGACGTATGAGAAAATGTTACAGCTTATTTTAGATAAGCATATCCCGTTTATTGTGCCCAATACAGGTGATACGATTCACTTAGATTCGGATCTAGAGATAACTGTCTTGCATACGAGAGAGGATGCCAACGATAATAATGAAGCTTCTATTGTATTGAAGGTGCAATATGAGGAAGTGTCTTTTTTATTAACTGGAGACGCTGATACGGGTGTGGAGAAAAGCATGTTAAACGAGTATGACTTGAAATCTACTGTATTAAAAGCGGGACATCATGGTTCGGATACGAGTAGCTCGGATGCCTTTATTCGTGAAGTTCACCGGAAATAGCAATTTTAAGTTATGGAGAAAATAATATGTATGGTCATCCTACCCCAGAAATAGTGACTAGATTGAAAAAAGCAAATACGGATATTTATAGCACAGCGGAATTAGGAAATATTGTAGTGAAAACGGATGGAAGAGATTATACTGTTTCCACCGATTCACTTACAATTGAAAAGGAAACTGTAGCTGAAACACCGCTTTTTATTTCGGAGAAAGATGTACAGGAAGAAATTGTTGGTATTACAAATCAAGGGAATGTAGCAGTAAACCTAAATGGATGGCAGTTGGTGTCTGTTACGGGCAATCAAGTATATAATTTTCCTAATATATCTATCCAGGCGGGAGAAACTTTATATATTACAAGTGGTCCTGAAGCGAAAGAAGACGGGATACATTTGAAGTGGACGAATAGACAAATGTGGAGAAATGAAGGAGATCCAGCGCAGTTACTAAACGAGAAAGGGGTAGTGATGAGTGAACTCGAATAAATACACACTCGATCGACTAGAAGGGGAACTCGCAGTGTTTATAAAATACCCGGATGAAATAGAAAGACTACATATCCCTATATCAGAACTGGATGAAAATGTAAAAGAAGGGGATATTGTTCTTATCTCCATTGAAAATGACACATATAAAGTGGAAAGATTAGTTGAAAAAACAGAGAAACAAAGAGAAAAAGTACAAGGATTATTGGAAAATTTGAAAAATCAACGAAAGTAATATATTTATTGACAGTTATGTTGCTAGAGCCAGTAACATAACTGTCATTTTTTGATTCTTAAAGAAAAATTATAGAATAAATAAAAGCGGATAACTTTCTCAAGTGATTCCCCGTCCAGCTCCAGCGCCTTGCTCCTGCTCACAGCTCGTCGCAGAAGAACGTTGCCCCTCGGGGTCAAATGTGAAAAAGCTGCTCCTGCGCAAGCTCGTCGCAAACAAAATCGCTTGTGGTGGTTGAGGAGCTGCCTCCTAGGCCCGCACGATGCGGGTCATGCATCCGTTGCCACAGGATGTGGGCGTACTTAGGATGCCTTCCCGCCCATTTGCCTGTCGAAGGCCTGCAGGATGCAGGTCATGCAATCGTTGCGAAATGTTTTTTTATTTTGCGACGAGCTATGCGCAGGAGCACCACGATGTCGCGAATTTAGACTGTATTCCTCTGAAATAGGCGCTTGCGCTTTTGTACTTAAAGAGTGGTGTCTCGAAGAAAGTTTTGTACGATATGATGGTCCGGTTCGTATGTTTTAAGTGTATAGCCTTCTTTTTGAAGCCATTCAATTATTTGTGGTAGTGCTTTTGTTGTTTGACTACGGTCATGGAGAAGGATAATGATATCCTGATCTCCGGATTTGTACGCTTTTTCTACTCCGACTTGGACGTTTTGGATGATTTTGTTAACTTCCTTTTCGGTGTATTTCCAATCATTTGAATCTACGTCCCAGTCCCATAATTTGAAACCATTTGTAACTAATTCATCTTTCATAGCGGTTGTTAAATGTGGTTTGCTGCCATACGGCGTACGAACAAGTTTTGTGTCTTTCCCAGTCATTTTTTTGATCAGTTTTTTCCCTTCCATCATTTCATTTATAAAAGATTCGGAAGAAAGGTAAACTTTGCTTTTGTCATGTGTCATGCTATGAGTTCCAATATAATGCCCATCTTTCACTACTGTATTGATAATGGATGCATTCTTTTTCATATGATTTCCTAAAAAGAAGAAAGTTGCTTTGGCGTTATATTTCTTTAAAATGGAATTATTGATTGCTGTAAATTTGTTGGGACCATCGTCGAATGTTAAATAGACATTTGCTTTGGATTTGGCAGGGGAAGGTTGTTTTTTATTCAAGATTATATTTAAATAGATTTCAAAATTTTCATGTGACATATAGGTCCAGTCTTCCTTGTAGATGCGTTGTGTTTTATGTTTCTCAAAAGATTTCACTTTGTATCCTATTTCACTTGCGATATATTCCACACTGATAAAAATCTTTCCATTGACTTTAACAATTGGAGTCCAGTCGAGTGCAACCCCGTTTTTGGATGTTAGTTGCGAGGTCTCGATATAACTAATTTCTATTCCGTTTTTTCGTATGTAAGTAATGCCTTTTTCTATTTCAAAAGGGATATCCAGATGTGCGGCAATCTCTTCAAGAGGAACTTTTGTATCTTCATTAATAACTTTGATCTCACTAAAATCTAGCAATTGATCTTGGAAAGCTATGTGTTGAGTCACGGGTGCAACAGCTGCCTCTCCACTTGTTGTGCTAAAAATAGAAGAAACAACAAAAACTACGAATATCATAATTAATTTTCTCATGCCATGGACCACTCCTAATATAGTTTAGAATCTCTTTTTTAAAACTATATGTATTTGGTAATCAATGTATGCTTTTAATATAAGAAGGTAGGGATATAGAAATGGAAGAGGAATTGTTGAGAATATTTGATAGAAAGAGAAATGCTATAGGGACAGCTCCACGTCATGAGGTTCATAAGCTTGGACATTGGCATGAAACGTTTCATTGTTGGTTTATCGGTAAGGAAGAGGGAGTAGATTATATCTATTTGCAAATTCGAAGTGAATTCAAAAAGGAGTATCCAGGACTGTTAGATATAACAGCGGCAGGTCATTTATTAGCTACTGAGACGGTGCATGATGGTGTTAGGGAAGTGAAAGAAGAACTCGGAATCGATGTTTCGTTTGAAAAGTTAGATTCGCTCGGGATAATAGATTATTCGGTAACGATAGGCGAACTTATTGATAAAGAATTAGCAAATGTCTATGTATATAATTGTACTTTAAGTTTTGATGATTTTGCTATTCAGACTGAAGAAGTTTCAGGAGTTGTTCGAGCTAAATTCAAACAATTCTCGGAGCTTTGGTTGGGAGAATTAGAAGAGATTCAAGTAGTAGGGTTTGAAATAAATAAAACGGGAGAAAGAGTATCATTTAATAAGATCGTAACAAAGAATAACTTTGTGCTACATGAACCATCTTACTATGAAGCTATAATTCGAGGCATTAAGAAAATTATAAGAGCCAGTTAATAAATAGCCTGGCTCTAAGGTCTTTTAAACCTGGAATAAATGAAATTTTATGCCGTATGGATCAGCAATCATTATACTCGTGTCAGAAAATTTCCTCTGTAATGGTACAGTTATTATCAAGAAGACTTTTTTTGGTTGACTTGAAATCTTCCACTGCAAATTCAAAGAAAGTTGTTTTCATCACTTTCTTCGATATAAAAGTTAGTACCACTAATGGATAGCTTTGTTTCATTTTCCAGCATATTTACCTTCTTCATTCCAATTTGAATAAGTTTACATCTACATCTCAAAAAAGTTGTCTCTTTCTACTTTACAAACTCTTAGTGAGAAGTTTTGATACCAATCCTTTTTCCCTTTTTCTTGTGCGATTTGATGAGAGGAATGCTCTTTCCATTTCTTAATAGACTCTAAAGAGCTCCAGTAGGATACGGTTATCCCTAGCTCGTTATCACGTGCAGATTCCACACCTAAAAATCCTTCTTGTAGAGACGCTAATTCCACCATTTTGTCTGCCATTACTGAATAACCTTTATCACCATCTGTTCTTCGAGAAGAAAAAATAACAGCATAATACGGTACTTGAAATGTTTTATCTATTTTGCTCACTATATGCACTTCCTTATTAATCTTTTCTTGTAATCATAATGTAATGAAAAGGTAGGTGCAATAATGGAAAATGACTCCAAATAAGTATTGGAGTCATTTTGTGTCTATTCTAATATTTTAATTGTCACGTCTTTGCGTCCCCATTTATAGGCTTCGTTTTTGGATGAGAAAAACACGTCAATTTTGTTCCCTTTTATATTTCCTCCCGTATCACCTGCAATAGCATAACCGTATCCTTCCACATGGACTTTTGTCCCGAGTTTAATGACTTTTGGATCTACCGCTATTACTTTGATATCCGGATTCTTTTTCAAGTTAATCCCTGTACTAGTAGTTCCTGAGCAACCATTGCAGTTCGCAGTAAATGCACTTGCGGATACAACGATTTCTTTCACTACTTTATCCTCCGAATCAGAGCGAGAAGGATTTTTAGTTTCGGATGCTTGCTTTGTAGTTGTAATTTTTAGTTTTTGTTTCGGTTGAATAATATCCGATTTTAAATTATTCCATGATTTCAAATTAGAGATGGATACATTATAAGCTTTCGCAATTTTATACAATGTATCTCCTTTTTGAACGGTATGCATTGAAGATGCGGCCACGCCTGTTGTTGTTCCGCTAACCAATAGTGCTAATGTGATGATGAGTGTCCCAAGAATTTTTCTCAAATACTCTACCCCTTACTATTTAGTCTAATTAATATACTAGCAGTATTGTATTACAGGAATATTACGACAATTTACCAATAGCATTACAAAGTAGAAATGTAATATTACAAAATACTCAACAAGTGTATGCCCTAGTTTATTCGAATATGAATAAAAGCCCTTCAAATAGATATTTGAAAGGCTTCTTACGTTCATTATTCATTTTATTTTCACCACTGAAACATACCTTCAAATACTTTTTTGGCTGGACCTGTCATAAAAACGCTATTGTCTGTATAGCGAATGCTAAGCTCTCCACCTAATAGCTTAACCGTAATATCTGTATCTTTGTCGCAATAGCCGTTTAATACAGATGCTACAACCGCAGCGCAAGCACCTGTACCACATGCGAGCGTTTCTCCACTTCCGCGTTCCCATACGCGCATACGCATCGTATTTCGATTTTCTATTTGGATAAATTCCGTATTCACACTTTCAGGAAATAGAGGGTGATGCTCAAACTTAGGTCCTATTTCAAATAGATTAAGAGAGGAGATATCTTCATAAAATAAAACACAATGGGGATTCCCCATAGAAACCGTCGTAATATTATATATCGTTTCCTCTATTTGCAAAGGAAAATCAATTAAAGCTCCTTTTTCCTCTAATAGTACTGGGATAGTGGAAGGTGTTAAACTAGCTTTGCCCATATCAACAGTCGCAGTATACATTTGGTCATCTTTTACTTGTAGATTAATGAATTTAATTCCACTAAGTGTATCGATTTTAAGCATATCTTTTTTCGCAATATTATTGTCATATACATATTTGGCAACGCAACGGATTGCATTTCCACACATTTTCCCTTCACTGCCATCTGCATTAAACATTCGCATTTTCGCATCCGCGTTTTCAGAAGGGCATATAAGAACAATCCCGTCTCCTCCGACACCAAAATGTCGATCGGAAATGGTTTTACTTAGCTGTTCTGGTTGTTCAATTTCATTCTCAAAACAATTAATGTATATATAATCATTTCCGCAACCATGCATTTTTGTAAAAGGTATATTCATACTACACCCTCTCTTTTCCATTAAAAGGAACAATTTATTTTCATTATAATTAGTTTCTTTCGTTCAGGTCAATAAAAAAAGCAGACTCCATAAGAATCTGCATTAAGGGGAGGTAGTATTAAATGTGTCTCCCCCTTCAATCGTTCCGTTTTCATAGCCTTTGTAGAACCAGGATTTTCGTTGTTTAGAAGTACCATGGGTAAAGCTTTCCGGTACGACATAACCCATAGCTTGTTTTTGCAACGTGTCATCGCCGACCGCACTTGCAGCAGTCAGTGCTTCATCTAAATCTCCTGCTTCCAACAAGTCCATTCCTTGTGCATGTTTTGCCCATACTCCAGAGAAATAATCTGCTTGAAGTTCAAAACGGACAAGGTATTTATTGAATTCCTCTTCGCTTAACTTTTGGCGAAGTGGCATTACTTCCTCAGTAGTTCCTAGCAGGGTTTGTACATGATGACCTACTTCATGTGAGATAACATATGCCATGGCAAAATCCCCTGGTGCGTGAAATTTTTCTTGTAATTCCTGATAAAAGCTTAAGTCGATATACAATTTGTGATCACCCGGACAATAAAAGGGACCAACAGATGCACCAGCAGTACCACATGCCGAGTTTACACTATTCGTATATAGTACAAGGGTTGGTTCTATATATTGTAATCCATTTTCTTGGAATATTTCGGTCCAAACTGTTTCCGTATCTGCGAGTACAACAGAGACAAATTCTGCTAGTTCTTTTTCTTGTTCAGTTTCTTCGTATGGGATAGAGTTAGATTGGTCGGTTACGCCTAAATTACCGATTAGATCTTCTGGATTTCCACCAAGAAAGGTAATAATAAGCACAATAATTAATCCTAGACCTCCACCAACACCAGCAATAGCTTTTCCGCTACCTTTACCTCGTCTATCTTCTACATTGGAACTACGCTGTCTGCCTTTCCATTTCACCAAGTTCACTTCCATTCGATGCTAATATATTATCTTATACCCAATTTCCTTAAGTTTAGACAATAATGAATGGAATGTTTCCGCTATAATTAGATTAAAAGGATGGGGATTGTTATGATGCTAATAAAACCAAAAATGCTTCAAGCGGGCGATAAAGTTGCTACGATTAGTTTATCTTGGGGCGGGGCAGGGGAACCTAATTTAAAATGGAGATACGACCAAGGAGTCGAACGTCTAGAAAAAGTGTTTGGTCTAGAAGTTGTTTCTATGCCAAATAGTTTAAAGGGCGCTAATTACTTATATGAGAATCCAAAAGCAAGGGCAGAGGATTTAATGAATGCCTTTAAGGATTCATCTATAAAAGGGATCATTTCAAATATTGGCGGGAGTGAAAGCATTCGTTTACTGCCATATATTGATTTTGATATCATACGTTCGAATCCAAAAATATTTATTGGTTATTCAGATTCTACTATTACTCATTTATTATGTCATAAAGCAGGGATTTCCTCTTTTTATGGACCATCTATCTTAATGGACTTCGCTGAAAATGTGGAAATGCATGCATACACAGTGGAAGCATTGAAAAAGACATTATTCACAAATGAAGTAATTGGGGAAATAAAACCCGCACTTGAGTGGACGAGTGATCGCTTAGAGTGGATTGAAGAAAACAAACATACAAAGCGAAAAATGTATTCGAATAAGGGATATGAAGTATTACAAGGCAATGGAATAGTACAAGGAACATTAATCGGGGGATGCATCGAAGTGTTAGAATTTGCAAAAGGAACATCCCTTTGGCCAAATGAGGCATATTGGAAAGATAGTATATTATTTTTCGAGACGTCAGAGGAGATGCCAGAACCTACGTATATCGAATATTGGTTACGGAACTATGGTGCACAAGGAATTTTACAAAAAGCAAAAGGTATTATTTTTGGAAAACCTTTGAAAGAAAAGTATTATAAAGAGTATAAAGAATCGATATTAAAAATAATGAAAGAATTGGATTTAACGAATTTGCCGATTTTATACAATTTGAATTTTGGTCATACTGAGCCAAAATTTGTCTTACCATATGGAGCATTGGCAGAAATCGATTGTGTGAATGGAACTTTTTCTATATTGGAAAGTGGAGTGGAGTAACAAATGGTATCATTTATCGTAATTGGGGGAGGAATTTTAGGTGCCTCCACGGCGTATCATCTTGCAAAACAGAATGTGAAAGTTACGCTTATTGATAGACAGGACCTTGGTCAAGCGTCTGCGGCAGCAGCAGGTATCATTTGCCCCTGGATTTCTCAAAGAAGAAATAAAAAGTGGTATGCTCTTGTGCAAAATGGTGCCAAATATTATAAACAGCTTGTACATGAACTCGAGGATTTAGGAGAAACTTCCACTGGATACAAACAAGTAGGGGCAATTGCATTACAAAATGATGAAAAAAAACTGCAAAAAATGTTAGAGCGTGCAATAGTAAAAAGAGAAGAAGCACCTGAAATTGGTGAGTTGAAAATTCTATCACCCGAAGAAACAAAGTCCTTATTTCCACTTATCTCGGAAGACTTTTTTTCCTTATTCGTCGAAGGCGCTGCTAGGGTGGACGGACGTGCAATGCGGGATGCTTTGATCAATGCAGCCCAAAAGCTAGGTGCGGAAATAATAGTTGGAGATGCACAGCTTTCGGCTGGGTCAGTTTTTGTGAATAAGAAACAGTTAGTAGCAGATAAGATTATCTTGACTGCAGGTGCCTGGGGCAATGAGATTCCCTCTATATTAGGGGAAGATATGAAAGTAAGCTTTCAAAAAGCACAAATTATGCATTTTAAAATAGAGAATGAAGGAACAGGGAATTGGCCGGTAGTGTTGCCACCTACCAATCAGTATTTGTTAGCATTTGACGAGGGCAAAATAGTGGCTGGTTCTACGTATGAAGATATCGCAAAATATGATGATCATGTTACAGAAGAAGGAAAACGACTATTATTAGAGAATGCTACTGGTATTGCAAAAGCATTAGAAACGGCGCAAATTGAAGAAGTAAGAGTAGGGTTCAGACCATTTACACCGGAGTTTCTACCGGTAATTGGAAATGTACCTGGATTTGATTCCATCTTTTTCGCAAATGGATTAGGAGCTTCTGGATTAACAGCAGGACCATTTGTCGGTGCCGAACTCGCTAGACTAGCATTAGGGCATGAAACAGTTCTGGATTTATCTTTATATGCTCCGAATTAAAGTAAATGGTATAAGTTGGGAGGCGTATGTTTGAGTGAGTATTCAATTATTTATATCGAGATTGAGCGGAAAATAGATTTTTATTATCAAATGCAACAAATTGAAATTCAACATGAACTCCAGCTGAATATGGAAGGAATCATTACAGCCCAACATCGGTTTGAGCTTCGGCATGTCCATGATATATCGCATAAATCTTTTTCTTTCGGTGGAGGAATCCTATATTTACATACAAACCAAGGGGTATTTTCTTTTAAGATTCAAGATAATCCTACACCTTTTATACATGCATTTAAAACATTAAAAGCAGAAAATAAAATATAGCAACTATTGCAGGTGTCAGGTAACCGCAATGGTTTTGTAATAACTTTGTAATGTGATTGTAAAATTTCAACTGAATTTTGTGAATCATAGAACTTATTTATATTCATTGAATTAGAAAGCTGTCGTGCTATAATGAAAAATATTCAAATAGCAACAACTCATATAATCGCAGGAATATGGCCTGCAAGTTTCTACCGGCTTACCGTAAATAAGCTGACTATGAGTGGCAATGAAATAATGGGATTTATGACTTAGTTGTCATGATTTCTTTATTTTCTAATTCGAATTTATAAGCTCGAATGACATTGTTCCACTCCAAGTATGAGTGGGTACAATGTCATCGAGCTTTTTTGTTTTTGGCTAAGTTATATTTGAAGGTTCGTTTTTATCATTTAATTGATGGTAGTGAAAACGTACGCCTGGAACAGAAATCAACAGTATAGTAACGAAGGGAATGCTATGATTATGAAATTATTGAAAGAGAAAATTATCCAAGAGGGTAAAGTTCTATCTGAAAATGTGCTAAAGGTAGATACGTTTTTAAATCACCAAATTGACCCAGTATTAATGCAAGCAATTGGAGAAGAATTTGCTACACGTTTTAAGGATGCTGGGATTACAAAAATATTAACAATTGAATCTTCTGGTATAGCGCCTTCCATGTTTGCAGGTTTAACGCTTGGAGTTCCAGTTGTTTTTGCTCGTAAACGCAAATCTCTCACCCTTTCGGGAAACTTATATACTTCACAAGTACATTCATTTACGAAGAATGAAACAAATGATATTTCCGTTTCAAAAGATTTTATCAACAGCGATGATGTAGTGTTGATCATTGACGATTTTCTAGCAAATGGACAAGCAGCTCTTGGACTTATAGAGATATTAGAACAGGCAAACGCCCAAAATGCGGGAGTTGGTATAGTCATTGAAAAAGGGTTCCAAACAGGTGGTAGCCTCATTCGTGAAAAAGGAATTCGAGTAGAGTCTCTAGCAATTATTAAATCTTTAGCAAATGGACAAGTCACTTTTTTTGAAGAGACTACGACAGGATGAACAATACGTTAAGAAATACGGCACTTGGTATTCAACATGTTCTTGCTATGTACGCAGGAGCAGTACTCGTTCCACTTATTGTAGGTAGTGCAATCGGACTTAATGCGGAGCAGTTAACGTATTTAGTTGCAATTGATATATTAATGTGTGGTGTTGCAACTATTTTACAAGTGATGAGTAATCGCTTTTTCGGTATTGGGTTACCAGTTGTTTTAGGATGTACATTTACGGCAGTAAGTCCGATGATTGCGATTGGCGGGGAATATGGTGTTTCCGCTATTTATGGGGCAATTATTGTGTCAGGTATTTTCGTTATAGTAGTTAGTGGTGTTTTCGGACATCTAGTGAAGTTTTTTCCACCGGTAGTAACTGGTTCGGTTGTAACGATTATTGGGATTACCCTTATTCCTGTAGCAATCAATAATATGGGCGGAGGTCAAGGTGCTAGTGATTTTGGATCTGTCTCTAATATTTCATTGGCTTTTGGTACTTTGCTTTGCATCGTGTTGCTTTACCGTTTTTCAACTGGATTTATCAAAGCGATTTCTATTCTACTTGGCATAGTTCTTGGGACGATTGCGGCGATTTTTATGGGGAAAGTGGACTTTTCACCTGTCGTAGATGCTGGTTATTTTCATATGATCCAGCCTTTCTATTTTGGGACTCCAACTTTTGAATTGACACCAATTATTACGATGAGTTTAGTAGCGATGGTGTCATTGGTAGAATCGACAGGAGTTTACTTTGCACTTGGTGATATTCTTGAGAAAAAAATAGAGAAAAAAGATTTAACGAAAGGGTATCGTGCGGAAGGTATTGCTGTATTACTAGGCGGTATTTTTAACTCTTTCCCGTATACCACTTTTTCGCAAAACGTAGGCTTAATGCAAATGTCGGGTGTTAAATCTAAAAATATTATTTATATTACAGGCGGTATGTTAATAGCGTTAGGATTCATCCCTAAAATTGCTGCACTTACAACAATTATTCCCCCATCAGTTCTAGGTGGTGCAATGATTGCAATGTTCGGGATGGTAGTTGCGCAAGGGGTGAAAATGCTAAGCAAAGTAGTTTCGGGTTCAGGAGACAATTCGATGATTATTGCTTGTTCGATCGGAATGGGGCTTGGGGTAACAGTAGTTCCGGACTTATTTATATCTCTTCCGAATAGCATCCGAATTTTAACGAGTAACGGAATTGTAGCAGGTAGTGTAACAGCGATCGTGTTGAACATCATCTTTAATATGATTCCTTCCAAAAAATAATATAAGCGATAAAGCATGGAGGTTTTGATACCTTCGTGCTTTTTTGTGGGTAAGTATGATTATTTATAAAGGTTTTGGATAAAGAATATATGGAACAGGAGTCGCCACCTTGTGCTTCAATCAAAGAAAATTGCTTACTTAATCAGTAACGACTCGCTGATACCAAATACTAAAAAATTTTTTCATATGTGAATCCAGAAAATGGCTTAGGGCAACAAACCGGTCATTGAAAGCAACCAGTTCTATTCGGAGAGCAACTGAATTGCGGGTGAAAGCACCCATTTCTTAAAATAACAAATTTACTTTGAGTGAGACGATGATAGATAAGATATGTTATCCAATAAATAGTTGGATGAAACGGGTTTTATCCTAGTAAATGCTCCACTTATTTGGAGACAGCGTTTTCTAAGTAGGTTTAATAAATATTGCGAAATTGACCTAATAAATTAAATTCACTATAACTGCAGACGCAGAATTGGCAAGAAATTCTCATTGATTGGAGCGGAAGGGCGGCAACTCCAGTGGGATGAGTGAGACAGATGAGACATCACAACGAACGCGAAAGCGGCGGTGATGGCTCATCGCTCCCCCCGCGGAAAGCGTCCGCCCTGGAGCAGAAATCCTAGCGGAAACTAATTGCTACGCATTATCCAAAAGGTATTTGCCAAAGGATATTATTTTGATTGTAAAACGTATGTAAAAACCTGTTTTTGCTGTTTCGAAATCCGAAGTATTATGATAGGATAGTATAATCTATTAGATATGAGGAAAAAGATATGAGAATTAGGGATTGGGATAGGCCTTTAAAAGTCCGATTATTCGGAGAGTTTTTTAGTAATTTAAGCTTTTGGATGGTGTTTCCGTTTCTTGCTATTTATTTTGCAGATGAATTCGGAATTAGTATGGCGGGGATATTACTTGTGATTTCACAAGTCTTTTCGGTTGCAGCGAATTTGATTGGGGGCTATTGTGCGGATCGTTTTGGTAGAAGAACGATGTTGTTCTTTTCCGCTACGGTAGAAGGAGCGGCGTTTATACTTTTCGCGTTTGCTAATTCACCTTGGTTGGATTCACCTACGCTTAGTTTCGTAGCATTCACAATTGCTGGAATGGCTGGTTCATTTTATCATCCAGCGAGTCAAGCGATTGTTGCAGACGTTGTACCGGAGAGTGAGAGAAGCACTGTCTTCTCAGTATTTTATACATCCATCAATATTTCCGTTGTGATTGGACCAATTGTAGGAGCGGTATTATTTTTCCAACATCGCTTTGCGTTATTGCTTACGGCCGGTATTATATTCTGTTTAGTTGGTTTGGCTCTTCGATTGTTAACGGAAGAAACATTACCAGAAGAGATGAAAGAGCAACTAGTTGCTAAAGGCGGAAACGGTTGGATGCAGGTAGTGGTGGATCAAGTGAAGGCATATGGTGTAATCGTGAAGGATAGAGTGTTTTTCCTTTTTGTGATTGCAGGGATATTGCTTGCGCAAACATTTATGCAATTAGATATGTTGATACCTGTTTATATGAAAGAAGTAATTGATAAGCAAGTATTAGGGAATTTCTTTGGTAGGGAATGGTCTGTAACGGGGGAAGGCTCTTTTGGGATTTTATTATCTGAAAATGGGTTATTAGTTGTTTTACTGACGGTTTTTGTATCAAGGTGGATGACCAAATATCCGGATAAATGGGTGTTTTTTCTTTCTTCGTTTTTATATATGATTGCTATGCTAATTTTCCCGATGACAGAAAACTTTTGGATATTCCTCGTTGCGATGGCGGTATTTACGTTTGGGGAGCTAGCGACAGTTGGATTGCAAGAGAGTTTTGTGTCTAAATTGGCACCTGCGGATATGCGTGGACAGTATTTTGCTGCTGCAAGCTTACGTTACACGATTGGGCGAACGATTGCACCATTAGTGTTTCCGCTTGTAACGTGGATTGGCTTTACTTGGACGTTTGTTATATTAGCAGTTTTAGCGATACTTAGTGGTTTCATTTATTTGGTGATGTTCAAGGAATATGAGAAGAGGCAAAAAGAGGTTAGTGTGTAAATTGGACAAGGGGTACTCTAATGAAAGAGTACCCCTTGGTTTTGTATAGGTATAACATAACTTTTGAATTTAAATTTCATCCCGAAAAAGTTCGGGGAATAATCTACATGAAAGAGTTCCCTTTCAATGCCGCGGTAAATTGTTCCACTGGTTGCTTTCTAACCTAAGCAACGTAAACCCTACCTTCTTTTACGTCCTTGCGACCCCAAAGTCGCGCCAGTGTGAATAAGTATTATCAAAAACACATAAAGCAGAATGCCAAGTTTCTAAAATTTATGTCGTACCAAAAATGTCAACATGACGTATTATCACATAAAAAAGTTCTTATGTCAATCTAAATGAATTTACATGATAAACTAAACCAATCAGAATAACAGGGTAGGTGGGGAAATGGAAGTTTGGGATATTTATAATGAAAACCGCGAGAAAACAGGGAAAACGCATATTCGCGGGGAAGAAATGGAAGAAGGAGATTTTCATCAAGTCGTGCATGTTTGGATAATGAATAAAGAGGGGCATTTTTTAATCCAAAGACGACAGCCTTGGAAAATAGGTTGGTCCAATATGTGGGACTGTGCAGCAGCTGGATCAGTACTTACGGGTGAAACAAGTGAAATGGCGGCAATCCGTGAAGTAAAAGAAGAGCTTGGAATTGATCTGCAGATGTCAAATTCAGAGAGTTTATTTACGATTAAATTTCCAAGAGGATTTGATGATCACTTTCTAGTTGTGCAAAACGTAAATATCGGGGATTTAAGTCTTCAATATGAAGAAGTCGGAGATGCAAAATGGGCTTCGATAGGCGAGATTTTGGAGCTAGTCCAACTTGGAGAATTTATTCCATATCATATTCTAGAGACCTTATTTTTAATGATTCAATCCAAGGTTTCTCTAAGAAAAGCAGTTGCTAAGGATGCAGAAGAGTTGTTTGAATTACAAAGGAAAATATTTGCACCGTTGTATGAAAAATATGAAGATCATGAAACAACACCAGTAAAGCAGACGTTTGAGAGATTTAAAGAACGTTTAAAAACTGGAGACTTCTTTAAAATAACAATGGAAAATTCGCTTGTCGGAAGTGTACATGTGTATTCGATATCACCTGGGGTTATGCGACTTCATATGATAAATATTTTAGATGAGTTTCAGGGGAGAGGTATTGCGCAACAAGTGATGATGCGGATGGAAAGTTTGTACCCAGAAGCGAAAAGTTGGGAATTGGATACAATACTAGAGGAAAAAAGAAATTGTTATTTATACGAAAAAATGGGATATGTACAAATGGATAAGAAGTGGAAAGTTAATGATAAAATGACGCTTGTTCATTATATGAAAACATCTTGTTTCAATCATTTACCTTGTATTTAACAAATAACCTCCAAGAAGATTCAATCTTCCTGGAGGTTATTGTTATTTAGCAAATTATATAATTTATAACATATGGAAAACTTTCTATAAGTGATTATCCGTCCAGACTCCAGCGCCTTGCTCCTGCGCAAGCTCGTCGCAGAAGAACGTTGCCCCTCGGGGTCAAATGTGAAAAAGCTGTGGTGCTGAGGAGCTGCCTCCTGGGCCCGCACGAAGCGGGTCACGTCTGCTTTGCCGCAGGATGTGGCGTACTTTGCAGACCTACCACATCCCCATTTGCCTGTCGGAGCAGACATAGGCACTTGCGCTTTTGTTCTTATCCGACTGTTACAGGTGCAAAGAATTCGTTGTATAGTTCTCGTAATATTTTGTCCTCGTTGCTTCGATGGACACCAAAGGCAAGGCTGACTTCGGAGGATCCTTGGTTAATCATTTCGATATTGGCACCGGTCCTAGAAATAGCTGTTGCTGCTCGTGCCGCGAGCCCAGTGCTATTGTTCATACCTTCCCCTACTACTACAATCATAGAAAAGTCATGACGGAAATGCACATCTTCTGCATGAAGTTCGTTTAAAACGCGATCTATTATACGCATTTCTTTTTCAGTTGTTAGTTGATGGCTACGCATAATAACAGAAATGTCATCTAAACCTGATGGAGTATGTTCATATGAAATATGTTCCTCTTCTAAAATTTGAAGTAGTTTACGACCAAAGCCGATTTCTCTATTCATCAAATATTTACTCACATACAAAATTGAAAATCCATTATCTGCACTTATTCCAGTTACGGGACGACGGTTAGCTTTTCTTTCTGCCACGATTTTTGTTCCCGGAGCAGAAGGATTGTTTGTGTTTTTTATACAAACGGGAATCCCACGTTTATAAACAGGCATTAAAGCTTCATCATGGAAAACGGAGAAACCTGCATAAGAAAGCTCACGCATTTCGCGGTATGTTATTTCTTCAATCTCTACAGGACTGTTGACAACTCTTGGATTCGCGCAAAAAACAGAATCGACATCTGTAAAGTTTTCGTATAAATCCGCCTGCACAGCCGCAGCTACGATTGAACCAGTAATATCAGAACCACCCCGTTCGAATGTACGAAGCACTCCGTCTTTTGTGTACCCAAAGAATCCAGGAAAAACGATGATTTCAGAACTGTTTCGTAGTGTGCTTAAGTTGTCATAGGCTTCCGGTAAAGCTTGTGCACGCTCTGGCAAATCATTGACGACTAATCCAGCTGTTTTGGGATTCACGTATTGCGCCGGCATGCCAACGCTAGTAAAGTAAGCAGAAATGAGTTTCGCGTTATTATCTTCACCGCTCGCTTTCATATTATCTATGAATAGCTCTGTATTAGATTTATTTTCGAGGGTACGAATACGTAGGTCCTGTTCAATGACATCACAAATTGTTTGATCTAATCCAAGTCCTTCCGCAATTTCTCTATAACGATCGACTACATTTTTTAATTTTTCTTCGACGTTTTCTTTATGTATTGCTGCATTTGCTAACTCAATTAATAAATCTGTTACTTTTTTGTCGGCATCGAATCTTTTTCCAGGTGCTGACACGACTACAAATTTCCGAGATGAATCTGCCTTAACAATTGCAGCTACTTTTTTTATCTGTTCTGCATTTGCAACAGATGTTCCTCCAAACTTACTGACTTTCATTTTATCAAATCCTTACTTTTAATATGTTATTGTATTTCTAGAAAAAACAAATGATTTTATACAGTGTACAAACTATGGTGATGTTAGTCAATATATTTGATGGAATTAATGATTAATGAATTTCATTAATGCGAACGAAAATGTTTCTTTTATAATTTATGTTCGTGTGTAGGTTGTTATTAATTATTATCGGTTGATATGTTAGTATATGCAACACTTAAATACGAATTATAATTTTTGATAAAATATTTTTTATTTTAAAAAAGGCGTTAAATCAACGTTTTATAAAATGATTTTCAAATGATAACGCTTCCAAATAATTTTACTATATTGACAATAAAAATTACTCTGATAATATGGATTTAAATTCAATAACAAGTAAACGATTTGGATAGAGATAAGTTTTATAGTTTGAAATCTAAAGAGAGCTGATGGGTGGTGCAAATCAGTGATTTCGATTATAGAGTAGCACTCTTGAATTGGTGAGCTGAACGATTAAGTAGGTTCATCCGTTAAATGCGCGTTAAGCATATAAACTAAGAAGCTGTAGATTTTTTGCAGTAAATTTGGGTGGTACCGCGTGAGTTTATTACAAGCTCTTCGCCCCTTACATGTAAGTGTAAGGAGCGAGGAGCTTTTTTGTTTTTCAAAAAAGGGAGGAGAATGAACATGTTACAAGATCAAACAATTTTAAGAATTCCAGGACCGAGTCCAATTCCACCTAGTGTACAAAGAGCAATGAACCAAACGATGATTGGGCATCGAGGAAAAGAAACATCTCAAATGTTGAAAAATATTGCCCCAGGATTAAAACGTATTTTTGGAACAGAACAAGAAGTTGCAATTATTGCGGGAAGTGGAACAGCTGGACTAGAAACTGCGGTTGTTAATGTAGTAAAGCCAGGTGATGAAGTTCTTGTTGTAGTGACAGGCGCATTTGGCGATCGCTTCACTAAAATTTGCCAAGCTTATAATATTAAAACACATGTATTAGACGTTGAATGGGGAAGAGCATTGAACCCAGACAAGGTGAAAGCCTATTTAATCGAACATCCGGAAGTAAAAGTTGTGTTTTCTACATATTGTGAAACATCAACAGGAGTATTAAATCCAATTGATCTTCTCGCTAAAGCAGTTCGTGAAGTATCAGATGCTCTAGTAGTGGTGGATGGTGTTTCTTGTGTAGGTGGTGTAGAAACAAAAATGGATGAATGGGGAATCGATGTGATGGTAACTGGTTCTCAAAAAGCATTCATGTTGCCTGCAGGATTAACATTTGTGGCAGCTAGTGAACGTGCCTGGAAAGTTATCGAGGAAAATGAGCAACCAAGATTTTATTTAAACTTAAAGAAATATAAAGACAACTTATTGAAAGATACAACACCATTTACTCCTGCATTGTCATTGCTGTTTGGTTTAGAACAAGTGTTGAGCTTAATAGAAGCGGAAGGTTTAGAAAAAGTATATGCTCGCCATGAATTGCTTAAGAAAATGACCCGTGCTGCATTTAAAGCAATTAATATTCCATTATTAACAACGGATGAAGATGCTTCTCCAACAGTAACCGCTGTACAACCGGATGATTTTGATGCAGAGGAATTCCGTAAAATATTGAAACAAGAATTTGCTATTTCAATTGCAGGTGGGCAACAACATCTAACAGGCAAGATTTTCCGCATCGGTCATATGGGATACTGTTCTCCTGCAGATGTGCTTCAAATTATTAGTGCAGTTGAAATAGCACTAAAGAAAATTGGAAAAGAAATTGAACTCGGAAAAGCAACGGCAGCAGCGCAATATATCTATTTAACTGAAGGAGAGAATAACTAATGGCATATAATATTTTAATAAGCGATCCACTAAGTGAAGATGGTATTTATCCTTTAAGACAAGCGGAAGGTTTTAATATTGTCATAGAAACTAACTTAACACCAGAGGAACTAGGAGAGCGAATTGGTGAATTTGATGCATTACTCGTTCGTAGCCAAACGCAAGTAACGCGCGAAATTATTGAAAAAGGAACGAACTTAAAAATTATCGGACGTGCTGGTGTTGGGGTAGACAATATCGATCTGCCTGCTGCAACTGAACGTGGAATTATCGTTGTAAATGCACCGGATGGTAATACAAACTCAGCTGCTGAGCATACAGTAGCTATGCTCATGTCGCTAGCTCGCAATATTCCACAAGCATTTCATGCGTTGAAAAATCAAAAATGGGATCGCAAATCTTTTATTGGTGTAGAACTTAAAAACAAAACATTAGGTGTAGTAGGGCTAGGAAGAATAGGGGCAGAGGTTGCAGCACGTGCAAAAGGACAACGTATGAATGTGATTGCATATGACCCGTTTTTAACACAAGAAAAAGCTGAAAAGATGGGTGTTCAATTTGGGACGATTGATGAAGTAATACAAGCTGCAGATTTTGTCACGGTGCATACACCACTTCTCAAGGAAACACGTCATTTAATCAATAAAGAAGCATTTGAAAAAATGAAAGACGGGGTACAAATTATTAACTGTGCACGCGGAGGAATTATCGACGAAGATGCTTTGTACAATGCAATTGTAGAGGGAAAAGTAGCAGGAGCGGCATTAGACGTGTTCGAAGAAGAACCATTTTTAGATCATAAGCTACTCACGCTACCTCAAGTAATCGCAACGCCGCACTTAGGTGCAAGTACAGTAGAAGCACAAGAAATAGTTGCAGTAGATGTTTCTTACGATGTCGTGAGTTTTTTACAAGGTGGAGTAGTGAAAAATCCAGTAAACCTTCCATCTGTTCCAAAAGATATTATGGCAAAAATTGAACCATACTTTAACCTTATAGAAAAACTTGGTGCGTTTTTAAGTGACTTAGCGGAAGGAGTAGCGGAAGAATTAAATATTTACTACTCTGGTGAGTTAGCTAATATGACCGTAAGTCCTCTGACAAGAAATGCTGTTAAGGGTTTATTGAAGAGTAAACTGGGCGAATCAGTCAATGATGTAAATGCTAAATTCCATGCTGATCGAATTGGCATTGTGGTAAATGAACATAAAACAACTACGTCAAAAGGGTTTACTAATTTGATAACTGTCGAAGTAAAAACCGCTACAGAAACTCGTAAAGTATCCGGAACACTTTTAAACGGCCTTGGAGCTCGAATTGTGCGTGTGGATGATTTCGTTGTAGACGTAGTGCCTGAAGGATATTTATTGTTTATTCGCCATAAAGACCAACCAGGTGCAATTGGTCGTGTAGGAACGTTACTTGCAACGGAAGGTATTAATATCGCAGGGATGCAAGTTGGACGCTCAGAAGTTGGTGGGGATGCAATTATGATGCTTTCTATTGATAAGCATGTAGAGGATACTGGTGTGGAGCAATTGAAGGGCTTAGCAGATATTTATGATGCAACGCCGATCGATTTATAATTTAAACGGTTGTGAGCAATTAAAGCCGCTATACGAGCATAACTGATCGTTATCTGCGCACATGCCAGGATTGCAAGCAGTTTAATCTATACCATTAAAAGGCTAGTCCTTGGTCAACCAGACCGGGGACTAGCCTTTTTGTTATTCAAGTATCGCTAAAAGCTCTCGTAAGTTAGCAATAGTATAAGTAGGCTTTACTTCATCACTTGTCACTTTATCTTCTCGATTGATCCAAACAGACTGCATACCGATTTTGGATGCGCCGAGTATATCGGTCATTAAATTATCTCCAACCATAAGTGCTTCTTCTGGATGTAAGCCTACTAAATCTAGTGCATGTGCAAATATCGATGGATCTGGTTTTCCTTTTCCAAATGCTCCGGAAATGAGTATATGATCGAAATAAGGAGCAATTTCAGGAGAGATTTCTAACTTCGTATTTTGTAAGCTAGGCGAGCCATTTGTCATTAAAAGAAGTGTGTATTTTCCTTTTAATTGGTCAAGTACTTCGAAAGTTTCTTCATATATAAAAGGACTTTCTTTTCGCATGTTTGGAAAAAGTGAAGCAAGCTCACTTCCAAGTACTTCATCATCAATGTCTAACTTTTTTAGTCCTCTCGTCCATGCTTTTTTTTGATATTCAGGAATGATTGCTTTCATCTTTTGAAAATCTTCGCTTGGATCATCGAAAGTTCCCCATAATCCTTCAAAAGGATTTATACCAATCATTTGTGTGAAAGGACGTGTTTCGTATGTATCATATAGTGCACTTGCCTCTTCTCGAACTGCATGTTCTAGTGACGATGCATCGACATTTACTTTTGCTGCAGCATGCGCACATGTTTTTTGAAATGCAGTTTCTACACTCTTTTTATCCCATAGTAAAGTATCGTCTAAATCGAAAAAAATAGCTTTCATTTCTAACTTTTCCCCCTTTACTTTCTTACTTAATACTTTATCTTAGTAAAGGGGAAGTGTCACTAGAAGTAGAGCATTTTTTCAAGGGGACCGGTTAATGGAACAATATTTTCTATATCTTTAATAACGATTGGGAAAAACGGAAAGTTATATACATATGGTGTAATTTCGTATAATTGAAAATAGATGACTAGACAATGGTCTGCTATATAGTAGTCTTGGTCTTTCCGTATTTCTTTAAATTCTCCTAAAAGTGGGACTTCCCATTCTATAATTTTTTTATTGATGATAGTTGATAGGGTTTTGACATAATCACTATGTGGTTTAAATAAATCTTGTAAAGTATACATTTTTCCAGTAGTTACATCGAAAGTTAATGATTTGCAGACTGTTAATCCATGGGCTCCACCAGAAAAAGTGTAAACAATCAATAATATGCTTAAAATCCCGCGCTGATTATTTTTTATTTCGTAATAGCCGCTAATCTCATGTATACCTTCTGTGTAAAAGCCCTGCTCTATTAACATTTTGTTAAGAAGCGTAATAATATCCGCATTAATCTTTTTTTCTATATGCGGATGAGGTAAGTTAGATACAATAGGATAGTAAACATTCACTGGGGGATAATGTTTAAAAATATGCTTTGTTTCTATACGAACGGGTAGATTCAAGGTTCACAGCCTTTCGTAAGTTATAATAGATAGTATGAGTGGGAGGGGATACATATGTTTTTGAATAAAATCTCGATATTGCAGAGAGAAGCAAACATGAATAATCAGTATCCATTTACGATTCCAACGATAAAAAATTTAACAGAATTAGAACTCACAAGTAGTGTAACTTTCTTAGTTGGCGAAAATGGGACGGGTAAATCTACATTACTTGAAGGAATTGCGGATAATTGTGAGTTTAATACAGCCGGGGGAAGCAGAAATAATTTGTTTGAGGTAGATGCTGCTGAAAGCGCATTGGGAGAGTATATTCGATTGTCATGGATGCCGAAAGTAACGGATGGCTTCTTCTTGCGCGCGGAATCATTTTATCAATTCGCTTCCCATATTGATGAGCTGGAAAGAGAACGACCAGGAATTTTAGATAGCTACGGAGGAAAATCTTTACACGAACAATCACATGGTGAATCCTTTCTTTCGTTATTTTTAAACCGCTTCAATGGACGTGCAATTTATTTACTGGACGAACCAGAGGCAGCACTGTCACCACAAAGACAGCTAGCTTTTTTGCGCATTATGCATGATCTTGTGGAAGAGGAAGATTGTCAATTTATCATCGCCACGCATTCGCCGATAATTTTAGGATATCCTAATGCTACCATATTAAGTTTTGATCATGGGGAAATTGAAGAAGTGGAATATGAGATGACGGGCCATTACCAAATACCAAAGTACTTTTTAGATCATCGTGAAAAATTTCTTGAGGAATTATTAGCAGGTGGATAAATGAATGTAATCATTGCATACTTGGACGATATGTTCTTTTTTATCTGTATAGTTCTTCCAATCGTCATTATTTGGCGTATTGCCCGGTGGAAGAAGAGGGGATTTAATGTAAAGGAAAGTTTGCATGAAATCGGGTTTCTGATGCTGATATGTGTACTAATAGGATTATTTTCACAAACAATTATTCCTAAGGCAGGAACGGGGCAAGTTTATGGAACTGGTGTGAACTTACAGCTATTTCGTGTTGTAAAAGAAACATATAATGCGATTGTCTACTTAGGATTTTGGCAACCTTTTTATATAAACTTTCTAGGGAATATTATTCTTTTTATGCCGATTGGCTTCTTATTGCCATTGCTTTATAGAAGGATGATGTATTTTCCAAATACCGTTATTATCGGATTATGTATATCACTTTTTATCGAATTTACACAAATTCCGCAAAATAGGAGCAGTGATGTGGATGATCTTTGGTTGAACACATTAGGTGCGTTTTTGGGATATTTATTTTATATATTTATCTACAGGTGTTTTCCCGCTTTTGCGAAAACTTTTAAAAAAAATAGTTTAAAATCTTCTAGAATTGGGTAAACCCTATATGTACTAACTATGCAAGGAGACAACTATGATTATACAGAGTAAAGAATCTAAAATGGAAGAAAAACGAGATAATATGATAGAGGATTTAGTGGAGAAGGGCGTATTTAAGATTGATGGAAAACAATTGTATCAACTAAATTATTATGAACTAATGAAAGAATATATAGCGGAAAAGGAAAGCTAAAAGTGCCGATAATAAAGGCACTTTTTTTATTGCTAAGGATTTAATAAAATCTATGATATATGGCTAACTTTCTCTCAAGAACAAAGATATGCCAATTTTAGGAATAATGCGCAATAGTAAGTTTCCGCTAGGATTTCCGCTGCAGGGCGGACGCTTTCCGCGGGGTGAGCGATTATGAGCCTTCACCGCCGCTTCGCGTACGTTGTGAAGTCTCATCTGCCTCACCAGAGGAACGAAGGCTAAGTGCGCCACATCGTGTGGCAACGCCTTCGTGACCAACATCCTGTTGGCCTCCGCAGGAGTCGCCGCTCTTCCGCTCCAATCCACTACAAAATCTAGCTAATTAGAGTCACTGTTTTAAATTCAATCTTATGTAGTAGTTCTTGAAAATCAGATTCAATACCGGTTGAATGAGACTGAATACGCTGTAAACAAGTAGACCAAAGCCCATCTCAAAAGCGACAAAAAAATGACCGCTGAACACGACTAAACCAATCCAACTGTTTTTGAGATGTGCCTTATCTCTATCGGTATAATATTTCGATGTATATATCCGGTAAATGGCTAAGAGCAATCAATCAGTTATTGAAAGCAACCATTCTTAAAATAAAAAGTTTACTTGGAGTGAGTCGACGATTAGTTTGATAAGTAATTCCAATAAATTGATGTAAGTGATGAGCTTTATCCACCGAAAGCGAAGCGGCAGGTGCATGAGCTGAAGACCCTGGATTGAGCGTAGCGAGGGAAGCGGCTGAAGCCATGCCCGCGGAAAGCGTCCGCCCTGCAGCGAAAATCATTGAGGACACTTTATTCAACTTGCTAAGAAGCATTATTTCTATATTGCACAAACTATCCTTTGTGGGTAGCTCTGGTAAACAAGATATACTTAAAGACCACTTGCACTTTTTTTGTGTATTCTTTCAATTTCTAATCACTAATTGCCGATAATAAAAGTGTGGTACACTTGAATCAAACATAGATGAGGTGGAATAAAACTTGACTTTTTTACAAAATTTAAAAGAACCATTACAAGAAAAATGGGCGAAATCAAATTTCGCATTTGAGATGCCAATACAAACAAAACTAATCCCGCATATGCTGGATGGTTCAGATATAGTAGCAGAATCTCCAACTGGAACAGGAAAAACATTGGCTTATGTTATTCCACTTTTACAAAAGGTAGATCCTACTAAGAAACAAGTGCAAGCATTAGTAGTAGTTCCTTCTCAAGAACTCGGCATGCAAATTATTGAAGTTTTTCGCGATTGGATTGCAGGTACAGATATTACCGTTGCGCAATTAATCGGGGGAGCTAATATCCAAAGACAAATAGACACACTGAAAAAAAAGCCGACGATTGTCGTAGGAACACCTGGACGATTACAAGAACTTGTAAAGACGAAAAAACTAAAAATGCATGAGATTAAAACAATCGTATTAGACGAGGGCGACCAACTATTAAGTAGGGAACACCGCACGACTGTAAAAGGATTAATCGATGCAACAGTAGAAAGACAGCTCGTTGTTACTTCCGCTACGATTACAGATGAAATTGAACTAGTAGCAGATAGATTGATGAATAGTCCTATTCGTATTCAGGTATCCGCAGAAGAGATTCCTTCGAAGGGAGAAGTAATCCATAGTTTCGTCAAAACAGAGACTAGAGATAAAACAGATCTTTTAAGAAGACTCTCGCATATAAAAGGGATGAAAGGACTTGCATTTGTAAATAGCTTAGACCAGTTACTAATGAAAGATTCCAAGCTATCCTATAGAGACGCACCGATCGTTTCGCTTCATTCAGAAATGAAAAAAGATGAGCGTAAAAAAGCATTGGACGACTTTAAAAATGGAAAAGTGAGCATCTTAATAGCGACAGACGTTGCTGCACGTGGTCTCGATATTTCAGGTTTAACACATGTCATTCATGTGGATGTCCCACATTCGATCGAACAATATTTACATCGATCAGGGCGCACTGGTCGTGCAGGAAAAGACGGGGAAGTATTGACATTATTGACTTATTCGGATGAAAAAACGTATAAAAAATGGACAAAAGAACTTCCGAGCAAACCGGTTCAGAAAATCTGGCACCGCGGTGCATTAATAGAAGGTAACACCAAAACGATTGATAAAAAGGGGAAGTAAAGATGAATTTCCAACAAAAACTAGAAGAATACGCGGAGCTAGTTGTAAAAGTTGGCTTAAATATTCAACAGGATCAGCCTTTATTAATTGGGACAACAACTGACACGATTGAGTTTACTAGGCTTATCGTAAAAAAAGCGTATGAAGCAGGAGCAAAACGAGTAGATGTAAACTATTCAGACGAAGTGAATGCACGAGCATTTTACGATTTAGCTCCGGATGAAGCATTTCATGAATATCCAAAATGGTTAGCAATGCAGCGAGATGAGTTGATCGAAAACAATGGTGCATTATTATGGATTGATGCAGACAACCCAGACTTATTGGAAGGTGTATCGGTTGACCGTATTTCCAATTTCCAAAAGGCAGCCGGAAAAGCGTTAGAAAACTATAGAAAAGCAGTGATGAATGATGTGATTACTTGGTCCATCGTTGCAATTCCTTCTGAAAAATGGGCAGCTAAAGTTTTTCCAGAGTTACAAGCCGAACACCAAATGGAAGCACTATGGGATCTTATTTTCAAAGTGGTGAGAATTGGGGAAGGTACGGCGGTTCAAAAATGGAAAGAGCATATTAATCACTTGGAAAGTCGTGCTGCACTTTTGAATGCAAAGCGTTTTAAAAAGCTTCACTACAAAGCGGAAGGAACAGATATTCAAGTAGAGCTGCCAAAAGACCATATTTGGTTAACTGGGGCTAGTAAAAATGCTCAAAGCGTTCCTTATATTGCAAATATGCCAACAGAAGAAGTGTATACAGCACCACTAAAAACTGGTGTGAATGGGTATGTAAAAAACAAGAAACCACTCGTATATCAAGGAAATATCGTGGATGATTTCACCTTAACGTTTGAAAATGGAGCTATTACAAAAATAGAAGCAGCGATCGGTGAAAAGCTTTTACGAGAGCTAATCCAAACGGACGAAGGTGCTAAATATTTAGGTGAAATTGCATTAGTTCCACATGAATCTCCCATATCTGCATCAAATGTATTGTTCTTCAACACATTATTCGATGAAAATGCATCTAATCATTTTGCAATTGGCGAGGCATATCCGACATGTGTAGAGGGAGCACGCGGATTATCCCATGAAGAACTAGAGCAAATGGGTCTTAATACATCCATCGTCCATGAAGATTTTATGATTGGTAGTGCAGATATGGATATAATAGGAGAACTAGAGGATGGCACAATGGAGCCTATTTTCCATAAAGGTACATGGGCATTTTAAGGAGTGGAACATTGCATGAAGAAGTGGTTTGTTATAATCGTTTTTTTACTGCTTCCTTTTTCGGCTTTATCTGTCGAAGCAAAAAGTCCGGAAGTTTATATTGCAATAGGTGATTCATTGGCGGCTGGACAAACGCCAAATCGAGAAATTGATGCTGGATATGCAGATTTAATAGCTGAAGAATTGAAACGTTCGCGTCAGCTTGCTTTTTATTCGAAAGGTCTCGCTTTTCCAGGGTTTACGACGGCTGACGTCCTCTCCACTGTGCAATCTGAGGAAGCAAAAGAATTACTAAAGAATGCAACGCTTGTTACGATTTCTGCAGGCGCAAATGATTTACTAAGACTAGTAAAAGCAAACCCAGCAAACGGTTCACTTGCATATAAACAAATTCAAGCTGATTTTGCTTTAAATAATGTTCGGAAAAATATGGCTGAAATTATAAAAGAAGTAAAAGAAGCCGCTCCAAAAGCAAAAATCTATGTAATGGGTTATTATTTTGCCTACCCACATGTACATGAAACTCAAAAACACGGTGTACAACAAGAATTGAATTTACTGCATTCAATATTAAAAACGCAAGCGGAAAGTAATGGTGCAGTATATGTATCCGTAGAGGAAGCATTTGCGTCGCAAGCAAAGGAACTTATTCCAAATCCAGCGGATGTGCATCCTTCGATGGAAGGATACCGAATAATGGCCAACGCGTTTTTTACACAATATAACAAAAGATTACAAATACGACCAAACGAGTTACCGACTCCAAATCCTCTCTCATTTGAAGAAATTATTAACGGTCAAAAGGAAGCTGCTACATCGCCAGTTTCTAGAGTAGAAGGTTTGGAAAATTATTTGTCTCTAACAGAATTAAAGCCATATATTTAAAAAGCTGTCTCCATTCACTGGAGGCAGCTTTTACTTTAGTAAATTAGAAAATCTATGACATGTGGATAACTTTCTACAAGTGATTCTCCGACCAGACTCCAGCGCCTTACTCCTGCGCACAGCTCGTCGCAGAAGAACGTTGCCCCTCGGGGTCAAATGGGAAAAAGCTGCTCCTGCGCGAAGCTCGTCGCAAACAAAATCGCTTGTGGTGGCTGAGGAACTGCCTCCTGGGCCCGCACGATGCGGGTCATGTCTGCTTTGCCACAAGATGTGGCGTACTTTGCAGACCTACCACATCCCCATTTGCCTGTCGGAGGCCTGCAGGATGCAGGTCATGCAGTCGTTGCGAAATGTTTTTTTATTTTGCGACGAGCTTTGCGCAGGAGCACCACGATGTCGCGAACTTAGACTGTATTCCTCTAACATAGGCGCTTGCGCTTTTGTTTTTATTTCGTAGTTTTTTTAGCTTTTATTGCTTTTTTTACAATCGGATAGACGATTGGAGCTAATTTTATTGCGGTTTTTAGGATAGCTTTTACTTTCATTAATATCTCTCCCTGGCTTTTCTCTATGATGTTTATATTCCCCTTATAATCGTACCATAAACATTATCTTAACACTCTAATGCCTTGTATAATATTCCATATTAGTACAATCATATAAATAATTATATATATCATGATAAATAAAAGTGGTCCAAATGTTGACCATAAAGATGGTTTTTCAAACGTCAACAACATGGAAGAAGTGGTAGGGATTGTAGTTGCAAATACACTGATAAATATAATGATCATCAGGACGACTGGTATAATATGCGAGATAAATGACTTTTTTGCATGATATTTTACTTCTTTATCTTGTGAAACAAAAAAGACAATAATCGGTACAATGAATGGTGCAAATAACACGCTAAAATATGATAAAGCACTTAACATTTTACTATTATTCATTTATTCGAATCTCCTTTCTAAAATATCGTTCATTCCAAAATAAATGAAATTAGGATTTGTTTAAATTGCTGTACTGCTGAGATTAACACATATTCTTTCTCTCCATGCCAATCTGCACCACTCGGTCCAAACTCAATAGCACCGGCACCTGTTTCTGCATAAAAGCGAGTGTCGGCAGAGCCATGTTGACCAAATAACTTAGTCGGGCGTTCCGTTAGAATAGACGTTATTTGTTGTATTTTTTTTACATATTCATTGTTTTCTTCTGTGGTTACTGCAGGAGCTATAGAATGGATTATCACATTGCTATCAGGAAAGTGACTGCTCGCTGCGTGTTTTATTTCTTTTATAATATTATCCGCTTGTTGTCCGGGCACAAAGCGAATGTCGTATGATATTATACACTTGTCCGGTACTACATTGAATCTTTCACCTGCATGTATTTTTGCCAAGTTTAAAGATGGATAATCATAAAATGTATTTCTTGCAGATAAAAAAGAGAGTTTGCGCATTTCTTGATCGAATGCAAATGCTTGCTCGATTGCGTTGATCCCTTCCCAAGGACGACTTCCATGACTAGATTTTCCTTTTAATACGATATCTAATTGGACAATTCCTTTTGCTTGTAGTCCAATATGTAATTGAGTTGGCTCACCACAAATGACGAAATCTCCGTGAAATCCTTGATCGACTAGAAACTTCGATGTATCTCCAGACGTTTCTTCGTCTGTCACAATATGCAATTGTACTTTTTTCTTTAGTCTATGAGGAACTAATGAAAGCTCGTAGAAAGCTTGCATCATTGCTGCTACTCCTGCTTTCATATCGGCAGACCCTCTCCCATACAATAGGTCGCCTTCTATATAAGGGATGAATTGTTCAGGATTACCCGGGACAACATCTACATGCCCATTCCATACGATACAGTCATCTCCACTACCTATTTCAGCAAATAGCATGAATTTAGCATTATGTTCATATAATACTGGAGCAATATCACGTTCTTCGAGCCAAGATTTACAATATAATAGTGCCTTGTTCGCCCCTTCGATATCATCACTTTTAATACGAATCAAATCTTTTAACAATTCAATCATGTTAGTAACCCCTCCGTTATATACTCTTTCCATAAGTATATAACAATAAGGAAAGAGGGGTTGCATTCCTAATTTTATTGGGCTACAATAAATTCGAACTAAATAATTCATAACCACAAGGGGCGTCGCTTACGCGGCTGAGATTGTACCCTTCGAACCTGTAAGTTCAAGCTTGCGTAGGGATGTGGATGGAAACTGACAATCGCGCGATGTCTGGGTCTATCCCAGGCGTCGTTTTTTTTGTGGGGAAAAAAGGGGATAACAATGAGAAATCAACGTATATTATTATTAGCTGAGATAGCTATTTTTGCAGCTTTAGGATATGTACTAGATATGATTGGATTTAGTATGCCACAAGGTGGTTCTGTTACGTTCGTTCTTGTACCGGTCATTTTAATTGCTTTCCGACGTGGGGTTGTAGCAGGGCTAATTACTGGATTGTTAATCGGTTTATTGCAAGTAGTGACTGGTCGTTTTTACGCAGCACCACTATCTTTTGAAATTGTTGTTTTACAAGTAGCAATTGATTATTTTATCGCATTTATGGTCGCTGGATTCGCTGGTTTCTTTAGACCAGCGTTTATAAGAGCGTTGGAGAACAAGGATACGAAGAAAATGGCTACAGCCGTTATTGCTGGAACGTTTATCGCGGCATTTCTCCGTTATTTAGCACATGTTACTTCGGGTATTCTATTTTTTAGTGAATTTGCTGGGGATCAAAATCCAATCTTATATTCGTTCATATATAACTCTACATATATGATTCCAGTATTTTTAGTTGCAGCATTTATATGTGTTATTTTGTTCGTAAAAGCACCACGGCTTTTACTGCCGAATAGAGTATAAATATGATATGATTATTGTACAGTTAAAGGAGAAGGGATCTTAAATAGATGATTGTACAAACAAATGAAGAGTTAGAAGCGTTAAAAAAAATTGGTCGGATTGTGGCAGAAGTACGCGATACGATGCAGGCTGCAACAAAACCAGGTGTCACAACAAAAGAGCTAGATGAAATTGCAGGCAAAATGTTCGCAGAAACAGGAGCAATTTCAGGACCAAAAGGTGAATATGATTTTCCAGGGTATACTTGTATTAGTGTAAACGAGGAAGTTGCGCACGGAATTCCAGGATCACGTGTCATTCAAGAAGGTGACATGGTCAATATTGACGTGTCTGGTTCATACGATGGATACTTTTCGGATACGGGTATTTCATTTGTTGTGGGGGATGGCTATCCAGAAAAAGAAAAACTATGTAAAGTAGCAGAAAGTGCTTTCAACCGTGCGATGTTAAAAGTGAAGACAGGTGCTCGCTTAAACCAAATCGGAAAAGCAGTAGCAAGAGAAGCAAAAGACAATGGTTTACACGTTATCATGAACTTAACGGGACATGGAATTGGAAAGTCGCTTCATGAAGCACCACAACATATACTAAATTATTATGATGCATGGGATCCAACGATATTAAAGGAAGGTATGGTACTTGCAGTGGAGCCATTTATCTCTGAAAAAGCAGAGCATATTGTAGAGTCTGGAGATGGATGGACATTCGTAACACCTGACAAATCATTGGTGGCTCAAATCGAGCATACTATTGTAGTAACAAAAGAAGGTCCGATTTTGTTAACAAAATTAGATTAACTAATAAAAAAACGCCACCCGAAATTAATTTTTCGGTGGCGTTTTTTTGATGAAAAGGATGCCTACAACAAGCACACAGCTTAAAAATATAGAAGCAGTCGATATGAGTAATTCGTTTAACAGATGACGTACAGCTAGTCCTATAAACGACCAGATAAAAATCACTACAATTGCTCGGTCTTCGTAATGATACCGGAAATGAAGAGCAATTGCTGTGGCAATGGTTAAGAAAATAACAGTCCAAAGAGACTTGGTTATTCCCAGCCCACTGAATTCATAATACGTTAAAAGGTAATCTAGATTTATGAATGTCTCAATAAAAATCCATCCAAAATAAATAGAAATAGGTATTCTACTCATCCAATTTTGTAGATGTATGGGATAAGTTATATAAAGTAAAAACAAGGTTCCAAGTAAAGCAAACAGCATAACAATAGAATAATTAAATAGTTCAAAATGCCATAAAAGAATCCATGCTATATGAAAAATAGAGGTAACAGCGAAGAGTAAAACTCGTTTTAAAGGGAGTTGTCGCGTAGCCCAATACTCTTTTATACTATTCCAAATCCAACATGCCAATAATATATATATTACAATCCAAATGAAAAATACATAATGGGCAGGTGTGAAAAATATAGGAAGTCTATTTAAAATGCTATCAGTTGTTTGATCATTTATAGGAAGTGTGTTTGCAAGTATATGTACAGTGATAGTAGCAATAAAGCTTAAAATCAAAAGGATTATTTTGACCATTCGATCTCCTCCTTCTATATAGTAAGTATACCTTTGAAATAATCGTACTACAAATTACAATTATGAATATTATGTGACGAAACAGCATAATTGGTTAGCCCAAAACATGGTATACTAGATTTTTAAATATACTGTAATTGTAGGGGGAATATTTAATGTTGGAAGAAACTTATTCAGTTGTATGGGATTTAGATTCCTTTTTTGTGGGGGGGAGTAGTTCAACGGCACTTCGAAAGCATTTGGATGAAGTAAAAAATAAATTGGTAGTCTTTGAAGATGAGCTGAAAAGCTTTTATACACCATCATCTATTCAAGATGTAGATCAAATAGTACATACGATTAACAAATTGAAGGATATTGCAGTAAACTTATCTGAAGGAGGGGCAGTAATCGGCTGCTTCTTGGCACAAGACACTACGGATAAACAAGCTGCGTTATTAGAAGGGGAAGTAGGATCTCTATATGCAAAATTGTCTTCCTCTATGCTTACTATCCAACAAGTGCTTGGTCAGACAGAAGAATCGGTATGGGCAGATTTGCTTCAAACAAAAGAACTTTCAACATTTGCTTTTGTATTAAACGAATGGAGAGACGAAGCAAAGAAAATGCTATCTGAAAAAGAAGAAGATATGATAACAACTCTTAGCGTTGATGGATATCATGCTTGGGGTCAACTATACGATTTACTAGTAGGAGACATTCGCATCAAATTAACGTTGGATGGAGTGGAAAAAGAGTTATCTGTTGGACAAGTGAATAATTTAAGTTCGCATGAGGACGCAGCAATACGAAAAGAATCTTTTAATGCCTTGGAAGCTGCATGGGCAGAAAAAGAAGATTTTTTCGCCAAAACATTAAACCATCTTGCTGGATTTCGACTAGCTGTATACGAAAAAAGAGGTTGGGATAACGTTTTACAAGAACCTTTGCAAATCAATCGCATGAAACAAGAAACATTAGATGCTATGTGGGGAGCTATTTCCAAAAATAAAGCTCCATTCGTCGAATATTTACAGAGAAAATCGGCAATACTAGGCGAAAAAAGAATGCATTGGTATGACTTGGATGCTCCGGTTAGTGCATCTACTGAAAAGATGGATTTTCAACAAGGTGCTGCCTTTATTTTGAAGCATTTTAAAGAATTTGGTCCTAAGCTTGCTGCGTTTTCAAGAAATGCTTTTGAAAAAGGATGGATTGAAGCGGAAGATCGTCCAAACAAACGTCCAGGAGGTTTTTGTACGGGAATGCCCGTTTCAGAAGAATCCCGTATTTTCATGACGTATAGTGGATCCATGTCTAATGTTTCTACGCTTGCACATGAATTAGGACATGCTTTTCACTCATATGCTTTAAGACCGGTTCATTGGATGAATCGTCAGTATGCAATGGGCGTAGCGGAGACAGCGTCAACATTTGCCGAAATGATTGTTGCGGATGCAGCAGTAAAAGAAGCAAAAACTGATGAAGAAAAAATTGCTCTTCTAGAAGATAAAATTCAACGTAGTGTAGCATTTTTTATGAATATTCATGCCCGCTATTTATTTGAAACTAGATTCTATGAGGAACGTAAAAATGGAATTGTCTCTGCAACAAGATTAAATGAATTGATGGAAACTGCCCAAAAAGAGGCGTATGGCGATGCGTTAGAAACAACTCATCCACATTTCTGGGCTTCTAAATTACACTTTTATATTACCGACGTACCGTTCTATAATTTCCCATATACGTTTGGGTATCTATTTTCCCTAAGCATCTATGCGAAAGCTATTAAAGAAGGTGCTAACTTTGAAGAAAAATACATTGCTCTACTTCAAGATACAGCAGTGATGACGGTGGAAGATTTAGCGATGAAGCATTTAGGGGAAGATATTACGAAAGAAGCGTTTTGGATTAAAGGAATCGACCTTTGCATTCAAGATGTGAACGATTTTATTCAATTTACTAATGCAAAAGGGTGAAAAAGCTTGATTTACTTAGAAGGGGATACTTGTTATTTACGGACATTAAATATAAAAGATGCACCAAGCTTAGCAGATCTGGTTTGCCGAAACAAATATTATTGGTCCATCTATGAACCGCTTCACCGAGATGACTACTACACTACTACCGTTCAAAGAGAGAAAATTAGAGAATCCTTGCTATTGATGCAAGAAAAAAGAGAATTTGGTTTTGGCATATTCGAGCATAATACGGATAGAATGATTGGCCATATCTCGTTATATAGCCTAAAGAGAATGCCCTTTTCAAGTGGACTAATAGGTTATTCTATTGATGAACAATTTGTTGGAAAAGGGATAGCATCAGAAGCAGCCCATATCGTAAAAACTTTTGGATTTGAGCATGTCAACTTAAATCGCATAGAGGCTTATGTATCTCCACGGAATTATGGTTCTATTAAAGTGTTAGAAAAGAATGAATTTCTACGAGAAGGGCTGCTTCGAAAACTTTTATTTATTAACGGTAAGTGGGAAGACCATTATATGTACGCTTCACTGAGTGATGAATATTGAAAAGGTAAGAGTATTTACAAGAAATTAAAAAGCCGGATGTTCAATTACTGAACAACTGGCTTTTTAATGTGTAGATTTCCCGGGAAATACTCTATTTCTTGTCGATAAGACCATTTGTAACTAAGTCTAAACGTCCAGTCGTTGGATCAATAATTAGACCATGAACAGGAATGCTTGGTAGAATGAGCGGATGATTTCTAATCATATCCACACTATGTAAAACACTTTCTTCTACGTCAGAAAAACCTTCTAGCCATTTATCCATATTAACACCTGAGTATTTTAAAACATCGAAAGTACGCGAATCTACACCTCTTTCGATCATTTTTTCTACTATTTTATCTGGTTGTATTGCACTCATGCCGCAATCATGATGTCCAATGACAAAAATTTCATCTGCTTGAAGTTCATAAACGGCTACAATCAAACTTCGCATAATACCACCAAATGGATGATTAATAACGGCACCGGCACTCTTCACTATTTTTACGTCACCATTTTTAAAGTTCATTGATTTGTGAAGCATTTCAGTAAGTCTAGTATCCATGCATGTTAAAATCACAATTCGCTTGTCTGGAAATTTTGTAGTTAAATAAGGCGTGTATTGCTTTTCTTCTACAAAAGACTTATTAAAAGATAAAATTTCATCTAAATTTGACATAATGTTCCCCCTAAAGTTTATATTACTTTTTATTTTATACGAAATCTAAGGGGATTGCTTATTATTTGTTTGAAATTTATTTAGCTGCTTTTTGTTTACGTTCAGACATGAAGTAAGATTTTGCTGTTCCAATTGCTACTGATTGTAACGGTTCAGGTGCTAGATGAACAGGTACTTCAATAACACTTGAAAGCCATTCTTTCATATCTTTTAATAGAGCACCGCCACCTGTGAGTACTACTCCATGATCTACAATATCCCCAGAAAGTTCAGGTGGGATAACTTCAAGTGTTGCTCGAACCGCTTCTAAAATAATTTCAAGCGATTCTTTAAGAACTCCTTGAATTTGTGTGGAAGAAAGATGGATTGTTTTAGGCAAACCGGTTACAACATCTCTTCCGCGTACATCCATTTGTTCTACAGTATGTGGGACTAATGCATGGCCAATTGTTTTCTTTATATTTTCAGCAGTTGGTTCTCCAATGATGACATTATATTCTTTTCGAATAAAATGAATAATGGCTTCATCCATTCTATTGCCTGCAGATTTTACTGTGTTAGAAGCAACTACGCCACCAAACGAAATAATTCCAACTTCGGTCGTACCTCCACCAATATCCACAATCATACTCGCAACGGGTTCATTCACAGGAAGACCAGCTCCAATTGCTGCAGCAACAGGTTCTTCCATGAGTTGCACTTCTTTTGCACCACTTTGTCGGACGGCATCTTGAATTGCTCTGCGCTCTACAGATGTTGCACCGGAAGGTGTACAAACAATGACAGTCGGTTTTCTAAGTGCAGTACCTAATTTTTTGCTAGCTTTTTGCATTAATAGTTTCAATAATTGAGTTGTAATATCGAAGTCTGCAATAACCCCATCTTGAAGTGGTCTTATTACTTCGATTGATATAGGTGTTTTACCTATCATTTTTTTGGCTTCTTCCCCGAAAGCTACTATTTCTTTTGTCTTTGTATTAATTGCTACAACAGTCGGTTCATCTATAAGTAAGCCTTTGTTTTTTGTATAAACTAATGTATTTGCTGTTCCTAAATCTATTCCAATATGTGCATTTGAAAACATTTTTGTTCCTCCAATTCAATCGTACAATAAAAGTGTAAGCTCCTATGCAAGTAGAATACTGTCAAAATTCGCGACATGGTGTTGCTCCTACGCGAAGCTCGTCACAAAATAAAAGAACATTTCGCAACGACTGCATGACCTGCATCCTGCTGGCCTTCGACAGACAAATGGGGAGGTGGTAGGCCTGCAAAGTGCGCTACATCCTGTGGCAAAGCAGACATGACCCGCATCCTGCTTGCCCAGGAGGCAGTTCCTCAGCCACCACAAGCGATTTTGTTTGCGACGAGCTTTCGCAGGAGCAGCTTTTTCACATTTGACCCCGAAAGGCTATGCACTGAAGTCTAGATACTTAGTAAGTATAATAGATAAATAGAGGATTGCCATATGTTATATGTTGGAAGTTTACTTATGTTTCAATAGAAATTAGTTATTTAAGATCATATTTTAATGTTGAAATATATGAAAAGTACTATTTTGTCATAAATTTGAAACACTATTGTTACCGAAATGAAAGGAAAAAGAGACGTAATGACATCTAATTAGAACATAACTTCCGACAAGATTATTTCCATTTATAGTGGAAGTGTCCAAAGATGCTACTAAAGTCGAGCTGAGTTTTGAATTTGCTATATATTAAATTGGAGGTTGATTGATTATTTGGAGAGTTCGATCGATTTCTCACAAAGATAGATTGATTCACTATTTCCTCTAAGATACGACCGTATTGTTCTATGTCCCCACCCAACTTAATTTCATTATAGAACGTTTTAATAAAAGAATATCGATATTGGAAAACAAAAAAACAACCGCATAAAATGCGGTTGTTTGTATTATTTAGAAGGTTTTGGATCTACTTGGATTGCATCTTTTGAGTTCATACCTTTAGCGAAGTAATGAAGGATTGTATATCCGGAAATTCCTATACATACTGCAAAACCAAGAACTGTAACTGTGAATAAGCCCATTATTAAACACCTCACTAGTTATGATACTATTATTATAGCTTATCTTTCTTGAAAAAGTAAGAAGAAAGATTTAGAAACGAAGCCTTCAGCTAAATAATATTAAAATGCCCAGTTTCCATCGCGGAATATAGGTTCTGTAGTACCATCTTCTTTAATGCCATCTATATTCATTTTATCTGAACCAATCATAAAATCTACATGCGTAATACTCTCATTTAAACCATTTTCCGCAAGTTCTTCACGACTCATTTTCTTTCCACCTTCTAGGCAGAAAGCATATGCACTTCCGATTGCCAGATGGTTGGAAGCATTCTCATCGAACAATGTATTATAAAATAATAAATTTGAATTCGAAATTGGTGAATCATGTGGTACAAGCGCTACTTCTCCTAGATAGTGAGAGCCTTCGTCAGTAGCAACAAGATTTTCCAACACTTTTTGCCCTTGTTCTGCTTCTACTTTTATGATCCGGCCTTTTTCGAAAGTGATCGTGAAATTGTCAATAATATTTCCGCCATAGCTTAACGGCTTACTACTTGCTACATAACCTTCTACACCTGTTTTCAAGGGAACTGTAAATACTTCTTCTGTTGGCATATTTGCCATGAAATCTTCGCCTTTTTCGTTTACACTACTAGCACCACACCATAGATGTCCTTTTGGAAGTTCGATTACTAAATCTGTTCCAGGAGCCGTGTAATGTAGTTTTTGATAGTTTTTATTATTTAAATAATCTACTTTTGCATGTAAAAGAGAATCATGCTCTCTCCAAGCTGCGACTGGATCTTCTAAATCTGCGCGAACCGCTTTAAAAATAGCTTCCCATAGTGCTGGTACTTGTTCCTCTTCTGCTAATTCAGGGAATACTTTATTTGCCCATGCTTTAGATGGGGATGCTATTACTGTCCAACTGATTTTATCTGATTGTACATATTGACGATACTTACTTAAAGCTTGCCCAGAAGCTTTTTGGAATGCAGCAATTTTAGCCGTATCTACTCCTTTTAGAAGATCAGGACTTTGACTAATGATGCTCATAAATGCAGCACCTTCTTCAGCTAAAAGCTCTCTTTCTTGTACTTTCCATGAAGGGAAATAGTCAAAAGAATCTTTTGGAGCTAGCTCATAACGTAAACGTGTAATTTCATCATCTGAAAAGTCTACAAATACTTGTGCCGCCCCAACTTCATAAGCTTTTTTAGTGATTAAACGGACAAGTTCGACACTATCAATAGATGCCGCAATGTATAACTTTTGTCCTGGTTGAATATTTACCCCAACTTCTACTGCTAATGAAGCGTATTTTTCTAGGTTTTTTTCGAATAAAGTCATAATTCATCCACCCTTTCTATACTTAATTTCATAGTATCAGTTTTTAGAATGATATGACAATATGGATAGAAGTTAAAAAAGTAGAAAATTGTTCAATATTGTCGAATTTATCTTATAGAAAAGTATGTTTTATATTCAAACTTCTTTAATATTGCCGAAATAAAGTAAAGAAATAGAATGTGGAGGTTACGAGATTGGATAAATCTACAGTTTTTGGTCTTATAATTGCTATAGTTTCCTTATTAGTGGGGATGCTTTTCAAAGGAGTTACGCCGGACGCACTATTAAATCCAGCTGCAATTTTCATCATTATTTTTGGGACAGTTGCAGCAGTTATTATTGCATTTCCGATTAGTGAGTTAAAACGAGTACCAAAGCTTTTTGGAGTACTCTTTAGAGATAATAAACTAGAATCAGATGCAGAAATTATTAAGATGTTCTCTAGCTGGGCAGATTTAGCTCGTAGAGAAGGATTACTTGCTTTAGAAAGTAAGTCTGGTGATGTGACAGATCCTTTTTTAAAGAATGGGTTAACCTTAGCCATTGATGGTCAAAATGCGGATTATATTAGAGACGTATTAACCGAAGAAATTGATGCTTTAGAAGACCGTCATGCAGGAGGAGCTTCCATATTCTCACAAGCAGGTACATATGCACCGACACTCGGAGTACTTGGAGCAGTTATTGGTCTAATCGCCGCTTTAAAAGACATGAGTGATATTGAAAAACTAGGTCATGCCATTTCAGCGGCATTCGTAGCCACGTTGTTGGGGATATTCACAGGTTATGTAATTTGGCATCCGTTTGCAAATAAATTAAAGCGGAAGTCCAAACAAGAAGTTCGTCAAAAAACGATGATGCTAGAAGGAATTCTTTCCGTATTGGAAGGAGATTCCCCACGTGTTATTGAACAAAAATTAGCTTCTTATATATCGATGTCAGACCGCAAGAAAATTTTAGGCGAAAGCGGGGAGGATGGCCTTGGCAAAGAAGCGTAAAAGAACAAAAGAGGAGGAGCATGTGGATGAATCTTGGCTTATTCCATATGCAGATATTCTCACCTTATTATTAGCTTTGTTCATCGTGCTTTTTTCGATGAGTACTGTTGATCAAAAGAAGCTTGAGGAGATGTCACAAGTATTTACGCAAATTTTTGATGGTGGGACGGGCCTCATGGAAAATCCATCTCCCCTAGATATGCCAGTGACACCAAATCAGACAAATGAAGCAGATGAAAGTTCTGCATATATAGAGGACCAACAAGCATTGGCAGGTATTCAAGATAGTGTCGATGAATACATTGCAGTGAATGCATTAGAAAAGCAATTTGCAACAAAGTTAACGAATGAAGGTTTGCTCGTTACTATTCGAGATAATATATTGTTTGAGATGGGACATGCGGAAGTGAAGCCGGAGTATCGACAAATTGCAGAAGATATAGCAGATCTTCTCGTATTCGATCCGCCTAGAAACGTTGTTATTACTGGACATACTGATGATATCCCAATTTCAAGTAATGAATTTTCATCTAATTGGGAGCTAAGTGTTATGCGTTCCGTTAACTTTTTGAAAATCTTAGTAGAAAATAATACGATTAATCCTCTTTATTTTAGTGCAAAAGGATATGGGGAATTTAGACCGGTAGCCTCCAATGATACCGCTGGAGGACGTGCACAAAACAGAAGAGTTGAAGTACTTATCCAACCTCGTGTATTAGAAGATGGTACATTAAATGACTCTCCACAGTAATACTAATAACTGACAACTAATTTTTGTTGTCAGTTTTTCTTTTGACTTTTTGAAACAAAAGTTTATAATTAAAACAAAAGTTCAACTATATTCAGTTGGACAAAACACCAACTGAATAATCGTGGAACTCTGGCTAAGATCGCCGCGTCCTGCGGCAACGCCTGAGTGACCAACATCCTGTTGGCCCAAGCCTCCGGCGGATGTCACAGACTTTTAAAGGTAATTTTATCGATCAAGCTCAGGGCTGCGTGATGCAGGTCAGTTAGCCGTTGTCGCAAGGATGCGACGTTCTTAGGCTAACTTCCTTACCTAGTCTGGACGCAAATACGCCAAGGCGAATTTGATTCTCTCAAGAAAGGAGGATATTAATTGGAATCGAAAGAAGTTAAAATTTTGAAGTATCTTAGCAAAAATCCGTACGCTTCTCAGCAAGAGATTGCAAATGAATTACAAATGTCTAGACCGGCTGTTGCAAATATTATTTCTCAGCTTATTAAAAGCGGTAAGATTATTGGTAGAGCCTATATTTTACCCGAAAATAAAGAAATTATTTGTATTGGTGGAGCAAACGTTGATAGAAAGTATATTGTAAAAAACGAGCTACAAATGGGTACATCCAATCCAACGACAAGCTTACAAAGCATTGGGGGAGTATCCAGGAATATTGCAGAAAACTTAGGTAGACTAGGTCATAGTGTACGTATTCTTACCGTAGTAGGTAATGATATGGAATATGAATCCATAGAAAAAGCTTCAAGCCCTTGGATGAATATGTTTTCAGTTGAAAAATTATCAAATTATCAAACAGGGACATACTCTGCCATATTAGACACTAATGGAGAAATGTTGTTTGCATTAGCAAACATGGATATTTATGATCAATTTTCAGTGGAATATTTGAAGAAACAAGAAACACATTTAACGAATGCTCAACTGCTAATCATTGATATGAATTGTCCAAAAGACGTAATTGAATATGTACAAACTATTTCATTAGGGCATAAAATACCACTCGCAATTATTCCGGTTTCTTCCCCTAAAATGAATAGAATGCCGGAATCTCTAGAAGGTATAGAATGGTTAATAACGAACAAAGATGAAGCGGAAACATATTTCCAAATGACCATTGAAGATGAGTCATCATGGAAAAAAGCTGCCGAATTATTTATAGCAAAAGGAATAAAACAAGTAATTGTAACTAATGGTAGTAAAGGTGTAGTGTATGCAGGACAACATATTGAAACAACGATAGCACCAGCAATACCTGCAGAAGATATAGTAGATGTAACAGGAGCAGGGGACGCATTTGTTTCAGGAACGTTACATGCTTGGCTAGAAGGCGCCGAGGTAAGTCAAGCAGTACAAACTGGGATGATCAATGCGAGTAAGACACTTCAGTCTCCTGAAACGGTCCGGACAGAACTTACAAAAATCGGTTTAAATAATGAATTGGAGGAATATAAATTATGAAACAATATTTAGCGTACTCACAAGAAGTAGAACAAGGAATGGCAGCAGGACAACCAATCGTAGCTTTAGAATCAACAATCATTTCACATGGTATGCCGTATCCACAAAACGTAGAAATGGCTAAAAAAGTGGAACAAATTATTCGTGATAACGGAGCAGTTCCAGCAACAATTGCCATTATGGATGGCGAGATTAAAATCGGTCTATCAAATGAAGATCTTGAAACGCTTGCTACAAGTAAAAATGTAAGAAAAACATCAAGAAGAGATCTTGCATATGTAGTATCTTCTAAGGAAATTGGCGCTACAACAGTTGCAACAACTATGATTTGTGCTGAACTTGCAGGCATTAAAATGTTCGTAACTGGTGGTATTGGTGGGGTGCATAGAGGTGCTGAAACGACTATGGATATTTCAGCTGATTTAGAAGAACTTGCTTCTACAAATGTAGCAGTTGTATGTGCTGGCGCAAAATCTATCTTGGATATCGGTTTAACTTTAGAGTATTTGGAAACAAAAGGTGTGCCAGTTGTTGGTTACGGAACAGATGCATTCCCAGCGTTCTATACAGCAACAAGCCAATTTGCTGCTAACTTCCGTTTAGACGAGCCGAAAGAAGTGGCTGATATGCTTAAAACAAAGTGGGAGTTAGGATTAAACGGAGGAGCTATTATTGCAAATCCAATTCCAACAGAATTCTCATTAGATGAAGCTTATATCAATGACATCATTCATACTGCTTTAAAAGAAGCAGATGAAAACGGCATTAAAGGTAAAGATGTGACGCCTTTCTTACTTGGAAAAGTAAAGGAGTTAACAGAAGGTAAATCATTAGAATCGAACATTGAGCTTGTGTATAACAATGCACGAGTTGGAGCTCAAATAGCAGTTGAATTAAATAAATAATATTGAACCGGTCATAATGGTTTCTATCCGGTTATAATAGAAAAATTCCTTCCCAACATTATTATTGGGAAGGAATTTTTTATTTACGTAGACTTCCTAACTCAGATACAATTGCTTGCATTTCACTTGGACTAAAGGTATCTCTTTTTTTCACCATTTCGTATAGATATACTAGATCCTCGTATTGGGTTGCATTAAAATCTTCTGATTTCATCGCATCTACGTTTACCATGCGAAGTTTTTCCTTTATTGTCTCAATCATATACGTAACATTTTCAACAGATGGTTCTGATAAATTCATTCTTAGTACCTACCTTTCATACATTAGAATCTAATCATTTCACGAGGCGTATCTATTGTCAAATACTAAATTCATTTCATAGCATTTTCCCCTTCATAATAATAATCTATAAATCAAGAGATAGAGTCAATAGAATTTTCAAAATTTAATTAAAAAAATACTTTGTTTTATTCCTATGAGTCGAGGGTATAATTAATATATATTAAGCTATACACGGAGGTTATTAGATGAGTGAAAGCAAATTTGTTAAAGGCGTAGTATACGGTGCTCTTATTGGTGGCGCATTAACCATGTTGGATAATAAGACAAGAAATGCAGTTGTCCAAAAATCGAATAGTATTGGACGTCAAATAAAATATTACAGTACAAATAGACAGGAACTGAAAACAACTATCGAAGATCAATTAATGAAATGGAAGTCATTTTACGAGCAAATTAATTCTGATGCGACTTACATATCGCAAAAAGTAAATGAAGTAAAAGAAATGACTCCACAAGTCAAAACACTTCTAACAGATACGAAAGAAGCATTTGTACAATCTAAAGAGGAATACAAATCGATTGTTGTCCCTGAATCGGAAGAGCATATTGTCAAACAGTAAATAAAAATTATAAATTCAAGGAGAGGATGAAGTGAAACATAAACAGGAACACAAGCATGTTGATGAAGAGCAGTCTTCATCCTCCACTAATTGGTTTAGTAAATTAAAGTTTCTTCATATTAAAAAGAATGAAAAAAAGATAGAAGAGCCCCAGGATTTAACGACATGGGGAGGATATTTTAAACATTTAATCTTACATATCCAAAAAACGGATATAACGGGACTAGCGGCTCAACTTGCTTACTTTTTCTTGCTATCAATATTTCCTTTACTTATTTTTATAGTTACGTTATTACCTTATTTAAATTTGGATGAAGCACAAGTATTTCGCTTCCTAGAAAATTATGCTCCAACGGATGTGTATATTCTTCTCGAAGATACTATTATAGACATTTTAACGACTCGAAACGGTGGGTTGCTGTCCTTCGGGATTATCGGCACCATTTGGTCAGCTTCTAATGGGATGAATGCAATTGTAAAATCATTAAATAGATCGTACAATCTGGACGAAACTCGACCATTTTTTATCGTACGAGGTTTGTCGGTTATCTTCACACTAGTCATGATAGTATTGTTTGTCGTAATGCTTGTTTTACCCGTGTTTGGTCAACAGATTGGTACAATCTTATTTTCTTATTTCGGCTTTGAAGATGGATTTGTGAAACTTTGGAATAATTTAAGGTGGACGATTACTCCTCTCATTATGCTCATTGTATTAACTGCATTGTTTTGGATTGTACCAAATCAAAAACTATTTTTACGTAGTGTATTTCCAGGAGCAGCGTTTGCAACAGTAGGTTGGATAATTGTGTCTATAGGTTTCTCTTACTATGTTAGCAATTTTGGAAACTACTCCTCCACATATGGCAGTATTGGAGGGATAATCGTACTTATGTTATGGTTGTACATCTCCGGTATTGTGCTATTAGTTGGCGGTCAAGTAAATGCTGTCACACAAGAACGTAAAATAGCAATAGAAAAAGCAGAGGGAAACATCTAATCCCTCTGCTTTTTTAATTTCTTTTTAACATTCTTAAACCATTTAAAATTACTAAGATCGTACTTCCTTCGTGACCAATAACTCCTAAAGGTAAATCTACTACTTGTAAGAAATTCGAAATGATCAAAACTGCAATTACGGAAATAGAAAATACGATATTTTGTTTAACGATTCGTTGCATTTTACGTGACATACTTACCGCATATGCAATTTTTGATAAGTCATTTTTCATTAGTACAATATCCGCTGTTTCTAGCGCTACATCTGTTCCTTCACCCATTGCAAATCCGGTCGTTGCTGTTGCAAGAGCAGGTGCATCGTTAATACCATCTCCAACCATTCCTACGAATTTGTACTCTTTCAATAATGCTTTCATATGTTCTACTTTTGTTTCTGGGAGACATTCCGCAAAATACTGATCGATGCCAGCCTCTTTGGCAATTACCTTTGCTGTAGTTTCGTTATCTCCTGTAAGCATAACCGTTTTAATACCTAATGAATGGAGAAGCTTAATCGCTTCTTTTGCTTCCTCTCGTACGGTATCTTTTAATGCGGCCGCTGCTGCAATTCCTTTTTCATCGCGCATAAAGATAACTGTTTTTCCTTCTGCAGCTAATTTTTCTGCAATGCCATGATGGAATGTAAGTGCATCTTCTTTATTTACAAAGTCGGGTTTTCCAACGGTAATCCTTTCCCCGTTTATGGTTGCCTGTAAGCCGAATCCAGGTTTATCCTGTATAGGAAGAGAAGGGAGCTGGCCAATACCATTCGTTTTTGCATAGGCTGTAATAGCTTGCGCTAAAGGATGAGTGGACTGATTTTCTATCATTGCTAAGGTAGTTAATGTAGCGTGAAAATCTAAACCTTCGCGAACAAAGAAATCAGTAACGACTGGTTTTCCTTGTGTTAATGTACCGGTTTTATCTAGTGCGATAGCTTTCATCTCACTGACGTTCTCTAAGTGAACGCCACCTTTAAACAAAATACCACTTTTTGCTCCATTTGAAATAGCCGCAAGTGTTGCTGGCATGATTGATGCAACCAGTGCACAAGGCGATGCCACAACTAATAAAACCATTGCACGATAAAAAGTAGTGTTCCAATTCCAATCTAGTAAAAAGTGAGGGAGAAAGAGCATGAAACCTACAGCAATGAGCACCACTTTAACGTACGTACCTTCGAACTTCTCAATAAATTGCTGAGCAGGTGACTTCTCTTCCTGTGCAGACTGAACCAATTGAATAATTTTTTGAAAAAGAGAATCCTCGTTTGTTTTTGTCATTTCCATTGTAATGGCTCCACTAATATTAACTGTACCGGCAAATAATTCATCTTTCGCTTGCTTTGATACGGGGAACGATTCACCACTAATTGCTGCTTCATCAATGGATGTTGCTCCACTCACAACGATTCCGTCAGCAGGAACTCGTTCTCCAGGTTTTACAACTAGTTGATCTCCTAATTTAAGCTCACTAATTGAAATTCGATTGGTCGTGCCATCACTGTTAAGTTTCCAAGCCTCTTCGGGTTGAAGCTCCATTAACGAAGAAATTTCTTTATTACTTTTATTCATTGTATAGGTTTCTAACGCACCACTTACTGCGAAGATGAATATTAAAATAGCTCCCTCGGTCCAATATCCAATAATGGAGGAACCAAGGGCGGCTAAAATCATCAGCATTTCGACGTTTAGTTCCCTATCTTGTATCGTCGCTTCAATACCCTCTTTTGCTTTAGCGAATCCACCGATTATAAAAGCCAGTATATATAGGGAAATCGAAAATGTTTCATTTGTAGCTGACCAGGCAATTAATATAAGCATCCCTGAAAACAGTGCAGCTATCAATTCAGCGTGAGGCAATATAGTTTTAATACGCGATTTCCTTGGCAAAAATTCTTGAACTGTTGACAAATTAATACCCTCCTTGATAATGAATTTCACTCTTATTTCAGCGTATAAAATAGCAAAAATGGATTTCTAGGTAGAAATCCATTTTGTAATCGTTACTAATTTATAATTATTATAATGTAAGAAGGGTAATACGTCAATTAATTCGATTAATTGTAAACGCGCTCTTTATAGTTCGCTAATTTTTCTAATGAAGATTTATCTACATCTGCATGTAGGCTGTTTCCATGTGAGTCCATTGTTACTACGGCAGTAAAGTTTTCTACACGTAAATGCCACATTGCTTCTGGAATACCAAACTCCATTAAATCGACACCTTCGACACCTTTAATACAGTCCGCATAATACTGCGCTGCACCACCGATCGCATTCAAGTAAACTCCACCATGGTCTGCTAAGGCAGCAAGTGTTTTCGGTCCCATTCCGCCTTTACCTATAACGGCACGGATACCGAACTTTTTCATAATATCGCCTTGGTATGGCTCTTCACGAATAGACGTTGTTGGACCAGCTGCACGTACATGCCAGTTACCTTCTTCATCTTTTTGCATAACGGGACCACAGTGATAAATAATTTGCCCATCTAAGTCAACAGGTGCATCATGACTCATTAAATGATGGTGAATTGCATCGCGACCAGTATACATACGACCAGTAATAGACACTACGTCTCCAACTTGAAGTGCACGGATTTGTTCTTCTGTAATTGGAGCTTGAAGTTCCACTACTTTTTTAGGTGCTTCTTCTGTTGTTTCTTCTTTAAATTCAATTTTTTCCCCGTCTTGGTAGTGCCACTCGATAATTTCTCCAGTCGATGGATTGATATTAATCGCCATACGGCGGTATGCCCAACAGTTATATGCAACAGATACATAGAAACTTGCCGGAATACGGTGCATAACACCAATTTTACAACCTAATAAAGTTGCTTCTCCGCCGAATCCCATAGTTCCGATCCCTAATGTATTTGCTTTTTCTACAATATACGCTTCTAATCTTGCAAGGTCTGGGTTTGGATTCTTATCTTCGACATGACGGAATAACTGTTCTTTTGCAAGATCGTATCCAGAAGAGCGATCTCCACCAATACCAACTCCGATAAAGCCTGCAGAACAACCTTGTCCTTGCGCTTGATAAACAGAGTGTAAAATACATTTACGAATTCCGTCTAAATCACGGCCAGCACGACCTAAACCTTCTAACTCAGTTGGTAAGCTATATTGAATATTTTTGTTTTCACAGCCGCCACCTTTTAAGATAAGCTTCATTTCAATATAGTCTTCTTCCCATTGTTCAAATTTGATAACAGGGACACCTTCCCCAAGGTTGTCTCCACTATTTTCCCCCGTTAGTGAATCTACAGAGTTAGGACGAAGCTTTGCATCCTTTGTAGCACTTACAATCGCTCGTTTAATCGCTGCTTTTATTTCTAATTGGTTTACGCCAATTGGTGTTTTAATCTTGAATGTTGGTAAACCAGTATCTTGGCAAATAGGTGAAACATTGTCATCTGCCATTTGAATATTATTCGTAATAGTATCTAAACTCATTGCTGCTCGTGTACCAGCATTTTCTGCTGCTTTTGCTTTTTTTATAGCGCGTCGTACGTCTTTTGGTAGATTTGTAGAGGTTTCAGTAATTAAATCATAAATACTTTTTTCTAATTGCTCCAATTGCATATTGTAAACGCTCCTTTTATGTATGAATGTTCTAAACACTTTAAGTATACTATTATATTTCTATTAAAAAAAGAGTAGTTCATTTGGGTTTCGATTATAAAAAGTATGTGAATGAGGGGAATAATGGAAAAACGGACTAAAGGTCCCCGTATCCGAATTTTTATGCAGAGTATACGTGCAAACAGGAAATCCCTTCTAAGCATATTTTCTCGTTCCAATAAAAAAAGTGCAAGCACCCTCTAAGTACAAAACCTGTTTTGAATCATTTTCGGAGGTCTTTGGACAGGCTACTTGCTATATCATTATCGTTTGTTTTTTTTAGAGAGCCGGTCGTGACTGACGTCACGACCGGCCTCACTTTTCTCGATAATCTTATTGCATTTGTCTGTCTGTCGCCCTCCTTCAACAATACGAATAAGGTTAAGATTTTTTTAGCTAATGAGTGAAAAGATGCTTTCTAACTGATAAAGCTTCAAAGGAGGACAGTCTAAGTTCGCGACTTCGCGGTGCTCCTGCGCAAAGCTCGTCGCAAAATAAAAGAACATTTCGCTACGACTGCCTGACCAGCATCGTGCGGGCCCGAATATACAATTTCGGGTGCTCTAGTGCTCCTCTATACATATAGCTGCTAACTATTTTTTGGTCATATACTCTTTTACTAGTAGAAGAAAACTAGCAGAATTGCTTATCTAAAGATTCTTACTAGCTAACAGGTGCATCCCTTCTACCTTATCTTGTGTACAATCCATTGCATTTTTCTATAGTTTAAAATATCAGTGATTTAATGCATTCAAAAAGTATATACTTCCTTGTCTTTTAGTTGTACTTTTCTTTATGATTGATTTGAAACCATTTACTTGATTGTAGTGGAAGGCGGCGACTACAGTGGGATGAGTGAGACAGATGAACCATCACAACGTACGCGTAGCGGCGATGATGGTTCATCGCTCACCCCACGGAAAGCGTCCGCCTGTAACGGAAATCAACAATATTGCTTCAATCATTTCCTCCAAAATAGCCGAAACATTGGATTTATGGATCGGAAAATCAATTAAAAAAAGCTTGGAAATGTTTCTTTCCAAGCTTCTTTCAAATTACTCAAATTTTGTATTTTTAAACTGTTCCATTTTCAACTCTAAATCATCCATCATTTGAATTAGACGGTCGATATCTTCTAGGTCAGTTGATTCGGGTTCAATACTGTCTAATACTTCTAAAAACATTTGCAGTCGATCTTTTAAATAAGATACTTGTTGTTCTGGATTTGAAATTTGGTTACCCACAGAATAACACCTCACTTTATATGATAAGAATAAAACAAAAAGAAAAGAAAAGATAGTTCGAAGGTTCTTTTATTATAAAATATTAATTTTGAATATTTACAATAATTAATTTATATGATATAATCTTTACAACCCATACATAGAAAGGAGGGCGTAGTGAATAGTCGAAACCATTCATTCAGTAGAAGGAGGGGATTCAGACATTTCACCGGCAAAAACGCCGCAAATGCAGTTATGATTACTCAAGAGGATAATAGTTATATTTAAAAGGCTCAGTCAGATCTTATGCAGATATCGACTGAGCCTTTTGTTGTTGATTTGAAAATTGAATTCAAGTGATGATAGGAAGAATATATATTAGTTGTAAGAATACGAACTATAGTTGGACGAATAAATAAGATGGTTGGGTAAATGAAGTGAGTTTTTACAAATTTTTAATAGGAAGTATGCCTGTTGTCTGATACACTACTCATTAGAATAATTTTAAATATATTAATGAGGTAATGTATGCAGCAATTTACAGCAATCGAAAGAAAAAGATTTTGGATACTTGTGGCAATTGTATCTATATCAGGATTTTCACAAGGAATGTTATTGCCACTTATATCTGTTATATTTGAGCAGGACGGAGTAAGCCCAATGATAAATGGGTTAAGTGCAACAGGTCTTTATATTGGAACGTTATTGATTTCTCCCTTTATAGAACCGCCACTGCGTAAATTTGGTTATAAGCCGATTATTATCGTGGGTGGTTTAATCGTCATTGTTTCCTTATTACTTTTTCCTTTATGGAAAAGCGTGGCTTTTTGGTTTGTTTTGAGATTATTTATTGGTATTGGTGATAATGCACTTCATTTTTCTACTCAAACATGGATTACGAGTTTTTCTCCTCAGCATCGATTAGGACGTAATATTGCTATTTATGGACTTTCTTTTGGGGTGGGATTCGCTGTAGGTCCCTTGCTTGTTCAATTGGTAGAGATTTTTGAAGGACTGCCGTTTATTATTTCAAGCATTCTTTGTTTATGTGCTTGGGTACTGATTTTCTTCGTGAAAAATGAAAAACCAGAGATAGTTAAAGGTAATCCTGCTCACGGAGAAGGGACATGGAAGCGTTTTGGAGCAGCTTTTGCAATTGCATGGGTTGCATTTATACCGCCATTTAGCTATGGTTTTTTAGAATCATCGCTTAATGCCATTTACCCGGTGTATGCACTACGTAATTCTATAGAAGTAACTAGTTTATCATACATACTGGCAGCCTTTTCAATAGGAGGGGTTGTCTCACAATTACCTCTTGGTGTATTAAGCGACAAAATAGGGAGACGAAAAGTACTAATCATTATGATAGGTCTTGGGGCTTTAACTTTTGGAATAGCAAGCTTTTTCGAAACTTCCTCTTTAACGATAGGTACACTATTTTTCATTGCAGGTATGTTTGTTGGATCCACATTTTCACTTGGAATTTCTTATATGGCTGATCTAACGCCAAAGGCACTTCTCCCAACTGGTAATTTGATGTGTGGAATTGCTTTTAGTATTGGAAGCCTTTCTGGTCCATTTTTGGGAGGTCTTTTTATCCAATTATTTGAGGGAGTTAGCTTTTTAGTATTAGTTGCGGTTCTCCTAGGAACGTTAGCGTGTATCCTCTTTTTTTCTAATCCGGAAAAGAATCGAAAGCTGGATGAAACTACATTGTATTAAAATTAATAAAGCACTACAGATTCGTTTCTTTTAAAAGGAGATGTCGATTCGTAGTGTTTTTTGTATTAATCTGAAAGTTAAATCAGGGCGCAAATGTATCTAAATATGTATATAGTAATTGTAATGAAATTATAGGGAAAGGAGGATGTATCGTGCGTAAAAATTGGTCTCCGTATGTTTGGAAGTTATTATGGACTGTTGGGTTAATTGTTTTATTGATTATTAGTTACAAGCTCGAGCTTCAGGTGAAAAATCATGTGGCAACTACATTCAAAATGCTCCCTATTATTTGGTTCCAATTTATTGCTAGTTTTATATTAGGGATTTATCTTTCTTTACTTTTTATTAAAAAATGGTCAGTTAAATGGAACTGGTCGTTAATCGTTTGTGTAACTATACCATTTTTAATCATTTCTATTTATCTTCCCATTACTATTACATTCGTACAAAACATAGCACAAGACCCTAATAATTATTCAGTGCCTTTTCCATTTTGGTTGATGAAAATAAATACTTATGGAATTCCGGCAATAGTAGCGGGATTAACATTAATAATTGGATTATTTAGTAACACTGCCAAAGCAATTAACAATGAATGAATTTAACGTTGAATGCCAGATTCATATGTTATTTAGAAATTAATAAGAATCTGGTATCCAACGTTTTTCTGTTTTTTAGATAAAGAGTTCTTGTTACGGTTTTAAGACGAGTTTAATACTTTCTTCCTCATGGTCGTGGAACATGCGATAGGCTTCACTTGCTTTATCTAAAGGAATGCTATGTGTAATAATTTCTTTTGGATCAAACTCTCCTTTAGTGTTCATGTCATATAACATGGCCATGTAGTGTATGACTGGAGCTTGTCCCATCTTCAGTGTTACATTCCGTTCGAAAATATTTCCAAGAGGGAACATATTATACAGTGAACCGTAAACACCAGTTAATTGGATCGTCCCAAACTTTCGAACAGCAATTAAGCCAATATCAATGGCACTTAATGTTCCGCCTTGAAGCTTCAGTTTTTGCTCAACCTTTTCCATGAAATTCATTTTTCCATCCATCCCTACACAATCGATGACTACATCAACACCGCCATTTGTGAATTCTTTAATATGACCTCCCATATCATCGAAATCCTCAAAAAGTACTGCCACTGTATCGCCAGGTTGTATACCTGAATTTTCTATGCTCCAATTTGCGGTAGGAAGGACGTCTGATATAAATAGCAATGACTCATCTTCTAATTCACAGGATTCGGGAATAACAAAAGGCATGAAGTTCCCATATGGAACTCGTAAAAATTCGGCTTGTCCACCTGGATAATTGCCTATCTTTATCTCCTTGGAATGTTACAGCCTTCAAAAAATCTCCTCCTCAAATGCTCTCTACTTAGTCTTTACCCTTTTTTATATAAAAAAACTTAAATTCCTTTAAACTTGTGGATTTATTAAAAGCTAAGTCCCATGGATATATTGAAAAAAGGCAGTCAAGACGGTAAGTGTCTTGACTGTCCTTGTATTTATTGTTGCTCTGAATACTTTTTAAAATTATTTAAAATTGCCTGCCAACCTTGTTGTTGCATTTCGATTGGATTCTCTGTTTCTGGATCAAATACTTGTATGATCTTCGTGTCATTTTCTTGATTGATAAAAGTTGTTTCAACTTTTCTTCCGTCACCTAATGTATAAGAGATGAACTCATGTAGTTTTACTTCATCATATACGCCACCAAAATCAAACCCAAAACTTCCGTCTTTTGCTTCCATTCTCGAAAGAAATTTACCGCCAGCTCGCAAATCATTTTCGGCAAATGGCGTGTGCCAATCGTCTGAAGCACTGTTCCATTTTGTTAAATGATTCGGCTCCGTCCAATATTCCCACACTTTTTCTACTGGTGCATTAACTGTTGTTTCAATTGTAACTTTTGTATTGTTTTCGCTAGCCATTGTTTAGCCACCATTCCTTATAAGGTTTTTTAAATACTTTGTAATTATGATCATATAGTAACATAATGTATTGCTATTTATAAAGCAAAAACAAAAAAGGTCAACCATCTCGGACAAACCCTATGGTACATAAAGCTGCGCTTATTAGAGAAACTGCGTCGTAAAGAAGTTACCGCTAGGATTTCCGCTACAGGGCGGACGCTTTCCGCCGGGTGAGCGATGAACCATCGCCGACGCTGCGCGTTCGCCTGCGATGTTTCATCTGTCTCACTCATCCGGCTGGAGTCGCCGCCCTTTCGCTCCAATCCATAAAATCTGCTAGATAATCAGCATCGCTACTCTAAATTCATTCTTCTTGAATAAAACCCCAATAAATGGTCGAATGAGAAAGAACATGCTGTTAACTCGTCAAAGCACATCTCAATAGAGACAAATTGAATGCTGAACGAGACTAAACCAATTTAACTGATGTTTTGATGTGCTTTATCCCTATACGGTCTTATATTTCTATTTATAGGTATCCAAGTAAATGACTAAGAGAATCAATTATTGAAAACAACCAGTTCTATTCGGAAAGCAACCAAATCTTAAAATAGCAAGTCCACTTGAAGTGAGGCGACGTTGAATAAGAGGTGTTGTTCTAATAAATGGTTGAATGAAACGTACTTTATCTTAAATACTCCACTTAATTGAAGACAGCATTTTCTAATTTGGCTTAATAAATATTTACATACTGTACCTAGTAAATTTAAATCCCTGATATCAGCAGACGCCAAATTAGCAAGAAATATCTATTGATTGAAGCGGAAAGCGGCGACTCCAGCGGAGGCCAACAGGATGTTGGTCACGAAGGCGTTGCCACACGATGTGGTGCACTTAGCCTTCGTTCCTCTGTTTGAGACAGATGAGCCATCACAACGTACGCGAGAGCTGTGGTGATGGCTTATCGCTCACCCCGCGCCCTGCAGTGGAAATCCTAGCGGACACTTCTTACGACGCATTATCCCTGGATTGTGACGTTCCGGTTCCTTCATATGTTGAAATATTAGTCCTATTTCCTTTTTTTTTTTGTTTCTAATGCGAGTACTGCGGAATAGTTAACCTATAACAGCAAGCTCAGCTGCAAGGAAGAGAACAAAAAAGGTTAACCAAATTTCTTGGCTAACCTTTATATGAGTGAATCTATTAGATGTCGATGGTTTATCTAATATTTTCTTGCAGTTCAATATTAACTACTTTTTCAGTTATGGTACTATACTCGATTCTCACAAAAACGCCGAATTCGTGGTCATCATCTTTTAACCATAGCTTAAACTTTTCAATGGTTGAATCGTGTTTGGATTCGCTTCCTTCATGCAAGTAATCAATAATATTCGCACTGGGATATTTGGATTGTGCCTCTTCTATTGCGAGCTGTCCCCACTTAGCGTAGGCTGGAGTTTCTTGTAGTGCAGGAACAACAGTTGGAATAAATATTAGTGCTGTATTGACTGTAATAAAAATTCCAACTGCCATAAATGTTTTTAGCATAATTAATCTCGTCTCCTTTTCTATAGGATGAGTAATTAGCTTAAAATCATTCAACACCAAGTGAACTATTGAGACAAGATTTGCTAGCAGATATCACTGTACGGGTGTACTATTACTACTTCAATTCTAACAACGTAACAGCTTCCACATGCGAAGTTTGCGGGAACATATCAACTGGTTGAATATATTTTATGTTATAAACTTTAATCAGCTGCTGTAAATCTTTTGCAAGTGTAGATGGGTTACAGGAAGTGTAAACGAAACGTTTTGGTTTAATGTCTAAAATTGTTTTTAGTAATTCGTCATCAAGACCAGCTCGTGGCGGATCTACTGTAAGGACATCTGGAACGAAGCCTTCGTCTTTCCATTTTCCAAGCCATTGTTTAGCTGTACCATGTACATATTTCGTATTGCTAAAACCATTTCGTTTTGCATTCCTTTTAGCGTCTTGAATAGATTCTTCCACAATATCCATTCCTCGAACTTCTTTGGCGTTTTTAGCAAGCCAAAGTCCGATCGTTCCAACCCCACAGTATGCGTCAACTACAGTTTCTTTACCAGTTAAAGCTGCTGCTTTTTCGATTTCGTTATATAAATGCTCGGTTTGTTCTGGATTTAACTGGAAGAATGCACGTGCAGACAAGTCAAAGGCAAGTTCTCCAAGTTTTTCATGGATTGTTTCTTTCCCGAATAGATTAAAAGTTGTTTCACCAAAAACAAGTGATGTTTTTTCTGCATTTATATTTTGGCTAATGGACACAATATTAGGGTCGATTGCTCGAATAAGTTGAACAAGTTCTTCCTTGTTTGGCATTTTCTTTTTCGTTGTAACAAGTGTTACTTGAATTTGGCCAGTTTTCATACCAGTACGTACGACAATTGTACGAACAATTCCTTGAGGATTTTTTTCGTCATAAATAGGGATATTCAGTTTTTGTAAAAAACCTTTAATTTCGTTTGTAATATGCGTTGTTACTGGATGTTGAACAATACATTTATTAATATCGATTAGTTTGTTGGAGCTTTCTGCATAAAGTCCTGCAATGACTTTATTGCCAAGTTGTCTTACTTGGAACTGACTTTTATTGCGGTAGTTCCATGGATCTTCCATTCCTATTGTTTGTTTCACTTCAATTTCTGTGGCTAAATCTTTCACGTAGCGCTCTAGTGCTTGGATGACTAAATCTCTTTTTTCGATAAGTTGTCTATCGTATGTCATATGTTGCAGCTGGCAGCCTCCGCATGCTTCATATATAAGGCATGGGGGAGTCACTCGGTCTGGAGAAGCTTGACGGATTTTTTTAATTGTCGCTTCCGCATATTTTGGCTTTGCTTCCGTTACTTGAGCTGTAATTACTTCGCCGGGAAGTGCACCTTTTACGAAAACCACATTTCGTTTAAAGAAACCAACACCTTCACCATTTATCCCGAGCCTTTTTATCGTTAGAGGAAATTCCTGTCCTACTTGAATAACTGCTTGTTCTTTCATTGCTTCACGTCCTTATCCCGCTTTAACCTGCAGTAATATCAACACTAAAATTTTTAGTGTTGATATACTGGAAGTAAAAGTCCGATTGGCTTCACTAACATTCAGTGGAAAAATCACTCGCCGAATGAGTTTTGCCTTATAATCTTCCTCTTATTATAAAGGAGATTACTTAGGAAGAAAAGATAGCGGAATTTCCTGATTATTCATGTTGAGCTCATCCAATGTTCCGAATGTATACCCCATTTTTCTTGCGTCCTTGATGAACATCGGAAGCCCTTCTGCATTATCCGGAGAAACAGTATGCATCAAAATAATTGCACCAGGGTGAATTTGAGACATTAACTGATCATATGCATATTTGCCACCTTTTTTCTGGTCTCTATGCCAGTCAATAAAAGCGACCGACCAAAAAATATGCTGATAGCCAATTTCGTTTGCCGCTTCTAACACTTTTTCGTTAAAAATTCCTTCTGGTGGGCGCGTAACAGTAGTTCTGTCTAGTGAGGTCAGTTCACTTAGCTTCTTGTCAAACTGGATTAGTTCTTTTTGAATGCCTTCTTTCGAAAGCCGAGCTAAGTTAGGATGTCCGTAAGAGTGATTTCCAATTTGATGCCCATCCTTAATCATTCGTTCAACGAGAGGGGTAGCGCTTTCTAAATAATGTCCCGTTAAAAAGAAGGTGGCTTTAATCTTTTCTTTTTTTAGTGTATCTAAAATACTTTCTGTATGGCCGTTCTCATACCCATTATCGAAAGTGAAGTAAATGATTTTTTCATCTGGGGAACCTTTATAAATAGCGCCATGTTTTTCAAGCATTGCATCTAACTCTGCACCAGCTTCCGCAGGAATTTCCTTAGTCGCTTTTTTTAATCCCCAATGAATTTCTTGCGCTTGTGCAGAAAATGGTTGGTAAACAAATCCGATACTCAATACAAAAGCTGCAATAACGATCCCGAACACATGATATTTCCACATGTAAAACACAACCTCCTTTTACGGGTAGATTGCGCTAGAGGATTTTATTTATTCACGAATAAATATTAGTTAAAGCATTTAGTAAATGAGGAAATTCAAATGTAAATCCATTTTTTAATAATACTTCTGGAATAACTTGTTGACCTTCAATGACTAACTGACTTTTTTCACCAAGAGCAATTTTTAAAAGAAATGTAGGAACAGCGAAGTAGTGTGGTCGCTTTAAAACAGTGGCTAATATTTTTCCAAACTCCATCATAATTTTTGCCTCAGGAGCTGTTACATTGAATGGACCATGAATCTCATGTTTGATTGCAAAAAGAAGTGCGTTTGCAACGTCTTTTACATGCACCCATGACATCCAGTTTTCTCCAGATCCAATTGATCCTCCGACGAACATCTTATAAGGAAGAGCCATAAGTGGAAGTGCGCCCTCACTTTCTCCAAGTATGATGCCGAATCTGCCGTAAGCTACACGAACACCTAATTGTTCAGCAAGTTTCGCTTTTTGTTCCCAATCATGGACGGTTTTTGCTAAAAAGTCAGTCCCGATTTCAGGAGATAGCTCGGTATATATTTTTTCGTTTGAGGCTGGATAAATACCGATTGCACTTGCATTTATAAGAACTTTTGGCTTTTGTTTTAAAGCTTTAATAATACGAAGTACTTCATCTGTTGCTTGCATACGACTGTTGTAAATTTTATTTTTTTGTGCGGCTGTCCATCTACCATTATTTATGGATTCGCCAGCAAGATTGATAAAAGCATCGATTCCTTTTAATCCATTTTCAGGAGTAGCATCTTTTGTTAACCATTTTATATAAGTAATACTATTTGTTTGTTTATTAAGGGTACGAGATAAAACAAATACCTCATGCCCTCCTTCGATTAAGAGCTTCGTCACTTCACTTCCAACAAAACCAGTACCACCAGTAATTGCAATTTTCATATTATTCCAACCTCCTCTTTCAAACATCTTAGCATGCGAATCGCTTATCACCTATGAAATTTATACGTTATAATAGTAGAAAGATGAATGGAGAGATATACTTATGCCGGTTATTACAAAAATAGGTCGTCAAAAAAACAATAATGAACGGTATAATTTATACTTAGATGAAAAGTATGCGTTTAGTGTGGACGAAGCAGTTTTAATCAAGTATCAACTGACAAAAGGAAGAGTAATTGAAGACTTTACAATTGACGAAATCGTTTTTGATGATGAAGTAAGAAAGGCTTATAATAAAGCGATTAACTTTTTGAGTTACCGCATGCGAAGTGAGCATGAAGTAAAACAAAAGCTACTACAAAGTGAATTTGGTGAAGCGGTCATATTGGAGGCTGTCCGCAAACTGTATGAGCATGGTTTCTTAAATGATGAAAGCTTTACCAAAGCATTAGTAGCTACTCAAAAGAAAAATAGTAAAAAAGGTCCAGCTGCTATCAAGCAAGAGTTAAAGAAGAAAGGGATTGAAAAAGAACTTCAAGAAGAAGTATTAAAAACGTATTCGGAAGAAGAACAACTTTCAATCGCACGTACGTTAACGGAGAAAATCATTAATCAGAACGATTCGAAAACACCGAGACAAATAAAACAAAAAGTACAGGATGTATTGCAAAGAAAAGGATATAATTTTACAATTATTTCCCAAGCAATAGACTCCTTTGAACTCGAAAAAAATGAAGAAGAATGGCTTGAAATCATAGAAGGACAAGGCGATAAAATCTGGAGAAAATATGCTTCAAAATATAGTAGCTACGATTTGAGAAGACGTGTTAAACAAGCGTTATATCAAAAAGGTTTCCCTGCTGAACATATTGATCTATATATAGAGAAAAAGGAGCTAGAACAACAAGATGAGTGAAAAAAAGTATAGTGACATGACGGAACAAGAACTAAGAACGGAAATTGCCAATTTAAAAGAGAAAAGTCGAAAAGCAGAGCAATTGGGCATTGTAAATGAGTATGCTGTCTATGAAAGAAAAGCAACAATGGCTCAAAGTTTTTTAATAGACCCATCGTCGATTAACCCAGGTGAATTATACCGAATTACAAGTGATCCAGGTGTTTTCTTTCAAGTGGAGTATTTAAAAGGTCGATTTGCATGGGGATATCGATTAGGTGGCGATAAGTATGAAGAAGCATTGCCTATTTCATTACTAGAGCCACTAAAGGAAGGAAAATAATATGCAAACAAAAATAGATGCATTAACCTATCAATTGCTCGAAAAAAATGATCAATTGTCTGCAGCAAAAGCACGTACATGGATAGAACTGCTTTGGTCGGACTTCGAATCGTCTTATGCCCGTGCTGGGTACGAATATAAAGGAGCCGCAGTAACAGAGATGGTTATTAAAAAGTGGATTGAGAGTTACGGTGAAAAACTTCATGAATTTGCGAGTACAAATGAAAAGTATAAACACTTACTAGAAACAGAAGATTTCTTCCATTAGTAGCTTAGAAAGGCTTTTTACCCGCAAAATTAATAAAAACGCTAGGACATAAGTATTCCTAGCGCTTTTACATTTTAATTTGGGTCTTGTGGCGCCTAGCCGCCCGAGGTCAAATGCCAATTTTCTGCTCCTGCGCAAAGCTCGTCGCAAAGAAAAGCGTTGCTCCTGCGCAAAGCTCGTCGCAAAGAAAAGCGTTGCTCCTGCGCAAAGCTCGTCGCAAAGAAAAGCGCTGCTCCTGCGCAAAGCTCATCGCAAACAAAAGCGTTGCTCCTGCGCAAAGCTCGTCGCAAAAGATCAGTGTCGCGGCTAAGCAAGGCGCTTCCACATTTCAATTTGGCATGTAGTCGAGTTTTTTTCGAAGTTTATCTTCACTAAAGATCCAACCTGTATAAGAGTTTACAATTTCGAGCTCTTCATTTAAATGGGCTACTGCAACGAAAGGGTAGTAGTCATTACTTCTATACCGAAGATCGATTAATCGAACTTCATATAATTTCTCAAATTTCGTTATCTCCCATCTGAAAATTGGCGAGAACGATGTAAATGCACTTAGGTTTTTATCTTTTAGTGCAGCATTTACTAAGTCAGTTTCTGGTAACGGGACCTTTTCAAATTTATCATAAATCGAGATGGATCTACCGTAAGCTCTTCCAACATAATGATGCGTTTCTGAAATTGCTGCTACTCGCCATTGGAAAAACTTCATCGTAGGAGCGACAATAATTTCATCTGCATCGGGAATCGTATTCTTAACGGAATTTTTTACAGCACTTTGAACGGCAAATCGTAAAATGTAATATACGAATATAATCGCGTACATAATAAGAAACGTCGGAACTGGATTTGCACCAAACATCCAAAACAACAAACCGACCACGTGGATACCGAAAATAATCGGATCAAATGTATTGATTACGCCCAATGCAACCCATTTTCTTGAAAATGGTCGTAAAGCTTGTGTACCGTAGGCATTAAAAATATCCACAAACACATGTAAAAAAACAGCCAAAAACGTCCATAACCATAAATGCAATAAGTTTGCTTCTGGCATGATGAGCCATAGGACTCCCGAAATTAACAACGGCCATAATATGACCGCTGGAATAGAATGCGTTATGCCGCGGTGATGTCGAATATATACAGCATTATTACGCAATTTTAAAACAGTATCTATATCAGGTGCCTGAGATCCAATAATTGTACCTGCAATAACGGCAGTAGTAGTAAGCGTGCTACTTGCAACGACGGGATCCGCAAGTGCTAATCCACCAAGTGCAATACCCATAACAATATGTGTACCTGTATCCATGCTTCACCAGCTCCTTTTTGGATACCAAGTTATTCTCATCATAAAATAAAATTTAAAAAAAACAAAGTACTTACTATTCATATACCCCATTTTTCATGAAAATAATCGTTAGGAAGGACTTAACATTGAACGAATTATATAAAACACAAGTTAGAAATGCTTTAGTATCCTGGTTTTTAGAAGAAAAACGTGATTTACCTTGGAGGAAGACAAAAGATCCATATAAGATTTGGGTGTCCGAAGTGATGCTTCAACAAACAAAAGTAGATACGGTTATACCTTATTATGAAAGATTTATCGCAAAATATCCTTCCCTGGAATCACTTGCGTGTGCAAAAGAAGAAGAATTACTGAAGGAATGGGAAGGATTAGGCTATTATTCCCGCGCACGCAATTTACAAGCAGGTGTTAGAGAAGTAGTCGAATCATATGGAAGTACCGTTCCAAACACCCGAAAAGAAATTTCCACCTTAAAAGGAGTTGGACCATATACCGCTGGAGCAGTTCTTAGTATTGCGTACGGAGTTCCAGAGCATGCTGTAGACGGAAATGTCATGCGAGTTCTTTCGCGTCTATTATTGATAAAAGAAGATATAGCAAAACCTAAATCGAAAAAAATATTTGAAGAAGCAGTAATGGAGTTAATTGATGAGGACAATCCTTCTGCTTTCAATCAAGGTTTAATGGAACTTGGAGCGATCATATGTACACCGACAAAACCAAAATGTTTACTTTGTCCTGTGAGAGAATATTGCACGGCATTTTTTGAGGGGATGCAAGAACAGTTACCGATTAAAACCATTAATAAAAAAACGAAAGTACACAAAATGAAATCAGTTGTAGTTGAGGATGATCAAGGTCGAATTTTATTAGAAAAGCGACCATCAAAAGGATTACTAGCTAATATGTGGCAATTTCCAATGGTAGAGCTTCCTACTGCAGCGCATACTACTGAAGAAGTAATCGAACATGATTATGGAATAGAAATTTTAAAAGGGAAAGAATTAGTTGCATTCAAACATGTGTTTTCTCATCTAGTGTGGGAAATGGAAAGCTTTAATGGTAAATTGCTTGTGGAAAAAGAACTGCCATCAGCGTGCAAATGGTTCACTATAGAAGATATTGCCAAGCAACCAATGCCAGTACCGGTACTAAAAATATGGAATGCATGGAAAGAAAGGAATACATGATAGAAGGTTGAAGAAATACTTTACCATGCTCCAGCAAAAGTACACCAAGGAGATATTTATATTATTTTTTTAAAATGAATATAAATCCTAAAAGTGCACAAGATATTTTTGTACCGGAGGTGAAATCCATGGCAAAGAAAAACAACGCGTCTGAAACAAATGTTCAAGAAGTAAGAGAACAGAATCGTCAATCTCAAAGCGGTCAGTCTCAGAATAAATTCAAGACCCCTGAGTTTGCTTCTGAAACTGACGTTCAAGAAGTAAGAGAACAAAACAGTCAAGCAGAGATGAAAAAACAACAAGCTAGCGGTCAACAATCAGGTAGTACTTATAACCAAACAAAATAGTTGACATGGATTCACCCAAAAATCAGCGGAGGCATTTTGCCTCCGCTGATTTTTTTACTATAGTTTTTTAGGATGGATTGTTATAATGATTAAATAAGTATACAAAACTTAACTTAATTTAGCGTCCTCGCTGAATTAAATTAAAGCCTCCGGCGGATGTCACAGATTTTGTAAGGTGTTGATCGAGCAAGCTCATGCCTGCGTTGATGCAGGTCAGTTAGTTTTTATCGCAAGGATGCGACGCTCTGATGCTTTGATCTGGATACAAATACGCCAAGGCAAATTTGACTCACACGCTTGTCGAAAAGGTGGCTAAATGATGGCGATTCCAACAGAAGGAGAAATGATACAAATTCACAGCTACAAGCATAATGGTAGTATACACCGTGTCTGGCAGGAAACAATGGTACTAAAAGGCACCAAGAATATTGTGATAGGAGCAAATGAGCGAACGCTTGTCATTGAGGCGGATGGTCGAACTTGGGTTACACGAGAACCTTCAATTTGCTACTTCCATGCTGAGCATTGGTTTAACATTATTTGTATGTTGCGAGAAGATGGTGTATACTATTACATCAATATGAGTTCGCCTTTTGTTTATAATGATGGGCGTTTAAAGTATATTGATTACGATTTAGATGTAAAGGTTTTTCCAGACATGACCTATACAATTCTAGATGAAGATGAATACGCACAACATAAAAAAGAAATGGTGTACCCTGAAGAAATGGACGGTATTCTTGAACGAAATATTGAAAAACTCATTTCTTGGATAAAGCAAAGAAGGGGTCCGTTTGCTCCGGATTTTATCGAGGCATGGACAAATCGTTATCATTTTTATAAACAGCTAAATGAGTAGACGAAAAACCTGTTGAATACATACAACAGGTTTTTTAACTTCATTCAGCAAATGTTTTCTGCGACGAGCTCGCGCAGGGCAATAACTTCTGCGGAGCTGAACAAAAAGAAGCGGGAGCAATACGCCGAAGCGAATTTGATTTTTTAGAAAGGAAGTCATGACATGGGATCTTTAAAACGGTATATGCAATTTGTTAAACCTTATAACTTTCAAATATTTTTAACGATCGTTATTGGGGTTATCAAATTTGCAATACCATTATTTATACCAATTCTTATCAAAATTGTAATCGATGATATTATTGGTGCAGAAACACTAACAGTCGACGAGAAAATCCAACAATTGGTATATTGGTTAGGAGGGACTGCATTAATATTTTTAATCGTTCGTCCGCCGATTGAGTATTATAGACAATATTTAGCTCAGTTAGTGAGCAATAAAATACTATACGATATACGGCAGAAGCTTTATATTCATCTTCAAAAACTAGGTTTAAAATACTACTCCAACACGCGTGTTGGTGAAGTTATTTCCAGGGTAATAAATGATGTTGAGCAGACCAAAAACTTCGTAATCATTGGACTAATGAATGTATGGTTAGATTTAGCAACTATTTTAATTGCAATTGGCATTATGCTTACCATGAATGTGAAGTTAACACTCGTTACTTTAATTGCATTCCCATTTTATGCATTCAGTGTGAAATACTTTTTTGGAAGACTACGCGATTTAACGAGAAAACGTTCGCAAGCTTTAGCTGGTGTGCAAAGTTATCTACATGAACGTGTACAAGGTATGAGCATTATTAAAACATTTACATTAGAGAAGCACGAGCAGAAATTATTTAACGAAGCAAATGGTGAGTTTTTAGATAAAGCGGTTGACCAAACCATTTGGAATGCAAAGGCGTTTGCTGTAGTAAACACGATAACGGATATTGCACCTTTACTCGTTATTGCATATGCAGGGTACGAAGCAATTAATGGAAGATTATCAGTAGGAACGATGGCTGCATTTGTAGCTTATATCGAACGTTTATATAGTCCTCTCAGACGTTTAGTTAATTCCTCAACAACATTAACTCAGTCTTTCGCTTCTATGGATCGAGTCTTTGAATTAATGGATGAAAAATACGATATTGTCGATAAAAAAGGTGCTTCCACATTAGAGCATGTTACAGGTGAAGTTACTTTTTCCAGCGTTTCATTCAAATATGAAAAAGACGGAAATACAATATTGAATAATGTGGATTTCCATGTTAAAGCTGGTGAGACGGTAGCATTCGTTGGGATGAGTGGTGGTGGTAAATCTACCATTATTAGTTTAATACCAAGGTTTTATGATGTAACAGATGGAAGTGTGCGGGTTGATGGAAAAGATATTCGTGACGTTACGATAGAATCATTGAGAAAGCAAATCGGTATTGTGTTACAAGATAATATTTTATTTAGTGATTCAGTTAAATCGAATATATTAATGGGCAATCCTGATGCGACAGATGAGCAAGTGATAGAAGCGGCAAAAGCTGCGAATGCGCACGATTTCATCATGGAGTTACCAGAAGGGTATGAGACAAAAGTAGGGGAACGTGGCGTGAAGCTTTCAGGTGGTCAAAAACAACGTGTTGCTATAGCACGTGTATTTTTAAAAAATCCTACGATATTAGTTCTAGATGAAGCAACTTCGGCATTAGATTTAGAGAGTGAATCATTAATCCAAGATTCTTTGGAGCGTTTAGCATCGAATCGTACAACCATTATTGTTGCACACAGACTTTCCACGATTACGCATGCTGATAATATATTCGTTATTGAAAACGGTCAGGTAGTCGAAAATGGAAACCATGCAGAATTAATGAACCATAAAAATGTATATTATAATTTGTTTCAAATACAACAATTAGATAATTAAAATGAATATCAAGCGCCCTATAAGTCCTTTTTATGCTTATAGGGCGTTTTTTAGTATAGAAAAAAAGAATGGATATTTAAATGTATGAATAAAAATTCACATATATATGGAATTAGCATATGAAAATAGTTTCAAGTGTTTTTGAAAAAGTGTTGCATATAAGGTTAATATGTGTAAAATATTAATATATCTTATTAATTGATAGAAAATTATAAATTATTGAAAAGCAAAGGGGTGCATTATGGCAGTGCGTGAAATTATTTTAGAAGTGAAAGATCTCCAAACTTCCTTTTTCACAGATGATGGTATCATTCCGTCTGTGGACTATGTAGATTTTCACGTAAAAGAAGGGGAGATACTTGGAATAGTCGGAGAATCAGGCTGTGGTAAAAGTGTTACATCGCTTTCTATAATGGGCCTAGTTCCAAGTCCACCAGGGAAAATTACAAATGGTCAAATTCTATTTAAAGGGGAAGATTTAACAAAGTTCTCCGAGAAAGAAATGCGGAAGGTTCGTGGAAATGAAGTGGCGATGATTTTCCAAGAACCGATGACGTCATTAAATCCATTATTTACAATAGGAAACCAACTATTGGAAGCGATTACACTACATAAAAAAAAATGGAGTAAAAAACAAGCAAAGGCAAGAGCAATTGAAATGTTGAAACTTGTTGGTTTACCTAGGGCGGAGGAATTGATGAAGGACTATCCTCATCAGCTTTCAGGGGGAATGAGGCAACGAGTCATGATTGCGATGGCGCTCGTTTGTGATCCAAAGGTCCTTATTGCAGATGAGCCAACGACTGCACTAGATGTAACGATACAAGCCCAAATTTTGAAACTCATGCGAGAATTGAATGAAAGACTAAATACAGCGGTTATTCTAATTACTCATGATTTGGGAGTTGTAGCGGAAACTTGTGAGCGAGTAGTAGTTATGTACGCTGGAAAAGTAGTAGAAGAGGGTACAGTAGATACGATATTCCATAATCCACAACATCCTTATACGAAAGGGTTGATCGCTTCTGTACCTGATATGCGCTATAAAAAGCAGCGTTTATATTCCATACCTGGGAATGTACCGAAGCCTGGAACGATTCCAACTGGTTGTCGATTTGCAGCAAGGTGTGAATCGGTGTTTGGAAGATGTACAGAAGAAAATCCTCCGTTATATGAAACATCGGATAAGCATAAAACAAGATGCTTCTTATACGATCAGAAGGAGGTAGAAGTTAATGACAAAACCGCTGCTACAAGTTGAAGGATTAAAAAAGTATTTCCCTATACGTTCAGGAGTGTTAGCGAAAAAATCGGGTTATGTAAAAGCGGTAGATGATGTATCTTTCTATGTGAATGAAGGAGAGACACTGGGTATCGTCGGAGAATCCGGTTGCGGTAAATCTACTACTGGTAGAATGCTTATGAGATTACTAGAACCGACAGAAGGTAAGGTAACCTTTGACGGAAAAGAGCTAACGAGCATATCCAGTACGGAAATGAGAAAAGCAAGAAGAGAAATTCAAATGGTATTTCAAGACCCATATGCATCGCTAAATCCGAGACATACGGTTGAAAAAATATTAATGGAACCACTAATTGTTCATAAAATCGGAAATACAAAGAGTCGAAAAAAGAAAGTATATGACTTTCTAGAAATTGTTGGATTAAGTAGTTATCATGCAAAAAGATACCCACATCAATTTAGTGGTGGGCAAAGACAACGTATTGGGATTGCAAGGGCATTGATGACAAATCCGAAGCTAATCATTGCAGATGAACCAGTTTCTGCACTCGATGTTTCGATACAAGCCCAAGTGTTGAATCTAATGCAAGACTTACAAAAAGAATTAAAGCTAACGTATATATTTATTGCGCACGATTTAGGGGTGGTGCGTCATATAAGTGATCGAGTTGGCGTTATGTACTTAGGAAGAATGGCGGAGCTTGCTACAAGCGAATCTTTATATGCAGAGCCACTTCATCCCTATACGAAAGCGTTACTTTCAGCTGTTCCAGTTCCCGATCCGAAACATCAAAGGGAGCAGATAATACTAGAAGGAGACATTCCGAGTCCTTCAAATCCACCTACTGGCTGTACATTCCATACTAGATGTCCATTTAGGATGGAAGCTTGTACATCTGTGGTACCTAAGTTAGAAGAAGTGAAACCAGGTCATTTTGTTGCCTGCCATTTATATAATGAGCAAATGCAGCATTGATAATATATTTTCGGAGGGGTTAATTTGGGGAAAAAGAGAATTTGGTCATTCTTGCTTCTGATGTTAGTGGCGCTTAGTGTAGTTCTTGCTGCATGTGCTTCTGAAGAAGCATCGGAAGGCAACACAGAAAAAGAAAATGAAGGAGCAACGCAAGGGGATACTGGTTCTACAACTACAGCTGAAGAAAAATTGCTTATTTTTGGTCGCGGTGGGGATTCCGTATCACTAGACCCAGCAGCGGTAACAGATGGAGAGTCATTCAAGGTAACACAAAATGTATTTGAAACACTTTTAAACTTTGGAAAACAAGATACTACGATAAATGAGGGATTAGCAACAAAATGGGAGGCTTCTGAAGATGGACTTACGTATACTTTTACACTACGCGAAGGAGTTAAATTCCATGATGATACGGACTTTAACGCCGAAGCTGTAGTGAAAAACTTTGAACGTTGGGCAAATGGTTCAGAGGATAAATTCCCATACTACGCTTCCATGTTCGGTGGATTTGTAGGAGATGAAAGTCATGTAATAGAATCTGTAACTGCAGATGGAGATTATACAGTTGTATTCAAATTAAAACGTGCACAGGCACCTTTCTTAAAAAATATTGCAATGAGCCCATTTGGAATTGCAAGCCCAACTGCATTTGATGCATCAGGTGAAAAATTTGGAGATAATCCAGTTGGTACTGGTCCATTTAAGTTTGTAGGATGGAAGCGTAATGATTCTATTACTATTGAGAAATTTGACGATTACTGGGCTGAAGGTCTTCCAAAGCTTGATAAAGTTATTTTCCGTTCTTATCCTGATAATTCAGCTCGTTTAAACGCGCTACTAACTGGAGAAATTGACTTAGCGGATGGTGTAAATCCAGCTGACGGTAAAACAGTTGAAGGCGATTCAAATTTACAATTAATTGAACGTCCATCTATGAACGTAGGATATCTTGGATTAACAACTACACGTCCTCCGTTTGATAATGTAAAAGTACGTCAAGCAATGAACTATGCAATCGATAAACAATCAATAATTGATGCATTCTTCGAGGGACGCGCAGAAATGGCGAAAAATCCAATGCCACCTTCTATTAGTGGATACAATGAAGACATTCCAGGATATGAATACAATCCAGAAAAAGCAAAAGAACTTTTAGCAGAAGCAGGACTTGCAGATGGCTTTGAAATGGAACTCTGGGCAATGCCTGTTCCAAGACCATATATGCCAGATGGAGCAAAAGTTGCAGAAGTTATTCAAAAGAACTTAGAAGAAGTTGGTATTAAAGCAGAAATCGTATCTTTCGAGTGGGCAACATATTTAGAGAAAGCTCGAAATGGGGAAGCAGATGCTTTCATGCTAGGCTGGACAGGTGATAATGGAGATGCAGACAACTTCATCTATGTATTACTTGATGGCGATAACATTGGAAGTAATAACTACACATATTATGACAACCAAGACTTACACAAAATCTTAATTCAGGCACAAACAGAAGTAGATGAAGATATACGTAATGAGTTGTATAAGCAAGCGCAAGAAATTATCTTTGAAGATGCACCTTGGGTACCACTTGCTCACTCAACTCCATTACTTGCAGGTAGAGCGGATATTGTAGATTTCTTCCCTCATCCTACTGGATCTGACAAATTAACGAACGTCGACTTTAAGTAATTAACTTCATTCAGCAAATGTTTTTTTGCGACGAGCTTGCGTAGGAGCAGAGGTCTTCACTTCTATAAGTGATGAGAAGAAAGCAAAGTAAGCATACAATTCATTGGGGGTCTACCAATCCTTGCTGAATAAAGTTAAAGCTTCCGGCGGATGCCACAGATTTTTTAGAGGAATTTATCGAGCGAGCTCAGGCCTGCGTGATGTAGGTCAGATAGCCGTTGTCGTAAGGATGCGACGTTCTTAGGCTAACTTCCTTACTTGATCTAGGCACAAATACGCCAAGGCGAATTTGATCGTGAAGGGGAGGGGTCTTCGTGATTTCTCCCTTTTCTTCATTTAATAAAAGAGGGGTGAAGAAGATGCTTCACTATATCGGAAAGAGACTTTTACAACTAATTCCTGTCTTACTAGGTATGACATTTGTTGTATTTATGATTATTCGAGCAATTCCGGGTGATCCAGCACAAGTTATTTTAGGACAATTAGCATCAAAGGAAGCAATTGAAGCACTACGCTTTAAATTAGGATTAGATAATCCTTGGTATGTACAATACTTCGATTATTTGGCAGCACTTTTAAAAGGAGATTTAGGGGAATCGATGCGTACAGTGCAGCCGGTTTCAGAAGAAATTTGGCCTTATTTAGCAGCTACTTTTGAACTTGCTTTGTTTGCTATTATTATTGCTGTCATTATTGGGGTAAATGCAGGTATTATTTCTGCTTGGTTCCAAAACTCATGGTTCGATTACTTTGCAATGATTATTGCATTAATTGGCGTTTCGATGCCTATTTTTTGGTTAGGTTTAATGGAACAATGGTTTTTCGGGATCGAACTTCAATGGTTCCCTACTTCCGGTAGAGAAGAAGTGAGAAATCCCGTTTCCGCGGTGACGAACTTATATGTATTGGACACGATATTGAATGGGCGTTTTGATCAGTTAGCGCAAGTACTTAAACATCTAGTATTACCCGGTATTGCACTTGCGACGATTCCAATGGCGATCATTGCCCGTATGACGAGATCAAGTATGCTAGAAGTAATGCGTGCTGATTATGTTCGTACTGCAAGAGCAAAAGGGCAAAAAATGTTTTGGGTTGTTTACAAACATGCTTTAAAAAATGCGATTATTCCAGTTTTAACTGTTATCGGACTTCAAACAGGAATGTTACTCGGAGGGGCAATATTAACGGAAACTATATTTAGTTGGCCAGGAATAGGTAGATATATTTATGAAGCAATTCAGTTCCGTGATTATCCGGTCATCCAATCAGGTATTCTCATTGTTGCATTTATTTTTGTCATGATTAACTTAATAGTAGATATTTTATATGGTTTGATAGATCCGAGGATTAAATACGACTAAAAGGAGGAAATGAATATGACGCAAATGGTTCCGAACTCGACTAATGAAATAATGGTTAAAACAAATACGTCGACGGGTCCTTGGCTAGATGCATGGCGAAGCTTTCGTAAAAATAAAGTAGCGCTTGTTGGAGCAGGGATTGTTCTTTTTTTCCTCCTTTTAGCGATATTAGGCCCTTTAATAGCTCCACAGGGGATCAATGATCAGTCTTTAAAAGACCGATTGCTTCCACCATCAAGTCAGTTTTGGTTTGGAACGGATGATTTTGGCAGAGATATTTTTTCGCGAATTATACATGGTGCTCGAATATCTTTATGGGTTGGATTTTCTTCGGTGATTGGATCCGTTGTAGTAGGAAGTGTTTTGGGAATAGTTGCTGGTTATTATGGGAAGTGGATTGATACAATAATATCGCGAATATTTGATATTATGCTAGCATTCCCGAGTATTTTACTTGCGATTGCAGTTGTTTCTGTATTAGGTCCATCTTTACAAAACGCTCTAATTGCCATTGCTATAATAAATGTTCCTAACTTTGGACGACTCATTCGTTCTAAAGTGTTGAGTATTAAAGAAGAGGAATACATAACATCGGCAAAAGCGATTGGGATGAAAGATTTTCGCATTTTATTTTCTCATATTCTCCCGAACTCGATGGCACCTGTAATAGTCGCAGGAACGCTTGCAGTTGCTTCTGCTATTATTGAAGCGGCAGCTTTAGGATTTCTTGGTTTAGGAGCTCAAGCACCAGCGCCTGAATGGGGGAAAATGCTTGCAGATGCGCGCGTCGTTTTGCGTAACGCACCGTGGGCGATGATTTTCCCGGGGATTGCGATTATGTTGACTGTGTTAGGATTTAACTTAATGGGCGATGGGTTGAGAGATGCTCTAGATCCACGTATGAAAAATTAAAAATGTGTCACTTTTGCGTGCGATGGACATAGGATTACAGAAAAAAAGAGACGGGAAGTGGCTTGCCACATCTCGTCTCTTTAAAGTTAAGTGGTAATAATATAGCTGAAGTGCAGTCCAAAGTACGCTAGAAGCAATAAAGATATGATGCACTTAATCGGCTATTGCACATTGCTTAGTATGGCGTTTCTTCTATATCTACAGTTAGTTCTTCACTATGAAAATTTAAATAGGATGTGATTAGTGTATCCACATGCTCCAGTTGTTCTTCGTATTTTAATATGGAAGATAATAAATGTAATAAATGATACGTCGAAAATTCTTCTTCAATTCGAGTTAAAGCAATCTGTTGGACAAAAATGTCCATCACTTCTTGCCTTTGAATGAAAGCCTCAGAACTCTGCGATTCGATATGTTCCGGTTTTAACTTTCCGGTGAATTTCAAATGTAGTTGTTCATGATAAGCTAAAAGTGCATCTAATCGTTCTTTAATCATCATTCGGAAATGTTCCGGAAGGTCCAAAAGCTCATTTTCATGGAGATGAAGTCTTTTCAATACATCTAAGCTTTTATAAGACGTGGAAATTAGTTCCCGATATACAACTAATTTTCTACCCTTAGTATAAATTGCTTTCTTTGTATAACCTCGTTCTTCTTTGAAAAATGAATATAGTTGATCGACACGGCTTAGACGTTCTTTTAGTTGATTGATCGCTTGTTTTGTAGAGCTATGCTCTGATGCACTGCGTACCGCAATTCGAGTCCAACGAATAATCTCGTCTTGTGTATAATGTATCGAATTAAATAGTTTAGATTCAAATTTAGGTGGTAGAAATATTAGATTCACTATAAATGCAGAAATGACGCCTAATAAAACAGTTGAAAATCGTATTAAAGCATACGTGAAAAAGTTATCACTTTGGATTTCCATAATGGCAATAACAGTGACAAGTGCCAAAGAAATTGTTTTTTCTAGCTTTAATTTTAACATAAGCATGATTGCAATAATTGCAGCAAATCCAACGGCTATAAAGTGATTCCCAAACATAAGTGCGAAAACAACCGCGATTGCTGCTCCAATTATATTAGATTGCACTTGCTCTATTACAGTCAAATAGGATCTATATATAGAAGGTTGAATAGCAAAAATCGCAGCTATTCCTGCAAAAACAGGATTAGGAAGCTGGAGTAAATCCGCTAAGAATAAAGAGAAAACGATGGCTACTCCAGTTTTAAAAACGCGAGCTCCTAATTTCATTGAATCCTATCCTTTCATTTCATGCAAGTTTGAAGTGTTGACTACTTTAACTGGGCGAATGCATGATGAACCGCAGTAATTGTTTCTTTAATATCCTCTTCTGTATGCGCAATTGTAATAAACCAAGCTTCATATTTAGAAGGGGCTAAATTAATCCCTTGTGCTAGCATTAGCTTGAAAAACTTAGCAAATAATTCTCCATCACTTGCTTCCGCTTGCTCGTAATTTTCTACTTTTACATCGGTAAAATAAACAGATAGTGCACCTTTTATCCGATTTACGGTAATCGTAATATCATTTTTCTTCGCTGCATCTATGATGCCAGCTTCTAACATTGCTCCAAGTCTGTCTAACTCTTCATACAATCCCGGTGTTTGCAATACTTCTAGACAAGCAATCCCTGCTTGCATAGACGCTGGGTTACCAGCCATTGTTCCCGCTTGGTAGGCAGGACCTAATGGAGCGACTTGTTCCATAATTTCTTTTTTACCACCATAAGCTCCGATTGGAAGACCTCCACCAATAATTTTTCCAAGAGCAGTTAAGTCAGGTGTTTCATTTAACATTGTAGACGCAGCACCGTAGTGGAAACGGAATGCAGTGATTACTTCATCATAGATTATGAGTGCCCCTTTGTCTTTTGCTATTTTATGAACAAGTGGTAAGAAACCTTCATTTGGTTCTACCATACCAAAATTACCTACGATAGGTTCTACTAAAATACAAGCGAGTTCTTCTCCCCATTTTTCCATTGCTTCTTCATATGCTTTTGGATCATTGAAAGGAATCGTAATAACCTCTTTTGCAATAGACTGTGGAACACCAGCAGAATCGGGTGTTCCAAGTGTAGCGGGACCTGACCCGGCAGCTACTAATACTAAATCAGAATGCCCGTGATAACATCCCGCAAATTTCATTACTTTTGTTCTTCCCGTATAGGCACGTGCGACACGTATAGTTGTCATGACTGCTTCTGTACCTGAGTTCACAAAACGTACTTTATCCATAGAAGGGATTGCATCTTTTAACATTTTAGCAAAAGTCACTTCATGCTTTGTAGGTGTACCGTATAATAGTCCTGTTTGTGCAGCTTTTGTGATAGCCTCCGTAATATGGGGATGTGCGTGCCCAGTAATAATTGGCCCGTATGCAGCTAAGTAATCAATGTATTTATTTCCATCTACATCGTAAAAGTAAGCCCCTTCTGCTCGTTCCATTACGATTGGTGCTCCTCCACCAACTGCTTTATACGATCTAGATGGACTATTTACTCCGCCTACGATATGTTCGAGTGCTTCTATTTGTATTTGTTCTGATGTAGTTTGTTTCACTGTTTATAACCTCCGACATTTTAGTATTCTTCTATTGTAGACAATTATAGTGAAAAACGCTAAAGAAATTGAATCTCATCCAGTAATTCGATACGATAGAAGTAAATATAAGGAGGGAATATAATGACAATACTCGAAGGAATGATTGCACCAAAGTTTTCATTGAAAAATGAACAAGGAGAAATTGTATCTTTAGATGACTTTGCGGGAAAGAAGTATGTTATTTTGTATTTTTATCCAAAAGACTCAACACCGGGCTGCACAACAGAAGCGTGTGAATTTAGGGATGCCCATGAGAAATTTACAGAATTGAATGCTGTTATTTTAGGTGTCAGTCCAGATGATGAAAAAGCACATACGAAATTTATCGCAAAACATGGTCTTCCGTTCTCATTGTTAATCGATGATACACATGAAGTATCCGAAGCATATGGGGTGTGGAAGTTGAAAAAGATGTTTGGAAATGAATTTATGGGAATTGAACGCTCTACATTTTTAATCGATCCGACTGGCACTATAGTGAAAGAATGGCGTAAAGTGAAAGTGGATGGACATGTAGAAGAGGCATTAGAAACATTAAAAAGTTTAGCTTCTAATGGTGAGCAACTGTGAAAATATTATTTTCCTTTTATCCGAAACAAGATCAACAAACTAGTTTAGTAGAAAAGTTCCCACAAGCAGACTTCATTTTTCGAAAAACATTGGATGAGGAAGCGTTAAAAACTGCTGAAATACTTGTGACGTATGGAGAAGATCTTAGTGCATCGCATTTAGAAACTGCAGTTCAACTAAAGTGGATAATGGTTGCTTCTGCAGGACTTGAAAAAATGCCATTAGATGAAATTGCTAATCGAAAAATTTTGTTAACGAATGTACGAGGGATTCATAAAACTCCGATGGCAGAGTCTATTCTTGCACATATACTTTCCATTAAAAAATCACTTCCAGCAATGGCTGAAAATCAGCGAAAAGGGGAGTGGATACGAAAATTGCACTCATCGGAGCTTTTTGATTCTACTGCATTAATATTAGGTGCTGGTGCAATTGGTTGCGAGGTCGGTAGAATTCTACAAGCTTTTGGCGTACGTACCATTGGTTGTAATCGAAGCGGCAGAACAGCACCTTCAATGGATACAATAGTTTCTTTTAGTCAACTAAAAGAAATATTGCCAGATGCGGACATTGTCATATCGATTTTACCTAGTACGGAGGAAACAAAACACTTGCTTACATACGAGCATTTTCAGTGTATGAAACGATCTGCCATCTTTATGAATTTCGGTAGAGGAGACGTTATAAAAGAAGAAGAATTACTCCGAGCACTAAAAGAAGAGAGTATAGCATACGCTGTATTAGACGTATTTGAAAAAGAACCACTCCGGGAAGAGCATCCATTTTGGAAGATGAACAATGTCATTGTATCCCCACATGTTTCCAGTCATTCTTCGCAATATGTTGTAAGAGCACTAGAGATTTTTTCTAGAAATTTGACTGAATGGTTGAATGAAAGTAATCAGTTAGACAATGTGATTGATCTAAAAAGAGGTTACTAAAAAGAATATTCATTCCTCTAATGTATTATAATTTGACAGCTCCTGTATTTCTTCATTATACTTATTATAACGATTACAAATTGATAATGAATATGAAGAGAGGTGCATTGCGATGACGGAAGTACATTTAAGAGATGCTTTAGATACATTAAAATCAACTGGTGTACGAATTACACCTCAACGCCATGCGATATTGGAATTTATTATCCAATCTATGTCTCATCCCACTGCGGACGATATATATAAAGCACTTGAACGTAAATTTCCAAGCATGAGTGTTGCAACTGTTTATAATAACCTGCGTGTTTTTAGAGAAGCGGGATTAGTTAAAGAGCTAACTTACGGCGATTCTTCTAGTAGATTCGATTTTATCACGAACGATCACTACCATATGATTTGTAATACATGTGGTAAAATTGTTGATTTCCATTACCCGGGTCTCGATGAAGTCGAGCATTTAGCTTCCCATTTAACCGGGTTTGATGTGAGTTCGCATCGGATGGAGATATACGGAACATGCCCTGATTGTAAAGAGCATGCAACCAAAGTGCAATAAAAAAACGAGCGTATCGACTACGCTCGTTTTTTATTGCAATTAAATACTAGGTTAATATAAACTCAATCTGTTCAATTATTTCTTTCTATTTAGTGCTTGATCGAATTCTTGTCCTTCAAGACTAGGGTCAAGTGTAAGTGGTTCTTTGCAGTACATGCACATATCCACTCTTCCTAAAACCTTTGTATGCTTACCGCAGTTAGGACATACGACTTGAACCGCTCGAGTAGATAATAAACCAATCCAACCGTATACAGCTGTACTTCCTACTATAGATAGTAATCCAAGTGTCATGAAAATCGTTACTAAAATTGCATTTTCTCTAAAGAAAATAGCGCCATACATTATGATAAATCCAAAGAATATGAGTCCCAGTGCAAAGGAGCGTATTCGATTTATTTTGTTTTTATAAGGTTTCATTTTTCAGCCTCCTAAATTCTAAATCCACTATATCATATTTTAGGAGTAAGTAATGTTTTGAAGTAAGCTAAGAAGGAAATTTAAACTAATTGTCGAAAAGCTATAATAGAAGGAAACAAAGGAGGCTCCATTTTGGAAGCGTTATTGAGACCGATTTATCAAGAAAGAGCAAGTGATCCAAATACGATAGGTATCATTTCGATAGAAAAGCGTGAGGAAGTTAGCCCTATTACCGATACTTTTGATTCTATTTTATTGATAGTAACATTAGAAGCAGAACAACCAATTTTTACAAAGCATTATTCGTATGATGAAAAGAAGGCAGCAATGCATATTATGACCGAAAAACAACTAAGAAAGTGGTTACTTGTAGGAACAAACCCTAAATTAGTTGACTGGATCATTAATGGACGAGTTGTTTTCGATCGTAATGAATATGTAGAAACATTGAAAAAAGAGTTATATGATTTTCCGATAAATAGCCGAAAGGTGAGAATGGGGATTGAATTCGCAAAGCTTAGTAGAAGGTATATGGAAGGTAAAGTATTCTTTGAACAGTTAAATTACCTGGATGCATATAACCATATAGTAGATTCATTACATCATTTAGCACGTCTAGCTGTATTTGAAAATGGGATGCATCCAGAGGTAATGGTATGGAAACAAGTCAAACAACTAGATCCTGCTATATATAAATTATACGATGAACTTATTTCAAGTAAGGAATCGTTAGAGAAAAGATTAGAACTTCTATTTTTAGCTAGTGAGTTTTTGATTCATTCAAGAACAAAAGATGGTGCTCAACATATATTAGAAGTTTTGTCATCTAAAGAATTTTGGACTATCCAAGAGATCCATGAACAAGAAGAACTGAAAAAGTATTCAGTGGACCTCGAAGTTTTTATCGAGTTTTTAGTAGATAAGGGTTTTATTCTAATTGAAAAACAGTCTACTAAAAGCAATGAAATCATGCATAGATACTACAAAGTAACGTGTTGATAAGCACACAATAAAAACGAACAATTAAATTGTTCGTTTTTATTGTTGACAATATTAATCTTTTTGATGTATTATAATAAGCGTCGTCAAAAACGAAACAACAAACATACGACAAAAAAAGTTTTTTAAAAAACTTCTTGACTCTGTAAAAAGAAAGTGATAAAGTAGAGAAGTCGCAAAAAACGAAACGACAAAATGAACATTGAAAACTGAACATGCAAAACGTTAAGACATATAGCTTGAAAGACTAACCAAGTTAGTCCGATAGCAAAACAATTTTGACATCATTTAATGATGGTGCCAGCAAAACAAAATGAGCTTTTTAAGTTCTCTATTATGGAGAGTTTGAT
>NZ_FOGY01000040.1 GCF_900111345.1 Psychrobacillus sp. OK032
CCTGAGCCAGGATCAAACTCTCCATAATAGAGAACTTAAAAAGCTCATTTTGTTTTGCTGGCATCATCATTAAATGATGTCATAATTGTTTTGCTATCAGACTAACAAGTTAATCTTTCAAGCTATATTTCTTAACGTTTTGCATGTTCAGTTTTCAATGTTCATGGTGGAGCCTAGCGGGATCGAACCGCTGACCTCCTGCGTGCAAGGCAGGCGCTCTCCCAGCTGAGCTAAGGCCCCGAAATATTAAATGGTCGGGAAGACAGGATTCGAACCTGCGACCCCTTGGTCCCAAACCAAGTGCTCTACCAAGCTGAGCTACTTCCCGAATATATGGCGCGCCCGGCAGGAGTCGAACCCACAACCTTCTGATCCGTAGTCAGACGCTCTATCCAATTGAGCTACGGGCGCATATATTTTTTCATAAAAGTGGTGCCGAGGACCGGAATCGAACCGGTACGGTAGTCACCTACCGCAGGATTTTAAGTCCTGTGCGTCTGCCAGTTCCGCCACCCCGGCACTTTAATGAATCTTTGGAGCGGAAGACGAGGTTCGAACTCGCGACCCCCACCTTGGCAAGGTGGTGTTCTACCACTGAACTACTTCCGCTCGATTATAAAGTTAAATGGTGCGGGTGAAGGGAGTCGAACCCCCACGCCTTGCGGCGCTAGATCCTAAGTCTAGTGCGTCTGCCAGTTCCGCCACACCCGCATGCATAATTCACATAAAAGTGATGAGCCATGTAGGATTCGAACCTACGACCCTCTGATTAAAAGTCAGATGCTCTACCAACTGAGCTAATGGCTCGTACTAATGGTGCCGGAGAAAGGACTTGAACCCTCAACCTACTGATTACAAGTCAGTTGCTCTACCAGTTGAGCTACTCCGGCATTTGGAATAAATATGGTGGAGGATGACGGGCTCGAACCGCCGACCCTCTGCTTGTAAGGCAGATGCTCTCCCAGCTGAGCTAATCCTCCTGGGTATTAATTTATATATTTATTGCAAGCCCAGCGACGTCCTACTCTCACAGGGGGAATCCCCCAACTACCATCGGCGCAAAAGAGCTTAACTTCCGTGTTCGGTATGGGAACGGGTGTGAC
>NZ_FOGY01000037.1 GCF_900111345.1 Psychrobacillus sp. OK032
AGATCATCATTCGATGGTCTATTTTTACGCCCAAAACAACGAGTAGATTTCGATCATACAGTGTGAACTGTTACACATAATCAACTAATCTACTACTGTAAGTGATGCATATTTATAAAAATAGTACAACTAATTTTATATTTTTGTAACGAATTGTTTATTCATTAGTCTTATTTGAGAAAGGAGGAGGCGGGTATGGATTTTGAGCAGATTTATCGTTTATATTTTCGAGACGTTTATGCATTTATGCTATCGCTTAGTCGTAACGAAACAATTGCTGAAGAAATTACACAAGAAACGTTTTATAAGGCACTTCAAAATATTGAGCAGTACAAAGGAAACAGCAAAATGAACGTTTGGCTTTGTCAAATTGCGAAAAATACATACTTTACACAGATGGAAAAGCAAAAGCGTTTACAACCTGAATTAACCGAAAAACAGGACGATAAATTTGTAGAGCAACAATTTCTTCAAAAAGAAAATGCCTTCTACTTGCATCAACTTTTGCATCGATTGGATGAGCCCTATAAGGAAGTGTTCACACTACGTATTTTTGGAGAGCTCCCATTTGTACAAATTAGTCAGTTATTCGGAAAAACAGAAAGCTGGGCACGAGTAACATTTCATCGAGCAAAACGAAAAATACAACAACTGGATAAGGAGGAAACGTTATGACAAAAATTCAATGCTCGGTCATAAGGGATTTATTGCCCTTATACTATGACGGTGTATGCAGTGATGAAACGAAGAAGTTAGTAGAAGAGCATATTGCTAGCTGCAATGAATGTAAGACGGAATTAGAAAGCTTGAATGTTGCAATCGAAATTCCAATGTTAGAAATACAAAATCGTAATCAAGACCAAAAAGTGATTAGAAGTATGGCTTATTCATTGAAAAAATTGAGAAAAAAAGCTCTATATAAAGGTGTTGGAATTACAGCGATGGTTGGTTTATTCATATTCTGTGGCTATTATGCTTTATTTTTATGGAATATCCAATCAGTTGATAGTGAAAACTTTAAAATCTCAGATATTTTTCAATTAAACAATGGTCATATTGTGTACAGTGTCGATTTTTTAGATGAATATGATGTTCTTCGGGTGAAATATTCTTTAGTTGAAGATGGAAATTTTTATATGATTCCACTGCGACCAATCGTGAAACAAAAAACCGAACATCCCATTGGTGATGTACAGGAAGAATTTATTTTGCAAGCACAGCAAGAAAATTGGAATAATCAAGAAATACATGCCTTGTATTACGGTTCACCAGATGATGCAGTACTTATTTGGGAAAAGGGAATGGAGCTTCCAAAAGCAAGTGCAGAAATGGAACGAAAGTGGGATATGAGTAGATTTAAATAACTGCAAAGTAGTAATAATGTAATATTGAAGATATTAATAAAATGTTTGTGAAGAAATATACTTAAACTAACGGGTGCTTTACTTCAAGAAGGAGTAAAGCCTTTTTTCTTATTGAACTAA
>NZ_FOGY01000023.1 GCF_900111345.1 Psychrobacillus sp. OK032
CTCAAGAATTTCGATGGTTAGTAAATGTAGATTCTGCACCGACTTTTTCTATAAAAAATAACTGAAGTATCCACTACTTCTATACTTTCTTCTTCAACTAACGGGTGCGTTAGTTCAATAAGAATTAAGTAGAGTTAAGAACTATTATAGTTATTCCATTAAAGGGCGCAATTCTAGTACAAGCAATTGTGTCTTTTTAGTTATCATCTTGAACAATGGTATTGCTTATTTGACTGCGTAGTAAAAAAAGAAAGAGTATCACTCTTCCTTTTTACTAATCTTTATACCATCGAGTTTGCTTGAAATCTCTTCAAGTACAACATTTCGTTCTTTTTGAGCTTTAATAAGGCTAATTGCAAACCAAATTGTAAAACCAATAACAGCCAGATAAATAATAATCATAAGTAAAATAGGGATTATAGCCATCGCTCCCATTAGTTATTACCTCCAGTCAAAATAATTTATATCTCATTGGTCATATGAAGATTATGTACAGTCCGAGGACACTATGCAGTAGCTCATTCAAGAATAGGGCGGTATTCAAGAGGAATTAGCGCTCCTTTTCAATCTTAGGATCATTTCTAAAATATTCTCGAGGCAATGGTTTACATAAGAAGGCACAAAGTAGTAGATTACAAATTCCCTATTGACTATATATACTCCATATCTAACAATTACCTTTATGCAACAGCTGAATATGAAACATCGTCAGACTAGAAGGTGGAATAAAACGTGAGAAGAATGGAAAGAAGAGAGCAACGGAAATTAACCGGGCAGATATGGAGTAAGTTTAAAGATAAAAAAATGATAGTAAAGATTTTAGCAACAGGTACAATATTCGTTTTAAGCTGCCTACTGATCTTTAATATATTAATTTTGAAAAGTGATGTCAGTAAATTAGACGATCCGGCTCCACAGCCAACGATTATTTATGATCAAAATGGAGATGTAGCTAGTAAGATTTCAGGTTCCAAAATAGAAGGAGTTAGCATAGAACAGATTCCTGACCAGGTTATTCAAGCCGTAATTGCTACAGAAGACCAGAAGTTTTACAAGCATAATGGCATTAATGTTATCGGAATTGTTAAAGCATTGACGAAAAACCTAACAAGCGGAGAAATTGTGGCGGGCGGAAGCACAATCACGCAGCAGTTGGCAAAAAATGTTTTTCTAACACAAGAGCGTACATATACGAGAAAGTTTAAAGAGCTTATCTTGACGAAAAAAATTGAACGAACCTACTCCAAAGATGAAATTATGGAACGGTACTTAAATCAGATTTACTTTGGAGAAGGAGCTTGGGGCATTCAGCGTGCTTCCCAAACGTATTTTGGCAAGGATGTAAGCGAATTAACGATAGGTGAGTCGGCGATGCTCGCAGGGTTGATTAAATCGCCTTCCAATTTGTCTCCATTCAAAGATATGGACAAATCAGTCGAACGGAGAAATCTGGTTTTATCCTTAATGGAAAAGGAAGGTTACATTAGTCAAGATGATGTGGAAGCGGCAAAAGAACAGCCAATAGTTTTAGAGGGCAAAAAGATAGATGATTATAAAGGGAAATACCCTTATTATGTAGACCATATTATTGAGGAAGCCATAAAGAACTATGAACTTACAGAAAATGAGGTTCTTTCAGGTGGACTTCATATTTATACAGAATTAAATCCTACAATACAAAATGCAGTGGAACAGGTGTATAGGGATGACGAGATGTTTCCTGAAGGGCAATCTGACCAGCTAATTCAAAGTGGCGCCATCTTCATCAACCCCTCAAGCGGCGGAATCAACGCCCTTGTTGGAGGAAGAGGGGAACACACTTTTAGAGGATTTAATCGTGCGACTCAACTAAAACGGCAACCTGCGTCTACCATTAAACCGCTGGCAGTATATACCCCAGCCTTAGAACAGGGATATGACATCTTTGATATCTTACCAGACTCGCCTATTAATATAGCTGGATATCAACCAATGAACGTTGACAATCAATTCCGTGGAGAAGTGACGATGTATGAAGCTTTGGTAAATTCCTATAACGTCCCGGCGGTATGGTTGTTGCAAAGGATGGGATTGAAATACGGGATTAATGCAGTCGAGCGATTCGGTATTCCATTAACGGAAGAGGATTCTAATCTAGCTTTAGCACTTGGTGGTTTGAATGAAGGCGTATCGCCTTTATTGATGGCGCAGGCGTTTTCCACTTTCCCCAATAATGGGGTGATGGCAGAAGCACACGCTATTCAAAAAATTGAAGATGTCAATGGCGAGGTCATGGCAGTATGGCATAGTAACGCGACAAATGTCACGGATCCTTTAGTCGCCCAGAAAATCACCTATATGCTTAAAGGTGTTGTTGAAGAAGGCTCAGGGATGAATGCTCAAGTGGAAGGCTGGGAAATCGCCGGTAAAACGGGTACAACACAACTCCCATTTGCGAATGCAGGAGGAGCGAAGGATCATTGGTTTGTCGGATATACGCCTCAAATTGTTGGGGCAGTTTGGATGGGCTATGATCAAACGGATGAAAATCATTATTTATCGGGATACAGCGGCTCTACGGTCACAAAAATTTTCAATGAAATTCTCTCGGAGTCTATAACGGAATTTTCCCAAAAAGAATTCGATTTATTGGCGCTGGAAAAACAGCTTAAAGACCAGCTGAAAAAAAAGGAAAAACAGAAGGAAAGAGATTTAGAACAGAAGGAAAAACAGGAAGAAGAGAAAAAAGAAAAGAAAGATAAAGATAAAGATAAAGATAAAGATAAAGATAAAGATAAGGAGAAGAAAGAGAAAGAAGAAGAGAGGAAGAAAGAAAAAGAAGAGAAGAAAATGGAAAAGGAAGAAGAGAAGGAAAAGAAAGAAGAAGAGAAGAAAAAGAAAGAGGAAGAAAAGGAAAAACAAGAATAGCAAAGTTCAACAATCGGGCGCTTTTCTTTAATAAGAAGGCGTCTTTTTGCATGGACAACACATTTAAGGAGTTGGATTTATTGAGGTGTAAAATAGATTGTGAAGTATTGTACTTAAAGTAAAGGGTGCTTTAGTAAAGAGCATAGGGTTGCTTAGGCAACTCTTTTTTCTTGTTGAACTAACGCAGCGGATTAATACAATAAGGAAAAAATTACATATATAAATCACAGGAATATATTGTTAAGATTTGAGAAGTCAAGTATTCTGGGGGGGAATTAGTAAACAATGGTATAAATGAAGAAACGTGAGGTACAAAGATGCTTTGGAAAATTTATTTTTGGATAATGTTAGTTTTGTTGATAGTGTCATTGTTTTTAGAAAATGAATATGGTTGGGGAGAAACTGTATTAAGAATTGTGAGTACGATTATTGCCATTATTAACACAGTGGGATTTTATGGTTATGTATACAAGAAACAATTCTATTCGCAATCTTTTTGGAAAATCATATTCATAGTTACTGTAATAGATGCAATTGTATCTTCACTTTATTATGGGTTTCAAGATGCTGAACTAGGAATAGAAGGAATTATTTTTGTTACGGTTTTCACGTTTATTATTATGTATCCTCTATTGCTAGGTTTATATAGATATGGATTCAAAAAGCAAAATTTAGCATAGTGATTTCTCGTTAAGTTTTAATGTTCAAAGCAATTACGTGATATATAGTTGGAAATTATTATTCTTCATTTTCACTAAAGCGGCAGTTTAGTTAAACAAGGGTATAAATGTACATAAATAAGTAATTTTCACAGGGGGAATCAACAGTGATTAAGTTAGTCAAAGAAGTTGATAATGAATTGATGTATTGGGAAGCTTGGAAAGATGGTAAAACACTAACAGTCCATTATGGTGTTGTTGGAGATACTGGTGAAACAGAAGAAGTTAAATTAAAGTTATTTGAAAAAGCAGAAAAGGTAATGGAAAAATTAGCTGAAGAGAAGTTGAATGAGGGTTATGAAGTACTTGATGAAGAGGAGTTAATCGAGTTTATTGTCCAATACCAATATGAAGAAAATGAAATGGAAGAAGCACTTGATAAAAGGCAAATAGTTGAAGATTTAATGAATGAGTGTTTAGGTTGGACTGGAAATGGTTCGAGTGATGGTGGAGACATTGGTAGTGGTAGTACAAACGTCTTCAATTACGTTATCGATGTCGAAAAAGCTTTAAAAACTACAATTGCTGAATTATCTAATAAAAAATTATTAGATAATGTGAAAATAGCCTATTTAGATGAAGATGAAGAATATGTTTCTCTTTATCCAGAAGGTACTGAATTTGATATTATCTAATTCAACTAACGGGTGCTTTACTTCAAGAAGGAGTAAAGCCTTTTTTCTTATTGAACTAAAGGTGCAGGTTAGTTGAAGAAGGATTTTGTTATCATAACCAAGAATATATTGTAAAAGACAACGAATTATCCATTTACTTTCTAAATTCTAGTGGCTGTAAATGGGAAGGTATTTTTACTATGCTAAGAACATATTCTGGTTCGATGTAGAAGTGAAAAAAGAACGAACAGTTGGTATATTAACTATTTGGGAGGTTGTATCTTGAAGAAAATATTGATTCTTGGTGCTAGTGGGTTGGTTGGGAAAGCTATAGCTAAGGAATGTATAAATGATTTTGATGTATATGGAACTTATTTTTCATCAGCGACCAATCTTACAGACGATAAGCAATTTCAAATAAATATTCAGGATGAGGAAAAATTTAGTGAAATACTTAATTTTGTCCAACCTGATATTATTGTTTCAAGTTTAAAGGGTGATTTCGACGATCAATTAAAATTCCACCGACATTTAGCCGAAGAATTAAAAAACAGGAATTGTGTACTTTACTTTTTCTCAACTACAAATGTCTTCGATGGAGATTTGTCAAGGCACCACAGTGAATTGGAAGAACCAATTTCTAAATCTGATTATGGTCAATATAAAATTGATTGTGAAAAGATGCTAACGGAATCACTTGGAAATCGTGCCAATATAGTTAGAATTCCAGGAATTTGGGGAAAGAATTCACCTCGCTTTAATGCTATTAAAAATAATATTGAAACTGCTGCACCTATACAAGCTTATAGTAATTTAGAATGTAATTTTTTGTTAGACAAACAGTTAGCTCTTCAAATGCACTTCATTTTAAAAAATGAATTGAGTGGGATATTTCATTTAGGTGCGGTAAACATGGTAAAGGAATGTGCATTCTATGAAGAATTAGTTAACAAATTAACCAATGAAAAAGTAAATATTCATCCTAAGCCTTATCAAGACAAAGAATGTACTTATTATTTTGGTCTCGTGTCAAATCGTGAAGATTTAACAGACCATCTTAAAATAACAAATGAACAAATTATTACTTACCTGGTAAGCTGAGTTTTAATAAATATATTAGAAATTGCATAATCCTTAATTTAGAATAACGGAAATAGAGATTCCCGTTTTTTTCACTAACGGGTGCTTTAGGAATAAAAGGACATCAAAATACAATGAGCTTGGAGACACATTTTCCAGCTCGTTTTTTTGTGCATTTTAAATTAACCTCTATCTTTAACATAGTCTTATATATTATAAGTCCTCTACGATAACCCTTCTAAGTAAATATTATGAGGAAAGAGATAATAATGAATATAGTGAATAATACCATTATATGATAAAATAGGACATAATTCTTAGAAGCTTTCTTAACAGATTAGTAGGAGTGGGGTATACGAGTGAATGTATTATTTAGATTATTTTTAACTTTTAATGCTACTTCCTTAATTATAGTTGTATATCTTGCCAAAGAACAATTTGTGTTAGGAGATATTGTTTCTTGTTTTGATATTATTCCTGACTTTATCTCATATTTAATATATATTTTGATTCCAATTTGTCTTACTTATGTCAGTCTTACATTTTCAAACTTTTTAGATGACGATAGTATTCATTCAGATAAAACCCCTGTAATAAAAGAAGTTGAACAAGCAAATAATGCATTTCTTCCAAGTTATCTTGGCTACTTTTTTGTTGCATTAAGTGTTCCATACTTCGAAACCTTATTCTTTGTTTTTATTATACTTTTTGTTTTTACATTTCTGTCCCAGACACTATATTTTAATCCATTATATCTAATATTCGGTTACCACTTTTACTATGTAACCACTAATACAAGCGTAAAGGTATTTATTATTTCTAAACGAATACTAAAGGATCCTAAAAATCTCAGCTTTCAAAGATTAAAACGAATTAATAATTTTACTTTTATAGATCGAGAGGTGTAAATTGTGAATTATTTGGTCTCCAAAACTAAGGGAGTTCAAGGAGAGTTTTTTAAAGTTCTATCAAGTGAAAAAGATATTTATCTGATACCTCAAAACTTAGAAAATGGAGTTCCATATTCTCCATCCTATAAGCTTGAGGAAGATGAATGGTTCACGATAGATGACTTTTCCAACAAAGAGTTCTATATAGAATTCTTATCCAGAACTTTCATATCAACTGACTATAATCAAGTTACCAAACAAAACTACAGTAAATTAGAGTATTTATGTTCAGTTCAAGGGGGAACTTACTTTTTTCAAAAGATATATGAATCGAATTTGATAAAAAAGAAGTTTCTTTCTATGTCTGCTACTCCAGTCCTTGTTGATAGTGAAAATGAACCAATATTAATATTGAACAAAATTCCAGATGCAATATACGACCAGGATTTTGATTTACTTTATTTTAAAAAGTTAAGTGCATTAACAAGTATTTTCCGAGGAATTGAAACATTATATAAAGAAGCAACACAGGTAGAAACGGAGGAATTTTTGAAAAATGACTTTATTAGGTTAGAGGAAGGTTACAATGTTAATAAGGTGAAGACAGCTAATAGAAAGCGGATAGCATTAGCTATGGATACACTTGGAACCTATTCCCCTCAGGATCAGCAAAGTATATTTGCCTATACAAAAGAATATTGCGGAGAATTACAATATGATGAAAACCATAAATTTTTTAGGATTAAATCAGAGGATGATCTAAAAAAACTTCTCTATGGTATAGAGCAACGGTATTATACAACATTGCTCGGTAATGAAAAAAGGCTTGCAAATTCAGTAATGGTCCTAAATAATTGAACACTTTTAATTGGTTATGACTGCACAACAAAGATAAAATAGGAAGCAAAAATAACATTTATAAGAACAGCAAACAAAAGCGTCCCAAAAGTTGAACGCTTTTGTTTGCATTTGACTGATTCTAATGTATTTGTAATAGTAGCAGATACCCTTGGATGCTTTGAACTTTAAAAGAAATCAATCTTAAATTTCTCTAGCTAAGAAGATGTAACGGGAAAATAAAGTTGTACAAAAAATGTAGAAGGAGAAATTTTTATTAGACTATAACACCTTCTCCACGTCTGATTAAATCATTTTCACCTATCTGAATAATGTTAAAATAAGAATAAGTTTGTGAAGGTTTACACTTAAACTAACGAAGCAGTTTAGTTCAACGGAGGGATGGCTATTAAAAGTATAATAAAATCTTTGATAGGTTGGGTTATTGGTGCGCTTATAGCTGTATTTATTATGAGTTTATGGAAAAATGAAGAAGTAGACTGGGGACGTTTTGTTGCTTTGAGTATAGGTGGTCTAATTAGTGCGGTTATATTTGGAATAATTAATTTTTTTAAAGATGATGAAAGTAAAAAACACAATTGAATTTGTTATCTTATTGAACTAACGAAGCAGTTTAGTTCAATAAAAGAATGTTAAATAAGAGGTGAAAAATGAGAAAGCGATTAAAGAAAAAATTAGAAAATAGATATAATGCTTTAAATGAAGCCAAACGTCAAAGATTTAAAAGAAAAGGCATTAGGTGTATAAGATATGAGTTTTTACCAATTGGAGAAAGGGATAAGTTTGCTCTGACTTATGACGAAATAACCCCTGACTACTCTTATGCTACACACTGGCTTATCGAGGCTTTTGTTTGGGAAGATTCTTCTCAATTAAGGATTTTTGCGTGTTCAAAGAATGGTGGCACTTCAAGTATCTCTCCAGTTCAAATGATTATTTTTAGTGATAATGATGTTGAACAGATTCTAAATACTTTTAAAAAAGTATTTGAAGATATGAAGAGTGATAAGTTTTGGGATACCATTTATTAAACATAGTCCAACGCTTAATTCGTTATTAAACTAACGGGTGCTTTACTTCAAGAAGGAGTAAAGCATTTTTATTATTGAACTAAAGGGGCAGGTTAGTTGAAGAAGGATTACCTTCAAGTACCTTGTACAAAATTATTTATAAGAATGGTGATATGATGGAAATTTGTAAAGAGATTATAGCGAAGAACAAGAAATATAAGGCAGTCATTTTTACAATTGGAGGGATTTATCGTGTCCAATTGTTTGAATATTTACCTGAATGTGTTGATGATGATGGGGATGTTTGGGAGGCGTTATGGCAAGAAGTCACAACTTCTAATACAATAACGGATACGGAACAGAATGCTATAAAACTTGCAGAAGAAGAACTTAACTTATTAAACTAACGGGTGCTTTAGTTAAACAAGACCATCATTTCGATGGTCTAACTTTTTACCCAAAACTTCAGGTAGATTTCGGTGACACATTGTGAAATGTTACACTTCAACTAACGCAGCAGGTTAGTTTAATAAGAAATAATATATAGGAGGAAAAAAAATGAGTTTTGCTGGATACCAAAGTCTAATGAATGATACAAAATGGGAAGAAATTTGGTTAGCAATGATTGATATACCAGAACTTATCTATTGGCGACAGAGGGATATGGAGACTAATTATACATGTGATTGGGATGCAGAATGGTTTCATCATTTCAAAACAGATGGAAATAAGGATAGCTATAAAACAATTGAATGGTTAGAAATTAAATTTGAAAATGAAGAAACAAAAAATAAATTGTTAAAAATCCTAAAAAAGATACACGTTCCAGGTGAGGTGTTAGGTAATACTATCAAGGTTTATGGTTATATAAAAGAAGGGACTTTCATGGATTATATTTAAAGAATCTTCTTCAACTAACGGGTGCTTTAGTTAACGAGACCATCAACATTAGAACATCTGTATAAAATTCATGGTCATTGAAAGTAGAATGATAAGCAGTAATAATACCATTAGCAAAAAACTGTACCTTTTTAGGTGTAAAACTTTTATTATTTGTTTTTGGTATTTCATAGCATTATAAGATTCATATATTTTAAACAATACATAAAACAACAGAAATTAAGGAGAAAGTATAAATGAGATTAGAGAGTGAGAGAATTTATTTAAGACCTCTTTCCGAGTTAGATGCACCTATTATGTTAGAAAATACAATGGATGAAGAAATACGTTATATGACTGGAACCAATTCTAATTTTTCATTGGATCAAATTAAGACACATATTGAAAATATTAATAATGATTCTAGCCGCTATGATTTCGCTATTTGTTTAAAAAGCACTGACGAAATGATTGGAGAGTTATCGATTTTCGATATAGATGAGGAGAACAAAAAAGCAGGATTCAGGATATCAATGGCTACCATTTCATTAACAGGAAAAGGATATGGTACTGAAGCTATAAAAATTGTTCTAAGTTTTGTCTTTGAACAACTCCAATTAAATCGTTTACAGTTAGAAGTATTTAGCCATAATTTGCGTGGAATTAGAGCATATGAAAAGGTTGGGTTTGTAAAAGAAGGAGTCTTACGTCAATCCTTATATTACAATGATGTGTACTCCGATGAAATTATTATGGCAATACTTAAATGTGATTTTAAAAGTATGCTATTGCAATAATCCAAAACGATACAAGTACAGCGTTGATAGCTTTTTAATACTTAATCTAGGGATCATTCGACCAGGAGATTGTGAAGTAATGTACTTAAACTAACGGGTGCTTTAGCTAAATATGGCCATCATTTCGATGGTCTATTTTTATGTCCAAAACATTAAGTTGATCTCAGATATGCATTGTGAAATGTTACACTTAAACTAAAGGGGCAGCGCGACAAGTTTTGTTATAAGCACTAAGGTGTGAAAAAACAAGGGATTTCTTCCGAAATCCTAACTTTATAACCGAGGATAGGAATGA
>NZ_FOGY01000006.1 GCF_900111345.1 Psychrobacillus sp. OK032
ACACCCGTTCCCATACCGAACACGGAAGTTAAGCTCTTTTGCGCCGATGGTAGTTGGGGGATTCCCCCTGTGAGAGTAGGACGTCGCTGGGCACTAATAAAAAAGTCGTTACCGAGTAACCGGTAACGACTTTTTTTGTTTGTAAAATAATAATGCACCGCCAGAAAGAAGTAAAACTATTAAGGCTATCTATATTTGGTTGCTTTCATAGGGGAAACTGGTTTCTCTTGCTGCAAATATTCGACTTTGAAGGGAATGAACAAAAATTAAGTGTACATATAATAATGAAGTGCATAGCTGAGATACAAAATGGGAGTACAAATTACTATGGTTTGGGATTCTATTGTGGAACTTATCAACACATCAAATTTAACTAACCTAGGGTCGCTTCTACAGACCATTGATACTCAGGATAACCCTGGGTATATTATTAGTGGAAAATAGCAAAGAAGACTATATAGTTATAATTTAAGGAACTATATTGAAGGGTATAACGTATCACATGGAATGCGAGAATATATGAAAGGGACCTAATTAGAACAGTGGGACTGACATTAGATATGTATTTCAAGATGATACACCCTTACCAGATAAATGAGACAGTCGCGTTAATCGTATATATTGTAGATCGAAAGATATACTAATCTGTTTTGCTGTATTTGTTTTAGTCAGTTGAAAGTAGAAGTGCAATTTAATCTGCACTTCTGCTTTTTTTAATTTAAACATTGAAATAGAGTTCATCAGTCTTTACTCTCAATCTCGCCTTTGTTATATTGATTATAGAACAAAGGTGAGGGGATTGTATGATGAGATTGGGAATTGTTTTTTCTTTAATAGCAAGTGTCTTTTTGTCACTTACTGCGTGTAGTAAGGAAAAAGAGGAGGCATCAGAAATGGGTTCTTTAGGAAACATAGAAGGTGTATGGGAGGGGACCATCAATATTTCAAACCAACCACTACCAATTATCGTGGAATTTGAAGCGGACAAAGGGATGATTAGTATTCCATTACAAGGATTAAACGATTATCCATTAACAAGTGTGAAATTAACGGAATCGGACCTGTTCTTTAATATGAATATACAAGGTCAAAAGTTAACGTTTGATGGTAAAGTCGAACAAGAAAAGATTACGGGAACATTTACTCAGCAAGGGCAGGCTTTCCCTTTTGAATTGGTAAAAGGAAGTAAGGAAGAGGAAGTAGAAAAAGATCGTTTGGTTGAAGTGAAGGTAAAAGATGGTATCATATTTAGCCAACTAGAAATTCCTCAAGGGGAGGGGCCCTTCCCGCTTATGGTCATCATTGCTGGTTCTGGTCCCACGGATCGAAATGGAAACTCTATTGCATTACCGGGGAAAAACAATAGCTTGAAAATGCTTGCTGAAGATTTAGCAGTAGAAGGCGTGGCAACTTTGCGCTACGACAAGCGAGGAGTTGGTAATAACACAGGTTTGGCAGGCAAGGAAGAAGATTTGCGATTTGAACAATACATTGATGATGCGGCTGCATTGGTACAATTTGCAAAGGTTGATGAACGCTTTTCGAAGGTTGGAATAATCGGTCACAGTGAAGGTTCTCTTATTGGAATGGTCGCTAGTCAAAAAGCAGACGCAGATATGTTCATTTCCATTGCTGGAGCTGGAAGACCTATTGATCAGGTACTCCTTGAACAACTCCAAACACAACTTCCACCAAACCTATTGGAAGAGTCTATCGATATTCTAGAATCGTTAAAAAAAGGTGAGCAAGTGAAAACGGTAAGCCCAGAATTGCAAAGTATATTCCGCTCATCGGTTCAACCATATGTGATATCCTGGCTAAAATATGACCCCCTTGAACAATTGCAAAAGTTTAATGGACCTGTACTCCTAGTGAATGGCAATTTAGATATTCAAGTCCCTGTAAAAGATGCAGAGCTATTACATCAAGCTAATAAAGATTCAGATTTACTCATTGTTGATAAGATGAACCATATATTGAAGGAAGCACCATCCGATCGAGAAGGAAATATCGCTACCTATTCTGATCCGAATCTTCCATTAGCAAAAGGTTTAATAGATGGTATAGTGGAATTCTTACAAGAACGTGTAAAATGAATAGATGGCTGAAAATAAAATGCTGAACTTTTTGGAGTTCAGCGTTTTGTTATAGGGGGAAATAGGATGAGAGAAAATGCTATCCGACTAGATGGAGGGTTTCATAACGACGTTTATTACATGGAGAAAAAAGGAAAAATAGTTAGAGTGTCTAATGCTAGAAAAACAAAGGAAATGGTTTTACAGGAAATTGAATGGATGAATTTCCTATACAAACATGCAGTTGCCGTTCCCAAGCCCGAAATGCATTTGGAAGAGGAAAACAGCCGGGTGATAACGTATTTCGAATTTGTTAAGGGCGATGTGATGGATGTGACAAACGCATTACATTGGAATGAAAAAGTATTTGAACAATGGGGAAAGACCTTAGGAAGGATGCATGTTCTATCTAAAAGGTTCCAGGTAGAAGAAATACATCGACCTGTTTGGACAGTGGAGAATACGGATGTGTTTGGTATTAGAGCAAGCTTATCCTCACTGTTAAGGGATCGTTACGACAGGTTGATGCAAAGCCTGAGTGCGTTTTATAGCATGGAAAGCACATTTGGTATGATTCACAATGACTTTCATCAAGGGAATCTAATCATTACAAATGAAGGTATTATTACTACGATTGACTTTGATGACTGTGCATTCAATTGGTATGCGCAAGATATAGCAGTTGCCTTCTACCATGCATATTGGCAACATAGCTCTTACAATGGCAATTCAAAAGCTTTTTCTCAGATATTTATGAACCATTTTCTTTCGGGTTATCAAACGGAAAATTTGCTTCATAAGGACGTTATAAGGCAAATTCCTATATTCCTGAAAATAAGGGAGATCTATTTATACCAGCTATTTACTCAGAAGTGGGATAAGAATAATTTGGAAGAATGGCAAGAGTATACTTTGGTGGACTTGGAGGAAAAAATTTCGAACAAAACGCCATATGCAGGGATAAGTGACTTTTCCATCTTCTTGTAATATCTAAAAGCAAAAAAGAGTCTAAATTCTAGTATGAATTAGACTCTTTTTAGTAAGTTATGAAGTAGTTCTTCGTTTTTTGTTTTTCAAAGTAGTAGCTAGCGTCGGAATAGACATACCAACTAAAATAACGAGAATTCCAAGCACTTGTAGCCACGATAAGGCCTCTTTCAACACAAGTACCGAAACAATTACAGCAACCGGTAACTCCATAGCGCTTAATATAGAAGAAACGGCACCTCCAACTTTTGGAACAGCAATTACGAATAAGTAAATTGGAATAATAATGCCAAGTAGTCCAAGAGCTAGTCCGTAAAATAGTAGTGATTCCGTAAATAATTTCCCGTTCCAAACAATTTCAGGGCTTTGAAAAAAGGCTATCATGACAGCTGCAATAAACGAAACAAATAGGAGACGAGTAGTGGTATTCATCCCTTCTACTTGCTTCGTATTGACGTTCATATTCAACGAGAACGAAACCGCAGCTGCAAATCCGTACACCCAGCCTCTCCAGTCAATACCACTTAAATCGACATCAAGAACACCAGCAGCTAATATCGTTCCGATAAATAGAATAATAAGTGAAATTACTTCTGGTCTCGTAGGCAATCTTTTTCTTAAAATACAATCGATTAACGTGCCAATCCATGTGAATTGGAATAACATTACGACCGCTAAAGAAGCAGGCAAGTAGATTAGCGCTTGTCCATAAACTATCCCTGTCATACCTGTAAAGATACCTGCTAATAATATAATTTTGCCCCCGCCATATAAACGAGGGAGTTTCCGCTGCGTTACTAGATAGATAATTAAAGCTAAAAGAAAACCTATAATATATTGACTCGCAACGGCTTCAGAAGCTGTGTAGCCCTCTCCAATTGCGAGTTTCACCATTGTTGATAAAGTCCCATAAGAGCTGGCTGCAAAAACAACCATCAGTGGGTAAATCCATAATTTCATAAAATTTCTCCTTTAATCGGCCTTTACTGTTTTTACCATATGATAAAAAGGTTCTCCGATAATTGTCCAAGGACATACATTATCAAAACTTAGTCGATTATACAAGCTTATTGCGGCATATTTTCCTGTTTCTACATTTAGAGATAGTTTGCCGCCTCCGAAGCTTTTTACTAATTGCTCAGCGTAATTTAAAAGCATTGTGCCAATGCCTTGACCACGATAAGTAGGGTCCACGACAACTGTATCTATATACCATTCCCCAGGTAACGTTTCGGGATCTATTTTGACTGCAGTTCCCTTTTTATTAGAAAGGTATGCTTCTAAGTTTGCATCGAGTGTACTAGATTGTTCAGCCGAATAAAACACTAGCACACCAGCAATCTTACTTTCTACTTCTGCAATATACGTATATAAATAAGAATGACGATTATCGGTCCGAGTAAACAAATGCTCGAATTCTTTCGTTACTTTTGTTTCCTCTGTTTCTCCTGTGATATGCATAGCGATATCCCCAATTGCTTCCATGATTAGAGGAACCGCATTTTGGGCGTCTTCTTTACGTGCATTTCTAATAGAAATGTTCATTGTTCATCCACCTTCCCAATGAAACATTATAACAGAACTATGGCCCCAAAGGCTATGTTAGTAGAATCCAAGTACGCTGTATCCTGGTGCTCCTGCGCAAAGCTCTTCGCAAAACAAAAAAACATTTCGCAACCATTGTATGTCCCTCATCGTGAAGTCCAATAGGCAAGTTCCTCTAGTGTTACTAATTCACTTGTTTGCACCGAGCTGTGCGTAGGAGTTGGAATGGAGAAACCCTTATACAAAAGATTTTATAATTTTTGTAAAAAAATTTTGAAACCTTTTTGTTCTACATATAGTAGAATAGAGGAGAACAATTAAAGGAGGAATGACAATGGACTTCGAATCAATACCCTGGATGCTTATATTGCCGCTATTGGTTATCCAACTTATATTAATACTTGTTGCTATTATTGACTTAATCAGGGTAAGTAATACAAACGGCCCTAAATGGTTGTGGGCATTGATCATTGTTTTAGGTAATCTAATCGGACCAATTATCTATTTCATCGTAGGGAGACGAAACGAATGAAAACATTACTTCATATGCAAGGTTTAACAAAACAATATGGAAAAGAAAAAGCGGTAGATAGTCTAACCTTTTCACTAATCAAAAACACGTCAACTGCACTTATTGGACCAAATGGAGCAGGGAAAACAACGACTTTGTCGATGCTCGCAGGACTACTAAAACAAACATCCGGAACGATTGTATTTGATGGAGAAATTACAGAGGATATTCGAAAAGTAATCGGGTTTTTACCGCAATATCCTAAGTTTTACTCTTGGTTGACTGCTCTAGAATTTACCGAAATGGCTGCAAAGTTAAGTGGGGTTGATCCCAAAATAGCAAAGCAGGAAGCAGAAAAAACACTAGAATTTGTAGGTCTAACAGATGCGAAAAATAAAAAAACAGGCACATTTTCCGGGGGCATGAAACAGCGCCTAGGGCTTGCACAAGCAATCGTTCATAAACCAGCGTTATTGCTTTTAGATGAACCAGTCTCTGCATTGGATCCATTAGGCAGGCGTGAAATAATGAACTTACTAAAAGAGTTACAAGTAACAACGACCATTTTATATTCGACTCATATTTTAAATGACGCAGAAGAAATGACGGATCAATTAGTGTTTTTACGAAAAGGAAAATTAGTGGAGCAAGGTTCCATGCAAGAATTCCGGGAGAAATATGCAAATCCTATGTATAAGATTTATTTTACTTCTACTGAGGAAGCAGCAAAATTTGTTGAAATCTCTCCATGGCCAGCTAGACAGGAAGATTCAATTGCTTTTATTCATATAGACGAGAAAAAACCGGTAATGAACGAAGTACTGCGTATACTTGCAGATAGTAATTCGAGTTTGTTAAAAGTAGAGCGAGCGACTGCTAGTTTAGAAGAAATATTTTTACAGGTGGTGAATAAGGATGAGTAATTTTTCGGTATTATTTCAAAAAGAGTGGCGAGAAAATGTACGGAACTTTAAAATTCTTTGGATACCACTCGTGTTTTTGTTGTTTGGTATCTCGGACCCTTTGACCAATTATTATTTACCGCAAATACTGAATGCAGTAGGAAATATGCCAGAAGGAACTGTTTTTCCGTTTCCTGAATTAACACCGGAGCAAATCGTCATGACGACGGTCAGTCAGTACCAGTTTATCGGGATGTTAGTAATAACGCTCGGATTTGCAGGTATTATTTCAAGGGAGCGAAAGAACGGGACTTCAACGTTTTTATATGTGCGTCCAATTTCGTATATGAGCTATGTGTATAGTAAATTTAGTGTGATGTGCATACTAGTGATTGGTAGTGTCATACTTGGATTATTAGCAAATTTATATTATACGAATGTTCTCTTCGGTGCAGTGGGTGCAGGAGCATTTGTAGGCTTTCTTGGAACATATATCGTCTGGTTGTTGTTTGTAGTTAGCATTGTCCTATTCTCAAGCGCGGCATTTTCTACTGCAATTGCTTCAATTGTTTCTCTTGCACTCGTTTTATTTGTTCAATTTATCGATGCTTTACTTGGAGCTTACTGGACAATTTCACCTTGGAAAATACCTATGTATGCAGGGTATGTATTAAATGGAAGCGTGGATAAAACACCATTTATTTGGAGTTTAATAATTACTTTATTAGCGATTGTTATATTGATACTCGGAGCAGTTTATTTCGCTAAAAGGAATATTTCAAAGACAAAAATATAAAAAAACTATTTCGAGGTGAAAAAAGATGCCAACTCGCAATTCTGATCGATTTGTAACAGCATATAATCGAATAGATCAACTTATGAAAGACGTTATTGGAACGCAAGAGCATATGGCATTTTATCGATTGATCGATTACGCGAAAAAAAAGAATGCAGTAATAAGGAAATATGAACTAGATTTGCGAGAGTATGGTGATCTTCGAAATGCAATTATTCATAATCGCACCTCGATGGATTTTGCAATTGCAGAACCGCATGAAGATGTTGTACTAAAAATGGAAGAAATTGAAACGGCTTTGAGGACTCCGGTAACAGTCGGCAGCATGTTCCGAACGAATGTGACGATGTTTCAACAAACGGATTCCTTGAGTTATGCGTTAAAAGTCATTAAAGACAAAAAGTATAACCAATTTCCAGTGTATGACGGTACGCAGTTTAAAGGGTTAATTACACCAGTTGGAATTACAATGTGGATGGCTAGCATGGTGGAGTCTAAAGACTTTTCTAGATCACGGACGACATTAGGTGAAATTCTTGCACATGAAAATGACAGGGAAAATCATCAATTTATGGCCAAGCAAGAATCCGTTTATGAAGCATTGGAAATTTTTAAGGCAGCGGTAACAAGAGGGCGGCGTTTAGAAGCACTGCTAATCACTGATGACGGTAAGCCAAATAACAAACTGATTGGAATTGTTACACCGATGAGTTTGATGAAAATTAAATAATCCGAATGAATTTCTCCAAAAGTCGTCTTTTCTCGTCCGTTTTCGAGTAAAATGGAAGTGTCATACATTAGGGAAAGGAGGATTAACATTTGGAACAGCATGAAAAGGTTCAACAACAGCCAGCCGGTGACATGTCAGTAGGGGAGTGGCTCATTACGATGCTTATTATGATTATCCCAATCGTAAACATCGTCATGCTTTTTGTCTGGGGATTTGGAAGTCCAGACAAACGTCGTAACTATGCTCGAGCATCACTCATTTGGATGGCTATTAGTATTGTACTTATTATAATTTTTTATGGTGCTATTTTCGCAATAATTTTCTCTACGAGTTCATTTTAAATTTATTTCCCGGGAAATAACATTATTCGACATGGTAAAGTATCCTTGTGCTAAATACACGGATACTTTTTTACATTTGATATAATAATGAACAAGGAGTGAGTTAATATGAGAATTGCTTTGTTTGGAGCTACTGGACGTGTGGGAAGTGACATACTTTTATTACTTTTGAAAAACAATATAGAAGTAACAGCGCTTGTAAGAGATTTAGAGAAAGTGCAACCTCACGATAGATTGACCGTCCTACAAGGGGATGCAAGAGAAGCATCTGATATACAGCGTACATTAAAAAATGCAGATGCAGTGATAAGTGCCCTTGGGACAGATCGGAAGACTGTATTAACAGAGTCTATTTCACATATTATTGCAGAGATGAAAAATCGGAATATTAATCGTATAATAACTATTGGAACAGCAGGCATATTGACAAGTAGGCTAGAGCCGGATCTTCTTCGTTATGAATCATCCGAATCGAAACAGAGATCAAAAGTAGCTGCAAAAGAACATCATCGAGTCTTTATGATGTTAAGTGTATCATCGCTAGATTGGACGATTATTTGTCCAACGTATTTGCCTACTGGCACAGCAACTAATGAGTATATGATCGAACGAGATAGGTTACCAGTTGGAGCAGTTCGAACGACAACTGGAGATACAGCTTTATTTGCATATAACGAATTCATCGAGAATAAACATATTGGTTATAGAGTAGGTATTATGAGTCCCGAGTAATTTAGGAGAAAATAAATGAAAAAGTGGTTAGTAGGATTAATTGTTATAGCAATTGCTTTATACATAGGGAATTATGGGATTAAAACAACAGAAATTACAGTAGAATCTGGTAACATCCCAATAGCATTTAATGGTTTAAAGATTGTACAAATTTCTGATTTACACGATGCAACATTCGGTGAAAACCAAGAAAAACTTGCAAAAAAAGTCCGAAATGCGGAGCCGGATTTCATCTTCTTAACAGGAGATTTGATAGACAGTAATCGCTATGACTTGGAAAATAGTTTAGATGTGGTAAAGCAAATTATTTCGCTTGCACCTGTTTATTATGTTACAGGTAATCATGAAATTGCGACGAATGATGTGGATCATATTAAAGCTTCATTGACTGATTTAGGTGTAAAAGTATTATCAAATGAAGAAAAAATAATAGAAAAAGATGGAGAGCAGTTACGCATTATAGGAATTGAAGATCCATTGAATGGGGTATCGGTTGGGGATGCATTGAGCAAGTTCGATAAGATGGATGCCTATACACTAGTTCTATCTCATCGCCCAGAAACGTTTCGGGATTATGTAGATAATGGAGTGGAGCTTGTATTTACAGGACACGCCCACGGTGGTCAGATTCGAATTCCCGGATTAGGAGGACTTGTAGCTCCAGGTCAAGGTTTATTACCGAAATATACAGCGGGAATGTATACGGAAAATGAAACAAATATGATCGTTAGTAGAGGTTTAGGAAATAGTGTTATGCCTGTTAGGGTGTTTAATACACCGGAAATTATTGTTGTTACATTAAAAGCCACATAAAAAGCCCCCTGCATTTTTGTAGGGGACTAGTAACTACTTATTATCTTTTCTATCCAATCGTTCTTTAAATTCCCCAAATTCTTGTTGTGCTTCGCCTTTGACTTTATCAAGCTTACCTTCAGCTTGTAATCTCATGTCATCGGTTGCATTTCCAATTTGATCTTTTGTTTCGCCTTTGACTTTGTTTACAGTACCTTTTAATTTGTCCGATAATCCACTCATGTGTATTCCTCCTCAAATTACGGTTCTATGAGGTATATACCCAAGTGGGATAAATATGAAACTATATAACTTATTCTATAATCACAAATTGCTTCAACATTGCATAGAATCTTGCCCCGTGACCTTCAGCTGCTTCTAGGAAGTACTTTTCCGTTATGACAAAGCTTCCACCATTTTTATTGTCTACTACATATACGTTCGTAACGGGACTATCCCACTCTGTGCCGCCATCGATTGCGTGCAGTTTATAACCTTCTACAGGATCACTTACAGATTCTGTTGCCGTCACTTTGGAATATTCTGAAGCAAGTTCTGTTTCTTTTGAAGCCACTATCTCTTCTGGAGTAAGGCCTTTAAATTGTTCAATTTTCATCGAAACTTCCGGATATCTTTCTTCTAATGGCTCTTTAGTCGTAATTATATCGAAGTTTTCGCCTTTCACAAGTTTGTATCGTGCTTCATCGATATAAATCACATATTCCGCATCTTTTCCTTCTTGGAGAACCACATCTGTTTCTTCTTCTGTTCCCTCTATACTTTGGGTAATTTCCTTCTCTGGTTCGAACATGTCCTTTATTTGTTTTATAAATGCCATCCCTGTGTCTGTTTGTGTGCTAAACAATATCATTATCAAAGCTGCAGCGGTAATAATAATTGGTGTTATTTTAGATTTCTTTTTCATGAATTTTTCCTTTCTACTCTTTTGTTGGAAAAGCTCTTGATCTATATGATTCCAAATATCGACTTTTATTTTATCTTGGGAGTCCTCTGTTTGATCGAGTATTTCTTTTTTTATTTTTTTATCCATTTGATCCATGCTCATTTCCCCTCCGTTTCAATTAGATATAGTTGGTCTTTCAACAGGTTTCTCCCGTTAAAAAGCCTTGACTTGACGGTGTTTTGGTTCAGATCTAAAATATCTGCAATTTCTTTTTCGGAAAATCCTTTTATATATTTCAGCAATAGTGGAATACGGTACAAATCCGCCATATGCTGGATGACTCCGTATAAATCACTAACACCTTCGTTTGAATGCTCCGTTAACTGTGGATTTCCCTCCATTAACGAAGTATCTATAGGCACAACCTTTTTTTCCTTTGATAAAATTCGGTTACATTCATTGACTAAAATTCGATAAAACCAAGCACCAAAAGAAAGGGTAGGATTATAAGACGATATATTGCGATATACACGAATAAAAGCTTCTTGCACGGCATCTTTTGCAAGCTCATCGTCCCGAGTAATGGCTTTTGCTGTTCGAATGGCATATCCAGCATACTCATCGTAAAACTTGTGAAATGCCTCTCTATTTCCTTTTTTAATTTCTTTTAAAATATCTTCATGCATGTAACTTGTTCCCTCCTTTCACTTATATATACCCTTCAAGGGAGCAAAAAGTTTAGTGGAAATAAAAAAAGCTTAAAGTAAATACTTTAAGCAGTGGAAATGACTATTTAAACCAACCTTTTTCTTTAAATCTGGCAATCGCTTCAATTCGATTACCTACATCTAACTTATCCAAAATAACGGAGATATAATTGCGTACAGTACCCGTAGTAATATAAAGTTCTTTTGCAATTTCTTTTGTATTTCTCCCGTTTGCAATCAATTCCAGTACCTGGCTTTCCCGCTCGGTTAAAGGATTTTCACCTTCATACGCGATATCGACTAGCTCTGGTGCATAGATACGGCGACCATCCATAATAATGCGGATGGAATTCGCGAGTTCTTCACTGGGGCTATCTTTCAGTAAATAACCACTTACCCCAGCTTTTCGTGCACGTTCAAAATAGCCAGATCTTGCAAAAGTAGTTAAAATAATGATTTTACAATTATTTTCTTTTAATTGTTCTGCAGCATCTAGTCCACTTTTGACCGGCATTTCAATATCCATTATACAAATATCAGGCTGCAGTTGTTCGATTAACATCAAGGCTTCTTCCCCATTATTCGCTTTTCCGACAACTTCCATATCCTCTTCCAAGTCTAAAAGTGAACCAAGTGCTCCAAGTACCATTCGTTGATCCTCTGCAATGACAATTCGTATCATGTCTCATCCTCCTGTCTTGTTTGTTGAATCACAATGGGCACACGTATATTCAGTGTTGTACCGTTTTTCGAGTGAATGTCTAAACTACCATTCACAAAGTCTAGTCTTTCCTTTATACCACGAAGGCCATGACCTTTTGACCAATCATTTATCGTATCGATTCCAGCGCCATTATCATGTACTTTAAGCAATGTTTCTTTGGTGGATTGTTTAATCGAGATTGAACATGAAGAAGCACCGCTATGTTTTACAACGTTAGTGACCGCTTCTTTTAAGCACATGCTAAGTACATTTTCGACAAGTAACGGGGTATTTCTAAGTTCTAATGTTCCGGTTATTTTGCAGGAAATTTCTGCTGCGAGAAGTATTTGTTTCACTCGAAAAAGTTCATCTTCCAGTTTATTCCCGCGCATATTTGCCACTAGTTCTCGTACCTCTTTCAAAACAGAGCGCGCAGTCTGATTAATATCATTAATTTCATTTTTGGCTTCTATGGGATTTTTTTCAATAAGTCGACCTGCTAAATCACTTTTTAACCCAATGAGGGATAGCTTTTGTCCGAGTGTATCATGTAAATCTCGTGCAATCCGTTCTCTTTCTTCTATAATGACAAATTGAGAAATTCGCTTCTGAGCATCTTCAAGCTGACCTTCTAATAGCTCTCGCTTATTGCGGTTATATGTATTGAATGGCAATAATATCACCCCGATTAAACAAGCGATTAGAAAAGGGAGATGTGACAGAAAAAGTTCTGTTTGCTCAAAGAATCCAATCAGGACAGCTACAATGATAGCAACTATATGGATGCTATAAAGGATAAAAAAACTAACTTTATGTTGTATATGACCAATAAAGAAAGACAAAAAAATGGAAAAATAAATATAACCAAAAAGTTGTGTCATCGCTACACTAATTGCTATTTCAATAGCTACACATACATATAAAAGCCAACCGGTAGAAGTAAATGATAGACGATACGCAATAAAAAATAAAATAGTTAAAGTTAATCCAATGACAATTTCTATTAGTGCACTTGATTTAAAAATAAAAAAGAAAGGAAAAATACAAAAAACAATCCAAGCGTAAATACTTAACCAAGGATACTTTGGGAAAATCTGATACCATTTTGGCAACGAATGCACCTCACTTTTCTTTATTATAAATGAAAAACCATTCCGCGTTACAATGGAATGGTTTTTGCTAAAGGTTTATTTCCCTTCGTTTGTTACATTTTTAGCATGTAGCATTGTGGACTGCTTCTGTTGTTTGAGTAAGTGTTTAATTTCTTTAAAGGTTACAAAGTTTTTGTTTGCTTCATCAAACAAGCGGAAATGGATTGATTTTAAGCTAGTACGAAGATTGATCGTTGTTGCTTTTTGTAAAGGTGGAGTCGATTCATGCGCTTTTTCTAAGTTGTAGTTAGGAACTCTTGGGCTTAGATGATGCACATGGTGAAATCCGATATTACCAGTTACCCATTGTAAAACCTTTGGTAACTTGTAATAAGAGCTTCCTTCAACAGCAGCTTTTACATAATCCCAATCGGACTCGTCTTCAAAATACGAATCTTCAAACTGATGCTGTACATAGAACAACCAAATACCTAGTGAACCAGCAACGAATAAAATGGTTCCTTGAATGATTGCGAATGCTTGCCATCCTATTAACCAAATCATTAGAGCATACAGTACAACAACCGAAATATTGATCAAGTAGGTGTTATTACGCTCTTTCGGACGGGCATCTTTTCGATTAAATCTATTGCTGACTAAAAATAATAACGCAGGTCCTAAACCGAACATCACAATAGGATTTCGATAGAGACGATAGGAAAGTCGTTTCCAAAAATTCGATTCTATATATTCTTCAACGGTCATCATCCATATATCACCGACACCGCGTTTATCTAAATTTCCACTTGTTGCGTGATGGATATTATGTTCACGTTTCCATTTTTCATAGGCAAATAACGTAATAATTCCTGTGATTGTACCAGTAATATTGTTAGCTTTTTTATTTTTGAAGAAAGAACCATGCGTACAGTCATGAAAAATAATGAAAACACGAACGACAAATCCTCCAGTGATTATAGATAGAGCAACTGTGAGCCATACAGAAATATCTAAACTTATGTAGGCTAAATACCAAAAGATAAAAAACGGTGGAATTGTATTAATAAGTTGAATAATACTCTTTTTCAACTCAGAGTTTTCAAATGGTTTTACATTTTTGCGTAATTCAAGTGTTTTTTCTCTACTCATTTTTATTCCTCCTACAAGGGAATTATTATCCTAACTATAAAGGTACGCCGTCATTAGGAGTAGGCATAAACGTCAAGTCTTAAGTATGACAAGTGTCATATAGGAACAAAGAATATATTAGAAAAGTACAGTATATCCTTCATGTGCATAGTGTCACCAGGCTTGAAATATTTATGTAAAAATAAATTAACAAATCAATAGTATAAGGATAATGCGTCGTAGTGGAATACCGCAAGGGCAGTTGATTTCCGCCGGGTGAGCGATAAGCCATCGCCGACGCTTACGCTCCAATCCATAAAATTTGCTAGCTAATCAGCGTAACTGGATGAGATGAAATACAAGGAGTAATTACGAAAATAGTTGAAAGATAAAGAGCTTTTTCCTAATGAATGCTTCACTTATTGGGAGACAGTATTTTCTAATTAGCTTTAATAATTATTGCGTAGTGGATCTCATAATTATCTCTCTAATACTACAGACACCATCTTAGCAAGAAATTCTCATTGATTGAAGCCATGCCCGCGGAAAGCGTCCGCCTGCAGCGGAAATCATAGTGGTCGCTTTGTAGATCTCGATTAGTGCGCAGTATCCTTATTATGCGGAATATAAGACAGCTATACTCGCCAAATTCAGGGACATATGCACAACTTTATCTTGCTTCCGGCAATAAAAAAAGCTGACCGAATAATTCGGCCAGCTTCTTCTACTAATTAACGATCTCTTTTTAATAAACGTTCTGTTTCGTCAAATTCTTTGTCAATCTCAGCATTAGGCTTATAAGTCATTAAGCTAACAACTACTGCAGAGATTAAGGCTAAAACGAAACCAGGTACGATTTCATATAATGCACCTGAAAGCACGTCATTTGTGCCCCAAATTAAGACAGTTATTGCACCAACAAGCATACCCGCTAAAGCACCAGCTGAAGTAATCTTTCTCCAGTAAAGTGTTAATAAAATAATTGGACCAAATGCTGCTCCAAAACCTGCCCATGCAAAAGATACAAGTTTCAATATGGTCGAATTTTGATCCCATCCAACAGCTAATGCAGCAAGAGAGACTATAAGTACTGCCAAACGACCATACAATACATACGTTTTGTCGGGAGCATCAGTTTTAATAACTGCTTTGTATAAATCCTCGACTAATGCAGAAGAAGTTACAATTAATTGTGAAGAAATTGTACTCATAACTGCTGCCAAAATAGCTGCCAGCATAATACCTGCGATAAATGGATGGAATATTATTTGTCCAAGTGCTATGAATACAGTTTCTGGATTATCTAGACTTAGTCCTGGATTTTGTTGAAAGTAAGCAACTCCGACTAAAGCAGTTGCAATTGCTCCACCTAAGCTTAATATCATCCAACCAATACCTATACGTCGTGCTTGTTTAGTTTCTTTTACAGAGCTAATTGCCATAAAGCGTACAATAATATGCGGCTGGCCAAAATAGCCAAGACCCCAAGCTACTGCAGAAATTCCACCAACTAAAGTTGTTCCTGCGAAAAGGCTTAAATGTGTTGGATTTACAGCTTTAATAGACTCTATTGTTTCTCCTAAACCACCTGTTGCAAATACTCCTACAATAGGTACAGTAACTAGAGCTAGGAACATTAGAAGACCTTGAAGGAAATCTGTGTAACTAACTGCTAGGAAGCCCCCGAATAATGTATAGGCAACAGTTACTCCAGAAACAATTAAAAGACCAGTGTGGTAATCTAGACCAAATGAGCTTTCAAAGAAAACCCCACCTGATACCATTCCTGAAGATACATAAAACGTGAAGAATAATAAAATAATTAGACCAGACGCCACGCGTAATAATCGAGATGATTGTTTTAAACGACTCTCCAAATAACTTGGAATTGTGATCGAATCATTGGATACTTGTGTATACACGCGTAGTCTCGGTGCAACGAATAACCAGTTTAAATAAGCCCCGATTGTAAGACCAATTGCGATCCAAGCTTGCCCCATACCTGATAGATAAATTGCTCCAGGTAACCCCATTAATAACCAACCAGACATATCTGCAGCACCAGCACTTAATGCAGTAACAGCAGGACCGAGTGAACGACCACCGAGCATATAATCTGTTAGATTCGATGTTTTTCTATACGCATACCAGCCAATAGCTAGCATTGCAACCATATAAATAATTATGGCTGTTAGTTGATAAGCTTCTGATGACATAAACAATCTCCTCCCTTTTCTCATAATAACACGGTAGGTAAAAGACTTAAATAATATTTTAGAAATTACATATTTTTCAAATAATACATTATGATAAAATAATAGGACATATATTCGAGAGGAGTTTTTTAATTGAAATTTTTCCATACAGCTGACTGGCATCTAGGGAAACTAGTGCAAGGTGTATACATGACGGAAGAACAACAATTTGTTTTAAAACAATTAATAGAAGCTATTGATCAAGAAAAACCAGACGCTGTTATTATCGCTGGCGATTTATATGACCGTGCCGTTCCACCGACAGAAGCGGTAAATTTACTAGATGAAATACTCGCTGAAATCGTCTTAAAACGACAAATTCCCGTACTCAGTATTGCAGGAAATCATGATAGCCCTGGACGCTTGAACTTTGGAAGTAAACTGATGAAAGAAACAGGTTTACATATTGTCGGTCAATTAACAAATGAACCAAAACCAGTCATATTAAAAGATGCATACGGAGATGTATACTTTCATTTGATACCATATACGGATCCCTCTCAAGTACGTCATATTTTAGACGATGGATCTGTTATAAGTCATCAAACTGCAATGAAAGCAATTACAGAAGAGATAGAAAAACGAGTAGATCCAACTAAAAGACATGTTTTTGTAGGACATGCATTCGTGACTCCCCATGGGCAGGAGGAAGAAAATACGAGTGAATCAGAGCGTCCACTTGCGATTGGTGGTGCAGAGTATGTAGATGCATCGCTTTTTAAAAGCTTTCATTACACAGCACTTGGACATCTTCACCAAGCACATTATGTATTAAACGAGACTATTCAATATGCGGGTTCTCCATTAAAATACTCTATTTCGGAAGAGCATCATAAAAAAGGTTTCTTCATTGTTGAACTGGATGAAGTCGGAAATGTCACGATAGAAAAAAGATTATTAACTCCGAATCGTGATATGCGAACAGTAGAGGGGTATATGCAAGATATTTTACAGCAGCCGGTAAGTGAAGATTTTGTATTTGTAAAGCTGCTCGATGAGACACCTATTTTATCGCCAATGGAGCAAATCCGAACGGTCTATCCAAATGCAATGCATGTCGAAAGAAAAATACTTCGCTCACATAGTAATTCTACGGAAGGTGAATCGATACCTCGAAGAAAGATGGATGACTTTACGTTGTTTCAAGCATTTTATGAGGAAGTGAGTGGGAATATGCCCACAGAAGAAACAGAAACACTATTTAAAGAAGTATTGGGACAAACGATTCTGGAAGAACGGGAAGGAGGAGAAAAAGAGTGAAGCCACTTCAACTGAAAATGACCGCTTTTGGTCCATATAAATTCACCGAGACGATTGATTTTACAGAGTTAAAGGACAATCGACTTTTTGTTATTTCCGGTGCTACAGGGGCTGGAAAAACGACCATATTTGACGGGATTTGTTTTGCATTGTACGGGTCTGGAAGCGGTGAAGATCGACGTGACACGAAAATGATGCGAAGCGATTTCGCTACAGACGATACTCATACAGCTGTCGAGTTGATATTTGAAATACATAATCGCAAGTATCGCATTTTACGACAACTCCCACATGTGAAAAAAGGCAACAAAGGTGCTACGGGTGAACGATACGAATTTTATGAAGTACTGGAAACAGGAGAAGTCCCAGTAGTAGAAAGACAAATCGTTTCCGAGATTAAAGAAAAAGTAGAAGAAATAATTGGGCTAACACTGGACCAGTTCAGTCAAATTGTTATGCTTCCACAAGGTGAATTTAGAAAACTTCTTACGTCTGCAACAGAAAACAAAGAAGCTATTTTACGTAAAATATTCAAAACAGAACCATATAAAATGATTAGTGAGAAGTTAAAGGACAAAAAACTAATTGCAGAAGCGGAACTTAAAAAAGAAGAGTTAACGCGTAATGGTTACACTGAACAAATTTTAGCGTCCTTCCCAGTACGTGAATCAAGCGTGTTTGAATTGATTGAGTCTAGTAGCTTTAACACGTATCAATTAGTCGATGCATTAAAAGAAGAAACGAACTATTATAAAGAAAAGATTCAACTAGACGAACTCACGTACAATCAGGCTTACACACAACACGCCACGAAACAAATTGCCTATTTTGAAGCAAAAGCAATAAACGAACGATTCCAAGAGCTAGAAACAAAAGAACAGCAACTTGAAAGCTTAAAAGAGCAAACCGAGAAATACGCACACAAACAAAGTCAGCTAGAAGCAGCCGAACGTGCAAGTACGATGGAAACAATCGAAGCTTACTATTCAGATCTACAGAAAGAAGTACAAAATAAAACAAAGTTGCTTGAAGTAGCTCGAGATGAAATGACCAAGGCAGAAGAAATACTAAAGCAAGTAAATATTGTTTATGACAATGAGGCAAGTAAAAAAGAAATACGTGAAAAAAGCGTCGAAACTGTTATTCAGTTAAATGGACTAGTCCCTTTATTTGAACAACTGGATATGAAAAGAAATGAAATGCTTCAGTTGGAAAAAAGTACAGCAGAGATGAAAAGTCAATTAGACAAAAAGTCGGAGCTTTTCTTCCAAGAAAAAGAATCCATTAGGAAGCAAAAAAGTATGATAGACAAGCTAGAAGACCTGGTAGAACCGCTCGATACAAAAGTTCAACAACTTAGCCTATTACAAGAGCAGCATACGGCACTACAAGAATATAGTTGGAATGAAAATGAAATGCAAGCACTCTTGGTAAAGGAAATAGAACAGCAAAACTTTTTCCATAGTATGAAAGAAGCATATGATATAGAAGAACGGAAATGGATGAGTAACCAAGCGAATATTCTTGCCTCTAAACTACTACCAGGTGAACCTTGCCCGGTATGTGGAAGTAAGGAGCATAATTCGATTAGCGTGGATACGCATGAAGAGTCAGTGAACGAAGAGGAATTGCAACGACTAAAAGAAAAGCTGACGAAACTAGAAACGAACTGGTTAACTATTCATGCAAGTAAGGAAGCGGCTATGAAACAGCTAGAAAAACTGCAAGAACGATTAGAACAGCTCCAAGTAAACATGGAACAAGCGGAGCAAGTGTCAGTGGAATTAAAACAGTTAGAAACGGTTGTGTCTGCACTCCGAGTAGAAAAAAACAATCTCTCTTTATTAAAGCAACCTTATAAAGACTTGCTAGCAAAAATAGAAAAAATGGAACAAGAAAAAGTTCAATTAGAAACAAACTATCAGCATCAACTTAGTCTATTAGAGCAAGCAAAGGCTGTATATGAATCGAAAAAAACAGCAATCCCAGCTCATATTTCAAGTTTGCAGGAGCTCCAACTTCAATTGACCGCTGCCAGAAGACAAAAAGAAGCATTAGAAAGCGCTTGGGAAGAAGTGCAGAACAGGCTGAAATCTGCTCAACATACTTGTACGAAAGCAATTTTAACGCTTGAACATACGGAGATAGCTGAAAAAGAAACAAAAGAAAAACGTGATAAAGCGTATGTAAATTTTCAGGAAGCATTAGTAAAAGCATCTTTTGAATCGGTCGAGGCGTATGAAGCAGCTAAATTACCCGAGAGAGACCGAATGATGCTAAAAGAACAATGCATGGAGTATAAACAAGTAGTCCATACATTAACGGAGCAAGTGAAAGAAGGAAGGCAACAGCTAGATTCGAAAGTGAAAGTAGAGCTAGTGCCACTAGAGGAGGAACTCCTCCAGTTAAAAGAAACGTACGAACTAGCATTAACCGCATTAAATAGTACAAAAGAGTATGAAAAAGCAGGTCGTATATTAGAAGAAAAGATTGCTGCTACAAGCGAACGAATTACGGCTTTGGAGCAGCGAGTTCATCGAATAATCGATTTGTATGATATGCTCCGAGGGCAAAATCATTTAAAAATTTCGTTCGAACGTTATGTCCAAATTGAATATTTAGAGCAAATTGTTGCTGCCGCAAATGAACGACTAAAGCATATGTCCAATGGTCAATTCCAGTTGCTTCGAAGTGAACGACAAGAAACACATGGCAAACAAAGTGGACTTGGATTGGATGTATATGATGCATATACAGGTCAGACGAGGGATGTCAAAACACTCTCGGGTGGCGAAAAGTTTAATGCATCGCTATGTCTAGCACTTGGAATGGCTGATGTCATTCAAAGCTTCCAAGGTAGCATCCGGATTGATACGATGTTTATCGATGAAGGATTTGGTTCACTTGATGAAGAATCATTGAACAAAGCCATTGATACGTTGGTTGACTTACAAAAATCAGGACGCATGATTGGTGTTATATCACATGTTGCGGAATTAAAAGCTGCAATGCCAGCAATTTTAGAAGTAGAGAAGGCAAAAGAAGGATATAGTAAAACGAAATTTGTTATTAAATAAGAAAAGGTGAGTCTGATTATTAGACTCACCTTTTTGTTAATTATTATTAATTATATTTATAAAATCTTCTTCGCTATTCACACCAAGCATGTCTAAGGCTGAATAGCCTTGTGGATCCTTCATTGTTGGATTGGCTCCATGCGCATATAGAAGGGAAGCCATCTCAAAGTTTTGGGTTTCCAATGCAGCTGTTAACGCATTTGTGTAATCATCGACTGTATTTGGATTAGCTCCTCTAACCAATAATAGTTCTGCCATTGTAATATTGTCGCCGTAAATTGCATAATGAAGAGCAGTGGTGTTCTCCGAATCCGTCTCTTCTAACTCAGCTCCGGTAGATAGGAGCTCTCTAACCATTCTGTCATCTCCATTTGAAACAGCTTCCATTAGAGGAGTTAATGTTAATGAATAATCGCTACTCAAAAAATCCTCTTCTGAAGATAATTCATCTCCTGAAGATAATTCATTAAATACACTACCGGAAAATAAACTGGCATACGTGAAAGTCCCGGCTGTAAGCAAGGCAATAACCGCAAGATAACAAACAAAGAAAATTCCAATGAAAGCACCAATGCCTAAAGCAATTTTTGTTGAGTTGGAGTAGTAGGTAGGTGTGCCATCTATTTTCATAAAGTTTCCAACTGCTTGAATTCGTTTAGGTAAAAGCGGATGACTGGATAATACTTCGCTTAACCACACGGCCACATTCGATTCCGTATGAATTTGTTCTAGATAAGCATCTTCGTTCACTTCTTTATATAAATTTTTTCCGATACCAAGAATGGTAAGTGCTCGCTTAGCAGCTTCTCCATTTTGTATATAGTAGGCCGCTTCCCGGTCACAAGTATATTCACAAGATCGACTATATGCTTGAGATAGAAAAGGTATAAATTGTGCAGGCATGATTAAAATGTTTTTCCATACATGTCTTCTTTTAACATGGGAAAGCTCGTGAGCAATGATAAAATCGAGCTCAGCCTCTCCTCGTTCTCTAGCAAGCTCAAATACTTCCGAATAAATAACTACCATATTTCTCCCGAGAAATCTTGTGGCAAATGCATTAAATGCACCTTCCGAATGAATAACGAACACATCCGGAACTTTTTTTATGTTCATCTCAGTGGATAAAGATAACACGCGCTCATAAACATCTGGAAACTGTTTTTCACTAATACGTACCCCATTACCACGAATGGATCCAAGCATAATCATATTCGCATAAAGCAAAAATGCGAAAAGAACTAGTAAAATAGCGATTCCAAATAAAGAAACGATAGCAAGTATGTATAATAGCAAACTGAAAATAAGACTAATAACGAAATATGGCATTTCTCTATTAGACATTAACTCTCTTGGCGACAAATTAATTACCTCCCTTAAAATACTTATAAACTTACCAAATAATGTGATTTTGGTCAAATCAAAATATTTTATAAAAAGCATGTCGGCTAGTATTTGACGTGCCTTTCACATATTCCCGACATACAACATATTATTTGGAGAAGAGGTGGTGAAAAATGCGCGATGAAAAAGGGAATGGACTTTTCGATTCCTATGAAACCGAGCAACAAGAATGGAAAAAGCAACAAGTAAAAGAGCGGAGCAAGCAACTATTAACAATTATTTCACCTATTCTACTTCTTTTACTTTGGGAAATGTGCTCTCGTGCGGGAATTTTGGATATTCGATTTTTCCCACCGCCGTCTGCCATACTATCCACATTTTTTGAGCTGGCAACGAACGGACTTTTATGGACACATGTTTCCGTATCTTTATATAGAATTGCTGCAGGATTTTTACTCGGCGTAATACCGGGGGTCGTCATTGGCTTACTAATGGGACTATATGCACCGATACGACATTTTATATCTCCGATTGTAATGGCACTTATGCCGATACCTACACTTGCATTACTCCCTATCATTATTATCTTTTTTGGAATTGGAGACTTCTCCAAAATAGTAACGATTGCAGGAAGCGTATTTTTCCCAGTGGTCATTAATACAGTTGCTGGCGTTCTCAATATAGAAAAAGTGCATTTAGACGTTGCGAAAAATTACGGAGCAAGTCCGAAAGATTTTTTCTTTAAAATAGCATTTCCGGGTGCACTGCCTGTCATGCTAGAAGGTATTCAAATGGGGCAGGCGATTGCGCTGCTTACAATTGTTGCTGCGGAAATGATGGGAGCCACATCAGGGATAGGGTATTTAATATGGACCTCTTATAAAGCATTTATGTTAAAAGAAATGTTCGTAGGTTTAATACTCATCTCCTTCTTCGGATTTCTATTTTCCCTTTTCCTACGTGGGCTTCAAAAGAAAATAGTCCCATGGAGGTGAATAGGTGAGTAATGATGTGAAAATTTTTATTGAAGATTTAACGAAAGTGTTTTATAAGAAAAGTAATAGTGTGACAGCGTTTAAAAATGTATCACTTGAAGTAAAAGAAGGTGAGTTTGTTTGTTTAGTCGGACCGAGTGGTTGCGGAAAGACGACTTTATTACGCATACTTGCAGGCTTAGAACACCCCAGTTCTGGTCAATTTACGATTGGAGCTGATTCGGATTTTCGTCCCTTGCAGTCGATGGTCTTCCAAGAAAAAGGAGTCATCCCTTGGATGACGGTCGAAGAAAACGTAGCATTCGGACTTAATATGCGCCATCTACCGAAAGAATTTATCCGTAAGCAAACGAATAATTATTTGAAAAAAGTGGGTCTAAGTAATTTTTCTAAGCTATATCCAAAAGAGCTATCAGGAGGCATGAAGCAAAGGATAAGTATTGCGAGAGCTTTTGCAAATGACCCTGAAATTTTATTAATGGATGAACCATTTGCAGCACTCGACGAACAAAACAAGTTCATATTGCAAGAAGAATTACTTTCTATTTGGTCCGAAACGAAAAAGACGGTTTTATTTATTACGCATAGCATCGATGAAGCATTACTGCTAAGCGACCGGATTGTATTAATGAGCGCGCATCCCGGAGAAATCGTCAACGAAATTAAAGTGCCAATACCAAGACCGCGAACAATGGAGCAAGTGCGGGCAAATGCAGAGATGGCGCAACAATTCATAACTATTTGGAATCATTTACAACAAGAAGTACAGCGATCGAGAGGATAAGGGAGGAAGCTAGTGAAAAAGCGTTGGTTCATACTATTTGCATCGTTAGTGCTTTTATTGGGTGCGTGTAGTTCTAAAGAAAAAGAGAGCACTGATGCAATTGACGATGAGGTAAATACAAATAACCCATCAGGTGATTTGGCTCCACTAGAAACGAAAGTAAAAGTGAGAATCGCAGAAGATGGTGCAGCTTCTGGAGCAGGGTTTTATATCGCAAAAGAAAAAGGATATTTCGAAGACTATAATATTGATGTAGAATTTGCCCAGTTTGCAAATAGTGACGAAATGCTACCAGCACTTGCATCCGGTGAAGTAGACATAGCGGGAGGCGTATCCACTGCATCATTCTTCAATGCTATTGCACAAGGGATTGACGTGAAAATTATCGCCGATAAAGGACATAATGTGCCAGGGAAATCGTACTTTACATTCGTTATTGGCAATCAAATGAAAGATGTCATCAAAGATTACGAAGACTTTAAAGGAAAACGTATTGCTATCTCTTCTAAAAACTCAATTGACGAATATATTTACTTAGAAATGTTAAAGCACGCGGGATTATCGCAAGATGATGTGGAGTTTGTATTACTTGGAGATTTCGGTAGTATGTTAGGTGCAATTGAAAATGGTTCAATTGATGCTGCACTTCAAATTGAGCCCCTCATTACACAAGGGATTGAAAATGACTTCCACATTCGTTTTGGCGATGCGACCGATTACGCGCCTGAATCCCAAATAGCGCTAGTACTGGGGTCTCCTCAGTTTATGAATGAGGAAAAGAATGTTTCCTTACGCTTTATGGCTGCTTATTTAAAAGGGGTACGTGACTATAACGATGCCTTCATAAAAGAAGAAGGAAAAGAAGAAATAATTGATATCATGACGAAGCATACAGCTTTGAAAGATCCGGCATTATGGGAAAAAGTATTTGTAACGGGTCTAGATCCAGACGGTAAAATGTTTTTAGATGATATAGTAAAGCAGTATGATGCATATAAAGCAAACGGAGCAATAAGTGGAGACGTTGATTTTGATAAAGCAGTCGACACATCTATCACAGAAAAAGCAGTAGAGATTTTAGGAGCATATGAACGATAAAGCGTCCGGTTGCGTGGGCGCTTTTTTCTTAGATTGTACTTTCTTAGAAAGTGTGTAATACAATGGGGTAAAAAGGACGTTTGAATGAGGTGCGTAAAATGGTGAGTATTTTAGTAGATGCAGATGGATGTCCAGTTGTAGATTTGACAATAGCGGTAGCGAAAAAGTTTGATATAAAAGTTACATTGTTATGCGATACTGCCCACTATATGCAAAGAGATGGGGCAGAAACGGTAATGGTCTCTAAAGGTGCTGACGCGGTTGACTTTGTATTAGTAAACCGAGTAAAAAAAGGTGATATCGTTGTAACGCAGGATTATGGGCTTGCGGCAATGGTATTAGCAAAACAAGGCTTCGCAATCGATCAAAATGGACGTTGGTATACACATGAAAACATTGACCAGCTATTAGATAGTCGCCATATGTCTAAAAAAATTAGGCAAGCTGGAGGTAGACTAAAAGGACCGAGGAAACGTCAAAAAGAAGATAACGAAAAATTTGAAAGAAGCTTTATAGAACTTTGTAAAGTGGCAGTGAAAGACTGACTGTTTCGAATTCAATCGTAATAGTTAACAACCACCACTAATTTTGTTATAATGTACGATGGACAAAATTAGAAAAGGTGGAGTAAAAAATGGAAACAAATGCATACAGAGTATTACTTTACTATAAATATGTCCCGATAGAAGATCCAGTAACATTTGCACAAGAACATCTTGCTGCTTGTAAAGAAATTGGGTTAAAAGGGCGTATTTTAGTATCCGATGAAGGAATAAACGGCACATGCTCGGGAACAATCGAACAAACCGACGCATACATGGACATGATGAAAGCGGACAATCGTTTTGCTGACATGGCCTATAAAATAGATGAAGCAGAAGGACACGCATTCAAAAAAATGCATGTTCGCCCTAAACGAGAAATTGTTCATTTAGGATTAGCGGATGATATTAATCCAAATGAATTAACAGGAAAATACCTTTCTCCAAAAGAGTTTTTTGAACAAATGCAAGCAGAAGATACAATTGTAATCGATGCTCGTAATGACTATGAATTTGACCTAGGACATTTCCGTGGAGCAATTCGCCCGGATATTCGTAACTTCCGTGATCTTCCGGATTGGATGCTGGAAAATAGAGAAATGTTCGAAGGAAAAAAAGTATTAACATACTGCACAGGTGGAATTCGTTGTGAAAAGTTCTCGGGCTGGTTAGTACGAGAAGGATTCGAAGATGTTGCCCAACTACATGGTGGTATAGCAACATATGCAAAAGACCCAGAAGTTCGCGGTCAATTATGGGATGGTCAAATGTACGTATTTGACGAGCGTATCGCTGTTCCGATCAACCAAGTAGAGCAGGTAATTGTAGGGAAGGATCATTTTACTGGCGAACCATGTGAGCGTTATGTAAACTGTGCAAACCCAGACTGTAATGATAAAATTCTTTGTTCTGAAGAAAACGAACATAAATACCTTCGTAGCTGTTCACACGAGTGTCGCGTACACCCACGCAACCGCTACAAAGTAGAGCATAATCTTTCCGAAGAAGAAGTAGCAGAAAGAATAGCTGTAATTGAAGCAACAGTATAAAAACTTAAAATCCCACCCTGCTTAAAAGCAAGGTGGGATTTTTTATTGCTACTTATTATTTAAAGGGAAATCGCTTACATATACCGAATATTAGTACAGAGTTCGTTTTAAAAAAAGGATGGGGGAACGTATATGGCAATCGAAGTGAGAAAGATTTCTGATTTAAATGAAGTAGACGTATCCAAGCTAATTCAAGAAAGCGAAAAAGAAGGATATCGTTTCGTATCTAGACTTGCCTCTGAGTATGAAGATGGTACGAATCGATTCAGTGAACAAGGTGAAGCGCTTTTTGGTGCTTGGGACGGGGAAGAGCTTGTAGCAATTGGAGGATTAAATAGAAATTCCAAGAGTCAGGGAGCTGCTAGGCTACAAAGAGCTTATACATTACCGTCCTATCGCAGAAAAGGAATCGGAAGTGAACTTTTTAATGCGCTTTTCGTCCATGCAAAGGGTGAATTCAACGAAATTACAACGAAAACGGAATCGTCAAAAGCGGATGCATTTTACCGAGCTAATGGATTCCAATTTGACGAGCGTTCACCTGATATAACACATGTGTACAGCTTATAATAGAAAGGGATAGACAACTTTGAATAGACAAAATCTAATGGAGCAATTTCCTTTAATTGAAAAAATGAAAAAAGCAGAAGAAGTAATTTGGTTTAATCCAAATTTATCAAAAACAAAAGACGCCTTAAAAAATCTGTCTGTTACAAGTGAAATGGTACAGGATGCAAGCGATCGCCTAGATCGATTTGCATCTTACTTACAAATTGCTTTCCCTGAAACAGCGAAAACGAATGGCATTATCGAATCTCCACTTGTAGCTATTCCACAAATGGCTACTGCGACGAAGAAGTTATTCCAACAAGAATTCAACGGGGAGCTTTTATTAAAATGCGATAATAATTTGCCGATTTCGGGTTCTATTAAAGCACGTGGTGGCATTTATGAAGTGTTGAAAATTGCAGAGACACTTGCTATTCAGGAAGGTTTATTGAAAGTAACAGATGATTACAGTATTCTTGCAAATGAAAAGATGCGAAAGTTTTTCGCAGGGTATTCCATTGCAGTTGGTTCAACTGGTAATCTGGGCTTGAGCATTGGAATTATGAGTGCGAAAATCGGATTTGGCGTGACAGTCCATATGTCGAGCGATGCTAAGCAATGGAAAAAAGATATGCTTCGGGAAAATGGAGTGGAAGTAATCGAATACGCTTCCGACTACAGTATCGCGGTGGAAGAAGGTAGAAAACAAGCGGAGAAAGATCCGACATGCTTTTTTATCGATGACGAAAATTCTACAGACTTATTTATGGGCTATGCAGTTGCAGCTAGTAGATTAAAGAAACAGTTGGAGCAGCAAGGAAAAAAAGTAGATGAAGATCATCCTCTGTTTGTCTATTTACCTTGTGGCGTTGGTGGTGGACCTGGCGGCGTGGCATTCGGCTTAAAGCTTTTGTTCGGTGACAATGTTCATTGCTACTTTGCAGAACCGACTCACTCTCCTTGTATGTTACTTGGGATGATGACCGGATTACATGAAGATATAGCAGTAGATGAAATCGGTTTAGACAATAAAACCGACGCAGATGGTCTAGCGGTTGGTCGACCTTCTGGATTTGTCGGCAAAACACTGGAGCAGCTTCTAAGCGGAAGCTATACGATTAGTGATGAGATGATGTACACATTACTTGCACTACTATCAGATACGGAACGAATCCATTTAGAACCGTCTGCACTAGCTGGAATGACAGGACCAATTCATCTAGCTAGAAATGGAGTTGCTTTGAATAACGCAACACATATCGTTTGGGCAACTGGTGGAGGAATGGTACCGGAGCATGTGAAAGAAATGTACTACGAAAAAGGAAAACTATTACTTAACTAGTAAACTTTATAATTTTCTCTTCCAAGGAGTAAAGAAGGATGACTTAAAGGAAGAATTGCTTTTAAGTCATCCTTATTATTTATTTAATCTTCTTTTTCTACCCTCTTAATACTAAGTGGCTCGAAGGTAATCCTGTATTCTTTGTGTAACTTAAAGAGACCATATTTTTCAATATAATAATCTATTACGTTTTTTAAATACTCCGGAGTTACTTCAAGATTCGTACACACTTCTTCCAGTGTTGTTTGTCCTTTTTCGTAGCAATCAATTAGCTGATCCAAAGAGACGATTTTTTCATAACCCCATCTTCGTGCGATTAGTTCTAATTTCACACTTCTCATATCATTTAAGTCTGTAATGTCTCCATAGGTCGTCTCATAATGACCAAGCTCTTCCGCTAAAATACAATGCTTTTCATATTTATCTATGAATTTATCAATTTCAATGACGTTATCATAATATAAACCCGGGAGACCTTTAGGTAATACTTTCTCAATAATTTTAATATGTGGGTACTCCATTATCAGTCGATCATACGTCATGTATACACCTCATTTATCCGCGTTGCGATTTAATAAACTCAATATATTTCTTAATGTCTTCCATTTCTTCCTCAGTGACATCTTCATCAATATGGGCTGCAATAGTTACGGTTTTCTGGCTATCAAATCTATTTTCAGCGTCTTCTCCTAAAAAATATTGGCCTGGAACTTGAAAAAAATCAGCGAGTAATCGAACAAACTCTAACTTAGGATCGGCTTCTCCATTTTCCCAACGACTTATAGAGCTCTTACTAATTTTACTACCAAATTTAGAATTTAAAGAATCAGCCAATTGTTCAATAGTGAGTTTTCTGTTCAGTCTTAGCTCTTTTAATAATGTTCCAAAGTTCTTCACAACTGTAATCCCCTTACATATTATCTGTATTCTGAATTCTAACTTAATATTTCCGATAATGCAACAAATGAAATAATTAGTTCCGTTTAGGGAATTTTTCTGTTGACATAGATTTCTGTTAGTACTATGATAGATTTATTCAATAAACAGAACTTATGTTCTTTATTTAGTTCCGTTTTCGGAAATAGTGAGGAGAGGAAATTTATGAGAATGAAAGACATAGAAGTTGATTCCAAAGGTAATATAAATCTCAATACAAAGGAAATTCCAAATCCATGCGTCGTAGTAATTAGTAAAAATACAGCAAAAATGATAGAGCTACCGCCATTCGCTGACACGACCATTAAGACACATCAAGGAAAAGTCGTGCGTGTTAAATGGAATGAGGGAGAAGATTTTTAAAACGGAGTAGAATAAAACATAATAGTCCCACCGGTCATCTGGAGGACAACAAACGATTTCAGCATCTAGCTGGTCATTTGTTGTCCTCTTTTTTTTAAAGGGTTTTATAAGAAAAGGGAGGAATTTCCTATGTTAAATTGGGCGGATAAATTGATACAAGAGTATTCATATCATAAAAAAGAGCTGGAGCACCTAAAGGAACGATTAGATCCAACGAATCCTAAAGATAGTGCAGAACTAAAAATTATTAATAGCATGATCGATGATATGTCTTATGCCCTTGAATGGATGAAGAAGGGGAGAAGACCAGGTAATCTTCATGGTGCAGATAAACGGTCTATATATCAACGTCGTGCATTATTGGATATGGATTTATTTCCAACAATTGAATTAGACACAAAACAAACTAGTTTAAGCGAAGAACAGAAACAGAAGATTATATCTATTTTAGTAGAGTTTTCACATAGAGAAAGACAATGCTATTTAATGCATATGGCATATGGGATGAGTCTGACAGAGATCGCAGAGGAGCTAAATTTAAAGAAAAGGACCGTGCAACAGTACATTAATCGTGCAAAGGACAAAGTCAAAGTACTCGTTTCTTGACGTACGCTTGACGTATAAACCCACCTAGTAGTGAAGAGAGTTATTTGATACATGAGATTGGAGGTGCAAAATGGAGGCATATATCGGTATTGGTTGCACTATGTTGGGTTTATTAATAGGACTACTTACATTTGGTCGTAACCGCGACAAAGATGTAAAGGCAGATGCCGCTAAAAGAGCAGTTATTGAAACGACGCTAGACACTATTAGTAATGGTGTGGAATTGATTCGAATCGATTTGAAAGCGAATGAGAAGCAAATGGACGTATTAGCAGAACGTGTAGCAAGAGTGGAGGAAAGCTCGAAGCATGCTCACAAAAGATTCGATAATCTCAAAGTAATTCAGGAAACCCAGCAAGTATGAAGATTAACTGGAAAGTACGTTTTAAGAATAAGATTTGGGTTATAGGTTTTATTGCCCAAATTTTTCTATTAACTGAACTACTTTTGATAGGTACTCATGCTGCGGCAAAATTGAAAACATCATCCTTCATTGAATCACTGGCACGAAGTCATGTGAATGGAATTGCAAATTGCTTCAATCTTCCCAATAAAAGCACAGCAGTTTACCATACTGTAAAAAGTGGTGATACGGTTTATTCATTAAGTCAGGCTTATGGTAGTACAGCGCAACAAATTAAGGATTGGAATGGTCTGGATGCTAACTACACTATTTATATTGGACAAGTGTTGAGAGTGAAATAAAGAATGATTAGCCCTACTCACATACGTGGGTGGGGCTTTTTTTATGATTTAGGTAATTAGAAGGTCTATGGAATATGGATAACCTTCTTTTCAACAAAATAAGGTATGCCACTTATTAAGGATAAAGCGTCTTAAAGAAGTTACGACTAGGGATTTCCGCTGCAGGGCGGACGCTTTCCGCCGGGTGAGCGATGAACCATCGCCGACGCTGCGCGTTCGCCTGCGATGTTTCATCTGTCTCACTCATCCGGCTGGAGTCGCCGCCCTTCCGCGAAAATCAAAGGAGCTTGCTGACTAATTAGTTTCTCGCTTTATAAACCAAAAGTTTTATTAGAATCGAAGAGGGAAATCAATTATTAGTAAGTATCTCGTGAAAACTGATCCGTAAATGGATAAGAGCAACCAACTGGTCATCGAAAGCAACTAGTTCTATAAGATAAGCAACCAAATTAGCACGAAAGCAACCAATTTATGTACAGAAGAATCATTTCCCAGATCAAGAGTTTACTTAATAAAAGGCGACCATTAATTTTAGTGACATAGTGAAGCTCATGTTCACTGTTTAATACCAATTTTTCTCATATAGTGATAGCTGCCACTTTTAGCTTTGTGCAGCGGTTCTAATATTTCTTATTGGTTTGTTTAGCTAAACGCTAATTAGCTAGCATATTTCGTTGATTACAGCGGAAGGCGGCGACTCCAGCGGGAATAGCATGAGCTGAAAGCCCCACAGGAGCATAGCGACGAGGAGATTGAAGCCATGCCCGCGGAAAGCGTCCGCCTGTAGCGGAAATCATAGTGGTCGCTTAATAGATCTTCATTAATGCGCATTATCCCTATATTGTGTACAAACTATCCTTTGTGGGGACTCCGGTAAACAGGACACACTCACTTAAAGACCTTTTATATTTTTAGATTAATTCATTTGAAATATTATGCTGATCGAAATAAGGTGTTTTTGCTCTATAAAATATATAACAAATGTGTTACACTAGAAGTAGAACAAGGGTAAGTAGAGGAGGTTGTACCATGTTCATTGAAATACAAACAAACTCATCTGTGCCAATCTATTTACAACTAGCACAACAACTCATCGAGGGGATTGCAAGGGGCGAGCTAAAACCGGGAGACTCATTGCCATCGGTTCGAGCGTTCGCTGCAGATCTAGGGATGAATATGCATACAGTGAATAAGGCTTATCATTATTTAGAAGAAAAAGAATTTATTCAAATCGTCGCAAAATCAGGGGTTATTATACAACCAAATGGAATACCTAAAGCAACAGCAGAGGAAAAACAACTATTGGCAGAACGAATCCGTCCGTTAGTAGCAGAAGGATTAGTGTTAAAACTCTCGGAGGAAGAAATGGTTGATATGGTACGGGAACTCGTACAACACATTAAGGAGGGGACGTCATGATAGTTTTCTTATTTGGCTTTATTTTATTATTTATTACCGTATTGCAAGCGTTTATGCCGAAACTACTTAAGCAAACGGAAGCATTTGGCGTATATGTACCAGAGCAATATGCAAAAGAACAAACAATCGTAGCATATAAAAAGAGGTATACTACCGTAGTTTTAACATTAGGGATTATTGTGTTAGCGGCTTATCTTATTTGGGCATTAGCGCAATCTCCGACAGAAGAAATTCTATCGCTTATTAGTGTAGGTGTACAATTTTGCATTCTTTTTATTGGCTTAGGCTATTATTTCATGATGCATGTACGCGTGAAAAGGCTAAAAGAAGAGCAGGGATGGACGAAGGGGAAAAAGGAAGTACGTGTAGTAGATTTGCAATTCCAAGAAAAGCTTCAGTTAATACCACGTATAGTTTTTATCATTCCAATGATTATTACGGTAGGCTTAATCATTTACACATTTATGAAGTATCCGCAAATGCCAGACATGATTCCTACCCATTGGGGGCCTTCTGGGCAACCGGATGCATTTAGCGAGAAAACATATTTTAGCGTTATTTCAATGCCACTTATTTTACTCGTGATGCAAGCAATGTTCCTGATGATGAGCGAAGGGATGAAGTTTTCAGGAGCAAAGATCAATCCAGCAAATAAAAAAACATCTGTTTCACAACAACTTGCGTTCCGTAAATATAGCAGCTGGTTTGCCTTATTTATCACAATAACGATGACATTAATGATGGGTTATTTTCATTTACAAACGATCCATCCAGAAATCGGATCGCCATGGGTTATGTTCGCACTTCCGCTTGTTTTTTTAGTACTTACTTTTGTTGGAGTAGGAATATATATAGTAAAGGTTGGGCAAAGTGGCTCGCGTTTGAAGATTGAAGACGATAGCCCAAGTTTAGTGGATAAAATTGCAGTCGATGATGATAAGTATTGGAAAGGCGGAATAATCTATATCAATAAAGACGATCCAAGTATCCTAGTTGAAAAAAGATTTGGTGTAGGTTGGACACTCAATTTCGGTAGACCACTTAGTTGGATTGTTTTATTCGGACCGCTTATTCTGATTTTCGTCATTGCTTTTAGTTTGTAGGTTGAGATTAGTAGGGAGGCGATTTATGTGTTAGTAGTCACAACGGAAAAAATTGAAGGATTTAAAATAGTGGAAGTAAAAGGTCCTGTATTTGGTCTAATTGTGAGAAGTAGAGGGATCGGTGGAGATATTATGGCGGGTTTAAAAGGCTTAGTAGGTGGGGAGATCAAGCAATATACCGCGATGCTAGAGGATTCAAGAAAAGAAGCGATGGATCGTATGATTAATAATGCCCATCACATGAATGCGAATGCCATTGTTATGATGCGATTTGACTCTGGTGAAATTGGTAATAATATGAGTGAGATTTTAGCATACGGAACAGCAGTTGTTGTTGAGAAACAATGACAGCAATCATTGTTATAGTCGGATTTTATTTAGTGCAAATTATAGCAGTTATAGCTTTTATTTTGCTCGGTTACTTTATTTATGACAAACGGTTTAGACGCAATCATGGCACGAAAGTTGCGGAAGGCTTTGAGCGAACAGAAGAGGTCAATATCGACCCTGTTACCAGTGAAAAAACGAGGGTGTATTATAATCCTAAAACTGGTGAACGTTTTTATAAGAAAGAATAGAGACTTTTCCGAGAGAAGCGTCTCTAAAAGAAACGCCTTCCGTCAGTTATGCATATTTACAAATAAGTAAAAATTATATATAGCAGGTAGCAACAAAGCAAATGATAAGAATATGATTGCAGCATACTTAGACTGCTTTGTAATGCGCTCGTCACCTTTACGTAAGTTTTCAAAAAAGGTTAAGGTGAAATAAAAGCATAAAATACCGCACAGAGTAGATATAATACCAATCCAATTACCTGTAAATAGAGGAGTCATTATCTTCACCACACTTTCTGAGCATAGTAAAAAGCAGCTTATCCAAAAGGAAGCTGCTTTCTTTCATTACTGTCCAGCTCCAGCGCCATGCCCCTCGGGGCAGACATAGGCGCTTACGCTTTTCTAATTATTCAGCGTCGAAAACTTCTACTTTTTCCATTTTAGCGCCGTTTTTCATAGCTGTTGCTACTTCAAGACCGCTTGTTACTTTACCAAAAACAGTGTGAACACCGTTTAAGTGTGGTTGTGGTTCGTGTACGATAAAGAACTGACTTGAACCCGTATCTTTCCCAGCATGTGCCATTGATAAGCTACCCGCTTCGTGTTTATGTGGGTTACCGGCAGTTTCACATTTAATCGTTTTGCCGCTACCACCCATACCTGTACCAGTTGGATCTCCACCTTGACTTACAAAACCAGGAATAACGCGGTGGAAAATAACCCCGTTGTAAAATCCGCTGTTTGCTAGCTCTTCAAAGTTTGCAACTGTGTTTGGTGCTTCATTTGGGAATAAATCAAATTCAATTTTTTCGCCAGTATCCATTAAAAAATAACCTTTTTTCGCCATTCAAAACACTCCTTTTTCAAAATAAATCCTTCATCAGTATAGCACGTACTTATAGCTTTTTCCAAAAACAGTTGCGCACAAGGGTTTGAAATATGGTCATGGAGAATCCCCCAAAAAATCCCCTATGAAAATGGGGATTTGATTTTTGCTTGTGATTTATGGTGGAATGGACATTTGCCTTGAATTGGCTCTATATCATCCCCAATAAAGGATTGCTTCCATTCATTATGCGTTGGGTCGCCGAAGTGGCCGATATCTGGATGTTTAGGCAGCTGATCCCAAGCTTCTACACGTTTACGGACTTTTTCACGTGACATAATACCACCTTTTTCAGTTCCCTCTAATCCTTGAAATATCTTACGAGGTTGGAATCCAAGAACCATCGCATTTCCAAGATGACGTGTCTTTCGCTTCTTATATGCAGGAGCATTTCCAAACACGAATATAGGCTCTCCATTGAATCGAAAATCCCATAAATAGTGCTCAGGGTCGCGAGGACTGTCTTCCGGCCATTCCACTTTATCGACTTCATGTAAGTATTGGAGGATCTCCCAAAATTGTTTTCGGTAATCATCGATAGAACCCTCTTGTTCAAAAGGCTCTACAAATACAAAGAGGCCGTGTCTCTTGTAATTTGGTAATTTAAATAAATCTAGAAAGCCTTCCACTGCAGAAGGTAGATTACTCCAGTCATCTTGATTGATATAAGCATAGCGGAGCTCTCCTTTTAGTTGGCCACTCATCCCAAAAAAACATGGAAACGTTTTATCCGTTACCGTGTTATGAAAAGTTTCATATTCTTTATAGAGCCAACTTGGCAAGTTTGTTCTAGTATGAAAATCTTCTTTTGTTAATAAAGCTTGTTCCTTCGGAATCATAGGTTCTCCTCCACTATCTTTATTCACACATCTCTATGTCTAGTCTTTACCCCAACCGAAATTTCCTGAAACAAAGATTTCAAATGAAAATAATTTTCACAAAAAGGTTATGGAATGAAAAATTAAGGGAATAGAAAAGGAATGAACGAAAAAAGAAAGTGGAGGATTACTTATTGTGAAAATAATTCAAGATCAATCTAAAATACATTGTCAAAATGAATATGAAACACTTCAAAAAGTCGTCTTATGTGAACCTCAATTCATGGAAATTAGAGAAGTGATTAATGATGTTCAAAAACAATATATAAATGATAATATTGACCGTTCACTTGCTATATCGCAACATCGGATGTTTGAACAAACTTTACGGAATGCAGGAGTGGAAGTGATTAAACTACGACCAAGTAAAGACCACCCTGAACAAGTCTTCACTAGAGATATTGGTTTTACTTTGGGCAATCGCTTATTTATTTCTGAAATGGCCAATCCGATTCGTCAAGGCGAAGAGAAAGTATTAGCTCATTGGATGAATGAACACGACATTCCGTATAAGAAGCTTTCAACAGATTCCATTGAAGGTGGCGATGTCATCGTGGATGGCCATCGTGTGTTTATTGGAATTAGCAATCGTACATGCTTGAATTCTGTTCAAGCTTTGCAAAAAGAATTACCGGATTTTGAGATTATACCAATTCCTTTTAACCCAAAGTATTTGCATCTAGACTGTGTGTTCAATATCCTTTCCTCGAAAGATGCGTTGATTTATCCCGATGCACTAGACCCAAAAATCGTGGACCGTTTGTCGAGCATATATTATTTAATAGAAGTGAGCGAAAGTGAGCAGTTCTCGATGGGCACCAATGTGTTGTCTATTGGAAGTAATCGAGTGTTTAGTTTGCCAATAAATCATGACGTTAATCATCAGCTGAGACAGCGTGGATATCAAGTGTTAGAGGTCGATTTCTCAGAAATAATTAAATCAGGTGGATCATTCCGATGTTGTTCAATGCCAATTGTGCGCCAATGATAATAAAGTCAGGAAGCATCTTAGTAGGAGAATATGCTATTTTATGCAAAGAAAGAACTTTTAGAACTTTTTCTAAAGGTTTTTTTGTTTGGTTTTTTTCGATTAGTACTTAGTTTATGGTTCGCAATAAAGCATCTAAATATTTTACAAAATGGTGTATGTATAGCACGAAAATGATAAGATACAAAAAGAGGTGAGTCATAATGAACGGACAAAATAGAAAAGATGTCAAACCAGGATTAGAAGTATATATCATTTTGAAAAAAGACCAACGAACAGGCGAAAAAACAAGAGGTATTGTAAAAGACTTGTTAACAAATTCATCCTTCCACCCACATGGCATAAAAGTACGATTAACCGATGGACAAGTAGGGCGTGTATGTGAAATTATAAAAAAATAAGGAGGGTAAATAACATGAAAGTAGAATCGCAAATAATGCAATGGTTTGACCACTTTCATAAGTATCCAGAAATCAGTTGGAAAGAATATGAAACGACGAACAAGATTGCAGAAATTTTGGATGGACTAGAAGTACCGTATCGTCGCTTTGATGATGTAACAGGGCTACTTGCGGAGATCGGTCAAGGAGACGAAGTAATTGCCGTTCGTGCAGACATCGACGCACTTTGGCAAGAAGTTGATGGAGAATTTCGCGCAAATCATTCATGTGGGCATGATGCAAATATCTCCATGGTATTAGGAGCGTTAATATTACTAAAAGATGAAAAACTAAATAAACGTATCCGCTTTATTTTTCAGCCAGCAGAGGAAAAAGGCAATGGTTCAAATGCGATGATTGATCGAGGGGCACTGGAAGATGTAACGCATTTATTTGGTGTGCACTTACGTCCAATTGAAGAGCTTCCTTTCGGAAAAATATCCCCTGCAATTCATCACGGAGCAGCGATGTTCTTAGAAGGGAAAATTACTGGGATCGATGCACATGGGGCCCGCCCATATCAAGGTAAAAACGCAATAGACGTTACAGTAGCGATTCATCAAGCTTTGAAAAATCTTTACTTTTCCCCGTTTGAAGCGTATTCAGCCAAACTAACGAAAATCCAAGCTGGTGGGGAAAATGCGAATATTATTCCAGGCGCAGCAACATTTTCAATTGATGCTCGTGCACAAAAAAATGCTGTATTATTTCAAATGAAAGAACAAATAGAGAAGGATTTACACGCTATAAAACTATTATTCGATATTGAAATGGAATGGAAATGGGAAGATATCACGCCAGGTGCAGAGGTTTCAAAAGAAGCAGCCGCTATAGCGAGAGAAGGAATAATAGAAGTAGTTGGAATGGAAAACCTTGCGGAAGAAGTGATTACTTCTGGAAGTGATGACTTTCATTTTTATACGATTAGATATCCCGAAGTGAAAGCAGCGATGATTGGGATTGGAGCAGATCTTGCACCAGGATTGCATCATCCGAATATGACATTTAACTATGATGCACTTGCAATTGGTGCAAAAGTTATAGCGAAAACGCTTTCAAATAGTTCTAAAAACGATTGACGATAAGTCTATTTAGCTTTATCATAAACCATATTAGCGACTATTAAACGACAACTCCGAATTATCTAAAAAGTTAAGGGGGGGAACTGATATGGAGAAAAAGGGGAAAGTAATTTCTAAAAAAGAGATGTCCTTATTTTGGGCAGTTGTACCATTAGTAGTTATGATTATTTCCATGATAATTGCAATTGTTGTTTTGGAACAAGGACCACATATACCGTTAATAATCGGGACATCCGTTGCTGCATTAGTAGCTTGGAAGCATGGTTTTAAGTGGAATGATATTGAAGAGATGATGTACAAGGGTATTAAACTAGCATTACCTGCTGTAATTATTATTATGTTAGTAGGGTTGACAATTGGTGCTTGGATTGGTGGGGGGATAGTCGCTTCGATGGTTTATTTTGGCCTTCAAATTATCACTCCAGCATTTTTCTTAGTAACAATTTGTGTTATTTGTATGATTGTTTCTTTAGCAATAGGCAGTTCTTGGTCAACTATGGGGACAATAGGAGTTGCGGGGATGGGAATTGGACTAAGTATGGGAATACCAGCCCCGATCATTGCAGGAGCAATTATCTCCGGATCGTACTTTGGAGATAAAATGTCTCCTTTATCGGATACAACGAATTTAGCAGCAGGTTTAACGGGTACTGATTTGTTTGTACATATTCGCCATATGTTGTTTACTACAGTACCAGGAGTCATTATTGCTTTAACGGTATATGGTTTTCTTGGCATGAAATATAAAGAAAGTAATATCGATCAGGAGAGTATTCAGCAAGTAATTCTGATGTTAGAGAAAAGCTTTGTTATTTCTCCGTGGTTACTGTTGGTGCCAGTTGCTGTAATCGGGCTTGTGGTTAAAAAGGTACCTGCAATTCCTGCGTTAGTAATAGGGATTATTTTAGGTTCTTTCGCACAAGTAGTTGTGCAAGGTGGCAGCCTTTCCGGGGCTATCACAGCACTTCAAAGTGGTTATGTGATTGAAACCGGGAATGAGATGGTAGATGGTTTATTTAATAGTGGTGGTTTAGATTCGATGATGTATACCGTATCAATGACCATTGTCGCCATGACATTTGGAGGGATTTTAGAGTATTCAGGCATGCTGCAATCGATGATGAATCAAATACTAAAACTAGCGAAGTCGGCTGGTTCACTAGTAGCTTCAACGATTCTAGCTTGTTTTGCTACGAATGCAACATGTTCAGAACAATACATTTCAATTGTCGTACCTTCTCGGATGTTTGCAACTGCTTATACAAAAATGGGATTACATTCGAAAAACCTTTCCCGTGCATTAGAAGATGGTGGAACGTTAACGTCTGTATTTATCCCTTGGAATACTTGTGGTGTATTTATATTGGGGACTTTAGGGGTAGGGGCATTTGAATATGCTCCGTATGCGGTATTGAATTATGTTGTTCCTCTCTTATCTATTGGATATGCAGTAACTGGATTTACAATTCAAAAGTTATCGAAAGCAGAAATAGTAGCCTTACAACAAAAAGAAACTGTGGAAGCATAAAGAAAAAGGAAAGTTCAGATTGCTGGAACTTTCCTTTTCGTTATTCTGTATAGAATTAATTATTGATTTTGACATATTTACTTGATTGTAGTGGAAAGCGTCCCACGTGTAACGGAAATCAACGGTGTATAGTATAACTGGACTTATCAATAAGTAGGAAAATTAAATTCATAAATGGCACGGGGACGTCCTTGTTGGTAAGTCATTTCTTCCCCAACCACTCGGGCATACCCGTGATCCACTAACTTTTTCAATAATCGTTCCGTCGTACGTCTACTCACTTGTAAATAAGCTTCTAAATCATTTGTTGTAAATTCAACGGAGCTATGTGAACGACTAAATTGCATGATTTTAGATAAATTTGCTGGACTTAACGTCGTATCTTTTGCTATTTGCACTAGTTTTGGATCATTTGTTTTGAGTTGTATTTGCTGTTGATTATTAGGATATGGACCAAATAGCTCTTTATGATCGGTTATTAAATATGCTGTGTTCTCAGTTGTATACGGCAAAGCATCTTTTGCGTTTTGTGTTGCTTCTATGACTGTTTTTCCGTAACCAAACGCTATTTTGATAGGGGTTGGAACAAGGTCGCGCCAATGTTGAATGGCATTACTTTCAAGCGCTATTTGTATATTTCCTTGAGTCGAAATAAAAGTATATAAATGATTATCTGTTTGAACATGATTCGCTTGAATTGTGCTAGCTATCTTCTTTAATACTTCTTCTGAAATTATGTTGTTTGATTGGATGCACCCAATGGCAATTTTTGCGGATTGGCTTTTTACTAAAAGAGCCATAGATTTCGCATCTTCCAAACCTTTTAAAATGGAGCCCTTTGAATCTAACATTCGGATGACAGGAACCTTTTTGTCTTGTAATGCATGGAAAACGGCGTGAACACTAGTAATTGCAAGTGAACCTTTTCCGCTGTAGTGTAATTCAGTATGAAATTTGACGACTTCTTCTAATTCGAAGGTCGGATCAATTTTTAGCATATGCGGATACTGTTCCAGTTGCCCGATATCTTCCAATACATTTTTTATCAATTGAGGTTCAATTAAATCAATAGAAAGCTGTTCAATTGGAATATTATTAGAAAAATAAACCGATAATAAAGTAGTTGTAATAACTGCTTCATCTTGTTTTAAATAATGGGTTGGTACAGGTAACTTTTCACTTGCTTCTTTTGCAAATATGTATGGAAGGGAACCAGAGAAAAACAAGACATCGCAAGGTTTAATCTTTTGTACTATTTCGGTTGCATCAACTGGCGATTGATAGATATAATAATCCAATCGAATAGAAACTAATTCATGTTCCAATCTTTTTAAGCGGCCAATAAAGTTAGAGGAGCCTAGTACAGCGATTCGAATATCCATAATTGATCCCCCTTTTTTAAAATATTAACGTCTATTTAACGACAACTATAACGAGAAAATTATAACTTGTAAAGAAAGTAGTGAAATAAAATGAAAATTAAAGAAATAGAGATATTCGCTATAAGATTACCTTTAGTAGATCCATTTATTATTAGTTACCATACATACGACGATATGCCTTCAATTATCGTAAAGCTAACTACAGAGGATGGCTTAATAGGATACGGAGAGGCTGTGGCGGATGAGCATGTAACGGGCGAAACATGGGAAGCTACATATGCACTACTTCAAAATACATTAGCGCCGTTACTAATCGGTGAGAATCCAATGGAGTTTGAACGCCTACATGAAAAAATGGACAAAGCGGTCTATCAAGCACCTGCTGCAAAAGCGGCTCTTGATATTGCTTGCTATGACGTAGTAGGAAAAAAACTAGGCGTACCGGTCTATCAGTTACTCGGTGGTCGCTACCACGAAAAGTTCCCGATTACACATGTATTAAGCATTGGTAGTCCTGAATCGATGGCAGCAGAAGCGGAAAAGCGTATGAAAGAAGGCTATTCATCGTTCAAGATGAAAGTTGGAACAGAAGTTCAAGCAGATGTAGAACGTATCCAGGCAGTGCGCGAAAAAGTAGGAAAAGACATCGCTATCCGTGTAGATGTGAACCAAGGCTGGAAAAACAGTGCCAATACAATTATGGCAATGCGTCAACTGGAGCATTTGGGGCTTGATTGGCTAGAGCAACCGGTAATAGCAGATGATTTCAATGGAATGGTAGAAGTAAAAGCGAAAACAAGCACACCCCTTATGATGGACGAAGGTTTAAGAGGGTTTCGTGATATGCGTGAGCTAATCGAAAAGCAAGCAGCGCATAAAGTAAATATAAAACTAATGAAATGTGGGGGCATTTATCCAGCGATGAAGCTTGCTCATATGGCGGAAATGGCAGGAATCGAGTGTCAAATTGGCTCCATGGTCGAGTCTTCCATTGGATCTGCAGCAGGATTCCACATAGCATTTTCGAAAAAAGCATTTACGAGTGTAGAGCTAACCGGTCCACTAAAATTCTCGAAAGACGTTGGAAATCTGCACTATGACGTGCCTTTCATTCAACTGAATGAACGGCCAGGATTGGGAGTAGACGTGGACGAGTCTGTATTACATGAATTAACCGCATTTCAGACGAAAGTGACAAAGTAAGAGGTGTTTATATGAAAGAATGGTCAGGAATGCTCGGCGATAAAGATTATGTAGTTCGCGTATTGAAAAAAGATAAGGTGGAAGAAATTTTGCGCCTTCAAAATATTGTACTAGGAACATTGATAAACGATGATTTTCTATCACCATTAACTAGAGAAGAATATGAAGATGCAATCTCCAAAAATTTAATGGTAGGTGTATTTGTAGAAGGGGAGTTAATCGCGTTCCGTGCATTAGCTATACCTGAAATAGATGAACATCATCTTGGCTATGATATCGGACTTGAAACGGAGCAGTTAGAAAAGGTCGTCTATCAAGAAATTACAAACGTGCACCCGGATTACCGTGGATTTGGTCTACAGAAAAAACTAGGAACGATTGTAATGGAAATACTAGACGCATCTCCGTATACGCATGTATGCGCAACCGTCGCTCCATTCAATATTGCAAGCTTAAAAGATAAGCTAAGCCAAGGTATGGTAATTGGTGCATTGAAAAAGAAATACGGCGACATGATTCGTTATGTATTTTATAAAAAATTGGATGAGGAACGAGAAGCGAGTAGCGAAGTGTTGGATATCAACATGGCAGATACGGAAAAACAACAGCAGCTACTTGCAGAAGGTTGGATCGGTACAAGTATCATGCAAAAAGAAGATGAATGGTATGTAACTTACGAGGAAAAAGGTTTGTATGTTTAAGTTATGCGCAACATAAGAAAAAGAATATCCTAAAAAAGGGTAACACCTAGTTTCACTAGGTGTTACAGGTTGACGACAAAAGTTTTTAAAAATCGATTATGAATGATAATAAAACCTCCTAAGAGGTTGCTTTAGCCAATTAAAAGTAATAATCGTGGATATATATTAGGAAGTGTTTATTAGGCAAGGACCACCACGAAGACTCCTGTAGGAACAGCTTGAGCAGAAGACCCTGCAGGAACGCTTGAGGAAGGAAGGCTAAGAACGCCGCGTCCTGCGGCAACGCCTTCATGACCAACCTCGTGTTGGCCCGAGGCTGAAGCCGAGCCCACGGAAAGCGAAGTGGTGGTCCTTGCCTAATTTGATATACAACTCAATGCACCCAAAATTGGGTTTGTCGACAGTCTGAGACACCTAGTTTCACTCTTGCACTCAGATTGTTTTTCTGCCGATTAGAATCTCCAAATCCACAGTTATATCTGCAGATTCCCTATCCAAAAAGCCCTTAAGCTTTTCTTCTGAAGCTGCCCAAGTTAAAGGAGTCATACGAACCAATGCATGAATAAGCGGATTGTCCAAGCTCTTCGTATAACGTATTCGAGAAGTATTTACTACTTGGAAATTCTCTTTAAATAGATCAACTGTATCTGCATTAGAGTATGCTTGCTTCTCTGGTTTATCATAGACAATCTCTCTTAATTCTTTTAAGTAATCTGATTGAGGGACTACTTTGATTATTAAGCCATCATCGTTCAAAAGGCGATTAAACTCCGCATAATTAGAAGGGGATAGGATATTCAAAATAATATCAAATTGTTCTTCTTTAAATGGCATTTTCGCAAGATCTGCTACTAACCAAACTTTATCCGTATAGTTCTTAGCGGCTGCTAAGATACCTTCTTTGGAAATATCAATGCCTATCCCGTGTACAGGCTTCTCCAAATCAGCACTAACCGTATCGCATATATGAGATAAATGCGAACCCTCGCCACACCCGGTATCAAGGATAAATGCCGGATTTTTTTGTTCTTTAATAACTTGAGCAATCGCGCTGCTCAATGGTTCAAAAAAGTGACCTTCTGCAATCAGCTTTCTCCGTGCCTCAAAAAGGTCATTTCCATATTTTGTTTTTATAGGATGACTAAGCATATTAATATATCCTTGTTTACTAAAATCATATGTATGATTGTTTGCGCAAACTAAACTTTGTAATTCATAAACGCTCATGGGAGAGTCGCAAATAGGACATTTAAAGATGGATTCCAACCCACTTACATATTGTGCGCTTTTAATTCTATTGGTCATTTTAGACAAAATAACACCTCATATTTTCTATAGAAAATGAACGAATGACCCCATGAAATGAGAATGTGGGTAATTGTTTATAAATAGTGTAGCAAGGCTATTTTTTAATTGCAAATGTCGTTAAAGCAATAAGAATGAAAACACCTATACAAGATGAAACAACTTCTGAAGAACAATCAGCCAATATGGAAGAGATTATAGCATCTCTAATAACTACTTTCTAATAGTTCAGTAATAAGTAGGAGAATCACTCAAGACGTATGACTGAATACAGAAAAGGAAACTCCCGCTATAGTTAGAATAATAAGAACATTTATGAGGCGAACTTAGGATCCGAGTGAACTTCACAACTGAAGGGATGTATTAACATGAAAGATTTATATAACGATTCCCGATTCCGTCTAATTATTTTTGCTAATATTGCTTCTTCTATTGGATCTGGCATAACGATGATAGCAATACCGTGGATGCTCGTATCCAGTGATAATGGCAGTGCAGTATTTGGTTACGTTACTATATGTATGACAATAATTAGTTTCTTGATTACCCCCCTAGTTGGCAGTCTAATTGATAAAATATCTCGAAAAAAATTGCTATTAACGAGCAATATAGCAAGTTTTTTTATGTTACTATTTTTTTCAGCTATCGGATTTGTAGGCCTTTCTTATGAGATATGGCATTATATAATTATTTATATAATAGGCAGCTTATATTACACTGTTTTTTTTCCTACAATGTTTGCTTTAAATCAAGAAATATTTAATAAAGACCAATATAAAACGCTAAATGGAACGATGGAAGTTCAAGGGCAACTATCAAGTGTCATAGCAGGAGCTTTAGCTAGTATTTTACTGTCTAAGTGGGATTTACATTATATTTTGCTACTTAATGTATTTGCCTACATCGCAGCGATTTATTTGTACGTAAAAATTCCTTATATGAGATTTAATAAAAGTAATGCGAAGGATAATTCCAAATCTAAAGGTACCGAGGGCTTAACGTACATGTGGAGACGGCCAGCCATGTTCCTATTTTTATTTTTCTCTATCATGCCTTTTATAGGTGTTATGATTACTAACTACCTGTTTCCTGTATATTTAGCGGATGTGCTAAAAGCTTCTGGGAGTTTTTACGGAATACAAAGTATGGTTTATGGGGTAGGAGCGGTAATAGCCGGAATTATCGTGCCTATCATTGCTAAAAAATTTGGGGATGAAAAGACGATAATATATAGTGTTATTACTTATACAATTGCTATTTCTTTGATTGTAATCGCTAATATTCCTTTTTACTTATCACTTATGTTTTTTATTGCGCTAGGAAATAGTGGAGCGCGTGTTGCCCGAAATTCTTTTTTAATGGACCGAATACCAAATGAAATAATAGGAAGAGTGGATAGCTTATTCCGATCTATTGGACTTCTATTAAGGATTGTTTTACTTAGCATTTTTACAGGTATGGTATCAGCGGGTCTAATCATTTATTGTTTTATTGCGCTTAGCGGAATACTAATAATAACATCTATATTCGTGACTTTTTCCTGGAGAAATGGCATCGAGACAAATGGAAAAACTATTGATCTTACGTTGAAAAACAAACTAATAGTAAAACAGTAAATTTGAAACAGCCATCAAAATGTGTATAATGTAAATTAATTGCATACGTTAAATGTTTTCTAGGGTTCCGCAACGAGGAAGTTGGTCTGTGACCGAGAGAAAACTCGCAGCTTACGCTGTGTCACGGAAGGATAAAAGCCTGGGAGAAACTGTTTTTACAGTTCTCTTAGGCTTTTTTTATCTTGATTCAGCAAATAAATTTGCTGAATCAAGATAAAGCCTCCGGCGGATGTCACAGATTTTGAATGGAGTCAAAGAGGGCAGTCTAAGTTCGCGACGTCCTGCTCCTGCGCAAAGCTCGTCGCAAAAGAACTTTTGTCGCAACGACTGCAATGTCTTTCTGCGACGAGTAACCGCAGGAGCATGACCTACTTCCTGTAGGCCTCAAGCTCGATTCAAAATCTGGACGCAATTACGCCGAGGCGTAATTGATTTTATCAAAATTTGGAGGGATTTTTGTGAATAAAGATTGGTTGAAAGTTTATATTGCAGCTTTCTTTGAAGTTTTTTGGGTTATCGGTTTAAAGCATGCCAGTGATTTCTGGACTTGGTCGGGGACGGTTATTTCGATTATTGTTAGCTTTTATTTGATGATAATTGCTGGTCGAAAGCTTCCTGTCGGGACTGTATATGCTGTTTTTGTCGGAATGGGAACAGCGGGAACTGTCATTTCTGAAATTCTCTTCTTTGGAGAAGACTTTAAACTAAGTAAAATACTGTTGATTGTTATTTTATTGGCCGGTGTAGTTGGTTTGAAATTAGTTACAAAAGACAAAGTGCAAGAAGGAGATGAGCAATAATGGCGTGGATCTCACTAATGGTAGCAGGGGTTTTTGAAATGTTTGGTGTGGCGATGATTAACAAATTGCATAAGGATCGTAACTGGCAAGCGTTTGTTCTTCTGTTTCTTGGATTTGGAGGTAGCTTCTTTTTTCTAGCCTATGCGATGAAAACACTTCCTATGGGAACAGCTTATGCCATATGGACAGGAATCGGCGCATCTGGGGGTGCTATTTTAGGTATGATCTTATACGGGGAGGCAAAAGACTGGAAAAGACTTCTTTTTATCGCAATGGTATTAGGAGCAGCAATAGGATTAAAACTTGTCTCTTAAAAGAATAAAAACCCCTTCTTATCACTTATTCAGTAATAAGAGGGGGCACTTTTACGAACGTTTTGTTTTTCGATTCATAAAGAAAAATGCTGTTCCAGCTATAAACAAGCAGGTACTTAACAACATAGCTATTCCATTCCATTCTCCATTAAATAATGTAATATTGGTTAGCGTAATAAATTGCATTAATACGATGATGATATATAGTCCGGTTATTGCTCTCATAAAGTTTTCTCCTTCGTAATATATTTACTTCTTCTCTCTAGTAGTTGATAATCTTTAGATTTAGATGTCTGTATGTCATGTTTATATGCAAATGTAAGTAATTCATTGAAAATCTCATTAGGTGAGAAAAGAACAAGTCGTAAATTTAAACCCTTTCTAATACGAATGAGGGCCCCTTGTGTAGTCCAACTATAACGTTTGAACTCAACAATTTTCATTTGGGAAGGATAAATTACTCTTTTGTAAATACAAATAGTCATAAGATAAGTTTCGAAATTCAAATGTCCATCATGAATGGTGAAAGTATATTTTAAAAAGAATAGAGTAATAATGAAGAGAGTAAGCAAAATATTATAATAGAAAAAGTACCCAATAGATTGAGTGATAATACTAAATATAATATTTATCACTGGTAATAACAAAAATACAGCTAAAAACAATCTTTGGATTTTAGCATGGAAAGCCATTTAATTTCCCCCCTTTATAGTATTAAAGAGTCTTTAATCAGCTTAAGTAAAGCCATGTAAATGATTGATTGGAGCGAAAGGGTGGCGATGGCTCATCGCTCACCCCGCGGAAAGCGTCCGCCCTGCAGCGGAAATCCTAGTGGAATCTAATTGTTGCTCCTTATTCCTAAAATGCTCATAGGGTTTAGGGGATACTGTTTCCTCCATTCGTATGCATTAAATATGAAATAAGTACTTAACAATAGCAACAAATGAATAGTAATAATCACTTCATGGGCAACGTAGATTGCTGTAATCGCATCATTAAGACAGATTTGTAGCGTTCACAGCGTGTTATGTCTCGTCAAATCATTTATTGATTTTAATTTCAAGAAATACTATATAAGATTGAATTTAAAAACAGTGACTTTGATTAGCTAGCACTTTTCTTGGATTGGAGCGAAAGGGCGGCGACTCCTACGGGATGAGTGAGACAGATGAGACATCACAAGCGTAAGCGTAGCGTCGGTGATGGCTCAACGCTCACCCCGTGGAAAGCGTCCGCCCTGCAGCGGAAATCCCAGCGGTAAGTAGAGTAGTAGTAAAGGTTGAAATGAAGATAGGGATGAATAATAAGAAGGCTATTAATATTTTTGCGATTGGGTGTATAAGTATATGACTTAGCAAACCATCATCACCTTTATTTGTTTTGATAACGTGGATGTATATGGTAATAGTATAGCATTTGTGGAAATCAATACCTATATATATCTGAAGGTTCAGATCACTATATTATACTATACAAATTTTCCCTGAAACCGTTTGGCCTTCTATCCGTATAATAGCTAAGTAGAAAATATGAAAGAGAGATGATTGTATGACATTTGTATTTATTATTTCGGCCGTCGCAGCCGTTGTTACTGCACTATTAGTCGTACCGCTAACTGCTAAGAGGAAGAACATGGTGTCTTCTCTCGTGGGTCTAGCAATTTTAGCATTTATATTATTATCGATTGTATATTATTTAACGAATTTAGACCGAAACTGGACGGCTTTATGGCCTTGGCTCGTACTTGCTACTTTAGCTGGGATGATTCTTTCAAGAGGAATCGAACAAAAAGCAAAAGGTGTGCTATTCCTTGGTAGTTTAATAGTTGCAGGTTATATGTTATTTGCGCCTTTTGGAAATGCAAATGAAAAATATGAAGTGGCTAAAATGGACGAAAAAGTAGAAATCGAAGCGTTTGATGAAACGAAAACACCTGCTAGCGTACCTCCCCAATTTGCACGAAATAAAATGAAAAAAGCATTTGGGCAAGTTCCAAATACAAGCTATTATGAATTAGGCAATTTACAAATTCAAAAAGTAAATGAAGAATATGTATATATTGCACCGGTCGAGTTCTCGGGACTCTTCAAATGGTGGAATGGTGATGTAACGCCTGGTTATTTCACTATGAGTGCAACAGACTCATCAGATAATCCTGAATTTATTGAAGCGGAAATGAGCTATACCCCGTCTTCTTATTTCCACAAAAACTTAGAAAGACATATGCGTATGAAGCATCCGACGAAAATATTTTACGGCGATGCACAATTGGAAATCGATGAGGATGGAAAACCATATTACATTCGCTCTTACGGGAAATTCATCTCTGCTCGTAACGGATTTGATGTAGAAGGAATCGTAGTAGTAGATCCAGCAACTGGTCAAACCGAATCGTATGCACTAGCGGATTCTCCAACGTTTATCGATGGAGCAGTATCACCGGAAACGGTTAGCTTGCAAAATAGTTATTATGGGAAATATATACATGGATTCATGAATAGTTTGTTCGGTAAAAAAGACGTGAAGTTGCCTTCTGATGAAGGAACGGAAGCAAATGTTAGTCCGATTTTCGGAGAGGACGGTAAAATGTATTACTTTACCGACTTTACAAGTCCGAAAGAAGGCGTAGATTCGATGCTTGGTTATTCATTAACGGATGGTCGAACTGGTAAAGCGACTTACTATACTGGAAACTTGGAAGATTCATATATGGATTCGCAAGGTGCACTACAAATCATTGAAAAGAAATTTATCGAAAAGAAATGGGAAGGTGAAATGCCAGTCCTGTATAATTTCTATGGTGAGGCAAGTTGGTTAACACCAGTGCTGGATTCCAATGGATTTTTACAAAATTACTTCATCGTATCAGCGGCAAATCCGGAAATATCTGTATACGGAAACACACCAAACGAAGCATTGAAGCTGTATAAAACAGCTATTCAACGTGGTGGAAGTACAGTAGACGGCAGCTCAAATGCTGAAGAAAAATCGGTAAATGGTACAGTTGCACGCGTGTTCAAGGAACGTATTGGAGACTTCACTCAAGTTTCGTTCTTACTTAATAATAAAGAAAATTATATAGTATCTTCTGAAATAGCTCCACTTGCAGTTTATATGGCAGAAGGAGATATTGTTCAAGTAACATACCTAGACACAGGAGAACTATTCTTACCTGTTAAAGAGGTAACGATTAGAGGAATTGAAAGTCAGTGAAAATCAAATACGCTACAGTCTGGAGCTATCCTAGTTGTATAGGATAGCTTTTCTTACTCAAAAGGGGTGATATCTTGAAAATTCACTACTTAACGATAGGTGAAGTGGCCAAACTCAGTAATATATCTATCCAAACTTTACGTTTTTATGATCGAATAGATTTATTTAAACCATTAAAAATTGACCCGAACAATCAGTATAGATATTATCAAAATACCCAATTATATTATTTAGACATTATTAAATCACTGAAATACCTTGGTCTATCCTTGGAAGAAGTTAAATCTGTACTAACATTGACCCCTGAAGAACTAGTTAATTATTTGGCGGATCAAGAAAATAGAATTGACGAGGAATTTCGGAGATTGTTAGAAACTAAAGAAGTATTAAAACGAAAAAAGGAACAAATACAATCATTTGTAGTTGAGTCCGATAGGATGCATGTTTGTGTTAAGAGAATGCCTGCTCAAAAAATAGTGAAGATAAAAACATCCAACATAAGTGTGAATGATATCCCAAATAAGGAATATGGACTTATTAGTAAGGTGCTAGAAGATATGGGAAGTGTATTTGATACATTGTATGGTGGTGCATATGCTTTGCGTAAATATGAATCGCTAGAAGATATCAATTACGACTACCTATTTACACATGCTGTGACAGACAAGGAAATTGAGATTAACTTTGAGGACGTAGAAATAAGCACCATACCTGAGGGAGAATATCTCAGTATCACTTTTGCATTAAAAGACAATGCATATGAAACTTGTTATCAAAAATTAATGGACTATATTGATCAACATCAGATGGAAATAGAGCCGATTGTATATGACGTTTGGATGCCGATAAATTTTAGCGCTTCCAATGAGGATGAATTTTTAATCGAATTAAAAATCCGTATTCAAGCTACTTGACCCTATAGTTACTATAGGGTTTATTTTTATAGATAGAAAGTATATTTTACTAGTTAGTAAGGAGCATGAAATTGGTATGCAAAAAAGTAGTTTGGATAAGACAATATATTTAGTACTTGTAAATTTATTTGTTGTGTTTTTAGGGATAGGATTAGTTATTCCTGTTATGCCTACGCTAATGAGAGAAATGCATCTAGAAGGTTCTACAATGGGTTACTTAGTAGCGGCCTTTGCGTTTACACAACTATTAGTATCTCCTATCGCAGGAAAATGGGTTGATACGTTTGGCCGTAAGAAAATGATCGTGATCGGTATGCTTCTTTTTGCACTGTCGGAGCTGCTTTTCGGATTTGGGAAAGACGTCACGGTATTGTATATATCTAGAATGTTAGGCGGTATTAGTGCGGCATTCATGATGCCAGCGGTGACCGCTTTTGTTGCGGACATCACTTCATTAAAAGAACGTCCGAAAGCAATGGGTTATGTTGCAGCAGCCATTAGCACAGGATTTATCATTGGACCTGGAATTGGTGGATTTTTGGCTGAACATGGTACGAGACTTCCTTTCTTTTTCGCAGCGGCTTTAGGGTTTTTAGGATCTGCTTTTTCACTAATTATTTTGAAGGAGCCCAAACGACCAGAAATAGAAGAAAAGAAAGCAGAAAAGCAAGTAGCAAAATCAGGATTCCGCAAAGTATTGGAACCAATTTATCTCATTCCTATGATTATCATTCTTGTATCAAGCTTTGGCTTGGCTGCTTTTGAAACGGTCTATTCTCTTTTCGTCGATCATAAATTCGCCTTTACACCAAAAGATATTGCTTTAATCATTACAGTTAGTGGCATTTTAGGTGTCATTGCTCAAGTTTTATCCTTTGACCGTATCGTAGGAAAAATTGGCGAGATTAGGCTAATCCAAGTTTGTATGGGCGTATCGACAATATTTATATTCGCTATGATTAAAGTGTCATCGTACTGGTCGATATTACTTGTGACTTTTGTTATTTTCCTAATGTTTGATTTAATACGTCCTGCACTGACAACCTATTTGTCTAAAATAGCTGGCAATGAGCAAGGCTTTGTAGGAGGATTAAATTCCACTTTTACGAGTGTAGGAAATATTATTGGTCCTAGTATAGCGGGAATTTTGTTTGACGTGAATATCGATTACCCATATGTACTAGCGATGTATGTACTTGCACTTAGCTTTGTAATTTCTCTATTTTGGAAAGAGCGAACTAACTAAAAAGGCTATCCTAAATTGAACTACCCTGTAAATATTACGGGGTGGTTCACTCAAAGGATAGCTTTTTCAGTAGGCGTAGTGTATTTCAGGGGAAGAAGCATCTTGCGATTTGTAGTCCCTATCTAGCGGTTCGTCGCTATCTTGAGCAAATGCCTAATAATTAAAAGGGTACTTTCCTGCTACTTATGCAAAAAAACGAGTGAGTAAACGATTATATTCTTGTGTTTTCTCCAAAATAGGTAAATGTCCACAGTTACCTAGAATGACCAATTCAGCTTGTGGCATAAACCATTTCGTTTGTAGGACGCTAAACAAAGGATTTACCTCATCATACTGTCCTCCGATGATTAAAGTAGGAACACGAACAAACGGTAAGATAGGAAGATAATTCGATTTTATCGCTGAAAAAGAGGATGCGATGTAGGGCATTTTTTTAATAAGAAACATTTTTTTAGCCGCATGAATTAAATTGGGCTCTTTTCTATACAAACACTTTTCAGCGGTGTAGGTTGTATACTCGTCGCTTGTTGATGAATGCAAATTACTTGCACCTTTCATAACCGTCAATTGCCCCAAATATGTGGGAGCATAAGAAAATGTATTAGATAAAACCATAGATTGGACGATATTATTATTTTGACAATAAATTTCTTGAACGACTAGTCCTCCCATTGAAAGTCCACAAAAATGAGCTTTTTCAATGCCTAAAGAGGCAAGAAGCGATAAAATATCTTGTGCAAATACCGAAATTGAAATATTATCATATTCTTCCGATTCACCATGTCCGCGAAGGTCGGGTATGATCAATCGATAATTGGAGGATAATTCGTATTGGTTTTCCCAGGATTCCTTTATACTTCCTAATCCATGAATTAACACTACAGGTTCACCTTGACCGATATCTAAATAATGGATGGTATTGACCTCCTTTACTATGTTTATTATTGTCTAGTGTTCCCGTGCAACTTCCCATTATTCCTATTTTATTCAAAGGGAAGAAGAAGGCTACATTTCTTCTTTAATAACCAGGGAAGTCATTTTGTCTTTTCGTGAAAATCCGATACAATAGTAGATAAGAACATTTAGTGGTGAAATGGAGGATTTCGTTGTGCCTAAAGCAGTAACTTTACAAAAAGAAGCAATGGACATGCTAAAAAAGACAAGCAGAACTTTTTATATACCAATCACTTTTTTGGAACCGAAACTTAAAAAGGCCGTTGGATCTGCTTATTTAGTGATGCGTGCAATAGATGAAATAGAGGATCATGAAGCACTAGGATCAAAGGAGAAACAAGCACTATTGCGTGCAACGAGTAAAATGTTAGCAACTGGATTTAATACAAAAGAGTACGAACAATTAGTAGAACCTTTTAAAGATATATTGCCAGAGGTTTCATTAAGACTTGGCGATTGGCTTGAAATTTGTCCAGTGGATTTAGTGGACAAAGTAAAAGAGTCTTCAAGCGAGATGGCAGAAGGTATGGCCAAATGGGTAGAAAAGAATTGGCAAGTAAAAACAAAAGAAGATCTTGATGAGTATACATATTACGTTGCAGGTTTAGTAGGAGTAATGCTTTCTAACTTATGGAAGGCTAGTGCAGATGTCCATACAGACCGAGAGCTGGCAATTGCATACGGACGAGGTTTGCAGGCAGTAAATATATTGCGCAATAAAGACGAAGATAAAGAACGCGGAGTTCAGTTCTTCCCAGAAGGGTGGACACGTGAAGACATGTTTCAATATGCGGAAGGTAATTTAGCCAAAGCGGATGAATACATGAAATCCATCAATCGTCGTAACATTAAATTATTCTGTAAGCTACCACTAGCACTTGCACACAAAACATTAAAAGCGTTAAAGAGTGGGAAAGAGAAAATGACTCGTGCGGAAGTAGAAGCAACGGTGGAAGAAGTGCAAACAGAGGTTTAATGAAATAAAGTGATTATAATAATAAAAACCAGACAAATTTTGTCTGGTTTTTTGTATGCAAGGATCTATTATTGAGCTGTATACCCACCATCAATTGTTAAGCTATTACCTGTCATGAATGAAGAATCATCTGAAGCCATGAATAGTACAGCTTTTGCCATTTCTTCTGATTGACCAAGGCGCTTCATTGGTGTCATCGTTGCAAGTATTTGTTTGCTTTCTTCAGGAATAATCGGTGTGTCGATGAAACCTGGGCATAATGAGTTTACACGAATATTTTGCTCTGCATATTCCAGTGCAAGTGAGCGTGTTAAGTTAATAACGCCGCCTTTTGCTGCATTGTAAGCTGCCGAGCCAGGTGATCCAACCCATCCATACATAGAGGCTGTGTTGACAATCGAGCCGCCACCTGATTTTAGCATTTCACGAATTGCTTCACGAGCGACTAAAAATACGCCATCTAAGTCAACGTTTACTGTGTTGCGCCATTCAGCGTATTCTAGCGTATGTGATGGATGAACACGACCAATTCCTGCGTTATTGAAAACGATGTCTACTTTACCGAAAGCTTCAATTGTTTGTTTGAAAATAGCTTGTACATCTTCTTCACTTGTAATATTTGCTTTCACAAAAATTGCTTCGGCATTGTTTGTTTTTAATTCTGCTTGGAATGCTTTCCCTTTTTCCTCATTTAAATCAACAAGAACTACTTTTGCACCTTCTGAAACGAAAAGTCTTGCTGTTGCAGCACCAATACCTGATGCGCCACCTGTGATAACTGCTACTTTGTTTTGTAATTTACCCATAAGAATCTCCTCCAAAATTAATATTGCACGAGAACAATTGTATGTTGTTATAATTGACAGATATATGACTAATTAGACTATTCGTTTACAAGTTAATTTTATCACTTTACTTTCACTAAACAATCACTACTTAATCATTAAGTGTCTAAACGGTAGACACCCTGAATTGATTCGTCTATTTACAGGAGGTTATTTAATGAACAACGAACAATATGAACTTTCACAACGACAAAATCGGACAAGAGAACATTTAAAACAAGCCTTTATCCAACTGATAAAAGAAAAAGGTTATCATGCTGTTACTGTGAAAGATATTGTGGATCAAGCCGCTTACAATCGTAGTACTTTTTACTTGCATTTCCAAGATAAAATAGAATTAGCGGATGATTTACTTCATTCAATGCTTCAAGGTCTGGAAGATTCAGTTGGGAAGCCATATGTTCATGGGCAAAAAGTATATACAACGAAGTTGAATTTTCCCTCATTTAATCTGGTGACTTATATTTATGAACATCGCCATTTTTTTGAACTTATTAAATATGAGGACACATTACCTGGTTTACATACGCAATTACCATCAACGATTACCAAAATTTACAATGAACAATTTATCTTCAAAACGATTAACGATATTCCCGTCAATATGGATTATTTTAAACGTTATACGTCTTATGGTTTTTACGGACTTATCATCCATTGGATTTCAAACGACTTCCATACTCCCCAGGAGGAATTTATCCAAGACGTAATTGACCTATCAAAAACACATATTTATTCATTTGAGTATGTGGGGCGTTAATATGAGTTTATAGTGGAAATTAGTTTCCTTCATAATATGGCTAGTTGTATACTTATAATTGAAGGTGAAGATTTCCACATACCATATTTACTATACGAGGAGGTATTACAAATGTTATCTAAAAAACTACATGAAGCATTGAACGAGCAAATGAATTTCGAATTTTATTCTGCACATGCTTATCTAGCTATGGCAGCATACTGCACAGTAGAAACGTATGATGGATTCGCCAATTTCTTTTTAGTACAAGCTGAAGAGGAACGCTACCATGCGATGAAATTTTACAACTTTTTAAGTGACCTAGGATATAGAGCAACAATTGATGGTTTCGATCAACCACATAATGAATTCACATCTATTTTAAATGCATTTGAATCCGCATTAGCACATGAAAAAGAAGTAACACGTCGTATTTATAACTTATCTGATATCGCTTTAGACGAGCGCGAACATGCAACGATGGCGTTTCTAAAATGGTTTATCGATGAGCAAGTAGAAGAAGAATCAACATTCGACACACTAATTAACAAAATTAAACGAATTCAAAATGACTCAAATGCAATCTTTATGCTAGATTCTGAGCTAGCGTCACGTACATTTACACCGAATGAAGCATAAATAATAGCAGTTAATAATGATTTAATTAATCAAATAGAAAATCCCAAGAAGAAAAGCAATTCTTCTTGGGATTTTTTATGTTAACAGGGGAATGAGTTAACTAATTTCCATAAAAATGTTTACACAAGTGAAAATTCAAGCTATGATTTATTTATTCATAGATGTCGACTTCTTTTGAAAATTTATAATAGTTCGCTATATTAACGGGGGAAGAAAATGAAAACAAAAGAGATGGTATTTGCCGCATTATTTGCTGCATTAATAGGGGTATTGGGGATGATTCCTCCAATTCCACTGGGCTTTATTCCTGTACCAATCACAGCACAAACACTTGGAGTTATGCTAGCAGGGAGCTTTTTAGGAAAGAAAACGGGTGCACTTAGTTTGATTTTATTTATCGTATTAGTCGCTCTAGGTCTACCTTTGTTGTCAGGTGGGCGAGGAGGTCTTGCTCCATTAGTAGGTCCATCTGCTGGGTATATATTAAGTTGGCCGATTGCTGCATTTTGTATCGGACTTGCTATTGAAAAAGTATGGCCAACGTTAAAAGTATGGAAAGTGATTGTTATCAATTTTATTTTTGGCGTTGTACTTGTTAGTTTAATAGGCGCACCGGTAATGGCAATTATCACAAATACTTCCGTTTGGGCTGGACTTGTGGGGGCTGTAGCATTTTTACCAGGAGATTTAATGAAAGCTATAATTGTAGCCATAATTGCTGTGCAAATAAAAGCTGTTAGTCCAATTGAGCAGAAAGTTAATATCTAAAATATAGAACGATTAAATTAGGATGATGAGAGATGAATCTAGTAGAACCATTGTTACATAATGCAAAAGAGCACCCTGACAAAATTGCCTTAACAGATGGAAAGGAATCCCGTACATATTCAGAGCTTGTGCAATCGATGAAAAAAGTAGCTTGCGGTTTCCAGCAAAATGATTTTAAACACGAAAATATAGCTATTTTATCCGCCAATCGTATTGAGTTTGTGGAAGTTTTTCTCGGTGCTATTTATGCGGGCTGCGTCCCTATCCCGCTAGATCCAAAATGGAGTACAAATGAATTAATGACCATTTTACAGCAGTGTAAACCTAAAATGATTTTTGTAGAGGAAACATTAGTAGCAAATCTGAATTTACAAGAGAAAGAGATGCAAATGTTGACCTTTTCTGCTGGTGAAGCGGCCTCCTATAACAACTGGATAGCTCATTTAAAAACGGAAGCCAAGATGGATAACACGAACGAATTATTATTTATCGGTTTTACATCAGGTACAACAGGTATTCCAAAAGGATATATGCGTACTCATTTGTCGTGGATTAAGAGCTTTGCCGTGACGAATGAAGCATTCCGATTCGAAGAGATGGAGCATATTTTAGCTCCAGGTCCGTTCGTCCAATCATTGTCATTGTTTGCTTTAATGCAGAGCTTGTATAGTGGGGCTACTTTTCATATTTTGCCTAAGTTTAATGCTACGGAAGTTTTACTGCTTTGCCATCAGCATCCCAATGCAATTTTATTTGTAGTTCCAACGATGATTGAATCAATGCTTGAGCAAACTGCATCAGGACAGGTGCATATCCAAGCGCTGATTTCCTCAGGTTCAAAATGGTCAGAGGCGTCCAAGAAAAAGGCGAAGGAAATGTTCGGTGAAGCAAGGTTATATGAATTCTACGGTTCATCTGAAGCGAGTTATATTAGTTATTTAGATGTATATGCAGAAAACAAACCAAACTCTTTAGGGAAACCTTTTGCAGGTGTTCAAGTATCGATTCGCGATGAACGTTTTCAGGAGGTACCATTTGGAACAATAGGACAGCTGTATATCCAAAGTGACATGATATTTTTAGGATACCATCATATGCCGAAAGAGACGGAAGCAGTTTTTCGAGACGGTTGGCTCATGCTTGGAGATTACATATCGATGGACGAAGATGGGAGTTTGTACTTGGCGGGTCGTGTTAAAAATATGTTGGTATCGGGTGGTCTTAATATTTACCCAGAAGAGGTAGAAGCGGTGCTACAACAACATCCTGCAATTCAAGAAGTGATGGTGCTTGGGATGCCTGATGAATACTGGGGAGAACGAGTAACGGCCCTTATAAAATGGGATGGGCAACAACGTCTATCAATAGAAGAAATAAAAGATTATTGTCGAAATAATTTAGCGAGTTACAAATTACCGAAGCAACTTATAACTGTGAATGATTTTATTTATACAAGTAGCGGAAAATTGGCACGTCAAGCGATGAAAGACTATGTGGAGAAGGTGATGGTATGACAGAAGCGGTGATTGTCATGGCGAAACGCACGCCAATAGGAAAGATGGGTGGCATGTTAAGCACACTTGAGCCGGAGAAGTTACTTGCACCGCTTATAAACCATATTGTAACGGAAACAAACTTGCCAAAGGATATCATTGATGATGTCATTATTGGAAATGTTGTAGGACCGGGAGGCAATATTGCTCGAGTTTCTGCGCTAGAAGCAGGGCTACCTGTCACCATTCCAGGCGTTACTGTAGACCGTCAATGTGGCTCTGGTTTAGAGGCAATCAATATTGCTACTAGATTAATTCAAAGTGGTGCTGGTGAGGTCTATTTAGCGGGTGGTGTTGAAAGTACGAGCCGTGCACCTTGGAAAATGGCTAAGCCTCAAACGTTAATGGGTACCCCAGAATTATATACACGTGCTCATTTCACACCAAGTGCTTTTGGTGATCCAGATATGGGAATTGCCGCTGAGAATGTTGCAAAAAAATATGCAATTACAAGAGAAGAACAAGACCGATTTTCCTTAGAGAGTCATCGAAAAGCAGTTGACTCTCAACAAAATGCGAGATTTGAACAGGAGATTGTGCCTCTTCAAGTGAATGGGGAATGGATTGCCGAAGATGAATGTCCTAGAGCTAATACGAGTATGGAAAAATTGCAAAAGTTGTTACCCGTTTTTCAAGAAAACGGTACGGTCACGGCGGGAAATGCATGTCCGCTAAATGACGGGGCTGCACTTATATTAATCATGTCTCGTGAAAAATGTGAAGAGCTAAACCTTAAGCCGATATTACGAGTAGTAGATGCTCAAGCAGTTGGCGTAGATCCAAACTATTTAGGAATTGGCCCAATTCCAGCTGTGCAAAAGGTGTTAAAGCGTCAGCAACTTACAGTAGATGAATTAGATATAGTTGAATTCAATGAAGCATTTGCCTCCCAAGTACTAGCTTCGCTAAAGGAGCTTCATATTCCATTAGAAAAGGTAAACCGAGGAGGCGGTGCATTAGCGATTGGTCATCCCTACGGAGCATCGGGTGCAATATTAATGACACGATTATGTGCTGAAATGTTACATAAACCTTATAAAAAGGGGCTTGCTACACTGGGCATTGGCGGTGGGATAGGGCTTGCAACGCTTGTGGAGGCAGTCGAATGAAAAAGCCACAGCAACAACTATATGTGACGTCTGAGTGGATTTCAAAGTACGCACAAAGTATAGAAGCTCCTTTGCAAACGCTCAATGGTATATTAATCGCACCTTCCACAATGCCTATAATATTTTGGCAAGAGTTCGATATTCCATGGCTTAAAGAGGAGATACCATTGATTCATGGTACGCAGCATTTTTCGTACGAGGCACCGATAGTTGCGGGCATGGTGTTGGATTGTGAGCTAGAGTTAACGAAAGTCGAAAAAAAGGTAGGTAAACAGGGAGTCCTTACTTTTTTGACACATACGCTCGTTTGTAAATGTGAAGGTGATCTCATTGTTACAGCGGAAACAGTATTAATCCAAGTAGGTGAACCACATGAAAAAACATATAACAGTTGAAGCAATAAAAAAATATGCAGCTGTTTCAAAAGATAAAGCGGGCATTCATCTAGATGTGGATGCTGCACAAAAGGCTGGATTCGAGCGTCCTCTCGCACATGGCATGTATATCATGGGACTAGCGCAATCCTTGTATATAAAAGAGCATCCTACGCAATGGATTACAGCATACAATATGAAATTTCAAAAACCACTTTTTGTAGACATGGTAGCAGTTTTTAAGTTTGAGCGCGTGGAAGATAGAATTGAGGTGACGGTTACAGCGGATACTGGCGATAGGATTGCTGCGGGGTCTTTTTTAGTAAAGGAGTTGCAACGATGAAAAAAGTAGCAATCATTACGGGTTCAACTAGGGGCATCGGAAAAGGGATTGCCATGCAACTAGCGCAATCACATTATCAAGTTGTCATTAATGGCACTAAGCAAGTGTTAATAGACGAAGTTGTTCAAGCAGTTCATAAAGCTGGTGGTGAGGCGATAGGCTATCTTGCCGACGTCGCAGATCCGAGTGGCGTCACTAAAATGGTTGATGCAGTTATAGCACAATTTGGCCACATAGATGTGCTAATACATAATGCAGGGAATTTGCATGATCAAAAATGTCTACGTATGACAGATGAAGAGTGGCAATCGGTAATAGATGTGCATTTGAACGGTGCTTTTTATAGCATTCAGCGAGTACTTCCTCATATGCAAGAAAATGGTGGCGACATACTATTAATGACCTCTACAGCCGGATTAGGGGGCTCTATTGGTCAGGTAAATTATAGTGCGGCAAAAGCAGGGATGCTCGGTATGATGTGGACGCTTGCGGCTGAACTAAAGCGCAATCATATTAGAGTGAATGCCATTTCACCAGCCGCCTTAACAGATATGACTAGACCCGTAATTGAACATATAAAGAAGAAATACACGAGTAAAAATGAGCCGTTTCCGGAATTTTGGGAAGTAGGAGAGGCGGATGATGTTGCTCGCTTTGTAGTGACGCTTCTTGCACAGGAAGATACAGATTTAACCGGTGAAATATTTGGTATAAATGGTTCGGAAGTGACGAAGTGGCAAAAGCCTGTTCCAGCATTCTCTGAAAATAGTATAGATGCATTTTTTACTACTTGGCAAAGCCAAAAGGGAAGTGAGTAAATGCTTACTTTCGATCACGTTTATTTTTATTATAAAAAAGGGCAGCCCATCATAGATGATATTAGCTTTACTATTAGAACGGGGGAGTTTGTGTCGATTGTGGGAGCAAATGGTAGTGGGAAATCTACTGTTGCAAAGCTAATAGACGGATTGTTATTACCAAGGAGTGGAACTGTAAAGCTTCATCAACTAGATACGGCAAAGCCGGCTGATCTTGACGAAATCCATCAGCAAATAGGCTTCGTATTTCAAAATCCAGAGGATCAATTTATCACAACAACCGTTATGGATGAAGTACTTTTTGGATTGCAAAATATACGTGTCCCAAGGGAAGAAATGCGTGGCAGAGTGGATGCTGCATTGCGTGCTGTACAGATGGAGGATTTTCTAGAAGCGATGCCTCACCAATTATCAGGAGGTCAGAAACAACGTGTAGCTATTGCTTCTATATTGGCAATGCAACCTCAAGTTATTATTTTCGACGAAGCAACATCTATGCTTGATCCACAAGGAAGAAAGCAAGTGTTATCTATTATGCACGATTTACATCGCCAGGGCATGACGATTATTCATATCACACATCATATGGAGGAAGCACTGACGGCTGAGCGTATTTTACTTATACACGGAGGATGTCTTCAATTTGATGGTGACCCGTTGACATTATTTGAAACAGTAGCTATTACAGACTATCAATTACAGCTACCTTTTACAGTTCGTTTACATAAAATCCTTCAACTAGAAAAGCCTTTAGCTGTAGATTGGAAAGAAGGGATTCGTTCACAATGGTCTATCAATTAAACAATGTGAGTATGAACTATTCTCTTCGAATGGCCCTGCGAAATGTAAGTTGCACAATCGAAGAAGGTAAGTGGATATCCATTATTGGTCAAACAGGTGCAGGAAAGTCCACGTTCGTCCAAGTGCTGAAAGGGTTGATTGCTAATATTGATGGGGACTATTTAATCGATCAATATCCTGTTAAAAGAGATGCCAAGGGACAACTAATGGTTATTCCAGAAATCGGCTTTGTTTTTCAATATCCAGAGCACCAACTATTTGAAACGACTGTCTTCAAGGAACTTTCTTTTGCACCAAAGCAACTGGGCTTGTCGAGTACGCAAATAACAGAGAGAATATCAAAAATATTACCGCAACTTGGACTGACAGAAGACATTTTACCATTAGCTCCGTTCCAATTAAGTGGTGGTCTTAAGCGCCGCGTAGCAATTGCCTCCGTATTAATGATGGAACCAAAGCTTCTTATTGTAGATGAACCAACTGCTGGTCTAGATCCAGTTAGTAAAGCCGCATTGCTACAATTACTGAAAAAATGGCAGCAACAAGAAAACCGTACGATTATATTTGTGTCGCATCAAATGGAAGATGTTGCAGAGTACTCGGATGAGGTAATGGTATTTCATGAAGGTCACCTTATGGGCCAATTGGACACTTGTACATTATTTTTGGAACAATCCCATTTGCTAGAGAAAATAGGATTGTCTTTGCCAGAATCTGTGCAGTTCTTGAAAATAGTAGAAGAATTGTCAGGTGAGAAGATTAAGGTCTCTAGTTGTAGAGAGCAGGAAATCTTCGAAAAGGTTCTCCCGCTTTGGAGGGCAAGGGGGCTTCAAAATGTCTGATACCGTTTTAATAGGTCAGTATATGGAAACGAATTCTGTGTTTCACCGACTTGATCCGAGGACGAAGATTTTAAGTATCTTTATCATCATGCTGAGTTTTCTAATGCTCAAAACTGGAACGAGTTATTTAATTGCAACTATGTTTGTATTTGGAATTTTAAAGCTATCGAAAATCCCGTTTTCTGTTTTTATGAAAGGGTTAAAGCCGATATTATTTATTTTGACCTTTACCTTCGTATACAATGTCATGCTCACAAAAGGGACTGTCATTTGGTCTTGGTCATTTATAGAGTTGACTATGGAAGGGCTACAAAATGGCGTGCGTTTCGTCTGGCGCATTGTTTTACTTGTGCTATTAGCTTCTATTTTAACGTTAACGACAAAACCATTAGAATTAGCTAGTGGTCTTGAAAAGCTATTAGCACCACTATCCAAACTCCGTGTCCCAGTAGAACAGTTTTCCTTAATGATCGTTATTGCGATTCGCTTTATCCCAACAATATTGCAGGAACTAGACCGAATTGTGCTCGCTCAAAAAGCAAGAGGGCATGATATCGGTAATTTACCGTTAATAAAGCGTATGCTTGCTTATATTCCGATTCTAGTTCCTTTACTGTTCACTACTATTCAGCGAGCGGAGCAGCTAACCTACGCAATTGATGCTCGTGCTTATGGCAAAGGCAAAGGAAGAACTGCCTATAAGCTATTGCAATTTCAGCAAATAGATTACGTAGTAGGGACGGTCGTTTTTTTATTTGTGATAACGGTGTTCATCATACGGTTAGGGGGAGTGTAGATGAAAGTATATGGTGCTGTCGTGGACAATGAAACGCGCTGTACGCATTATCATACAGAAAAAGATATTATAGCGATTAAATTTAAATGCTGTAATCGTTACTATCCTTGTTATAAATGCCATGAGGAAGATGCTGACCATAGTATTGAGCGTTGGTCCAAGCAACAGTTTGGTGAACTAGCTATTCTTTGTGGTAGTTGCCAGACGGAGTTAACGATTCATGAGTATATGCATACGGATAGCTGTACGCATTGTAGGGCAAGTTTTAATGAAAGATGTGCGGCACATTATCCGATTTACTTTGAATGATCATACTAACGGTTAAAATCCCAAGATGGACTTTCTTGGGATTTATTGGATTTCAATTAATAACACTAGGAAACATCAGAACATCGACTTCAGCAAGTAGCGGATTTGTAACGGAAATACGGTATTGAATACTGTTCGTTAAGTCGATTAAACCATCCGACCATTACCGAACTATGTGAACGAGCGGCATATTTATCTAATCTACCGAAAAAATCAGCATTTCAGTCCTATGATGCAAAGCTTCATCGAATTTCTTAAGCGATCGTTTCAATAGCTTTTTATTATAAAATGCAGTTGATTGGACTCGGTTAAAAGGGTGAAGAACTTAATGATTAGTTACATCGATGATATTAATCATCGGCTGTGATGAAAAATGTCATCTAAGTGAATCTTGAAATAGCGCGATTTATAAATAAAAAAGGAAAAAGTGATGAAAAAAGTCATCATTTTTTCCTTTTTTATTTTACCAATCCCCTATATTACGCAATTAGTAATTTGGCATGCTTCTTGCAATACAGATAAGTAACAAAAAGAAGGAGTGGTATAAATGAAAGATAAAGTAATTATTACAGCAGCTTTGACAGGTGCATTTCCGGCGAAGGACAAAAACCCGAATATTCCTTTGACACCTAAAGAAATCGCAGATGATGTTATCGAAGTGTGGAAAGCAGGAGCTGCCATAGCGCATTTGCATATGACTGACGAAGAAGGTAACGGTACGATGGATAAAGAAAGGTTTAAAGAAACGGTACAGCTTATTCGTCAACGCGAATGTGATATTATCTTAAATTTAACAACCTCAGGCGATTTGAATGCGACGGATGAAACACGTATGGCTCATTTAATCGAACTAAAACCTGAGATGGCATCATTTGATGCAGGAAGTATGAACTGGATGCACAAAACGATTTTTTTAAACACCCCTACTTTTTTAGAAAAGCTTGGACAAGTGATGATAGATAACAACGTGAAACCAGAAATTGAAGTCTTTGATTCAGGTATGCTATACAATACGCTTCATTACGTAAAAAAGGGATTAGTAGCAGAACCAACACATTATCAATTCGTTCTTGGCGCGCCAGGTGGTACAGCAGCTACTGTTGAAAATCTCGTATATTTAAAAAGTTTACTCCCTGAAAATTGTACATGGTCCGCTTTTGGTATCGGGCAAGGTCATTTACCAATCCTTTATACGACATTAGCGCTAGGTGGACATATTCGAGTTGGGATGGAAGACAATATATATTATGCAAAAGGCCAAATTGCAAAGTCAAATGCAGAGTTTGTGGAAAGAGCCGTTCGTATTATTCATGAATTAAATAAAGAAGTAGCAACTCCTGCTGAGGCACGACAAATTTTAGGCTTGAAATAAGGGAGAGTGGGAGCAAATGATAAAGACTATCGGCGTTATCGGTGCTGGCACAATGGGTCATGGTATTGCAACGAGTTTTGCAATTAGCGGATATGAAATCCATTTATACGATGTTGACGAGGGACGAGTAAACAGTGTAGCAGAGGATATAGAACAAGAGCTTCGTATATTAAGTGATGAAAAAGTGATCGAAGAATCCACTGTTTTGAAAGCACTCCAAAAAATAAGCTATTTCAATGACTTACGTGAAGCCGTTTCACAATGCGATTATGTGATAGAAGCGGCACCTGAAATTATAGAGCTTAAACAAAACCTTTTTAAACAATTAGATGCCTATTGTCCTGAGCATACGATTTTAGCAAGCAATACATCTAGTCTAGATTTGGAAAGTATGATGGTGCTCGTGAGCGAAGAGCGTAAACAACGTATGATGATCAATCATTGGTATAATCCGGCTCATATTATGCCAATTGTTGAGCTATCCTTCTTTGGCAATATGCCACTACATATTTATGAAAAAGTCGAGAAGCTCTATCAATCAATTAACAAGCAATGCGTTAAAGTTTTAAAGGACGTGCCGGGCCTAGTTGCGAATCGAATTCAACAAGGTATAGCAAGGGAAGTATTTTCGATAATTGAGCAAGGCATTGCTTCTTACGAGGATGTGGACCGAGCACTGAAATTCGGTCCTGCCTTCCGTTATGCCACGGCTGGTCAGCTAGAAATTGCCGATATGGGTGGACTCGATATTTGGTGTACGGTTGGGGATAATTTGTTAAAGGTAATGGACAATCGTCAACAATCTAATGAACTATTAAGAAGTAAAGTATTTAATGGAGAGCTTGGGATTAAAACGGGAAAAGGTTTTTTTGAGTACGATGAAAAGCAAAGTGCAGAGATTAAAAAACAATTTAATAGAAGGCTTATTCACCAGTTAAAAGCATCGGAAAGTTATATGTAGCAAACAAGGGGGACTTTTCATGATCAACAAATCATTGTTGTTTTTCGTAAAAGTGATGCGCAACTATTTACCGAATCCATTTACGCTAGCCTGGCTCATTACGCTAGTCGTAGCAGTTTTAGCATTAGTTTTTACGGATACAGCACCGACGGATCTAGTCGTCGATTGGGGTGGTGGTTTATTTTCACTTTTACCATTTGCCATGCAAATGAGTTTAATTCTTATAACGGGCTATGCTTTAGCATCCTCACAGGTCGTAAAAAAATTGTTGGCAAAGCTTGTAAAGTTACCTCGTACGCCGAAGCAAACAGTATTGTTTGTCGCTTTAGCATCAATGGGTCTGTACTACTTGAACTGGGGTCTAGGCTTAATTGCAGGTGGTTTTTTAGCAAAGGAAGCTGCTCGGCATCATAAAGACGTTGATTTCCGTCTATTAGTAACAGCTGCATTTTCAGGTATTATTATTACACACGGTGGTTTATCAGCATCTGTACCACTTCTTATTAATACGGCGGGACATTTTGCGGAAGAACAAATGGGATTGATTCCATTAACAGAAACAATTTTTGCGCCACAAGCATTATTTATTACCATTTCATTAGTTATTTTGATCCCACTTTTATGTGTATTAATGACGCCAAAGAAAGGACAAGAAGTACTTGTAGATACTTCTTTATTTGAAGACGAATTAAAGGAGCCTGAGAAAGTTGATATATCCAGTCTTACGTTAGCAGAACGACTTGATAAAAGTAGAATTATCGGATTATCACTAGGGCTTGTTGGCTTAGGATATCTATTACATTACTTCTTCAACAACGGCTTTAACTTAAATATTAATACTGTCATCCTTATTTTTATTGTTTTAGGGATTTTAGCGCACGGATCCCTAATTAATTATTCGAATGCCATTACAGCTGGGACATCATCCGCGGCTGGTATTATATTGCAGTTTCCTTTTTATGCAGGGATTATGGGAATTATGGATGAAAGCGGACTAGTCATGCTTATTTCCGATTGGATATTAAGCTTTGCTACATATGAAACATTCGAGTTATTTAGTTATTTTTCTTCTTTAGTTATTAGTATATTTGTTCCTTCAGCTGGGGGACATTGGGCTGTGCAAGCGCCGTTTATGCTGCCAGCAGCTGAGGCTTTAGGTGTAGAGTCCTGGAAAGTAGCAATGGGGGTTGCTTGGGGCGAAAGTATTTGGAATATCGTATGTCCATTCTGGGCGCTACCATTGATTGCTATCGTTAAAATCGATTTACGTGATTTGATTGGTTTCTCCGTTCTATTATTTATTGTCGGAAATATAGTAGCCATTGCAGGTATATTACTTTTCACGTAGTTTAATAACTATTACACCGATTTAAGTGCAATTTTTTTAAAGAAAAAAGACGAGATATTTATTGATTTTTACAAAGAAAAGGGTGCCCCAACTTGTTTATTGGGACACCCTTTCTATTTGTCATCTATCAAATTATACAATGAAAGAAAGTATTACAGCGGTACCAAACGCTACAAGTGCTTTCATAATCGTAATAACGAAAATGTCCCCATATGATTGGCGATGCGTAAGACCACAAATGGCAAGTATAGTTATCGTTGCACCACTATGTGGCAGGGAGTCTAAGCCACCTGCTGACATAGAGGCTACCCTATGAAGAAATTCTGGATCAATCCCCATGGAATTCGCTAAGTCAAGATAATGTTGCCCCATTACTTCTAGAGCAATCGACATCCCACCTGATGCGGATCCGACTACACCAGCAAGTACATTAACGGCAATAGACTCGGATATCAATGGATGAGAAGAGACTCCCGTAATTGCATTTCTGATTACTTCAAAACCAGGTAGTGTTTTCACAACATTTCCAAAACCTACTTCTGACGCTACATTGAATACAGCTAGTAAGGAACCGCTTGCTGCCAAAGTGAGTCCGGAAGAAAGCTTTGAAGGCGTAAATGATTTTATATTGATAAATAACGCAGCAATAATCCCTACAACAAGTGCAACAATAAGTGCCCATGTGGAACTCAAACTGCTCAAGTTTTGAACATTAAATGTTTCTTGCAATAATTCAGGTGCATACCAGTGACTAACTGCAAAACTTGTTTTAGTAAATACAAAGTTAAGAACGACTACCACTACTAAAGGTATAATTGCTAACCAAAAGTTTATTACTTTTTCATTTGGATTGATAACTGGTTCGTTTGTATGTCCTTCTCCATAACCTTCCCCAGCTAAATTTGCTTTATTAACTCTTCTTGATAACCAAAGATAGCCCAGTAAGAAAATGACTGATCCTGCAACAAGTCCTGTTATAGGGGCAGCGTAAGCATCCGTGCCAAAATAGTTTGTCGGAATAATATTTTGGATTTGAGGTGTACCTGGAAAGGCATCCATTGTATATGTACAACCACCCAAAACAATTACTGCAGGGATGAATCTCTTAGGTATACCTGCCTCACGAAAAACTGCTGCGGCAAATGGATATACTGCAAAAACTACAACGAATAGAGAAACTCCGCCATAAGTCAAAATAGAACAAGCGAGTATTGTCGCTAGAAGTGCTCTTTTAATACCAAAGATGTCCATAATTTTTTTCGCAATTGCGGTCGTAGCTCCGTTTAACTCCATTAGTTTTCCGAATACCGCACCTAAAATAAAAATAGGGAACCATGTTTTAATATAGTTTGCTAAATTCGGCATGTAAACTTCTGTATAACTAGGTAATAAAGCCACCCCGGAAAGAGCAACTGCCAATAATGTGACAATGGGGGCAATGACTATGACTGGAAAACCACGATAGGCTAAAAATATAAGTAATCCTAATGAGATGAGAATAGCAATAACTTCAATAAACATTGGCTGCACCGTCCTTTTCATATACCTTGCTTGAAAAAGCGGGATTATTCCCGCCCATTCCTACATTTTATTTCTTTCAATTGAATGCTTTTTGCTCATCGCTCACTAAGTTAAATTCTTTAATATTTTCCACAAAAACAGGCAGTTCTTTTGTTTCTTCTGATTTTTTTACAAGGGTACAGACCAAATCATTATAAGGGGTTGGGATGTTTTTCTCTCTTCCTTTTTTCGAAACGTGACCATTAATAAAATCAATTTCTGATTTTATACCTTTCTCTAAATCTTGTAACATACTAGCTTTGAGGTTTGCGTGAGGTCCCCAGACTTCTTCGTAAAATGCTATTTTTTCAGAGATGTCTTCTTGCTTTTCCAACTCTAAAAACTCAAAGTCTTTCCCTTGCATTTCAACTAGTCGAACATTATTTGCTCGAGCTACTTTAATCGTTTCGTCAGCAATGTTTGCCAAACTTCTCATTGCATCTTGGTTATATAATACTTCCCCGAACGTGCATCCTAATGCTGCAGACATACCACTAAAGGTGGCATTCATTAACAGCTTAGACCATTTCATTCCATTAATATTAGTAATAATTTCGCAATAACCAACCGTTTCTAAAATGTCTTTGATCGTTTTTAATCTTTCGGTGATTTCTCCGGTAAGTTCCCCAATATCAAAAGCATATTTCTTTACTACTTCTAGTTCCGTTGTTAGCTCGGATATCCCAGGTCCTATCCAAGTAGCCCCAAAGCCAACTACGCCACCAATCGTTCTTTGCTTTCCAACAATAGCAGCAACGTTTTCTTCAGGTATTCCGTTTTGCAATGTACACACCACACTGTCGTCATGTAAAAAAGGAAGTATGGATTCCAATGAATCTTTTGTATAAACTTGCTTTGTAAGAAGGAATATCACATCATATTTTCCAGTTAAATCGTTTGGATGTTTAGCTTTTACAGGAATTGTCTCATCTAAAAATCCTGTTATTTTTGCACCATTTTGATTTAGTCCATCTACATTTTGTTGATTAATATCGATTAAATCAACATCATATCCCCCTTTAGTGATAAGTGCACCGATAATTGTCCCTAGTGAACCTACTCCTAATACGCCTATTTTCATAAATAGTCACCCCTTAACTAGTTTTTTGGATAGTTGTAAAATTTTTCTTGCCTCATCTGGTGTAGCAACTTCTCTTCCTAGAATGCCAGCTAACTCTACTATTCTTTTTACAAATTGAGCATTAGTAGTAGCTAACTCTCCTTTTCGATAGTACACACTATCTTCCATTCCTACTCGAACATGACCGCCTAAAAGTATACTCATCGTATTAATGGTTAATTGATCTTTACTAGCACCTATTGCTGACCATGTTGAATCCATCGGGATGCTATCCGCTAAAAACATTAGATTTTTAGGGGTAGCCGCCATGCCACCATGGACACCTAATACAAATTGAAAATGAAATGGTTCTTCCAATAAACCTTTTTTCGCAATTCTTAAAGCATTATCTATCATCCCGACATCAAAAATCTCAATTTCTGGTTTTATTTGGCGTTCTTTTATAACAGTCGCCAATGCATCTAAAAAAACAGGTGTATTATGAAAAACGTCTTGTCCAAAGTTCATCGTACCTGCATCAAATGTAGCCATTTCGGGGTTTAGCTCGCAAACTCTTAATCTAGCTTCATCATCATTGCCCAAGCCTCCAGCAGTTGTTAAGTTCAAAATAATATCACACTTATCCTGAACTCGATCAATTACCTCTTTATATGTGTCTAAATCAAGGGTATTATCTCCTTTGTAATCCCTAACATGGATATGGGCAATGGCTGCCCCTTCTTTCCACGATTCATAAACTGAATCTGCAATCTCTTTTGGAGATAACGGCACATATGGTGTATGCTCTCTAGTAGTTTGTGCTCCTGTTGGTGCTACTGTAATGATTAACTTTTCCATCACTTTTCTCCTCGCATTCTATAAATTTGTTATTCACTTTATATAATGCAATTTCTGTGCCAAACATAAAAAGGGCTATATCAACGGGTTTTTATCTTGGTTTAAAGTAAGGTGATGAAAATATTCATCGTTTTTTATGGTGATTCAAAATGATTCGATCATTCATCGGTTTATAAGTGATTAAAAAAGGAATCGCATTGATTCCTTTATTAATCACTTATATGAATACCTAATTTTTTTGCCTTTTTTACTACTGAGGATTGGCTAATTTTTAAGACTACAGCCGCTTTTCTTGTACTGCCATAATCTTTTAATGCCTTTTCTATAATCTTTCGTTCTACTGTTTCGACAATCTCTTTAAGACTGAGTTCACTAGTTGATGTTTCTGTACTTTCTGGCTCCATATTTAATATTTTTCTCGAGAATTCCGCGTTAATTTTATTATGTTTTTCTGATGTAATTACTAAGCGTTCAACTACATTTTGCAACTCTCGTATGTTTCCTGGCCATTTGTACATTTTGAACACTTCATATACTTCACGTTCAAACAATACTTGTTTTCCATACTTCGTGTTATAAATGTGCAAATAATGTTTCGTTAATAATTCAATATCTGAAAATCGATCTCGAAGGGGAGGGATATGAATAGGAAATACATTTAACCTGTAATATAAGTCTTCCCTGAATTTTCCCTTTTTCACTAGTTCATATAAATCACAATTGGTCGCAGCAAGAATTCTAACATCAAATTTAATCGGTTTCGTTCCGCCAACACGGGTAACCTCTTTTTCTTGGATGATTCTTAAGAGTTTTGATTGTAATTCAATGGGCATCTCCCCGATTTCATCTAAGAGTAATGTGCCCTTGTCCGCCAATTCGAACATACCAATTTTCCCTTTACTAGATGCTCCAGTGAAAGAGCCGGCTTCGTATCCAAACAATTCTGCTTCTAGTAGATTAGCGGGGATCGCTGCACAATTGACTTTTATAAAAGGTTTGTCATGTCTATTGCTAGTTACATAAATTTCATTTCCTATAACTTCTTTACCTACTCCTGTTTCTCCCGTTATAAGGACAGTTACATCCAAATTGGCTACTTGATGAACCAGTTCAATAATAGGTTGAATTTCATCGCTATTTCCTATTAACTTATTATTTATTTGCAAATTCCTCAGATGTTCTATTTCGTTTTGAGATGCAACAAGTTTCTTTTGCATATCCAATAAATCCGACATATCCCGATTAATAACGACGACCTTTTTTAGAGTTCCGTCCTGATCTAAAATAGGTGATCCTGATAACAATACTTTTACCCCTGTACGGATTTCTGCCATCGCGTTAATTGGTTTTTTTGTTTTAATAATGTCAGGTGTGATAGCATTTTTATATAAACCTTCCTCCATGAGATCATTTACATACTTACCTATTACTAGGTCTGGTGACAATCCGGTTATTCTGCTATAAGACTTGTTGACATATAAAGTCTTTCCTTTTTCATCAGCGATATAAATCCCATCGTATAATTCATCACAAATTTTTTTATAATCGATAGCTTCAATTAATGCGTCCAATTTTACATAAGCTCCTTTAATACTCGAGTAACTAATTATCTAAAGTTCCATCAAACTTTATTTATATTCATATTACTATACTTTTCTATATTTTCAGTGAAATAAAAGTAAATGAGCAAAGCGATAATAAAAAACCTCCTGATTATTTAGTAATCGGGAGGTTTGGCAATATATTCATTATTTCATTTCAACTAAAAATTTAAATTTGTACTAAACACAATTTCTGCTATTTAGCTCTAACAAACAATACCTTCAAATAATTACCCTCTTTAAAAAGCGGAGAAGTTCTAAAATCATTAGGAAGTGAAAATTCTTCTTCAATAGTGTACTTACGATTACTTTCTTTGAATGCCTTTTCTACAAAGGCTTTAAACTTTTTCATCCCAAATGTAGCATTGTTAGTAGATGCAACGATGACTCCGTTCTTTTCTGTAATAGCAATAGCATCTTTCAGTAGGTTCGTGTAGTCTTTTGCAGAACTAAATGTATACTTCTTTGATCGTGCAAAGCTCGGTGGATCGAGGATCACTACATCAAATGATAACTCTTTCCGTTTAGCATATTTAAAATAATCAAATACGTCCATCACAATAATATCTTGTTTCCCCGCATCGATCCCATTTACCTCAAATTGCTCCGTTGTTTTGCTTAAGCTACGTTTTGCTAGATCAACACTTGTCGTTTTCGTTGCGCCACCTGCAGCAGCAAAAATAGAAAATGCACCTGTATAGGAAAAAGTATTTAAAACCGTTTTTCCTTTAGAATAAGCATCACGAATCTTCTTACGAACGTCACGTTGGTCTAAAAATACACCGACCATTGCTCCATCGTTCAAGTAAATGGCAAAGTTTTGTCCACTTTCCTTCACGATTAGTGGAAACTCTCCACGTTCGCCTTTTACAAAATCATCGTCCTCTAAATATTGACCTTTCGTATCGAAACGTTTCTTCTCATAAATCCCTTTATAACTAACAGAAGCTTCCAGTCCAGCTAAGATCATTTCTTTAAAGGAGTAAATCCCTTCACTATACCAGCTTAATAAATAAAATCCTTCAAAATAATCAATCGTTAAGCCGCCAATTCCATCACCTTCTCCATTAAATACTCGGAAAGCGGTTGTATCGCTACTATTAAAATAATCCTCACGATATTTAATTGCAGCTGCGATTTTCTTCTGGAAAAAATGCGTATCAATTGGTTCGTTTTCATTTTTCGTTAAAAGCCATCCGATTCCTTTATTTTGCTTTCCTACATACCCTTTAGCAACAAACTTGCCAGCAGTATTGCGCAGTTTTAAAATCGCTCCTTCAGGTAAAGAGTCCATTTCGTGGAAGCCGTCTTTTAGTAAAATAGGAACTCCTTTTTGTAGGTCTTGCGCTAGAGAATCTATAATTTTTATATCTATTTCTTTATGCATGATATCGTCATCCTTAAGTTCGTTTTGTTTATTATCCCATATGAAGCCATATTAAAAAAGAAATGCGTTAAATTAAATGGATAACACTTATCGAACTTCCTGTGGTTATCTCTTATAACAATGGCCAAAGATGGAAGGGAATTAATAAGGATAGGGGAAGGAATAGTTTCACAAATTATATTTAACTATATAGTTGAATATACATTGGTAATCAGTTATATTTAACTACATGGTTAATCAAAATGAAGAGAATTTAAATGAAATATTCCATGCATTAGCGAATGAAACAAGAAGAGACATAGTTCGTATGATGGCTCTGAATGAAAGGACGGTTTCTGAACTAGCGGAGCCGTTTGATATGTCCCTGGCTGCTATTTCAAAGCATATAAAAGTTTTGGAAAAAGCAAATTTAGTCGAGCGGATAATAAACGGAAGAACGCATATATGTCGCTTAAAGACAGAGTCATTATCTCAAGCGACCGAATGGCTTAACTTTTATGAGAAATTTTGGAGCAAACGTTTTGATCTTCTTGAAAGTGAGCTAATGAAGGCGAAAAGGAAAGAAAATTAAATGGAAAAGGAGCAATAATATGAACAATTTATCCACAACGACTTTAACAATGAAAAGAGTATTCGACGTAGCACCAGAGCGAGTGTTTGACGCATGGTTGAATCCTGAGATGATGAGAAAATGGTTTTTTACATTAGAGGGGACAAACAAGGTCGCACAAAACAGTCCTCAAGTAGGGGGGACTTGGGAAATTGTAGATCACCGAGACGGTAAAGATTACCGAGCAATTGGGGAATATCTTGAAATAGATCCTCCTCAAAAATTAGTATTTACTTTTAAAATGCCTCAATTCAGTGATTTAGAGGATACAATCACAGTAGAGCTAAAAGAACTTCCTCAAGGATGCGAAATGACATTTTCACAAAATATTCACGTTGCTCATGAAGAAAATTGGACAGAATCTGATATTGAGAAAGCACTAGGAGAATATCACGATGGATCTGAACATGGTTGGAATTTAATGTTCATGGGACTGAAAGAATTAGTCGAAACAGGTAAAGTTAGTTATACAGGCCAATAATCTAGTTAAAGCCTCCGGTGGAATTTATCGAGCGAGCTCAGGCTTACGTGAGACAGGTCATTTAGCTTTTGTCGCAAGGATGCAACATTCTTTGGCTAACTTCCTTACCTGATCTGGAAGCATTGTTTTCTGCGACGAGCTCGCGAAGGAGCAATAACTTCTGCGGAGCTGAACAAAGTGAGGCTCCAAGCAAATACGCCGAGGCGTAATTAATTTAAAGCCGCATTTTCTACCTGGAAAATGCGGCTTTTTATTATTAAGAATATCAAAGGGAATATTGTAAAGAAGACTAGTTGGATATACTTTCACCTCCTCCTAATAGAATTGTTTATGGTACAATATACAATACATATGTACGAGGAAGGAAGTTCGTTGTGAAAAAGTCGAAAGTTGTTATTCCGATTATGGTCGTAGTTGCAGTACTAGCTACATGGATGCTGAAAGACCATACGGACGTACCAATGCTCAATAAGATCATTATTACAATAGGTGCTTGTATAATATCGGGAGGACTTGGTTACCTATTATTAGGATCTGATGTTCAAAAAGTTGACCCGAAACCAAATCAGCAACATACAAACAAAAAGGGAAGCAGAAAGTAATCTGTTTTCCTTTTTTCTAAGCTATGGTAGATGTAATAGTTGTTTTTGACACATTTACTTGATTGTAGTAATGTGCGATGACTCCAGCGGGAAAAGCGTGTCCAGGTGAACGACTGCTAAAGAGCGTCTGCCGATAATGGAAATGAAAGATATAGCTAGGATCTTTTTCTAAAATAGACAGGAGGTACGAGAATGCTCGAAAATGCACGTCAATTATTACAAAATTATTTTGGATACGATTCCTTTCGAGAAGGACAAGAAACGATTATTAACTATGTGCTAAACAATCATTCAAGCCTTTGTGTTATGCCGACAGGAGGTGGGAAATCACTTTGTTATCAAATCCCCTCTTTAATGTTAGATGGAACTACGATTGTCATTTCCCCGCTTATTTCCCTTATGAAAGATCAAGTAGATACCTTAATACAAGCAGGTATTTCGGCCACTTTTATCAATAGTACATTAACTGCAGAAGAAGTAAGAGAAACGATGGAAGAGGTCCAAAATGGACAGTATCGTTTACTATATATAGCGCCCGAACGATTAGAATCTCAAACCTTCTTAAACCAATTGAAGCGTGTCAAAGTACCGCTAATTGCGGTTGATGAAGCACACTGTATTTCCCAATGGGGGCATGATTTTAGACCAAGCTACCGTGCTATTCATAAACTTAAGGATGTATTTGAAATAGAACCAGTTGTTCTTGCTCTAACAGCGACAGCGACTCCAGAAGTTCGTGCCGATATATGCAGATTGCTACAAATCGAAGAAGATAGCACCGTAATTACCGGTTTTGCACGTACAAATTTAACGTTTTCTGTCGTACTTGGACAAGACAAAAACAAATTTTTAAAAGACTTTATTAAGAAAAATGGGCAAGAAGTAGGGATTATTTACGCGGCAACCCGGAAAACAGTTGATCAGCTATACGATACATTAAATAAAGCTGGGGTGCGCACGGCCAAATACCATGCAGGGCTTCCAGAAGCTTTTCGCAATAAAGAACAGGAACGTTTTCTAACGGATGAAGCGCAAGTAATGGTAGCAACAAATGCATTCGGAATGGGAATCGATAAATCGAATGTAAGATACGTGATACATTATCAGCTTCCTAAAAATATGGAAAGTTATTACCAGGAAGCGGGAAGAGCTGGGCGAGACGGGCTTCAAAGTGAATGTGTAGTGTTATATGCATCACAAGACGTGCAAACACAACGTTTTTTAATCGATCAAGCTTTAGACCGTGAACGAATTCCTGGAGAGCTAGAGAAGTTGCAAGGAATGGTCGATTATTGTCATACAGAAAATTGTTTACAGCAGTTTATCGTTACCTATTTCGGGGAACTAGATGCGCAAATATGTGGTCGATGTGCGAACTGTAAGGATGAGAGGGAAGTTCAAGATGTAACAAAAGAAGTACAGATGGTATTATCATGTGTTGTTCGAATGGGACAGAAGTTCGGAAAAACAATTACAGCGCAAGTATTAACAGGTTCAAAGAACAAAAAAGTACTCGATTTTGGTTTTACAAAGCTCTCTACTTATGGAATATTAAAGCATAAGTCGTTAAAAGATGTCTCTGGATTAATGGAGTTTATGATTTCAGAAGGAATATTATTAGTAAATCACGGCAGTCTGCCAACGATATACGTTTCCGATAAAGGAAAGGATGTATTACTTGGGAAAAGGCAAGTAATGCGTAAAGGAGTAGCGGTAACGAAACAAATCGCGAAAAACGATCCGTTATTTGAAGGATTAAGAGTACTTCGGAAAAAACTTGCGGACGAAGCAGGTGTACCACCATTTGTAATTTTTTCTGATAAAACACTGCAAGATATGTGTGTAAAGCGTCCGCAAACCGAAGAACAATTTTTAGAGGTGCACGGTGTAGGTGCAAACAAAAAAGATAAATACGGAAAAGCTTTCCTTGAAGAAATTAACCGTTATTCTACTGTATAATTTTTATGTGATACGACTGTTAAGTTAGAAGGAACATTGATCTTTTTCGCATCTTCTGTAGATATCTCAACAATAACTGAGTGTTCTAAAATCTTGAAGATAGTACCTTGTATTTCATGATCGTTACGAGAAAAAGAGATCTTCTCATCAATTTTCCGTGCTGCTACGAAGTCTGAAACTTCTTTTGGTTGTCGTTGGAAACTCATGTATCTGCCTCTATTCTAGTTTTTTTACGCAAATAGCGATACTTCTATTATAACACAAATAAACTATTAAAATAGGAAGTGGAGATTATTAGATGTAATTGGCAGTAAGCTTCGGTAAGAAGTGAACAATAAGATATAGTTTTTGATTTCTAGAAAAAACTGTATATGATAGTGTTAGAAGATTAGTTTTGAGGAGGAGCACTCATGAATTTAATCGAAACGCCGTATTTATTAGAAGAAAAAGAGAAGTATGTGTCGAAAATTGTTCAATTTGATAACCATCAAGTGATGAATATTCAATTGCGAATAGGAGAAGAAATAAAAGAGCATGATGCAAAAGAATATGTTTTAGTTGTTGTAAAAAAAGGGAAAGTATTATTTACAGTAGATGGTGTAGAACAACTAGTAACGACGGGACACGTCCTTCATATGAACCCACTAGAAAAACATGCATTAAAAGCAGTGGAAGATGCAGACGTAATCGTTATTAAAATTGGAATTTAAGAGGAGATTATGCATAGTGCATTTTAAAGAACTAAAACTAGACGAAAAGATTTTACAAGCAATCGAACAATTAGGTTATACAGAGCCGACAGAAGTACAACAGAAAGTCATTCCTGTTGCACTAAAAAAACAAGACATTCTTGTGAAATCGAAAACAGGTAGCGGAAAAACAGCAGCGTTTGCCACACCACTTTGTGAAATGGTCGAGTGGGAAGAAAACAAACCACAAGCACTAGTACTAACACCCACAAGAGAACTAGCTGTTCAAGTACAAGAAGACATTACGAATATTGGTCGTTATAAACGTATTAAAGGACTTTCCCTATACGGGAAATCTCCATTTGCAAAACAAAAGCTTGCATTAAAGCAAAAAACACATATCGTTGTTGGTACTCCAGGCCGTGTCCTAGATCATATCGAAAAAGGGACGCTTGATGTATCGAAGATTGAATATCTAGTGATTGATGAAGCAGATGAAATGCTAAATATGGGCTTCTTAGAGCAAGTTACATCAATCATTAAATTACTTCCTACAAAACGCACAACGATGTTATTTTCAGCTACTTTATCTGATGAGATTAAAAAGTTGAGCAGTAAGTATATGAAGCAACCTGTTTCGATTGAAATCGATGTTGCCGAAGAAAATGCTCCGAATATTGAGCATGTGAAGTTTGTAGTGCAAGAGGAACTTAAGCTTTCATTCCTTGAAAAACTAACGATTATTGAAAATCCTGATAGTTGCATCATCTTCTGTCGTACAAAAGAACGAGTGGAACAGCTTGTAGATATATTAGACGAAAAAGGATATACAGCAGATAAAATTCATGGCGGTATGATGCAAGAAGACCGCTTTGAAGTAATGGACGATTTTCGGAGAGGCGATTTCCGCTATCTAATTGCCACGGATGTTGCGGCTCGAGGAATTGATATTGAAGATATTACGCATGTTGTTCATTATGATGTTCCACTTGAGCAAGAAAGTTATGTGCATAGAACAGGCCGAACAGGACGTGCGGGTCGTAGCGGTAAATCGATTATGCTTGCAACCCCATTTGAAGATAAATTTGTAAAAGAAATTGAAGCATTTATAGGCTTTGAAATTCCAGTTGGTCCAGCGTTATCTGCGGAAGCAGTAGCAAAAAATCGCGCTGCATTTGATTTGAAAATGCAAGAACAGCCAGAAATAAAAAAATCGAAAAGCGAACATTTAAACGCCAATATAACAAAACTATATTTCAATGGCGGTAAGAAGAAAAAGCTTCGTGCAGTAGATTTCGTAGGTACGTTAGCAAAAATAAATGGAGTGTCTGCTGATGACATCGGGATCATCACAATTCAAGACAACGTAACCTATGTAGAAATTCTAAATGGCAAAGGTCCACTTGTTTTAAAAACGATGAGAAACACAACTATTAAAGGCAAACAACTAAAAGTGCATATTGCGCATAAATAGATCATAAAATGCTCTTTTAAGTAAACGCTGTGATTTCCGCTGCAGGCGGACGCTTTCCGCGGGGTGAGCGATGAGCCATCACCGCCGCTAACGCGTACGTTATGATGGCTCATCTGTCTCACAGAGGAACAAAGGCTAAGAGCGCCACATCGTGTGGCAACGCCTTCGTGAACAACATTCTGTTGACCTCCGTTGGAGTCGCCGCCTTCCGCTGCAATCAATGGAATATTACTAAATAATTAGCATCTCACTTAACACATGTTATAGATTCATTAGGACCACTGTGCTAAATCCTAATTTATATGAAGTTTTACAATGTATGTTTAGAAAATAGCTTAAGCAAACAGGCTGGTTATGGCACGCAACTAAATTAAACCTTTAAAGCATCAATTAATTGTCGAGGGAAATCTTTTTCTCACAGTAAAGCGTTCACTTTTCATAAGATGACATTTTCTAATTAGCTAGACTATACATTTCGCAATTGGACCATAATGTTACGTTTTATTTCTATCATATACAACAGCATGGATATAAACGAGCTTAGAGTTAACTAAACTCCAAGCTCGTTTTCAATAAATGTTCGATAGGATGGCAGTAAACCTTCTGGTAGGTTATTCCGATTATAAAATTGGAGACTCAAAGTTTCAATCCCATCCGGAGAAAGATTCCCCCCATATTCCTTCGTTTTATAAACCGCTGTTACCGAATAAAACATATCTCCATTAGGATTTTCCATATAATATTCTGGACCTGAATATACATGACATAGTGTTAGTCCTTCAATATGTAATCCCGTTTCCTCTAAAACTTCACGACGAGCAGTGTCCTCTAGACTTTCCCCAAGCTCCATTAGCCCACCCGGTAAGCCATAAACTCCAAGTTCTCTTTCTTGTAGCAATACTTCGTTATGCTCATTCACTATTAGCACAACGGAGCCAGGAAGTATTAGTGGACGATGGCCGACATATTTTCGGAGTTCCTTGTAATATTCCATATACTTTATCCTTTCCAGAGTAAGATTCTATTATTAGTTTACAGTAAAAAGTGGTAAGATACATAATAATGTGAAACCTCCGAGAAAGGGGTTCGTATATTCTATTACCTGAGTAAAAAGTAAGGATGTGATCGTCGGTGACAAACAAACGTTGGTTTCAAATAGGAGTAGCAATACTGCTGACATTATTAATCATTTTTCTATTTATAAAAGTGAAAAATATTTTCTCACCACTAATTATTGTTGGACAAACGATCTTTATGCCATTATTGATAGGAGGCGTTTTGTTTTATTTAACAAGGCCACTGTTAAAATGGTTAGAGTCTATAAAATTTCCAAAATGGGCTAGTATACTGTCCATATTTGTTGTGATTGGATTAGTTGGGTGGGGTTTTTATGCACTAGTCGGTCCACCTCTAACCAAACAAGTAAACGCGCTTGTGAAAAATACGCCAGAGATTGTATCAGAAGTCCAGGAGTTTTCAGAGTATGTATTTGCAAACCAAGAAAGATTTCCGGAGTTTCTACAAAAAACAATTAAAGAAGTATCAGGTAAAGTTGATACAATTGCGGTTGGTGCTGGTTCTTTATTAATTAAGTTTATACAAAATGTTTTCCAAGGAGTTTTCTTATTCGTTCTTGTGCCATTTTTCCTTGTGTATATGTTGAAGGACCATGAAAAGTTTGCTCCTTTTATAGCGCAATTTTTTAAAGGGGATAAGAAAACTTGGATTCGTAAAACATTAGCGGATATTGATGATACACTACGTGCTTATATTCAAGGACAACTATTTGTCAGCTTTTTAGTTGGTGTCATGTTATTCATTGGGTATTATGCAATTGGACTTCAATATGCATTGTTACTTGGAGTATTTGGAATGATGATGAATGTAATTCCATTTTTAGGACCTTATATTGCTCTTGTACCCGCACTTATCATTGCATTAATACAAGAGCCCAAGCTTGCGATATATGTAGCCATTATTATGCTCGTTTCGCAGCAAATTGAAAGCAATCTAATTACACCAAATGTAATGGGGAAATCATTAGATATTCATCCTTTGACCGTTATTACAATTATTTTAGCAGCAGGTAATATTGCAGGTTTATGGGGAATTATCTTAGGCGTTCCTACGTATGCGGTAGTAAAAGCGATATTGAAAAATATTTACGCACATCGTGAAGGGATTAAAGAAGCTGCAACAGAATCTGTTTAAATAGATAAACTATGATCTATAAACAATAGCGAGATCGTTTTTTATTAAAATGTGGTAAATAATTAGAGTTCCCACGGGAGCTCTATTTTTTTATATTGACTGGAAGATGCATTTTTATTATGATGAATTTTAGTTAACTAGGTAAAAAAACGAAGTTAACTCATTGTGCGAAGGGGAAAACTAAATGAGAAATAACCGTTTAAAAATGATGATTGTAGCTGCATTATTCGCTGCAATTATAGCTGTTGCCGCGCAGATAATCATTAATATTCCACCAATACCTTTTACGCTAATGACGATAGCCGTTATGCTGACAGCAACGATTCTCGGAGCAAAATATGGTACACTCGCAGTCTCTGTTTATGTCTTGATGGGAATAATTGGTATCCCTGTGTTTGCAGGAATGAAAGGTGGATTCGGAATCGTGTTAGGTCCAACTGGTGGATATATAGTAGCAATTATTCCCGCTACGTTATTCGTTGGTTGGTATTTAGAGAGTTTTGGGCATACAAAAGTACAGGCAATCATAGCGAATATGTTGGCTGTATTTATAATTTTGGCTCTCGGTACGGTTTGGTTAAAGTTTGTAGCGGATCTCCCTTGGAATGGTGCGCTTAAAGGTGGAATGCTCCCCTTTATTTTACCGGATTTAGTAAAAGCAATTGTTGCTGCTATTATAGGGGTTCTTATAAGAAAACGCTTAGTAACAGCAAAACTAATATAAAATAACTTGCCTGAGGGGATTCAGGCAAGTTTATATTTTAGGGGTATCGTTCTTCACTTAAAGAACGATTTTTTGTGTGGTGGTGGTATTGCTCATCCTGTACTTGGATGTTGAGATCTTCTACTGATATGGCATCTACAGTTTGCATGTCTTCATGCATGTCGAACAAGCTTTCCTTTGTTGTTCGCACACCATCAGGATTATCAAGAAAACGTCCTTGTGCATCTTTGCGGACTTTATCCTTCATTTTTTACAAGGTTCAAAAGCATATGACTAAGAGCGTGCTGTTGCTCCTTGTCTCCACTTTTCCAAAGTTGTTGTAAAAGATGCTCTTCACGATTTCGTGGTTCCTCATGGTTTGCAAGGTAACCTGCTACCTTCTCAGTAGCTTTGGCTAGTACTTCTTCGCTTAGTCCCATTTTTTCACCAGCGGCAACTTTACCAGCTAAATATGATTTAAAGGTAGTAAAGTTTTTGAGGATTTCTTCTTTTTCTTCCGTATTAATACTATTTAGCTTAGCGTCAAGACGGTCATCAATATTCATCGCCATTCACATACACTCCCTTCTCTTAGAATCATTTATAGTTATGTCCAGAGAAGAAGCAATCATGCATACATATTTTAGGGATAAAGTGGACAAAAACCGCATTTTTGCAATCCTGGGATATCTTTTGAAAAACAACATGTTGTGCGAACGGGGCTATTGATTAATTGTGCCGGAATTTTCCCTTTCAAATAGTTGGATAAAAAAGATTTTGAAGTAAAAGTAGTCCAAATACCTTTATCCTGCATGAGGGCCCAATCATGCTTTGCTTGGTCTACAATTACTTCATTATCGAAAAAAACGTAATAATGCCATAGTAAATAACCAAAGACGTTTTCCCATAGTGTGAGTGGTGAAACACTGCATTTTGCACGCAATTGTTGAATAATGGGATAGCATTGTTGCTCCCAAATAAGTTGTACGTCTTCGGCACGATTTTCGCTTATCTCGCGAAAATGTTCTTCTCGTATATATGTGCTGATTGTTTTATTTCCATACTCGGTTGTTGAAAAAAACGTTAAATCTTCTAATGGTCCATCCCAAATTTCATCGTACATTGTCATCATATAAAACTGCATAGAAATGAACATACCAACTCTACGCATGAAAAAAGAAGCTGCAATTGGATCAGTAGGAGCATCAGAGATTAACTTAATCACCGAAAGTGCACTGTTCACGTTTTTAGCATGGAAAAGAGGAGTTCCAACAGGCTCTAAATACACACTATAATTATTCAATTGTTTGATTTGATCATTCGATAAAGTAGTCATATATGTATTATACAGAATTTTATCAAAACAGTTGACTTTTTAAATGAAAATGATTATCATTGCCACATAGAAACTTACTCTTAATGTGAGAAGATTCTTACCAGCGACTTTTCTCCAAAATTGAAGCTGGCTTTCGCACACTTAACCCCCCTCAAGTTAAGTTAGTGCATATATACGTATCGGTGACCAAAAATGGTTGCCGATTTTTTTTTGTCTTAGGAAATAAAAAATTAATATTATATAGATAGCTTTCTTTAAACAATATAAAAGATCGTTCACGCAATAGGAATAATGCGCATTAAAAAGCTCGATTAAATGTCCGCTATGATTTTCGCTTCAGGCGGACGCTTTCCGCGGGGTGAGCGATGAGTCATCACCACAGCTCTCGCGTACGTTGTGATGTCTCATCTGTCTCACAGAGGAACAAAGGCTAAGAGCGCCACATCGTGTGGCAACGCCTTCGTGACCAACATCCTGTTAGCCTCCGCAGGAGTCGCCGCCCTTCGCTACAATCCACAAAAAATACCGCAAGCAAATTATCGTCACTGATTTGAAGTCCAACTTATGGAATACTTGATGAAGATAAAATCCAATAAATGGTTGAACGAGACATAACATGCTGTGAACGCGACAAACTAACCTTCGAACACGACAAAGCCTATCTCGAAAGCCACAAACGCCCGCTGAACACGACAAACCTGGACAAAGCAGATGCGCTAGTTGCTAGTTCGGTGGTTTCTGTGACGCAGTATCTCTATACTGCGTGAACGATACTTTACATGGGATAACCTTATTTTTTCATTATGTAAAATTATTTTTGAATAATTTTACATATAAATATAAACATAGGAAAATATTTGTGAACAATTTCACTAAGGCTTTAGCATTGACATTAAAATATACACCCTCTATAATTTTCAGAATATAGAGTCTGTTGGATGTGCGCATCTGATTTTCATTATAGGTAAGGGGAGCATTTTGATAAATCTAGAGGATGGGTGAGTGAGAAGATGGATTTGAGAACACGTGCATTGGATTTACATCGGGAGAGTAAAGGTAAGTTGGAGTTAGTAGCAAAGGTACCAATGGAAAGTATGGAGGATTTAAGTTTAGCCTATTCTCCAGGGGTAGCAGAACCTTGTATAGAGATAAAAAATGACCCCTCCGCTATTTATGAATACACAGCAAAAGGCAATCTCGTCGGAGTAGTAACGGATGGTACAGCCGTTCTAGGACTCGGGGATATTGGCCCTGAAGCTGCTTTACCAGTAATGGAAGGGAAAGCGATACTTTTAAAAAGATTTGCGAATGTCGATGCCTTTCCAATTTGTCTTGATACAAAAAATGTTGATGAAATTGTCCAAATTGTAAAAGCTTTAAGCCCAACGTTTGGTGCGATTAACTTAGAAGATATATCTGCACCACGTTGTTTTGAAATAGAAGATCGTCTTCGTGCAGAGCTAAATATCCCAGTATTTCACGATGATCAGCATGGAACAGCGATTGTAGTTGCTGCTGGACTTCAAAATGCAGTGAAGCTTGTAAATAAACAAATACCAGCACTGAAAGTAGTGATTAACGGTGCGGGTGCAGCAGGAATGGCTATTTTACGTATATTGCAACTACTAGGCTACCGTGAAATTATTATGTGCGATTCTACGGGAATTATTTATGAAGGTCGAGAAGAAGGAATGAACTCGGTAAAAGCAATGATTGCAAGTAGTACGAATCCGCATAATATAAAAGGATCTTTACAAGATGCAATGGAAGGTTCTGACGTATTTATAGGTGTTTCTGTAGCTAATCTTTTAACAAAAGATATGATTGATTCCATGAATAATGATCCAATTATATTTGCTTTGGCGAATCCAAACCCTGAGTTGGCATATGATTTAGCGAAAGAATGGGGAGTAAAAGTTATTGCAACTGGTCGCTCTGATCATCCAAACCAAGTAAATAATGTGCTAGCATTCCCAGGTATTTTTAGAGGGGCACTAGACGTAAGAGCAACTGATATTAATGAAGACATGAAACTAGCGGCTGTCCATGCAATTGCCTCTCTTATTGAGGAGCATGAAATTAGAGAGGATTATATTATTCCAGATGCGTTTAATGAACAGGTTGTAGACGCTGTTGCAAAGGCAGTAAGTGAAGCAGCTATCCAATCAGGAGTTTCGACTTTATTTCAACCTGCGTTGGGATAAGCATAAGAAATTTTTTATAACTAAAATGGGAAATATTTGATAAAAATAACAATATTCGTTTCTTTTACGAAAATACGGGACTAGTGGTTTCCGTGTAATTGTATCTCTTCTTGAAGAGCATGGGATAAGAGAGGATTATATTATTCCAGATGCGTTTAATGAACAGGTTGTAGACGCCGTTGCGAGGGCAGTAAGTGAAGCAGCTATTCATTCTGGAGTTTCGACCTTATTTCAACCTGCGTTGAAATAAGCGTAATATAAAAAACGTTCCTAGAGAAAACACCTCTATCGAACGTTTTTTTCTTTCCCTTTTTCATAGAAACTATTTCCTCATTCAAACGTAAAAACAAGTATAAGAGGAAATGGGGGAATTCTAATGGATATACGCGATTTTTACGTTTCGTTGGCTCCAAAAGCTGCTCTAGATGTTTTGCAACAACATATCGTGCAAGGAAGTATTTCAGGCACGATTATAGATGTGTACGAGCGAGTAGTAGGCGAACATCAAGTGGTGGTGTGCGTACTAGAGAAGTATTATATGCGCACAAGTAATCGTGCTTCATTAACTATTACGATTGATAATTTAGAAAACAAAACAAAAGTGCATGCTGCCTCTTCGGGAGCAGGATCAGGTGCTATTTTTCGCTTTGATTGGGGAGCAGGAGGCAATTTTGTAAATAGTGTTGAAAAAGCCCTGGGAGGATACATCGTATAAGTAACCTTTACTAGTTTTCGGGGAAAATAAACCTGTACATGATAAAACCGCATGCGCATGCAACAGGCAATAAAAATGGGCTATACCAAGTCAAACTGGTATAGCCCATTGAACTTTTTATGCTACTTTCTTTGGATTTAGTATAGTTGCTCTCATATTTAAAACCTTCGTATAGTAGCTGTGTAAAAACATACCTAAAATAATAATACCAAGTCCAATTAAAGCAATCGGTTCAGGTAACGGAATATGGAGAATGATCATTTCCCCGGCAATCACGAATAGTATTTCAGTAGACTGGGTCGCTTCAACAGCAGCAAGCTTTCCTTGATGATTACGGACGCGATCCGTTGCCATAAAAAACAACGTAGTAGCGATAACACCAGAACTAACAGCTACTATTAATGATTGAACAACTTGATTCATAGAAGGGAGTCCAACTGTGAATAATGCGATTATTATAAAAATAATCCAAGCCGGAAGGGAAGCAACCGTCATCCCAAGCACTCGTTGAAATGTATCCAGTTTGCCGTTTAAATGCCCCATCATTTTCCGGTTTCCTAGTGGATAGGCAAATGCAGCCACGATTACAGGTAATATACCAAGAAAAACAGCGCTCATCGAAAGGGAATTTGTATTTGGAATTTGAATAAGAATAATACCTATTAAAATGACGAGTGAGATTAATAGTGAAATGAATGGAATTTTTTGTTTGATCATTCGATCTTTTATTTTCACCGAAAAAAATGGTGCAAGTAAAACACCAGCGACAATTGTAAACTGCCACATTCCGGAGATTAGCCATCCTGGTCCATAGCCGGCTGCAAATGTGAGTGGTGCGTAAAATAATACGAAGCCAACAAAACTCCATATAAGCCACGGAGCAGGAGCAGATTTAAGTTCATGAAATGTTTGGGATAACCCTTTTCGATAAGAAACAATGAGAAAAAGAAAAGGGAGCATAAAGAAGAAGCGGAGGGAAGAGCTCCAAAGCCAGCTTCCACCCGATACTTCCATCGAACGATTAAGAATGAACGTCACCGCAAAAAATAATGAGGCAAGAATCCCTAACAATATTTCCCGCATGAACTCACCTACTTATGCTTGTTTTTCAAAAGCTTGAATAATGCCTTTTACAACTTCCGTTGCTTTTTCCATAACGTCTAAGGAAACATATTCATATTTACCATGATAGTTTTCACCACCAGTAAATATGTTAGGTGTCGGCATACCCATATAAGAAAGTTGAGAACCATCTGTACCACCGCGAACTGGAATAATAAGTGGTTCAATGTTTTGAGCAACCATTACATCTCTTGCTATATCTACAATTTCCATCACAGGAGTAATTTTTTCACCCATATTGTAGTATTGGTCTTCTAGTTCAACAGAAATAGAAGCTTCTCCGTATTCTGCTTTGATTTTTTCCGCGGTATCTAGGAACAATTGCTTTTTCGCTTCGAATTTTTCACGGTCATGATCGCGGATAATATAGCCGAGCTCTGTTTTTTCCACATCTCCATTGAAATTCATTAAGTGGATAAATCCTTCGTAGTCCTCTGTTTTTTCAGGAACAGCATCTACTGGCATATGTGATTGGAATTTTGTTGCGATGGTAATCGAGTTCACCATTTTGTCTTTGGCAGAACCAGGATGTACGCTTGTGCCATTCGTAATTACTCGTGCTCCAGCAGCATTGAAGCTTTCGTATTGCAATTCACCAAGTGGACCTCCATCCATTGTATAAGCGAACTTTGCACCGAATTTTTCCACGTCAAATTTATGTGGTCCACGACCGATTTCCTCATCAGGATTAAATGCTACGCGAATTTTTCCGTGTTTCACGTCTGGGTTTTGAACGAAATACTCCATCGCTGTCATAATAATCGCGATACCCGCTTTATCATCTGCACCTAAAAGTGTCGTGCCGTCTGTAGTAAGAAGTGTGTGCCCAACATAGTTTGTAAGCTCAGGAAAATCCTTCACAGCCATCACTGTCGATGCATTTAACTTGATGTCTTTTCCATCGTAGTTATCAATACGCTGTGGGTTAACGTTTTTCCCCGTGTAGTCTGTTGCCGTATCAACATGTGCTAAAAACCCGATTGTTGGAAGGTCTTTATCTGTATTAGCTGGCAATGTGGCAAACAAATACCCATTTTCATCTAATGTGATTTCTTCTAAACCAATTTCCGCAAGCTCTTTCTCTAATACATGGAGTAAATCCCATTGACCTTCCGTCGACGGGCAAGTCGTACTAGCTGCGTCCGATTGTGTGTCTATTTTTGCATAACGAGATAGACGCTCGATTAATGTTTCTTTCATGAGAAAAACTCCCCTTTCAAATTAAAACGTATACACCCATTTTAACAGATTCTTTCAACTTGCGGAATTATTACTGGTGTCAGACACCCGTAATAATTAATCCATAAAAATACAATTACAACTTAAATAGTGTTTTTTACAACTAAACCTTCAAGAATTACAACTAACTCCTTCTGCTTCCGACTAAATCCCCCATTATTATAACTAACTTAATTCCCACATAAAAAGGCTACCGAAAAGATGAACTTTCGGTAGCCTTTACTTCAAAAAACTATTCTTTTTCTTCCGGTGGATCGTATGTTACATATGTTCCAGCGATGAAATCGTGAATTGCTCGCTTATCTTCACGTATACCTACCATAAACGCACTGACAATTAGAGCAATTCCTAGCGTGAAAATATATACAAGACCACTAACAATAACTCGTAAAATCATTGCACCATAACCGAGTTTTGAACCATCTACTTTTACAATTCTGATACCCAACATTTTCTTTCCAACAGTATACCCGTACCATAAAACAGGAACAATTAATGAATATAACATATTACCAAAGCTAGTAATCGGTGTGTCTTCCCAATCACCGACAATAAGGTAGCTAATGATAGCTAATGGAATCCCAATAATCAAACTATCTAGAAGGCTTGCACCAAGTCGTGCCCAAAAACCAGCTGGATTCAACATTACACTCCTTAATCAATTATTATAAAGCAGAGTCATCCACACTATTTAAATACGTTTCAATCGTGCCTACAACGGATTCCACACAACCTTCTTCAAATGGGGAGATTAAATTCGCTTCCTCTACTAATTTAGTGAAAGATTTCGAACCGCCTAATTGGCATAAGTGTAAATAATCTTTCCAAGCAGCTTTGTGATCTTCTCTTGAACGCTTCCAAAATTGGAACGCACAAATTTGTGCTAATGTGTAGTCAATATAATAAAATGGGCTCGCGTAAATATGTCCTTGACGTTGCCAAAAAGCTCCGGCTTCTAAATAACTATTTCCATCATAATCACGGTGCGGTAAATAAATTTCCTCAATTTTTTTCCAAGCAGCTTTTCTTTCTGCTGGTGTCATTTCTGGATTTTCATAAACAGCGTGTTGGAATTCATCGACTGCAACTCCATAAGGCAAGAACAGGAGTCCACTGCTCAAATGTGCAAATTTATATTTATCCGTTTGTTCTTTAAAAAATAATTCCATCCAAGGCCATGTGAAAAATTCCATACTCATCGAGTGAATTTCACAAGACTCAAATGTTGGCCAAATGTATTCTGGAATCCCAATATTGCGACTCGTGTACACTTGGAAAGCGTGACCTGCTTCATGCGTTAACACGTCGATATCACCGGACGTACCGTTAAAATTGGAGAAAATGAATGGGGACTCGTAGTCATCGATAAACGTACAATATCCTCCAGATTCTTTTCCTTTCTTCGCAACTAAATCCATCAAATCCCGATCGATCATAAATTGGAAAAACTCAGCTGTTTCAGGTGAAAGCTCGTCATACATTTTCTTCCCATTTTCCACAATCCATTCTGGTGAACCTTGTGGAGTTGCGTTACCTGTTAAGAAATTTAGTGACTCATCGAAATACTTCATTTGATCAACGCCAATACGTTTCGCTTGGCGATCATATAACTTAGTTGCTAGAGGAACGATGAAATCACGCACTTGATCGCGGAACTTTTTCACCATTTCTGCATTATAGTCGATGCGATTCATACGAACATATCCAAGTTCGACGAAGTTTTTATAGCCCAATTTCGTTGCAATCTCATGACGAACTTTTACGAGTTGATCATAAATATCATCAAATTTTGCTTCATGTTCTTGAAAGAAACCGAATCTTGCTTCTGTAGCTTTCTTGCGTACATCACGGTCGGTTGATTCTGAGTAAGGTCCAAGCTGTGCAAGTGTTAATGTTTCTCCGTTAAATTCTACTTGTGCTGAAGCAACTAACTTAGAATAATCCGAAGCCAGTTTGTTTTCCTTTTGCATAAGAGAAATGACTTCGGAAGAAAATGCTTTAATTTGAAAGTCTGCTAGATCAAAAAGCTGACTTCCCCATTTTTCTTCTAATTCATTTCGAAATGGAGAAGCTACAAGCGCTTTATAGTATTCCGTGACAAGTTCATCTACCTCAGGACTGATTTCATCAAAATAATCCCGTTCTTTTTGATAATATTCATCGTTTGTATCAATCGATGCCCGAATGTACACCAAGTTTGCTTGTGTCGAAAAGTCGTTGCGCAATTTGTTTAGTTCTCCTATTGCTAGACTTTGCTCTTCCATAGTAGAAGCTTGCTTAAATTTTGTTAAAGCTTCGCTAAACTTTACCTTGTCTTCTTCTAAATTTGGTCTATTGTATTCGTAGTCTTTAAATGTAACCAATGCTATTCTCCTCCCGGTCGCTTCTTCGAAATCCGAAACGTTTTCCTTTTTATTGTTCATTATTTTCTGATATATTGCAACTATATAATGACAACTTGATAATTTATAGACATTATTATATTATGTTTATAAAATAATAAACAATGAACGGATGTGTTTGTTGAAATGGATATTTCGGAGTTATTCTGGAACGCTGACATAGAACAATTGAAAGCAGGATATGTGGAAGAAAAAGAAACTTTTATATGTTTAGTCTGCGGTGAAAAAGTAGAAAAGGGTATTATTTATCCACATCAAGCGGTTCTATTGGAAGCAGAACGATTTATGAAGCTACATATAGAACAAGAGCATGGATCCATGTTTCATTACCTAATCAGCCTAAACAAAAAACTGACAGGACTAACCGATCATCAAAATAGCTTACTTCGATTATTTTATGAAGGGAAAAGTGATACGGAAATTCAAGCCGGATTAAATATAGGTAGCAGTTCCACGATAAGAAATCATCGCTTCGTTCTAAAAGAAAAAGAACGCCAAGCGAAAATTTTCTTAACAATGATGGAACTCTTGAAGGAAAAAGACGACCATGCACCGTCATTCTTACCTCTTCATAAAAATGCAACAATGGTAGACGACAGATACAATATGACGGAAGAAGAACAACAAGATGTGGAAAAGAAATTTTTCCCGGAAGGTACAGATGGACCACTAATAAAATTCCCGAAAAAAGAAAAGCAAAAGCTAGCAACACTGCGCGTCATCGTTAAACGTTTTGAACTAGAGAAAGTGTACAGCGAAAAAGAAATAAACGAAGTACTCAAAAATGTATATGCAGACTTCGTCACTTTAAGACGTTATTTAATCGAATATGGATTTTTAGATCGCAAAGATGACGGTAGTGGATATTGGGTAAAAAATTAATAAACAGGATTGTTAAACTGAAAAAGAATGCAGAAAAAGTAGCTTATTAGGCTACTTTTCCGCATAAACAAATTCACTTATCGCTCAACAGGAAACCAACCTTCAATTTCTAAAATTAATTTCCATAAAGGAGTTGGAATAACAGCCTGACGCTGATCATTTTTTGTTAATTGAAGAGAGATGGTATCCGCTTCGTTTTTTTCTGCTTTTTCAACCCAGTGTGGATCAACAATTAGTGCTCGTCCAATTGCCACAAAGTCTGTTGCGCCTTTTTCTAGTATAAGTGCTGCATCACCAGGCGTATGAACACTCCCTACACCAATTAGTGGTATACGTTTATTAATATATTCAGCAATGCACTCCGTACGTGATTTATCACTTACGATACCTCTACGTGGTTTTGCCCAAGCGTCTGTTGTTGCAATATGAAGATAATCGATATCTGCTTGGATTAATTCATCGATTAATGAAAAGGTTTCTTTCATTGTAATTCCAGGTGTTTCTGGCTCTTCTGGTGAAAAACGATAGCCGATTAAAAATGGTTTTGTTGCATATTCTTCAATTACCTTTTTTACTTCGTTGATTAATTTTAAAGAGAATAGACTTGGATTTTGAAATTCATCTGTTCTATGGTTAGAGTGCGGGGAGACGAATTGTTGGATTAAATATCCACTTGCTCCGTGTAACTCCACACCATCAAATCCTGCTTCAATAGCCCGACGTGTTGCTTCCCCAAAATCAGTAATAATTCCATATACTTCTTCCGTCGTTAGCGCTCTTGGAGCCTGAGTAATACTATAAAATCCACGATCTTCAAGAGGGGCAATGGAGCTAGCACTAACTGTTTCTTCATTTGGAATAAGTCTCGGGACAGCTAAACGACCACCATGATAAAGTTGAACAACACCTTTCGCTCCACCAGAATGAATACCCTCTACCAATTGAGCTAGCCCTTTAATCGTTCCGTCATGATCTATGCCCATTTGACCATCGAATCCTTTTCCACTTTTTGAAACATATGCACATGCCGTTATAATTGTACCGACCCCATTTGCACGCTCTTTGTAATAATCAAGTTCTTCTTGTGATACATAGTCGTTCTCATCAGCGGAAAAGGTTGTCATCGGAGCCATCATGAGACGATTTTTCACATAGACACCACTTTTAAAAGTATAGTCTTGAAATAGTTTTTGATAGTTGGTTTTCATTGTAATCTCCTTTTAAAAAAACACCTCTTCATGTAAGAGAAGAGATGTACTATTTTTATACGAATTGTTTCATCCATTCCTGGAAGTTTGAAATGACAGAGTCTAAGAAATCGATAGTCGATTCGTCTGTTAAGTTACCTTCTGCATCAAACTTCTCATGTACTGCACCTACATATACTTCATTCATTGGTAATAATGGTGAGTTTAAGCCACTCGCAAAAAGTATATCTCGTAAATGCATTTGTGCTTTAACTGATCCTAAAATACCCATTGATGAGCCCATAATAATAGAAGGTTTACCGTTCATTACTTTTTCCACTCGGCTCAACCAGTCGATCGCATTTCCTAATACACCCGGAATAGTTGAATTGTATTCGGGCGTTACCCAAAGAACTGCATCCGCTCCTTTAACTTTTGCTTTAAAATCAAGGACTTCGTTTGGTGCATCTAATTCGATATCTTGGTTGTACATAGGTAAAGTAGATAAATCTAAAATTTCTAACTCAAATTGGCTAGCATAGCGTTTTTGTACATGCTTTGCCAGTTGTAAATTATATGAATCTTTTCGAATACTTCCTACGATTGCTACTACTTTCATGTGAATTCCTCCAAAGTTTAATGAATGTTGACTAGAGTTTCTATTTCCTTAGTAATGGCTTTGCTTCCTGTATTGAGCTTTGAAACAATCTGTTTTATATTGCTTCGAGAAATTTGTTCAGCAGGTGCTGCAATTGCTAATGCGGCAATCACTTCTTGATTACGAAACACAGGAACGGCTATACAACGAATACCAATGATCCGTTCCTCATCATCAAAAGCAAAGCCATCTTCACGTATTGCTTTTAGATGATAGCGAAATAGCTGTGAGTCTTGAAACGTATTTTTCGTGGCACGTTCAAGTGACATTTTTTCAAGTAAAGACGCTAATGGTTCTTCAGCTAAATTGGCTAGTATTACTTTACCTAAGGCGGATTGATGTAGTTTTGAACGATTTCCAATTTCCGTGTCTGCTGACGCGTGAAATGGGGCATGTAATATTTGTGTCATGACTAAGTCCGTACCGTCAACTTTGCCTATATATGTACTCATCTGTAAATTTTTAGCAACTTGATAAATGGAACGTAACGTTGCCCAATCCATTGCGGAACGTTTTTCAAAACTCTCACAAAACATTTTGTGATTAATAAAATACTGAGTATGAATTTTATATATATAACCCATTTCTTCTAACGTTGTTAATAAACGAAACGCAGTAGATTTACTTAGGTCATGTTCGTCCATCACTTCTCTTAAAGTAATGCCTTGATGATTCTTTACCAATTCTAAAACCCGAAGTCCTTTTTTTAGTGTCGAAACTTCATTCTTTGCCATTTTGCTCACCTCAGTCTTCCCAAAGTATAAATGCTCTATCTTTAAGACTCAAAATAAAAAGACTGAGTTTCATTATTTGAAACTCAGTGTCTAGATTCTAAAAGAAAAGAGAGGTTGGTTGTGGTTGGTCACGACCAGCCTCTCGCTTTTCTTACTTCTAACTATGATTGAACTGGAACTTCTACAATACCCATTAGTAGGCGTAGTACAAATAATATACCAAATGTAATAACAGTGGGGGAAACATTTTAAAGGGATATATTTTAATCATACCGTCAATTTTTAGAATTATCATAAAAGTGTTTCAATTTCTCTGTTAATAATTTATAATTAAATTAGAACGACCGTTCAAATGTAAGAAGGAGCTTCTAATATATTGAATAAAAGACGTTATGATAGCGATAAAGCAAGACAAGTAATAATGGAAAATGCATTTCTGTTATTTTCTGAAAAGGGATATACTCAAACATCCGTAGAGGATATTTCAAAAGCCTCTGGTTATAGCAAGGGACATATTTATTATCATTTTGAAAATAAAGAAAAGCTTTTTGTTCTATTAGCACAAAAATCAATGCGTGAATGGTTTGCAAAATGGTTGGAAAAGGAACCGTCTTTTTCAACTGCTACAGAGAAATGGTATGGAATGGCTATGCATGTTTTATACAATTATCAGACACCACTATTAAAAGCAGGGCAGGAGTTAGCATCTGATCCAAAATCAAGCCCAGAATCCGTGAAGAAATTATTTGAGTTAGCAGTAATACCAATGGATTCTTACCGTTCCATTTTTCAAGAAGGGGTTGAACATGGAGAGTTTAAAGAAGGAAATGTTGAGGAGTGGACTGCACTATTAGGAACATGGCTAGGTGGCTTATGCCAACTTACGAACACCACCCAAGATTTAAGTACGTTAGAGCCACTTTTTAAACAGGCGATTACTATCTTTTTAGCTTCGATTAAAAAAAGGGGGGATTGATATGAAAATTGGGTTCATTGGTGACAGTCTAACAGATGGTAGACCTGGCGTTTCTTTCTTTCACATATTAAAAGAAAGGTATCCAACTGTCACGTTAGTCAATCTTGGGAAACCAGGGGAAACAGTAAAAAGCTTGCATGTACGGTTAACAAAAACGAAGCTAGCCACTGATTATGATTTGATATTCCTTTGGATCGGTGTCAATGATGTCTATTCTAAACTCTTAAGTATTCAAGCACAGCCAGTGGTAAATAGCCATGAAGAGTTTAAAGAGGTTTATCAGCAAATTTTAGATATGATAATTGCTTCATCAAGAAAGGTAGTTACCGTATCGCCATCAATAGTTGGCGAAGACCTTCAGAACTCTCCCAATCAAGAAACGAATGAATTTGCCTCACTAATCGAATCCATTAGTAAAAAGAAGAGTGTAGATTATGTGAATATACAAGCAGTATTTAAGGAGCACTTAGTCAAAGTAAATAGTTCAGATTACATTAGCACAAATCCGATGAGAGTCATGCTGGATGTTTTCTTCTATAAGAAACCTACTAAAATTGACAAGTTATCAAAGAAAAGAGGGTTACACCTTACATTAGATGGAATTCATTTAAATAGTACGGGTGCACAAATCGTAGCGGACGTATATGCAACAAACATAAATCAGTTATAAAAAATTGGGGGTTCGTATGGAAGACTACAAAAAGATTGCTATTGTAACAGGCGGTGCTTCGGGAATAGGTAGGGCATTATGCAAAGAACTCGTGTCCCAAGATGTATTTGTAATTATTGCAGATATAAATGAAAAAGAGGGAAAAACTGTGGAGCTTCAACTTAACGAAACGGGGCCAAATGCTAGGTATGAGCATATGGATGTTACCGATTATAAAAGCGTGGAGAGTGTAATTGAATATACGTACAAAGAATTTGGGCGATTAGATTATCTATTTAACAATGCGGGTATTACAATGTATGGAGAGTTATACGATATGAAGATGGAAGACTGGAAGGAAATTGTGAACGTCAATTTGTGGGGAGTGATCAATGGAACACAGGTTGGATATCGTATCATGAAAGAGCAAGGCTTCGGTCATCTCGTCAATACAGCATCAGCTGCTGGGCTTGGACCATCCCCTCTTACTACTGCTTACTCGACAACCAAACATGCTATTGTAGGCTTGACTAATTCTCTACATTTTGAAGCAGAAGAATATGGGATAAAAGTGAGCACGCTTTGTCCAACATTTGTTGATACACCTATTTTTGCTAGTGCCAAGGCAATCAATATTGACAAAGCCGCTATGTCCAAACAATTAGAAAGGCAAAAGCTGATGTCCCCAGAAAAACTAGCTAAAATTGCTTTGGATGGCGTTCATAAAAACAAACCCATTATTTGTCCAATGCCATTGCGTAGAACGATGGACATCTTTTTCACACTGGTTCCTACAGCCCACCGTTTTCTTATGAAATTCGTTTGTAGGGAAGGCAGAAAAGCACGAATTTCTTAGACAAAATAACTCCGAGTATCTCGGAGTTATTTCCCTACAATATAAGTCTTTAAAAGCGCAGCCCGTTCCCGCAATCGCACTTTTCCCGCCACCACTTCCGGCGTTTCGGCAGCCACAACATCCGTATCCCAACCCAGCTTCAGAGCAAGCTTTTTTGCACGATGCAAATGGTAATCACTCGTAATAATCGTTACAGAATCAACACCGTCCGGCAACAACTCTTGCGAAAATAACAAGTTTTCATAAGTAGAAGTTGACCGGCTTTCTACAATAATCCGTTCCTCTGCTATCCCGTTATCTAAAAGAAAGTTCTTCATTACTAGCGCTTCCTCTATATCTTCATCGGGACCTTGTCCACCAGATACGACGAGCTTCACATGAGGATTTTCTACAGCATACGCGAGTGCCGCTTCTAAACGATATTGCAATGAAAGTGAAGGGACATTCCCTTTGTTCACTTTTGCACCGAGCACGATGGCGTATTCATTGGATCCATTTGCTTTCGGTTCAAGTCCTTCCTCCAACCATTTAGTCGTGACGATCCACGCGCTGAATCCACCGGTTGCAATGATTACTAAAGGAATAAGCACAATCCACCTCATTTTTTTCTTCATACAACTCACTCATTTCATTTTAGACAGAAGTTTTCTTTTTCTTTAAAAATGCCGATATTCTTGGTTCTTCCTTACGCGCTAGACGGCGAAAATTTTCGATATGTAAAATAAGCGCCATGACGAATAAAAACCCCGCAACGGCAATAGGTCCAATACCCTTGGCAAACCAAATAGAAGCTACAATAAAAGCTACATAAAATACAAATACACCTATCAATAAAAAGTCCGTTAATAAAGTCGTACCTACTAATAATAAAAATCCAATAAGTCCAATAGGCCAATAAATAGCAAAAAGAATGCCGATAATCGAAGCAGTCCCTTTCCCACCTTTAAATCCAGTGTAAATCGGGAAATTATGCCCTAAGATAACAGCGGCTCCAGCCAAATAAAGTAATAAATCCTGTTCTATAGCAGAAAAGTTCCCGTATTGCTGGATACTAAAGCGAACGCTAACAATAACGAGCACACCTTTTAAAATATCGATTACAGCAACTAGTATGCCATATTTCATACCTAAAACAATTGCTGCATTTGAAGCACCAGAGTTTTTAAGCCCTTCTTTTTTAATATTGACACCACTAAAAACCTGCGCGACTTTCGAACCGTGGATTGCTCCGATTAAATAGCTAATGAGCAATATAGTCAAAATCCAAACTGTCATCATATCACCTCTCTATCAAATAACTACAATACATTAAACGTAAACTAACCCGAGAAGTTTCAGAATTTTTAAGAAAAACACTTGACGAATAGATTCATAGAATCTTATACTTTATATCAAGATGGAAAACTAAATCTAATACTCTTATCAAGAGTGGCGGAGGGACTAGGCCCTGCGATGCCCGGCAACCACCGAGTTCTAAACTTGGAAAGGTGCTAATTCCTACAAATTCGGTTACTCGAATTTGGAAGATAAGAGGAGGAACATGCGAAACTGCACCCCTCTTCTTAATCGAAGTGGGGTTTTTGTTTGTCCTAAGGATCTCTCTTTCGTTTCCAATGCGTCCATCTAAACTATTTATTAGGAGGAATTCAAATTGACAAATCTTCAAAAAGAAACAGTTCTTTTGCACGGTGGTCAACAGCCAGATCCAGTAACAGGTTCACGAGCAGTACCTATTCACAAAACGACTTCTTACGTATTTCGTGATACAGAGCATGCACAAAATCTTTTTGCATTAAAAGAAACGGGTAATATTTACTCTCGAATTATGAACCCGACTGTTGATGTCTTCGAACAACGAGTAGCTCTTCTTGAAGGTGGAACAGCGGCAGTTGCGGTATCTTCAGGTATGGCAGCCATTGCGTTTTCGATTTTGAATATTGCAGGAGCAGGGGACGAAATTATTGCAGCAGAAAACTTATATGGTGGTACATTTAATTTATTCGCACATACATTGCCTCGTTACGGCATTACGGTAAAATTTGTTGACTCTACCAATCCAGAAAACTTCCGTGCTGCAGTGACGGATAAAACAAAAGGATTCTTTGCGGAAACTATCGGAAACCCAAGCTTAAATATATTAGATATAGAAAAGGTAGCAGCAATTGCAAATGAAGTAGGCGTTCCGCTATTAATAGATAACACATTCGCTACTCCGTATGGAACGAACCCGATTAAACATGGTGCTCATGTTGTTATCCATTCCGCAACGAAATGGATTGGCGGACATGGAACGACAATCGGTGGAATCGTGGTAGACGGAGGAAACTTCGACTGGAACTCAGATAAATTCCCTGGGTATACAGAGCCGGACGTAACCTATCACGGTCTACGATATGGAATTGATGTACCAAACGTTGCATTTGCGATTAAATTACGTGTCCAGCTTCTACGTGATTTTGGTCCTACGTTAAGTCCAGAAGCCGCTTTTTCATTCTTACAAGGTTTAGAAACGCTACATCTTCGAGTACCTAAACACAATGAAAATGCACAAAAAATTGCTGAATTTTTAGTAAACCATGAAGGCGTGGAATGGGTGAACTATTTAGGGTTGGAAGATCATCCGTCTCATGAATTGGCGAAAAAATATTTACAAAATGGCTTCGGTTCTATCTTGAACTTTGGCGTTAAAGGCGGTAGAGAAGCAGGCCGTCGCATTATCGATAATATAGAGATTTGGTCGCATGTAGCTAATGTAGGTGATGCAAAATCATTAATTATTCACCCAGCATCTACAACGCATCAACAATTAACACCAGAAGACTTATTAAAAACTGGGGTAACAGAGGATCTAATTCGCTTGTCTGTTGGGTTAGAGGCAGTAGAGGATTTACAAAATGCTTTAGAAAAAGTACTCGTAGAAAAAACAAATGTCCTCTCTAGATAGAATTTTGTTGTTAATTGGGTGAAAATAGTCTACAATATGTTAAAAGCTCAATTGTGCAGATTTAGTTGGAGGAGAAAGTATGGCGAAAATAAAAGCAGCAATCTTAGGTTTCGGAACAGTCGGCCAAGGGATATATCATATTGTCAATGAAAAAAAAGAAGACTTAAAAAAATCGCTAGGATTGGATATTGAAATTAGCGCTATTCTTGTCAATAACCTAACAAAAGAAAGAATAGAAACGCCTGGTGTACTAGTGACAGATGACTTTGAAGACATTATTAACATCCCAGGTCTTCAAGTAGTTTTTGAAGCTATTGTCAATGAAGAACCGGCGTATGGCTATTTATGTCGCGCGATTGATAAAGGATGTCACGTCATTACGGCAAATAAAGTGATGTTCTCGAAATACAGCATTCCACTACAAGAACGCGCAAAATCACGCGGTGTATTCGTCGGGTATGAAGCGACGACTGCTGGTGGAGTCCCTGTTATTAAAACATTGAAGAATTTGCTTCAAGTCAATTCAGTGAAGAAAATTCAGGGGATATTAAATGGTACATCGAATTACATTTTAACGCAAATGCGTTTAGATGAATGCCAGTTTGAAGATGCATTGAATGAGGCTCAGCTCCTAGGTTATGCAGAAGCAGATCCATATAATGATGTCTCAGGTCAAGACGCCTTCCGTAAATTAATGATTTTAAGTGCGCTCGCTTTTGGGAAACAGCCAAACTGGAATGATGTAGAAGTAGTGGGGATTAACGAGATTTCCCTAGAGGATGTAAGAAAAGCGAAACAAGAAGGGCTCCGTTATCGCCATGTCGCAGAAATTGAACAAGACGAAAATGGAGAACTATTTGCATCGGTTGGACCACAATTAGTTGGCCCAGATCATCCTTTATATGCGATAGAGGGAGTAAATAACGCTGTATCACTAGATACAAATTATATCGGTACACTGACATTAGTAGGACCGGGAGCGGGAATGTACCCAACTGCGAGTGTCATGGTAGAAGACTACGCGGAAATTATAGGTAAGCGAGCAGGATTTTTTATTACTATTTAAAAGAACAAAAGCGCAAGCGCCTATGTCAGAGGAATACAGTCGTAGTTCGCGACATCGTGTCGCAACTACTGCATGACCCGCATCGTGCGGGCCCAGGAGGCAGCTCCTCAGCCACCACAAGCGATTTTGTTTGCGACGAGCTTGCGTTTTATTATTTCCTAAAGCACAAAAAAATGACTTCGACAATTTGTGTCGAAGTCATTTTTAATATGCATTTACATACTAATCCTCGTCTTTTACATCAATATCATCTGGAATGGGCGTGTTTCGCCATTCGTCAATTTGGCGTTTTAACTCTTCTACTTGCTCCAAATGTGTTTGGAATTGAGCACTATTAACGTAATAATCTTCTCCATCGAAGATTGCACGAATCTTTTTTTCAGCTATATAACGTTTCACTTGTTCAATAGGCATAGATAAATAATTCGAAGTTTCTTCTACTGTCATATACATGGGGAATGCCTCCTATCTATATAAGTATAAGATACGATAGTTACTATCTCAATATGTGCTATATCGAAAGTGAAAAGAGAATTTTCAGGAGGGGCGATGGGTTTGTCTGTAATACCATATATATTCGTATTACTTGGAGCTGTTTTATGGGGGACAACGGGGACGGCACAAACATTTTTACCGGAAAGTGCACATCCTTTTGTTATTAGCGCAGGACGTTCAGCGGTCGGTGGTTTTTCATTATTAATTGCTATGATTCTTTTAAAGAAAATAAAGTTTACAAGTTGGCCATGGAAAGAGACAATCCATGCGGCAGTATGCATATCCTTGTTTCAGCTACTGTTTTTTTCATCTGTTAAATTAACGGGAGTAGCAATTGCGAGTGTAGTAGCGATAGGAAGCGCTCCTGTATTTTCGGGGTTGATCGAGTGGGTGTTTCTAAAGTTAAGACCGTCAAAAATTTGGGGAATATCGACAGCTTTCGCGCTACTAGGATGTATCTTTTTATTTATTAATAAAGGACAAATTACAATCAATCCGGTTGGTGTCATATATTCACTTATTGCTGGACTAGGGTTTGCAATATATACACTTTCGAGTAAATCGCTCCTTCAAAAAGAAGAAGCCATTCCTGTTGTCGCAATGACTTTTTCTGTTAGTGCTTTGTTATTGTCACCGTTTTGGTTTTTATATGATGTTAGTTGGCTACAGAGTACAGGAAATGTAGGAATTATCTTTTACTTAGGACTTGCAACGACGAGTGTAGCGTATGTGTTATATGGGAGAGGACTACATAAGATTCCCTCTTCATCTGCATTAACGCTGTCTCTAGCAGAACCCACAACAGCTGCTTTGTTAGGTGTATTTATCGTTGGAGAAATACTTAGTGTAACTTCTTGGATCGGTATTTTGTTATTGCTTGGCAGTATCGTTGTGCTGACAATTAGTAGTAGACCAGCGAAGCAAATAACTGTTAATAGTTGATAAATGACTTAGTATAACTGTTTTTGATATTTTTAATTCATTTATTGGATTTACGTTACAGGCAGAGATGGCTCATGTCCAATGAATAAAACCAATACTTCCCTCTATGTGGAGTGTAGTACTAGACCTTATTCTAAAATATTTTTGCCTTTACTCACTTTTTTACACGATTATTTTTGGTTTTCTTTAGTGTTCTCAAAGAGGATTTTTATGTGCGAAACGGAATAGTAATGATACTTGCAACTATCATTAGAAAAGATGGACTGTTTAAAAAACATTGCTGATTAATAGTCGTTTGGATATGATTGTCTAAAGAGGAGGGAAACATTCAATGGCTAATGATAATGAAGGCTTATTTGATAAGGAAAAACAAAATGGCCCAATAATGAAAATGGAGAGAAAAGATGGTGAACCTACTATAGCTTTTAAAGGAGCTTCCTTGGCAGCACTGTTAATAGGTATCTCTGCTTATCTCATAGGTTTGTTCAATGCAGCTATGGAACTGAATGAAAAAGGCTATTACTTTGCAATTTTAATATTTGGACTCTATGCATCTGTATCTCTACAAAAAGCAGTACGAGATAAAGAAGAGGGGATACCAGTTACAAATATTTACTATGGTATTAGCTGGGTTGCGCTAATTATATCTATTTTATTAATGGGCATCGGTTTATACAATGCAGGAAGTATTGTTTTAAGCGAAAAAGGGTTTTATGGTATGGCTTTTGTTCTTAGTATATTTGCAGCAATAACAGTTCAGAAAAATGTCAGAGATACGCAGAAAGCAAGAGAAGTAGATTGAGTACGGACCACCAAAAGTAGATGATAAAAAATTACTCCTTAACTTTTGCTGCTTGACGCTTAGCGGAAAGTGTAAGTTTTGGAAGAAACAGCGATCAAAACTTGCGCTTTTTATTATTCAGTATCCAGTTTTACAACTGAGTGATGGTTGGGCATTGCATGCTTGCTTTCTGTTTAGTTTTCGTTGTAAAACAACTGTGCAATGGTTATACTTGGAACCCAAGCTAACCGCGCACGGAAATTAACAGTAAAGTTTAGCTGAATAAAGTAATAAAGAGCTATCTCCAGCTGAGACAGCTCTTTTCGCATTCAAAAACCTAAAGCACTTCGAACATCTGCCGTATACGTCTGACTTACGGGAAGTTCAGTCCCGTCGTGGAGTAATACAAGGAGGTTAGATGAAAAATCTCGTATGATTCTATCAATAAATGAAACATTTACAATATAGGATCGATGAATACGTAAAAATGATTCGGGTAGTCGTTGTTGTAATTCTTTCAATGGAATATTCGTTTTGTAAGGTTCTTTATTCGCATAAAACCACGTTTTTTTCTGTAGGCTTTCCATATATGCAACTTTTTCGATTGGTATTGGTCGCCATTCTTCTTCTTGTTTACCGGTTAAAAAACGATAGGGGGCTTGTTGGACTACCGAATGTTTTGGAGGCAATATTACAACTAGCGCCCCAGTTTCTCCTAAAATATCGATTGGATAGGCGATACCATTATAAGGTACGTTAATAATCGCATCTTCCACTATCCCCTCTGTTCTACAACAGGTCTGCATAGCTATTTCCGCGATGCTTCCTTCCTTTACTTTCTGTCCTTTTTGAAGCTGTAAATCTTGACTCCCTGCAACATAATAAATGTACTCTCCCCTCACTGCGATAGCGATTGAAGCTCCTTTTGGGATCCAATCTTCCAATAATCCCGTATATTTCTTTAATTGCTCCTTCGATACTTCCATCCATTTCCCTCCAGTATAAAAATTCTTCGTTCATCCACCTTATTTACGTTTCATCCTCTTAAAAAGGTCGTTTATCTAAAAGTCTATGCAAAATTCTGAATATTGTTATATAGTAGATTACAAGAAAACAAACTGTTATGGAACAGTGAGAAAGTAATGTTTTTAACAGTTTAATAAATTAGATGAAGAGAGGATGTAAAATATGTTAACTAGACAAGAACAAATCGAACAATTACGTACGGAATGGGATCAAGAGAACCGCTGGAAAGGGATTGAACGCCCTTATTCACCAGAAGAAGTAATAAAGCTTCGCGGTTCCTTACAAATTGAACATACATTGGCTCGAAAAGGAGCAGAGCGTTTATGGAATTCCTTACACAAGGAAGAATTTGTTAATGCACTTGGGGCCTTAACAGGAAATCAGGCAGTTCAACAAGTAAAAGCGGGACTTCAAGCGATTTACTTAAGTGGTTGGCAAGTTGCAGCAGATGCAAACCTTTCTGGACAAATGTACCCTGACCAAAGTCTTTATCCGGCAAATAGTGTGCCAGCAGTCGTAAAACGTATTAACCAAGCACTACAACGTGCCGATCAAATCGATCAGGCAGAAGGTAGAGAAGATCATTTCGACTGGTTTGCACCAATTATTGCCGATGCAGAAGCTGGGTTTGGTGGACCGTTAAATGTATTCGAGCTAATGAAAGGCATGATTGAAGCTGGAGCTGCAGGTGTTCACTTAGAAGATCAGTTAGCATCTGAAAAGAAATGTGGTCATCTCGGTGGTAAAGTACTGCTACCTACACAAAATGCGATTCGTAATTTAATCGCCGCTCGTTTAGCAGCAGACGTATCTGGTGTACCAACTGTATTAATCGCACGCACAGATGCGGATGCGGCAGATATGGTCACAAGCGATATCGATCCACGAGATGCAGAATTTATCACAGGTGAAAGAACACCAGAAGGATTTTTCCGCACTAAACCAGGCATCGAACAAGCAATTGCACGAGGTTTAGCATATGCACCATATGCGGATCTTATCTGGTGTGAAACTTCACATCCAAGCTTAGACGAAGCAAAACAATTCGCCGATGCTATTCATGCAAAGTTTCCTGGGAAGTTGCTTGCATATAACTGCTCACCTTCATTCAACTGGAAAGCAAATTTAGATGATGAGACGATTGCAAAATACCAAGTGGAGTTAGGTAAAATGGGTTACAAATTCCAATTCGTAACACTTGCTGGATTCCATGCATTAAACCACAGTATGTTCGAACTAGCACATGACTATAAAACAAATGGAATGGCTGCTTACTCGAAGCTCCAACAAGCAGAATTTACGAATGAAGCAAAAGGTTACACGGCGACGAAACACCAACGTGAAGTAGGTACTGGATACTTCGATGAAATTTCACAAGTAATTTCTGGAGGAACTTCCTCTACTACAGCGATGCAAGGTTCTACAGAAGTAGCACAATTTATATAATCAATCATGGGGATGGGAGGTTATTAATAGATGGAACAAACCACTGCTAAAAACATAGAAATAGTTGGAAAAGAAACAGAAGCAAGTAGAGAAATTCTAACACCAGGTGCATTAGAATTCATAGCATCGATTCACCACTTGTTTAATGAAAGAAGAAAAGGACTTTTGGAAACTAGGGAAGAACGACAAAAACAGCTAGATAATGGAGGAACACTAGACTTCTTACAAGAAACAAAGACCATTCGAGAAGGAGACTGGACAATTGCTGCTCTTCCGGAAGATCTAAAAGACCGCCGAGTAGAAATTACAGGTCCTGTCAATCGTAAGATGGTTATTAATGCATTAAACTCCGGTGCCAAGACATTTATGGCTTGTTTCGAGGATGCGACATCTCCGACTTGGGATAATATGATTGAAGGTCAAGTGAATATGCGTGATGCTGTTCGAAAAACGATTTCTTTTAAACAAGACAATGGAAAAGAATACAACTTAAAAAAAGATACGGCTGTTCTAATGGTTCGCCCACGGGGTCTCCATTTGCTTGAGAAACATGTGCTAGTAGATGGGGAGCAGATTGCCGGGAGTTTCTTCGATTTCGGATTATATTTTTACCATAATGTAAAGGAATCACTAGCTCGTGGAACTGGTCCTTACTTTTACTTACCAAAGCTTGAGAGCCATCTAGAAGCGAGATTATGGAACGACATTTTCATCTTTGCAGAAAAGCAATTAGGTGTTCCGAATGGAACGATTAAAGCAACTGTCTTAATCGAAACAATAATGGCCGCTTTTGAAATGGATGAAATATTATATGAACTGAAAGACCATTCTGCTGGGCTGAACTGCGGGCGTTGGGATTATATTTTCAGTTACATTAAACGACTTCGCAATCAACCCAATGTGATTTTACCGGATCGTGGTCAAGTGACGATGACCTCGCCATTTATGCGAGCTTATACACAACTTTGTATTCAAACATGTCATCGTAGAAATGCCCCGGCAATCGGCGGAATGGCAGCACAAATTCCGATTAAAGGTGACGAAGCAGCGAATGAAGCAGCATTTGCAAAAGTGCGAGAAGACAAACGTAGAGAAGCCACTGACGGGCATGATGGAACATGGGTAGCACATCCGGGTCTAGTCGCTGTAGCATTAGGAGAATTTGATGAGCATATGCCTACGCCTAATCAGATTCATCGTAAACGAGAAGATGTGAAGGTGGCAGCTAAGAATTTATTGGAAGTACCGCAAGGCTCCATTACAGAAGATGGCCTGCGTTTAAATTGTAGTGTAGGGGTTCAATATATTGCATCATGGTTACGTGGAAACGGAGCAGCACCGATCAATAACTTAATGGAAGATGCCGCTACCGCTGAAATTTCGCGCACGCAAGTATGGCAGTGGATTCGCCATCCAGAAGGAAAACTAGAAGATGGTCGTAAGGTTACAGAAAGTTTAGTACGAGTAACATTACAAGAGGAATTAGATAAGCTGGAAAAAGCATTTGGCAGCAAAAACTATGCAAATGGTCGTTACGATGAAGCAGCTGAGCTATTCCTTTCCTTAATTAGTGAACAAGATTTTGTAGAATTTCTCACGTTGCCTGGTTATGAAAAATTATAGGAGGTGATTTGCATGAAAACAACTACTCAAGAGGTAAACACAAAACATTGTCGTGAATGTGGATGTGAAATTCATGAGAAAGTAGAGTCATCCCTTTACGAATGCGAACGTTGCATTGGCATGAACGAAGAATAATTCCACAGACGAAAGCCCTATCCTTCTTTTACGAGAGGGATGGGGCTTTTTATGTAAAAGCTATTTATTTGTTGTACAAATGGATTTAATGTTGCAGGTAATCTACTCTATATTGCGCATATGCCTATTAATGTTGCGCGAAATTTGAAACTGTTGATTTCCGCTAGAAAACCGTCATGCTATTAAAGGAGTAAGTTTTTATCACTTAAATCTTTTCAATTAGGATTTATCGAAAATCGTTGAAAAAGGCGACACTCCTGCAGGGATAGCGTTAGCCGAAGACCCCGCAGCGCAGTGAGGAGGCTAAGGCAACGCCCGCGGAAAGGGAGCCGTTTCAACGTTTTTCTTATTTATCGGTCGACATTATTAGTAAAGACAAATTCTATGTACTTTTCAGTAACCTAGCTTGCGACGAGGAGGCTAGGTTACTCGCTCGCGGAAAGCTTCGGAAACCAATGGAGCGGACAACAAGTGAAATAAAATGAATTTAGCAGTATTTTCTTGTTGTAAAAAGAACGTATGTTTCATATACTAAACAAAAGGAGGGAACGTTTGTGCGTATAGCGTTGGAGAAATACTTTAGCCGAGGACAGCATGTGGAATTAGTATACCTATCTAAATTGAGTGAAATCAGTAGGAGAAGAGTTAAAATACTGAAGGTACAAGACAACTCTTTTCAAGCGTATTGCTTTAAAAGGAAGGCAAAGCGAACATTTCTAATAACAAACGTATTGGCAATCGCTCCTGTCAGTCAAAAAGAAAGCAAGGTGATCTAGGTGGATAATTTGGATGAAACGATGGGGAGACTAGACTTATCAAAAGTACAGGATCGAGGAAGTAAAAAATGGGTTGCAATGATGTTGCCAGAACACGTCAAACTTCTCAGAGAATATATCGAAGATCAAAAGAAAGCTCCCCGTCCTGATCTGGATGAATGGGATTTAGATATCATTCAAGAAAATATTCAACTAGCGATGAAACGAAATGTAGAAGTTGAAATAAAAACATGGAGAAACGGAGCATACTATAGTCATTTAGGAAAGGTAACTTGGGTGGATATAAATAGAAGGAAAATTGAAATGGAAGACATTCTTACATCATTCGCCTTGCAACTAGATGAAATTGTGGATGTAACTATACTATTATGAACGAAAAGACGTAAAACAAACCACCAACCAATAATGGCAGGTGGTTTTATCTTTATTCAGCATTTCTTTTTTGCGACGAGCTTGCGCAGGAGCAGAAGACACCCACCTTAATAGGTGGCGAGATGAATGCAGTTTTGTTTTCTGTTCAGCGGATGTCTAAACGCCTGCTGAACAAAGATAAAGCCTCTGGCGGATGTCACAGATTTTGAAAGGAGTTAATCGAGCAAGCTCGATTCAAAATCTGGACGCAATTACGCCTAGGCGTAATTGAGGAAAGTTTCCGGATCTAAGCTTTTACAGGACTAAATTCATGAACCCATACAGTCATATGGGGTAACCATGGCATACCAGGATGATAAGACAGGATTGATTGTTTATAGTCTTCTACCGATTCAAAACCTTCTTGCTGTGCATGTGCATCGGTTAAATCACCGAGCGCTTGACTATATACATCGTTAATAACAAAAGACTGACCGCTAAGTTCCATCACTTCACCTACATCTGCATAACGTCCGTTACGTCGAGTGGCGGTTTTCTTCCCTTGTAATACTAGTTCTATATCGGATTCTTTGGTGATTAATCGTTCAATTGAACATGTTTTTGGAGGTAAATTTGTTTTTTCATCATTTGTCATGTGAAGCCCACCTTGTTGAAATATTTGCTTTGCTATTTATACGTAAGTGTATACGTTAGAAGCATTTCAGACTATGGTTATAAAAGAGTATTTTTTAGTTAGGTGAATTAGTATAGACTCGATCTCGTGTAAATGGCTCCGACACTACTAGATGAGCGAGTGTAACGGGAGACTTTCCTTCCTTTTCAAAATATATTTCCTCTACCTCGGGAAAGTTATCGAAATAGGAATGTACAATCGTTCCGATGAACATCATCTCCCCGGCACTTCCTTGTACATTATTTAATCCACTGTCCATATTCAATATTAGTTTTGTGTTATTATTCTCAAAACGATAATCAATTAATCCAACTTCAAGCACCATTATTTTTTCAAAAATCTGATGGACTACATCACCTGAAGGATCAATTGTAATTTCATATGGTTCAACATACTCAGCATTTGCATCTCCTTGATAGACGGTAATTGTATCCGTTGATACAGTGCTTTCCGGTTGTTCTTTTCCTGGCCACTTATAAGCAACCTGTTCTTTTTGTTCACTTAATTCATCAGAAGTAGACCACGCTATAAGCGTATAAGAACCAGCGGGTACTTCTGCTAACTCTGTTAGTAACTCAAGTCGAATGACAATTTCTTCATTTGGCTTTAGTACTTTTTCTTGAAGCATTAAGATAAACGTTTTATCAGCTGAATACGTATAAACAATATTATTTTCATTGTCTAAAAGTTGATATTCAATTTCCTGTCCACTTGGATATGTTAATGTCGTATCAACTTCTGTTTCATTTTTAATCGTAAAGGAAGCATTACCATCCTCATTTACTTTCAATTTAGTCAAAATAGTTTTCTGTTCCTCCGGTTGCGGGTCTCCGCCTGTAGTCGAATCTGCATTACTTGTTCCACAGCTCGCTAGGAGCAAAATAATGAAAATCGATAATATGCCCCAAATAAGTTTTTTCATGGAATCACTCCTTTATAGGATTAGACTGTTCACCTCGTAGAAAGTTACATTCTAATCATTTTCAATTTTCTTAAGAAATTCTTCATAATTATCCTTCTGAAATGTTAAGAAATGAACGGTACAATAAGAAACATAAGAAAGAAGCGATAGGAGGTAAGCAAATGACACAGTTTACAGTATTAGTGACCGATGATGATCAGGATATTCGAGACGGCATCGAAATTTATCTGAAAAATGAAGGCTACAATGTATTGAAAGCAGCTGATGGATTAGAAGCATTGCAGTTAATAGAAGAAAATGAAGTGCACGTCATTGTGTTAGACATTATGATGCCGAAAATGGACGGGATTGCAGCAACATTTAAAATAAGAGAACAAAAAAACCTCCCGATTATTATGCTCAGTGCTAAAGCAGAGGATTCGGATAAAATCCATGGATTATCCGTTGGAGCAGATGATTATGTAACGAAGCCATTCCATCCAATGGAACTTGTAGCACGCGTGAAGTCGCAGCTAAGACGCTATACAAAGCTAGGTACGTATCAAGGGCAGAAAGCAACGATTGAAGTCGATGGACTGGTGCTAAACAAAGAAGCAAAAGAACTCACGGTCGAAGGGGAACCGGTGAAACTAACACCAATTGAGTTCAAAATAACAGAACTATTAATGGTAAACGCAGGACGAGTTTTTTCCATCAATGAAATATACGAACGTGTTTGGCATGAGCCTGCCTATAATGCCGAGAATATTGTGGCGGTACATATTCGAAAAATACGAGAAAAAATAGAAGCAGATCCGAAAAATCCAAGATATGTGAAGGTGGTGTGGGGAGTTGGCTATAAAATCGACAAGTAAATGGAGTTTACTATTGTCTATTTTAGCAATTGCGTGCGGCATCATTTGTTTCACCTACTGTCTAGCTAACTGGATGCCACTAATAGAAATTAAAGAAAGTTTTGTTCAAATTATACGAAATATGAAAGGGGGCGTTGCAGGATGAAGCATGCAATAGGAAGAAATATTTTACTTAGCGTGTTGGCGGTAATCACTGTATTAGCGCTGTTTATACTAATAGAACAAGGTCGAAACTTTATCGGTACAAGCTATTTCGATAGTGATGATTTTGGGCGGCAGCTATCCGAATTTGAGGACTCTATTGTCCCACTAGTGTTAGCACCACCAGATAAAGAAGAAGTGAAGAAAAAAATTACAGTAACGCCAGAGGAAATAGAGGAATACCGCTATCGATACGGGGACCTGCAAAGCCAATTAGATTCGATAAGACATCAATACCAAAGTGACACAGGAGAAGTGACAACAGAAACAGCGACAGACGCAGTACAAGAAGGGGCATCTGAAGAGGTAACCACATCAGTGCAAACACCGGACGAGACTTTACTTGCAGAACGTGATAAAAAGTTAGCGGATATCACGAAAAACTTCGAAGATGATAGTTACGTAGAAAACAAGGTTCGAGCGGAAAAAGAAGCGCAAGTAGATGCTTATTACAAATCGATCGAACGTGCAAAAAATGATTTATTAAATCAAAAAGAAGACTTTGTATATGACTTAAAGAATGTCGAAACAGGTGAGCACTTTACGAACGGGGAAATAAGATCGAAAAACGCCTATAAAAAAGAATATTCGAGTAAATATGGCTACTTAAAAGCGCGCATTGTCTATCAACAAGTGGATGATAGCTGGATAGTCAGTGATATAATGGGGAATCCATTTGCACGTTTTGAAGGGACAATTGCTATTCCGGAATCAAGTATTTTAAGTGGACATAGAGCTTATGAATATCAATACTTTTTAACAAACCAACGAGTATTTTATGGAGTACTTATAGCAGGAATTTTAGCGGCAGTTGCATTTACTTTATTGTGGAGAAAAAATAGCGAAACGTTTCGACATAAAATTTGGGAAGAAAAGTATCGCAAGTTGCCGATTGATGTAAAATTAGCATTTTTCCTTATGAGTATTTTAGTAGTAATTATTACTACTGTGGTTTTGGAGGATTTCGTAATATACCATGACTATGACATGCAAATATTTACATTTGTTTTTGCAGTAATTTTTATGGCATTCACGCTGTATCAGTGGAAGTGGATGCGCGCTGGTCTTGGTACAATCGATTGGAAGGGTAGTCTTACTTATAGCTGGGTGAAATCATTAGAAGGATTTTTCTTGAAGCAATCTATCGGGCTTCAAACGTTGATTATGTTAATCGTCGTGTTCTTCTGGGGTGTTGGAACCCTACTTGTACTTATGATACCAGTGGTAATAATCGTTTGGATACCAGCGACTTTATTGATCGGAATTCCAGTACTCGTTGTTTTAATGTCTAGAACAGCATACTTAAACCGCATTTTCGTGAAAACGGAGGAGATGGCAAAAGGCATAACTGGAAATGAAATTGAAGTAAAAGGAAAATCCGCAATTGCAGAGCATGCCAACGGGTTGAATGAAATACGCAACCTAATAAAGTCTTCTCATTCTGAGCAAGCAAAAAGTGAACGATTAAAAACGGAGCTTATCACAAATGTAAGTCATGATCTTCGCACCCCGTTAACATCGATCATTACGTATACGGACTTATTAAAAAATCCCAATATTACAGATGAAGAGCGAGCATCCTATATTGCGATTTTGGATAAAAAATCAATGCGTTTGAAAACATTGATTGAGGACTTGTTTGAAGTGTCGAAAATGGCATCGGGTAATATCGAGTTAGATAAACGGAAGGTCGATTTAACGCAATTATTGCAACAAGCAATTGCCGAACACCAAGAAGATATCGATAAATCAGGGTTAGATTACCGTGTAGCGATTGGAACAAAACCAATTATGTCCTACGTTGACGGACAAAAATGGTGGCGAGTGCTTGATAATTTAATCATTAACACGTTGAAATATGCGCTCCCAAATACAAGGGTGTATATCAATTTGGATCAAGTGGCCGGAGAAGCTGTTTTCGTTATCAAAAATATTGCAAAGTATGAATTAGGCAATGACGTCAATGAATTAACCGAGCGATTCAAACGAGCAGACACATCGCGCCATACAGATGGATCTGGACTTGGCCTTGCCATTGCGCAATCAATCGTAGATTTACACGGCGGCAGTTTACGAATGGAAGTAGATGGAGACTTATTTAAAGTAACTGTAAAAATAGGAATAATATAATAAGGGCGGGGAATCTAATATTGGATTTCTCGCTTTTTTATGGGATGTGATGAGTAGTTGGAAAAATTGGTCTTCTGTAAAGAAAGTAGAGACAAATTAATTCGGGGCAGTTCAGTTGAATACGTGAGAAAATATTCTCAAAGGTTTGATAGATGTAGAATTTCAAGAAAAAAAGCATACGTTACCAAGGAGACAAATAAGAAGAAAGTCGAATTCTTCCGAGATCCAAAAGAAATTGAGATAGATTATTTGTTTATTCAGGTTCATGTAGAGCCAGATTAATTAATATATAATGAAAGCATTACATAAGATTTCCTCGACCCCTCTCTTTCAAAACAGAAACTAAAAAAAGGATTCCTTGAACGGCGTGAACCGTCATGGTATCCTCTTGTTCTTATTTATCTAGGAAAACCGGGAAACATTTGGCTTCCGTATCCGGGAAACATTTGGCTTCCGTATCCGGGAAACATTTGGCTTCCGTATCCGGGAAACATTTGGCCTCCGTATCCGGGAAACATTTGGCCTCCGTATCCGGGCAACATTTGGCCTCCGTATCCAGGAAACATTTGGCTTCCGTATCCGGGAAACATTTGGTTTCCGTATTCGGGCAACATTTGGTTTGCATAACCGTCTTCATAACCGTCTCCAAAACGCGATCTAATAACGGGAACCATTGAGTGTCGATGCATTGGACTTTTTACCTCCCATCTTAGGATATAGTATAGGCTATGTTTAATTAATGAAGAGGCTTAGACTAAGACCCATATTTGGTTAAGGTATAGATACGAAAAAGGTCTGTATTTTAAAAATGAAACACTTTTATAAACTAGAGCGATTCAAACAAGCAGACAAATCAAGCCATACAGATGGATCTGGACTAGGCCTTGCCATTACTCAATCGATTGTCTACGCGGAGGCGGATTGCGAGTGGGGAATCTAATTAAGGATGTCCCGTTTTTTTAAAGGTGTGTGTGATGAGAAGGGGAAAAAATGATAGTTTAGTTGGAAAACCATCACTCTCTATTTTGATACGATTAGTAAAAGGGGATTTACGAAATGAAGATTTATATAGTAGGATCGGTAGGTAGTGGTAAAACAACGCTAGCTCGTATAGTATCAGCAAAGCTTCAAGTGCCACATTTTCAAACAGATAATTTCGTATGGACAAGGCATCTGACGGGTGACATTCGAAATGAAATAGAAGTGCGTGATCAGCTGTTGCAGGATGCCATTATATTGGATCATTGGATTATTGAAGGAGTTCATATAGATTGGACAGATACGGGGTTGCAAGAAGCTGATCAAATTATCTTTTTAGATTTCCCTTCGCAAAAGCGGGTACAGCGAATTGTAAAAAGATATATCCGCCAGTTGTTGCGGATTGAGAAAGCAAATTATAAACCGACATTCTCTATGTTTCGTCAAATGTTCAAATGGAATAGATACTTCGAAGAGCAGATGAAGCCAAAGTTTATCATGAAATTTAGTGCTTTTGAGCATAAAGTACATCGATTTCAAACAGATGAAGAGGTAGAAGATTGGTTTCTAAAAAAAAAAGATAACCTAAAATCCGTTATAGGCTATCATCTTCTTCTCTTCTCTTCTCTTCTCTTCTCTTCATTTCATCTATTTCATCTACTAAACGATCCAGTTTTTGGTGTATTTGTTTAAACTGTAGCTGCTGTTTCTTAATTGATCGCTTTTCAATCTCGTCTCTTCGAAGTGTTTCAGATAACTCAATTCCCTCACCTATGGTATCTACGATAAAGCCAATCGTAATAATGGCAGCTCCAATTAAACCCACGGTCGCACCTACACGGGGCGGTAACTGGCTACTTGGATCTTTAGGCATCATGTACACAAACATCCTTTACTCCGTCTTTTTATTAGCATATGATGAACAGCGCTTATCGGTTATTTTTTCGGTGTAACAAGCTTATGTTCAAACGCATAAATAACAGCTTGCGTCCGGTCACTTACTTCCAGTTTCGATAAAATATTGCTGACATGCGTTTTAGCTGTTTTTAATGCGATAAAAAGGGTGTTCGCAATGTCTTGATTTGTTTTTCCTTCTGCCATCAGCAGCAATACTTCGCGTTCCCGATCCGTTAAATCCTCATGGAGTGCATGTTCAGAACCTTGGCGCATCCGCTTCATCATTTTATTCGTTACTTCGGGTTCTAAAACAGCATCGCCACTTAATGTTTTTCGAATAGAATCCGCTATATGAGAAGCTTTGGACGTTTTCAACAAATAACTGATTGCGCCAGCTTCAAGTGCGGGATATACTTTATCGTCATCGATAAAGCTTGTGACAATCATTACTTTTGCTTCTGGCCACTTTTGCACGATTTCACGTGTCGCTTCTGCACCATTCATAATAGGCATGACCATATCCATTAAAATAATATCTGGTTTATGCTGTAGTGCCATTTCTACCGCTTCTTTACCGTTTACTGCTTCTGCGACAACTTCCATATCAGGCTGTGCTTGTAAATAAGCAGATACGCCAATTCGAACCATTTCATGATCATCCGCTAATAATATTCGAATCATTATCTATCTCCTCTTTTCTAGTATCCGAATGCCAAGCTTGAGGTGGTTGAGGAGCTTCCTCCTCGGGAATTGCTATCTGCTTGTCAAGGCTAAGCGAGCTCCCTTCGCTTATCTTTTCTATTGGTAGTTTCACTTCGACAATCGTACCTTGTGAAGGGACTGAAACTACTTTGCAAGTCGCTCCGATTTCTACTGCTCGTTCTTTTACGTTCTGAAGTCCATACGAACCGTTTTTACCTTCAGATAATTCAAAGCCAACACCATTATCCTGCACGCGGAAAATAGCGAGGTTGTCTCGTTCAACGAATAGAATATCGACTTCTGTTGCATTTGCATGTCGCAATGTGTTGGAAAGTGTTTCTTGAGCAATGCGGAATAAATGATCCTCCGCTCCTTTAGGCAATGGAACTTCTTCTAGTCGATAACGTATCGTGAAAAATACTTTTTGCTGCAACTCAACTAGTAATTCTTCTAATCCTTCTTTCAATGTTTTATCATGCAAAGCCGCTGGACGAAGGTGGAGAAGTAATGCCCGCATTTCCAGCTGGGCTTGTTGTACTATTTTTTCGGTTTGCATTAATGTTTTGGAAGCTTTTCCGTGCTGTGATTCCTCAATTTCCACCATTGCAGAAAGAAGCATCGATGCAGCAAATAATTGCTGTGAAACCGAATCATGTAATTCTCTTGCTAGTCTTTGTCTTTCTTGCACGATTCGTTCTTGAATAAGCTTATCTTGTGCTTCTGCTTTTTCATTTGTAATTCGTTTTAATGTTTTTCGCTGCGTCAAAATGAGTTGTTCTATTTGATTTGCTGTAACCTGTAGGCGCTTGGAATGCACATATTTTTTCTTGCTCGGTACATAAGATTCTGCCGCTAACAACGGTCGTAAGCTTGTTTCAATCTTTTTTTCTTGGTCCCGTACCTTTTGAAGTGTGTTCAGTGAAAAACTAAAACTCATAAATGCTAAAACAACAATAATCCAAACTCCAAAAGGTACTTGCGCATACGTGTTTTCTAGTAATGACCACCACATTAGATCGTTTGGCCAACCCCAAACGGCATATAAAAGCAGCGTTGCAAGTGCCAATAATATTATAAAAATAGAAAATCCTTGCCCTAGAAATATCTTCATTTGCGAATCACCTCGATATCCCCAATCCATGTAGATACAGTGATTACTAACTCCGAAGCATATGTCACATCATCCAAATAACCATCCTTTAATACGATAGATTGGTTCCATAATCGTTGAGCACCACGGCCGAAAATATTCGCTTCCCCAATAATGGTTGCATAGTGGAGTCGCACAGGGATTTCATACGGAACATAAATGACTACTTTTCCGAGCGTTTGACGAATAGAAATAAAAGAAGTGCCTTTCGGTAAAACTGTTTCCGTCACATCAATCATATGCTCTCCGTAAAAACCTTGTACATGGACATCTTGCCATTCATACGCTTGAAAAGGAGTCGTCTGTGCTGAAAATAACTTATTTTGAATAATACTATTTGGTGTTTCAACATATACGTTACCAAATGGACGGACTACATTACGTATCGGCTCATTCTTCCAAAGTTTATAAAGGATATACAACATAATGGCCATCAGGAAAAGTCGCAAACTCCACATGGAAAAAATGGCTATAAGAAGAAAGATAACCCCAGTCCAAAATAAAAAACGACGTTGTTTACGTAGGCTAAAATAGATCATCCCAATACCAAGAAGGGCTAATATAATACTACCGTTTCCAAAAACTGTAGCCTCAATGAACATAAGAAAAACAAAACAGATAATAATAAAGGCAAGCTTGTTCGTTTGATTTTCCTTCATACAGTTTCCCTCCTTTTTACAAACAATAAGATACAGATTTAAACCTTTAAATACATATCTTATTGTTCGTTAAGATATAAAGAGAGGAGAAGATTACTTCCCCTCTATTCATTATCTATAGTTTACACAATTTCTTGCTTAGTTTGTGCGTTTTTTTCTAACATTACTAAACGTTGTTCCATAGAAGTAACTTCATGTTCTTTTTCAATCTTTTGTCCTAAGCGTTCGATATAATGTTCCATTTCTTGGAATGTGCCGAAGTTTTTTTCTTTTTGTTCCGGTTGCAGCACACGATCCATTTGGTGATGTGCACGTGTTACATTTTCTTTGCCCATTAATTGTAATTGACGAACTTTCATGTCTTTTATTTTGTGCTTCATCTCTTCGTATTTACGTTCTAACCCGAAAAGTTCTTCTGTAGTTTCTAAGATACTGTTTTGTAAGACAGCTGTTCTTTCGCTATAAGCATCTACTTCAGCTTGTGCAAAAGCGACTAAATCTTCCTCACCGCTTGCAGTGGCAAGCTCTACTTGACGTGTACGTTTTTCTACCATTTCCGTCGTTTCTGCAAGTTCTTTTTCAAGCTCTTGTTTTAATTGTCCTTGTCGTTCTAACCATTTACCAGTTTGCTCTGTTTGTTTTTCTGCTTCACGGATGTATTGGTTCAGCATCGCAATCGGGTTTTGTTCTTCTTTTTTATCAAATAGTTTGTGTAAATCTGCCTCTACTGAATATTTTAATCGATTCCATAATGATGTCATGTTTGTTTCCTCCTTATTTTGAAAGTTCGTTCCATTGTTTTTCGAAATTTACAAATGGGTCATCTGATTTTACTGCTGATTTGGAAAAGCTTACAGGTTCGTTATTCCATTTTTTAACCACGTACCAGACACCTACGATTGCCAAAATTCCGAAGAAACCAGGTACGTTTACTACTGCAGAGATTAACCCTAAAATACTAACGCTTGCCCAAAAGATTTTTAAAAAAGTAGATTCACTTTTTAAATAGAAGTGTATCCCTGCAAATACGATTAACGCTGATACACCTAATCCTAATAGGGAACCTAAGTTAGCAAGAACTACGATTCCTGCAATAATACCAAGTACTAATAAACCAAATTTTTTCATGTGAGTGTTCCTCCTCTCGTTTGTAGTTATAGCTTATCAATTTCATGAACTTATCCAAACGGGCTTAGAAATGATTTTCATATCGGTCTAGAGGCCTAGAGATACTAGGTAGAACAATCGCGCCTCGTCGCAATTCAAAAATTGTGACATCCGCCTAAGGCTTTAACTTGCTTCTGCGAAAGCAAGTTAAAATCTGCTATACTAATGGAAAATACATAAAATGGAGAGCGGAAATGAAGAAAGTGGGCGCTATTGTACTAGCAATTGTTGTTTATACCGCCATTGTGTTTTATTTTGGTTGGTGTGTTTTTAAGTGGTTAGAAGTATTCCTACCAGTGAATAGGCTGGTTTTCATTATTATATGGGCACTCATTGGATATGCCTTATTAATTGCGAGAATTGATCATCGATTACGGTTGTTTCATATAATAGGTTCTTATTGGATGATTATTATGCAGTATGGAATAATCCTTTTTCCATTAGCAACGATTGCAACGTGGATTATGCCAGATCAACTCATAGTCATTGGTTCGATTGTTTTCTTTTTATTTGTATTAAGTATTGTTATTGGGACGTATAATGCATATACGCCCGTCGTTCGTGAGCTTTCAATTACGTTGCCAAAAAAGGATGCAGAGTTGACCGCATTAAAAGTGGTAGTTGCTTCTGATTTCCATATTGGTTTATTATCCAATAAGGCGCATTTAAAACGTTTTGTGAAAAAGTCGAACGAAGAGCGTCCAGATGTAGTATTATTAGTTGGCGATTTAGTCGATGATGATCCGATCTGGTTTGTGAAAAAAGGAATGTCTGAAGTGATGAAACAACTCACTTCTACGTATGGTAATTATGGAGTCCTTGGAAACCATGAGTACTATGGAAAGCAAATCCCCCTTTTGGTAGAAGAAATGGAAGCATCTAATGTAAAAATGTTACTAGATGAAACTATTGTAGTGGCGGATTCGTTCTATTTAACTGGTAGAGAAGATTTGACGAATAAAGAAAGAAAGCAACTTTCGGATTTAGCCCCGCAGCAACACAATCTTCCGTGGTTTGTGATGGATCACACACCTTCGAATTTATCAATCCCAGAAAAAGAAGGCACTGATTTTCACGTATCTGGACATACACATCGTGGGCAAATGTGGCCGAACCATCTTTTTACTCGGAAATTATTTGAATTAGATTATGGGTATAAACAAAAAGGAAGCTTGCATGCTATAGTATCGTCCGGGTTTGGTTTTTGGGGTCCACCTATTCGGTTAGGGAGCCAATCGGAGCTATGGACAGTAGACATTAAGTTAGAGGATGTGGAAATATAATGGAAGCATGGATCGCAGATTGGATGAATCAGTTTGGTTATCTTGGTGTATTTTTACTAATATTAATTGAAAATATTTTCCCGCCAATTCCTTCAGAAGTCATTTTGACGCTTGGAGGATTTATGACGACAACAACAATGATGACTAAGTTTGGGATAATTGCCGCATCAACGGCTGGTTCGGTTGTTGGAGCAGCTATTTTATATTGGATCGGTACGCTGTTAGATGTAGAGCGTTTAGAGAAAATAGTTCAGAAGTATGGGAAGTTCTTGCGTTTGACGATTAAAGATATTCATAAAGCGGACGCATGGTTTGACAAATACGGCGTTTGGGCAGTGTTTTTCGGAAGACTTGTTCCACTTGTTAGAAGTTTAATATCGATTCCAGCTGGTATGTCGAAAATGAAGTTTGGTTTATTTCTATTATTTACAACGCTAGGAACACTCATTTGGAATACGGTTTTAGTTTCGGTTGGAGCAGCAGTAGGAGAAAATTGGGATAAAATCGTAGGATATATGGATATTTACTCTAATATCGTATATGTTATTTTAGCAATTGTAGGTATTGCATTTCTTGTATGGTATTTTAAAAAACGTGACTAAGGGATGATCTTATGGAACTATTAGAGTTATTAAAAGCATTAATATTAGGTTTTGTTGAAGGTATGACGGAGTTTGCACCTGTTTCATCCACAGGGCATATGATCATTGTCGATGATATGTGGTTGAAAACAGAGCTATTTTTAGGAGAGTATTCTGCAAATACATTTAAAATTGTTGTACAATTGGGATCAATTTTAGCTGTAGTTATTGTCATGTGGAAGCGGTTATTTAGTTTAGTAGGATTATATAAAATGGATAGTGAACAATCGAGCAAACAGTTTAATTTGCTACATGTAATTGTTGGAATGCTTCCTGCTGTTATTTTAGGATTTGCGTTAAAGGACTTTATTGATGATAATTTATTTGGTGTAAAAACAGTTATATACAGCCTTGTAGCTGGATCTATTTTAATGATTATTGCGGATAAGTTTGGACCCAAAAAACCGAAAATTGTTAGTTTGGATCAGATTACATATGCACAAGCCTTTAAAGTGGGATTAGTTCAATGTCTATCATTATGGCCAGGATTCTCCCGTTCAGGTGCTACCATTTCTGGTGGTGTATTATTCGGGTTGAGCCATAAAACAGCGGCAGATTTTACGTTCATTATGGCAGTGCCAATTATGGCTGGAGCAAGCCTAGTGTCAGTTCTGAAAAACTGGGAACAGATTAATATGAATGATTTAGGATTTTATGCAGTAGGTTTTATCAGTGCATTTGTATTCGCACTTATTTCAATCAAATTCTTCTTAAAACTTATTTCACGCATCAAATTAATGCCATTTGCGATTTACCGTTTGGTGTTAGCGGCAGTGCTAGCTATAATCGTATTTATGTAATAAGAGAGGGCAGACATTTTAGGGTGTCTGCCTTTTGCGTTGCTTATTATTTCGGTCAAATAACTATTGAAATGATTCTTTGGATGCAATTATTTCTTTCCCCTGTACAAGCCTAAACACAATATGTTAGATTAAATGAGTGAAGTAAACACAATATATAGTATGTTAACGATGATTAGGTACCTTTATGGTTTAATAGGGAATTCGGTGAAATACCGAAGCTGTCCCCGCAACTGTAAGTGTAGACAACTGTCTAAGAGCCACTGTGAAAATTCATGGGAAGGCAGACAGAAGGATGAACACGAGCCAGTAGACCTGCCTTATTATCGTACGAAGCAACACTTTCTTCGGGGGTTGAGAGGTGGAGGCGAAGGACTCTTTCTTACTCATTTCCATGGAATAGTCTTATTGTTTCCTACTTTAAAATTTTGAGCGATGACTCAGCCGAAGATGGCTTGAGACATCGCTTTTTTGTGTTCCAAAGTTGTGAGTACCACATATATCAATACGAACCGAATAACTAAGGAGGAATTAATATGACAACGATATCAAACACTACAAAACAAGAGCTATTACAGCAACTAATAAATGAATTTGGAGAAGCAAATATTGCTCCATTAGTGAAAGTAAATGAAAAATGGATGGCGAAATATCCAGAGGGAACGACATCCGCATGGGCTAAATCGATGTCACTAGAAGCATTAAGCTTTTTAGATGAACAAGAAACGTACTGGACATTTGTCGCAGCGCGCATCCATTTGCAAGATGTTTATGAAAAAGTAGCAGTACAAAGAGGGACAACAACAGACGGGGTATATGAAAAGTTTGCAAGCAATGTGCAAAAGCTGATTTCAAAAGGGCTTTACGATCAACGAATTGCGGAATCCTATTCACCAGAAGAACTACAACAACTAACAGAAATAATCGTGCCAGAGCGTGATTATTTATTTACCTATATCGGATTGAAAACATTGCTAGATCGATATGTTGCAAGAGACTTTGATAAGACAATTGTCGAACTCCCACAAGAACGCTGGTTGATGATTGCAATGACGCTCATGAAAGACGAAAAAGATAATCGTCTTGCTAAAATTAAAGAATCTTACTGGGCAATGAGCAACCTATATATGACCGTTGCAACACCAACCCTTTCGAATGCAGGAAAGCCTCATGGGCAACTTTCAAGTTGTTTCATCGATACAGTTGATGACAGTTTACAAGGAATTTACGACAGTAATACAGATGTTGCGACCCTTTCAAAATTTGGTGGTGGAATTGGCGTATACATGGGGAAAGTTAGAAGTCGAGGGTCGTCGATTCGTGGATTTGTAGGAGCGTCAAGTGGTGTTCTACCTTGGATTAAACAATTAAATAATACAGCGGTAAGTGTGGACCAGCTTGGTCAACGTCAAGGGGCAATTGCAGTTTACTTAGATGTTTGGCATAAAGATATTTTTACCTTTTTAGATTTGCGACTAAATAACGGAGATGATCGTCTTCGTGCACATGATATTTTCACAGGTATTTGCTTACCAGATTTGTTCATGGAAAAAGTAGATGCGCGTGAGGAATGGCATTTATTTGACCCACATGAAGTACATCGGTTAAAAGGTTATTCATTAGAAGATTTTTACGACGAAAAACGTGGCAAAGGTTCATTTCGAGAAAAATACGAGGAATGCGTGAATGATTATCGCTTATCTCGTGAAACGGTCCCAGCAATCGACTTAATGAAACGAATTATGCGCTCTCAACTTGAAACAGGCGTGCCTTTTATGTTTTACCGGGATGAAGTGAATCGCAGCAATCCAAATAAGCACGCAGGGATGGTGTACAGCAGTAATTTATGTACAGAAATTTTCCAAAACCAAAGTGCTACTTCTTTCGAATCAATTCAATTAGAAGACGATATTATCGTAACTCGTCGTAAACCAGGGGATTTTGTTGTTTGTAACTTATCTTCTATTAATCTTGGACGAGCAGTTCCAGCGGATGTATTGGAACGCTTAATCAAAATCCAAGTGCGTATGCTCGACAATGTAATTGACTTGAATATGATTCCAGTTCCACAAGCAGAGCGCACGAATGCAAGATACCGTGGAATTGGGCTTGGAACGTTTGGATGGCATCATCTACTTGCTCTAAATAATATTCGCTGGGAATCCTTTGATGCAGTAGAGTTTGCAGATAAGTTATATGAGAGAATCGCTTTCTTAACAATTCAAGCATCTAGTGAGCTAGCGAAAGAAAAAGGGGCTTATCCTTTATTTGAAGGGTCAGATTGGCAAACAGGAGCTTATTTTGAAAATCGCTACTACGAGAGCGAACAGTGGAAGGGATTACGCCAAGAAGTAGCTACAAATGGTATTCGAAACGGCTATTTAATGGCAGTTGCACCGAACTCGTCAACATCTATTTTAGCTGGAAGCACGGCAAGTATTGACCCGATTTTCCAAAAATTCTATTCCGAAGAGAAGAAGGATTATAAAATACCAGTAACAGTGCCGGATTTGAATTCGGAGACAACATGGTTTTATAAATCAGCATATTTCATCGATCAACATTGGACATTAAAACAAAATGCCGCACGCCAACGTCATATCGACCAAGGTGTTTCACTAAATTTATACGTGCAAAACACGATTAAAGCAAAAGAGCTGCTAGATTTACATTTAGATGCTTGGAAAAGCGGACTCAAAACGACGTATTATGTACGCTCGACTTCCGTTGAATTAGTCGATTGCGACTCTTGTTCAAGCTAATGAAAGCAATTGTTTGCTATTTGAGCTATAGCGGAAACACAGAGGAAGTAGCGGAATTAATAAAGGACCAGCTTGTAGCAAGTGGATATGTTGTGGATATGTATATGGTAGGTTTCGGTGCTGTACCGGACCTATCCACATACGACAAGCTATTTTTCGGAACGTTCACATGGGATAAAGGCAGCACACCCGACGAAATGAAAGACTTTGCACGTGAAATTGGCTATAAACCAGACAATGTATACGTGTTTGGTTCTGGGGATACGCAATTCGGTGGAGATGAGTTATTTTGCGGGGCTGTTGATAAGTTAAGAAATTTTTATAACAGTACATACAAAGGCTTAAAAATAGAGCAATCTCCAAGAGGAAGCCAAGAAAAAATAGTAACTAAGTGGTTAGAAGGAGTTTTAGAACATGGAAAAAGCAAAAACATTAGAACCTAGAAATCCTAATAAATCGACAGGGATTTTTAATGGTAAATCAAGTGGTATATTAAATTGGAACGATATCGCTTATCCACACTGGTATAAAATATATAAGCGATTACTCGGAAACTACTGGCAAGCAGACGAAGTGAATATGTCGAGTGATGTAAAACAATTTCCAAATTTAACGAAGACGGAGCAAGATGCTTATTTAAAAGTGATCGGTTTACTAGCAACGCTTGATGCTCCGCAAACAAGAACAGCATTATTACTATCGTTATATGCAACAGATCCTTCTGTTCAATCGATTATGGCTGTAATTGCGCAGCAAGAGGCGGTTCATAACGAAAGTTACTCATATGTCTTATCATCCGTTGTATCGTTAGACGAGCAAAATAAATCATTTGAATTTGGAAGAACAGATGCTATTTTGTTGAAAAGAAATGAAAATATTATTAAATATTATAATGAATTTGTGGAAAACCCTACAACTGAAAATATAGTTAAAACATTAACATACACGACATTATTAGAAGGCTTATTTTTCTATTCTGGGTTTGCATTTTTCTATAACTTAGCTCGTTACAATAAAATGGTCGGTACATCAACGATGATCAGCTATATTAACCGCGATGAACTCGAACATGGACGCTTTATCTCCGAATTGTTTAGAGCTACATTATCCGAAAATCCAGAGCTTAATAATGATGAGCTAATCGGTTGGGTTTACGACCAATTCAAGGAATCCGTAGAGTTAGAAATCGAGTGGTCCAATTATGTATTGAAGGATATTGAAGGAATTGACCTAGATGATATGCAAGGCTATATCAAATACCGTGCAAATAAAATGCTGCGTCTCATCGGATTGAGTGAAATCTACCCGGAATATGTAGAAAATCCAATGAAATGGATTCGTGCATACGCAGACAATATAGATGGGACGAAAACAGATTTCTTTGAGCAAAAATCTCGTCAGTACGTAAAAGTGAATGCGATTGATAATGGATTTGATGATTTGTGATAAAGATAAGCGCTCTAGTAGTTATTTATGACTGATAGAGCGCTTATTTATGTCAAATCTTAATGGAAAGCTTAGAATCGGATAATGACTTTTCTCGTTAGAAAATAACTATATCCAAGAGGGTTATCCGATTATCCCAAAGCTGGATGTGCCTTTTTAGCTGGTGCAAACGGTTCTTCATAAAAATGCTTGGATTTTGAGAAGTAGAAAACCCAACAGAATTAAAGAAAAAAGGTGGAGTATGGTTATTTCTGTTTGATAATAACATCGCAAAAAAAGTCGAAAATTATTTATTTATTTTCGTTATAATTATATTAGTTCCAGATAATGTTCTAGGAGGACTTTCTAGTGAAAATGGAAAGAGTAAGATTAATAGACGGCTTAAGAGGTTTTAGTTTGTTCGGCATATTACTGGCGAACATGCTTATATTTCAATACGGGATGTTTGGGAAAGATGAAATTTCTTACTTCTCGCTGTCAGATCTTGATACAGGAGCATACCAATTTATAAAAATAGTAGTAGAAGGCAGTTTTATGCCGATTTTTACATTCTTGTTTGGATATTCACTTATCAAACTAGTGGAATCATTAAGGAAAAAAGATGTTAGGGTGAGATGGCATTTAGTTAGACGGTTTATCTTACTCATAATCATTGGCATTTTGCATGGAACTTTTTTGTGGGAAGGGGATATTTTAGCTTTCTACGGTTTTATGGGATTCTTCCTATTAATTTTTATTAACAGGAAGGTAAAAACGCTGATCATTTGGGGAGCTATTTTATTTCTTTTAACCAGCGCGATGAACTATGGGGTGTTGGAAGAAACGAAAGAACAAGAGGAAAAACTTTCGACTTATATAACTAAAACAAATGATATTTATACAAACGGCACTTATTCAGATATTTCTCATCATCGAAATAATGAAATGCCACCTATATTTGAAGATGAGAATGAATTCCTTCTAATTTTCGTTATCATTTTAGCTCCATTCGTAACTGCTCCACTATTTCTATTCGGAATGGCGGCAGCAAAGGCTAACTTATTTACTAGACCTAGTTTGGAACGAAAATGGTATAAAATAGGTGTATGGCTACTGCCAATCGGTCTTGCGTTAAAAGGTGCTAGTGTATTTCTACGAGAAAATGCATGGTCTGGAATGTTATTAAATGTGGGTGCCCAGCTTCTTTCTGTTGGATATATCTCTCTATTTGCGCTTTTATTTATCGCATTCGCCCATTCGAAGGTATTTCTCGCTTTTCAAAGTGTCGGAAAGCTTTCTCTTACGAACTATATCATGCAAAGTGTTATATGCACGACCATCTTTTATGGTTACGGTTTAGGATTGTTCGGAGACCTTGGAATGTTAAATAGTATTATTCTTGGACTTGTAATTTTTGCATTACAATGTTTGTGTAGTTCTCTATATTTGAAAAAAATTCGACGAGGTCCACTTGAGATAATATTGAGAATAGGTACAAACTTTTCTTGGAACGGTGCAGTGAGAAAGAGAAAAACAAGATTAAAAAAATCAAAAAAAATAGAGCTAGAAAACACCTTGGTTTAATTGGGACCAAGGTGTTTTTCCAACAGAATATATCGAATTAAGTCCACTCTAAAATTTCAATTCGGTTACCAAATGGGTCATGTATATAAATTCGATTTGCTCCTGGCAAATCGGTATCTACAATGTAGCTAACTTCATTTTTCGTTAAATGTGCTTTCAACGCATCTAAGTTTTCAACTTGAAAAGCAGGGTGTGCTTTTTTAGCTGGAGCAAATGGTTCTTCAATGCCTATATGAATTTGATAATTTGCAAACGTAAACCAAACTCCACCTTTTTTTCTTAATGTCTCAGGCTTTTCTATTTCTTGAAACCCCAGTATTCCACTAAAGAACTGTTTTGCAATTGTTTCTGAACCTTTAGGAGCTGCTAGTTGAACATGATCGATTGACTTAAAAACAAATGACATGATAAATCCCCCTTGTTTTGTTCTAGTTTAAGCTTAACCTAAAGTGAGTCATTTGAAAATTTTATAATAATTATGGATTCACATAAATAAAACTAATGTGCAGATTTTACCCCTTGTACATTCAGCTACCTGTAAAGTAAGAATCGGATAATGAAGAGCCAAAACCGGATAATCACTCGGGAGAATAGGATAATCAAGTGAGCTAATCGGATAATCAGCCACGATAATCGGATAATGAAGCATCAAAATCGGATAATTCCTTATGAAAAAGGTTTCCACCCCTCCAAGAGGTGGAAACCAATTTACATTTTCATCAAAATCTTATTCACCGTATTCTGATTCCTCGCGGTAGACGCCATATCAAGCTTTTTCTCGAAAAAGGCATTTGTAAATTTCGTCTGATGATAGTTTTTCGACAAGCTAATGATGACATTTCGACCATTCCGTACAATAAATTCATCGTCTACTAAACTATCTAATAATGCTTGCTGTTCGTCCGATATGCCATGCGCTAAAAACATGACATACACCTGTTCCTTTAAGAAAATAGGATGCTGCTGAATCTCTTCCAACTCTTCCTTTGAACGGACAACAACTGGGATATCAGAACCGTACGTTTCACGAAGCTTATTCTCAATCTGCCAAACATCATAAGTAGCATTATCAAAAATCACATTCCCCGTTTGTATATACGTCCGCACATTTTCGTAACCCATTTCTTCGAACAGAACCTTCAATGACTTCATATCCACTTTATTTTTAGCACCAAGATTAATGCCGCGAAGTAAAGCAACAAATGACAACTTCATCACTCCTTAGCTAATATCTAGTTCTATATTAACTAAGCCAGAGCCCATTTGTACAACTCAAAACTAACACGAATAAAAACAAAGCAATTAACACAACGTCCACTTTCCCAATCGAAATCACTTGAAAATAACTACTTCTCTGTTCACCGGTAAAACCTCTCGCCTCCATCGCAAACGCAGCTCGTTCTGCTTTTCGAACAGCACCAGCAAGCATAGGTATCAAAATCCGTCGAACACCAAGCAGTCGTTGCAAGGCATTTTTCTCTCCACCAGCACCTCTCAAGCGATGGGCTTGCCCAATTTGTACAAATTCATCTTTCAAAACAGGCAAAAACTGATACCCGACCATCACACCATATGCAATCTTAGGAGACAGCTTTAATTGTTGCATCAAGCTTAAAATGAATGTCACAGGATTCGTTGTTAAAGCAAATAATAAAGATAAACTAGAAAAAGCCAATACTCTAAAACTAAGGGACAGTGCATGATTTAACTGTGTTTCAGTAATTTGCAAATCCCCAATAGTCCAAATAACAGGCCCTGACTGGTCTTCAGCAAAAACAAGCGTCGTCCAAAAATATCCGAAAGCTGTTACAAAAAACGGAAGCATAAAAAGCAACCATTTCTTCCAGTCAATTTGACTAAAGAAAACTTGCAACACAAGTACACCAACCCAAAACACTAGCGGAGTCCAAGGATCGAAAAAGAATGCCATCGCAAACATACAAATAGTAACCGCCAAAAATTTCACTGAAGGATTCATTCTATGCAAAGCATTCTTCACGGAGCATCATTCCTTTCGGAGGGAGGAGGTGATGATCCAATAATAATTGCTCATCTACCCACACCTCATTGGCTTCAAATTTTCCGGTCAAAAGCCCATCATTCATTAATAAAATCGAATCTGCAATACAATAAGCAAATTCCATATCGTGCGTAACGATTAAAAACGTCGTACCTTCGCAAGCACGCTCATCTATCAGTTGAAATAACTCCGATAAAGCTTGCGCATCCTGACCAGAAGTCGGTTCATCCATTAAAATTACTTGTCGCCCATCCGTAAGCATCGCAGCAATCGCCACTCTACGCTTTTGCCCATGGCTTACTGCAAAGGGATGGGAATCCGCAATAGGTAACAATTGCAATCGAGTCATCATATCTTCCACATTATTGCCGCCACCAAATCCGACTTCATCTCGTACATTTTTTGTAAGAAATAAAAACTCAGGAGACTGAGGGACATATCCTAGTAATTTAGGTTGTACAGCCCCATTAGAAGGAATGAGCTGGCATAATGCTTTTAACAATGTAGATTTTCCGCTGCCATTTGGACCAGCAAGCACAGCAATTTCTCCTTGATTTAACACAAAAGTGGTTTCTTGCAAAAAGGATTTTGTTTGCACTTTATTAACCACTAAAGAAGCGTCATCTTTTATACTGCATCTTCTTTTTTCTAAGTTAGGAGCAACTTCGTTTTTATTCAATGAAATACTTCTTTCAAAAAAGTCTCCCCATAAATCCAGTCGATGTTCGATGGCAACAATCGTCATCGCTCGTTTTTGCTGGAGTTCATCTAACCACTCTACATATTTTTTTGCATTATACGGGTCTAGATGAGAAAGTGGTTCATCTAGCAACAGCACTTCCGGTTCCATAATAAGTGCACATGCGGTAGCAATACGTTGTTTCTGACCACCGGAAAGTTTTTGGATGATAGCATGGCGAAACTCGGTTAAATCAGTGAGTTCCAACACCTCACAAATCCTTTTCTCCATTTCATCTCGCTTCACATGCAGATTTTCCAATGTAAATGCAAGCTCTTCTTCGACTGTTTGCATACAAAATTGGGAATCGGGGTCTTGAAAAACTGTTGCGACTCGATGATTTATTTCCCCGGCAATAAAAGAAAGGCTATCTCTTCCAAATAGTTTCACGGAACCAGACAAAATACCATCGCAATTATCCGGATACAACCGATTGGACAAATAAAGCAGCGTCGTTTTACCGCATCCACTCGGACCGGTAATAACTACTCGTTCACCGCGCTGAACGGAAAACGAAAGATTTTCAAGTATCCACTTTTCCTCATCTGGATATCGAAAACTCACTTTCTCAAACTGAATGACATCATGCACGAGCCTCACCTTTTTTCGAACGTGATATTGCATATCCTCGGAGAGAACCAGTTGCTAGCAACCCGTCAGCTACCGCTTTACCACCTACTCCAGCAAGTAATGCACCACTCAAGATTCGAATTCCGAGCATTAAAGCTACATAACCCGTGCTATAAACCGCAAAACCACCTAAAAAATATCCATAAACAAAACTAAATACCGATGAACCAACCCCAGCAAGAATCAGCACCCACAGGTCAAAACGCTTATAACGTGTCGCAGCAAATACCGCTTCCGCCCCTAAACCTTGCACCAAACCTGAAAGTATTAAGCGAGGTCCAACTGCATTTCCGAGTAAAACTTCAATCGCAGCAGCAATCGTTTCTGAAACGACCGCAGCACCAGGTTTTCGGATAATATACATACAAATAATTGATACGATAAACCAAATACCAAAAATCCATTCATATGCAATAGGACCAATAAACCCTGCCCAAATATTGCCGACATGCAAGAATAACAAATACACAATCCCAAACACGACTGCAAATAGAGACATCAATACAATCTCTTTTAACTTCCAAGACTTCAACATTTTAAAGACCTCCGTGCGAAGGACTATTAATACTCATTGAAACGGTCATGACTAAATGTTTATGTTCTTCCGAGCGGGCGTGGGTAAAAGTCTCTTCGTAAAATGCAAATACATCATGAATATCACCGTGAATCCCACTGGCGTAATGCATGGATTCATTGAAGACACCGCGTTCTTTAGCGCGAGCAACTTCTCGGTAAATGACATCCATATAATTCGGATTATTCATTGGATAAAGTGCAAATTGAGAAGATACGTATTGCTTTGTCGTATCCATATTTGCCAAATCATCGCCTTTATCTAAAAAGACATCCCCGGCAGTATCCCCAGGACAACCAGCAGAAAATGTCCCAGATAACGCAACATGCACTCCTGTTTTGGCAGCGTGAAGCGTTAGTGCTTTTGCGACGTTAAACACATGCACTTGTTTTCCGCGAATGACTGTCGACACATCATCTGTATGCATCCACACATTCGACGTATCCGTTTCTTGAAGTGCACCTTTAATCACCGAAATAAAATCATTGGTCATCGGATGTAACGAGAAACGAAATCCGACGATAGGACTTAAACCACATTGCATAATAAAAACCTCCCGAAAAATTTTCATAAAAAAAGACCACATCCGTGAAGATGCAGCCACTTATCCAATAGAAAAGATTTAGGAAAGTCACCGCACTTCCTCACGCAGGTATTATCCTGATCGAGTTATAAGGGATCGGAGCAAATGCTCGCATCTCAGCCATAATGGGCACCCCTAGTGCAGAAAACGGTATGTAGTTTTTTAAATGTGCCCCCAGTATACCCTATGAAAATATTATTGTAAATATAGTTGAAAAATTTCATCAACTCGTCCATGCTTAAATAATTAGAGTATTTGGAGGTAACAGCTTTGAAAAAAATATATATAACTCGAAAATTACCAGATGAAATAGTAAATCCATTAAAAGAAAAATTTGATGTAACGATGTGGCATAGCGAAGAAATTCAAATGACTTATGAAGAGTTAAAAACAGAAGCAAAAGACGCACATGCACTTTGGACGATGCTTTCAGATAAAGTAGATCGAGAATTGATCGAAAGTCTGCCGAACTTAAAAATTATTAGTAACTTAGCAGTCGGCTACAATAATATAGATGTCGAAGCGGCAAAAGAACATGGTATCATTGTTACAAATACACCTGGAGTTCTAACGGAAACAACAGCCGATCTGACATTTGCCTTACTTTTAGCGACAGCTCGACGTATAACAGAAGCTGAACGCGATCTTCGTGCCGGTAAGTGGAAATCATGGACGCCAATGGGTCTAACCGGTATGGATGTATTTGGTGCAACGCTTGGAATTATTGGTATGGGGCGTATCGGTGAAGCAGTAGCAAAACGTGCTAAGGGGTTTAATATGAAAGTCCTGTATCATAACCGCACGCGTAAAATAGAGGCGGAAGAAGAATTTGGTTTTTCTTATCTAGAACTGGACGCACTTCTACAAGAATCCGATTTTATCGTTTTACTAACTCCATTAACAGCAGAAACAAAAGGATTAATTGGTGAACGGGAGCTTGGCTTGATGAAAGAAACTGCAGCAATTATTAACGTTGCACGTGGTGGGATTATTGACGAAGAAGCGTTATACGAAGCCTTAACGACAAATAAAATATGGGCTGCCGGGCTTGATGTATTTGAAGTTGAACCGGTGCCACTGGATCATCCGCTTCTTACATTGCCAAACGTGACAGTGTTGCCTCATATAGGTAGTGCAAGTATTCACACCCGCATGGCTATGATGCAAATGAATGCAGAAGCTATTGAAGCCGTGTTAGAAGAAAAAGAACCGGAAAACCGAGTAGTCTAACTATAGAAGAATAAACAAAAGCACAGGAATGATATTCTGTGCTTTTTGTCCATTGAAAACAGTTGGCGGGTAGATTCTAAACAAAATAACTACCCAACCGATACAAAGAGGGTGATTATTTTTTGAAAAAATAAATCATCAACAATATTGTATACGTAGAAAAGAGTGACCAATATGTTCACTACTCCTTCCGGAGAACAATTTATCGAATTACATGGAAGTTATTCCTTTCCACTTGTCTTATTGTCGGTTATTATAGCGACAGTTGCTTCTTATACAGCAATATCTATGAATGAGCGAGCGCAAAAAAATGGTTTTATTCATCGAAATATTTGGTTAATATTAGCTTCTATTGCAATGGGTTTTGGAATATGGTCCATGCATTTTATAGGGATGAGTGCTTATTCATTGCCAGTTGAAATGCAGTTCCACAAATTATTAACGGTTGTGTCTGTTATACCTGCGATGTTAGCGTCTTTTTTGGCATTTTATATTGCTAGTCGTTCAAAAAGAACTTATTGGACATATATATTTGTTGGTACTGTAATGGGAGTAGGCATATCTTCGATGCATTATATAGGAATGTACGCTATGCAAATGGATCTTCAATATGCTTATGATAAAGGTTTGTTTGTAGCATCTATTGCCATTGCAATAATTGTCTCTGTTATAGCGATATATATATTTTCTAGTTTTCATCGTTTTTTAGTGAATCGAGTTATCCAGTTAATAACTGCTATCGTTATGGGACTTGCAGTTTCCAGTATGCATTACACAGGAATGGCGGCTATTACATTTTACGTTCCGAATGATTTTACACTCGACCCGCAGCAAATGCATATGATGGACATGAGTGGGGTCGCAGTAAGTGTAACGATTGGTATGATTATTTTACTTGGAACTTTACTTTTTTCCAGCTTGGTAGATCGTTATGTAGAATACCGAGCCAATTATTTTGATGTGTTAACTAAATTACCGAATCGTCGTTTATTTGAGCAAAAGTTAGGCAAGCCAGTATTTCCAGAGCATTTAGCTATTTGGCATTTACATGACTTAGAAAAAGTGAATAGAGAATATGATTACAAGTTTGGTGACGAGGTTATCCAATGGGTGGCGAATATGTTAGAGTCCTCCACTTCCAATAAGATGGACTTATACCGAATAGAAGGCAATCGTTTTGCTTTTTTGACAAGGGATATGTATGAGGAAAAGCAAATGCAAGAAGAGATGGAGAAAGTAGCGGAATTACTTCGCCAGCCATTTTCTATTCGTAATCAGGAAGTGATGATTCAAGCGGTATGTGCAATTTCTAAGGCATATAATTATGACGAAGCATCGAGTATTTATGCAAATGCGCTAAGTGTTTTAAATCATCGGTCCGTTCAATACACTCACGAGGTAGTTACGTATGATCCATCTATTCATACATATACGTTTGAAAGAGAAATTGCAGATGATGTATTAAGTGCAATGTATAAAGGCGAACTTTATCTTGTATTTCAACCTAAAGTTAGTATGCCAACGAATGAAATAATGGGAGTAGAAACATTACTAAGGTGGAATCATCCTGTTTATGGAATGCTTTCCCCGGGTGTATTTATTCCTATTTTAGAAGATCATGATCGAATGATGGATGTAACGGATTGGATTATTAAACTTGTCTGTCGTCAAATCTCCATTTGGAGCGTCGAGGGAATCCCTATTGGGCAAGTAGCGATTAATATACCAGGTCAGTATATTATTTCTCCACGGTTACTAAAAGTATTAAAACGTACATTGAACGATTATGATATAAAACCAGCACAATTAGAGCTAGAGATTACAGAAACGAGTTTCGTAAAAAATATTGCGGAAGCGATGCGAGCGGTGAGTATTTTTCGCGAAGAAGGATTTTCTGTAGCATTAGACGATTTCGGAACGGGTGTCTCCTCTTTATCCTATTTAAAGCAGATGCCAATATCTACGCTTAAAATAGATAAGTCGTTTATAGATGAAATACCACATTCTAAAAAGGATTCTTCCATTATTCAAGCGATAATAAGGCTTGGAGAGTCTTTGGACTTAAGCATTGTATTTGAAGGGGTCGAAACAAAGGAACAAGTAGAGTTTTTAGTTGCTACATGTAAAGATCCAGTTATCCAAGGCTATTATTTTGCGAAGCCGATGAAGCCAGAGGAACTAAAAGAGTGGAGGAATAAAGATGTCGAATGAACTTTTTTATTCAGAAATGAACAATCATCTTGAAGTCGATTCTAAATCACTTATTCTATTCATTAGTAAAGAGTTCAAATCGCATTTTACGAAAGATATTACAGCATTGTATCATTACACGGATCTAGAAGGAGCCCAAGGGATAATTAGCAACAAGACATTTTGGGCTTCCCATATAAAATTTATGAATGATTCCAAAGAATATAGCCACGGCTTGGAAATATGTGAAGCAATTGTACAAAATTTAATACAAGAATTCCTAAAAGAAAATCCAAAACGTTCCTATTTGGAGGAAGTATTTACAATTTTAGAAGAACAAGATACGGACATTTTTGTCGTATCTTTTTGTGAAAGTGAAGATCTACTTAGTCAATGGAGGGGATATAGTCGTAGCAAATATGGTGTATCGATTGGTTTTGACTATGCTGCTCTTTTTGACGTCTCTTTTCATCTAAGCGAAGAAAACTTTTTTCCACGAAAAGTCATTTACAACCACCAATTACAACAGCAAATTATTCATCGCATAATCGATGTCGCATTAGCTAGTATTGAAATGAATGCCGACAAACCTTCATATACACCAAAAGAAGTAGCAAGAACAATCGGGTACTTCTTACCTCTCTTTAAGCATTCTACGTTTTCTGAAGAAAAAGAATGGCGAATCATCGTAACAAACTCCAAAAGTATGCCCTATCAGCACGAACTAAAATTTCGTGCCCGCGATAATATTATTTTGCCGTATATCGAATTGTTAACACATAACAAAGTGACGCATAATGATAACAAACTCCCAATCAACCAAATAACTATAGGACCTTCTGGAACAAATGAGTTCACCGCAAGAAGCCTTAACTATTATTTGAAAAACGTTGGATACCCAACCGTTCCTATTAAAATATCCCATATTCCATACCGTTAAGAACTACCTCATAAAAGTGTTCGTCCCAAGGAGAACTAGTTGCCTTCAGGGTAATTTGGTCGCTTGAGGTACTAAGTTGATTGCTTCCAATTTTTAAAGACATTCATATTTTTACAGCTTGGTCCTTGGAGGTAATATCGGAAGCGCCAGGTTTATTTTTCTAACTGTACAATGCAGCATCAAGATAGATAGTAAATTTTCACTGAAACCTTTGATTTGCGACTTTCGTATATTAATCAGTAAGTTAACAAGGGTGAGCTACAGATGTCTTTTTTAATAAAGTATTGGCAAGCTTTGGAGTAGGTGGAGCCAAAGTAGATACAAAACTTGAAAAGTCAGTGTATGTCGCAGGAGAAATGATGAGAAGCGAAGTGGAAGTCTACGGAGGGAATATCGATCAACAAGTGGACTCCTTTATTTAACTGTGTATACGACTTACATCCGAGAGTCAGATGAAAAAATACACAGATGTTGCACCAGTGAAAAAGATTAAGATCAATGAACCGTTTGGAGGTTTTCTTGCAGAAGCACTGGAAATGGATGCGAGTCATATTAGACTTTCCATCACAATGCAAGTATTTACAGGAGAAGTTGAAACAAGTCATATCGAATCATCTTTGAAGAAGCCATTTAGTGCCAGTGTCCACTTTATATAAAATTATTGCTAAGGAAGAAGCTTTGAAGAATAGCTTCGTTCTTAGCCTTTTTAATAGATTTTTATTCTAATTAGTTTTAAGAAAATCAGAAATCGTGGGAATTACTCTTCTACTACATAAATTGACACAAAACTAACCACTGGTTATATTATAACCAGTGGTTAGTTTTGTAGAGAGATGGGATTATATGAAAAGTAAACAGGGATTACGTTCGGAAGAAACTAAAAAACAGATTTTACAATCCGCTGGAAAGTTATTTGCTAAAAAAGGATACGATACTGTAACGATACGAGAAATTGCAAAGGATGCGGGTTGTTCGCATACTACCATTTATCTTTATTTTAAAGATAAGGATGCGCTGCTACACCAACTTTCGATGCCTTCCTTGGAAGAATTACATGGAAAGTTGCAACAAATTTCAAAGGTAAATACATTATCAGCAGAAGACAGATTAAAAGAAATTAGTCGTGAATATATTTACTTTTGCTTAAACAATCGCAATATGTACGATATTTTTTTCAACGCAAAATCTTCAAGAGTGGATGAAGAAGTGCCAGAACTGGAAATCAACAAACTTCGATTGGAAATTTTTTCACTTATGAAGCTAGTTGTTCAAGAGTGTCTTTCTATTCCAAATGATGAACGATTATTGACCTTTTCTCGGATTTATTATTATCAGTTGAATGGTATTTTAAGTACTTACTCGTATCAACATGAACCGCTTGACGTTTTAATGGATAGATTGACGCCAACGTTTGACCTTGCTATTGAAATTCTTTTATTAGGTTTTAAAGAAAAATTAACATAAAGGGGACATGAAGATGAAAGCGGAGAAGATTTCTGAACATATTTGGAGTTTGAAAACGTGGATGTTCGTACCAATTCATGTGTGGGTCGTTGTGGATGAAGAAGGGGTCACATTAGTGGATGCAGGGATGCAGATGATGGCAAAAGAAATAATGAAATTTATTAAACAATTGAATGCCGGACCTTTCAAGCGAATTCTACTAACCCACGGTCATGTAGATCATGTTGGAGCGGTAAAATCGATATTGACTGAAAATGAAGTGCCGGTATACGCGCATCGAATTGAAATTCCATATTTGGAAGGAGAACTTCTTTATCCTAAACGAAAGAAACTGGAATACAACTTGCCTAAACAGTTAACCGAGCCCCTCTCAGAAGATGAGTTTGGGAACTTAAAATCTGTAGGCGGACTTACACCATTTCTAACACCGGGTCATTCCCCAGGCCATGTTGTCTATTATCATGAGAAGGATCAAGTGCTGCTAGCGGGTGACCTATTTAACTCGAAAAAAGGGAAATTGCATCCGCCTATGTTTACTGCTGAAATGGCTAAAGCAGTAAAAAGTGCTGCCATTGTAGGGCAATTAAAACCAAAAAGATTGGAAGTTTGCCATGGGAACTCAGTGTTCCATCCCGTGGACCAGTTAGAAGAATACGTTCGAAAAACAGAGAAAAAATTCGGGGGAATTTAATCGTGCTGATTGTTCAATATACGGTATTTGGTCTATTTTTTCTAATGGAATTATGTGCACTAACAGCGTTTTCCTACTGGGGATTTCATATGGATCGTGGCTGGTTTATAAAGCTTTTGTTTGGGTTAGGAACTCCACTTCTGATCGCCGTGTTTTGGGGGACATTCATTGCCCCAAAAGCCTCTTTTCCTGTGTCCACTTCGTTACGAATTATTTTACAGCTGATAGTTTTTGCTTTAGCTACTGCAGCCCTATATTTTTCGGGAAAGAGCAAGCTGGCGGCTATATTTGGAGTAGTTGTATTGGTTGAAATGATATTAATGTACACAATCGAAGAATGATAATTAAGTATTTTTCTTCGTACAGTTAATAAGAAAGGTAACATTTAAAGGGGCAATCGGAAGTAAGGAGCAAACTGCTTCATCAATTCATATTGGGGTTATTTTTTTAATAAAGTATAGATAAATCAATGAAAATCCTAATGACGAATATCACTGACAAACTAGAATTCCAATATTGGGGAGTATATTTGAATATATTTATTCGAATTGCAGAGCTATTGTTAGGTATCATTTTTTTAGGGGCAGGTATTAATAATTTGCAGGTTCGTTCCACTTGTTTTAGTTGTTTTGGCGAGTATTATCGTCAATATATTAGCATGTCATCTTTTTGTAGACTCCGAGTTGCTTCCTTTAGCCATTTTAGTCGTGTTACTAGAAGGGGTATTAGTATGGTTCTGTCGTAATAGTTTCAAGCGTTTATTGGAAAGTAAGCCAAAATACATTAGGAGGAATGTTTATAAAAGCTATAGTTTCTAATAAATATGGTACACCTGATACTCTAGAACTAAAAGAGGTAGAAAACCCAAATCTTAAGGACAATGAAGTACTAGTAAAAATTCATGCGGCATCCGTGAATTATGGGAACCTGGTTCTTTTGAAAGGGGAACCGTTCTTAGCTCGCCTCGCGTTCGGACTTTTAAAACCAAAATACTCAATACCCGGAGGCGACATAGCAGGACGGGTTGATTCAGTTGGCAAAGATGTTAAGGATTTTCAGCCAGGAGATGAAGTGTTCGGGGACTTGTCCCGTTGTGGTTGGGGTGGTTTTGCCGAATATGTTTCTGTTCCCGAAAATGTATTAGCTTTAAAACCTGTCAATCTATCCTTTGAGGAAGCTGCAGCCGTTCCAATGGCAGCCGCTACGGCCCTACAGAGTCTTAGGGATAAAGGCAAGGTTCAATCAGGAAAAAAGGTTCTTATTTATGGTGCCTCTGGTGGTGTGGGGAATTTTGCGGTACAGATCGCTAAAACGTTCGGAGCAGAAGTAACCGCTGTGTGTAGTACGAGAAATATAAGTCTAGCAAAATCGAGTGGTGCAGATTTCGTTATCGATTATAAGAAGGAGGATTTTGCTAAATTAAAGGAGCGTTATGATCTTATTCTTGGAGTAAATGGAAACAATCCGATATCAGTTTATAAACGTGCATTGAATCCCCATGGAATTTTTGTTCACGTTGGAGGTTCTGGGTCTCAATTATTCCAAGCCATGTTGCAAGGGCCATGGATTTCAATGACAGGGAGTAAGAGAATAGGTAGTTTTTTACAAAGATCAAACCAAAAAGATTTAGTTTTTATAAAAGCACTTATTGAAGCCGGCAAAGTAAAACCTGTTATTGATAGAAGTTATAAGTTGAGTGAAGTTCCCGAAGCTCTCAAATATTTTGAACAAGGTCACTCTCAAGGTAAGGTTGTCATCACTGTGTGAATAGTCTATTCATGACTATTTATCCTTTATTGGTGCGAGAGTTAAGTTATAATACCAATAAGCAAAAAAATAAACGATTCAAATGCAAGGGGGGCTCCCTATTTCAGTGGATATGGAAACACAAATTATTGACGATGTCATGCAGCAAATAGTCTCCAAAACAATGAAGCACGGAGAAAAAATACCTTCCGAAAACGAACTCGCCGCCAAATATAAAGTGCCGAGAATGACGGTAAGAAACGCACTGACAAAATTAGAGGAACGAGGATATATATACTCCATTCAAGGAAAAGGACGCTATTTAAAAGAAGCATCCACTCAAATTCAGTTACATTTAACAGGTAAAACAAGCTTTACAGATAAAATGAAGGAAGCAGGATATGATTTGAAAACGGAGAATATTCTCTGTGAAATGATAGCGTATAACGAACAACTCTTTAATAAAATAAATGCAAACAAAGAGGATAGTGTCTATAAAATAGGGCGAATTCGTTATATCAACGGAGAACCAATAGCCATTCACTATTCCTATGTAAGTGATAAGATGTTCGGAGAAATTGAGAAAGATGGTCCAAAAATTAAATCGATGTTCGCTTACTATCGTAAGCTTGGCTACAAGGAATTTGCCAGTCAGAAAAGCTTGCTAAGCATTACGTTTCCAACTTCCGAGGAACAGCAACTATTATTTTGTAAAAGCATGATACCGCTTATCGTCGTGGAGAGTGAATGTATCGATGTAGCTTCAAATGAAGTACTTGAACATACAAAAATACTGTATCGTAGTGATAAATTTAAATATGATATTACAATGGATTGACCAAAAAGCAACAGGTAAAGGATGAGATTGTCCTTTACCTGTTTTTTTATTGTTTCAGGAAATGTATAACTTCTTCAAAAACAATATAGGAATAATGCGTCACAGGAGAAAGTTTGTCGTGTTCGGAAGCCAATTTGTCGCTTTCGAGATGGGCTTTGTCGTGTTCGAAGGCTAGTTTGTCGCGTTCACAGTGCATTTTGTCTCGTTCAGCCATTTACTGGATTTCGCGCGGCGACTCCAGCGGGAATAGCAGATGTTTTCTGCACCGAAAGCAAAGCGGCAGGTGCATGAGCTGAAGACCCCGCAGGAGCGCATAAAGGAACAAAGGCTAAGAACGCCACCTCGTGTGGCAACGCCTTCGTGACCAACATCCTGTTGGCCTGAGGAGGCTGAAGCCATGCCCGCGGAAAGCGTCCGCCCTGCAGCGGAAATTCAAGCGGAAAATTATTAGTGCGCATTATTCCTATTTGTGCATGAACTATCGATTATTAAAGGTTTTTTTCATCGGGAAGAAGTCCGAGCAAGCCAACCCAACGAGTCCAATTATTAAGAAAATTTACAAACATTTACGATACCTTAAAACACAGCAACTTGGCGACAAGTTAAGATGAACTTGCAAAGGAGGATTCAACCGTATGAAAAGAAGAAGAAGAACTGAAATTCTCATTCAAGAAAATGGCCAGTTAGCGCAAGAGCTAGCGGAAACAATAATAGATGCATATGAATGCAAAGAAATTTTAGCACCGCAATATGGATTAACGATGATTAAAATGCGTGAATCTGCTAAAAAATCTTTATTTTATATAGGAGAAGTCCTTATAACAGAAGCAAAAGTAGAGATAAATAATTGCATCGGATTAGGAATCGTTGTAGGCATGGAAGATGAACTTGCCAAACACCTCGCAATAATCGATGCAGCATATAAAGCAAAATTACCAGAAACAATCACTTGGCGAAATCAGCTAATTGAAGCAGAAAAACAAATCATAAAAGAACATGCGAAAAAACAAGCAGAGCTTTTCAAAACGAAAGTTAACTTTGAAACGATGGAAATTTAACGAAATAAGGAGGGATAGTATGGCTATCGATCAAGTACATGATTTGCAGCAAGTGTACAGAAAAGTATTGCATAGTATGTCACGACCAGGCACAATTTCTTCGCTAGCTGATAACGCGAAAAAAGTAGATTTTAACCTTTCGTGCTTTCATGCAACGTTCTTAAGTGCGATGACATTTTTGGATGCGGAAGTGACATTTCATATTCTTTCAACAGAGCAACAAAGCTTAATAGATAAAATTTCGGCATATACATCCTCAAAATATGCACCGATTAACGAAGCGGATTTTATCATTATTCTTCAGGAAGATACAGAAGAGTCCATTCAACATGCTTTTGCGGAGTGTAAAAATGGCACGCTCATTGATCCACAACATTCTTCGATATGGATTATTGAAAGTTCAACCTTATCTAATTCGGGCGAACTAACATTAACAGGTCCTGGTATACAACATGAAGCTAGGCTACATACAAGTTTAAGCTCATCATTGTGGCAAGCAAGAAACGAACGAACAAAGGAATATCCACTAGGCATCGACTTAATTATCACAGATGAGAATGCCCAAGTTGTCTGTATTCCTCGTACAACTACAGTGGAAATTACGGGGGTGAGCTAATGGGTTACGTTCCAGTAAAAGGTGGTACACAAGCAATTGATGCCTCTATTAAGCGTTTAAAATACGAGCGTTTAAAAGGGAATGAAACAATAGAGATCCATACAATTATGTCCACGATGCGTGGAATGATTGATCAAGTAATGTCCGAAAGTAGCTTATATTCACCTTTCTTAGCTGCGCTAGCGATTAAACAAGCGGAAGGTAGTATGGAGGAAGCGGTTTTCCTTATGCGTGCGCATCGATCTACACTGCCTCGACCTTATTACAGTAAGACAGTGGAACCCGAGGCTATGCTAGTCGAGCGTCGCATTTCCGCAAGCTTTAAAGATATCCCAGGTGGTCAACTATTAGGTGCGACTCATGATTATACGCATCGATTATTAGATTTTGATTTGATAGGTGAAAGTTCAGAAAGCATCCAACAGTGGCTAAACAACTACCAAATGGAATTGCAGCAAGTAGAAACTTTTGATGAAGTGAAATATTTCCCTAAAGTAGTAGATTATTTACGCGAAGAAGGGCTGTTTGAGAAATACGAGGAAAATAACACGGCGCCTAAAGACATTACCAAACAAAGTTTACAATTTCCTTCTACTAGAAGTGAGAGACTACAAGTATTGACACGTGGGCAAACGGGAGCTGTCACATCTCTTGGATATGCTTCTTTAAGAGGATACGGGCAAGTGCATCCGAACGTCGGCGAAGTGCGTGTTGGTGCTGTTCCTATTTATGTAGGGCATCCAAATGAAATGGAACACGATACAGATGAAGACTTTTATATCGGGGACATTAAAGTAACAGAAGTGGAGTCATTTGTCCCGACACAAGTGAAAAATGCCAACAATGAATATGAACTACAATTTGAAATTGGCTACGGCATTTGCTACGGGCAAAATGAAACGAAGGCGATTGCGATGAGTATTCTTGATCAATGTCTTGAGCATCCAGAAGCTGATTTTCCTACACATGATGAGGAATTTGTTTTATTGCACATCGATTCTGTGGAGTCGACAGGGTTTATTTCCCACTTGAAATTACCACATTATGTGACGTTCCAATCCAGGCTGGACAGTGTACGCCAAGTGAAGAAAGAGGTGCAGGAAGTTGAAAACTAATACGCATTTTGCTTTTTTCGATGAAGGTTCTAAAAAAGAAATTCGCCGTGCGATTATGAAGGCTGTTGCGATTCCTGGCTATCAAGTGCCGTTTGCTTCTAGAGAAATGCCTATTGCAAGAGGTTGGGGGACAGGTGGTTTGCAAATTACACTTTCCATTATCGGAAAATCCGATGTGCTGAAAGTGATTGACCAAGGTGCAGATGAATCGGTGAATGCTGTTAGCATAAAAAAATTAGTTCATGAAACAACGGGTGTTGAGCTAACTGAACAAACGAATAAAGCGAGTGTTATCCAATCGAGGCACCGTATACCTGAAGTGGCGCTAACGGAAGATCAAATTATCGTCCTGCAAGTTCCAATGCCGGAACCACTACGCAAAGTGGAAGCGAGCGAATATATGACAAAGAGAATGCATGCAGAAGATGATTATAGCGGCGTGTGGCTCATGTTATTCGAACAAATTATGAAATACGGCAAGACAGCTACTTCAGCAGATCATCCAGTTTACGTAAATGGCCGGTATGTAATGGCTCCTAGTCCGATACCGCGATTTGATAACTCCAAATTGCACCAATCGGAAGCTTTAATACTACTGGGAGCAGGGAGAGAAAAGAAAATATATGCAGTACCACCTTATACAAATGTAGAATCACTTGCTTTTGAGGATTATCCTTTTTCGGTAGAAGTTTTCGAAGGTAAGCATTGTCACTTATGTGGTTCAACAGATGTCTTTTTAGATGAATTAATCGACCCGGAAACAGGAGAAACGATTCATCAATGTAATGATACAAGCTACTGTATAGAGCAGTTGAATAAGAAAGCAGAAGCGGAGGTGCAAACAAGCTATGCTTGAAGAGCCAATATTACAAGTACGAAACTTACGCAAACAATTTGGAACGGGATGCATGGAATGTGCGGAAGTAGAAACTCGAAAACTAGAGAAAAACTTCTGTAAAAATTGTGGCACCGTGTATGCTTGCCAAGATATTTCCTTCGACTTGTATCCAGGAGAGATTTTGGGGATTGTCGGAGAAAGTGGAAGTGGAAAATCGACGATGATGCAATGTTTGTACTTCGACAACGAAGTGTCGTCGGGGGAAGCTTTTATCAACACCCCCGAATTGGTGAGCAACAATGTATTTGAACTGTCCGCTCAGAAAAAGCGTTCCATCCGAAATCATGTTTATGGCATGGTTTATCAAAATCCAGTGCACGGTTTGAAAATGAATTTTTCTTCTGTCGGTAATATCGCCGAGAAACTAATTGCAGCGGGAAACCGAAATGTTGGACAAATGGAAGCAACTAGTAAAAAGCTGCTAGAAAATGTGCATATCCCGTTACATCGTATGAAGGAAGAACCGAGAAACTTCTCTGGTGGGATGCAGCAACGTGTTCAAATTGCGAAAGCATTATCAAACAATCCACCAATCCTATTTTTAGACGAAGTAACGACAGGACTCGATTTATCTGTACAAGCAAATGTACTCGATTTAATCAAAGTAATCCAACGTGATTTAGGGATTAGCATGATTGTCGTATCACATGATTTAGCTGTCATACGTATGCTCGCAGACCGGACCATTGTTTTACTAAACGGAAAAATTATCGAAGAAGGTTTAACAGATCAAGTGTTAGAAGACCCACAACATGAGTACACGCAACAATTAGTCTACTCATTACTATAGGAGGAACGACCACTTTGTATATTATTCATAATGGAAAAGTTATAACAGAAGAGGGAATTATCGAAGGAAAAGCTGTCGTTGTTGTGGGAGAGATCATCGAATCGATTATCCCGGAAGCAAACATAATAAATTATCCAAATGCTGAGCTAATCGATGCAAAAGGTGGATATATTTCACCAGGTTTTATCGATATTCATTCAGATTATATCGAAACGGTTGCTTCACCTAGGCCGACTAGTATGATGGATTTCAATATTAGTTTAAGAGAAGCTGAGAAGATATTGATCAGCCACGGAATTACGACGATGTTCCATTCCCTTTCTTTTTACAAAGAAGACGTATTTACTCATAAACCGATGCGAAATCCGAAAAATATTCAACGAATGGTAGATGCGATAGATGCGACGCATCATGAATTGCATTTAATACGCCACCGTTTACATGCCCGTTTTGAAATAGACAATATCGATGAAGTAGATAGTCTTGTCCAAAATATCGAAGATGGTAAAGTACATTTACTATCCTTTATGGATCATACACCTGGTCAAGGACAATATCGTAATTTAGAAGTGTACCGCGAAACATTAAAGGGATACCGAAACATTTCCGATGATGATGTAAATGTACTCATTGCAGAACGACAAAGCACAGAGTTTTTAACAATTGAAAAGATTAAGGAAGTCGCGGATATTGCTTTATCTAAGGGAATTGCAGTTGCATCGCATGACGATGACGATATTAAAAAGTTAGAGCTAGTGCGATCGTTTGGAACGACTATTAGTGAGTTTCCTATCACGCTAGAAGTTGCTAAAAAGGCAAAAGAAATCGGTTTACATACAATTGCTGGTGCACCAAATGTGTTACTTGGTGGATCACACTCTGGAAACTTATCAGCAGCAGAAGCCATTGCGCATGATTGTGTTGATATTCTTTGTAGTGATTACTATCCTGCAGCGCTACTTCACGCCATCTTTGATTTACATGAAAAGTACGGAAATGATCTACACAAAATGTTCATGATGGTTACGCTTAATCCAGCGAAAGCTGTACGCATGGACGAAGAGCTAGGTTCGATAAAAGTTGGTAAAAAAGCAGACATACTTGTCATTGAAAGAATGGAAGATGGCTATCCGATGTTGACTGCAACGATGGTCAACGGTGTTTTAATAACAACAACCAATTACCGGATTAAATAATGAAATGAGGAGATAGCCATATGGCGATGCTAGAAATAGTGGATTTTGGCAAGCGTTTCACCATTCATCATTTAGGAAAAACGATGCCTGCTATCCAAAATATCAATCTTTCGTTGGAAGCAGGAGAATTCATAGGAATTGTCGGTAAGAGTGGTAGTGGAAAGTCCACCATACTAAAGAGTATTTATCGAACGTACTTACCTGATGAAGGGAAAATTATGTACGACTCCGAACGCTTTGGGGAAACTGATTTGGCACAAATCTCTGAAAGGCAAATGTTGTATTTGAGAAAATATGAAATTGGCTATGTGTCACAGTTTTTAAGTGTGATGCCGAGAACGACATGCCGCCAGCTCGTAACGAACGCATTACTAGAAATGGGCGAGTCGGAAGCAGTTGCACTCAAAGAAGCAGAAAAAGCTCTAGCTCATTTTGAGTTAGATCCAAAACTATGGGACAGCTATCCCAATACATTTTCCGGTGGAGAAAAACTGCGATTGAATATCGCGATGGCGACTGTTAAAAAGCCTAGATTATTACTACTAGATGAACCAACCGCAAGCCTAGACCAACAATCCAAAATAAAAGTTCGAGAAATCATTGAGAAATTAAAAAAACAAGGCACCACTTTAGTTGGGATTTTTCATGATATCGAATTTATGGATGGTTTATGCGACAAAGTTTACGACATGCAAACAAGGCAACTGACGATAACGAAAGAAGTAGTAATTCATGAAAGCTGATTTACATGTTCATAGTAGCTACTCAGACGGATCTGAGACGGTCGAAACGGTGATGAAGCTTGCAAAGGAGCGCGGTGTAACACAAATTAGTTTTGTCGACCACGATACAGTTAAAGGACTACCTGAGGTGATTATGCTCGGTGAAAAATACCATATAGAGGTTATTCCAGGTATTGAAATCTCTGCGTATGACTTTAAAAGAGATCGTAAAGTACATATACTCGGCTATAACTATAACGCAGATGCAGTACATATTAGATCTGTTTGCGACGAGTTACTCAAACGACGCCAAGTTCATTCTCTTTGGCAAATAAAACAAATCCAAACCTCAGGATATGAACTAGATATCAAACAAATCATAGAAACAGCAAAACCTTCGGAGACGGTTTACAAACAGCATATTATGCGTCATTTAACAGAAGCCGACTATACATCTCATGCATACAAGCAATTGTATAAAAGCTTATTTAAAGGAGATGGGGTAGCATCAGGAGACATTGTATACATTGATGTATTTGATGCTGTGAAAGCAATTGTCGCAGACGGGGGACTTGCTGTCGTGGCACACCCAGGTCAGTTAGATTCGTATGATTTGATTCCGGAGCTTGTGCCGCATGGATTAGGGGGAATCGAGCGAAATCATTTGGATCATACTGCTAGCGATCATCAAAAGGTAGAGTCTTTAGCCAAGCAATATGGACTGGTTATGACAGGTGGCTCGGACTTTCATGGCACATATGGTGCGACCGTCGAACTTGGTGAGATTACTAGTCCATCAAGTCTTCTTAAAGTAATAAAAAGTTGGTGTAAATAAGGTTAATACTTTATAAAGTTACTGTAAATTCCCACAATTGTAAAAAGTAATATGGTTCAATATTAAAGTAAGGTGAGCTAACAACATTGCACTGCCATTTTATTTAGCGAAAAGGAGAATTAGTAATGAAGAAAAGTTGGTTTGGAATTAGCCTATTTTTAGTAGTTGCTCTATTATTATCAGCATGCTCAGAAGGAACAGCTGGAGCTAAAGATGCAAAAGTGGATGACGTTATTAAAATTGCTTGGTACCCAAATGAATCTGGGACAGATATGAAATCGTCACGTGATGAAATCGGTCGAGTAATTGAAGAAGCAACAGGCAAAACAGTAGAACACCAATTAACAACAGATTATGCGATTGCTATTGAAACATTGATCAATAATAATGCGGATCTTGCTTTTATGGGAGCACAAGGATATATCGAGGCGAAAAATGGAAATGATTCGATTCAACCTTTAGTTGTACCTACTGGTAAATCAGGCACATTAGATGATGCACTATACCATAGCTGGTTAGCGGTAAATGTAGATGCACAAGATGACTTTAAAGTTGATGGAGAATTTTCATTAGATACATTAGAACAAAAAAGTATGTCATTCGTTTCGAATAGTTCAACATCAGGATTTGTCGTTCCAACTTCATCGATTATCGGATATTATGCAGAAAAATCAGGCTTTGAAGATTTAGTTGCAGAAGATCTAATGGAAGGCGGACCGCTTTTCTCACAAGTATTATTCGGAAATTCACACCAAGGTTCGGCGGTTAACTTACTAAGCAACAACTCAGAGGTAGCGGCTTTCTGTGACACTTGCGTAGGAAACTATGTAGAAGTTATTGAAGGAGAAGATAATAAAGTAGGATCTGTTTACAAAGTAAAAGACGATGCAGCGGAACCTTTCAACACAGTAACTGGAAAAGAATTTATCTTAATGTCAGTGACACCAGTATTAAACGCACCATTCGCAGCAAATTTAGAAGCACTAGGTCAAGAAGATTATGATAAATTAAAAGAATTATTCTCTTCTGATGAAATTGCAAACAATGAAAAAATCTTTGTACCAAAAGATTCTGGAAAACCAGGATTATTTTTCAAAACAGAAAATGAGAGATTCGCAGAAGTGGAAGATGCATGGTTCGATCCAATACGTGAGCTTTCCAAATAATTAAACGATACTTTTGAACAAATAGAGCATGCATGTATTAACGTGCATGCTCTAATTTACAAAAAGGAGGTAAAAGCGTGACATTAGTTGAAGTGAGAAACCTAGGTAAATCTTATAATGCACAAACGAGAGTATTAAAGGATGTTAGTTTTGATGTTGAAGCTGGAGAATTTGTTTCGATTATCGGTCTATCTGGAGCAGGAAAATCGACACTTTTACGATGCATCAATCGAATGGTTGAAATCGATGAAGGAAAAGTCATTTTTGACGGTCACGATGTGGGTAGTTTGAACAAAAAAGAATTACGTAAAATGCGCACAAATATCGGAATGATTTTCCAACACTATAACCTCGTGCCACGATTATCCGTTATTGAAAATGTTTTACATGGTCGTTTAGGATATAAAACAACGCTACAAGGTGTATTTAACCGATTTACGGAGCTCGAAAAAGAGCAAGCATTTTATCTATTAGAAAAGTTAGGTATTGCAGATCATGCGTATAAAAGATGCGATCAGTTGAGTGGAGGACAACAGCAACGAGTTGGTATTGCTCGTTCTCTAATTCAAGAACCAAAAGTGGTGCTCTGTGATGAACCAATCGCTTCACTAGATCCAAATTCTTCTGAAGTCATTATGGACTACTTAAAATCGATTACGAAGGAACTAAATATTGCGTGTATCGTAAATCTCCATCAAGTGGAAATCGCATGTAGTTATTCCGATCGAATTATTGGCTTAAGTAAAGGCAACGTCGTATTTGACGGTCCGAGCTTTATGCTTACTTCTGCTCATACAGATGAAATTTATGGGACAAAAACGGTAGAGGCTAGAAAGCTAGTCTCTGTGTAAGGGGCAACTAAACGTGAATGAAAAAGCAATGCGGAGCCAGCGAAAATGGCAAACAATTATTTGGGTAGCGATTATTATCGTATTTACGTATTTAGCATCTGACATTACAAATTTTAACATCATACATGGGATTGCAACTTTACCCAATGCCATTACATGGATATTTTCCAATTTGTATATAACACCGGAAACGCTGGAAAGATTGCCGAAGATATTAGAGAAATTAGCCGAGACAATTCTTATGTCTATTGCAGCAACAACAACAGCAACAGTCTTTTCGTTGTTCTTAGGGTTAATGGGCTCTAAAACGACTGGTACTAGTAGTGTACTAGGCGTATTCGCACGACTAGTTGCTTCTGTTGCACGAAATATTCCTGTAGTTGCGTGGGCATTAATACTCCTTCTATCTTTTGGCCAGAATTCGATGACAGGATATTTAGCATTATTTGTAGGGTCATTAGGCTTTCTAACGAGAGCATTTATTGAAACGATAGATGAAGCAAGTCATAGTGCGGTAGAGGCGCTCCGAGCTACAGGTTCTACTTATTTTCAGATTGTCTTCAAAGCGGTTATTCCTCAATGTCTACCTCAAATGATCAGTTGGATTTTGTTTATGATTGAAACGAATATCCGAAGCGCCACACTAGTTGGCATTTTAACAGGAACGGGGATTGGATATTCCTTTGACTTGTATTATAAGACGCTTAACTATAATGCAGTAGCACTAGTTACTTTCGCTATCGTCATCTCCGTAATTATTATTGAACTTATGTCAAACAGAATACGGAAGGTGATTTTATAATGGAGGCCACTACATCCTTCGTAAAACGGAGAGCAAATGGTCAAATTTCGATTAAATCAGGCAATAAAGTAGAGCAAGTCATGACTGGAACAATCGTTAGTTTATCACTTCTTACAATACTAGCTTTTTTCTTTTTCAATTATGCAGGACTAGAGTTATCAAAGGCTATCCCTGAAACAGCTTATAATTTAAAAGTAATGTTCTTGGAGCCGGCTTTAAGTCATTTCACTTGGAGTGAAGCCATTTATCAAGTAGGGATTACACTTGGATTAGCTTTCCTAGCGACAATTCTTGGTGCAGTAATCGCATTTTTTCTAGCGCTAATGGCTGCGATCAATCTATCCAATCCATGGGTGTCCAAGGCGGTACGAATTATCGTAGCTTTTATTCGTGCGGTACCGACTGTTTTATGGGTTCTAATCTTCGCGATTGCTGCAGGATTAGGAAGCGAAGCAGCTGTACTAGGGATGCTATTTCACTCTATTGCCTACTTAGTCAAAGCATTTTCAGAGGCATTTGAGGAAGTCGATAAAGGCATTTTAGAAGCATTGACGGCAACTGGAGCTAATTGGTGGCATATTGTCACACATGCTGTTTTACCATCTACTTTTACTTATTTGTTGTCTTGGACATTCCTAAGGTTCGAGATTAACTTCTCCGTAGCTGTCGCAATGGGAGCAGCAGCTGGAGCTGGAGGAATTGGTTTTGAACTGTTCATGGCATCCGGATTCTATTTTGATATGCGTGAAGTTGGTTTAATCACCTATATGATTCTATTGCTAGCAGTTGTGTTGGAAATTATGTCAACTCAATTGAAAAAACGCTATTTTCCAGCAAAAGCTATTAGATAATAAGAAAAAGGGCTTTCCGACTAACGGAAAGCCCTTTTGAAAATTTAAATGTAATCATTTTCTTATTTAAGGGAGGATTATTTGGATAAATAATCCTAAGCGAGACAAAAGAGCAGCTGAACGCGACAAAACCACTCGTGAACGCGACAAACTGACCGCCCAACACGACAAACGCTTCCTCGAACACGACCAACCAACAGACTACTCTGCAAGCGTCACAGGAGTAAACATATAATTACCATTCTCCACAGGATCCCCAATCATAATCGGAATGCGCGAAGAAAAAATTGGTCCATCCACTACAACAGTGTGAAACTCACCGTTTTCTCCACAAGCATCGATGCCTGCGAGTTCGAGTTCCTCTACAATCTCTCTTGTTAATATTTTCCCGGCATACTTAGCAGGCATCATCGTCGTATTTACAACAACGATCCAAGCTTCAAACCCTTCAGCTAGCAACTCGTCCACAACTGCTCTTCGCGACATTTGCCAAAGCGGATGTACGGCTACAATATCTGACTTAGTGCACGTCTTTTGCACCCATTCTAAATGTCCTTCTAAATCAATATCACCAAACACCCCGTGCGTAATTCCTTCTTCCCGGCAAGCATCCATTGCGCTGATAAACTGATTCTCATATGTACCCCAACTAGCTGCTTTTGTTAATATAGGCACGCCGAGTCGTTTCACTTGAGCTTGAACTACCTCTAACGGAAGCGCATGCGACTTAGAGATTTCTCCATCTTCTTCAAACATTGTCAACACCTTTTTTGGTACCATTCCTAATTGTAATGCTCGATAATAAGCCAAAGCAGAATCTTTTCCGCCACTCCATGAGGCTACAAATATTGCATTTCTCATACTAGAAACACCCCTTTACATATAAGTTACCTTATTAATTATAAAGATTCTAGTTAGCAATAGTAAAACAAAATGGCAACAGGACCAAAAATTGGATAAATATTGAATGGGAAATATGGTAAAATTATACGAGTGTTTCAATATTTTAATAGATTAAGGTAGGAGAATTTTATGAAAAAATTATTACTATTTACAACTTTTGTATCAGCAATGCTATTAGCAGCATGTGGTGAAGAAGCTGTAGAACCAGAAAATACAACTTCGGATGTAGAAGTAGAGCAAGATGTGAAAACGACAGAAGAATCGAAAGAAAATGCTATAGAAGAAGGGGCATTTGGGAAAAGATCAAATCCTGTGCCAGTAGGGACAACTCAGCCGGTTGATATCGTGATTTATGACAATGAATCTAATTCATTCGCAGGGAAAGCAGATATCACTATTACTGATGTAAAACGTGGTCAAGAAGTATTAGATTTTGTAAAAGGTCAAAATGAATTCAATGAAACTCCTCCAGAAGGATATGAATATATCATGCTAAATGTCAAAGCGACATTGAAAGAAGCAGAAACGGAAGACTATGCTTGGTTAGCTGATGGATGGGATTTTAACTTTATAGGTGAAGATGGTTCTCCTTATGAAATGGTTTCAGTTGTTCATGAGCCGGCATACCATGGTGAAGTTTATGTTGGAGGAACTGTAGAAGGACTTATTATCAATCAAGTGAAAGTAAATGATCCAATCAAGGTAGTTTACGAAGATGGAAATTGGGATAATGTGTTTTTCTCTACTAAGTAAAATAGATAGGAGATAAAGTCTTGAAAAAGTTATTATCAGTATTATTCGTTTTAGTTTTTATCGTATCAGCATGTGGTCAAGAAAAAACAAGCAGTGAAAAAGAGAAAGAAACAGAAACAGAAAAAAGCAATGTTGAAGAAACTGAAAGCCAATCAGTTAATGTGGATAAAGGTCTATTCAATGTGGAAGTTACGTTACCAGCAACTTTTTTTGAAGGAGAAGACATCAATCAAGTTGTGGCAAATGCGAAAGAAGAAGGCTTTGGTGAAGCAATAGCAAATGAGGACGGATCAGTCACATACAAAATGTCTAAATCTCAACATAAAGAAATGTTAGCCGAAATCAAAAAAAGCGTAATGGAAAGTGTAGAAGAAACGAAGAATAGTGAAGATTTTGCTTCTATCAAAGACATTACATACAATGACTCCATGTCAGCATTTACAATAGTTGTGGATAAAGCCGTATATGAAAATAGTTTTGATGGTTTTGCAGCTCTAGGATTAGGAATGGTGGGAGCATACTACCAACTTTTCAATGGGGTAGACGCAGAAGCATACAAAGTAGAAATCTCTATTCAAGATGAAGCCTCTGGGGAAGTATTTGACACGATCATTTATCCAGACGCACTAGAAGAGCAATAATTTAGAAAGACTCCCACTTTGATTTCATTTAAGCGTGGGAGTCTTCTTTTTTTATGAATTTAATAGTCTAACGAATTATTTATTCCGTATAGGTGGAGCAGTCTCTTCAGGTGTTAGCTCTCTGATTAATACCGGCACAGGATAGTCCAATCCTTCTCTATTTTCCAGTTTTACTGCATAAAGCGATTGAAGTGCTTGATGGTCTTCTGGGCGGAATGTCATTGTTCCTTTTGGTGATTCGAAGCTCATACCTTCCATCGTCTCAATAAGCTTAGCAGAATCAGTATCGCCTTCTGTTTTCTTCAATGCTTCTACAATTGCTAACGCTGCACTCATACCACCGGGGGTGAAGAGATCAGGTACGTCGCCATTATGTCTCTTTTTATGTTCTTCCACAAGCCATTTATTTACTTCGTTGTCCGGCAACTCATGGTAATAAACAGTAAATCCTTCCATTCCAACAAGAGGTATCATAGTAGGTAGAGTAGCAATGTCCGCGATCCCAGTTGAAATTTTGATTCCTTTTTCTTGTACTTTCATATCCATGATCTGGTTCCAAGGCGTATTTGAGCCTGCCCAGATAACATATAAATAATCAGGTTTTTGGTCAATAATCTTTTGAATATTTGAAGTAAAGTCCGTCGCTGCTGGATCTACATATTCTTCGTGAATAATATCTCCGCCTAGTTTGATAGCTGCTTCTTTAAATGCAGCCACTCCATCTTGACCGAAGGAGTAATCAGGTGCAAGCGTTGCAATTTTAACACCTTTTTTAACAATGGCAGCAGCCCCGGCTACAGCATCTTGAGAGGAGTTACGTGCAGTTCGGAAAATGTATTTATTGAATTCCGCTCCTGTAATACTATCTGCAGCAGCAGGTTCCACTACCATAATTTTTTCATATTCTTCGGCAAGTGGTAAAACTGCGAGTGTATCTCCAGAACTAGAAGAGCCTACAAGGAAATCCACTTCGTCATCTTCTAATAATTTAGTAGCTTTCTGAACGGCAACTTCTGCTTTAGTTTCTGTATCTTCTACGATAAATTCAATCTTGCGACCTTCGACTTCCATTTTACCTTCAGTTGCATACTCGAGCCCAAGCTCGAATCCTCGAACGCTTTGTTTTCCATAGGATTCAAGACCACCTGTTAGAGAAGCGAGAACGCCGATTTTGATAGGTTTATTATCTTGAGTTTCCACTGTACCAGCTTCTACTTCCGTATTCTCATCATTTTCAGAGTTACAACCAGAGATGAACAGCATGAGTAAAACAAATAAACCTACGTAAATTAACTTGTTTGTAGACGTCTTCACTTTCTTTTCCCCCTAATCTCTTATTTTTCTTAATGTTGTCGCTGCCCATGTGTATCCAGTACCTGCACTAACCGCAACAACTATATTGCCTTTTTTAAGTTTTTTCTCTGATTCTGCTATATCCAATCCAATCAATGGATCTAGAGAAGACATATGGCCATAGTGATCGAGGTATATAGCTTTTTCCTCTGGAAGATTAAGCCCGCCTACTATTTGTTTAAACATGGACTTTTTTGTATGCAAGGGCAGTAGCATATCAATATCTTTTAAGTTGTATCCGCTTTTTTCAACGGATTCCTTTACTACCTTTATAAAATTTGATACTGAAACAGGGTCAAGTCGTTCTTTCATATCTGCTGGATCTTTCACATCGATGAAATGAAGATTATTTTCCACTGTCTCGTGTGAAGCAGGTAGAGCAGATCCTCCAGCTGGGACTCGAATATCATCATGGAAAGAACCGTCTGTATAAATAGAAGACTCCAAAATCTCGAATTTACCATCATCTTTTGATAAAAGTGCTGCAGCACCACCGTCAGCAAAATTAAACATAAACCTCGATCTTGGATTTTCATAATCTATTATTTGAGACTCCTTACATCCGCCAACAAGTAAAATATGATTAACCGTTTTGTCCGCATTCAACATATCTTTCGCTACTTTTAGTGCAATTGGAAAACAGGAACTAACATTCATAATTTCAAACGCATATGCATTTTTGACACCTAATTCATATTGAATTTTAGGTGCACTTGACCAAACCCCATAATCTTTGAATGGACTTCCAAAGTAAATAATCACATCAATTGCAAGCGGGTCTATTTTTTCTAATATTGGTAACGCGGCCTTTATTGCCATATCAGAAGCATGCGTAGATGAATCTGCTACATGTTTTTCATAAAGGCCAAATTTCTCTATTATTACATGCTCAGGAATACTTGTTTTCTCTTCAAGATCTTTTGCTGTTTCAATCCCAGGAGGAAAATAAGTGCTTGTTTGTACAATCTGTATCATATCTTTGCTCCTTCTTTTGGCATCATCATCTTCGCCTCGCCTGTTAATACGACCGTGTCATCTTGTTTTCGGCAAATCGTCTCAAGGTGAATGATTCCTCTCTTTTGATCAATATCTAAAATTTCAGCACTTACTGTTACCGTATCTCCAATAAATACTGGTTTTTTGAACTTTAACGACTGCTCTAAATAAACAGATCCTTGACCAGGAAGCTCCATTCCAAGAAGCCTCGAAAGAAAGGAGGTAGTTAGTAAACCATGGGCAATCTGCTGACCAAATCTAGTGCCACCAGCAAATTCCTTGTCGACATGAACAGGATTATAATCTCCGCTTATTCCTGCGAACATGACAATATCTGTTTCCGTAACGGTTCTGCTAAAGGAGGCGGTCTGACCAACAAAAAAATTCATCATAAGTTCATCACTTCTCCTACGTAATATTTTTTTAGTGCAACTTTATCAACTTTGCCAGTTGCATTTTTCGGTAAAGCGCTTACAAGTTTAAAAACACTCGGTACTTTATAACGGGCTAATTTTCGTGCACAATGTTGTTTCAAATCGTCCTCCGTTAGAACGACTTCATCTTTTATTGATACAAAGGCGATAGGTGTTTCCCCCCATTTGTCATGAGAAACTCCAATTACAGCTACTTCTTCTACTTCAGGTAGGTCGTAAATGACCTTTTCTACTTCTAGGGGATAAATATTTTCTCCTCCAGAAATAATCATTTCTTTTTTTCGTCCCGCTATATAGACGAAACCGTCGTCATCCTGTCTAACCATATCTCCTGTAGAAAACCATCCATTTTGTATAGATTTATCCGTTTCATCAGGCAGGTTCCAGTACTCTTTCATAACATTCGGACCTTTTACGAGCAGTTCTCCTATTTCCCCTCGGACTACTTCTCTTCCTTCGTCATCCACGACGAGTATTTCTGTAAACATAACTGGTTTTCCGATAGAGCTGACTTTACATTGAAAGTCATCCTCAGAAAGTAAAAATACAGTAGGGGACGTTTCTGTTAAACCATAGCCCTGCCCAAACTGAATGCCTTTTTGTAAATACCACCGTATTAACTCCTCTGGGCAAGGGGCACCACCGTTATAAAAAAAGCGAACGGACGATAGATTCATAGTTTCAAAGTATGGTGATTTTCGCAATGCATCATGGATTGTGGGGACGCCCATTACGATTGTAACTGCAAATTTTTCTATATTTTTTAATGCTTGCTCGGGTTCAAATCTGTCGGGAACAACGACCGTTCCTCCTGCTAACAATACAGGTAGAGTGAAAAGGCCAATTCCACCTATATGGAATAATGGCAATAATGTTATGATTTTATCTTTAGATGTGATATCGAGACTGAGTGTGTTATTAACGGCGTTCCAAAACATATTTTCCTGCGTCAATACGGCTCCTTTAGGTCTGCCGGTTGTCCCTGATGTATAACAAATGATGTATGGTGCTGTGGGGTCAATTTCGGTGTGTATCAATGATTCTGTCTCAGCTTGAAAGAGAGAATCGAAAGTTAGTAAATATGGAAAATGAGTTTGTTGTAATAGTTCCTTTCCTTTCGAGCAATGATATCTGTCTACAATAAGTGTTTGAAGTCCGCTATCCTTCAGTTGAAACTCTAATTCATCTATAGATAGACGAATGTTTAGGGGAACAACGATAGCATTAAGTTTTGCTAATGCAAATAATGCAATAATATATTCCATGCTGTTTTTGGATAAAAGACCGACTCTATCTCCTTTATTTACTGAGTAGGTTGTCTGTAAAACACTAGCAAAATGATTGACTATTTCACTCATTTCTTTATAGTTTAGTTTTCTATGTTCATCAATTAGCGCTATCCTTTCTGGCGTAATGCTTGCGTGCTTATCAATCCAATGTGATATGCCGTACACTTCGAAATCCCTCCTATCTTTATTTACTTAATCCTTGGAAAATAAGCGAAATAGCATCTTCTAAAAGCTCTTCAGGTACATTTTTATCTTCCCAATAGATCCATCTCATTCCTAAAAACTGACTAATGCCCATCAAACAATAGGCAATTGTTTCCGTGTCGTACTTTTTAATCTCTTCTTTTCCAATCGCTTCTTCTAACCCTTTAATGTAACCAGAAGCAAGTCTTTCGTAATACCAACGATAAAGCTGCTCATCCACTAGAACTGTTTGTTGAACGATACTATACAAGTTTTGATGATCTTTTACCCAAGAAAAGAAGGTCCTGAATCCAATTCGTTGAGACTCTTCAAAATTTGTAGCTGTTGTGATTGCATTTCGAATTTCATTCCGAAAAGTGTGGCTCATAGTTCTCACTAGTTCTTCGAAAATAGAATGCTTAGAAGGGAAATAATTATAAAATGTTCCCTGAGCTACATTTGCTTTCTGTGTAATATCAACGATGGATGCATTAAAATAACCTTTCTTGCCAAACACTTCTTCTGCGACATCCAGTAAATGTTGGCGTGTTTTTTCCCCTTTTTTTGTCAGTGGTGAGGAATTTGATGCTAATTTTATTATTTCTGACATATGAATCACCTCTCAGTTTTCATAATATGTTTAATATTCAGAAATTACAATAGTTTTATTTTATTTTTTTGTTTTTAAGGTCAAATCATTGTATTTGTCACAACAATAAGCAAATTTTAATAATATACATCAAAAGTGGTTCGGAACAATTAGTTTGTACCATCGAGGAGTGGACGTATGTCAGTGATTACGGGGAAGCAATATATAGAAAGGGTTGATAAGTTAAGAACCGAAGTATGGATAGATGGTAAACCTGTCGTAGGTAAAATTTCGGAGCACCCTGCATTTAAAGGAGTCATGAAGAGCCAGGCAACTTTATACGATATACAACATGATGCTGCGTTGAAGGAAATCATGACTTATCCATCTCCATCTACTAGTGAACCAGTGGGCATGTCTTACTTACAACCTAAAACAAAAGAGGATTTAGTGAAAAGAAGGGAAATGATTCAACATTGGGCTAGGACTAATAATGGTCTAATGGGAAGAAGCCCTGATTATATGAACACGACGATAATGGCTTTTGCGTCATCTTCAGAACTTTTGAAAGGAAAGAAGAACTGCTTTCCTGATCATTTACAATCGTTCTATGAATATGCACGTGAGCATGATTTATCGATGACACATACTTTTATTGATCCACAGGTTAATAGGGCAAGATTTTATTTTGAGAACAAAAATGAGCCTATTGCTGCAAAAATCGTTGATCGAAACATTGAAGGGATTATTGTAAAAGGTGCAAAATTACTTGCAACACAAGGTGGAATAACAGATGAGATTTTGGTCCTATCTGGTGGAGAAATGACGGATGAGGAGGGGGGATTTGCCTTTTCCATACCAAGCAATAGTAAGGGCTTAAAGTTCATTTGTAGAGAATCATTTGTAGGTGGAGACTCGACGTTTAGTTATCCATTAAGTTCACGCTTTGAGGAAATGGATAGTATGGTTGTGTTCGATAATGTATTAGTACCTTGGGAGCGTGTATTTTATTATGATAATTCTGCTGTTGCAAATAGTTTCCAAACAATGAGCTCATTTCAAGCATTTGTACTACATCAAGTGATTTCCAGACAAATCGTGAAAACAGAGTTTGTATTAGGTATGGTCGAATCCATCATAGACACGATTAATATCAAAGAATACCAACATGTGATAGAAAAAGTCTCCGAGATTATTGTGGCACTTGAAACGATGAAAGCATTAGTTATCAAATCAGAAGTAGAAGCAAAAGTGGATAAATGGGGTTTTATGCGACCGGATAGTACTTCATTACTTGTAGCCATTAATATTTTTCCGCGCACTTATCCAAGATTCACTGAAATCATTCAGCTTTTAAGCGCAAGTGGACTAATGACTGTCCCAACCGAACTTGCTTTCCAATCATCTATAAGAAAAGACTTAGACCAGTACTTGCAATCAAAAGGCAATAATGCAGAAGAACGTGTCAAACTCTTTCGTTTAGCGTGGGACTTAACCATGAGCCCTTTCGGCACACGTCAAACGTTGTATGAACGCTTTTTCTTTGGTGACCCTATTCGACTTTCTAGTCAATTATATCAATCGTATAATAAAGAACCATATGTAGAGCGAGTGAAGGAGATATTGGAGTGAAGCTAGATACTAAGTTTTAAATAGTAAGATAGAAAAGTAGATATCAAAGTAGAGATATCTACTTTTGCGCGTTTATGCATATCATCAATAATCTCTGATCTCCCTTAAGCAACTATCGTTTCTAGTATAAGTTTCAATAATTCTTCCAACGTCTCCGGCAATTGCTCGGGCAATCCAAATGGACTCATCATATTTCAAACCTCCTTATATATCTTGTAATCTATTAATAATATATACAAACTATTTAACTTTTATACTTGGTAAAGTAAATAATTTTGAAAAAGATTATAACTTCTAAACACAGACTATTAACTTTAAAGAAAGTCTCGGTAGTCGTGTAAGCTGGTTCAGTTTAAAGTAATCCCAGAGCACATCTACATAAAGTGTCTTGTCTCTTATGGTGGTGCATACAAAATAAAGAACCCCAACCATATTAATGATTGGGGTTACATGTATGGAGTGAATCAGCAGTTATTAGTCGCACTGTCAGGTTAGAATTTTTTATTTCTATTCAATGGGTCTTGATTTAATCGATTTTCCTCTAAAGGGTCATTATCCAAAGCTTCGTTCTCTAAAGTGGAATCAGATACATTTGGAATATCATCCTTACGATGGATATCTGCTTTTTCACGACGGACTGTTTCGTTAACAGTTTCCGTATTAACTTTTGTCTTGCCAACAACGATTTCTTCTCTTACTACAGGGCGTTTTGTCACTTCCACTCGTTCTTCCATGACTGGAATATGAATATTCTCTCCATCATCAACTAATTCTCCTGCTGCAGTCTCATCAAGGGCAGCACGTTTCTCAATATTCCTCTCGTTCAACAGGCACTTCAACAGTCTCTACTTCTTCAACAACACGTTTATCGACGCTCACTTCTCCTGCTAGTTGACGTTCTTTGTCGATTGTTAAGCGCTCTTCATGAAAAGGTGGGGGATGATAACTTATTTAGAGTCTATTTAATGAGAATAATAATCGCTGAGGCATAGATTTGTAATTGATCACTTACGTATAGCTACATGAAAATGAGCTAGTACTGAAAACTCAGTACTAGCTCGTTTTTATAACAACCCTTATGGATTGATCTTTGATTAAATATCTTTCTCGTAATAATTATCCGCCATAATTTTCAAATCATTCCCAGATGGATTTTGGAATAATTGAATGCCAAACTCCGGTGCTACAGCGAAAAGATGGTCAAAGATATCGGCTTGAACCGTTTCATACACGGCCCATGCCGTATCATTTGTAAATGCATATATTTCGATTGGTAACCCATGTTCGGTTGTTGCTAACTGTCTAACCATTAAGGTCATTTCCTGATTGATCCCAGGATGATTTCGGATATAGTTGCTAATATAAGCTCTAAATACACCGATATTCGTAAGCGCCCTTCCGTTCACTGGATTACTTTGGTTTATTTTGTTCCTCGTATTGTACTCTGCAATTTCACGTTCTCTATGAGTAATATAATCCGAAAGATAGTGGATATTTTTAAAGTTATTGATCATCTCCTCGGTACAAAATGAAATACTACTTGTATCGATAAATAATGATCGCTTAATCCGTCGTCCTCCAGAGGTTTGCATCCCTCGCCAATTGATAAAGGAATCGGATATTAGGGCATAACTTGGAATCATCGTAATCGTTTTATCGAAGTTTTGCACTTTTACTGTATTTAGGGAGATATCAATAATGTCTCCATCTGCCCCATATTTCGGCATTTCAATCCAGTCACCAACTTGCACCATATCATTAGTCGACAACTGAATCCCTGCAACAAGTCCTAATAACGAATCTTTAAAGACCAACATGAAGACAGCGGACAGAGCACCAATTCCACTTAGAAGAATAAGTGGACTCTTCCCTATCAGGCTCGCGATCACCAGGATGACCCCAAGCGTTATGATAATAATTTTAACCACCTGAATATATCCTTTAATAGGCTTGATTTTAGATATTTCATAGGATTGATAGATATCATTCATTGCATTTAATGAGCTATTAATAACGATTAACCCCATAATTATTAAATAGGCCATCGCACCGTTTTTTATCAAATCTTCATAGGATGAAAAAGTGGAGGCAAAGAAGTAAATAATAATTGCGGGAACTATATGTGATAGCTTATGAAAAACCTTCCTTTCCAAAAGCATATCATCCCATTTGAATTTAGTATTATTCACGATTTTAGTAATTAGCCTGATTACTACCTTTTTCGTGATAAAATTAGCTACAATACAGATAATCATTATTAAAAGAAGCATGATAATAATGGAAAGATACCCGACTAATGTAGAATCCATCCCAAAACTTAAAAGTAGGTTAGTAATGTAATTCATATATTTCACCTCATTGTATGTATTATTGTTGGTATCATAGTGTGCAACCCATAATGTAACAAGTTTCTATTGTATCAGAAAAAAGTGATCTTCACTTTCTTCGCCACTTCGCGAGGAAACATTCTAACATATAAACAAATATAGCGATAAATAAAAATCATAACTAACAGTAATCGAGAAAGGACTACAAGATGAACTTTTCGATGAATGAAACAAAAATAAAAAAATTATGCGGCGTTACCGCTTTTAAAAAGGGTAAGGCTTATTTTCACACGGATAAAGTAAACCTTCACTCCTTTCAAAAAGGCAGCTCAGTAATCGAAGCAAGTGTGAAGGCGGGGGATGATTTTGATGTCCTAGTAAAAGTAGCTCCAGGTGGAAAAATAGTAGCTACTTGTACATGCCCGCAAGTAAGCTTTGTACAGACATACTGTCAGCATATCGCAGCGGTATTGCTCGCTATTGATGAGAAACAGCAAGTAGAGGATCAATTGGCAGCTAAGATGCTGAGTTTATTCGAAAGTAGATCTGCTACTCCTACTGGTAAGCAACTGCATTTTGACAATAGACAAACGTTTCATATGGAGTTTACATGCCGCCCCGTCTATCAGACAGAAGGGGAGTATGCATTTGGAATCCAGTTAAGAATTGGTTCTCAGACGCTACATCCAGTCTCCCATATAGCAAAGTTTCTCAGTGCAATGGAAAGTAGAGAACCGTTTGAATATGCTCAGGGCTTGATCTATGCGCCGGAGCTCTTCAGTTTTCCAAGAGAAACAGATGGAGTTCTTCAATTTCTAATGAAAAGCCAGCGAGTGAAAAGTAAAGCAGCCTTGCAAGATGGATTATTGCTTATTTCCGCATCGGATTGGGAGCAGATCCTTCCATTATTGGAAAAAGCACCGGCAGTAAGGTTTATGCAAGGTGGACAGATTTATGATGGGGTCTGTATTGGAAAAGAGCTTTCTTTAAGCTTTGAATTTGAGGAAGGGAATATGACTGACTACCAATTGAATGTGAAAGGACTCGATCAAATAATCGTTTTAAAAGCTTACGGCTACGCACTTTCAAACGGTGAATTGTACAAGTTGCACGAAGAAGAATGCAACCGGTTAGCAGAGTTGAAAACAATGCTGGACGAGTCCGGAAAACACCACCTCGTCATCTCAGAAAACCAAATAGATCATTTCATGGAAAAAGTTATACCGGGCTTGATGAAGCTCGGGCATGTAAATATTGCGGAATCTATTTCAAAAAGGTTAGGGGAAACTCCACTTCGGGTCAAGATGTACTTAGACCGAGTAAAGCACCGATTACTAGTGGGTTTGGAATTCCATTATGGGCATCTTGTCATAAATCCATGTGAGGAAACGGACAACTCTTTTTCACATTATCCAGGGATTAGGCGTCAGCGCAGTAAGGAGCTACAAATTATCGGTTTACTGTTAGAAAATTCATTTACCCAAACACCCGGTGGATTTTACTTATACGATGACGAAGCAGAATATCAATTTTTGTATCATGTACTTCCAAATATGGAGAAATGGGTGCAAATTTATGCTTCGACAGCTGTTAAAATGCGTGTACAAAGAGGATATATAGGTCCGAGGATGAGAGTGGAAGTAAAAGAGCGAACAGATTGGCTAGAGTTTAAGTTCGATCTAAAAGATATTCCGGAAAAGGAAATCCAGCGATTGATGGCTTCTATTGAAGAAAAACGAAAATTTTACCGCATTCCGGGTGGCAGTTTAGTTTCACTTGAGACACCCGAATACCAAGCGTTATCTAGCTTTATTATCGATATGGGAATTACAATGGATACGATTGAAGACGAGATCCGTGTTCCGTTAATAAAAGGAATGCAAATGATCGACAGCTTAGAGCAAAACGACATGGTAGAGCCTGGTGAAAAATTTGCAAAGCTAATGAAAACTCTACACGATCCTGAAAACTTAGAATTAGATGGTCCGATCCCTTTAGAAGGGGTCCTTAGAGATTATCAAAAAGTAGGATTTCGATGGTTCCAACTACTAGCAAAATATAAATTCGGAGGCATCCTTGCTGATGACATGGGACTTGGTAAAACGCTTCAAAGCATTGCTTTCATTGAATCTGCACTTCCAGATATTCGTGCAAGAAATTTACCGGTGCTAATCGTATGCCCTGCATCTCTCCTATACAATTGGAGGAATGAGTTAGAAAAATTCACTCCACATATTCAAGTACAGGTGGTAGATGGCCATAAAACCAAAAGAAGTGGTTTATGGAAACGGACTTCCGATGCTGATGTAATAATTACCTCGTATCCAACGCTTCGAATGGATACAGAGTTATACCGAAATCGTCATTTTCATACGTTGTTCGCAGATGAAGCGCAGGCATTTAAAAACCCCGTGACTAAAACAGCAAAAGCGGTGAAGATGATTCAAGCAGAGTACCGGTTTGCACTTACAGGGACGCCAATCGAGAACGCACTAGACGAGCTGTGGTCCATATTCCACATTGTCTTTCCAGAGCTATTACCTGGTAGAAGAGCTTTTAGTGAATTAAGCCGTGAAAATATAGCGAAACGAGTACGTCCATTTATATTGCGCCGAATGAAACAGGAAGTACTGAAGGAATTACCAAAGAAGACGGAAACGATGCTGTATTCCGAATTACAAATGGAGCAAAAAAGGTTATATGCAGCTTATTTAGCTGAACTTAAACAGGATGCATTGAAGCATTTGAAAAAAGGTAATCTCCAAAGAAATCGTATAAGAATATTGGCCGGATTAACAAGACTTCGTCAGCTATGCTGTCATCCAGCACTTTTCGTGGAAGGCTATAAGGGTAGCTCAGCTAAATTTGAACAGTTGATGGAGCTCTTAGAGGAATGCCGAATATCGGGTAGGCGAGTGCTCATCTTTTCACAGTTTACACAGATGCTAGGCATCATTAGAGGCCAACTTATACGTGAGGGAAACCCATATTTCTACTTAGATGGCCAAACACCATCGGAGGAACGAGTAGAATTATGTGATCGATTTAATAACGGAGAAGGTAATCTATTTCTAATTTCGTTAAAAGCAGGGGGGACTGGATTGAATCTGACTGGAGCAGATACAGTTATTCTTTACGATCTGTGGTGGAATCCAGCCGTGGAGCAGCAAGCTGCGGACCGTGCTCACCGAATGGGTCAAGAAAACGAAGTACATATCATTCGTTTAATAGCAAAGGGCACCATCGAAGAGAAAATTACTCAACTGCAACACAAAAAGAAGAGCCTTATTGATGAAGTTATTCACTCGGGGGAGGACACACTGTCAACTATGACAGAAGAGGATATTAAAGAGATATTGATGATTGAATAGAAACTTTTTATACGAAGAATGATCCAAGTTAAGCGTGCATCGCTTATCTTGGATTTTTTTATTAGATAACAAAGTATATGGAATATCATTTAAACGATACCGCTGAATTCCGTTACAGGCGGACGCTTTCCGCGGGGGGAGCGATGAGCCATCACCGCCTTTCACTACAATCAATAAAGGGTGTAGTAATTAACTAGTAAAGGGCGCAATTCTATTAAACACGATGCCTATATTTATATACAGGTGTCGATTATTTAAATAACAAAGGATCAAACACCTGTTTAAGACAAAAGACTAATTTGTTTCGGAGACCTTTGGACAGACAGACTGCTTCATGAAAAAACTAATACTTTTTCCGGCTATTTGATAGTTATCTTTAATGACCCTATACTAATTTGACTTAAAATATGCCCTTTTATAGCCTTTATAATTAAATTCCCATACCAAAGGTTCTAATTCGTTCCGAGGCCTTAAAATGCACTTTAAATGCAAATAAGAGCAAGTGAGTAACTAAACGCGAATTGTTGTCCGGAAATTCCTTTACTTATTGATAATATCACTTTTGTTTTTTGGATAATACGTTTCTGAAGAAGATATAGTAGTGGTACTAATTCTCTAACTAATTCCATGTACTTGTACTAGAAAATGAAACTTTTATCGTCAAAACTTCAGTATGTGGATATATATTCATAACTATCTATTGTTTTAGAATAGTTTTATGGAGGTAGAAGCATCAAATAATAAAGATAGAAAAGCCTATTTTCACTAACTAATAGAGAATTTTTTCGAACGTATACAAGTATACAAAAAGAAAACATTGTGTACACATAAATGTAAACTTGTATACAAACTCGTATGCATCCCGTTATATATAGATGTGTACAATAAAGTTTACAAGTATACATAATTGTATTGTTTGTATACAAAAATAGATTGAATGTTTACAATTTGAATACAACTTTTGGTGGATTGACGGAGCAATGTCTGTAAGATAACCTTTAAATGGTAGAACATATAGAAGAAGGGATGGATTGGATGAACACTTCAAGAATTTGTGCAATCGATGTAGGAAATGACTCAGTTAAAGCTTTATTTGGAAAATTGGATTATGAACTAAACATTCCCAATGTAATTGCGGTATCAACAGAAGACAGACCGGTAATAGGAATAGGGGAATTGAATGATAAGGATCCAATTGAAGGAATTCATATTAAAGTACACTCCCCTGCCTTAAACGAAAACAATGTAATTTATCGTGTTGGTAGCTTAGCAACAAAAAGTGATAATGCAACTGAATTAGACCCTGGTAGCAACAAATCAGAGGAAGATCAAACATTAGTTATGTTATTTGCTACTTTAGCATTAGATGCAGTTAGAGAACAAAACTCAAGCATATTTAAAAAGAATAATAATGTAATTGATGCAAACTATACGCTAGGTACTGGTCTGCCACTTCGTGAAGTAAAAGAAGGAAAAGATGTAGGCTATCGTTCGCAGCTGTTAGGATCGGTTCACCAAGTTGAATTTTTAGTAACACCTAAATACCAAGGGTTAAAAGTAAATATTAAGTTTGATGAAGTTAAAATATATCCTGAAGGGTTTGCGGCTTATATTAACCTAGTAATGGATAATGATTTAAACATTATTAATAGAGATTTAGTAGACAAAGCTATCCTGATTCAAGATATTGGCGGCCTGTCGACTGACGTGGCAGTCATTAAGAATCGTAATGTTGACGACGATAAAGCACAGGGATTCAATCTAGGTGTTTCCGAAGCATTAGAGTCCATTCGAGAAGAAATAAGATTAAAGCATGGTGTGGAATTAGATAGCCGTAGAGATGTTGTAGATATCATCACTAGAAAAAATGACCGAAATCATATTATGGTGAATGGTAGCCGTACAAGCGTTCATGATATTACCGATCGAATTCTTTTAGACTTAGCGAAGAAAGAATATCGTCATTTACGTAATGTTTGGCAAAAAAATTCGCAAACAGAGATCTGCTATTTTGTAGGCGGAGGGTCAATCGTATTAAAAGATTATATTAAAACGCTAAATAACAACTTAAATGGCTATAATATCGAATTCTTTGAAGATGAAAAAGAGAGCATATGGATGATGGCGAATGCTTATCTTAAACTAATTTCGAGTTTTGTAAGAAAGAATACTAAAGAGACAAAAAAAGCTGAGGTAACGACACAAAAAGTATAAAAATAGGGTGATTTCATGGAAAAATCGGGGAATTCTAGTATTCAAAGGGGACAAGCTATTACATTTCGTCTCCCATCTGACACTCCTGATCACATTCTAAAGCAAATGCAAAAGTTAAAAGAAACAGAGAGAAGAAACTTTTCTAGCAAAATAGCAGAGTTTGTTATGGATGGTGTAAGTAACTCTTTATCCAAGGACAGAGAAACAATAACTATTCCGATGCCAAAACAGTTAAGCAAGGAACAGCGTAACTGGCTAAAGCACGCACATTCAGAAGCTATGCTAGGAAACATTGTCTATCATTTGTTGTCAGATCCTGTTCGGGCAATGTCTATTCTTGCCTCTCTTAACAGCAATGCTTTAGATATTGACCAAGCCCTGTACTTACAAACTGAGCCGACGGAAAATGTAAAAGATGAATTAAATACAAGTACTGACACTAATATATCGACTGAACAAGAGGAAAATCAACAAGAAATTCTTGCTGACGAATTAGAAGATGATTTGATGAACTTTGACTGGGAGCAAGTAAAACATGAGCAGACGTCCGCAGAAGAAGATTCAGAGGAGAATGTCGAAACCGAAAGTTTAGATGATTTACTTGGAGATTTTCTTTCGAGAATGAATAAGTAATAAGTGAAAAAATAAAATAAATTATGAAACCCCTGGAATGAGTGACACTTATTCCAGGGGTTTCTTTGGTTATACTTTTGAGAGATTTGGGGGGAAGTGTAAATAGATAAGGGGATGAAAAAAAGAGATTTTTCCTTAAAGCGAACCTATGTTAGAAACATTGCCGTTTATTCAAATAAACATGAATGTTTTAATGTTTTTTAAACACCGTGTCATAAATCCACAGGTAAACACTGAGACGAACTATAGTTGTAGTCATTATAATGGTAACGAAATACCTCGTATTATTAAACCCCACAAATGTAAAAACTGTAAAGTATCCATTAATTTTCTCGTGATTTGTAAAATATTAGTTAAAAGTCTGTAAAATTCCTATTTTAAATAATTCTTTATGTTCTAATAACTATGCGCCCAAATTTAAGAAAGAGGAGGCTGGGTATGAGTCAAATCGAGTTAGTTGGGATTTCGAAGTCATACGATAAACAACAAGACGTATTGGACGAAATCAATTTAACTATTGAAGAAGGTGAGTTCTTTGTCCTTGTTGGTCCTTCTGGATCTGGAAAGAGTACATTACTCAGAATGATTGCAGGACTGGAAGAAATCTCTGGAGGCATTTTAAAAATTAACGGTAAATCGATGAATCACATACCACCAAAGGATCGAAATTTATCAATGGTTTTTCAAAACTATGCCTTATATCCACATTTATCAGTGAAAGAGAATATTCTTTTTGGTTTAAAGGCGAAAAAAGTTGATAAACAAGAACGACAAAGAAGATTATTAGAAGCGGCTGAAATGATGGGACTAACTGAATTGTTAGAACGTAAACCAAGAGAGCTTTCCGGTGGTCAAAGACAACGTGTTGCATTAGCACGAACTATTGTCAGTCAAGCGCCACTTTGTTTGATGGATGAGCCACTTTCCAACTTGGATGCCAAGCTTCGAGCTAATATGCGGATCCAAATTCGTAGATTGCAAAAAAAAATAGGAATGACATTAATATATGTTACTCATGATCAAGTAGAAGCGATGACAATGGGTGACAGAATAATGGTTTTAAATGATGGGAAAATTCAACAGGTAGGTAAACCGATAACTCTTTATAATGAACCTACAAATCTATTTGTTGCTTCTTTTATAGGCTCTCCAAAGATGAATATAGGACTAGCCAAATTTTCAAAAGAAAACAAGGAAATAATTGTTGAAAATCAACTGCATATTCCGGTTGATTCTGCATTTGTAAAGGATATACACGTACATAAACAGTTAACTATTGGTATCCGGGCGGAGCATTTAAAGCCTGGTACAAATGAAAATAAAGATCACTTTTTGGAAGTGGTCAATGTGGAACAATTAGGAAATGAAACATCGATTGCATTTGACGTTGGGTCAGAATTATGGACGGCTAAGTGGCCAGGGCAATGGTCCATTCATGTAGGTCAAAAAGTGCCTGTACAAATATTGCCGGAAAATCTACTATTCTTTAATTCTGAAACAGGCGAATTAATTCAATCTGCTCTGAAAGATAAAGAACAAGAGGTTTTTGCCACATGAGCATGACTAACGCAGCTCAAATAAATGAAACCACTGTATTTGACATGGAGCCAGTAAAAAAGAAACAACGAATCAAAAGCTTTATGAAAGGTATGGCTTTTTTATTACCATCCATTATTTTATTTAGCGTTTTCTTATTTTATCCGATGTTTCGTACTATTTATCTAAGCTTTTTTTTAACGAAAGCTAACGGAGATCCAACTGTATTTGTTGGTTTGGAAAACTATATAAATATGTTTAGCTCGCCGATTTTTCTAAAAAGTATGAAGTCAACGTTTTTGTTTGTTCTATATACAGTTCCTGCATCAGTAATCATTAGTTTATTTCTCTCTATTATTGCGAATGAAAAACTGAAAGGGATTGGCTTTTTCCGAACGATGTATTCCTCAACGATGGGAGTATCTGTTGCAGCTGCATCTGTATTTTGGTTGTATTTATTTAACCCATCAATGGGATTACTTAACCAAGTATTAGGATCGTTTGGGATTGAAGCAATTGGATGGCTAACAGACCCAAAATGGGCTCTCCTATCTGTATCTATCACTACGATTTGGATGAATATTGGATTTACTTTTTTAATTTTGTTAGGTGGTTTGCAATCTATTGATTCATCTTTATACGAAAGTGCTGATATTGAAGGTGCAGGATATTTATACAAATTAAGAAGAGTAACTATTCCGATGTTGTCTCCGACCATGTTTTTTGTAATTACGGTGACGATTATTAATGCTTTTCAATCCTTTGGGCAAATCGATATCTTAACACAGGGCGGTCCAATAAATGAAACTAATTTAATCGTTTACTCGATTTATCGAGAAGCTTTTGTGAATTATAAATTTGGATCCGCGAGTGCTCAAGCAATTGTATTATTTATCCTAATTTTATTGATGACAGCATTGCAATTTAAGCTTGGGGAAAGGAAGGTTCACTATCAATGACCATATCTAAAAGCCGAAGCGTCATTTTATATGTAATACTGATCCTTTCAGCTCTTATTGTAGTAGGACCCATGATTATGGCCATTGTGATGAGCTTCATGACCAATAAAGATATATTAACCGGTAGTATGCCTAGTACATTTACTTTAGATAACTATGTTCGTGCATTCGAACGCTTTCCTTTATTTCAGTATTTATTTAATAGTTTAGTAGTTTCAATTGTAATTATGATTGGCCAACTTGTCTTATCTAGTTTGGCTGCTTATGCTTTTGTTTTTCTGGAGTTTAAAGGAAGAGATTTATTATTTTACTTATTTATCGCAACGATGATGGTGCCATTTGAAGCATCGATTATTCCTAACTTTCAAATCATCCGTGATTTAGGGTGGATTGATACTTATTCAGGCTTGGCGGTACCATTCTTTGCAACAGCCTTTGGTACATTTTTGCTGAGGCAAAACTTTAAACAAATACCAAAGGAGTTGAGAGAAGCCAGTCAAATTGCAGGTATGGGTGATTTTAAATATTATTTAACCGTCGTTTTGCCGGTATCCAGGGCTAGTTTAGTGACATTGGGTATTTACGGATTTTTATCCTCTTGGAATATGTACTTATGGCCACTACTTTCGACGACAAATGATAAGGTTCGTACTGTACAAATCGGCTTAAAACAATTACAAACCCAGGAACAATTAAACGAATGGGGTGTCATAATGGCAGGTGCTGTCATTGTTATTATTCCAACATTAATTCTATTGTTCTTCGGACAGAAAAAGCTTCAAAAAGGATTAACGGAAGGTGCTTTAAAATAATCTAACAAAAAGGGAGAATAAACAATGAAAAAACTACTCGCATTCCTTACACTTGGTCTTCTTTTATTTTTAGCAGCATGTAGTTCAGAAGGAGGTTCTGCAAAAGAACCTGGAAATAATGGAGATACATCTGATTCAGCAGAAAATGCAGAAAAACAAGAGGTAACTTTTTGGCATTCTATGGGTGGAGCTGGTCAGGAAGCATTGAACAAAATTGTGGAAGAATACAATACGTCTCAAGATGGTATTCAAGTAAATGCTGAATATCAAGGAACTTATGACGAATCATTAACCAAGTTTAATGCAGTTGCCGGTTCAGATAGTGCACCTTCAGTAATTCAAACGTTTGAAATTGGAACAATGTCAATGATCAATAGCGGACAAATCACGCCAATTCAAGAGTTCGTTGATGCGGATAGCTATGATATGAGTGGCTTAGAAGAAAATATTACTAATTACTATTCTTTAGATGGTAAATTCTATTCAATGCCGTTTAACTCATCAACACCTGTTATGTATTACAACAAAGATGCATTTAAAGCGGCAGGACTTGACCCAGAGACTCCACCAGCAACATACGAAGAAGTAGAAGAAGCAAGCAAAAAAATCGTTGAATCTAATCCGGAGATGAAAGGTTTTGCATTACAAGCATATGGTTGGTTATGGGAGCAATTATTAGCTAACCAAGGTGCATTATTATTGAATAATGATAATGGACGTACGGATACTCCTACTGAAATTGGTTGGACTGAAGAAGAAGGTAAATCCATTTTAGAATGGGTAAAACGTATGGTTGATGATGAAACATTTGCTAACTATGGTACAAATGGAGATAACATGATGGCTGGTTTCTTAGCAGGTGATGTGTCCATGTTTTTACAATCTTCTGCTAGTTCAAGAGATGTTATTGATAATGCGCCATTTGAAGTAGGAATTGCTTACTTACCACATCCAGAAGATAAAGAACGTCAAGGTGTTGTTATCGGTGGGGCAAGTCTTTGGATGATTGATGGTAAATCAGAAGAAGAACAAAAAGCTGCTTGGGAGTTCATGAAATACTTACAAACTCCAGAAATCCAAGCCGAGTGGCATGTTGGTACAGGTTACTTTGCTATCAACCCAGGTGCATATGAAGAACAAGTTGTAAAAGATGCTCATGCTGAAAAACCACAATTACAAGTTACAGTTGACCAGTTACAAGATACAAAAGCTTCTTATGCAACACAAGGGGCCTTAATGGATATGCTTCCAGAAGGCCGTAAAATTATGGAAACTGCTCTTGAAAAGATTTATAATGGCGGAGATGTAGATGAAGCTTATAATACTGCCGTTGAACAATTTAATGTTGCCATTGAACAGGCAAATGCTGCAAGAGGCGAGTAAATAAATTCCAAGAATAAAATTCAAGAGAAAAAAGTATGCTTGTCCATACTTTTTTCTCTTATTTTTTCTAATTTTGTTTATTATGATTATGAAATAAAAAACAGAAAGAAGATAGAGAATGACTATCCTTTAGAAATGAGCGGGAGTAATTGACTAAAAAAAGTATTTTAATTACTATTCTGTCCATAGTAGCAATCGTCTCTATTTTAGGGATACTTAGAACTAATATAGTAAACGAATCCAATATAATTTCAAACAAAACGTTGTATGTTACGCAGTCTGTAACAGATTCACCAAAAATAATTGCACATCGCGGTGCTAATGACCGAGTAAATGAAGAGACGATAACAGCTTATAAAGTTGCGGCACAAGATGGTGTTGATGCTTTAGAAATTGACTTACGTATGACAAAAGACGGTTCACTAATCGCATTGCATGATAAAACCATTGACCGTACAACGAGTGGAAACGGGGAAGTTATAGATTATTCTTTGGAAGAAATCAAATCTATTCCAACTATTGGCATACACAATGGTCAAACATTATCGGAAGAAATACCAACATTGGATGAAATCATTGCAACTTTTACCGATACAGAACATTACTATATTGAGACAAGGTTGGTTAATGGTGAATTAAAGATGGAGGAAGACTTAATCAAATTGCTCAAAGAAAATAATTTAATATCAAAAGGATTGGTTACGATTCAATCCTTTTCCAACCAAAGCTTAAGCAAAATACATGAACTAGAACCTGAAATCCCCTTAACTTTGTTATATAGTAAAGGGGAATTTGATCTAAAAGATGCTGTATTCTCTCCTTATCCATTCATAGGTATTGAATCGACCGATGTAACGTTAGATGTTGTAAATGAACTACATCAAAATGGAAAAGAAGTTCATGTGTACTTTATAGATAAAGAAACACAAAAGAATGAGCAAGAACGTGTCAAAGCATTCAATGTTGATGGATACTTTACGGATTATATTGAATATACAAAAGAACTGCTGCAATAATGACAGTGCATGTTGCATCGCAAAAATGCAAAATTATAGAGATCCCGGATTGGTTCCTGCAAATTAAAATATTAATAAAACCAATAAAAAAATCCGAATTCCGACTATTAAAGTTAGAATCCGGACTATTTAAAACTTCAAAACATCAGCGACCCTGTGCTAAAAACATCCGCGTTAATTCAAAATAAGCACCCAAAACGGGTGCTTATTTTGTCATATAACTATTTGTAGCCTAAGTTTTATTTCTTTCTACGGATTAATGACTTATTGACTTGGCTCATGGACGAGCATCCTGTTAACGCCAAGGAGGTGTCAATATCATTTATAAAGTCCTTTAGAACGTGTCGAACACCTTGTTCCCCTGCAACAGCTAATCCATAGACAAAGGGTCTGCCTAGTAAAACCGCTGAAGCACCAAGAGCACGTGCTTTAATAACGTCTGATCCTCTTCTAATTCCACTGTCTAACAAGATCGGTATTCTACCCTGAATTACATCAGCAATAGGAGGTAAGGCTTCTAATGAAGAGATACAACCATCAAGTTGTCTACCACCATGATTGGAAACAATTAGTCCATCCACCCCGTAATCCAGTGCCTTAGATGCATCTTCTTCGTGAAGAATACCCTTTAATAAGATTGGTAGAGAGGTATGCTTTTTAATCGTGCGTAAGTCTTCCCATGTTAATGAAGGATTAAATAATACTTCCCCTATTTTTTCTATAACTCCCTTGTCATCAGAAGAAGGGCGAGTTTTGAATCTCTCTAGAAAAACAGGATCATTTAAATAGTTAGCTGATCCCTTTCCTAGTTTAAGAGGAGAGTATCCATTATTTAAGTCTCGTTCTCGGTTTCCGATTAAAGATGTATCAACCGTAATCACGATAGCTGAGTAACCTGCTTTTTCTGCCCGTTTAACCATGCTTATTGCTAACTCCTCATCCTTAGACCAATATAATTGAAACCAGCGAGGGGTATCTCCAAGATGATTAGCAATTTCCTCAAGTGAATGAGATGTAAAAGTACTAGCGATAAACGGCACCCCGTGGTGGGCAGCAGCCCGTGCTGAAGCTAGCTCTCCTTCTGGATGGAAGATGCTTTGTACACCAACAGGAGCTATTGCGAAAGAATTAGGAAATGTAGTACCTAATATTTTGGAGGAAGTATCCCGAATGTTGACGTCATTTAAATATTTAGGGACGATTTGCCAACTTTCAAAAGCATCAATATTAGCTTTTAACGTAATCTCATTGCCAGATCCACTATGAACATATGTAAAAGGGCCGTTTTCTATAGACTCAGCGGCCATTTTTTCTAATAGTGAAACAGAATGGGGTAATTCTAGATTAGAAATAGAATTTGTCATTGGTATCTTCCTTTCTTACCTCCTTGGATGTGTAAAAAGAGTTTATCGTCACATTAACTTGATTTTTTGCCAAGATAAGCTTCTACGACTCTTGAATCTTCTAATAAACTTTTAGCCTCACCATTGATAATTACTTTCCCGGTTTCCATCACGTAACCATAATCGGCGACTTTAAGAGCTTGTTTTGCATTTTGTTCTACCAGAAGGACTGTCGTTCCATTCTCCTTTATTTCTCGGATCATTTTAAAAATATCAGCTACAATTAATGGAGCTAATCCCATAGAAGGTTCATCTAGTAATAATAACTTCGGCTTGGAAAGTAAAGCTCTAGCTATAGCGAGCATTTGTTGTTGTCCGCCTGAAAGTGTCCCTCCAAGTTGTTCTTTTCGTTCTTTTAAAATAGGAAATTGGGACATTACTTCTTCAATATCTCTTTTTATCTCTTTATCATTTCGATGGTAAGCACCCATTTCTAGATTTTCCATAACGGTCATACTGGATAATATTGCTCTACCTTCAGGTACAAGAGCAATTCCTTTTCTTAGAAGCTGATCGGGTCTAAGTCCAGTAATATTTTCCCCTAAGAATTCAACTGTTCCATGCTTTGGTTTCAATAATCCAGAGATAGTTTTCATCGTCGTCGTTTTTCCTGCGCCGTTTGCACCAAGAAGAGTTACGACCTGACCTTGTTCCACTTCAAGGCTTACGCGTTTAAGAGCCTGGATTTTTCCGTAAAAAGTTTCAATGTCCGTTACTTTAAGCAATCTCGTCGTCCTCCTCTGCACCGAGGTATGCCTCAATAACTTCTTGGTTGTTCTGGATTTCCGCAGGTGTTCCTTCTGCAAGTTTCTTCCCAAAATTCAAAACGGTAATTCTATCACAAAGTTTCATAACAAAGGGCATATCGTGTTCGATTAATAGCACTGTAACGCCTCTTTTTTGTACTTTTTTTATTAAATCAAATAGGCTTTCTGTTTCGGTTTCATTCATTCCAGCTGCCGGCTCATCTAACAGTAACAGTTTCGGGTTACTAGCCAAAGCTCTGGCAATTTCAAGTCTTCTTTGTTGTCCGTATGCTAAATTTTCAGCGATAGAGTCTTGAAACTTAGATAAGCCTACTAGTTCTAATAGTTCTAATGCAACATCATGAGAATTAGTTTCTTCTTTACGTTGCGATTTAGTTCTCAAAACACTTTTTATCACACCTGATTTACTGCGGCAATGGCCTCCAACTAAAACATTTTCGAGTACCGACATTTGCGAAAAAAGTCGGATATTCTGGAATGTACGACAAATTCCTTTATCGGTAATTTTATGAGGTTTAAGGCCTGATATTTTTTCACCAAGAAAGCTGATCTCTCCAGAAGTAGGGGAGAACATGTTCGTAATCACATTAAATAAGGTCGTTTTACCAGCACCATTAGGTCCGATTAAACCGAATATTTCACCCTCATTAATCTGGAAGGATACATCTGTTAAAGCGGAGATCCCGCCAAAGTTTTTAGTTATATTTTTTAGTTCCAATACCAAGGCTGCCCCTCCTTTTTAACTTTAATTTCCTTTTGAACCACTTTAGAAGAGACACATCTATAATTCCTTGAGGACGGAATGCCATCATGGCAATAAGGATTACACCATAAATCATATAACGGTAATCACTTATAAATCGTAAAGCCTCAGGTAAAATGGTCATAAATGTTGCTCCGAATATCGCACCCCAGATTAATTCACTACCACCAAATATGGAGAAGATAAGGATATCTATTGCGCGGTGATAGGCAAAGTCAGCAGGACTGATATAGGCCATTACATGGGCATACAAGGCACCAGCAAAGCCAGCCAAAATGGCTCCTTGCGTAAAGGACAGAACTTTATAATAGGTAATATTTATTCCCATGGACTCTGCAGCTTTTTCATCCATTTTAATGGCTGCAAAAGCCCTTCCAACACGTGATTTATTTTGTCTAATAAAGAACCATACGAGTAAAATGTTCACTAATAATAAGATCAACACGACTAGTAAATAAATAAATTGATTGTTCTTTAACCCGAGCATGTCAGGATCGAATCCTGTAAGCTTAAAGGTCTTAAATAGTTCTCTTCCTAGATGTGGAATACCAGATAGACCTATGGAGCCCTGTGTAATAGAATCCCAATTAACAAAGATTACCCGAATAACTTCACCAAAACCTAAGGTAGCAATGGCCAAATAGACTCCAGATAGTCTAAGCGCAGGAATACCAATTAGAATCCCAAATACACCTGCCACAACTGCACCTAAGATGATGCCTAGGAAAATTGGAAGATCAAAGTTAATTGTTAATAAGGCGGAAGTATAAGCCCCGATACCCATAAAACCTGCATTTCCTAAAGATAGTTGACCTGAGGAAAGAGTAATGTAAATACTTATTCCTAGAATTATATTAATAAGAATAAAAGAGACTATTTGTAAATGATATGGATTTATAATATCTCCTAACATCCCATCATCACCTTCCTGCCTCAGCGGTATTCTTACCAAAAATCCCCTGTGGTCGTAAGAGAAGAATGAATATGATTGTTATAAAGGCAACCGCATCACGATATCCGGAGTCACCGTAGGCAACAATCATCGTTTCAGCAAGACCAAGAAGTAATCCTCCTGCCATTGCTCCTTTGACATTCCCCATTCCACCTAAAATAATAATTGCTAAACCCTTTAGCCCCATTGATAATCCCATTTGGGGGTTAACGGAGTTAAATGCCATTCCAACTAAAATACCAGCGATCCCCCCAAGTGCAGAAGCAAGAATTACTGTTGTTGTTATCGTTCGTTTTGTATTCACACCAAGCAGACTTGCAGTTTCTAAATTTTCTGCTGTAGCACGAAGAGCTTTCCCAGCTTTCGTTTTGGAAAGCCAATAAGAGAGTACAACCATTAATGTAATAGATATGACAAATATTAAAATTTGTACAAGATAAACGGTTATGGAACCAATTTGAAATTGAATCTGCGCAAAAGAATGGCGGAAGGGATGGTTACCAGCCCCAAATATATGATGGGAGAGATTCTCCAATAAAATAGAAACTCCGATCGTACTTATTAAAGGAGCAAGATGTGAAACACCCTGTTTACCGCGAAGAGGGCGTAATGCAATACGCTCAAGCATATAACCTAAAATAACTGTGACTCCAATTGCAGCAATGAACGCAATCCACAATGGCAATCCTAATACACTTGTTATTAGTACCCCAATAAAAGCCCCAATCATAAAAATCTCGCCATGTGCCATATTAATAATGCCAAGTACACCAAATACAAGAGTGAAACCTAGGGCAACAATGGCATAAATGCTTCCAAGTGTTATTCCATTGATTATTTGTTCTAATAGCAAGAAATCTCACCCTTTCAAATTAGGTAAGGGCAAGTTACCCTTACCTGTATTTGTACAAAATGGCTAAGTGTAAACCTACTTACTCAAATAGTTGGAATGTCCCATCCTTAATAATGAGTACTGTTGGTTCCATGATGACATCGCCATCTTCATCAAATGAAAATTTCCCAAGTATACCGTCTAAATCCTTTATCTCAGCAAGAGCATCACGAAGTGCGTCTCTATCAGCTACTCCAGCATTCTTCAAGCCCTCAGCCATAATATAAAGTGCATCATACGCTTGTGCAGCAAATTGATCTGGTTTATGACCATATTCAGTTTCATACTTTTTAACGAAATCTTGCACTTTTGGATCATCCTTTTCACCAAACCAAGGAGTTGCAACTATTAAGCCTTCTGATGCTTCTCCAGCTATTTCTATAACTTGTGGAGAGTTATATCCATTTCCTCCTACAAAGGGTAAATCAATTCCCATTTTTCTTGCTTGATCCATAATAACCGCACCTTCATTGTAAAGAGCTGAAGCTAAGATCAAATCTGGTTGAAGATCCTTGATTTTTGTTAGTTGTGCATTATAATCGGATTGGCCTTTCTGGAAAGTTTCAATTGTTAAAATTTCTAGGCCCATCTTTTCTGCTTCTGCTTTCATCGTGTCAAATCCCGACTGTGTAAACAAATCGTCATTTCCGTATAAAATTGCAACCTTTTTTGCCCCATATTTATTCACTGCTTTTTCTAAAGCTGCGGGTATTGCTAGGGATTCAGGTATCGAATTTCTAAAAACATACTCACCAATCTGTGGAATGCCTGCAGCAGTTGTAGAAGTTCCCATGATAGGAATTCCGTTTATGTCTGCTTCTGGTCCAACAACATTCATTTCAGTACTTAAAGTTGGTCCAAGTAAAGCTACAATATCATCTGAACTCATCAGTTTTTGAGCAACAGTCAATGCTTGGTCTTGTTTCCCGGCAGAATCTTCAATAATAAGCTCTATCTTCACATCGCCTTTTTCATTGATCTCATCTAGGGCTAAGTTAAATCCATTTGTGATGGCTTCCCCGTAAGCTGCCCCAGGTCCGGTCATATAGGATATAACGCCTATTTTTGCTGAAACAGGACCTCCAGATTTTTCACTTGTAGCATTTGTAACATCCTCACTACATGCAGCTAACATAACTACCATTAGAACTGAGATTAATAGATATACTTTTTTAAAACTATTTCTCATCTCTCTACCCCCTATAAATTCTTTAACGTACAGTTCTATTAAATCCAATAAACCACTTAAAGTAAAGTGATTATTCAGAATTATTTAAAATATCCACGCAAAAAGTAGTGTTAGATTAAATAGCTCCCTGTTTTCAAAGAAGACGATCATTTGTTTCCGAGACAGGGACGCGATTTTAGTGAGGGAAATACTTGTTTTATCTAATAATGATTGCTCCAAAAAACTATTAGTCTAACATGCCTGTTATTTAGGAATTACCTTTTAATGATGAGAGGAATTTCCAGATAAATGTCGAACTATTAATTTATAGTAGGTTAGTAAATTGTCTTTAATCTAATTTTGATCCAAGGGGTGGGAAAATTGGTTAAAATCTTTGATTCAATTTATGTAAATAATGCTCAAAAAATTGTTCTCGAATTAAAAGACATTACTCCAAAAGGATATACAGAAAATTATAGAAGGAAATTATTTTGCTCTACAGAGGGGTGCAATGCGAAGTTATCGTTTGTCGCAAAGTCTGGGAATAGAAGTTATCTAAGAACTTGGAGGTATAGCTTACATTCCAAGCATTGCCTACATTTTTTTGATAAAGAAGAAGGGGAAAGCAGTGGTAAGAGGCCTAATGTACAAATTGGTGTGGTTTATGGTGACCAAATGAATAGATCGCAAAAAGAAGCATTTGAGTTGGAAGTGTTGAGTGAAGAGGAAAGAGTAAAACGATTAGAAGATAAAAGTAGACAAAGAAATAATAGAAATAAACGATTAAGGAAAAGAAGCACATCAGAACAACTCACTATTCATATGATTCTTGATCCTAGTAAGTTAACGGAGGACTCTCCAAAATTAAAAGCGAGATTGTACAAAAGAGATGTAGACACATTAAAGAAAAATGACTTGGGTCAAGCTAGAACGTTGATAGGTAAAATACAGAGTGTAAATTATTCGGAGCAAAATGCAATTGTAAGGATTTTTAAAAACAATACGTATATGAATGTGAAATTTGAAAAAGCATTTTTTGCTTCAGCACCAACATACATTAATTTGTTTCCGTATATTCAGCGTTTTTCCGAACAGAATGATTTTGCTATATTCTGCGCTACTGGTGAAGTTAGAAAAAATATAGATAATGATGAATTTGAATTAATCGTATTTAATAAAGAAGGATTATTAATTCACGGAATGACCTTGCCCTCATTAGTAGCTTCTTATGCGACACAACAACTTTCGTTTTAAGATACCTTCATCATTAATACGAAAAATACTCAAGAACTCTTCAGTTAGAAATAGATTAAGGGTTTGGAGTTTCTGTAAGAGTAATAGCTCGTGTAGATACTCCATATAAAGCGAACCTGTGTTAGAAAAATTCATGTTTTTTTAACACATGGTCATAAATCTAATGGATGGTGTGAGTAACCCCTTATCCAAGGGTAGAGAAACAAATAACTATTCCGATAGAACAGCGTAATTGGCTAAAAAACGCACATTCAGAAGCTATGCTAGGAAACATTGTAAATCATTTGTTGTCAGATCCTGTTAAGTGCAATGTCTATTCTTGCCCCTCTTAACAGTAATACTTTAGATATTGACCAAGCCGACGGAAAATCAACAAGAAAATCTTGCTGACGAATTAGAAGATGATTTGATGAACTTTGACTTGGACCAAGTAAAACATGAGCAGACGTCCGCAGAAGAAGATTCAGAGGAGAATGTCGAAACCGAAAGCTTAGATGATTTACTTGGAGATTTTCTTTCGAGAATGAATAAGTAATCAGAGAATAAACAAAAGATGAAACCCTTGGATTGAGTAACACTTATACCAGGGGTTTCTTTTTTTATATTCTTTAAAGCGACCCATTGTAGAAACATTCTAATAGGTGTTAGTTTTTAGAACCAAAATTAATACCAGAAAATATATAAGGAATAGCTGATTTGATGAATTCTTCCGGCGATAACTGCTTACTATTTCTTCTCCATTCTACAGAAGCCCCGTAAATTCCCCAGCTTAATATGACTGCGGTAATATTTAGAGCTTCATCTTCTTCAGTTTTATTTTGTTTTAACAACATTTTGTAAAAAATAATTTCGAGCTGTTCCCTAATGATAATGGCAATTGTATCTTCGTACCCTCTATGACAACGAGTGGATAAAGACTTTTGAAAGTTCGTTATAGCTATGAAGATATTAATAATCGATTCTTCATTTAGTTCGTTTTTCTCGTAGATATTACTATTCAAATTAATCAATAATACTTCTGATAGTACCATTTCTAATAAGTCATATATATCTTGGAAATGATAATAGAATGTGGCGCGATTAATCATAGCCTCTGTTGTAATATCCTTAACGGTAATATCCTTGAAATCTTTTTTACCCGAAAGTTCAATGAAAGAATCCATGATTAATTTGCGAGTACGTAGAACTCGGGGATCCGTTTTTGATTGAACCATATCACTATCCCTCCTATTTTTTAAACAATTTTCTCAAAGTGTTGTATAAACAACAAATCCAATGAACTATTGGTATGCCGTTGCTTTCATTATGGATAAAATACAATTATCAGGCAAATATGATGCTTGTTTAAAAAACACATTCATTTTTAGGAGGAGAGTTTAACATGATTAAAATTGGTATTATTACTGGAAGTACAAGAGATTCAAGAGTAAATATTCAAGTGGCAGAATGGGTGAAATCAATCGCAGATAAAAGAACGGATGTTGAATTTGAGTTGGTAGATATTAAAGATTATAACCTACCAAGATACAATGAATCAGTTCCAGCTATTATGACACAAGACTATCAAACTCCAGAAGCACATCCATGGTCTAAAAAAATTAGTGAGCTCGATGGGTTTGTTTTCGTCACTCCTGAATATAACAAAGCTGTTACGTCTGGATTGAAAGATGCAATTGACTATCTATACGTGGAATGGAATAACAAAGCAGCCGGGATTGTAAGTTATGGGTCTACTCTTGGAGTTACGGCAGCTAACAACTTGCGTTTAATTTTAACAGTACCGGCAGTTGCAACAGTACGAACACAACCTGCATTCAGCCTCTTTACTGACTTTGAAAATATGTCAACCTTTAAACCAGCACCGTTTCATGAAGAAACCGTTCAAAATATGTTGAATGAGGTCGTGGCTTGGTCTACTGCATTAAAAACAATTAGAAACTAATGAAGAAACTCTTTAAAGCGAGGTATTAGAGACTTACTTCCTTTTCCTCGCTAATTTTAAATAGAAATGGAGGAATATGAATTGAAAAACAATAATATGGTATGTGATTTAGAAACAGGTGTATGTGGAGTAGCTGGAGAGGAAGAAATAGAGGTTATTGATTTTAATCAACCCCAAAAATCGATTAATCTCTATTATGTGACGGATCCTATTTGCTCTCATTGCTGGGCAATTGAACCTGTTCTTCGTCGTTTTAAAGAGCAGTATGGACACTATTTTAATGTCCATACGGTAATGGGGGGGTTACTGGAAAAATGGCATGATGGACCCATTGATCCTGCAAATGGGATTTATAAACCTGCGGACGTTGCTGGCCATTGGAGAGAAGTGGGGGAATATTCCCGCATGCCAATTGATGGGAGTCTAATGATTGACAATCCCGTTCAATCATCCTACCCGCCCTCTCGAGTATTTAAAGTGATTCAAAAACATCATAATGATAAATTAGCCTATGAATATCTACGTCGTGCCAGAGAAGCCCTTTTCGCATTTAATCAAAATATTTCGGATAAATCCGTTCTAATTGACATCGTGAACAGTATCCAACTTGATGGAGAAGCTATTGTAAATGAAGCTGAACAACCAATCAGTCAACAATTATTGAATGAAGATTTTAGCCTTGTTAGAAGCCTTGGGGCGAGAGGTTTTCCAACTATCATCATGATGAATGAGGAAAATAAAGGAGTTAAAATTGTTGGTGGCCGCCCATTTGAATACTATGTGGACGGATTAAAACAAGTTCTAAATGTGGAAGAACTACAACCGAAACAACAGCCTTCCCTTTCTAGCTTGCTTGAAAAGGAAAAACTTCTGTTTTCAAAAGAAATTGAAGTGATGTATGATGTTGATCAGTCAGATATTAACAGTTTTATTGAAAAAGAACTCTCGCCAAATAGTTTTCAAATGAAGGAAATTCTAGGTGAATTATATGTTACTACTACAAAGTGAGGTAGAATGACAATGGCTTATGTATTACAAGTAGATTTTAAAATGACTGGACCATTCGGAGATGAAATGGCGGTGGCTTTTTCCGATTTAGCGAAAAGTATCAATGAAGAAGATGGCTTCATGTGGAAAATCTGGACAGAAAGTCCCGAAACGAATGAAGCCGGTGGAATTTATCTTTTCGAAACAAAAGAAACAGCCGAAAAATATATAGATATGCATTCTAAACGACTAGGTGGCTTTGGAATAACAGAAGTCAACGCAAAGATTTTTGCTATCAATTCTAAACTTACCGAGATCACTAAAGGTCCAGTAAAATAAATAAAAAACGGTAAAGTATTTTTATTATTGTTTACTGGTTGGATTTAATTACTAATAAAATGGTAGGCGAGTAGCTCAGGTTTGCTACTCTTTTTTATTTTCCATAAAAACTCCGACAGCTTTTTCTGGCCGGCGCTATCAAGCTCCGAAGATACAAATTCGGCAGTTATATTCTTTTAAATTACTTAAAAAATATAATTCTCAGCCTTGAGTGACATTACAAATTGCAGGCGTTAATACAGCTAGATAAACTACGAATGTTTTTGGAAAACAGAATACAATAAACACACAAAAGATGCTTGGAGAAATATTCAAGCGTTTTTTGTGTGTTTAATTCACTTTTACACTTGCGTTACTTGCACTGTTTTGGAATGCTTAAAATAATTTGATTAAGTGAGTTTTGGGACTAACATCTTTCTAATAGAATTAGAGTCAGTTTTGTAGAATTTGAATCCTTATAAAGGATAGACTGGAAATTAAAAAACAGAAATGGAAATTGGTAAAATGTTATAATTATATATAAAAGAATGAAAGACTTGAAAAGTAAAGGAGATCGTAGTCTTGGATATTGAACTACTATGGCATAAATTAGGTGAAATAGGTGGAAATAACGAGAGTAAATTTGACTATAATTATATTAATAAATTTATATTAGAAAATCCAACAAAATTAGTCTCAGATTTAGATGGCATCTTTTATTCTTTAACCAAACAAAGAATGAAACAATTGGCTGAAGTTTACAGAAAAGAAGAATTATCCTCAACTATAATGAATGCAACAAATCTTAAGAACGTATGGATACAAATTAAACTACAGTTAAATTGCTCAATGATGGAATACAATGCTGCAATGGACTTTTGTAAGATTAGTGATGAGAAGTTTCAACGCGAGCTTACCATGAGTGATGCTCAAAAAGCTGTTAAGAATCTTACTTTTATCGCAGAAATCTGGTTGAATCAGAAAATGGACTTGGAGAGTGCGATAAAACCAGATACGTGGGAAAAGGAAACTGCGGTAACGGTTATAGAGGCAGAAAGTCCAGAAAATATACGAACAAACGAAGAGAGTAAGTTCTTATCCATGTTGAGTGTTTTACAGTCTTCTTCAAAAGAATCTGTAGTAAGTGCTGATTCTTTTGGTAGTCTTCGTGATTATATGCATGTGGAAAGATCTATACAATTGGAACTTGTGAAAGTACTAACTGAAATAAGGGATGCAGGAAAACCAAGTTTAATACTTTTATGTGGAAGTGTAGGAGATGGGAAAAGTCACCTCTTAGCTTTTATGAAAGAAAAATTTGGGGACCTGTTGGATGGTGTAGTTGTCCACAATGACTCCACCGAATCATTTGATCCAGACCAAAATTCATTGGAAACACTTGAACAAGTATTATCCCCTTTTGAAAATGGAAATGTTGCAGAAAAATCAACTATTATCGCAATTAATTTGGGGGTATTACACAATTTTTACCGTCGTCAACGTGAGGCGTGCAAGTTTACAGCGTTATGTGATTTTATTGAATCATGTGGGATATTTGATAAAAGTCAGGAATCAGTTAACAAAGAAGGGATATTCCAGTTATTAAACTTTGCCGAAACCCAACCATATACCCTAACGAAAATTGGAACGAAGTCTCCATTCTTTTTAAATTTAATTAATAAAATAACTAACCAAAATAACGACAATCCATTCTATAAAGCGTGGAGACATGATAAAGAAAATGGCATATCCAGTGTAGCTCATGAGAACTATTACTTACTATTGCAATCTGATATAAAAGATTCCATTATTCAGTCACTGATTGAAGCAATAATAAAACAAAAAGTATTTATTTCTACAAGGACTTTTTATAACTTTCTATATGAAATAATAGTACCGGTTCATAATCAAATAAATCTAGAGGTGACCACTGTTAACGTGGAAGATATGCTCCCCAATCTTATTTATGGACATCCTGATCGATCTCCCCTTTTAGCTGCGTTAAATGAAGTGGATCCATTAAGAACTAGGTTGGAGGCAGCGGATAGACTTGTTACGGATTTTATCCTTAGTTCTGACCCGGCCTTGTTTGTAACAGAAAATTTAGGGGAAGATTCTCAGCTTGGTGCTTGGAAAGAAGTAAATAAATCTATTGAAAGAGGTCAACAAATAGAATACTCCCGACTATTAATTCGTCATCATGAACTGATAAATAAAAAGGGCTATGATGAAACGTATATGGAATTTATAAGTTATCTGTACTCCTTCTATAAAGGAGATGAAGAAGAAATAGGAAAACTTTTCTACTTACTTGAGAAAGTGATTTATGCATGGAAGGGTTCGCCAAAAGATGGTTTCATATTTATGGATTCACCAAATAAAGATTTTCGAATGGCTATTCAGATAGATATCGAACCTATAGTAGATGAACAAACATTTGGTTCTGCTGCTGATAAGGATGAGATAGACCAATTCTCTTCAATTATTCGGATTGGATTTAGTCAAAATGGAGGAGAATATTTGTTTGAACTCGATTACCAGTTGTATCTGTTGCTAAAAAAAGTAGGCGGTGGTTATAGACCTAATCGTCAAGATATACAAAATGGACTTCAGTTTTCAGAGTTTCACGATAAAATATTGAAATCAGCAGACAAAACGAAACATGTGTTACTCGTCCATAAAACTGATGGGGCAATTCTTGAGGTGAAAAAGCCTAAGTTTTCAAAAGCCAAGTTTGAAGTGGAGAAGGTAAATTGATATGGAATATAAATTAGACTACGAGAAAATTAATAAATTTGTTGATAAAAAGGGCAAATATACGTATCGACGACGCTCAGTTGCCAATGTTTTACCTTTACCCACACGGGAACCGGAACGCGCGAAGTTTGATAAAGGGTTTATATCGGTTGTTGGTGGAGTAATTAGAACAATTAATGGAAAGAATTTAAGATTAGATTTAAGTGATACGGCTATTGATGAAGTTGTTAAGCTTGGCAACTATAAAAGTGATGAGAGTGCAGCACTCTTTACTTATTACTTAAAGGAACAATTGAGAGAATTAAATAATGGAAAAGTTTCTTCTTTCAAACAGTTAGAACAAGTTCCATTTGCTGAGGATTCCTCTGAACAAAAAGGTGAAATAGATTTTGTATCTTTTTTTTACGATACGTTTATTGGAAGTGAAAAAGAACGTGTAAAGGAAATTCTAAAAAATATCGATAATCCTAATTTAATTGCTGAAATCTTAGATCACCTATCATTAGATGCTGAAATGGAAAAAAGTCATTCGAATGAATCATACAAAACCTTCTTTCATAGTTTGAGAGCGCAATTCCTAAAAGATTTAGAGGTTTTATCTCAAAATCAAAGTTTTTTGTTAGAGCATGTTACTGGCCTATTTGTGCATTACACATTTGTTGCAATATCACAAATGATTTTACAAACCAATAAAACAACGAACTTCAATGAAGAACAGTTAACACCAGTTTATTATATTCTCCAATGGGAAAAGGCAGCGAGGTGGAGAAACTGCTACAAGCATGGATATAAGATGCTTGTTGGTGAAATGGAAGGCTTTTTTGCACACGAACATGCTTTAAACATAGTAGGACTAAACACCTTTTCTAATGAAAGAAATATCTTTTATCACAACATAAAAGATATTTTATTAGAAGCAGGCTCTGAAGCGGAGAAACAGTTCGTCATGTCTATATATACTTGGTTGAATGAATTCTACACAGTAAAAACTGGTATTCAAGTTGAAAGTTACACTCCAGACAAAACAATTGATCATGCTTTTGCAGATTTGCTTTCGGCTATAAGACCTGGTATATCAAAGGAAATCAATTCTCGTTACCAAAAAGCTTTTGAAGCAATTGTTACTAAGTTTTTTAGAAAACACGGAGGGTCACTTGGAACACTATTATCGCTAACTCAAGAACAACTCTTGCTCCTAGTAGCAGTTTCTGTTGGAAATGAACGAATTGAATTAAAGCAACTGTGGATTGAAATTGAGAATCGTGGTATTTGGTTAGATCATCATTCTAAAGAAGAGGTTGTTAAAGTTCTAGACAAGCTAAATTATATGGAAAAGAAAAGTGATAGTGGGGATGCTCAATATGTTAAATCCATTTTATAGTTATATAGGTAACCAATTGGCTTCCTTTTTTCAAAAAGAAGCTACAAAAGGAAAGACTGAAAGGTATTATTTATATTTACCTTCAGAAGAATTAGTATCAAGCCTTTATGAAGTTTTAAAGGCACAAAAGAATAGTGAGCAGTTCAGTTACTTGCATGAAGCAGGTTTGAAATCATATGAAACGATTGCATTAAGTTATGGTGAATATAAATATGTTATTGCCACTACCAATGAAAATACAACTGTCGATTTCTTAGTAACCTTAAGAAATGAAATGAGTAGACAATTAGGTCAATGGAAGAATACATCGATTATTTTACTATGTAATACGTTAAATGACTCTATTAAAGGTGGGAGCAGGGATTTAACGAGTGAAGGGTTACCACTTCATGTTAGTGAAATTGTAGGTAATCTGGAAGACTTAATGTCAAAAAGCGATTTAACAGCTACAGAAAAAGCAGTCACCAGACATTATCTGAAGAGACGTGAATCAGAGCATCGTATTGAAAATTCATCGTTTTTGGATTTTGAAGATATACTCACATTAGTAAATAAAGGAGAAGTTACAAGTTCCGATTATTTGAAACTTCATTATTTCCCAGACTTAGAATTGGAGAATTTGGTACAGGAAAAAACTCAATATCCTACCGGTTCTGGAAAATGGAATTCCTTAGAAAGACTTATAGAAAATAGACTTACAGAAAATACTCTTCAACATGAAGAAGTTGAACGTTTACGCTCACTTGGAAATCCCAAAGAAAAGTTGGAAGAACAATTTGATAAAGGTGGAGCAAAACTAGTTAAGGATGAATGGTATGAAGTAGATTACACATCAATCATTGATTGGAAAGAGCAAATGAAATTAAAAAGGGATATTTCATTTGAATCAGATAAAGTAAAAGCGGTACTTTTAAATGATGAAAAGAAACTAACATTAGATGTTTGGAAGAGACCAAAGTCAACATCTGCTTCTGGCCTTAGAAACTGGAGTTTTATCGTATTTCATCCTCAATATAAAGAGGGAGAGTGTATTGAAATAGCCTTTCCATTTGATCGTAGTACACAAACTAGGTTCTTAAATTCAACTAGTAAAAAGTTTGCGGTCACAAAAGGGTCCTCAATAGTAGCGAGTATTAAACTGGAATCTGAAGGAAGTACTTTTCAAAGAGTTGTTTACCAACATGAGGATACTACAAGTGGAAAATACACATTTAATATTGTTGTGGTTGCTTGTGAGCCATCCTTTTTGGAATCTCAAAGTGATTCTTTTATCGTGGAAGCGGCATCAAAAAGTAAATTTGCCCTTCAATTGGACTTAGATAATCAAGAGTTAACCATTGGTGATAATAGTAATGAAATAAAAGTATTAGACGAGTATGGACAGATTCTAGATATAGGAATAGGGGCTACAATTCACTTCGAAGCAGGTTTATTAGATGATAGTGAAACAAGTCTGCGCTTCTCGATTAAAACACCTAAATTTACATTACCTATTATTATAAAAGACGAAATGTTTAAAAGTATACCTATTTCCGGGGCAAAACTTTGGGAAATGAAACGAAGCAAACAGAGTTCATTCACAATTGATAAAGAAGCAAAAAAAATTGAAATTGATCATTTGCCTTATTCTACATTCGAAAAGGATCGTCCATTTTTATTGATGGAAGCTTCTTGGTTAAAGCAAAGAGTTAAACAGGCTATGATTATGTTAAATGAATTAAAACCAGTGGAGTGTACTTTACCACCTGCAGTAGACCATGCATACAATGCATTTTTAGATGCTGTGAGTGAATCTGGTACAGTCCCTTCTTTACTTTACTATTCGGGTAAAGTGAAAGAAAAAGCAGAAGCATATATAGAATCTTTTGTGGAAGCCATAGAATCGATTCGTGAACAACAAATTATGACGAACGAAGAACGAGCGCTGTATTTATTGGGGTGTGCACGTGATGAAAACATAATCTACATGACCCCTTTCTCACCTTTAAATGTAGTTTTCCAATTACAAATAAATAAAGAAACCACTGGGGACACAATAGATTCAAATATTTTAAGAAGACTAAAAGCGGTTTATACATTACCTTATATCATTGATTCTATCGGAGAAATATTTAAGCCGACTACTGATAATAATTTACCTGAGTGGCTTGCTTATTTACCACGTGAAGAAGTAACGGTAGGAGAAACTAATAACTATTTGGCCAAAGTTGTAGAAGAAAAATTAGAACAGTTTTATGATCATTACGATTATTTATTTGCATTGGAATCATCTACCTCATTGTTATTAAATGTTATTAATATTCCGAATGACCACGAAGTATTACGTGGTATCGTCGATTGGTTAAAAGGACAGATCAAGAGATATAGAAGTCTTTCTGGATTGCGTAATATCGAAGTTATTTCATACAAATATGATGAGCAAGGGCCAAGTGCTTTTGACGAGTTAAATGGAATTGGAGACGCAGAAACAATAGGCAACCGTCTCAATATAGATTTTTCGATGAAAGACTATTTGGCAGATGATGTCTTACGTGCTATTCAACAAGTATTGCATTACTCAAAACGAAGTATAGAAGCTCCAATTGAGTATGCACATATTTCTTTTTATAAAATGAAAAATGAAGAGCAAATAGTTAAACAGCTCGTTAAGCAGTCTCCAAACAGTTTAAATTTGAATGGTTTATTCACGACGGTTGTATCTTCTAAAACAGATGACGGTGGATACCGAGCAGGATTTGGGGTTGGAAATAGTGACATTAAACGCTCTCCTTTAACGCATTTTGCCGTTAAAATGAACGAATTGGTTGCTAATATGACAAATCGAGGACAAGACCCATATTCAAAGGATATTGCTTTTGCTATGCATATTAATACCCAAGACGAAGTGTATCTTTCTGAATTGTATGCGCGTTCACATTGGCTTACATTCATAGATCCTGCTGTAGATCTAAAGTATTTCCAAGAATCTTCGAAAAACCTAGTTATCGTACATTATAGTGATCAGCATTCGTCGTCGAACCATTATGATGCTATTACAATTACGGATAAATCCAATCAATATTTTAAAGTAATAAAGGATTTCTTGAAATCACAGAAAGTTAACGTAGAAGACTCACAAATTGAAGATGTCATTCGTGCTTTTAATACATTTAACGGTGAATGGCTATTGAGAGCGGTTCAAGGGCGTGCACATGACAAACGTGAAAAAATGAGTGTTGTATCAGCTATTAAACAATCATTACAACTATTTGATAGAACTAACGTGATGTGGGTTCCAATTTCAATGGAAGAGATAGTCCGTGTTACAGGCAATGTTAAACTGAGTAGAAAAGATGGTATATTTTCCGGTAAGACAATTGGAAAACGTGGAAACTGCAGTGACGATATTTTGATGATGGGCTTAGAGCAAAAAGAAGGTAGCTTAAAATTCCATATGTATCCAGTTGAAGTGAAAATCGGTAACAATGCAAATGATGTAATAGAAAAAGGAATAAGACAGGTGATTGAACTAAAAAGTCGCCTAGATGAGCAATTAATTGATGAAAAAACCTTTGATGCTAGATTTTTACGTAACTTCTTTGTTCGTTTATTTATTAATAATGCAACTAAAATGAACAATAATAGAATTTGGCCAGAGAGGAATTATCAGCTGGATCCGAATGTCATCGATCGATTATTGAATGATGAGTTTGAAATTGTAAATTCTTTAAGAGCCGATTTGGGTGCAGGTATGGTGCTTTCGTTTAAAAAAGGAGCACAGGGTGAATCGAGAGAACGTAAGCAAGGGGTTATAGTTATTCAGCTTCCTGAACAATATGGATACGATACTCTAGCAAAACCAATGAATCAATTAAATGAACTCATTAATGAGAAAAACACAATTAGCAATGCTGAAAAAAAAGAAGACTTGAAAGTAGCGGAACGAGAAATAACTTACGCAACTAATAAGGAAGAGAAAATTCCTGATATCGGCTTAAGTGAAAATCCGGTAGATTTATTAAGCGGAAAAGACATGAAGAATGAAAAATCTGCTGAGGTAACAAATATTCCATCACCTCTAGTCGAAGAGATTGTTGAGACAAATTTAACAGGAGTAAGACCGCTTGTGGGCTTAGAAAATAACAGACCAGTCTATTGGGAATTTGACCATAGAAGTCTCTCAAACAGGCATCTTGTTATTGGTGGACGCTCCGGACAAGGTAAAACGTATTTTATTCAATCTCTTTTGATGGATATGGCAAAATCCGGTCAATCAGCGGTTGTTATTGATTACTCTAGTAGTTACACAAAAAAACAATTGGATGACGTATTCATACAGCAGATGGGTGATAAATTAAGGGAAAGAATTGTATATCATGAAGGCTTTCCATTAAACCCATTTTTATTAAAGCAAAAAGAAGTTGCAGGTATCATTGGAAAAGAGAAGCCATCAGAAGCTGCTAGAAGGATTGTAGATGTTTTTTCTTCGGTCTACAAGAATTCTTTTGGTGCTCAGCAAAAAAGTGCTCTATATGCAGCGGTGAAAAAGGGTATTGAGCTCTACGGCGAAAAAATGAGAATGGATTTACTTCTAGAGGTATTAGAGGAATTAGAGGGCTATGGTAATCAAGTAATTACATCTATAAGTAGTCGTCTAGTACAGTTGGTTGATATAGATCCATTTGACTATGATGCCGAAAATCAGTGGAAAGAATATTTTGCTCCAGGTGGAAATATCACCATCATTCAACTTGCAGGCTACGATCAAGACGAGATTAAGCGGTTAATGGCAGAATTTATCCTATGGGATCTTTGGTACTACACACAAGATGGGTCAAAAGATAAAGCGATTCCTGTCATATTAGATGAAGCACAGAATTTAGATTTTTCTGATGGTTCTCCATCTGCGAAAATATTAAGAGAAGGTCGGAAATTTGGTTGGTCAGCTTGGTTCGCAACACAAACCTTTAATAACTTCTCGAAAGATGAACTCTCCATTCTTGATAATGCAGGAACGAAAATATACTTTAATCCAGCAGAAAGTGAACTTCGGGTTATTGCGGGGCGTATAGGAAATGCTTCCACCGATGAACTAAGAATGCTCCAAAAAGGCCAATGTTTAGTTATGGGGCAATTTATGAGAGCAGACAAAGAACTTGGTAATCCCACATATCATGTGGTAACTGTACCTGCTTTAGATGCAGAGACTAGAAAATAAATAATGATAAGTGAAACACTCCCAAAGTCGGCCAGATAATGAATTCGATATTAGGGAGTGTTTCGTCTTTTTTTATCTACAAAGTATTCAATTGTTTTAACCACCATATCTAAATCGTTCTTTACCTCATGTTCCCAAAAACGGAGAAGTGTCCAATTCTCTTCCGAATAATGCTTGGACACTTCATCATCCCGCTCGATATTTCTATTAATTTTTTGGCATCTTGAAATGAATAGGACAACCATGCCAATAACAAGAATCTAGAAAGACCACAATTTTTAACTTTGGAAAAGAGATATCGGGTGTGCCCGGTAGTTTACGATTATTTTTACGATAACGATATCCATCTTTCCACAGTGCTTTGCGTACAACTATTTCAAGTTTAGAATCTTTCCCACGATTTCCGCTCATCGTATTAAAAACTGCAGGACTTGATGCTTTGGGAACGTTTTTAGCCATATCAAACCCTTCCTTTCTTTACAATTCCCCTCTAATCGACAATAAAAACTAAGATTTACAATAAATCGAGTAAAAGATCTTGATCTTTTCAACAAAATGTTGTATAATAAAGAGAAACTACGAAAGGGTGTTCGTATATGCAAAATTCTAAAATTAATGTAATTGAATTATTTGCTGGTGTAGGTGGATTCCGCTTAGGACTTAAAAAAGCGAACCCTGAATTGTTTGAAGTGGTTTGGGGTAACCAGTGGGAACCTTCTCGAAAAGCCCAAGATGCTTTTGATTGCTATGTACACAATTTTGAAACAGGAATACATTCAAATGAAGATATAACATCAGTTTCAAACGAAACTTTTATAGATTTAGAGCCGAATTTGGTTGTTGGTGGTTTTCCCTGCCAAGACTACTCTGTTGCACGTACTCTTTCCGGAGAGAAAGGACTACAAGGGAAAAAGGGAGTTTTATTTTGGGAAATTAAAAGAGTAATCGAAAATACACAACCTAAGTATGTGCTATTAGAGAATGTAGATCGTCTTTTAAAATCTCCTTCCTCTCAGCGTGGTCGTGATTTTGCTGTTATGTTAGCGACGTTTAGAGATTTAGGTTATACCGTAGAATGGCGCGTACTCAATGCAGCAGATTACGGTTTTGCTCAAAGAAGAAGACGTGTATTTATCTTTGCCTATAAAAACGGTATTGCTTTTGAACAGGCCCAAAATAATTATTCTAAAGATCAGATTATTTTCAGTAAAGGTTTTTTTGCTAAGCCTTTCCCTGTAGAACTTGAACCTTATCAAGATAGAATAACCTCTGTTACATTACCAACTGATATAGTATCGATATCTGATGATTTTTCTTTTGGATTTCATACTGGCGGAATTATGAAACATGGCGAAGTGTTTACTGCTCATGTCATACCTGTAGAAGAAAAACCAACTACTTTACGGGATATCCTTATAGATGAATCGGAAGTAGATGAAAAATTCTATTTATCAGAATCACAAATAGAAAAGTTCGCATATTTACGTGGTCCGAAGAAAATAGAGAGAAAAAGTGCTGATGGACATGTTTATCTATTCTCTGAAGGTGGTATGTCTCCAACGGATGATTTGGATAAACCAGGAAGAACTATGCTGACAAGTGAAGGGTCAACAAATAGGAGTACTCATATTGTAGAAGTGAATGGTCGAAAACGTTTTTTGACCCCTCTGGAATGTGAACGACTTAATGGTTTCGATGATAATTGGACAAGTACTATGTCAGACCGTATGCGATATTTTTGTATGGGTAATGCCTTAGTAGTTGGATTAATAAAGCGAATGGGAAAACGAATTGAAGAAATTGAAAAATTAAATACCCAAACTGACATTCAATTAGAAATGTCATTAAAAAGCTGATACCTAAAGTGTCGGCTTTTTCTTTTTGTGGTAAAATTATGTTAATAATTAGACTTGTTCAAGGGGGATTTAAGTGATTTATGAAACAGAAGACGAACTTTTGTTTAAGGCTCGTGAAGCACACGGTAAAACATTTCGTGAAATCGATCAGTATAGCCGTTTGAACAATACTCGTGCTACAGGCGCGCTTGGGCAGATTGTAGAAGAAAGTTTTTTTGAATATAAAGTGAATAGCAATGCTGAGGCTGACTTTTCAAATTTAGGTATAGAGTTAAAGGTAACGCCTTTTAAACAAAATAACAATAAAAGTTTATCGGCAAAAGAGCGATTAGTGCTGAATATTATTAATTACATGACAGAAGCAGAAAAAAGTTTTTACGAGTCGAGTTTCTGGAAGAAGAATCAAAAGTTGTTATTAATGTTTTATGAGTGGAAAAAGGAAGTGGATAGAGGAGACTATAAAATAATTGAGACAATTCTTTTTAAGTACCCAGAAGAGGATTTAGCTGTTATTAAATCCGACTGGACTTTGATTCAAGCTAAAATTCAAGCGGGTTTGGCGCATGAATTGTCGGAAGGCGATACACTTTATTTAGGTGCATGTACAAAGGGTGCTAATAAAAACTCTTTAAGAGAGCAACCGTTCTCAGATGAACATGCAATGCAGCGTGCTTATTCTTTAAAACAATCGTATATGACGGCACTTGTGCGTCAATATATTTCAAAAGAGAAGTTAGTTCATTTTTCTAGTCTTGAGGAGCTTCAAGAAAAATCGATAGAACAATTGTTGAATGAACGTTTCGAGCCGTTTATTGGTATGACAATGGAAGAGATGGCGTTAAGGTTAAATATTCAAATTAATCCTAGAAATCGTTCAGCTGTACCAAATCTAATAAGTGCATTATTAGGAGTTAAAGGAACAAAGTTGGATCAGATTGCTGAGTTTGCAAAAGCAAATATTCAATTTAAAACAGTACGGGTACAACAAAATGGCCGACCAAAAGAAAGTATGTCATTTAAAAATATAGACTTTGAGGAAATTGTTCGGGAGCAATGGGAAGACAGCTATATCAGAAATTATTTTGTAGAAACACAAATATTATTTGTTGTTTTCCAATTTGATGAACAGGGAGTATTACGTTTTAAAAATATAAAGCTTTGGCATATGCCGATGCAAACAATTGAGAGAGAACTGTATGAGTATTGGGCAGAAGTTCGTAAAGTATTAGATGAGGGAGTAATATTAACCAAGACTAAAAAAGGTGTAGAAAACAATTTCCCAAAATCTGATTTCAATGGTGTTGCTCATGTGCGTCCTAAGGGAGCGGATGGGAATGACAAAGTGCAATTACCTGATGGACAATCTATTACGAAACAATGTTATTGGCTGAATGCTAGTTATATAGGAAGAATAGTGAGTGATATAGAGGAATAGTGATGAAAAGTGCCCCTATGTTAGAAACATAACTTATTGAGCTAATCCGTTTGAGATTAGCTTTTATTCATAAATTTAATAATAGTGATCTAACTATTTCTGTGTGGTACATTTTATATCCGAACTAATTGTAGTATGAAAGATACCTGAAAAAAATGATAAATATAGAATCGGAATCTGATTACTTCATTTTAAAAGCATGAAGAGAAGTAGCCCTGTGTCAATAATCAAGATCCCTGTAGTTGGAACGTTAAAATACTTTTGGAAGAAATAGATGATCCAGATAGGGAAGAGAGGCTCAAAGAGGAAAAATCTATCGAGTATCGTACAAAAATTGAGAACCAAGAAGATAGTGAGGGCACGAACGGTGCAGAAATTATTGAACTAATCCTTTCTGGGTTAGTTTTTTTATGCTCGTTGTAGGTCTTGATACAATTAATTCACCAAGAAAGGGGGGCGACTCTAATACTTATAAACAAACTATCCCCAAAATGCTTTTGGCATAAAAATTTTTGGTAAGGATTTTTCTTGATGCTCTCCATAAAATTGCAATCCCAGTTATAAAGGTGATGCTTTTAAAATAATTTCTAAGATTCTATAGACTTATACACAAAACTGTCCCCAAAATTCTTTTTCCATTAAAAATTTGATAGGAATTTATTCTTGATGGTCTTCAAAAAATCATAATCTGAGTTATAAAGGTGATGTTTTTAAAGTGTTTTTTTAAATCCTATATATTTATACACAAACTATCCCCAAAATCCACGTGAAGTCAAAATGGATTGAAAAAGTTCAATCTGATTAGGAAGATCAAATTCGCACAACTTTATCTGAAAAACAGCACGAACTAGTCATTACTGATCCATTATGGCAGTGTCAGATGAACATAAAAAGTCGGTTGCATGTGGAGGATTAAGGAGAGTTTCGTAGTATGAAACATTTGGTACTTTCTATAAACCACCTTGAGTTAGGAAGGACACGTTTGAATACAATTCTGAGTTGTTTCTAACACAGGGAATCAACAACAATAAATTGTACTATTTGTTTGTGAATATAAAGTAGAGTAAGGCTATACTTCGCCATTCGTTTTCTTAGGAACAGCTGATTATATAAGCCACTCAGGAAGTAAATCAGTGAGCATTATTTGGAAACTTCATGAACCCATGCCGGCGTATCTAGTGTCACGCGCTATTAAGAATGTTTTGTAGATTTAAAGAGAGACTCTAAGACAACTCCATTTGTTTTAGAGTCTTTTATTATTTATAGGAAAATAATAAATTTAACATTAACAAGTATTGGATAATAAGTAAGGATGACATATACTTAAAACATTAAATATTATAAATATTAAAAATATTAGAAGGGTGTGATTTGTATGCTGTTCAAAAGTCAATTTCAATAAATAAAGACTTCTTGGCTAAGGAATTAGGTCTTGAACAAGTATCGAACACACGATGATGGTTGTAACTATACCCATCTTATTACCGATTCTACAAGCTCAGAATTTTGACTTAATCTGGTTCGGCGTCATGATTGTTTTATGTAGTAGAAATCGCATTAATCTCACCACCTATTGGTATGAACGTATTTGCCTTTGCCCGTTAGAAATCCAAAAACAGAATGGAGAATATTAAAAATGAACCTAACAGAAAACAAAAACCTATACGAGAAAAAAAACTTTTCCCGACTGCCTGAATTTGGTAAGCTTGCTCCGGAAACATTTAAAGCTTTTGTCCAATTTGATAAACTTGCATTGCAGGAAAATGCACTTTCCGCAAAACTGAAGGAGTTGATCGCGGTAGCGGTAGCACATACAACCGGTTGCGCGTACTGCATTGACCTTCATGTCAAAAATGTCAAAAAGCTTAATGCCACAAAAGAAGAAATGGCCGAGAGCATAATGGTGGCGACCGCTTTAAAAGCCGGATCAGCCCTGGCTCATGGCGTTAATGCCCTGAATGCTTATGACGAAACAGCAGATGAGGAGCTTTATAAAGAAGTATACTTTAGCCGACTATCTGAATTCTCAAAGCTTAACGGAGAAGTATTCAGCGCTTTCATCAACTTCGATACTTTATCGCTAAAAGAAGGACTTTTATCAGTGAAAGAAAAAGAACTAATTGCAATCGCTGTTGCTCATACCACTGGCTGCCCATACTGCATCTCTTTGCATGTGAAAGCCGCTAAGAAAAAAGGAGCGACGAAAGAAGAAGTGGCCGAATCTATCTTTGTTGCTACAGCCTTGAAAGCTGGCTCAGCTTTAGCTCATGGCGTCAATGCTTTGAATGCATTTGATGAAGTTTGAGATAGAACGGATTAAAGCGACCCTGTGTTAGACATTCACGTTTATTCAAACAAACATGAATGTTTAAACTTTCGTGTCTGTTTTTAACGCAGGGTCATAAAAAAGCCGTTTCAAAATTCTCCAAAAGGAGGTCTTGAAACGGCCCTTACTATTTAAACTGATACTTTTTGTGCTTCCAATGCTTTTTCGAGGAATTTGGCTAGCTCTAGCATGCCGTATTTGCCTTCCTTCGCTTCTGCATCGCTGTTATAGTTTGTGTTTGTATTAATGTCGTAAGTATACACAGTACCGTTCTCATCTGAGATAAATTCGATCCCTGCCACTGTTATTTTGTTGGCTTGTAAAAATGCCTCGTATTGTGCGATTTGTTCTGGATCTACCTCGTGTATGATTTCGAATTGTGGCTTTTCTTCCACTTGTTCGCCGACAGGACAGAATAGATCATCGATTTGGCAAGCGTCTGCTGGGCAAAGTTCGAAACCGTTTGATGTATCTACTTTGACTGCATAAACAAATTTTCCGCCTACAAATTCAGCGCGTGTAATAAATGATTCCGGTGCTTTAATGTATTCCTGAATTAACGTAATGCCGTCCACCGGTTCATCGTATAGCTCACTGTTTAAATAAGCTTTCAACGCATCAATAGATTGGAATAATTGTACGCCTAATCCTTTGCCGGCACGGTTATGCTTTGTAATAAAGGAAGCTTTCCCTAATTTTTCAGCAGCCTTTATGACTTGCTCTTTCCCAACTGCACCGATTGTTTTAGGAGTGCGAATGCCTGCTTTTTCTAATGCGAGGTATTGATTAATTTTACTTAATTCTAAAGATAGTGCACTTGTGCCATTAAATACTGTACGCCCGTGAAACTCCAACCATGCAAGCACACCTGCTGTTAATTCTGGTGCATAACGGTGATTGCGAGTATGGGATGAAGCACTCATACGACTATAGAAAACACCTTCTGGAGGAGTCGCTGTCAAATCAACAATACCCTCATCTAAATGCCATACTTCGTAAGGTAGCGCTAATTCTTCTAACCGTTTAGTTAAATGAATGGTCCATTCATCATTTTCGTGGATAACATAAATTTTCGACATATTATTTAGCTCCTAACTTTTGAGATCTAAGCTGTTCAACGATTGGCATTACTTTTTCAGAGAAGCGCTGCATTTCTTCCAGTTGTGGAGAGAATTGAAGAATGAGTAAGTTCACTCCAACTTCTTCATACGCTAAAATTCTTTTCGCAATTTGCTCAGGTGTACCAATTAAGTTCGGACGTAAACCACGGTTTGATACCGAATAATCCTCTAAGCTAACTTTGACATTTAGCTGAGATTTGCTAATGAAATCTTGATAGCCTGCATAACCAGGGCTATCCTCTTGTATATTTTGAATGCGAGCAAGCTCAGCTTGGACCTCTTCCTCTGTATCACGACAAACAATATAGGCAGACATTCCAAACGTATCAAATGGTACTTTGCCAAGTTGTAAACGTCGATTTCTCATATCTTCAATCTTCTCTTGGACCTCTTCAATAGTGCCACCATGCATAACGTATGAGTCACAAGTTTCTGCTATTGTTTGTTTTCCAGCTTCACTTTCTCCTCCCGCATATAGGGGGATATGTTGATCTCGAATTGGTTTAGGTGATAAGTACGTATTTTTATATTCGTAAAATTTGCCTTTGTATGAGTATGGTGTTTGCGTCCATAAGCCCTTTAGTACCTCAAGGAACTCCTCTGTACGCGCATAGCGCTCATCGTGAGCAGTGAAAACACCGCCATATTGGTGCGCTTCCTCTTCCCACCAAGCAGAAACAACATTTAGCGATAATCTACCTCCACTAATATGGTCGATATTCGCCGCTGTTTTTGCAAATAATGCAGGATTGTAAAACCCTGGGCGGATTGCAGTTAAAATTTCTAATTTATTCGTAACTGCTGCTATTGCTGCGGTTGTAGTCCATGCATCTAATGTAGGAGCTTCCATTCCTTTAATATCATTTAAGTTTAACTCCGCAATGAGTGTCATATCATAGCCTAAGTTTTCCGCATTTTGTGCCACTTTTTTAACATAATCAAATGTAGCTGGCATATTTTCATCCTCTACATTACGTAGCCATCCTCCGAAAACCGGCAACCAAAAACCATATTTCATTAGTAAATCCACCTTTCCAAACTTCTTAGAATTATCTGATTATTAATTACAAATTAATCCTACCATATAACTCGTGATTTAACAATGCAATTCACTAAAATATAGTTGACAGGTTGGTTTTGTAAGGATAAGATTACTTATAATTAATATTCGGAAAATTCCATTTAAAAAAGGGGGAATAAAATTGACGCATTATAATTTTGAAACTGTAGCAATTCACGGTGGTCAAACGCCAGATTCTGACTTTGGAGCACGCGCGGTACCAATCTACCAAACTACATCATACGTTTTTGAAAGTGGTGAACATGCACGTAGCTTATTTGCATTGGAGGAAGAAGGCCATATTTACTCGCGTATGAGTAATCCAACTGTTGATGTGTTTGAAAAGCGAATGGCACAGCTTGAAGGAGGGGTAGCGGCTGTAGCAACTTCATCAGGTCAAGCGGCTATTACTTTAGCTCTGCTAACATTGGCTAAGCCAGGTGATGAAATTATTGCATCTTCTAATATTTATGGAGGTACTTACAATTTACTTGCCTCTACTTTGGGTCGTGCAGGCATTAACGTTATCTTTGTACCTGGTACAGAACCACAGCAATTCGCAGAAAAAATAACAGATAAGACAAAGGCGATATTTGCAGAAACAATTGGCAATCCAAGTCTGCATGTTTTAGATATTGAAAAAACGGCAGAAATTGCCCATGCACATGGCGTACCACTTGTTATTGATAGCACATTTACTACACCTTATATTTCAAAGCCAATCGAATGGGGAGCTGACATTGTTGTGCATAGTGCAACGAAATGGATTGGTGGACACGGTACAGCTATTGCAGGCGTCATTATCGACAGTGGAAAATTCCCTTGGGATAATGGACGTTTCCCAGAATTCACAGAGCCAGATCCAACGTACCAGGGCATCCGCTTTTATGAAAAATTTGGTGCTCAAACATTTGCGACGAAGGTTCGTTCACAACTTTTACGAGACTATGGGGCTTCCTTATCACCATTTAATGCGTTCTTACTTCTATTAGGTCTCGAAACATTACACGTACGTATGGATCGTCACAATGAAAACGCGTTGGAATTGGCACGTTACTTAGAAAGCCATGAAGCTGTAGATTGGGTTCGCTATCCGGGGCTTCCATCTCATGATTCCTATAAAAATGCACAAAAATATTTTAAAAATGGCTTTGGCGGAATCATCGTCTTTGGAATAAAAGGGAATCGTAAGACAGCTGCAAAAGTATTAGATGAAACGACGCTTTGGTCCCATCTTGCAAATGTAGGTGATGCAAAATCGCTCATCATTCATCCGGCATCAACAACACATCAACAACTTTCAGGCGAAGACTTGATAAAAACAGGTGTAACGGAAGAGTTAATTCGCCTTTCTGTTGGGATTGAATCCATTGAAGATCTGAAAGAAGACTTAAATCAAGCGTTAAATAAAACGATTTTACAAACAACTTAGGGGGAATTATAGATGAAAAGAAAATTTAAACTCACTATTCCAATTGTATTTTTATTAGTATCTTCACTGGTACTGCAAGCTTGCAGTGGTAGTGCATCTGAGAAAGAATTAGAAACAGTTAGACTAGACTACGCTTATTACTCACCAACTAGTTTAATATTAAAAAAATTCGGTTGGGCAGAAGAAGCTTTTGAAGCGGACAAAGTAAAAGTCGAGTGGACGTTGAGTCAAGGTAGTAACAAGGCATTAGAGTTTCTATCGAGTAATAGCGTTGACTTTGGTTCTGCTGCTGGTGCGGCAACATTAATTTCTAAATCGAAGGACGTTCCAATTAAAAATGTTTATATATTATCAAAGCCAGAATGGACTGCGCTTGTCACGAAGGATGCAAGCATTCAATCTATTGAAGATTTGAAAGGAAAAAAAGTTGCTGCAACATATGGAACAGATCCATATATTTTCTTACTCCGTGCTTTGAATGAAGCTGGATTATCTGAAAAGGATATTGAGTTCGTTAATCTACAGCATAATGATGGCTATCAGGCTCTATTAAAAGGGGATGTCGTTGCATGGGCTGGACTTGACCCAATTATGGCAACAGCGGAATTAGAATCAGATGCTGATTTATTTTACCGTAACCCAGATTTCAACACATATAACTTTTTAAACGTGCGGGAAAGCTTCGCTGACACACACCCAGAAGCAGTTGAAACTGTTATTAATGCTTACGAGAAAGCACGTAACTGGATTATTGAAAACCCGGAGGAAGCTGCTGAAATTATAGCAGAGGAAGCGCAAATTGATTTAGCTACAGCCAAAAAACAATTAGAACGTACAAACTTTGATGAGTATGTACCTTCAGATACTCAAAAGAAAGCTATTAAAGAAGCGGGGGAAATCCTTCAACAAACAGGTGTTGTGAAAGAAGATGTGAATTTAGAGGAAACAATCGATGAGCTAATTGAACCGAAATATGCTGAAACTGCTGGAAAGTGAGGGATTGTAAATGAGTAAAAAGGATATAGAGTTGACCGGGCCGCTAGTCTTAACGGTAAAAGAACGTAAAAAACGTGCAAAAAGAACGAGTGCTAATTGGTCGGCTATTACCCTAAGTCTAGTTATTCCTATATTGCTCCTTGCTGTGTGGTCAATTGTAACTTTTACTGAGCTCATTCCATCCTATCAGCTTCCTTCACCGATAGCTGTAGTAGAAACAATTGTAGGATTAGCACAAGATGGATCACTTTGGTCGCATCTCGGTATTACATTTTCTCGTGTAATCATCGGTAGTTTAATAGGCACAATCATAGCTGTTTTACTTGGCTCTGTCGTTGGATTTTATAGTAAAGCTGAACGCTTATTTGATCCGATTATTCAAGCCTTTAAATCGATTCCATCACTAGCATGGGTACCGCTATTCATACTATGGATGGGAATTGGGGAGCCTTCTAAAATTAGTTTAATCGCGGTCGGTGTATTCTTCCCAGTTTATTTAAATATGGTAAGTGGTATTTTAAATGTCGATCGAAAGCTCATTGAAGTTGGTAAAGTTTATGGTTTAAGCCATTTTGAACTTGTTCGTAGAATAATTTTGCCAGCTACTTTCCCTTCTTTTTTTACAGGTTTACGTAGTGGCTTGGGACTTGGTTGGATGTTCGTCGTTGCAGCAGAATTAATGGGAGCTAGTCAGGGATTAGGCTATTTACTCGTTATAGGTCAAAACTCTTCTTCTCCAGACTTAATTATCGCAAGCATCTTTTTATTTGCCGTCGTTGGGAAATGTACGGATTGGCTAGTAAAGATAGTAGAAAATAAAGTGTTATCATGGCGTGATAATAGTGTCATTGGAGGCTAGATGATGATTTTAGAAATTGACAGGCTTACACGTATATTTGAAGGTAACAATGGTGTGAAAAATGTTTCCTTCAACGTGAAAAAAGGGGAGATTATCGGATTACTTGGAAAAAGTGGCTCTGGTAAAAGTACCATTTTGCGTACCATTGCAGGTCTCGATCAAGGCTACCAAGGGAAGATACAAATACACGGTGATACGATAAATGGCCCACATAAAGAAATTGGTGTCGTTTTTCAGGAAGCGCGCCTCTTTCCTTGGCTTACCGTACTGGAAAATGTCGAATTTGGCTTAACCAACGGGAAAAAGGACAATGAAGAAATTGCCCGTTTCTTTTTAAAGCAAGTTGGGCTAGGTGATGCAGAAAATCTCTATGTAAAGCAATTATCAGGCGGGATGGCACAACGTGTTGCTATAGCTAGAGCACTGGCTGCAAATCCAGGTTTACTTTTAATGGATGAACCATTTAGTGCACTAGATGCCTTTACAAAAATGCAACTTCAAGATTTGGTGTTAGATATTTGGCAGGAGCAAAAACTCACTGTCGTTATGGTCACTCATGACATTGACGAAGCTCTTTATTTGTGTGACCGTATCATAGTACTAGCAGGTAAACCTGGTGAAATTGACCGCGAATTTCATATTGCTGAGCAACGTCCAAGAAATCGTGGTAGTGAATTACTTGCTCGCAAAAAAAGCGAAATTCTCGAAAGCCTTCAGATTGAGTCGGTTCGTATATAAAAAGCAGGAAAACTTATTGTCACACCATAAATTAATTCTTTTAATCCTGTTGTAGATGTAAAGGGACACAACGCAAAGGTAGCATAGATGCACTTTTACGTTTGTTTTAGAAATGAAGCAATATCCACATATAAACAAAAAGAAACACGCATACTGTGATTGCGTGTTTCTTTTTGTTTAGGTCTCCTTTACTGAATTGAACATTAAATTAGTAACATCACTTTCAAAAAAATATTCGCAAATATCTATCAATTTATTAGCAATTTTCCATAAGTATATTGAAATATTGTATAAAACAATGTATATTATAACGTATTAGCACACTAAAGTGCCGGAGCGGTAAGCGAAATTTATTAAGTGAAAGAGGGGTTTATCTAGATGGAATTAAATAAAGTTCTTCAACAAATAGAGGATGTATATCAAGAGGTAATTGGATGGCGCAGACATTTACATCAACATCCAGAACTTTCATTTCAAGAATATAACACATCTCAATATGTGTATGATCTACTCGAAAGCTTTGGTGGTTTTGAATTATCAAGACCTACTAAAACGAGTGTAGTGGCACGTTTAAAAGGGAGTAACCCTGGAAAAATAATTGCGCTTCGTGCGGATATGGATGCTCTTCCTATAAAAGAAGAAACAGATTTGCCATTCGTATCGACAAATGATGGTGTGATGCATGCATGCGGACATGACGGTCATACGGCAATGCTTTTAGGAGCGGCAAAAGTTTTAAAAGATAACCGGGATGATTTAAGTGGTGAATTGGTTTTCATTTTCCAACATGCCGAAGAATTACCACCGGGTGGAGCACAAGAAATGGTGGCTGCAGGTGTACTTGACGGGGTAGATCAAGTGGTAGGCGTTCATCTATTTTCAACGGTTCCAACTGGTACTATCCATATTCGTTATGGTGCTGTTACGGCAGCAAGCGATGTATTTGAAATGACGGTTCAAGGGAAAGGTGGACATGCTTCCACGCCAGAATTGACGATAGATCCTCTTGCTACAGGTGCACAAATTGTAACAGGATTGAATCATATCATTTCTCGTTCAGTAGCTCCTTTAGAAGCGGGTGTAGTGTCTGTCACTAAATTTACCGCTGGCGGGGAAGCACTGAATGTTATTCCAGATACAGTAGAAATTGGTGGTTCTGTTCGAACACTTAGCGCGGACGTCCGTGAACTTGTCAAAAACCGCATAATAGATGTTGCGGAAGGAATAGCAAAGGCAAATGGTGCTGAAGTAGAGGTTTCTTATATGTATGGTTATGGATCTGTTATGAATGATAAGGAAGTAACAGACCAAGTAGTAGGTGTAATAAACGAGCATTTATCGGAAAAGAAGCTTGAATGGGTTAATCCGATACTTGGAGGAGAAGACTTTTCCGCTTTTAGTGATGAGTTGCCTGCTTGCTTTGTTATTATAGGTGCTGGAAACATAGAAAAAGGTATAACACATCCACATCATCATCCGAAATTTGACATTGATGAAAATGCTTTTATGGATGGCCTAAAATTCCATGTGTTTACTGCCTTAACTCTAACTCAAAATAAATAAACAGCTTAGAAGGAGAAATTATGGCTCAAAATACAGTAAAAAAGAAAAGGTCGTTTTTTGACCGAATGCTCGATTCAATAGAGTTTGCCGGTAATAAATTGCCGGATCCGATTGTATTATTTATCATTCTTTGCGGGATAGCTTTAGCGGCCTCTTTTGTAACCTCATTATTTAATGTATCTGCAATTCATCCAGTTACTGGAGAAACAGTAAAAGCAACTAATCTCTTAACCGGTGATGGTCTAGTTAATATTTTGACGAATTCCGTTACGAACTTTAGTTCATTTGCTCCTCTTGGTATGGTTCTTGTCATGATGATTGGGATTGGTCTAGCGGAACAAAGTGGTTTCTTTGCGGTACTTATGAAGCGTGCGGTGATGGCGACACCTAAAAAGCTGATCATTCCAAGCGTGATTCTTATTGCCATTATTGGGAATGCTGCGGGAGATGCAGGTCCAATTGTTTTACCTCCGCTAGCTGCCGCAGTCTTGATGGCGTTTGGTTATCATCCTTTAGTTGGATTAGTTGTCGCATATGCTTCGACGTTAGGGGCATTTGCGGCTAACCTAATAATCGGTATGTCAGATACGCTAGTTGCTGGATTTACGGGACCTGCTGCGCAAACGGTGGATCCAAGTTATGTAGCAAATCCGGCGATGAATTATTATTTTATCGCTGTCTCAACCATCGTGTTATTATTCGTTTCGCTATGGGTTACGCATAAGTTTACGATTCCTCGTTTTGGTGCTTATACAGGGGAAGTGGAAGAAATGGAAGTTGTCTCAACTGAAGAAAAGCGAGGACTCCGATGGGCGGGCATTTCCGCAGTTGCTTTTGTGCTTATTCTATTAGCGTTAATCATTCCTGAAAACGGACTTTTACGTAATCCTGAAACAGGTTCTATTATTGAGGGTTCACCATTAATTAATGGGATTGTACCACTATTAACGGTATTTTTCTTTATTCCGGGACTGTTTTATGGAATTGGTTCTAAGTCTATTAAGAGCTCAAAAGACTTTGGGAATATGTTAGGGAAGTCTATGAGCACGATGGGGCCGTATATTGTTTTGGTATTCTTTGCAGCTCAATTACTTTCATTCTTTGCGGCTAGTAACCTTGGTCCGATTATCGCAATCAAAGGGGCAAACATTTTGGATAGTGCTGGGATTACAGGTATTCCTTTAATCGTCCTATTCATCATTTTTGTTGCATGTGTGAACTTATTAATCGGAAGTGCATCAGCAAAATGGGCAATATTAGCGCCAATATTCGTACCGATGTTTATGTATTTGGATTATGATCCAGCGTTTACGCAGGCAATTTATCGTGTAGGGGATTCTATTACAAATCCAATTACACCGATGCTTCCATATTTAGTCTTGTTGCTATCATTTGCGAAAAAGTATGATAAAAACATTGGATTAGGAACTTTAATTTCAGCTTTATTCCCGTATACTGTATTCTTTGGAATCGTGTGGATCCTACTAGTTATTGTTTGGTACTTATTAGGATTTCCGGTTGGGCCTGAGGGACCTATACATTTATAAACTAAAAGAGCCGTTTCAAAATTCTCCAAAAGGAGGTTTTGAAACGGCTCTTTCCTGCTTTAGGAAATTACAATATTCTAGACATGTGGATAACTTCCTACAAGAACCTCTACGTCCAGACTCCAGCGCCTTGCTCCAGCGCACAGCTCGTCGCGAACTTAGACTTATTCCTCTAACACAGGCGCTTGCGCTTTTGTTCTTTATACGGTTAGTTTTTGTGCTTCTAATGCTTTTTCTAGGAACTTGGCTAGCTCAAGCATGCCGTACTTGCCTTCCTTCGCTTCTGCATCACTGTTATAGTTTGTGTTTGTGTTAATGTCATAAGTGTACACTGTACCAGTCTCATCCGAAATAAATTCAATCCCTGCCACTGTGATTTTGTTGGCCTGTAAAAAAGCTTCGTATTGTGCAATTTGTTCTGAATCAACCTCGTGGATGATTTCGAATTTCGGCTTTTCTTCTACTTGTTCGCCGACAGGGCAAAACAGATCATCGATTTGGCAAGCGTCTGCTGGGCAAAGTTCGAAACCATTTGATGTATCTACTTTTACTGCATAAACAAATTTACCGCCTATAAATTCAGCGCGTGTAATAAACGATTCTGGTGCTTTGATGTATTCCTGAATTAACGTAATACCGTCCACCGGTTCATCATATAGCTCACTGTTTAAGTAAGCCTTTAACGCATCGATGGAGTGGAATAATTGTACGCCTAATCCTTTTCCAGCACGGTTATGTTTTGTAATAAAGGAAGCTTTCCCTAATATTTCAGCAGCCTTTATGACTTGCTGTTTCCCAACTGCACCGACTGTTTTAGGAGTGCGAATGCCTGCTTTTTCTAATGCAAGGTATTGATTAATTTTACTTAATTCTAACGATAGTGCACTTGTGCCATTAAATACTGTACGTCCGTGAAACTCCAACCATGCAAGCACACCTGCTGTTAATTCTGGTGCATAACGGTGATTGCGAGTATGGGATGAAGCACTCATACGACTATAGAAAACACCTTCTGGAGGGGGTGCTGTCAAATCAACGATACCCTCATCTAAATGCCATACTTCGTAAGGTAGCTTTAATTCTTCTAATCGTTTCGTTAAATGAATTGTCCATTCATCATTTTCGTGGATAACATAAATTTTCGACATATTATTTAGCCCCTAACTTTTGAGATCTAAGCTGTTCAACGATTGGCATTACTTTTTCAGAGAAGCGCTGCATTTCTTCCAGTTGTGGAGAGAATTGAAGAATGAGTAAGTTCACGCCAACCTCTTCATACGCTAAAATTGTTTTCGCAATTTGCTCAGGTGTACCAATTAAGTTCGGACGTAAACCACGGTTTGATACCGAATAATCCTCTAAGCTCACTTTGACATTTAGCTGAGATTTGCTAATGAAATCTTGATAGCCTGCATAACCAGGGCTATCCTCTTGTATATTTTGAATGCGAGCAAGCTCAGCTTGGACCTCTTCCTCTGTATCACGACAAACAATATAGGCAGACATTCCAAACGTATCAAATGGTACTTTGCCAAGTTGTAAACGTCGATTTCTCATATCTTCAATCTTCTCTTGGACCTCTTCAATAGTGCCACCATGCATAACGTATGAGTCACAAGTTTCTGCTATTGTTTGTTTTCCAGCTTCACTTTCTCCACCCGCATATAGGGGGATATGTTGATCTCGAATTGGTTTAGGTGATAAGTACGTATTTTTATATTCGTAAAATTTGCCTTTGTATGAGTATGGTGTTTGCGTCCATAAGCCCTTTAGTACCTCAAGGAACTCCTCTGTACGCGCATAGCGCTCATCGTGAGCAGTGAAAACACCGCCATATTGGTGCGCTTCCTCTTCCCACCAAGCGGAAACAACATTTAGCGATAATCTACCTCCACTAATATGGTCGATATTCGCCGCTGTTTTTGCAAATAATGCAGGATTGTAAAACCCAGGGCGGATGGCAGTTAAAATCTCTAATTTATTTGTAACTGCTGCAATTGCTGCTGTTGTAGACCATGCATCTAATGTAGGGGCTTCCATTCCTTTAATATCATTTAAGTTTAACTCCGCAATGAGTGTCATATCATAGCCTAAGTTTTCCGCATTTTGTGCCACTTTTTTAACATAATCAAATGTAGCTGGCATTTTTTCATCCTCTACATTACGTAGCCAACCTCCGAAAACCGGCAACCAAAAACCATATTTCATTAGTAAAATCCACCTTTCCTAACTTCTCGGAATTATCAGATTATTAATTATGTACTAACCCTATCACAGAACTTGTGTTTTAACAATGTAACTCGTTAAAATATAGTTCGCAGGTTAGTTTTGTAAAGATAAGATTGCTTTAATTAATATCCGGGAAATTCTATTTAAAAAGGCAACTTAAAATTGAAGCATTGTAATTTTGAAACTGTAGCAATTCATGGTGGGCAAACACCAGATTCTGACTTTGGAGCACGCGCAGTACTGATTTACCAAACTACATCATACGTTTTGGAGGTCGCGTAGGCATTAACGTTATTTTTGTACCTGGTACAGAACCACAACAATTAGCAGAAAAAATAACAAATAACTTTTAGGGACGAAACAAGTTCCCTTACATTTATTAATCATCTAAATTAAACCACTTCGAGTGTAGTGTGCTTCCTTCTTCTGACCCCTCTGGAGAATAAGAAACTACTAGTTCGATAGATACGGTGAACCGTACCATAAGTAACGGCGAGCTCTCAGTTGGTTCGCTTCTCTTTATTGTGAAAAAGGGGTGGAGCTACGCTAATTTATAACGATTGTATAGATTTAATTACGTTGAAGAACTTAAATCATGAAACAATATTGAAAATGAATGCTTCGCTCACACCGCCTTTATTGTGTTCGTAATCTTTATTGATACATTGAGGCTTGGGAGTATTAACTCATGAATTTTTTTGAGTATAACTACTAGTTTCTAATGAGGCGATTGTAGAACGAACGGCGAAATATGTGGGATATGAACTTTGAAGAGGATATTCTAATAGCGGAATTGACTTAAATGCTGCATGTTCATCTCTCCTACCCCATGCGTTCGTTTAAGAAAGAAAAAGGAATAACGATTAGTCATTTTCTAAACCAAAAGGTCCTTTTGCTTATTGTAATATTACCATAACAGGTATTTTCTCGATGGGGAATAATAACAAAACTAAGTAGTTATAAAGTTATAAAAAGTTTAAAAAACCACTATTTAATAACTTGACATAGTATTATAATCTTGAAATACTATGTCAAGGATACATGCTGAAAAAATATATTTTTCAGGAGAAACTTAGTTAATCTCTCCTTTTATATGATTTCTACCAAGTAGTAAAAATGGTGGTTGAAATTAAAAGAGGAAAAATAGGTTGAGAAGCTAACTAAGAAATTAAGTGTAATATAGATATAAAATGATTTATTTATATTAAGAAAGGAGCTCAATATGAATTTAGGATTAGAGGGAAAAGTTGCACTAATTACAGGATCAAGTAAAGGAATTGGAATGGAAACGGCTCTTCTTTTAGTAAAAGAAGGAGCTAAAGTAACCATTTGTGCAAGAAATGGAAACCGTTTAAAAGAGGCTGCAGCTTATATATTTGAACAAACAGGCAAGGAAGTATTATACATAGAAACGGATGTTACAAAGGAAGAAGATTGTAAAAGGGTTGTCACTTCTACAGTAGAACAATATGGACGTTTAGACATTTTAGTTAATAACGCCGGTACTTCTCAAGCTCGTCCCTTTGAAGAAGTAGGAACGGAACTTTGGCAACAAGATCTTGATTTAAAACTATTTGGTGCCATTCATTGTTCTCGCTATGTGCTACCATATATGCGACAAGTTGGCGGAGGTGCAATAATAAATGTGACAGCGGCAATTGGAAAAACCCCTCCTGCATCTTCATTACCTACTTCAGTTAGCAGAGCAGCAGGTATGGCTCTTACAAAGGCAATGAGTAAAGATCTTGGTCCGGACAATATTCGTGTAAACACTGTATGTATTGGTTGGATTCGAAGTGAACAAGTAGAAAAAATGTGGAAAAATCAAGCACCAGAACTATCATGGGAACAGTTTTCAAGAGAAGATCGCAAAATTCCTCTTGGACGTATCGGAAATACAGAAGAAGCAGCTAAAATTATTACATTCCTTGTTTCAGATGCAGCTTCTTATGTTACAGGTACATCGGTAAATATAGATGGCGGTATGGTAGGTACTTTATAATATTATAATAGTTCAATATAGATTTCTTATCCAGAGAGGTAGAGGGTACAACCCTATGACACCTCTGCAATCTGTTATTATGCTTTTTAGATAAGGTGCTAGCTCCTGCAAGTTTTAATGACTTGAAAGATAATAAGATGGCGTCGAACAAATAAAGTCTCTTCTTAATTGAAGAGACTTTATTTGCCTTGAAAAATTATTGTAATTTTTTTACTATTTGACATTTTTTAAAAAGTATATAAACTTGTTATATAAAAACCAATATGAATAATTGGAATTATACATATATTGGCTTTGTATAAAAAAACAGAAAAGTTAGGAGAATATGAAAAATGGATCATTTTACTAGACCTGGAAAACCCACTTTGAATTCAATTGAGGAAGAAAGAACGTATAGGAAAGAACATCTTGTTGGGGCTTTTCGTATATTCGCTCACTATGGTTATGACGCTGGAGTTGCTGGTCATATTACGGCACGTGATCCAGAACGACTAGATTGCTTCTGGGTAAATCCTATGGGCTTACATTTTGACTCGATTAAAACTTCAGATTTATTGCTTGTGAATCACAATGGTGACATCGTTGAAGGAGAAGGATTATTAAATAAAGCAGCTTTTGCCATTCACTCCCAAGTTCATGCAGCTCGCCCTGATGTTGTAGCTTGTGCCCACGCTCATACGATTTATGGAACTGCATTCTCAACACAGGGACGTTTACTTGACCCAATTACTCAGGATTCTTGCTATTTCTACAATGATCATGCTTTGTTTAATAGCTACTCAGGAGAGGTTTTAGAAACGGAAACGGGTAAGGTCATTGGAGAAGTTCTAGGAAACAACAAGGCTCTTATTCTTCAAAACCATGGATTATTGACAGTTGGAGCAACCGTTGATGCGGCTGCATGGTGGTTTATGGCAATGGATCGTGCCTGCCATGTACAAATCAATGCAGAATCATTAGGGAAACCGATTTTAATTCCAGACGAAGTAGCAAAGCTGACAAGAAGCCAAATTGGAACGGAAGATATCGGTTGGTTTAGCTTCCAACCTTATTGGAATAGCATTGTGAGAAAACAACCTGAGTTATTAGAATAGGACAATAAATAAAAATGATACCATTTAAATGGCTAAAAATTAAATTGACAGGTACGTTTATTTTATTTTAATGGTAACAACATTATTAAGTTGTAAATATAAGTGGAGGCATACATATGAAAAGAACTTTATACGAAATAATAATTGCCATTGGTCTCGTAATCCTATTAGTGGGATGTGCGGGAAATGAAGAAGCTTCAGGAAGTGAAGCTGATAAAGTTATTAAAATTGGCGTGACAGCGGGGCCACATGAAGAAATTACAAATGAAGTTAAAAAACTCGCTGAAAAAGAAGGAATTAAGTTAGAAGTTGTCACTTTTAATGATTTCATACTTCCAAACAGAGCCCTTGAAAAAGGAGAAATTGATTTAAATTCGTATCAAAACCTTCCCTTTTTAGAGACATTTAACGAAGACCATAATGCAGATCTTGTTTCAATTGGAAAATCGGTTGCTATGCTTATGGGGTTATACTCAACAAAATACGATAGTGTTGAAGATCTTCCACAAGGAGCTACAGTAGGATTACCAAACGATCCAGTCAATCGTTCAAGAGCATTATATGTTTATCAAAATGCTGGACTTATCAAACTAAAACCTGGAACTGATGATAAAAATGCAACTGTACTAGATATAGCTGAAAATCCAAAAGAGCTAAAATTCAAAGAGCTGGAATCTGCCATGCTAGCTAGAGCAATGACAAGTCTAGATGCTTCAACTTTAAACAGCAATTTTGCCTTACAAGAGGGCTATAAGCCAAAAGAGGATGCCATGTACCTAAATAATGAAGAAAAATTTATGGGTGTGGTAGTAACGACTAAAGAAAATAAAGATAATGAGGCATATAAAAGGATAGTAGAATTATATCATGCAGAAGAAGTAAAGAAATTTGTCGAGGAAAGATATGACGGAGTTATAAGACACGCTGAAGACCCTTTTAACTGAGCAAGGAGCATAAAAATGATTGAGCTTATAGATATTCACAAAACATTTAGAGTAGATAAACGTGAAGTAGAGGCCTTAAAAGGTGTTACCATCCGTGTGAGAAAAGGCGAGATATATGGTGTAATAGGCTTCAGCGGCGCTGGTAAAAGCACCTTGTTACGTATGATTAACCTCTTGGAAAAACCTACGAGTGGAAAGGTGATTGTCAGTGGACAAGATCTCTTGGAACTCAATGAAAAGCAATTAAGAGGCGCTCGAAAGAAAATAGGGATAATTTTTCAACATTTTAATTTGTTGAGTTCTTATAATATCTTTGACAATGTGGCTGAAATTCTTCGTATGAATAAAGTATCTAAGCAGGAAATCAAAAGGAAAGTAGATGAATTGCTTAAACTTGTGGGATTGGAAGATAAAGCAGAGGCATATCCATCGCAACTTTCCGGAGGACAGAAACAACGTGTAGGTATTGCTCGCGCACTAGCGATGGATCCAGAAATCCTGCTGTGTGACGAAGCAACTTCTGCATTAGACCCTCAGACTACTGAATCAATCCTTGATTTATTGCTGGATATTAATGAAAAATTAGGGCTAACAATTGTTCTTATCACACATGAAATGCATGTCATTCAGAAAATTTGCGATCAAGTAGCAGTCATGGAAAATGGACAAGTAATTGAACAAGGTAGTGTTCTTGATATCTTTAGCGTACCAAAACACAATACAACTAAAAATTTTATGCGGACTATTTTTAATGATGAAATGCCAGAGGAAATGGTAAACAAGATTAAGAAAGTGAATTCTTATACAACAAGATTGCGGGTAACATTCCGTGGAGATGCAGCAATGGACTCGGTTATCGGTAATATTTCTTCAAAATTTGCTGTGGATACAAATATTTTATATGGTTCAATCACTTCTATAAAAGGGACTGCTTTAGGTATTCTCATTATTCAACTTTCAGGAGAAAGAGATATCGTGGAAGAAGCTATTTCCTATATTAAGGGAGCGGTTTACCATGTTGAAGTTCAAGCCCAAAAAGAAGGTAAGCAAGAGGTGTTAAATACATGACAGAGAGATTACTAGAATTGACACCGCTATTTACTTTATCGATATATGAAACGTTAATGATGGTCGTGATTTCCCTAGTTATCGCAACTTTAATTGGAATTCCATTAGGGATCCTGTTAGTTATTACACGGCCAAACCATTTAGCGCCGAATCGCTGGATATTTCAGATTCTAAATATCATAATAAATATTATCCGTTCTGTGCCATTTATCATTTTGATGGTCGCCATCATTCCTTTTACTGAAATTCTTGTGGGTTCTGCCATTGGTATAGAAGGAGCGGTTGTACCACTTATTGTATATACTGCTCCTTTTATCGCCAGACTTATGGAAACGGCTTTGCTCGAGGTAGATCAGGGTGTCATCGAAGCTTATTTGTCTATGGGAGCATCCCGCACTCAGATCATCAGACGCATTATGATAAGAGAGGCCAGACCCGGCATTTTACTTTGCTTGACGATCGCTACGATCGGTTTAATAGGAGCTACTGCCATGGCAGGTGCAGTGGGGGCAGGTGGATTGGGTGATCTTGCCCTAAGATATGGTTATCAACAGTGGGACTTACCAGTCATGATGGTAACTGTAATTATTCTCATCATTATTGTACAATGCATTCAATCGCTTGGAAACTGGGCAGCAAATAAAATGAAAAAAAATTTATAAAACTCTTTTTGAATGATTAAAACGGACTTAATGACGATACAAAAGGGATGCCCCAAAAGTGAGCACTTTTGGGGCGTTTTTTATGCATAAAAAACAAGAAAACCATCCTTTTGATATAATTGAATCACCACAAAACAAAAATATCTATAAAAGGAATGGTCTCTTACTAATTTTCGTTCATTCTCTGCCAGTACAACCGTTACGTTTCATTTGATTAACTTAATATTGCCCATGTGCTGCTTCTGGGTTCAATATAGATAATTTAGCATGATATGTTACGATATCTAATAAGCAATAACGCTATTTTTCGAGTGGAGGAATTTATATGTATAGCTTCAAGATTGATTACGCTGAAGGAGCACATCCTAGAATTTTGCAGGCTTTAATAGATTCGAATTTTGTACAAGAAGAAGGCTATGGAGATGATAGCTTTACTCAAAAAGCAATCGAGCTTTTGAAGGAGAAATTAGAGAGGCAGGATGTTGATATACACCTATTATCGGGCGGGACCCAAACAAACTTAACGGCAATTTCCGCTTTTCTTCGACCACATGAAGCGGCAATCGCTGCTAGTACAGGTCATATATTCACACATGAAACAGGTGCAATTGAAGCTACTGGACATAAAGTCGTTTCGGTAGAAACGAAAGATGGAAAACTGAATCCCTCTCTAATAAAAGAAGTTCTGGACCTCCATACAGATGAACATATGGTAAAACCAAAGTTGGTTTACCTATCAAATTCAACAGAAATTGGCTCTATCTACATGAAGAGTGAACTGACGGATTTAAGAGATTTTTGTAAAGAGCATAATCTTATATTATATATGGATGGGGCAAGACTGGGGTCAGCGCTGTGCTCTGATGATAATGACTTAAAGCTACGTGACATTCCATCACTTGTGGATGCTTTCTATATTGGTGGGACGAAGAACGGTGCACTTTTAGGAGAGGCATTAGTTATTTGCTGTAATTCTTTAAAAGAAGACTTTCGTTTTCATTTGAAGCAAAAAGGGGCTCTTCTAGCAAAAGGGAGACTATTAGGTAGTCAATTTTATGAACTATTCCGGGATGATTTGTTTTTCGAATTGGCCCAGCATGCGAATAAGATGGCAACCATTCTTAGGGAAGAATGTAGCAATGCCAATTTTTCATTTTTGACCTATTCTCCATCGAATCAAATCTTTCCAATATTACCGAATGCACTTATTGCGGAGCTTCAAAAAAACTACGCATTTATTGTATGGCAAAAGGTTGATTCTACTCATTCGGCGATTCGATTAGTAACATCATGGGCGACAAAAGAGGAAAAAGTAAGAGCTTTTGTGGAGGATATGAAAAAATATAATGAGTTGTGAAAGTGATTTTTTTGTCCCTGTGTCGCAAACAATTTAGAATTGTTTCTGACACAGGGACCTTTTTTGAAATTTATTAAATCTCTTCTAAAATTCCTTTTACCAATCCTATAAATTTTACCTTTACCTGACTAGCAACCTCAATTACTTCATCGTGGTTCAACGGCTGATCTAATATTCCACTTGCCATATTCGTTATGCAAGAAATACCAAGTACTTTCATACCGCCGTGAGTAGCTACAATCGCTTCTGGTACCGTTGACATACCTGCTGCGTCAGCTCCTAATGTGCGGAACATACGAATTTCAGCAGGAGTTTCATAAGTAGGGCCACTCCACCAAGCATATACACCTTGCTGTAATGGTATATTTTGCTCATTCGCTACTTTCGTTGCAATACTACGAAGCTCCTTATTATATACCTCTGATAAATCAGGGAAACGAGTTCCTAGTTTGTCGTTGTTTGGTCCAATTAATGGATTAGCACCTGTTAAGTTAATATGGTCCGTAATTAACATTAAATCTCCAGGGCTAAAGCTTGTATTCACAGCACCGCAAGCATTTGTAATGATAATATTTTCAATACCTAGCGCTTTCATCACACGTACTGGGAAAGTTACCTCATCTAAAGTGAACCCTTCATAATAATGAAAACGACCTTTCATAGCTGCAACGATCTTGCCATTCAACTCTCCTATAACGAGTTCGTTCGCATGTCCAATTGCTTCCGACTTTGCAAAGTGTGGAATTTCGCTATAAGGGATTTTAACAGCATTTTGAATGTCATCCGCAAGGCTTCCTAGTCCTGATCCTAAAATCAGTCCAACTACAGGACGGTGGTCCGTTTTAGTCATAATAAAATCTTTAGTTTCTAAAATATTTTCGATGTTGTGCATGTATTATTCCTCCTCGAGACATTACGTCTAGTGCATGTCCTCTTTAAAACAAAGCGTGTTATCGTTAAAAGTTTAATGGAGGGAAGGTATATTGTAAAGAAACTATATAAATCCTTATTTGACGTTTTCCAAAGTATTCTATATGATGAATAAGTACCCGACTTAATCGGGAGAGGTTCATAGCTGATACCCTCTATAAAAAACTATGGATACATGACTTTTCGCCATGTCCATATTTGGACATGGCTTTTTTATGTAATATCCAAAGTTTGGAATAGATTGATTGGTGATGCCTCTTTTAAAAGTGTTGGGAAACATTTTCAGGGAGGTTTTTTATTATGTCTGGCAGAAGCCAAGAAGAAGGTTTAAAGGATTTAACATTGTTAGGTAATCAGGGAACTCAATATTCATTTGAGTATGCGCCTGAGGTATTGGAGTCGGTAGATAGTCTACATTCCAATCGTGATTATTTCGTCAAATTTAATTGCCCAGAGTTCACTAGTTTATGCCCAATTACACAACAGCCTGATTTTGCGACGATGTACATCTCGTACATACCGGATAAAAAAATTGTAGAGAGTAAATCACTAAAGTTATATTTGTTTAGTTTTAGAAACCATGGTGATTTCCATGAAGATTGCGTGAACATCATCATGAACGATCTAATTAAATTACTTGATCCAAGGTATATTGAGGTTTGGGGCAAGTTTACACCGCGTGGTGGGATTTCCATTGATCCATGGTGCAATTACGGGAGACCAGGTACTAAATATGAAGAAATAGCAAATTATCGTTTGATGAACCATGATCTATACCCAGAAAAAATAGATAATCGCTAAATTGAATAGTTCGTATGACGAAGGAAGAGGTTTTTAGCTACCCTCTTTAAAAAACTAAGAAGAAAACAGCATTCTTTTTAGGGTGCTGTTTTTTCGTTATAAGGGAGTTTTACAGATGAAGCAGGAAAAGGCAATCATTGTGTTTAGCGGAGGACAGGACAGTACGACTTGTCTATTCTGGGCAAAAGAACGTTTTAAAGAGATTGAGGCCGTGACTTTTGATTATGGGCAAAGGCATAGCCTTGAAATTGAATGTGCGAAAGAGATAACAGAAGAGCTCGGTATTAAGCATCATATTTTGGATATGTCGCTTTTGAATCAGCTTGCACCGAATGCATTAACTCGAGATGACATCGAGGTAGAAGACGGAGAAGAAGGTGAGCTGCCATCGACTTTTGTGCCCGGGAGAAATCTACTCTTTCTTTCATTTGCCGGAGTTTTAGCGAGCCAAGTAGGAGCCAAGCATATTGTGACTGGGGTTTGTGAAACAGATTTTAGCGGATATCCCGATTGCCGAGATATTTTTGTTAAATCCTTAAACGTAACATTAAATTTAACAATGGATGATACCTTTGTAATTGATACGCCACTTATGTGGCTGACAAAGGCACAAACATGGGAGCTTGCTGATAGCCTTGGTGCACTTGAGTTCGTTCGAGAAAAAACGCTGACCTGCTATAACGGTGTCATTGCAGATGGCTGTGGGGAATGCCCGGCATGCAAGCTGAGAAATAGAGGGCTTGAAGAATATTTAAACTTCAAGAAGGAGTCCTGAGGCATGACCGATTTTAGAATTGTCGATAAGCTTCAAAAAATAGATGTAGATATACAAAGTAATCAATTAAAGCATCATTCCAAACGTGTTCTCGTGAGCAAAGAATTTACTTTCGATGCTGCCCATCATTTACATAACTATGAAGGGAAATGTAAAAATCTGCACGGTCATACGTATCGTGCCGTATTAGGATTGAGTGGATACACGGATGAACGCGGTTTGATGATTGATTTTGGCGATATAAAAGAAATATGGAAACAAAAAATAGAGATTTATTTAGATCATCGTTATTTAAATGAAACCCTTCCACCGATGAATACAACGGCAGAAAATATCGTTGTCTGGATTTACGAAAAGTTAGCTAAAGCCCTACTTGATGAACAACGATATAACGGGGCGCGTGTAGAATTTATCAAACTGTATGAAACTCCGACTAGCTATGCTGAAGCGAGAAGGGAGTGGATGGAAGTTGAGTAAGGTACCTGTTATGGAGATTTTTGGACCGACGATTCAAGGTGAGGGAATGGTAGTAGGACAGAAGACAATGTTTGTTCGAACTGCAGGCTGTGACTATTCTTGTTCTTGGTGTGATTCATCGTTTACATGGGATGGTAGCGGCAAGCATCTAATTGTACAAATGACTGCAGAAGAGATTTGGTCTGAATTAAAACGCCTTGGAGGCAATGGTTTTTCCTATGTTACGCTCTCTGGTGGGAATCCTGCTCTTCTTCGAAATTTGGAATCAGTTATTGCTATTTTAAAAGAAAACGATATAAAGATAGGAGTGGAGACACAAGGAAGCAAATGGCAGGAATGGCTGCATGATATCGATGAACTGACGATTTCACCAAAGCCTCCTAGTTCCGGAATGCTCACGGATTTTACCGTGCTCACTGATATCTTAGGTAAACTTAAAAATCGAAACAGCGAGCAGCATATCTCTCTCAAAATAGTTGTATTCGATCAAGCGGATTATGAGTATGCGAAGCAAGTTCACCTTCGATACCCAACAATCCCATTTTATCTCCAGGTCGGTAATGATGATATTACGGCGACTGACAATCCACGGCTAGTCAACCATTTATTAGAGAAGTACGAAGAGCTGATCGACTGGGTGATTGCAGATGAGGAATTAAGAGATGTCAAAGTACTACCACAGCTGCACGCTCTCGTTTGGGGAAATAAAAGAGGCGTATAGCCACAAAATAATTGTTTGAGGAGTAACATCATGAGAATTTTATTTTATTTATTATCTATTGTCACCGCAAATGTGGTAACCGCAGCATTTGCGCCATTGCAATTTGGAATGTTTATCGTCCCTATGGGAACTCTTTTGATCGGAGCGACCTTCATTTTCCGCGATCTTGTACAAAATAAATACGGAAGGTCAAAGACGTATTTATTTATTGTTTTAGCTTTGGCCCTATCCGCATTGGTTTCATCCATGCTTGGGGACACGCTATTAATAGTGCTGGCATCCGCACTGTCATTTGTTATTGCTGAAACAGCTGATACCGAGATCTATACGAGGTTAAAACTACCAATGGCATGGCGTGTGTTCTATAGCGGTATTGTTGGAGGGTTTCTAGATTCTGCGATTTTCGTAGTAATTGGCTTAAGTCCACTTGGTGCCAATTTTCTTCCTTGGGAAGCTGTGCCATTCGCTATTTTGGGACAAATTATCGTGAAGACGGTTATCCAAATGTTTGGTGCACTGATTTTGAATCAGGTTTATGTACGTAAGGAAAGAAGCCTTATTTCGGAATAACCCTAATTACTAGCGTATAAAAATAGCCCTCCAATTAATCGAAAGTTTTCGATACATTGGAGGGCTTCCCTAGTGATACTTGAAATTATTTCGAAAAATAACCTGTAAATAGCTTATAAGAAAGGAGCCCAGCAATAAGAACAAGCGCTCTTTTGAAATTTTTAACGGAGATTCGTTTTTCTGTATCTATGTCTTTTTCTTTTTCGTTATTTGCCATGAGCATAGCGGCAAGTAAAATGATGACAGGGGGCATCGTTATCATAATGAACGGTTCGATAATAATTGATAAGAAGGGAATCATCATATCTTTTTCGTCTAGATAGAAATAAGTGGAAATAGCCGCAATTGCTGCACTACCTAAACTAACTACGATCCATTTAGCAGTTGAATAATTTATAGTTGAATCCTCCTTTATTTGTCATTCATAATATAATGCCTTTGTTAGCGTGGTAATTGGATACTTTTTTAAAAAGCCCTTGTGTAAGGAACAATTCACATTTTACTTAGATTCGATAGCATCTAATATTGTTTTAAAACTACTTTCAATATGGATTCTCATTTCTTTTTCCGCTAAATTGGCGTCTTGATTTTTAATGGCAATAAATATCTTTTCATGATCTTCTACAAAATCACTAAAATCACTCAAATGTTCTTTTAATATCCGTGTTCTAATAAATAATATTTTAGTTTTAATAGTATCGCAGATTTTTATCAGTTGTTCATTATTGGATGCTGTTTGAATGATATCGTGAAAAGCTTGGTTAAGAATGGTCAAATTTTTCTTATTGTTGTCTTTCAATGCTTGCTTTGAATCTGAAATCACTTTTTCTAGCTGCACTATTTCATTTGAAGAAATACGTTGAGTAGCTAACTTCGCGGCTAAAGACTCAATACTTATTCTACATTCATATACATCTGAGATTTCTTTTTTGTCTGGTTTGTAAATAGATATAATTTTGTCATTTCTTATTAGTAGACCATCTTTTAATAGCATTTGAAATGCTTCTCTAATAGTTCCTCTACTTACCCCTAGCTGCTCGGCTATTCTCGTTTCAATTATTCTTTCACCTGGAAGAATGTCACCATTCATAATTTGTTCTTTAATTATATTATAAACCTGGTTATGCAACAGATCCGTTTTTTGTATTTTTCTCATATGGGCCTCCAATTCACCTCTAATTATTCTTATTATACATATAGGCAATAAGCTAAACCAATATAGCAATCACTTAGATATTACATCCATTCACGGTAGACCGTCAACGGTTGACAAAGGATATAGGGTTAGTGTATTATTCAAATTATCCAAAAATTATAAATAAAAGCGCTTTCAAAATGATTGTGAAGAGGTGGAATTATGAACCAAAAGAAAAAAATGGGTGCACTAGAAGGAATAAAAGTTTTAGAATTGGGGTCTCTCATCGCAGGACCTTTTGCCGGTAGATTATTTGCAGACTTTGGAGCAGAAGTTATTAAAGTTGAACCACCTAAAAAAGGGGATCCAATTAGAAAATGGAGGGTTTTACACGAAGGTACTTCCTTATGGTGGTATGTACAATCTCGAAATAAACAAAGTGTAACCCTAGATTTACGAACAGAAGAAGCTCAAGAAATAATAAAAAAATTAGCTAAAGAAGTAGATGTTATTATTGAAAATTTTAAACCTGGAACTTTAGAAAGCTGGGGAATTGGTTATGAAACTTTAAAAGAAATAAATCCAAAAATTATTATGGTAAGAGTATCTGGATATGGACAAGATGGGCCGTATAAAAACAAACCTGGATTTGGAAGTATTGGTGAAGCGATGGGAGGAATTCGTTATTTAACAGGTCATGAAGATAGACCACCTACACGAGTGGGAATTAGCTTAGGTGATTCCGTAGCTGCTTTATATGCTGTTATTGGGGCACTAATGGCTATTTATCATCGTGATGTTAAGGGAGGAGATGGACAATTTATAGATGTAGCTCTATATGAAGCTATATTTAGTTTGATGGAGAGTACAGTCCCTGAATATGATCAATTTGGGATAGTACGGGAACGTTCCGGAAGTACATTACCAGGTATAGCGCCTTCTAATAGTTACTTGTGTAAAGATGGTAAATATGTAGTCATAGGAGCAAATGGCGATGGAATATTTAAAAGACTCATGACTGCGATTGAAAGACTGGATCTGTGTAATGATCCAAAATATGAGACTAACGATGGGCGTGTTAAACATTCGGAATATCTAGATTCAATTATAGAATCTTGGACTAAACAGCACTCGTTAGAAGATGCGTTAGTTATTTTAGATAAAAATAGCATTCCAGCAGGAGCAATTTATAGTGTCAGTGACATTATGGAAGACCCACATTACTTAGCTAGAGATATGATTTGCGATTTAGAAGTAGAGAATTTAGGAACGCTAAAAGTGCCTGGTATAGTACCAAAACTAAGCGAAACACCTGGGAGTATTAAATGGGCTGGTCCAACGCTAGGTAAACATACAGAACAAGTTTTAAAGAGTATACCAGGTTTTGACGATGAGTATGTGCAAGAATTAAAAAGCAAAGGCATTATAGAATAATAGACTATGAGGTGAGTATATGAATATTCCAAAGTTTGTTGAAATAATAGAAGTTGGACCTAGAGATGGAATACAAAATGAGAAAGTAATGATTCCTACAGAAAGTAAAATAGAACTAATAAATTTACTTAGCACAACAGGAATTAAAAGAATGGAAGTTACTTCTTTTGTATCTCCTAAACATGTTCCACAAATGGCCGATTCGGCGGAAGTTTTTAAAAACATACAAAAAGATAATGGTGTGCAGCAAATGGCTTTAATACCGAATCTTAGGGGTTATCAAATAGCAGAAGAAATAGGTGTAAATGATATTGCTTTGTTTGTAGCTGCAAGTGAAACGTTCAATAATAAAAACGTACGGATGTCTGTTTCGGAATCCATTTCACAATTATCGAAAGTAATTGAACGTGCTAAAGAACAACAAAAATTTATCCGATTTGATATTTCAACAGCATTTTATTGTCCGTTTGAGGGGTATGTACCTATAGAGAATGTACTTAGAGTAGTTGATCTGTTAGAAAGCTTTTCGGTAGATGAAATTGTTTTATGCGATACAGTTGGAAAAGCGAATCCAAAACAAGTATTTGAATTATTTTCTACTGTGTTAGATAAGTCACCAAAGGCTAAAATCACAGCACATTTTCATGATACTTATGGATTGTCAAAAGCTAACGCATTAGCGGCTTTACAAGCTGGAATAGCATCTTTTGACACTTCTATTGGAGGTCTAGGGGGATGTCCTTTCGCTCCAGGAGCAGCTGGTAATGATTCAACGGAAGACTTTGTGTTTATGCTTCATGAAATGGGAATTGAGACAGGAATTGATCTTTCTAAATTGATGGAATGTGTAGAGTTAATTAAAAGTTTTACAGCAAGAGACTTAACGGGACATCTACATAAAATTAAAAATATATGAACATAAAATAATAAATATAAAAATAACTTGGGATGGGTTGTTTTCATATACAAGGGGGATTTGTTTATGGCTATTTTGGGCTTTCTTATGATTGGCGTATTTTTATTGTTGGTAATGACTAACCGAATATCCGTACTAATAGCATTTATTATTATACCTATTGTTTTCGCAATTATAGCTGGTTTTGGAATGGAAATGGGAGATATGATGCTAGCCGGTATCATAAAGGTTGCACCTACGGCAATAATGATAGGTTTCTCTATTTTATATTTTGGTTTAATGATAGATAAAGGTCTGTTTGATCCAATGATTTCAACCCTGTTGAGATTTGCAAAAGGCGATCCATTAAAAATCGTAGTGGCAACAGCTATTATTACGTTAATTGTTGCTTTAGATGGCGATGGTTCTGCTACTTTTATGATCACGATAACAGCTTTACTACCAGTATATAAGCGTTTAAAAATGAATGTAGTCGTTTTGGTTGGTGTCGTAGCTTTAGGGGCCGGGGTAATGAATATTATTCCTTGGGGAGGCCCTTTAGCAAGGGCATTGGTAACTTTAGATGCGGAGGCTTCCGAACTATTTAATCCTTTAATTATTCCAATGTTAGCGGGAATGATTTGGGTAGTGTTTGTAGCTTTCCTATTTGGGAAAAAAGAGAGGAAAAGACTTGGAATGCTTAGTTTTAATGGCCAAGTTTATGCAGAACTTGCTGCTAGTTTAGAAACCGAAACAATAAAAGTGAGGCTTCCAAAACTCTTTTGGTTTAATTTAATATTAACTGTTTTATTGATAACTATATTAATTATGGATATTATTCCAACATCCATTTTATTCATGATAGCTTTTGCAATTGCACTGTTAGTAAACTGTAGAGATGTGAAATCTCAGCAAGAACAATTTGCATCACATGCTACTAGTATGGTTTCTGTAGTATCGACAATATTTGCAGCGGGTATATTTACAGGTATTTTAACTGGAACGAAAATGATAGAAGCGATGGCTTCGACAACTGTATCTATTATTCCCGATTGGTTAGGTAGTCATTTACCTGTTGTTGTAGCGGTACTGAGCATGCCACTTAGTCTAGTGTTTTCACCGGATGCTTTCTATTATGGCGTTCTTCCAATATTAAGCGAGACTGCTGTAAACTTCGGAGTTGATCCATTGGATGTTGGAAAAGCTGCTCTACTAGGTAACGGAACTACAGGATTTTCTTTAAGTCCTTTAAATCCTTCTGTTTTTGTTTTACTTGGCCTTTCAGGTGTTAGTTTGGGTCAACATCAAAAGCATACTTTTATGTGGGCGTTTGGAAGTACGATTGTAATGACTATCGTTGCGTTACTTACTGGTGTGATTCCATTATAACTTCTGCGGAGCTGAACGAAGAGAAGCGGAAGCATTGCTTTTCCTGCGGAGCTGAACGAAGAGAAGCGGAAGCAAATTCGACGAGGCATATTTAATTAGGAACAATAAAAGTAACTGGAGGAATTTGAAATGTTACCGTTAGAAGGAATTACGGTCGTATCTGTAGAACAAGCTGTAGCAGCACCTTTTGCCAGTAGGCAACTAGCTGACTTAGGGGCAAGAGTCATAAAAGTAGAAAGACCAGAAACAGGAGATTTTGCAAGACACTACGATTCTGAAGTGAAGGGAATGGCTAGTCATTTTGTATGGCTGAATCGTTCAAAAGAATCTATTTCAATCGATTTGAAACACGAGGAAGGTAAGGAAATATTAGATAGTTTACTAAGTAAAGCAGACGTGTTTATCCAAAACTTAGCTCCAGGTGCTATGGATCGTTTAGGATTTAATGATTCTGATCTATTAAAAAAGTATCCCGGGTTAATAATTTGTGGAATATCAGGATATGGTTCTTCAGGACCGTATGCAAATAAGAAAGCATATGACCTATTAATTCAGTGTGAATCAGGGGCTATGGCCATTACAGGGACAGAAGATACTCCATCGAAATCAGGGGTTGCTATCGCCGATATTGCAACTGGAATGTATGCTTATTCAGGTATTCTAGCTGCATTATTTGCTCGGCAAAAAGATGGGAAAGGTAAGATATTGGAAGTTTCTATGCTCGAGGCACTTGGTGAATGGATGGGTTTCCCAATGTATTATTCAGAGTATGGAGAATCCGAACCTAAAAGAACAGGTGCAAGTCATTCTACTATTTACCCTTATGGTCCATTTAAGGTGAAAGATGATAAGTATGTGTTTTTAAGCATACAAAATGAGCGGGAATGGAAAAATTTTTGTGAAAAGGTATTAAATATTCCTGAATTAACAACAGATGAAAGATTTAATGTGAATTCTAAAAGATTTAAAAACCAAGAGTTACTGAAGGAAATAATTGAAGACGAGTTTACCAAGTTTGAATCAGAATATATTATTAACAAACTAGAAGATTCTAAAATTGCTAATGCAAGTTTAAATACCGTAAAAGATTTCATAGAACACCCTCAACTTAAGGCGAGAAATCGTTGGACCGAAGTCGAATCTCCAGTTGGAAGACTAAAAGCTTTATTGCCACCAGTTACGTTTAATGATGTCGAGTATGTCATGAATCCTATACCAACTGTTGGAGAACATACAGAGACTATTTTAACTGAGTTAGGTTGGAAGGAAGAAACGATTACTGAATATAAGAAGCGTAATGTTCTTTAATAGAAGAGTAGATTGGGGGATTGTAAATGGGGAAATCTACGACATGGATGTTTATTCCTGGATCGGATGAAAAAAAGTTAAGTAAAGCGGTTTCAATTAATGCCGATGTATACATCTATGATTTGGAAGATGCCGTTGCCAATACAGAAAAAAAAGAAGCGCGTAAAAAAGTAATTAGCCACATTCAAAATCATCCGACTCTTAATAACTATATACGTATTAATGCAATGCCATCACCTTATATGTATGATGATTTGATGGAGGTTATCATACCAGGCGTGAAAGGAATTGTGTTACCAAAAGCGGAGACAAAAGAGGAAATTCAATTCGTATCTAAAATTATAGAAGAAAAGGAAAAAGAGTATGACATAGCTATAGGAGAGATTCACTTAATTCCGTTAATTGAATCTGCCTTAGGTGTTCATAATGCTTTTAATATCGCTAGTTCCAGTAAGAGAGTTCGATCTTTAGCATTTGGATCAATAGATTTCACATTAGATATTAAAGGTGAAATCACTTCCAATGGTTTAGAATTATTATTTGCACGTTCTCAACTTGTCATAGCCTCTAGAGCAGCTCGTATAGAAAGTCCTATCGATACCGTATTTAGTGACTTTAGAGATAGTGAAGGATTAACAAGAGAAACGAGGCTTATCAAGGAATTAGGTTTTCAAGGGAAACTAGTTATACATCCAAGTCAAATAAGTATAGTAAATAATGTATTTAGACCGACACAAACGGAAATTGAAAAAGCACAACAAATTGTAACGGCCTATGAAGAATACAAAAAAGCAGGAAAAGGCGTATTTGAACTCGATGGTAAGATGGTTGATTTACCTGTCGTAGAGCAAGCGAGAAAAATTATAGAACGCAGTCAATACTAGCTTGTGGATAGAATAGAAAAAAGCCCTCTAATCGAGCAATTTCGTTCGAGTAGAGGGCTATATATGAGGATTTAATCACTTTATTCTAGAATAGCCTTATGCTCCGAATCTCTTCCGATAACCGCACTTCCTGCACATTTCTTCCACAGCTTCTCTTCTAGAAAAACCATCATAAAGATTATTTGCTCTTTCTCCTTCGATAATTTCTGAGAAGGGCTTGTCATTAATGTTACCGAGGTCAATCACACCTTCTCCGTCTAGACAGCAAGGTACGACTGTTCCATCGACAAGGATAGCTGCTTGACTACGAAGGGCATGACAAAATCCTTTGCCATCGTCTTCTGGTGCGAGTAAACTTGGCCACTGGAATTCGTGGTCTTGGTTAATATAAATGCGGTCTGCAATTTTAACTCCACTACCAGGAACAACTTTTTCTTCAATTTTGTAATCTAAGTTAAATTCTTTTTCCAATATTTGTAATGTTTCTTGGTTTTTTCTCTTTTGTTCGCTTGTAGCATGAAGGGGGTCTAAATTCCATAAGCGGAATGAGATGAGGACTCCTTGTGCCGCTGCTTCTTTTGCGAACGAAAGAATTTCTGCTAAGTATCCTTCGCGGTCGGTAGAACCTTCATGTCCATCAAAACTATGGAGCGAGAAGTTCATTTGTCGTAGCGCTGGTTTACCTAAAAGTTTATGTCTATTCTTTTTCAGGAGTGTCCCATTTGTTGTTATATTTACTTTAAATTCTTTGGCATGAGCCGCATCTAATAATTGATCGACTCTCGGGTGGAGAAGGGGCTCTCCTTTAACATGTAGATAAATATATTTCGTGTGTGGTTTGATCTGATCCAGTATTTCATTAAATTTATCTACTTTGAGAATATTTGCCTTCCTTGCAGTTGGAGGGCAGAAGCTACAAGCAAGGTTACATACACTTGTGATTTCAATATACATTTTTTTAAATGTTTTCAACGTTAATTCACCATTCCAGTTCTAATATTTATGATACTTCTCTTATTTTAACAGAACTACAGTCATTATTGGGTAGTATATCAATATGTGAGCTCTAGCCCTTTTATTATGAGATTATGTCGCACTCGAGACCAGTTTTGTCGTCTTCGCGAGTGGTTTTGTCGCGTTCACATGTAGTTATGTCGCTTTCATAGCTAATTTAGTCTCGGTTAGCCATATTCTAACTAATAAAAGAAAATAATTACAATTAAGATTTTGTCAAATTCGCCATGAAGATAGCCTTTTAATCTTACTGTGAATGCTGTGAGTTAACATCTATGCAATAATAAGAATGCATATTCCCTAAGTATGTTGATTTTCTTATTTTTGCATAGTATTATGGTTCCATATAAAGGGTACGATCATTTTGATTCATGGAGGTTATCAAGTGATTGAAGTGATAACGGTAGTACATTTTGTGATAGAATTGACAAATTCAAAAGACTATCCCAAAAAAGTGGAGGAAATATTACAGTCAAATACTTCAATACTTCAACATATAGAGACGATTAGTATCTCTCCTATAAGTGAAAATCTTAAAGTAAATGCCTCAGCTAAATATAGAGTATTGATTGAGGAAAGAAAAGAGCATAGATTTCTAGATGACTATGTAGGTCTTGTTCTTCCAATGTTTTACCGTCGCTTTAAAGCAATGCCAGTAAGTAATCAAATTTACAAAATATCACGAATTGAAAGATAGACACTAGTATATAAAATAATCCCCCATTTGAGTGACGACTCAGATGGGGGATTATTTAGGTTTATTTATCTTTCAACAATAATGCCCTCGAAAGCTGCTTTATAGATTGCAAAAATATCGTCTTTCAACAAAGGCATAGGACTACGTGCTAAAATACGTTTTTGCTCGATCGCGTCATTCGTTAGGCTCTCTAGTGCATCTTCTGTAATGTTAAAGCCTTTTAATGTAGATGGAATATTAACGTCTTCTACTAAACGTTTTAATTCGTCAACACATTTATAAGAAGCTTCTTCCTGTGAAAGGTTTGTAGAGCTAAAGCCCATGGCGTCGTAAATATCTTTCATGCGTTTTTCACAGCTTTGGCGAATGTAGCCCATTACATATGGAAGTAATACGGCGTTAGAGTCCCCGTGTGCTATGTGGAATTGACCACCTATCGGGTATGCTAATGCATGAACGCCTGCAACGCCTGCATTGAAGAATGCAAGACCAGCAAGATAGCTTCCGTAGCTCATATCTGTACGAGCTTGTTTGTCTTCGCCGTTCGATACTGCAGTTCGGATAGCATTACTGATTAAGCGAATTGCCTGTAAAGCAAGTGCATCAGAAATTGGGCTCGCATTTTTCGAAATATAAGCTTCCACTGCATGAGTTAGTGCATCGACACCTGTAGCAGCGGTTACTTTTGGTGGTAAAGAGATGGTTAAAGCAGGATCAACGATTGCCACATCTGCTAATAGATAGTCATGTGTGACGACGTCCTTTGTTGTTTCAAGAGAAAGGACAGAAATATTCGTTACTTCTGATCCTGTCCCTGAAGTAGTTGGGATTAATATCGTAGGAAGCCCTTTTTTCGTAATTTGTTTTGTGCCAGTTAAATTTAAATAATCTGCCACATTACCTTCATGCGATGCTAATACACCTGCAAGTTTTGTTAAATCTAATGCACTACCGCCCCCGACACCAATAACCATATCGAATTCATTGTCACGCGTGTATGCAACAAGTTTTTCACCAATTGCTAATGGTGGTTCGGGTACTACTTCTGTATAAACTTCAGTAGAGTAGCCAGCGTTTTCTAGAGGTTCTACGACTTTATTAGTTAATCCGATATCTTTTAAGAATGGATCTGTAATGATAAGGATTTTCTTCACGTTAAAGCGATTTACTTCATCTAATAGGTGAGATAGTGAATCCCAGCCAGTATAACTAATTGGTGTGAATGTAATTTTTTCAGACATGCTGTTCACTCCTTAATTGTGATTCCAAACTACTAATTTTGTTTCTGTCATTTCATGAATTGCATATTTTAAGCCTTCTTTACCTGTACCACTTTCTTTCACTCCACCGTATGGCATTTGGTCCACACGGTATGTTGGAATATCATTAATCATGACACCGCCAACTTCTAATTGTTTAGAAGCAAGGAAAGCTGTTTGAATGTCATTCGTAAATATGCCTGCTTGAAGACCGTAGTTTGAATCGTTAATAGCTGCGATGCCTTCTTCAACGGATGAAATACGATTAACTATGACGATTGGTGCAAATACTTCCTGGCAAGAAACTTTAGAAGTGGAGGATACATTCGTCAGAATTGTTGGCATGAAAACCCCGTTTTCAGTTGTGCCACCTGTTACAATTTCAGCCCCGTTTTGAACTGCTTCCTCCACCCAATTAATAGCACGATCTTGCTCACTAGGATGAATCATTGCAGAAATATCTGTCGATTCATCGGATGGGCTTCCAATTACAAGTTGCTTCGTTGTTGTAGCAAATTGTTTGAGAAATTCCTCAAATAATTCATCCATTACATACGTACGCTGCAGCGAAATACAAACTTGACCTTGGTTTGAGAAGGCACCCATGACACATTTAGGTACAATTTGAGATAAATCAACGCCTTTGTCGATAATTAACCCAGCGTTTGAACCCAACTCAAGTGCAACTTTTTTCAAACCTGCCTTATTGCGAATGCCGATGCCAACAGCAGGGCTACCAGTGAACGTAATCATTTTCACTTTGTCGCTTTCAACTAAAGCATCGCCAACCGTTTTACCACTACCTGTAATGACATTAAAGGCACCTTTAGGTAAAGCTGTTTGGTCAATCAATTCAGCTAAAAATAGTGCTGAAAGGGGAGTTTGCGATGCTGGCTTCAAAACAATTGTGTTACCAGCTGCAATTGCCGGACCTACTTTATGTGCAACTAAATTTTGTGGGAAGTTGAAAGGTGTAATGGCCCCAATTACTCCTATCGGCTGTTCAATTGTGTAACCAAATCGATTTGCTCCGTTTTTCGCAGCATCCATCGGAATCATTTCACCAGTCAACCGTTTTGCTTCTTCTGCTGCAAACTTATATGTTTCGATTGTGCGATCAATTTCACCTATTGCATACTTAATCGGTTTCGCAGCTTCTAACGAAATTATTTCAGCGGCTTTTTGACGATTGTCGGTAAATAATTGAGCGATATGCTCCAAAATTTGTGCACGCTCATAGGCAGTAAGCTCTGCCATTTGTTTTTTCGCAGCGTCAGCCACCTCGATTGCTTGTTCTACCTCTTCGCGAGTCGCTTGTGGAATGTGCGCAATAATTTCTTTTGTGTGTGGCGACTTTAGTTCCGCATTTTTTTCTGAAGACTTCCATTCACCATTTACGTAGTATTGCTTGTTCATGAAATCATCCTCTCCTATTATGCTTTTTCTGTAACTGATTGTTGATCTTTGGAAAATGTATTATCAACTTCTCCTTTGAAGAAGTTTTTACCGTAAATTAATAAGCAAAGTAGAATACCTACAGCAAATGCCCATGTAGCGCCTTTGATACAAAGAACAGCAGCAATAATGCCTGCGATACCTAAATCTGTTTGGCTACGGGCTTCAAGTACACCAACTTTCACACTTACGTAACCTTGAATTAACATAGTTAACGCTAAAGCAACACCTAAGATTGGTTGTACTAAGCTAACGATTGGTAGTAAGAGTAAACCTGTATTTGTACCCCAACGGAATGATCCAATTCCTCCAAAGAACGAATCCATCGCTTTACGCCCTTTTTTATAACGCTCTATCATTACTACTTGCATTGCTGTCCAGTTTGGACCACACATTGTAACGTCTGGACCTAAAATACTCATGAAACTATTACGCAAACCGAAAATTAAGTGTGCGCGGCTAGGCTGATACTCAAGTTTTTCATCTGGACGAGCCGCAGCTCCATCTGCAACCAATACTTTGTTCTGTAGTACGTCACCGAAAAGTACAATATATGCTGCCAAAACTGTAGGTAATCCAGTAATGAACATCAGTAATGGTGGCAAACCTAAACCAAATATTGTGTATTCATTCCATAATGTAATGAAATCAGGAGATGAGAATCCCCATTCAATTTTTGGCCAAGGCGCTTCACCAAATAATGGTGCAATAACTACCGCGATAATAATAACTGGGAAGATCCCTAATTTTGCTATTGTACCCCAAAATGGATTGCTTTTTTGGAATGTAGCAAAATGTTTAGAGAATAAAAGATAGAAACCAATCCCTATTGCAATTGTAATTGTCCAAGGAAAATCGTCAAACTTACCACCTATTTGGAATACAGAAATAACGGCTGCTAGCCCTGCGCCTAGGATAATACCTGCTTTCATAGCAGAAGGAATTAATTGAACTACTTTTGTCGCTAAGCCTGTCGCACCAAGGAATATGGAGAGCAACCCAAGCGTCATCTGGAAGGAAATTAGCGCATGGACTCGTTCTGGTCCTTCAGGGAACTGCTGACAGTACAGCATAATTAACGGTATCGCTGGTGTAATCCAGCCCGGCACGACTGGGTCACCAAGTAAGTGGTGAGTTAAATAGAAAAGGCCGTTTAAAATTACAATTGCTAAAGCTACTTCAAATGGCATTCCGAGTAGGGTCATTAATAGTGGGATCGCCGATAAATCAACGGCACACATTAATAGACCTTGTACATAGTCTGGCCACTCAAAACGGTAATGAATAAAAGGTAAACGAATTTTAAAAGGCCCTGCTGGTATGTATGGCGCTTCTTCTCCATATTTCCTATCTTTCCATTTCATAAACTAATTTCTCCCCCTGTCATCAACTGAAACCCCTTACAAAACTGAATAAAAAAAATAGACAGTAAAACGTGAAATGAATGCGTAACCATTTATAAAGAAAAAATATTGTATTCTAAATGGTTACGTATTCATTTTACTTAAAAATATAAAACAAACCTCTAAAAGTTTGTTTTATATTTTCCGCGTTGTACTTCTATCAAACACTTTAACAGATTCAGTGATTTGTATGCAACTATTATTTTTGTTTTCAATCATTTCAATTAATTTGCAAATAGCTAAATAACCGAGGTTTTGCTCAGAGATGCTACCGACAGTAGTAAGTTGAACCAAACAGTGTCTACTCAAATCCACATTATCAATTCCAATGATACTGATATCCTCTGGAACAGTGAAATCTTCTTGAATTGCAATGTCTATTAAGTATAAAGCAAGAGAATCTGCACCCGCGCAAATGGCAGTCGGGCGGTGTTCCAGTTGCATTAATTCATGAAAAGCACGTGTAATATCTTGTTTGGAAGTGTCTGTATTAAAAATATACTGTTTAGGTAGGGGTAATTTATTATCTTTCATCGCTTGAAGAAATCCAAGATACCGGTTGTTGAATGTACTAACAGACAATGTTCCACCAACCCATGCAATGGCTGTATGACCTTGTTCAATCATATGCTTTGCTGATAAATAACCTGCTTGGAAATTATCGATTTCTACAAAATACTCATTGTTTTTATGTTTTCGATTATATGTAATAAAGGGAATATCCATACGAGAAAGCTTATCGAATATAGGATCGTCTAATAATATACATGATAAAATAACACCGTCAACTTTATGCTCGATGGCAGTTGCGTATGCTTCATTTAACTTTTCATCATTCACGAATTGTACATTAACACGGTAACCCATTTCATTGGCATAATTGACGATGGCAGATGTCGTGTCAACAAAAAATGGATTGTGAAGTGGTCCTGATAAAAGAGCAATTGTCCCGGTTTTGTTTTGTACGAGAGAACGTGCATGTCCATTTGGGACATAGTTTAATTCGTTGATTGCTTTCATAACTTTATCAAAAGTAGGCTTTTTAACAAACTCTGGAGAATTTAAAACACGTGAAACGGTCGTTTGAGAGACGCCTGCGTGCTTTGCTACGTCTTTCGATGATACCAAAATAATCGCTCCTTTTATATGAAGTAATGTATAGTGATAACTATATAAGGAATCTGATAACATGACTACTAAATTTTATAAAATATAAAGATAAACAAGGAAAAGAGGGCTACAAATGTGTTTAATTAATTTTCAATTTCATGACCACCCAAACTATAAACTGATCGTTGTGGCAAATCGGGATGAGTTTTATGATCGGAAAACGGAACCTGCACGCTTTTGGGAGGATGCTCCAAATTTATTGGCAGGTCGAGATTTAGTCGGGTTAGGAACTTGGTTAGGTATTACAAAAGAAGGAAAGTTCGCAGCATTAACGAATTATCGCAATCCATTAGAAGTAGGTGTTGGGAAGATTTCTCGTGGTGAAATAGTTCAAAAATATTTGGTTGGAAGTCTATCATCAGAAGAATATCTTAAATCCTTAGATAGGGACAAAGAAAAGTACAATGGATTCAACTTGATTCTAGGTAATCCAGAAAAACTGCACTATTATAATAATATTGAGGGGGAAATTACAGAGATTGATCCTGGAACTCATGGATTGAGCAATAAATTTTTGAACACGGAGTGGCCAAAGGTTATTAAGGGAAGAGAGGGTTTAAAAGCATATAGTTCAAGTAAAAAGGAGCTCGATCTAGAGGGACTGTTTGCAATTATGAAGGATGCGGAAGTTGCTATGGATGATAATCTACCAAATACAGGAGTAGGTATAGAACTCGAGCGAAATTTATCACCGTTATTTATTAAAATTCCCAATTACGGTACTCGATGCTCCACGATTGTATTAATAGATCATACTAATCAAGTTATGTTTGCGGAACGTACATATCTGAATGGAGAATTTTCTAGTGATAAGCGTTTTTCCTTTAAACTAGCTTAAATTATTTCTAATTAATGGCAAAAAAAATAACCATTCATAAGTTAAATACTTAGAAAGGTTAACATTTTTAAGATTGGAGCGGGTGAAGAGAATCGAACTCTCATCATCAGCTTGGAAGGCTGAGGTTTTACCACTAAACTACACCCGCATTATAATGGTGGCTCAGGACGGAATCGAACCGCCGACACAAGGATTTTCAGTCCTTTGCTCTACCGACTGAGCTACTGAGCCATTTTGATTTACGTTAAGTTTCGCATTTCTTTTTCAGCTGCTTGCTTATCCTAAATCTTAAACTAATAAATTTCAAAAAAAAATGGCGGTCCCGACCGGGATCGAACCGGCGATCTCCTGCGTGACAGGCAGGCATGTTAACCGCTACACCACGGGACCATTTGGTTGCGGGGACAGGATTTGAACCTGTGACCTTCGGGTTATGAGCCCGACGAGCTACCGAACTGCTCCACCCCGCGACAATAATATAGTTGATAATTTTAAAAGTGAAAATGGAGGAGGAAGAGGGATTCGAACCCCCGCGCGGTATGACCCGCCTGTCGGTTTTCAAGACCGATCCCTTCAGCCGAACTTGGGTATTCCTCCGAGTTACTAATATGTTTTGCTAATAATTATCAGCGACAAATTATATTATAAATTGTTTTCCTGATAAATGCAATGCTTTTTTTAAATAAATATAAAAAAGCGGTTTAATTGTTTTATTTTACTACTAAATATTATTTAATTAGGCTTGTTAAATAACTATATTGGTAATTGAATAGTTGATCGTCTGCACTTTCAAAAGGTAATGTTCAGTCTGCTTAGATTATGGTCGAATATTTAGGGCGAATAGGTAATAATCAACATAAAGTATTACCTACTAATGGTTTTAATAAGAAAAGTTATCCTTTGCCGAGGGACATTATAGCCAGAACTTTAGCTCATATGAAAATAGAGATTCTACCAGTTTTATTGGATGTACTAAAGACAGATAATACTCTTGCAATTAGAGAAGTCATTGCTGGAATAGGATTTATGTGTTTTTACCACAAAATACATTCTAATAATCAAATTATTGATGCACTTTTACTGTCCTTAAAGAAATTGAAAAGTTACCTATCTTATTGATAAGTTATTTTTATATCGTAATTATCAACGATAAATTTAAAAAAGTATTTAATTAAAAAAGCATCTCTACCCAGAGACGCGATCTTAATTTATTCGTTTATAATTTCTTCATAACCTACCATTTTATCGAGATGGCTGGCAATCATTGCGATGATTGTACTTCCCTCTTCTTTTTTAAAGCTAAAGTTACTTTCATCTTCGAAATACTCGGAGTCTTCCGTCCAGATACGGTTAACTCTTCGTAGAACGCCATCTCCATTTGCACTGTCGATACCAAATTGATAGGTTACTTCAATCTTATCTTCAATATGGAAAGCGGTAACTTCTGGAGTTTCCCATTCAACGTCAATTTCTTCAAGCGTAATTTCTCCATCTAGAACTTCGTATTCCTCTTCCAAATCATAATAATCGGCGTCATCATCTTCCATAAATTCATGAAAGCTTTCATGAATGGCTTCAATGATATCCGTTATGTCATCTAAAATAATTCGTGTTGGTTGTTGGAGTACTGTATCAAAATTTTCCTCGTAAAATTCTTCATTGTGAGGGTCGAAAAGCAGAGTATAGAAATATTCTCTTTCATCTGTATCTGTTTCGACAAAAAATTCAATTCGTGGATGTTTGGAAGCCTTATTTATACTCATATGTCCACTTTTGTCATATTCCTCACAAATGGATTCCAATTGTTCCTGAAGCTCACTAGTTACTCTGTTAAACCATTCCATCGACATATCCTCTTCGCCTCTTTTGTAGTATTTTTCCTCTTCTATCTTCTCCTAATTTGTTCATTTAATTCATGCTATTTATAATCTTTTTTTGTGTTAATTATTAAGCTGAATAGTTTTAGTTTGAATGGGGACTATAATTGTCGTGTGAACATATTTTGAAAAAAAGGAGGAACAAAAATGAGTAAAAACACTCCAAAGCCAGATGATCGTTCAGATAATGTAGAAAAGCTTCAAGATATGGTGAAGAATACAAAGGACAATATGGAAGCCGCTGAAGAATTAATGGGTTATACCAATGGTAGGGAACGTGAGGCACTCAAACAGAAAAATGAACGTCGTGAAGAGAGTCTTGAAGCCTTTCGAAAAGAGATCGTTGATGAAGAGAATGCACGAAAAAATGGTTATTCATAAATAATTAGTAAAAAGATGGAGAGAAATGCTCCATCTTTTTTAATTGTAAAATTTATCTCGTTTATATGAACATAGGTGCTTCTTTTTTGGACAATCTAAGAGAAAGAAGAAAGTTGTATGAGGTGATTTTATGATAATAGAAAGGTCGTCTGAATGGAAAGAAGGTTTCACAAATAGAGTAGAAAATCAGGAACAATGGGATAATTGGACATTGTATAAGATGAGTTATGAAGTAGTAAAAGACAATCTCATAACGGATTTTTCAGGTCTTCAATCGCCTAAATACTTACCAAACCTTACGCCACTAGCCCACCAATTAGATGTGGCAGAAACGGTAATCACTAGGATGAATGGAAAAGCAATTCTAGCAGATGAGGTTGGTCTTGGTAAAACGATTGAAGCAGGTTTGATATTAAAAGAATATCTCATCCGTGGGCTTGTGAAAAAAGTATTAATTTTGGCACCCGCTTCTTTAATAAATCAATGGGTTGAAGAATTGAACTACAAGTTTTACATTCCCGCAATTCCCTATAAAAAAAATACATCAATCGATTACTACGATGTAATTGTTATGAGTATGGATACCGCAAAAAAAAGCCCACATAAAGAACTTATAAATGCACAAAATTATGACATGATTATTATTGACGAAGCACATAAACTTAAAAACCATAAAACGAAAATTTACGAGTTTGTTCAAGGTTTGAAGAAAAAGTTTTGTTTGTTATTAACAGCAACTCCTGTTCAAAATAACGTATTTGAACTATTTTACCTTATTTCTCTGCTTAAGCCAGGACACCTAGGTAATTACGAGACATTTCAATCTTCGTTTTCCGCTAGTAAACACAGTCTAGAACATGATGAATACTTAAGAGAATTGGTTAATCAAGTAATGGTAAGAAATAGAAGAGAAGAGACTGGTATTGAATGGACAAGTCGACGCGTTCAAACAATACCAATCGAATTTACAGATGAAGAAAGAGAAGTTTATGATTTAATATTGGAACTTAAAAATGTCTCCTCTGTCTTTTCAGGTGCATTTTCAATGATTACTTTGCAAAAGGAAATGTGTAGCAGTAAAGAAGCAACCTATTTGACGTTAACAAAAATGCGTCAAAACTGTACCAACCAAGAAGAAATTGACTTCGTTGACGGTATTATTCAAAAACTAATGACATTAGAAATAAATTCGAAGGCGGAAAAAGCATATGAGATTATTTCCAAAGCAAATGATAAGGTCATTATTTTTACAGAATATAAAGCCAGTCAAGTTTACTTACAATGGTATTTAAATTCCAAAGGCATCACAAGTGTACCCTTCAACGGGCAGTTTAATAAGAGTAAAAGAGATTATATGAAGCATCTATTTAAAGAAAAATTTCAAGTGTTAATCGCAACCGAATCTGGTGGTGAGGGGATTAACCTCCAATTTTGTCATCACGTCATAAATTATGATTTGCCATGGAATCCGATGAAGTTAGAGCAGCGGATTGGACGTGTCCATCGATTAGGGCAAGAACATGACGTTCATATATACAATTTAGCAATCGAAAATACGATTGAAAAAGATATATTAGACTTACTTTACGTTAAATTAGACGTCTTTGAAAAAGTAGTAGGGGAGCTGGACGATATTTTATCAACATATAAGAAGACAATTTGAGGAGGATCAATATGTATCCACAGCAAGTTCACGATTACTTACAGAAATTTTTCAAAGAAAATAATTGTGAAATAGTAGATGGTAATGAGCACTACATGACGGTTCAATTAACAGTTGATATCGATAAAAAAATTATGAATCGCCCTTTTCATTGGCAGTATATAGAAAATACAAACGGGGTGCCAGACCCCGCTCAAATAACTTTAATCACCGATCAAACTAAAATTAGTAGGGATATAAAAGGAGAAGTGGTACATTTCGGTTCTCCGAGACTAAGTCAGCTTTTTCAAACGACTAACCAGCTTGGTGCCTATGTACAAATGTATGAAAAGGTATTAAATAACTTGGAAACGAGACCTATATTAACCCCATGGCTAGGGGTGAATTATAAAATATCGTATTATTGTGACCGAACAAAAGAAATGCTCCATTCTTTAGGAATAAATTTAATGACTGGAGAAGTAATAAATGGTTTCCAAGAATCGTTAGCGACAAAAGAGTTGGATGTACAGAAGTCTGAAAGGGCATTTTTATTGCCATATATTATCAAGCCTCTTCGTGCGCTAGATAGATTAGATGCTGTAGTTGAAAATTTAATACAGCAAGATGATCACACATGGGCGGAAGAAGCAAAAGGAAGATGGCAAAAAGATCAAGCAATTTTAGAACATTTCTACGCAGGAGTAGAAAACAAGCCAGAATGCTACGATATGGAAAAAAAGGCATTGGAAGAGCAATACGAGGCGAGAATTAAAATTGATATTATAAATGGTGGTTTATTTTACATGAAATGAAAAAAAGGTCTGCTGAAGAAGGTTTTTTCTTTCAGCAGTGCCTTTTAATTAGTCAGTCTTGTGAATCGTTCATGATTGGGACAAGATCGAAAATCTTCTGATCTTCAAATACATCAACCAAACGTTCGAGCCAGTCATAATAATTTCTAATATATTTTAGTTTTTCGATATCAATCTTGATTTCTTCTTGTAATTCCTCGTTAACTGTTGGATCTTTTGATAATTCTTCGAGCTCTGCTAATGATTTTTTAATAGCGACCAAATGAAGCGTAACAGATCTTCGCCATTTAATTGAAAACAGATCAATAAAACTTTGATACCAGTCATCTGATACTTTATATAAATCCTTTCGAACTCCTTTTTTCCATGCGCGTTCTACTAATTTTAAATCAGACAAAGCTCTAACGGAAGTACTCATGCTTGTTTTACTCATCCCAAGCTTTTCCGTCATGTCATCTAATGTTAATGGTTCATTTTGAAAAAACATCATTCCGTACTGTCTACCTGCAGAAGGTACCAAACCGTATAGATGTATATTTTGTGCAATTGTCTCGATAATGCGTTCCCGTGCTTTTTCGAGTTTTTCGTGACCTTCCATTTGCGTCTTCCCTCCACTGAAATCAGCTTCTCTTCACTAAACTAGCTGACTTTATTAAATGTATTATATCCTTGTTTAAAAAGCAATTTTTTTATTCATAGTTTGTACAGTTTTTACTGTATAAACTATGAATAAAGTTATTACGGTTGTTTTGCAAACATATTACATATATAATGATTAGGTGTTCATTTATTATGAGCAGTTAGGAGTGTGTATATGAACGAACAAAGTATCAAGAAAAAAATCGTGGTAAAAGATACTACGAAAATTTTCGGAAAGAACGTGAAGCGAGCAGTACAGCTTCTAAAAGAAGGGAAATCAAAAAGCGACATTTTAAAAGCAACTGGCGCAACTGTAGGTGTTAAAAATGTAACTTTTGATGTAAACGATGGCGAAATTTTTGTCATTATGGGTCTTTCAGGAAGTGGTAAATCGACCTTAGTTAGAATGTTGAACAGATTGATCGATCCGACAGTAGGGCAAATTTTGCTTGATGGTGAAGACATTGTTCAGATGAATAAAGAGCAACTACGTGAAGTAAGACGTAAAAAAATAGGTATGGTTTTTCAAAACTTTGCTCTCTTTCCACATAAGACGATTGTTGAAAATACCGAATATGGTTTGGAAATCCAAGGAGTACCAAAAGATCAGCGCCGAATAAAAGCGGTCGAATCATTAAAACTTGTTGGCCTTGCTGGGTATGAAGATCAGTATCCGAACCAACTAAGCGGCGGAATGCAACAACGCGTGGGACTTGCAAGAGCACTTGCCAATGATCCAGATATTCTATTGATGGATGAGGCTTTTAGTGCACTAGATCCCCTTATTCGGAAAGATATGCAAAATGAACTCCTACAGCTTCATAGTGACATGGGGAAAACGTTTATTTTTATCACCCATGATCTAGATGAAGCACTTCGAATTGGAGATCGCATTGCATTGATGAAAGACGGAGAAATTGTTCAGATTGGTACGCCAGAAGAGATATTGATGAGTCCTTCGAATGAATACGTAGAACGCTTCGTCGAGGACGTTGACTTAGCGAAAGTATTAACAGCGGGACATATTATGAAAAAGGCAGAAGCTATACAAGTGGACAGAGGACCTCGCGTTGCCCTTCGTTTAATGAAACAACTCGGAATTTCTTCTATTTATGTAGTAGATAAAAGTAATCGTTTAATGGGCGCAGTAACTGCACAGGATGCGGTAGCAGCATCAGAAACAGATAAGTCACTAGAAGATGTATTAATCTCTAATCTTCCAATGATTTCGCCAGATACTGTGTTAACGGAGCTTTTTGATGTTGTATCCACTGCGTCCATTCCGGTAGCAGTTATTAGTGAAGATCAAAAGTTACTAGGGATTATTATTCGTGGTGCACTGATAGGTGCTTTATCAGGTGACAACCAGTTTATCAATAATGATGGAATAATCGCACCGGCAGACCAATTGAATACGGAGGAGATATGATATGAATGAATTATTACCTAGACTTCCGTTTGCAGATTGGATAGATAGTGGTGTCGATTGGCTCGTTTCTACATTTGGTTCTGTATTAGACGGAATTGCAAATGTCTTGGGAGGGGTTGTTGAAGGAGCGGTAACCGTTCTGGATATGGTTCCATCGATTTTACTTGCAATCATCTTCGCGTTAATCGCTTATTTTATTGCCACAAGAAAAATTGCCTTATTTACGTTAATTGGACTTTTATTCATTGATTACTTAGGTTATTGGTATCCAATGCTTCAAATGTTAGCACTCGTATTGACCTCTGTCTTTCTTGCTGTTGTAATAGGTATTCCAATTGGTATTTGGGGCTCTCAAAAAGCGAGTGTTCGTAAGGTGGTCAATCCGCTACTAGACTTAATGCAAACAATGCCTGCATTCGTTTACTTAATACCGGCCATCTTCTTCTTTAATATTGGGGTCGTTCCGGGAGTAGTAGCGTCGGTCATTTTTGCGATGCCTCCGACAATTCGTTTAACGATGTTAGGAATTGAACAGGTTCCAAAAGATTTAATAGAAGCAACAGAAGCATTTGGTTCTACGACGAGTCAACGATTAATGAAAATACAAATTCCACTTGCTAAACCAACAATTATGGCTGGGGTCAATCAAAGTATCATGCTTGCCTTGTCGATGGTTGTTATTGCATCAATGGTTGGTGCACCGGGACTTGGAGAAGAAGTTTACCGATCGGTGACACAATTGAAAACAGGTGTAGGTGTTGAAACTGGAGTTTCCATCGTTATTGTAGCGATTATATTAGATCGTATTACACAACAAGCAGGAATGAGAAAGCAAAAAATAGGGGGAAGAATGTAATGAATTTAGCTAAAAAGATTACAGGTTTAGGAGCAATTGCTCTACTATCCATCGGTCTTGCTGCATGTGGGTCAGATGAGGATACAGATAACACTTCAAACGCAGGAGCAAGTTCAGTTGGAGAGTCAGTCAATTATAAGATTACAGGAATAGATCCAGGTGCTGGAATTATGGAAGCAACAGAACGTGCCATAACAGATTATGAATTAGAAAAATGGGATTTAGTTTCTGGATCAGGTGCTGCGATGACTGCTGCTTTGAAAAAAGCGTATGATGCAGAGAAACCAATTATTATTACAGGCTGGACACCGCACTGGAAATTCGCTCAATACGATTTGAAATATCTTGAAGATCCAAAAGGTTCATATGGTGGGGAAGAAGAAATCCATACAATTGGACGAACAGGATTACAAGAAGATTTACCTGAAGCTCACCAAATCTTATCAAACTTCAGCTGGTCAGAAGATGATATGGGTGAAATTATGATTGCTATCCAAGAAGGTGAAAAACCAGAAGTAGCTGCGCAAAACTGGGTAGACGCAAATGCAGATAAAATTGCTGAATGGACAGATGGTGTTGAAAAGGTTGATGGAGATGAAATCAAGCTTGCATTTGTTGCATGGGATAGCGAAATTGCTAGCACAAATGTGATGAAAATCGTGTTAGAAGATATGGGCTATAAAGTAACAACAGTACAAGTAGAAGCAGGTCCTATGTGGACTGCGATTGCAGATGGCAGCGCGGATGCATCTCTAGCAGCATGGTTACCGATAACGCATGCAACGTATTCCGAAAAATTTGATGGAAAATTTGAGGATCTTGGTACTAGTATGACAGGTGTAAAAATCGGTTTAGTTGTCCCATCTTATATGGACATTACATCTATTGAAGATTTACAAGAATAAGAAGGTTTATATAGGAAAGGCTCATCTTCCATATTGGATGATGAGCCTTTTATTAAAAGATAAGTAAGTATATACTTTTTACTCAGTATTGGTCCAACGCTATGCTCCTGCGCACAGCTCGTCGCAGAAGAACGTTGCCCCTCGGGGTCAAATATGAAAAAGCTGCTCCTGCGCTAAGGGTCGCAAACAAAATCACTTGTGGTGGCTGAGGAGCTGCCTCCTGGGCCCGCACGATGCGGGTCATGTCTGCTTTGCCACAGGATGTGGCGCACTTTGCAGACCTACCCTATCCCCATTTGCCTGTCGGAGCCCTGCAGGATGTAGGTCATGCAGTCGTTGCGAAATGTTTTTTTATTTTGCGACGAGCTTTGCGCAGGAGCACCACGATGTCGCGAACTTAGTCTGTATTCCTCTAATAGGCGCTTACGCTTTTCTTATTTGCGTTCATGAACTTTTTCACCTTGTACCCAGACTTCACGAATATTTTCTGGACGAACTAAATACATTATCTTTTGGAAGACGTCCCCTAAATCTTCATTCGCATTAAAAATTGGTATTTTTGCAGTTGTTAATGTTGTATCGATGATTTGTGCGTCCCACGTATAGTTTTCTTCTAAACGACCTATTGGTAAACTTAAACTTTTTCCTCCACCAGCAGTTGCTAAATAGAATGCTTCATTAATCGTGATACGTGAATTTGGTACTCCACGTTCTTCGGTAGGGAGAGCTGTATTCACACCATCTTCTAACATTCTAGACGATATTACAGCTTGTCTAGCATTATCGAAAAGACTAGGCGAAAAACCGCCAGAAATATCAGATCCTAAACCTATCTCCACACCTTTAGTGTGTAAATGAGCGATTGGAATGACGCTGTTGGCAAAGTATGCGTTGGAGATTGGGCAATGACTAACGGCAGTTCCCGTTTCAGCAAATAGGTGTGCATCGTTATCATCTAAGAAATTACAATGTGCCATTACAGACTTCTCACGTAATAGACCAAAATCATGTAAGGCAAATGCATCATTCTTCTGGAAACGATCTTGTACATAGCCATGCTCCCAATCGCTTTCGCTACAATGAGATTGGATATGCGTATCGTACTTAGTAGCGAGCTCTCCTAAACCTTTTAAAGCATCATCAGTACAACTTGGGATGAAACGCGGGGTTACAACTGGATACACACCTTGTTTGGTTGACTTCGCTAGTTCTTTCACAGCTAAAATAAATTCTTCCGTATCAGCTAATGCAGTTTGCGTATCAGCGTCACGATAAAAGTCTGGATTTTGATCGGGATTATCCATCACAACTTTCCCAACTAGACCGCGTTGTCCTTTGTTTGAACATATTTTCGCTAGCAAAAAACTTGCTTCTTTATGAACAGTTGCAAAATAAAGAGCCGTAGTTGTTCCATTTGCAAGTAGAGTGCTTACTACATCCTCGTATACATTTTTCGCGAAATCTAAATCTGAAAACTTCGACTCAATTGGGAAGGTATACGTGTTTAACCAATCATAGAGTGGAATGTCTAATGCGGTTCCAGCTTGAGCCCATTGTGGTGCATGAACGTGCAAATCGACAAAACCGGGTAAGAAATATTGACCTTCAACTAAGCGTTGAAAGTTTTTTTCACCTTGATAGGTATCTAGTAAAACTTGATAATCTGCATCGTCTGGTGCAACGACTTTTTCAATCATTCCGTTGTCATTAATACAAAAAAGATAATTGTTTAGAATTTCGACTTCTTTCGGTGACTTACTTGTAAAAGCAGTTCCTTGGAAAATTTGCGCATATTTTTTCAAAGTTTACACCCCAACGTTCGTATTTTAGAAATATAGACGTAATTATAGAGCAAAAAAAATATTGAGTCCATAAAATATAGGGTGTCCTAAGCTTTTCTTGTATTTTGTTTTCAATCCTCTATATTTGGATATACAATTCGATTACTAGGTTTATCAATATCCTCCTAGCAATTAAATAGTTAGAATCATATTATGCACATTATATAATTAAGCGCAATATTCCAGTGCATATTCGAAATATATAAGCAGTTTGTGTAATATATTTAAAAGCTAATTAAAAAATGCCATCTCATTTCAAGTGAAGGCTTTGCTATAAGAGAGTTAGTTTGTCCGTTCAGCGGTCGTTTAGTCGCGTTCGAAGGATAGTTTGTTTGTCGCATTCGCAGTTGATCCTGTCTCGTTCAACGATTTATTAGATATTATATTTAGAAATACTATATAAAACTGGAATTAGGGCAGCGCCCCTGCTTAGTTATCAATCTCCTTTGGATTGGAGCGGAAGGGCGGCGACTCCAGCAGGATGAGTGAGACAGATGAAACATCACAACGTACGCGAGAGCTGTGGTGATGGCTCATCGCTCACCCTGCGGAAAGCGTCCGCCCTGCAGCGGAAATTCTAGCGGAAATTTCCTTTTGGCTCACTATTCCTATTTGGCACAAACTATCCCCTATAAGGGTAGTTTTTCATATACAATTCGATTGCATATCGTATTTTATTGGAATACCATGAAGAGAGGATGAAATCGATTGAAGTTTAAGGGGGATTACGTAAATGGATGCAATAGAAGTCCTAACGAATTTAGATAAACTAAAAGTGTGTTTTCAGCCAATTTTTAGTGCGGATGAGCATGTAGTTATTGCATATGAAATCTCGGGTAAGCTGGCCGTTGACGATAAAAAGGTGAACTTGAATTCATTTGCCTATGATGAGGAAATTCCAGAAGAGTACCGTGTGGAAGTGACACATAAAATTTGGAGTCTTGCGCTTTCTCAATTAACGAGGGAAGCGAAGGATTTTGATATTTACTTACCTTGCAACGCCAATTTGCTAGTGCTCGACTACGGGGAAAGTTATTTTGATATCATCAAACAATATATTCCAGAAGATGAGCTTGAACGCGTAGTTATCGTCGTATCGGAGCATGATTTTAAAGGTGCATTTAAAGAACTAAATAATGTACTTCGTTATTTCCGGACATACGGGATAAAAATTGCTATAAACCAAGTTGGTTCAGAAAGTCATTTAGATTATATAAACATGCTATCGCCTAATATTTTGAAGTTGAATATAACAAAGTTAAGTTATGAGTCTTGGGGTGTGGAAAATGATTTATTCACATCACTTAGTACAATGGCGCGTAGAATTGGTGCAAATATGTTATTTGAAGGCATCGATAGTGTACATCAACTTCAATTTGCATGGAAAAACGGAGGACGCTATTATCAAGGGAAGTATTTAGCTGATGTACATACAGCAATGATTCCACGTGATCAATTAAAAGAAAGCTTTAAAGAAAAATGTCGGCAGTTCATCTCCGCAGAAAAACGACTACTTGAAGAAAATTACAAAGAGTTAAAAAGTTTGCAGAGTATATTAGAAAAATCTATCCACCATTTAAAGCCTATAAATAATGATACCGAACAGCTTCTGGTGCTCGCTCACACGCTTGATGATTATTCCTTCCGGCTCTATATTTGCGATGAGGAGGGTTTTCAAACATCTCCTAATATTATGCGTATCGATAACGAATGGCATATACAAAAAGAAGCGATTAATAAAAATTGGAGCTGGCGTCCATACTTTTTGAAAACGATTATTACGATGCGCAATGATCAAAATGGTGTTTTTTCTGATGTGTATAGCGACATCGACACTGGGGAAATGACGCGAACTTTTTCAGTGCCAATAAATGCGAATGGGTATTTATTCATTGATATTTCCTATGAATACTTATTTAAACATAATATTTTCAGGTGAAATAATATATCTCCATCATTTAAAGAAAAAATTTCAAATGCTGAAAGAGGCATGATTGAAGAAAATCATGTCGAAAGTTGAATAACTTATGTAACTCCATCTATGACCAATCGTCATAGATGGAGTTTTTTTATGTCGGAGAAAAAACAGAATTCAATAAAATACCAAACGGAATGAGTTATATAGACTACTTAATTGTAATAATATAGAAAAATATATGCTGTATTTCATTAGAATCGGATGTGCAATTTAATGCAATTATCGACAAAATACTAGTTCTTAAGTTTCATAAATAAGATTGACAAAGCCGTTGAACCTGAAGTAGTATTCAGAATATATTAAAAATTATCTAGCAAACCTTGGAAGGAGAATCCTAGTGGAGCCTATTTTAGAGATAGAAGCCGTGTCTTTACAATTCGGTGGAGTAAAAGCTTTAGATGACGTCACCTATCATATACAACAAGGAGAAATCTTCTCACTTATTGGTCCTAATGGAGCAGGGAAAACAAGTATGCTCAACTGTATTAGCGGTTTATATCAACCAACTAACGGTTCAATCCGTTATAAAGGACAGGAAATAGTGAACATGAAGCCCTATCATCGGACAACACTTGGGATTGCACGGGCTTTTCAAAATATAGCATTGTTTGCTCATATGTCAGTATTAGACAATTTAAAGTTAGGTAGACATACATTGATGAACTCGGGGGCAATAAGCGGAGGATTTTATGTTGGCAAAGCGGCAAAAGAAGAAATTGAGCATCGGAAAAAAGTAGAAGAAGTCATTGAGTTTCTAGAACTGCAAGATATCCGACATACTCCAGTTGGAACACTCCCTTACGGATTACAAAAACGAGTGGAAGTAGGCAGAGCACTGGCACTCGGGCCGGAGTTAATACTATTAGATGAACCAATGGCTGGGATGAATAATACAGAAAAAGATTTGATGGCTCGTTTCATACTAGATATGCATGAAGTAATGGATATAACCGTTGTATTAATCGAGCATGATTTAGGGATCGTCATGAATTTATCTGATCATATTGCAGTTTTAGATTTTGGAAAACGTATCGGATTTGGTACTCCGGAAGAAATACAGAGAAATCCGGATGTAATTCGAGCTTATATTGGGGAAGAAACCGTTATATAGAAAGGTGGAACAAAAATGGGGTCAAAAAATACATTACCTAATCTTTTAGCGGAGCGTGCGTCTAAGCACGAACACGAAATTGCACTCAGGCAAAAACATCTTGGAATATGGAACGAAATCACATGGGGTGACTATTTTAAAAAAGTAGAGCAATTGTCCATATCGCTTGCTAAAAGGCTGGATTTTAAAAGTGGTGAAAAACTTGCGATCATAGGGGAAAATCGACCACAGTGGCTCTATTCACAAATGGCTGCCCAAAGTTTGGGTGGCATATCGGTTGGAATTTATCAAGAGTCGCTTCCAGAACAGCTTGTCTATTATTTAAACGACTGTCAAGCACGTATCGTTGTAGTGGAGGATCAGGAGCAGGTAGATAAATTGCTTGAAATCGAAGAAGAAATTCCACTTGTCGAACATATTATTTTTTACAATAAACAAGGAATGCGCCATTATAAGCATTCGAAGCTAATAGACTTTGAGGACTTATTAGATCATGGAACTAGTTTAATAGAAGATAATCATCAATTTATTAAAGAAAAATTAGCGCAGAGACTAGGAAACGATTATGCAATGGTTGCCTATAGCGCTGCAACAACTGGAAAACCAAAAGGGGTATTACTTACACATGAAAGTTTAATAGAGGCCGCAAAAAGCCTTACGATGGTAGATAAAATGGAAAACAAGGACGATTATTTTTCCTTTTTACCTCTCTCTTGGATTCACGAGCAAGTGATAAGTAGTGTTATTCCTTTAACAACTGGAATCGTGGTAAATTTTCCGGAAAAGCCACATACCGTTATCGGTGATTTACGCGAAATAGGTCCCAATACACTGCTAGCACCACCAAGAGTTTACCAAAAGATCATGTCTGATTTTACGATAAGAATGGAAGGGTCGAGTTGGTTTAAGAAAAAAGTCTACCAAACTTTTAAAAAGATTGGTGACAAAATGGCCCAAGCGAAGTTAAAGAAACAAACTCTTTCGTATGGAGAGAAATTCATGTATCAACTTGGTGATCTCCTTATTTTCAGTGCAATTCGAGATCATCTTGGATTATCTCGAATAAAAAGGGCGTACATTGCCGGAGCGGCACTTGAGGCCGAGGCTTTTCATTTCTTTCATAGTATTGGAGTCAATATAAAACAAACGTATGGTGGGACAGAATTAGCCGGAATTGCATTTGTTCAGCATGATAACGATATTAATGTGGAGAGTGCGGGTGTTCCTCTGCCTGGAACGGAAGTAAGAATTGGAGAAGATGGAGCTATTTATGTAAGAAATTCCTCTATTTCTACGGAATATTTACATGAGGAAGATCGCGAAACAAAGATCGACGGTTGGATTACTCTTGGTGATTGTGGGCGCTTAGGAACAGATGGACATCTTTATATGCTTGATCGCGGAGAGGATATTATAAAGGACCAAAATGATAAACTCATTTATCCGAGAATAGTAGAAAGTAAATTGAAAACAAGTCCGTATATCCAAGAGGCTGTTTGCTTCGGTAAGGATAAGCCTTATATGACCGCTATTTTGAATATTGACTTGAATAGCGTTGGCCGCTGGGCGGATAAAAACAGAATTGTTTATACGGAGTATTCTGATTTAGCGAGAAATGCCCAAGTTGTAGAGTTTATTGAACAACAAGTTACTGGGTTAATGGGTCAAATACCAGCTTATGCACGAGTGAAAAAGTTTACTATTTTACACAAAAAGTTTACTGCGGATGATGGTGAACTCACACGTACATTAAAAGTAAGAAGGAAGTTCATCGAGGATAAGTATCAAATGCTTATAAATGGTATGTATTCTGAGACACAAAAAGTGACGATGACTAATTTTGAAAAAGAATCTATAGGGGAGATTAGTTTGCAGGTCATTCAATTGAACATGAAACAGGGGGTGGCATAAACATGACATTTTTTCTTCAAATGCTCGTAACAGGAGTGGTAGTCGGAAGTATTTATGGACTTGTCGCATTAGGATTCGTTCTAATTTACAGAGCAAGCGGTGCATTGAATTTGGCGAATGGGGAATTCGTTATTATTGGACCTTATATCTGTTTAATCTTAATGACTGCTTATAAAATTCCGTTCTTCTATGCGCTAATTATAACGCTTGTCTTTAGCGCTGTTCTTGGATTAGTTGTAGAGAGGCTGGTTATTAGACCTATACAAAATGCACCTGTTGTATCGGTCATTATGGCCACCATAGGATTGTCGAGCTTACTAGGCGGAGCAGTGCATATGATTTGGGGTCATCAGACACGTACATTTCCGCCGGTTTTTCCACAAACCCCTATTAATATTGCGGGAGTCATTATTACTCCTGTTTATCTTTGGTCATTTATAGTGGTAGTTTTTCTACTAGTCATTTTTTCTCTCTTCTTCAAGTTTTCTAAAATGGGGATTGCTATGAGAGCAGTTGCAGATGATCGTCAAGCAGCACTATCCATGGGGATGAGTGTGAAATACGTCTATGCTGCAACTTGGATGATTGCTGCGGTTGTAGCTGCTGTTGGGGGAGTGCTACTTGGTAACATAAATGGTCTAAGTCCTACCATGTCCGCAATAGGTTTAACGGTTTTACCTGTCGTTATTCTAGGTGGCCTCGATAGTGTTCTAGGAGCAATTATTGGTGGATTTATCATTGGTATTCTTCAAAACTTAGCTGGAGGATATTTGGACCCTCTTGTAGGAGGGGGACTAAAGGATGTTGTACCGTTTGTCATTGTCCTCCTTATATTGATGTTAAAACCACATGGATTATTTGGTAGTCGAAGAATCGAGAGGGTGTGATAGATTGCGTAATTTATTTGTAAGGGAAAGCGGGAATTATAAAACTTCCTATAGTGACGATATGAAGTTGTTTGGGACTACTGGAGCTAAAGTCAAAGCCCTACTCATTGTGCTTATCGTTCTCACACTTCCTCTTGTGGCGTCCAATTATTGGATAGGACTGTTCACATTATGTGCAATTGCTTCTGTGGGGGCGATCGGTCTTAATATTTTGACCGGCTTAACGGGTCAAATATCGATTGGAGTAGGAGCCTTTCTAGGGGTTGGAGGTTATACTTCGGCAATATTGACGTCCACTTATGGTTTAAGTTTTTGGATTGCATTGCCAATAGCAGGAATCGTAACGGCACTAATAGGCGGTCTATTTGGTATTCCTTCATTACGCTTAAATGGCTTGTACCTAGCAATTGCCACCCTAGCTGCACAAGTCATTATTCTGTTTGTTATTAGTAGGTGGGACAGTTTAACAGGTGGAACGGCAGGAATGGTCCTTAACCGACCTACAATTGGGGAATTTTCTTTATCAAGTAATACAGGTTATTACTATTTATGTGCAATTATTCTTTTATTAACCATATTATATGCAACAAATCTGTTAAGAACACGAACTGGTAGAGCTTTTTTAGCGGTCCGTGATCGTGATATTGCAGCACAAATTATGGGGATTAATCTTTTCAAATATAAAGTAATGGCATTCGCTATAAGTTCCTTTTTTGTAGGAATTGCTGGTGCGTTATTAGCACATTATACGATGATTGTTAGCCCAGAACTTTATAATTTTCATGTGTCAATAGAATATTTGGCTATGATCTTAATCGGAGGCTTAGGTAGTATATTTGGTTCGATTTTGGGAGCTTTCTTTATCACACTTTTGCCGGTTAGTTTAAGTTCAATGATTGACGTTTTAGCTGCTTTTGCACCAGATTTGTACCAACTGCTTTCCGCTTTTAAGGACTTTGTATTTGGTGCAGTAATTATTTTGTTTTTAATATTTGAACCAGGTGGGTTAGCTCATATTTGGATAAATATGAAGAAGTACTTTAGACTATGGCCGTTTTCCTATTAGTAAAACGCGTTTTAAAAACAGAGGGGGATATTCATGAAAATTAGAAAAAGTATGTATACAAGCTTATTAATGGGAATAATGTTCGTTTTATTGCTTGGTGCGTGTTCAGATGAAAAAGTAGCGGTAAACGGAGAAGTGGAAAATGGCGCTAGAACAGTTGTAATTGGTGGACTTTATGATATTACTGGGGGAACTGGTGATGTCGGAACGCCTTACGCAGAAGGGGAGCAAGCATATTTCAAGTATTTAAAGAGTAAAGGTGGAGTAGAAGGTCTTAACATTGAATTGACAGGAAAAGACTATGCATATGAAATTCCTCAAGCGCAAAAAATTTATCAGGAACTTCGTGATAAGGAAAAGGTTTCTGCTGTACTTGGTTGGGGAACTGGTGATACGGAAGCTTTACGTCAACAAGTAGCTAGTGATAAGCTACCATACTTTTCTGCTTCCTACTCGGAAAACTTAAAGAGTCTAGAGGAAAGTCCGTATAACTTTTTGGCTGCCGCGTCTTACTCAGACCAAGGGCGCTCCATTTTGAAATGGATTAAAGATAATCATAAAGGATCTGATCCAACAGTAGCGCTATTATACAATGATACTGCATTTGGACGTTCGCCGATTGAAGATATTAAAGCATATGGTGAGGAAATAGGTGTGAAAATTGTTGATGAGCAAATCGTTGATGTGCGAGCAACAGAAGCACAATCTCAATTATTAAATATGCAAAAGAAAAATCCTGACTATGCCATTATTCAAGAAACATGGGGAGCAACAGCAACAATTCTAAAAGATGCTAATACGCTTGGAATTGAAACGCAATTCATCGGTTTGAACTGGGCATCTGGTGAAGGAGTAATTGATATTGTTGGTGCTGATATTGCTGAAGGATATATAGGGATTCTTTCACATGCGATGCCATCAGAAGATCTTCCAGGAATGGCTGAAATAAAAGAGTATTTAGATTCAGAAGGAAAGACGCTCGAAGACATAAATCAGAAATTTATTCAAGGATGGACAACTGCAAAAATTTTAGTAGCGGGGATCCAAGAAGCAGCTAAAAAACATCCGGATGGTGATTTAACAGGGGAAGAAATTCGTTTAGGTCTGGAGTCTTTAAAGGATTTGGATCTTGGTGGTTTAGGAGCTCCTGTAAGCTTTAGTGCAGATAGCCATACAGGTACTGAACAGACACGTCTTGGCATTGTAAAAGATGGGAAATGGGAGCCATTGACTGATTATTTCAGCCATAAAGATTAATGAAGAATTAAATAACTAATTTTGGTGGAGAGGAGAATAAGATGCTCCATGTAAATAATATTGAAGCGGTATATTCGAAAATAATATTAGCCTTGAAAGGGATGTCGCTTCACGTACCAGAGGGGAAGATTGTTACGTTGTTAGGTAGCAATGGGGCAGGGAAATCGACTACTTTAAAGTCGATTTCCGGGCTGCTTTCCGGCGACGGTGGACAAATCACGGCTGGTACAATTGAGTTTCAGGGAAAAAATTTGAACAATATTACGCCTGATGTAATTGTAAAGAATGGCATATTCCTTTGTATGGAAGGACGGCATGTATTTAGAGATTTAACAGTCGAGGAAAATTTAATGGCGGGGGCTTATTCACGTAAGGATCGTTCCAATATTAAAGCGGATATGGAAAAGATATTTGTCTATTTTCCGAAACTAAAAGCTTTACGCTCAAGAAAAGCAGGTTACTTATCTGGTGGAGAGCAACAAATGCTTGCAATCGGTAGGGGAATTATGGCAAAACCAAAGCTATTGTTACTGGATGAACCATCTTTGGGGATTGCACCGTTACTTGTAAAAGAGATTTTCCAAATCATTAAAAGAATCAATCAAGAAGAGGGTACTTCTATGTTAGTAGTGGAGCAAAATGCCCATGTTGCCTTATCTATTGCCGACTACGGTTATATTATGGAGAATGGTAGGGTCGTCATGCAAGGAAATGCGGACTATCTATTATCAAATGAAGAGGTTCGCGAGCATTATTTAGGTATAGGAAAAGAGGAAAAGAACTATAAGGAGAATAAAGTATATAGACGTAGACAAAGGGTAGTATGGTAATCTCATTTAACTAAACTTGGAAAGAGGGGTATGGGATTAAACTATTAATAGAAATCAAGAAACACTTCAAATGAATGTAAAGTACCAGGTCACAACGGAATATTATAGTGCCTGGTAACTTTCTTTTTGAATCCCATTTAATAACTTCAATGGGATTGTTTTTAGTGGATTGAAACTTTATAAAGGTCAATTTAGATTACAATTGTTTCAAGATGAAGAATTTCGTCATTTAATTGATATCTCCTTCTCACAATTCTGCAATAGTATTGACATCTTTAGATGTTAGACTAAGTAGCGTTAGTGAAAAGGAGGAAATTCATTTTATGAAAAAACAAATTGTTGCGCTAACGGTAATTGCAGCACTATCAGTAGGAGCAGCGGGACAAGCATCCGCATCAAGCGTTCATACGGTAGAAAAAGGAGATACACTCTGGTCTATTTCAAAAGAGATGAATGTAACTGTGCAAGATTTACAATCATGGAATGGACTTGACTCAACTGTTATATATCCATCTCAAGAGTTAAAAATAGAAGAGATGCTTGAAACACATATCGTTGTTTTGGGAGATACTCTTTTCGATATTGCCAAACAACATAATCTTTCTGTGGATGAGTTAATGGAGCGCAATCAACTTACTAGTGAATTAATCCACCCAGGAGATGAATTAGTAATTGAAGGAACTAAAAAGGTTGTACATAAAGTAAGTGCGGCATCTTTACCAAGCGTAAATGTATCTAATACGACAGCTAAAACTTCGGCACCTGTTGCGGCTAAAACATCAGCACCTGTAGCATCGACAGCAAAAGAACTGACTGTTACTTCAACCGCTTATACAGCAACTTGTGAAGGATGCACAGGTATAACAGCGACAGGGATTGACTTACTTGCAAACCCAGACCAAAAAGTTATATCTGTAGACCCTTCAGTTATTCCACTAGGTTCAAAAGTATGGGTAGAAGGCTATGGTGAAGCAATTGCTGGAGATACTGGTGGGGCGATTAAAGGAAATAAAATAGATATTTTCATACCATCAAAAGAAGATGCGATTAATTGGGGTAGGAAAACCGTAAAAATAAAAATTTTAGATTAAGATAAGATGTAAAAGGTGGGTCCTAGCACTCATCTTTTTTTGTGTTTTAGGAAATTATCAAATACAAGGTATGTGGATCTTTCTCTGCACAACCAACGTAAGCTATGCCTCTTTACAGGAATAATGCGACGTAAGGAAGTTACCGCTGCAGGGCGAACTCTTACCGCGGGGTGAGCGATGAGCCATCACCGCCACTTGCGCGTACGATGAGATTGCTCATCTGTCTCAACAGAGGAACGAAGGTTAAGATCGCCACATCAAAAGGAAGGCAATCTAAGTTCTCCGCTTCCTGCGGCAACGATTGCATGACCCACATCCTGTGGGCCTCAACTCCCTCGTGACCATCATCCTGCTGGCCTCATCTGGAGTCGCCGCCCTTCCGCTCCAATCCACGAAAATTGCTAGCTAATCTGAGTCACTGTTTTATATTCAATCTTAAGTAGTATTTCTTGAAAATAAAATCCAATAAATGGTTGAAAAAGACATAATATGCTGTGAACGCGACAAACTACCTTCCGAACACGACAAAACACATTTCGAAAGCGACAAAATGGCCTAGAGGCGATGTTATATTGCGGAAAAATTGAATTTTACTAAGTCACTGGTAGTTGGATGTTGATAAATATAATGCTCTATTCGATGTGACTATTAATTAGCCGGCAGCTTTTTAAGAAGCAGTATTCCTATATTGCACAAACAATCCTTTGTGGGTAGCTCCAGTAAACAAAATACACTTAAAGTCCACTTACACTTTTTTTGTTAGATAAAAAGTGTTCCTATTCCATACATTGAAGAAACGAGATACAAACTATATAATAACTGGATAGGCTTTAACACTATCTCTATTAATGATATCGAAGGCGAGCAGTGAGTTTATGGGTGTTTCAATGAAAAAATCACGAGTGACGTTATTGACACAAATGACGTTACTTATAATAGTTGTTGTTTTAATCAGCACATTGTTAGTAAGCATACTTTTTTCTACGATGCTCGATGATATTGTGGAAAACAATATGGGAAAACAAGCGATGACTGTGGCAAAACTAACTGCACAAAATCCTACGATTATTGAAGCATTTGGAGACGAAGATCCATCCAAGCGCATTCAAATAATTTCAGAAACAATACGTAAAACAACCGGAGCAGATTACGTAACAGTTGCGAATGATAAAGGGATACGTTATTCGCATCCTAATCCTGAAAATATCGGAAAACCAACCGTTACGAGTAACGATGCGTCCCTTCGTGAGCACAAATCCATTATTTACAGAGGTAACGGGATATCAGGTCCGGCCATAAAAGCAAAAACACCAATTTGGAACGATAAAGGAGAAGTTATCGGCGTCTCTTCTGTTGGATTTTTAGTAAATAGCATAGAGCAACAAGTACTAAATTATAAAAAGAATGTTATTCAATTAGCTATTATTCCGCTTTTAATAGGAATAGGTGGTGCAATATTAATAGCACGAAGGTTAAAAAAACTGACCTACGGATTAGAACCAGGGGAGATATCCTTTCTTTTTACAGAAAAAGAAGCAACGCTGGAATCCATTCGCGATGCAACGATTACCGTGAACATCGAGAAGAAAATTACATCTATGAATAGACGAGCACGTGAATTATTCCAGGATCAGCAGCTTATTGTGGGTTCAATTATTGCAGACAACCAATTAGAGAACTATATTAATGAAGCAATCAAAACAAAAGAAAGTTATACAAGTAGAAAGCTGTTGCTTAACCAACAACTTTATGTTTTGGATGCTTCTCCAATATTAAGCAAGCAAGATCTGATGGGGGTTGTTTTAACGTTAAGAACAGTGTCAGAAATTGAACGATTGACCGAAGAATTCTCGAAAATAAAAACTTTCTCCGAAAACATGAGAGCCCAAAATCATGAATTTTTGAATAAATTAAACACGATTTATGGGTTGCTCATTTTGAAAGAATATGACCGTGCGATTAACATCGTCTCTTCGGAAGTGAGTGAACGACAAAATATTGTTTCTTTCCTTATGGAGTCTGTAAAAGATCCTTTAATCGCGGCCTGCTTGCTTGGTAAAATGAATCGTTCAAAAGAAATTCAAGTCACATTGGAAATTGATCCTGATAGTCGATTGGATAGCGTCTTAGATAATGCAGAGTCGAATCATTTTGTCCCAATAATAGGTAATATTATAGACAATGCAATGGAAGCAGCAAGAAAAAAGAACGAGCATAAAGGCTTAGTCAAAGTTTCTTTTACTGATTTAGGAAAAGAAATCATTTTTGATATCGAAGATAATGGTCCGGGCGTTCCTATAATGATGGAGGATATAATTTTCCAAGAAGGATACACGACTAAAAGTGGAGAAAACCATGGGCTTGGACTGGCTATTGTGAAAAGTTCCATCGGATTATTGAATGGACAGATCTATGTCGATAAAAGTCAATTAGGTGGAGCTAGATTTACCATTATTATTCCACAAAAACAGTTGTCTTAAAAAGGATGTGTAAATATGTCGAAAGAGACGATAAATGTCATTATTGTCGAAGATGATGAAGATGCAGTGAATATTTATAAGCAGTTTACTAATCAACTCGATCATTTTAATGTCATTGCTACAGCTAGTTCAGGAAGTCAAACGTTACAATTATTAAAAGTTGTTCAACCCCAGTTACTACTGCTTGATGTATATTTGCCTGATATGAATGGAATTGAGCTGCTTCGGGAAATTCGGAAAGAGTATCGTGGCATCGATGTTATTATGATTACCGCAGCAAATGACACCAAAACTGTTAGCGAAGCGATTCGGGGTGGAGCCTTCGGTTATCTTATAAAGCCCATCATCATTGATAAGTTTATCGCCACATTAAAGCAATACGATGAAGTAAGAGAACAATTACATCTAAACGCATTGGTAAATCAGGCAAATATAGATGATTTATTCCGTTCGAACAATAAAGTAGAGTCAGTATCTGGTACTAAACAAGTTACTTATCCAAAAGGAATCGATAAGCATACTTTGAAGTTAGTTCGAAATAAAATCCGGTACACGAGTGAAAGTTTAAGTGCAGATGAATTTAGTCAACTAGTTGGGATAAGCTATTCAACAATTCGACGCTATTTGGAATATTTGGTTTCATTGGAAGAAATGGAAGTAGAAGTTCTATACGGAAGCGTCGGAAGACCGGAGAGAAAATATAAAAGGCTCATCAAATAAACCCCTGTTAATGAACCGTTTCATACGTTCCTTAACAGGGGTTTTTACATACTTACTACTCTGGCATAACTTCACAATAAAAAGGAATCTTGCGATTTATGGACTTCAATTTGCGATTCTCGACGTTGATCTTGCGATTCTTCGCCAGCGGAAAGCTTCAGAAAATAGTCGTGAAAAATATGAAAAAAATAATAACAATAAAAAAAATACCAATTATTATTTTTTTATATGTTAAATAATTCATAGCTGATAAGATAATAAAAATTAGAAAAATCCAAGAAAGCGCTATCATTTAGTTCGGACGATGGGGATGTTAAATGACAGCGAGGACGTTTTCAAAAGTAATGGGGGGTTAATATATGTTATCAATATTAGGTTTTTCGATGGTCGCAGTATTTATGTATTTAATCATGTCGAAGCGACTTTCAGCATTAGTAGCTATTATGATAGTTCCAATTATATTTGGGATTATAGGTGGATTCCTAACAGATTTAGGACCAATGATGGCAGCTGGTGTAGAAAAAGTTTCAATGACGGCTATTATGATTTTATTTGCTATTTTATATTTTGGAATAATGATTGATACGGGTCTATTTGATCCTTTAATCGCTAAAATATTACAGGTAGTAAAAGGGGATCCTTTAAAAATTGTTGTCGGGACTGCTGTACTTTCTATGATGGTAGCGTTAGATGGAGATGGAACAACTACTTATATCATCACCGTATCTTCGTTGCTACCACTCTATAAAAGACTTGGTATGAATCGTCTAGTTTTAGCAACAGTAGCTATGTTATCTATGGGAGTTATGAATATGACACCATGGGGCGGAGCATCTGCGATGGCTATGGCATCATTAGGACTAGATTCTTCGGAATTGTTCATCCCAATGATTCCGGTAATGGGAATCGGTCTTGTTTGGGTTATTGTAGCAGCTTTAATGTTAGGAAAAATGGAACGAAAAAGACTTGGTGTTATTGAACTAGAACCTATTCAAAAATCTGGGGGGAGTCAGTTCGATGCAAACCCAGAGCTAGCTGCAACAACTGAGGTTCCGCATTATAAACGACCAAAACTTGTTTGGTTCAACTTAGGATTAACGATTTTACTGATGGTTTGCCTAATCCTTGACTTCATGTCTTTAGCTATCTTGTTTATGATTGCTTTTGCAATAGCATTGCTTGTCAACTATCCGGATTTAAAACTTCAACAAGAACGTATTGCGGTGCATTCTAAAAATGCGCTAGCCGTTGTATCAATTGTTATTGCAGCAGGTATTTTCACTGGAATTATGAGTGGTACTGAAATGATTGATGCGATGGCAAAGACATTAGTTGCCATTATTCCTGATGCACTAGGACCATATTTGACGGTTATCGTTGCATTTCTTAGTGCACCTTTTACGTTCTTCATGTCCAACAATGCATTCTATTTTGGTGTTTTACCGATTATTTCGCAAGCTGCCGAAGCATATGGTGTTAGTGCAGTAGAAATAGGGCGTGCGTCGTTAATTGGTCAACCGATTCATGTACTAAGTCCTTTAGTTGCAGCAGCACATTTATTAATTGGCTTAGTTGAAACGGAGTTCGGTGATTTACAACGTTTTGCATTAAAATGGGCTTTTGGAACAGTTGTTGTGATGACAGTCGGAGCGTTAGTATTAGGTGTTATTACAATTGGATAATACGAAAAAGACGATGAATCAAAAAGATTCGTCGTCTTTTTTTAAAGGATAAGAAAGTATAAATTTTTTTACTTAGTGTTGATCTAGCTCCATCGCCTTGCTCCTACGCACAGCTCGTCGCAGAAGAACGTTGCTAAGAAGGGACATTTCCTTCATATCTTCTTCGCTTGATGATCCTGGTGAATAACGATAATACAACGTGTTATTCTGCATCTTCATTCTTTCTCTTCTCTTAAAAGGAAAAAATTCGTCACGCTCCCCTCAGTTGAAAGCTCACTTAAGATAATTCTTTTTTCCGGTATAACTGTACATACTAGTTGTAGTATAAACCTGAATCGTTTGAAATTAATGTGTCGCTTCTTTGCTTTATTGAGGGGGTATTATGTTTCTATAACTAGGAGCATAGAATAATTAGTAAGAACAATACGAAAGGGGCAATTTAATGTATTTTTCGAGCGTTCCATATCCTCCCATGCGGTTCATCACAGTGACGGGGAATGGAAAAGTTGACGTACAACCAAACTATGTGCAACTCCAGCTAGGAGTAAGTACTGAGGATAAAAATTTAAGTGTAGCACAACAAGAAAATGCCAACACGATGAACCAAGTCATTCAGTCTATTATAGCGTTGGGCATTCCTAGAGAAGATATTCAAACTTCGGCTTATAACATAGTACCAAATTATGACTATGTAGAGGGAAGACAAGTTTTTCGAGGGTATGAAGTGAGGAATGCGATTACTATAAAAGTAACAGACACTAGTCAAGTTGGTACTGTTATTGATACTGCTGTGCAAAACGGTGCAAATCGTGTTTCATCTGTGCAGTTTAGAATCGATGATCCGAACCCATATTACCAACAAGCGCTTCGTCTAGCTCTCCAAGATGCTCAAACGAAAGCAAAAACGATAGCCGAGACGATGCAATTACCTTTGCATCCACATCCGATAGAAATTGTGGAGGAGAGTCAGACCCCACCGATAGCATTTAAGTCCGTCGCCATGGCCGAACAAAGTTTTACGACTCCAATTGAACAAGGGCAAATCACGATTAGTGCAACGGTTAGGGTTAAGTTTCAATACTGAATAACAAGAAAGCTTAAGATTAAAAAACCCATCTGTATGATTCGGATGGGTTATTTGGTGACTATCTAATATTTTTAGTCATTATCATTGTCGTCATCAAGTTCTAACTCAAGTACTTTACCATTAGTAGCGTCGATTGTAATTTCAGCTTTCCCTTTATTTGTACGGAGTTCTATTTCATATTCATATTTATTGTCATCTTCATCTAATTCGAATTCAGTCACTTTGCCGTTAACTTGTTTTTTTGCAATAGCAATAGCTTCTTTTTCAGTGATAAGTGTTTTATTAGCTAAAGCTGCTTTTTTATCATCATCGTTATCATCATGATCGTCCCAGTCCAGTTCAAGCACTTTGCCGGTTGAAGCATCGATAGTAATGTCGTAATCTCCTTTAGCATTTCGGAGGTCTAATTCATATTCATATCTTCCATCATCGGAATCTAACTCAATTTCAACAACTTCTCCATTTACTTGTTTTTTTGCAATAGCAATGGCTTCTTTTTCAGTGATAAGTGAGTTTGTACTAGGCTCGATCTGTATGCTTTCTAATTTTCCTTCATCTTCTTGTGCATATGCATGAATTCCGACAGCACCGCTTACTAAAAGAGTAGTTGCTAACGAACCAATAAATAATTTTTTCATCATTTAATTCCTCCTAAGTTTGTTTTGTCTTACAGTTAATACTATAACCAGACTAAACTAGAGGACGGGGAAAGAAAGGTTAAAATTTGGAGAGAATTAGAATAAAAATTTTAACTTCATTCAGCAAATGTTTACTTGCGATAAGCTTGCGTGGGAGTAGAAGTCTCTCACTTCTATAGATGGTGAGATGAATGCAAAGCAGGTATACAATTCAGTGGGGTCCACAAACCTCTGGGCTGAATATTTAGGAACTCTCGATGAATCGCCGCGTCTTGCGGCAACGATTGCTTGACGCTGTGGGCCTCAACGCCTGAGTGACCAACATCTTGTTGGGCCAAAGTCTTCGGCGAATGCCACAGATTTTAGTGGATCTAATGGCGCACTGTTTTCTGCGGAGCTGAACGAAGAGAAGTGGAAGCAATGTTTTTCTTGCGGAGCTGAACAAAGTGAAGCGGAAGCAAATTCGCCGAGTCGTATTTGCTCTAAATTAAAAAACCGGATTCAATCCTAATTAGGTGAACCCGGTGTTTATATTCATTAGTCATCCCAATTGACTGATTTCACTTCCCCTGTGTAAGCATCAACTTGGACAACCGCTTCACGATCATCTTCACCGTTCTCGATTTCTACTTCTACTAGGTAATATGGTGTTTGACCAGGTAATTGGTAAAACTCTGTATCATCCATATCGGCCGTTCCCTTAAGATGATTGGCTGCTATCTCTACCGCTTCTGGTGCTGTTATTACGCTGATTTCAGTAGTTTCTTTTGTAGGTGCTATGTCTTCTTTTGGTGGTTGCTGAGGTGCTTCTTCGACGGGCTTCTCTGCTTTTTCTGTTTGTACTAAGGATTTTACATCACCACTTTTTGCGTCTATTTTAATGACGTATAACCCAGTATCGAGCTTCATTTCTATTTGATATTCAGTTTCCGTCTTTTTTGTCTTGATGATATCTCCTGGATACTTTTCCAGAACAACCGAATTCGCTTCTTCTTCTGTTATGTCCTTTGCCGATATAGAAGGGACCAGCCATTGGAAACTGAAGATTAAACAAACAATAAGGAGAATGATTCCTACCGGCCATATCCATTTCTTATTCTTCATATATATCACTCCATGTAACAATTTGTTAGGCATAGTATATAACCTGAAAGTAAGAAAATGATGAGAAATAGGTAATTATTTTAACTAATTTCTGTTTGTTTGAAAAAAAGTATAATAGTTGTTCCGCGGTTTTCTAAACTATTAAGTTCCATTCGTATACCAATTGCATCGGCTATTTGCTTTGCCATCGTAAGTCCTAATCCTGACCCACTTTGTTTTCTACTTCTTGCTTGGTCGACACGGTAAAAACGGTCAAACACATGAGGTAAATCATGCTTTGGAATTCCCATTCCTTTATCTTCAATTTGGATATATGTCTCGTCGGATGCTTGGCCGACATGAATCGTAATCTGGTCCTCACTATATTTCCGAGCATTATCTAAAAAGATATAAAGTAATTGTTTCAGTTTTTGTGGATCAGTGTAACCATTTGTTATTTCGTTGCCTTCAACTAATACTTTTCGTTGATAGGTGTTTTGAAAGGTGTTTGCCGTGTTTGTCACAAGTTCTGTTACGTTTATTTGTTCCAATTGGATATTCCATTGTTCCTGTTGCCTTGCTAATTGTAATAACTGCTCTGTCAATTCCCGCATCCGCACGGCTTCAGAGTGAATGGCCTCAATAGATTCTTCAAATAAGTCAGGTCTTTCTAAACCTCTTCGTTTTAATAGGTCAGCATAGTTTTCAATGATTGTTAAAGGCGTTCTTAATTCGTGTGAAGCATTCGAGACGAATTGTTCTTGTTTTTCAAAGTTCGTCTGAAGTATATCAATCATATGATTAAATGTTTCTCCCATTTCCACCAGTTCGCTCTCCGAAGTTTTTTCTAGTTCTAGTCTTTTAAATTGAGCACTTTTTTGAATATCTTTCATCGTATCAATCATGGATCTAATTGGTAGGATTATTAAGTTACTCAAAACTCTACTAGACAGAAAAGCAGGTATCATAGCGGTAATAGTTACAACAATTAGCAAAATTCGTAGTATATTGATCATGTCATCTGTTGCCTGGATACTGCTTGTTACTTGAAGGTTTGCAACACTTCCATCATTCCAAACTACTGGGTAGGAGACAAACGTATAGCGCTTATTTTCAAGGGTGATTACTTCACTAGTTGCACCAGCTACAAAACGAGTAGGTCGTGATTTTAATGCAGCCTCGCCCTCTGAAGGGGTAGTAATTTTCTTGTTAATTGTTAAATCATTATTTAATACTCGAATCATCCCATTGACGGGAACATAAGCAAGAAGAAGTTGATCAGGTGAAATACGGTCCATAGTCTTTCCGATATCGCTTACAATCTTCTCGACATTAGCTTCTGCTCTATTGAGTTCGTTTGTCGTCATTAAATGGCTGAAAAGAAAATAAATAGAAGCGTTCATAAGTATTAATAAAACAATAAATAACACCGAAGTATATAAATTAATCTTATTTCGAAGTTTCATGTCGCATCCCTTAAGACATAGCCAACGCCTCTTACCGTATGGATGAGTGTCTGATCATAATTGGCATCAACTTTTTTACGAAGATAACGAATATATACATCGACTATTTTTGTTTCTCCATCATAATCATAGCCCCAAACCGCTTCGAGAATTTGATCGCGGTCTAAAACTTGCCGCTTATTTTTTAATAAATATAAAAGTAAGTCATATTCTTTTGGTGTTAAATCTATATCACTTTCTTGTCGAATAACTTCTCGAGTCTTCTCGTTTACCTTTAAATCACCGGCATAAAGCCACTCATCCTCTACTACAATGGATGTTGCAACTTGTTTTATTCGTAGGACTGCGCGAATTCTGGCAAGTAATTCTTCCATTCGAAAAGGTTTGGTAATATAATCATTGGCACCGAGATCAAGACCAGATACTTTGTCTTCAATTGAATCTTTTGCAGTTAACAAAATAACTGGGATGAAGGAATCTTTCAGTCGAATACGTCTAAGTAGCTCAATTCCACTCATCCCTGGCAACATTACATCTAACAATATTAAGTCCCATTGCCTAGAGAGATAGGCTTCTAGCGCATCTACACCATTTGTAGCTTTTCCTAATTGATATCCTTCATATTCTAACTCGATTTCCAGAAGTCTTAAAATTTTCACTTCATCTTCTACAAGTAGTATAGATTCTTTTGTCAATTTTCAGCACCTCACAATTATTTCCTAGCTTTATTCTAATTGAGATATGTATATAACTCAATTCAGGGTGACGACAAAAGCATTTATAAAGTCGTTATGAATAATAATAAACTTCCTAAAGGGGTGTTTTATCAAAAAAAGTATTGATTGTGGATATCTATAAGGTAAGGACCGCCACGAAGACTCCTGTGGGAACACCTTGAGGAAGGAAGGCTAAGAACGCCGCGTCAATGATAGGCAATCTAAATTTGCCACATCCTTCTCCTGCGCAAAGCGTCCATCTGGAACGGAATTGAATAAAAATGGTTACCTTGGCATATTTTAAGAGAGAAAGAAATTCACGAGGGGGGAGTAGTTTGAAAAAGGAAGAAATTGAGATACTAAATCCGTTTTTCTCCATTTGGCTTTCCACAAGAGAAACGATTCGTTATGTGCTAGATTATAAGGATTTAAGATATTCGTTAACGATAGCGGCTGTTGCAAGTATACCAAACACAATCGGTGTAATAGGCGAATGGGAAAAGAGTTATGATATTCCTTTTTGGCTAATGCTAATTGGTATTTTTGTACTTGGTCCGATATTTGGTTTAATTGGATTAGTAATTGGAGCAGCTATTTATACTTTGGTTGGAAAATGGTTTGGTGGTACTGGAAAATTTAAAGAAATGCTACAAGCTGGTGGGGTTAACATGATTCCGATAATTTGGATGACACCATACTATATAGTAGCGGCAATTATTGCCCGTAATGGATTTGCAGATATAACAATTTGGCCAGTACCTGCAGGTGTAATTGGTTGGCTGTTATTGTCCTTTTTTATCATGAGTGCATTTTCGATATGGATGGTTATCATTCAAAGTAAAGCTATTGGTGAAGTACATCAGTTTTCTAGTTGGAGAGGGTTTTCGACGTTAATTATCCCGGCGATAACTATTGGAATCATTGTGTTTATCATAACATTTATCGTTATCTTTTCGGTTTCGACAGGGGAATATTAGAAGTCATTGGGGACTTGGACTAGTTTTAGTTCAAGTCCTCTTTAATGTTATTATTATAATTAAAGTAAAGATTGCTTAGGAGGATAAAGAAATGAGACAAATTATTGCAATGGGGGGCGGCGGTTTTTCGATGGAACCGGAAAACCCGTTATTGGATCGATACATATTGAAGCAATCATCAAAAGAAAGACCGAAGATTTGTTTTATCGGAACGGCTAGTGGGGATGCAGATAGTTATATTGAAAAGTTTTATCACTTTTTTCAGCAAGAAGAATGTGAGCCGACACATTTATCTTTATTTAAACCTCCGACGCGTGATATTAAGAAATTCATTATGGAACAGGATATCTTATATGTAGGTGGAGGCAACACCAAAAACCTAATGATTCTTTGGAGAGAGTGGGAGCTAGATACAGCTATTCGACAAGCTTATAACAATGGAACAATTTTATCGGGTATTAGTGCCGGCTCGCTTTGCTGGTTTGAAGAAGGGGTGACGGATTCATACGGAGACGAACTTGAGCCTATTTCATGTCTTGGATTAATAAGCGGTAGCAATTGTCCACATTATGATGGAGAGAAAGATAGACGTCCCGCTTATCAAAAATTCATCGAAGAAGGCGTTATTGTAGCTGGTTACGCTACCGATGATGGAGTTGCGCTACATTTTGTAAATGAGAAATTAGAAGATGTAGTGAGCTCTCGTCCACAAGCATATGGATATCATGTGGATAAGGACTTAGAAACAAAGTTATCCACAACATATTTAGGTACAGAAGATTAAAAGAGGAAAGATGATTCTTGAACACATACCGAAATGTTTTGAGATAATAAAATGTGATGTGTAGTTTCAGTAAAGAGGCGATTTTTAATAATGGATTATATACAAAAAGGAACGAGAGACTTTAGAAAGACGAATTTGGCCCTGTTTGCGGCTGGGTTTATTACATTTGCTAATTTGTATAGTACACAGGCAGTGCTTCCGGAGTTTTCAAAGGAATTTCATATTTCACCGACTGTGGCGAGTTTGTCTTTGTCCCTTGCAACTTTTGCATTAGCGATCAGCCTCGTCATATTTGGATCCCTCTCAGAGGCATGGGGACGTAAAAGATTGATGACGATTTCTATTGTTTCAGCATCTGTATTAACGTTGGCAATTGCTTTTTCTCCGAGCTTTGAACTTCTGCTAGTTTTGCGGATCATTCAAGGGATTACGTTTGCGGGTCTGCCTGCTATTGCGATGGCATATTTAGGAGAAGAAATGGAGCTGAAAAGTCTCGGAGTTGCTATGGGACTTTATATAAGTGGGAATTCAGTTGGTGGATTAGCAGGGCGAATTATCATGGGAACGATGACAGATTTGTTTAGCTGGAAAGTTGGAATGATTTTTCTTGGACTACTAAGCATTACGATTAGCATTTACTTTGTTGTTGCATTGCCTAACTCCAAACATTTTGAACCGCGAAAATTACAGGTTAAAGCATTGGCCAGTTCGTTATTAGCCCATTTAAAAGATCCGGGAATGCTATGTCTTTTTGGTATTGGCTTTACATTGATGGCGGGTTTTGTTTCTTTGTATAACTATATTAGTTTTAAATTACTCGATCCCCCGTATTCGTTAAGTACTACGATTGTCGGTTGGATTTTTATTATTTATTTGGTTGGGACGTTCAGTTCTACATGGTTCGGTAGCCTTGCTGATCGTTATGGTCGCTCAAGAGTCTTGATAGCGGGTATTATCATCATGTTTGCGGGTAGTCTTATTACGCTTGATATTCATCTGGCATTAAAAATTGTTGGAATTACAATATTTACTTTTGGTTTTTTTGGTGCACATTCGATTGCGAGTGGCTGGGTGAGTCAGCGAGCAAAACATGATAAAGCACAAGCCACTTCGCTTTATTTATTCTTTTATTATTTTGGCTCGAGTATAGGTGGGACTGCTAGTGGTATTTTTTGGTCCAAGTTTGGTTGGAGTGGTGTTGTTAGCATAATCGCTTGTTTTCTTCTAGTTGCAATTGTCCTTTCAGACTGTCTTCGTCGATTTTCAGTGCATGAATTAAAACGGCTTTACTAGCCATATTATAAGTGTACGAATGAGATGAAAGGGTGGTTTTGATATGTCTTTTGAGAATTATAAAAAAGCCAGTAAATACACAAATTCGTTAAATCCGGACGCTAAAAACAAAAAGGTTAATGAAGAAATTTCGATTGAGCTAGCTGAATTTGATAGCCTGCTGCCAAAGCAAGAGCCTATGACGCCGAACCAACGTAAAGAGGGGATGGCCGCTAAAATGTACCAAGATAAAGGTTAAGTCAGGATAAAGTGAATGGGGTTATCCACAAGTCATTTTTGACGAGGGGATAGCCCCAGTTCTTTATTTCTTGTCGTTTTAGTTTAGTCCGAATTCGTTAATTAATGCAGCTAAGCCACCTTGAAAGCCGCTACCGATTGCATTAAACTTCCATTCAGTATTATGTCGGTAAATTTCACCGACTACAAGCGCTGTTTCAATGGAAAAGTCTTCACCTAAATCATAACGGACAATTTCCTCATTCGTATCTTCATTGACAATTCGAATAAAAGCATTGGAAACTTGACCAAAGTTTTGTTTGCGCACTTCTCCATCATGAATAGTAACAGTAAAAACAACTTTTTGTACGACGCTTGGTACAAGTGGTAATTTAACGAGTAACTGTTCATCATCTCCATCACCTACTCCAGTACGATTATCCCCAGTGTGGATAACTGAGCCATCTTCGCTTTGTAAGTTATTGTAAAAGATAAAGCTTTTTTCATTAAATGCTTTTCCATTCCCATCAACGATAAAAGCGGAAGCGTCTAAGTCAAAATCATTCCCACCACTGTACCGATTTGTATCCCAGCCTAATCCGACTAGGACATTTTTTAATCCTGGATTCGTTTTCGTTAAATCAATTTTTTGCCCCTTTGAAAGGTTAATAACTGACATTCTGTTTCCTCCTCATCCATTTTTAAAACGCAAAATGCGTTGACTCAGGTAAAGTTAATTATTTTCGTTGGCCATCTTCGTATTTTTTCTGTAGCTCTTCTAATCGAAGGCGACCTTGTTCTCTCATTTTACGGTTTTCTTCTTCAATTGCTTTTGTTTCGTTCATTCCACGCATAATTGTATCCCATGTTTGTTCAATAGTTTCAATTTTAATGCTCGGTTGACCAGACATTCTAGCGATATCCACACTTTGTTTCGAAATATCATTGGCATTTCGAAGAAGCATTTCATTTGTTCTACGATCTAATTCACTCATCGATTGTGCAACAAGGTTTTGTCTTTTTGCGGAAATAGCATTAATCAGACCGGTTTTAAAAATCGGAATAGTTGTTACAAAAGCAGAGTTTATCTTTCCAATTAGTTTTGTATTACCTCGTTGTAGCATTCTAATTTGCGGTGCTGATTGATACGAAACTTGTTTGGCCATTTCTAAATCATAAATTCGTTGGTCAAGTAGTTCGATCGCATTTTGTAGGCTATTTAGTTCCATTAAGACAAGCTGATCACCGGATTCTGCTTTTTGTTGTAAATTAGGAACAAGCTGTCTTAACTGATTTACTTTTAGTTCACCAGCTACAATATACTTTTCTAATTCCATAAAGTAGTTAAAGTTTTTATCGTATAGTTCCTCTAACGTAGCTGTGGAGTTTTTCATTTCTTTTTCGTATTTTGTTATTTCTACGAATACTTTATCAATCTCGCTACCCATCGTTTGGTATTTGTTAAATAACTTTTCGATAATTTTTTCACCTTGTTTAAAGATCTTTCCTAAGAAAGAAGGCTTTTCAACAAAATCTTTTTTGTCGAATTTATCCATAATTTTACCGAGTTGCTTTAAAAGTTCGCTTGATTCTTCCATGCTGCTCGATTTAATAGTACTTAGAATTTTGCCTGTAAATGTGGATATTTCATTTGCTGGTTCGCGCCCAAATTCCAAAAGTTCAATTTGGTTTTTAGGATCTATTCTAGCTACTAGCTGTAGTACTTGAGGATCTCGTTTTAATTGTGCCTTTAAATCCGTACTTTCTTCTAATAGCTTTTCTTTTTGGTCTATTGCTAACTTTTCTAGTTCCATTTCTAATTCCCCCTCATACTAACGAAATTTTTTAAAGATTTTTTGTACGACGCTCGGATTTTTAAACGGTTCATTAAAGCTACGATCATCCATCCAGTGTAAGTCAAACATACCTTCTTCTACCCATTTTTCGATATCCAGATGACCTTTAGGGTTAACAATGATAACGTCTAGCCCAAGTAAATGCATCATACATAATGCGTTAGCGTCGGCTCTACTTAACTCCGGACCATTTTCTTCATTATAGAGAAAGATGGTAGGAACGAACTGTGGATAGTCAAAAGTTTGCATTAGGCGAATGACAAAGTCCGGCAATACCATCGATTGTGCAAATGCATATAGCTGAAGATCTTCCATTGTCTCTCTTCCTTGGCGGAGTAAAATTGGATCTTCCGCATGTTTAGCTATCGCTTCTCCAATTACAGTTTGGGTTCCTATTGGTAATTTGCCGTACGTCCACCAATTAGCAGATTTCATTTTTTCGGGATCTAGTATTCCATTTGCTCCTAATGCATCTCGATAATGAAATAGCTGGTTTGTTTTTTGCTCTTTTGTGAATGGAAAATGCCGAATTACATGTGTATCTTCTCGTTCAGTTAAGGAATGCACATTATTCCAGAAGCGCTTACGATTTTTATCTATTCCCATCATTTTAGCAAACACAACAGGAATAGTTACTTGCTTATTGCTTACCTCGAAATATGGACGAATCATTGCTCTTTCTTTTGCGATTAAAAATACTTCATCTTCCGTCGTTTTTAACCTGATGGAGTTAGTGGAAAAAGATTTGAATTGGAACGGCTTATATAATCCTGAGTTTTCATGATGTAATAGTTCATTAATTTCTTGCGTTGCTTTAAATGCAACAGTTCCTGCAATTTTAGGCATTTCATCTGGCAATGGTTTTAGTTCAGTTTCTATTTTTGGAAAGCGATGGCTATGTTCTGCGTCAATTCCTAGCATTTGTTTTGGCCTAGGATCATCAGAAGGATTAAAAAGAACAACATGAAAACCGAAATTAGCTAAATAGGTAAGAAACCATTTTTCGCTCGGTGAAGAGGAGCCGTACCAAAGATAACCTGGTAGTCCTTTATTAAAATCTGCTTTCTCTAAAGCTGGTTCTACATGATTGAAAATCCACTTCACAAGATCGGTTGTAATTCTTCGATATTCATGATGAAGGGTTCCTTCCGCATAAGTAGCTTGCAGTTTTTTTAATAGATCTATGAGTGTCGTCCTAATTCTTCTATTTAGGCCAGCGTCTTTTATGGCTGGTAATAATGCATATCCATCTAAAAAGGCGACCATCCGATTTGGGGATAATCCTTTTTCTTTTCGATGCATATCGAATAATTGATTGATAGAGCGTAACCTATCTGCTGTGATTTCTTTATTTAGTCCATCAGACAGGATTGTTAACATGCCAGAAGATTCGTTTACTTGTGTATGCAGGAAAGAGAAATATTCATCTTCATCTAAGGACATACCAACGTATTGGCAAACTAATTGAGGGTAAGTTAGACGTTCCCCGTCAATAGATACTTTCGTAGGATCTCCTAAAGAATCTTTTAACCAATTTCCAGTATTGGATGAATCCCACGCGTTCATCCGTTTTGGATTTAAATTCACCATGGGTTCTCCCCCTATTCACAACTATTATAACAAATATTCACACACTTTTTTTAGTATTTCTTCACCAGCAAGCACTCCGCTATTATTTGTAACGAAAATATGAGGAGGGAGTAGCTCTCTTTGTTTAACTGCTTCACCGTGAGAGGGGATGTAGCCTTGATCAGCACTCATAACCATATCATAGTCAAGCATGGAATCACCTGCAGCAATAACAGTTTTAGCCTGTATTCTTTCTTTCACAAATTGAAGAGCCGTTGATTTATTAATACAATTTGGCATGATGTACAATTTTCTACCTTGATGGGAAAGTGTAAAACCTTGCTCATGAAAAATTTGCGAGAGATTTTCAAGTTCCTCCACTGAGAATATTTTTTCATCAATAATCATATATACAAACCAAGACTCTGCATGTAAAACGCGAAGAACGAACTCTTTTTTAACATATGCCTCTAGCTGGGGCATTACATGTTCAATCGTTGTACAATCTATCTGGAGTTGTTTTTTCACTTTGTCTGACCACTCGGTAAGAGGTTTACCATTTTCTAAAATGACAGCACCATTGGAGACAATTGCATAGGTTGGTTTTTCAGATGGTTTAAATATTCCTGTGATTCGGTTATATTGACTGGCAGTCCTTGTAGTGACAGGTACAAAAGTGATTTCGGGTGAAAGTTTATGAAAGTATTCCATTTCTTTTTTGGTCATAAAAGCAGTTGGTTTTTCGTCGACCCATTCTACAGCAGTAAGATCCTGTTCTTCGACCTCGGTACCTCTAGAGTTTTTACTGTAAATAAGTGTTCGATCTAAATCGCTCGCAAACAGGATAGTCATCGTAGATCCTCCGATTCTATCAGTCCAATGGCAAGATAAAATAACTCCGGAACAACTTCAATCGGAATATTTTTTTCCTTGCTTAACTGCAAGATATGGCGAACTGATTCGTGTTTCGTGTTGCGTACTAATATTTTATATGGTTTTCTTCTCAATAATACCCTTGTTGTTTCCCCAACACTTGGTTTTACTTTACTAATATCTAATGTGTTATAGAACTGTTTAGAGATTGCTTCTACTTCTTGCATTCCTTTCCAAGTTCTTTCATTCGTGATGGGGAATTCTGTTGCTAATTTGTTAATACTTGCTTCCAGGTCTGGAAATCGTTTAGAAATATTGTCTATAAATGCATTGGAAACATCTTCTTCTTCAAGTTCTGCATAATATTTAGCGCCGTGAAAATCACCAGCTTGATGAAGTTGATCGTTTAAAACAGTGCGACTGACAAGTCCGGAAACTGTTGAGTTTAAGCAAGCGTTTGGAATGAGGAAATCTTCCCTCGTGCCAAAAAGTGTGGCACATTCCCCTGGGTCGGTTAAAACAGCCAAATCATCATTTAAACGAAGTTGGTATGCTTCATTTAAATACTTTACTGATTTTGTTAGTTCGTTTTGAATTGCTCCTTTACCTGTCCAACCGTCTACAAACTGTATATGGCTGTTTGGGTATAGTTCCCTAATCGTTTTAACTGCTTCTACGTCGATTCCTTTTCCCCTTAGTATAGATATACTAAAATGAGGCCAATTAAGTTTCAAAAATTTATTAGCATATCTTCTCATTAATATGCCAATTGGACTTCCTGCTCGTGCAAGGGAAACGAGTATGACATCATCCGTGTTTGCGAATTTTCGTACTCGTCTTGTTAAAATGCCAACTAGTTGTGCAACATGGTCAGCAGAATCCTCCAGTGCTTGATCATAAACTTTTTTATATTCAGCAGTGGGGCGATATTCAATTGGTAAAGATTCAGCATAGTGGGACCCGTTCTTAAAAGACTTTTCCCGTGTTTCAATAGATGACTCGATTTGTACATTCGATAAATCCTTCAATAAAAACGTAATATCGTCTGGAGAATAGCTTGTTTTTACTAACTCATTCGTATGTAACTTCATCTTATTCTCCTCCTTCATATGGCATAGTAAGGGATACCCATGTAACAGGTGCAAAGGTTTCAAGATGTGTAAGTAGTGGAAACCAGCTAGTATTTTCTTTCACGGATTCTGCAATAACAATGATTTGTTCGACTGCTACATCCGATAGGTTATATACATATTGATCTATTCCATTTGAGTCCGGTAAGGTAAATTTACATTTTTGTTTAATAGGATAGGACTTTTCATTTTTAGCGAAAATAGGACTTCTTGTTGTTGTTTGTACTTTTGTCTCTTTGCCAAAAGCTAAAGCAAATCTTAGTGGAATATATATATTTTCTCCAACACCAATTACAAGTGTAGATTTATTTCTATCAATAGAAGGAAGTGTGTTTATCAGTTGTTTAATCCATTCTTCCATTTCTTCGTGATGATCAGCGGTTAAACCAAATCTACCTGTAAAAGTGTTGTACGCTGCATGAGCACTATAATTAGTAGAAGTAAATGGTGCCGTTAATGCTTCATTCGCAAATACTTCAAATTCCTTATATTCGTTAAGGTAAGTCAGTTCTTTTTCTTCAATTGACGTTTCATTGCTCAATGAAAACTGCCCAGAAAGAATGGAAATAACTTCTGCAGATATACCACGAGCTTTCATGACATGATTAAATTCAATCTGTTGGTCATCATTTCGCCAGTCTAAAATAGACAATACTTTATATTGTTTTCCAGGGAATGATTCATTTAATGCAGCGATTAGGTTGGACGCGGTAAGACCTGTTGTAATTTCATCATCCACCAGGACAATTGTTTCTGCTTCCATTAGTATTTCTTCAGGTGCATAAACGCGGTGCGAGGTAGCATGAGAATGTTCCTCTTCAAAATAAAAAGAAGGCTTTAAATTGATTATTTCTTCTCTCGTTGTATGAATATACGTAGCGTCGTGAAAGTGGTGGAATACAGCGTGTCCTAAACCAGTTGCGGTTTCCGCGAAACCAATAAAAACAGTTTTTGTCGGTAATTTTGCTTTGTATGCCAAAGATTTTGCGCTTAACGCTCGATCTGGAACACCCGAATTTACCATTTCCACAATTTCAATTAAATGCGGAAGAGGTTTTTCCCCTTCACTTTCAAGAAGCATAGACGCTAAGATTGAGCCGGTTCCAAGGGAAATAGCGGGATCTACCGCCAAATGTTTTCCGAGTAAGCGGCTTACGAATAAAAAGCTTCTTTTTTTGTTGATTCTTACACCCATTTCAAAAAGGGCTTCAGGTGAGAAATTATTTGGATTGTTTTTTACTTCAATCGTTAATTTCAGATCTCCATGTAAGTTATACGTTTTTAATATGTTGGAGGAAGTCGAGTGATGTAACATTTTCTTTAAGCACCCCATATATTTCTGCTTGTATTAGTATTTTCAAAGCCCAATTGTAATGGGGCTTCACTTCATTCATTTTATTTCTAGCCGAACTTCGTAAAACTCCGTTCGTCTCTTGTTTGTTTCCGACAATTAAGCGTGCATCATCGTATATTTCTTTTGGTACTATGTAAGCGGCATTAACGATTTCAATTTGAGAAGGATGAATACATGTTTTTCCCGAAAAACCATTTGCAACATCTAGTTGTACTTCGTTCCACAAGACAGTTTCAAAATCGCTTAAGTTATTTGTTAAATCCATGTTGTTCTGTGGTTTAAAATAGTCATAGACAGGACCAGAAATGACAAAGTTATCTTCTTGCCGGGTAAATTTATTCAAAATGGCAGTTAAACAATCTGCAATGAGCTTTATATCATATACGTTTCGATTGCCAGGACGTCTTAAACTGAAAAGACTTGTAAAATCAGTTGCACCAACACGAATTGTTAAAATCATGTCTTCAAATTGCTTGAATAGCTTGTACAGTTCAGTTAGTTCTTGTTCCCTGGACTCTGTATAAATTATTTCTTTTGTTTCTAAAATAGGCAATGCATATAAATGTATTGAATAATGCAGATTGATTGTTTGTAAGCAAGCTAAAAAGCTTTCTGCATTGGAAGTGGTGCATTTTGGGAAAACTATCCCGGTAAATAGGTGAATGGTGCTCCCTAATTGTTCTGCTAGTTTTTGAAGTTGCTCGATGTTTCGGATACGAAGGAATAGAAGGGGGAGCTCGTGTTTAGTAGTAACTCCTTTTTCAAAAGCTTGCTCTATTAATCGGAGCTCATGTACCACATTATTTTCTGCCTCGATCAGTTCCGAGTCAGCAATCGAATCTTCTAAACAAATGATTGCGTTCGTTAAATTTTTTAAGTGATCATTCGTTAGCTTTGATGTGATATTGGGCATGGAACCTGGAATATACAGAGTAGCTCCTAGTGCGATGCCTAATTTTTTTTTCTCTAAATTTCTCGAGAATTCTTTAGGTGGTACATGAAAAAAATGGCTTATTACCTCTTCATGCACTCCTCTAAAATGTTTCATAACTTTCACTCCTAAAATATGAAGAAGGCGCTGTTAGGTTCACCCAGATTCCACTTTTGATATAGTTTTTGTAAAATAAAAAGCAAGGAAAAATACCCTTGCTTTTTGTTCTGCATCAAGACTTCAGCGCATTGCCCCTTGGGGTCAAATATAGGCGCTTCCGCTTTTGTTCGTAATGTTTTAGTTTAGGCCGAAGTCAGTAACTAAAGCTGCTAAACCACCTTGGTATCCACTACCAATTGCATTGAACTTCCATTCGCCGCCGTGACGATACAATTCTCCTACAACAACTGCAGTTTCAATAGAGAAGTCTTCCCCAAGGTCATAACGGATTAATTCCTCTCCACTATCTGCATTTAAAATTCGTACATATGAGTTATTTACTTGACCAAAGTTTTGTCCACGTGTTTCTGCATCGTGAATAGTAATGCTAAATGCGATTTTTTCAATGGAAGCTGGAACGGTTGATAAGTTAACGTTTACTTGCTCATCGTCACCATCACCGTCACCAGTGCGATTATCTCCAGTATGAACAACAGCACCACCTGCACCTGTTGTATTATTATAGAATACGAAGTCGCTTTCAGAAGAACATTTCCCGTTACTTCCAAGTAAAAATACTGATGAGTCTAGATCGAAATCATTACCACCGTCGTATTTATTTGTATCCCAACCTAATCCTATTGTAACATTCACCAAACCTGGGTTTGTTTTAGTTAAATCTACCTTTTGTCCTTTTGATAAGTTAATGCCCATTAATAAACCACTCCTTATAAGTATTTTTTTGCAATCGAACCAATGTCTAAATCTGATGTACCTTCACCTATAGCAGAGAATTTCCACTCAGAGCCGTGACGATATAATTCGCCAGGGAAAAGAGATGTTTTTCCAGCATAGTTTTCGGATAAGTTGTAATGTATTAATTCTTCTTTACTTCCACTATCTACAAGACGGATGAAGGCATTTTGAATAAGTCCAAAATCTTGCTTTCTTTGTGCTGCTTGATAAATATTAACTACAAACACCAACTTATGTACAGATGGTGAAATAGCACTTAGGTTCACATTTATTACTTCATCGTCACCTTCGCCATCTCCAGTACGATTATCGCCTGAATGGACAACGCTACCATCTTTACTTGTTTTGTTCCCAAAATAGACTAAGTTTTCTTTAGATAATAGTTTTCCTTTTTCATCTAAAAGAATTACAGAAGCGTCACAGTCTATTTCAGCACCACCAGCAGCACCACCGCCACCTAATAGTCCACTTAAAAATCCACCGCTTTTTTTCTTTTCTTTTACTACTGGATCCCAGCCTAAACCAACCATAACGCTAGATAAGGAAGATCTACCTTTAGTTAAATCTATTTTTTGACCTTTTACCAAATTAATGCCCATTCATATCCCTCCATTTAAATAGCCTTATAAATGATACGTTATTGCGTACAAAAAGTTTCAAAAAATAGAACTAATAATACATTCTGATTTTTATTATTAAAGGAAGGTAAAAAATGCTTATCAGAGTTTTTTACCTACTACTATTATTACCACAAAAACAATGGAACTTCACTTAATACGAAGTTGTTTCTAGTAAATATATTTAAGATTTAGCGGTTTGGCGATTGATAAACAACTGCAACAACAATTTAAGGGTTTTCACTCCTCAACTGTCAAGATAAGGTGGAAAGTTTTATTATTCAGTCATTTAAGGAAATGATATGTGTTGCGCAAGTTACTTCTATGTTAGTAAGATGGCGATAAGAGGTTTAAGGGGTGATCATCATGGATGAGCGATTAAAGGATTTTCATCTACGAATACAGAAAATCGGTCATGTTGACCGTGTGGTGAATCGTGGAATTGAATTTGTTTTAGTGATCGAAGGTAAGCTTACGATTGAGACTAGCAGTAGAATTTATCAAATGAAAGAAAAGGATCTACTTGTTATTAATCGAAACGAGCTCTTTGAAATGAAGGGAAATAAAGAGAATAGTGTTCTACGGTTCACAATTTCTGATTCGTATATGGAACAATCCTATAAAGAGTATCGGCATCAACGGTTTGAATGTTTTTCGCAAGATATTGATATTGGTCGAGAAGCATTAATGGACCAGCTTCGTACTTTCTTTGGTGAAATGGTCATTACATACTTCCGTAAAGACGATATTTACACGATTGAAATGCAACGTATCGTGAGTGAAATTCTTCTAATACTGATTCGTCGTTTCAAAGAGGAAGGAAATGCATTAGGACAGCTTGATACTGAGGATAATAGACTTGTACAGCTCGTAGATTATTTGGAGAGACATTATCAAGAACAAATTACGTTAGAACAGATGGCTCATAAGCTTTATATGTCTCCCGGGTACTTATCACGCTATTTTAAGCGGAAAATGGGAGTGGGATTTAGTCGTTTTTTGATGGATATTCGATTGAAGCATAGTGTGAAAGACTTACTTTATTCATCAGATTCCATTGCTACTATTTCAATGAATAATGGTTTTCCGAACACGAAATCCTTTACGAGCCTTTTTAAGGAAATTTATGAGGAGACACCCAAAGTATATCGAGAACGTAATATGAAAGAGAAAGTAAATATCGATAAAACAGCTAACATAAAAGGCATTGAAACACTCACTAGCTCGACCTCTATTTTTATTCAATTGGGATCAATGCTTGCTCAAACAAATAAAACATACAGCAATACGGAAACTCGTTTTGAGGAGTTGCATATTGATGTGTCTGTTCCTTCAAGAGAAAAAATTACACGTCCAGATCATGTCTTAATCATTCGTGAATTGAAAGAGCTATTAAAAGAGGATATACGTGAACAAGTATTAGCGGTAAAAGAGGAGTTGCGACTAAGTTATATAGGCATTCAAAACTTAGTCAGTAGTGCCACATTTCTACCAACAGTCGAAACAGATGAAACAATTGCTACTTCTTCCCCTTATTTTAAAGCAGATTTGGCAATAAACTTTTTGAAAAAGCATGATCTTGCTATATTTAGTCGCGTTAGTTATCAAGATATATCTACTGATGAAGAGTCGTATTTTATCAAATTGGAGGGGTTTTTACGGCATTGTCTACAAGTGTACGGGGAATGTTATGTTAGTAAGTGGCATGTTCTTTTTTACGAATCCTATGTCACAGTAGTCGATCAAAAAGAACTGCGTCGCGTTTATACGAAAATGTATAATATTATTAAAAAGGTAGTACCTGGAATTCATATCGGTGTGTTTTTGCCATTCTCCTATGAAGAAGAAAGAACAAGTGAGCGTCATGAGTGGATTTTACAAGAAGACGAACGCATTGATTTTATTGGTTTCCATGCCAATCAAAATGAAGTGATTGATTTTGAAGATACGAGTAATGATCGATTTTTGCTCGCAAAGAATTATGTTAAAGATAAAACGAATAAAGTGAAATATTATTTGAAGCAGCATCATATGGATAAGCCACTCCATTTAGTAACATGGAATACGCTTTCCGGAAATACACGTTATACAAATGGTACATTTTTCCGTGGGGCATTAGTGCTAAAAAGTGCCTGGGATATTTCAAACGATATCCATTCACTTGCGTTTTGGATTAATACTGAACTGCATGAAGTGGCTGATCAACATCATCGCATTCAATTAGAAGGGATGGAATTGTTTCATTATTTTAATGGGAGACGTCCAGCTTTTTATGCTATGTTGTTTGCGGAAAAACTATCTGGGAACATTATCGCACAAGGACCAGATTTCATCATGACGGAGTATGAGAGAGGCTATCAATTAATACTGATGAATTGTATTAATGTAAACCCATATTTCTCCATTGAAGATGCGTTTTTGGAAAAATTAAATAAAGATATTCGTGTTATCATTACGGGCTTGAAGCATGGTGAATATCAGGTTCGAAAATATACGTTCGATAAAGACAATGGAGCACTTTATACGAATTGGTGGAATTTAGGTAGTAAACATGGAGTAGATATAGAAATTGCAGAATATATTAATCGATTAAGTCATCCTTCTTTGCAAATATTTGATGAAACAATAGATGGGGACTGGTCATTTTATTCCTATCTAACAATTAACGCCATACACTTTTTTGATATTCGAAAGTCTTTCATCTAACAATAATAAAATTGATGTTCCTAAGCACACCAGTGAATACTAGCATAGCTAGTGTCCACTGGTGTGTTTTTTTATACTATAAGAAATTTTGAGTTATATGGTATGTGGATAACTTTTTCTCGCTAATTTAGGGTGTGGAATAAAGCGTTTTAAAAAGCCCTATTATGTTACCGCTATGATTTTCGCTGCAGGCGGACGCTTTCCGCCCGGTGAGCGATGAGCCATCACCACAGCTCACGCTTACGTTGTGATGTCACATCTGTTTCACTCATCGGGCTGGAGTCGCCGCCCGCTGCGAAAATCAATGGTACTTGCTTGCTGACTAATCAATAGCTAAATCGAATAAAGCACTAAGATTATCAAGGTCCTCCTACCTTCGAAGAAAGCTTCCAAAAACATGTTAAACTCAAAGGTGAAATATTAACCGTCTTTTTTGTACCAACCATTTCTTCAATCAAAAAAATATACAATTTTACAAAGAAATACATCGAAAAAGGCATGATGACAAGATGATTCTTGTTGTAGAATTTAGCTATAGGAAAGCTTACCTAGCAACATAATAAAGTCCTTGAATATTTTCCTAAGTAATTTGCATGAAACAGAACTTTTAACAAATACTCAAGTAAAGTGACACAAAATTAAAGGAGTGTACATTATGGAAACAACCTACAAAGGTACAAATAAAATGATTATAGGTATTGTATTTGGGGTATTAACATTTTGGTTATTTGCCCAAGCAATGGTCAACGTAGTTCCAGCAGTTCAAAGTGATTTAGGAGTTTCATCTGGTACATTAAACATTGCAATTAGTTTATCAGCGCTATTCTCGGGTATTTTCATCGTAGCAGCCGGTGGACTTGCTGATAAAATTGGACGGAAGAAAATGACGAATATCGGACTCATTTTAAGTATTATTGGTTCACTTTGTTTAGTTTTAGCAAATGGTTCAACATTACTCATTATTGGTCGGATCATTCAAGGTTTTTCGGCTGCTTGTATTATGCCTGCATCGATTGGCTTGATGAAAGCCTATTTTGAAGGGGCTGAACGTCAACGGGCACTTAGCTACTGGTCAATAGGTTCTTGGGGTGGTTCAGGTGTTTGTTCGTTATTCGGCGGAGCAATTGCAACATATATGGGGTGGAAATGGATTTTCATCTTCTCCATTATCATCGCAATTCTTGCATTGTGGTTATTAAAAGACACGCCTGAAAGCAAAGCAAAACAAACTGACAAATCGAAGTTTGATGTTGGTGGTCTAATTATCTTCATTATAACAATGTTAGCGTTGAATATTTTCATCACACAAGGTGCTGAAATTGGTTGGACAAACTGGATTACGATCGTACTGTTAGCTGTCACAGTGATTGGTGCGATTATCTTTATAAAAGTTGAAAATGGTAAATCGAATGCGTTAATCGATTTTGGATTATTTAAAAATGCGCCGTACACTGGTGCAACTGTGTCAAACTTCTTGCTCAATGCTATAGCCGGAACGCTTGTTGTTGCGAATACGTATGTACAAGAAGGAAGAGGTTTTACATCTTTTCAATCGGGTATGCTTTCCATCGGTTATTTAATTGCTGTGCTTGCGATGATTCGTGTTGGAGAAAAGATTCTTCAAAAAGTTGGTGCGAAAAAACCAATGCTTTGGGGTACGGTTTTGACGCTTATCGGTGTTGGGGTGATGGGTTTAACATTCTTACCAGATGTTGCTTACACAGTGGTCGTATTTATAGGATTCGCTCTGTTTGGTTTAGGATTAGGGATCTATGCAACACCATCTACAGACACCGCGGTATCGAACGCACCTGACGATAAAATTGGTGCAGCATCAGGTATTTATAAAATGGCGAGCTCCCTTGGTTCTGCTTTCGGGGTTGCAATTTCAGCAACAGTATATGCAATGATTGCAGCCAAAAGTGGGGTAGATGCAGCGGCAACTGGAGGTATTATTGCCAATGTAATTTTCGGAGTTATCGCATTGTTATCAATTATCTTCATGGTTCCAAATAATGCCGGTAAAAGTGACGTTAAATAAGGGAGAGTGCAATTAATGAGAGAAAAATTAATGAAAATGTTAGAAGAACGAGAAAATGAAATTATTCAAATTCGTCGTCACTTACACGAAAACCCAGAGTTATCATTTAAAGAGGAAAAGACAGCTAAGTACATTGAAGCCTTTTATAAAGGAAAAGAAGTCGATATTCAAACAAATGTCGGAAATGGCTACGGTATTATTGTAACAATTAAAGGAGCAAAACCTGGTAAAACAATTGGACTTCGTGCAGATTTCGACGCACTCCCAATTGTGGAAGAAACAACAGTACCATTTAAATCAAAAAATGAAGGCGTCATGCATGCATGTGGTCATGATGGGCATACAGCGTATTTATTAGTGTTAGCAGATTGCTTAATCGAATTGAAATCAGAGTTGTCTGGAACGGTTAAACTAATCCATCAACATGCAGAAGAAGTTCCACCAGGTGGTGCAAAAAGTATTGTAGAATCTGGATTGCTCGATGATTTAGATGAAGTGTATGGAATCCATTTACTTCCAATGGGACCAGCAGGATTAGTTGGCTACCACGCAGGGTTTTCATTCAATGGAAGAGCGTACATGAAATTGAAAGTACAAGGTAGAGGAGGGCATGGTTCCTCTCCACATTTAGCGAATGATGCGATTGTTGCAAGTGCTCATTTCGTTACTGCAGTTCAAACGGTTATTAGTCGTAGATTAAGTCCATTTGAAATTGGTGTTATTACAATTGGTTCTTTTGATGGGAAAGGTACATTTAATGTCATTAAAGACAGCGTAGAGCTAGAAGGTGACATTCGCTATATGACTGTTGAAACGAAAGAAAAGATCGAACAAGAAGTAAAACGTCTTGTTAAAGGGTTAGAGGAAGAGTTTGGTGTTACTTGTGAATTAACGTATGAGACGGATTATCCGCCACTATACAATAATCCTGAATTGACAGCTAAAGTGGCTGAAACGCTTAAGAATGCGAATGATCCACATATTAAAGAAGTGAAAGAATTCCCAGCGATGGCGCCATCGGAAGACTTTGCTTATTATGCAGAAAAATTCCCGGCGTGCTTCTTCTATATTGCTTGTACACCTGAAGGGGTGGAAGATCCATATTTCAATCATCATCCAAAGTTTGACATAGACGAAGCATCATTGTTAGTCGCGGCAAAAGCTGTGGGACAAGTTGTATGTAGTGCGCAGGAATAAAATAAATAAGGCTATCCTTTAAGTCAACTTTGACTTAAGGGATAGCCTTTTTACATGGAAAGTTGCATTAATAATTACATCAAATACTACCCCGTATAGAGATACTGTGTCGTAAGAAAGTTACCGCAGGATTTCCGCTGCAGGGCGGACGCTTTCCGCCGGGTGAGCGATAAGCCATCGCCGACGCTTACGCGTTCGCCTGCGATGTCTTATCTGTCTCACTCATCCGGCAGGAGTCGCCGCCCTTCCGCTCCAATCCAAAAGAAATTGCAAGCTAATTAGCACCACTGTTACAAATGAAATCCAATAAATGGATAAACAAGACATAACAAGCTACGAACACGACAAACTTTCTCATAGTAAGACCTTACTTGTGATGAGATAGCATATTCTAATTTCATTTGGCTATGTTAAAGGTAGGGGTTGATTTTTCGTGAGGTAGTATAGTTTGTGAAATGTTACACTTAAACTAACGGGGCAGCGCGACAAGTTTTGTTATAAGCACTAAGGTGTGAAAAAACAAGGGATTTCTTCCGAAATCCTAACTTTATAACCGAGGATAGGAATGATA
>NZ_FOGY01000025.1 GCF_900111345.1 Psychrobacillus sp. OK032
ATCAGAAGAAGCAAGCTTCTTCATCATTCGCTCGACTTGCATGTATTAGGCACGCCGCCAGCGTTCGTCCTGAGCCAGGATCAAACTCTCCATAAAAGTTGACTTCCGATACGTAGCGCATTGCTTCGTCAGCTTCGTTCGTTCAGTCGGTCACGTACGTTAGTACGCTCCCTCCTTCTCTCTCTTACTTCCTCGCACTGCACCACGTCTCGAAAGCCAACAAATAGAACTAGTTTAAAAGCTCATTTTGTTTTGCTGGCATCATCATAAAATGATGTCAAAATTGTTTTGCTATCAGACTAACAAGTTAATCTTTCAAGCTATATTTCTTAACGTTTTGCATGTTCAGTTTTCAACGTTCATTTTTCGTTGCCGTTTTTCGGGGCAACTTTTATATCATAACAAATTCAGTTATCGTTGTCAACAACTTTTTAAATTTCATTTTTAAAGAAGTTTAGTTGTTAAAACGACATTTGATTATCATATCACCCTTTTAATCATATAGCAAGTTTATTATCGTGTTTTCTATTTAAAAATGTTGGTTCGCCCTTTTACCAAATTCATTTATATAGAAGAAACTTATTTACCTTGTTTCCTTTCCCTTATAAAAATTAGGACATTACCGGGAAGTTTTAATTAAATATAAGTTTCTTTAGCCAATTTAAATAAGGACAATTTTTCATCGACTCTTCTTTTTTGAAAGTAGTTTAATCAAATGAACGTTAATCCCCATCCAGAATAACGCTCCAATTTTTTTCATCAGTTTCTTCAACAAACCTTTACTCATGTTCAACTGGATTGAGAATTATCTTATCTTCATTTATTCCTTCTTCTTTGCTCAGTATTCATTCGTTTTGTGTTAAGCCTTCTTCCCTTAACCTTATGTGCCAACAAAAAGGCTATACGAAGCTCTAGAATAAGATGAAACCATTTTACAGACCATCCGTAATATATTGTAGGATATATCAGAAGAATCGATGGCTTACGTATTAGGAGATGGTTTTAAAATGAAGAAAAAAGATCATATTAATACCGATATATTTAATAGTCGTCCTATCACTAATTATTTGTATAATGCTTGGAGTTCAATATTTAGCTAATATATTTATAGATTTTAAATTTTCTACGTCCTACGGGCCATTTTTATTAACTTTAATTATATTTGTAGGATTTATTCTATTAATACCTTTTAGTACTTTCTTAGAAGCTTTAATTGAACATATTGGATTGGTGAATAGAGGGATGTATTTATTATTAGAAATAGTTCAATGGATTCTATTTATCTTCTTTATGGAACTCACTTTATCTTATTATAATATTGTTATATTTAGCGGAGTTTATACAGGGTATATATATTATACAATAATGTACTGTTTCTTTTTTGCACTTGCAAAAGTTGGTGAATAAATAACGATTTTTCGCAATAGGGCAGATTTGTTGAAGCACCTGTTAGTTGAAGACTATAACTTTTTCTCCATTGAAACAACTTTTATATTAATATCGTTTGGCTTATGTACTACTTCCTCTTTATAAATGTTATATCCTATTGAATTATATAATCTAATGTTTTTAGGCACAGTCATTCGAACTTTACAAAGTAACGTGTGAATTCCATTATTAATTGCATAGTCTTCTAATGATTTTAATATTTTTTTCGCAATCCCTTGCCCCTGTTTCTCTGGGATAACTGATAGTCTATAAAAATAAAGACCATTTTCTTTTAATAGAAAACGAACCATTCCAACAGGTTCATGATCAACATAACCAATTAAGCCTTGTTCACCCTCTTTTAAAGATGCTGATATTGATTGAACCGTCTCTTCTAAAGCACTAGATGGTGGCACTTCATCCTTATACTCCAAAAACGCCTTAATCATTAAGTCGTGAATTATAGTGGCATCCGATACTTCTACGTATTTAATTTCCATATACCATCCTCCTCAATCGTACCGTATAAAAATACTGTATAATTTATTATTATACAACAAAATCAAGAGAATAGAGTGTTTCTTCATTCAACTAAACAGGGGCGCTTTTCACTATTTCTAAAAAGAAAACCATACTTAGCATCTGAACTGCACCCCAATTGTTAGACACCATCTAACAATTGGAGGTTCAGTTTTTCTATGACAAAATATAGTTCTGAATTAAAATTACAGGCAGTTTTAACGTATCTAAAAGGAACAGATTCCTTTAAAACAATAGCTGATCAATTTATATTAGCTCAAGCCCATTAAAGGATTGGGTAGCCCAGTATAAAGCAAATGGAATAAAGCTTTTCATTCTACCTATACAAACTATGATTTGAACTTTTAAATGTATGTACTAAACTATATAATTTTTTTGAAGTAACTCCTAATAAAGTAGCTGCAATTTTTAACATCCCATCTCCATCAACCGTACATGAATGGATTAAATTGTTTAACACAGCTGACATTGACGCTCTGAAATCAAAGGAAAAGGGGCGTCCATCCATGAATAAAGAGTCAAATAAACAATCAAAACGAGTTCCAGTTGAAGGATCAGTCGAAGCTCTTGAAGCACGTATTAAGCAACTTGAAATGGAAAACGAGTATTTAAAAAAGTTGAATGCCTTAGTTCAAAACAAGGAAAAATCACCAAACAAGACAAAACACAAATAGTCTATGAATTAAACATGCGAAGGGAAGGCCATCTATGTCTAAAAAAACAAAAGATACAGCGATTAAAGTAGAAAAAACAATGTCTCGTGAGGAACAGTTAGAACGTGAAAATGAACTGCTTCGTCTGGAGGTTGCGTATTTAAAAAAGTTGAAGGCTTTTCGAGAGAACCCGGATGCCTTCCTCGAAAAGCACAAGCAGCGATCGCCTTTGAACTTAAAGAAGAAGGATTCCGATTAAAAGACATTTTTAAACAAGTTGATATTCCGGAAGCAACTTATCATTATCATATCAAGCAAATGAAGCAGGAAGATCCAGATCAAGCTTGGAAAACGTTAATTTTAGAGACATTTGAGCAGCATGAAGGTCGATATGGCTATCGTCGAATTCATGCGGAATTAAAAGCCCAAGGACATAAAATCAATCATAAAAAAGTACAGCGAATCAGTATTACGGGGAAGAATTGATGTCCTACGAAGCGTTACAGAAGAAAATTGAGAAGTATATCGATTACTATAATAACGATTGAATTAAACAAAAACTGGCCGGCATGAGTCCGATAAAATACCGAACTCATGCCAGCCAATTAGCTGCATAAATAAAACTCTAACTTTAAGGGGTCACTACCATACCGAACTCATTTTTACCAAGCTGCCTAATGAAATAACCGTGTCTAACTTTTAGGGGTCACTTCAAAGTGATGGCCTTGTTTAACCAAAGCACCCATTAGCTTAATAGCAAATAATTACAACCCACTTCCACTATTTCTCCCAAAGTTCGACCAGTCGACCTTCAGGATCTTTAATCCAAATAAACTTTCCATATTCACTAATCTCTTTTTCCTTTGCAAGAGGTACACCAATTTGTTCAAGATGCTTAATAGCCTCATTTAGATTAAATACTTCGAAATTTAACATCACTTGTTGTTCTGTTGGAAAATAACTATCATTCTCGGTAAAGAAAGAAAAGATAGTCTCATTTCCTAATTGAGGTTTAATCATAGTCCCATTCCAATTTTCTATTTCAAGCTTCAACACTTCACTGTACCATTTTTTTGTAGCCTCAAGATTCTTAGTTCTCCAAAATATTCCTCCAAAACCTTTTATCATTATATCTAACTCCTGTCTATCAAATTTTTTTAGTTTTTCGATGTAATGTTAATTTCCTTCTTCAGCTATACTGCTGCGTTAGTAAAAAACACTCCTTATGTTTATTATTCTATTAAATTGGCAATAATCCTTTTAATATTATATTTCCCCTTAAATAAAGTGGGATATCAGAGTTATAAAATCGAAACATATATCAGACATGCAAATGTCATGACAAGTTATAGCAGGAAGTAATAGCTGTTCAGAAAAATAGGAAATGTAACCGCGAATTCTACTATCTTTCGCCAGAAGCAAACGTGAATGTTTCTATCATAAGATCGCTATTTACTAATTCTAAAAGAAAACCAGACTTAGCAATCTGCTTGATGTCTGGTTTTTATGTTTATTTGAAAGATAATAATTCTGCTTTAATTACACCGTTTTTATCGATAAGCTTGATAATACCAATTCCTGGTGCTAGGTAATACGTATCCCCATTGTTAACACGAACTACTACCACGTTTTGGAATGTTCCAGCTTTTACTTTAACTGTGCTAGTAGTACTTTCCACATTTACATTATAGAAACCTTCACTGTCAACACCGATTTGATAATATTCTTTCGTTTGTTTTCCTTCAGTCAATGGATAAGCAATATCGAGTAATATCCAATCTGTATGACTTACCCCAAACACTAGACTATCTTTTGTTTCTAAATAGGTAAAACCATCTATCGGATTATCTTTAAAAATTATAGAAGCCGTAGTAATACCATATTCAGAATTATAGGAAGTCGTAGTAGTAAATTCTTTTTGTGTATTTCCAGTAAAGCTAGGGGAATAAACAAGCTTCAGTCCTGCCTTTGGAGTAAGCCCACCAATTACTTCTTTATTAAGTAAAGCAAGCTTGCTTTTAGATGGAGTTTCATATTTCACTAGAGAACCTTTTTGTACGTAGCTACTTGCTCCTACACCATATAACCCGCCATTTGTTCCCTTATACGTATAGACTCTATATTCATCACCTTTTTTTAGTGTGCGTACTTTATTAAGTGAACCATTTGAGCCTATTTTAACTAAATTCGTATCTGCTAGAATTGTTACCTTTCCTATTTGTCCTTGTTTTAACTCAGTTTTCCCCCACATAACTTTGTTAGTGGATGCGTCTACTTGCATGTTATCAAAGCTTGTCATACCCAACGCTAAAACCGCTACGAGGACCACCATTCTAATTTTTTTATACAACCTTAACCTCTCCCTTCATTAAACATTATACCATTCCAGAAACTTTACTTTTTTCATAATAGCAACCAAATTTAAGCATATAATTATAGCAAGTATTGGATTTATGAAAATTGCTAATTCTTTCGCAACATGAATCATAACATCCACTTCCTTCCTTTTTCCTTATTGAACTAGTGAATCGATTACCCACTATCAGCATTAATTATTACAATTGAACCAACATTGACTAAACACCCACAGCGGGTTGATCCTGTATGGGCTTTAGCCCACGCATTTGTTCAAAGCACCTCCAGTTTTTTTGTTCTTTAGCTTTTAACCTTTCTCTTTCTTCCCCGGACATATAACTCAAATAAAATACAAAAAAAGAATCCAAAATACGACTACTCGTATGGATTCTTATTTTTTTTTGTTATTCTACGGTTAGTCGCCACCTCCGCCGCCTCCACCACAATCTCCACCGCCATCACTATTAAAACTAACGCTACCACTACTAAAACCTACGTTTCCACAATCATGGTTCCCACCACCGTAGTAGCTCCATGCGTAGTTTCTTTCAGATACGCTCTTTGGTTTCATTTTCCCGTAATGAGATTTCGGCTTCATCTTTGTCATGTCGAATAAAGAAGGTAGCATCGCCCCACCTATGAGTGACGTTATAATTAAACCTGATGTACTATAATCTGTACCGACTAATATAAACGTTGCAAAGGCTGCCATGACTCCAAGGACGAATAGGAGTTTGATTACTTCGAAGTTGAAACCTAGTTTGAATAATAAGTATATTAGATGTGCGATTTTAAATCCGATTGTTATAGCAATACCTGTGAAAATCACCATAAATACGATGTTCATAATATCCCTCCTTAACAAAATTACTTGTATTTATAATACGTTAAAATATTCAAAGAGTTTCAAATTTTATTCTTTTACACCCTCTTTTCATATATCAGATCGATTACACACTCTTGACCTGATGAGCTTTAAAAAAATATGTTCTAGGAACACTCATATTTGGCGACAAACAAAAAGAAACCATTTTGAAATAAACCTTGTTCAAATGGTTTCTATTTTTGCTGATTTTATAAAAAGATTGCTTAATGATATTTTTGGGTCCTTTTTCAACTAAAGCACCCGTTAGTTAAAAACGTCATACATTAATTTTCTGTTCTTTTTCGTCTCTCTCTTTTATATATCTTTCGTACGCCTCTTTCACCCTGACATTGCTATTGGCTGGTACTACTTGTTTATGAATCTCATTAATTAAAACAAATGACCTGAAAATGACTCCGACAATAATTGCACATAAGATATAGATTCCAATAGAACCGAAGATAACCAAGATACCTAAAAGACCAGCTAATAGAATGGATAACAATAACTTCACAAAACTCCCCCTTAATCTGCCTACTTGTATTCCACAAAGAGCCATCTAGTAGCTCAACCATCTTTAACTAAGCACCCGTTACTTGAACAAGCAAGTTACAAATCGCAACTGTCTTCCGTATTATCCCTCTTCTTTTTATCACCAAAATACTTCCAAATGTGGTATGTAGACCAAAATAAAGCTGCACCTATAAGTATTTTAAATGGTGCAACGTAAGGTTTTTCAAGAATATAATCCGGGGTAAAAATAGCGTACAAAATCAAAATAATTATAGCTGGTATCAAAAGAATCCAATAACGTTTGTCTTTAAAAGTGCTAAAACTCCACATAAAATCCTCCCTGTACTAACACGTGACTTTAGAACTAAAGATATCCATTTATTATACAACACACTTAAACTAAACCGCGACTTTAGTTCAATAAGAAAAAAGGCTTTACTCCTTTTGGAAGTAAAGCACCCGTTAGCACAATAAGTAAAGAGGATTTTATTCAACAATCGCACCCGTTAATGGAAGATACTTTAATCTTCATGATTTCATAGACATGGCAAGTCGCATCACCAGCCGTACAGGAGTCGCGGGGTTTTCCATTTGATTGACATCTCCTATAAAAAACATGTCCTTTTCGGGATAGTAAAATGCAAAGGAACCTGTTGAACCAGAATGACCAATTAACTCACCTTTCCCCATAAATAGTGTTGCAAAACCATTTAGTGGAACTCTCATATATCCAGAACCGTAATGAATTGGACGCATAGAAGCCTGCAACCTGTTGTTTATTTTTAGTTCATGAAAAACAGTATTATTAAATAATTTTCCTTTAAAGAAAGCTTTGATAAATACCATTAATTCACGAGCCGTAGAAACACAACCGCCACTTGCGCGAACGCTCAGAAGTAATTTCGGACGGTAAAAGGCAGTGTTCTTATAATAAATATACGGGATAAAATCATCCTCATCTTCCGGAAGAAAAGTATTTTTGAGTCCTAAAGGATTAAAAATTAATTGTCTATACACTTCTTCCAATGTTGAATTAGTAACTATTTCAACTATTTTTCCGAGGATTTCAAAGTTTATATTTGCGTAATGAGCTCTTTTTCCCATATCCGGTGCAAAGTGTGGTTTGATTTCCTTCGTCTTTATTATGGCTTCATTAAAATCAGTTTGCACATCCTTATCAAGAGCACGTATTTTCGACTTATTGCTACCCTCCTCAATCACATCCCGCAATCCACTTGTATGGAACAATAAGTTCGAGAGTGTAAGTTTATTAGAATACTCGCGACCTTTGTAAACATGAAGGTTCCTCAATGTGTCTTTTTTTAAATATCTTGTTATTTCATCATCTAATGAGAGTTTTCCCTGCTCTCTCAAAATAAAAATACAAGTGGTTGTGAACAGCTTTGTAATACTTGCAATAAAGAATGGCGTATCTACATTCTTACCCCCCGTACCCAAAACTGTATGAGACATCTCCATTGGAGTTTTCTACGAGAAGAACAGATTCATGTATATGCTTTTTCTTTGTAACGTTTCCGAAAATTTTTTTTGCTTTTTGTTTTTGAATTTCCATATGGCTTACCTCCCCCCATGTTATTCATTATAATAACGATCTTGACTGATACCATTGTTCCATTAAATGGACCGATTGCGGAAGTTCGTTTAAAAGACCTCTTATTAAAGTAAAGCACCCGTTAGTTGAATAAGAATCCTCCTACTTCAGTTCGGTTTTTAACTTCTCAATTATCCCTAATGTTTTTAGATAGTAGTCTTTT
>NZ_FOGY01000021.1 GCF_900111345.1 Psychrobacillus sp. OK032
CCTGAGCCAGGATCAAACTCTCCATAATAGAGAACTTAAAAAGCTCATTTTGTTTTGCTGGCATCATCATTAAATGATGTCATAATTGTTTTGCTATCAGACTAACAAGTTAATCTTTCAAGCTATATTTCTTAACGTTTTGCATGTTCAGTTTTCAATGTTCATTTTGTCTGCCGTTTCGTTTACCTCTTGGCGACTCCTACTATATTACTCTCTTCAATCTAATAAGTCAACACTTTTCCTGAAGTTTTTTAAAGCAATATAGAAATGGCTACAACGGAAGCTACTCCAGGTACTCCTAAGACCGCTACTACTGCACCTGTAAACAAATTTACAGGGATTGTATAACCAGCTAAACCTAAAAGTAAATGGACACCAAATAACAATAAAACAGAAAAAGCTAGACGAAACAAGAAAATAGATAACCCTTCTACTACTCCAGCAAAAGCTTTTCTAAACATAAGAAGCAATAGTAATACTAGCGAACCCCCAATGATAATTAACTTCATGAATATCATCCCTCTCATAAAATCACTATCCATTACTGTATGAAGCTAGTACTACTATTATACTTATTTTAATATTACATTCCGTATCTTTGCCTCTTTATATAGATAGAAATGAATACTCTCTGCAATTTTTCGTTTTGCCATCGTCTCTAAATTATAGTCATTCAAGTAATCCTCTATTAATTGAGCCTGTTGCCAATCTTCTTTTGTTTCTTTTATTAACTTAATGAATTGTTGATCGAATTCTTTTTTTAATCTTGCTCGTTGAAAAAACATAATAGTACAACATCCCCCTTACAACTCACGACGACCTTCTAATGCTTTGGATAAAGTTACTTCATCCGCATATTCTAAATCTCCGCCTACAGGTAAACCGTGTGCAATTCTCGTTGTCTTAATACCAGAAGGCTTTACAAGACGAGAAATATACATCGCTGTTGCTTCTCCTTCTATTGTAGGGTTAGTTGCTAAAATCAGTTCCTCTACTTGTGTATCCTGCAATCTCTTTAAAAGTGTTGGTACATTAATATCCTCTGGACCAATACCATCCATTGGCGATATAGCACCATGAAGCACATGATACAAACCGTTATAGTCTCTCATTTTCTCCATAGCAATTACATCTTTTGTATCTTGAACGACGCAAATCATCGACAAGTCACGTTGTTGATCCTGACAGATGTGACAAGGGTCAATATCCGTGATGTGCCCACAAACTGAGCAATAAGTTAAGTTTCGTTTAGCATCTACTAACGCTTTAGCGAAATCTAAAACAGTGTCTTCTTTCATTGTTAACACAAAAAATGCCAGACGGGCCGCTGTTTTCGGCCCAATTCCCGGCAATTTCATAAAACTATCTATTAGTTTTGATATTGGTTCAGGATAATGCATCTTTTTTCCTCCTAGAACATACCAGGAAGGTTCAATCCTTTCGTGAATTGACCCATTGTGGCATTCGATGTTTCTTCTGCTTTTTTCATTGCTTCATTCGTTGCAATTACGATTAAATCTTGAAGCATTTCGATATCTTCTGGGTCTACAACAGTTGGATCTAGTTCTACTTCCAATACTTCTTTATGTCCAGAAACAACAACTTTTACCATTCCGCCACCAGCTACCGCTTCGAAACGTTGTGTTCCTAGTTCCTCTTGTGCCTCTGCCATCTTCTTTTGCATTTTTTGCATTTGTTTCATCATACCTTGCATATTTCCCATTCCACGCATCTTTAATTTCCTCCTTAGTCATCATGTACTTCTACAAATTCTTTTCCAAATAATTTTTCTGCTTCTACAATTAAAGGGTCTTCTGAAACATCTTCCATTCCTTGTAGAAACTCCATTGCATCTGACGGCCCGGAAGAAGTATCTTCCGTACTCTCTGAGTTGCCTTGTTTCAGACCATTTTGACGTATAAAATCTGCTCTGATCTTCAACCAATTTTCCTCAGGCACATATACAACCTCATATATTGTACCAGTTAAGTTTGCAATTAACTGCGGAAAAGAAGAAGAAAAGGTTTTGTTCTCCATGGCCATTTGACAGTGAATTTCATATTTGAATTTTAACACAAATGCACTAGAAGATGCTGCTACTGGTTCAGCATCATTTAATAATGCAGCATGTGATTTTTGGAGTTGTTGCAAAATGGTAGCCCATTGAGACTTAATCGTTTGAATATCTGTCTTTGTTGCCGTTTTTAATATTTCTTGAATGCGTCCACTTGAAACCTTTACACCACTATTTGACTTTTGTCTTTGTCTTTTTGGTTGTTCTTGTGCCCCGGCATTTGTTTGTGGTATTATCCCTTGGCTAATTTGTTGCTGTAGTTGGTTTAGCTGACTTTCCAGTGTTTTGACTTTCATCTCAAGTTCTGAATTACTTTCGGTAGTTACTGTACTCCCTCTCGGAACTTGTGCTAGTCTAATAATCGCTGTTTCTAAATACACTTTCGCATGATTAGAAAAACGCATTTCCTGTTGGGTATTCGTTAATATAGAGATGCTTCTGTACAAAGTGTCTTCCGCAAACTTGGATGCCAACTCTTGAAACATAGCGTCCCCTGTTGCTATTTCCAATAACTCTGTTTGCTCTGGTGCAACAAGCAATACAAGTAAATCACGGTAAAAGGTGATAAAGTCCTCTGTTAATCGAACAGGATCCTTTCCATCCTCTACTAACTTTTCCACACAACTAAGTGCCCTTGCTACATCCTTCTCAATTAACGCATCTGCTAGTTGAAAGAATACGTCTTGTCCAATAGAACCAGTTACTAATAACGCATCTTCTAGCGTCATTTTCTCTCCACTAAACGACACTACTTGATCAAGCATACTTAGAGCATCGCGCATTCCACCAGCTGCCGCTTGTGCAATAACCTTTAATACATTTTCATCATATTCAATATTTGCATCAGTCAATACTTCTATCATACGTGAAACAATATCGGATGAAGTAATTCGTTTAAAATCGAAACGTTGGCATCTTGATATTATTGTTAATGGGATTTTATGTGGTTCAGTTGTTGCTAAGATAAATACTGCATGTGCTGGTGGTTCTTCTAATGTTTTTAATAAAGCATTAAAAGCACTTGTAGAAAGCATATGCACTTCATCAATAATATACACTTTATAACGAGCATTCGAAGGGGCAAAACGAACTTTTTCAATAATTTCCCGCATTTCTTCTACACGAGAGTTGGAAGCTGCATCAAACTCAATCACATCTGTATTAGAACCTTCAGTAATACTTTTACAAGTACCACAGTTATTACATGGTTCTTTTGCTGGTCCCTTTTCACAGTTTAAAGCTTTGGCGAATATTTTTGCCGCACTCGTTTTTCCTGTACCACGCGGACCTGAAAATAAATACGCATGTGTCGTTTTATTGTAAAGGAGGGCATTTTGAAGAGTTTGCTTAATATGTGATTGACCTGACATTTCTGCAAAAGACTGAGGTCTATATGCGCGGTAAAAAGCTTGATACGACAACAAATTTCCCTCCTTCTCTTTTAATAGTCACTATTGAACCTATTATAACATAAAGCTGCTATGACTTCTTCCAATAATAGAGGGCTTTTTTCCATAAAAAAACTCATTCGCCTATTAGACAAATGAGTTGATTGTTTTATATTAATGCCGTGCACCTTCCTTCGCTTGAAACACATAAGCGGCACCCTTGTCGTTAACTCGGCTTAGGCTGCCCCGCGGCACATGAGAAAGCACCACTTAATGCTGCTTCCTTCCGGACCTGACATGGTTCATGGGCTCTCATTGCGCAGGACCCAAACGTCAACATCACGTGCAAGTACCAGACCCTACATGTATTCAACCTCAGAGAAGGGGTTCAGTCTCGCTAGAGCGGATTGCGAGTTACAAGACACCGCTACCTTCCCACCTAGCACGGCATTTACTAGTATACTGTTTTCATAAAGAAAAATCAATGAAAACGAATATATTTTATTCATAATGCCCTACTAATCACTCGTCAAATAATTAAAGATATTTTTTCAAAAAAATATAATTAAACTGGTTGACTTTGGTTTTCAACCATGATAAATTAGTTCTTGTACTTCGGAGGAATACCCAAGTCTGGCTGAAGGGATCGGTCTTGAAAACCGACAGGCGGGTCATACCGCGCGGGGGTTCGAATCCCTCTTCCTCCTCCATTTTAAATACACACACGCATAAATTTGAGATTGAATTCGTTGCATAGGTAACGAATTTTTCTTTCGATTAATTGTTCTGAATATTACACTAACTGATTAACTAGTTATTAGCATATTAAAACCTCCCACCTATCTTTGGTGGGAGGTTTTATATTACTTGCGCAATATCGCAGTTTGTTCCATAAAATGACCAATTCTTTCAACAATCATTTCGATGTTTTGGGGATTTTCTACAATGTCATAATCATTTATATTCAGACGGAGCACAGGGCATCCATTGAAAGAATCGATCCATTTTTCATATCGTCCGTGCATTTCTTCCCAATAAGAAATAGGTGTTTGCTGCTCCATTAAGCGTCCTCTGTCATGAATGCGTTCAATAATATCATCTAAAGAACCATCTAAATAGATTAACAAATTCGGATGTGGGAAATACGGTGTCATGACCATCGCTTCAAATAAGCTCGTATACGTTTCATGGTCTACTGGATCCATCGTTCCTTTTTCTTTATGCATTTGGGCAAATATACCGGTGTCTTCGTAAATAGAACGGTCTTGGATAAATCCTCCGCCGTATTCAAACATTCTTTTTTGTTCTTTAAAACGTTCCGCTAAAAAGTAAATTTGTAAATGAAAACTCCATTTAGAAAAATCTTCATAAAAACGATCTAAATATGGGTTAGCATCTACTTTCTCAAATGAGGTTTTAAAATGAAGTGCATCCGCAAGTGCCTTGGTCATCGTAGATTTCCCTACACCAACTGTTCCTGCAATTGTAATAACTGCATTAGAGGGGATGCCATACTTCTCCCTTAAATTCATACTTATAAACTCCTTCTATGCAATGTTGCATCTACTTGATCTAATATAGTTTGTAAATCTTCTCCATTTTGAACAAAATCTATTTTGTCTCCGTCTAGCCTAAGGACCGGTATAGTGGGATGTTTTTTTTCAAATTGGTCAATAAACATTCTATAGTCCGATGAAAGTTGCTGTAAATAATCTGGGCTTATCTTTTTTTCAAAGTCTCTTCCACGCAAACTAATACGATGAAGAAGAACTTCTAAACTTGCATCGAGATAAATAACCATATTAGGAACAGGCATATCTTCCGTTAAAATTTGATAAATAGATTCATACTTTTCATATTCTACTTCATTTAACGAACGTTTAGCGAAAATTAGATTTTTAAAAATATGGTAATCCGCTATAACTCCTTTATCTTTCGATAAATACTTTTTCTCTATATCACTTAATTGTTTATAACGATTACATAAAAAAAACATTTCCGTTTGGAAACTCCACTCTGCAATATCATCGTAAAATTTATTTAAGAAAGGATTTTCATCCACAATTTCCTTTAACAATTCAAATTGATACGTTTGTGAAATTATATTTGCTAACGAGGTCTTCCCAACACCTATGGGACCCTCTACCGTAATAAATGGAATGGACATAATTTTACCCTCACTCTAATATTTCAAATCGTGCCCTTTATTTTAACATAGCTCCATAATAAAAAATAGAATATAGTTGCCTTTCCAAAAGAAAGACAACTATACTCTATTTTTTATTCATCCGAAACATCTCCTGTAGTAAATACCAGTTTTGCGGAAAATCAAAGCCACTATGCCAATAAGATATCCCTAATAACTTTAACTCTTTTAACAGTTTAAACTTTGCTTCAATGGACCTTGCATCCTCAAACCAAACTTCATGCTCTTTTCCATCTAACCAATAATGAAAATACGGTGCTTGGGCAACATTATCATATTGGATAGCCGCATTCCGATTTTTAGCTAATTCAATCGCTTGTTGGGGACTTAATGCTTTGGCAATTGGATTTCCCTGTTTATATGGTAATGTCCAGTCGTATCCATACAAATTTTGACCCATCATGATTTTGCTAGGATCAATTTCAGTTACAGCATATTCTAATACTTTTCGAACCGGACCAATTGGAGATACTGCCATAGGTGGACCTCCACTGTAACCCCATTCATATGTCATAATGACAACAAAATCGACTACTTCTCCAATTCCTTTATAATCGAATCCACCGTACCATTTACCATTTTGTTCTGCACTTGTTTTCGGAGCAAGTGTTGCCGAAATTGCATATCCTTTCGCAAATTCCTTAAATTCTTTTAAGAATTTCACATAGTTTTCTCTGTCCTCTTTGTCTATATATTCAAAGTCAATATGAATATGTTTCGTTCCTCTTTTTTTGGCTTCCTCAACTGTTTGTGCAAATACATTTTTTTTCACGATCTCATTAGTAAAAATGGTATGTGCTAATGTGTCACTAAATGCATAGTTTTCGATATTAACGAGCACAATAACTGCTTCTACTCGATGTCTTTTTGCAACTTCGGATAAACCTCCCCAATCCATAGAAGTTAAAGAGCCATCCCTCTTTACTTCATACGCAAATGGCATCATGTACGTTAATTGCTCTGCATTTTTCTCAACTTGATTAATGACATTTTGAGATGGTACTTCTGTGAACCACTCTACGTATAGGTTTGTTTCAATCATAGGTCGATCTGGATTAGGGGTCGTCGATGGTAAAACAAGTGCCTGACCAACAACTAATACATCAGGGTCCGGAAGTTCGTTTATCGAGGCAAGTGTGGCAGTATTTGTACCAAAACGCTTCGCGATTGCATATAAGTTATCTCCTTGTTTCACTATATAAATCAACCGATCACTCCTTCAACATACAATATGCAGAACATAAATAAAACATGCTACACTATTCATGAGGGGTTGATTTGAATTGGATGAACATTACATGAGTTTAGCGATTGAAGAAGCAAAAAAAGCAGCTGATATTGGAGAAGTGCCGATTGGGGCTATTATTGTATATAAAGGTGAAGTAATTGCAAGAGCTTATAATTTAAGAGAGACCACACAAAATGCAACAACCCATGCCGAGTTATTAGCCATTCAAGAAGCATGTGCGAAAATGGGTAGCTGGCGGTTAGAAGAAACGACTTTATATGTAACACTAGAACCTTGCCCAATGTGTGCAGGCGCTATTCTGCAATCCCGCATTCCCCGGGTCATATACGGGGCTAGAGATGCAAAAGCAGGTTGTGTAGATTCACTATATAGACTTTTAAATGACAATAGATTCAATCATATATGCGAAGTGACGGAAGGTATTTTAGCCGAAGAATGTGGCAGCCTTCTAACTCAATTTTTTCGAAATCTTCGCGCACAAAAAAAGAACCAGAAACGCTAATAGTCTCTGGTTCTTTTCGAATTACTTAATGACAGTTTTCCCACCCATATACGGCACTAAAACTTCTGGTACAATTACTGTTCCATCTGGTTGTTGATAGTTCTCTAAAATGGCAGCGACTGTACGTCCTAGCGCAAGTCCACTTCCATTCAATGTGTGTACATACTCTGGCTTAGCACCAGCTTCTCTTCTAAAACGGATACCAGCACGACGAGCTTGGAAATCCTCGAAATTACTGCAAGAAGAAATTTCTTTGTACTCTCCGTAACTCGGTAACCAAACTTCTAAATCATATTTTTTGGCAGCTGTAAATCCTAAATCCGCTGTACACATATGAAGCACGCGATATGGTAGACCTAGTAACTGCAACACTTTTTCAGCATGACCAGTTAGTAACTCCAACTGCTCATATGATTCTTCTGGCTTAACGAAACGCACTAGCTCCACTTTGTTAAATTGATGCTGACGTATTAAACCTCGCGTATCTCGTCCCGCAGATCCTGCTTCTGAACGGAAACAAGCACTAAAGGCAGTGAACGCTTGTGGTAATACCGCCGCGTCAAGAATCTCATCACGGTAAAAATTCGTTACTGGAACTTCTGCAGTTGGGATTAAGAAATAGTCTTCTTCGTTTATTAAAAATGCATCTTCTTCAAACTTAGGAAGCTGACCAGTACCAGTCAAACTCGCACGATTCGCTAAATAAGGTGGAAGCATTTCTTCATATCCGTGCTCCTCTGCATGTAAATCCATCATGAAGTTTATCAAAGCACGCTCTAGTCTTGCACCTAATCCACGGTAAAAAGCAAAACGACTTCCTGTAACTTTTGCCGCACGTTCAAAATCGACTATTTTTAAATCCGTTGCAATATCCCAATGCGCTTTCGTTTCAAAATCAAATGAAGGTACTTCTCCCCATGTACGAATTTCTACATTATCATCTTCTGTCTCTCCAATTGGAACACTATCATGTGGGATATTTGGGATGCGCATCATCATATGCTCAAACTTCTCTTCCACTTCTCGTAACTCATCATCCAATGCTTTAATCTCATCGCCGACTTCACGCATGCGAACAATAATATCGTCTGCATTTTCTTTATTACGTTTCATTTCCGAAATTTTTTGAGAGAATTCATTTCGTTCTGCTTTTAACACTTCTGTTTTAGCAATCAGTTCTCTACGCTTTTGATCTAATGGTTGAAATTGATCAAACTCAGAAATTTCTTCTCCACGTTTAGCTAGTTTTGCTTTTACTGCTTCGTAATTTTCCCGTACAAATTTTACATCTAACATGAATAGTTCCCCCTAATACTTAATAAAAAACGACAAAAAAGCCCTCATCCCATATAAAAGGGACGAGAGCATACCCGCGTTACCACCCTGATTGACTTGACAATATGTCAAATCCGCTTGTAAAATAACGGCTTTTCAACCGGACACGACTTACTAACATTCAGCCGCTCAACTCAAAGGACGGATTCACAAGTGTTTATATCAGCTTCCACCAACCGCTGACTCTCTAGAAAAAACGTGCTTGTTACTGCTTCCTATCATCGTTTTTTAATCATGAAATTACTTTCACTTTACTATACAGCTGTTTTTTTTGCAAGTGATTCCTTTACCATCCTCTATCTTGCATACGTTCTCCGGCAGTTAGACGAGAAATTTCAATTCCCTTCATTGGAATCCCTAAGTCCTTTGAAACTTTTACAAGCAAGCTATAGTCTTGATAATGAGTTGTTGCTTCGACAATAGCACGGGCAAATTTCTCTGGTTTTTCTGATTTGAAAATTCCCGATCCAACAAATACACCATCTGCTCCGAGCTCCATCATTAAAGCAGCATCTGCTGGTGTTGCGACTCCACCTGCTGCAAAGTTAACAACCGGTAATTTTCCATTATGTTTAATTTGTAGTAATACATCATAAGGTGCTCCTAAAATTTTTGCTTCGGTCATTAACTCATCTTCGTTCATATGAACAATTTTACGAACATGCGCATTTACATTACGCAGGTGACGAACTGCTTCTACAATATTCCCAGTTCCAGGCTCGCCTTTGGAACGAAGCATGGAAGCTCCTTCCCCAATACGACGAGCTGCTTCCCCTAAATCTTTACAACCACATACAAATGGCACTGTGAAATCACTTTTACGTAAGTGGTATTCTTCATCGGCCGGCGTTAGTACTTCTGATTCATCGATATAATCGACTCCCATTGCTTCTAATATACGTGCTTCTGTAATATGTCCAATGCGTGCTTTTGCCATCACCGGTATTGTTACCGCACTCATCACCTCTTCCACAATGCGTGGATCTGCCATGCGAGCTACGCCACCTGCTGCACGAATATCAGATGGTACCCTTTCTAATGCCATTACTGCAATTGCACCCGCAGCTTCTGCAATTTTTGCTTGCTCTGCATTGATAACATCCATAATGACGCCGCCTTTTTGCATTTCCACTATTTCTCGGTTCACTCTATTTGTACCTGTTTGATTAATCTTCATATTATTTTCCCCTCCAAATTGTTATAATGTTTAGTATAATATATTATGACCACATGAAAAGTACCAGAAAATATAAATATGAAGTGGTCAGATGGGTGGTAATATGGACTTTCTCATGTTTCAGCTTGAAACGGACTCACTAATTCCTCTATATGAACAACTATATACAGAAATAAAACAAGCAATTATTAATGGAACAATTGAAGAAGGGGGCAAACTTCCTTCGAAAAGAAAATTAGCAGAGTATCTATCTGTGAGTCAAACGACGGTTGAATTTGCATATAGTCAATTAGTTGCGGAAGGGTTTATCTCCTCTGAACCGAGAAGAGGTTTTTATGTACAAGATTTAGCAGAGTTAGCATTGATCGAGCAACGTACACCGATCGTTGTTCAAGATGAACGTACAAGGGATACTTATTCAATTGACTTTTCACCTGGGAAAATTGACACAGAGTCTTTTCCTTTTAGCCTTTGGAGAAAATGTTCTAAAGAAGTCATTAGCGAGTCAAACAAAGATTTACTCTTACTAGGTCATCCGCAAGGTGATTATACGTTAAGACAGCAAATTTGCACATATTTATATCAATCTAGGGGCGTTAAATGCACGCCAGAACAAATTATTCTGGGATCTGGGACAGAGCAACTCATGCCGCTAATCATTCGCTTACTTGGAGAAGAGGCTGTTTATGGAATTGAAAATCCGGGCTACCCACTTACACATCACTTACTTTTAGAAGACGGAGAAAAAACCGTACCAATCTCGGTAGATGCTGATGGAGCTATCGTTTCACAATTAGAGCATTCTAATGCAACCGTTATGTATGTAACACCTTCTCATCAGTTTCCTACAGGAGCCGTTCTTTCCGCTACCCGCAGGACTCAACTCCTTTCTTGGGCTTACCAAGCGGAGAATCGTTACATTATAGAAGATGACTATGATAGTGAGTTTAGATATACAGGTAGACCGATTCCTTCCTTACAAGGAATTGATCAAAATGAGCGTGTCATATATTTAAGTACGTTTTCAAAATCATTAATGCCATCTCTTCGAATTGCTTATGCAGTATTACCAAAACAGCTCATCGTACAGTACAAACAAAAATACTCGTATTATGCTGCTACTGTACCCCGGATGGACCAGCAAATACTTGCAAAATTCATGGAATCAGGTTATTTTGCGAAACATCTAAACAAAATGCGGAAAATATACAAACGCAAGCTAGAAATAATAACGAAAACAATCGCGGCATATGATCCACTTGTTACAATTTCAGGTGAACAAGCAGGTATGCATCTTTTATTGACCATTCAATCGATTAACACGGAAAAAGAACTTATAGAACTTGCAAAACAAGATGCCATACGTATCCATGGAATACAAGAATATGTTTCAACCAAACTAAATCCATTTAACAAACCGAAAATTGTATTAGGATTTGGGGGTATCGAAGTTGATAAACTTGAAGCATCCATTCAACAACTAATGGGTGCCCTAGAAATAAAAAAAGCACTGTAACCTCAAGTATTTGAGTTTACAGTGCTTTTATATTAGAACAACCCACCAATAAAGTCTGTTGTGCTACCCCACAAATTACTGAAGAATTTACCAATACCTTGGAACATTAAACTAATCCAACTAGCTCTTTCTACTGCTTCAGTAGTTACAACATCCACTTCTGTGGCCTGATCAGTAATATAACCGTAGTCTGTTCCTTCTATTTTTTCTAAATGTACTTTACCTACTACTGTACCTTTTTCAATAGCAGCTTCTAATTTCTCTTTTTCTGCTGTAAATACAGGCTTGTACAATTCTTTTTCATTTGTCTTAATAACCATCGAAATTGGATCCTTTACAGCAATGGCTACATTGTCTTCTTTTCCTTTTTCAACAGATATTGTTTTATGTTTAGGTATTTTATATCCAGCTGGAATAATTTCTTCTTTTGAAAACTGAGCAAATCCATAGTCAAATAACGCTCTCGTTGCATCAAAACGTGCTTTATAAGTACCTACACCATTTGCATCTACAGCTTTCATTACAACCGCAATTACACGCATACCTTTTCTCGTTGCCGTCCCAGTAAAGGAATGTCCTGCAAATTCTGTTGTACCTGTTTTTAAACCATCTACGCCTTCATATTCATAAACCAAACCTGGCAACATCCAATTCCAGTTACTCATTTCAATCGCATCAGAAGTACCTTCACGGAATGTTTTTTTAGGAATTTTCGTCGTTTCTAATACTTCTGGATAATCCTTCATCAAGAAATATGCCAGTTTTGCTACAGATTTAGCTGGCATTATATTTTCATCAGATGCTCCAGTGCTTGCTGGGTGCATCCCTAGTAAATCTTCATTATTTAAACCTGAGGAATTGACGAATTTATAACCAACTAGGCCCATTTCTTTTGCTTTTTCATTCATAAGCTTCACGAAATTTTCTTCCGTGCCAGCAATTGTTTCAGCGATAGCGATTGTCGCGGCATTGGCGGAATAGATAGCCATTGCTTCATACAATTCCCGAATCGAATAAGTACCATCTTCTCGAAGAGGAACGTTACTTAAACTACGATTTTGAGAAACTCTATATGTATAATCTGTAACAGAATACTGTTGATCCCATGTAATTTTTCCCGATTCAATCGCTTCAAATAGTAAATACTCTGTCATCATTTTTGTCATACTAGCTATACCTAATGATGCATCTGCATTTTTTTCATACAGAATTTTACCTGTTTCTGCGTCGATTAGTATTGCAGCATCGACGTTTAAATTTAAATTATCCTCTGCTTTTGTAGCAGTCGGCATTCCACATATAACTGAAACAAGAAGCATCGGAAGTACTAGCCACTTAATCATTGATGTCATCCAAACTTTCTTCACTACTGTACCTCCACTATTAGTTTTTCTCCATGCTCATTTTAACATACTTTATCTTATGCGAGCTTATGTAATTTAAAAAGCACCCATTCGACCTAGAATATGACGTCGAATGAGTGCAAAAGTTTCGATTAATACGTATATCTTATGAAATAGAATAGTTTGGAGCTTCTTTCGTAATTTGCACATCATGTGGGTGACTTTCACGAAGCCCAGCACCAGTCATGCGAATAAATTGTGCATTTTCACGTAAATCTTCTAAGTTTCCAGTTCCACAGTATCCCATGCCAGCACGAACACCACCAAGTAATTGATGAATTGTATCAGCAAGTGGTCCTTTGTATGGTAGACGTCCTTCGATACCTTCAGGAACTAGTTTTTTCGCTTCTTCTTGGAAGTAACGATCTTTTGATCCTTTTTCCATAGCAGCAATTGATCCCATTCCACGATATGTTTTAAAACGTCTTCCTTGGAAGATTTCTGTTTCTCCTGGACTCTCAGTTGTACCAGCAAGTAAACTTCCTAGCATGACAACATGTCCCCCCGCAGCAAGAGCTTTTACGATATCTCCAGAGTATTTAATTCCTCCGTCTGCAATAATCGTTTTACCTGCTTTACGAGCCTCTGTTGCACAATCATAAACTGCTGTAATTTGAGGAACACCGACTCCTGCAACTACTCGAGTTGTACAAATTGAACCTGGTCCAATTCCTACTTTAACAACGTCTGCACCAGCTTCAAATAATGCACGAGTTGCTTCACCAGTTGCAACGTTTCCAGCAACAATATCCAATTCAGGATAAGCTTCTCGAATACTCTTTACTGTATCTATAACTCCTTGAGAGTGACCATGTGCAGTATCAATAACAATTACATCAACCTGTGCTTGGACAAGTTTTTCTACACGAAGCATTGTATCCTTAGTTACGCCAACAGCCGCTCCTACTAATAAACGCCCAAGATGATCTTTTGCTGCATTAGGGAATTCGATCACTTTTTCAATATCTTTAATCGTGATTAATCCTTTTAACATGCCATTTTCGTCGACAATCGGTAATTTTTCTATTTTATATTGCTGTAAAATTTTCTCTGCATCTTCTAGTGTAGTGCCAACTGCTGCTGTGACTAAATGTTCCTTTGTCATTACTTCATCGATTATTAAAGAATAATCTTGAATAAAACGTAAATCACGATTTGTAATGATGCCGACCAATGTTAAATCTTCTTCATTATTAACAATTGGAACACCAGAGATTCTATATTTCCCCATTAAATGTTCTGCATCATACACTTGATGAGTTGGTGTTAAGAAGAAAGGATCGGTAATAACTCCATTTTCAGAACGTTTAACTGTTTCAACTTGCTCTGCCTGTTCTTCAATGCTCATGTTCTTATGAATAATCCCTAATCCACCTTGTCGAGCCATTGCAATTGCCATTTTAGCTTCCGTCACAGTATCCATACCCGCACTTATTACCGGGATATTTAACTTAACTTTTGAAGTGAGTTGAACGGATAGATTGATATCTTTTGGTAACACCTCTGATTGAGCTGGAACTAACAAAACATCATCAAATGTTAAACCTTCTTTTTGAAATTTAGACTCCCACATTTCTAATTTCCTCCTTCTATAACTGAATATTATTACAAGGTTATCAGCGTGCACGTCTAGTGTCAAGAACCCTTAAATTAAACATTAATTCTAATTTTTCTATCAAATTAATTTACAAATATCTATTTCCATTTTTAGTGGAGGTGTTTGCGGGGCATATCTCCCTACTACTTTTCCTTCTTTGTCGATTAAAAATTTCGTGAAATTCCATTTTATGTTATTAGATAAAAATCCTTTTTGTTCTGTAGTGAGATATTGAAATAATGGATGAATATCCGTTCCTTTAACATCTACTTTTGCGAACATAGGGAAAGTAACACCATGGTTAAGTTGACAAAATTCCAGTGTTCTGTCAATATCCTCAAACTCTTGATTGTTAAATTGACTACAAGGAAATCCCAATATTTCCAGACCCTTACTGCGGAATTCTTCATATAACTTCTGTAGTTCAGTGAACTGCGGCGTAAATCCACAATGACTTGCGGTGTTTACGATTACTAATGGTTTACCCTTGAATTTACTTAATGATACATCTTCACCTTTTGTATTCTTCGCTGTAAATTCATAAATTGACGTCATTTTAACACTCCTTCATTCGTCTTATCTATACAATATTTCTTTATTCATACATGCGCAAGCCATTTAATTATGTACAATTAGCTAAATAAAAAAGAAGTCGTTACCGATTACTCGATAACGACTTCTTTATTCGTGCCCAGCGACGTCCTACTCTCGCAGGGGGAATCCCCCAACTACCATCGGCGCAAAAGAGCTTAACTTCCGTGTTCGGTATGGGAACGGGTGTGACCTCTTTGCCATCATCACTAGACTGTTCGGCTTCCAATACACATCGTACTTCTTTGTCAACTTCATTCGTTCGGTCAGTCACGTACTGGAGTACGCTCCTTACCTCTCTCAATCGTTTCCTCGAATTACTCGTGTCTTGAAACCCTCAAATTAGAGTGCTTGTTCACTCAAAACTGGATAAAAGACATTTTCAACAGATAAATACATTTTGGTTAAGTCCTCGATCGATTAGTATTCGTCAGCTGCAC
>NZ_FOGY01000005.1 GCF_900111345.1 Psychrobacillus sp. OK032
GATCACCCTCTCAGGTCGGCTACGCATCGTCGCCTTGGTGAGCCATTACCCCACCAACTAGCTAATGCGCCGCGGGCCCATCCTGTAGTGACAGCGAGATGCCGTCTTTTAACATTTCCTCATGTGAGAAAATGGATTATTCGGTATTAGCCCCGGTTTCCCGGAGTTATCCCAATCTACAGGGCAGGTTGCCCACGTGTTACTCACCCGTCCGCCGCTAAATCAGAAGAAGCAAGCTTCTTCATCATTCGCTCGACTTGCATGTATTAGGCACGCCGCCAGCGTTCGTCCTGAGCCAGGATCAAACTCTCCATAATAGAGAACTTAAAAAGCTCATTTTGTTTTGCTGGCATCATCATTAAATGATGTCATAATTGTTTTGCTATCAGACTAACAAGTTAATCTTTCAAGCTATATTTCTTAACGTTTTGCATGTTCAGTTTTCAATGTTCATTTTGCCGTCTCGTTTTGACGACTTTATTAGTATAACTTCTTTCGGATTAGATGTCAAACATTTTTTTAAAAGATTTTAAAATGTTTATTTGTGTTCCGAAGGACATGTATTAATATACCTGTTTATAAATTAAAAAGCAACCCCTTTTTTAAAAAAACTTTAATGAATTGATTATATCTTATTAATACTACTTCTAAATCTTACGATTTTTATTAGTATAAATACGCATGTATGAAGGGACAGTAGTGACCAATAGGAATAAACCTGCAGTTAATGGGTATTACATTAATAAAGTTCTTAAGAGTTAATCATGATATACGTCGCTATCTTTCTTCATATATATAGTAGATACACTCACTTATCAATAAAAAATATAGGAGGAGTACATAATGGAATGGTTGCCAAACATAAATGGTAGTGCCGAAATAATATTTAAATTAACTGTTGCCGCTTTATTAAGTTTAATAATTGGTATAGAGAGGGAACTAAAAAAGAAACCGGTTGGATTAAAGACAAGCATCGTTATTGCTACTTTTAGTTGCTTACTCACATACATATCAATAGAATCCGCTTACAAAGCTCACCCACACGAAGGCATTAACATAACAATGGATCCCCTCCGCTTAGCCGCTCAGATTGTAAGCGGAATTGGTTTTCTTGGTGCGGGGGTTATTCTCCGTAGAGGTAATGATAGTATTACTGGACTAACGACTGCTGCCATGATTTGGGGTGCAGGTGGTATTGGGATCGCGGTAGGAGCAGGATTTTATTTTGAAGCAGCACTAAGTGTATGTATTGTCTTAATCGGAATTGAAATAATTCCACCGTTAATGGCGAAAATCGGACCTAAAAGATTGAGATCGAAAGAATTATCACTAATTGTAATAGTTTCAAATACGGAAAGCATTGCGAAAGTGTATGATTTTCTCCAAGCTAGCGGTCTTTACATAGAAAGTATCCGGATAAAAGATGTTGTTTTAGACAATAATATCGTCAAGCATGAAATCGACTTGCGGTTGTCTATAGTGACTAAAAAAAATACGGTAGAATTTTATAATACAATCAAAAAACAGAATTTTATTGAGACTGTGGAAGTAGAATCTATCTAGTAGGAGGAGTCATTGTATGAAAGGATTTTTTAAACTACTTAAAGGAGGAAATAAACCTTCTTTAACTGCTGCAATTGTAAATACTATTATTGCTGCATTAAAGGCAGGAGCGTTCTTCCTAACGGGTAATGTAGCAATGTTCGCAGAAATGATGCACTCCATAGGGGATGCTGCGAACCAATTCTTTGTATTTATTGGTTCCGCCTTATCAAAGAAAGCACCTACTCCTAGATTTCCTAATGGATTTGGTCGATTAGTTAATCTCGTTTGTTTGGGAGCCGTACTATTAGTTGGTATCCTTTCTTACGAAACCATTAAAGAAGGATGGCATCATATTCAGCATCCTGCAGCTTCAAGTGGCGTTGCTATCAGTTTAATTGTTTTAGGAATTGGGATTATTTTAGAATTTGTTGTTCTTTATAAAGCAGGAAAAGAAATTTTGCATGATGTAAATATAAAAGGTGGCTTCTTTGCCCCACTTTCAACGAGTATTGCTCATTTAAACCGCGCAAAACCTGCAACGAAACTTGTATTTATGGAAGACTTAGTAGCCACTGCTGGTGGTATTCTTGCATTTATCGCTGTGCTACTCTCACATTTTACGGGATTTTTACAAGCAGAAGGGATTGCCTCTATTCTCATTGGGATTATGATGTTTTATGTGGTAGGGAAGGTGTTTTTAGACAACGCTAGGGGTGTTCTTGGAGAAACAGATGAACAAATGCTTGTACATATAGCCCATATCATATCCGAAAACCCCAATGTGAAGGATATCCAAGAATTAGAAGTAATAAAAGAAGGTGAATTTTTGCATGTAAAATTAGTTGCAGAAATAGATCCTACTCTCACGTTTGCCAAAGTAGATGATATTCATGATGTATTGAAAGAACTTATATTAAATCAACAGGGTGTAACAGATGTCACCATCGCATTCGATGAAGACGACGGTATAAGAGAATGGATTCACCATAGAGATCCACAGACAATTTTAAAAACACATGATTGAGCTTATGCTGCTCCCTCATGTGTTTTCTTTTAGATCCAAAAATATAAACTTTTTACTCAGTAGCGGTCTAGCTCCTGCGCGCAGCTCGTCGCAAACAAAATCGCTTGTGGTGGCTAAGGAACTGCCTCCTGGGCCCGCCAACGATGCGGGTCATGTCTGCTTTTACCACAGGATGTAGCGCACTTTGCAGACCTACCACTTCCCCATTTGCCTGTCGGAGGCCTTCAGGATGAAGGTCATACAGTCGTTGCGACACGATGTCGCGAACTTAGACTGTATTCCTTTAATAGGCGCTTCCGCTGTTCTATAGACAAGCAGTTAGTATTGCTTTTGTGTCTTCTTTATCTAACTTATTAAAATTACCAAATTTCCCGTTGACCATTGCTTTTTCTACCATTAGATCAATTTTGGAACTATCTATATTATAGTCAGCTAAATTTGTTGGTGCATCGAGTGAAGCCCAAAACGCTACTAATCGATCAATACCTTCAAGCGCTACTTCCTCTGCAGATTTTCCAGTTGGGTCCACTTGAAAAACCTTTACTGCTAACTTTGCAAAACGCTCCGGATTTACATGTACATTATGACGCATCCATCTCGGGAAAATAATAGCCAATCCTCCCGCATGAGGAATATCATATACTGCTGAAACAGCATGTTCTATATTATGACTGGCCCAGTCGCCGTTATATCCCATGCGTAAAAATCCGTTCAATCCTAAAGTACCTGCAAATAAAATCGTTTCACGAAGCTCATAGTTTTCCAAATCCTGAACTAACTTTGGTGCTGTTTCAATAACAGTACGAAGGACACCTTCAATCATTTCATCATGGACTGGCGTATTCGTTGCTTCATTATAATATTGCTCAAACATATGAGACATCATATCCACAATACCATAAACTGTTTGATCCAAAGGAACAGTAAATGTATGTACTGGATCTAAAATCGAAAATTTCGGGAATACGAGTGGACTTCCCCATCCGTATTTTTCTTGTGTTTCTTCATTTGTAATAACAGAACCTGCATTCATCTCAGAACCCGTTGCGGCTAATGTTAAAACCGTTCCAAATGGAAGTGCTTCTTTTGGGATTGCTTTTCGTGTTACTAAGTCCCAAGCATCTCCATCATATTTTGCCGCAGCTACTATAAGTTTTGTACAATCGATAACAGAACCACCACCAACTGCTAACACAACTTCAATTCCCTCTTTTTTACAGATTTCTGCCCCACGCTTTGCTGTAGAAAGTCTTGGATTCGGTTCTACTCCTGGTAATTCAAATACTTGCATATTCGCTTCTTTTAAAGTTGCCATCACTTGATCATATAACCCGTTTTTCTTTATACTACCCCCGCCATATACTACAAGAACTTTTCGACCATAACTAACAAGCTCATTTGATAATTTGGCTAACTGCCCTTTACCAAATATTAACTTTACAGGATTATAAAATGAAAATGCATTCATTGAAACTTCCTCCTTTGATTCTATCTACCTTAATGCTAGTAAAAACCGCTTGTATTTTACAAGCGGTTTTTACATATTACAAACTTATTATACCCAACCGCGGAAGCGTGATGCTTCTGCCGTTCTGCGTACACCAACCATGTAAGCAGCTAAACGCATATTAATGTTGCGAGTTGTTGCTACTTCATAAATATTTTCAAATGCATCTACCATTTTTTTCACTAGTTTTTCATTTACTTCTTCTTCAGTCCAGTAATAACCTTGGTTATTTTGAACCCACTCAAAGTATGAAACGGTTACTCCACCAGCACTAGCTAATACGTCAGGAACTAATAGAATACCTCTATCATAAAGGATTCTAGTAGCTTCAGAAGTTGTTGGCCCATTCGCAGCTTCTACTACAATAGTAGCTTTGATATTATGAGCATTTTCTGAGGTAATTTGGTTCTCAATCGCTGCTGGAACTAATATATCACAATCTAACTCTAATAGTTCTTGGTTAGAAATTGTATTTTCAAATAGTGTTGTTACTGTACCAAAACTATCACGACGATCTAATAAATAATCAATATCTAAACCGTTAGGATCATGTAAAGCCCCGTAAGCATCAGAAATACCAATAACTTTTGCACCTTGATCGCTTAAAAACTTAGCTAAGAAGCTTCCAGCATTACCAAAACCTTGGATAACTACACGTGCACCTTGCATATCAATATCACGTTTTTTTGCAGCTTCGTTAATAATAATCGTAACACCTTGTGCTGTAGCACGATCACGTCCTTGTGATCCACCAAGTACAAGTGGTTTACCTGTGATAAACCCTGGTGAGTTGAATTGGTCCATACGACTATATTCATCCATCATCCATGCCATGATTTGTGCATTAGTAAACACATCTGGAGCAGGGATATCTTTTGTAGGTCCGACGATTTGGCCAATAGCACGTACATAACCACGACTTAATCGTTCGATTTCTCCCATGGACATTTCACGTGGGTCACATGCTACTCCACCTTTACCACCACCATATGGAAGATCAACGATTCCAGCTTTCAATGTCATCCACATAGAAAGTGCTTTCATTTCTTCTTGCGTTACTGCTGGATGGAAACGCACTCCACCCTTAGTAGGTCCTACAGCATCATTATGTTGAGCACGGTAGCCTGTAAATACTTTTACAGTGTTATCGTCCATTCTTACTGGAATACGTACTTCCATCATTCTAAGCGGTTCTTTCAGTAATTCATACATTGCTTCGTCATAACCTAATTTTTGCAGAGCCTCTTTAATGACAGCCTGGGTTGATGTGAACAGGTTTAAGTTTTCAGCCATTTGATTATTTCGCCTCTTTAATTCATAATTATTTCTTCGGAACCATTGTAACATACATTAGTTCAGATTTGTTTAAGATTTATTGATTGCTAAACACTTTTTTTATTTTGTCAATAGCCCAATCTAGTTCTTCTTTTGAAATCACTAGAGGTGGTGCAAAACGAATAACAGTATCATGCGTTTCTTTACATAATAATCCAAGTTCTTTTAACTGCTCACAATATGGGCGCGCCTCTTCCGTTAACTCCATACCGATAAACAATCCACGTCCACGGACTTCTTTAATAGAAGGATGTTGAATTTCTTTTAATGCATTCATGAAATATTCGCCTTGTTCTAATGAACGTTCTGCAAGCTTTTCATCTGTTAATACATTTAATGAAGCAACAGATACTGCACAAGCTAATGGATTTCCTCCAAATGTAGAACCATGTGATCCTGGATTGAATACTCCAAGTACATTACGGTCGGCAACTACACAGGAAATTGGGAATACCCCACCACCAAGTGCTTTTCCTAAAATGTACATATCAGGATTTACATCTTCCCACTCACAAGCGAACATTTTACCAGTACGTGCCAGACCTGCTTGGATTTCATCTGCGATAAACAGTACATTATTTTCTTTACATAGTTCATAAGCTGCTTTCATAAAACCAGCCGGTGGAATAAGAATGCCTGCTTCCCCTTGAATAGGTTCGATTAAAAACGCTGCAGTATTTGGTGTAATAGCAGCTTTTAGTGCATCTAAATCACCGTAAGGGATTAAGTTAATACCAGGTAACATTGGTCCAAAGCCACGTTTGTATTCTGGATCCGATGATAGGGATACCGCTGTCATTGTACGACCATGGAAGTTCCCGTTACACGCAATAATTTCGGCTTGATCTTCTGCAACACCTTTTACATCGTAAGCCCAACGACGCGCAGCTTTAAATGCAGTTTCCACTGCTTCTGCTCCAGTGTTCATCGGCAATACCATTTCTTTTCCTGTTATTTCACTCACTTTTTCATACCATGGCCCTAATTGATCATTATGAAATGCGCGAGATGTTAATGTTACACGATCTGCTTGGTCTTTTAGTGCTTGAATAATTTTAGGATGACGATGCCCCTGGTTCACTGCAGAGTATGCAGAAAGCATATCCATATATTTATTACCCTCTGGATCTTTTACCCATACACCTTCTGCCTCCGAAATAACGATTGGAAGTGGATTGTAGTTATTTGCACCAAATTTATCCGTTTGCTCGATTACATGTTGTGAGTTTGTCATTTTCATATCCCCCGTTTCTTTTTGAAAAGCGCAAGCGCCTATGTCTGTTCGAGGCGCTGGAGCTAGACCGATACTTAATAAGAGAGTATATACTTTCTCTTTTGTCTTTTAAAATAGGTAGACTCATCAAGGATGTGTCTACCTATTTAATGTTATATAGTATTAAAGCATTTCAGAAGTTGTTTTTGCTTGCATATGAAGTACGATATAATCTGGACCGCCAGCTTTTGAATCTGTTCCAGACATGTTAAATCCACCAAATGGTTGGTATCCTACAATCGCACCTGTACATCCACGGTTGAAGTAAAGGTTACCTACATGGAAATCTTCACGAGCTTTTTCTAAGTTCATGCGGTTATTGGTAATAACTGCACCTGTCAAACCGTATTCCGTATTGTTTGCAATTTCAATTGCTTCGTCAAAATCTTTTGCTTTTGTAAGTCCGACAACTGGTCCAAAGATTTCTTCTTGCATAATACGTGCAGTTGGAGAAAGGTCTGCAATTACTGTTGGTTGGATGAAGTAACCTTCTGAATCATCACCAGTACCACCAACTACTAAACGGCCTTCCCCTTTACCAATTTCGATGTATTCCATAATTTTATTAAATGCAGAACCATCGATAACCGGACCAACGAAGTGCTCATCATTATCAGGAACCCCTACTGTCAATGCTTTTGTTAACTCTTCCACTCGATCGACTACTTGATCGTATACATCTTCCACGATTACAGCACGTGAACAAGCTGAACATTTTTGGCCACTAAAACCGAATGCAGATTTTACGATAGATTGTGCAGCTAGTTCTAAATCTGCTTCTTTATCTACTACGATTGTATCTTTACCACCCATTTCAAGGATCGTACGTTTAATCCAAATTTGACCATCTGCCAATTTAGATGATTTTTCAACAATCCCTAAACCTACATCACGAGATCCAGTGAAGCTGATTAGACGAGTACGTGGGTGTTCTACTAAGAAGTCACCAATTTCTGCTCCTGAACCAGGAATGAAGTTAACTACACCAGCAGGCATACCAGCTTCTTCTAATACTTCTACAAATTTATAAGAAACGATTGGTGTAGTTGATGCAGGTTTTAGTAATACTGTATTACCAGCAACCATTGCAGCAACTGTTGTACCAGCCATAATAGCAAATGGGAAGTTCCATGGAGAAATAACTACTGCAACTCCTAATGGAATATAGTCGTAACGGTTATATTCGCCTGGACGGCTTTCAACTGGAACACCATCTTTTAAACGTAACATCTGGCGACCGTAATATTCTAAGAAATCGATTGCTTCTGCTGCTTCTACGTCAGCTTCAACCCATGTTTTCCCTGCTTCTTTTGATAATAATGCAGAGAATTCAGCTTTGCGACGACGCATAATTGCTGCTGCTTTGAAAAGTACATCTGCACGTACTTCAGGTTTTACTTTTTTCCAAGTATTGAATGTTTCATCTGCAATATTCATCGCTTTTTCAGCAATATCTTTCGTTGCTTTTGAAACAATACCTACCACTTGTTCTTTATTTGCCGGGTTATAAGAAGTGATTTTACCTTCAGTAGTAATACGCTCTCCACCAACGATTAATGGATATTCCTCACCTAAGTATGATTCTACTACTTTATATCCTTCTTTAATCGCTTTTTTGTTTTCTTCCTTAGAGAAGTCTGTGAATGGTTCGTGTTTATAAGGTAACATGTAAATCCTCCTTTAATTGTTAGTGCAAAAATAATTTGCGTTTATAAATCATTTACATATATAATAATGCAAAAGATTGTTGCGTTTTTCAAGTATTAAATTTTAAAATGTTAAAATATTTTTGAGGTGAGCTATATGAATGACCGATTGAGTAAGCTTCTCCCTTTTTATAAGTTCGCTACAGAGCAAGTATCTGTTGGGATTCACGCTGTTGATATAGTAGGAAAAACGATTATTTACAATGAAAAAATGAAAGAAATTGAAGGTCTAGATTCAGTTGATGTAGTGGATCGATCCATATTGGACCTTTTCCAGTTTGAGCAGCAAGAAAGTACTTTGCTAAAAGTGTTGCACAGCGAAAAACCTGTGTTGCGTGTCAAGCAAACGTATTGGAATAGAAATGGTCAGGAAATAACGACGATCAATGATACATACCCAGTTTTTGAAAATGGTAAACTAATTGGTGCTATTGAATTTTCTCGAGATATTACAACATTAGAACGGCTAATTTATCAGCCATTAAAAAGATATAATGAAGCGATTACCCTCTCCACTATTACAGCAGCTTCTCAGCTTATGAAAGACGTAAAGGAACGGTCTATTAAAGCAGCTCATGTTCGAATGCCAATACTGCTTACAGGAGAGGCCGGCACTGGGAAAGACCTAATCGCAGAAGCAATTCACCATCAACTGTCCCCACCGAATGAGCAATTTATCAGTTTGTATTGTCATAGTTCGGATATACATTTAATCGATAAATTTGAGAAAGAACTTAGGTCTCTATCGAACTGCACTATATTTTGTGAAAGAATCGATTTATTATCCATCGATTTACAAAATAAGCTATTAGATATATTAAAGGCAAATAGCGAAAGTCAAAATTTATATATCGCCAGTATCGGATTAGACCCAATTGATCTAATCTCCAAAAAACAACTAAGCAAGGAACTGTATTATTATTTTACAACTGTTACGATCAATATTCCTCCACTAAGAGAGCGAACGGATGATATATTACCTTTCGTAGAAGATTATTTTCATCGTTATTTAAATCGATATGGCTCCTCTATTCAAGAAATAGACGAAGATGTGATCCAAGCTTTTTTAAGTTATGATTGGCCAGGAAATTTAAAGGAATTAGAATTACTTTTAGATGAGATTAGTTCGATGATTACAACGGAGCGCGTATTAAAAATCGACATGCTGCCTTTACATTTTAAGTTAAAAGTTCAGGATTTCAATGAGTCAACAAAAAAAGCGGAGGATTTTGTCGTGTCGTCTGATAAAGAATTACTTCCATTAGATGCGTACTTACGTGAAGCAGAAGTATATTACTTGCAAAAGGCGATGGATAAATATGATGGCAATGTAACAAAGGCTGCGGAAGCCCTTGGGATGAGTCGCCAAAACTTACAGTATCGATTACGTAAAATGAAAAATGGAACCATCCAGTAAACTAAGGCACGGCTCTTTCCGCAGAACTGTCGTCTTTTCTAGAAATAAAAAAAGTAGAGTGTGGAATTGTCTAAGTTCCTCCTCTACTTTTTTAGCATTTTTCACAAATACCATTTTATATTTACACAAATTCGCTAAAAGAATTGCTTCACCGAGTCGTTAAATAGATTTTTTTATCCATTCACTTAGTTTTTCTTTTAGTGTATTGAATCCTTCGACATCATGCTCATCTACACGGGCTTGTAGTGTTTTACGAGGTTTATCTTCTTTTTTAGGAACAACTGGTTTTTCATGAAGTTCACGGATGGATAAACTAATTTTCCCCGCTTCGTCGTCTATTTCGAGAATTTTCACATCCACCTCTTCGCCAACTGTCAAAAACTCACCAACTTCTTTCACGTATCCATAGGTTATTTCCGAAATATGCACAAGTCCTTGTGTATGTTCATCTAAACTAACGAATGCTCCGTATGGCTGAATGCCAGTTACTTTGCCCGTGACCACATCTCCTACCTTATAAATTTTTGTCATAATACCCGTTCCTACTTTCTTTATATACGTTATAGTCACGGTAAATTATAACATATCGCCAAGCTCCCTAGCAAAAATCACTGAACGGCATTGTGCGACATCTAGAATATCATTTATATTACACGCATTGGAAAGCAAAGTTTTCCACGATTTGATGATGCGGTTGTATTAGATCCGTATACGCCTTTTTACCTCCTTTTTGTGCGCGTTCGATTAATGCGCTTTGAGACAGTGTTACTCCCGCTCTCTCTTGTTGTATAGGTGATACGAAAGATAGTTCTAGAATGTTTCACAAATTAGTCTACATTTTCTATTAAACCTCGTGTACAATAAGACAGTCCAAATGAAGGAGGAGTTATTTTTGGAAAAACGAGATCATTTCGGATCGAAAATTGGATTTATATTAGCAGCAGCCGGGAGTGCTATCGGCTTAGGGGCTATTTGGAAGTTTCCATATATGGCTGGGACTAATGGTGGTAGTGTCTTTCTTATTCTTTTCATCCTTAGTACACTTTTAATCGGTCTTCCTATTTTACTTGCAGAATTCATCATTGGAAGACGTGGACAAACAGATCCTGTCACATCTTTCAAAAAACAAGCACCAGGAAAACCATGGTATCTTCTTGGCTGGTCCGGGTTAATATTTTCATCTATTATATTATCCTTTTATAGTGTAGTAGGTGGATGGATATTAAGCTATTTAGTAAGAGCTGTATTTTTTAAACTTAAAGGTGGAAGCGAAAATTACTTCAGTGATTTATTTAATAACATTATCCAAAACCCTTGGGAAGTAATTATTGCTCAGGGAGCATTTATGCTGTTAACGATTTGGATTGTGCAAGGAGGGATTAAAGGCGGTATTGAACGGGCTAGTAAATGGATGATGCCTCTGTTATTTGTCTTCTTCATCGCACTTGTTCTACGATCTGTAACTTTAGAAGGTGCTATGGAAGGGATTAAGTTTTTGTTTGTTCCGGATTGGTCTTATTTTAACGGAAAAACAATTTTGCTAGCTCTTGGACAAGCTTTTTTCTCCTTAAGTGTTGGTGTTGCGGTTATGATTACATATGCTTCATATTTATCGAAAGATGAAAAACTTGGAAGTTCTTCACTGAATGTAGCACTGATGAATATTGGTGTTTCGATATTAGCTGGGCTTGTCATATTCCCTGCTGTTTTTGCACTTGGATACACTCCAGATCAAGGACCTGGTTTGGCATTTATCATCTTACCTGCAGTATTTGAACAAATACCATTCGGTGCATTTTTTATGATTATATTCTTCATCCTTTTACTATTTGCAACGCTGACATCATCTATCTCGATGTTAGAAATATCTGTATCGATCGGTATTCGCTCTAACTATGAACGCCGTAGAAAAGCATCTTGGATATATGGTTTCATTATTTTCTTAGTTGGAATTCCTAGCGCATTATCTTTTGGAGTCCTTTCGGATGTTAAAATTTTAGGAATGATTTTCTTTGACTTTGCTGACTTTATCACTAGCAGTTTTGGATTACCACTAGGTGCATTATTCATCTCGCTATTTGCTGGATACCAATTAAAGAAGACAGAGCTATACAACGAGCTAAAGTTAGGGCAACCTTTGTTTAATACATGGTATATTATCGTTCGTTTTGCTGCACCGATCGCAATCATTCTTATTTTTTTGCAAGGCATTATTAAATTCTTTTTGTAAAAATAGTAGTTTATCTGTCAATACTTTAAAGCTGTTCTAAAAAGAATTATGCTATAATATAGTAACAATTAAGACTTTTAAAGGGGTGGATGAATACATGAAAAAAGAATTGCATGAACAATTACGACAACTAAGAGAAGAACGTAATATTTCTTTAGAAACTCTTGCCTTAAAAACAAGAATTGGAACTGGAAAACTAGAAGCATATGAATCGGGTAATGAAACACCATCAGTACAAACAATCTTAAAATTATCTAACGCATTGGAAGTTCCAGCATCCAATTTATTAGATGGCCTACAAGATGCGTAAAACAAAAAAGCTTTCGGGATGGACTGAAACCGAAAGCTTTTTCTTTTTTTAAATTATACATTTCATTTCATATTTTAAAGCAATTAACTTATATGAAATCTCTACACATTTCTCAAGCGGAATCCACTCCTCGAACGAATGCTCATAAATCTCTTGAATTCGCTTCGCAAGCTCTGATGGATGATCAATATTTTGTAAATCAGCTACGACATCAGCTGTTTCTGTTTCATAACTATCTACTCCTAGATTGAATGGATCCCACTCTTGAAGTGTCCAAACAGCTTTTCTATTCATTTCAATTGTATCCATTTAGTTTCACCTTACTAGTTTTTATTAGTTAGGGATATAATAACATAATAATCTCAAATTGAAAGGAGAAATTATTTTGTCTAATTTTTCTACTATCTATAACCGAAGAAACACCTTCTCTGTCAAATGGGACATGCTTGATCAAATTTATTCATTGGAGGATACATCCGATGTTCTCTCTATGTGGATTGCAGATATGGATTTTGCTATTGCACCGGTTATTAAAGATGCTATTCATAAACGTTTGGAACATCCTATTTTTGGTTACGCCATTACACCAGATGAAGTTAAATCTGCAATGACTAATTGGGTTTTAAACAAGCATCAATTAACGATTAACAACGAATGGATTTTATTTCGCCAAGGAGTTATACCAGCCATGGCAGAAGCGATTGAAGTATTTACAGAACTAGGCGATAAAGTACTGATCCATACTCCTGTTTATCCTCCATTCACAAGTATCCCTCAAAATTTAGGACGAGAAGTCATCACATGCCTTCTGAAGGAAAAAAACAACTCATATGAAATGGATATGGAAGTTTTTGAAGAGTGCTTACAAAAAGGGGTAAAAGTATTTATTTTATGTAATCCGCATAATCCAGGTGGCAAAGTATGGAGCAAAGAAGATCTAAAACAAATGGCAGCACTATGTAAACAATATAATGTCCTTATTTTGTCGGATGAAATCCATTCTGACCTCACATATAAACCTTTTAAACATACTCCTTTACTTAATGCAGTAGAAGATGTTTCGAATATTATTACATTCTTTGCGCCTACTAAAACATTCAATATTGCTGGAATTCAGGCCGCGGCTAGTATTGTACCTGATGAAAAAAAACGGAAAACATTGGAGCATTTCGCAATGACTCGCGGAACAATGGGACTAAATATTTTTGCTTTGACGGCATTACAAGCTGCTTATGAAGAAGGGGGACCATGGTTAGAGGAGTTAATGGAGGTTCTTTCATCTAATATGGACTACGCTATAGAGCATTTATCCAATATAGATGGCATAAAAGTAGTGAAACCAGAAGGCACATATTTGTTATGGATTAATTACCGGGATACGGGACTTTCTGAACCAGATATAATGGAAAGATTGTTAATGAAAGGGAGACTTGCGCTCGAGCCGGGCACGAAGTACGGAGTAGCAGGTGATGGTTTTTTAAGAATGAACTGTGCCTGCCCGTTTGAAATCATTCAAGAAGGCGTTGCCCGATTTGCTAGAGCGTTAGAATGATTATCCACGAGAGGCTTTACTTACGCTTTTAGGAATACTGTGTCTTAGCAAGTTAGGCAAAGTGTCCGCAATGATTTTCGCTACAGGGCGGACGCTTTCCGCGGGGTGAGCGATGAACCTTCACCGACGCTACGCGTGCGTTGTGAAGTTTCATCTGTCTCACTCATCCCGCAGGAGTCGCCGCCCTTCCGCGAAAATCAATGAAGCTCGCTGACTAATTAGATTCTCGCTTTATAAACCAAATGTTTTATTAGAAACGAAAGGAAAAATCCATTATTAGTAAGTATCTCGTAAAAATTGATCCAGTAAATGGGTAAGAGCAACCAACTGGTCATTGAAAGCAACTAGTTCTATAAGGAAAGCAACCAAACTAGCATGAGAGCAATCAATTTAGGTACGGAAGCAATCATTTCCCATATCAAAGAGTTTACTTAATAGGAGACGACTAACGACTATTAACATTATGAAAATATACATTATTTAGTAATTCATAACATAGTGAAGCTCATGTTCACTGTTTAATAAGAAATTCTTTTCAAATAGTGATAGCTGCCACTTTTACCTTCGTGCGGCCGTTCTAATATTTCTTATTGGTGTTGTTTAGCTAAACGCTAATTAGCAAGCATACTTCGTTGATTGAAGCGTAAGGCGGCGACTCCAGCGGGAACAGCACGAGCTGAAAGCCCCGCAGGAACGTAGTGACGAGGAGATTGAAGCCGTGCCCGCGGAAAGCGTCCGCCTGCAGCGGAAATCATAGCGGACACTTAATTGAGCTTTTTAATGCACATTATTCCTAAACTGTGACATACCATCGATCTTATTTTCCAAAACTTAAAAAGCAGTCACCTCATTGGGGTGACTGCTTTTCTAGTTCTTCTCTTCTCATTTTCATGATCTTATCTTCTAATACTTTCGCTTTTTCAGCGTCTTTAGCTGATTTCTTTTTAAACCATCTGAAAACAAATATACAAATAACCAATAATACAAGAAATTCGAGTACTACTGGAATATATTCTGTTTTATCTTCTGGGAAATACAAATATAGGAACCCTGGTTGTAAAAAAGTAAACATCTTTACACTTCCTTACTTATTTTTGAATAATTTCGATGGATTCAATTGAAATATCTTCTACTGGTTTATCTTGTGCCCCAGTTTCAACTGCAGCCATTTGATCGACTATATCCATTCCTTCTATTACTTGTCCAAATACTGTATGCTTTTGGTCTAAATGTGGTGTTCCACCATTCTTCGCATATGCTGCTGCAATTTCTTCTGGCCATCCACCTGCTGTTAATTGCTCTACTGTTGCTGGTGGTTGAGATGATTGAACGATAAAGAACTGACTACCATTCGTATTAGGGCCAGCATTTGCCATAGATAAAGCGCCTCTTAAATTAAATAGGTTCATCGAGAATTCGTCTTCAAACTCTTCACCATAAATACTTTCTCCACCCATTCCTGTTCCAGTTGGGTCTCCACCTTGAATCATGAAATCTTGAATAATTCGATGGAAAATGATGCCTTCATAATAGCCGTTTTCCGCATGTGTTAAAAAGTTTTCGACTGTTTTCGGTGCATATTCTGGGAATAGCTTGATTTTCAAATCCCCCATAGATGTATGCATAATAACTAACGCCTCGTTTGACGCGACTTCTGCCTTTAGTTGTGGATACACGCCTATCTCTCCTTGTTGTTCTGAATTTGTATCTTCAGCTGTTTCTTGTTCCGTTACGGCTTCCTCTTTCGGTGCTTCCGTGGCAGTTTTACCACAAGCGCTCAAGAAAAAAGCAGTACATATTAAAACGAATATAAGTAACTTTTTCACGAATCATTCACCCCAAATTATTTTAACATATTAGCTCCTTATTTTCAGTGACAAAGTATCTAACTTTCTTAGTCCCTCGAAATACTCTATAATAGTATATGACTATTAAGTACGCAACAAAAAGAAAGAAGGGATTTCGATGAGCGTACAAAAGAGAAATTTTACGATCATGTGGGTTTCTAACTTTCTCGTAGCAGGCACAATGACAATGATTATGCCCTTTTTGTCATTATATTTAAACAGTATGGGTGACTTTTCTGAAGCTTATGTCCAAAAATGGGCAGGACTCGTTTTCGGAGTTACTTTTGTTACCGCTTTTTTAATGTCTCCCGTTTGGGGAAGAATTGCGGATAAATATGGGTACAAGCCTATACTCATTATTAATGGCTTCGGTATCGCAACAAGCGTTTTTTTAATGGGCTTCGTTCATTCCGTGGAAGCATTTTTTGTCCTTCGTTTATTTATGGGGATTGTTACTGGATTTATCCCTACTTCACTAGCTTTCATAAGCGCACAAACTCCAAGAAATATAGCTGGAAAAACGATGGGAACGCTACAAATGGGAAGTGTTTCTGGTACACTATTTGGCCCGGTAATGGGGGGGCTTTTAGCAGATACTTTCGGTTTTCAGTATACCTTTATCATTACCTCTTCTGCTGTTTCAATCGCTGCATTGCTCGTTGTTTTTGGTATTCGAGAAATCAAAAAAGTAAAGAATAAGAGCGATCATGAATTTTCTAGAAAAACAGTTATCTCCGGTATTTTTCACCACCGACTCATTTTAAATGTATTAATGATTACGTCAATTGTTCAAATCGGCTTATTTAGTATTCAGCCGCTCCTATCTTTATATGTTTCGCATTTAACGAATTCAACTCAAGTTGCATTACTGGCAGGAATTACATTTAGTGCAACCGGGGTCGGAAGTTTATTATTTGCTAGAACCTGGGGGAAACTTGGAGATTCAATTGGATACGAGAAAGTATTATCCGCTTTACTAATCATCGCCTTTATATTTATCATTCCTCAGGCATTCGTTACTGATTTATGGCAATTGATTGTCCTACGTTTCTTATTTGGGATTGCATCTGGTGGTCTCATTCCAATAACGACTGCATTAATACGTAGGGAAGCACCAATTGAAGTACAAGGGGAATTAATGGGCTATAACACAAGTTTCCGTTTCTTAGGGAATATTATTGGACCTATGTTTGGTGGCTTTATAAGTGGATATATCGGCATATCTTCTGTATTTTTCGTAACTGGCAGCTTATTTTTAATCGCCTTTTTCATCATTTATTTTGCAAGGAAGAAACCAATACAGGATTTTGAAGATGTATTGTTAGATGAAGAGCTTCATGCGAAAACAACGTAAAAACTAGCACACTTTCGACTAGAAAGTGTGCTATTCTTTTAACATGGATCAATAAGAGATCCATGTAGAGCCCCCGCGGATATCACAGGATCTTGTACATAAATATGCCAAGGCGGAAATGATCTAGATTATTGTGAAATGGAGTACAACAAATGCGCCAAGCAATCGGTTTTATCATCATATTACTTTGCTTTCCATTCATATGGATTTTATATTCTTATATTCACACAGAAATACAAGTAGCTAGTTCATATAAAGATAATCTCGCAGAGTCAATTCAATTATCGAGTCCATTGATTTCTTCACCTATTGTTTTCCTAGATGAACAGGAGCAGGTATTTTCAGAGGATTATGTTGAATGGCGAGAACCCCTTCCACTTGAATCCATTCCTCTATTTGCACAAGAGTTGTTCATACAAAGTGAGGATGTAGAGTTTTACAATCATATTGGATTTAACTTTAGTGCCATTTTTCGTGCGGTTTTCGTTAACGCTATTGCCAATTCAAAAGACCAAGGTGCCAGTACCATAACACAACAACTCGTCCGACTACGTTATTTAACTACCGAAAAAACGTATGAGCGAAAAGTAACGGAATTATTGTATGCGTATGAAATGGAAAAACAATCGACAAAAGAGGAAATACTATCTAATTATTTAAATGAGATTTATTTTGGGAACCAAGTTTATGGAATTGGGGCTGCTGCAACATATTATTTTAGCCAACCGTTAAATGAGTTAACGGAAGCGGAACTCGCCTTTATTAGTGCTATTCCAAATAACCCAACGTTATATGACCCTTTAGTCCATTTCGATGCAACGAAAAAAAGACAAGAGTTACTCATTGATGTATTGGTCAAAAACCAAAAGATATCTGCAACCGATGGAGAAACATTAAAAGCAGATCCAATTGTATTGCACATAAAAACGAAAACACAACTATATCCTGCCTACAGTACATACGTGTTAGAGGAATTAAAAAATCTAATCGCCTATAAAGAAGGCTTTGCAGAAAAAATAGCTTCTGCGCAAAACGAACAACAAAAAACCTTATTCGAAAAAGAACTGCAATCTCGTGTAAGTGAAATCAGTACTAAAGGAATTACCATATTTACTGCTCTCGATCCAGTTAAGCAACTAAAGGATGAAAAGTATGTTAACGACTTACTACTTAAATCGGCCGGCTTACAAGCAGCATCTGCTGTTATAAATAATGATACAAGAGAAATTACTAGTATATATGGAGGAATTAACTATAAAAAGTTCGACTTTCACCGAGCATACCAAGCAGTGAGACAGCCAGGTTCTGCTTTCAAACCATTACTTGTCTATGCTCCATTGTTTGAAACGACATCTTTAACTCCGCAAAATACGATAAATGCCGGTAAATTATGTATAGGTACTTACTGTCCTCAAAATTATGGTGGAGCGATTTTTGGGAATGTTACGATTAAACAAGCGTTTAGTTTTAGCTATAACACACCTGCTGTTCGTTTGCTCCAAACGACTGGTATCGAAACTGCATTTGATAAATTGGTACCTTTTCAATTCAACCATATAGTAAACGAGGATTATTCCTATGCAGCTGCATTAGGGGGGCTGACAAAAGGAGTTACCCCACTAGAAATGGCAGATGCATATACAAGTTTTATAAACGGGATGTATAAACCCGCGCATGCAATTCGTAAAGTTGTGGATATAGATGGCGAGACATTATATGAATGGAACGAGGAAGAACAAGAGGTTTGGTCATCTAAAACGGTACAAACAATGCGTAATTTATTACGTGATGTAGTCGCAAATGGAACAGGAAAAGGTATTTCTGTACAATCATCGTATATTGGTGCTAAAACAGGGACGACGAATGATTATGTGGATTATTGGATAGCCGGATTATCTGACACGTATACGTCTGCTGTTTGGATTGGCTATGATATGCCTAAAAACATGAAACGAATCGAATCGAAAAAAATACACCATTCCATCTTCAATCAAATTATGAGGAACGACAAAAGAAGCTACTAAACAGTAGCTTCTTTTTGAATTTTATAATAACGGCAAACTAGCGATAATTCCATTATATAGCTTGATGACTGCATAGATTATTAAAGCTAAAAATATACTCCAGACAATGATCTCGAACATGATTAACCCTACCGTCCCTAATAAGCTCATCGAATTACTCAATTTAAATACGACATAAATAAAATAAATAAATGCAGTTGCAAGAAATAGTAGAAGCAATAATTGAATTGATTGTAAACCAACAGCGGAAATTACTGATCCTACAAAAAAGATTACGTAACCGCCACGTGCTTGTGAAATAGTCTTCCCTTCAAAATCCTTTGAAAAAAATAACATCCCGATCTCATGAATCGTTTCCGCAATAAGCTTCAAAGCCGAAAAAAGCATAAAATAAACGAGTACTAAAATAATGAGCAGAAATAATTTCAGCTCTAAATCAGATAAGAACTCTCTCATTCCACTATATACACCTATGACTTTAAACAATTCAATTGCTTTATTCATCGTGTAAACAGAAAAGTTTAAACTAAATAATAAAATCGTTATTAACGGCAAAAATCCGAACACATATGGGTTTTTCATCACTATCCTCTTATTCTATAAAGTATTCAGTTTTATCATAACGAAGAGAAGATACATTCCGCAAGTAGCTGTCAATTTTTTCGTCATGCAATTACTAACCTTTTGCGATAAATTTTAGAGTTACAATCAATTACGTCTCGGCGTAATTGCGTCCAGATTTTGAATTGCGCTTTTGCCTTATTTGTTACTGGTCCAGTTGGAGGACATATGATGGGACGTGCAGCTTATTTATCTGGAGTGAAAATGTGGGATAAATCCGTTCGGAATGATCTTGCTGAAGTAGTAAAGAAAAAAAGCGAACGTAACAAATAAAAAGCTTTTGCAACCGCGACAAATTCGCGCGTTGCAAAAGCTTTTGTTTTTATTAGTAATAACCATCGTAATATGGATAATACGGATCATACGGATATGATGGGTAATATGGATATCCGCCGTAACCGTATCCTCCGTATCCGTATCCCCCATATAATGAAGAACCTAAAAGACCTCCGACTAAGCCCCCTACAAATGGACCTCCAAAGCCAAAGCCTCCAAATCGCCCAAAACCAGGACCCCTAAAACCTCCAAAGCCGGGACCTCTAAATCCGCCAAAGCCAGGACCTCTAAAACCGCCAAAGCCAGGACCCCTGAAACCGCCAAATCCTCCTCCACGAAAACGAACCATGCTTCTCCTCCTTTCCTCACAGTGTATGCCACTAGGGAAAGTGAGCCTGTGCGTTTGCCCTACTCTTCGTCTGCCATTCTTTCGATTAATGTAGCAAGCGTACGTACCATAACTCCTGTACCACCTTTTGGACCGAAGTCATATGCAGCTTTCGTATCCGACGTCCCTGCAATATCTAGATGGATCCATGGTGTATTTTCTACAAATTCACCTACAAATCCTCCGCCGAAAATCATATGACCATCGCTACCGGGTGAGTTGTTTAAATCTGCTACATCACTTTTACGAATACGTTTTTTATCATTTTCCGTTAAAGGCAATCTCCATGTAAATTCTCCTGTTTCAATTGAAGCTTCCATGAATGTTTCGAAGAATTCTTCGTCATTTGTAAGTGCACCTGTTTTATCGTATCCTAGTGCCGTAATAACTCCACCAGTTAATGTTGCAACGTCTACAATATAGTTAGCACCTTGTTGTTTTGCATATGTTACTGCATCTGCTAGCACTAATCGTCCTTCTGCATCGGTATTTAAAATTTCAATCGTTTTCCCACTCATCGATGTAATTACATCATCTGGTTTAAAAGCATTTCCAGAGATCATATTATCTGTCGAGGCAATAACTGCAATTACATTTTTGTTTGGACGAAGCTCACCAATAATTTGCATCGCACCTAATACTGCAGCTGCTCCGCCCATATCCCCCTTCATACCGACAATACCTGTTTTTGTTTTGATCGAGTAGCCGCCAGTATCAAATGTAATACCTTTCCCTACAAGTGCTACAACATCTTCCCATTTTTCTGTCGCTTGGTATTTTAAAACAAGTAATCTTGGTTCTTCTACGGAGCCTTGGTTGACAGCAAGTAAAGCACCCATCCCAAGCTCTTCGATTTCTTTCTTACCTAAAATTTCGGTTTCAAAATTATATGTATTGCCAAGTTCTCTTGCATACTCTCCTAATTGTGTAGATGTTAGGACATTGCCTGGAGTATTTACTAAAATTCTTGCTTCATTTACTGCATCCGCATAAATGGAGCCTACTTCAAAATAAGAAACTACTTCGTCACTATCCTCATCTGTTAATAGCTCAATTGCTGGTAAGTAGTAGTCCGGAACATTAGAAGATGTTTTATACCCTTCATATATAAATGAACCCATTCCAAGCCCTTCCGCAGCTAAATAAGCAACATCTCCATCTAAAATAGACTCCGTGCTAAATGATGGAATCCAAATTGCTAAAGACTCTGGTTTGCTTGCTAACAATTCTTTTCCAACAAGACCGAATGCTTCGCGAATATTTTCTTGTGTTAATTGTTTACGTTCGCCAATTCCTACAAAAAGAATTCTTTTCACTGCATCATTGTTTGCTACGGGAACTTTTACAATCTTTTTAAGTTCTGATGAAATATCCCCACTTTTCACCCATTGTGCAATATGTTCACCAAAGTTACTTAAAAAATCTTCCCATTTACTTGTGTTTTCAGCATGTTTAGAAACAGCTACAACTAGTGTTTCGGATTGAATTTCATCGAATAATACTTCATTTGTACTAATAATCATTATTTTTCCCCCTACTCATTCAGATTCATTCTTATTATATAGGAAGAAGATACATTTTTCGAATTGTATGAATGTGTTATACTGTAGTTACTCAAGTTAATCTGAAAGGCGGTGTCTACTTTGGCAATCCTCCAAAACACACCATTAATGGCTGCACTTTTTTCTATTTTCTTTGCGCAATTTGTAAAAATCCCTATTCATTTTCTAATGACAAGGAGATTAGATTGGAAATTATTCACTTCTACTGGTGGAATGCCTAGTTCTCACTCAGCTGCTGTAACTTCGCTTTGTACCGCAATTGCTTTTGAAAGTGGAATCGATTCTAACCTCTTTGCAGTTGCAACCGTATTTGCTGTTATTGTTATGTTTGACGCGACTGGTGTTCGTTTCCAAGCGGGGAAACAAGCAGTGGTCATTAACCAAATGCGCGTAGATTTTCAAAACTTTGTTACGCAAACAAAAGATTGGTCTCATATGAAAAACGAAGAAAAAATTGAAGAGTTAAAAACCCTACTCGGTCATAAACCGATCGAAGTATTTATGGGCGCGTTAACTGGAATCGCAATTTCAATCATTATTTATACGGCCATTTTATGAGAAAAGCGCAAGCGCAAGGATACTAAGTAAAAATTTTATACTTTCTTATCTATTGAAAAAAGGATGACTCCGATACGAGTCATCCTTTTAGAACATTTGATATCCATTTTTTCTTAAGAATTTAATAACAAATCCAGCTGCAATTGCCCCTACAAGTCCACTAGACAAAATAATAATATCTGCTGCATGCAGTGACACTAATTTATCTCCAAGCGCTGAGAAAGCAATTCCTGGCTTCGTGAAATAATCAAAAAAAGCAACTTCATCAATAATAAATACAACAACAATTGGATAAAGAATTGCCATAAACCATGTCATTCTAAGTAACATATTCAGTAAAAAAGCGATTCCAAAAAACATGACAAAAAATATGAGCACCGAAATGATCATTTGCACAAGCATAAAATCTCCCATAATCTATTACCTCCGTAGCATCTTTTAATAGTTTACCTTAACGGAGGAGAGTATTCAATGTACTTGTGTATTTTCACCTATTTGTCATAAAGGGATTATTTTTTCCCTGATCCATTGCAACAGTTACATGTTTCTGAACCGCCTAAGCGTAATTGAAAATAGCCTTCCCCTTTGCAATATGGACAAGTTTTTGTAACTACCTCTTTCTTCACTCTCGTCATTTACATCATCCTTTTTAATTTATTTAATATTCAGATAATATAACACGAAAGGATTTAATTGTAAATAAAGAAAACAATTTATTTATTATTTAGTTTACCCTATTTAATAAATAGCTTATAACTCGTATAACCAAAGACATCCCCCGGATTTATTCCGTCAAGTATATTAAACCCGTCCTCAAACTTCTTTTCTGCTAATTCATGGATCATAACGGAAGCATCAGCATCATGCAATAATTTGGATGGATGTATCCATTTCACTTCAAATAGCTCCGATAATTGTGCTTGAAGAATGGGATCTTTTTCGATAGGTTGCAATAGAAAAATAGCCATGTTATCGCTAATCTTATTTTGGATAACACCACTTCTAAAACCAATCATATGTTGAACTATACACTCCACTCCAGTCTCTTCCTTAACTTCTCTTAAGACGGCTTCATCTACAGTTTCGTCATTGTTGACAAATCCCGCCGGAAGTGACCATCTTCCATTAAGTCCGCCATATCTTTTTTTCACCACAAGCCATTCACCTGTCTCATTTATAACTAAACCAGCTACACCTAGCCATATATTTCCTCGTTCTAATTTCGCCATGTATAAACCCCCCTTTAAAAAAAGCGCAAGCGCCTATGTCTACCCCGACAGGCAAATGTGACGAGAAGGTACCAAAAAAGTACGCCACATCCTGTAGCAACGGATGATGACCCGCATCGTCCGGGCACAGGAGGCAGCTCCTCAGCCACTAAAAGCGATTTTGTTTGCGACAAGCTTGCGCAGAAGCAGCTTTTTCACATTTGTCCCCGTGGGGTAAGGCGCTGGAGCTAAATCGATACTATATAAAATGTATTAACTTTCTTATTTTTAAAAAAGCTCCCACCTTTAAATTAGGGGGGAGCTAATAATATTTATATATTATAAACTAAATTTACCTTTTTTCAATACGAGTGGAACTCCACCGATCATGTAAAGCGCACGGTTATCAATAACTTTTTTCATAATGGAAGCTTTTGTTCCCGTAAGCTTTCTACCCATTACATCTCCGATTGCATCATGCTCACCTAGTGAACATACTGCTCCTTTTAGAGCAGGTACAAACTCTTCTGTATCATTGCCTTTAATTAGAGCAACAATATTTTTTGCTATAGTTACAGCTTGTTGCATAGCAATTTGTGCAGTAGGAGGATATGGACGATTAATCTCTTCATTGATCATAAGCGCACAGTCTCCAACGATAAATACATCTGGGAATCCAGGAGCACGCATGTCTTTTTCTACTTTAACGCGAGCACGCATATTTTCAATGCCAGATGATTCGATTAAGCGATTTCCGCGAACGCCAGCTGCCCATACAACAGTACCAGCTGTGATGAATTCGAATTCGTCTTCGCCTTTTTTAATCTTAACGCCTTCTGGAGTTGCTTCTACTACTGGTGTTCCAATAGAGAATTCAATCCCTTTAGCTTCTAATCGTCTAACAGCGTACTCTACCAATTCAGGGTCAAAGCCAGGTAGTACCATTGGCGCAGCTTCTACACATACAACACGTACTTTTTCTTTTGGTACGTCGTATTCTTTGCATAGTTCAGGTATGCGGTTTCCTAATTCACCTAAAAACTCTATACCAGAAAATCCTGCTCCACCTACAACAATCGTTAAACGCGTATCGTCTTGCACATCATCAGTTGACCAGTTAGCAAACTGATATTCAATATGGTCACGAATTTGACGAGCAGCATTTACATTTGCAATTGAAAGCGCATACTTGTCCAAGCCAGGAATTCCGAAAGTTTCTCCTTCAAAACCTAAACCAATTACTAGGTAGTCATATGTATACTCACCAGCACTTGTTGCTACTTTCTTTGTATTTACATCAATTGCATCAACTGTTGCTTTTACAAAAGTTACTTTGCTTGCGTTAATGACACTTTTTACATCGTATCGAACTTGTTCCGGACGTAATGTACCTGCAGAAGCTTCGTGTAACCATGTAGATTCATAATGGTAATCATTTTTATTTACAAGAATAATATCTGCTTCATCTGTTCCTACTAATTTCTGAAGGTTCACTACAGTAGTTAATCCACCGTATCCTGCACCTAATACTAGAATTGTTGGTCTTTTCAAGAAAATCGCAACCACCTTTTATATATTTTAGAAGACCTTTAAGACACAAATTATTAGTCATTTTAACGTTTTCGTTTGTCTAATTTGCGACAGAAACCTCTTAACTCTTATATTATCCCTTTTACCATGCTATTTCAATACATTGTTAGCGGAATGTTAAGTTAAAATTTACAGAAAACTAATATAAAAGAGAGCATTTTCCAGTTGAAGAAAATGCTCTCTCCTTTTTTTTAACAATTTTCAGGAGTACCAGCTTTTTTTGCCGTTCTAAATGAAGTTCCACAGCCACAGGATGCGATAGCATTTGGATTGTCTATCGTAAAGCCACCACCCATTAAGGACTCTTTGTAATCTATTGTCGTTCCATTTAATATCGAAGCATCCTCTTTAGATACTACAATATTAATCCCATGTTGTAAAAGTTCTATATCATCTTCCTTTTTTTCATGTTCAAAACCCATTCCATAAGAAAGACCGCTACATCCACCACCATTTACCGAAACGCGAAGCATAGCTCCTTCTTCGCCATTATGCGTCATCATTTCTTTTATGCGGTAAGCTGCCGCTTCAGATATAATCACTACTTCTGTCATCTGAATCACCATTCCTTCCTTTGTTATATCATAGCAGTGTTTTTACTATCTAGACAAGGGAAACTACTTGAATCTATTTTAATATATGTGATTTTTATTATCTCGCATTCAAGAGAACTATAAAGTATAATGGAACTAGGGGCAAGTTGGATGAAAAGAGGTTTTTTTATGGAAATTACTCCATATTATCAAAAAAGTATTGAATGCTTACACTGCAAAAAACAATTTAAAACGACTAAAGTCCGATCTAAATTTGTCAAAGTAGATTCTTATACTTCAGATTTTCAACCCATCTATCAAAATAAGGAAATAAATCCTTTACTTTATAATATATTCGTTTGTAATCATTGCGGATTTTCATTTACAGAAGAGTTCTCCAAATACTTTGCACCTGGTATGAATGACGAAATTCAAAAAAAAATTGCAAACAAATGGGTTCCACGTTCATATGGAAATGAGAGAAGTATAGATGATGGCATTAACACATACAAACTAGGCATCTTTTGTGGGACTATTAAAAAAGAGAAATCCATCAATATTGCTGGTTTAGCACTCCGTACTGCTTGGTTATACCGTTTGCAACAAAAGCATGCAGATGAACGACGCTTTATCGGAATAGCAAGAGATCGCTATGCTGATTCCTATTCCAGCGGAGATTTTAGTGGAACGCAAATGTCTGAAACGAGAGTGCTCTACTTAATTGCAGAGTTATCCCGAAGAATTGGAGATGTGGAATACGCGATACGTTACTTTTCGAAAGTAATTGAAAAACAAAGTACATCACTTGAGCCTAAAATTGTAGAAATGGCAAAAGATCGTTGGCAAGAAATTCGGGACAATAAGAACAAAAGCGCAAGCGCCTATCTCTGCCCCGACAGGCAAATGGGACGGGAAGGCATCCTAAGCACGCCACATCCTGTGGCAACGGATGCATGACCCGCATCGTGCGTGCCCAGGAGGCAGCTCCCCAGCCACCACAGCTTTTTCACATTTGACCCCGAGGGGCAACGTTCTTCTGCGACGAGCTGTGCGCAGGAGCACATGGTTTTACTGCGACGAGCTTGCGCAGGAGCACATGGTTTTACTGCGACGAGCTTGCGCAGGAGCAAGGCGCTGGAGTCTGGACGTAGAAGCTCTTGTAGAAAGTTATCCACATATTAGAATTTTATTTTTCTAAGCAAAGAAAAAGAAGCCCTTTATTAATAACAGTTTCCTATCGCAAACATTAAAAATGTAATGTAAAATGACTATCAAATTGTGCATAGATTTGATAGTCATTTTTTTGTTGCTACTTGGAGACTTTTGTTTAGATTTTTTATTGAAACTTATACAGTGCCAGTTTGTTTAATAAAGAATAAAAATGTTGATGTTTTTGTGTTACAATTTTTATGAATACTAAATTTACAAAAGGACATATAAACATGAATAATATTAAATATATCAAATCTTATTTTCTTATGTTTCCAGCTATCTTTATAGGAACTATTGCAATGATATCATTTGGTGTGACTTCGAGTATTTGGATTCAAAACATAATAATTTGGATATTAGGAACCGTTTTGGGTTCTATTTTTTTAATTAGGACAAAGGAAAGAAAAATTAGTAAAGGTAATTTTAGTAATATTATTATAATAGCTTTATTAGTTTTACCATTTTTGTTTAAAGATTTAGATGGAGTTCATCGATGGTTATCCTTTGGACCAATTAAACTATATATAGCAAGTATTATTTTGCCTTTATTAATTATTCATTTATGGAAATTCGCAATAAACAATCGTGGACGCTATGTAATATTGCTATTTCATCCAGATGCAGGTCAATTAACTGCATTTGCATGTGCGATTGTAATAATCTCGTGGAAAAAATTAGTAATTGGATGATAAAGTTACTAAGTATTACAATTACAGCAGTCTTGGTTATCGTTTCGTGGGTTTTTCTCGATGATTTAGCACCAGTTCCTTATGTTGAACATATTATTCTTTTAGTTGCGGACCTGGGGAATATCTGGTTCATTATAGGTATTTTCTCTCTTATATTATTACTATATCCATTCTTTTTTTACGGTAAAAAAAATATCATTTCTTTATCATTAGGGGTTTACTTTCTAACGACAATGTTGGTAACTTTATTTGGTAATTTCCCAATGCCAATTATGGGATATGGGACATCACCTGTTATCGGTTACTTAATTGCTATCACGTGGCTTAATAAAAACAAATAAAAATTCTGTTTAGAAAGTTATTAGACAAAATGGGGATTTAGTGAAATAACTGTTGAAAATAAATATATGGTATAGCTCCGTTTATTTAAGTGGGAAATTTATTTTTATATACAAAAAGCACCGCAGTTGCGGTGCAATTAGTTGTATATTTTCAATTAAAATACTTGTTCTACTTCCACTACTCCAGGTACTTCTTCTAAAAGAGCGCGTTCAATACCTGCTTTTAATGTAATTGTCGAACTTGGGCAAGTTCCGCAAGCCCCTAGAAGGCGTAGCTTTACAATACCGTCTTCTATGTCTACAAGCTCACAGTCTCCCCCATCACGTAGTAAAAATGGGCGCAATTTATCTAAAACTTCTTGTACTTGTGCATTCATTGTATCAGTCATATCTATCGACTCCTTTCATTATAATCATTATAATATCAGTAAGGGAAAAAATCCAATAAAGAATTCGAAGGAGCTAAATGATGATGAAACCTCAAGCGTTAAATATAGAAATTTATGGTGCCGATATAGTGTGCGCCAGTTGCGTAAATGCGCCATCCTCCAAAGATACTTACGAATGGCTTCAAGCAGCAATTGACCGTAAATTTCCAGCAAATGAAGTAACGTTTACGTATATTGATATTGAGCAGCCAATTGAGAATGAGAAACAACAAGATATTGCAAACCGAATCGCAGAAGATGAGTTTTTCTATCCACTTGTTATGATTAATGAAGAAGTGATCGGTGAGGGCTATATTCAGCTAAAACCAGTATATGCAGCACTAGAGAAATATGGGTATGTCACTGAAATAGAATAATAGAATTTCTCATTTGATGAGGAATTGATCAGTGTTCGTTGCTAAAATAAAAACTTCGAAACAGCGTTTTATCGGCGCGCTTCGAAGTTTTTTCATTATCCGTTATGTCGTTTATACATCCACAGCAATCCTGATTTCATTAGTCTTGCAATACGACCTGTAACTGAAATATCTGCCATGTAAGCAAATCCTTGCTTCTTCCCAAGAGATCCCATAAAACCTTTTAACTTAATTTCTGGCATTTCTTCAGGAAGCGGTAAACCTCTCCAACGGGCTTGTAAAACTTTGACTATTTGCTCCGCTTGTTCTTCCGCTAATTGAGCACTTGGAGCAAAAGGTAGAGATGCACAATCTCCTAAAACGAAGACGTTCTCGTAATTTGGTAAATCATGATATGGCGTTAATATAGCCCGACCAGAATTATCTTTTTCACCTGGTAATGCACGCACTGTAGCTGCTGGTTGGATACCTGCAGTCCATACAACCACATCTACAGGGATAACCTCTTCATGATTATACAATTTATTTGGTTCTACTTTTGTTATATTTGAATTACTAACTACTTCTACATCGTTTGAATCGAACCACTTTTGCACATAGTTACTCAAACGTTCTGGGAAATCTCTTAAAATACGAGGGCTGCGATCAAATAATTTAATTCTTAAATCGGGACGACTCTCGCGAAGTTCACTAGCTAACTCTATTCCACTTAATCCTGCACCGACAATTCCTACGATTGACCCAGCAGAAAGTCCGCCGATCTTCGTGTATGTGTCACGAGACCGTCCAATCGTCTGAATACTATACGTAAATTCATCCGCACCAGGTACCCCATGATACTTATCTTCACAACCCAGTCCAATAACAAGGTCATCGTAAGAGACCACTTGACCATCTGCTAATAATACTTGTTTGCCTTCTACATCAATTTCCGTAATTTCTCCATACTTAATCGTTAATTTATCACTTTCTGGGAATCCCACACGAACTTCATGATCAGAGGATGTTCCAGCAGCTAATGAATAAAATTCGGTTTTTAAACTGTGAAATGGTGTTCGGTCAATTAAGGTGATTTCTACATCAAGCGGTAAATTATTCGGCAACATACGCGACAATACCCGCATATTCCCATATCCTCCACCTAATAATACTAATTTTCGCATAATAATATCCCTCATCTCTCAATGTCATCTAAAATTATAAATGATTGTGATGCTTTTCACAAGGGAGCTTCTAAATTGACGGATAACGAAAAAAGGAGTAGCATGATTTTGTAGTGAGGTGACAGCTATGAATCCTATGGTTGAATTTTGTATAAGCAACCTTGCAAATGGTTCTCAAGAAGCTTTTGAAATTTTAGAACAAGATCCTAACTTAGATGTACTTGAATATGGCTGCCTCAGTCATTGTTCACTTTGCTCCGAAACTTTACTCGCAATCGTAAATGGAGATGTAGTCGAAGGGGATTCTCCAGAAGATCTTGTGAAAAAAATATATGCATACATTGAAGAAAATCCGCTATTCTAATAGTGGATTTTCTTCTTTTTTTATTCTATCCAATCATGTAATGATTCTAAACAATAAGTCGGTTGCTCATTTTTTCTTTGAACTTCCTCTGTTCGATTCACCCCACTATTCACATGCGCCGTATGAATGCCCATATGAATACCAGTTAAAATATCCGTTAGATAATTGTCTCCAATCATAATCATCTCTTCTTTTTTATACCCGTATTTCTTTTGTATAAACTCTAGCATAAATGGTTGTGGTTTTCCTACAAATAATGGCTCGACACCCGTAGAGTGCTCGACTAATTTTGTAAAAGCTCCATTGCCCGGTATTAATCCCCTTTCATCTGGAAAAGCATGATCACTATTTGTCGAGATAAACGCTGCTCCTGCTCGAATAGAAAGACATGCAGTTGCAAGCTTCTCATAATTAATAGCGCGGTCAATTCCCATCACTACTACATCCGCAATATCCTCTGTCCGAACTACATGTTTAGCGTCCAGTGCATCTTGTAATCCATTTTCCCCGATCATATACACCGATTTACCTTGAAAATGTTCCTCGATATAATTCGCAGCAGCAATTGAGGAAGAGATAATATGGTCTATATCTACATGAATATCCATCTTCGCAATTTTTTCTTGCAGTTGTTTCTGAGTCATCGAAGAATTATTCGTTACAAAAAAGGGCTCGATACCATTGTTTTGTAAATAATGAACAAAATCCACAGCTTCTTTAATAGGTGTTGTCCCTCTATACACTGTTCCGTCTAAATCCAAGAAATAAGCTTTATAATTTAACATTGGAATCCTCTGGTAAAAAAGCAGAGACAGGCCCTAATTCATGGAGCAAATAACTTTCTACATGGCCAGGGAATTGTTTTAAATAAGCTAAATTCGTAACGAGTATTTGTTCTAATTTCTTATGATCAACTGCATAAAAGTGACGTACTAGTTCTTTTCTAAATTCAATTACTTCTTTTAATGGAGCATCCATTTCTTGTGGAATAACTTTTTCATCCGTTAAAATATCGATAATATCATCATAACCACCAGGATCACGCATAATAAACCCGTCAATCATTGAATTTCCTACATCAATGATGGATTCAATCATATTATGACCTACGCGCTCTAGAGCTAATTTAGCTAGTTCGTCCGAATGCCAATCTGTTTTACCTTCTATTAGTGTTAGTAACTTATTCATATGTGCGATTGTCTCAGCAATTTTTTTTCGATCTACAAAATACATTTGAAAGCCTCCTGAGTCATGTTCAGTTGATATATACCTCACTTCTATAGTACCATAATTCGTAGTAAGGAAGGAGTGTCACTAGATGGAGCGATTTTTTTTATATGATGATGTGGAAGATACAAAAACGAGATTCGTAGGTTTTACAGGGGATTCCCAAAGATATGATTTAGCTATCTTACAAAGCTCTCGTTTTTTTGGAAAAGTGCTTGTAATGGATATTCAATATGGTAGAGCAGCAATACTCGGACCAGACGATTTAGAAGAACCAGGCTATCTAGAGCATGTTTATAATAGAACGGAAGTAGAAGCAGAAGAATTAAGAGATTACTTAAGAGAATTACTAAACTAAGAAAAGTGTTGCGCAATATAGGTATACTGCGTCTTAGTGAGTCTAAATGAAGTGACCGCAATGATTTTCGCTGCAGGCGGACGCTTTCCGCGGGGCGGGCGGTGAGCCTCCTCGTTGCTTTGCTCCTGCGGGGTCTCACCTGTCCCGCTTGATCCCGCAGGAGTCGCCGCCTTGCGCTGCAATCGATGGGAATCTCTTGCTAATTTGGTATCTGCAATTATCAGAGATTTAAATTGATTAGGTCTACTACGCAATATTTATTAAACCTAAATAGAAAATGCTGTCTTAAAATATGTGAAGCTTTTTGCAGGATAAAGTTCGAATTATCCAACCATCTATCGGAAAATCATTGTCGTTTTAATCCAAGTAAACTTATTATTTTAAGATTTAATTGCTTTCACCAGTGATTTGGTTGCTCTCGTGCTGAATTTAGTTCCTTTCAGTGACTGGTTTGTTGCTCATAGCCATCTACTGGATTTATTATTAGCAATACTACATAAGATTGAATTGAAAGTAGTGACCCTAATTAGTTAGCAAATATTGTGGATTGAAGCGAAAGGGCGGCGACTCCAGCGGGAATAGCGTTAGCCGAAGACCCCGCAGGAGCGCAGCTCCGAGGAGGCTGAGGCAACGCCCGCGGAAAGCGTCCGCCCTGTAGCGGAAATCTAAGCGGATACCGCCTTACGACGCACTCTGTCTATTACGCGAAGCCATAAGATGACTCAGTCGCAACTTTGTCTCGCTTGCATACAATATTTTATTAAACGAGCGGTAAGCTTCGGAAACAAATTTATTACCTAATAAAAAACCTAGAGTAAGATCATAAATGATCCTGCTCTAGGTTTTCTTGTATTGTTTCATCTATTACGGTCTTTTTTACTTTCGGTGCAACTCCCGTTTTTTTAATCAGAAAATACGCACAGCCGAAATTGCAATACTCATACAAATAATCTTTCATCGTACTTATTTTCGTATCAAATGTCGATTTATGATTTCGATCTTCAAAAAATCCTTTTAGACGAAGCTGGCCATATCCCCAGTCACCCATTATATAGTCGTACTTCGAGAGAATCTCACTATATCGATCCATAAAAGCATCTTCTTTATATGCATCTCGGTAATTTTCTATAATTTCATATGTAAAACCTTCTGCAACTATCATTCAATCACCATCCATTAGCTATTTTGAGTAGCTAGAAGTTCCTCACCTTGTGCTTGTCTTTGTTTCGCTGCAGCATTTACTTGCTCATCTGCATGATAGCTACTTCTTACAAGTGGACCTGCTTCACAATGAGAGAAACCTTTACTCATTGCAATTTTACGTAATTCCCCAAACTCAGCAGGTGAATAATATTTTAGAACAGGTAAATGCTTTTTCGTTGGTTGTAAATATTGACCAATCGTCATAATATCTACATTGTTTGCACGAAGATCATCCATTACTTCTATTATCTCTTCATGTGTTTCCCCTAAACCTAACATTAACGAAGACTTCGTTGGGATAGATGGTTGCATTTCTTTAGCACGACGCAGTAGTTCAAGCGAACGATCGTATTTTGCTCTTGCACGAACTCTTGGAGTTAATCGACGAACTGTTTCAATATTATGGTTCAAAATATCTGGTTTTGCATCCATTATGTTTCGGATATTTTGTTCAATTCCTCCCATATCAGAAGGCAGTACTTCGATTGTCGTAAATGGATTTTTGCGACGGATTGCACGAATGGTTTCGGCAAAAACTTCTGAACCGCCATCTTTTAAATCGTCACGCGCTACCGCTGTTACTACTACATGTTTTAGATTCATTATAACAACAGAATCTGCAACGCGTTCCGGTTCTGCTAAATCTAATTCATTTGGTAGGCCTGTTTTAACCGCGCAGAAACGACAAGCACGAGTACAAACTGCCCCTAAAATCATAAAAGTAGCAGTTCTTCGAGAACCCCAACATTCATGAATATTCGGACATCTTGCTTCTTCACAAACTGTATGTAAATTATTTTCGCGCATTAATTTTTTTAGACCCTTATAGTCTTCATTCGTATTGAGTTTTATTTTTAACCAATCTGGTTTGCGTTGATGCTCTGATTTCGGTGGTTTACACGATGTCACTTGTACCTACTCCATTCTTCATAAACTGACTACACTGTTGTCAATGTACCATATTATTAGAATTCAAACAACCTTCTGAACTCACACTTTCAGACCTAAAATGGCTTATTTGTTCGCTTCAATCTCCATCTTACTTTTCGTATTCCACACAACAAATAATATAATAAGAATTCCTATAACCGAAACAAGTCCAATTAAAATCGAATCTGTTAAACCAAGAACTAAATAACCAATTGCCGCTATGACCGCACTAATTATTGCATATGGTAATTGCGTCATAACATGATCGATTACATTTACGCCTGCCCCAGTTGAAGACATGATTGTTGTATCGGATATCGGTGAACAATGATCTCCAAAAACTGCTCCTGCTAAAACCGCTGCTAGCACAGGTAATAATAACTCTGGATCTATCGCCATAATAATGCTTGCCCCAATTGGCAATAAAATTCCGAATGATCCCCATGACGATCCAGTCGCAAATGCCATAAATGCTGTTAATACAAATAGCAGTGCGGGAATCACGCCTACTGGAATATTATTATCCGTTACAAGATTAGCTAAAAATACACCTGTTTCTAGTGCATTGATCAAGAAGGATAAAGACCATGCAAAAATTAAAATTAATATAGCGGGAAGCATCGAACGAACACCTGTTACAATTGCTTTCCACACGTAGCTAAAGCTTGCTTCTGGATTCTTATTAAATTGACGTATATACAGTGCAATAGCTAAAATCGTCCCTATCAAACCACCGATAAATAAAGAAAATGGAACATCTGTATATTCAAAGATGACAAATATATTCAAGTCATAACCTGAAAGTTTATAGCCTGTCCAAAACATTGCTAATAGTGTTACGACTATTAATGAAACAATCGGTAATACTAAATCTACTACTTTCCCATAATTATTTTCCGGAAAATTTCCTTGCAGATCTCCTGGATTTGGTTTTGTCGTGTCGAAAAGTTCCCCAGTTTCTATAGCTCTTTTCTCATGCTTTTTCATTTCCAATAAGTCAAAGTCAGTCCATGCAATGAAAAACACAATCGCCAACGTCGCAATAACATAAAAATTCATCGGTGCCATTAACACAAATGCTTCAAGCGGTGTATAAGCTGTTACTGCATGCGTTGTAAAAATAACACCTAACTGACTAATTAGAAATGCTCCCCAACTAGAAACTGGTGACACAACACAAACAGGGGCAGAGGTAGAATCTATAAAATATGCAAGCTTTGCGCGTGAGACACGATGCGAATCAGTAATAGGTCTTGCAATTTGACCAACTGCTAACGCATTAAAATAATCATCTACAAATATAAGCATTCCTAGAAAAGCTGTTAATAATTTCGATCCTCGACGAGTTTTAATCTTTTTAATTGCCCATTTGGCAAATGCTATACTACCGCCTGATAAACTAACAAACGCTGTTATGACACCAAGAAATAATATGAAGAGCAAAATATAAATATTATAAGCATTTATCCCTTCATCCCAAAAAGAAGTTTTAAATGATTCCCATAATAATAACAACGAATCCACTGGAGCAAAATTTTCTACGAGAAGCGCCGCAGAAACAATTCCAACTCCTAGAGATAAAATAACTCGCTTCGTTATTAGCACCATAATAATAGCAAGTAACGGTGGCAATAAAGAAAATATCGTATTTTCCAAAACTTGTTCCTCCTCAAAAAATATAAAAAAGCCAACCTACACATGTATATAGGTCGGCTTCCACTATTGAATTTAAGCATAAAAATGATAATTTATCCTTGTAGCTCACCATTTATATTTTTCATATAAATGACAGTGTTATTCTTTTTTAGAATAACCCCAACTAAATATCGTTTGACGAACCATATCTAGCTTCGGCAAAACTTCCTTTCCTATACGATCATAAGCGTCATCTTCCTGTATAGTACTATTAAGCTTTGCAGCCTCTACCTATTTATATTCATTTTCTCTATTGTAACAGTTCTTTCTGTTTTCCCAGGAATTTTTATTTTTCAGGTAATGGAATCGGTACCTCTACGGATGGAGCAGAGGATCCATCTCCACCTGTGTATATATGTGGCACTTGCCCTTGCACTAATCCCATCGCAACAGGAATTTTTTGTTCTACAACACTGATCTTACTAGCAAGGGGAACTATTATTTGAACATTTACTTTAATATTAATACTTACTTCCACATACGCATTATTAATTCCAAATTCCTCTATAGTCGAGACAACGGTCGATTGCACGTTCCCAATTACATGAAATCGGATCGGAATTTTTGGTCCTAGGTTACCGATAAGGGGAATATTCGTCGCCTGCCCCATCGGCACGAAAAATACAACGCCACCTTGATCTTCCATCGTTTGCTTATCATATTCAATATCATCCAGATAAGGCAAACTTGATAAGTTCCCTTTTTCCGCTTGCTCTAGATGCGCTTGCACTAGACTATTTGTATCTGCTAACACACGATTAATAATTTCCGTATTAAATTTCGTTGTCACCATATTTGTACTACCATTATTAGAAGGTACTTCTTCAATAATATCATTTACATCTAATACGTTTGCTGTTCTTGAATTGATCGCTTTACTAATAACCATCGATGCGATTTTATTCGTTTGCACCTCCGCATAATCAAGATATGTTGGAGTCAAGCGGTTATTAACGACAAAAAATACTCCTGCAACTGATAAGATGAAAAGCGCTATTAGTATAGCTAGTTTTCGCTGAGCAGTAAAAATAGTAAAATGCTTTTTTTTACGATAGAATAGCAAAAAATCCCCCTTATTACTACTATGTAATTAGAGGGTTTTTTATGCTTGACTTAATAACTTATTCCCGTACCACTTAACCACATCACGTATTAACTCCGGCATAAAGTATTCTTTCGTGGCAAATTTAAAGGATGGAAAAAAATAACCGAATGTAAACATATCCAGTGTAGCAAGTGTATACACTTTTTTAAGTAACAAAAGTTCTCCACCTATAAAAATATCCCCTTGCTCATCTTCCTTCAGTTGCTCAAAAATAATTGCACCTAAGTATTTGCCCCTAAATCCGAGTCCTTTTACCTCCAAGTGTGGCCATTTTTCATTTTTAGATTGCTCCACAATTTCCAATAACTCTGCACCTGTCAACGTAATGACACATGGATTAATCGGATGTGGCAAACATCGATGCAAGTCGCTCGCAGTAATAGGTCCTTTTTGTAAGTCTGCCAAAAATATGCCAGCAGGAAACATCGCACAATCAGCCTTCGTAAATGCGAGCAAAGCCTTACCAAAAAATCGTGACATCTCCGAAGGACCAAACCACTCTTTGTATAAAGAAGCCTCATTATGAAGAACAGCTTCAGAAAGCTCCTCATTACCAAGCGCATCCCATTTTTTCAGTTGTACATCATTATTTTTCGGTTTTGCTAAAGTATCTATAGCAAATAACACGGCTTGCTTTGATACGATTCTTTTCGTCTCATGATCAAAATCTATCGTCACTTGCCCAACATAAGCACCATACTTACCTGCAGCAGCTTGTAAAGTGTTCCCTATCATTTTGCCTTCCTCAAAGAAATGATGCGTATGCGAACCTAAAATAAGATCGATTTCTGGTATCTTCTCTGTCATGATCTCATCCTGCGACATCCCTAAATGAGATAAACAAACAAGCACATCGACGTCTTTTTCTATTTCCTTGCAAACTTCTTTCAAACGGTCGATTGGCTGTTGAATACGCCAACCTAATTGCTCATAGTACAAACCAAAATCAGCGGTCGCAGCTACAAGTCCAATTCGTATTCCAGTCGGTGTCACATGAATTTTATAAGGAAGTACCCAAGAAGGAATATTCCCGCTTAAATCTGTAAAATTGGACACGATTACCTCGAAGTTTGCAGCTTCATACAATGTGTTTAAATCATCATGACTAAGCGTTATTCCTTCATTGTTACCAATGGTGACATAATCATATCCCGCATCATTTAGTAATTGGACGTTTCCTTTTCCAAGCGTACCTTCTGTAAACACATTAGAACGGTCAATATGATCTCCGATATCGAGTGTTAAATAGGAATCGGTTGGCCCATGACTTCTATGACGCTCCGAGAGAAACTGGTGAATAGTCGGCCAATTTTCTAAATGGCTATGTAAATCATTTGTATGATAAATATGGATTGTTTCTCTCATCTTTCATACACCTCTTCTATATAATCAAATACGCCTCGGCTTACTTATTTCATATTAGCTCCGAAGAAAACTAAAATAACCCATCGATAATAGAGCGTAATCCTAATAATAACAGTACAATTCTAAGCGCAAAAACAAGTGTATCTGAATTTAATTTTTTATTTAATCTTGCACCAATTTTTGCACCAATATAAGCTGCAGGAATAACTGGAATGGTGTAAAGCCAAGGTACATTTCCAAGTGATATATGGGTCGCCGAATTTACGATCGACGATAAAAACACCATGAACATTGATGTCCCAACTGCAACGTGCGGAGGAAATAAGAACAATAAAATCATGGCAGGTACGATAATGGAACCGCCGCCAATACCAAATAATCCAGAAGCAAATCCAACTCCAAATGTTAACAGCAGGGCAAACCAAATGGGATACCCATATACATAGGTTTCTTTTTCATCTGTAAACGTTCGTTGCTTTCCATTTTCCACAAACCACTTAACTGGTTTTAGACGATCACGCACAAGTAAAAGGGTAGATAAAACAATAAGTAAAATACCAAAATATAAATTAAAAGAAGGTAAATCCAACCCCTTATTCACCCATGCTCCAAGTATTGTCCCAGGAATACTCCCTATAAAAAAGATAAAACCACTTCTAAAATCCACCGTTTTTGTTTTCATATACGAAAGCGTGGAAGAAAGACCTGTAAAAATCATCATAACAACAGAAAGCCCAACAACACTTTGTGGCGTAATATTAGGAATTAATGCAAGTGTCGTCCCAAAAAACAACACAGCCGGAACTAAAATGACTCCTCCACCTAAACCTACTAACGCTCCAACTATACCAGAAAATAACCCGGCAACTACTAGTAATACCCACTCCATTATATCCCACCTTCAAATAAGTCTAATTGTTTCGGAGCAAGTCCTTCAAATTCAATGCCGAGCATTTTTTGAAAAGCCTTCGCATTTTTTGCAGCATGCCCTCCGGAATTATTATTAAATAACACAACTACCTCTTTTGCTTGTTTCTGTAATTGCTCTACTATGTTCTGAGTATATGCGAGCTCTTCCTTATTATAATCGTATAAATAACGTACTTCTCGCCAGTTTTCATTATTGCCTGGGTTGATCCAACCATATGTATTTCGACCATGTAATCGAACGAGTACTTTTTCAGAAGTGGCAATAGGTATTAACGGAACAGAACCTTCGCCAACTTGCGGCTCATCACACACAGTATGGTGAAGTTCATGACTTTTCAAAAAATCAAGCGTTCCTTCTTGTAATTTAGAAGAATACCAAGATTGATGACGAAATTCAATTGCTAGCTCAAATCCATTCAATTCTTCTTTCACCCTACGTATGTACTCTACATTTTCTTTGACACATATAAACCAAGGGGGAAATTGTACTAAAACCATCGAAAGTTTTCCAGCTTCTTTAAAAGGTTGAAGGGACTCCCTATAGCGCTGGAACATCTCATCCATTGATTCATAATGGGACTCTCCACGTAAATGTCCCGTTATTTCTTGATATGCCTTTACTACAAATTGAAAATTATCAGGCGTTTCTTTAATCCACTTAGAACTATTTTTAATAGATGGAATAGCATAAAAAGAGGTGTCTACTTCAACAACTGGAAAATGTGCACTATAATCTTTTAGCTTATCTTTTGCCGATGAAAAATATAAATCTGGATGATCTCCCCAGCCGGTTAACCCAATTTGAATCATTCTTTCACCTCATTATTCATATATTAGTATCATATCATTGCTTTTAGCCCAGTTACAGTGAAATGAAAAAATGATATAAATTAAGCGAACATTTCATATACCCCTATAAAAATAAATAAGTACCCAGAAATTACAGTTGAATATTTACCAATAAATGTTTTCGTCAGTAAATATACTTGTTGGATGATCGACTGGACCATAAAAACCAGAAACCAATAACACATAACACATAACAAAAGACTACCCGCAAAGTTAGCTAGACTAGGAGAAATATATACAGTAATCGCACCTCCGGTAAAAACAGCCACATAAGTAAGGAACATGGATATAAAAGCAATCATAATGTTCGAGCCAATCGCGATTTTCGTTAGTTTAGCTCCATAAGCAAGAATAATCCCCAAGTTGTCTAAATTAGCTGCTATGCCAATAAGTATAATGGTTATCCAATGCATAAAATCCTCCTCGTAAAAATCATTAAGGATATGTAAAAGATTAAAATTCGTTAAAAATCCTTCTTACATAGAGCACTTATTTGTTTCACTCAGAATTTAATCGATTATTATCATACTGGACTAGAAACAGGAATAGTATTGATAGAGTTCAAGTCTTATGGAGGAATTCTTCTACGTAAAGTAGTCTAATCATTTTTAACAAGAAAGGAGAAATACATGGTAGCATACCATCAACAATCATCGCGTAAAGTCATGGAGATGTTAGACGTGACAAATCAAGGATTAAGTGATTATGACGTCCAAATAAGACAACAAGAATACGGTTATAATAAATTGGTGGAAGGAAAAAGGACAAGCACATTCGCCGTATTCTTCGGTCAATTTAAAGATTTACTAGTCATTATATTAATGATTGCCGCTTTCATTTCATTTCTATTAGGGGAAGTAGAAAGCACCATCGTGATAATGATTGTCGTTATTTTAAACGCAATTTTAGGCACTGTACAACATGTAAAAGCAGAGCAGTCTTTGGACAACCTAAAAGCTCTAACCACCCCAATTGCAAAAGTGTTGCGGAACAATCAAATAGTCGAAATTCCTTCTGAAGATGTAGTAGTTGGAGATTTGCTTTATTTGGAGGCTGGCGACTATATAAATGCGGATGGTAGATTATTAGAAAGCTATAATCTGCATATCAATGAAAGTTCGCTAACAGGCGAATCACTTTCAGTAGAGAAAAGTGCCGCGACCATCAAAGAAGATAATGTCATTATTGCTGATAAAAAAAATATGGTTTTCACAGGAAGCTTTGTTACGAATGGACGTGGAACTGGCATCGTTACGGCAATCGGAATGGAAACTGAAATCGGGAAAATCGCCAATTTACTAGATACTGCAAAGGAAAAGAAAACTCCGCTACAAGTTAGCCTCGATCATTTTGGTGGAAATTTAGCTTTAGGGATTACAATGATTTGTTTAGCTATTTTCACGATCGATCTTTTTCGAGGACGCGAGCTCGTAGATTCGTTTATGTTTGCCGTTGCGCTTGCAGTTGCAGCCATTCCAGAAGCATTAAGTTCGATTGTCACAATCGTGCTAGCTTTTGGAACACATAAAATGGCAAAGGAAAATGCCATTATACGAAAGCTTTATGCAGTTGAAAGTTTAGGAAGTGTATCCGTTATTTGTTCTGATAAAACTGGAACATTAACGGAAAATAAAATGACTGTTCAACATGTCTACGTGGACCAAAAAGTCATCCCACATGACCAAATACAAACAAAAAATGAGATGGAGAAAAACCTTCTTTTAATGGCCTTACTATGTAATAACTCCTTTCTAACAGGACATAAAGAAATCGGGGACCCTACTGAAATTGCGCTCGTAAAATTAGGGAAGCAGTACGACCTTGATGCACTAAACATTAGAGATCACAATCCAAGAGTAGGGGAAATTCCTTTTGATTCAGATAGAAAACTAATGAGTACAATAAATCATATCGGCAAGCAAAATATTATGATAACTAAAGGCGCATTAGATGTCCTTCTACCTAAAACTTTAAAAATTGTTACTTCTAGGGGAATAGTAGATCTAACGGAAATCGATCGTAAAAAAATCGAAGATGTAAATCATAAATTTTCTATGAATGGTTTAAGAGTGCTTGCAATTACTTACAAGGAAATAAGGCAGAATAGATCAATTGGTGCAGATGACGAAAAAGATTTAATCTTTGCCGGATTAATAGCGATGATGGATCCTCCTAGAAAAGAATCAAAAGCAGCGGTTGAAAGCTGTATTAATGCAGGTATTAAACCCGTCATGATAACAGGGGATCATAAAATAACAGCAATTTCCATTGCTAAGCAAATTGGTATTTTAAAAGATCAATCCGAAGCAATAGAAGGACATGAAATTGAACAATTAACCGATAAACAGCTACAAGAAAAAGTGCAAGATATCTCCGTCTATGCCCGGGTAACACCAGAACATAAAATTCGTATCGTGAAAGCTTGGCAAGAAAAAGGAAATGTCGTTGCCATGACGGGAGATGGTGTTAATGATGGTCCCGCATTAAAACAAGCTGATATCGGTGTCGCGATGGGGATAACCGGTACCGAAGTAGCAAAAGATGCATCCTCGATGATCTTAACAGATGATAATTTTTCAACGATCGTCAAAGCGATTTCGAATGGAAGAAGCCTTTATACGAATATCAAAAATGCTATCTTGTTCTTATTGTCAGGGAATGCTGGTGCTATTTTCGTTGTTCTATATGCCACCATTTTAGGTTTACCAGTCCCCTTTGCACCCGTTCATCTACTATTTATAAACCTACTGACCGATAGTTTACCGGCAATTGCAATAGGTTTAGAACCACATAATAAAAATATAATGAAGGACAAACCTAGGGATATTCGCAAGCCATTACTAAATAAAAAGTTTACTACACAAGTAATACTAGAAGGTTTATTAATTGCTATTGCTACTATTATTGCTTTTCGAATGGGATTACAGGCTGGAGATACGCTAACTGCGACTACAATGGCATTTACAACATTATGTTTGTCTAGACTAATACATGGCTTCAACTCCCGATCGAAAGAATCGATTTTCAAAATTGGTGTATTTTCGAATAAATATACATGGCTAGCATTTTTAATAGGTATTTTGTGTTTACATTTAGTGTTGTTTGTCCCATCGCTTGCAGATATGTTTAATGTCGCAACATTAGATAGTGTTCAATTGGTATATATCTATGCATTATCCTTAATGCCATTTATAGTTAACCAGTGGTATAAATTGTTGTTTGTGAGAAGTAAATAGAATATAGTTTGCGCAGTTTAGGGATAAAGCATCGTTGTGAGTTGACTAGTGACCGCCTGCAGCGAAAATCAATGGAAATTGCTTACTTAATTAGTATCTACTCTACTCGCTAAAAACAAAACTTTATCCAATTTTTCATTTGCCTGAATCCAGTAAAATGCTTAGATCAACAAACCAATCAATGAAAGTAATCATTTCTAGTCGGAAAGCAATCAAATCAGCACGAGAGCAACCAGATTACTCGTGAAAGCAACCAATTATTAAAATAGCAGGTTTACTTAGAATGAGACAACGATGACTGCGACTCGTTTTTGTAAGCGTTGCGCAAATGCCCTATAATGTTACGCGTTTGAAGGATAATGTTGCGCATATGCACTTCAACGTTGCGAATACCGTGATATATTGCGCATTTATAAATTTACATTCTTCTCCAGCTTTAAATGTCCGATACTTTGCCATACGACGCATCATCTCTATACTGCGCTTAATACAAAAAAGGAGACGAACTAATGAAGTTCGCCTCCTTTTACTATTGTTTAGCAATGATTAACCGATTGAACCTTCCATTTCGAACTTGATTAGACGGTTCATCTCTACCGCATATTCCATTGGAAGTTCTTTTGTGAATGGCTCGATGAAGCCCATTACGATCATTTCTGTTGCTTCTTCTTCACTTAATCCACGACTCATCAAGTAGAATAATTGTTCTTCTGATACTTTAGAAACTTTCGCTTCATGCTCAAGAGAAATATTATCATTCAATATTTCATTGTATGGAATTGTATCCGAAGTAGACTGGTTATCCATGATTAATGTATCACATTCGATGTTCGCACGGGCACCTGTTGCTTTACGTCCAAAGTGTACGATACCACGGTATGTTACTTTACCACCTTGTTTTGAAATAGATTTCGAAACAATGGTAGATGACGTATTTGGTGCTAAGTGCATCATTTTCGCACCAGCATCTTGGTGTTGACCTTTACCAGCAATCGCGATTGAAAGTGTCATACCACGTGCACCTTCACCTTTTAAGATACATGCTGGGTATTTCATTGTTAATTTTGAACCGATGTTCCCATCAATCCATTCCATTGTTCCGTTTTCTTCAACAATCGTACGTTTTGTAACTAGGTTATAAACGTTGTTCGCCCAGTTTTGAATTGTTGTATAACGGCAATAAGCATCTTTTTTAACAATAATTTCAACTACAGCAGAGTGAAGTGAGTTTGTAGTATAAACAGGTGCAGTACATCCTTCTACGTAATGTACAGAAGCACCCTCATCTACAATGATTAGTGTACGTTCGAATTGACCCATGTTTTCAGAGTTAATACGGAAGTACGCTTGTAGTGGTGTATCTACTTTTATGCCTGGTGGTACATAGATAAATGATCCACCTGACCATACAGCTGAGTTAAGTGCTGAGAATTTGTTATCTGTTGAAGGAATAACAGTACCCCAGTATTTTTTGAAAATATCTTCATTTTCACGAAGTGCAGAGTCAGTATCTTTAAATACAATACCCATATCTTCTAGTTCTTGTTTCATGTTATGGTAAACAACTTCTGATTCATACTGTGCAGAAACACCAGCAAGGTATTTTTGTTCTGCTTCAGGGATACCTAGTTTATCAAATGTTGCTTTGATTTCTTCAGGTACTTCATCCCATGATTTTTGTGTAGCTTCAGATGGTTTTACATAATACGTAATTTCTTCGAAGTCAAGTGGGGCTAAATCTCCACCCCATTGAGGCATCGGTTTAGAATAGAAAATTTCTAATGCTTTTAAACGATAATCTAACATCCATTGTGGTTCATTTTTCATACGTGAAATTTCTTCAACGATATCTTTCGTTAACCCACGTTTTGAACGGAAAATGGATACGTCTTTATCGTGGAAACCATATTTATAATCGCCAATCTCAGGCATTTTTTTAGCCATCGTAATTCCTCCGTTCTAATTTTGTTGTTGTTCTTCCGAAACGCCTTTTTCCATCGCTTTCCACGCAAGTGTCGCACACTTAATACGTGCAGGAAATTTTGCAACACCATTTAATGCTTCAATATCCCCGAGGTCAATGGAATCATCGTATTCTTTCCCAAGCATCATATCAGAAAAGATATGTGATAATTGAAGTGCTTCATCAATTTTCTTTCCTTTTACTGCTTGTGTCATCATCGATGCAGATGACATGGAAATAGAACAACCTTCCCCGTCAAACTTTGCATTTTGAACGACACCATCTTCCACTTGAAGTGTTAGATGAATACGGTCACCGCATGTCGGGTTATTCATATCAATTGTCAATGCGCCATCCTCTATACTTCCTTTATTACGAGGATTTTTATAGTGATCCATTATTACTTGTCGATATAATTGATCTAAATTATTAGAAGGCATCGTTAAAATACTCCTTTGTAGTGCGCAATCCAGCAACTAAACGGTCAATATCTTCTTCTGTATTATAAAGATAAAAACTTGCTCTTGCAGTAGCCGTACATTGTAACCATTTCATCAATGGTTGTGCACAATGATGACCTGCACGAACAGCAATACCGCTCATATCAAGTACGGTTGCAACATCATGTGGATGCACATCATCTAAGTTGAATGTTACAATTCCAGCTCGCTTAGACGGATCGTTTGGTCCATAAATAGTCAAGCCTTCAATTGTTAGCATTTTATCCATTGCGTAAGTAGCAAGTTCATGCTCATGTTTTTCTATTTCATCTAATCCAATCTCTTCTAGGAAATCAATTGCAGCTGCAAGACCAATTGCACCCGCTATGATTGGTGTGCCACCTTCAAATTTCCAAGGAAGCTCTTTCCACGTAGATTCATACAATCCTACAAAGTCGATCATTTCTCCACCGAATTCAATTGGCTCCATTTTTTCTAGCAATGCTTGTTTTCCGTAAAGTACACCAATACCAGTAGGACCACACATTTTATGACCAGAAAAAGCAAGGAAATCACAATCTAAGTTTTGAACATCTAACTTTAAGTGCGGTGCAGCTTGAGCTCCATCCACAACCATAATAGCTCCATGTTCATGTGCAATTTGTGTAATTTCTTTAATCGGGTTCATCGTACCAAGTACGTTGGAAACATAGACTATCGATACGATTTTTGTTTTATCCGTAATTGTTGCACTGACTTTTTCCAATGAAAGTGTCCCGTCTGCTTCTAAGTCGATATATTTCAGTGTAGCTCCAGTTTCTTTCGCAAGTTGTTGCCAAGGAATGATATTCGAATGGTGTTCCATATGCGTAATAACAATTTCATCGCCTTCTTTTACATTTGCACGACCATAGCTTTGTGCAACTGTATTAATAGAAGTCGTTGTACCACGAGTGAAAATAATTTCTTGTGTAGATTTAGCATTCATGAATTTACGAACTTTTTCACGTGCTCCTTCATAGCTTTCAGTCGCACGGTTACCAAGTGTATGAACACCACGGTGAACATTTGAATTTTCGAACTCATAATACTTTTTAATCGCTTCAATAACTTGTACTGGCTTTTGAGAAGTGGCCCCACTGTCCAAATAAACGAGTGGATGACCATTAATCTCTTGATTTAATATGGGAAAATAGCTTCGAATCTCTTTACTGAGCATTAGCGAACTTTCCTTTCAATAACCTCCGTCAGCTGTTTCTTCACGCCTTCGATTGGCAATTCATTCACTACAGGGGCAAGGAATCCGTGGATTACTAAACGCTCTGCTTCTTGTTGTGAAATACCGCGGCTCATTAGATAGTACAACTGAAGTGGATCTACTCGGCCAACAGAAGCTGCGTGACCTGCTGTTACATCATCTTCATCGATTAAAAGAATTGGGTTTGCATCCCCACGAGCTTTTTCACTTAACATAAGGACACGGGAAGTTTGTTCTGCATTCGATTTTGTTGCACCGAATTCAATTTTCCCGATACCATTGAAAATAGAAGAAGCTTCATCTTTCATCACACCGTGTTTCAAGATTTGGCCTTCTGTATGTTTACCCCAGTGAATAACTTTTGTTGTAAAGTTTTGCTTTTGTTTCCCGCGACCTACAACAACCATTTTCACGTGGCCTTCTGAGTTATCTCCAACTAAATGAGTTACATTTTCAGAAATTGTATTGCTGTCGTTCATCATCCCTAGTGCCCATTCAAGCACTGCATCACGACCAGTTACCCCGCGACGGTTTACATAAGTTGTAAATCCTTCTGCTAATACATCTACAGTACCAAATGTTACTTTCGCATTATCTTTTACAATAACTTCTGAAATAATATTCGCTTGGCCAGTTGTTTTTTCTACTGTAGATAAGTAATTTTCTACATATGTTACAGCACTGTTATCATCCGCAACAAGTAATGTGTGGTTGAATAGAGATGCTGAATCATTATCATGTAAATAAATAACTTGAATTGGCTCTTCTACTACAACATTTTTCGGTACGTATACAAATACTCCACCATTTAAAAGTGCTGCATGAAGTGCAGTGAGTTTATGTTCATTTACTTTTACACCATCAGTCATAAAGTATTTTTGAACAAGATCACTATGCTCACGAAGGGCTGTGTAAATATCCGTAAAAATGACACCTTTTGCTTGTAAATCTTCTGATAATGATACAAAAGCAGGTGTATTATTATGCTGAATATAGATGTTTTTTTGTTCTTCTGCATGCACAAGTACTTTTACTTCTTCTGGAAGTTCATCTAATGAAGAAAAGGCATTGCTTTCTACAGTATGTGTAGGAAATTCAGTGAAATTCCAATTTGTAATTTTTGTTTTATCTGGTGTTGGCATTGGAAGTGTCTCAAGTTCACCGAATGCTTTTAGACGAAGATCCGTCATCCAGCTTGGTTCTTGGTTACCTTCTGAAAAGGAGCGGATATCTTGCTCGGTTAATGCCAATTTTGTTTCAACCGTCATGCGTATTCGTCCCCTTTCTTATGCTTCTTGTCCAACTGTCTCGTCTTCAATTCCTAATTCTTCTTTAATCCAGTCATAACCTTGTGCTTCTAATTTATGCGCAAGCTCAGGACCACCTGATTTTACTACGCGACCTTGCATCATTACGTGTACATAATCCGGAGTGATGTAGTTAAGTAAACGTTGGTAGTGAGTGATTACAAGACTTCCGAAGCCTTCCCCACGCATTTCATTGATCCCTTTAGAAACAACTTTAAGTGCATCGATATCTAGACCAGAGTCAATTTCATCTAAGATAGCGAATTTTGGTTGTAACATCATTAATTGAAGAATTTCATTACGTTTTTTCTCTCCACCTGAGAATCCTTCATTTAAATAACGTTGTGCCATATCAAGGTCCATTTCTAAAAATTCCATCTTGCTATCTAATTCGCGGATGAATTTCATTAATGAGATTTCTTCACCTTCTGGGCGACGAGAGTTAATAGCTGAACGTAAGAAGTCTGCGTTAGTAACTCCAGTAATTTCACTTGGATATTGCATTGCTAAAAATAGACCTGCTTGTGCGCGCTCGTCTACTTCCATTGCTAATACATCTTCTCCGTCTAATTCAACTGAACCAGAAGTTACTTCATATTTAGGATGACCCATAATAGCAGATGCTAAAGTAGATTTACCAGTACCATTTGGACCCATAACTGCGTGAATTTCATTTGTGTTAATAGTTAAGTTAACACCTTTAAGTATCTCTTTACCGTCTATTGCAACGTGTAAATCCTTAATCACTAAAGTTGACATTGAATAACCTCCATTAAGTAACTATGAATGTTTAACCATTCTAATTTATTATCATTCTAATCTTAACCCAAACTGAAGTCTTAGGCAAATCTTTTGAAACAGTTTCTTATTTAATATATAAAACATAGAAAAATCTTGATATTTATGTCTTTTCTCTTAAACTTTTTTTGAAATTGGAATAAGTTGATATTTTCAATACGACCGTCTAATTGAGAATTGATTTCACTATGTTGGTAGTGTTAAATCAATTACGCCTTGGCATAATCGTGTACAGATTTTGAAGTATTTGCTGAGTCAAGTAAAAAAAATCCACGAAGAACATGTCTTCATGGATTTAATCTTATTAGCCTCTAAATGATTGCGCATCAATTCTAGCAACAACTTGTATACTTTTCTCGTAATCTCGCTGTCTTCTTTTTTCAACTTTCATTCGCAAAGCTTGGCTGTTCCGTAATTCGTCGTATCCGAATCCGTGTACCCCTCTGAATGCGTGGTCCATTTGTTCCGTGTAAGGTAATCCCTCTGAATTGATAATGAATCATTCCTTTCGATATTTTACACCTACACTATGTTACATACCCACGTACATTCATATTAAACATTTATTTTCTTTGTTGAATCTATTAATGATAATAGAAGTGCTCTATCGCCTTTTACGTTTGTTGCAGTACCAAAACTATCTTGCACTCTAATGGGGCAATCATTAACCCTTTCATTGCACCGTTAAAGCCCCAGCTTGCATTACGATTATTTGGATTACTGTTTGAGAGAGGAAAAGGAACTTTAGGAATGACCAATTATAAACTATGCTTTATTTTATATATTGTCGATTTATTATTCCCAGTTTTAATTAGATTTGAGTTGGCTAAGATCCTTTTTGCTTCGTGTCTATTGCTTAAAAGGAGAAAATCTCTACATTCTTTATTTGTAATAGAATCTTTGCATAATAGAAAGTAGGAGGTAATAGTGTTTTTATATGCAGAGGAATCATTTTTTCTACATGATGGGCAGTACCATGTTCGGTTTCTTTTTTGCATTCCTAGATATCCACATCTATTACATTCAACACCTCGAATGATATCTTCTGATTGGATAGAAAAATGTTTGGAAAGTGGAAAATAAGCAAATGGGGTATTTTTCTGTAGAAGAATATCTTTTATTTTTTCCATATCTTCTTCAGTCAGTGTGGGTTTAAGTTTTTGAAATTTTCGAAGGAACGGGCTCACTTCGTTTCTATAAAGAATTTCTGCCTTATCAGAAGTAATTTTTACGAAGCTCTTTCGTGATGCAAAAACAACTGCTCCGTATATCGGTATCGGGATGTTTTGATCATTGAAAAACTGCAAGAGTTGATACTTATATTCATTTAATTGGGCTGCTGGACAAGGGTATTTATTTATCTCCCCTGATTCTTTGTGTTGTATGATCTGTGATGGATTCCCAGTGAATTCTAATATCCCCGAAAAATTTTTCACTTCCAAAATAATAGCGCCAAAAGGAGTGATTAGTAAAATATCCAACTCAAATGCATTCTCTGCAAACAGAAGTAATTTATGAAAAACATAGTATTTAAAAGGCAATTTCATTTTCTCGAGTTCTCGAAAAACCATCTCCTCCCCGATATCACCCGCTCTAGTAGTACCAATTTGATTTGATATTTTTGAATAAATTGGATGATCTACAGAAAGTCGCTTCAGAAGCATTTCCATCGCTTCCAAATGAATAGATTTAGAATACGCTTTTACAATCAATTTTCCACCACCTCAAAAATCAGAATAGCATGAACAGAAAAATAATACTAATAATTTCTGAGAATTGAACGTGATATTCTTTCCGATGTGCGAATAGGTGGTTTTTTCAAGAAAATAAGTTTCACTCAGGGGCACAGTGAAGTATTACCGGTGGATGCGCTTTGTTTTTAGGAGCGGATAACCTTTCTTTACGAGCGGATGCGCATCTCTTAGGAGCGGATAATCTTTCTTTAGGAGCGCATGGGCATCTCTTAGGAGCGATACGAAATTCTGCGAGCGGATGCGCTTCGTTTAGGAGCGGATAATCTTTCTTTACGAGCGCATGGGCATCTTTTAGGAGCGATACGAAATTCTGCGGGCGGATGCGCTTCGTTTAGGAGCGGATAATCTTTCTTTACGAGCGCATGGGCATCTTTTAGGAGCGATACGAAATTCTGCGAGCGGATGCGCTTTGTTTAGGAGCGGATAACCTTTCTTTACGAGCGCATGGGCATCTTTTAGGAGCGATACTAAATTCTGCGGGCGGATGCGCTTCGTTTAGGAGCGGATAATCTTTCTTTACGAGCGCATGGGCATCTTTTAGGAGCGATACGAAATTCTGCGAGCGGATGCGCTTCGTTTAGGAGCGGATAACCTTTCTTTAGGGGCGCATGGGCATCTCTTAGGAGCGCTGCGAAATTCTGCGAGCGGATGCGCTTCGTTTAGGAAGCGGATAATCTTTCTTTACGAGCGCATGGGCCTCTTTTAGGAGCGCTGCGAATTCCTGCGAGCGGATGCGCTTCGTTTAGGAGCGGATAATCTTTCTTTACGAGCGCATGGGCATCTCTTAGGAGCGATACGAAATTCTGCGAGCGGATGCGCTTTGTTTAGGAGCGGATAACCTTTCTTTACGAGCGCATGGGCATCTTTTAGGAGCGATACGAAATTCTGCGAGCGGATGCGCTTCGTTTAGGAGCGGATAATCTTTCTTTAGGAGCGCATGGGCATCTCTTAGGAGCGCTGCAATCTTTACTGGCGGTTACTCTCCCTATACCGTGCATACACAACTAAGCGATTTCACTTCTAGAAAAACTAAAAAAGCAGGCACTTAACGCGTGCCCGCTTGATCATTCTTTATTTATTCCGTCACTGGTACGATTGAACCGCCCCACTCGTTTTGGATGAAGTCTTGGATTTCTTGTGAGTGTAACGCGTCTACTAATGCTTTAATGTTTTCATTGTTTTCGTCGCCAGCTTTTGTAGCAATGATATTTACATATGGTGAATCTGAGTTTTCAATTGCGATAGAGTCTTCAATTGGATTTAACCCAGCATCGATTGCGTAGTTTGAGTTAATAAGTAATGCATCACCTTCGTCATTTTCATACAACTGAACCATTAAAGCAGATTCGTAGTTAGGGTCGAATTGAAGATTTTTTGGATTATCCACGATATCAGAGATTTCAGCAGTAGTTTTATTTACTCCTTCTGCCAAAGTGATTAATCCTGCATTTTCAAGCATAGCTAAAACACGACCATGGTCAGGAACTGAGTTACTCATTAAAATCGTAGCACCTTCTGGAAGCTCTTCAACAGAATCATATTTTTTAGAATATAATCCGATTGGTTCGATGTGAATTCCACCAGCATTGACGAAATCATAATCAAATGTAGCAATTTGATCCTCTAGATATGGAATATGTTGAAAATAGTTAGCATCTAACTCACCAGATTCTAAATCTTTATTTGGTAATACATAGTCTTGATAAGATTCTATAACTAATTCAATACCTTGCTCTTCCAAGATTGGTTTTACTTCTTCTAAAATGACAGCATGTGGTGTGTTTGAAGCACCTACTACTAATTGATTACTTTCTTCTTCTCCACAAGCCGCAAGTGTCAGTGCACTTACTGATAATAATGCTCCTGCTAAAAACTTTTTCATGCTAATTCTCTCCTTTTATTTTCCCCATTTTTATATGTGATCGGGTAAACCCGTGAACACCATTACCGTTTGTCAATTTTCATAGTGATCATATCGCCAATCCATTGAATAATAAATACAAGGATTAGAATTAAAATCGTTGACATTAATGTGACATCCGTTTGATTGCGTTGGAAGCCATCTAAAAACGCAAGTGTTCCTAATCCGCCGGCACCAATTATTCCCGCCATTGCCGTATATCCAACGAGTGAAATACAAGTGACAGTAATCCCAGAAACTAAAGCTGGCATCGATTCAGGAAGTAAAACCTTCCATATAATAGTAGACGTTTTCGCACCCATTGATCTGGCCGCTTCTAAAACACCTTTATCAATTTCTCGTAAACCGATTAACACCATACGTGCATAGAACGGAGCAGCCCCAATGACAAGAGCAGGGAACGCCGCATTCGGACCACGAATTGTATCAAGAAGTAATTTTGTAAAAGGGATTAATAAAATAATTAAAATAATAAACGGAATTGATCGGAAAATATTAACAAAAGCCCCTGTTAACCAGTTCGCTAATTTATTTGCCCATGCTTGTTGTGGACTTGTTAAAAATAATAAAAGCCCAAGTGCTAAACCAAAAATTGCAGTTAAAATAGTGGAAACTGCTGTCATATATAATGTCTCTAGTGCGGCTTCCCACATTTTAGGCCAATCAACATTCGGGAAAAGCGTATTAATCATTGTTGATCACCTCTGTACTTACTTTCTGTTCATGAATAAATTGTATTGCTTCATCTATCGCTGATGCGTCGCCATCTAATTGAAGAATCAATGTTCCAAATGCACCACTTTTTGTGTGCGAAATATTCCCTTGAACGATATTAACTTCCAACTTGAATTGTTTGATGAGCCTAGATAATATTGGTTGCTCGGTTTGTTCTCCAACAAAAGTGAGTTTGATTAACTTGCCGTTTGGATATAAATCCACTAAGTTTTGTATCGTTTGCATTGTTTGTGTCGTGTCAGAAACTTGTGTAACAAACCTTTTCGTAATAGGTTGTTGTGGATTTTGGAAGACTTCTAGCACATCCCCTTCTTCTACAACACGCCCACCTTCCATTACTGCCACTCGATTACAGATCTTTTGAATGACTTGCATTTCGTGTGTGATTAATACGATGGTTAAACCAAGTTTCTCATTGATGCTGACTAAAAGATCTAAAATAGCATCCGTAGTTTCTGGATCAAGTGCAGATGTCGCTTCATCACAAAGTAAAACTTCTGGACGATTTGCTAATGCACGGGCAATTCCTACACGCTGTTTCTGTCCACCTGATAGTTGCGAAGGATAATAATTCCCTCTTCCTTCTAACCCGACAAGTTCTATCAACTCATTGACGCGTGCCAATCGCTGATCCTTTGGAACTCCGGCAATTTCAAGCGGGAAAGCAATATTTTCTGCAACTGTTCTAGACCATAACAAGTTAAAATGTTGAAAAATCATACTTACTTTGTGTCGAACTTGACGAAGCTTGTCCTCGTTTATCGAAGTAATTTCTTTTCCATTTACGATTATTTTTCCACCAGTTGGTTTCTCTAATCCATTGAGCAACCGGATTAATGTACTTTTTCCAGCACCACTATATCCAATAATGCCGAAAATTTCGCCTTGCTTTATGTCAAGATTTACATCATCAACAGCAATTATTGTACCTTGTTTCGTATTAAACTTCTTCGAAACGTCTTTTAAACTTATCATGTAAATCTCACCTTTCTAATCAATTACGCCTCTCCGTAATTGTGCCCAGATTTTGAATTGAGCTGAGACCTGCGTGATACAGGTCAGTTGCCGTTGTCACCTGGATGTGACGTGTTTAGGCTAACAACGTTCCACACCTTTCAAAATCTGCGGCATCCGCTGGAGGCTTTGGGCCAACAGGATGTTAGTCACTCAGGCGCCCGAGTCCCACAGGATGTGGGTCATGCAATCGTTGCCACAGGACGCGGCGATCTTAGCCAGAGTTCCTTAATATTCAGCAGTTATTATTTGCGACGAGTAACCAGGCGCAGGGTTTAATGCCACTGAATAAAGTAAAAAATCCCTCCTGCAAAAGAGCAGAAGGGAAGTAAGTTTTCATCTAAAAAGAACTTATCCATTCTCTCATTTCCCAAAGCATACGCTTTGCGTGATTTGGCACCATTTCATTCTCATGACGGTTGCCGGGCTTCGTAGGGCACTTCCCTCCACCACTCTTAATAAGAGTAACACTATTTAATTTTTAAAGCTCAGCAAGACGTATATTATCATATCACAGCTTGATCGTCAATGTTTTTTATGGTTTCTAACAAAAAAGGAACCGATTGAAATGCGTATATTTTTTTATATACGTGTCCCTTTTTGGCGATCAATAAGCATGGGACGCTTTCTATTTCATATTCCATTGCAAGGTTTTCTAAATAATTTATATTTGCTTGGCCTACTGGATTCGGCACTAATTCATTAATAACTAGCATCATCTTACTTGCCACCATGCAAGTACCGCACATCGGTGTATAGAGATAGAATAGTGAAAGCTCGTTGTCATTTTTATAATGCTCCCACTGTTCACGCGTCCATTCATTCACAAAACATCATCCTAAAGTAAAAATTCTTTTTTCACTTTAATATTAACACGTTTCAATATAGAAGCCAAAACTTTGAAAGGGGTGTTTGCCACTTCACAATACATCGGATTGGTGTATAGATGAATTGCTTCTGGATATTCCTTTCGGACGATTGAACGTATTTGTTCGCCTGATTTATCCGCATCTAAAAAAGCATAGATCGGCAAATCATCATATGGGCTTAAAATTTCCTCCAGCTTCACATTGGAGATCGTACCATTGGTGCAAATAATTTCTGGGGATTCATCAAGAAGTCGTAAAAGTTGAAGCTTATCCGACCTTCCTTCGACGAGAATTACCTTTTCACTAAAAACATTAGCCAATTAGCTTCTCTCCCTAATCATCATCGTTAAATTAGTATATGAAAAAAACGCCGACAAACAACCGGCGTTTTGATTATTATTCTGAAATTAATTCTTCGTATTGATCAGCAGTTAATAAACCATCGATTTCTGTAGTATCTGATGGTTCTACAACGATCATCCATGCATTTTCATACGGAGATTCGTTTACAAATTCAGGGCTATCTTCTAGCTCACTATTTACTTCAACAACTTTCCCACTAATAGGCGCATAAAGTTCTGAAACAGTTTTAACTGATTCTACACTACCGAATGGATCTCCTGCTTTAATATCGTCTCCCACTTGTGGAAGCTCAACAAACACGATATCCCCAAGCTCAGATTGTGCAAAATGAGTAATACCGATACGTGCATTTCCACCTTCTGTTTTTACCCATTCATGCTCTTCTGAGTACTTCAATTCTTTTGGTGTGCTCATAAATTATACCCCTCTCAAATATGTTCTACATTCATCTATAATATTCACATATTTTTATCGTAAAAACAACTACTTTAATACTTTGTCCAAATTTGTTCAAACTCTTCTTCTTTAAAACCAAGTGTCAAATGTTCATCATTAAAAACAAGTGGTCTTTTCACAAGCATCCCATCAGATACTAGCGTTTCGATTTGTTCCGCTTCCGTCATATTTGGTAGCTTTTCCTTTAATTGCAACTCTCTGTATTTCGTACCGCTCGTATTAAAAAGTTTCTTTAATTCGATGTTTGTTTTTTCTAATATTTCTTGTATTAACTCTTTTGTAGGAGGATTCTCAACAATATGATGATATGTAAATTCTACATCATTTTCCTTCAACCACTTACTTGCTTTATTACATGAACTACATTTAGGATAACCAAAAAATTGAATCGTCATTATTTCTCACCTTTTTTTCTTCTTATCATATCAAAAAATACTGTGAAGCGCATTTGCGGTTCACAGTATTTTTGCGGTGAGGTCAATCATTACGCCGAGTCGTAATTATGTCCAGATTTTGAATTGTGATAAAAGGTCGCGTCATGCAGATCAGCTAACCGTTGTTGCATGAATGCGACATGCCTATTCGCTGAGTAAAGTTAAACGACATATTTCTCCGCATCAATCAACTTAACCGATGCTTCACGTTTTTTAGTAATAACATTATACGGCGTGTATCGAGTTAGTTTACGAAGAGCGGAAAGCATCATGCGTAATGTATCGCCTTCTATAGATGCGATTAGAGTTTCTTTCGCATCTTTTTCAATTTCTTCGAATGCTTCTTGACAGAAGATTTGCGTATAAAGTAGTTTTTGGTTCGCCTTTTCTACTCCATCACGAGCTATTGCTTTTTCTGTACGTAATACTGCAGACTCCATGGCGAATAAGTTATTTGCAATATCAGCAATGTTCACAAGTACTTCTTGCTCTGCCTCTAGTTTTGTGCCGAATCGTTGTGCTGCAAGACCTGCTACTAGTAAACCAATTTTCTTTGCATTCGCTACTAATAACTTTTCTTGCGCTAATGGTTCATCACCTACTTCTTCCGGCATCATCATGAGTAGCTCTTCTTGAAGACTTTGTGCTTTTTGAAGGAGTGGCAATTCGCCTTTCATTGCTTTTTTCAAGAAAGTTCCTGGAACGATTAGTCGGTTAATTTCATTTGTTCCTTCGAAAATACGGTTAATACGAGAGTCACGATAAATGCGTTCTACTTCATATTCTTGCATGAAGCCATATCCACCATGTAGCTGAACCGCTTCGTCTGCGATATAATCGAGCACTTCTGAACCTACTACTTTGTTAATAGAACATTCAATTGCATATTCCGCTATTGACGCTGCAATTGCTTTCCCATCTTTTTGCTCTGCTTCACTCAATCTGCTCATACGCTCCTCAAAATAACCAACTGTACGGTAGATTAAGCTTTCAGTTGCATATAATTTAGACGCCATTGTCGCTAATTTTTGTTTCGTCAAATTAAAAGAAGAAATAGGTGTTTTAAATTGTTGACGTTGATTAGAATAGGAAATCGCTAATTCTAATGCACGTTTTGAACCTCCAACAGTTCCAACTCCCAATTTGTAACGGCCAATATTTAAAATATTAAATGCAATCACATGACCGCGACCAATTTCACCTAGTAGATTTTCTACGGGCACTTGTGCATCTTGTAAAATAAGCGTGCGTGTAGAAGATGATTTGATCCCCATTTTCTTTTCTTCCGCTCCAACAGAAACGCCAGTGAATTCACGTTCCACGATGAATGCAGTGAAATGCTCTCCATCCACTTTTGCATATACAACAAATACATCCGCAAAGCCTGCATTTGTGATCCATTGTTTTTCCCCGTTTAATATATAGTGTGTACCTTCCGCATTTAGCTTCGCCGTTGTTTTAGCCCCCAGTGCATCTGAGCCTGAGCCCGGCTCTGTAAGTGCATAAGCAAAGATTTTGTCTCCAGAAGCAGAGTTTGGTAAATGCTTTTGTTTTTGTTCTTCATTCCCAAAAAGTACGATTGGTAATGTTCCGATTCCTACATGTGCACCGTGTGTAATGGAAAAACCACCTGCAACAGAAAGTTTTTCCGCAATTAATGCGGAAGAAATTTTATCTAATGCAATTCCACCATATTCTTCTGGAATGTCAGCTGCTAGTAATCCTAAATCACCTGCAGATTTAAGTAATCGAACAGAATGCTCAAACTCGTGATGCTCTAGTTTTTCTACAACAGGTAAAACTTCATTCGTTACATAATCTTCTGCAGTTTTCGCAATCATTTTTTGCTCATCTGTAAAATCCTCTGGTGTAAATATACGACTTGCCTCGATATCTTCTACTAAAAAGCTTCCACCTTTAATAACTTCCTTCACTTCCGTCATGTTCATTTCCCCCTACTTTTTAGTAATCAAATACGCCTCGGCGTATTTGCTTCCGCTTCACTTTGTTCAGCTCCGCAGGAAAAACATTGCTTCCGCTTCACTTTGTTCAGCTCCGCAAGAAAAACATTGCTCCTGCGCGAGCTCGTCGCAGAAAACAGTGCGCCCAGATCAAGTAAGGAAGTTAGCCTAAGACCGTCGCATCCTTGCGACAACAGCTAACCGAGCTGTATCACGCAGGCCTGAGCCCGCTCGATAAATCCCTCTAAAAATCTGTGGCATCCACCGGAGGCTTTGGGCCAACAGGATGTTGGTCACTCAGGCGTTGCCGCAGGACGCGGCGCTCCTAGCCAGAGTTCCTTGAAATTCAGCAGTTATTGTTTGCTCCTGCGCGAGCTCCTCGCAGAAAACATATGCTGAATGAAGTTATAAAAGTTCAAAAACGCCTGCTGCTCCCATTCCTCCGCCAATACACATCGTCACAACACCAAATTGCTTTCCTTGACGTTTAAGTTCGCTCAGCATTTTTAATGTTAAAATAGTACCAGTAGCTCCAAGTGGATGACCTAGTGCGATTGCACCCCCATTTACATTTACTTTATCTAGATCAATCCCTAAATGACGTACAACTTGGATGGATTGAGAAGCGAATGCTTCATTAATCTCCCAAACGTCGATATCTTCAATGGATAAACCTGCAAGCTTTAATGCTTTTGGCACTGCTACAATTGGGCCAATTCCCATTACGTCCGGTGCAACGCCGCCTACTGCAAACGAACGAAATTTTGCGATTGGTTTTAATCCTTGCGCTTCTGCAACTCCACGGTCCATCACTAAAACTGCCCCTGCTCCATCAGAAGTTTGCGATGCGTTACCCGCTGTTACTGATCCGCGTACGTTAAATGCAGGACGTAACTTTGCAAGTGTTTGGATGGACGTGCCAACTCGAACGCCTTCGTCCATTTCAAATAGAAACTTCTTCTCTTGCGCTTTATTATTTTCATCTACAAAATGCTTCACTACTTCTACTGGAACAATTTGATCGTTAAACTTCCCAGCAGCAATTGCAGCCGCAGCAAGTTCATGTGAACGAACTGCAAACGCATCTTGGTCTTCTCTACTCACCCCGTATTTAGTTGCCACTTGCTCTGCAGTATGCCCCATTCCCATATAGTACTGTGGAGCTGTTTCTGCTAAATGAGCATTCGGTCGAATCGTATTCCCCATCATTGGAACCATACTCATCGACTCTACTCCACCCGCAATAATTGCTTCGGAATGCCCGAGCATTATCCGCTCTGCTGCATACGCAATCGATTGCAAGCCCGATGAACAAAAGCGATTCACTGTGATCGCAGGTGTCGAATCTGGAAGACCTGCTAATGCACCAATATTTCGTGCTACATTCATCCCTTGTTCCGCTTCTGGCATAGCACATCCTAGTATTAAATCATCGATCGGACCATCATAACCGCCCGCTCTTTTCAATGTTTCTTTCACAACTAATGCTCCAAAATCGTCTGGACGAACAGTCGCTAAAGACCCTTTTTTCGCTTTACCAACCGGTGTTCTTGCACCTGCTACGATAACTGCTTCACGCATGAGTTTTCCTCCTTTATCACCTACGCAAACTTAGTTGCGTAATGGCTTACCCTTCACTAACATATGTTGCATTCTTGCTTGCGATTTTGGATCGGCAACTAAATTTAAAAATGCTTCTCGCTCTAAATTAAGTAAATATTGTTCATCCACCAAAGTACCGTATGGAACTTCTCCACCAGCAATCACATAAGCAAGCTTTTTGGCGATTTTCAAGTCATGCTCACTAATATAACCTGATAAGAACATACCTTCTGCACCTAATAGTAATGTTGCATAACCAGGAGAACCTGTTACCGGAATCTTTTCTCGTAATGGAGCTTTGTATCCTGCATGTGCAAGACTAAGTGCCGCTTGTTTCGCATCGTATAATTGGTGATCCGCATTCACACTAATACCATCTGCAAAGTTTAAGAAGTTGTTTTCAAGCGCTTCTTCACCTGAAGTGGAAACCTTTGCCATCGCAATTGTTTCAAATACTTTATTTGCAACAAATTGATAATCCACTTGAACGCCTTTTGGTAGTCCTTTTAAATGCTTCATATATAGCTCTTTGTTTCCGCCACCACCAGGTATTAGTCCAACCCCCGCTTCTACTAGACCCATATAGGTTTCTGTCGTTGCTTGAATATGAGCTGCTGGTAAACAAGCTTCTGCACCACCACCAAGCGTCATACCAAAGGGAGCCACTACTACCGGTTTGGAAGCGTATTTAATTTTCATCATCGCATTTTGGAAGCTTCGAATGACAAAATCTAATTCAAATAGATTGTCATCTTGTGCTTCCATTAAAATCATGCCAAGGTTCGCACCAACACTAAAGTTTTTCCCTTGGTTTCCAATGACAAGCCCTTTGAAGTTTTTCTCTACTTCATCAATCGCAAAGTTAATCATTTGAATGATGTCGAGTCCAATTGCATTCGATTTAGAATGGAATTCTAGTAATGCGATTCCGTCCCCTAAATCTATTAAACTAGCTCCAGAATTGGACTTTATAACACCATGTTTTTTCTTATATCTCTTCAGATCAATTACCTTTTCATTGAAAGAAACAATAGTATAGTCATTACCGTCGAAGTAATAAAGATCTCCGTTTTCTTCTTTATAAAATGATTCGAACCCTTTATCTAATAGTGACTGTACAAATACAGGAATTTCCTGTCCTTCTGCTTTCATTTTTTCAACTGACTCTTTTACACCAATTGCATCCCATATTTCAAACGGTCCTTGCTGCCAGCCAAATCCCCATTTCATCGCTTGGTCAATGGATACGATATCGTCTGCAATTGCCCCGTGAAGTTCAGCAGAATAAATAAGTGTTGGGCTTAAGATGCTCCAAAGCAATTCTCCAGTACGGTCTTTTGCATATGTTAACGTTTTCACTTTTGCCGCTAAACCTTTTTGTTGTTTCGCCATTTCCATCGATGGTGTTTTTAGCTTTTTAACAGGCTCATATTCAAGTGTTTCTGGATTTAATTCTTTAATTTCTTTTCCTTCTTTTAAGAAGAAACCTTGACCTGTTTTTGCACCAAGCCATTTATTTTCAAGCATTTTATGCATAAAAGCAGGTACTTCAAACACTTTCTGTTCTTCGCCAATCGTTAAGTCATATACGTTTTTTGCAACATGTGCAAACGTATCCAATCCAACAACATCTAACGTTCGGAACGTAGCAGATTTTGGTCGACCGATTAGTGGACCAGTAACCGAATCCACTTCACCTATAGAATATCCACGCGCTTGCATCTCGCGTAGCGTAATAAGTAATCCATATGTTCCGATTCGATTAGCAATAAAGTTAGGTGTATCTTTTGCTAAAACAACCCCTTTTCCTAAAATGTCCTCTCCGAATTGCTTCATATAATCTACTACTTTAGCATCTGTTGTTTTAGCAGGTATCACTTCTAACAGCTTTAAATATCGTGGCGGATTAAAGAAATGCGTCCCAAGAAAATGCTTAGCAAAATCTTCAGATCGTCCTTCCACCATTGCATTAATGCTAATTCCTGAAGTATTAGAACTAATGATTGTCCCCGCTTTTCGTACTGCGTCTATTTTTTTATATAAGTTTTTTTTCACGTCTAGGTTTTCGACTACTACTTCAATGATCCAGTCGACCTCTTTTAACTTTTCTAAATCATCTTCTAAGTTGCCTGCAGTAATTAGTTGTGCGTTTTTAGTAGATGTAAGAGGTGCCGGTTTTTGTTTCAGCAATTTTTGTAATGCTGATTGGGCAAATTTATTGCGCAATTGGGGATGCTCCAAAGATACCCCCTTTGCTTCCTCTTCTTTACTCACTTCTTTTGGTACGATATCTAATAGTAATGTTGGTATACCAATATTCGCCAAGTGAGCTGCAATTCCTGACCCCATTACCCCCGAGCCAAGAACCGCTGCTCTTTTAATTTGAAATGTCACGTGCAAAAGCCTCCCCTTTATTTTGAATGAACACTCATTCATTTTATAAGCAAAAAAAATAGAAACACTCTCTATGACTATTAGTTTAGAACATTTTTTAAATTTTCGCAATAATAAAATGAATCATTTCGAGCAATTTTCTTTCTAGTCTTTCATAAACAGTGTAAACTACAAGAAAAGTGTAAGTGCCTATGTCTGCCCCGACAGGCAAATGGGAATAAGGAAGGCATTCATTTGATCACGCGGGGCAAGGCGCTGGAACTAGACATAATAACAAAATCATTGGAGGTAATATCATGAATAAAATTACAACTGCAGAACAATTCAACGAAATCATATCTGGGGACAATGAAGTGCTAGTAAAATTCGAAGCTGGCTGGTGTCCTGATTGCCGTCGTATGGAAATGTTCATCGATCCAATCATTGAAAAATATAACCAATATACTTGGTATGAAGTGAATCGAGACGAGCTACCTGAAATCGCTGAAAAATACGAAGTAATGGGTATTCCAAGCCTTCTTATTTATCAAAATGGAGAGAAAAAAGCACATTTACATAGTGCAAACGCAAAATCTCCTGAGCAAGTAACTGAATTTCTAGATGCACAGATTTAATTAGTACAATGGGGATATTTTCGCTCGGAGAAATATCTTTATACTCTGCGACGAGCTTCGCGCAGGAGCAAGTAACTGAATTTTTGGATGCACAGAATTAATAAATGCAAATTTATAAAGCCCTTTAAAACTATTAATTTAGTTTCAAAGGGCTTTATTCATAAGTAATATTTCATTTAACACTATTCTTTAGTCATTTCATCACGCGAGGTTAATTAGTTCAATGCATTCGTAGGGGATTCCCCTCTAAGTACCGTTAAAACAGAGTCAGCAGCTAACATCCCCATTTTGAATCTCGTTTCTACCGTCGCGGATCCTATATGTGGTGTAGTTACAACGTTTGGAAACTTCAATAGCGGATGATTGATATCAACGGGCTCTTGTTTATAAACGTCCAATCCAGCTCCCGCAATTTCTTTATTCCTCAATGCTTCAACTAAAGCATCTTCATCGACGACAGCCCCCCGTGATCCGTTTACAAAAAAAGCGTTTTTCTTCATCAGCTTAAATTCAGCAGCGCCGTACATATTTTTTGTTTCTTCGCTTAGTGGAACCATATTACATACAAAGTCTGAACGTTTCAGTAAGTCCTGAAAACTGCAATACTGTGCATCATAAATCGATTCGATTTCCTCATCACGACTTCTATTGTGATATAGAATGTCCATACCAAAGCCAAATTTTGCACGCGTGGCAATTGCCTTTCCAACTCCACCCATCCCAATAATTCCAATCACTTTTCCGTGAACATCATTTCCAAATAACTCTTCTCCAATCATTGCATCCCAATTTCCTTGTTTCACACATGCATCCAACTCTGGTATTCTTCTAGCTGCAGAAAGAAGTACACCGAACACTGCATCCGCTACAGTTTCATTCAAAATGCCTGGTGTATTTGTTGCTACTATATTTCGTTTTGTTAATAAATCTTAATCCAAATTATCATATCCAACCGAAATATTACTTACTACTTTCAGTTTTGGACTTTTTTCCAAAATCTCTTCATCTATCTTTAGAGCAGAACCTAACAATGCTACTGTATCATTTAGATGAGAGATGAAATGAGGATACGTTGATTCATCTAATTTTTCAAAATAAACTACTTCACATTTTGTACGTAAATAATCTAAAACACGTGGATCCACTTTTCTATATACTATTACTTTTTGCATACTTAAGTTCCTCCTAATTAATTTGCTCCATAGCTATTAATATCTCTAATTGTATGGCAAACGAATAACTCAATCAATTAATATTTTTAAAATTCAAATAATAATTCTTTTATATTGAATAGATTAAGACAACGTGCAAATTTAATTGAATTAATATAAATTAAAAAAGAGTTCTTCCTGTTGAAAAGGAAAAACTCTCACTATAATAGTAGGAACCGTCTTTTAATTCTTTCCCTCTATAATTCCTTTACCATGAATACTTGCGAAATGTCCGTACTCCTAAATCCTTTGCTTTCTAAAAAAGGAATCGCTTTTTTGTTATGATTCATAAAATTATAAGTCGTCCTTTTAAGGGAGTGTTGGAAAAGTAAGCCTTCTTGTAGTACCGCTTGGAGTGCACGCTCCCCTTCTTCATTATCCTTATTAACGATAGCTTGGAATAAAGTGACGCCTTCCGCTTCTAAGCCGAATTGTTGCTTCGTTCTTACTAGACAAGCAGCTAGTAACTCATTGCCTCTCCTTGCAATAACCGCTTCTCCACCCACCTTTGGAATAATCGTTGGATCAACCTGCCATGGAACAATGGCAGGAAAGATTCCTGCATTTACTGCTTGTAAAGCAGGTATTCTTCTTAATAAAAATTCATTTGCCACTTTTTCATCAAAAGTGAGCTCTCCATCTGCTTCTAATAAATGTAGTGTATCGATTACTTTATAGCCAACTTTTTCGTATAGTCTAATCGCTGGCTTATTAATAGACAAAGCTTCTAAGGTCGCAATATCTATATTTTGCTCTTTCAATATGTTTAGAGCTTTTTCTACCAACACAGCACCAAGTTTTTTCCCTCTGTACTCTGGAATAATTCCTGTTCCACCGTTCCAAGCTATTTTTTGACCATTTACTTCTCGAATGCCTTGTAACACAAATCCTACCGGTATACCTTCATCAAACATAATAATCGACAATGTTGGTGAAAGATTATCATTTCCAAAACGGGCAACAAAAGCATCCAATGACATTTTCATAGGAATATAATATCCTTCAAACCCATTCGTAAATAGTTCATGTGCTTCTTTAAACGTAATGTGGTCCATTGTTTTAAATGTAATCAATTCATAACACCCCTTATTAAATTACAATTCTTAACTTTTTATATTCAGAACCAAATCTGTACATTCCTAATTTAAAACGTAGTAAAACAAATAGGACCTTGCCTCGGCTTAAACCACTCATCTAGCATTTTGATATTTACATTATTTATAGAAACTGTCCCATAATTATTCAGCGTCTCTATAGAAACACATCCCATCCACCAAGAACTTAAATCATGAATGCCTATTTGGATATTTGCTTCTTCAGTGGAATTCAATAATTTTGTAGCATTCCAAAAGTCACCATTATAAATGACTTCGTATAAGCCGTTTTGTGTTGGTAAGAATGTGTCTTCTATTTCTAATACTATTCTTGTATATTCATCCGGTTTTCTAAGTTGATGAAAATTCATTTCGTGAATAAAATCAATAACATCAGTTATTCGATACATCAGTCCTGTTCCGGATGTTGCCACTTCATGGTATACACTTGGAATAAGATGATTCGAATCATTCAATGGACTCGTAAGTGCATGCAAAAATGATTTATCATGTGTCCGAAAGATAATTCTATCCACTTGATCTTGCTGTGAATGTAACCATGCTGCTAACTGTTTATAACCAGTCGGATTAGTCCAAATCCATTCTTGGACAATCATATGTTGATGTAAAAAGTGACTATCTTTTACTGGTTCTAATGTAAATGCTAATGCACCTATTAATTGCCCCTTTTCTACAACACCAACATAATTGTTTGTTGCATTCTTAATTCGTTGTCGTTCGGTCCACGTTCTTTTAATCATCCCATGATTCTTTTGGGCATAGTCGTTATACAGGGAAACGATTGCTTCCTCATCTTTGGGAGACAAGAACTTAACCAATCCTTTTTCTCCATTTGTAATAAGAGCATTTGGTTTAATTTTAAATTCATATTTCATCGGTCCATAACCATAACCCATCTTTCGATAAAAACTTGGATTAAACGGGTACAAGGATACTAGGATTACATTTTCCTGAATAGCATACTCATGGAAATGAGACAGAAGTTTGTATGCAATTTTCTCTTTTTTATGTAGAAGATGGACTGCAACCATACCAATTCCAAAAATCCGTTGAAATTTACCATTTAAATTACATTCAAAATCATTCAAACGATACATACCTAGAAGTTCTTCTTCCACATTAAAATACCCAAAATAATGAATACCATTTTGTTCCTCTTGCTCTTTTGTTAAACGATCTACAAGTTCCGTTTGTTTCTCTGCGGTTTGGATGTTCATGCCTGGATACGCAAAAGCTGCAATGTTTGCCGCTGCTTCTAGGTCTTGCTTTTGTAAAAGTCGAATCAAGTTAATCTCCCCTTTCGAAAAAAAATGTAGAATGAATAGCTAGTGTAATTATAGTTTATTCTTATTATTTTGATAATATATTTTCTATAGCTTACATGGTTGCAACTTAGACAAAGTATGTTTTAATTTATACTTAAGAATTTAAATCCGAAAAATTTGATTTCCGCTTCGGGCGGACGCTTTCCACTTCAATCAATGTAATAAGACTTCATATAAATATTCGATTTTTTTGTTACAATAAGTAGTGCAAAATTAAAAAAGAGTTCCTCCTAACGGATTAGGAAAAACTCTTCTTTACAAGGAGGGTACATATGAAAATCCAATTGCCTGTCCAAGGTATCTCTCAATATGATTCGTCTATTCATACGACTTACCGTACTTCTGCTTGCGGACCTGTTACTGCATACGTTCTATTAAATTATTTATCGCCGAATAAGAGTACTTATCACCCGAATGACCTGTATAAGAGATTAGGTGGCACCCGTATTGGATTGTTTACCCATCGATTTGTTCGTAATATGCGCAAAATACTCGGTCCGAATTGGCAAATTGAAAAATGTTCCCTTCATACAGCACTAAATGAGCTTAAAAACGGGCGACTAGTTGCACTCAAATTCGATAAATACTTTTCATTACAGTGGAACAAAAAATCGACTTTCGCTTATCACTGGGTACCCCTTATCGGATATGAAATGGCAAACGATGAACTTGTTTTAATTATTCATGATAATGGTGGTCGAAATCGTGAAAGCAAAATTCGCAAAGTTCCCTATAGCCAAAACGCATCGATATTAACTTTCATTCGAGTTACACCGACATCTAACATTTATTTTTGAAGTTGTCTCGCCAAAATCGTATAGCCATGCTCATACAAATAATCGAATTTCGTAGATGCAATATCCTGTACAATCAAGTGATCTAATTCTGCTTCTATCGGGACATCTCTTCTAATCGTTGCAAGTTCTTTCGATAATTTCAACATTTCTAAGTCCGTTTCAATTTTCGTTCGTTGGCCAGCTTTCAGTAAAGGAAGCGATTCAATTACTTTTTCTACTGTTCCATATGTTTGTACTAGTTGCAATGCTGTTTTCGGTCCAATTCCTTTTACTCCAGCATAGCCATCGCTAGTGTCACCCATGAATGCTTTTACATCAGGGAATAACAATGGCGAGATCCCGTACTCTTCTATAAAACGTGCTTCATTGTAAACATCATAGATTGTAAATCCTTTTTTCGTAAAAGCGATTTCCGTAGATGGGTGCAATAATTGCAATAAATCCTTATCTCCACTAACTATCGTGAATTTCGCATCATCTTGCCATTTATGTGTAATCGAAGCGATTGTATCATCTGCCTCCATCCCAACAATTCCAAAGTTCATCCATCCTAAATGCTTTGACAAATCTTGTGCCATATCAAATTGAGGGATTAGTTCTTCTGCTGGCTTCGGACGGTTTGCTTTGTATCCATCGTAAAGTTCATTACGAAATGTGTGCGCTCCTTTATCCCAACATATTGCCATATGCGTAGGCTGGATTAAATTTTGAGCAGCTAATACGTGACGAGCAAATCCTTGCACTGCATTTGTTGGAACCCCTTTATCATTCTTAAAATAGTTTCCTGACATCGCCGTAGCAAAAAATGAGCGAAATAATAGTGCCATTCCATCTACTATTAGTACATGTGGTTTATCCTGAGTCATCTTCAACATCCTTTTTCATTAATTCATTATAAGTATAACATGTATGAGTTTAATCATAAGAATATGGGTATATAACTAGAAATATATTGTAGGAGTTTTAGTGATGAAAATACATAATGGAACACTTTATTGGCCAACAACAACTGCTCCCTTTAAACCAAAAGTTACGAATGAAAAACTTGATCTATATGATGTAGTAATCGTCGGTGCAGGCATGTCCGGCGCTTTAACAGCCCTTGCTCTAGTAGAAGCTGGATTGTCTGTTGCGATACTAGATAAACGGGAGTTTGGCTCTGGTAGCACTAGTGCAAATACAGGTTTACTCCAGTATTCAAATGATATTATGCTACATAAATTGATAGAGCAAATTGGTGAGCAAGAGGCTGTTCGCTTTTATAAGCTTTGTTATGAAGCGGTAGATGACATTGAAAAAATAGTAAATCGACTACATATAGATGCAAATTTTATTCGTAGACCTAGTATTTGTAATGCGAGCGATGAAAAAGACATGGAAAAAATTAAAGATGAATACGCTACTTTGAAAAAGTATGGATTTCCATGTGACTATTTCGAACAAAATGATATAGAAGAAAAGTTTCCATTTTCAAAGTTAGGTGCTTTAGTTACCTTCAGTGATGCAGAAATAAATCCATTAAAATTTGTACAAGGACTTTTAAGAGAAGTTGAAGCCCTCGGAGTACATCCTTTTCCCTATGTGGACGTACTAGATGTACTGAAAGAAAATGATATTCTGGAGATTCGTACTTCCGGCCAATCATTTCATGCCAAACATATAGTTTATACGACTGGCTATGAAACGACGCCTGTTGGTAAACGAATTGGTGCAGATATTAACCGCTCGTATGTATTTGTTAGTAATCCAATAAAAGATTTATCTGACTGGCATAAGAAGGCCCTTATTTGGGAAACGAAACGTCCATATCTATATATTCGATCAACCGCAGATGGCAGAATAATCGCAGGTGGATTAGATGAGGACAAACCAGAAGCCCCTTTTTCAGATGAATTAATTATGAAACGCGCAAACAACTTATTAAAACAAACGAAAAAGCTATTTCCGAATTATGAAATGAAAATCGACTATGCTTACGCTGCGAGTTTTGGGGAGTCCATCGATAATCTACCATTTATCGGAGAACACCCAACTAAAAATAATCATTATTATTTGTTAGGCTATGGGGGAAATGGCACGGTATATAGTATGTTAGGATCTATTATTTTAAGGGATTTGATCACTGGCAAAAGAAATGAAGATGTGGAGATTGTTCAATTACATCGGGAATTTGGGATGAAGTAAAACCACAAAGGAAAATAGTACTCCCTTCGTGGTTTTTATGAACTAATTTTCATTACAAATTCTTCTTCAATTTTTGTTAGTTTGCTATCGCTTTACTTTTGCACTCACTCTATTGATTCGCATGGTCTTAACCTTTTCTTTTAATAATAAGAGGTTAAGATATGTTTTTGCTTTGACTGTATTAGTAGAAAAAATAATTTTCCTTCTGTTTTCATCTACCTCCTCTTCGCTAGTTATCATTTGAGCTGTTTGCTCCTTTAGATTCCTCGCTCGCAAGTAATCCGATAAATTATCAAACGTGGCTCCACCTTCTACTTTACCCTGTAAAAGAAATACGGCATTCTTCTTTTGACTAATTATATTATCTAAACCATACATAATAATCCGTTTCATGTCTCTATTTCTAGCAATGATGTCCACATAATAAGTATCGCCAACAGTAAGAAACTGAAAGACATTGCCAAACCAAGTTTTTTTCAATTGAAATGGAAAAAAAGCAATAACACGATTATGTTCTTTAACGGCATATATTTCTATTTCGGTTTTGCCATCTGAATGCTTCAACCAATTACTAACATTTTCATATTCAATGAATGGATTTGTGTTTTGGTTTTCATCTAAAATAGTAATCCAGTCTTTTTCAAAGAATTTAAAATGGTTATACGACTTAATCAGAATAAGCTCCAAATGATCCTCCATTCTGTTTTAAAATTATTTTTGAGTTCGATAAATTTTCTACAACTATTACTGTAAAGCTTTCTTTCACTAATGCATGTACAACATATGAACCGATAAATCCTGCTGCTCCTGTAACTAATACTTTCTTCTCGTCAAGTATATATACGCTCTAACACAGGATGTCATTACTATCTTTCACATAAGTTATTTGGTCGAGAATAAAAAAACGTCCTACATTTTCATGTTAGGACGACTCAAAGTTAATATATTATTGATTATGTAGTTTAAAACTTCACCACCCGATCACAAAGTCTTCCAACCAATTTAGCTTCATGGCTGACAACAATTATTCCCATCTCTCTCTTTGTAGCCATTTCCAGAACAGCTTGCCAAATTTGAGCTTGGGTGATTGCGTCTAGCATGGTCGTCATTTCATCTGCAATAAGAAAACGGGTACTAGGTCCCAGTGCTCTTGCTACGCAAAATCGTTGTAGCTCACCTCCTGATAGCTCATTAGGCCAGCGAGTTAGCCATTCCTGCTCAATTCCTAATAAATCGAACAGTTCTTCGTCTAGTTTTCCTCCTTCGCTTAGCACCTTCTCCATTTTCCATCGTGGATTTACCGCTTTTTCTGGATGTTGGAAAACTAATTGAACTGGGTGAACCCCTTTCGAGGAAATTGGCAGACCACCAATTGTTACATTCCCTTCTAGAGGCTTTTCATATCCCGATAGGATACGACAAAGAGTTGTTTTACCTCTACCACTTGGCCCTGTGAGCCCTACAATTTCTCCTGGTTCCACGGTTAAATTGGTATTTTGAAATAACCATGGCCCATTGTCGTATCGAAATCCAATATTTTTTGCTTCAAGTTGCATGGATACACCTCACCATTCCATTACGTAAGTTTCGCATCTCCGGCTGCTTTTTTCCGCACTCAAGTATTGCCTCTTTACAACGTGGTGCAAACAAACAACCAGTTGGCAAAGCACTTGGATGAGGCTGCGAACCTGGGATTGGTATAAAATCATTTTGAGGTAATGCTCTCCATAATGCCTTACTATAAGGATGCCGTAATGCTTCACCATCTCCGGTAAAATCTTCTACAGGAGCTACCTCGACCGTCGTACCTGCATAAAACACTGCGATTTTATCTGCAATCGTTAAAGCGGATTCAATATCATGTGTAATTAGCATAACCGCACATCCATTGTCTGCAAATTCCCTGAAATTATTTAGCGCTTCTTTCATAACAACTGGATCTAGTCCCGGCGTAGGCTCGTCCGCAATAATTACTTTCGCATCACTTACGATTGCCGTAGACAGAAGCGTTCTTCGTGCCATTCCCCCAGAAAGCTGGAAGGGATACATGTTCTCTACAGTTGGTTGTAAGTGAAGTCGTTTAAAAACCGCTCTCTGTGCTGCAGTCGCGTCTCCCGTTTTTACGGAAGTACGAACTTGATTTCCTACGCGCATAAGCGGGTCTAAGTAGTTTGTCGATTGTGGAATAAAGGCAACTTCTTTCCCGCGTAACGATGCTTGCTTAGAAGCGGTGAGCACTTCGCCGTTATAATAAATGGTTCCACTTATTGTCGCATTATCTGGAAGTATTCCGAGAATAGCATGAGCAAGTAAACTCTTACCAGAACCGCTCGCTCCTACAACTGCAAGAATTTCTCCTTCTTCTAGCGATACATTTAAACTGGAGATCACTTGTATATTATTCTGTTTAAAACTACTTGTATATTGATTAAAAGATATAGATAAGTTTTCTACTTCAAGGATAGGCATTTTTTCCCTCCTTATTTTAGTCGTTACTTTTCGTAGGATCCATTAGTAATCTAAAGTTTTCTCCAATTCGATCAAATGCCTGAACAATAAGGAGTAAGCAAAGTCCGGGGAAAAAGGCAAGCCACCACATACCTGCAGACAAATACTTCATGGATTCTGACAAAATAATGCCAATAGCCGGCTCGTGTGGAGACAGCCCTAAACCTATAAATGTTACGGCAGATTCATGTAAAATCACATGGGGGAACATCAACATAAAGCCGATTAAGATTTGTGGAGTCAAATGAGGAAGTATATGATGAACAGCAATCCACCACTTAGATTTCCCCATCTGCCGAGAGATCTGAACATATTCTGCAGAGCGAATTTGCATAACTTCTGCTCTAATGACCCGAGCTAAGCTTGGCCAATGGGTTAACATTAGACCGATGACAATACCTTTAAATCCTCCTCCAAATGTAAACGCTATAAGAATAAGGGTTACAAGATGAGGAACACTCAAGAAAAGATCGATTAGCCATGAAATTAGACGATCTGCTACTTTTCCCATTGTTGCTGCAGCCATACCAAGAATAAGAGCAATGGACGTACTGCCAATTGCTCCGATCAATCCAACTCCCACACTCAATGAAAGCCCCATAATTGTTCTGGCAAACATATCTCTTCCTAGCCAATCCGTACCAAAAGGATGATCTAAAGACGGGGCCAAATTACGGGTAATAAGATTCGTTGCAATCCTCTCCTCATCGAGTAAAACTCCTACCACAACAACAGTTACCAAAAGTATTGCCGAAAGAATACTTGTAATGAACTTCCTTTGTCTTCGATTTAAGAAAAATCGACTTTCTTCTTTATTTCTAACTTTGAGACTTGGAATCATAGCATTCTACTCTCCCTTGTTCTCGGATCCACAACATAATAGATCAAATCGGCAATTAAGTTTCCTGCAAACACAAAGAATGTACTAAATATGACTAATCCTAATAAAAGAGGAACGTCTCCCCTAAGACCCGCTTCGACCGTCGCTTGTCCGAGACCTGGATACGAAAATACTTGCTCTGCAAGCACGGCACCACCAAACAATTCACTAAAAGCGGCAAATTGTAAAGTGATCGCTGGCAATGCAACATTACGTAAGCCATGTCTCCAAAACAAAGTGAAACCGCGTTCCCCTCTAGCTCTCGCAAACAACACATAATCACTCGCAAGCACTTCTACTAGCTTCTGACGCGTATGCAATGCAACATTTGCAACGCCAATAATACTAAGTGTAACCGCTGGAAGTATAAGATGCTCTATTCGATTTGCTATGGTCACATCTTCTGCGAGAACTCCGACTGGTACACCCAATCCGATTGGAAACCAGCCGAGCCATACAGCAAACACGATGAGCATTAGAAGTCCCATCCAAAAGGTAGGGGTAGATGCAAGCGTGTAACAATACCATTTAATTATTCGATCAATCCAAGTATCCTTTTTCATGGCAGACACAACACCCATGACAAAACCAATCACTCCTGATAAAACCCATGCTGTTAACATTAAGACAAGTGAGTTTATAAATCGTTCTCCAATAACATCTGCTACCGGACGACGAAAAATCATGGAAGTACCTAAATCACCAGCAAGTAGTGCAGATCCCCAATTCAAAAACTGCACCATAACTGGTTGATCAACCCCCCAATACTCTGCTATCTTCTCTCGCTGCTCTGGTCCTACTTTTAACATATCCGCTCCAATGTAGGCTTGTATTGGATCAATCGGAGAGTTTTTTACTAACAAAAACGATATGAAACAGATAGCTACTAATAATGTAAGCATTCTTAAACCTTTCAACAATAGAAAGATTCCAATCTTTCTCCCAACATTTTTACGCAAGTTTACTTACTCCATTTCCAGTCAACAATATTGTCAGTTGCAGGCCATCCGTGTCCATGTACATGGATTCTTTGTTCTCCAATATCAAGATCTTCTTTCATTAAGTACAAGTGATCGATGTTAACTAACCATGCCCAAGGAGCATCTCCCTTTGCACTTAAACCAGTCGTTCCATCCCATTGTGCTTTTTGCCAAAACTCATTTGCTTCTGCTTCACTTTTAGCTTGAAGAGCCTGTTTAAAATATCCATCCACTGTATCATTTTTGTAAAAGCCTGTATTATAGTAATCTACCCCAGCATTAGCACCACCATAGATGTTGTACATTTCATGTGGGTCATGGCTTCCCCATCCCATAAGAACAGCTTCGGAATACATCTTTTGTCCAATAATATCCCAACTACCGCTTTCTACCTTTATATGAATACCGAGTGGTTTCATCATATCTGCAACGGAAATGGCAAGGGATTGTCTTATCGCATCATCCGCTACGTAATAGAGAGTGAATTCTGCTTTTATATTGTCTTTTTCAAGAATTCCATCACCGTCTGTATCTTTCCATCCTGCTTCTTCTAGTAGTTTACGCGCCCCGTCTGCATCAGCATCTTCGATAACTGTATCTGGATTCCACCAAGGAAGACCATCAACTGAAGTGTAAGCTGGAGAACCGTATCCTTCTAATATACCTTCAATTAGAGCTTTTCGATCCATTGCAATATTAATAGCATGTCGAATGGCTGAATCTGCTGTTACGTCATTACCAATTGGTAAGCCATCTTCTGTAAAATTACCTGACTTCACGTAAGGAAATACGATTCCACGATTATCTACCGTTTTTACTGCTTCTAGTTTCATACCAGTCACGTTCTGTTTACTAAATGCAGCTGGGATGTAGGCAAGATCAACTGTTCCCGCTTGAGCAGCTGCAAAGGCAGAGTCCTCATTTAAAAATACAAAAGTAACTTTTTTAAAGTACGGCTTTTTGCCATAGTATTCAGGGTTTTCTTTAACGATTATTTGCTGTCCTTTGTCCCACTGTACGAGCTGAAAAGGTCCTGATCCTACAGGATTTTCGGCATAATTTTCACCATATGCATGCTTTGGGACAATACCAGTTGCAACTAGATTATTAACAAATGTTGATCGCGCTTCCTTGAGTGTGAACTTAACGGTAGTACTATCAACTGCTTCTACTTTTTCCAATCCATTCAAATCGACTATCGAGCCATTATTCGCCGCTGTATCAAATGTAAATTTCACGTCTTCTGCTGTTAATGGCTCAGCATCTGAAAATTTTACATCATCTCTTAGTTTCACTGTCCAAACTTTTCCATCATCATTTACTTCATAGCTTGTTGCAAGATCATTTACAATATTAAGTTTGTCATCTCTTTTTAAAAGTGTACTTTGAAATAGTGGTGAACCATAACGTCCCCACCCAGTTGCTGGATCAAATCCTGTTTCAGGTTCAGATCCAAATGCCAATACAAGCTCATCTTTTGGACTAACTTCATTGTTATCATTATTTTGACTAGATTTTGATGTTGAACAACCTGCCAATATAATGGAGCAAGTGAACACAGCTATTACTATTAACCTGAAAATTTTCTTTGTCATATATCATTCTCCTTTAATTGTTATGCTTGGTAAACTTACAACTGTGCTACTGGTGCCACTGTAAAACTTCCGTATCCTACACCTTTTAAACTCGTTAGCTTATTACTAAGCTCTTGAACTTCTTTCACTTTTCCTTTAACAACAATTAGTTCTAGACAGCTATCATGATCCAAATGGAAATGTGTCGTTGCAAGGATGACGTCGTGAACGCTATGCTGAATTTTCGTCATTTCTTCTAGCAAATTTCGTTGGTGATGGTTATAGAATAAAAGAATACTTCCTGCAATAATTTGCTCACTATCTTCCCATGATTGTTGAACAATTGCCTCACGAACAAGATCGCGAACGGCCTCCGAACGATTTTCATAGCCTTTCTGTTTGACTAAATCGTCAAACTTCCGAAGCAATTTCCCTTCCATTGAAACTCCGAATCTTTTTAATGATATATCTTGCATTTTGCCGCCTCCTTTAAAGTAAATTTTCATGCCGTAACACGTTTTATCCGAAAGGTAACACGGATATGCGTATAGAATTACCAACAACAATTAAATAATATAATTCTAAATATTTTATAAAATCAGATTTAACTAATTTTGATTATATGTTTCTTTACCTCTGGTAGCAATATAAAAATGAAAGGTAAGATAAAGAATTTCCTATAATTAGGAAAATGCGAAATTTAATATAGTAGTTATGTTTGTTCAATATAATTTTTCGCACAAGTATATTCAATTCTCCTGAAGGAACAGTTACAATACAAAATGACTATGTAATTTTCCCTCATCGGATACCAACCAAATATTACACTGCTTCAAAGTATCGGAATTCAAACAGAATCTTCTACATTAGTACCCTCCTTTAATCCAAAGACGTATGAATCAAATGTCGAAAACGTTTTTCTATCTGGAGTTGTTACAAGCGGCATAACAAATCGTGTTTATATTGAAGATGGACGCCTTCATGGTTTAAAAATTGCAGAAGAAATTGCAAGGCGAACTTCCTATATATGAAGTTAATTACGACTTTAAAAGGCTCTACAAATTACACTATTCGTAATTTGTAGAGCCTTTAACCTATAAATTTCAGAAAATACTTAAATCCCATGTTTTAGCTATTTTCTCTAGTAAATATACACCAGCCACACTACTTCCAAACTCGTCTATAGCTGGCCCATAAATACCTATCCCACAACCTTCTAGTAAAGGAGATCCTTCTTCTCTAACACGTGGAGGTACAGCCGACATAATTCCCCCTGAAACCCCAGTCTTTGTTGGAATTCCAATGAATGCAGCAAATCGACCTGAGTTATTATATACTCCACAAGTAAGCATTAGGCTTTTTGCTAATCTAGCAACTTCTTTAGGAAGTATTTGTTCTTTACGAATCGGATGATAACCATCAAGTGCTAAAATTAACCCCATTAAAGCAATGTCTTCTGTCGTTACTTCAATCGAACATTGCTTCAAATAAACCTCTAATGCTTCCTCTACCGCTATTTCTAAATAGCCTGTTTCTTTTAAATAATAGGCGAGTGCTCTATTTCGATTTGCCGTTTCCCATTCTGAACGGAATACTTCTTCACTATATATAAGAGTTTTCCCTAGCATTTTTTCCAATAAGACCAATATGGACTCTAACTTGGCTGCCGGATTATGTCCTGGAAGAATCGCAGAAACGGCTATTGCTCCTGCGTTAATCATAGGGTTTAATGGCTTTCCTAGTTTATGCATTTCTAAACGAATAATCGAGTCAAACGGATCACCAGTTGGTTCTAGATCAACCCTTTCCAATACATATGGAATCCCATGATGCATACATGCCACTATAAAACTGATTACTTTGGAAACGCTTTGTAATGTAAACGTAACATCTGAATCTCCGGACTTTAGAATAGTCCCATTTGGCTCGATTATTGTAATACCTAGATGCATTGAGTCCGCATTTTCTAAAGCTGGAATATAGGAGGCATTTTTCCCTTCAGCAGTAAAAGCGCGATAATATGTTACCCAATCATCCATTAATTTCTGATTTTGATTACTTCTTTGAGTAATTGCATCTTTACTAATTTTTTCTATTGCTTCCATCTCCTATTCTATAACTGCTCATGTGTTTAGATCATCATAAAAAAGCTACAATACCGCTAATTACGGTAATTGTAGCTTTTGCTATATTAGTCAGATTTAAACCGATAGACTACTCCCCATCACTATCATCATCTTGCTCTCTTGATGGTAATATCCCCATCTTTACCACAAGCTTTGGTAAGTTCATCGCAATAAACATTAATATTGCAGTGATAATGGCTAAATCATATGCTCCATAACCTATTGTCAAACCGACACACGCAGTAATCCAAAGATTTGCAGCAGTAGTAAGTCCCCGTTTAACATTACCCTTATCAATCCAAATTACGCCTGCGCCAAGAAAACCAATACCACTAATTACTTGGGCTGCTAATCGCATAGGATCCATATATGGACCATGGTTTAAAGTTGATAAAGCCATCGCTAGTGTCGATCCTAAACATACTAATATGTGTGTTCTAATACCTGCGGGCTTATCTTTAATAGCTCTTTCTAAACCAATAAAAAAACCGACAACCGTCGCTATAATTAATCTAATATATAATTCAACATGTGAATCAAATAATGATGTAATAAAACTCACCGTGCATTACTCCTTCGAAATTTACTCATATCAAGACTTTCACCCAAAATCATTCTGCCTTCATTATAGCCACAACTAGACTCACTGAACACTATAACAAATTTTAGGCAAGTTCTACTTATTCCCAATAGATAGCCATCAAATCAGTCGCCCACTGTGGTTGTATTATTTCTCCTTTTGGTAAGAATTCGTTCATCACAGGCTTGATATCGATTATAGGCGTACCATCTATTGCGTCTAACCCTCTAACCGTTAAACAATTATCTTCTCGTTTAATTAGTTCTACAACTGTTAGTCCAATTTTATTTGGCCTATTTTTTCCTCTTTGGGCAAAAATGCCGACTTTCGGATACGCTTCGTTATTTCTAGGATGTCTAGATGAATATTGAATTATGTCGTTTGTTACAAGGTGAAAAAGAAAAAGAATTTCCAAATGGCTGAAAGACTCAATTCCATCCAAACTGCTCATACTCCATTCATTATTTAACTTTATTTCTGAAATTACATCACCCCAATAATCGTCTTCTGGAGTTTTACGTGCATTATGCACTGCCCCAATAGAACTGATCGTAAACTTGTTCATTTATCTCACTCCTATATAGGAAAATAATAACATACAATAATAAAATGAAAATTACGTACTAATGATAAAGAGTAATAGTTTATTTTTATCAAAAAACAAAAAAATAAGTAAATGCCTTCCCCCTAAGTCATCAGCAACAGCATTTTACTTCCTTCTAGGTCTCAGGTCGTAGAAAAAGTTAATTCTAAGGATCAATGTGGAACATTTTTCTATTTCATACAATGAAATAAGAACTTAAACGTTAGAAAGGAGCTTTTATAAACATTAAATTCCGCAAAATTTTTAAAGTTTTCTACAAATCTGTTTTTTTTTCATTTTTATTGGTGCAAAATTGTTATTTTTAGGAGGAATTATTTCTATGTCGACGTTTACTAAATGGGCTTTTGGTAACAGGGCCGCTGTCGCTGTATTAACGATATTAATATTAGTGATAGGTGTTGTCAGTTATTTTAGACTACCAATGGAATTTTTACCCGCTGCGGATAATCCGCAAGTGACTATAATTTCTATGGGTCATGGTACTGACTCCAAAACAATGGAGTCGGAAGTGACTATACCAATTGAAAGAGCTGTTACAGGAATAAATGGAAAAACATCCGTTTATTCTACAACCGGAGATGGTTTTTCAAAAGTAGACCTGTTCTTCGAGGCAGGATCTGATATGAAGCAAGCGAAACAGGATGTACAGGATGTGATTAGCAATGTGGCATTTCCTCCCTATATATCTAAACCCACTATATCACAGCTAAATACTTCCATGATTCCAATTGTCAACCTTGCCGTTACATTTGATGATGGTTTGACAACAGAAAACATGGATTTCGCAAAAGATGAGCTTAAATCTCTATATCAAGAGATCAAAGGGGTCTCTAATGTTGATGTATATGGAGTTACAGATTCCATTATTTCTGTGAAGATTGATGAAGAAAAATTGGCTGAACATCAAATTCCTCTTCAAGCCGTTATGGGTATACTTCAAGGTCAAAATACTGCGGTTGCTGTTGGAGAAAAGACAATTGACGGTAAAACGAGCAATATTAAAGTAATCGGGGATGTCACAAGCATTGAAAAACTAAAAGGATTAACAGTAGCTCCTAATGTAGCGCTTAGCGACATCGCCACGATTGAAGAAACAAAAGATACGAATTTCATTAGCCGTTTTAACGGAAAAGATAGCTTAGACATTAGCATTACGAAAGACAGTCAATCTAATGCTGTAACAATTAGCAAAGAAGTTGAAAAAGTAACAAAGGAAATCAATGAAAAATATGCTCAGCAAGAATCTGTAATTTACGTATCCTCAGCTGATTTAGTTAAAAATTCGGTTCATACGATGATAAAAGAAGTGCTTCTTGGTGCACTATTTGCAACGATTGTCATTATGCTCTTTTTACGAAATATACGTACTACTTTTATTACAATTGTATCGATTCCTTTATCGCTATGTTTTACATTATTCCTACTGTCGATGTCTGGAGTAACACTGAATATATTAACGCTTGGCGGTGTCGCTGTTGCAGTTGGACGTCTAGTGGACGACAGTATAGTCGTAATCGAGAATATTTTCCGCAAAATGCAAACAGAGAAATTTTCCGTCCAAATGATTATTGACGCAACGAAGCAAGTAGGTGTCGCAATTACTGCTTCTACATTAACGACTGTAGCCGTATTCTTACCTATGAGCTTATTGAATGGTGGTTTACAAGAATTCCTATTACCATTTGCCTTAACGGTTACGTATTCCTTGCTTGCATCATTGCTTGTAGCGTTAACTGTTGTTCCAGTAATGAGTGCAGGATTATTAAAGAATACAAAGATGCCTGAACATAAGCCAGCTGTTCGTTTTCCAAAACTAGTTACGTGGTCCTTAAACCATAAATGGATTGTCTTTACAATTTCAATCCTTCTATTCTTCGGATCAATCGGTACTTATTTTGTCATTCCTAAAGGTGCAGTTGATAATTCTTCAGCTGACTATGTTATGGCAACACTTAGTTACCCAAATGATACACCAATAGAAGAAGTAAAAGAAAAGACATTGGAACTAGAATCATCTATTCTAGCGATAGATGAAGTGCAACATGTGTTTTCACAAGTAGGTTCACCAGCAGAAGCAGCTCAATATGGCTATGTTGGTTCACCAACAGAAGCATCCTTCAGTATTTTATTGCATGATAAAAAAGATACCGAACATATCATCAATGAGATGGAAAAGAAAAAAGATGACTATCCCGATGCTATTTTAGAATTAACTGCAGCCTCCTTTATGATGGGTGGAGCAAGTGCAAATATTACAATCGATGTCGTTGGTGAAAATGTAACGGATTTAGAAGAAGTAGCAACAGCTATAAAAGAAAAAGTGCAGAATATTGAAGGTGTAGAAGAAGTAACGACCAATCAAGACGAAAAGAAAACGGTACACTCACTTGTAGTTGACCCGACAAAAGGAAACACAGAACAAGTTGCACAACAGTTAGGTGTCATGTTAAATAAAACACCAATCGGAACTATTAGTTTAAATGATAAACAAAAAACGGTATTCTTGGAACCGCTCCTTGATACGAAAACACCAGAAGACTTGGAAAAGATCCAAGTTATGACCGATACAGGTCTTGTCCCTGTATCATCGATTGCAACATTACAAAGTGAAGAACGATCAACTAATCAGTTCCATAAAGACGGAGATACCTACCTTCGAGTAACAGCTTCCGTAGATCCTACAAAGCTATCAGAAATCTCTAGCGCAGTAAATCTCGAAATTTTCGGCGATAATGAGAGCAATGAAGGTATGGATATACCAGTGAATGTAGACGTTCTTATCGGTGGTTCAAGTAGCCAACAAGCAGAAGACTTTACAGATTTATTCCTTATTATGCTTGTATCGATTGGAATTGTATTCTTAATAATGGTAATCACATTTAAATCAATCAAAGCACCAATTGCTATTCTTTGCTCATTACCACTTGCTGCGATTGGAGCCATTTTAGGTATCCTTATTAGCGGAATATCAGTTGATATTACAGCTCTTCTTGGAGCATTAATGCTAATTGGAATCGTCGTAACAAATGCGATTGTATTATTAGACCGAGTGAAACAAAATGAACAAAAAATGATTATTCGTGATGCACTTGTCGAAGCAACAGCAACAAGAATGAGACCAATATTCATGACCGCAATTGCGACGATCTGTGCAATGCTTCCATTATTAATGAAGCAAGCCGAATCAGGAAGTTTAGTATCACAAAGTCTTGCTATTGTTGTTATTGGTGGGTTAGCTATGGCAACTCTTCTGACGTTGATTGTAATTCCATGTATATATGAATTACTTTATTTTAAAAAGTCTAAGAAACAGCGGATGAATCAAGTAGCTGAGTGAGAAGCATCATCTTAATGTGAACATATTAAACCAGGCCTTAGCTAACTCTATGGTCTGGTTTTTACTTCACTCTTTTTCGGGGAAGTGAATTTAGTTTGACAAGAAATTCGATACATATCGTATTTTCCTCTCTATTCGTTACATACTAAAAAGTAATAGGAGTGAAGAAAATGAAAAAAAATGAGTTTCAAAATATGGAAACAGCTGAAGCAAATATTGAGTTGAATGAAATAATGAATGAGGACAATAAACTTATTTACAGAAAAGGAGCTAGCTCTGCAACTGAGGCGAATATTGCCCTCCAAGAAGAGTTCTATGCAAAAAATAACCAGGAGCAAGTACTGCCCACATACATCAGCAACAATGATACCCCAGTAATTATAGTCACTGGTAAGGACAAATAACCAATTATGAGCAATGTTTTGATAATGCGAGAACAAACCGTATCAGCTTTTTGGCATATCAGGCAATAAAACCCGCATCCAGATACCATTTTTTTAATAATGTGGGCTTTGAATATCGTAACTAGCCGCTCTTTTAGTCAAAGGAAAGCGGGCATTAAATTGTACGCTTCAGACTGTAGATAATCCCAATTTCAGATGCATAGAGTGGTATATCAAATTCAGCAAGGACCAACACTTCACTTTGGCGTGGGCTTGGCTTCAGCCTCCTCAGGCCAACACGATGTTGGTATCGAAGGCGCCCGAGTCCCACAGGACGTGGATCATGCAATCGTTACCGCAAAACTTCTTTTGCGATGAACTTTGCGCAGGGGCACAGAACTTTTGCGACGAGCTTTGCGCAGGAGCACAGAACTTTTGCGACGAGCTTCGCGCAGGAGCACAGAACTTTTGCGACGAGCTTTGCGCAGGAGCACAGAACTTTTGCGACGAGCTTCGCGCAGGAGCACAGAACTTTTGCGACGAGCTTCGCGCAGGAGCACAGAACTTTTGCGACGAGCTTCGCGCAGGAGCAGGACGCGGCGAATTTAGATTGCCTTCCATAAGAGGTGGCGTTCCTAGCCCTTGTTCCCCAAGAATTTATACAAGCTCAAAAACTGCACCTTCTGGATAAAGCGAAACATATGCACCTTCTCCATTTAAAAAGGCTATTTCAGCTCCCTCTAGTACATTGTGTTTAGATAGCTCTTTCATTATTGTTTCCAATGCTATTTCAACATCTATTACGAAGCAAAAAGTAATCCCAGCACCATCACCAATTTCTGAACCATCGTACTCCCCATTTCCAGTTGAGTGCAAAGCTTCGTCTAATAAATCGTCCACAAATAAACTCTTTTCCTCGGCCTCTTCGAATTGCTCTTCCTCTTCATAACGATATTGTACAGCTAATTTGATCAACGACTCTGCATCAACATATTCATAGCCCTGATTCGCCTTCTCTGTAGCTAATTTTTTCATAACTTTTTTGGAGCTTTCAAATAACCTGAGTGGGATTTCTTCCTCTTCACCACTAAACCCTAGAGTGCCAGACAGTATGTGAATATTCTTCTCCACTTTCCAAACTTGACAATAGAACGTCTCATTACTTGTCTTTTTAATTAGTCTAATCACGTTAAGCAATCCCCTTCTTTAAGAGTTAAAGAATACTCTTAAAACGATTATATCTTATTTCTATTAATCTTTTTTCTAATATATAAAAAGTCGCCCAACTTCTGACTTAGCAGAATGTGGAGCGACTTTTTAAACCGACAAAAATTTAACGTGGGGTTCTAGGTTCTAAACAATTAGAACATTTTTTCTGATTGCTACCTTTAAATTTTGTTAAGGTTTTTTCAAAAAGGGTTCCGCAAGAACATTTAAACTGTAGTTTTTGTGAATACCCTATATATTCAGATGAAAGCAATGTACATTCTGAATTCTTATTGACATAATCTCTAATTTGATCTATTGTCCATTTTTTATTCAAATCGACACCTCCGATGGCGTTATTATTTAAGTATCGAAGAAGCATTAAATACTTTTTCGTTCTATTAGATTCATGAATCCCAATCTACCTCAATGTGTTATTATACCACCTCTTTAAGAATCCATGTACAATTTCCCCATAAAAATATTGTTTATTGAAATCATTTGTGCTATACTAAGTCTCTAGTAATAAATATGTTTTGACATCCATACTATCGATTATTAGGTTAGTCGACATTAATGGGTGCCAAACCCGCAAGAGTTCTTTAGGAACAAAGAATTCTTTAGAAAAAAGGCATTATCTCCTTGGAGATAGTGCTTTTTTATTTGGCTATAGTGCTAAGTAAGAATACAACAGGCGATTACTTTGATGAAGCAGCAGTGACTAAAGTTCCACCTCCAAGCACCATTAGAACACTACCAATCATATTCCATTGTTTAAATAAATAAAAACCAACAATAAACATTGCTAATCCTAACAAATAGAGAAACACTCTCTTTTTCATAAATTCTCCTCCCTTTTATTATAAAATGGACTCAGAAAATACTTTGTTGACCGCTATGATTTCCGCTACAGACGGACGCTTTCCGCAGGGTGAGCGATGAGCCATCACCGCTGCTTAGCGTACTGAGAGTAAGAGTAACCAAATAACACCTGTAAGCAATTAATTGTCAATAGAAATCGTTTCTCAGCAGTACAATCTCATTTATTTCGAATGGTAAAACAATACTTCCCATTTACAATTATTAATACAATACTCATGGCAATTATGGAGAACAGCTGAGAATGATCCGTAGAAATGGAATACAAAGTAGCAAGTACAATGGCAATGAATAAAGCAACATTCATTAAATGATAGGATTTATAGAATCCAATGAACATAACATGTTTTTCACCTTCATCCGATATTTCTAACAGTTTTTCATCATACTTTGAATCTGTAACTTTCGGTATCTTACGTTCAGGATATATTAATCGTATTAAGTTTGTCATGTAAATCGTAAATAAATAACTTAGAATCATAGTAACTATGGCAATAATCGTGAAGAAGATACTTTGTGATGTAATAACGGTTGTACATAAAACCAACACCGAAAGTACAATACTAGACTGAACAAAAAATGAGTAATCAGCAAATTTTTTATATATCAACAAATCCACTTCATCTTCTTCGTCCCCATCCGCTTCAGTGTGATGTAGTTTTTTCACTTGCAAATACAATATAAAGCTAATAACTAACAATATGAAAATGATAAACAATAATGTAAAAACTATAGCATCCGCATATTCGAAAAAGTCTACCGTGAAATTATTTAGCATAAGTGTAACCACTACAAAACCAACTACACCGCTAAATATAAGTTGGATCACTGTTTTCATTTATAACTCATCCTCCTCTATCAGAAATATACTTTCCACAGGTTCATTAAAAACACGTGCAATTCGAGCAGCAATTAATAAGGAAGGTATAAATTCTTCCCGTTCAATTAAACTAATCGTTTGCCTTGAAACTTTAGTAAGCTTGGCAAGCTGCGTTTGGTTTAACCCATCCCTTGCCCTTAGTTCTTTCAGCCGAGTTTTCATATAGCATCCCCCTCATAAAAAAGTGTAACAAACACCAGTCAATTTGACAAGTATATTTGTCAAATTGACAATAAATCAAGTCATCCAATTGAGCAATTCCCCTCAGCGTAATTATGTACAGATGTAGATCCTCGTCCAGCGGAAGAATGTAAGTACCGCCCACTCCATTCCTCCTCTCCTACATAATTTATTTATGAATATCAAAAATTGAAGGAGGTATAAGAATGCCATTTGAAAATGACAACCTGCCAACCAGGAATAATGATCACTTAGTCAATACATCTGGATTTAGCGAACAACCACTATGGAATTTCATAAACCAGATAGATACTTTTTTCAATCAATTCTTTCAGCAAATGAACACTCACCTTATCGCTGATCCCCTTAGTGTTAACACGTTTGAAAACGAGTCGAATGTGATTGTTGAAGCAAAATTACCAGGATGCAATCGGAATCAGATTCAATTGGAAATCGTCGGAAACAGGCTAAGGATAGGTGTGGAGGACTCTCTTCAGGAAGAAGTTAAATATCCGACCCACACAGGCAGAAAACAGTTTTATCAACGAAGAGAGCGTATAGTATCCCTTCCATTTACAATCCCCGAAAAAGAAGCAAAAGTCTCTTTTGAAAATGAAATATTAACAATCAGCTTCCCAAAGGAAAGTATTAAGCGAAGATACCTAACAATTGATGACGAACGAGTATAAGAGGATAGTTGTATGATCATCTAGGTATATAAACAAAAAGAAACCAGAACATAGCTTAAACACTATGACCTGGTTTCTATTTTGGTTAATTCTTTTTTTGATTATAAGATAAAGCTTACAATAACTGCTGATAATACGCTCACTAACGTTGCTCCGTATAAAAGTTTCAAGCCCATTCGTGCTACAACGTTTCCTTGTTTTTCATGAAGACCTTTTACAGCACCTGAAATGATTCCAATGGAAGAGAAGTTTGCAAAGGAAACAAGGAATACGGAAATGATTCCGATTGATCGTTCACTCAGATTGGACGCTAAATCATTTAATGAGAGCATCGCTACAAATTCGTTTGTAACTAATTTAGTTGCCATAATACCGCCTGCTGTTACTGATTCTGAAACAGGGATACCCATTAAAATCGCAAATGGGGCAAAGACATAACCAATAATTTGTTGGAATGAGACCCCAAATATCATATCGAATAAGGTATTTACTCCTGCCATTAGTGCAACAAATCCGAGTAACATCGCCGCAACTATGATTACAACCTTGAATCCATCTAAAATATACTCGCCCAACATTTCGAAGAAGCTTTGTTTTTCTGATTGCACAACAAGGAGATCTTCTTCTTCGGTTACAGTGTATGGATTGATGATGGAAGCAATGATGAATCCTCCAAATAAATTAATCACGATTGCCGTTACGACATATCTCGGTTCAATCATCGTCATATAAGCTCCGACAATAGACATCGATACTGTAGACATCGCTGACGCAGAAAGTGTATATAGACGTTGAGGAGATAATAGACCAAGCTGTTTTTTCACGGTAATAAAAACTTCAGATTGTCCAACAATAGCAGATGCTACTCCGTTGTAAGATTCTAATTTACCCATGCCGTTTACTTTACTGATTACCCACCCAATCCATTTCATAATGAAAGGAAGCACTTTAATATGCTGCAGAATTCCTATCAGAACTGAGATGAATACGATAGGAAGTAGAGCTGTTAAGAAGAAAGGAGCTTGTCCTTCGTTAGCAAGGCCACCAAATACAAAATTGATTCCTTCATTAGCGAATTCGAGTAATTTTTCAAACCCAGCTGCGATTCCCTTAATAAGTATCAATCCAAATTTCGTATTCAGTAATAAAAAAGTTAAAATTACTTGAATAATGAGCATCTGGATAATTGGTCTAATTTTTATTTCTTTACGATTGTTACTTGCAACCCAGGCAAGAGCCAGAACAACAATTAAGCCTACGATTGAGATTAAATAATTCATTTAAATTTAATGCCTCCACTAAGTTGTAATTTTAGAAGATTGGACGTCTGACCATCCAACTTACTAAGTATACATTTTTAACTCAGTATGTCCAAATACTATTTTTTACATGTTACCCATCTTGATAAAAGAATATTATATTTTATGTAAGCGGTTCACCAAATTGTAACACTTTGATTGCATTTATTTGAATTCAAGGCATATATATGTACGAAATGACAAAACGAAAAAGCCACAATCACCGAATCATCTTCGGTAATCGTGGCTTTTAAAACTTCAATTGTCCTATTTTTTAAGAATTAACAGGAACTGCTTTGCTGTGTTTTCCTAATCTACGTTCTTTAGCTTCTTCAGCAGCAGCTGTGAACAGTACGTCAGAAGATGAATTCAATGCAGTTTCACAAGAATCTTGAATAACACCGATGATAAAACCAACACCAACAACTTGCATGGCAACATCATTTGGAACACCAAACAAACTACATGCTAGTGGGATTAGTAAAAGTGATCCACCTGCAACACCTGATGCACCAGCAGCAGAGATAGCTGCTACAACAGTTAGCATAACTGCTGTTATAAAATCAACTTCAATACCAAGCGTTTTTACTGTTGCAAGCGTTAGCACAGCAATTGTAACGGCTGCACCAGCCATATTGATAGTAGCACCTAGAGGGATTGATACAGCATAAGTATCCTCATCTAAACCAAGTTTTTCACATAATTTCATATTTACTGGAATATTCGCAGCTGAACTACGTGTAAAGAATGCAGTTATACCACTTTCTCTTAAAACCAATAATACAAGTGGATAAGGATTTTTTCGCGTATACATGAATACGAGCAACGGATGCACTACAAATGCGATAAACAACATACACCCAACTAAAATTAAAATTAATCTACCGTATTCAAGTAAAGCAGAAAGACCAGTTGTTACGATTGAGTCAAAAATAAGCCCCATAATACCAAGCGGTGCTAAATTAATCACCCATTGTACTACTTTAGTGATTGCATCTGAAAAACTACCCAACATGTCTTTCGTATTTTGATTTGCACTCTTTAATGCAATCCCAAGTACGACTGCCCACATTAATATACCTATATAGTTAGCATTGACTAATGCATCAACTGGATTCGCAACTAAGTTAAATAATAATGTTTGAACAACTTCCACAATACCTTCAGGTGGCGCAAGATCTTCTGCTCCTGTTTTGAGTGTTAATGTAACTGGGAACATAAAACTTGCAAGAACAGCGACAACCCCTGCTAGGAATGTACCAAGACCATAAAGAACAAGAACCGATTTCATATTCGTTTTCTTACCACTTTTATGACCGGCAATGGCATGCATCACTAAGAATAATACTAATATTGGTGCAACTGCCTTTAATGCACCGACAAATAAGGAACCTAAAATAGTGACTCCACTTGCGGCATTAGGAAGGGTTAAAGCTAAGATAACTCCGACAATAATACCGATAACGATCCTTTTAACAAGGCTCATTTGATTCCACTTAATTAATAAATTTTTCATCATACTATCCCCCAAAATTTTCTTAAGATTTAATACGTACAGCCACTTCTCCCCTTAAAATAATATGTACTTATTTTATCTTTAAATAGACTGATATTTTATCTTAACATATACTTTTAGAATTTTGAATTGTTTTTTTACGTTATATTTTGGTTTATATTGTGAAGATTTTCCTGTTTTAGCCGTTATTTAGGGAACTTTTGGACAAGGCAGGGACATTATGAAAACAATAAAAAAGCCACAATTACTGAATCTTTTCAGTAATTGTGGCTTTTAAATTCATAGCTATTGTTCCCTAGCAAGAAACAAACATGAAAATCTTATCATTCAAGCTGGTCTGTATTTACATGAATGTTTCTTACACATGGCAGCTATTTTAATGTAACAATCATATTTATTGATATAGAAACAGGCGAAGAAATCGAATGTAAAGAGCCGTTTTCGGAAAAAACAACCAAATATTATGTCCTGAGAACTAAGCTACCTTTATACTAGTGGCTTTTGAATCAATGTAGCAAATTCTAGCGGATGCACATGCCCATCATCAAGGGTAGTAGTACCTTTGACAAAGTGTACGTGTTTGTCATCGCCAACACGGATAGCAGGCCCTGTTTCTATTGCAACCTCGTGATGATGATCTAAAAAATCAGTATTAACCATTAGAACATGTACATGACTATTCCCTCTCGGAATTACTTCACTCGTAACGCCTGCAAAACGATGATTATGTCTGTCATCTCCTTCTTCAGCTAATTTGGTACTAGCCAAAAATTCATGAACATGCGTTTGATTTGTTTCATCTGAAGCTTTAATCTTGTTAGCCTGCTCTTCTTTAATGTTCTTCTCTTTTAGGTTTGTTTCTTTTTCATGTAAATCTTTAATCATTAAACAGAGGCCCCCTTAAAATTAGACTGCTCTATATACTATTGGTTGAGTAAGGGCTTTATGAATAAAAGAAAAAAATAATAACACTTAAGCTTATTGGAATCCGATTAATTTTGTTCTTTGTGTCAGAAACAAACATGAATGTTTCTAACACAGAGTATCTATTTAGGGTATTTTAATATTTTATGAAATTAATACAACGCAACGTTGTGATACTTATCACATTAGTCCAAGTCTATTCATATTTTTGACATAATATATCTTTAAGGATGAATTCAAGTAATCCTTAATCTTAATGTAAGAGGTGAAAATATATGAGTGATGGAAACTATAGCGGTGGCAGTGGCAACACGGGCTCAAGCTTTACATTGATTGTCGTATTGTTTATTCTCCTTATCATCGTGGGCGCTTCTTTTATGAGTTCTTACTAATCTCTATGTGATGGATAATATTTGATAGCTTCCGCGTCATTGAGTATTACCACCACAATTAATAAGGATAATGGGCAGGTTCAAGGCAATCTGCCCTTTATTTTAGATTATTGGATGGAGAAATATACGATCACCAATAAAAGGGGATTTTTTTAACACGGAATCAAAGAATGTTTAAACAATAGAAAGGAGGGATATTATGGAACCGTTCGCTATGAGAAATATGGGCCGTCGGATTATGGTGAGAGATAGAATGGGTAGAAGACGCATCGGAATGATAGATGGCGTTGTACCAGGAAGAGGAATGTTTATACGAAATCGCTTTAGAAGAGAATTTATACCTTTCTTCTTAATCGCAACTCTATTTTTAATATAGCATTAAGATAGAAGTAAGCGTCAAATAATCCCCATCTGTAAATCAGATGGGGATTCGTTTATTATTTAGTTACTTTGATAAATACCATGCAAGTGATTTCGTGTAGAGACGAACTTCCAGCGAATTTATTGTAGCTACCTATCTCATCCTTTTTGACTCCTTATCACTAACGAACATTATTTAGCAGCAATAATTTAGAAACAACTTTATAGTAAAATGAACAATAGATGCTTTTTAGAGGATGTGTAAAATGAATACTGTAAAGAAAACAATTTTAATAGTAGAAGACGAGGAATCCATTTACGATATATTATCTTATGCTTTACGTAAAGAAGGATTTAGTGTGTATGGTGCTTCTACCGGGAAGAAAGCTTTAGAATATTTTCAAGGAATAGAAATAGACCTGGTTATCTTAGACCTAATGTTACCTGATACAACAGGCTTTGAGTTATGCAAAGAGATTACGTCTAATAGTAATTTACCAATCCTAATGCTAACTGCTCGTGATGATATTGTAGATAAAGTTTTAGGACTAGAACTCGGAGCTGAAGATTATATGACCAAGCCATTTGATGTTAGAGAAGTCATTGCACGGGTAAAAGTATTACTACGACGAAATTCATCACAAACTCCCTTTCACTCTATAAAAGTAAATGAATCGATTCATATTGATCCTCGGGCATACGCTGTCTTCCAAGACAATGAGGTGGTAGTGCTAAAGCCTAAAGAATATGAGTTGTTGTTATTATTAGCTCAACATAAAAATCGTGTGTTTTCACGAGAAGAGATCCTAGATACCGTTTGGGAGATGGATTATGAAGGTGGACTTCGGACGGTCGATGTACATGTACAGAGAATCCGGAAGAAACTGGATTCCTCCATTATTGAGACTGTTTTTGGGATAGGCTATAAAATGAAGGGAAACTAAACGATGAAATGGACAATTCGAAAAAAATTCTTTGTAGGGTTTTTCTTTTTGTTTACGGTGGCTGCATTTCTATTTAACTTCGTATTGGCAAATATGCTAGAAAATCATACGACAACCAATTTAGAATCAGATGTTACCACGTTACAATTTGCAACGAAACAATATATGAAACAATTTAAACAATTACATAAACAAGACGGAAGCTTTTTTATAGAAGATAGTTACACCATTGCAAATGAGCTTAGTAAAATCAATGACCAAAGTGTGGCTCTATATGATGTGACTGGGCAATTTATATATGAAGCAGCACCCATTGACCAATCGTTACTCATTGAACATCAACGTTATCAAACGAATGTAGAAAATGAGAGTAGTGAGGAATTAAAACAGGCATTTCAAAATAAATCGGCCTACACTATTCAACCCGTTGAAAATGGAACACTTCTCTATTTTGCATATCCGCTTTATATCGAAGATACCTTTTATGGTGTCATTCGATTTACCGCTGATTATACAGATGTTTTTCAGCATAACGAGCGATTATTAAGAAGCTTCACCCTACTTACTATCTTACTATTTTTAGGAGTCTTTATAATCTCTTTATTAATAACAAACCAGATCACTAAACCACTTCATGACTTAACAAATGCGACCAAACGAATGGCACAAGGTGATTATCAGCCCATTCCTGCAATCAATAGAACCGATGAAATGGGCGAACTTGCGAAGCATTTCAAGCTGATGCAACATGAAATTCAGCAACATATCCAGACAATTGAACGGGAAAAAGAGAAGGTCATGTTATTAGAAGAAAAGCGTAGGAGCTTTTTTAATAATGTAACCCATGAATTAAAAACTCCCCTTACGACCATATCAGGGTATGCACAAATTATTGGAGAAAAGGATTTTGACGATGCTATCTTTCTTAGCAAAGCCACTCAAAAAATAAGAAGTGAAAGCGATCGTTTAAATGAAATGGTCACCCAATTACTGACATTATCAAAATATCAATCGGAGACTCTAAATAAACGAACGGAAGTATTTGATCTATTTCCGCTTGTACAGTCGATTTCTGAGGACATGCAGCTGAAGGCAACACAGTATAATACAAACATTGTGGTAAGTGGAGAGCCACTTATTGTACGAGGCAATCAAAATGAACTCAAACAACTTTTTATCAATTTGATCGATAATGCTATTCAGCATGGTAAACCAGGTCACGATATTGACATAGAGGTACGTGATCAAATCCTAATAAAAAATGCTTGCTTCCCTATACCACCAAACATTCTGGAACATATCTTCGAACCTTTTGTGCATCGAAAAAAAGAAGGTAGTTCCGGTTTAGGTTTATTTATTTGTGCCGAAATAGTCGAACGTCATAAAGGTACCATTATGTTTGAAGAAAAATTGGGACAGGCAGTTGTAACAATCATTATTCCTCGTTGGCAACATTCTGGCAACAACTAAGACAAGATTCGAAACAACAATTCCTTATGCTATGTATGCAAGCTACTAATAGGAGGAATAAAAAATGAAACGAAAATGGCAAGGAATTGCAGTACTCACAATAAGCAGTATTATCGCAGCAGGATGCACGATGAATGGAAATGCAACTACTAAAACCGTAACCATTTCCGAAGATGTCAAATTAGAAAGTGCTTTAACGGATGGCAGTATTATCGCAAAACATGATGGTTCCATACCTATTGATGTAGAAGTAAAACACACCGGTTTCAAAGGGAACAATTTATTTTACAATCAAAACAAAGCTACCTATCGTCTTGATTTGGAGACGATGAAAAAAGAAAAAATAGCAGATGAACCATTCTATTTGTTATCTGAGGACGGCAAACGCGCCTTGTCTCTTGTGAACGAGGAATTTTATGTACTCGATTTTCAAACGAATACAAAACAGTTCATTGGAACAGGTTCAGAAGAATACATGACATACTTTGGTAATGTAGAAGGGTCAACAGTCATTCAAGTTATTGAAAAGCAAAGTGACATGGTTATAGAAAAAACAAACCTTGCAACAGAACAAAAAACATCCTGGACAATCTCAGACATGTTTGAGTGGGATGGTTTATCCATTTCATCCTTCCAAACGAGTAGTAATGGGATATATATTGTAGGAAACTCATTACAAGAAGGTTATGGATTTTATCATTTGACGGAAAATGGTGATATGGAACAATTATCCCCATTAGAAAAAATAGATTCGATGGACCGCTATCACTTTTTAGACGAAGAAACCATTATCTTTAACGACATGTACAACGGAAAATCTGGGATTTATACACTGAATTTGAAAACAGAACAAGTAACACAACTTGTAGCAGGTGGTGAAGACGAGGAAGGTATTTGGATACCATTTTACAAACTATCACCAGATGAGAACAAAATTCTATTCGATGCCCCTGTCCAAGTAGGTAAAGAGTATAAAACAAATGTTTATATAGCTGAGCTAGTGAATGGAAAAGTTTCCAACCCATCATTGATTATGCAAAACGCAGATTTATATGGTGTTATATCTCACACTGGGTATTGGAGTATGGACTCGAATACCTTCTATATAAGTACGACTATTCCTGGAAAAGAAACCATCGACACTATTGAGGTATTTCAAGTCCAATCAGATAAATAAAAAAATCAAAGAGGCTGGGACAGAAGTAGCCTTAATAAATGAAAAAAGTGAAATCGCAAGCACTATTTCACTTTTTTCATATTTTAATATTATGTGGACAAGAGCTTATACTCTTGCCACATATTTTCGGATATTTACGGCCATTAATGCGAGGTCGATTTCGTGTTCGACCTTAGATTTTCTACGAACAGAAAATCGCGTAAAACCTAAATTAGCCTTCAAGAATCCAAAAACTGGTTCCAGGTAAATTTCATCGTCCATAAAGGAGACGAAAAAAGCGGTGAGCTCACGCGCTCACCGCCTTCGGGATGCCCCGACGCCCCCTAACGGGTCGCCGACATCATCCCATGGCCAGGGGCCAACCTATTAGAGCTTCCCTTGCCATTGCTATTGTCATTGGCTGTTGCCTTTGTTGTTACCTTGGCCATTACCATTGTTGTTTCCATTGTTACCGTTGTTGTTTCCTTTACCGTTGTCCTTGTTGAGTTTGAAGTTCAACGGAACGTCCTTTTCAAGCGGTGTGTCTGCAGAGGAACCACCGACATGCACGCGGTACTTTCCTTTAGCAGTTTCCCACTCGCCATCAGCCCAGTTCGCTAGGTTGTCCGGATCTTCCGGAACGAAGTAAGAGAACGGGTGGTTGGAGTCGGACTGGTTAATTCGCATAGTAACCTTCTTGCTCTCACCTGGCTTAAGTTCAACCTTCTCGAAGTTAACAAGACGTTTAGCTGGCTCATCAGCCTCGTCCGGTAGAGTCAAGTAGACTTGTGTCGCTTCAGCGCCGGTAACGTCGCCTGTGTTCTTCACTGTGAAGGACACGTCAATACCAGACACTGAACCTTTGCCCTGCACCTGCTTCACCTTAAGGTCATCATACTCGAAAGTCGTGTACGACAAGCCGTGCCCGAATGGGAAGACCGGCTTCACATCGTTCGCTTCATACCAGCGATAGCCCATCTCGAGATTCTCGGAGTACTGAGTGATTAGCTGGTGAGAACCGTCACCGTACGCTCCCGGGCCTCCTGGCTTACCAGTGTCTTTACGTGTTCCAGGGTATTGCTCCTCAGTCGCGAAGGCAGCTTCACGCTCTTTATTTCCAAACGTCATTGGCAGCTTACCAGAAGGATTAACTTTACCATATAGTATGTTGGCCACGGCATTGCCATCCTCCATACCTGGATTCCACGCCTCAAGTACTGCAGGTACCTTATCTAACCATGGCATAAGTACCGTACCAGAAGTCTTCAGAACCACAGCAGTGTTTTCTGGGTTAGCCTCCATAACCGCGTCGATTAGCGGCTCCTGTTCCACTATGTCTTTTCCTTTTTCGGTCGGATCGAGGTCTATAGCCGGGAAGCCAAGAGTCGTGCGGTCCTTGCTCTCAGCTGGGTTGTCACCGATCATTAGCAGCACGACATCGGACTCAGCAGCCAGCTTAGCAGCAGCCTCCGGATCGCGGCCATCGTTATACGTTACTTTAGTATCGTAGCCCAACTCCTTGATGACATTCTCCAAGCCCTGTTGTGGTGTGACCGTGTAAGAAGTCGGGACGTTCGTATTGTTAGCTTTAAGCGAGTGCTCCGGCAACTTCGCAATGCCGGCGAACCATTCAACGCCAATCAGTGCGATCGACTTCGGCTCTCCGTCCAGTGGAAGGAAGCCGTTATCGTTCTTCAACAGCACGGACCCTTCCTCAGCAATCTCACGTGCGCTTGCGCCGTTTTCCATCAGATCGACGTTCTCCCACTTGAACTCGTCCCAAGGCTCATCCATTTGGCCGAACTCAATCATCTTAATATATCGTGCACGAAGCAGATTGTCGATGTCGTTCTCAGTTATCTCACCTGAATCAATGGCATCATTGATTTTTTCCTCTGTGTAGTACTGCGCTGTCCAGTCTAGCTCGACATTCGCGCCCGCCTTGATGGCACCGACCGTGTCGTGAATCGCGCGACGGTCACTCATAACCCAACCTTTGAAGCCCCATTTGTCTCTTAAGGCTTCTTGGAGTAATTCAGAGCTTTCACAGGCAAAAGTGCCGTTAACATTCGGGTACGAGCACATCATAGAGGCTGGGTCAGCTTCTTTGGCATTCATCTCGAATGGCAACATGTACAGCTCGTGCATGGCTCTTGATGGGATCTCGCCACCCATCGTATTACGTTCGAACTCCTGCTCGTTTCCAGCCAAGTGCTTGAGCTGAACCTGAACACCTTGGTCCTGAATACCCTTTGTCTGCTCGATCCCTAGGGCACCCGTCAGGTAAGGGTCCTCACTGAAGTACTCATAGGCACGACCACCGTACGGGTGACGCAGGAGGTTCATACTCGGTCCAAGTATCACTTGATGCGCGAATGCCCGAGCCTCCTCGCCTAGAATTCGGCCGGCCTCATAGTTCAGCTCGCGGTCGAAACTCGCGGACATTGCCAGTGTGGAAGGTAGACCCGTTGTCACGTGATCGACACACGATCCGCCCTTAACGCCCGTACCACTGTTGGTCATGCGGATATTGGGAATGCCCAGCTCATCGATCCCACGGATTTGACGGCCAGTGTCCTGAAATTCACACCCAGGCAGGGTACCCTGGGGCGCAAATTCGCCGTTCCGGTACTTGGTTGCTTTATAAGGATTATTGATGACGACCGTCTTACCGGTGTCGTTCTCATTAAATCGCGAAGTAGCGATTTGCTGGATCTTCTGCTTCAACGTCATATTATCAAGAAGCAGCTCGGTGCGCTCCTCAGCAGAGAGCTGAGTGTTCATCCAGGGGTTGGTCACTTCCGTTCCACCGTTCATCGCATTAGCTGGAATTACTGAACCAAATGCAATAGTTGTAGCTAAGATACTTGTTGCGAGTACGTTACGTACATTTTTGTACTTGCTCGTCATAAAAAAATCCCTCCATTTTTTAATTGGAAGAATCCAGAATCACTCTCTATTTTCGAGATTAAATTCGAGATTCTTCATTTGGTAGCCCAGCCATCATAGTTTCCCTTAGATCTGTGACTTTGCGTCTCTACCTTTCGATAGTTTTGCCTTTTTCAAACGAGGAACTTGTTTCATTCTCATTCTTACTCTTAATATACTCCTATATTTTCCACTTAACTAGATTTAATATTTACTATTCTCAACTATGAGCTCATACCTATTTTTCGACATCATTCGACAGGAAATTACCCATTACTATAACGCAAACTTACCAATTTAGTATGAAATATACAAAATAGAGGCCCTTAATAGTTTATTTGGCCTCCTTTTAGATTTATTCTGCCGGAGACAAGGCTCTTTTATATGATACTGTGTTATTTCCGGAAAAAAACCCTTCGTTAAAATTTTCACAAAGTTGCGATATATAAAAATACTATGGTAAAATAAATGAAATTAATTCCAAAAAAAGTATAATAGCAAACTCTGATATTCAAGTATTTTAAACAAAAGAAGACCGTTAACAAGTATAGTCATTACCCCAAAACGTAGCGTACTCGTATTTAAGATTAAATAGTTTAAGAGGTGGTTTGAAGATGATAACGGAGAATAGAGAGCAAACTATATTTGATCACGTTGGAAATAAGATAATTACAGATAGAGAGATTGACATAGTCACTAGATTAGAGGAACCATTGATAGTGGTTTTAGGAAATATTTTAAGTAACGAAGAGTGCGATGAACTAATCAGATTGTCTAAGGACAAAATGAAACGTTCAAAAATTGGAACGACACGCGAAGTAAATGAACTGAGAACAAGTAGTAGTACGTTTATTGAAGAAAGTGAAAACGAAATTGTTGCTAGAGTCGAAAAAAGAATCTCATCTATTATGAATATACCTATTGAACACGGAGAAGGCATTCAAATCCTTCAGTATACTCCTGGTCAAGAGTATAAAGCTCATTACGATTTCTTTTCATCAACTAGTAAAGTAGCACACAATAATAGAATTAGTACGCTTCTTATGTACTTAAATGATGTAGAACAAGGTGGAGAAACTTTTTTCCCTAAACTGAATTTTTCAGTATCGCCCAAAAAAGGTATGGCAGTTTATTTCGAGTATTTCTATGACGATCAAAATTTAAATGATTTAACTTTACATGCTGGAGCACCAGTTATAACTGGTGAGAAGTGGGTCGCAACGCAATGGATGAGAAAACAAAAATTAAGATGAAAAGGTGCTAATTTATAGTTTTCGTACGCATATGAAGACTCCCAAACCAATAAAAGCTCAGAACAGTAGACTAGACTGCTAAGGAAAAATTTTTGCTATGATCATACACATGCCCCGATTCTAGAAAAAGTAAAAATATTAACGTATTCTAAGAGCAACATCTGAGTACAATAAAAAAGACCGTTTGATGTTTTCCCATCAAACGGCCCAATATATATAATAGGTTCCCTTCAAGGGGCTGGCTATTAATAGGTAGTTACCCATCTGAGCCGTTAACTCAAGGATGGGTTATTTTTTATGGTTAAATGAAAGACTTGATACAATCAATACTTATTTTGCTTACGATTAAGACCCAAACATTGATAAGGATAAACAAGATTTCAAATGGTGTGCTTGGCCTACTTATAAGGCCAAACCCACCTTAGCAATGGAATCACCCATTATGATAGAGCAATTGCTAAGCCACTAAAGGATACAGGGCCTACAACTGCAGCTTCTGTCCCACTAGTCAAATTTTGAGCAGTTACTTGGTAAACATGGGTACCTTGTCCAACATTAAAATCTATTGCTTGGAATGTTTCTACATAGTTTACTTCTGATGTAGTATCAGATTCTACTCCTACTTGGGTGTTGAAGATTTCTCTTCCGTCGCGGAAGATTCTAAACAAAATTTGGGATGTGCCTGTAACCCCGTGCACTCCTACTGTCGCAATTAATTCTACACGATTTCTAGTTGCACCACTGGGAATACTTATTCGAATATTTGCCAATGAAACCCTTAATGGTGAACGAGGAATCATAATTGGATTGTTTAGATTAACCCTACGAATGGGTTGTGCTGCTTGGTAATCAATTATCTGAACCACTATAGTCACCTCCTTAACTTTAATACTTTATAGTATGCAGTTTAGAAGGAAGAGCTTGGATAATTGAATTAATTTTAATAGATTTAATTGAAACTCAGTGAAATAGCAAAAACGCCAAAACCCCTATATATCAAGGATTTTGACGTTCAATGAAACTCAACTATGGGGACGGCGAGTGTTATGACAACTAATCCATGAAACCTTATTATATCAACGTTTATACAGCTTTTTCACATTCAAAAAATGCTCTTACAAAGGAATTAATAAGGTTTACTAAAATTGTGTTTTGTCCCTGTGTCTGAAACAAGCATGAAAATCATAACATTCACGTTTGTTTGAATTAACATGAATGTTTCCAACACAGGGTAACTTTTTTAATTTCCCCTTGCATTCCGCTTTTCTTTATATCTTCGGAAAAAATAGATAGAAATAGTAAGCCAAAAGCCACTGGCAAAATAACCTCCGATGATATCGCTCGGATAGTGCACACCCAGATAAATCCGACTGGTACCAATCATGAGAACGATTATAGTACTAATTATTATCAAAATAGTGCGCCATAACCGTGAAGGAATATGACGCCATAACAGAAATGTAAGAATTCCATAAACTGCAAGAGCATTCATCGCATGTCCACTAGGAAAGCTATATCCTCCTATTTCAATCAATCGATGCAAATCTGGTCTCACTCGATGAAAGAATTGTTTTAAGACCTGATTTATGATGGGCGTTCCAATAACAACAGTACCAAGCAATAAGAGTTCTGAACGATGCTTTAATACAAAATAAAGAATAAAAACTACTATTACAGAAATACCAAACACAATATGAAACGATCCGACGTACGTAAAAAATTTCATTATTGAGGTCAGAGTTGGTGATTCAAAACCTTGTATAAAGGTAATCACGTATTGATCAAATTGAACTATTTTATGCCCCCTAATTAAAATAGCCATACAACTAAAACCGATAAGTGAAACTAAACCAATAATAAAAGCAGTCAATAAATACCCAGTTAATCTCATACTGAAAACTCCTACCTTCATCTGTTCTTAGAAGATTTTTTTCTTTTTTGTCCAATGAAACTCTGCAAATATGGATAAGACATAGCAAGGTGTAATTTTTAATTTCACTAGTTCACTTCATTGTTTGTGTTTTTTGTCTTTGGGAATACAAGTTTTACAGAAGTACCTTTACCTAACTGACTTTCAATCACTAAACTTCCCTTGTATGTTTCCATCAACTTTAATGCAATAGATAATCCGATTCCATACCCGCCCTTTTTTCGGTTGCGAGATTTCTCTACTCGATAAAATCGATCTGTTACGTGTAGTACATCTTCTTTCGGTATTCCGATTCCAAAATCTTGAATAGTTAATTCCCGATGTCGGTAATTTACCGTTACTCTTTTGTCATCATTTGAATACTTAATTGCATTATCGATTAATATCGTAAGTAGTTGTTCCAAATGTTGCTCTTTCATTGGAAGAAGAGTGCCATCAAATAATTGAAGAGAAAACATAAATTCCGGGTGCGTCATTTCGAAGTCATTTACGACTTTTTCAATAACATTTATTGGATTGATCATAGAAATCGTGGCATCAACTGTTTTTTCCGAATCAAGTCTGGAAAGTTCTAATAAATCCTTCACCAATTTGTCCATGCGATCCACTTCTCTCAATGAAGAAGCCAATGATTTATTTAACACTTCCCGATCATCTTTTCCCCATCTATTCAACATCATTAAGTTTCCATTCAATACAGATAAAGGGGTTCTCAGTTCATGAGAAGCATCTTCTACAAATTGTTTTTGCTGATTGAAAGAAGTTTCAAGTTGATCCATTAGTTCATTAAAATGAATCGCTAATTCAGAGATTTCATCTTGTGCAGGTGGAATTTTCACTCTTTCTTTTAAACCAAATTTTTTGATTCTAGTAAGTGAATGAGAAATAGCTTGTATTGGTCTAACTATTTGTTTAGAAAGAAAAAGTGCTCCCACTAAACTCAAGAATACTGCACCAATTCCTGTTAAAAACATAACAAGGCTAAATTGTTCTAATAGTCCATCGAAAATCTCCATATTTCTTACGATTTCAATTGTTCCTACATAATTCATATCCACTAATGGTTCACGATATACAAGCAAACGGTCATCGCCTGATTTGACTAGCTCAAATTGTTCACTTTGAACTAATTGGGATGGTACATGCAATAATTCTTCTTCACTTACTGCCACGACACTTTTTCCATCTTTATCCAGGATGCGAATCGTCTCCGATTTCTCGTTAATCGAATGGATAAACGATTCATTTTCCTTAATGAATTGTACAGATAGTTTTTGATTGGAATAATAGTTTTGTATAGTAGTCATTTTCATTTCAATGGATTGCTCTTCATAATGAATCATCCAGCTGTTCATCACAAAGTATTGCAATATATTATAAGAAACAAACAAACCAATCATAAGCACAGTCGCCCATAAAACAATTTTCGATTTTAACTTTAACTTTTTCATCATTTCATCACATAACCAATTCCACGGACAGAGTGGATATAGTTGTCGTTTTCTTTATTTATCTTGTTTCGCAAATATCGTACATATACATCGACCACATTCGTCTCTACTTCTGTCTCATATCCCCAAATTTTCTCCAGAATCAATTCCCTAGAGAGAACTCGGTTCACATTTTGTAAAAACATTAAGAGTAGTTCATACTCTCTTTTGGTTAAAGAAATCTCTTCTTCCCCTTTTTTAACGGTTCGTGAAATAGTGTCAACTTCAATTTCATTGAATACTAAATGTTTCACAATATTTTCTTCATGTCGTTCATTTCTTCGAAAAATTACACGCATCCGTGCCAAAAGTTCTTCTATCGAAAAAGGCTTTGACATATAATCGTCTGCCCCAACATCTAAGCCCATTACACGATCCATCACACTATCTCTAGCAGTAAGCATAATAATTGGTGTTTCTTTAACTACTCGAATTCTTCTGCAAATTTCTATGCCATTTAAATGAGGTAGCATTAAATCTAAAAGTATAAGATCATAATGGTTATTTAACGCTGCTTCTAATCCATCTCTACCATCATGGAAAACCGTCACATCGAAGCCTTCGTGTTTAAGTTCTAACTCTAGAAATTCTGTAATGCTTTCCTCGTCTTCAATGATTAGTACTTTTTTCAATGTGAACCCTCCCACGAATTAACTTACCTCCATGTTATCGAACAATGGTAGGACAGACAAATTTCTTTATTGTTTTTTTCTTCTTGTAATGAAAAATAGTAATAGGAGTAAAACCATTGGCATTGCGATCGATACAATTTGAACAAAAAGTGGATTAATTTGTGTATTTCCTAAAATATGCACGGGTATTGACGCACTCGAATGAATTTGTTGATCGTCGTCACTACTTACAGTTACATACAATTTATACTGACTTGTATACACAAAACGAATTGGTAATTCAACTTTTACGGATTGCTGTGGCTTTAAAGTATCGAGTAGAATAGGTACATCTGCACTATAATCCTCTAAATTTACAGTCATATGTTTCCCGATATCTGCCATCGTAATATAAGCCATTGCATTTTTCAGCTCTTTGTCTGATAAATTGGTAATCTCAGCTTGCACACTCGTTTCAAGACCCGGGTAGTTTTCCACTGCATCAGGAGAGAGAATCTTAATATCTATCGTATCTTGTGCAATTGCAACCCCACTTGTTTGCATCATCAGCAGAAGAGAGAAGAGAAAAGCAAATGTAATCCATACCTTTTTCATCTTATTCTCCTCCTTTAAGGGTAATTTTATTATTTGCAAATAACAATAACGCAATACTTAATATTAAGAAGACGAGCACTGGCAGTAAATCCACCATCAGCACGGTGAAGCCGAGCCTATTCACAAAATAATCCTTTAAAGTCAACATGGATCGTGATAATGGGCTAACTGTGTCCACAATATGCGCAAATCCACTTTTTTTCATCGTCGTTGATAAGAACATTGGTATTGCCGTTACTAAAAATAAGACAAATGATAAAAGTGTAGAACTCTTCGTAGATGAAAGTATTGCGGAAAATCCTAGCGATAACGCTGCAAATCCAATGACTAAAGGAAAACAAATTAAATAAAGAAACACTAGTGCTTTCACAAATATATCCGTACCCATTGAAAGTGCAAAAAAGTAAGGTAGGGATATTAAAGATATGATGAACCAAAATAAGAGCAAACCTACTATTTTCCCAAATGTAATTTGCGCTTTAGACAAAGGGGATAATAACAGACTTTCGAGTGTCTCTCTTTCCCTTTCCCCCGCATACATATTCGATCCAATAATGATCGTTACTAAAATACTAATCCCTAAAACTACTTTCATAAACGTCATATTTACTTCTACCTGAGCAAGTAAACTAAGTTCTTTAACGGAGACAAAACTTAACGCTAGACCGCTAAACAATAGTGTCACTGCAAAATATATCCACAAGCTCTTTTTAGAAAAAACATTTTCCTTTATTTCCTTTCCGATGAGTGCCGCTATCATAGATTCATCTCCTTATCTTCTTGATCTGTAAGATAAAAGAAAACCTCTTCCAACGTAATTGGTTCCGTAGTATCTACTTTCAGTGAACCATACTTGTTCAATAGAGATTCTAAATAATCTTCTTCTATTAAGTTTCCTTCTTTTACAATTGCCACTCGATTACATATTTCGGAGATTTCTTTTAGCAAATGAGAAGTGATGAATATCGTAACCCCATGTTTTTTATTTAAATCATGTAAAATCATTTGGATATCTCTTTGGCCTTGAGGATCTAAACCGAGTGTAGGCTCGTCCAAAAAGATAAGTACGGGTTCATGAATAATCGTTTTTGCAATACCGATTCTTTGTCTCATCCCTCGAGAATATTGTCCAATTGGAATATTTGCTTTACTAGTCATTCCAACTTGTTGAAGTACTTCTTCTACTCGTTCTTTTTGTTTGTTTTTACTCACACCATAAAGTTGGGCAAAGAATAGTAAATACTCCGCACCGGTCATCCAGTTATAGTAGCCATGCGATTCTGGCAATACCCCTATCATTTTTCGAATTTCACGTTCGTTTCGTATTACACTTTTCCCTTGAATAACTACTTCTCCAGCTGTTGGCTTTAATAGTCCATCTAACATTCTAATAGTTGTTGTTTTACCAGCACCATTCGGACCTAAAAAACCATAAATATCGCCTTTATTTACTTGTAAATTTAGATGATTAACTGCAGTGAACCCATTTGGATATTGCATTGTTAAATCCTTCGTTTGGATCATGTTGTACCTCCTCCTAATAATTGATGAAAGAAAAAAAGGAAAAGATGGGATAACCATCTTTCCCCTTTAGAAACTCCAATTATTCGTTTCCTTCTTGTCCTTCAGCTTCATTGTCCGCTTCAACTTTCACTACTTTTCCTGTAGCAGCATCAATTTTCACGTCTTGTACTCCGTTAGTTGTTTGGATTTCAAAACCGTAAACAACTACGCCATCTTCATCTTCTAACTCGGACTTATTTACTGTTCCTGCAACTTCTTTCAAAGCAATTGCTTGCGCTTCATCTACAGTCAATTTTGCTTTTGCTTGAAGCTCGGCAATATTATCATCATTTTCTTCTCCATCATTTTCATCGTCATTTGCATCATTTTCGATCTTAACGATATCTCCGTTTATTGCATTGACTTTCACATCATTTACATCACCTGAAGCTGTTTGAATTTCAAAGCCGTAAACAACTACACCATCTTCATCTTCTAATTCAGACTCTTTTACTGTTCCCGCTACTTTGTTTAGTGCAATTACTTGTGCTTCATCTAATGATAATTTTGCTTTTGCTTGAAGCTCGGCAATATTTTCATCGTCTTTTTGCTCTTCTGCTTGAGTCGTTGTAGGTGCGTTGTTGCTTGCAAAAGCAGTAGAGAATACACTATTACCTACAACCGCACCTCCAATAAGTGTAGCTGCTAAAGCTGGGATTATCATTTTCTTTTTCATCTGTATTCCTCCTAAAAAGTATTGTGAATCTTTCTTACAGCCTTTATTCTGCCAGATGGTTATGAAAAGTTAACGAAGCTTTTTTAAGAAGTTGATGAAAGTTTAATGAGGATTTTCTCATTTTCTAGCGTGTTCACTAGTGTGCAATTCCTGCTACTTCTTCTCCACAAGATTCACCTTAATATGCTTTCTTTCATTTGCTTTCTTATTCGGGTATGCGTAAGAGTGAAGGGTTTGCTTTAAAGTGGAAGGCATTGTTCCCTATTATTTGATGCTGAGGCAACAATTAAAGAATTTCAATTCCGTTTGGGTCATAATGACGTAAAAACAACTTTAGACGTATATACTCACGTCACCAAAAAAGCAAAAGCTGAAACGATTGATAAGTTCGAAAAATAAATAACAAATTGATTGCTTTTAGGAATAGGTTTTTGACACGAATTTGACGAGATATATTTGAAATTCAATGAAACTATATGAAATAGCAAAAACGTCAAAACCCTTATATATCAAGGATTTTGACGTTCAATGAAACTCAATGAAATTAATCTATGGAGACGGCGGGAGTCGAACCTACAGTCTCATGAACCGTTGTAATACCAATGTTTATAAGAATTTATAGCTACTGTTAAAAATGTTTGACTACGTTTTTGACTACGTTTTATAAAAAATGAGTTGCGGGGGCAATATTTATTTATTTTACATATTTTATGTAAATATATCTATTTATTAATAAACTGCAAAAGTTCTTTTAATGTTTCTCTTACACTTTCCTCGTATTCCCGACCTTGGATTCCTGTTTCAAATAAATATCCAATTACCTGTTCATAAGTTAAACCCAATTTTTCCGGCAATTCTATTAACCAATCATGGTGATCTTTACCTTCAAGGGCAGTCAGAGCTATATCAATCCTGTCTAAACTAACACCAGTTAATTTAGCAAATAATTCCCTTTTCTCATCTAAGATTCTCATAAAAGGTTGCTCAACTGCTTCTACTCCAGGTAAAAATAAATAAGGCCAATTAAACTTCTCTTTAATAATTTCCCTTTGATCTCCATCAAAAATCCCTATAATCTTTAACCATTTAATATACTCAGGGAAATTTTTTAAATTATTTATAATCCCTTTTACCCCACCAACGTCTATAATCTCATATTCTTGCAATAAATTAGGCGCAAATTTACCTATCAAATATCTCACATAAACTCTAGCTGCTCTATCTTCTACAAAAATTATACCCTTTTTGTTATTAGGTACACCTATAACTTGTAATGCATCTATGTTAGATTCTAATTCGATAATTTTCACTGAGTCTTTACCGTTTACTAGCAATCTAATATGTTTAGGAGGAATCCTTGTTAAAATTACTGGAGAATGCGTAGTGATTATTACCCACACTTTATTTTTTTCACTTATTTTAGCAATAGCATTTAATAAAGCCTCTTGAGAACGAGGAGCTAAATAAGTTTCAGGCTCTTCTAAAAGTAAAACTGAATTTCTTCTAATTCTATTTAATCTCCAAAAAATTAAATGAACTGCTAACTCCCCTAAACCCATTTGTTCAGTTCCATATTCAATTCCTTTATACTTTACTTTAAAGTATGGTCTAATAACTTCATCGCTATATTCAGTTTCGTAAATCTTAACAGCATCATATTGTTTCCCTACAATATATGAAAGCATAGTAAGCTCGTCTTCATCTAAATCCATTTCACCTTCTGATTCTAATAATTCGACTATGTTAGTCATTTCTGCAAAAAATGAAATTAGTTGAGGAGCTTCAAGGGAAGCATCAATCCATTCACAATTAATATCTACTATTTCTGGCGTGCTTACTTTTTGTTTGGAATCATCGATTACAACATTTCTCTCTATTCTCGTTGCTTTAATAGTTATTTCACCAACTAAATTTACTTCTCCAAGTTTAAAGTAATTTCCAAAAATAGGTTTTTCAGATTCTAAAAAACTACCTATTGCCTGTAACAGAGTAGTTTTACCAACACCATTAGTTCCACAAATAGCTGTTATTCCACCATTAAAATGTATTTCTCCGTAGTCTAATCCTTTTAGATTTTCAAAAATCATATTTTCCAATTTGAAGCTATATTTTGAATCATATACATTTTTCCAATGATCAGTTATAGTAGCTGTTCTCATATACTGTTACCCCAACCGATTTCCATTAAGCTTTCATATATCTCATGATTGTCTTCCAAATTACTTTTGAATAAAAACTCATTAACTTTTTTTACTCTTTCGGTATCTATGATATCCATTTCATACATGTCAATATGAAAAATAAACATAATCCATATAATAGCATCTCTAGACACTACAGATAAAACATCAGCTACCCTTGAACTAGCTCTATCATTAAATATATTGAATAATTCTATAGTAAGATTTGGACTTATTTTTTTAAAACTTGAAATAACAATGTTTTCATTTCTTTTTATAGCGGTTGTTCTACATGTTTCGAATATGTATATATATCTTCCCACAACGTCAGAAGAAATATCAGGAGCTTGTTTGTTTAATTCAACAATAAAAGTTAACCAACTTAATAAGGTAGCTTTATTAAATTTTATAGTGCCATCGAAAGTTTTCGTAGCCTTAGAAAGATTTTCTAAGGCTTTTTCAACTCGTATAATAATATCATTATCAAAACCCTTCCCATCACGATATCTATCAGCTAAAGTTGTAGCCGTAATTTTTTCTCTTAAAGTTCCGAACTCTAAAAACATACATAGTCTAGCTACTACATCATCATACGCCATTCTAGAATTAGAAAAACCAATTTCATTTTTTGTTAAATTAAATTCATCAAACTTCTTAACAATTTCTTTAATTTGTTGTCGAGCTGGTCCAAAATAAGCATTCCTTTGTTCAGCAGAAGTTAAATTTGTTGGCTGATTTAATCTGTAAAATAATTCTCCTGGTTCACTTGGATGATAATCTACAATGTAATATACCCTTATAGTAAATTGTTCGAATTTCCTCCTCCAAACATCAGGTAAGTTTTTATATGTCAATCCATGCAATTCTAAAATTTCTTGATCTAAAGGTTCAATATAGCCATCTATAGCTATTTTTCCATTTACAAAATCTCTAATTGCTACTAACCTTTGCTGCCCATCTAAAACTTCTTGCTTTCCAGATTCTTTTACTTTGATAACATGGAGAGGTGGTACATGCCATTCTCTTAATATACTATCAATCAATCGAACCTTCTTATTAGGTCCCCATACTTCTCCTCTTTGAAAATCCGGTTGTAAATTAATATCGCCTTTTAAAATCCTTAATATTAAAGTTTCTACATCTGGATCTGATGGAAGCAATCTCACATTAATTCCCCCTAATTTACTTATTCTAAATATACACCATCTTTTTTATCTCATTAATAGTTAATAATAACAATTATTAAGTTTCTTAGATATAGAATCTTTTTAAAAAAAATTTAGGTATGTATTCTCATTCCAGTATAATGTAAAGTTTAAATGGCTACTAAATCACTGAAGCCTATGAATATTTTTTTATCAAACCATTATTGCAAATCATGAACGTCATTAGCTATTCAAATTGAATAGTTATTCTTATTCCATTTAAATTCACTTAAGAGATCCCTCATTTTCTACCTATACAAAAAACCTCTAATCTAATGATCAGAAGGCTTTTTTGTGTTGGTTCAACTAAATGAAAAAATTATGCGAAGTATAGTCTCGTGGATGCACCGCCTATTCTATTGAACCTTTGTGAAAATTTACATTTCCGACGCAAAATTTTTGGTAAATTATTAAATATACATATTTAAGTTTAATCTCCCATTACTTCTAAAGGTGGCAAACTATCTATTAAATCAATTGTTTGCATCGATACATTAATAATGCGAAGTAACAAATTAAAAATGTACTTTTCATCACTAGAAAAGTTATTGGGGTTTTCCACTATACCTGAAGCCTTATCACTTTTAACTTGATATTGCTCCATAATCCACTGAATTGCGGGCTTGCCATTAACAATATACTCATATGCTCTCTTAGGAATGTTAGTAATAATAATATCACCATTATAAATAATTGTATCTACTTTACCTTTTTTCGGATGTTTCATTTTATTAACTATAAAAGATGGATTATCTTTCGTCATTATTTCAACATCTTTATACACTGGTATATTCTCGTAATTCAAATGAAGGTTAACCAATTTTTTCCCAACTTCAGTGAATATTTCTTTATTTTTCAATATAGGGATCCTTGGTAGTCCTTTCCCTAAGTCATTTGCATATTTATCTTTGTATTCTTTTGAATGAAGAATAGCATATACATAATTAAATACATCCTCTGAAGACAAATTCAATATATTACATATTTCTTGTGGTATATTGTCAATAACCTCACCAAATAACCCTTCACCCCTTACAAATTTCAAAAATGCTTGTCCTGAATCTTGAAGGTGTAAATTTGGTATTAAATCGGTAACTATTGCAGAAAATCCTCTACTTGCACCAGAACCTGTAACATAAATAATCTTGTTATTTTCCGGCATTATATCTTTAAAACGTCCAGGTCTTTCGATAACAGCTGTATCATAAAATAACCATTTCTTAGTGAAGGGCCTATATAAGCTTTGTTTGATATTACTTAAATCTACATTAATTTCTTTACCTTTAACTAGATTATTTGCCAATCCGGTAGACCATTTTATATAATTATCATTAAAATTCCTAGCATTTAGTTTTTCAGTTTTATCTACAATTTTTGCTAACCTTCGCACTTCATTATTATAGTTTTCAACCATATATATGGTATTCTTTTGAACTGCGTGCATATCAAAACCATAAACCCAAGCATCTCTATTCGTGCTTACCCCTATAGCCTTTGTTATAAAATAATCTCCGTCTATACATTGATACATATCATAATCAAGGTCTCTTTGGTTTATCCAATCATTATTTTTATCTGGAATTAATTTATTCCATTCTAAATTAGTTATAGACTGCGTATTCCCTAAAATATTCAATTTATCTTCTCGTGATAAATATTCTCCTATATCATGATAAAAAATATCATGATTGTCAGAACCATCTTTAACTAAAATTGATATTGCAATCGGTGTTCGACTTCCTGAACCAAATATCTTCCCACCTTCTTTTCTAGACTGTTCACCTAAGGTTCTTTGATCACCTCTTAAGTTAAATATATATAAATAATTAAACTCTTCATGTAAACATTTACGGAAGCCGTCAGTACTCTGACTATCTACAAAAGAAGCATTAGTTACAAATCCAATGACTCCTTTGTCTTCCAAACGATCACTTGCCCATCTAAATGATTGAATATACATGTCGTAAAGAGATTTTTTTAAATTCGCTTTGCTTTGCTTAGAGTAGGTTTTATCAATAGATTCCTTTAGTTTTGTATAAGTAACATTTCGATTATCGTCATTTGCACTGGTTTGACCAACAGAGTATGGCGGATTACCCACGATGGCAAAAATCGGATTTTCTTTTTGTTTCTTTAGACGTTCATTATTTTCATTAAACAACTCACTTGTAAAGGAAGTTTTAGTTTCTGTACTTTCAAAAGTATCTGTTAAAACAATACCTTCAAATGGAATGTATTCGCCACCATATAAGTTATGAAATGTTTCTTCAATATTAATAGCCGCAATATAATAGCTCAGCAATACAATTTCATTCGCATGAGTTTCTTGCGTGTATTTACGCAATAACTCTTCTCTTGGAATTAATCCACTTTGTAATAAGCGAGTAATGAAAGTTCCTGTACCAGTAAACGGATCGAGCAGATGAACACCTTCGCTCGCCAATGATTTACCGAAGTGCTTTTTCAGTACATCATCTACGGAATGAATAATGAAATCTACTACTTCAACTGGCGTGAACACAATGCCAAGTCGTTCTGTCGTCTCTTTGAATCCAACTTTGAAGAACTTGTCATACAGTTGAATAATAATATCCTGTTTTGCTTTTAAATTATCTACGCCTTCAGCACGTACACGTACACTATCATAGAACGAATTTAGTCGCTCTTGTTCTTTCATTAATCCTTTTTCATCTAATATCGCTAAAATTGATTCCAATGATTTAGAAACAGGATTGTTATGAACGAAGCTATAAGAATCAAATAACGCTTCAAATACAGGTTTTGTAATTAAATGTTGGGCTACCATTTCAATAGCCTGTGTATAACTAATCGAATCATTGATATTATAACGCAAACTTTTTACAAATTTTTGAAATTCCATATAAACTTTACTATTTGTGTCTTCTAGCATTACTCGAATACGTGTCATGTGTTGTTGAGCGATTTCAGCAACATCTTTTGACCAATCTTCCCAATAACGTACATTTCCCACTTTACGAACAATCTTACCGTAGATAGCACGTTCTAAATCTGTTAGATCTTCTTCTGTCAGCATAAGTTCTAATTGGTGTGTGACAGGCTTTAATTCACCATCTTCTGGAGCATCACCTACACCAATAATTTGAATCTGTTCAGGTTTCTTCTTATTTAATTCAAGCTTATTTATCGTTGCGTCAAAACGCTCGTCCAATGAACGCAGAGCATTTAAAACTTCCCAAACGACACGATACTTTTCATTGTTATCCAGTACACTATTTGTGTCCTTACCTGCTGGTACACCAATCGGCAAAATGACATATCCATAATCTTTGCCTTCTGTTTTACGCATGACACGGCCTACGGCTTGAGCAATATCAATTTTAGATTTACGTGGTTTCAAGAACATAATAGCGTCTAAATCCGGTATATCTACACCTTCTGTTAAGAAACGAGCATTTGATAAAATACGGCATGTGTTTTCTGGTACATCACCTTTTAACCAAGAAATCTTTTTGTTCTTTTCAAGTGCATTCATTGAACCATCCGCATGATCAATTTCAACATTATATTGATGTTCATCATCAGGATCTTGATTCAAGTATTGGTCAACAACATGTGAAAACATATCTGTAATTAATTTAGATTCACGAATTGTTCCTGCAAAGGCAATGGCACGATTCATTGGAGCCCCTAGAGCTTCATCCGAATTATTTTTCCGACGTACTAGACCATTCCAACAACCAATGATTTTGGTTACATCGTCAAACTCTAGTTCCGAATCTTTATTAGCCAACATTTGTTGGAAACGACGAGCAATCATTTCTTCATCAACGGCTAATACCATTACTTTATAATCCGTTAAGATGTCTTTACGAATGGCATCACCAAATCCAATACGATAAAATTCTTTACCATATAGCACAGGGTTATCCATATCAGCAATCACAACGGACATTTCTTCTGCTTTTTGTTTAGCACCTTCACCATATACACGAGGAGTAGCCGTTTGGTATAGACGTTTTGCAGTTTTTATATTTTCATCATAATGAACTTTTGTGAAACTACTGTCTTCTTTATTTAATTCTGTTGCTCCTGTTGTTCTATGCGCTTCATCACATACTACTAAATCGAACTCATAGAATCCGTTTTGCTGTGCTTCAATGATTACATCAATGGATTGATATGTTGAAAAGACCGTTATAAAATCGCCTTTGGCTTGATTACTTTCAATACGGCTTTGGTATTCTAAAAGCTTCTCAGTACTTGTAGTTGCTGGATAACCAATGTCTGCAACTGCAATATCTTCATACTCATTTTTACTTTCTTGTTTCGTTACTTTTCGATCCGAGCAAACGGCGATAGCGTCCATATTGTAATTTGTATCTGCAGTCCAACCACGTAATGTTTGTGAAAGTAATTGTATGCTTGGAACTAAATATAGAACTCTGAAAATACTACCTTTTTTCTTCGCTAATTCCTCTGCAATAGCCATAGAAGTGTAAGTTTTCCCTGTTCCAGGAGCCATGATAAGCTTTCCACGATCTGCTGTCTCGAAACCTTTTACAACAGCTTCAATAGCTGGTACTTGGTGACGACGAGGTGTTTTTTTGCTTTGTACAGTTACCTTTTCAGGCGCAGTAAATTTAAACTTTGACCAATCAATGTTACTTTCTTGTAATTGTGTTAATGAAATACGAGTGATTATCTTATCACGACCTACTAATGCATCTTCTGCATTTTTCCCCCACTTATCAGTTGATGTAATGATAATTCCTCTAGCATAATACTTCTTGCCAACTTCGTTTAAGAAAGAGTCAATATGTAGCTTTTGGATAGTGAGATCCTCTGCATAATATTTACATTGAATTGCAACTAGATTCCCTGTTTCACGTTCCCTTGCGACTAAGTCAACACCTGTATCATTTTTAGGTATTTCATATTCCACTGGTACTTCGTTTAATGTCCAAACTTTATCAAATAAGCGCTCATACATAGGCTCATTTTTAAAATATGTACGTGATAATAACTCAAACATCGTGCCTCTATCACGTTGGGTACGATATGCTACATCCATTTCTTTAACTAATGAAATGAAACTATTTGAACTTTTTATTTCTGCACTCATTTATTACACCTTACTTTCTTATTTCAAATTACCACTCTTAACCAATTCAATTATTTATCCCTTTAATTATTACAGTTATACTGCTTAACAAAAGAAACTATACTGAAACTCAATAATAAAGGAAAAACAAGTAAGTACTTCTTGGCACCAAAATTTTATATACCAAAGGGGTACCCCATTGTTTCATACCCATCCCCTTTTCACAACTGCTTCCTCATATTCCAAAAACTCTCTCTTTCAATAATAAATCAATTCAACGAATTATAGACGCATACTCTGTATTAAAGTATTTTTTTACATCATTTTTTCTATATGGAACGTTATATTTTTTTCTTATAAACTTTAATTCATTTAAAAACAAATCTATTTTTCTATTTTTTTCTATACTCTTAACTGCCGATATTAAACCTTGTAATTTGTTTAATTCATCTACAAAATTCATTTTAGTAAACTCACTAGGATTTCTGTCCATATTCTTTACTTTTTCATAGGATTCTTGTAGTTTTTTTAATAGCTTCTTAGGAGCCTTTGCTTCTCCTAAATCATCTAAAAATACCCCCGTCACTTCTACCCCTTTTTTTACTATCAATTTTGATTTTATGGGATGAACTTTAAGTTGATGTTTTTCAATTATTTGATAACATTTACGCTTCAAAGATTTATTAATAAACTTATTTGAAGAAAAAGTTAAGTCATCATAGTAACAACTAAATATCATTTCATTTTCTACTGCTACAGTCGCTAATTCATTATACATACCTACATATGCTAAGTAGCTTAGTATTGGACTCGTCGGGTAGCCTTGAGGAAGATATCTTCCATCTTTTTTCTCACATGGAATTGTAACAAAATCAGTTAATATTTTTGCTATGTCATCTGCCATTTGAAATTTTCCTTTAAATAAATCATATACATATGAGTCCAAGGTAGAAGGAAAAAAATTTTGAATATCTATAAGCATTAGATAATTATTTGCTTTATGAATAGATGCATTTTGTATATGACTTTTTTCTTTAATCCCACCAAAGACATAAGACGGTAATTCAACTTGCATTAATAATCTGACCAATTTTCTTAAAGCTTTTTTATGTTCATCATTTGGATTATATATATCCCTTTGCTTCCCGTTAATAGTGGAAAGATGTTGTGGTAGCTTATATGGTAGAAACTCAAGTGAGACATTTTTTAAGCTCTTTTTATCTACACTCAAAATATCTGCCAGAAGTTTTTTATTGGATAATCCATATAACTTGCTATTATTAAATTGCATAAAAAAACTCCTTCTTATTTAATGAATAAGAAAGAGCAGAAATTAGACCTTCAATGAAGCGGATACCGTAAGGAAGAACAAAGTTTAGACTTTTTAAAATCCAAACTAACGCTTGGAGTAAAAAAGCGGCAAATGGCATCGCTCCAAACCAACCAGAAAAGAAATAGAAAGTTTTTACGGAACTAATTTTACCATCATCACCTCGAATACTTCCCGATACCCAAGATCTCAACTGAATAGCTTTACGTTTAATGTATTTCATTTAACTTTACCTCCTATAAGTACTAAGGCTTTCGCCTCCCCCTTGCATATACTTACTAGGATTTTTAAAGGTTGAAACCCGTCTAATAAAGATTTCCGCTCTTCATAACTGGCTAATATAGCCATTTCCCCCCTTGCGTTCAGTCATCGATTATGCATAGAAATACGCATTATACGAGTGCTGTACCTATGACATGCGATGGCGACATTGCCATAACGTTGTCGTAGAGGGATTTGCATTTCCCGTTGGAATATACCAACAAATTAATTTGCAAGGAATTATAGGCAACTATTCAAATTCATAATACCATAAATAAATTGCAAGTAAAGTATTGATTTCACGGTAAGCTTTCACTCACTCACCTACCAATCGCTTTACTAGAATGCTACATTAGAATAGATTCAATACGACTCCTAGTAATGAAAGCCTTTCGGTAAATATCCTATTTTTCCATCTCTTATCTCCCTACACTAGCGTCGCATTAAAATAAGTGCCTTATACTAACACAATTCAAAATTGCATAAGAGCCAGTTGCAGCTTAAAGTATAATCCTCCTATATCGATGATATTTGATACTTTATTAAAGATCGTCCATAATCGATGGTATGAGCGAAAGACTTGAACAATATTACTTTTTATAGGAAAAAATCAACTCATTAGTTCTTACTAAGTCTTTCTAAAGTTTTACCATGGGTTTTAACTACTTTTTTATAGATCGCTAGAATGTCTTCTTTACTTGCAGTTTTTTTTGTAGTTTTCTGTGGAATTTCTTCCTTATCCAATCTAATTGCTTCAATTTCTTCTTCAGTTGGTACTTCTTCCGGTTTTGCCATAGTTTTAAGCACTTCTTCTAATTCCTTTAGTTTGTTACTTGGAAGTGCATCAACTAACTTATATAGGTACTCTCGATTCAAACTAAGCATCTCCCTTTTTCTTTTTAGAATTATTATAGCAAAAATTTACTGAATATTAAGGAGTAGCAATTAACAAATACATTAATGTTAGATAAAAAGTTGTAACAGGACATAAAATCCAATTCTTACTAAACCCATTAAATTCAACCAATAGAATAATAAATAAAAGAAGCTCTAACATAAAATGAGCTCCTTCAAGTGACAAACATTATTTTCTATTCTTCTATTTTTGATCTAACAAGTTCTGATTCTACGTATCCTCGCATTCCAGTTGAAACGATTTCAATATAAGATTGTGTAAACCCAGAATCTATAACTGTTACCTTTTCTCCTTTACTGCCAGCAAAAACACGACCATTTTCCATCATTCTTATAATTGCATCGCCGTTATCTGCAACGTAATAGCTAATTAGTTCGTCAAAGCTCTCTTTATCAATAGCAACAAAAGCATTTTGAATTAGGTATCCATTCTGCCCATCAACTACTACTGTAGACTTAGCTTTTTTTTCTTCTTCATCAGTTCCTATTAAATCGTTTGCAAATTGACATCCCTTTGCTAATAGAGAAATCATTACCATTACAATAATTAAAAATATTACAGTTCCACATCCCGATGAATTAGATTTGCTCATTTGCCCACCCTCCTGTTGAAAATCTATGTTGTTGTATTATTAAAGCAAATAATTGAATCTGATCATACTTCAAAAGTAAAAAATATATGTATAAATACACTACCAACAATGTATTATATATTATTAACCACTAACTAGAGCATATTATTTTTGTTATAGGTGCTTTAATTGACTATTTATTTATGCTTCTCTCTAGCTTTTTAATATACAAATCTTTTTCTCCAATTAAAGTCATCGCTTCATTCAGATCTTTTAGTGTAACTTCTAATCGTGTTTTCAATTCTAATATTTCCCGTTTAAAAAGGGATACATCTTTTTCAGTCTCTAATCCAATTGTCTTTTGGATTTCACCAACACCTAATTTCTTTTCTAAATCATTTTTCCACTTTCTTACACTATTAGAGTTCACTCCGTATTTCTTTGCTGTAGCTGTAATATTATTTATGGATATTGCTTCTTTTGCTACCTTCTCTTTAAAGTCATTATCATATTTTACGCTCATTGTTCCGCCCCTTACTAGTATTAACTTCTATGTATATAGTATATAATTCGCTATTAATTATATCAATAGTATTCATTCTATCACATAACATATTTATAGTCTGTTGGTACTCAACTATTGACTAGCTATTGTTGTTGTATGAGGTGATGGTAATGGAGGATATCGTTAAGGTTGTAGGTGAAAAAATTCGAAATTTCCGTAAAGAACGTGGTTTAAGTCAAGAAGAGTTAGCACATCAAGCATCTTTACATAACACATACATTGGTCAATTAGAACGTGGGGAGAAAAACGCAACGATTGAGAGCCTACTTAAAATTACTAATGCACTAGGAATAACATTAGAAGAATTATTCCGCAATACCCAAACTGGCCCTAAAGCAAATAGTTTAGAAATTAGTCAAATTATCACTTTACTAGAAGATAGTTCAAGAAAGGATCAACGTACAATTCTAGGGTTACTCGAACTACTTGTAAATTGGAAGAGCAGTGATTAATTAATAATTATCTATCTATGCATTAAAAGCTGTGCAAACTCGCATTTGGAGTAAACACAGCTTTTATTATTCTTCTGCATTAGACATTAACCCACCTGATGAGCGACTCTATGTAATTTGAATAGATATCGAAAAGATGTAGGTGAAATTCATAATTCTCTTGGTATACTTCTAACTATGTTGAATACGATTCATTAGCAGCAGATATAATTTCTTTAAACTCCCGCTCCGCTTCTTTGTAAAACACTCTCAACAGTTTTCTGTCTTCCATTATCCGTTTACGCTGCTCTAGCAATTCATTTCGTTGTTCATTAAAATAACAATCTGAACAGTCTCTAGAACAAAAGCGACGGCGTCCTATACCACTCGAACCATAACTGGTATCCGGTACACACCAAAATTCATCTGCTTCATTACTAGCCACTTTCTTCTCGCAATAATAGCACTTGAAGCCCCACGGCTTAGTTGCATCTTTCCGAAAATATTTCTTACGATACCCCTCTTCTAACTCTTTTAGAATTAAATCAACCTCTGCTAATTCCATCATAAGGACAAAATCTAGATCCATCTAATCACGCTCCCTATATAGTTTTCCGGCTTTTTATATACTCCCCCACTATAAAAAAGCATAAATAGTATATGGTTAATACCCAATTTTCTACCAATCCCAAAAGATGGAGTGATTTTAGCCAAGAGGGATTAGTTTTGAATTTAAGCAAGTGGCACATCTATTGAAAGAACGTTCAACAATCTATTTAGGTGGTTATTGAATCTAAAAACGCATGGAAGTTGTTGTTAGGCGGGGAGGCTCTCTTGTTGCGTGTTGGTGCGTTTACAATTTACTAAATCGCAACACACCTCTAGGCTTTTGAGAACAGAGAGAACGACACTAGGATATATACAATAAAATTCTATTGGATATGCCCTATAATATATGAAATTCCTTTGAAGTTTAAGGTAAATATAGTATATATCTATTTTATTTCTAAACAAATAAAAGCATGTATCCTATCCCATTTAGGGGTACATGCTTCCTTTATTATATTACAGCTTGATTGGACTCTACTTCGAAACTGTCTACTTTTTTATATGTCCGGTTATTCTCGGTAGCTATACTGTGTTCACCTAATAGCTTTATAAATAATTCACCTTTAATATAACGTTGTAGCTGCTTCTTCCCCGCCTCCCCATTTAGATTCAACACTTCTCTTAAAGTGGCTTTTTGAGTTGTTTCTCCTTGTTTTAGAGCCCCGAAGTATTCATCTAATTTCTCATACCATTCCGGGAAAGTGCCCGACATGTTCCATTCTTCTAAATCGCACCCAATAAAATAGTTTTGTAGGATATTAGTAAACACAGTATCTCTTGTTAGCATATACACTTTTGCACGGACTGTTGCTCCATTATTACGTATGCTAATACGCAGTATATCTTGAATAGTCTCTACTATTTGATCATTTAGCTTTGTGATTTCTGTATCCTTGTTTTTAAAACGACGTACTTTTTTTATGGTTACAGCTTTAGTATCAAATTCTTCCATATATAAGGCTTCATACTTGTTGATATAAAATGGATCTCCTTTATGAATTGTGCCAATTAATACTACTGTTGTACAGCGTGAATACTCATTAGAGCCTTTTACATTGCCATAGTGATTAATTAACACTCGCCCTTCTTTTATTTCACGTTCCAATAAGCTTTTAAAGGTATTGACGAGGTCTTTAAAGCATAAGACTAATACATTTTCATTTATAGAGAAGATGCTTATATTGCGGGCCATATCTGCTATTACCTTATGATCCTTCATTAGCTTCCCCTTACTAGATGACCTACTAGAGTCGATAAAGAAAGTTAAATGTTCATAAGTCTTAATAGAAGGTATATCTAACATTCGATGATTTTGTAATGCTCGATATTCAATATCAAATTTAGCGGTACCATCTAGAATAACCACATGATATTTGGAAAAATCGTACTGTATGATTTTATTCGTTACAATACTTATATTCCGTTGCTGATCCTGATTCACCAGCCCCCCCTGTTGAATGAGATACTCAATGTCTCTTAGCAAATTAACGTTGTCACCTGAATATTTTCTGTACCAAGTTTTACTGTATGGGAAAACAAAATCAGGATTAATAGGCAATATTTTTTTGCCACTGGAGGCCTCTAACAACTGCTCCCTTAATTGATCAATTAATACTTTTGTTTCATCTACAGCTAGCTTTCCGATATCCAATGCCATGGTTCGCACGTCAAATAAAAATTGTTCAAAGTCTGTTCTCTGTATCGTTATAACGTCTACCAAGGGTGGCTTTTCATCAATAATGATACGTTTTCGTTCATATACGTTACCATCCTTACACTGCCATGTGTTGTATTTACTTGATCCATCCGCTTCCATTTTTAATCTAGCATGGGTCATAATTACGACAGGGTATTTTTTCTGCTCTTGATGCTTGTTATAAACAATACAATCTCCTTTAAATGGACACTCCCTACATACTCCATACTGATATTTTTCTAGCTTCTGTTTACAGTCTTTATAGGTGTACGCACTTTCCATTACAAACGCTGCTGGTGATGATTCGTAATATGGTGCATCTATAGCTTTGCCGTCTGCATCAATAAATATTGTATAAGTTCCTAATTCCTTCATTAATTTCTTAGCTGTCTCGATACGTTCTACCACAATAATTGTGCCTGATTCAGGTATAGACTGCTCTAACATATATTTTAGATATGCACCCATGATCGTACTCTTCCCGCCACCCGGTTCTAAAGGACAAACGGTAATCCCTTCAACTTCTTGTAAATCTAATTCATTAATGATGTTCGCATAGATATTAGTAGTTGTTTCATCTACAGTTATTCTTAGCTTTGTCATTGTATCTACAACTTCTGATAAAACACCTTTTACATTACCTCTTGCGATGGTATTTGTTTGCTGTAGCGGCACTAACTTATTAGATTGCATATCGTTTAATGAAATATTTTCGTACTCTTCTGCTGGCTTAGATTCGAGCTTTTTACATAGTTCTTCAAGATCTGTCCATCCCTTTTCCTTTGCCACCCAACTTAGAGGTTTGCCTTTATTAATATCGCAATCTAATTCGGCGTCACCATTAGAGCAATGACATATTAAATTATTATAAAACATGTAAGCGGAAGCGGTACTGTCATTATGAATAGGGCATTGATAAGATAGTTTACCTTCATATTCTATGTAAGATAAACTTTCTGAATCTAGATATTGGATAAAGCATTCAACAGCCTCCTGTATTTCTTTTGGATAACTTTCATATGACAATGATTCATTGTATTGTACCCTTTTAAAAACAGCTGGAAAAGCTTCAGATAACTGTTCTTGTGTGTAAACATGACTCGGTTCAAATAATACGACCTCCTCTTTATATACCCTGCCATTTTTAGTGAAATCCTTATAATTATTCGTTAATGGTAAACGAAAAGCAGCATTGGGATTCTTTTTACTACGGTCTCCATCGAAATACTCTATTAATTGCATTTGGATGTTTTCAAAATTAATTATTGATTCATTTAATGTTGCCTTATTTGAAGCATCCCACTTATCGTTTTCAATAGCATACAGTATTTTATGGCCCGCTCTCCCACGATAAACTAATGTAGGACGGAGCGGAGCAGAATTAATTCTTGTAAGTTGTTCTTCCTTATTCCCCCCATCAATATCAATAAAATGAAACTGTAACTCTTCTATATCTTGGGTATTTTTTGCTCCATTTGGATAAAAGCATAATGCACGTGTTTCTTTTTCACATTGCTTTAATAAAAGAGGTAATAATTGTTCCATAGAATTAATATTTAGAACCTCATTTAATGCGTTAGGCAATTTATCTTGTACTTCTTTTGACATTTCTTTATCATCAAAATACGCTAAAGTAGGAAACGTTTCTTTCCCACATCTCAGATAATTAATTATGTTTAATAAATCTTGCAATTTCATTCCTCCTGTAAAAAGAGGACACTTTCATATATATATATAATAGGAGAATGTCCTCTTTTATTGCTTCTATGTTTTAATCCGCACCACTTTTCACGAAAAATTTCTCGTAGGTATCACTTAGCCCCCGTGTAAAGCCCCTTTAACAAGCAATTTTGTAGGCACTGGGGGGGGGTAATTAGAATATTCCTGATAAACCTTGGATTTTTATTCGTAATGTGCTTGATAAGAGATTGGCTACTAATAACGTATGAACATATGTTCAAAGGTTACTATTTTAAAGCAGCCTACTAATTATTTCTATAATAAATATAAGGCGGTTATAATCCGCCTACACTTCCTCCTTCCACATTTGCTTTATACGCAAGCTTTTTAGCAGAGTTAAATATTCTTATTATTTTTTGTTGTACAATCGTAAGTTGTAATTTATTTAGAAACAAAAAATGCAGCTACTAACAATGAGATTGTTAATAACTGCTTTAATTAGCTATTCGTTATATATTTAATATGTAAAATACTATACAATTGCTCATTTGAGTGTTTTTGGAATAAAGCTGGGGAACTTTATAAAATTTACGTAAGCTATCTTCTAGTGTATTTTACTTGTATAATAAATGAGAAAATTCAAGAACTTATTAACTACTATTATTCTACATATAAGAAGAGGTAAAGCGATGAACAAAGAAGCATTTGATGATTTATTACCCGAAAATCTATACCAAGATATTGTAAATAAAAGCTGTGGATTTTTTATTGGCGCAGGCATAAGTTGTAACGCACCTACAAATTTGCCTGGGTGGAAAAAGCTTTTAAAAGATTTTATAAGATTTGCTGAAAAAAATCATAAGTTAGATAAAAATATAATCGACCAACTTCAAGATTCTTTAAAGAATAATAAATTACTTGAAGTTGCAGAATATCTACAGGGAACACTAAAAGAAGATTATACTAGGTATTTAATGCAAGTATTCGATAACGCACTATTAACACCTAATAGAAATCATGAGATTCTAGCTCAGATTGAAAGCCCATTATTTATCACTACTAACTATGATAGATTACTTGAAAACTCAATAATAAAAAATGGTAAGAATCCAATAGTTTCAACAGCTTTAAAAAGCGATTTATTAGAACAAATTCATAAAGTGACTCAAAGAAAAAAAATATTAAAGATTCATGGAGATATAAATGATACAAAAAGCTTAGTTCTTTCAGAAACAGACTATATGGATATTCTTTCAAATACTACCTTGGACGTAATAATAAAAAGTTTTTTCCATCGAAATACGTTTATATTTATAGGATGCAGTATGACTGACCCTGATATTCTAATTTTCTTAAAGCAGCTAAAATCTATTTTCAATGGCTATAGCCCTACACACTATGCTTTAATAAAACAAGATAATGTTAATGAAATTGATAAGTATATTTATAAAAATATATATAATATAGAGTTTTTGTGTATAGAAGATTATGACGATGTAACAAGCTTCTTAGAACACGCATTAGCTACACAAGAATCAAGTAATAAGAATAAATTTGAAGTAGCAATTGAAGAACATGGCATATTAAATTACTTTGAATATCTACTAGACCAATTAGAATATTATATTGATGTCGAAATTGGGGATTATTATTATGATTCTGAAAGTAATTATCCAAATATTAATAGTGATATCAATATGTATGAGCATATATATAATATTTTCGAAGATTTCAATTCCCAAGAACTAACAAAATCCACTTTATTCCCTTATGAGGAATTTATAGAATTATTTAATGGTATTAAAAGAATCAAAAGCGAAGTCATACAACTACCAATTGTTCAAGGCAGGGTAAAGGAGCAGCTGTGTGATTCGATAAATTACACAAATAACCTTTTAGAAGATTTCGTAAAAAGAATCAAGGGGTATATTCGATTAAGAAGAGTAAGAATCGATAACGAGATTATTAATACTGAATTTACCAGAACTATGCTTGAAGTATATGAAAAAAATTATTCGAAATAATAGATTTATATTAACAGCTAGAATACAATTATTAATTATTTCAATTAGCATTTATCAACATTAGTAAGGCTTTGCAAAACTTCTCTTACTAATCTTCTTTAACACCGTCTATCTATTTAATAGTTAGATGGTGTTTTTCTATTTAACTCCCCTGCTCCTTCCTCGTATAAATCAACAGAAGCAATTAAAACATTGCGGGGATTAAATGAAAAGGAGCAATATAATGAATGAAGAATTAATGAATACAAATATAGAAGAAGTAGTGATGAAGGCTGTTCAGAAGGCATTATTAACTACGCAGCATCAGTTTATGGATAGCGGGTGGCTATCTTTGAAAGACGGAGCCAAGTATGCTGGTGTCGCCAATAACACGTTTATGAAGTTCCGTGCAATGGGTTTACAAGTGTGTGAAATAGAAGGAATAAAACGTGTGTCACGTAAAGAAATTGATCGATTTTTAGAAGAACATAGCTATTAACAATAATTTATGAGGATTTTCCTTTAGGTTCGATTATAATATCACTAGAGGTAAATCCTCTCTTTAATCATTTGCCCCCGCAACTGATTCAGGAGGAATTATCATGGTAAAGAAAAAAGTATCACCAATCAAAAGCTATAAACTGAAAAGTGGTGAGACCCGATACGAGTTTCCAGCTTATTTAGGCGTTGATCCACTAACCGGTAAACAGAAGCGAACATTGAAGCGTGGCTTTAAAACACGTAAGGAAGCGGAATTAGCATTAGCTCGTATTAAGTTAGATGTTGCAAATGGTACGTACCAACAAGAACGTGCTGAAACGTATCAAGAAGTTTACGACCTTTGGGTAAAGCAATATGAGAAGACTGTGGAAGAAAGCACATTTGTAAAAACAACTGGCGTCTTTAAAAATCATATTCTTCCTTCGATGGGGGCGTATAAAATTGAAAAGATACATGTAGATGTATGTCAGAAGCATGTGGATGAATGGGCATCGAAGTTAAAGAAATTCCGTATGGTAAAAGCATATGCTGCTAAGGTACTGGACTTTGCAATTAAGCGTAGCTATATACAAACAAATCCGTTTGCTCTAGTAGATTTGCCCGCTAACACTTCAAAGAAGGCTATAGGAGCAGATGAATACGAAGCAGAGAACTTCTACACACGGGAGCAGCTTAAAGAGTTCCTATCATGCTTAGAGAGTGAAAGTAACCACAAAGCATATGTCCTATTCCGCTTACTCGCTTTCAGCGGAATGCGTAAAGGTGAAGCGCTGGCTCTTACATGGGATGACCTAAACTTCAAAACAAATGAACTGCGCATCAACAAAGCCCTTTCACGAGGTAAAGATAGCAAACTTTATAGAAAATCTACGAAAACAGGTGTTGCTCGTACAATTAAAATGGACGACAAGACAATGGCTGTTTTAAAAGAGTGGAAGAAAAAGCAAAAGCAAGATTATTTAGTGCTTGGCTTCAATACAATGCAACCTAAACAGCTTGTATTTAGCAATGAACAGAATGAATACTTACAGCCTACTAAGACTCGTAAATGGATTACACACGTTCAAACAAAGTATAAGTTAGCCACGATTACCACACATGGTTTACGTCATACGCATTGTTCCCTACTATTTGAAGCTGGTGCTAGTTTAAAAGAAGTTCAAGTTCGTTTAGGTCACACTGATGTAAAAACAACTATGGATATCTACACGCATGTTACGCAGAAAGCAAAAGATGAAGCAATACTGAAGTTCGCCAGCTACATTGAAATGTAGTGGGTGACTACGCTTTGACTACGTTTTTGACTACGTTCGATTGATACTCATTGAAACTAGATGATATAGACAAAAAGAAAAAACCCTTGAATATCAAGGGTTTTGACACTGTATGAAATCATATGATTTCTTAATATGGAGACGGCGGGATTTGAACCCGCGTCCAGAAACTCTAACACTTAAGCTTCTACGCGTGTATCTTGCCTATTTAGGTTTCGCGTAGCACTATGCCGACAAGCGGGCGTCATGTACGCTAACTTGGAAATCTCTTGCTGACAGCTCAAGTGGCACTGCCAACCGTATCCCACTAAAGTTGAGCTCTACCTAGCCACATGGGCGATGGATAGATAAAGCAGATCCGAGCTTACGCTGCGAATGCTAAGTTGTTGTTTGTTTTGCCTGTTATTATAAAGTCCGTTTTTGCGGAGCCGAGCCTCCGACGCGCAACTCAAGCTCAGACTATCCCTGTCGAATCCATAACGTCCCCGTTTATGGAATAATGTAAGCTTTGTTACATAGCTAACTATACATCAAAAATGGTCAATTTTCAAGTGATACATTCTACCAATAATGGATAGTGTCTTACTGATTGCGCTCTTTGAACGCTCTTTCGATATCGCGCTTCGCTTCTTTTTGCTTTAAGACGTCTCGTTTGTCGTAGTCTTTCTTCCCTTTTCCGACGCCGATTAATACTTTCGCATAGCCATTTTTCACATACATTTTTAACGGAACAATCGTAAAGCCTTCTCGTTTTGTTTCTCCGATTAATGTACTGATCTGCTTTTTATGTAAAAGTAGTTTTCTAGATCGTAATGGGTCATGGTTGAAGCGATTTCCTTGCTCATATGGACTAATATGCATATTGGAAATCCAAGCTTCATTGTTACGAATGCGAACGAATGCATCTTTCAATTGTACTTTTCCGTTACGGATGGATTTAATCTCTGTCCCTTGCAATACAATTCCTGCTTCAATTGTTTCTTCGATAAAGTAATCATGGCCTGCTTTTTTGTTCTGTGCAAGCACTTTATCATCATGCTTCTTTGCCATCTCATTCACCTCTTAAAGCTTACGAGGAGCGATAAATCGCTCCTGTTATTTTTTCTTTGGTCGTTTACGACGTTGTGATTTTTTCGCAACGGATTCGTAAAATTTCTGTTTCTGTTTTGTTTCTTTTTTAGCAGCTGGTTGAGATGAACTTCTTCTTCCTGCGCCTTCTTTTTTCTGTGCATGAATTACTTTTGGTGCTTCTTTTCTTGTTCGGTGGAATGCTTTTTTCATCCCTACGATTTCAAAGTCAATCGCGGATTCTTCTGGTTTTACTTCGGATACACGAACGGTTACTTCATCCCCAATTCGGAATTGCTTACCTCCTCGTTCTCCAATCATCATCATTTGTCGATCATCGAAACGATAATAATCGTCGGTCATATTCGTCACATGCACTAGACCTTCAATTGTATTCGGCAGCTCGACGAATATACCAAAGTTTGTAACAGAGCTAATAATACCTTCGAATTCTTCACCAATTTTATCGGACATATATTGAGCTTTTTTCAGCGCATCCGTATCACGTTCTGCATCTACTGCACGACGTTCACGTTTCGATGTATGCTCGGCGATGTCCTCGATGATTGCTCCCCAATGATTGATCGTTGCTGAGCTTACGTCTCCATTTACTAAATATGTTCGGATTAATCGATGAACGATTAAATCGGGATATCGTCGAATTGGAGAAGTAAAATGCGTATAAAATTCAGTTGATAAACCAAAGTGACCTAAGCATTCGGAATAATATTTAGCCTGTTGAAGAGAGCGTAAAAGCATCGTAGAAATGACTGGTTCTTCCGGCATACCTTCAATATTTTCAATAATTTCTTGTAATGCCTTTGGATGCACTTCATTGCCAGTCCCTTTTACAACAAGTCCAAAATTCGTTAAGAATGCAAAAAAGCGTTGAAGTTTTTCCGGTTTTGGATCTTCATGAATACGATAAATAAACGGAACATCCATCCATTTAAAATGCTCGGCTACTGTTTCATTGGCAACTAGCATAAATTCTTCAATCAGACGTTCTGCAACTGTACGTTCGCGAGTAGCAATATCCGTTGGCCAACCGTCTTCATCTACGATAATTTTTGCTTCTGGGAAGTCAAAGTCGATCGCACCACGTTCTTGGCGTTTTTCTCTTAAGATCGCTGCAAGTTCTCCCATCAGTTCAAACATTGGCACTAATGGTTCATAACGTTCGATTAACGCTGCATCTTTTTCTTCTAAAATCTTATACACATCAGAATAGGTCATGCGCTCTGTTGTGCGAATAACACTTTGGAAAATTTCATGAGATGTCACCGTACCGGACCCATTAATAATCATTTCACAAGATAATGTTAAACGGTCCACTTGTGGGTTCAATGAACAAATCCCATTTGATAGACGATGTGGAATCATCGGAATAACACGGTCTGCTAAATACACACTCGTTCCGCGATCATATGCTTCACGATCCAGTGGAGAACCTTCTGTTACATAATGACTAACGTCCGCAATATGCACGCCTAGTTTATAGGTACCATCCGGTAGTTTCGTTACAGTAACCGCATCATCCAAGTCTTTTGCATCTGCTCCGTCAATTGTTACGATAACTTCATCGCGTAAATCTCTGCGATTGTCTAAATCTTGTTCATCAATTGCATCTGGAACTGATTCCGCTTGGTTAATCACTTCTTGTGGGAAGTCGATCGTAATCCCATGCTTATAAATAATGGATAGAATATCGACACCTGGATCATTTTTATGCCCAAGAATTTTCGTAACCATCCCAGTTGCGGATTTTCTTTCATTCGGCCACTCTGTAATTTCCACGACTACTTTATGACCTTCAATGGCACCCAATGTGTCCCCTTTGGCAATAAATACGTCCATCGGTACTTTTTTATCGTCCGGAATAACAAAACCAAAACCTCTGTTGTCTTGGAATGTTCCAACAACTTGAGTTGTCCCTCTTTGTGTAATTTTAATAATCGAACCTTCACTTCGGTCACCATGTGATTCACGGGACACACGAACAAGTACTGTGTCTCCGTTCACAGCTCCATTCACTTCAGTCGGTGGAATAAATATATCATCCGTTCCACCCTCTTCTGGTGCAACAAAACCAAATCCTTTTGCATGCCCGATAAATTTCCCAACGACTAAGTTCATACGAGCCGGGGTACCATAACGATTGGATCTAGAGCGGACAATGAGTCCTGCTTCTTCCATTTGAACAAGTGTTTTCACTAATTCTTTGAAATCATCTGCATCCACTAATCCAAAATGTTCCTCTAGCTCTTTTGTTGTTAATGGTTTATATTCTTCATCTTGCATTAGTTCTAATAATTTTTCTTTCATATTTTCCATGTTACATCCCTCCTTTTTCAGCGTGTGCACATTTGGTCTGTTTTACACATTCCAATCAAGCGACTCTAAAAAGTTTAATATATCTTCGTGCAATTGTTCTTTTTCAGGACCTAACGTAATCACATGTCCTGAGTTTTCATACCAATTGAGTTTTTTCTCTAATGATTCTGCTGTTTCAAAAATTGTATTTGCCGAGTTCATATCAATTACCGTATCTTTCTTGCCTTGTGTGACAAGTAGTGGCGCGTATATATGGTCGACATGATCCCGAACATTATAGACAAACTCTCTTAGTTCCGCCAATGTCTCCATTGGGGTTTCGCGAATAGCTTCTACTTCTTCTTCTATTTGTTCTTCTGTTTTTCCTTCATACTTCTTATATTCTTTGGCGTATTTTATTACTCCTTCAAACATAACGTCTGTTGTTTTCATCGTCATCGGAGAGCACATCGTGACAATTCCCTTCACAGGTACTGTATACCCCAATTTCAATGAAAATACGCCTCCGAGTGAAAGTCCTGCAACGGCAATTTCTTCATAGCCTTCCGCTTTTAAACGGTCGTACCCACGCATGACATCTTTCCACCAATCTTTTGGTCCGGTTTCAAGCAGTTCCTCCGGTGGAACGCCATGCCCTTTATAGTGCGGCGCAAGTGATGTGTATCCGTTTTTCTCTAAGAAACGTCCAAGCATTCGAACGTCCGATGAATTACCCGTAAAACCATGCAGCAATAGCACTGCACGTTTTCCAGCTTCAAAGAAAAATGGCTTTGGTGTTGTAATCTTCATATAAAATACCTCCAATCAACTACCACAAATATGTATGTAAAAGAAAACGCCTAACCAATCAGATGTCGGTCAGGCGGTTCGGTTAGAATTAATTATTAAAACTTTGTTACAGCAATCGTCAAGATAAAAAATAACACTGCAAGTACAATCGTGATTCTATGTAACACAAGGTCCATGCCTCGGGCTTTTTGTTTTCCAAAAAGTTGTTCAGCTCCACCAGAGATGGCTCCTGAAAGACCAGCACTTTTCCCCGATTGTAACAATACAACAACGATTAATGCGAGCGATACAATGACAAGTAAAATCATAAGTAACGTATGCATTTATTCCACCTCCTGATAAAACGTTCACAACATAAATAATTTTACCAAAAAGTGTGCGAAGTTACAACTCTTTCAGAAAAATAACCTGGTCAGATAGATGACTTTACAACTAATTCGTTCATTATTACAACACAATGGTGTCGGGATTTACAACTAAGCCCACGATTTTAAACTAAACTATCTCTCACACAAGAAAAGCTAGAGCTCCCTTGAGTATACGATTTCAGGTGCTCTAATACTGCTCTATACACATAAATGCTTATATTTTTGGTAATATACTCTCTTATCAGTAGAAAACATTTACCTGATTGTAGTGGAAGGCGGCGACTCCAGCGGAGGCCAACAGGATGATGGTCACGAAGGCGTTGAGGCCTACAGGATGTGGGTCATGCAATCGTTGCCGCAGGACGCGGCGAACTTAGATTGCCTTCCTTTTGATGTGGCGCTCTTAGCCTTCGTTCCTCTGTTGAGACAGATAAGACATCACAACGTACGCGTTAGCGGCGGTGATGGCTTATCGCTCACCCCGCGGAAAGCGTCCGCCTGTAACGGAAATCAATAGTATTATTGTATCGATCTTATTCTTCAAAAAAAGAGCCAGCAATAGTTGCTGACTCCTTATAACTTCATTATTTTTTCAAGTTATAAAATGTGTCTTTTCCTAAGTATTGAGCTGTTGTATCTAGTTGATCCTCAATACGAAGTAATTGGTTATATTTTGCTACACGGTCTGAACGAGAAGGTGCACCAGTTTTGATTTGACCAGCGTTTGTAGCAACTGCGATATCGGCAATTGTTACATCCTCTGATTCACCAGAACGGTGAGAAATAACTGCTGTATAACCAGCACGTTTCGCCATTTCAATTGCGTCGAAAGTTTCTGTTAAAGTACCAATTTGGTTAACTTTCACAAGAATCGAGTTTCCAACACCTTGCTCAATTCCTTGAGCTAATTTTTTCGTATTTGTAACGAATAAATCATCTCCAACTAATTGAACTGTTTCACCTAATTTTTCAGTAAGTAATTTATGTCCAGCCCAGTCATTTTCATCTAGACCATCTTCGATTGAAACGATTGGATATTTAGAACAAAGTTCTTCATACCAAGCTACCATTTCTTCTGAAGTTTTAACTACACCTTCACCAGCTAAATGATATTTTCCATCTTCTTTATTGAATAATTCAGAAGCGGCAACATCCATTGCTAGAAGTACTTCTTCCCCTGGTCTATAACCTGCTCTTTCAATAGCAGTCATAATTGTAGAAAGTGCTTCTTCGTTAGATTTTAAGTTCGGAGCAAATCCGCCTTCGTCTCCAACAGCTGTGTTTAATCCAGCTTCTTGTAAAACTGCTTTTAAGCTATGGAAAATTTCAGCACCCATACGTAATGCATGACGGAATGATTCTGCTCCAACTGGCATTACCATGAATTCTTGAATGTCTACGTTATTATCAGCATGTTCTCCACCATTTACAATGTTCATCATTGGAACTGGTAGTTGTTTTGCATTGAATCCACCTAAATATTGATATAGCGGAATATCTAAATAATCTGCTGCAGCATGCGCAACGGCAATCGATACACCTAAAATTGCGTTTGCACCAAGGCTTCCTTTATTATCTGTACCATCTAGTTCGATCATCGCGTGATCAATACCAACTTGGTCAAGAACGGAAAAGTTCTCTTCTAATTCAGCCGAGATGATATTGTTTACGTTATCAATTGCTTTTAAAACACCTTTCCCTAGGTATCTAGATTTGTCACCATCACGAAGTTCTACTGCTTCATATTCACCAGTAGATGCGCCAGATGGAACGATCGCACGACCAAATGCTCCACTTTCTGTAAAAACCTCTACCTCTACTGTTGGATTCCCACGTGAATCTAATACTTCACGAGCTTGTAAATGTGTAATAATTGGCATTTTTAACTCTCCGTTTCGATTAGTGTTTTACCTGTCATTTCAGGTGGTGTTTCTATCCCTAACAAGTGTAACATGGTTGGTGCTAAATCGGCTAAAATTCCGTCAGAACGAAGCGAAATTTCTTTTTGCGTTACAATAACTGGCACTGGATTTGTCGTATGTGCAGTCATTGGTTGCCCTTCAAGCGTCGTTACTTCGTCTGAATTTCCATGGTCTGCTGTAATTATAGCTTGACCACCTTTAGCTAAAATAGCATCTACTACTTTTCCTAAACATTCATCTACTGTTTCAATTGCTTTAATCGTTGGCTCTAGCATTCCACTATGACCAACCATATCGGGATTAGCAAAGTTTAATATAATTGCGTCAAACTTATTATCCGCAATTTCTGAAAGTAGTGCTTCGGTTACTTCATACGCACTCATTTCTGGTTGCAAATCATATGTTGCCACTTTCGGCGAATTTATTAGCAGTCGCTGTTCTCCAGGGAAAGGCTCCTCGCGACTACCACTCATAAAAAATGTTACATGTGGATACTTTTCTGTTTCTGCAATGCGAAGCTGTGTTTTTCCATGCTTAGAGAGTATCTCTCCTATGGTGTTATTCAAATTACCTTTTTCAAATACCACATCTGCAACAACATCGTCACTATAGTGGGTAAACGTTACGAGCTTCAGATTTGTTGGATGCTTTTTGCTAAGTGTAAAGCTGTCGAAAGTAGGTGTATTCAGAGCCATTGATAATTGAATGGCACGATCCGGTCGGAAATTAAAGAAGATAACCGCATCTCCGGAATCGATCGTAACTGCTGGCTTTGCATTCTCTTCAATGACAAAAGGCAAAACGAACTCATCCATAACATCTTCTTCGTAAGACTGCAAAATACCAGCTGTTGCGGATTTTGCTGTTCTTCCTATCCCATCTACGAGTGCTCGGTAAGCTAGTTCCACTCGTTCCCAACGGCGATCACGATCCATCGCATAGTATCTGCCACTAATGGAAGCAAATTTTCCAACACCGATTTCTTTCATTTGCTTTTCGGTTTCTTCTACAAAACCAACTGCTGTTTGTGGTCCTACATCTCGTCCATCTAAAAAACCATGAACAAATACATCTTGTAGCCCTTGCTCTTTTGCTAGCTTCAATAAAGCAAATAAATGAGAATAATGACTGTGCACGCCACCATCCGAAAGTAATCCCATTAAATGTAGCTTACCGCCCGTTTGTTTTACATGCTCTATCGCAGCTAAAAGCTCCCGCTCTAAAAAGAATTCGCCTTCTCGAATAGACTTATGAATACGGGTTAAGTTTTGATATACAATTCTTCCCGCTCCAATATTCATATGGCCGACTTCAGAGTTCCCCATTTGTCCTTCAGGTAACCCTACTGCTTCACCGGATGCGATTAAGGTAGCATTTGCAAAGTCTTTCCAATAACGATCGTAATTTGGTTTCTTTGCTTGCGCTACCGCATTTCCGAATGATTCATGGCGTAGTCCAAAGCCATCTAATATGATTAAAGCTACTGGACTTTTAGGCATTTTGTCCAGCCTCCAATAATTTTACGAAAGAATCTACTTGTAAACTTGCTCCTCCTACTAAAGCTCCATCAATATGCTCTTTCGATAGAAGTTCTTCAATATTTTCCGGTTTCACACTGCCACCGTATTGAATACGCACCTTGCTTGCCACTTCTTCTCCAAATCCATCTAGAATCGTTTCACGAATCGCTTGGCATACATCATTTGCATCGTCTGCAGTTGCTGTTTTACCAGTGCCGATTGCCCAAATTGGCTCATAAGCGATAACGGAATTTTCCACGTTTTCTTCAGAAAGCCCTTCTAAAGCTGCCATCACTTGTGCAGATACAATATTTACTGTTTCATTTTGCTCGCGTTGTTCTAATGTTTCTCCTACACAAATAATAGGAGTTAAGTTATTTTCAAAAGCAGCCTGTACTTTTTTATGGACAGATTCATCTGTTTCATTGAAATATTGGCGTCTTTCGGAATGTCCGATTACGACATAGCTAACGCCAAGATCTTGTAGTTGGTGTCCACTAACTTCCCCAGTAAATGCACCTTCTTTTACTTCATACATTGTTTGAGCACCAATCCCGATAAACGAATCTTTTGTAGCATGTACAAGTTGATCTAAAAAAAGTGCTGGTGCACAAATAACCGTGTCCACCTTACCGCTATCTACTCGTTTCTCTTTTAACTGTTCCACAAAATCTTTTGCTTCCGAAAGTGTTTTATACATTTTCCAATTTCCTGCTAGTATAGGTTTGCGCATATAAATCTCCTCCATTACTTATCGTTTAAAGCGGATACGCCTGGTAAGTCTTTTCCTTCCATGAATTCAAGGGAAGCTCCTCCACCAGTTGAAATATGATCCATTTTATCGGCAACATCGAATTTTTCAACAGCAGCAGCAGAATCTCCACCACCAATAATCGTATAGCCTTTTGTTTCAGCCATTGCGTTTGCAACGCCTTTTGTGCCATTCGCAAAAGCGTCCATTTCAAACACACCCATCGGTCCATTCCAAATGATTAGCTTGCTGTTTTTAATGACATCTGCGTATATTGCAGTAGTTTTCGGTCCGATATCTAGTCCCATCCAATCTGATGGAATTTGGTCGATGTCTACTACTTTTGTGTTTGCATCTTTCGAAAACTCATCTGCCACTACAACATCTACAGGCATATAGAACGAAACACCTTTTTCTTTCGCTTTTTCGATGAAGCCTTTTGCTAATTCGATTTTATCTTCTTCTAATAGAGACGTTCCAATATCATGTCCTTGTGCTTTCGAGAACGTATACGATAAGCCTCCACCGATAATAATATTATCTACTCTATCTAATAAATGTTCGATTACACCGATTTTATCTTTTACTTTTGCCCCACCAATAATCGCAGTAAACGGGCGCTCTGGATTAGATAATGCTTTTCCTAAAACATCTAATTCTTTTTCCATTAATAATCCGGATACAGCCGGTAATAATTTTGCAATACCTTCAGTTGTTGCATGCGCGCGGTGTGCTGCACCAAATGCATCATTAACATATACATCTGCAAGAGATGCAAACGCTTTTGCAAGTTCAGGATCATTTTTCTCTTCGCCTGCATGGAAGCGGACATTTTCTAATAATACGACTTCCCCATTTTTCATATCAGAAACAGTTTGTGCTACTGCTTCACCAATTGATTCATCTAATTTTGTTACAGGCTTATTCAAAAGTGTCGCTAAATGCTCTCCTACTTTTGTCAAACGTAACTCTTCATTTATTTCCCCTTTTGGGCGCCCCATATGGCTAGCTAATATTACTTTCGCACCTTGTTCGATTAAATAGTTAATCGTCGGTAACGCAGCACGAATACGAGTATCGTCTGTAATAGCTCCATCTTCCATCGGCACGTTAAAGTCTACTCGACAAAACACACGCTTTCCTTGTAAAGTTACATCGCTTAATGATTGTTTTTCCTTCATGGAATAAGCCCCCTTGGTATGTATAAAAACAACTTAGTTAAATGTTGAATTTCTGTTACAAAATCAACAGTAAAATATAACTAAATATAAAAATAAGGAGCAAAGGGTAACCCTTGCTCCTTTTACCCTCTTATATTATAGAGGTTATTACGTACAAATTAAAGTCCACGCGCCGCCATAAGTAATGCAAGGTCGATACAACGAGCAGAGTAACCTGATTCGTTATCATACCAAGATAATACTTTCACCATATTATCTCCAAGTACCATCGTAGATAAACCATCTACTGTAGATGAAGCAGTATTTCCATTATAATCGATTGACACTAATGGAAGTTCGTTGAAAGCAAGAATTCCTTTTAATTCATTTTCAGAAGCTTGTCTTAATGCTGCATTTATCTCTTCTACTGTTACTTCTTTATCTAACTCAGCCACAAAGTCTACTAATGAAACATTTGGTGTTGGTACGCGGATTGCCATACCATCTAATTTTCCTTTTAGTTCAGGAAGTACTTTCGCAACTGCTGAAGCTGCTCCCGTTGTAGTTGGGATCATAGATTCTGCTGCTGCACGGGCACGACGGTAATCACTATGTGGTAAGTCTAAAATACGTTGGTCATTCGTGTACGAGTGAACAGTTGTCATCATTCCACGTTTAATACCAAATTTATCGGATAACACTTTCGCAAGTGGTGATAAACAGTTTGTTGTACAAGAAGCATTGGAAACAATATGATCTGTTGCTGGATCATATTTATCTGCATTTACACCCAGTACAAATGTAGGCATATCATCTTTTGCTGGAGCAGATAAAATAACTTTTTTCGCTCCGGCTTCGATATGTTTTCCAGCTTTTTCTTTCGTACTGAATATTCCTGTAGATTCAATTACGATATCAATTTCTAGCTCTTTCCAAGGAAGTGCAGCAGGGTCTTTTTCTGCAAGAACGCGAATTTTTTTACCGTTGACAACTAAGTAATCTCCTTCTGAAGACACCTCTGCGTTTAAAATACCGTGAACTGAATCATATTTCAATAGATGTGCAAGCATTGCAGCATCTGTTAAGTCATTTATCGCTACTACTTCTATTTCACTTTTTTCTAATGCTTCTCTAAATACTTTACGTCCAATACGTCCAAATCCATTAATCGCTAATTTTACTGTCATGTTAAATTCCTCCTAATTGGTTATGTGAAATGATGTGCATCATTTCATTTGCGGCACCTTCATCTGTTACTAAAACTGTTTGCTCCGGTGCTTGTTTAAAGTAAGACAACAATGCTTTTGCTTTTTTGACACCACCAGCAACTGCTAGTAAATGCTCTATATGTTGTAACTGTTTTAACTGAATACCAATTGTTCGAATTCGGTGAACTGCTTCACCTTGTTCATTAAAATAATAGCCAAATGCTTCACTGACAGAGCCAGCTTCTTTTAACCGTTCGATTTCAAGCTCGTTCGTATTTCTTCTACGAGCCATTTCTTCCGCATCACCAATGCCGTGAATGACGATATTCGTTCTTTCGTATAGATCCATCATTTCTTGTATAAAAGGCTCTTTCTTCATCGTAGTGTATGCCTCTTCACTCAAACTATCCGGCATATATAAGGTTCGGTAAGTTCCATTCATTTTCCCAGCAAACAGCGACGCAATTGTATTTGCTTGAAACGATACATCTTTTCCTACCCCGCCTCGAGCAGCGATAAACAATAATTGTTTCCACTTCGATGTTTCATGTACGAAATTAGTTATTGAGGCAATCGTAGAACCGCCCGTGACAGCGACTATTTTTTCGTCTGTCAAAATACTTTCCAAATACTTCGCTGCTTCTTGTGATAAAAGCGTTGCTGCATTTGTATTAGTATCTACATTTCCGGGAACAATAATTACTTCTTTAATGGATAAATATTTTGTCAGTTGTTGTTCAAGTTGTAATCTACCAGACCATACTCTTACAACTTCTTTTAAGTCGGTTAATAATTGTGTACCTTTAGGAGTTATTGCTGCTCCGTCTCTTGAAATATCGATTAAACTTTGGTTTCTCAAAGTATCTAACTCTTTTCGAGTGTCTCTTTCGGACAAACCTAGCTGTTCTCCTAAAACTCGCCTGCCAATCCCTTTGGTTAGTTGAATCGTTTGAAGTATTCGATACCTCTTTTGTAACAACTCACTCATTTCAGGTATTAGCTTTAGCTGAGCATTGAGCAATGATTCCATAATTCACTTCCTCATTGGTTGTGACATTTTTGTCCCACTTAGTTAAAAAATGTCCCACTTAGTTAAAAAAAAAGAGAATTTCTATAAATAATCATATAATATATTATGCAAATTGGCAACAATTGTGCATTACTTAGTGATAATATCGAGGTTTTAAGTGGAACTCCAAAGGATATGATCGGCAAAATGCCTCTTGCGATTTTAAGCGGAGATCTTGCGATTCGGAGGTTGCATCTTGCGATTTAGCATGGTGAACTTGCGATTCTGGACATCTATCTTGCGATTCTACTCCCCTTTCTTGCGATTCGCAGAAACGACAAAAAAATCTGGAGCATTATGGTAGTAATGCATCCAGAATTGTAACGTAATCTATTTGGCCATATTGTATTATTTCATTTTCAAATTCGACTACAGGAATCATAAGCATATATTTTTCATGCAGTTTATCGTCTTCCTCGATGTTAAATTCCTTTACTTCAAAAGCAACATCCTCTTGAACTAGCTTCAGAACTATTCTTGCATCTTCACATAAATGACAACCTGGCCTAGTGTAGAAATGGACAATCATTTGATACCATCCTTCCCAAAAATCATTTGATCCATCTTAATTATAGTCTTTTAGAACAACAAAATCGTGTTTTATTTTGCGCTAACAATAAACCATCCGCACAATTGAATTTTTAAAAGGTAAAATTAAAGCGATACTATTTATTCGTTCCTTCGTCTATAGCAATAAGGGGAGGTCAAAAGATGGAAATGGAACAGCTTTACAGAGAACACAGTGATAGAGTTTACAACTATATATATCTACTTGTCCGTCATAGAGAATTTGCCGAAGATCTCACACAAGAAACATTTTATAAAGCATATAAAGGGCTTAATACCTTTAACAAACAGGCTTCAACTGCCACCTGGCTATTAAAAATAGCGCGTAATGTAACCTATGACTATTTTCGAAGGAAAAGAGTCATCCAGTTTTTCTCCTTTGAAAAAGAGCATGATTTAGAGACAAACGCACTATCACCTGAGAGTCGTGTTGAACAAAAGGAACAGCTTGCTAGAATGTATGACTCCTTAAGTAAACTTAAAAAAGACTACCAGGAGGTCTTGCTCCTACGCAAAATACAAGAATGTTCGATTCAAGAAACAGCCTATGTACTGGGCTGGACTGAGGCAAAAGTAAAAATGAAAATGACACGAGCACTTGAGGCACTTAAAAAAGAGTTTCATCGGGAAGGAGGTCATGCAAATGGAACCATCAAAAGAATTCGATGAGCTTTTTGAGGAAATGAAAGATGTAAAGCGTTCAGAGGAAGCTAGGCGCAATACGTGGCTGGCCTTAAAGACTAGATTGGAAGCAAAGAGAAAACCAAACATAATTCCTGCATTTATTTCATTAGCAATAGTTGCAATTGCCTCTTTTCTATTCATTACTTTTTTGAATCCTTCGGAGACGGAGAAATCGGCTGAACCTCTTTCTAATGAAGAGGTTATAAAAGCAGTACTAGAGCGGGAATACACCGGCCCAGACATGGAGCTTTTGCGCTTAATAGATAATTGGTTGAATCTCCAAAGTAAAACGGATGCGAAAAACCAAGAGGAGTATGATCAACTTCTAAAATCAAAGGAATACACAGATATACAGGATTACTACCAAAACACTTTTGGGGCTTACTTTAGTGAAGGTGTTCTGGCTTCCTTAATTAATTCCAATCTTATATTCAAATATGACTATCACCTAGATAATTCGGGTATAGAGATGCATTTGGAGAACGTTGAAATTAAGCAAGAGAAAGATCATCCAAATATTTATCGCCCAGTAATAGAGGTTTCCTTAACCAATAACCAAGGCCAGAAAATTTTTCATACATTGCAAGAAGAATTTATCTTATCTACATCAGAGCCTGGAAAAATCGGGAGCTATAATGGGGTTAAAGATGGTGGAGGCCTAGAGCTTCAAAAGAAAATAGCAAACTTCAACTCATATGCAAGATAAAGGAAATACTTTATTAACTATTACATTATACGAGGATGGAGTTCTCATGTTCGCTCCAGGTTCTAACCTTGGAATTGTTGGTGACATCACTACTAATTCACATGTCATGTTTATATGAAGAGATCAAGCTGATGTTAGATGAATTTGCAGAAAATGAGCAGTTAAACAAACCAACTAATTGTTGGTTTGTTTTTATCTAGTCGAGAACGTGTTCATGCTAAACTTTTACCATTAAAAAAAGAATAACCTACGCTTATAATTTCAGTACAAACTCAGCTTCCCCTTCATTCATCTTACCTGTTTTTTGGAATCCGAAGCTTTCGTATAATTTAATGGCTACTTCATTGTCTGGCTCCGTTGATAGATAGATTGTGTCACAACTGTCTAGCTGTTTCATTTCGTCCATGATCAACTGAATGGCCTCTCTGCCGTAGCCTTTCCCCTGACAGGTATGATCAATCATTAATCGACATATCCAGTAATTCTTAGTATCTTCATCTAATCCATACATCGTGAAGCCAATCATTTTGTCATCTACCTCAATTCCTCTAACAATCCATCCCGTTTCGTAAATCGATTGCGCAATAGATAGTGCATTGGAGGCTACAAATTTTTCTACTACGGTCGCCTTCCCGTCTTCATTAGTTGTCAAAAGAACCGTACTTAGCCAGTTATCCTTATTAATCTCTACTAGTTTCATTCCCAAATCCCCCATTCATTACTTCTATATTATTTTATCATAGTAATTAAAATAATCGCATAATTGAAAGACACAAAAAAAACGCCCGTTTATGAGCGTTTTCCATTTATAATTTACCATTTACGTCCTGCTCCGCCACCTCCAGAGCTGCCGCCGCCGAATCCCCCAAAACCACCACCGGAACTTCTTCCACTTCCGCCTCCGAAGCCACCAAATCCTCCTCCGAAACTTCCTGGCCCAAACATAGTGCTAGAACGTCTTCTTCTACGAGAACCAGTTCCGCCACCACCGCCACCACCGCCACCGCCACCACCAGACATTATGGTGTATATCAGATAAATGACCACGATAATTATTATGATCGTTGAAAACGAAAATCCTCCACTTGATGCAGATGGATTTTTCGGCTCGACTAGTGCCCCGTCCCAACCGTATTCTGTAGCAACTTCATTGTAAAGCACTTGGTATGTGGAAAGTACCGCATCATCGACGGACCCTTGGTTTAGGAATGGTTTCGTATAGTCATCAATAATCCGACCTATTTTACCATCCGGTAAAGCACCTTCAAGACCTTGACCTACTCCAATATATACTTCTCGGTCACCTTGCTTTGTAGGATCTGTTTCAATTACAAGTAACACACCATTATTCTTTTCAGCATCCCCAATACCAAATTCTCTGATGACATCTACACTAAACTGATTGGCATCTTGCCCTTTCAAAGAATTAATAATCATCACAACAATTTGGGCACCTGTTGCATCATCTAATTGTTTACCCAATTGTTCTACTTGTTGCTCTGTTTCGTTTGATAGAAAGTTTTCGTAATCTTGAACATATAACTCTCCAGGAATTGGTTTTGGAATATCAGATGCTGCTGTAGCTACTAATGGAACAAAAAGAAATAAAAGTAGCGCAGCCATAAGCATTTGCGCAACTTGTTTCATCACTCTCCATCTCCTTCAAAGTCCACTACCGGAGCATCTTGTGCTGCTGCGTCTGCTTTAAAATATTCTTTTTCATCGAAGCCAAAGATGGAGGCAACAATTCTTCCTGGCATACGTTTTACTTTTTTATTGTAATCAGCAACAACGGTATTATAATCTTGTCTAGCCACAGATAAACGATTTTCCGTTCCAGCAAGTTCATCCATCAATTGACGGAAGTTAGCATCCGCTTTTAAATCAGGATAATTCTCCACGACTACTAATAATCTACTTAAAGCACCGGATAACTGATCATTTGCCGCTGCTTGTTCTTCAGGTGTACTTGCCCCTGCTAATTTGGTACGAGCATCCGCAATATTACCTAACACTTCTTTTTCATGTGAAGCAAATCCTTTTACTGTGTTCACAAGGTTCGGTATTAAATCTAAGCGTCGCTGTAATTGATTTTCCACTTGCGCATATGATTTATTTACATCTTCTTCGGCATTTACAAAGCCATTATAACTGGAGAAAAAAACACCGGCAATAATTGCAATAATAACTAAAATAATTACAATTGGTCCTATTAACTTTTTCATCTTAGTCACCTCTATTTAAGTATAGTAATAATGTACCTTTAATATTCAAATGCGAAACATACTACACCCTTCTGAAAAATACTCCATGAAATTAATCCTTTACATGAAAAAAACACGTAGAAATATGATTACAAACCATTTCTACGCGTTTAGTGAATTTATTATACCCAAAAACCTAAAATTAACCCCATTATCATAAAGGTAATTACATGATACCCTGCATTAATCAAAAATAATTTTAATGACTTTCTTTCAAATAAATACGTTATTCCCATCGCGGTTGCTACCCAAAAGAGTCCAGCCATGAATCCGGCCATCGCACCCATTGTAGCTGTTCTTTCCGGTCCTAAAAATAGAGCAAGTACAAAGGAAATGATTAACGAAAATATGAGGGAACCTCCAAAGATCTTTGCCATATTACTATTTCTCAATTTTTCTTCATCAAAACCGTTTTCCTCCATCCAAGCCTTTGCAAAGAAGACGGAATACCAAAGACCCCCAATAACGAATGCAGATAATCCTGCTACTAAAACTGCTAAATAATTTATTGACTCTAATGACTGTTGAAAATCCATTTCATACTCCCTTTCTATCTCAATAAGTTCCTACCAATTCTATCTAAACTTACTATACCGATTTAAATCAAAACTGTATTGTAAGAAATGGACATTCTTACTATAGAAAGTTACTCGCCTTTTTTGCTTTTTCGGTATACTCACCTGGGGTCATCCCAGAAAAACGTTTGAATTCTTTATTAAAATGCGCTTGATCATAATAACCTAGTTCAGATATTAAATCTGAAATAGTAAGAGATGAATGATTATTATACAAATAGGAGAAAGACTTTTCAAAACGGAAAATTTGCGCCAGTAGCTTAGGATTAATTCCTGTTTGATCCTTAAACAATCGATTAAAATGCCTTTGTGTAAAGCCTAAAGAGGTTGCTATCTCAGGGAGTAGTATAGCCTCCTCCCCTTTGATCTGCTTAATAGCATTTGCAACCATCTGATTATGTTTGGTTTTACCTTCATCTATTTTTCGGATTAAAAATTGATCAAGAAGAAAGTAGATTTGCTCTTTGTCTTTCGCCATACAAAGTGCCTCGTAAATTTCATCTTGAAAAGTTCCCCAGAAGGCATCTAAATTTTCTACCTGATTTACTGTTTCATGTATTGGTATATTGAAGAATGGAAAAATTCCATATGGGTAAAATCGAACACCGACTAAGTTTGAACTTCCACTATATTGAATATGTAAGGGCTCATGATGGATACCAGATATCCAAGCTTGTTTCACTTTATGTGTTTTTCTGTTAATCACTTTATAGTTACCTTCTAGGGCAAAGATCATTTCTATTTTCCCATTCGGTAAAATCGTTTCCGTCTTCTTAGCTACATCTTTAAATTCAACGTACCAATAACACTCAATCCAGGGTTTCAATAATTTATTTGGCTGTTTCATTCCAATATTCATTAGGCTATATTCTCCTTAAATAATTTCAAAGAATGATCATTTATAGTAAAGATAGTGGATATCTATAAGGAAGTGTTTATAAGGCAATGACCACCACGAAGACTCCTGTGGGAACAGCTTGAGCTGAAGACCCCGCAGGAACGCTTGAGGAAGGAAGGCTAAGAACGCCGCGTCCTGCGGCAACGCCTTCATGACCAACCTCGTGTTGGCCCGAGGCTGAAGCCAAGCCCACGGAAAGCGAAGTGGTGGTCCTTGCCGATTTTATACAACTCTATGCACCCAAGATGGGTTTTTCTTCAATCTGAAACAGACCTGTTTAATATTTCGTCTGTTTATTATCCATTTAAATTTCACAAGAAATGCACATAAGTATTCCATTTTACACTTAGCTGTTGCTAGTTAGGTTCTTCCCCTTTCAATTTTATAAAGAAAAAATCCGTAAACGTTAATGTGATAACGTTTACGGATTCTTTCTCAACATCATATACGATTACTTATTATGCCCTCGGCGAGGATCGAACTCACATTTAAAGCTTCGGAGGCTTCCGTGTTATCCATTACACTACGAGGACTAGCGACTTATATATTATACAAATGAAATCAAAATAATTCAACCAATCTTTTTGATGCTTAATATTTGACCTTCCTTGACCTTAATGTGTATGATAAAGTTACAACTGAGATATACTTTTCAGTAATCAACTTACAATACCACCTTTGAAGGAGGCAAACAGGATGAATTTAATTCCTACAGTAATTGAACAAACAAATCGTGGAGAACGTGCGTATGATATTTATTCACGATTATTAAAAGACCGTATTATTATGCTTGGAAGCGGCATTGATGACAATGTTGCAAACTCTATCGTTGCCCAACTATTATTTTTGGAAGCAGAAGATCCAGAGAAGGATATTTCCATCTATATTAATAGCCCAGGCGGAAGCATTACAGCTGGTATGGCAATCTATGACACAATGCAGTTCATCAAACCGGATGTTCAAACAATTTGTATCGGTATGGCTGCTTCTATGGGAGCATTCCTTCTTACAGCGGGAACAAAAGGAAAACGTTATGCACTTCCTAACGCTGAAGTAATGATTCACCAACCACTTGGTGGAGCACAAGGGCAAGCAACGGAAATCGAAATTGCAGCAAAACGTATTTTATTCTTACGTGACAAGTTAAACAATATTATGGCAGAGCGTACTGGTCAACCGATTGAAGTCGTTTCAAGAGATACAGATCGCGATAACTTCATGACTGCTGAACGTGCAAAAGAATATGGTCTAATCGATCATATTATCGATCGCAGTGAAATGAAAAAAGCATAATGAAAATTGTACCCAAGGAAAGTTTATTTTCCTTGGGTATTTTTATGAGAAATACACCTTAGTGCAACAAAACATTTACTAAACGAGACATACCTATTCATGAAAACGAAATACAAAAATAATAAGGGCCACCACAATGTCAAAAATGACTTACCTGAGATAGCCCCTTTCTATTATTCCTCGTTAGAGATAAACTTTGCTAACGTTTCTACCGCTTCTTCCTCATCTGAACCTTCCGCACTCAAGTTTACAGTAATTCCTTTGCTTATTGCTAAGCTCATAATTCCCATAATGCTTTTAGCGTTTACTTTTTTCTCATCTTTTTCTAAATATACATCGGCAATATAACGATTTGCCTCTTGCACAAACAATGCTGCTTGTCGTGCTTGTAACCCTGCTGGTAATTTCACTTCGACTCGTTTTTCAGTCATCATTATTACGCTCCATTTCACTAAATTGTTTCGCCTCTACGAAGTGCATCTGCGAGTTCATCTATTTTCCGTAATCGATGGTTAATACCGGATTTACTAACACTTCCAGTGGAAACCATTTCCCCTAGTTCTTTTAATGTTACATCTTGATATTCTACACGTAAACGTGCTATTTCCCGTAGTTTGTCCGGTAATCGATCGAGACCGACCGAGCTTTCTATATATCGTATATTCTCAACTTGACGAATAGCTGCACTAATCGTCTTATTTAGATTAGCTGTTTCACAGTTAACTAAACGATTGACGCTATTTCTCATATCTCGGATAATACGGACGTCTTCAAATTTTAACAATGCACTGTGAGCCCCTGCAATACTTAAGAAATCAGAAATTTTTTCTGCTTCTTTCAAATATGCAACAAAGCCTTTTTTCCGTTCTATCGTTTTTGCATTTAACTCAAAACCATTCATCAATTCTACTAATGCATCACTATGTGTTTTGTATAATGAATAAATTTCTAAATGATAAGAAGACGTTTCCGGATTATTAACTGACCCTCCAGCTAAAAAAGCACCTCTTAAATAAGCGCGCTTACAGCAATTCTTTTTTACTAGTTCTTTCGATATAGAATATTCAAATTGAAAATGATCTTTCAATATTTGTAAATCTTCTAGTAACTCTTTCGATCCTTCTCGGATACGACAGATATAAATATTATTTTTTTTCAATCTCATTTTTTTTCGAACAAGCAATTCTACTTGCAACGAATATAATGTTTTTATCAATGTGTACAATCTTCTAGCGATTGCAGCATTTTCAGTTTGCACGTCTAAACTAAACGCCTTATTGCTAAATGAGAGAGATCCGTTCATTCGAATAAGGGCTGATAGTTCGGCTTTTGCACAACATGGTTTGGACTCTTCTTGCGTCATTTCTTTTTTTGTTTCAGAAGCAAACGACATAATCCGTTTCCCCCTTTCTAGCTAACGATTACCATAACTTATTATGTAATTTTACTAGTAATCATTTACGCATATTCTACAAGCCATTTCGCTACTTTCATCGCATCATGACGCACTGCGCCACCATGGACGATGGAAATGTCTTTTTTCACGACTTTTAAGTTTAATGTTTCTAGTTCCTCTATATCTATTTTGACAGGAGATGCTTTTTCCTGCTTGTATAAATATTGCACATTTTCAGGAATTTCTTCATTGCTTATTAAAACTGCATCTAAGAAATTTTCACCTACATGATCAACTAGAGCGTTGACATGATCGAATGCAGTATAATCACTCGTTTCCCCGGCCTGTGTCATTAAATTACAAATATATACTTTCTTCGCTTTTGAACAGATTATTGCCTCTTTTATACCTTGCACCAATAAATTCGGTAAAATACTAGTATATAGGCTTCCAGGTCCAATTGCGATAATATCGGCTTCTCGTATCGTATTAATAGTTTCTGGTAACGGTTTCACATCAGATGGCGAAATAAATACCTTTTCTATTTTCTTTCCATATGATGGAATTTTAGATTCCCCACTTACAATTGTTTGATCTTCAAATCGTGCATGAAGTGTCACTAATTGATTGGCTGCAGGAAGAACCTTTCCATGAACCTTTAATACACGGCTCATTTCACTAATGGCATTAGCAAAATCACCTGTAATAGAAGTTAACGCTGCTAGCATTAAATTTCCTAAAGAATGGCCTTTAAGCTCTTCTGATTTCGAAAAACGATACTGGAACATTTCTTCCACTAGAGGTTCTACATCCGAAAGTGCTGCTAACACATTCCGAACATCCCCAGGCGGTGGAATATCATAATCGTCCCGCAATCGACCTGAACTTCCGCCATCATCTGCTACAGTGACAATCGCTGTAATGTCGAGTGGGAATTTCTTCAAACCACGAAGCAATGTAGATAGTCCCGTACCACCACCAATAATAACTATTTTCTTACGGTGTTTTGTACGCTCCATTCCTTCATTCCTTTCTTATCGTAACATCTCTATGTGTGATAACCGTTTTATCTTCAGCTTTTAATAGTTTACCAAAGTATTCAGCCAATGTAACGGATCTATGTTGTCCACCCGTACAACCAAATGCAATGATTAGCTGCGTTTTACCTTCTCGTTTATACTGTGGAATCATAAACAAAAACAAATCGGTTAGCTTTTCGATTAATGTCTTTGTATCGGCCCATTTTAGTACATAACTAGATACCTCTTCATCTAGGCCTGATTTCAACTTGAGCTCTTCAATATAGAACGGATTGGGGAGAAAACGTACATCAAATACTAAATCCGCATCGATCGGGATTCCATGTTTAAACCCAAAAGACATTATGTTCACAGTAAATACTTTACTACCTTTTGACGAAAATTCATCTTGTATTTTTTCCCTTAACTTACGGGGCTTCATCGTAGATGTATTATAAATAAATTGAGCTCTTCCTTTTAACTCGGAAAGTAACTCTCTTTCTTTTTTTATCCCGTCAAGTGGTAGACCAGAATTAGCTAGTGGATGAGAGCGTCTAGTCTCTTTATATCTTCTAACCAATACTTCATCATTTGCATCTAGAAATAATACTTTTGGAGTTACAGTTGTTGCTTCTTGAAGCTGATTAACCGATTCAACTAGAGAATGGAACATTTCGCCACCTCTTAAATCCATTACTGCTGCAATATTTCGAGGTTGTTTATTGGAATCGATCATTAGCTTTATGAATGTACTTAAAAGCTCCGGTGGCAAATTATCAATACAATAGTACCCAAGATCTTCAAAACTTTGAATGGCAACTGTCTTACCTGCTCCAGACATTCCTGTAATAATGACCACTTCTGTTTCCGGCTTTTGTGTACTATCCATTGTTTACTTCTCCCTCCGATGAATGCTGAATCGTTTCTGTTATCAATGAAAAATCAGGTGTGTAAATAAATGTTCCATATTGCATTCCCTTTTCTTGCACAGCAAATAACAAGTTTGTTCGATCCCCTTCAGCCATTGGAAGCGTACGTAAAGCTTCCACCGGATGCCATTCTAAAATACCTTCTCTCGTTTCATGAAACGGTGTGCCTTCCAAGTCCTTCGCAACAAAAGTGAATAACATCCACTCATCTATTTGTTTACCATCTTCTTCGATCACCATCGTGTAAATTCCTTTTAAATGCGGTTCAATAGGTTTAGCATTCGTTTCCTCAGTAAACTCTCGAATAGCAGAAACGAAGATAGATTCTCCTACTTCCATCTTCCCACCTGGAGCTACATACCAGTTTCTCCTAGGCTTTTTTAATAAAAGAACTTTTCCATCTTTACATATAAGTAAATTTGCGATTCTTTGCACGAATTGTCACTCCGCATCTTTTCATCTGTTAATAATTTTATTATACATTAATTTTCACAAAAAGAGGCTGCTTCACGATTAAAATCGCGAAACAGCCTGTTCAACTATTTCTTATATAAAAAGGGGGGTCAATTTATATTTCTAACTATACGCTATAATTGTTTCAAGCAGGTTACAAATCGATTAAGAAATAATTAAATTCAGACTATTGTTACTGACATATAAGTATATAAATTTGAAGCCTGTTGCTCCCCTAAACACATAAGTAAATAGGCAAATTAAAAATACTAATTTTAAGCGTTCGTCGCCGTTTTTTCTTTTACATTTTCAATATAATGTTGCACGGCTTGTGCTGCGATACTTCCGTCCCCAGTTGCCGTTACAATTTGACGAAGCATTTTATCACGTACATCCCCTGCACCAAAAATTCCAGGTACAGCTGTTTCCATTCTTTCGTTCGTTACGATATATCCGTTTTCGTTTAAAATTCCTAAATTTGAAAATGGTTTTGTTAATGGAAGCATACCAACATATACAAAAACTCCATCTGTTTCGAACTCTCTTTCAGACCCATCTACAGTTGAAACTAATGTTACACTTCCCACTTTACCATTTTTGCCGTGAATTTCTTTTAACGTTGTATTCCAGATAAAGTCGATTTTTTCGTTTGCAAATGCTCGGTCTTGTAAAATTTTCTGCGCACGCAACTCATCACGACGGTGAACAATCGTTACTTTATCCGCGAATTTTGTTAAAAATGCACCTTCTTCAACAGCGGAATCTCCCCCACCGACTACGACTAGGTTTTTTCCTTTAAAGAATGCACCATCACAAACTGCGCAATAACTTACGCCGCGTCCGCCAAGTTCACTTTCGCCTGGAATCCCCATTTTTTTGTACTCCGCACCGGATGAAATAATTACAGCAAGTGCTTTATATTCTTTTCCACTCACTTTAACTGTTTTATAAACTTCCCCGTCCACGATTTCAGATACGTCTCCATATGCATATTCTGCACCGAATTTTTTCGCATGATCAAACATTTTTGTCGAAAGTTCCGGCCCTAAAATCATTTCAAAACCTGGGTAGTTTTCGACCTCTTCTGTATTCGCCATTTGACCACCAGGAATACCTCGTTCGATCATTAAAGTAGAAAGATTCGCACGGGAAGTATAAACAGCGGCAGTCATCCCTGCAGGACCTGCTCCGATTATTATCACATCATAAATTTTTTCTTCAGTCATCTGACATTCCTCCTACATTGCTTCTACCATCAATCTATAGGATTTTTATAACTGCTTCAACTTTTATGCTTATGCATCGAATAATGGCAAAAATTGCATGAGTTCATTCACATATTTTGTAAGAGTAGCTGTCGTAATCCCGTATTCTTCCGCATATTGTTTTTTCGTTACATTTTTCTTTCTGGAAGATTCAAACATATATTCCGTGGCAGCTGCAAGTGCCCGTGGATTTTTGAAAGCGTATGCTTTTTTTAATGCACGCTCCAATAATACAAACCACATTTGAAATAAAAACGCAGCAGAATGTTCCAATGGCTTATGTTTTTCATAAAGCAAATCTGTAGCCGCAATGGCTCTTAAAAAAGCTTTTTCCGCTACAGTTTTTTCGTTAAATGAATGGCCTAATGCATTCGCCAAAAATAATTTTTCCATAGTCGTCAATTCTTCTACAACAATCCATTTTGGATGAGAAATAATTTCTTGACGATGCGCTGATTTTCCTAATAGATAAAAACCTAAAATTCGCTCACTCACATGTTGGTTCTGAAGCTTTTCTAGAATGAACTCTCTTTGGTTCTCCACCTGCGATTCATCTATATCTTTTATATGCGGTAACCAAGGTTCAAAGCCTGCTTTTTCTGGATCTAATTTTAATAATGTATTCCATGCACTTTTCGCAACTTCTTCATGTCCAGAAAAATAAGCGGAATGTGATAGCCAAAAATAAAATCCAGGATCCCCTTCAAAACCTTTACGTTGCAAACTTCTTAACCACTTGAATGCTTGTTCATATTTACCTATAAGCGCAAATGTAGCACCTAATTTATATCGATGTTCGATGAAATATGGGTTTATTTTAGATAAAAATTCAGTTATATCTTCTAATTCTTCGCTATTTTTTTCATAATAATATATAACGGCTAAATTGCAGAGTGCATGAATATTCCCTCTGTTTTCTCTTAATACTTCATGAAGTAAAGCCTTTGCTTGTTCCTCTTCGCCAATATAAAAATAGGCTAGCGCTAAATTATTAAATGCTGCCCAAAAATCAGGATATTGTGTAATAATATCCTCTAATAATTCGACTGCTTCTGGAAATTTCCCTTGTTCCATCAGCCGGCGAGATTTTTCCTGTAAAAAAAGAGCTTCAGAGGAAGGTGCATCCACTTGTAGAGATACAATATCTTCCTGCTCTGTGAAGTCTACTATTTCCATTGCATCTTCTGTATATTCTCCGTTAATATTCATCTCCAAATATTTTTTGGCAAATCGGTTAGCATCCATAAAGTTTCCTATATGAGCGTTCACTTCTGCCAAAAAGAAGACGATCTCTGGATCACTTGAGTCGATTGTATAAGCATGTCTCAAAAGTTCATGGGCTAGATCAAATTTATCTAATTCCATTTGTAAAATTGCATATTGCTTCAAAATAACCGGGTCATCGGGGCTTAAATCTACAGCTCTTTTTAAATATTTATGCGCTTTTTCATACTTTTCTTTTTGTAGCTCATCTAAAGCTTTTTTATAGTAATAATCGCCCGTAGGCAAAAATGAAATAATATTTTCTTTTAAAACCTTTTTACGTTTTTTATCCAAGATAATCCTCCGAAAAATAATAAGGAACTAATCAAATACGCCTTGGCGTATTTGGCCCAGATTTTTATCGAGCTTGCTCGATAAATCCCTTTAAAAAATCTGTGGCATCCGCCGGAGGCTTCAACTTCATTTAGCATTGCTGAATGAAGTTGAAACGTTCCTTATTAGTATAACCTTCAGTATATCATAAAGTATTATTTTTTATCGGCTTTCTCTTCATGTCTTTTTTGCAGTACTTGTAACAGATCATAAAAACTGACTTTTTGATTTTGTAATAGTACGAGCAAGTGATAAATAAGATCTGCTGCTTCCCATTTTAACTCTTCCGCGTCGTTATTTTTAGAAGCAATAATAACTTCTGCAGCCTCTTCTCCAACTTTTTTACAAATTTTATCTACGCCTTTTTCGAATAGATATGTCGTATACGTACCCTCTGGCATCGTTTTTTGTCTTTCTTCAATAATATTAACTAGCGAAGTGACAACATTATAACCAACTGTCTCGTCAAATTTTTCTAGACTGGTATGGAAGCAAGTTGCTTCACCAGTATGACAAGCAGGCCCATTTGGTAATACTTCCACTATTAAAGCATCTGAGTCACAGTCAGTACGAATAGATACTACTTTTTGTGTATTTCCAGATGTTTCTCCTTTATGCCATAATTCCTGTCTACTTCTGCTGAAGAACCATGTTTCTTTTGTTTCTACTGTCTTGTTGTACGATTCCTCATTCATATAAGCGAGCGTTAGAACTTCTCGTGTTATGGCATGTTGAACGATTACTGGGATAAGTCCTTTGTCATCATAGTTTAGGTTGGTCATTTCACTTCGACTCCTCTTTCACGTATGTAATTTTTCACTTCGGCCACACTCGTTTCTTTGAAATGAAAAATGGAAGCTGCAAGTGCTGCATCGGCGTTAGCTTCTGTAAAGGCAGCTAATATATGCTCAACATTTCCAGCTCCACCACTAGCAGTAATCGGAATAGAAACAGCTTCCTTCACTTGTTTCGTAATCTCGATATCATAGCCATCTTTTTCTCCGTCGCGGTCCATGCTTGTCAGTAATATTTCCCCTGCCCCGAGCTTTTCTACTTCTATCGCCCATTCTACCGCTTTCCAATCCGTTTTCTTTTGTCCACCATGTGTATAGACAAACCAATCCTGCTCTTCTTCCGACCATTTCACATCGATGGCGATAATTATTTTATTGGAACCGAATGCTTTTGCGCCTTCTGTAATAACAGCAGGATTACTTATTGCTGCACTATTTATAGACACTTTGCTGGCACCCGCATCTAGTAATTGTTTCATATTTTCAGTAGTACGAATTCCACCGCCAACGATTAAGGGAATGGAAATTTGCGCCGCTGTTTTTTTCACGACATCTAGCATAGTATCGCGACCTTCTACAGACGCCGAGATATCTAAAAAGACGAGTTCATCTGCTCCTTCTTTATCGTAGAATGCAGCTAATTCCGCTGGATCTCCGGCGTCTCTTAGTCCCACGAATTGAATTCCTTTTACAACACGCCCGTCTTTCACATCTAAACATGGAATAATTTTCTTTACCATTTTGTAACCTCCTGTAATGCTTCTGTCAATGTGAATCGGTTATTGTATAATGCTTTTCCTGTAATGACGCCACTTATCGTCGTATCTTTTGCTAACTTTGCTACTTCTCCCAAATCTTCTAGTGAGCTGATCCCACCGGAAACGATAACTGATAGTCCGGTTGCTTCTGCAAGTTCTTTGTTTGCCGCTAAATTAGGTCCTTGAAGCGTTCCATCAGTTGCAATATCGGTAAAAATCACATGCTTTGCCCCTTTAGTAGCAAAATACTGACCTACTTCTATCGCAGATTGGGAAGATGTCTCTAACCAACCATGCGTTGCTACCATGCCGTCTTTTGCGTCCAAACCAATTACGATTCGTTCACCGCCAAACTCCTCTAATAATTCTGCTACTAGTTCTGGTTTTGCTATTGCAAGACTTCCGATAATGACACGTGTCACGCCATTATTTAAATAGTAACTTACATCTTCTTTTGAGCGAATGCCACCACCAATTTGCACGCTAACAGGTAATTCCTTTGCAATTCGGATGACTTCGTTGGCATGTATTTTCTCGCCATCTTTCGCCCCATCTAAATCAACTAGATGAATCCAAGTCGCTCCTTCATCTGCAAATTTTTTAGCCATATCGAATGGCGAATCGCCATAAATAGTTTCTTGCTTATAATCCCCTTGATATAAACGGACACATTTTCCGCCTTTCATATCAATTGCTGGATAGACTTGAATGGACGTCATCTTATTTCCCCCTATTATTTACCACATAATAAAGTACTGCTTTTCTACTTATTAACTGTCTAGATTCCAGCGAAAGCTCCGGACAGACATAGGAGCTTACGCTTTTCTTATGTAAGCAGTCCTTTTGTGGAAGGTACACCTTTCACTCGTTCATCTTTCGTAATCGCATCATCAATTGCACGAGCCAATGCTTTAAAAATAGCTTCAATCATATGATGTGTATTGACTCCGTAGTGTACAATAACATGCACATTCATACGTGCTTCCAACGCAAATTTCCATAAGAATTCATGTACAAGCTCCGTATCGAAATTCCCAACTTTTTGTGTAGGAAATTGTGCGCGAAATTCTAAATGCGGACGATTCGAAATATCTATTACTACTTGTGCTAACGCATCATCCATTGGTACATATGCATTTCCGTATCGTTTAATACTTTTTTTATCCCCCAGCGCTTCTTTTACCGCTTGACCTAGGACAATCCCAATGTCTTCCGTTGTATGATGATCGTCGATATGTGTGTCGCCATTCGCTTTGATCGTTGCGTCAAATAACCCATGCTTTGTAAATAAGTCGAGCATATGATCCATAAATGGTACACCCGTATCAATCTGTGATTTCCCTTCTCCGTCTAAATCTATTTCTACCCACACTTTAGTTTCATTTGTCATTCTTTCTATTTTTGCCGTTCTTTTGTTTGTCAATTTGAATCCCCCTTATCCCAGCTTCTCGATTCGACCGATCGTGCATGTCCTTCTAATTGTTCCAGTCTTGCAAGTCGTGCGATTTTTGGATAGTGTTCTTGCCACATTTCTTCAGAATAATAGACAACACTCGTTTTCTTTACAAAATCATCTACACATAGTCCACTTGAAAAGCGCGCTGTACTATTTGTAGGTAATACATGATTCGTACCAGCAAAATAATCCCCAACTGGTTCACTACTAAATCTACCAATAAAAATGGCGCCAGCATGATTGATTTTTTCGCAAACCGCTTCTGCATGTTCTGTCATAATTTCTAAGTGTTCTGGCGCAAGTTCATTAATTGCAGAAATAGCTTGTTCTAATGATTCAGCAATATAAATATATCCAAAATTTTCAATAGAGGCTCTAGCTATTTCTTCTCTAGGAAGTTGCTTCAATTGTTTTTCCACTTCTTTTGAAACTCGTTCTGCTAGTTTTTCACTCGTTGTAACTAACACTGAACACGCAAATCGGTCATGTTCCGCTTGAGCCAATAAATCCGAAGCTACTTCGTCTGCATAAGCCGTTTCATCCGCTAGTATTGCTATTTCACTAGGTCCTGCAATCATATCAATCGCAACTTTTCCAAACACTTCTCTTTTCGCAAGCGCGACGAAGCTATTTCCTGGACCTGTAATTTTATCAACCGCTTTAATCGTTTCCGTTCCATAAGCAAGAGCAGCAATCGCTTGCGCTCCTCCGACCTTATAAATTTCTGAAACTCCAGCAATGCGAGCAGCAACTAATACTGATGCCGGTAGCTTGCCATTTTTCGAAGGCGGCGACACGATTACTACACGTTTTACCCCCGCTACGATTGCAGGAATAGCATTCATTAATACCGATGATGGATAAGCAGCAGTACCACCTGGAACATATAAACCTACTGCATCGAGTGGTGAGATCTTATATTGTATATACGAGTTCTTAGCTAATGGGAAATCTATATTTTGTCGTGCCTGTTGTGAGTGAAATGCACGGATATTAGTAGCTGCTTCTTCTAAATCTTCAATCAATTGAGGGTCAAAGCTAGCAAATGCCTCTTCCATTTCTTCTTTTGTTACTTTTAAAGAAGAAAGTTTTGCACCGTCCCATTTTTCTGTATATGTAAAAAGGGCTTCGTCTCCTTTTTGTTTCACTTGCTCAATGACTTCCCGTACCGTCTCTAAGTGATTCTCATTTGCTTGTTCGACTGAACGTTGCAATGAAATTGTATTTGTAAGCTTTTCTATTTTCATAGGATTCCCTACCTTTTAATCAATTCGTTTTTTAATTGTGCTACAAATGTACGAATGCGTTCACTTTTCACACGGTAGCTTACAGGATTTACGATTAATCGAGAGGATATATCTACAATTTTTTCATATTCGACTAGCCCATTTTCTTTTAATGTTTGACCAGTTGAAACGATGTCTACGATGCGATCGGCTAATCCAATCATCGGCGCCAATTCAATGGAACCATTTAGTTCAATAATCTCTACTTGCTCTCCCTTTTCTTTATAAAAATTCGTAGCAATTGTCGGATATTTCGTTGCAACTCTTGGTGCTATTTCGTTCATCATCGTATTAGGTAGCCCTGCAGTTGCTATATAACAATTACTAATATGCAAATCGAGTAATTCATGAACATCTCGAAGCTGTTCTAATAGCACGTCTTTTCCCGCAATACCGATGTCTGCAACTCCATGCTCTACATAAACGGGAACATCCATCGGCTTCGCTAATATAAATTGAATTCTTTCCTCGGGTGCTTCGACAATAAGCTTTCTAGAGTCATTAATCTCTTTAGGAAGATTAAACCCAGCTTCTACAAATAATTGATATGCTTCTTCGAAAATACGCCCTTTCGGCATTGCAATTGTTAACTCATTCACGTAAAGAACCACCTTCTGAGACAATTAGTACTTCATCAAAACTTCGTTTATACGCTTCTAAATCGTTGATACTCGCTATAAATTGAAGGGTTACTCGTTCTGCATTATTTCTTCTCGCTTCCGCTAATACATTTGCTTTTAAATAGGATGCTTCATCGAATAAAAGAAGTGTATGCTTTTCCTTCACATCATTTTTCGGTAACACTTCTAAAAGCCGATCTACACGTATTCCAAATCCCGTAGCTCCTACTTTTTCATCAAACTGATTAAACAATTCATCATATCTACCACCGTTACCAATGGGAAATCCACTTCCGGCAGCATAAATTTCAAACAACATGCCTGTGTAATAACTCATATGACTAGCAAGTGAGAAATCGAATGAGACAATAGATGGATAATTTAGTTGAAGTTCCAACAAACGCTTTAACTGCTCCAGTTGATCAATTAAATATTGTTGTTCATTCGTTAAATATGGTCGGAAGTTTTCAAATACTTTAAAGTCAATCGTATAATCTATTAGCTTTGTAAGATTATCTTTTTGTTCTTGTAATAAGCCTAGATTTTCTAACTTTTCTTCGAATCCTACAAAGTTTTTTTCTACTAAAAGCTGTCTTAATGCGTCTACTTGTTCCATTGTATTAGTATTATTTGTTAGTAACGCCGTTAATAATCCTGCATGGCCAATCGTAATTCGAAAACTTTCCACACCAAGCGTTTTTAAGAGCTCTACTGCTGTATGAATAATTTCACTATCTCCGTATGCACTGAAATCTCCGATTAACTCTAGTCCTAGCTGTTCGAACTCTGCTGGACGGCCACCTTCTCGTTGTTGCGCTCGGAAAACATTTGCATAATAAGCTAGACGCAAAGGATTTTTTTCTTTCAATAATTTGGAAGCTGCAATTCTTGCAATTGGAGTCGTCATGTCCGGACGCAATACAAGCGTTTCTCCTTGATTGTCTACTAGTTTAAAAAGAGATGATTCGTCAATTGCTGAAGCTTTTCCGATTGTTTCAAAATATTCAACAGACGGTGTTTTGATAAAATCGTATCCTTTGTTTCGTATAAAGTTTCTTGCTGTTGAACGTATGTATTCTTTTTGTTCATTTACTTTTGGAAACGAATCTCTCATTCCTAGAGGTTTCTCGAACATTTGAATTTTACCCATTTCACCACTCCTTTAGTTACTTCATCATGCTAGAGTACTAATATGTTAAATTATATAGATTTTATCCTATATTATTCATTTCGTCAAACTATCCGTTAGTTCCTTTTAGAATAGTAAGAAAAAATTTCCGAAGCTTACCATATGCAAAAAATCGAGCCCCCTCGTCGTACCTCCAGCGGAAGAGAAAGTAAAGTGCTCTGGCATTTGATTTCCGCTCCAGGCGGACGCTTTCCGCGGGCATGGCTTCAGCCGCTTCCCTTGCTCCTGCGCAAGCTCGTCGCAAAAAAACAATTTCGCTATGCTCAGTCCAGGGTCTTCAGCTCATGCTTTTCCCGCAGGAGTCGCCGCCTTCCGCTCCAATCAAAGGAACTTGCCGTCTATTCAACATCTAAGCTTAACAAAGCCAAAAATAGGATAGATTAATCGAAACACTTAATGTGTTTACGTAATATATCAGCGAATCGCAAGTTAACGTCCACGAATCGCAAGATGCATACTCTACTTCGCAAGTAATCATTTACTCTTAAGAAAAAAGCTATCCTCCACATGAAGAATAGCTTTGTTTGTTATTTATTATTTCGTTCAATCATTTGTTCCTTTGTATAAATAATGCGCATCGGGTTGCCTCCGACGAAGCAACCTTCTGGAACATCTGCATTTACAAGTGTAGCGGCGGAAACTATTGCATCATTCCCTATCGTCACACCTGGCAATATCGTAGAATTGGCTCCAATTAACACCCGGTCTCCGATGATTACGTCGCCAATACGATATTCATCTATCAAATATTCATGCGCCAATATCGTTGTGTTATAACCGATTATCGTATTATCGCCAACTTTGATCCGTTCCGGAAACATGACATCCACCATAACCATCAAAGCAAAAGAAGTTTCTTTACCAACTTTCATTCTTAGAAATACACGATAAAAAAAGTTCTTCCAACTTAAAAATGGAGAGTATCTCGCCGCTTGTATGAAGATAAAATTCTTCACTACTTTCCAAAATGGAACTGTATCATACACATGCCATAACGAATTTGCACCACTTACAGGGTATCTTTCGGTTTTCCTCATACTGTCTGACCTTTAGCAATTTCGACAAGCTCACTTATATGATGAATCATATAAGTTGGGAGGTAGGTTGCTAAGAAAGCTTCCCCTTTCATTGACCATGCGACAGCAGCTGTATCTACTCCAGCTCTTTGTCCGCCAATGATATCATGTAAATTATCACCAATCATTAATGCGTCTTCTTTTCCAACACCAATTCTTTCAAGTGCAAGTTCGATTGGCTCAGGATCTGGTTTCGCATTCTTTACATCATCTAATCCAATGATTGTGTCAAATAGCGTCTCACATTTCATCAGGTTAATCCCTCTAACAATCATTTCTCTTCTCTTTGTCGATACGACTGCTAGTTTGTATCCCTCTTCTTTTAATTTATACAATGTTTCGACAACCCCATCAAAAGGTGCAACCATTTCATCATGGTGTTGAATATTCCATGTACGATAAGCGGCTATAAGAGATTCCGTGAGTTCAGGATTAATGGCATGGAACGTTTCTTGCAATGTTGGTCCGAGAAATGGTAAAACACTCTCTCTATCATATTTCCCAGGAAATCTTTCTCCTAAAACATGTAAAAAACTTTCGATAATTAGCTCATTCGTGTTTAATAATGTTCCATCAAAATCAAACAACAGTGCTTTATACGGTTTTCCCTTCATAGTGTAGCCACTTCCTCTTGCTTTCTTTGCTCAGATTTACGCCAAACGTAAGCGACAATTATCGTCAGTACAAACGCTGTCACGAGTCTTATTAAAAATAAAGGCAGAATTGGAATTCCTAACGGAAGAAAGATTAACGTGTCTTCCACTATTGCATGACATGCTACTAAAAAGATAAAGACAAGTGTCGCATCCTTCTTACTTACCCCGTCCTCTTGCACTGCTTGAATCATAACACCAGCACCATATGCAAGACCTATTGTAAGCCCTGCGACAAGTGTTAAAGAGGCATTTGGTTGAACGCCAATAACTTTCGTAAGTGGGGCGATCTTTTCGGAAAACTTTTGCAAATAATTACGGTCCTTTAACACTTGAATAATAATCATCAATGGAATAACAATAAGTGCAAGTTGTAAAACACCAAAAGTCGCTTTTTGCAAGCCAAGTAAAATAATTTCTCCCCAACCATCAGGGATTTTCTCCGTACCTGCAATTGCCCCATACTTAGCTATTTCTCCGCCACCTTGCCAAACTACATTTATAATCATTGCCGATATAATTGCTAATCCAAAACGAACGACTAAAACAACCCAGAGTTTTACTCCTACTTTAAGTGCAACTCCTGTTTCTATAAAGATATTATGTGAAAAAGATAACATGGTTGCTAATATAAACACTTCTTTTACCGTTAGTTCCAACGAAAGTATTCCTGCTATACCGGCATAAAGGTTCAATGCATTTCCTAAAACGAGTGGAATTGCTGCTTCTCCTCTTAGCCCAAGTAGACCCATGAACGGCGAGATTATTTCGATTATCCATGGGAGAATAGGAGTATACTGCAAAATAACTACGAATAGAGTTATGGGAAAAATTATCTTACTTAATGACCATGTAGTTTTTAGTCCTGCTATAAGTCCCCTTTTTAATGTCTCCACGCAATCCCCTTCTTTCCCTTACTTGTCCTGATATCGAACGACTGGTTTAACAGTCATTCTTCTATATACAAATAAAATAATTGCGACAGCAATCGTAACTAATGAAATGACTTGAGCTTGTCGTAAATCCCCTATTAAGTAAAGACTATCTGTACGCATTCCTTCTATAAAGAATCGTCCAACTGAATACCATGTTAAATAAAATAAGACCATTTCTCCGCGACGTAAATTTACTTTACGAAGAAGAATGAGAATAATAACCCCTATTAAATTCCATACGGACTCATATAAAAAAGTAGGGTGATAATACTTACCATCTATATACATTTGGTTAATAATCCAATCTGGAAGCATCAAATTTTCTAAAAAACTTCTCGTTACTTCTCCACCATGCGCTTCTTGGTTCATGAAATTTCCCCAACGCCCAACTGTTTGCCCGATTAAAATACTTGGAGCTACAATATCGGTCACTTTCCAAAAAGAAGTACCTGTTTTCTTTGTAAAAAAGTAAGCAGTTAAAAATGCCCCAATTAATGCCCCATGAATCGCAATTCCGCCATTCCAAATCTCTATAATTTTGCCAGGATTCTGGCCGTAATAATCCCATTTGAAAATGACATAGTATATACGAGCACTAATTATCGCTATTGGTACTGCCCAAATGAGTAGATCAGTTAAATAATCGGGATGAAATCCACGTTTCACCATTTCTTTTTGAGCTACTAAAAAAGCTACAATAATTCCGAACGCGATAATTACCCCGTACCAACGTACTTCCAATGATCCTAATGAAAAAGCCACCGGATCAATCGCTTGTAATAAATTCATATGAAACTCCCTTCAACTGACTCATTAGTAATTTGCTTCTCCATTTTGACCTATTACATCATCTAATCGTTTCGCAAAATCTTCTGCAGCGTTAATGCCCATACGTTTTAATCGATGATTCATTGCTGCTACTTCTATAATAACGGCTAAATTTCGACCTGGTCGAACTGGAACAGTTAATTTAGTAATAGCGGTATTTATGATTTCCATCTTTTCTTCTTCTAATCCAAGTCGGTCATACGTCTTTTTCTCATCCCATATTTCAAGCTCGATCACTAATGTAATTCGTTTATAGTTTCGAATGGCACTTGCACCGAAAAGCGTCATAATGTCAATGATACCAAGTCCCCGAATCTCTAGAAGATGTTCGATTAATTTGGGCGCACTTCCAACTAGCGTGTCTTCCCCTTCTTGCCTAATTTCCACGCAATCATCTGCTACTAGACGATGCCCTCTTTTAACTAATTCTAGTGCTGTTTCACTTTTACCAACACCACTTTTACCAGTGATTAAAACCCCAACTCCATATATATCTACTAATACGCCATGTACAGCAGTCGTAGGAGCAAGCATACTTTCTAAAAAATTCGTTAGCATACTAGAGAATCTAGTAGTAGGCATAGTAGTCGTTAAAACAGGAACAGAGTTTTCATTCGATGCAATGATTAACTCTTCTGGTACTTCCATTCCATGTGAAACGATAATTACTGGTGTATCTGATGCACATAGTTTCATCATTCGCTCGCTTTTTTCTTTCTCTGTTAATAATGCAAAAAACGAGATTTCTGTTTTCCCCATTAATTGGATACGATTGGACGGATAATGTGTGAAGTAACCCGCCATTTCAATTCCTGGTCGAGAAATATCGCTAATTGCAACGTGGCGTCCAATTCCTTCCTCCCCGCTTACTAATGAAAGATTGAACTTTTCTTTTATATCCTTTGTCGTCACATGAGGCATATCTCTCCACTCCTTTCATGCTTCTTTCCGCACATAGTTCTTATTTTAGCATGATTAGTCATTTTTTTTGTATTCATTTATCTTTTGCATAACTATTTATTAAAGGATACCGGATTAGATAAGTGCAGAATGCTTTAAGTACCTTGTCTTCATCGTATAATGTGTTACTTTATACAGTACATCGGCCATTAAAAGAAACAAAAACTATGCAGAGTAACCATTTATCAAAGTAAGGAATTTACTTGCTGTGAGACAATGTTGATGAATACTATGTATTGCGCAATATAGGAATAATGCGTCTTAAAAAGCTCTATGAGGTGACCGCAATGATTTTCACTGCAGGCGGACGCTTTCCGCCGGGTGAGCGATGAGCCATCACCGCCGCTTACGCGTACGTTGTGATGTCTCATCTGTCTCACTCATCCGGCTGGAGTCGCCGCCTTCCGTTGCAATCAATGGAACTTGCTGACTAATCAATTGCTATATTGAATAAGCACTAAGGTTTATCAACATTCTCCTAGCAGTTACTTAGTGAGAATCATTTTATGCACATTATATAAACGTGCAATGCTAATTAGAAAATGTAATCTCATGACAAGTGGAGCCTTTACTATGAGAAAGTTTGTCGCATTCGCAGTGGATGCTGTCTCCTTCAACCATTTATTAGTCTTATTTCCAGGAATTTCTATATTAGATTGGATTAAGGGTAGCGACACTGTTAGTTAACTAGCTAGCTCAGTGGATTGCAGCGGAAGGGCGGCGACTCCAGCGGGAATAGCATGAGCTGAAGACCCCACAGGAGCGATTAGCGACGAGGAGGCTGAAGCCCATGCCCGCGGAAAGCGTCCGCCCTGCAGCGGAAATCCTAGCGGTAACTAATTGTTACGCATTATTCCTAAAAAGCGATACACCTGATGCAATTTGGATATTTTTTTCCAATGTATATACTTTCTCTAAAAAAAGCTGAAAGGAGCCTGATGCCCCTTTCAGCTTTGTTGTTTATTCACTGTCTACTGTATATCGTACAAGCACTGATCCTGTTTTTGCATCGCCGTATACTTTTAGTGGTTCTGCTTCAGAATCCACTATTTTAGTGAATCCTACTCGTTTATTTAACAATTGTTCTGATTGGTTTATTTGCGTGATATCTGCAAGTTGCACGTCAATTTTACCAATTTGAGTAGTAGTTTCTCCTTTTAACGATACATCTTTTGGTACATACAATTCAACGGTTCCTGCAACAGCAGTACCTTCGATTTTACGTGCTTCCTTATCTTTCGTCGTTAAAATGACATGCCCACTAACCGAAGAACCTTCTATTTCCTTCAGCTTTCCATCTACATAAATACGACCATTCATCGTTTCTACTTCGATTGAATCACCTACAACATCTTGGACTTGTACGGCTCCATTTACAGTTTCTATATCTGCTCTTTTGAACGTCAACGCATCTAATGTTATTTTTCCGTTCGTTGTTTTTAATTTAAACGAGTTTGCTTCCAGGTTCTTTGCAGCAAATTCCCCATTGAACAATCTGCCTGAAATATGATTATATGCTTTTTTCGGTACATAGAGCATTACTTGGACTGAAGTTGTTTTCATATCGCTGTATACACGCAATTTACTTCCTTCAGTAGTGAAAATAAATTCTTCTGCAAAGCGTGCTTTCGCCTCTTCTTCTGTAGAATTTTTGAAGGATTTCACCTTTACAGTTGCATGTGCGTAAGCTTCTTCTGTCGGATGAATTTCTATTTTACCATTGGCTATATTAACGGAAATATCGTCGAAAGATGCTTGTTCTTTTACTAGATTTTCTTCAAAAATAACTGGCTCACCAAATGGCATTTCAAAATCGAACTCTTTCATCTTATCTACAGTTCCTTGCATAAACTGCATAAACCGTTCACCCATTACCGTGAAATCACGTTTTAAATCTTCTATAAAATCGGCGTTTTGGTGCTTGTTTTGTGCATGTGTTTGTTCTTGTTTTGGCTCTTCCTTTTCTAACGAAATGATAGGTGCTGACTGTTTGCCAAGTTCCTCTAGTAATGCCAATGCTTCTTGTGCAGTAATCGTGCCGTTTTCAACCATATCTAAAATACGTTTGCGTTCTTCTTGCATAATGAAAGGCCTCCTCATAAGTTTAAAATATAAAACGAGTTACTTACTCTATTAAATACGATTAAACTTCAATAAAGTTTCATTTATGATTGGACAGTTGGTTTTTTCTTCGCAGAAGCTTCTGAAACAACTTCATCCATTCGTTTTCGATCACGCTCAAGAACAGTCTTTAGGTACTTACCAGTATAAGAATCTTTTGCTTCGATGATTTTTTCTGGTGGCCCAACCGCTACTATTGTCCCACCTTTGTCTCCACCTTCGGGACCTAAATCAATCATATAATCAGCTGTTTTAATAACATCTAAGTTATGCTCAATAACAAGTACAGAATCACCATTTTCTACGAGACGTTGAAGTACGACAAGTAATCGAGCGATATCATCGACATGTAAACCCGTTGTTGGTTCATCTAAAATATAAAACGTTTTGCCGTTGGATCGTTTATGCAATTCAGAAGCTAATTTTACGCGCTGTGCTTCTCCTCCGGAAAGTGTCGTTGCTGGTTGACCTAATTCCACATAACCTAATCCAACATCGACAATCGTTTGTAGTTTTCGACTAATCTTCGGGTGGTTTTCAAAAAATGCTAACCCATCTTCTACTGTCATTTTCAGAACTTCTGCAATATTTTTCCCTCTGTATTGTACTTCTAATGTCTCCCGATTATACCGTTTACCATGGCATACTTCACAAGGGACATAAACATCCGGTAAAAAGTGCATCTCAATTCTAATGATTCCATCTCCGCGGCATGCTTCACAGCGTCCACCTTTCACATTAAAACTGAATCTACCTTTTTTATATCCTCTTACTTTTGCCTCATTTGTCGCAGCATATAAATCTCTTATATCATCAAAAACGCCTGTATATGTTGCTGGATTAGACCTTGGTGTACGACCTATTGGAGATTGGTCGATATCAATTACTTTTTCCAACTGATCGATACCTTCAATACCTTTGTTCGCTCCTGGCTTTACTTTGGATCGGTTTAGTTTTGACGCAAGCGATTTATATAGAATCTCATTCACTAACGTACTTTTCCCAGAGCCTGATACACCAGTTACTGCTGTAAATACGCCTAATGGTATATCTACACTAACATTTTTCAAGTTATTCTCAGTTGCACCTTTAATATTAATATATCGTCCATCGGGTTTTCTACGCTCTGTTGGTAGTGGGATAAACTTTTTCCCGCTTAAGTATTGACCAGTAAGCGATTTTTTATTTTTCATCACTTGTTCTGGTGTACCAGCAGCAACGATTTCTCCACCGCGAATACCAGCACCAGGCCCAACATCAATTAAGTAATCGGCCGCCATCATCGTATCTTCGTCATGTTCTACAACGATTAAGGTATTCCCAATGTCGCGCATATTTTTTAATGTATCGATTAATCGATCATTATCACGCTGATGCAAACCAATCGAAGGCTCATCCAGAATATATAATACTCCCGTAAGTCTTGAACCTATTTGTGTTGCAAGACGAATTCGTTGTGCTTCTCCACCAGATAATGTTCCTGAAGCTCGGTTCAATGTTAAATAATCGAGACCGACGTTTTTTAAAAACCCAAGACGTTCGTCAATTTCTCTTAATATTAGTTTTGCAATTTGCGTATCTTTTTCAGACATTGTTAATTGATGAAAGAAATTATTTGCTTCTTCAATAGAAAATTGTGTTATTTGACCAATATGCAATGAGTCCACTTTAACTGCGAGCGTTTCTTTTTTTAAACGATACCCTTTACAAGTTGGACAATCGTGTTGCCCCATATACTTTTCCATTTGCTCGCGGATGTAATCGGAAGACGTATCTTTATATCGTCGTTCGATATTAGAAAGTACTCCTTCAAATTGGATTAAACTGTCACGTACTTGACCAAATTCATTTTCATATCGAAAACGAATCTTATCTTCACCGGATCCATACATAATGTTATTCCACTGATCGATCGGCAATTTTTCGACTGGTACATTCATTTTAATTTTGTAATGTTTGCACACTGCTTCTAATAATTTTGGATAGTATTGGGAGCTCGTTGGTTGCCATGCGACAATTGCCCCCTCTTCCAATGTCATACTTTTATCAGGTACAACTAATTCCGGGTCTACTTCCAATTTCGTTCCCAATCCATCACAATCGGCACATGCACCAAATGGGCTGTTGAATGAAAACATTCTTGGTTCTAACTCGCCTATTGAAAACCCACAAATCGGACAGGCGTGATGTTCACTAAACAAAATTTCCTCATGCTCCATTACATCAATTAATACTCGACCATCTGCAAGTCGAAGCGCAGATTCCAATGAATCGCTTAACCTTGCTGCAATACCGTCTTTTAGTACGATTCTATCTATAACCACTTCAATATTATGTTTTTTATTTTTATCTAAATTTATATCATCGTCTAAGTCCGTAATTTCCCCATCAATTCGAACACGTACAAAGCCTTGCTTTTTCATATCTTCCATTAACTTCACATGCGTTCCTTTACGTCCGGACACAATTGGCGCTAGTACTTGCATTTTTGTTCTCTCCGGGTACTCACTTAGTCGGTCAACCATTTGTTCAATCGTTTGAGATGATATTTCAATACCATGTGTAGGACAGATTGGTTTTCCGACACGTGCAAATAATAACCGTAAATAATCATAAATTTCCGTAACCGTCGCTACGGTAGACCGTGGATTTTTACTCGTCGTTTTTTGGTCAATAGAAATAGCTGGCGAAAGTCCTTCAATGACATCGACATCAGGTTTATCCATTTGTCCTAAAAATTGTCTTGCATAGGCAGATAATGATTCTACATATCGGCGTTGGCCTTCTGCATAAATAGTGTCGAATGCTAAAGACGATTTACCAGATCCAGATAATCCAGTCATAACAACTAGCTTATCTCTTGGTATTTTTAAGCTGACGTTTTTTAAATTATGTGCCCGAGCACCCTCTATAATAATTTCTTGGTTTTTCAACATTATTCATCCTTCCAACTTCAATTCAAGGATCGCATCACGTAATTGTGCTGCCCGTTCAAAATTAAGTGCTTTAGCAGCATCTTTCATTTCTTTTTCTAAATTCTGTAGTAGTGTATCTTTTTCTTCTTTCGTTAAAGATTTTCCACTTGTTAACTGCTGTGCATAACTCGCTTCTTCTTCAGCCACTTGGGTTGCACGAATAACGTCTCGAATTTTCTTTTGAATCGTTTTCGGTGTAATCCCATGCTTTTCGTTATATTCCATTTGTATCATGCGACGTCGTTTCGTTTCATCCATCGCTTTTTGCATAGAATCTGTTATTTTATCTGCATACATAATTACTTCGCCGTTCGAATTTCTCGCTGCCCGTCCAATTGTTTGTATTAACGAACGCTCTGAGCGTAGAAATCCTTCTTTATCTGCATCTAAAATCGCAACTAGAGACACTTCGGGCAAATCAAGCCCTTCTCTTAATAAGTTAATCCCGATCAGGACATCGTATGTTCCTAAACGAAGATCCCTTATTATTTCAATTCGCTCTAACGTTTTTATTTCCGAATGTAAATACTGCACTTTAATGCCAATCTCTTTTAAATAATCGGTCAAATCTTCCGACATTTTCTTCGTTAGTGTTGTGATAAGTACACGCTCATTTTTTGCTGCACGTTCCTGTATTTCATTGATTAAATCATCAATTTGTCCTTCTATCGGTTTCAATGTTATTACTGGATCTAGTAACCCAGTCGGTCGAATAATCTGTTCTACCATCTCTGGAGTATGTTCGATCTCATAAGGTCCTGGCGTTGCTGAAACGTAAACTGCTTGATGTACGTGGTCTTCAAATTCACTAAAAGTAAGTGGTCTATTATCAAGTGCAGAAGGTAACCGGAAACCATGGTTTACTAATACTGATTTCCTCGCTTGGTCTCCATTAAACATTCCTCTAACTTGCGGTAATGAAACATGGCTTTCGTCCACTACTAATAAAAAGTCTTTTGGAAAGTAGTCTAATAATGTATATGGAGTTGCCCCAGCTTCACGTAAAGTGAGATGCCGCGAGTAGTTTTCAATACCTGAACAAAAGCCCATCTCTTCCATCATTTCTAAATCATAGCGCGTACGTTGCTCCAGTCGTTGCGCTTCTAGTAATTTATCCTCAGCACGTAGTATCTTCAATTGTTCTTCTAATTCTTTTTCAATATTCTCTATGGCAAGTTTCAACTTTTCTTCTCTTGTAACGAAGTGAGATGCCGGGAATATGGCTACATGCTCACGTTCTGCCATTATTTCGCCAGTAAGTGCGTCGACTTCTCGAATTCGGTCAATTTCATCTCCAAAAAACTCGACTCGAAGACATTTCTCATCTTTTGATGCTGGGAAAATTTCGACAACATCTCCGCGTACACGGAATGTACCTCTTGTAAAATTTATATCGTTTCGTTCATATTGGATATCAACTAGTTTTCGAAGTAACTGATTTCGCTCAATTTCCATTCCTGTTCGAAGGGAAACGACCAATTCTCTGTATTCCTCCGGATTTCCGAGTCCATATATACAAGAAACAGATGCAATAATGATGACATCTTTTCTTTCGAATAAGGATGATGTAGCGGAGTGTCTAAGTTTATCAATTTCTTCGTTGATGCTTGAATCCTTTTCAATATACGTATCCGTTTGAGGTACGTACGCTTCTGGCTGGAAATAGTCGTAATAACTAACAAAATATTCGACAGCATTATTAGGAAAGAACTCTTTGAACTCGCTATATAACTGTCCCGCAAGTGTTTTGTTATGGGCCATTATAAGGGTTGGCATGTTCGTTTGTTGAATGACATTTGAAATCGTAAACGTTTTTCCAGTACCCGTGGCACCAAGCAATGTTTGATGTTTCTTCCCTGTTTGCACACCTTTTACTAATTCTTTTATCGCTTCTATTTGATCTCCTGCTGGCTCATACGGAGCTTGCAAATCGAAAATTTGTTCCATACATAAGCCTCCCACATTTTGAATAATCTCAGTTTACCACACTCTTTTTTTGAACACTAATAAAACGAACGTATGTTTTCAAGATTATTTTTTGCGCAGAACAAAAGCCGCTTAAGCATAAGCGGCTTTTACGTCTATTACTTTGGATTGTTTAATTGTTGTAAAGCATTTGTATATTGTGTAAATGCCTTTTCGTCTTTCTGATCCAGTGCCTCATCTATCAGTCCTAATAATCGATTACTGGTTTGTTCCCGGTGGATAATGTTCAAAAACATATCAAGATAAATTTCGTTCAACAGTTTTTCTGCAGAGCTTTCTTTCCCTGGCTTACCCATTGCTCTTAAAAATTCTGCATATGAATATTGTTTGTCCATCTCCATCACCCCGATGCCTTTTTTTCATTATATAAAAGCTGAACGTTAGTTGCAATCATTTTTAGAAAATTGCGATTTTAAAGTGAAGAAGAATAATTTTAAAAATTCGACATATTTACTTGATTTTTTCCCATATTTAACTATAATCGAGTTATAACTTACTAAGGAGTGAATGTATATGTTCAATAATAAAGACGAAAAACCTTTCCTAGTTTCATTTGATACCGCTGTACTTCAACCAGTTGTAATTAATAACAAAGTTTTCACAAAAGCTATTAGCTATTCGGGCGAATCTAAAATGATAGGTAAAAAGCCTTATGATATTGTTCGCTATTCTTGTTCTTATTATGGTTCTTCATTTCAACAATCCACTAAATTATCGAAAGAAGCTATTGGAAATTATTTAAAGCTTCCTATTCTTATCGCACATGACTTTGGAAGTCCCTGTATTTTAATCCCTATTCTTTCTCCAAAATCTGATTTAAACACATGGTTTTCTCTTGGAGCGATTGAATCATTCTATCCTTCTGAAGGTGGCTGCACAATCGCTTTACCAAATGGACAAACGATACAAGTGCCTTCTTCTTCGAATACGATTAGCCGACAAGTTGGATTTGCTAACATTTTAAATATGCACTTCTTAAAAAGAATGAGTCATCTAGTAAATAATGGATTTATCACTTCTCGCAAACCACTATTTCAAAAAGATTTATTTGGCTAACGTGCATTTTCTACAATCGCCAAATACATCGTGAGTAGTTCTTCCACTCGATTGCGGAGTCGGACATTTAAATAACGACGATGTTCTTCATAGCCTCCATGAAAAAATACATATTCCGTGAACATATCATCGCCTTCTCCGCGAAGGACTTTCATACTATGCCTTTTCATATAAATATGAGTCTTTTTCAATTCAGTTTGAACATGCTTTGTGGCTCCTTCTACCATAGCCACATACGGACGCTTTAACTTAAAGGGACCCCGTTCGAAAATTATTCGATCCTTCTCTAAAATAGTTAATACCATTGGGAGATAAATCATGTTTTCTAAATAAGGGATGGCCTCTTCCGGTATTAATGGCATATCGCATTCTCCTTTTAAAGAACATTTGTTCTTATTTTATTGTACTACTTTTAGAAGGAAATGCAACAATTAAGTACCAATACTTTTTAGGGATAATGCGTCGTAAACAGTCTATAAAGTTACCGCTGGGATTTAGCGCGGCGGCGTTTCGCTTTCCGCGGGCGAGCGACGAGCCGCTTCGTCGCTAACGCTCCTGCAGGGTCTCGTCTACCTCGCTTTCCCGTAGGAGTCTCACGCCGCCGCGCTAAATCCAACTTTGTGTAGTATTCCCTGAAAATATAATCCAATAAATGGATAAGAGCAATCAATCAGTGACTGAAAGCAACCAGTTCACTCGGAAAGCAACTAAATTAGCACGAGGGCAACCAAATTGCTGGTGAAAGCAACCAATCCTTCAAATAACAAGTTTAATTGGTTTGAGACAATGAAGAATGCGAGGTGTTATTCCAATAAATAGTTGAATAAAGCGAACTTTGTCCTAGTAAACGCTCTAATTATTTGGAGACAGCACTTTCTAATTTTTTTAACTAAATATTGCGCAGTGGACCTGATAAATTTACATCTCTGATAACTGCAGACGCTAAATTAGAAAGAAATTCTCATTGATTGAAGCGGAAGGGCGGCGACTCCTGCGGAGGCCAACAGGATGTTGGTCACGAAGGCATTGCCACACGATGTGGCGTACTTAGCCTTCGTTCCCCTGTTGAGACAGATGTGCCATCACAACGTACGCGAAGCGGCGGTGCTGGCACATCGCTCACCCCGCGGAAAGCGTCCGCCCTGCAGCGGAAATCATACCGGTAACTAGTTGCGACGTATTATCTCTATAATGCAAATTACCTCAAAACTTTCTATTATGTCCCGGCGTATTCATTTGAATACAACAAAAAACTACCAGTCAAAATGACATGGTAGTTAGTTTATTATTTCGGCTGCAAAGCGCCTTGCTTCTAGATAAAGCGCGTTTAATGTGGAATGATCTATGCCAAGTTTGGCAGCTCCAACGATCATGTCATCCCAACGAACTTCATCACATGCAATGGCAAGCTCTAGGAATGGAGACATTTCCGTTTTAGTTCCAGAAAGTGTTTCTGCCACCTCATCCGAAAGTGGTAGATCTTGCAGTAAATGGATCATCGGTCGATGGAGTAATGTATCTATTAAAGAAAACATGCCTACTAGGAAGTATTCAGAAGCATTTTGTAAAAATTTCCGTCTTGCTAGTAGCTCACAAAGTTTTGCTCGAAATAGCGATGCTTCTATAAGAGCCATTCCATCACCTGAATGATTCTTTTTAGATTCACGTAGTAGTAGAACAAACAACCAATGACCCAATTCCTCAAGTCCAAGCATGAGCACTCCTTGCTTAATCGAGCGAACCTTGGATTTTGTACGAACCGCAGGGGAATTGATCATCTTTAGTACTTTAAAAGAAAGCGATACATCTCGCTCAATTTCATTCGAAATTTCTTCTACGGAAACAGAACTATTTCGTAGCAAATTGATAATCCGAAAATATTGCGCTAAATTGGTTGGGATTTCTGTTCCTTTTATCACTTCCGGTTTTGCAAAAAAGTAACCTTGAAAAAGTTCATAACCAGCAACTCTCGCTTCATAAAACTGTTCCCTTGTTTCTACTTTTTCTGCCAACAGCACGATATTTGGATAATTGGTTTTGACGATTCGTTCAATGGCTTGTCGTTCTGACAAAGTACTTAATAAAAAGTCTACTTTTATAAAGTCTACCAGTGAGAATAATTTATCATATAAAGTGACATTTTTTTGCAATACAAAATCATCTAGGGCAATTAAAAAGCCAAGAGATTTAATCTCTTGTAGTTTCTGTAGTAAAGCCACCGTAATCGGAATATCCTCTAAAATTTCGACAACAATTCGATCCGCAGGAAATTTAGTAAACACTTCTTTTACTAATAAATTTTCCGTAAAATTAATAAAACATAATTTATCTCCTGCTAGTTCATTAATACCTATTGTTAAAAATGAATGCGTAATTACATCTAATGTGGCTTCATCCCCTGTTATAGATGGAAAGGAATTGTTTTCACCGTTTCTATATAATAATTCATACCCAAATATATGTTCATCTTTAGTAAAAATAGGCTGTCTCGCAACAAAAATGTCCAAGTGAATACCTCAAATCTATAAAATTTCAATAATACAATTGTATCAAATCAGAAATTGAAAATCGATCTATATTATAAGGGTTATCTAAAGATGACAGACTATTATTAAAATGATATGTTTTGTATGGGGAGTAATTATATAGTATGGAGGGAGAAATAATGGACTCAATTCGTTATGAACAGCATGGGAATATAGCATATGTCACATTAAATAGACCTAATGCGCTAAATGCATTTAACTATGAGATGCTAAGAGAGCTTGGGGATATTGTGGAATCGATTCGTATTAATCCAGATATTCGTGTAGTTATTTTTACAGGCGCTGGTGAAAAATCATTTAGTGTTGGGGCAGACTTAAAAGAACGAAAAACACTGACCGATCAACAGGTGAAGCGGAATATTTATAAAATTGGCGAAGTATTTTCAGCCATTGAAAACTTACCACAACCAACTATTGCTATGCTAAATGGTTATGCATTCGGAGGAGGAACGGAACTTGCACTTGCTTGTGACTTCCGAATTGCGTCGAATGACATTCAGCTAGGCCTAACCGAAACAAGCTTGGCAATTATTCCTGGTGCTGGGGGTACACAAAGACTACCAAGACTCATCGGGGAAGCGAAAGCAATGGAGCTAATCCTAACCGCCAAAAGATTAAAGGCAGATGAAGCATTAGCATACGGCTTAGTAACTAAGGTTGCCTCTCGCGAAACATTGATATCGGAAACAGAGGGTTTTGCAGCACTCATGCTTGCTAATGGACCGATTGCCTTGCAACAAGCTAAATTCGCCATTAAACACGGTATGAATGCCGATTTACAAACCGGACTACATATCGAACGCAAAGCATATGAAATCACCATTCCAACAGAAGATCGAGTGGAAGCTTTGAATGCATTTAGCGAAAAACGAAAACCTATATTTAGAGGAAAATAAACTAGAAGAGCCTGCCGATTAGTTATTTGGTAGTCTCTTTTTTTTGTCGCATTCCGGATTGCTTATGTCTCGTTTAAGATTATTTCCCCTATCATCTTTCAGTATATTTATCAAAATGATAAAGTATAGTTGTAGTTGAAAGGAGGAGTAACAAATTCATCGTTATCGTTATTTCGCTATTATTTTCTACTTATTGATATTTATTAGTTCCTATCAAATATTTCAATTCCAACTAACCAATCCCACTGTTGAAGATCACGGACGCCTCTTGCCGACCAAAATGAAAGCAATCATATCAAGCGATAAGGAAGATAAAATCCGAAAAATCATTGAGGATGCAAATGTTTATAATGATCCTATCTCTATAGCAGGAATGCAGTATAGCCAAGGCGGTCAAACACTCTATCCTAACGGTATTCTACTTGACATGAAAAACTACAATAAAATTCTAGAGCTAAATAAAGAAAAAAAGCTGCTTACTGTACAAAGTGGAGTAACCTGGGCTGAAATTCAATCCTATATCAACCCTTATGGACTTGCCTTAAAGGTTAGCCAGTCCCAAAATATTTTCACTGTCGGTGGTTCATTAAGCGTGAATGTACATGGTCGTGACATTCAGTTTACTTCTTTAATTGACTCCGTAGAATCATTTAGATTACTAAATGCAGAAGGAAATATCATTCATGTCAGTAGAGAGGAAAATACCGAACTTTTCAAGCTCGTCATTGGGGGGTATGGATTATTTGGAGTCATTCTGGATGTAACCTTGCAATTAACGGATGATGAACTTTATCAAATTCGTACGACATCATTATCTTATGATGAATACAGTTCTTATTTTACAACTAACGTCATCGAAGACGATACTGTTAAAATGCATTTGGCAAGAATTTCAGTTGCACCGGATAGTTTTTTCACAAAAATGTACACAACTGATTACTACATGTCGGATGATCAATCACAACTGAAAAATCATAGTACATTAAAACGTGAAGCACTCATCGCTATTCCTAAGTTCTTTCTCGGTCTTTCACGAATAAACGATGGAGGAAAAAATATGCTTTGGGAAATCCAAGAAGCATATAATCAGAAGATTGACGGTTCTTACATTTCTAGAAATAATGTTATGCGTTCAAATTCTGTCTTTATGGAATATGAAAATACAAGCAAAACAGAAGTACTTCAGGAATACTTCGTGCCAATTGATCAGTTCACTGCTTATATGGATGACTTAAGAGAAACATTAAAAGATGAAAAAGACTTTAACCTGCTCAATATTACTGTACGTTATGTGAAGAAAAACGAAGAATCGGTCATGTCCTATGCCAAAGAGGATATGTTTGCGCTCGTTATGCTCATAAATCAAGGAACAAGTGAAGAAAGCATCGAGGAAACTAGAAAAGTCATACGAAAAATGATTGATATTACCTTGGATTATGATGGAAGCTATTATCTTCCCTACTACAACTTTCCTACAAGAGAGCAATTAGAGAAAGCATATCCTAGAACAGAGGAATTCTTTAATATGAAGGAAAAATATGATTCAGAGGAACGGTTCATGAATCTTTTCTATGAGGAGTATCATAAATGAATTACAGAAGATTTATAATCTATCAAGGTATTATAGGAATGGCATCTAGCATGATTTTCCCATTTTATGTGCTGCTTTTAAAAAATGTGGGCAGCAGTTACTCACAATTTGGTTGGGCATATGGAATATTTGCGCTAACGGCGGCATTAAGCTATCCAGTAATCGGTAAACTTGCGGATAAAGCAGGAGATAAGATTCTGTTGGTCCTATATTCTTGGGGAATGGCACTTGTCTTGCTCGTTTTCCCGCTCGCATACGAAATTTGGCATGTTTATATTCTGCAAATTGTCATGGGACTACTTGGTGCAATTCAGAAAAACTCTGAAAAAACAGTCCTTGCCCGAACAGTTCAAAAGGAGTCGGCAGGAAAGGAAATCGGACGCTACCATATTTGGACATCTGTCAGTGCTGCAATTGCTATTATCGGGACGGGATATTTAGTGGATTTTTTGACGATCGGCAGTATTTTCTACCTGGCTTCCGTAATATTCGCATGGAGCGGGTTTTATATAATGAAACAAGAGGGATGAAACTATGAATTCATCCCTCTTTCTTAGCAATTAACGTATATACCCCAGGTACGCTACTCTCAATTCCTTTAGGAGAACCTGCTGGAAACGCCCATCTAACCCCTGCTTCTTCTTCAAGATAATTAATACGGAAACCTGCATTTGAAATAGCTGTAACAATTTCACCTAAAGACCATCTTCTAATATTAACTTTTTTCAAGTTAACCTGCTCTTCCTCTGAAAGTAGAAAACTATATGCAATGTCCTCTTCTATCACTTCTTTACTAAAATAATCGCCATTAGCAGTTAGTTTTCCTGCTTCGACATTCAGTAATTTTGAAACCACAGGATGATAATCCCTTAATATAAAATGTCCACCTGGCTTAAGGGTGTTGCAGACTACTTTAAATAATGGCATTAGATCAACAAAATAATGTAATACTCCCAATTCCAAAAGGACGAAATCGAAATCAACTAATCCTTCATCTTCCGGAACTTCTAAAATATCTGAAACTATGTATTTTATATCTACTTTTGCTTCTTTCGCCAATTCCATCGCATATTTCCTATTATCATCTGAAATATCAACTACGCAAACCTTTGCTCCTAACAGACTGAACGATACTGCTTTATTTCCTTTTGAACCTAAAAAATTAGCAATCTTTTTATCCTCCACATCTCCCATGAACTTCAAATAATGGGATACAGAATCGGTAGGGTTTTCTACTAATTTTTTTGCATATTCTTTTGGTGATCCATGTCGATTCGTCCAAGCTTGGTAAGCAGATTGATTCCAACCTGATTGGTTTACATAGCTAACTGTTTTTTGTTCCATCTTGCAACCTCCCATAGTTCTTACAAACGTGAATAAGTCAAAGAGAAAAATAGTAATAATAATTGGAGTCCTTCGTAAAACCAATCTGTTCATATAGTTTTTGAGCGTTTTCGTTTTCCTTCCCTGTTTCCAGTAAAATTCCTTTTGCACTCGTTTCCTTAGCAAGAGCAATCGCTTTATTTATTAACTCTTTAGCTACTCCTTTTCTACGAGCCGTTTGTTTCACATATAAATCATTTAACACCCACAACTTTTGCATACTTACGGATGAAAATGATGGAAATAACTGAGTAAAGCCAATAGGATTTCCATCTTCGTATGCTATAAAAATTACAGACTCTTTTTTTGTAAGTCTTTCTTCTAAAAACTCCCTTGCACCTTTTAAATCCGATTTTTGTTTATAAAACATTCTGTACAAATCAAATAGTTCAGTTAATGCATTTAGATCGTTTAATGTTGCCTTTTGAATATCCAATCTTAAAACCCCCTAATTTCAATTATATTTTGTCCTTTAACAAGCTCTCCATGACCGTATCCCCAAATGATCGGATGTCCGATAAATAATCGAACCCATCTGGAGAACCGAAGCTATTAAACATTCGAACTGCTACAATCTCATGCTCTGGAATAACTAGTAGTGCGACACCTGTATAACCTAAAATTTGATAGGAACCTTTCGGAACTAATTCTCCAATCTCTGTCTTTTTGGCGGGCAAATCTTTCACAAACCATAAAAAACCGTTTTGCGGGAAGTCAGCATCTATCGTTTTAGGACTTCGAATAGATGTGGCCAACTCTATTATTTCATTATGTACAACTTGTTCGCCATTTACAAAGCCCTGCTTAAGGTGAAGATAACCCCATTGTGCTAGTTCTCTTGCTGATACATACATGTTCATTTGATCACCATCAGTACTTAAATGAGTTTTCCAAATAGGATCATCCATGTCTCTAATTACTTCAGCGAGTTTGTCATTTGGTTGTCCATACCAACCAGTTTCCTTGAATCCCATCGGTTGAAATACGTATTCAGATAATATTTGACTTACTGTTTTACCCGTTGTTTTTTTTATAATGTTCGTTAGCAGTGATATATTGATGCCACGATAAGCCCAACTCTGTCCTGGTGTAAATTCACGACAAACCTCTCCATCATTTTCCCGTAATCCATGTGTATGTGTGAGTAATTGTCTAAGAGTAGTCCCATTTAAAAGAGTGGAATCAAGTGCAGGTAAATATTTGGTTACCTCGTCATCAATGGAGGCAATGTACCCGTTATGAATAGCAAAAGCAACAGCAAATCCAATGTAACTCTTTCTCACAGAAGCAATATGAAATTGAGTGTCTTCTTGAACATGCCTTGCATCTAGTTCCTTCGAGTGATTCCCCCAATATTTTTCTGTTACTACCTTGTTATTATGTATAATAACAATAGCTGCACCTGATGCGTCTACTGAATTGTACGTATTATTTACATGTGATATAACGGCATTGAACTGTTCGTTTAATTTTTTACTTATAAACATGTGGAGACCTCATTTCAAAAGTACTATTTTATTCGACTGTATCTAATAACAATACATCCAAATTTTGTGGATAATCAGAGATAAGATACCCCCTAAATTTCACACTTTTTTGGTCCTCTATTCTATTCTCTTATACTAGCTAAAACTCCTTTAACTTGTGATAAGCTAAACTAGGGGTGTATCGAATGAAGCGTAAATCAATCTATGTTGAAACAACTATCAATACCGAAATGGAAGAATTATGGGAGGCTACGCAAAAACCAGAGCAGCATGAGCAATGGGATCTCCGTTTTTCATCTATTACCTATTTACCGAAACAAGAAAATGAACCGCAGCATTTTGAATATAAAACGAATATTGGTTTTGGTTTAAACATTGCCGGGTGGGGAAAAAGTGTTGGCACCTTTCATGCGGAGGATGGTTCGAGAACGTCTTCCTTACATTTTGGAACAGACCAATCAATTTCTATCATTCGCGAGGGAAAAGGATACTGGAAATATAAGCCCGAACCGAATTCTATTAAATTTCTTACACAATACGATTATGAAACGAATTTTGGTGCAATAGGTAGATTTTTTGACCATCTTATTTTCCGCCCTCTCATTGGATGGGCGACAGCATTAAGTTTTGATGTATTAAAAAGATGGCTTGAAAAAGGGGAATCACCATTTACACAATACCGACGTTTTTTTTGCCATTGGATGATCACTTTCCTGTTCTTTTTTATATGGGTATATCAAGGTTTAATACCGAAATTGGTAATGATGCATCCCGAAGAGGTCCGCATGACGAAAAACTTGCTATCCATAACTGTTAGTGAAGCATCTAGCCTTGTCACAACAATTGGCATGGTGGAAATAATCTTCGGTTTCATTTGGTTACTCTATCATCATAAAAAAAGATTACTAACAATACAGTTAATCCTTTTCCCGCTGCTCACCCTTTCAGCCATAATTGCTGAGCCAGCTATCGTTAGTCATCCATTTAATCCAATAACTTTTAACATCGTTTTATTTGTTCTCTCCATTATTGGATATATCATGAGTAGTGATATTCCGTCTGCTAAAAGCTGTAAACGATCGAGATAGGAGTTAAATGAATGTCAATATACAAAAAGATATTAGGAGAACAGTTTGAAAACCTTCAACCAATGCTTCAAAAGAGATATGCACTTCCTGAAGGGAATTCTTTTAAAGCTAGTGGCATGATGAAAAAAATAAGTGGAGGACCTAAATGGCTATACCCCTTATTTTTACTTGGAACTCGTTGGAAGTTTCTATTTCCAGAGCAAGGAGAGAACATCCCTTTTAAGATTATTAATACAACTCGATGTGGACCGAATGGCGAGAAACAAGTGAACTGGGAAAGAACTTTTCAGTTTCCTACAAAGAAAAGATATTTTAATGCACTTATGAGCTTAGATACTAATAAAAAGATCGTGAAAGATTATTTGGGAGAGCCGAGTTTGTTTTACTCCGAATTAATTTTCAGTGTTTCGGAAGAGGGGCATATGCGAATTGACTCAGGAAAGCAGCGATTTGTCCTTGGATCAATTGAAATTCCCTTGCCAAAAATATTTCAAGGCATCGTTCGGGTAGACGAATATTATATAGAAGAAAGCGAAGTATTTTTTATACATGTTTTCATTACGAATCCAATAATCGGTACTTTATTTGAGTATGAAGGAGAATTTCGAGCCGATGACTTTTAAGCGAATTGCGTTATTACATATAATATTATTTCTTACTGTTATGTTTTTTAGTGTTACTCCATGGTATTTTTTAATGTTAACCGTTGCCCAGCTATTATTTGTGCCACTTACTTTACAATTAATCTTAAAAAAGGAAAATCGCCTTTATCATTATTTTGCCATTCCAGCTTTTGTAGCTGTCTCTATCCTTCAAACGACGACAAATACACAGTTCGATATACTACTTGCAGCCATCTATTTACTTTTCACATTTGTAATTGCTTTATATGGCTTCGGGAGATTTATCCGTCGTGGGTTTGTACATTTAGAGGAATTTTCAATTGATGTTGGATTAATGTATTTATTCATTGGTGGTATGTGGTTCTTTGCACATATAGCTGAAATTGATACTGGATTTTCTCCAATAATCACTTGGCTAACAGGAATTCACTTTCATTACTCTTCGTTTTTATTGCCTGTTTTTGTTGGTTTTCTCGGTCGTTTATATAAAACAACTTTATACAAAATTGTTTGTACTATCATTTTAATATCACCAATTATCGTAGCAATTGGTATTACTTTCTTCCCATGGATTGAAGTTATTTCCGTGCTTCTCTATATATTTGGGATTTATGGTTTAATCTATTTGGCTTTTAAGGCACCATTTCCAAACAACTTACAAAAACTTTTGGTTCTAATATCATTTGGGGCATTAGGTATTACGATAATTTTTTCATTGCTGTATGCAGCAAGAGTTCCTACTGTAAACATTGACTTTATGTTGCGTTTTCATGGATTTTTCAACTGTGTATTATTCGCTTTCTGTGGATTAATAGGTTGGGCTTTATCTACACCGGCATCGAATGAAAAAGGTTGGGGATTCCCACTTAGTAATATTCGAGGAAAACATATAATTGGAGAGCATATTTTAACAAAAAGTTCAAGGACGCAGACTTATAAAGGGCTTGTAGATGATATGAGTATATATGTGAAAAAAGAAAGCCTGCCATCCACTATCGTCCATTTTTATGAAAACACGATTCAGTATAAATTATATTCTGAAGTACGCTGGCATAATTGGTTTAAGCCATTTGCAGCTGTCTATCGAATAATCAGTAAAAAAGTCCAACAACTTAATCTTCCTTTTTCTAATAAACAAATGGAAATGACAGGAGATATAATCGCGATAGAAGATGGCCGTATAAAAACAAGAGCATGGGTACGAAAAATTGACAAAGATGTAATTTTTGTCGCTCTCTACTCATCTCATCAAACAAACGATCAATCGTATATGAATATTGCCCTACCACTTCCCTGGTCATCGATGATTGGAATTCTTGAACTACATCGACGTGGAGAAAAGCTACTTTTAACAAGTAAAGGAACAGTTGAATCGGATGCAGGAATTTATTTAGCAGTGAGTAAATACGTATTTAAATTGCCATTGCAGGAACAGTTTATAATTGAAGAAATAAAGGAAGGTCAGCTTCGTGCCAAGCATCAGATGCGGATATTCTCTATACGATTTTTAACAATTAACTATGCTATTACCTTAAAAAATGGCTTTGGAAAATAACAAGACGAAGAAAAAATATATGTAAGAAAATTTAATTTTATAGGAAGTTGTACAATTAGTCCGCTATGAATATGATGCAAAGACATCATTTTAATGGAGGGCTATTTTTTATGAATTCAATATTTACATACTTCTTTTTAGGTGTTTCATTAGCAGCACCAATTGGCCCTGTGAAAGCAACCTTATTAAATAAGGGTATTAAGGATGGATTTTTTCATGCCTGGTTTTTTAGTCTTGGAGCTATAGCTACCGACATTTTGTACATGCTAATGGTATACTTCGGTGTAGCTCAGTTTATAGATTCTCCGTTTATGAAAACATTCCTTTGGTCATTTGGTTTCTTTGTTCTCATGTATACAGGAATTGAAAACTTACTAACATTACACACAATTTCAATGGATGCCAAATACCGCAAAACAGTACGTCTAAGACAATCTCTTCTATCAGGGCTTCTAATGGCATTATTGAATCCATTGACTATCCTTTTTTGGTTAGGTATATATGGCTCTTTATTAGTCGGTGGTGGTGGAACCTCAACAGAAGTCGAAATTATTATTTTTAGCATGACTATTTTACTTGGTATTTCCCTAGTAGATTTAACAATGTCCATTATATCAAGTGGTTCACGAAAGGTATTATCCACTTCATTTTTAAAAACTGTTTCGTTTATTTCATCTGTTTCTATGATTGGTTTCGGGATATACTTTGGCATCCAAGCATACCACTCCCTGTTTTAACCATCTTCACTAAAAGTATAATAAGAAGACCCAAGGAAACCCTACCTTTAATGATTGAGGACAATCAAAAGATCATTTGAGGTGTGCGAATGGAAACAGTGAACAATCAAGAGAATAAAGTAAGTATTTGGTGTATTGTAAGTATGGCTTCAATCCCTCTCGTTATGACACTTGGCAATTCCATGCTAATTCCAGTCCTACCGATATTGGAAAATAAAGTTGGTATTACTTCTTTTCAATCAAGTATGATTATTACTAGCTATTCCGTCGCCGCTATATTTCTTATACCAGTAGCTGGCTATCTTTCCGATCGTTTTGGCAGAAAAGTGGTTATTTTACCGAGTCTGATTCTTGCATTAATAGGAGGTCTAATTGCAGGTTTTGCTTCCTGGAAACTGGATAGTCCATTTACATGGATTATAATGGGAAGAATTTTACAAGGAATAGGGGCATCTGGTGCAATGCCAATTGTATTGCCACTTGTCGGAGATCTGTATAAAGATGACGATGAAAAAACAAGCTCCTGCTTAGGAATTATTGAAACATCCAATACGTTTGGCAAAGTGTTAAGCCCAATTCTCGGATCTGTATTTGCCGCTTTTTTATGGTTTTTACCTTTCTTTTCTATATCTGTCTTTAGTTTAATCTCTATTGTACTTATCTTCTTCTTTGTGAAGGTGCCAAAAGAAAAAGATGAACCGATTAAACTAAGTGATTTTTTATCCAACTTAAAGAAAACCTTCAAGCAGGAAGGTAAATGGTTATTCACCGTATTTCTAAATGGTCTGTTTGCTATGCTTATTTTATTTGGTGTATTATTTTTTCTGTCTGAAAATCTGGAGAAAACACATGATATTAAAGGTATAAAAAAAGGATTCGTTCTCGCCATTCCTCTTTTATTGCTATGCATTGCATCTTATATCACTGGCCGAAATATTAAAGGTAGGTTAAAGATTATAAAAAGAATGATGATTGCTTGTCTAATTGGTACTTCCGCAAGTGTCATATTTGTCGGATATACGAGTGAAAAACTAATCCTTTTGTTAGTAGTCACAAGCATCCTAGGAATTTCCATTGGTGCATTACTACCTGCGCTAGATGCCATAATAACCGAAAACATAGAAAAAGAACAAAGAGGAACTGTCTCCTCTTTTTACAGTTCTGCCAGATTTATCGGTGTTGCTGCAGGTCCTCCTGTGATGTCACTTGTGATGTATAACTATCTTAATGTAAGTTATATTACAGCTGGTGTTCTAGGGGTTATTCTCTTATTTATTGTAACCAAGTTCATAAAAGTGGAAGAAATAGAGCAGGCATAAAATACTTATAATTAATTGGACCGATCAATATTGACTGATTCCGTCTTTTTTATCCCATTTTTCTACACACATAAATCATCTCATAGCTGTCATTACTAATTAGTGTTCCGTTCCAATCTTTGTATACACTTAAAATATCAAATCTATTTTCTGTTAATACCCTTTCCATCTCTTTTGGGTATGTATACCGCAAGCTTATATTCGTTCTTTTTTCATCTACAATTTTACCTAAACCATTTTTATATTTCCGAATCGTCGTATAGTGTTGAATTTGGTTTAAAGCATCATAGTTACTAATTGTATAGACATCGACATTTTTATCACAAGTCGTATCAAAATACGTCTTCCAATACTCTTCGGTACTTGGTTGCAGCAACTCTTCAGCATTTGGAAACCTAGTCCCGAAAATGAATACTCCATCTTCTACTAAATGTTTATGAATGGAGGACAAAAGCATATTTTGTGATTCATTCGAATGGAAGTGTTGAATAGAGTTTCCAACCATATAGATTAACGGACTTGTTAAATTTAATTCTAATTGTGTACAGTCTTGCTCTACCCATTCAATTTGTAGGTCAAGCTCTTGTGCCTTTTTCTTCGCTTGTTCAAGCATACCTGCATGTAGGTCTACCCCAATCAATTTAAATCCTTTGCTTGCTAAAGGAATCGTTATTCTTCCTGTGCCGCAAGCCAAGTCAACTATGGGACCACCTTTACTTGAAGCCCACTCCATTAAAAATGGAAGTTCTCCAAGATAGGCATTATTTTCGATATCATATGAAACTGGATCGTCATATTCTTCTAGATTTTCAGTAAACATTTGATCGGTCATCAATCAAAATCTCCTTAGTCATTGTCGTTATTTTTTTTTAGCAACATATAAATCAACCTTACATTTTATAAATATTTCGAACAAATGCTACTTCGTATTCAGGTAAAGTTTTAATTTATACATTCATATTCTTGTTCCTTTTAAAGTAGTCGGTATTATTCTTCTTGAAACAACCATTGTTCCACCTGTTCTTCAAACCCTCCATCTCGCCAGGCCACAATAGCTGCCGTTTCCCCCATTTCTTTCACTTTGAACTGAAAGTACATGTCCCCTATAAAATAAGCTAATCTACTATAACCAGATTTTTTTCCACCATTGATGGAAAACCATTCATAATATAGTGCTTCTCGTGTTAATACTTTGTAGTCATCAGCAAATGCTATTTTTATAGCTTCAGCATTTTCTTCAGCGAAAGATAACCATTCATATCCTTCATCATTATAGGAAAAGTATATAGAAGGATGTACATTTAGAACTGTTTGTCGCGAGAAGTGTGTAGCTACTCCCTCTCGGTAAAGCCCAAGTAATAAGCTTGTCCAATGGACGGTGGGCCAATCCATCCCCGCACGATCAGAAAGAATATTTTGAGCTGCGTGACCAAATTCATGTGCAACGATAACGCGTAAATGATCTGGCTCTGGCGATAACTTTTCTAAAGCAAACGTAATGTCTGGAATGATCTGTTGATTTGTATAAGCATTTGATCCAAATCCACCAACAATTATGTTTATATCAACAGGAAAATTAACTTGGTACAACTTTTCCTATTCTGTTGCTATTTCCTGAATGATGGGTAGTATGTTTTCATGCACTTGTTTAATTGCAGCTAAGTGCTGAGGGTATTTTTTTATCGATTCAGCATGTCTTTCCTCTGTGTCTTTACAATGCATAGCAAAATAATCTGCAAAAATAGTTGGATATGAATAGAAGGTTCGTAATTAAGAAGAAAGTGTGGAACTGTATCAACTATTCTCAATGTATTAATCCCTCCTATTTTCTATTCTTTAATTGAATTCTAAGACATAAATGGACTTTTACGATGCTTTGTAGCTTGTTCAAAAGCATAAGCAAGTTTGATTAATATTCCTTCACTAAAAGCAGTACTTGTAAAAGTTACACCAAATGATCTTCCGCTTTTCATATATCCTGCCGGAATCGCGATTGATGGGTATCCGGCTTTTGCACTGATGGTTGAGCCGATATAGGATGGAAAAAGAATGGCATCCAAATCATATTTGCTTAAAGCATAGTCAATTCCCTGTTCTTGTGAAAAATATAAATCTTCTAATTTTGCATTTAGATATGCTGGATTTCTTAAAGTATTAGGAAACTGTTCCCTTTTCTCCAGCTTATCTTGGCCGTATTTTAATGCTTTTTCTCCTAAGCTTTTATTAAACTGAATTAATTCACTAATTGAGTGAACCGGCAATTGGGGTGGTAATTTAGAAAGATAATTATCTAAGCTATGTTTCAATTCATATAGCGAGACTCCCCAACTCCAGTCTCTGTGGAAAGATGGAATATCTATATCTTCAATAACAGTTGCTCCTTTGTCGCTAAGTATTTGAACGGAATTCTTAAATAACTCTTCATCATACTCATCTGATTCAGTTGAAACAGTATTGAATATACCAATTCTTGCACCTTTTAAACCGTTAGGATCTAAATAAATTGAATAATCTTGTTGTGCTCTTCCTTTACTTTTAAAAGTAGCAGGATCGAGTTCATCTACACCAGTTAGCGTTCCTAATAATATAGCCGCATCTGTGACAGTCCTTGCAAACGGTCCTGCCGTATCTTGAGAATATGTAAAAGGGATAATACCTGTTCGGCTCACTAAACCGACAGTTGGTTTAATACCAACTACTGAGTTTTGAATAGCTGGACTAAGAATAGATGCGTCTGTCTCTGTGCCTACAGATAAAACAGTGAAATTCGCTGCAACCGCTACTGCCGATCCTGAACTAGAACCGCCAACAAAAAGGTCAGCATCCCCATATGGATTTCTTACTTGTCCCCCTCTTGCACTGTATCCTGCCCACATTTCCGAGGACATCGCATTGGCTAACTCTGTCATATTCGTTTTTCCTAAAATAACTGCCCCCGCTTTTCGTAGTTTCTCCACAAAGAATGCATCGCTAGGACTAACGTAGTTTTCCAATGCTAATGTTCCCGCACTTGTGTGCATAGAATCCTTTGTTTCAATATTATCTTTTAGTAAAACAGGAATACCATGTAAAGGTCCTCTTGTTCCTTTTACTGTTCTTTCATAATCCAATGCTTCTGCAATAAAAATAGCATCTGGATTTATTTCCAAAATGGAATTGATTTTCGGCCCTTCTTGATCATACTTTGCAATTCTGAATAGATAGTACATGACTAATTCTTTTGATGTTATTTCTCCGCTTTCCATACCTTTTTGTATATCTTGAATCGTTAATTCGTCTCTGAAAAATGTATTAAACTTGATTTCCATTAAATTCTCCTTTATTTATGAAATCTACAGCTTTCTTTAATTGTTGTGAAAAATTGTCTGGAAAGAAATGTCCTAACCCTTCCGTCACGAAAATACTGCACTCGATTCCGTTTTGTTTAAAAATCTCTACAAGCTCCATTGTCTTCTCATAAAAAGGATCCTGATCTCCTGTGATAATACAACCTTTTAAGTTCGGTTTATTTGCGTTTACAATCAATGATTCAAATGTAGTTATGTTTTCAATTGCAGGAATTACGGCAATGAAGCCCTTTACATTTGTATATTTTTTGTCCAGAGCAAGTTCAATCGACAACTTTCCACCCTGGGAAGTACCTGCTACAATAAAATTATCAAATTCGTATTGCTCATAGAATTTCTCCACAGAATCTTTAACTTCGGCAATTGCCTTCTCATGATTGTCCCAGCAGTATGAATTAGATGCATATGACTGTGACGACTGCGGGAACCCAATTAGATAATCATTTTCCTCTAGCCAAAAAGGAGCAAAATCTTCTATATTGGAACCGCGCCAATGTATAGAAAAAATGCCTGTTTTGGCATGTTCATTACCAAAAGGGACAAACAGAGCCTCTTTCAGTTCTTGCGTTTCCAAAATGGATTGGCATCGCTGTATAATTAGCTGAAATTCGTCCTCTTCATGTAGGGAACTTAAATCTTTATCGCGCATTAATGTGTTTGGATTCCACCAAACATCCAAACTTAAAGCCTCTTGTAAAACAGAAATCGCTTTCTCTTTTTCGCCCATTCTTGCAAAAGCGCAAGCCCTCCAAAAGCAATACTTTTCCCTTCTTTTCGGTAATTCTATCTCCGCTTCATCAATCAGTTTAAGTACTTCGTCAAATTCACTTCTTTCAAAAGCATTAAATACCTTTTTCTGGATTCCAAAAAATGTGTGTGTTTTCATACATAAGCACTCCTTATCCTCAAAGCCTCCGCTGCTAAAATACTGTCTCGCAAATAATATTGAATTTCTTCATGTTGGATAATTTCAGCTGTTGTCATCCAGTGAATCGATTCAACTTCATCCGGACTTTTTGCGTATGGTTCCCCTTTATGCAATTCACATAAAAAAACAATATCCACCACTTCTCGTCCATCTGCCAATAAAAAAGAAGTATTTCGAACATATTGTATTGGTTCTTTCACTTCGATTCCCACTTCTTCAGACAGCTCTCGACGCAATGTTCTTTCCAAAATATCGGTAGAATCTCCTTCACGATCTACAGTTCCACCTACTAAAGCCAATTCGCCTCCAGCGTGCGCTTCCTTTGTACTTCTTCTTATTAGAAGCCACTTATCATTATTAAATACAGCACCTTCCACATTTATTAAAAACATATTAGTCACTCCCTTAAAATCATCATCATGTAAACTTCGTGATACGTTACAATTTCTCCTTTCCAAATTACAACAAAATCAAAAAACTGACGATCCTATAAAAGGTCGCCAGTTTTTCGTTCATGAACAGCAAAGTTATTTCTTTTCCTCTGCCTTTTTTCGCTCCGAATAATCCTTAATATCGGTTAAGTCGGTCTCTTCGCCAAACTCCGTACCATAATTCACATTTCTAAAGCCTCTAGGATCTCTATCCACTTCAACATCTCGTGCTGGTTCAAATAAAAGTGGTAAACAAATTAGTCCACTTAATCCAACTAGCGCATAAATGAGTCTCGAAATACCTGTTGTTTCTCCTCCAAATATAGACGATACTAGGTCATATCTAAAAAAGCCAATTAACCCCCAGTTAATTGCACCAATTATTACGAGTACTAAAGCAATACGATGTATTGTTCTCATTGTAATTAACACCTCCTTAAACTTCATTAAAATGCTCCCTTATCTTTCGCTAAAATCAAACTTTCATACATAAAAGGAGGCTTACCCAAAAAACTGGAGTGTGTCATAATGTTAGAATATAATTTAAATAAGGAAACATGCTACAAGAAGAATTGTTTTAAAGGAAAGGAGCAAAATAAATGCAATATCGTATTGTTGAAAGAGAAGCTTTTCAAGTAATTGGAGTAAATCGAGAATTTCCATTCGAAGTAGAAGATGGGGGCATACAAGCATTTCAAAACTTTTGGAATACCATCCATGAAAATGGAATCTTCGATCAATTAGAGCAGTTGAGAAGTGGAGAAACAAAAGGACTTTTAGGCATTTGGGCAGAAGTGAATAAAGAAGAAAATAAAATGGACTATTATGTTGCTGCAGAATATAGTGGCGACGTGCCAGAAGGATTAAAAAGTTTAGACTTTCCCGCTTCTAAATGGGTCGTTTTTGAAGTACAAGGTCCCTTCCCATCTGCTTTAGCCACTACTTGGGAACGAATTTATTCTGAATGGTTTCCTTCTACCGGATATGTACCGACTGAAATACAACCGTTTGAAGTATACATAGAAACGGATCCGAAAAATCCAAAGGCTTATAATGAAATTTGGGTAGCAATAAAGTAAAGTTTCACTTCGCTATTCATAAATTATCCTTTAATACTGCGAGTATGCACTAAAATTCTGCGCATAATAGAGATAATACGTTGTAAAGAAAATTACCGCTGGGATTTCCGCTGCAGGGCGGACGCTTTCCGCCGGGTGAGCGATGAACCATCGCCGACGCTGCGCGTCCGCCTGGAGCGGAAATCAACTGACCTTGCGGTATTCCACTTTGACGCACTTTTCCTAAAAAGCGTCTCTACAATTGTAGAAACGCTTTTTATCTAAGAATCTAAACTAGAGACTTCATTTTATCCTTTTTCAAAAAACCAAGCTTCGTTTCAGATAAAACTATTGCAAAAAGTATTAGAACCGCACCGATGATCATTTTAAAAGTCATCACTTCACTTAAAATGATAACCGAGAACGCCATCCCCCAGAAAGATTCTGTCGAAAGTATAATGGCAGCTTTTGTTTCGGTTATGTACTTTTGCGCAACAGTTTGCATTAAATAAGCAATCGTTGTAGAAAAAACACCAAGATAAAGAAGGTTCAACACCCCTTCTGTCTCCACAGAAAATGCACTTTCTCCTCTAAGACCAACAACAATCCAGCCAATAATAGCAGCGACGATCATTTGAATAATTGTTATAACCACTGGATCCTCTTCTTTTACAAACTTAGCTGTATAAAATATATGGAATGCAAACCCAACTGCGCAGCAAAGTGTGAGCAAATCTCCTATATTGATCTCCGAAGAAAATTTGAGCGATAATACCGCCACACCAATTACTGCTAAAACTGCTCCACCCAACTCATACATATCCATTTTTCGCTTATATAGTAAAAACCCTATAAAAGGAACAATGACCACGTTTACAGCAGTTAATAATGCATTTTTGGAAGGTGTTGTATATTGTAATCCAACTGTTTGAAGAGCAAAAGCTAAATATAGAAAGAGCCCTAAAACTGTTCCTCTTAATAGCGTACTTTTCTTCATATTTCTCAATTTTTTATGGAATACAATGCATAAAATAATAGCACCAATTAAAAATCTTCCTGCCAAAATTTGATAGGGTGTATAATATTCAAGTGATACGGCACTTGCAACAAATCCACTTCCCCATATTATTGCTGTTACTACAAGTAATATTTCACCGATATACTTTTGCACATAAACCACCAGCCTTTTTTCAATAATCCTAGTATAGCGCAAAAAAGCGTCTGGCTTCTACAAAATTTCTTTCATAGAAGCAGACGCTTTTATATTATTTGTTTCAGCTTGTACATTCTTCTGCTGTTGCTTTCGCAGAAAAATATTATTCGCGATTAATGAGAATATAATAAATGTAATTCCAATTAATTCAACATAATTTACTTCATTTCCTTGAACAAGTGAAATCACAAGCGTTGTAACAGGAACAAAGTTAATAAATAACAGACCATTTAATGGAGTCAAAATACTAACACCTACATTCCAGCCAATTAATGCTATTAGACCCGGAAAAATAATCATAAACAATAAATGCGGACTTACAATCGAAATTGTTTCCATACTAGGTATACTCACATAACCGGAAAGTGTCAGTATCCAAACAATAACACCGGCTGAAATGGTTCCAAGTAAACAGCTTAATGTAGAATATCGTAACGCAGACCACCCACGAAACTCACTCCCACCCATTGTGTAAACAACCCATCCAATAACCGCGATAAAGATGAGGATGGAAGGTACAATATTATCAGTGGCGGATAGAAAAGCACCAAAATTACCTCTTGTAATAACCAGCGCTGCACCAATAAATGCGATTAACACACATATTAATGTAAACGTATATGGTCTACGTCTATAAAGCATCCATACAATCACAATCGAAATCATTGGCATCAAAGATTCCATAATCGATGCGACCATTACCCCTGGCTCTCCTAATAAATCCTCTCCCCAGAAAATAAGTAAATTATAAACGGTGAAAGCCATCGTACCGAAAAACCATAGCGACAATCCCTTACCTTCTAATTGAAATGCCTGTTTTCCTTCTTTCCATAATAGAAGTAATACTAAAATAACTGTCACTACACCATAGCGGATAATAGTAAAATAAAATGGATCTATATATTGAAAAGCATCATGCGCGACAGGAAACATTGCTCCCCAAGACACACTTGCAACAAGGCATAATATAGCACCTAAAAGTACATTCCCTTTCACAAAACATCAAACTCCTTCATCTACTAGCCATATCTATTAAACATCAACATCAGCCATCATGTAAAATGAATATTACTGATGCTTAATATCATTTTTAGTGATATCATCATTAATAGAATGGAAGTGTTATGAGGTGGAAGGAAAATGGAGTTTAAAGACTTAGAGATTTTTCAAATGGTTGCACAAAAGGGAACGATTACAGAAGCGGCAAAAGCATTAAACTATGTGCAATCAAATATTACCTCTAGAATACATAAGCTTGAAACTGAGCTAAATACACCACTTTTCAATCGTCATAATCGTGGAATGAGTTTAACGCCAGAAGGAAAAAAACTATTAGTCTATTGCGAGAAAATATTAACACTAACGAATGAAATGAAAAAAGTGGTACAAAGCGGTGAGGATCCATCTGGTAAGTTAGAAATAGGATCAGTAGAAACAGTCATTAACTTACCGTATATATTATCTGCCTATACGAAAAAGTATAAAAATGTGGATCTATCCCTAATAACCGGTGTAACAGATCAATTGCAACAAGATGTGTTGAATCATCGTTTAGATGGAGCCTTTGTCACAGAAACAGCTGTACATCCAGACCTTATATCTCATGATGTTTTTCAAGAAGAGCTTGTCCTCATTTCAGATATGAGAGCAACCTCCTTAGAACAATTAATACAGGAGCCATTCCTTTGTTTTAGCAAAGGATGTGGATATCGTGCAAGACTAGAAGCATGGTACAAAGATCAAAATATTACTCCTCAAAAAGTAATGGAGTTTGGGACACTAGAAACAATTTTAAGTAGTGTTGCAGTTGGTCTTGGTGTCACATACGTTCCTAGATCTGCTGTTTCTTATTTAGAAAAGAAGGAACTTATCCAATGCCATATCCTTCCCGAAAAATATAGTAAGATCAAAACTGTTTTCATTAGACGTTCCAATGCCTATCTGACGTCGACTATCGAAAAGTTTATTGAAACGATTGAACATACAAAAGAGAAACAGACAGAGCCACTATCTTTCATTATCAATTAAGTTACTCCCTAGAAAATTGAACAACTTTATTAGCAATTAAGATCGAACGAGCAATGCAAAGCTCTATCCGAGCAATTATCTCGTATACAAGCAATTTTAATTCATATTCCTAAAAGCCAAAAACCAACCTCCGTCTGAAAGGTTGGTTTTCAATATAGTAAATTAAAAATCTACATCTTTTGTTTCAGGACCAAGAAGAGCTCCAGCTGTAATACATATTCCCCCAATTATTAAAATAACAATAGGAGTATATACATAAGGCATGAAATTCTGTAATCCTAACATAATGAATGGTGTAAGTGCCGGAATAACTAATGCAAGACTGTATCCTACCCCGTATCCAGAAGCCCTAACACTCGTATCAAATCGTTCTGTAATATAGGAAGTTAGTACGCCAAACACAGGTACAACTAGTGCGTGCACAGCAATAACAAGAATCATTAATTGTACCGGGTTTTGATATCCACTTTTCAATAAGAAGAAGTAGACAATTGGTGCTATTGTAAAGCTCAAAATACCAAATATAATCAATACTGATTTTCTACCAACTTTTTGACTTACAGCCCCAGCTAATATAAAGAGACCGAACAGAACTATATTTGCAAAAAGCTGTGAATAAGTAGAAGTTGTACTACTAACATTTAGCATTTTCAACATCCCTGGTAAAGAAGAAATAATGGCATTCGTTACAAACCAAACACCACTCATTAGTAAAAATACTTGTCCAAGTTGGCCAAAATGCTCTTTACTAAATAATGCTTTTAATGGGTTTGTCGTTTTCTTAGAGGTCTTCCATACTTCAGATTCTGGTAATTCAAAATAGGAGTAAATAAACAATACCAATGAAAGTAAGGCACCTAATAGAAATGGTATTCTCCAACCCCAAACTGAATATGGAGCACTAGCATCTCCTGCCGGTAAAAAACTCAATGTGATTAATGTTGATACAGATACAATAATTGTACCTAATGGAAAACCTGCATTTATAAAGCCCCCAAATAATCCCCGTTTACTTTTTGGACTCATTTCCATTGCAAGCGGGTTAGCTGATGTATATTCTCCACCCATGAAAATTCCCGACAAAAATCTCAGTGCTGCAATAGCTATAATTCCTCCCAGTCCCCAAACACTATAACCTGGTAAAAGTGCTATCAAAAAAGTTGTAACGAAAAGTCCAAAAATAGCAATTAACGTTGTTTTTCTCCGACCAATCTTATCCCCTGCATACCCGAATATGAAAGATCCTATCGGACGACCAATAAGCGATAATACAAAAATTGTAAAGTACAATGTTGTAGCAATTGTTGGTGAAATATTTGCCGGTTGGAAATAAATCATTGCTGGTGCCAATGCAATGATCGGTAAATATACATCAATCATATCTACCGTAAACCCTAAAAACGCAGTTGTAACAGTCTTTTTACCATCTTTACTTAACTTTTCATCATTCTTTACTTTTGTTGAAACTGGATTGCTCATGATTTCTACCATTTGTACACCCCTTTTTTCCCCTTTGGTTTAGTTCTGTTTTGCTAGACGAATAACTGAATCTATTGCTTGTTTAAACAGTGCAACATCTGAAGACCATACAATATATGGAATACCTTTTTTAATTGCGAACTTATACTGCTCTTCATTCGATACTGCAATTCCAGGAATCTTATTATTCTCCCTACAAGCGTCTACTATTTTCATCACTGGATCTGCGAGGCTTCCATCCAGATAATTCGCATCTAATTCCAATGAAACACTTAAATCTAAAGGACCGATAAATACCACATCTAATCCTTCTACTTCACATATCTTTTCTACATTTTCAAAAGCACCTACTGTTTCTATATGAACAGCAATCGTAGTTGCTAAATTTTCTTCTTCCAAATAATTACTTGGTGTGTTTCCAAACTTAGCTGCTCGATGTGCAAATGTTAGCCCTCTTGAACCTTGTGGATGATACTTTGATTTGTCTACAATTTCCTTTACCTCATCAACATGTTCAATTTGGGGAACTTGAATACCTGTAGCTCCTAAGTCCAATGCCCGAAGAATACTACTCCGACTGGAATCAGGAAGACGAATAATTGTACTCATCTGATGTAAATCTGCAACTCTTACCATTTGTTCCACCTGATGGAAAGCAAGTGTCGTATGCTCCATATCGATGATGATAAAATCTAAACCGGCCATCCCTAATAGTTCAATCATTTCTGGAGAATTTATCTTCACAAACGTTCCCAGTTGAGGTTGTCCATTTTCCAAGCGCTTTTTAAATGATCGTTTTACATTTTCATTAAGCATCATATTCCGCTCTCTTCGGAGTAAAAATATCTAAATTATATACTGGTTCATCCCCCACAACCTCCGCATAATGCTCTACATCCGGTGGGACAACCAAAAGACCACCTTTTTCTAATACGACTACTTCTTCACCAACATGGAAATTTACTTTCCCACCTAGAATATAAACAATTTGTTCATATGAATGACTATGTGGTTTTGGCTCATGATCTGGTTGTAAAACATGTAGCGCTAAAGTAGCTCCTTCTCCGCTAAAAGCTTTACGAGTAACTCCCTCGCGCACTAAGATTTCTTCCATTAGATCCCAATTATTAGATTTCAATTTTAACTTTTCCATTTTACCCTCCAAGTTTTCTTTAATGATATCGCTTTCATTCTAATGTTTTTTGACAATTATCCTTCAACTAAAAAGTTTGTATTTGTTACTGTCATTGTTTTGATCTCTTCTCTTGAAAATCCATTTTCAAGTAAGTTATTTACAAATGTAAGCATGCCTTCTTCTGGATATGGATTATTTGTCTGTCCTAAATCACTTGATAAGATACAGTTTTCAGGCCCTACATACCTAATTGTTTCATACAGTTCTGGCCAATCAATACCATATGTAGGTGTAATAACACCGAAACACTGTTCCATAATAGCACCTAGCTCAGTTAATTCTTTTTGTTCTTTTTTAGAAAGATTAACAGATGAAAACGTCGGATGAGTTACTACGACTTTTTTTAGTTGCAAGTCCTTTGCTGCAGTAACTAATGCATATACTTCCTGCTTACTTAAATGACCAGTAGATAGTATTAAATCGTTTTGCTTAATAATTTCTAATACTTCAAGAGTTTTTTTAGTTAACTTTCCATCTTCAAGGATTGAAATACCTGCTTGTGTTTTACCTTGTTCTTTTAATTCATGTTGAACTTTTGCCCAAGGTGGTAGCTCTTCATAACTACTTTGGCTAAAAGTGTATTCTAATTCGTTTGTTGCATCGAATGTTGGCATCCAAACGATTTTTGCACCATCTCGCGCTGCCATCTCCACAGCTATCGGATTAATACCACCGGACGGATAATTTAAGCAAATAGCGCCAATTGGATCCACCGCCGGATATATTTTCTTCACTAGTCTTGCTCTTTCTGCAGTACAAAAATAATGCGATTTAATACCGAAGCCTTTCATACCTATCTTTTGAATACGTTCTGCCATCTCAAAGTCATCAAGCTTTCGCTCATTTACATCAGGACCCGTGTGAACATGAAGATCATAAGCACCCTCTAGTAAATCTACATTCATAAAATCAGCTCCTTTTAATCTTATATAAAAAAGATATAATAAATTTTAAATTATATATGATTTATATTTATTTATATATTATTCTAATAATCTCATTTTTTCAAGTCTTTTTAATAAATTTAATAGTACTAATAATTACCAAACAATTTACTCCTTTAGTTGTATAAGTATCACATTTGGACTAGAATGGTATTTAATTAGAGAAAAATTATATATATATCCGAGAAAGGAGAGATTCCATGGTAAAGAAGATTGATACGCTCGATGGGAAGACGAAATCTGAAAAAGTATACGAGTTCCTCCGAGCGAAAATATTAGCAGCAGAATACAAACCGGGGGACCGTCTCATTATTAGAAAGATTGCAAGACAACTTGAAGTGAGTGATATTCCCGTGAGAGAAGCGATAAAAAAACTAACTGCGGACGGCTTACTGGAGATTAAATCGCATAGCGGAGCTAGAATTGCACCATTTAATATAAAGAATTTAGAAGAAATGTTTCTAATTCGACTAGAACTAGAACCGTTAGCCACTCGTTTAGCTGCAAAATCGGCAACAAATGAAGAGATCATGCTTTTAGAAAATCTTGTTCTAGAGATGGAACAACATCTAAAGAATAATGACATTGAGGAATATACACATACCAATCGAGAATTTCACAAGCAATTATATCGTTCGTCGCACGCACCAGTTTTAATAGAAATCATCGAAAATCTATATCTTAGAAGTGAAAATTCAAAGTCGATTTTCCAACATGATCCCGATCGATTATTAGCTTCCAATGAGGAGCACCTAGCTATAGTTAATGCGTTAAAAAACAAAGACGAAGAAAACGCCTCCAAATTAATCTTTGCACAAAAAGAACATGGATTTAAAGTCGTACTCAATGCCTTAAAAGTCTCTAGCCAATTTTGGGGAGAAAACTAATTTGAGAACATAAAAAAGCGTTTTCTTTTACAATCACACTGTAAAAGAAAACGCTTTTCATTTAAGAAATAATCATATTAAGGAGTAACACACCAGCAAGTCCAACTAACGAAAGAATCGTTACCATGACAGACCAAGTTTTAATCGTTTGCCCAATAGTAAGATTGAAGTATTCTTTATAAATCCAGAATCCTGCATCATTCACATGGGAGAACGTAATACTTCCAGCACCGGCAGCTAACACCATTAATTCTGGGCTAATTCCCGTTATTCCAACAAGAGGTGCTGCAATACCCGCAGCCGTCATACCAGCTACAGTAGCTGATCCAACTGCTACTCGTAAAATAGCGGCGATTAACCAAGTTAGAAGTAATGGAGAAAGTGTTGAGCCTGCCATAATGTCTGCGATGTATTGATCAATATGACTGTCGATTAGTACTTGCTTAAATGCACCACCAGCAGCGATGATTAATAGAATCATTGCAATTCCGCTAACCGCATCTGTAACCGATTGCATAACTTCTTTCATTTTAATACCTCTGTTTAAACCAAAAGTAAAGAATGCAAGAATAACTGATAGTAACAATGCAACATTCGCATTACCGATAAAATCAAAGAACGGCATGATTGCTGAATTCGGCATAGTGATTTGAACTACCACTTGAGAAGCAATCAAAATAACAGGCATTAAAGATGTTAACAGACTCGTAACAAACCCAGGCATTTCTTCCTCTGTAAATTCTTTTGGATTAAATAGACCCTTAGGAATATCTACTTCTAAATCTTCTTTCTTGAACAACTTCGTAAATAACGGTCCACCAATAATAATGGCAGGAATAGCAATAACAATTCCATATAATAATGTTTTTCCTATATTTGCCTCAAATACACTTGCAACAGCTGTTGGTCCTGGGTGAGGAGGAACAAAACCGTGCATCGTAATAAGTGCTGCAATAACCGGCATCCCTATATACAATACTGGTACTCCAGCTGCAGCCGCAATCGTAAATACTAATGGAATTAATACAACAACTCCTGTTTCAAAAAATAGCGCAATCCCTACTACAGAAGCTGTCAAAACAGCCGCTAGTTGAACTCTCTTTTTACCAAAAACACGAATAAGCGTCGTCGCAATTCGTTGAGCTCCCCCCGAATCAGTCATCAACTTACCAAGGATAGCTCCAAAAACAATAATCATTGTTAGACTACCAAGTGTTCCACCTAAACCAGCTTGGACAGATTTCATTGCATCAAGCGGTGACATACCTTCTAAAATTCCTACTGATAAGGCAACAAGAATTAATGAGATAAAAGCATTTAACTTAAACACAATCATTAATATTAGTAAGAGTGCAACCCCTATACAAACAGATACTATTGGCATTCGAATTCCCCATTTCGATTTAGAAGCTTGTCCCCATGTATGACATAGGGACAGTTCTTATTTATTTGCAAATAATCGGACAAATTTTGTCATGACTGATTCCATTGTTTGTTGCATTTCTTCCATAACGGTAGAAAGATGTGGCATTTGTTTATTTTCAAAGGCGTTTTGCAAATAAGAAACGGCAGCCATAGATACTTCCGTATTCACATTCACTTTGCATATTCCAAGTTGAACTGCTTGTTTCACAATTGCATCGGGAGTTCCCGATCCCCCGTGAAGTACAAGTGGTACGTCAACAGCTTGCTGGATTTTCTCTAGAAGCGGTAAATCAATTTTCGGCTCCCCTTTATACATACCGTGAACCGTTCCGATTGCAGCAGCTAAAAAGTCCACTCCCGTTTCTGCAACAAAATCTTTCGCAGACTGTGGATCAGTTAGTGTGCCATCTCCTTCTTCTTCATCAGAGAAATCACCTTTTGCTAAAGAACCAATTTCTGCTTCTACTGATACACCAGCCATATGTGCGATTTCTACAATTTCTTTTGTGCGACGAATATTTTCTTCTATTTCATAGGCAGACCCGTCGAACATAACAGATGTGAATCCAGAGCGGATGGCACGAATAATGGACTCTTTTTCATATGCATGATCAAGATGAAGTGCAATAGGAACTGGAGACTTTTCTGCTATTGCTTTCACAAGTGCAGCAAAACCTTCTACGTCAACGGTTGGAAAATAACGTTCACCTAATGCGATAATGGCTGGTTGGTTTTCTCGTTCCGCAACACGAATGGCTGCTTGAACTGTTTCCAGGTTGTATACATTAAATGCTGCGACCGCATATTTACCTGCTTGGGCATTCTTTAATATTTCTATAGTGTTTACTAACATATAAGTCTCCCCTTGATGATTACTTATTTAAGATTTCCACTGTATCTTTTAAAGTTGTAACTGCACCTACATTACCTGGGAAAATAATATACGCAATACCAGGAAACTTACTTTCTTCTCCTGTATACCAAACAGGAATACCCGGTTGAATTTGACCTGCTACCGTTGCACGTTTTACTTCAAGTCCCTTTGTTCCGATATCACTAGAAGTAATACCACCTTTAGCAACAATGTAATTTGGTCGTACTTTTAGACGTTGAACGATACTTGTTACCGCATCTGAGATTTTCACCGATAGTTTTAACTCTTCTTCTTTTTTACCTTCTCCAAGATCAAGTCTTTCTCGTTTCGTATAAACAGTAACTGTTTTACCTTCACGAATAAGATTTTCAGTTGTTGAAATCACTCGATCTATTTCTTCTTGGAACTGGTCAGGTTGCAATACAAGATGGCAATCAAATTCGATGAACTCGATAAAATCACTAGTTTTCAATACTTCTAGCTGCTCCGTAGTTTTTTTAACGTGCGATCCAACTAGGATTAAACCACCATGATTCGTTTCATCTTGGATTAATTCTTCTCTTGTTAAAAGTGCTTTATCGCTAACTCCGCCAATTACTTTTGTCAGAGCAGCTGCACTTCGGAACATGAATTGTTTTCCAACCTTCATTGCTTTAGCTAGTGCAATTACAAAGATTTCTACATCGACGTAATCTACTGCGTTCACGACTACTTTGTTGAAATCTGCTACTTGAAGCAATTGATTTGTTATTCCTTCTATATCAAGTGATCGTAAGCTTTCTAGTGAAATATACGTTGCGTTATCCGCTTTGAATTTGCCGGCCGATTTCTCTTCAACATATTCCCCTAAATGTGATTTTGTATAACCAAATGTTCTGTCTTTCGCAAATTCAGTCTCCCCAGCTGGTACCAAATACTCTTCGTATTGTACATAGTGGATATTATCTACTGTAAGACGACCGCCTTCTTTGAAAAATGGAAGAATCACTTCGCCGTCATATTTGATTTCAGAAGCTGTTTCGATTGTACCTTTTAATACTTCAGTTTCAAGCGGGTAGTGACCTCTTAAAGTAGAATCACCACGGCTAATTACGATAAACTCTTTGTTTTGTTTTTTTGCTGCGGCTACGATATTTGTAGCAATTTCTGTATGTACTTTTTCTGTTTCGTCAGCAGTAAATCCGCGAGAATTAGTTAGGATAAAAAACATCACATTTTCTTCTTGAAATCCTTTTTCGATGCTCTCTACTGACCAGTCTGTGTATACGGAAACACCGTGCACTGTTTGTACACCTGTTGGATCATCGTCCAGCACGATGATTTTTTTATTCAAGTTAGCTAACTCAGCTTTTACCATATCTTTTACAGTTTGTGTATCCACTGCTTGGATATTATTTAAAACTTCCTTGGCTAGTCTATTTTCTGTACTATCAATTGTAGTCATCAATTAAACTCTCCCAACTTCAACATTAGCAAGTTTTTCAAAGTATTGAACAATACCACCATGATCGTCTGCCGCTTTCCCATCTACTTTTAATGCATGGAAAATTTCTAACAGTTGGCTTGATAACGGCATTGGCACACCAATACTATGTGCTGTATCCATTACGTTTGTGATGTCTTTCATATTAATATCAATTCTTCCACCAGCTACAAAATTACGATCTAGGATTAAAGGAACCTTCGCATCAAGTACTGCACTTCCTGCAAGTCCACCGCGAATTGCTTGATACATTTTTTCCACATCAATACCAGCTTTTGCAGCTAATACTAACGCTTCAGACATAGCGGCGATATTTAAGTTTACGATTACTTGGTTCGCTAACTTCGCAGTAGTTCCGCTTCCATTGCCCCCAACTAATGTTACTTCTGCACCCATCGCATAAAGTACATCTTTCACTTGCTCAAATACTTCTTCTTTACCGCCAACCATAATTGCAAGCGTACCATCTTTTGCTTTTGGTTCTCCTCCACTTACAGGAGCATCTAACATTTCAACACCTTGTTTTTCAGCAATCTCAGCAATTTCTTTTGAAACAACTGGTGTAATGGAACTCATATCGATAATAACTGCACCTTTTTTCGCGCCACTAAGCACACCATTTTCTCCTAAAACAACCTGTTGTACGTGATGAGAAGCAGGAAGCATTGTAATAATTATGTCACTGTTTTCGCCGATTATTTTGGCAGAATCTCCAGCTGTTGCACCAGCATCTATTAGAGTTTGAACTGCCTCTAAGTTCAGGTCGTTCACCATTACTTCGTACCCTTTAGCCAATAAATTCAGTGCCATAGGTTTCCCCATGATTCCTAATCCGATAAAACCAATTTTTTTTGACATAATTATTCCTCCTATTTATATTAGTCTTCCTTGTTTAAATATGTATCATACGTTTTAATAACCTTTAACTGAAACCGTTTTCAAAAACTTTTACATTTCATATTGTATACCTTCTTTTGAAGTTTGTACACAATTTTATTTAATTTGTACACAAACTACACACTTAATAGTTTTGTACTTTCTTTCTCTTATGATTTTTGATAAATTTGATAGTAATGAGATTGAAAAATTGGAGTGAAAGCAATGACTCAGCACGATAAAAATTCTCGCTTCGCTTCCAAACAAGCATATGAAGTGATTCGTGATCGAATTTTAAACGGAGATATGCCAGGCGGCACAAAGATTGTGGAAGAAAAATTAGCGACAGAACTAGGATTTAGCCGTACCCCTATTAGAGAATCACTGAAACAATTAAGTTATGAAGGGCTTATCGTTAATAAAAAGGTCGTACAGCCTACAGAAAAAGATCTACGAAACTTGTTTCAAGTTAGAAGTCTATTAGAGGGATTCTCAGCGAACGCAGCTGCAACCTATTTGCCAAAAGAAGATTTAAACACTCTTTATAGTTGCATAAAAATGGGAAGAGAAGGCACAGTGGAAGAAATAATGGATGCAAATGAAAGATTTCATGAAATTATTGTACAAGCTAGTGGCAACGCTCTTATGATAGACACAATAAATCGTATGAAGTCTATCATTTATCTTTTTCGAAAGACCGTAGTACTATACAATCGTCCAAGGTTAATCGACGAGCATGAGGAAATTTATGAAGCGATAAAAGCAAGAGATTCCGAAACGGCGAAGAAGCTTATGGAAGACCATCTTAAAGAGGATTTAGATTTTTGCTTACATATTTTAAATAGTGCCAGAACTAAATAAGAAGAAGGTAACAAATAAGATAATTTATAACTATTATTTGTTACCTCTTTTGTTTTGCCTTCCTATTAATCACCGAATGCAAATATTAGTTCCGTTTCGCAAACTAATTCCCCATCGACAGTCGCGATTCCTTTTCCCTTTCCAATTGGTCCTTTTATCCGAGTGATTTCAATTTCTAGACGAAGTTGGTCACCAGGTATTACTTGTCGCTTAAATCGACATTTATCTATTCCCGCTAATAGCCCTAACCGTCCTTCGTTCCCTTCTTTCGTTAGCATCGCAACTGCACTTACTTGGGCTAGCGCCTCCACAATTAATACACCTGGCATAACTGGGTAATTAGGAAAGTGTCCGTTAAAAAATTTTTCATTTGTAGTCACATTTTTTATTCCAACTGCTCTTTTTCCCTCTTCTAATTCTAGAATTCTATCTACTAATAGAAACGGATAGCGATGTTTAATAATTGCTTTCAATTCTTGCGTGTCTAACATATAGGAACTCCTCCATTAGTTATTACTTTTTCTATTTGATCTTTCAAAATAAGCCCTCGATATGTAAATCAAAAAAGTATCACTATTTACTTAATTGTAAACGTCTGAATTAAACACGGTTCATCATCTACTATTTCATGCTTTTCTTCAAATTCAATTTTTAATTGTGCATATGTCTTTTACCAAAATGACACGGCAGGTAGGTTTTCAACCAGCTCAATAACAAAATATTTCCCATGTTTTTCTTCAAACAATTTCCCCAACACTTTGCTACCTAATCCTTGATCATTATACTTATTCAAAATAAAAATATCGTTTACGCTAAAATCATTTGCTTTTTTTAAAAGAGGTCGCTCTAAAAGTAGAAGAAAAACTATAATGATATTATCATTCTTAATAAAATGAGGTGATAATCCTTCCGTTTTACAAAACAACTCTAGATCTTCATAATGAAAAAAAACATCTACACCAATATCAATATTTGGTGTGAATTTTGAAAGGTCGTGCAAATATAATGAATACAAGTTTCGCAATATAGGTGCTTCTGTTTCTAAAACTTTCTGAAGAGTGATAGTCAATTTCATTTCCCCCTTCCAATAAAAACCTCATTATAATTACCTTCACTTCACAACGATTCCCCTAAAATAAACTCTCTCGTTAGATGAAGTATTTCTTCTTGTATTTCTTTTTTATTTTTGTTTTCTGTTGAATACCCCACATGATATAGATAGCCCCTATAGTATGCGTACAATTCATTTGCTGCAGTAACTACAGTTGATATACGCTTTTTCTCTTCATCGTACGAATAATATCTATATGCTAGTGCACCATCGGTTGTAATCACTTGGTGAAAAATTGGGATATCGTCGATTAACAGTTCGTTTCTTAACTCGTTACCCATATTATCCGTTTGTTGTTTTGTAAAATCATATTTTTCCAGTGGATTTTCTTCAAGTTCTGTAACTGTTATTATATAAAATTCAGCTTTTTGATTGTATTCATTCGTATTAACATACGTATATTGCACTTGATTTTGTACAATACTGTTTTCACCTTTTGAAGTAACGAGATATGCAGTTTGTTCATTCACTTCGAAAGGCAATTTTTTTGGATCCACAATATGAACTGCTTTCTTTATAGAAACAGGTGCAACAATCATCATCTCATCAATTGGCAAAGGTTGATAATGCGTTATATTTTCCCTCTCATCGAGTTCGTCAACTGACTTAAAATACTCACTATATGTTAGACCTTCCCCTTTAACCTTTTTTAAAGTAGGTTCATCTTGTTTGTTAGTACACCCTGCCATCATAAAGGCAAAAATCACTAGTAGTAAAATAGGTATAACCATTTTATTACGAGTCATTTGAAATCTCTTCTTTCATTTATCTTATTCTTATTAACTTTTAACATTTCCTTTAACGTAGAATGTATATTCGTTAGGCTAATTAAAATAAGGCCTAGCACTACAAAAGTAACAACTTCACCTGTAATAAACGAAATAATGCCAAGTATTATAAAATATAAAGTATACAACCATTTTTTTACAATCCATCCACTCTCTTCTTATTATTCAATCAAAGGATTTCCACATACGAATTATCATTCTTGGTATGAAAATGATTATGTTCCAAATTAGTTCCACAATGACAGAGTCACGGATTTCCTTCAGTATACTTTTAAAAAATCCATCTTCTTTCTTCGTTTGCTTTTCTTTCATTCCTTCATCCTCAATTCCATTTCTACTAACAAGTTTATCCCACTAAAATTTTCGTCGTATGAAAAGCAAGTTTTAGAAGAATCGGAGTCCAAATTGCAAAAGTGAAATGATAATAGTGTTCGTTAGATTCTTTGGTATATCATAAATTGAAATGACTAAAAGTAACCAAAAAATAATAGAATTTGTACGTACTTCATATTGTTTCTTAATACTTTTATTGATTAATCTACTTGTCATTGTATGGATAAAATACAACAGAAACGATACCCCAAACCAATTAACCCAAATATCCCCACTGTAAGAAATGCCAAAGCTCTCGTAAATTACTCACAATACATTTTCAGCTAAAATAAAACCAAAAATCAAATAAATTAACATTTAAAAGCGAGAACCGTGGACATTTAAAGTAGCCAGTTTTTACCTCCCCCTTCTTTGGATCTTCACACTTTATCTACGTATTAATTTAGTAATCTGTTTCATATTTTTGAACTTTGTGTAAATGTTTATTAGGTTGAGAAAATGTAAAAAAGCAACCCCTTCATAAAAGGGATTGCTCTTCATCATATCATTTATAAAACTTTCTCTAAAAACTCTTTCGCTCTAGCCGATTTTGGCTCCGTGAAAAACTGTGCAGGTGGCGTATCTTCTACAAGCTGACCCGCATCAAGGAAAAGAATGCGATCTGCTACTTCACGTGCAAAGTTCATTTCATGCGTCACGATTACCATTGTCATACCAGAGTCTGCAAGTGTCTTCATAACTGCTAGCACTTCTTTTACCATTTCAGGATCTAGCGCAGAAGTTGGCTCATCAAATAGCATAACAGATGGATTCATCGCTAACGCACGAGCAATCGCTACACGCTGCTTTTGACCGCCAGATAAACGATTTGGATACTCATCACGTTTTTCAAAAAGACCTACTTTTCGTAATAACTCATCCGCTATTTCGATCGCCTGCTTCTTGGAAACGCCTTGTACATTCATTGGTGCATAAATTAAATTTTCAAGTACTGTTTTATGGGGAAATAAATGAAAATGTTGGAACACCATGCCGACATTTTCACGCACTTTCATAATGTTTGTGCGCTTATCCGTTACAATATCTTTGCCAATCGTAATGACGCCATTTGTAGGCTCTTCCAACAAGTTTATACAGCGTAAAAATGTAGACTTTCCGGAGCCGGATGGACCGATGATTGCAATTACTTCTTTTTCTTTAATTTCAGTTGAAATGCCCTTTAGCACTTCATTATTACCGAATGATTTATGCAAGTTCTCTACTTTAATCACTTCTACTCATCCTCTTTTCTAGCTTTTTACCAAGGAATGTTAAAATGAGCGTCATAATATAATAAATTACACCGGCAATCATTAATGCCTCTAAATAATGATAACTAGAACCGCCAACAACATAAGCACGACGCATAATATCAAGCGCCCCGATTACTGTTACAATAGCAGATTCCTTATTTAATGTGATAAATTCATTCATTAATGCTGGCATAATATTTTTCATTGCCTGCGGTAAAATGATGTCCTTCATCATTTTTGCATAGGAAATTCCTAATGCAAGAGATGCTTCTTGCTGACCTCTATCAACCGCATTAATACCACCACGAATAATCTCAGAAATATATGCACCAGAGTTTAATCCAAATGCAAGAATAGCTGCTGGCATCGGGTCGATATTAACGTCAAAAAGCTGAGGAATTGCATAGTAAATAATCATTAGTTGTAGGACAAGCGGAGTCCCTCGGAATATAGATGTATAAAAATCCGCTACTAACTTTAGTGCGGTAATCTTCCCAATTTTGCAAAGCGCTAGTAATATACCAAGCACCATTCCTATAATTGTTGCTCCGATAACAATTTGAAGCGTAACACCTATCCCTTTTAATATATAAGGAATAGAGGGAACGACAGCAGTAAAATCTAACACATCGTTACCCTCCTTTCTATTCGAACTATTTAAATCTTAGCCAGAGTTCCTCGAGAATCAGCAGTTATTATTTGCAGAGTCAGGTTGATTTTATTCTGCGTCGACTACAAACCATTTCTGTCTTAATTCTTCAATTTTCCCGCTATCGGTTAATTCTTTAATTGCTTGGTCGAATTGCGCTTTTAGTTCGCTGCCTTCTGGGAATACAGCTGCCTTATAGTCCACATCGTCTATTGCTACCGGGAAATACGTTAAATCTGGATTTCGCTCTACATAGTTTTCAGCTACGATATCTTCAATAATTGCAGCGTCAAATCGTTTCGTCATTAATTCTTGTACTACTTCTGGGATTAAGTTACGGCTCTCCACTTTCATATCGACCGTTTTTGCCACTTCTTTTGCAAGATCTTCTTGAATGGAAGAAATTTGGGCACCTACTGTTTTGCCTGCTAAATCTTCTAATGTTTTAATGCCACTATCTTTTTTCGTAACAACCATTTGTTGCGTTTCGTTGTATGGTTCGGAGAAGTCTACTACTTTGTCACGTTCTGGGTTTGGAGTCATACCTGCTAATACGAAATCTACTTTGCCTGCTTGTATTGCTGGGATTAAGCCGTTAAAATCAATGTTTTCCACTTTAACTTCAAAACCTAATTTTTCACCAATTAAATTGGCAAGATCTATATCAAAACCAATGATTTCTTCTCCTTTTGCTGTATCAACAAACTCGAATGGTGGATAGTCAGCAGACGTACCCATTACTAATACCTTTTTATCTTCTGTTGTTGTTCCTTCACTACCGGATGATTTTTCGTTTTCTGTCTTAGTACCACAAGCTGCTAATACAGCGATAACCAGTACTAGCATGAACATAAATAATTTATTCTTCATTATTAATTCTCCTCCATATAACGATTAATTGCCTTTTCCAGCATTCCTAAACCGTCGTCTATTTGTTCTTTTGTTATTGTTAAAGGTGGAATCATTCGAATAACTTCCCCTTCGTTACCACATAGATAGAAAAGTACGCCTTCTTCTAACGCATAGTCAAGAATTTTCATCACCGCTTGTCCATCAACCTTACCCGTTTCTGGATTGGAGATTTCAATTCCTATCATTAAACCGACTGAGCGAATATCACTAATAATAGGATATTTCGTTTGAAGTTTTTTTAATTGTTCTGTTGCATATGCTCCAACAACTTTTGAGTTTTCCACAAGGTTTTCTTCATGAAATATTTCTAAAGTCGTTAAAGCAACTGAACATGCAATTGGATTACCGCCGAATGTTGTACCATGCATGCCAAGTGGCCATTTTTTCATTAATTCCTTCGAAGCTACTGTCGCACTTAATGGAAGACCGGATGCAATGCCTTTTGCAATTGCCATAATATCGGGTGTTACGCCAAAGTATTGTGAAGCAAACCATTCGCCAGTACGACCGAAACCTGTTTGTACTTCATCAAAAATTAATAAAATTCCATTCTCATCACAGATTTCTCTAATTTTCTTTACCCAAGCCTTCGGAGGAATAATGTATCCACCTTCTCCAAGCACTGGTTCTAAAATGACACAAGCAACTTCTTCTGGTGTAACTTGGTGTTTAAAAAGACGTGTAAAATCTTTTTCTAGCTGTTCTACACAGTAAATTTCTGGATCTATTCCGGCTGGGCAACCTTTTACGTCTGCATACGGAATTTGATAGGACAAATGAGATGGCTGTAAAAACTTACGATATTTACTTTTAGATGTTGTTACACCTAATGCCCCAAGAGAACGACCGTGGAAGCAACCAGTAAATGATACAACATACGGGCGCTCTGTCACGAATTTCGCAAGTTTCAACGCACCTTCAATTGCCTCCGTTCCGCTATTTGCAAAGAAAAAGCAATCTAAATCCCCTGGTAAGACTTCCCCTAGATTTTTGGAAAGCTTTAAAATAGATTCGTACATAATAACGCCAGATGGACCATGTACAAGTTGATCCGCCGCATCCTTAATGCTTTGTACAACTTTTGGATGACGATGTCCTGTATTAGCTACCGCAATCCCTGATGTAAAGTCCAAATATGTTTTGCCGTCTACACCGTAGTAGTAGCAACCCTCTTCCTTCACAATCGGAATATTTGGGTGATCTTTTGCCATACTTGGCGCTAAATAATCCCCCATATTATCATATAATTCTAACCAGTTACTCAAACTGCTCACCTTCACTTTTCCGTATGTTATTCTATCGATAACAAAGAGTTAAACACTAACTATTCGTAATAGTAGGAAACGCTTCGTTCGTACTTTGACTGTTTTTTTGACATGTATATAATATAGACCCCCACGTATAAATATTCAACAACTTTTTTTGGTGAATATTAAAGTTTTAATTAGTAGAATTTTCAGTGTTCCAACCTTTAAAAATTTCAGTTATGAATGTATTATCATTCCCATGAGTACCGACATTCATACTATAAGACTCCTTCTTTTCTTAAACATTTCTAATACCATATTCCTTGCTTCATTACAAAGCAGCTCTGCTTTTAATAATAACCTTTTGGTAATTCAAGAACTAAGACATTTGTACAATCCATTCTTCATAATATAAAATAAAAAAATAAACATAAAATGAAGATATTCACACTTCTGTCAATAATTGTTATCCATACTGAAAATTTGGCTCTGCCTGTGAATGCTAGTTTATTAAGGGGGTTTGTGGATGTTATTAATATTAAGTATATTAATAGTATTAGGTTATACTACATTCTTGATCTTCAAAATTTCTTTCAATACAGAGAAATTGGCAGGCATGACAGCCATGATAATAGTGATGTCATTGGGAATGATGTCAAGTTTGGTTATTGGATTAATCTCAGGAATAATTTATAAAAATGATTTAACTTCTTCAACGATTCTTGCCATTGTTCTAAGTTTATTTGTTGGTTATTTTTTAGGTAAAGGATTGGGCTTGGTTGTTATAATTGAAGGAATGGCAGCTTCACTAATGGGTAGCATGATGGGAGCAATGTTGGGGGAAATGTTACCATCAGAGAACTTTCAGATTATGTTAGCGTTTATGGATGCCCTGTATATCATAGTTGTATATTTAATCTTACTTCAAATCAGAGATATTTTAAGGAAAAGTAGTGATAAAGCACCCACTATTAATCACACCTACACTTCAATCTTCATAATGGTTATATTAATTGCTATCGTATTATTTACTACTTTTTATGAAGTTAATCATACTGAAAAGCAAATAAATGATCGACCTGTTGAAAACCAGTTGAATGAGCATAATCATCATTAAAGGAAAATAATCGATTACAGATTGATAAATAGACTGAAAATAGTTTTATCCAATAACAATAAACGGTCTCATCATCTCATAATCTTCGTGCTCCAAGATATGGCAGTGCCATACATACAGTCCTTTATATGCACCATCGAACTTCATAATAATACGAGTTATCTGTTTTGGATTTGCTCTTACTGTATCCTTCAATCCTCGTTCTTGTGGTTCGGGAGATATTGCTGGACCCGTATAATGAATAATTTTCTCCTTTTTATACTTTTCTACATCGAAATCTCTTCGGTCTAATATTTGAAAATCAATTAAGTGAATATGGATAGGATGTGTATCGGCCGTTAAGTTGATAAGATACCATAATTCGGTTGAACCTAATTCTGGCTTCTCTGTAATAGGGTCATCCCACCGCTTATTATCTAATAGCATGAAATCTCGTCCATACTGATCCATATTATTTTTTAATGTTAGGTATCTTATCTTTGAAGCTGACTGTTCTATTATTTCTGGAAGAGGCATCATATAAGCTGGGATAACACTCGTATCAACACTCGAGAGTGGAAGGATTACTCTAAATTTCATCACTTCACCAACCGTATTATCATTTGGTGTCTCTCCCCTTGGAAAAGGAGCAGGGGCACTATTTTTCATGATGATATTTCTTCCCTCAAGATTTGTGAAATCAATAATGATATCCACTCTTTCAGCAGGAGCCAATTTAATTTCTTTAATGCCTATTGGATATTCCATTAAGCCTCCATCTGTTCCGATTTGATATATAAGTTGACCTGAATCAAGTTTGATCCTATAGAAACGGGTGTTAGATCCATTTAGTAGCCTAAACCGATATTTCCGTGGTTCCACATTTAAATAGGGCCATACCTTGCCATTTACAAGTATAGTATCCCCAATGAATTCAGGAATCACTGACGTTTCTAATTCCGAGACTTGTTTTTCTGGTTGTTTCGGGTAATACAGAGAACCGTCCTTATTAAAGGATTTGTCTTGTATAATAAGCGGAATTTCAAAATCACCAGATGGTAAATTCATCGAACGTTCCTGCTGATTCCTTACTAGAAAAAATCCCGCCAAACCCGCATATACATTCAGTCTTGTGATTCCAAGTGCGTGATCATGATACCAAAGGGTACAAGCTTGCATGATATTATCATATTGATACACTTTTTTCCTAAAATATGGCCCTACTTGTTCGAATCCTTTTGTAAACCAAGCCTCTGGATAACCATCGCTTTCTGATTCAACACTAGCGCCGTGTACATGTACAACCGTTCTTACTTCTGGTACATCCATATGGGCACCATGTACAGTATGATCAATAGGTAAAAGATGCTTTTTGGGAAGATTATTGCTCCATTTAATAAATACCTTTTCTCCGCTTTCCACCTCAATGGTAGGTCCTGGATAGCTGCCTTCGTACCCCCAAACCGTTGTATTTGGTAATTCACTATGGAGGGATTGCTTAAATTCTGTCATATTAACTTTGTAATAAGTGAAAAAATGATCTTTTCGACGTGGTTTTAAAACAGGGAGAATGGGAAGTTCATCGATGAATTTCGATAGAATCATATTTGTTGGCTTTGTCTTGCTCTCTCCACATTGTTTATCAGGGGTACATTTACATTGATCTCCACATGTACAACTCAGATTTTGGCAATACGGGTTCGGACAGGGTTTGGGAAAGGGTTGTAGATTTTGTGAAAATTCGTCATTAACGTTCATTCATATTCCTCCTTTTTTTGTATATATACGCTACTTTATTAGAAGGTTTATTTAGCGTTCTAAAACTTGTGAGATATTTCGATTGAATTTTTATATAGGTGGAATGGGAAAATCATCTTCAAACTTAAAGAGAATCATAACTCCATCCTTTTAATAAACTGTTGATTAGTATCAAAACCAAATTCAATCTTTAAAGTAACCATCAACCCCTTCTTACTTGACTGTGGTTAGGAGTTTTTCATTTGCTAGAAGCTTTGTTACTTTGATATAAGACAAACTACCTTATTCATCACGTAATCTTTTCATAATCTATAAATAGTATTAGAAAAGAGGGATGTAAGATGTCTGAATATGAAGGCGGAGGATACGGTAGACCAGTATCGAACTTTGCGCTGATTGTAGTTTTGTTTATCCTACTTATCATTGTAGGAACATCTTTTATGTATTAAAAACAAATATGTTGATTATTTGAATTAACGAGAGAAATCTTTGCTCTGACAAGCATCACTCCTTAGTCGTATGGCATTTAGTCTGTTTTATCGAACGATTTTTAGAGAGATAATTAAGTAGGAAAAAATAATATTAATACAATCCCCTCCTGTACCTTCTCCTCTTAAAAATCGACCTGCTCTTAAGTGAGTCGGTCGATTTTTTCAATAGAATAAATTTAGGTTATCAGTAATTTTGCATGCATTCTTCGTTCCAACAGATTCACTCGATCTCGTTAATCAGTATATTTCTTAACCTATTCCTTATAAAGTTCATCATTTTGTTTAGAACCATATGGTAAACATATTCTGTTATATCTTCCCCGCTTTTGTATCATATTCTCAAAAAGTGGGATTATCTTCTTTAATATACATGCAATAATATATGCACTGTATCTTTGTCCTCATACAGTTCCAAAGTGTATGACAAGCATATTATATCTGTATTACGATTAGGAGGGATTATCACTGTCTAATGATTATTTAGATTTATTAGCTTATTTTGGTATTGGTGGCGCACATCCTGGGGGATTTGCTTTAACCCAATCTATATTGGAAGACGAAAACATTCAACGAACGGAAGCTGTACTTGATTTAGGTTGTGGGACGGGGCAAACCGCAGCTTATTTAGCGGAAAGGTTTCATTGCCAACTTACAGCGATCGATAAACATCCCATCATGGTTGAAAAAGCGAAAGAACGACTCAAAAATAATAATCCCCCCATCCAATTGATAGAAGGGGACGCTGAAAATTTAAGATTTGCGGATGATTCATTCGACTTAGTCATTGCCGAGTCAGTAATCGCCTTCACTCATATTTCGAAAACATTAGATGAACTTGCACGAGTAATAAAAAATACTGGTAGGATGATTATCATCGAAATGACAGCTGAGCAAAATCCAACAGAAGCATTGCAAAGAGAAATATTTAGTTTATACGGAATACGCGAAGTTCTAACGGAAGAAGAGTGGAGAGCTAAACTACAGCAAGCTGGATTCACTAAAATTGAAACGATAAAAACACCATCTGCACTAATACCAAGTGAACTTCATGACGTCAATCAATCCAAAAATATCCATTCAAAATTCTTCGATCTATGGGAGAAGCACGATCAATTTGTCCTTCAAAACAATCATTTCATTGGCTTCCGGGTATTTAAATGTCATTTATCTTAATAGGAAAGTCAGAACCTGTGATTATTTCCTTAGCAGATTTATTGTATACTGCGTTACTTGGAAAAGGTCCATGCTTCTTTTGAAAACTATCTACAATTTGAAAACCTATATGATAACCAATCCATTTCGGCAAGCGACTTCCCACTTTACCAAACAAAAAAACCTGATGATTTTTAACTCCTGTAACATGTAATGAAGGTATAAAATGTTTTTTCCATATATCTACAGCTTCATCAAATGCATAAAGATTTATCCAAGGTGCTAACCACTTTTCACCATACAAATCCTTTACCGCATATTCACCAAGTCCTTCAATAATTAACGAATCCAATAAAGAAATCTGATTTGGAGCTAGATTCAAATAATCTAGTCTGCACACATGATTATACTCATGTGCAAACAGAGCCTTTATTTCTTCCGTATGGAGATCAGGAGACAAGAACAAAAATAATGCGCCTCTATAAGCTATGCCATTTTTTTTAGGTATTTCCTTTCTTGATTTTGCATTTGCATTTTTTATCGGGAGAATATAGATGGAAACTTTTGGTCCATTCCACCGTTTTCTTAATAGTTTATATTCCTGTTTCACAATTTGCCACACATTTTGTGCTTCCATTCGTTTGACAGTATCTTTAATATTCCTCCACTCCCCGGGCTGAAATAAACCATTCCTGAGAAGTTCATACTGTACGATTTCAGGATTTACTGTGGGGAATAACTTCTTGAGAGGTCCACCAATTATTTCAGAATGTATATTAGTTACCCCTCTTCCTGATTGCTCTTCACACAGTTCCACAAATTTATTAAGAAGATTTTGTGTTTGAATTACTGGCATGCATCTCTTCCTTTTCTTTTTTCTTTATTCTATGTTTACATGTCAAATTATTTTTAGAATCATGAAATATTTTTACATTCCATTTTTCGTTAGACGTTTGTCTTTTGTGAAATATTATGAACCGCATATGTTAATAGGACATACATGTATGTAATTTGTCATGAGAGGAGGACGAATATGAATAATTTATACAATCAATGTTGTAGATATCATGGGCAAAGAGTGAGAATAAATTGTCGTGATGGCAGTGTTCACGTAGGTGAAATTACTAGAGTTAGCAGAAATAGAGTTTGGATTCGACCAGATGCAGAATTTGGTGGGTATGGCTTAGGTTGGTTTGGTGAAGGATTTGGGGTTGGCTTTGGTATTGCGCTCGGTGCTATTACCGGAATTGCTTTAGCATCCGTATTTTTTTGGTAAGACATATCCTATCCTATTCAAATACATTCCATAATGCTTTTTTGTAGGGGAAATAAGAAAGGGAATTTTCATACTCCCTTTCTTATTTGTTTTTTATTGTATTGGCATATAACTTGCATATATTTATTAATGTTAAATAAACGATAAAGGAGAACGAATCCGATGCAAACGAAAAATGAAAAAGGAATTGTAGTAGATAACTATCACGGCACACTTGTGGAAGACCCTTTCAGATGGCTAGAAGATGATAAAAGTATAGAAACAAAAAACTGGGAAGACAACCAAAACAAACAAACGCATGCCTATTTCAGCAAAATACAAAATAGAGTGACCATAAAAGACAAGCTTATGGAGCATTGGAATTACGAAAAATATTTTATCCCTCAAAAGGAAGGATCGTATTACTACTATCATAAAAATGATGGCTTACAAAATCAGCCGGTGTTCTATCGTGCTCATGCACTTACAGATGCTACACCAGAAGTAATAATTGATCCAAATGCGTTGAATTCGGATGGAACAACTGCACTAACAAACATTTCCTTCAATAAAGAAGGAACATTGATGGCATATGCAATTTCCGAGAATGGCAGCGACTGGCAAGAAATAAAAATTCGAAATATGGAATCAGGTTTTGAATACCCAGAAATAATCAACAGATGTAAATTTAGTAGTCTTGCTTGGATCGAAAATGGCACGGGATTCTACTATAGCCGCTTTCCTGATCAAGGAACGGTAGAACTTGTAGATGAAAGTAACTATAATCGTCTCTATTTTCACATCGTAAATACGCCTCAATCGGAGGATAAATTAATCCATGAAAGACCAGATGATAAAGAGCTAGCGTTCCGTCCCATCGTCTCAGATGACTACAAGTATCTCTTACTCGAATCATGGAAAGGAACAGAAAACAAGAGTCGCCTCTATTATCGAGCGATTGAAAGTGATGATGCATTCATTCCCCTAGCAGATGCCGGTGATGCCAACTATTCGTTTATCGGTAATAATGGTACTACCTTTTATATTTATACAAATAAAGATGCACCAAATGGAAAAATAGTTGCAATTAACCTTAATGAACCACAGATGAACCAATGGAAAGAAACTATTCCAGAGCAACAGGATGTTATGTCCTTTATTAAACTAATAGATGATCAAATAGCCATTACGTATATGCATCACGCCAAAGATCAAATAAAGTTGTATGACCTTGACGGTGTATTTGATAGGATATTAGATCTTCCCGATATGATTACAGTGACGAATATTAGCACTAATAAGAAAGAAAAAGAGATGTTTATTAGTTATACTTCTTATTTAACACCAACGACAGTTGTACGATATGATTTTCATACAAAATCTCTAGATACCGTTTTTTCATCGAAAGTGAGTTTGGATAGTTCTCGCTTTGAGACAACTCAAGTTTTTTATCCTTCTACAGATGGAACGAATATTCCGATGTTTATCACTCATAAAAAAGGCATTCAGCTAACTGCAGATCACCCTGTACTGTTATATGGATATGGTGGTTTTAATATTAGCATGACCCCTTCCTACTCTGCTTCTAATGCGATGTTTATAGAAGATGGTGGCATTTACGCCGTAGCTAACATCAGAGGAGGCGGTGAATACGGAGAAGATTGGCATCAAGCAGGAACTTTTGAAAGAAAGCAACAAGTGTTTGATGATTTTATTGCAGCTGCGGAATGGTTAATTAGTAGTGATTATACGAATTCTTCTAAACTAGCAATTATGGGAGGAAGTAATGGAGGACTTTTAGTCTCGGCTTGTATGAACCAACGCCCTGAATTATATAATGCTGTCATTTGCCAAGTGCCGGTAACGGACATGCTTAGATATCAACACTTTACAGTTGGACGCTTTTGGACGTCGGAATTCGGAAACGCAGAAGAAAATGCAGAGCACTTCAAAACAATCTATGCCTATTCTCCACTCCATAATATTTCGCCTAATCGGAACTATCCAGCTACATTAATCACAACAGCTGATACAGACGATCGAGTTGTGCCACTACACGCTAAAAAATATGCGGCCACACTTCAAGAGGCTAAAATTGGAGAAGCTCCTATTCTATTAAGAATTGAAAAGGATGCGGGTCACGGTCTAGGAAAACCAACTTCCAAGATTATCGAAGAACATACAGATATTTATACATTTATTTATAAATTCCTAGGGATGAATTGACATGTATTAAAAATAAGGAGACTGTCTAAAATGATGAACATTTTAGACAGTCTTCTTTATTCATTAATTTTAGGATCAAACGCATCACGAAGTCCATCTCCTACAAAGTTAAAGGACAATACAGTAATTAAAATCATAAACCCTGGAAGAAGTGGGTACCACCATGCACCAAGCATGATTTGAGGGTTTTGCGCACTTTGCAACATATTTCCCCAGCTCGGAATAGGTGGTTGTATACCAAGACCAAGGTAACTTAGTGCAGCTTCCCCTAAAATAACTCCCCCTACCCCAAGTGTCGCAGAAACAATTATCGGCCCCATAGCATTTGGTAGTATATGCGAAAAGATAATTCTTGAATTTTTTATACCTAATGTTCTTGCAGCCAATACAAATTCCGATGATCGAAGTGCCAAAAATTCTCCTCGAACTAATCGAGCAGTCCCAGTCCAACCAAAGACTGCGAAAACGAAAATTAATGTCATTAGACTCGGATCAAAGATTGTAACAAGTGTTATTAGAAGAAATAATGATGGAAATGAAATAACCGCATCAACAAAACGCATAAGTATGGCATCGAGCTTTCCTCCGTAATAACCTGCTATCGCACCGATCATTGTCCCAATAAAAATAGAACCCGCAACAGAGGTAAAACCAACAAGGAGAGATACTCTAGCTCCATAAAGTAACCTACTTAATACATCACGACCTAAATTATCTGCACCTAGAATATATTTTTCTCCTGGTGGACTCAGCTTATCTAGCAATACTTGTTTACTTGGATCTTGTGGCGCTAACCATGGTGCAAATATGGCAGATGCAATAATAATAACTAGTATAATTGCTCCAATAACAGCTAATTTGTTTTTTAGAAATTTACGTAACATGACTTTCCAAATAGATTCGTGAGCAAATTCTTGTTTTTCTTCTATAAGTAATGGTTCGTTTACCGTTAAATTTCGCCCTGAAAGTGTCATTTCATCTCCCCCTAATATTCAATTCTTGGATCAACAATAGCGTAAAGTATATCTGCAATTAAGTTACCAATTACTACTAACGAAGCTGCAATAACTACTACCGCCATTATGACAGGATAATCTCTTTGAAATGCCGCTTCCACAAAGAGCAAGCCAATCCCGGGCCAAGCAAATATACTTTCAATGATGACAGAACCTCCAATAAACGATGGCAACATTAATCCTATAATTGTAATAATGGGAATAAGCCCATTTCGAAGACCATGTTTAAAAATCACGGTTCCATTTTTAAAACCATTTGCTTTCGCAGTTCTAATATAATCTTGTCGAAGCACTTCTAACATACTAGACCGGGAGTATCTTGTTAAACCAGCCATATCTGCTGTTGCAAGTACAAAAGCGGGAAGTATTAAATGGTGTATTCGATCCCAAATACTAAATGGTTCACCAAGTGTAGCTACCCCACCGGTTGGAAACCACCCCATATGCACGGACATAAACATGATTAATACAAGCCCAATCCAAAAGTTAGGTGTTGCAACCCCTAAAAAGGATACAAAGGTAATGGAATAATCTGTTAAGGAGTTACGCTTAGTTGCAGAAATGACGCCAAGTGGAATGGAGATTAAAAAAGCTATAACCGACGATACAATCATTAATATAAGCGTATTTGGTAACCTGGCCAATATTAGCTCACTGACAGGAACACCTTGACGAATAAGTGATTCTCCAAAGTTTCCTTGAATCATATTTCCTAACCATCTGACATATTGCACAATTACATTATCATTTAAACCATAAGCCTCTTTATATGCCGCTAGATTTTCCTGCTTTATCATGGGATCCATCATTAACGCAGTCGGATCCCCAGGTGCCATTTGCATCATGCCAAACGAAATGATTGTTATAAGAAAAAGTAATGGGAAAGCCATTAATGTTCGTCTTATTATATATGTAGTCATTTCTAGCCCACTCCTTAAGGGAATTAATTAGTACCTTTTAAAGTTTGAAATATGAGAAATGCGAACATCTCCACGAAACGAAGTACGGGAAATGCTCGCCACCTTTGATACTAAAAAGATTTCTAATATTAATCTATATACCATTCATGTATTTTGTAATAAGTGTTAGCTGCATTAAACTTCGGACCATGAAGGTTAGGTGCATTTGCTAAACTACCTTCTACATAGTATAAGAAAGTATCTGGCTGTTCTTCAGCAACAATTGCATCTGCTTCAGCAATAATTCTCTTTCTTTCCTCTATATCCGATATTTTTGTATTTTCGGATAGAAGTTCATCCACGCGCTCATTTGAAAAACCGTTATAATTCAAACCATTTTCAATTTCTGAAGTATGCCAGAACCAAGTTGGGTCCGGGTCACTTCCAATAGACCAACCAGCAACAATTGCATCAAAATTCCATAATGGAGGACTTGTTTGCTCTACATATGCACTCCATTCAAGCAATTCAATCGATGTCTTAATACCAATTTCACTTAATTGTTGTTGGGCAACTTCTGCAATTTGTTGACGTATTTCATTTGCGGATGTAGTTTTTAAAACAAACTCGAACTTATTACCATCTTTCTCTAATATTCCGTCTTTGTTCGGCTCCCATCCTGCCTCTTTCAACTTTCTTTTTGCTTCTTCAGGGTCATATTCGAACTTTGGTACATCTGGATTAAACGCCCAGTTTGCCGGGCTACCTGGGCCATGTGCTACTACTCCCGATCCGTCCAAAATAGCTTGGACTATTGCTTCTTTATCTATCGCATGCGTTAGGGCTTGTCTAACTAATTTATCCTGGAATAGTTCGTTGCGTAAGTTATAACCAATATATTCAAAAGCATTAGAAGGTCCTGAAGTTACGACAACCTTTCCTTGCTCCTCTAGTTTTTTAGCCGTCTCAATATATTGTGGTGATATACCTGTCAGATTTATATCCCCAACTTGCAACTGTGCCATTAATGTATTCATATCGGGAACGATTTTATAAATGATAGAATCTAATTTTGGTGCGCCTAGATAATAATCTTCATTGGCTATAAGTTCGATATATTCTCCTTCTTTCCATTGTTGAAATTTAAAAGGACCTGTTCCAATTGGTTCCTTCGTATTAAACTTGTTCATACCAAGTTCTGCTATAGGAACTTCCCCTAAAATATGCTTTGGTAGTACTTCAAATTGTGCTGTAATTGTGATGAATGGTGCATACGGCTCGGAAAGGACAAATTCTACTGTATAATCATCAACCTTGTTTATTTCCTCAATAATTTCAAACGGTAATCCACGTGGTCCGATATAGTCTTCGTGTAATGGGATGCCGTATGAGAAGACGACATCATCCGCCGTAAAGTCAGCTCCATCATGCCATTTCACATTTTCTCGTAAATGAAAAGTCCATCTTAACCCATCTTCAGTGAACTCCCAGCTCTCAGCCAAATCTCCTTCAGGATTGAAATCCGTATCCACCGTTACCAGTCCACTAAAAATGAAACCTTCAATCGTTGAACTAGAAGTATCCGTTGAGTAATATGGATTAAATAAAGTCGGTGCCGCTGTCGTTCCTAAAACTAAACTACCGCCAGACTTCTCTTCTGTTTGCGTATTCTCTGTTTGGTTATCTTCTTTTTCGCTATTCGCCTCATTACTGCTTTCTTCCACTGTTCCATCTGAACATGCTGTGACAATTAGCACGAACATAAAGACGATGAATAATAAAAAACGATTTTTTAACATTTCATTTTCCCCCTCTGTTTTTATATTCAACTAAAACCAGTATTTTTGTATAAATCCCCCCTTCCAAATAAGTTAACGAACAACCTATTACACTATTTGGGGATTATCATATAAATGACAGGCAACAAATCTATTTGGCTGCACTTCTTTTAACTGTGGAACGATTGTTTCACAAGCTTTTATTTTTGCTGGACATCTTGTATGGAAAACACACCCTGTAGGCGGATTGGACGAACTTGGTATATCGCCCTTCAAGATAATTCTATCTCTATTTATAGTTCCTTTTTGTCGTATAGTTGGTACGGCAGAGAGTAAAGCTTGGGTATAAGGATGAAGGGCTTCTGAATATATATCATTTTTATCAGCCAATTCAACGAGTTTTCCTAAATACATCACTCCTACGCGATCTGCAATATGTCTTACAACACTTAAATCATGAGAGATAAAAATATACGTAAGATTAAATTGCGATTGTAAATCTTCCAATAAATTAATAATTTGCGCCTGTATAGATACATCCAATGCAGAAACAGCCTCATCGGCAATGATTAACTCGGGATTTAATACGAGCGCCCGTGCTATTCCAATTCTTTGACGCTGTCCTCCTGAAAATTCGTTTGGATAATAATTCATGGAAGATGAATGCAAGCCTACTACTTCAAGTAGTTCTTTTATTTTTTCATTTCGTTCTGTTGAATTAGCGTATAACCCATGTGCCTTTAATGGTTCTTTCAAAAGATTCCCTAACGATTTTCTTGGATTCAATGAGGCATAAGGATCTTGAAAAATCATTTGTATTTTTTTTCGAATGAGCGGCCTTAATGCTCTTTCTGGCAATTTTGTAATATCAATACCGTCATATAGCACGCTTCCTCCAGTCGGTTCATATAGCCTAATAAGTGCCCTGCCCATCGTAGACTTTCCGCAACCTGATTCCCCGACAATTCCTAGTGTTTCTCCTTTTCGCACACGAAAACTAATATCGTCCACTGCTTTTACATGACCAACTACTCGTTGAATAATTCCTGCTTTGATGGGAAAATACATTTTTAAATTTTGTACTTCTAATAACGTTTCTTCTTCGATTACTTTGTTTACCTCTTCCATGTTAAGAGGTGAAGTAAATTCTAATAAACTTGTCGAACCCATTATTCTCCCCCCACATCATCATATAAAAAGCAACGAACAGATCTAGTCCCGTCCATTTTTCTTAGAGCAGGCATTTCTTTTGTACAACGTTCAAATACTTTGTTACATCTTTTTGCAAATCTACAGCCTTCTATAATAGTTCCAGGTGCAGGAACATTTCCCTTAATCGCTTGAAGCCTTTCTATTTCACCTTCTATTTTTGGAACGGAGTTGATGAGTCCAACTGTGTAAGGATGAAGGGGATAGTCAAACAAATCATCGATATTTGCAATTTCAACAATTTGCCCTGCATACATAACGATGACTCTGTCTGCTAGTTCAGAAACAACACCAAGATCATGCGTTATCAATAGGATTGAAGTAGAAAACTTTATACTAATCTCTTTCATCAATTCCAAAACTTGTGCCTGAATAGTAACGTCTAATGCAGTTGTCGGCTCATCTGCGATTAATAGCTTTGGATTACAAGACATTGCCATCGCAATCATCACACGTTGTCGCATTCCACCAGATAACCGGTGCGGATAACTTTTTAGTAATTTTTCTGGATCAGAAAATCCAACTAACTCTAGCATTTCAATCGCTTTTTGTTCTGCTTCCCTTTTTGGCAACTTTAAATGATAAATAATAACACTTAATAATTGATCGCCAATTGTAAGAACTGGATTAAGGGATGTCATCGGTTCCTGGAAAATCATTGCAATCTCTTTCCCGCGAATTTTATACATTTTCTTTTCGGTTAATTCTGCTAGATTAACCCCATCTAACAAAATCTCCCCTTCTACTACCTTCCCTTCTGGAGATGGTACAAGTCCCATAATAGATAGGGATGTCATGCTTTTCCCACATCCTGATTCTCCAACAAGTGCAACAATTTCACCTGCATTTATCTTGAAATCAATTCCATCGACTGCACGAACAATGCGTTTATTTTTCTTGAAATATGTTTTAAGATTATTTACTTCCAATATTGTAGACAACATGTTTCACCCCATTTTTTATCTTTCTCTATAAAACTTTTACTATCAAAACCCCATGCATAATAAATTTATTGCAATATTCATGCCAAATATTCTTTTTATTCAGATAATTATAGAGGTAGCTTTACTGAAATGAAGAAATTAAATTTAGTAGCTTATTATTCCTAATTCTAAGCTACGAATTTTTAATTGTTTATTTAAGAAAAGTGTCTAAAATATCTACAGGTATTCGTTATATGTGTCCATTTTCTTTTACATTTCAACCGATTATTATTTATCATAAAATAACTAATTCTTTGGGTGATGGTGATAATACTTCGCAGCCATCTTCTGTTATAAGTAGCATATCTTCGATTCTCGCTCCTCCAATGTCCTGTAAATAGATTCCCGGTTCTATCGTGACTACCATTCCAGGTAATAAAATCTTTTCTGAGTCTGCGGAGAATAACGGTTTTTCGTGGACTTCAAGACCAATTCCGTGACCTGTTCCTGTACCGGAGAATTCATTGAAACCAGTTTCGATTAGGATCTCTCTCATATACTTATCTACTTCCCGATCCGTTAGGCCTGCTTTTATATTGGTAACGCAGTTTGTGAATGATTGAAAAACGGCTTGGTGGACTTCTTTCATTTTTGCACTTGGCTCTCCCATTGACACAACGCGGGAAATATCAGACCAATAGCCATTATAATTAGTACCAAAGTCGATGGTGATCATATCACCATGTCCAATTATTTTGTCACTTGCCCGACCATGAGGTAGTGATGCTCTTTGCCCTGATGCCACAATCGGACTAAATGTAGAAGTGATCCCACCATTCTTTTGAATGTAATTTTTTAATTCCTCTGCGACTGCAAGCTCTGTCAATCCTGGACGAATGAAATCCAAGATGTGCACGAACGCATCGTCTGTAATTTTAGAAGAGATTCTAATATTTTCAATTTCTTCTATTGATTTCACCATACGCATGTTTTCCACTACATCATATGTAGGGACTAACTCTGAATCGATTAGTCCATTTAACTTAGAGTAGTTTCCGAAATTCAAATGTTGTTGCTCAAATCCAAGCCGTTTTATGTTCATTTGTTTGACTTGCCTAGCTACTTCATCATAAATTTTATGCTTGTGACCCGTATGCTCTTTATGTAAAACAACATCCAAGCCCGTTTGACTTTTTGCCTGCTCCAAATAACGGTAATCTGTTATAAATCTCGCATCATTTTTGGTAATCAGAACAACTCCATTGCTTCCTGTAAATCCGGATATGTATCGTCGATTCCAGTCTCCGTTAATCATCAAACCATCCATATTTAATTCTTCTAATTGTTTTTGTAACTTCGCAATCCTATCCATTTTTCCGCCTCCAATATTTTTGTTCGTAACTACCTCTGCATAAACCATAATGCAATTACCATACCAACTCTTATTGCCAATATGGCATCACTCTTGCATAATCAGTAATAACGACAAACTTAGGAGGGTATTATATTGGGTAATTTATATGAAACAAGACGGGAGCATTTGACGGCTTATCTTGCTCAGAATGATATCGGTGCTGTCATGATCACTGCACCGGCAAATGTCTATTATTATACGGGGTTCAATTCAGATCCTCACGAACGATTCATGTCTTTGATTATTAACGTTTCAACAGATCAGACATACTTGTTTGTACCTGCTTTAGACAAAGATGCTGCATTACAGGAAGCTGATATAGCAACGATTATCTCGATTTCAGACGAGGAAGTTCCATTGGAGGTCGTAAGTAAGTCGATTGGCAAACTATCGAAAACGGTTGGAATTGAGGCAAAGAACCTAAGCTATGATCGTTATATTAGCCTACTAGCCCATTTTCCAGATGTAGAAGTAGTAGATGTGCAACCATTCGTAAACAAACAAAGAATGAAAAAATCGGCAGAGGAAATTGAGAAGTTATCAGATGCCATCAGAATTATTGAAAAAGTGTTGAAAGAAGGCATTAAGAAAGTAAAAATTGGCATGTCCGAGTCCGAATTGACGGGCGAATTGGAATTTCTCATGAGGAAGTTCGGTGCGGATGGTCCGTCGTTCTCCACCATTGTATTGTCCGGGGAAAAGGCTGCATTACCGCATGGTTCTCCTGGAGAAAGAACAATCCAACGAGGAGATTATTTATTAATCGATTTCGGGGTCGTGAAAGATGGATATTGTTCCGATATTACCAGAACATTTATCATTGGCGAAGCATCTGAAAAGCAAAAAGAAATCTATGATATCGTATTGCAGTCAAATGAAGCTGGCATTCAAGCAGTACAAGAAGGTGTCTCCTTAAAGACATTTGATATCGCAGCTAGAAATGTTATCCATCAAAATGGATATGGTGATTACTTCAATAACCGTGTTGGACATGGCTTAGGTATTGAAGTACATGAAGAACCTTCCATCCATCAAAACAACGAACAACTTGCAGAAGCCGGTTTAGTTTTTACAATTGAACCAGGAATTTATATACCAAATGTCGGTGGTGTCCGTATAGAAGATATTGTTTACATCAACGAAGATGGTAATGCGGAAGTTTTGACTACTTTCCCAAAACAGCTTCAAGTCCTTTAATTTTCACCTTCCAACTGTATGGCGGCAACCAATATATTGTTACCGCTATACAGCTGCAAGGTTTTTTTATTTCTAGTTTTTCCAAAAGTAACTACTTAGGTATCAAGTAAAAGTACTTTTAGACAATTAATGTTTGATATTCACAAAGACACTTTTCACTTCTGTATAGTTGGCCAATCCGTATTCCCGTTCATTTCGCGACCGATTCGCGATTGCTTATATCCTCCAAACGGCATTGTTTCCCATTCTAGACCGAAGTCGTTAATCCAAACTCTTCCGGCTTTAAGCTTACCGGCTTGTGCAACGGCCACTTCAACCGCTTTGAACAGTTCTTGCTAACAAACTCCCCAATTCCTGTGACGTCTTAATTGATAAAATATTCGATATTGGGTGTAACAAGTACTGGAAATACGCCTTCTAGTTTAGTCATGATAAATTCCTCCTAAGTTTTGGTTCATTACAGGGAGCAAGATTTCACTTACCACTCTGCTCTCTTATTTTTTAGCCGCCTGTATTTCATCATAAAGTGCTTGTCCATTTGGAATGCTTTTAATGAGTGATTCTTGCGTCTTTTCTGCCTTTTCTTTGAACCCCGATAAGTCTGTCTCTACAATTGTAACGCCACTTTCTTCCGCTTTTTTCAATGAATCCTCATAAGCTTGTGCGTAAAATTCAATACCTTTTTTTAAACCTTCATCCGCAGCTTCTTGCAAGATTTTCTGTTGATTATCTGAAAGATCATTCCATTGCTTTTGAGACATGACCAATAAGGCAGGAAGATAATGCGCTTTTGTTAAGTTATAATACTCCGCTACTTCATTAAATCGGTCATTCATAAATTGATCCGGTGAAATATCACCGCCGTTTACAACACCTTGTTGTAAAGACATATAAACTTCAGAATAAGCCATGGGAGTTGGTTGTGATCCAAACGCATTATACGTATCGACATATCCAGGTGCCTGCATTACCCGTAATTTCAATCCCCTCATATCGGCTACTTCTTTGATTTCTTTCGTTGAGAACACATTTCTCTCCATAGCAGTCAACCAACCAAGCCCAACCAATTGATGCTCTTCAAGCATATCTAAATACTTTCTGCCGATTTCTCCAGCCAAAACTTCATTTGCTTGTTCAAAACTATCAAAAAGATAAGGAATGTCGAAAATTTCATATTCTTTAACTGTGTTTTCTAATGCAGCTTGACCTGATACAAACATTGAAATTGTTCCAGAGCGAGTCGCTTGGATCATTTTGATTTCATCACCCAATTGTGATTGTGGGAAAGATGTAATTTTAATAGATCCATCCGATTTTTCTTCTGCTATTTTCGTCATTTCATCAATCATCACTTGATAATGACTATCCGGTGTTAAAATATGTCCAATTTTCAGTTCCACATTTTTCTCTTCACCATTCCCAATTTCAGCGCCAGCACTATTAGATTTTCCAGAACACCCTCCGACCATAAGCATTAATAGGGGCACCATTAAAATCAATGACGATATTTTTTTCATTTTTCTTCTCTCCTATTCATTAATTTTTCATCCTATAATCGATGGTAACCACGTTGACAGCGGTGCAAAGTAACTAATAATCAGTAAATCGACAATTAGAACAGCCAGAAAGATAAGTAACGGTCTAATCAATTGATCTATTCTGAGATTTGCTATTTCACAAGCGACAAACAGATTAACACCTAACGGTGGTGTAACCATTCCAATCGCCAAGTTTACAATCATAATCAGACCAAAGTGTATTGGGTCGATACCGTAGATCACTGCAACAGGAGCTAGAATCGGTGCCAAAACAATGATAGCTGCTAACGTTTCTACAAACATGCCTGTAATCAATAAAAATATATTAGTTAATAACAAAAAGACTAAAGCACTATCTGAAAGACTGACTACTAGATCACTTAATTTATGTGGAACTTGTTCGATCGTCAGGATATAAGAAAAAACCGAAGCAAAAGCTACAATGATTAAAATGATTGAAGTAGAAATGGCTGATTTTATGAGTATTGACTTTAAATCACTCCACTTCAATTCCTTGTATATAAACAAACCAATAATTAAGCTATAGAACACAGCGACTACTGCTGCTTCAGTCGGTGTGAAAAGTCCGGAATAGATACCCCCGAGTATAATGACTGGCATGAGCATTGCAAATAGTGATTGACGAAATGCTACCCATAAATTTTTTGCCCATTCTCCAACAGATATGACCTCAACCTCATCGTATCCCTTTACCTTTGCAATTATTATGACCGATACCATTAAGGAAAGACCGATAAAAATTCCTGGAAGTATCCCTGCTATAAAAAGACTTCCTACGGATACATTGGCAACCAACCCATAAACAATCATTGGAACCGAGGGAGGGATGATTGCTCCTAACTCACCAGATGCCGCTGCTAAAGAAGTAGCAAATGGTTTAGGATATTTCTTTTTTGCCATCTCGGGTATTAGTGTAGTACCAATAGCTGCTGTCGTAGCGGAAGATGAACCTGAAAGTGTTGCGAAAAACATGGACGTTAACACGGCAACAGATCCTAGCCCGCCACGAAACCATCCAACTAGGGCGTTTGCCAATGCTATTAGTCTTTTTGCAATGCCTCCGGTCTGCATTAGATTACCCGCTAGAATGAAAAAAGGTATTGCCATAAGAGTAAAGGAATCTAAGCTTTCAAATATATTTTGTGCCAGTACACTTAATGAAAAATCATTTATTTTCAAAGCAATAACTGAAGAAAAGCCTAATGATATTGCAATAGGAACTGAACAGAGGAACAAAATAAGCATTGTTATAAATAATACTTGAATCATCGGTTCATGTTCATCTCCTTTCCTTTATATAAGATCAACATCATCGTCATTCACTGCACCCCTGATATCTTCTTTATTGTGAATTGTTTCGATTAGGTACGCCAATGTGTTTACCATCATCAGTGCAGCACCTACCATCATGGAAGCGTATACATAAGATTTACTAATTTTCATGACTGGTGCTGTTTCGGTAAAACCAAATTGGAACCAATCAATACCAATCACAAATAAGATTGCATAGAAAACTAAGCTTACGAAGTGGGCAAAAAACTTTAACGCTTTCCCTGCCTTCTCTGGTAAGGCAATTATGACAGACTCGATTGCAATGAGTTTAGCCCTTCTAGCTGCAATCGCGCTACCAATAAACGTGAGCCAAATCATTAAGTATTTTGCGATTTCTTCCGACCAAGGAACAGAAAATTGTTCAAAAATAAATCGAACCAGTACTTGTAGCATGACTACAATTGCCATAATGCTCAAAATAATGGCTAATAAACTTTCCGCGAGGACATTGATTTTATCAATAATTTTAACAAATCTCAAAGTATCCCTCCTTCATTGTAGTAACACGTTTGAGCATCAAATTCTAGTTGATAGTCCCATATGGGAAACCCAGAAATAAGCTAGATTAAAACTCCAAATATATTTTTCACTTCCACTTCATTAAAAACAACGACAGTTTTTAATCCTTTATGGCAGCAACCATCTTATTAGTTTGTTATGAGTTCAAGAGCGTTTAATGTCCCTTCTCCAATCAGGAAGCTTTCCCATCTCTCTTTTCTTTTAACGAATCTAATTCCATCTCTTTGCATCTGTCTTCCCAGAAATCCGCACCTTTGATTCCTACTTTTAATGGATCAAACACCGGGTCTTTTCCTGCCTTCATCTGTACATCAAAATCCTTCAATACTTTTAGCGTAGGCTTTGTCAGAAGTAATATTGCAACCATGTTGAGCCAGGCCATACTTCCAAATCCTAAATCTCCCAGAGCCCACATAAAAGCTGCTGATTTGACACTACCGATATATACCATTGTTAAAAAGACTATTTTTAAAGCTGTTTTTAACCACTGTGCCTTTAGTTTTCTATCCAAATACACAAGGGTTGTTTCGGCGATATAATAATAGGCCATTAGCGTGGTAAACGCAAAGAAGAAAATGGCGATGGCAACAAACAATCCTCCATAACCTGGAAAAACTGTTTCTACTGCTTGTTGCGTATAAATGGGTCCTGGTTCAATATCCCCCATTTTTTGAACAATGGCTTGTTTTCCAATCGGTATCACATCATACATGCCAGTAACAAGAATCATGAAGGCTGTAGCCGTACATACCACAATTGTATCGATATAGATTGAAAAAGCTTGAACTAATCCTTGTTTTGCAGGATGTGTAACCTCAGCTGCTGCAGAACTGTATGTTGCTTCACCAACTCCGGCAACGCTGGAAAAAATCGCTCTTCTGACTCCCCAAGCAATCGCTGAACCAAGAATTCCTCCGAACGCTTCATTCACACCAAACGCACTAGAGAATATTAAAGAAAACATTTTAGGAACTTCTGAAATATTTGCAAATAAAACAATAAATGTTACAACCACATAACCTAACGCCATAAAAGGAACGACTTTGTCCGCGACACTAGCAATTCGCTTCACGCCGCCAAAAATAATGATACCAAGTAAAGCAATCATTACAACTCCAGTAATACTCTTATCCAAACCAAGTACATTTTCAAATCCTACCGCAATACTATTTGCTTGAATTCCTGGTACTAAAATTCCATAGGAAAGGGTAACTACAACAGCCATTATTACCGCGAACCATCTCATGTTCAAGCCCTTTTCGATAAAGAAAGGGGTACCACCTCTATATTCATTTCCAATTTTACTTTTGTATACTTGGGAAAGTGTCGATTCAATAAACGCACTTGCGCCTCCTAATATAGCCATTACCCACATCCAAAAAACCGCTCCCGGACCACCGAATGCGATCGCTGTGGCCACCCCAGCAATATTACCAATCCCCACGCGACCTGCAAGAGCTAAACAAAAAGCCTGAAAAGATGATATTCCCGCCTCCGAGCTTTTTCCTTCAAATATCAATTTGATCATTTGCTTAAAATATCTTAATTGAACAAAACGTGTAGCAATCGTGAAAAATAATCCCCCACCCAATACGAAGATGACTAATCCTATACTCCATACTTGATCCACTAACCAATTTACTATATCTTCCACTTATTTCCCCCCTAAATTTACTAGTTGTATGTTAAGAATTGGAGCTTGTAACACTTTTAAAAGATAGAATAAACAGCTCTTTAAGAAAATGATCCCGGAATATACATTCGGGATCATTATCATAAAGGCGAAGTAGTAATATACAATTATTGTTTAATATTCACAAAGACACTTTTCACTTCTGTATAGTTGGCCAGCCCGTATTCCCCGCCCATTTCGCGACCGATTCCGGATTGCTTATAGCCTCCAAACGGCATTGTTTCCCATTCTAGACCAAAGTCATTAATCCAAACTGTTCCGGCTTTAAGCTTACCGGCAATATAATGACCTGTTTTAATATTTTCTGTCCAAACACTAGCCGCCAAACCATAATCGCTATCATTTGCACGTTTGATTACTTCTTCTACCGTATCAAAAACGAATATCGACATAACTGGACCAAATATTTCTTCTCGCGCAATAACCATATGATCTTCAACATCTGCAAAAATAGTTGGTTGGACATAGTAGCCTTTATCGAACGCTTTTCCTCCACCAGCAACAAGTCGTGCCCCTTCTTTTTTCCCTTGCTCAATATAATGAAGAACCGTTTGTTGTTGTTTTTCCGAAACAAGTGGACCCATTTCCGTTTCAGAATCCATACCTGGACCCAGCTTTAAAGTATTTACACGTTCTGCTAATGCATTTACGACAAGATCGTAATGCTTGCGGTGAACAAAAACCCGCGTACAAGCACTACAGTTTTGACCGTGGTTGTACATTGTACCGTTAAATGCACCTTCAATTGCATCTTCAATGTTTGCATCTTCCAAAATAATACTAGGTGACTTTCCACCAAGCTCCAGGGTAACGCCTTTAATCTGGTCTGCCGCCTTTTTCATTACCTCTTTTCCAACTGCAGTTGATCCGGTAAACGCGACTTTATCCACATGTTTATGTGTGATAATTGCATCTCCTGCAATCCGACCAGCGCCTGGGACAACATTCACTACGCCGTCCGGGAAGCCTGCTTCTTTAAATAATCTCGCTGCATAGAGAAGAGAAAGCGGTGTTTCACTAGCAGGCTTGATGACGACTGTACAGCCGACAGCGAGTGCCGACCCGAGTTTCCAAGCAGCCATAGCTAGTGGGAAGTTCCATGGAATGATCTGACCAACGACCCCTACTGGTTCATGAACTGTATAGTTTAAATAATCCGGAGAGACCGGTATTGTTTGGCCTAATACTTTCGTTGCCCACCCCGCATAATATCTGAAGTGCTGAATAGTTCCATCCACATCGTCTGCTAACGCAACCGCATATGGTTTCCCGTTATCGAGTGATTCAAGCTGTGCTAGCTCCTCCCTATTCTCCGCAAGGAGGTCTGCAAACCTATAGATGAGTAGTGAGCGTTCTGCTGTCGCCAACTTTGTCCATTCACCTTCATCAAAAGCTTTTCGTGCAGCAGTGACCGCAACATCAACATCCTCTACTTGTGCTTCACTTACTTTTGCAATCACTTCTTCCGTAGCAGGATTAATAACATCAAACGTTTTACCGCTAATTGCCGGTACATATTCTCCGTTAATATAAAGTCCTTTCACTCCTTCTAGGAACTCTTGAACTTTCGGCTTTAATTTATAGTCAGTTGCTTCCATAATGTATCCACCTCTTTTTCTTAGTTTGTGACTGTTTCCAAGCTTTGTAGAAGTTCCTTCAATTTCGCTTCTTCCTCTTCATTGAGAGGTAGTCTAGGTTTGCGGCAAGGCCCGCCTGCTAACCCTTGTAAATCCATCGCTCTTTTTACAATTTGAACGTATTTACCGGAACCTTCTAGGAATTGACAAAGCGGTAGTACCTTGTCGTAAAGTGCCCAAGCTTCGTCCATTTCCCCGTTTTGAACATGATTATACATATCTGTTACTAGACGCGGTACAATGTTGCCCGACACAGAAATCCAGCCGGTCGCCCCGACAAGCAGTGATTCAAGCGCAAGGTCCTCAGAACCACTAAATACTTTTATAAACCCTTTGCCTTGTCTTGCAATATCACGAGCCTTTCCTATGCCTCCACTCGATTCTTTTACATGTGTAATATTGTCGACGTCACGTCCTACTTTCAAAATTGTTTCTGTGCTAATGTCGACACCTGACGTGAACGGGTTATTGTAAATCATAATCGGAAATTTCACTGATTCTGCAACACTTTTAAAATGTTCGTAGATTTCGTTTTCTTTTGGATGCGCATAATATGAGTTGATCAGTAGTGCTGCATCTGCTCCAGCTTTTTCTGCTTGTTGTGTATATTCGATCGCATCTGCTGTTGTTTCAGCTGCTGTACCAACAACAAGCGGAATCCGTCCATTCACTTGTTTAACAGCAACTTCCACTGCTTTAAATCGCTCTTCTTTCGTTAGGCTAACGAATTCTCCTGTACTGCCGTTAATTGTGATACCTGTTACGCCTTCCTTGATAAAGTGTTCTATATTGTTTTTGAACCCTTCCCAATCAATTTCCTTCTCGTTTACCATTGGTGTAATTAATACCGGGAATACCCCTTCAAGTTTTACCATTATAAATTCCTCCTATTTTTTAATTTACAATTATGTTTAATTTAGTGTAAATTCTTCCTTACACTAATAAAAAACCGTTCCTTAGTGGATCATCCTCGTCCAATATAAATTCATGTAAGCCTGTAACAAACGCCTCTGTCTCTATTGAAAATCGACGATCACTTGCTGAAAGTACTTTTGCTTTCAATGAACTACCAAAAATACTTTCATTTTCGATTTCGCTAAAGCTAGCAAATCTGTCCAATAAAGAAGACAGGATTGCAATCGTACTATCGATTCCAGGAGATCGAAGAATATATCCATCTTTTTCAAATGTGACCGATCGAACTTTATTCGGAGACGTTTGCCCTGATTCAACGACAATGACCCCTTCAAAATCCACGTTTTCTTTAGCCAGTTTCGCTACACAAGCCATTCCCCAATTATTCAATGCCGCTAAATGAACTAATTCAATATTTGGAATGGATTCAGGTAACGTAAAGAGCAAATAATTGCGTGCATTGTCCACTCTTATAGAAACGTAGTCAGAAGTGAAATTGATATCGGAACTTGCTTCACTTTCAATGTAAACGGAAGCCACTTCCTGCTTGTTAACATTCGCTTTTACCGTGTAGATACCATTTTCGGTTTCAACTGTATAAATTTCTTCCTTTTTCCTGTTCAAATTCCCAGTTTCAATTAATGCAGTTACTGTCGCGAGTAATCCTTCATACTTAAAATTAGTAACAGCTTCGTGATTGAAAAATAATAATCCAAAATCCGCTACACTAGATGAAGTAACTACACAACCATGCATGCCGCGATGGCCTCTCGGTTCATTCAACAACAAGTTTTTCTCGTTTTCAAAGTTGTTTTTCAACTTATCATGGTTAGACTTTATATCGCTCCCTAGAAACGTAATCGGGGATTGGATTACGATTCTGAATGCTTCACCGACTACATGCGTATCGATTGTGCTAAACAATTTTTCGAAGTTCACTTAGACACCTTCCTTCACTGGCTCATGTTGCATCGGAGGGATGAGTAAAAATCCTTCCCGGAGCGGATCTTTTTCATTGTAGAAAAACTTATGCATCCCCATAATCCAAGCGGAACCAGTCACCTCAGTAATTACTGCATCCAATTCTTTCACTTTCGTTTCCTCCAGTACCTTTGCCTTAAAGAGTGTACCGACAATACTTTCATGTACAAAAAGTTCATCTAAGCCAATTTCCTCCTTTTTATACATCGTCGCAAGCTTAGCAGAAGTACCTGTTCCACAAGGGGAACGATCAATTCCTCCTGGTGGCACGATAACCGTATTTTTTATATCCGCATTCGGATGCACCGGATCCGTAAAAAATTCAATATGCGTCAGCCCATTGATGAAAGGAAACTCTGGATGGACAACCTCTTCAGACGCATTAATTGCGTTTCGTATGTCAATTGCCTTATTAATAATAGTTGTTGCATTTTGCTCCACTAAAGCTAGATCGTGTTCACGGGCATCGATGATTCCATAAAAATTACCGCCATAGGCAATATCACATTCCACATTTCCGATGCCTTCCACTTCTATGTCGATAGACTTCAACAAAAATGCAGGTACGTTGGCAAAGGTCACTTCTTCGGCTTTTCCACCAGTTACTTTGATTTTCACATCGATAAGTCCTGCTGGTGTATCCACTTTAATATTTGTAAAAGGCTCCTGTACGTCGATTAATCCAGCTTCAACAAGTGCTGTACAAAATCCGATTGTATCGTGACCGCACATTGGCAAATAACCGCCTGTTTCAATATAGATAACACCTACATCGGCATCAGGATGGCAAGGATCTGTCATTAAAGCTCCTGACATGACCCCATGTCCCCTCGGTTCATTCATTAGAAAGTTTCGAATCCAATCGTAATGCTCCTCCATATACAACATCTTTTCGGACATTGTATCTCCTTTCAGAGGAGGAAGTCCGCTGATCAAAGACCTTGTCGGATTTCCGCCTGTATGTGTATCAATTGTTGTGAATAATCGTTGGAAATTCATTAGTTAGTCACCATCCCTTTAAAACGTCTCAATTGCAGTGGCTCAATTGGAATGCAAGTTTCTTTTTCATTAATCATTTCTTCCACCAATTTTCCTGTTACCGCGGCTAAACTAATACCGTCCCCTTCATGCCCTGCAGCAATATAAAATCCTGGGATATGTTCTACTTGCGAAATTATCGGCAAATGATCTTCTGTCCATGGTCGCAACCCCGCATATGTTCTAATAACAGTCATATCCACAATTTTCGGATAAAAACGAACTGCACGCTTCGCGATATACTTTGTCACTTCATGATCAACTCGAGTGTCAAAACCAGCAAATTGCCTACTGCTTCCTATTAAAAAATTTTGGCTTTCCGTCGGCTCAAACACAAGTGCAACACCGTATTTCTCTGTGAAAGGATCTACGGTTCTTTCTCCTCCAAATTTGGAAATGAGGTAGCCGAACTCCATCACTTTTCTTAAACCGACCGGTTGTTGTCGCGAAGCAACAATCAGCTGACCTTTTCTCGGGAAAATTGGGATATCCAGATCTAACATTTCACCAATCTTTGGAGCCCATACTCCACTTGCGTTCACGACTTTATTAGCCGTAAACGTACCTTTGTCCGTTTCGATAATAAATTGACCAGAACCGTTTGTTGTAACATTTTTTACTTCCGTATTTATATGAATTTTAGCCCCTTGCTTTTCCGCACTATAAAACATTGAATACGTTAGCATATAAGGATTTACAGTCGAGTCCGTTTTACATTCTAGACCACCATATAAATCATCCGCGAAGTATTTGGATTCATTTCGTAGATCATCACGATCCAACATTTTAAAATCCAATCCCGCCTCTTGCTGGCTACTGACCCATTTTTTTGCAGCCTCCATTTCCGCATCGTTCTCACAAACTAAAATACTTCCAGGATTGCGGTATTCAAAAGGTATTTCGAGTTCCGTATTTAAAGAATGTACGAGTTGTTGGCTTTTCAAGGACATTTGACTGTCAAAACCGGGATCTTTATCAATTGCAAGTATGTTTCCATCACATCTGGAGGATGTCCCACTTGCAAGTTCATTTTTTTCAAGAATCGTAATATCAAGACCTGCCTTTGAGCCATAGTAGGCAATTGCTGCCCCTATAATGCCTCCACCAATAACGACAACATCCCTATGCTGAACATTTCCCACATCTTTCACCTCCATTTAATGATTCATAATTACTTAATGCAAGTACTGTGCCAAACTATAAAACACCAAAGTTCTATAGCTTCTATTGAACTTTTAATCCGCTCGTGTAAAATAAATTATACAATTCAAAATAATTTGACAGTGGAGGTGGCTAATTAAATGAGTTACAGACAATTTCTACTAAAGAAATTGATAGATAAAGATTTTGTGAAAATAAATTCAGTAGAGGATCAGTCCATTTTAGCCAAACGAATAGAACAAGAAGCACCCAAAAAAGTATTTATCTCAATTGATGAAGAACCATATTGTGTTCAAATTACTGAATCCACAAAGGAAATAATGTATATTCCTTGCAAAACAATCTCCTTAAACTGCACCATGGAAGAAGTGCTTGAGTCACTCGCGGATAACGACTTTGTAGTTGTCGTAAATGATAATAATGATTATGTAGGGTTTCTTACTTATGATGTGTTTTCCAAACACCTTTTGAATGAATACGATCGCACACAGGCTTACTTACACACAATTTTGAATACAATTGATGAATCTTGTACCGTTATTGATCACGATACAAACGTTCTTTATTGGACAAAAGGAGCTGAAAAAATCTTCTCTTTTAAAGAAAATGAAATTATCGGAAAACCAATTACAAATTTTTTTGATGAGGGTCAACTAGAGATATTAAACACATTAAAAAAAGGAACTTCCGTTTATCATAGTCAACATCACGCAAGAAAGGATTTAGTCGTTATGATCAATTCAAATCCTGTTTATTTTAATGGGGAAATTATTGGGGCAGTGGTGTCTGAAGCAGATATTACAAGTCAAATTAGATTGAATAATGAGCTTTATAAGACATCCGAAAAATTGTTTCACTTAGAAGAAGAAGTAAGAAAATCCCTACCTGCTATTGATCCTTTTTCCTATATAAAAGGAAATAGTCCAGCATTAAAACAGGTTATTGAAATTGCCAAAAAAACGGCTTCGACAAATGCTGCTGTCCTTATATATGGAGAAAGTGGTGTCGGTAAAGAACTGTTTGCAAAGGCTATTCACTATTTACGTGAATCGGAAAATGCACCTTTTGTTGCGATAAACTGCGGGGCAATTCCTAGTGGTCTGTTTGAAAGTGAAATTTTCGGATACGAAAAAGGTGCTTTTTCCGGAGCAGATCAAAAGGGGAAAAAGGGCAAAGTAGAACTCGCTAAAAATGGCACATTATTTTTGGACGAAATCGGCGAAATGCCCTTGGAAATGCAGGTAAAAATTTTGCGGCTTTTACAAGAAAAGAAATTTTATCCAGTTGGAGGAACAAAAGAATTAGAGGTAGATTTTAGAGTTGTCGCAGCAACAAACCGTGATCTAAAAGAACTTATTAAAGAAGGAAAGTTCAGGGAAGATCTTTATTACCGCTTAAATGTAGTCAACTTCCGAGTCCCCCCTCTTCGGGAACGCTTAGAAGATATTATTGAATTGACCCATTACTTTTTATATGAAATTTCCGTCAAATACAATCGACCGATTCATGGAATATCACAAGCTGTCATGCAGTCTTTGCTTCAATATTCATGGCCAGGAAATATTCGCGAATTGAAGAATATCATCGAACGTTTAGTTGTATTTTCCGAAAACGGTCAAATTAAAATTGATGATCTTCCTATTGAAATGGAAAGAATAACACCATCGATAAAAATAGATAGTGATAGCATTCCATATCATTCTTTTACGAATGAGGGTAAGTCCTTAAGTGATCAGCTACAAGAATATGAAAAAGAAATTATTCTTCGAGAACTGAATAATGTAAATGGGAACAAACTACTTTGCGCCAAAAATTTAGAAGTTACGAGAGCAACGCTTTATAACCGCATGAACAAATTGGGTATTAAATAATACACGCACCATTTTGGCTTCATTCTTGCATAGTTATTAATATGTAAAATAAAAATGCTAAGTATGAGGTGATATTAATCATGGAAAAAGAAATGATTATTTGTAGGTGTGAAGAAATAACTTACGGTAAATTAGTTGAAACCGCCAATACGTATAACTGTACTTCTCGGGAACTGAAGCTTCGAACGCGAGCAGGTATGGGCTATTGTGGGGGTAGAACCTGTCGCAATATGGTTGATAGCATTGCCTATTCCTCCTCCGAAAGAATTAGTACGGAAATTACGCTAAAATATCAACCACCAATTAGACCTATAAGTTTCGGTGATTTAGGAGCTGTGGAGAGATGACAAGAAGAATTATTAATCATCCAGTATTGGATAAAATAGACGAAACGAATGTTATTTCTTTTACTTTTAATAACACAGAACTACGGGGTTTGAAAAATGAATCATTAGCTGCTGCTCTGTTAGCAAATGGCATCCGCACATTACGAGTTCATGAAGAAAGCGGGACACCACGTGGTATTTATTGTAACATTGGTCATTGTTTTGAATGTCGTGTAACTGTCGATGGACAACAAGGAGTAAGAGCTTGTCTAACCCCTTTAAAAGAAGGCATAAATGTATCAAGTGGCGAAACCTTCCTTACATCAGTAAGAGATTGGAGGTCAGAGAATGAGTAAAGTTATTATTATAGGCGCAGGTCCTGCAGGATTATCTGCCGCTATTACCATTGCAGAAAATGGATTGGATGTTTTAGTTCTCGATGAATATATGATTGCTGGTGGTAGATTACTAGGGCAACTGTATGAAGAACCTAACGGAAATTGGTGGAATGGTATAAAGGAATCCCAAAAGTTATATGAAAAGGCAGTTGAACTCGGTGTCAAAATCTATCTAAATACACCGGTTTCCAATATCGAGAAAATAGATGATACCTGGGTTATTTATACAAACACCGAAACATATACTACTTCCCATTTATTGCTCGCAACTGGGGCAGCCGAAGCCCCACTACCTATCCCTGGATGGACACTTCCTGGCGTCATGTCTGTTGGAGCTGCACAGGTTATGACAAATGTGCATCGAGTTAAACCCGGATATCATGGTGTAATTATCGGTGTTAACGTCCTTTCATCCGCAATAGCGATGGAACTCAAGCTTGCTGGTATTGGAGTCGAGTGTATTGCTCTACCTAAAATGAACAAAGTAACAAAAGAATCAGGAAATCCCATGGATGTCATGAATTCATTATTACATGTTTCTCATATGGCCCCTTCTACGTTTGTTAAACTCGGAAGTAAACTAATGAAGAATGAGTTCATGAAAAAGTTGGGTATCTCTTTTTTTCCGAAAAGTGGGGTGAAAATGTGGGATATTCCAATTATGCTTCGTAAAGCGGTAATTGAAATATATGGAGATGGTAAAGTAGAAGGTGTGAAAGTAGCCACCATTAGTCCTACTGGAGAAGTCATTGCAGGTACTGAAGAGAAAATCGGAGCTGACTTTGTCTGTATTGCAGGTGGATTATATCCTTTGGCAGAATTGGCAGCTGTAGCCGGATGCCCTTTTTATCATATCGAAGAATTGGGAGGCTACATACCGCTTCATAATGAACGTATGGAAACCACATTGGATGGCCTCTATGTAGCTGGAAATATTACTGGAATTGAAGGTGCCAAAGTAGCAATAAGTCAAGGAATTACGGCAGGTTTATCAATCATTCACAACTATGGTTTATCTAATCAAGAGGCTGCTATACAAGCCGCAATCCATCATATCGAACAAACAAGAAAAGAAGCTTTTATTCAGTTCCACCCAGCTGTGAAAGAGGGGAAACAGAAACTAAAGCAGCACTGGGAAAATCATAGGAATTCTAAGAAATTGGAAATACTCAGCTAAATAATATTTTTAGTAATTCAGGCTATCTTCGAATTCAATTACGGCTTTGAAGATAGTCTTATCTTGAAAAAGAAAAAAGCACACCACAAAACTCAAGTGGTGTACAAATAATAATTAAGACAATCCTTGCTCTAAATCTTCTAACAAATCTTCCACATCTTCAATTCCAACGGAAATTCGTACAAGCCCGTCCGTAATACCTAATTCTAACCTGCGCTCACTTGGAATCGATGCATGTGTCATTCTTGCTGGTACAGAGATTAAACTTTCCACTGCCCCTAAACTTTCTGCTAATGTAAAGTATCGAAGCTTCGCAAGTAACGCATCAGCTTTTGCACCACTCCCAACATCAAAGGAAATCATTCCACCGAAGCCAGTCGTTTGTTTTTTCATGAGTTCGTGACCTGGATGCTGTACTAAACCTGGATAATATACTTTCTCCACAACTTTATGTTCATGTAAAAAATTTGCAATTCGCTGTGCATTCGACTGATGCTCTTCCATACGAAGTCCGAGAGTTTTAATGCCGCGCATTAATAACCAAGAATCTTGGGGTCCAAGTACTGCCCCAACTGAGTTTTGTACAAAATGTAAATCAGTTGCAAGCTTTTCGGAATTTACAACAGCTAAACCAGCTACTACATCACTATGCCCGCCAATATATTTCGTTGCACTATGCAGAACAATGTCTGCTCCAAGTGCGATTGGTTGCTGGAAGTATGGCGTCATAAATGTATTATCCACGATCGTAAGTAACCCTTTTTCTTTTGCAAGCTTTGCAATTGCTTCCATGTCTGTAACTTTTAATAAAGGGTTCGTCGGTGTTTCCAAAAAAATTGCTTTCGTATTTTCTAAAATAGCAGCGTCCACTGTTGATACATCACTCGTATCAACAAAAGTAGCCTCTATTCCAAAACGATTTAATACTTTCGACATCACACGATATGTCCCACCATAGACATCATCTGTTAAAATGACGTGATCGCCTTTTTGAAAAAGCATCATTACGGAACTTGTTGCAGCCATCCCAGAAGCAAATGCAAATCCGGCAACTCCACCCTCTAACTCACTTATTAATACTTCCAATGCATGACGAGTAGGATTTCCAGTACGCGAATATTCATATCCCTTGAATTTACCGACTGCTTCTTGCTTATACGTACTCACTTGATAAATCGGTGTCGATACGGCCCCGGTTGCTTCATCGCCAACAATTCCTGCATGAATCAGTTTCGTTTTTGCACGCATTTACTTTGCCTCCTTAAACAAATCATACACATTTTGACTTAAATAACGTTCACTAGAGTCTGGAAAAATAGTAACAATATGGCTTCCTTCTTTTGAAATTTTTGCTTCTTTCAAAGCCGCATAAAAAGCTGCTCCTGAAGAACTACCAACAAGCAAACCTTCCGCTTTGGCTAATGCTCGAAGCTGTGCAAAAGCATCTTCGTCGCGTACAGTATAAATCTCATCGAAATATGAACGATCCATGAATGAAGGTAGAAACTCCATTCCAATTCCTTCTGTCGCATGCGCCCCCGCAGTTCCACCATTCAAAGTAGATCCAACTGGTTCTACTATGACCGTTTTCACATTAGCATTTCGCTCTTTCAAAAATTTAGATGTACCCATAAACGTTCCACCTGTTCCTGCACCAGCAACAAACACATCAATTTGTCCGTCGAGATCTCTCCATAATTCAGGACCAATAGTTTTTTCGTAAGTAGCAGGATTTGCTGGATTTGAAAATTGGGATGGTGAAAAGGCATTTGGAATCGAGGCAACTAGATCACGTGCTTTATCAATTGCACCTTGCATTCCAAGAGATGTTTCTGTATTTACGATTTCTGCACCTAAAGCGCGCATTAACGTTTGTTTTTCGATACTAAACTTCTGTGGAACGACAAAAATTACATTATACCCCTTCCCAATTGCGGCGAGAGCAAGACCAATTCCAGTATTCCCGGCAGTCGGTTCTATAATTGTTCCACCAGGTTTTAGCTTTCCGGATTCTTGCGCATCATTGATCAAAGCTAAACCGAGTCGATCCTTCACACTACCACCTGGATTTAAATACTCCAACTTTGCAAAAATCCTGCAATTATTTGGAATAGTAATATGCGTAATTTCCACGATAGGCGTTCTTCCTATTAATTCCTGGACACTACGAAAATAGTTCATTATGCTTCCTCTTTATAGATTTGTCGCCATTCATCTTTTTTAGCGAGCATTTCCGACGCAATTTCTTTCGCACCTTCTAAGCTGTGACTCGCTGCCCATCCACATTGCACTTCATTGCAAGCTGGTACTTCCGTTGCTTTTAGCACATCTTGTAATGTTTTTTCTAGAATCTCTAAAATTTCATTATAGTTTTCATGATTGATAACAGATAAGTAAAACCCAGTTTGGCATCCCATTGGACTAAGATCTACTACTTGATCAGTATGGTTACGAATATTTTCTGCCATCAAATGCTCTAGTGAATGCAGAGCTGGCATTTTCATATGTTCTTTATTTGGCTGTTTGAAACGAATATCGTATTTATAAATTTCATCTCCACGAATTCCTTCTTTTGTGCCTGCTAAACGGACAAATGGTGCTGCTACCTTTGTGTGATCTAAGTTAAAACTTTCTACATTCATTTTTTGCATTTTTATCGCTCCTATAGTTTTTTCGCTTCCATTAACCAAACAAAATCATTCATTTTCGTAAAATGCACTTGAAAACCCACTTCATCGAACAATTTTGCTAAAATTGGGATCGTCGTATAATATTCTCTTTCTAGATCGTCTGCTACATGATTAAATCCACGTGCTCTTTCTTTTGCAATTTGGGCAAGTTTTGCATCCTCTGATATAAAAGCAGTATCTGCAAAAACAACTTTTCCATTTGCTGAAAGTAGTGATGCATATTTTTGCAATGCTTCTCTTTTTTCATCATCGGTTAAATGATGAAATACATACGTGCTAACAAATGCATCAATGCTGTCAGTACCTGCTTCAAATTCTATTAAGTCCCCATCTATAACTTTAATAGAAGGAAATCGTGTAGCTGTCGCATGACGCATCTTTGTATTAGGTTCGATACCAATAACCGAAATACCTGCTTCTATTAACTTTGCTGTTAAATTTCCGGTTCCGGTTCCAAATTCAACGACAGTGCCTGAAACACTTGATACAACTGCATTTAATATTTTTTCATATCCTTCAAATACATCGCGATACTCCGGATCTTCTCCAGCAACCGAAGCTTCGTATGAATCCACCCAAACATCAAAAATATCAACAAACTCTCTGCCCATCTATTAACCCCTTTTTAAACTAGATTATTCCTAGTTAATTACTTTGGATTAGGCGCATTATAAATAGTTATATCATAATCAGATAAATTGTCAAACAAAAAAGGGTCTCTCTGCAATTAGAGAAACCCATTCTAAATTTATAAAGGAAAAAATAGCGGAATAACGATCATCATGACGACGAACATGACAATTTGCAGCGGAATTCCCGCTTTCACAAAGTCAAAAAACTTGTATCCACCTGCCGTCATCACTAATGCATTTGTCGGTGACGCAACAGGTGTTGCAAAAGCCATACTAGATGAAACAGCGATTGCTATTAAAAACGTATACGGATTTGCTCCCATACTAACAGCCGCACTCATCGCAATAGGTGCAAATAAAACAGCCGTAGCCGTATTACTAATAAACTGTCCAAACACCATCGTTATAAAATAGATCCCTATAAGTACTCCCATCGCTCCGAAGCCACCGAGCAGATTAATAATCCCTTCCGAAAGAATAACCATTCCTCCCGTTTTCTCAAGAGCCGTAGCCATCGGAAGCATCGCAGCTATTAATACAATACTCTCCCAGTTCATCTTTCCATACGCATCATCCATATTCCGTAAACATCCTGTAATGATCATTAACACCGATCCGATTAATACCGAAATGACAGCCGGAAAAACTTCAGAAATCATCAGAACAATCATGAATAACATAATGGCACCTGCAATTGGTGCTTTTCCACTAGCTGCAGCAATACTTGCGTGCTCCTTCGGCTGTCCAACTACGACAACATCTTGCATTGCTTTTGATAGTAATTCTATTTCATCCCATGCTCCTTGCACTAAAAGTGCATCCCCGAAACGAAGACGTACATTTGCCATTTCACTAAGTACATAATCCCCTTTGCGATTAACACCTAGTATATTCAAATTATACTTTTCCCGAAAGCCAATGCTACCAACCGTTTCATTTATTAGGCTAGAATGTGGAGTTAAAAGCACCTCGGCAATCCCTAATTGTTTGGATACAAGCACTTCTGCTTCCGATTCTTCCTCGTCCATTTCCAATAAAAAATCCGTTGCAAATTGCTCCATGCTACTAAATGCACCTTGCACAAATAAAATATCCTTCGCATGAATAATACTATTTGGTCCAGCCATTTCCTGATATGTAATCGGTAACAGATTCATGCCTTCTATCGATTTACGATCTATTTTTAGAATGGCTAGATGATACTTAGCCGGAAGCTTCAATTCAGCGAGTTGCTTTCCGATTATTGTTGAATGCTCTGGAACAATAAGCTTATGTAAATTCCCGCCAAGTTCATAGTCGATTGCCAATTGTTTCGGCGAGAGCTTATGCCCATCTTTTAACGCATTTTTATTTTTCGCATTTGGTAATACAACATTTCGAGCCACAACAAAATAAAGAATACCAACAATAATAGCAATAACTCCGACAGGCGTAATTTCAAAAAATCCAAGTTTTTTATAGCCATTATCTACAAGGACTTGGCTAACGATTAAGTTAGCGGGTGTTGCAATTAGCGTCAAAAGTCCAGACAAACTACTGATATACGAAAGTGGTATTAAATACTTCGACGGACTACTATTAATACTAATCGCAATACTAATAACAATCGGGAGCATTAATGCAACCGTTCCCGTATTACTCATAAATGCTCCAACCGTACCTGTAATGATAAGCAATAAGACAAATAATCGGTTTTCACTTTCTCCAGACCATTTAAGTAGTAGATTTCCAGCCGTCTGTGCAAGACCCGTTCGTACAATACCTGCCCCCACAACAAATAATCCCGCAATCATGATAACGACAGAATTTGAAAACCCAGCAAGTGCCTCTGCCGGTTCTAAAACCCCAGTAATAACGAATGCCAATAACGCCAAAACAGCAACTAAATCTGCTCGTACTCGATTACTTATAAATAACACGATACTTATCGCTAAAATACTAAAAGTAATAATAAGTTGCATATTAACCTGCGTCCTTTCCGTCAGATAATACTTCTATTATATAAGAAGTTAGGGGCAAGTACTTCATGCTAATTATCCCCTTAGTTGAATATTCCACAGAATGCCACATATTTTTCACTTGAATTTCCTTTTATAACATCCTATTTTTACAACTAAAAGCATTTTACATAAAAAAATGCAGTGAGGAATCCAACCCCCACCGCATTTTTCATTTTCTCACCACTTCTTCAACTGCAAATCCTTCGTGAATAAGTTTTTATAACAAAGCACACTTAACATCATGCTCGTAATTGCAGAGGAACTTGTAAACACAAAAATGATTAGTATTTGATATCGGACCGCTTCAACAGGGTCTGCTCCTGCAATAATCATTCCCGTCATCATTCCAGGAAGTTGGACTAATCCTACTGTTTTCATCGCATCAATCGTTGGAATCATACTAAACTTAACGGATTGTTTCAGCACATCTTGAACTGCCTGTCGACTTGTGGCACCTAGTGCTAGTAATGTTTCAATTTCACCTTTGGAGCTTTCTGTTTCTCTTTTTAGTTGTGTCAAAAAGAGTCCACAAGCAACCATTGCATTACCGATCGTCATGCCACTAAGTGGGATAATATATTGCGGAGTTGCTTCAATTATTTGCAAACTAAGTAAGAGTCCCATCATTAGTATTTCCATTGTTGCAATCGACAGAATTATTCTCCAAACGACCCCTTTCATTCCTTGAGCTCGTTTAGCCGCATTCGTAGCCGCAACAATAATCATCAGGCAGATGATCAATCCAATAAGCAATAAATTCTCTGATTTAAATATAAATTGTAGTACATACCCAACAGCGAGTAGCTGAATTGCTGCACGCACCGTACCAATCGCAATATCCTTCTCTAAATCAAGCTTTTGCCAAACAGATAGAAGCATCGTAATAACAACAAAAAGTAAAGTAAAACTTAAAGCCAATAAACTCATGTTGTCACCTCATTAAATAACGAGGTGGGATTATTAAAAAATATCTCTGTTTCGCAATCAGCTGCTAATGTTCCCTTTTCCATAAACCATATTCGCTCGCTAATTCGTCTCGCTTGTTCTGAATCATGCGTTACCCAAAGAAAAGAAGTTTTATATGCTGCATTCCAGTTTAACAAAAGGTTCTCGACAGATTCTTTGCTTTGCTGATCAAGTGAAGCGGTCACTTCATCGAGTAATAAGATAGAAGGTTTTAACAATAGGGATCGCACTAAAGCAACTCGTTGCTTCTCTCCTCCCGATAAATCAGTCGCTTTCTTTGCCCAATCAATTGATTCCAGTCCAACGTCTTTCATTAACTTTCGTGCAAGCTTGTCATCAAATGTTTCATTATGTATTTTACTAACCGTTTTCAAATTTTCCTCAATCGTTCCTGGAAGCATAGTTGCTTGTTGCGCTACATAAGTTACGATCGTTCGCCAAACCCGCGTATCCGTATGCCTTGATGTAACCCCGTTTAAGCGTATTTCTCCTCTATCGGACTGTTCTAATAGTGCAAGGATGCGTAATAGCGTACTTTTTCCTTGTCCAGATTTACCAAGTAATGCAATACGTTCACCGCTTTTTACTGTTGCGGTTATATCGGAAAATAAATAAGTACGATCCGTTTGTTTTTCTGTAAGCCAATAATTTTTCGTTAAGCCTTTCATTTCTAACAAAGCAGTCATGCATGCTCTTCCCATTCTTCTCTTAATAAACCCATTCGAATAGAATCATAGTAAACACCATCATAGTAACGACATTTACGAAGACGTGCTTCCATCGTCATTCCTAACTTTTCACCGACTTTGATCATCCGTTGGTTTCCAGACCAAGTAGTGTAGCCTACTCGAACAAGTGGTAATTCTCTAAATAAATGCGTAATCCACATACGAAGAGCTTTCGTTCCAATACCGCCGCTCCAATACCGTGGTTCATAAATGACAATGCCCATTTCTAGCCAAAGCGATTCTTCATGTTCCCAGTAATAGCAAAGTGATCCTACTAGTTCGCCATCTACATAAACACCCCACATATCCTCTTGGTTAATCAGTTGATCTTTTTTCTCTAAAAATTGTTCCAATGTTTTCGGCTCATATGGAAAATAAGGGGCGTCCCATTTTTTCCATTCCGGTGATGCTTCTTTTGCGCTTAGCTCCCAAAGCCGGGTAATTTCTTTTTCTACTATCGGTCTAATCATAATATCTTGCATTTTCATGACCCCCGTCCTACATTCATATACATAATATTATCATAATTTCGTTCATATGACCGTATCCATCACGCACTTTGTTGTGTTAAAGTGTTATATAACAAAAGTATTAAAGGTAAAAGGAGTGGTACAACTTTGGGTGGAAATCAGCAATTACAACGTGGACTAGAACAGCGGCATATCACCCTCATGTCTTTAGGTGCAGCAATTGGAGTTGGATTATTTTTAGGCTCAGCAACAGCTATTAGGTTGGCGGGACCGGCAATACTTATCTCATACATAATTGGTGGCTTATTTATCTTTATTATCATGCGTGCCCTTGGAGAAATGGCAGTACATAATCCTGTTTCTGGATCGTTTAGTAGATATGCCAAAGACTATCTAGGACCACTTGCAGGATACATTACGGGGTGGAATTATTGGTTTTTATGGGTTGTTACATGTATGGCCGAAATTACAGCAGTCGGAGTGTATATGCAAATGTGGTATCCCGACTCTCCAAGTTGGATATGGGCATTGGCGGCACTCATAATAATGACGTTAATAAACCTAATTGCCGTAAAAGCATATGGAGAATTTGAATTCTGGTTTGCCCTAATAAAAATTGTCGCAATTTTAGCAATGATTTTCGTTGGACTTGGAGTTATTATTTTCGGATTAGGTAATGGTGGTATAGCGGTAGGTATTAGCAACTTATGGTCCAATGGTGGTTTTGCACCTAACGGCATTACAGGAATTTTAATGTCTCTGCAAATGGTTATGTTTGCTTATTTAGGTGTAGAAATGATTGGAGTAACGGCAGGAGAAGCTAAAAACCCGAAAACGATTATCCCTCGAGCAATTGATACTGTGTTTTGGCGTATTCTTATTTTTTATGTTGGCGCTCTTTTCGTTATTATGTCCATTTATCCTTGGAATGAAATTGGTGAAAATGGTAGTCCATTTGTTTTAATGTTTGAAGAAATAGGCATAGGACCAGCAGCTGGTATTATTAACTTTGTTGTGTTAACGGCGGCACTTTCTAGCTGTAATAGTGGTATTTTCAGTACAGGACGTATGCTATTTAACTTGGCAGAACAAAAGCAGGCTTCTCCTTCTTTCAAGAGAATAAATGGAGCTGGAGTACCAGCAAGAGCAGTAATATTTTCTGCAGTTTTACTATTGTTCGGTGTTCTCTTGAACTATCTGGTCCCTGAGAAAGTATTTATATGGGTAACGAGTATTTCCACTTTCGGAGCAGTTTGGACCTGGGGAATTATTCTATTGTCCCAATTAAAATTCCGTAAGACGCTATCAAAGGGAGAGGTTTCTAAATTAACGTATAAAGCGTTGTTTTATCCACTTGGTTCGTATTTAGCTTTAGCATTCTTAGTACTCGTACTTGGGCTCATGGCATATTTCCCTGAAACACGAATTGCTTTGATTGTTGGACCTATCTGGATTATCTTGCTAGTTATAGTCTATTATAATAAAGGATTTCATAAACAATAATTCAATAGATTGATAAGCTTGTACGATTGATCGATTTTGCTTGGAGTTCTATTGATTTTCCAGGTAGATCGATCGATTCATCAAAACCGCCTTCATTTCACAAACGAAATGAAGGCGGTTTTTCAATATTAAAGATATTTTTCAAACCAACTAGTAATTTGTTCTAACCGCGTTTGTCGTAAATTTGGTAGTCCTACTCTTGATAAATTATGATCCGCTTGCGGGAAACGAACAAAACTCGTCTCTTTCCCCATTGCTTTCAACGTTATATACAATTGTTGCCCTTGTTCAATCGGACATCGGTAATCATTTTCACTATGCAAAATCAGCAGAGGTGTTTCTACTTTCGATGCATACTTCAATGGAGAAGCATCCCAAAGTTTTTCAATATTGGTCATGTCAGAACCAATTTGCCACTCAGCAAAATAATAGCCGATGTCGGAAACACCGTAAAAACTAACCCAGTTTGAAATTGATCTTTGGGTGACCGCAGCTTTAAATCGATTCGTATGACCAACAATCCAGTTCGTCATAAATCCTCCATAGCTACCGCCAGTTACACCAAGTCTTGTCTCATCAATCCAGTCATTTTCAACAAGCACATAATCGAGTCCTGCCATAATATCCTCGTAATCTCCTCCACCGTAATCACCCCGTACTGCGTCTACGAACTGTTGACTGTAAGAATGGCTACCTCGCGGGTTTACATATAAAACGCCATACCCTTGCGCTGCAAGCAATTGTAGCTCATGGAAAAATGTGTTTGCATACATCGTATGCGGTCCACCATGAATTTCTACGATAAGTGGATACTTTTTACCTTCCTCATAACCTATTGGTTTCATTAGCCACCCATGAACGTCCCAGTCTTTAGTACTTTTATAGACAATTGCCTCTGGTTCTGAAAGCTCTACCTCATTTAATAATTTCTCGTTAAAATGAGTTAGATTAATTCTTTCACCAGTCGCTAAATTTTGCTTAAATAATTCCCCGGGAAATATTGCGTTACTTATTGTCGCAATAGCGAAGGTCCCCGTCGCATCTATATCATAATCATAAACATGTTCATTTTCTGCTGTTGCCGGATACACTGCTCCATCAAGAGATGCGAAATACAGTCGAACATCACCCATTGTAGATAATTGGAAATATAAATGGTTGGCACTCGTCCATACAACATTAGGAGCACTTGCCCCCTGTTGTACATCTCCACCTGAATAGTCCCCTACTGGCGCGTCAATTCCTTCTGTCAGCACTTGACGATTTCCTGAACTTATCTCATATACATATACTTCTGCATGTGTTGCATTTTCGAATTGACGATTGCTTCCAGTAAATGCAATATACCTGTCATCTTTAGAGAAAGTTGCTCCACCATAATAGCCTTCTTCATCTATTAGTACGATCTCTTCTTTCGTTTCAATGTCTACTAGTAGCAATGGTTGACGGAATGTGAAGTCTTGATTTTCTTCTCGGTTAACACCCATTACTAGTTTCTTTCCATCATGTGAAATAGCTTGTAAATTATAATTGTATGATCCTTCAGTAAACTGCGTTATTACTTTTAAATCGATATTCACGTATCCAATTTGTTTATATGTATCTTTCGGTAACAGTCCAACACCATCTGCATGATATTTCATTTTTTCTACAATATAAGCTTTCGGCAATTTCTTTTCTTCTTTTTCCAACTCATCTGTCCATGCTTTACCTTCTTTTAATGGTGCATCAAACCAAATTCTATTACTGCATGGTGACCAAAGAAAGCTAGATATCCCTTTTTCAACATCGGTTATCTTTTTGGCTTCCCCGCCATTTGCAGAAAGGATATAAACTTGATTGTTCTCTTCCCGAGTCGATAGGAAAGCGATGTATTTTCCATCTACGGACCATTTAGGTGCAGATATACGTTCCTTCTTATGCGTCCACTGTGTTACCACTTCTGTCTCCAAATTGACATGATATAAATATGCATAATATGTATTATCTTTTTCATCCATGTCGGTGCGAATAAACACTGCTTCTTTCCCATTTGGTGCAATAACCGGGTTTGTAACTGAATGCAAGTTGAATAAATCCTTCGCCTCTAATTTTCTTTTCGTCATTTGTCTACTCCACCCTTTCAAAACGATTCTTTCATGTATTTCGACACTCGAAACCTTTTTCCTGCTTATGCAGCAAAAAGGTTTCGAGTGTTTAATATTCGCAATTAATGTTTGAAAGTGATAATTCTAAAAGCTCCTCTTATAAAGGTTAGTTTGCGTAATAGAGGAATACTGCGCACTAAAAAGCTCTATTAGGTAACCGCTATGATTCTCGCTGCAGGCAGACGCTTTCCACTACACTTAATTAATAATCAACGAAAAATGTAACACAGCATATTATCAAAATTGAAGCGTATATTTTTTTTACAATTAATGGTTGAACGAGACGAAACAATAAGCGAACGCGACAAACAACCACTTGAAAACGACAGAACAGTAGCTGAAAGCAACAAAATCACCCGCGAACCCGACAAAATCAAAAAGCCACTCCTATTAGAAGTGGCTTCTACGTTTATTGAACCGTTTGCTCTTTCAGCGAACGTCGTAAAATTTTCCCTGTAGTGTTTTTCGGCAATTCCTCTAAAAACTCAATTCGATTAGGAATTTTATATTTTGCTAGTTTTTGTGCACAAAATTCATACAATTGTTGTTCTGTTAAAGCAGCTTCTTTCTTCACAACAAATGCAAGTACTTCTTCACCAAAAGTAGGGTCCGGCACTCCGACAACCGCTGCTTCTATAATATTAGGATGCTCAAAAAGAACTTCCTCTACTTCACGTGGATATACATTATAACCTCCCACAATAATCAAATCTTTCTTTCGATCTACAATATAGAAATATCCTTCTTCGTCTTGTCTAGCAAGGTCTCCTGTATATAACCAGCCATCACGAAGCGCATTTTCGGTTTCTTCTGGCATTTTATAATAACCCTTCATCACATTAGGTCCTCGGACAATAAGTTCCCCAACTTCTCCAACCGGAATTTCTTCTCCTAATTCGTTCACTACTTTGTTTTCCACATTCAGAATACTTGTACCAATAGAACCAGGTTTACGATCTCGATCAATCGGATTAAAACAAGTTACCGGAGATGCTTCGGATAACCCGTATCCCTCTGACACTCGTACACCAAACTTGTCCTCAAAACTATGCAGTAATGCAACTGGCATTGAAGATCCACCTGAAATTGCCAAACGGATAGTTGAGAAATCCTCCACTCTATCCTCTGGATATTGATACAAGAAATTGTACATCGTTGGCACTCCTGCAAAAACGGTGGCTTTTTGTTCTCTTGCAATAGTAAAAACCTCTAATGGGTTAAATCTAGGAACTAGTAATATTGTAGCTCCCATTAATAGTGGTGCATTCACAACAACTGTTAAGGCAAACACATGGAAAACAGGAAGCGTCGCAATGACTCGATCATCTGTATTAATACTTAAATACTCTGCTACGTCACGAGCGTTCGAATAAATATTATTGTATGTCAGCATCGCACCTTTTGGATGTCCCGTAGTACCAGATGTATACAAAATCACTGCGGTATCTTCGTCCATCACTTCAACAGGCTTAACATGTTCTACAGAATTAGCAAGTAAAGATGAAAACGATTTCACTTTTACTTTCAAATCGTCTGAAAGTCCAGCTAACTTCTCAAGCGTATCAGGTTGTGTTTCACAAATAATATAGTTTTCCACATTAGCAAATACATTAGCTGCTTTTTCCACTAAAGGTAGTAACGCATCAAGTGCAATAATTACTTTTGCATCACTATTTTTCACAATATAACCAATTTCATCTGGTGTATATATAGGATTTATCGGTACAGCAGTCGCACCTAAACGCATTGTTGCATATAAAGATATTAAAAAATGTGGCGTATTGCCAAGTAAAAATCCTATATGGTCACCTTTTTGAACTCCTAATGTTTGGAGCCCATGTGCAAATCGCTCGACTGATTGGTCAAATTCTGCAAAAGACGTGTCTTTCCCCATAAAGTGATAAGCTATTTTTTCTGGATGCATGGAGGCAATTTGTTGAACTTGTGAAGCTAAACCCATTTTCCCATCTCCCTTTCTTTATTTGAATGAATATTCATTCATATTCCCCAAATTCATTATATAAAAAAAGTTTTGACTATTCAATCTTAAAAGAAGATTGCCAGATGCAATCTTCTTTTACTCCTGTATATGTGCAATATATCTCCATCGAATTAAGAAAAAATAAGATACCTGAATAACAGTAAATACAATTAGCACAATTAACATTTCCATGGCGATTGATACCGCTGCTAGATCCACCCAAAAAGCTTGTAGAAAAATAAATGAAAATGTACTATGTACCATTGCTAGTCCCCATGGTAAAAAGAATTGTGGCACCAATTGTCGATTGACGATTTTCACTAATTCTTGATCAGTTACCCCCATTCTTCTAAGGACATCATATTGCTTTTTATCTCTATCTAAATCTGTATAAAGTTTAAAATAGACAAAACTTCCTGCTGCAAGTAAGAGAACCGCTGCTACAAGTAGACCAGTAAACAATAACAATGCAAACGTAGCGCGAATAACAGAAAAATTCAATCCAGGATTAACAAAATAAAATGGATTCGGATTCACTTCTGAAATTCCCATCGTTTCGGTCATTATCTTATCTAAATCTGTTCCAACATCTTTTGTACGCAACCAATCAGATACATGGAATGCAAAAAAAGTTGTTTTCGACTCTTCCACACCAAATCCAAATAGCGGTTCCGTTAGGAGAGAAAAATCCTCATCACTTATAATGAATGCTCTATTTTTTATAACGAAAGAAGGAAAGATCGGGTGTTTATACATTCCTTTTATTTGGATAGGTATGCTACTTTCCTCGAGCACTGTTTGTTCCATACCACTCCGAATATTATCAAAGTTTACTTGTGTACTCGAAACCAATAAAGCTTCCCCTTGATTCAAGTCGATTAAAGGAATTTTTAAGGCAACAGCCAAACTATTGACTTCAGATTCCTTAATCACATTCACTGGCTCATGTGAATTCGAGGAAGTTTGCTTTTTCACATTAAATTTCACGAGCTCGTAAGACAATCCTTCCCTTTGAAGTTCTTGCGATAATTTCATAATATCCGCTTCTTCAAATGGGTTGTCCCAATCACTAGCATAGAAAATACTGACAGGGTTTAATTCCCGATATTGGGCTGTGAATGAAGTGAAAGAAGTCACGACCCCTACAGATAAAAATGCAATCGTCGACACAATCGTCACGACAAAAAACATGCGTGCATTTTCCCTTATTTTAATCGAAGCTTCCGCAAAAGCGATTAAACGAAAAGAATGCCAATAAAGTCTTTCCTTTCTCCTAATTATGTCGAGTATATATAACATACTATCTGTGTAAAAGAAATACGTTCCAATAATAGCCATGAAAATAATCAGTAAGCTCATAAATATATTCATATGGAAAACAGAAAAAATAACGAGACTATACGCTACGACAAGCAAACCTAATCCTAAAAAAGCATTTCCCTTTTTATACGTAGCGACTTCGCTGAATTTGCCGTCCCCTTTTATAAGCTGGACAACCTCTTTTTTTCGGATAAATACAACGCTACTGATTGATATGATAATAAACTGAGATAAAAACACAATAATTGTCAAAGCAAATGGTTTCCAAGATAAATAAAGAGGCAGACTGTCCAGCAAAAACAATTCTCGGATAATCATGAAGAAAAATTTTGAGAACGAAAACCCAAAGAAAATACCAATTGTAATGGATATAAAACCTAAAATCATGGTTTCTAAAAAGATTAATCGATTTAACTGTTGCCTTTCCATACCTAAATTCAATAGAACCCCGAACTCATGTAATCTAGCTTGTAAAAACGCACTCATCGAATAAAATAAAAAAAACATAGTAAAAACGATTAGAATTACTTGTGCCACTAGCATTCCACCAAAAGCCACATCTCTTAAAAACTGATCTTCAATATTCGGATGAAACATAAGCATCGAGTAAACAAAGAAAACCATAACCGAAAAAATACTTGCCATAAAAAATGCGGCATATATTCGACTATTTCGAATTACGTTATGATAAGCGAATTGTTGAAAGGTCATTTACACCGCCACCACCTAATAAAGACAACACATTTAATATCCGTTGGAAAAATGTTTGCCTCAGGTCACCTTTATAAATCTCATTGAAGTATTCCCCATCTTTTATAAATAACACTCGATCACAGTAACTTGCTGCTATTGGATCATGTGTGACCATCATAATGGTTGTTTTACTTTCCTTATTCACTTGTGAAAGAATTTCTAATACGTCTTTTGCTGCTTTTGAATCTAAATTCCCAGTTGGCTCATCCGCAAGTATAATACTCGGCTCATGTATTAACGCACGTCCAATAGCTGTTCTTTGTGCCTGACCTCCAGAAATCTCAGAAGGTCTTTTTTGTAAAATTGACGTTAAGTTAAGGTGTTCAGCGATATGTTGTACTTTGGCTTTCATTACTTCTATCGATCGGCCATCAAGTGTTAGTGGTAATACCATATTTTCTTCCACTGTTAGTGCAGGAAGCAAATTGAAGTCTTGAAACACGAAACCAAGCTCCCTTCTTCTGAAAAGTGATAAATCATTTTTAGGGAGTTGTGCAGGTTTTAAGCCACTTATCGTAATATCTCCAGATGTTGGTCGATCGATAGTCGAAATAATATTCAATAATGTCGTTTTTCCGCTTCCAGAAGGACCCATTACTGCGATAAATTCTCCTTTTTCTACTTCAAAACTTAATTGATTAATCGCTAGATGTGCTACTTTTCCTTCATATACTTTCGTTACTTCCTCCAGTATTAATATGGACATCTTGCTCACCTCGCTTCATTATTTCTTGTTTATCAAATTTAATCGATACGGTGGTCCCTTGCCCTATATGCGAGGTTATACTTATTTCATGTCCTAAACGGTTGCAAATTTGCTTTGCCAAATATAATCCCATGCCTGTAGACTCACCAGTTTTTCGACCATTTTCTCCAGTGAAAAATGCTTTTGTCACTCTTTTAATATCAGATGCAGGAATACCGATTCCTTCATCTCTAACAGAGAAAGTTATTTGCTTCTCTTCGATACTCGTTTCAAAAAATACTTTTTTATTTTTCTCAAATGTATATTTAACCGCGTTCGTTACAAATTGGGCAATGACATATCGAATCCATTTTCTATCCGATGTAATCATACAATTATCCTCCATCGAAATTACTGGAAACAGATGATTTCCGATGAATAATCGCTTGTTCTCCGTTACGACTTCAGTTACTAATTGTTTTAAATCTATCCGCTCGATTTGCATGTCTTCTTCGAATGTGTCTAATCTCGCATTCATTAAAACTGCTTCGAGCCCTCTCTTGAGTCGTTCCATTTCTTCCATGACACTTTTTGAATCTATTTGTTCACTATTTTGCGTCATCAGTTCGAGTACAGAAATTGGGGTCTTCATTTGATGAACCCAACTATTCATAAATTGTAAATGCCGATTTTGTCTTGCGTATAAAAGTTGTACTTCCTTTTGATATAAACGATAGATATGTTGTAGATAATTCTCTACCTGTCTAATTTCCGGAGACTGCGCTGATCGTTGCAAGACAACTTCTATATGAGTTGGGATAGATAGAATTTTTTTATAAAACGTATATTTTTTCACAAATAATGCCCCTAAAAAAGTAAGCGTTAATATAATACTAATAACAATGGAATAGACAGCGGTATCTAGGTTTCGAAATCCGTCCAGCCAGTACAAAAGCATAACAAATAGCACTAATGAAATTTGAAAAATGATAAATAGTAGATGTTCCTTTAAAAATAGACGAAACATATTAAGCTTCCTCCGGACTTAGGTTCAAACGATATCCCGCTCCTCGAACTGTTTCAATTGTAGATATAACACCGTAATCAGCCATTTTCTTTCGCACTCTTGTCATATTGACATTGAGCGTATTTTCATCAACAAATGACTGGTCATCCCATAGTTCTTCTAGTAATTGCTCTCTAGTGACAAGCTTCGGATGATTCTTCAGTAATAGCTCTAAAATAGTACATTCTTTCTTTTGAAGTGGAATTTCTTCTTTTGATGTATGTAATTCCATGCGTTCCATAAAGAGTTGCAATTTCCCTACTTTCACAACACGCTCTTCCTGCTTCGCTGCATATTCACCATATGTTCTTCTTAGATGGCTTTTTATCTTAGCTAGGACGATTTCGTAATGAAAAGGCTTCGTGATAAAATCATCCCCACCGTTTTCAAGGGCGAATACTTGGTCCATTTCACCTGATCTTGCCGAAACAAAAATAATTGGGCAAGTAGTTAGCTGACGGAGTTGACGACACCAATAGTAGCCATCATAAGATGGCAAATTCACATCTAATAGTACAATATGAGGATCGAACGCTGTAAACTCCTCGATTATATGATCGAAATTTTCAATTGTATGTACTTCGTAATGGTATTTCCTCAAAGTATCTGCAAGTAGTGATGCGATTTTCAGGTCATCTTCTACTACTAACACACGGTGTATCATCAATAAAATCCTCCTTTTGAAAACATTATTCTTTCTATATTATATCAAAAAAGAGTCTCCCATACGTTAGTATGTTAGACTCTTCCATTATTACTCATATTAATCTTTAGAGTTACGTATCATCTGTTTGCTAACTCGAACAAATTAGTAAATAAGTTGTACTAGTTCTTCTTTCGAAATGCCACCAAAGTATTTCGGTACGTCAATCGACTCTAATGATTCTTCAATTGCTTGCTTACTATACACTTTTCCTGTTAGTAACTCTTCCACTTCTTTAATATCTCCAACGCCAAAGAAGTCACCATAAATATTCACTTCTTCTATAATACCTTTATTCACTTCTAAGCGAACATCTACACCGCCTGTTGGGAAGCGGTGTGAATGCTTCATATTAAACTTAGGCGATTTACCGTAGTTCCAATCCCATTGTTGATAACGTTCCTCTGAAAGCTTATGAATATTTTTCCAATCCTCATCCGTTAGCTCCCAATACTGTATATTTTCTGTTCCATCGAAAATAGAGGAAAGAATTTCGGCACGGAATTGTTCAATGGTCATTGGTTCTGTAAGTAATTCAGCAATGTTCGTTACACGGCTTCGAACTGATTTTATACCCTTTGACTCGATTTTATCTTTACTTACTTTTAATGCGGAAACGACTGCATCAATTTCCGTATTAAACATTAATGTACCATGGCTAAACATTCTTCCACGTGTAGAAAACTGGGCATTTCCTGAGATTTTCTTTCCTTCTGCTAGTATATCATTGCGTCCCGATAGTTCCGCATTCACACCCATTTTTTGCAATGCATCGACAACTGGTTGTGTAAACTTTTTAAAATTACGGAAGCTGTCCCCATCATCTTTCGTTAAAAAGCTAAAATTCAAATTCCCCAAATCATGGTACACAGCACCTCCACCTGAAAGTCTGCGGACAGGTATAATCCCGTTTTTCTCTACAAAATCTGTATTAATTTCTTCTATTGTATTTTGGTTTCTTCCAATGATGATAGAAGGTTGATTTATGTAAAACAATAGAAAAGAATCTTTTTCTATATCCATTGTATTCAATGCATACTCTTCAATTGCAAGGTTAATACGTGGGTCAGTAATTCCTTTATTATCAATAAAATACATGTTTATCTCTCCTTTATTCCTATTTTAACAAAAAACGAAATAATGTGTTGACAAAAGATTCTGTGTTATATTACAATGTATTTAACTTTAACAGTTATATAACAGATGGAGGTGGAACAAATATGTTAGAAAACGTACTTGAATTTTTCCGTAACCTGCCTAAAAAGAAATGCGCTACATGCGGCGAGACCATCGAAGAACAACATGAGTGCTATGGAAATCACTGCGACAAATGCAGTAACTTGTAATTTCATTAGAAATGCCAACTAGATCCTCCCCTTTCTAGTTGGCTTTTTTTTGGTTGCTCTGATAGATGATTTGGTTGCTTTCGTCAACGGATTAGTTGCTCTTGTTGATGCAATAGTTGCTCTGGCAGGTAAACTGGTTACTTTCACACTCCATTCCGTTACCCTTTACCATTCACTGTAAAATCACCATCCCTTTTATTTCTTATTTTTGAATAGCAAAAGCGCTTATCTCCTTTTAAGGAATAAGCGCTTTATATTATGCTTCTGCTGTTTGTTTAGAATAACGTTTTTTGAACAATAACAGGAAGTAACCGAATGTTAAGGCTAAACAAACGACCATAAATCCGATTAAAACGCTATTATTGTACCAAAAATAACCAACATCCCCCGTTGATATTGCCGCTCTAAAGCTTTGGATCGAATACCCCATAGGTAACAACTTATTAAAAATTTGTAATGGCTGCGGTATCAATTCTAACGGGAATGTACCCGCGCTTGTGGACAATTGAAGAATCAATATAAGAATCGCAATAAATCTACCTGGGTTATCCATCATCGATACAAGCAATTGGACAATCGCTAAATACGTAAAACTTGTAATAATAGCGATCAAAATGAGCATCCCAACGCTTTCAACTTCTAATTTAAGTCCAAATAGTACAATTGAAACGACAATTAAAGACTGTAAAATTCCAACTACCGCAAGTACTAATGCTTTACTTGCAAACCAAGATGTCCCACTTGTTGGTTTTATCGCTGGCTGTACTAATGGAAAAACAACGGAAATAATAAGTGCACCAACAAATAAGCCAAGTGATAAGAAATAAGGAGTTAAACCTGTTCCATAATTCGGAACGGCATTTACTTCCTCCACGTTAACATCTACTGGGGATGCAACCATCTTATACGTTTCATCCGTCGCATTCACTTCTCCTGCTTCGTCACTTGCCTCTTGTAAACTCGTTTGTAACGAATCTGTTCCATCTATTAACTCTTTTGTTCCATCCACTAGTTTTAACGATCCGTCTACAAGTTCTCCTGATCTCGCTGCAAGTGTCCCAGTTCCATGTTGTAATTGGGATGTGCCATCTGCTAATTGAGTTAATCCACTCACTAAATTAGTAGAACCTTGATAAACTTGCTGTACACCCGCATTAAATTCGTTCATTTTTGTAGCAAGTGTAGATGTTCCATTTGCTAAATTAGATGCACCTTCTACTAATGCCGCGGAAGATTCATGTAAACGTTCTATTCCTTGCCCTACTTGTGCATATGCTGCACTTAACTGCGCTGCCCCGTCATATGCCTTGGTAGTTCCACTAGATAAAGCATCTGTCCCAGTTGCTAGTTTTGTTAATCCAGCTGTTATAGTAGAACTTCCAGACTGTACTTGTTGCATCGTTTCTATTAGTGCAGTAGCTTGTTCTGCGGGTAGCCCTGTACTTATTTTTGAAATTTGTTCAGATAGAGCCACTATTCCAGACGTCACTTCGTATGACCCTTTCGATAATTCCTTAGCACTATCATTCAATGAGGGTGTGCTGTTTTCTATTTGTTTAAAAGAATCGATGAACGCTTTGTCTTTTTCACTTAGTAATTGGTAGCTTTCGTTTAATTTGCCGACATTAGCTGTGTACTCGTCAATTCCTGATTTTAAGGTTGCTACTCCAGTTACTGCTCCGTCTATACCGTCTGTTAGTTGGGTAGCCCCCTCGGAAAGAGTAGCTAGTCCTTTATTTAATTGGCTAGAACCATCTGCTGCGGTTTGAATACCAGAAGCAATCGTATTTGTCCCGTCCTTTAACTCCACTGTGCTACTTATTAATTGCTCCAAATATCCTTTTAAGTCACTTGCACCATTATTAAGATCCGTTGCACCATCTTTTAATTGGCCAGCTCCGTCAGAAGCTTCCGCGAATCCATCACCCAGTTTTGTAACGGAGTCGAAAAGTTGCTCGGCATAAGTCGCCGTTACTTCTTCGTTCACCTCGGTACGAATACGCTCCATTGCCGTTTCTCCAATTTGGGCAGAAAGAAAATTATTCCCTTGATTTGCCTTATAGGAAAGGACCATTTTTTGAGGATGCTCATCCAATAAAGTCGTTGCATGTTGTGAAAAATTTTCCGGTATTTCGATCAATAAATAATAATCCCGATTTAATAATCCATGCTCTGAATCTTCTTTCTTCACGGAAATAAAGTTAAATTGATCACTTTCCTTTAACTTATCTACCAATTCGTCTCCAAGTATCAGCTCTTCGCCTTCAAAGTCTACACCTTCATCCGAATTGACAATGGCTACTGGCAAATTACTCAAGTTTGCATAAGGGTCCCAAAAAGCCCATAAGTACACTGCTGCATATAAAACCGGAATAAATAATACAGCAACAATAGAAATAAGCATTTTTTTATCTGTAAAAATATATTTCCACTCTGATTTAATCAATTTATCTCCTCCAAAAACTAATTGACCATTTCATTCATTTAGTCATTTTTCATAAAAAAAACAAGTCTCAAACTAAGAGACTGCGAAAAATTGTTTCTTGAAAAAAGTTTGCGATTTCTAATTCGGATAAAGATTCGTCATGCGTCACATTCCAATCGTTGATAAAAGCAAGATAAGCCTTAAATAATAAATATGCTACAAGTTCGCTATTTATTTGTCTCAATTCACCCTTTGCCACATACTTATCAATCTTCTCTTTAATGAACGTGACAATAGCCTGTTCCGTTTGATGCAGCATTTGTTTGACAGCTGGTGTTCGCCAATCTTTTTCTTCATCCACAATTTTGGCATATAGTTGATGGGTTTCCCTGAATTCTAACATTTTCATCAACGCAGCATGTGCATTTTCTTCAAAAGAAGCACCTTCTTGAATTGCATTCGTTGCCACCTGCTTCATCTCACAAATCATTCTTCGCACAATTTCTTGAAAGAGAACTTCTTTGTTTTCAAAAAACGTATAAATAGTCCCTTTACCTACGTTTGCGATTTTCGCTATTTGCTCCATGGTCGTAGCTTTATATCCGAAAAGCGAAAAAGATCTCGTTGCAGCTTCTAAAATTTCTTGTTTTCGATCCATTTAGAAACACTCCATTTCCCATTAAAAATGACCAGAAAACCATTCCGGTCATCTAGTCACTATATTACGCTCTGCTTATTCTATTTGCAAGTATTTCTAATGACTGTTGTGCATTGTATCATCGTTTTCGTCTGGTAATACTATACTCAAATCTGGGCTTCCAACTGTTAGCTTTTGTTTTGGCATTGTATGAAGACCTCTCGCAGTAGTGTGAGCAAGCATATAATAGACCCCGTCATGATCGAATGTATAATTCGCTTCATATACACCATCTTTTGTAAATGTTCCTTCTATCATTTGCCCTTCATCACGTAAACCAGATTCCCACACCTCGAATTCTACTACATCCGCGTCGTCAACTGCTTTTTCTCCTTGGGACACTTTGACAGATAAAACAACTTCCTCTCCTACTGGTAATTGCTCAGCTGTTTGTATTTGTACAACGATTTCTTGAAATGTGGTTTCCTCCTGATTTGCTTCTTCCGCTCCACAACCTGTTAACACCATTGCTGTTAAAGTAAACGCTGCTATGATTTTTTTCATGCGAATGAATCCTCCCAAATTGGTAGTGTAATATATACGGTAGTTCCTTTTCCTACTTCACTTTCAAATGCAAGTTTACCATTTTGCACTTCTACTAATTGCGCAGCAATGGATAACCCTAGTCCCGTTCCTCCATCTGATCGGCTTCTTGCCTTATTCACACGGTAGAAACGTTCCGTAATATGTGTTAGATGCTCCATTTCTATTCCACATCCTTCATCTGCAATATGAATAGTCGTTTCTTTTTTAGTTGTTTTATTCGATATTGCAATTTTAGATGTATTAGGAGAATATCTAATGGCATTTTCTAAGATATTTATAAGTACTTGCTTTGTCTTTTGTTCGTCTGCACATAAAATTGTCTCTTCATCTATCGAAATAGCAAACGTTATTTCTTTTTCGTTCGCCATTGGTCTTAGAAGTTGTACTACTTCACGGATTGTTTCTGCTAAAACGAGCGGATTAGTTTCTACTTCTTCTAACGTTTCCGATCTTGCAACGGTTAACAAATCATTCGTTAGCTTCTGCATACGATTTGCTTCTCGCACGATGAGAGTATATATTTCTGCCTTTTTCTCTTCTGGTACAAGTCCTTGTTCAAATGCCTCTCCATACCCTTTAATATAGCTAATCGGAGTGCGAAGTTCATGTGAAACGACAGAGAGAAAGTTTCGCTTCTTGTCATCTTCTTGTTGAATGGATGTTGCCATTTGGTTAAAACTTTTTGCAAGCTCTCCCACTTCATCTTGAGAATCCATTTTGACTCGTGTATCATACTTTCCTGCAGCCATATCCAGCGCTGCTTCATTTAAAATGGCTAATGGTTTTAACACTCTTTGCAGACTTTTCAAGCTTATATATGCTAAGCAGATTAATAAAAGAGAAACAATTACTATTAAAAAAAGTGCGTCACTCGACGCCATTTCTGTAATTTTCGTTAAAGGAACATATACATAAATAATTCCTTCTAATCTATTCTCATCAACAAGTGGATAAATAACCGATACTACATCTCTATCAAATCGCTTTTCGTACCCACGTTTTGTTATTGGGTTCCCATCTATCAATTCCGCTCGTTCTTCTGCTCCGATTAATGTATCATAATCGATATCAAAAGGTAGACATGCACTTAGTTCCCTCGGATTTCTTACCGTAAATACTTCCACATCTGAAAAACGATTATAATCCTCGGTTTGTTTAATAAATGCATTCGTAACGGCACCACCATCATATGTACGTTGCAAATTTTCAGCAACTTCCTTCATAGACATTTCAGTATGTTGTACGTAAAGTCCCTCATACAAAAAGTTCGTAAAAATAACCAAAAATACAATCGTCGTTGTAATAAAAATGAGTAACAATATCCATATTTTAACCGATAGCTTTTTCATTCTATTACCTCAAAACGATAGCCAATTCCCCAAACGGTTTCAATATATTTTCCTGCAACGTTACCGAGCTTTAATCGAAGCGTTTTAATATGTGTATCTACTGTCCGTGTTCCGCCTTCATAATCCAATCCCCAAAGTCTTTCTAGTAGCTGCTCTCTAGAGAACGCGATCCCTTCATTATCCATAAATAGATGAAGTAGTTCATATTCTTTGAGCGTAAGATTAATTTTTTGATTGTTTCGTAATATTTGTCTGCCAGCCGGTTCATTTACTAAAATCCCTTTTATAAGCTTATCCTCTTTCGATACTATTCCTGTTCTTCTTAAAATAGCATTTATTCTCGCAATTAGTTCGATCGAGGTAAACGGCTTAATGACATAATCATCCCCACCAAGCGTAAGTCCTTTTACTAAGTCCGTTTTCGCATCTAACGCGGTAAGAAATATGACGGGTATCGATGTAAATTCTCTTAAATCCTTGCAAACTTCAAAGCCACTTTTCCCAGGCATCATGACATCAAGTAATAATAAATCAATTGAAAACGATTGAACCATTTTAATTGCGTCTTCTCCATTTTCAGCGTGTAACACACCATAACCAGCTTTTTGCAAATGCAATTCAATTAATCCTCGCATATCTTGTTCATCATCTACTACTAATATCGTTGTCATTTGCTCGCCTCCCTTACGACTAACTGAAATGGACCTTTTCCTACTTGCAGTTCATTCGTTACTTTACCTGATTGGATAAAGTATAGTTGATAATCATCATAACCTGATAATACGATATTATCTCTAAATGTTGCGATAGAAAAAGGGTTCGCACCTGCTTTGAATGATGCTAGCACTTCACCCTCTTCTGATATCTCATAAACAGTGCTACTTCCATGACTCACTGCATAGATATTCCCGTTTGCTGCCTTCGTCATATTAATCGGCATCATCGGCGCTTCTATTTCACCGAGCAACTCTCCAGTCGCTATATTATATCTTTTAATAAAACGATTAGGACTACTGCCAGCACCATGACCACCGAGCCATAGTTCATTTCCATTTACGAGAAGTCCATGCGAAGAATTCGGGATGTCCCATTTGTTTTTTTCTGTTAAATCTAATGAAAAAATAGAAAGAATTTCATCTTTGAAGTTTACTACGTATAGATTGCCGTCATGTGCAATCATCGACATCGGATAATTCCCAGTAGCAGCTTGTCCTAGGGGTTCCCCTTTATTATTGAAAAGTGAAACAGTATTTTCTTTTCCATTTGCTATGTAGATGTTTTCTTCATAAGCGTATGCAAAGGTTGTTCCTTTTTGTACATCCAGTGTTGCCAGCTGTTTACCTGTAGATAACTGGATAAGAACCGCTTCCTTCAGCGTAAATCCATATAGTAATAGGAGGTCATCTGACACTAATGTAAATCCCGTATATGTAGCATCCAATTGCCAACTTTCCATCACTTCCTGCTCTGTAGAAATGAAATCGATTGTTCCATCTACAGTATTCAAACTTGCAACGAAATCATCAGATGGATCAATGGACGGTAATGAGGGCTGTACACACGCACCAAGCAAAAACAAGATGAACAATATACTAAGCTTTCTCAAGTTCATACCCCCCTAGAGCTATTTTACAGAAAACGTGTGAAAAAAGTTTGAAATTCTATCCAAGCATAAAAAAAAATTAGAAGACTTTGGATAAAAAATCCTTTTATAACAAACTGATCAACGTCACAAATTTACAACTAATTCCTCAAGATTACAACTAAGACCGACATTTTACAACTAAACAAAATGATTAATAAATTTAAACTTAGATAAGTGTGTTCTATGTGCATTTAAAGCGGACATAAAAATCCCCAAAAGCCAATTAATAGTGGCTTTTGGGGATTATATTGTCTATCTACGCACGAAGTTGTTTTAACACAACATCGGCCATTGCATCGATGAATAATGGTTGATCATTTGGCATTGCCGGGCGTACATATGTAGCTCCAATATCGTCACATACGACTTTACACTCATAGTCGTTATCGTATAGCACTTCTAAATGCTCTGCTACGAAACCTACTGGCGTATACACGAATGTTGTATAGCCTTTTTCTTCGTGTAATTCACGAGTTAAATCTTGTACATCTGGTCCAATCCATGGCTCTGGAGTTTGTCCAGCACTTTGCCAACCAACGGCATAGTTTTTAACGCCTGCTGCTTTTGCAATCAAATCTGCTGTCTCATTTAACTGATCTGCATATGGATCTCCCATAGAAAGAATTTTTTCAGGAAGAGAGTGAGCAGAAACGATTAAACAAGCTTTTTCACGTTGTTCTTCCGGCATTGCTGCAAATGCTTCGCTTACTTTTTCATTCCAATATTGGATGAATTTCGGCTCATCATACCAGCTTTCTACAGAAGTTATCGTTAAATTACCTAATTTCTCAGCTTCTTCTTTAATGCGACCATTATATGACTTAATTGAGAATGTAGAGAAGTGAGGTGCTAATACGATAGATACTGCTTCTGTAATTCCATCTTTGTGCATTTGTGCAACGGCATCTTCAAGGTAAGGCTCAATATGTTTTAACCCAATATACAATTTGAATTCGATATCATCTTGTACTGCGTTTAGACGATTACATAAACCTTGTGCTTGGTTTTTCGTAATTTTCGCTAAAGGTGAAATTCCACCAATCGCTTTGTAACGACCAGTTAAGTCAGCTAATTGTTCCTCACTTGGTTTACGTCCGTGACGAATATGTGTATAGTAACGTTCAATATCTGCTTCTTCGTATGGTGTTCCATATGCCATTACTAATAATCCCATCGTTCTTTTCATCATTGTCACCTCAAAAAAGTTTAGTTAGATTTTGCTGCAATAAGTTCACGGCTATATTCATGTACGAATGTTGTTAAACGTTTTAATGTATCCGGATTCACTTCAGGGAATACACCGTGACCAATATTAAATATATGACCTGGTTGTGCTACGCCTTGCTCTACAATGACTTTTGCACGTTTTTCGATTTCTGCCCAGTCTCCGATTAAGTACGATGGATCCAAGTTCCCTTGAAGCGTTTTAGTCAATCCTTTTGCACGCGCTTCCTCAATTGATAGACGCCAATCGAGTCCAACTACATCTACAGGTAAGTCATGCCATTCCATTGCTAAATGACTTGCACCAACACCAAATGTTATTAATGGAACACCAAGCTCACGAAGTTCCGTAAAAATCCTTGTCATCACCGGTTTAATGAAAATACGGTAATCTGCTACGTTTAAAGCCCCGACCCAAGAGTCGAAAATTTGAATCACTTTAGCACCTGCTTTTACTTGTGCTTTAATATATACGATAGTCATATCAGCAAGTTTGTCCATTAATGTAAACCATGCTTGCGATTCCGAAATCATAAACGCTTTTGTTTTGTTATAGCTCTTCGAAGGACCACCTTCTATCATATAGCTTGCCAGTGTAAATGGAGCCCCTGCAAATCCGATTAATGGAACACTCAACTGTTCAGTTGTTAACAATTTAATCGTTTCTAATACAAATGGAACATCATCTTCTGGAGATAAATCGCCAAGATTATATACATCTTGCACCGTGCTGATTGGATTTGAAATTACTGGTCCCACACCAGCTTTTATTTTCACATCTACGCCGATTCCAGTTAAAGGTGTTACAATATCTTTATACAGGATCGCTGCATCTACATTGTAATTTTCCACTGGCAAACGTGTAACATATGCACATAATTCTGGTTCATGCGTTATCTGTTCTAAAGAATACTTTTCTTTTATTTTTCTGTACTCAGGTTGAGATCTACCTGCTTGCCTCATATACCAAACTGGCGTATGCTCCACTTGTTCTCCACGGGCTGCACGAAGCAGTGTATCATTAAAAGTAGTCATTCAAAATTCCTGCCTTTCTTCTATCTACGGTCGTTTTTCTAATATACGTCTCCACTATAGTCGTTCTATTTCCTATTGTATAGGTATATAGTGTAATTGTCATAAATTTGTCCTGTTTCTTCGTTATAATCCGGTCAATGTGTTTTTAAGTTTGCATTTAGGGGAAAAGTATAAGCAACAAACAAATTTAGGAGGTACTAGTATGAATCTCTATATAACTTCAGGAACACCAGAATTTATGGAATCCATAAAAAAGAAACATCCCAATGAGCAAATATATGCATTGCATGGAATAGGTAATTCTGTACTTATCCATGAAACTCCCCAAAAATCTGTTTTCCAAGCTCCAAGAAAATATGAAATTTTAGAAGCTTTTGGTCAATTCTCTGAAAAGGGTTATTTCGCCATACAAAATATTCCCCTTTCCGACGAAGGTAAACCCATTTTTGAATTTAAATATACAAACTTATCACCAACACTTCAATCTGAGCCAGGGTTTATCGCGCTACGTGTATTAAAACCAATCAAATCAGAAACTTACATTATTTTAACAGAATGGTCTGGTCCAAACAGCTATGAAGTATGGGCAAAATCCCATCCAATGAATTTCGATGAGGTCGCAGATAAGCAACGAATCTTCACAAGTGCCCCTTATGTCTCAACTTATTCATCTATAAATGAAGAAGCCTAATATTATATAGATGTTTAATAGACTATGGTCTAATATACATTGAGCTTGCATCTATAAAAAATGAATGTTTGATGCTTCAACACCCAACAGTGTTGCAATAAAATAGTAGCGCTTCATAGGCGTAAAGATAAGTAAACCACCCAATACTTGCTATTGCTTAGGGGCGGTTTACTATTTTCTTTTGAAAAAATTCATTTGATATACATTTAAATTATATTTTCAATGTTGGAGATAGGTAAAGAATCCATTAGAACTAATAGTCTACTTTTTTGTTATAATGGTAAAAAGATAAATGGAGGTTAAGTTTATGACATTAGAATTATCGGAAAAATTAGATAGTGCATTTGAAGAGATGGTCGAAATCCGTCGTTACTTACATATGCATCCAGAAGTATCATTTAAAGAAACGAAAACCGCTCAATATATTCAAGACTTTTATACAAATTTAGAAATTCCTTTTCAAGCAAATGTTGGTGGAAATGGCGTTGTTGCTAGAGTAAAAGGAGCATTACCTGGTAAAACTGTTGCACTTCGCGCAGATTTCGATGCATTACCAATTCAAGATGAAAAAGATGTCCCATATAAATCTACTGTAGATGGTGTTATGCATGCATGTGGACATGATGGCCATACTGCAACCCTGCTCATTCTTGCGCGTACGATAAATGAATTAAAAGACCAGTTAGCTGGAGAGTACGTATTTATCCATCAGCATGCGGAAGAATACGCTCCTGGTGGGGCAAAACCGATGATTGAAGCAGGATGTCTAGAAGGTGTCGACGCTATTTTCGGTACTCATTTATGGTCCTTGTATCCACTTGGAACAATTGAATATAAGTCTGGTCCAATTATGGCGGCAGCGGATCGTTTTGAAATTACTATTCAAGGACAAGGCGGACATGGGGCTAATCCGCATCAAGCAAAGGATGCAATCGTTGTAGCCTCTCAGCTTGTAGTAAATTTGCAACAATTAGTAGCGAGAAGAGTAGATCCTACACAATCTGCCGTTCTTTCCGTCGGTTCTTTTGTTGCTGAGAATGCTTTTAATATTATTGCAGACACTGCAAAACTCGCTGGTACAGTACGCACTTTTGATGCAGACGTAAGGGACTTAATGGAACGGGAATTAGAACGGGTAATTGAAGGTACATGTCTAGCTGCTGATTGTACGTATTCATTCGTTTTCGATAGAGGATACACTCCAGTTATTAATCATGAAGAAGAAACCGAATTTCTAGCAACAGTTGCAAAAGACGTGCCTGGTGTAGATCTAGTAAAAGAGTCAGAGCTTCTAATGATTGGAGAAGATTTTGGATATTATATGGAAGTGGTTCCTGGAACGTTCTTCTTTACAGGTGCGATGCCACAAGGGGAAGTTTTCCCACATCATAGTCCTAAGTTTGACTTCGACGAGCGCGCAATGCTCATCGCAGCGAAAACATTAGGAACAGCTGCTATTCAATATCAAACGAAATAAGAGGAAAAGCGAGGAGGCAGCTCCACAGCCACCACAAGCGATTTTGTTTGCGACGAGCTTGCGCAGGAGCACATGTTTTTAACTGCGACGAGCTTGCGCAGGAGCACATGATTTTAACTGCGACGAGCTTGCGCAGGAGCAAGGCGCTGGGGTCTGGACAGGGAATTACTTGTAGAAAGTTATCCAGATACTATAGATTTTATAATTTCCTAAAGCATAAGAAAGGCTGTCAATAACTGACAGCCTTTCTTTATTTCTTACTCATTCGAATCGTTAGTTCCGATACAATGTATACCGCAATTGGGATGAAGAGCGATTGAGGCTCAAGTTCACCTTGTATTAAAACTACGATAAGTACTAATATTGCTTGTACGAATTGAATCATACGCATAAATTTATTAACTGCCCATTTCCTAGCATTCGGCTCAATCGGAAATAACTGATCCATTCGAAACTCGTGTCCAGCTAATAACGCATGGCGCAACTGTACAACTGTTGCAAAAGCAAGCGCACCTGTGAAAATAATCGCAACAACTGGAAACGGAATAAAAATCACTCCAATAACCGATATTACCGTAAGTCTTACCCATAAGTAGAAATAATCATTTGTGCGGATAAAAGTTCGTAACACTAAATATAGCTGACTATTTTTTTGCGCATATGGAACAAGATTATAAACGACATCCAGCCATCTTCTTCTTTTCGTCATCCCTCGAATATGCGGAACATCGGTGAAATAATTCGCAAATCGGTAAAACCGCATCATTCGCGATTGTTCCACTTCGATAAAATGTTCAAATGGAAACGGTACTTCTTTCTTTTTCTTCTGCCATACGATTGCATATATTAGTTGAATAATAACAATCGTGATTAAAAACACATAATTTCCACTCAATAAGAAATAGAGCGCTGCAAATAACAAAAGAAAACGTATAAAACGGTCAACCCATACAGATCTTCCATTCGAAGCAAAACGATAATTAAATTCCGTGTGAATACTCCAATATTTCAATATTAGAACAAAAATAAAAAAAGACAAAACCTCATTTTTCGTAGCACCCGCGACTTTCGTAAGTAGCGGTATAGAAACAAGAAATGCCGCAAGCGTAAGAAAAACAGATGAAAAGAAGGTCCATCTCAATGCTAAGTTAATATACTCCTTAAGCTTTGTTTCTAACGGCAGAAAATACACACTATCTGCGTGCTTCATTAATGTAGTTGGTGAACTAATCGCTATTAGGATACTTAAAATGAAAGCTACAACTAAAAAAGCGGGAAAATCCTTCGGAGCTGTATTTAGCCATTCACTATACGTATATCCCCCTGCACCTATTACGAAAACAAATACAATCGCTATATGTCCAGTGAAGATATACTTTAAGTATTTTTGTAATTCATTTATATAAAAAACGAAACGTTTACCCCATATTTCACGCAAATTGTTCATCTTGTTGTTCCTTCGTCATTTCGATATATAAATCATCTAATGTCGCATGTGGCCTATTAAAAGCAACCCGTAGATCATTCATCGTTCCTTGTGCACGTATTTTCCCATTATGCAACAGAAGGATTCGATCACAATATTTCTCGGCTGTCGATAAAATATGTGTAGACATGAGAACAGAAGCACCTTCTTCTTTTCTTGCTTTCATTTGATCAAGGAGCGATTGAATACCTAATGGATCTAACCCTACAAAAGGTTCATCAATAATATATAAATCAGGATTTACTAAAAATGCACACATAATCATTACTTTTTGACGCATTCCTTTAGAAAAGTGTGCTGGAAACCAATTCAATCGTTTCTCCATTCGAAACTCTTTTAATAGAGACTCTTTCCTTGCCTCGAATACTGTTGGTTCCAAATTATAAGCCATTGCAGTTAGCTCTAAATGTTCTTTTAATGTTAACTCATCGTACAATACTGGCGTTTCGGGTATATACGAAAAAGAAGTTCGATACGTTGCTGGATCATCTTTTAACGATTTTCCGTTAAGTAGAATTTCCCCTTTTGCAGCGTTCATCGTTCCGATAATATGTTTAATAGTTGTACTCTTTCCTGCTCCATTTAATCCTATTAATCCGACTAACTCCCCTTTTCCAATGGAAAAAGTTAAATCATGTAGCACTGGCTTTCTTGTATAGCCACCTGTTACGTTAGTTAGTTCTAATACTGTCATCTCTCGCACCTCATCTCTTCTAAATAGTTTACCAAAACCTGTACGAAAAATCTTCTCTAAGTTGTCCTATTATATGCTAAACTATTGGTAACAATGAATAGGAGGTTTTTCCATGAGTGAATGTATTTTTTGCAAAATAATTGACGGTTCTATTCCAAGTGCGAAAATTTATGAGGACGAACATGTATATGCTTTTATGGATATACAGCCACTAACAAAAGGACATACACTTATTATCCCCAAAAATCACAAAGAGAATGTATATGATTTATCGGAAGAGGAAGCAAGTAATTTATTTAAAGTAGTACCAAAGATCGCTTCTGTTCTTAAAGAAACATTTGGACCTGTTGGCATGAATTTGCTCAATAATAATGGAGCCCCTGCTGGACAAAGTGTTTTCCATTTTCACTTACACTTTATCCCTCGTTATGATCAAACGGATGGCTTCCGTCCAACTTGGCTTACGAAAGAAAAAACATTTACACCGGAAGTTATTCAAGGTTTAGCAAAAGAATTAGCTGAAAAACTTTCAAACTAGTTATTGCATTTTAGGGAAATTAGACATACAATCAATGGTAAGATTCTTGCTAACGATCAAGAGGATACGTTAGAGGGATTTAAACAAATAGAGCTTAGAAAAGCTGAGGAGAGATGAGAATTGAATACGAAAAATCTAGTATTAATGTCCCTATTAATAGGGGTCGGTGCAGTACTTTATATTATTATCCCTGGAATTAATGGTGGGATGAAACCAGACTTCATGTTAACGATGATGTTTATAGGAATTCTATTGTTCCCTGAAGTTAAAAGTGTGTTTCTACTTGGCATTTCAACAGGTGTGATTTCAGGATTGTTTTCTACATTTCCAGGTGGATTTGTTCCGAACATTATTGATAAATCGGTAACAGCATTTGTCTTCTTTGGATTAGTACTATTACTTACTAAATTTGCTAACAAATTACCTGTAGCTGTAGTTCTTACATGTATAGGAACACTTGTATCGGGTACGGTATTTTTATCAACTGCGATTTTTGTTTTTGGAGCAGGTGCAGTATTCGGGGAATTATTCGTTTTAGTAGTTCTTCCAGCAATTGTGATTAATGCAGTAGCATTCTTTATTATCTATCCGATTATCGGCAAATTAATTAAACGGTCTAAATTTGAAACAGCACTTACAGCATAAAATTACTTGCTTTCCTTTTCGAAGGAAAGCTTTTTTTGTTTTAATTAATATGTTTTAATTATGATATATAAAGGAATAATATAATAATAAGGGGTGAGCACAAATGAAAATAGGGCAATTATTTTTAGGGATTGCAACGGGCGTGTTAGCTGGGGCTACTACAGTATTGTTATCCACTCCAAAGTCGGGTAATGAAGTACGTATTTCCTTAAAATCCACTTCAACTGATTTTCTGGACAAACTATCTGATATAAAACTTCAAATGCAAGATTTAAAAAATTCTATTCGCACTCTAACAAAAGAGTCAAAAGAAGTTATCCCAGAAGCTATTGAAGAGATTAAAGCAGATGTGGAACAATGGAAAAGTGAAACTGCACCATTACAAGCAAAACTTCAAGATGAAATTTCCGCTATTCAATCAGCAATCGAAGAGATGGAAAAAGCGTTACCAAAGAGAAAAGAAGCTGCTGCCACACTTGTTGATTAACCAAATGTAACTGGTAAATTGTTTAGTAAATGGTGATAACACACGAGGTATCCTATAAATAGGTGCTTTTGGAGTACTTTGAACTGAACCAGTTCTACTCCATTACCGAGAGTTTTTGATGCGTAGGGATACGATTTTGTAGCTTCCCTACGCATTTTTTAAAATAATCATTCGTCCGTCACTCTCCAAAAGTACAGATAAACAAGTACCATTGCAAACGTAGGACTAGCCCACTTTCTAATCTAGTTAAAAACAGCCAAAGATGTAATTTAAAGAGATGCACGTAATCATTATGATGAGCGGTATCTTTTTTTTATGATAAAAATACTATTATTTATTTTTGATAATATGTATTCAGTTACATACTTTCTTGCTATAATATTTGAAAGATTATAATAGAGAAAGAAGGCATACATATGACTGAACAGTTTTATACGATGAAAGAAGCAATGCTCTATAGTCAGCGTATCGCACAGCTATCGAAGGCACTGTGGAAAGCTGTAGAAAAAGATTGGCAGACATGGATAAAACCTTATGACTTGAATATTAATGAGCATCATATTTTATGGATTTCTTATCATTTGCAAGGTGCCACAGTATCCGAAGTTGCAAAATTCGGGGTAATGCATGTTTCAACTGCTTTTAATTTCTCTAAAAAGCTAGAAGAGCGCGGTTTACTTACCTTTTCGAAAAGAGACGCCGACAAACGAAACACATATGTTGAAATTACAACAACTGGAAAATCATTACTCGACGAAATGTATGAAAATTATCATGATACACCTCACTCTGTTATCGAAGGTTCTCGTTCAATGAAACAATTGTATGGTAAATTTCCAGAATTTTTAGATGTAATGGCTGTTATACGGAATATTTATGGGGATGACTTCATGGAAATATTTGAGCGTTCTATTAAGAATATCGATGAATCTTTCACCCAAAAAGATTAGATTTTGTCAGTGTAAGCGCTCTATAATTCTTAATAATTTATGTATTGCATTTTAATAGTAAAAGTCGTATGGTATGTATCTGAAGTTCATTCTCTTCTACAGGAGTTGCATACACTTTGCATTGTTGGAAAACAATTAATGTAAAAAAACAATATGGCTTAGAAAGGTTATTTCTATTATCCTCTCTATTAGTTATAATCGTTTTTTCTTTCGCATACGTTTTGTTAGGTATTATTAACGACACAAATAAATCAGATGATTATTTTCTAGTATTCACACTAGCATTTTTAAGCATTTACCCGCTTCATAAGTTACTACACTTCATTCCACTTTTTAAGTTTCGTGATAACGTGAAGATCATAAAGAAAAAACAATTTGGTTTTCTACCTACTGTTTCTATTAGAGTAGTTGAACCAATTAATAAAAACAGATTTATCTATTCTTTATTAGCACCTTTTATATTTATCAATTTTGTTTTAATAATCGGAGCATTACTTATACCTGTTTTTTCACATTATTTCACTATGCTATTTGCGTACCATTGTGGTATTTGTTTGATCGATTTAATATATGTAAAGCATTTAAGCAAGTCTCCAAAAAGTGCATATATTGAAGAAACAGAAGCTGGTTTCGAAATTCTAATCGCTCCAACCCATCCTTAGCAAAATGTAACACTTGTAAAATTCGTTCCTTCTTTGATATGCTTACTAGTATATGAAGGGAGTCTGGACATGATCATATTTACGTTAGTTCTATTCTCAGCATTTTATTTGCTACAAATAAACCGAATGACATACGCTTTAGTTATGTCAAAAGAAATTCCGGAAGAAAAACACCCGAAGATTTTTCGTACCATTAATATACTTATTACGATTCTTCTTGTTTCCTTCTACGTAGAACTTTTTTACACAGTTTAAGAGGAAAAAATGGACCCAAATCATTAGAATGATTTCGGGTCATTTCTTTTTTCTCTTTAAATGCATAGGGAACTAAGATCGATTTTACACGATCTTAGTTCACGTCTTCATTAGTAGATAAACGCTGCTCCTACAATGATTAAAAGAATAAATAGAACAACTATCAAAGCAAAGCCAGAACCCGAACCATAACCGCCACCGCTATATTGTCCGCCCATTTAAAAACACCTCCTTTTCCATGTATCCTATGCGATATTTTCAATAATCGGTAGGCAAATGAACGGGAACCATTTTTGTTTTTATTTCGTTTATGTTATAGTTACAACTGCAGCAACAAGAAGTTAGGAGAGAATTCCATGAAAAAAACAGTATTAACATTTACACTTGCAGCATCAGTTCTTGCATTAGGCGCTTGTAGTAATGATTCAGCAACTAAAGACGAAGTAATCGCTACTTCTAAAGTTGGAGATATCACTCATAATGATTTATATGAAGAAATGAAAGCATCTATAGGAGATCAAGCATTTCAACTTCTGATGATTGAAAAAGTATTAGCATCGAAGTATGAAGTTACAGAAGATGAAGTAAACGCGCAATTAGAAGCTGACAAAAAGCAATATGGCGAAAACTTCGAAGCAATAATCGCACAACAAGGCTATACAGAATCTTCGTACAAAAAATTCATAGAACTTAACTTGATGCAAGAAAAAGCATTAGTTGAAGACGTGGATGTAACAGAAGATGAAATAAAGGCTGAATACGAAAATATCAAAAACGAAATCCAAGCTCGTCATATAGTAGTAGAAGATGAAGAGACTGCTAAAAAGGTGAAAGCGGAACTTGAATCTGGAAAAGATTTTGCAGAAGTTGCAAAAGAGTATTCTATTGAACAAGCGGCACAAACAACTGGTGGGGATTTAGGTTGGTTTAACAAAGCAACTAATATGGATCAACAGTTTTTAGAAGGTGCTTTCGCATTGGAGAAAAACGTTCTAAGCGAGCCGATTCAATCTAGCTTTGGCTATCATATCATTGAAGTAACGGACAAGCGTGAGATTGAAGAATCATACGAAGATAAAAAAGCCGAGCTTGAAAAACAATTAAAACTTGCAAAAGCAGATACATCAACGTTATTAACGAAAGTAGCGAAAATGATGAAAGATGCTGATATCAAGATCAAGGATGAAGATTTAAAAACAGCGTTAGATGAGTTTTTAGCTGCAGCTGAAACACCAGCACCAACTGCTGATACAACGACTGAAGATGCAGATACATCAACAGAAGAAAGTAAATAATTTCTCATACAAAAAGCGTAAGGGCATAAGCCTTTACGCTTTTTTTGTGCTTTAAGAAATTATAAAATCTATGGCATATAGATTACTTTCTACAAGTGATTCTTCCTCTAGACTCCAACGCCGTGCTCCTGCGCAAGCTCGTCGCAGTTAAACCATGTGCTCCTGCGCAAGCTCGTTGTAAACAAAATCGCTTGTGGTGGCTGAGGAGCTGCCTCCCGGGCCCGCACGATGCGGGTCATGCGTCCTTTGCCACAGGATGTGGCGTACTTAAGATGCCTTCCCGTCCCATTTGCCTGTCTGAGGCCTGCAGGGTGTAGGTCATGCAGTCGTCGCGAAATATCTTTTTATTTTGCGACGAGCTTTGCGCAGGAGCACCACGATGTCGCGAACTTAGATTGTATTCCTCTAACATAGGCGCTTTCGCTTTTGTTATTATTCAAATGTAGGTTTATAAAATGAACGGTTTTCTAACGGGAATAAACGTTCAGTAAACTCTCCTGGATTTGTTTTGTCTAATGCACGATTTAGCATATTCATTTTTGCATCGATATTATCAATATAATGCAAGATTTCCGCTTCACGAACCATTGGGCGCTTTGGACTTCCCCATTCTTCTTTTCCATGGTGAGAAAGCACCATATGTTGAAGAAGCATAACTTCTTCCCCTTCTATTTGAAGTTCATCTGCTGCTTTTGAGATTTCATTGACCATAATTGTAATATGACCAAGTAAATTTCCTTCGGTCGTGTATGTTGTTGCAACCGGTCCAGATAGCTCTATTACTTTTCCGATATCGTGTAAAATAATGCCGGCATATAATAGATCTTTGTTAAGCGTTGGATATAAATCACATAATGCTTTCGCAAGTTTTAACATGGAAACAACGTGGTCGATTAGACCAGATGCGTAATCATGGTGATTTTTCGTCGCCGCTGGGTATGTCATAAATGCAGGTTGATGTTTTTTTAGTAAGTGACGCGTAACCCGCTGGATCAATGGATTTTTCATTTCGAAGAAAAATTGCATCACTTCTTCCATTAATTCTTCTTTCGACTTTTCAGCTGATGGCACAAGGTCCTGAATAGTAACCTGTTCGTCTGATTTTGCTGGACGGATGCTTTTTACTCGAAGCTGGAACTTTCCTCGATAATCTTGAATTTCTCCTCCTACACGGACAATTTGACTAGCAGCGTATAACTTTTCGTGCTCATCATTTGTATCCCATAGTTTCGCTTCGATATCGCCGCTTTTATCTTGTAAAACAAGTGACATAAATGGCTTGCCAACAGTTGTTATCCCTTTTGTTGATTGTTTTATTAGTAAGAAATGATCTACTGGATCCCCTACTCGTAGTTGTGTAATACCTTTCATTTCACATTCCCTCCACTTCCGGCTAATATGTCTGCTACTTCAACGATATGTGCATCTTTCCAGCCATATCGCATATTTTCATGACATGTAAAATACAGTAGTTGATGTTTTTTCTGTAGCTCTGTCATTAATTGTACCATGTGTTGCAGCCTGAAACGATCGAAATGTACAAATGGATCGTCCATAATAATTGGAAAAGGTGTTGTCCCTTTTAACGCTACTGCAAGTGCAATTCGTAAAGAAATATATGCTTGTTCTTTTGTTGCTTGGCTAAGCTCGGCAATTTTATAACGCTGTCCGTTTGATCTGACGGCTTCAAAATTTCCCTCTGGCGTTAGGACCAACGCTTCATAAACATTACCTGTAAGCGTGCGGAAATAGCTCTGTGCGTACTCCAATACTTCCGGAAGGCGTTCTTCCTTTAGTTGCACAAATGTTTGTTGTATCGTTTCTACAATCGCCTTATAAGCAGCCCACTTTTTCACTAATTCATATAGCTCTGTCTTTTTCTGTTCAAGCTGTTGTAGTTTTTCACTTTGTTCATCATTTTCGATCAACTTTTTTGTTTTATATTGGAGAGATGCTTTTTCTTCTAGCAATTGATTCCGTTCTTGTTGGAAGGCATGCAGTTTTTCTTTGTTCTCTATTTCAAAGCTTTCATTAAATTCATGGATATTAATTTCTCTATTACCTAATTGCATTCTAATTTGTTCGATTTCTTTCTCTAATGCTAGCTTTTCTTCATAAAGTTTAGATGCAGTGTAATAATCTCCTTCATTTTCTACATTCGCTTCTTTATACAACTCACCAATTTTTTCTACATATACAGCAAGAACTAATTTAGTTTCCTGTAGTTTTGTTTCAATTTGAACATTTTTTTTAGCTTTAAACTGTTGTTCTTCCGCTTTTCTCTTTTCTATTAAATAATGTTCACGAAGTTGGTGGAAAAGTATATCTTCTATTAAATGAATGTTTGCCACTTCTTGTGCTTGTTCGAATAGTATTTGAAACCTTTTACTCACTTCATATAATTTCTCTTCCATTTGATCTAATATCATTTGTTGTTCTTGAATTATTCGGAGTCTATTAAATAACTCTGGCAATAGGCTAGGTGAGAGCTCATTACTAATATGGTACTTCGTTAAAAATGAATGTATCTGATGGTAAATCTCACTATTTTCTCGCTCTAGTTCTCGTATAGCATATTCGAGTTGTGCTATTTGCTCCTTTAACTTCTGTTGTTCTTTCAACAATAAACTAGAATATTTTTGAACATCATTTGATTGTTGCAATGTTCTAAGCAGGAACGTGAAGCCAACGTAAACAATCACACTAATTAGGACAGTTGTCAGAGCGATCATCCAATTTGCTTGAAGAAAGCTAAAAGTTAAACCGAGTAAAAGAATGACTCCAATAAGCAAAATAGCTATTCGGTTTGCATTATTTTTCTCGGAAGAGGATCTGTTCGATCGTTTCGATTCGTTTATATGATTTTGGTGTTTTTCGAGGTCTTCTTTTTTCATTTGTAATAAACGATTTTCCTGAATGATTTGTCGTTCTAGTTGTTCCTGTTTTTTAAGGAATGAAACAAGTTTATCTTCTTGCACAATGGATACATCCGCTTGAACCATATGAGTTAAACTTTTTTCCCAATCTACTCCAATTAGCGCTAATTGTTGCATTTGGCTCTGCAAAGTTTTACTTTGTTCCTCTTCTATTTGTATTCGTTTTGCTCTCTGTTCATGCCACTCGGTTTCCTTGTTTAAAAATGCTTGTAGCGCTTCTAATTCTTCTTGTGATAAAACTTTGTGATTATTTGTTGTATTAGCGAGCTCTTCCTCTAATTGTTCAAGCATAATTTTCACACTAATTTCTTTATCCTTGATTAACTCATAGCGACGTATTCCATCTACTGGGAAGGTTATTTGCTTTACTTTTTCAAGCGCTTGTTCCAACACTATTTCTTTTTCTTTTATGGGCTTTAGTTGCTTCCAACTTAAATAGTGTTGTAATCGATCAGAGATATTTTTCTCCTCTTCGATCGTTTTCGTTATGAGTAGTTCAAGTTCAAGTAAACGTTTAATAGAGGGCTCATACATTTGCGTCTCTTCCATTTTTTGTTTCCATGCTAACTCTAATTCTCGTAATTCTTCGATTTTTTGATTGATTAATGGCTTCTTCCCAGTTGGTTTAAAGAGTTCTCCCATTTCTTTTACAAATTGAGCTTCGACACTTGTTAACATGTCCATCCCAGTTGTACCTGATATAAGGAGCGTTCTTGTTAGCTCTTCTTCTGTCATTTTTTCGAAGCCTTGCAATTGAAGCAATGAAAAAGAGAAAATTGCTTCGAAATCTGCACGACTGTATGAATGAAGTAAAGATGAAAGTTCTTTCTCCCCACCTCGGGTGCCATCTTCAAAGTATAGTGTAACGTCTCCGCTTGCTTTTCCTTTAACACGTTCTACTATTATACGAGCTCCATGCTTATCTATTAGATGAATTTTTCCACCGTACTTGGCCCCACTTTTCGGTTCGTATCTTAATATTTGTGCATTTTTTTGTGGGAATCCAAAAAGCATATGCAAAATGAATTGTTGGATGGTGGACTTTCCGGCTTCATTTTCCCCGTACAAGACATTGATGCCATCCATTAAATTTATTTCTACATTTTCATGTTTTCCAAAGCCATATATATGGAGTTTTTCTATTTTCACTGTTTATCCACCTTTGTCACTACTTTTGAAAGCAAATGTTCTGCTTCTTGTAACGTTTCATTCAAAAACAGTTCGTCTATTGTAGGTAAATATCTGCTACCTTTTGGATGTCGATAAAGATCTTTTAAAACATGTTTCCAGTCGGAAGAATCCCATTCTTTCATTATATCTAGAAGCATATTCAATTCTCTTCGATCTTTATTAGGGTGAGTTATATGCAAGTCTTTCACTATTATAAACGGACTATCCATCTCCAAGTTTTCTTGTAGGAGAAATAGCCACTCTTCCTTAGAAGAACCTTGAATAAGCTCGTTTGTCTCTTCTGTAATATCCGTTAAAATAAGTTCAATCAATGCATTTCCATTTGTTTTCCTGTAGTGGTCTAAGGTTAGTTCGATATGTTTTATTAATTCATTTGCATGAACAATTCCTTCACAAGAAACTTCTACTACATCATAAAGAAATGCAGATGACGGTATAAATCGAAGCATTGCATTATGTTTCGTTAAGGTGACATCATAAAATCCTTTTAACCCTTTTTCGTTTCGGTGACGACTTTGCGTATTACCTGGATACACAATCGGTGGATCATCATGCAAAGTTTGTCGCTTATGAATATGGCCAAGTGCCCAATAATCATAGCCCTTTGCTATTAAATTATTTTTTTGAAAAGGGGCATATACATCATGTTCCACGTTTCCTTCCACACTACCATGTAGCATTCCGATATGAATATGTTGTCCATTAGCAGTCGGGTAATAGGTATGCATTCCTTCTAAAACATGTCGCTCTTTATAGCTAAATCCTGATATATTTACTTTTTGCCCTTTAATATCTAATGTTTTTGTTTCCACGTCTCCTCCAAATTCTTGCACATTGTCTGGAAGCTGAAACCGCACCCAGTTTCCACTTAAATGATCATGGTTTCCATAACAAATGAAAACAGGAATTCCTTCTGATTGTAGTGCTTCCATTCCTTTTTGAAATAAATGTTGGGCACGTAAACTACGATTTTCCCCATCATAAATATCTCCAACTATTAACACGAAATCTGGCTTATTTTCCAATGCATATTCCACAATGTTTGTAAAAGCGTTAAATGTGCTTTCACGTATGTCATTCCACTTGCTTTGCGGAATAGAAGAAATCCCTTTAAAAGGACTGTCCAGATGCAAATCAGCTATATGGAGAAATCGAATTTCTGTCATTGCTTCCACCTCACTCAAAAACGAATATTTGTTCTTATTTTATCATAAAGAAAAGATTGCATACAAACAAATGTATACAATCTTATTCTATCCTTTGCTAATTATAATTACGTTCTTTTTTCAATTGCTGAAGCGATATTATTAATCCAGTGAGACCTGCTGAAAAGGATGGAAAAATACTGATTATTAAATAATTCCATTGACCTGAAAGTAATGAAATAAATAAAAAAATAACTGGGAAACCAATTAAAGCAAATAAGGAAACTCCAAGTGCCCATTTAGTATTACTTCTCAATTTCATACCGCCTTTCCACTTAGATTTAATTGGATTTACTGGCAACGAATGACCCAATAGCATAAGAAAGCATATGAATTACCCAAATCGCTGTCATTAAGAAGAAAGCTAACCCCGGACCCTCCATAAAAATAATAATCATCCACACGATTAATATAGTTATCGTAGTAACAGTCCAAGATAAAGAGCGTGCTTTTTCATGGATTCTAACATAGCGCTCATCAAACCATCTTCTTTGCTTACCTATACTTCTCATAATTAGAAACACAATTGTCATGATTATAATTGCAAGTGGCAACCCAATCAAAAAGGAGACTAAATCAAAATTTTCATACATTCCTATTCCTCCTCATATATAAATATTTCCTCAATCGTACATTGGAACAATTTTGCAAGCTTAAAAGCTAGTGTAATAGAAGGATTATATCGTCCTTTTTCTAACGAAATAATCGTTTGCCTAGAAACATCCAGCATGAGTGATAGTTCATCTTGAGTCATGCCTAGAGCCACTCGCTTTTCTCTAACTAAATTTTCCATCGTGATTCCTACTTCCTTTGTAAAGCTAACTTTACGTAAAGTATACTTTACTTCCAGAAAGTATGTCAAGCTCACTTTACATTTATCTTTTAAATTTTTTAATGTATAATATATAGATAATTGAAAAAAAGGGGTGTTGATTCATGAAAACGTATAAATTTACTGCATTTGAACAAACAGGAAAGCTGATTGTTGAAGAAACATGGACTTTCGAAAACGATGAGGAAGCGAAGAAAAAAGGGGAAGCAGTAATCGAAGAAAAAGGATTGCTTGAAACAACACATCGTTTAGTAAATAGTGCAGGGAAGCTTGTATTATTTCATGTGTAAGCTTGTGAAGGGACTAAAACCGACTTGGTTTTAGTCCTTTTTTTGTGTGTTTTTGGGGGAATTTGTTTAGTTGGAATTTTGAAGTGTTTAGTTGGAATTATGGTCCATTTAGTTGGAATAATCATAGCGTTAGTTAAAAAGGATATTTACTCCATAAAATTAGCAGGAGATCGATTGTACTTGATCTCCTGCTAATAATCCCTTTACTGTTTTTATGACTAATTTTATATCCCTTTAAATTCAGGCTTACGTTTCTCCACGAATGCATTTATCCCTTCTACATGATCTGCAGTTTTACGCATTGCCGTTTGGGTTATGGCTTCTCGCTCTAGTATGGACTTCAGTTCCTCTAATTTACTTGCATGCAATATTTCTTTCGAGGCAATCATCGCTGCGATTGGCGATTGTAGTAACTTTTGGGCGTAGGAAGTTGCGGTTGCCCATCCAAGACCATCAGATGCTATTTCATCCACTAAGTCAATTTTTCGAGCTTCTATCCCTGTAAATAGCTGGCCATTCCACATTAGTTGTTTTGCTTTTGTAATTCCAACTCTTTCTTTTAAGAAGAAGTGTCCTCCACCGTCCGGCACTAGTCCAATTCCTATAAAGTTCATCGCTAGTTTACTATTTTCTTCTGCTATTACGATATCACATCCAAGTACGATACTAAAACCAAGCCCTGCTGCTGCACCGTGTATCGAGGCTATTGTAATTTGAGGTAACGTATATAATGCTAATGCAATGCGAGTAACATATTTCATCACTTCTTCTATATCAAATCTAATCTCTGGATCAATCATCGCTTTAATGTCCCCACCAGCTGAAAATGCACGCCCCTCCCCTTTAAGCAGTAGTACTTGTACAGAAGTATCCTCTTTTAGAGATTCCAAACAATCTGCTAGCTCCTGCATCATAATTTCATTCATCGAGTTCATTGATTCTGGTCGATTTAAAGTTAGCGTAGCAATTCTACCTTCTTTTTCCAATGTCAACGTGTTATACATTTCGTTCTCCCCTTTGTTAGAGAATAGTCATTCATTGTTAATACATTCGTCATCCATTACAATATTCCTGCTTTACAATACAAAAAGGGTCTCCCCAATTGTTTTGGAGAGACCCTTTCAAGTATCTAAAGTTAAATGCCTTCGTATAGTTCTTGCACTGGTTTAATTAACACACGATTTACTTCCTCGATTAATTGACTTAATCCCATTTCCGCCTGAAGCATTTGTGCAATTTTTTCATTTCCTTGCGCAAGTTGCGCAGTTTTTTGTGCATATTCTATTTCTTCCCCAGCAATATCTTCACCCTTCATTTGTTTCTCTTGAAGGGTTAATTGGATTTTACGGAAGCTTTTGAATAATGCTAAGGCTTCAGCATCTGCTTTTACAGCACCAACAGCTGCCTGTACGTTTGCGAACTCATTTGTTTTACGTAATGTTGCTTCTAATTTGTTAATATCGTCATAAATATTGATCATGCTATTTGCTCCTTTTTTATCCCGTTATAAATACAATGATTCCTTGAATAATCCCGATAAGACCTCCAAGAACTCCACCTAGAACGGTAATCATTTTAAACTCTCGTTTTGATATACCAAGTACAATTTCTTCCAAGCGTTCGACTGGGAAAGAATCGACTTGCTCTTTTACCATATCTTCTAATTTCATTTTACGCAATACTTCTTCTAATTTTGCTTCTGCTTCTGCAAATGCAAAAGTAGTAAGCTTGGGTACTAGTTTTGTTTGTGTCCATTCTGCTGCTTCTGGGAAATAAAAAATTAGGCTATGACTTAAACGTTCTTCGATTGCCAATTGTTCAGTCAAATACTTCTTCACATTGGCAATGACCGGTTCAAAATCAAATCCATCAATCATTTCTACAATTGGACGATCCTTTAGCTTTTCCCATTCATTTTGTACAATATTTTCTAACATATTTTTCGTTCCAGGTGCTTTTAAAAATTTCAAGATTTCAGGTTGCACTTTTCCTGCAAGTGATGAAGATTCTCCGACGACCATTTGAATCATGCTTCCAAGTGTTCCTTTAGTTGACAGGAAATCATCGATTAAGTTTTTCACCGTCATTTTTCCTTGTTCTGACTCGAAAAAGTCTTCTCCCTTTTCGAGTATATAGGCGACAATTTCTCCTACTTTTGTATCTGCTTTCTGTTGCCATTCTATTGGTGCCAATTCACGGATCGTTTCCTGTTCAAATCTTGATTTTAATTGCTCAAATTGGATATCTACTTGGTTTTCAATTTTTCCATTTGCCATAGAAGTAATATTTTCAAGACCACTCAGCTTTAACCAATCTGCAATTGTTTTATCGGAAAGCAATATTTTTTCATTCAATTGACGAACGATCAATTTGGTTGTCTTTTCTTGCATTTCTTCATTAAAGTATTTTCGTTTAAAAATTTCAGGAGTTAATAAGTGATTAATCACAGTATTTCCCAATTGTTTTGCTAGTTCATCACGTCTTTTTGGTATTAAACCTGGTGTGAATGGAAGTCGCCATGATCCGATATATTTTGCTTCATGTGGTCTGAATAACATTTTAATAGCTAAATGATTCGTAACTGCTCCAATAGCTGCTCCGACGATTGCCATAAATGCGATTGTCCATATAAAATTCATTTGTTTCACCTTTTTCCTCTAGCTTCTCATTTATTATAGCAGAGGAAGGACAAACTCATCAAATTCGCCTTGGCGTATTTGCGTCCAGATTTTTATCGAGCTTGCTCGATAAATTCCACTAAAAAATCTGTGACATCCGCCGGAGGCTTTAACTTTATTCAGCCGGGTTTGAATTTTTTCTGAATAAAGTTAAAAGATTTTACATTTTACAACGCGTTATACATGGTTGATAAACGAATAGCATGCTCGGTTTCATCATGCATTGCGACAAATAGCGGAGCATATGCTTGCTGAATCGGTATTTGGAGCAGCATTTCCTTATACATTTCGGCTGCTTCTAACTCATCTCTAATTGCAATCTTTGCACATTCTTTTAAATCAAAACACTCTTTAGGCTCCGGAAAATTTTGAACAAATGTCCCCGTAAGCATATAATATAATTGTTGGAACATTTCGTAATGGCTTTTTTCATCTACATATATATGTTCGATAAAACTTTGCCAATACGGATCATCAGTTAAATTATACATGGAACGATAAAAGTGATAATCATCATATTCGTTTAGTATTGCTTGTTTTAATTTTTCAGTAAACAATTAGACGCTCCTTCACTAGTCATTTCTACTAGTGTATGCGAATAAATTCACGCACATGAAAGGTTGATATTATTGCTACAACACTTTAGTTTCAAACCACTCTATGATAACAAACAGCTCCCGGGTTGGTCCGTCTCTTTCTTTTATAAACAACAAAGATACGCTGCAGAATATGAACCGGATGGAACGATAAAATGGCTCGGTGAAACACCAGCTGATGTAGAAACAGTGAAGAAAATGATACATGAACTCATGCTATTTCATGTGTATGACTAAGATCCCCCTGTGCATGAAACTTTAAATTTATTGAGAACGTGATTATTTAACCTACATAAGGCACAATTGGAGGAGTCGAAATGGAAGATAAAAGTTCAATTTTAATAGATGGGGATAAAAAAACTATTTGGAATGCCATAACTGATGCCCATAAACTCTCCCAATGGTATGTTCCAGGTTCACCTTGGAAGATCACCAAGCTCAGTGTAGGGGAAAAAGGTACCTTTACATTAATGCCTAGTCGACATAATAATTTATCTGAAATGCTTCCAATGACCTTTACTATCAAGCTCTAGAACCATACGATGTATTCTCCCTTTATTTAGACGGACAACAGACAACGATATCTTTTAGACAAGAACCAGTACTGAATGGAACAAGGGTGACCATAAATTCAGCGGGATTTGATCAATCATTAGAAAATCTCAAAGCTTTAATAGAAGGAAATGATATTCCTCATGTTTAATAAAGAAAACAGTAAATAAATAGCCTCATCTACTAATGTGTAAGGAAGAAATGATATTTTTTCTTCCTTACACTTTTCTTATACATCAATTGCCTCTTTCGAACTTACCGCTGCTATATCATCACAACAACCATCCCTCTTACTTTTCTAGTCGTTCGCTAACTTTTTCTTTCGCCCAAAAATAATATAGAAATAGGTTGAAGCTATAATATATAGAACTCCTGTTATTGTAAACGTATACGCATACCCCCAATAGAAGCCGAATGTCACTACAAGTCCTGTAGAAATGGCTCCGGTACTTGCCCATCCTATGTTAAAAACCATCTGATTTACCGAATTGGCTAGCCCCTTATACTTATCCATTACAAGCTCCATCGCTATTGCACTTTGAATAGGATTTCCCGCATTCATTAATGCTTGTCGTATTAAAAACGCGATGGATGCTATGATTAAAGAATTGGTATAGCCGGTTATAAATAAAAACGGGATCGAGAGCAGTTGAAAAATAACTAACGCTTTAACTTTTCCTACCTTTTTCACAAGAGCAGGTCCGAGTAACATAGCCACGGCTGTCATCGCAGAACCGAGTGACAAGATGAGTCCAATATAGGTGTTAGAAGCATCGAAACGGTTGGAAAAATATAAATTTAAGTAAGGGATAACAAGGCCTGACCCAGTTCCAATTAGTAGATTTGCAAATCCAAACAATAAAATAACCTTCAAATTTTTTCGCAGCCCAATTGGTAATTTAACATCGGATTCCTCGTGTTCGGGTACCTCTGTCTTTATTTTAATTGGCTTTAACTGAAATAAAGGGATTATACCAATAGTGAAAATAAATGCCCCAATTACTAGTACATATTTAATAGAATCTACGGTAGATATATTTCCAATTACATGGAGCGCATCTGCTAGCACTCCCCCGCCAAGACTCCCAACAACACTTGCAATAGTCATCAATGAAAAATGAATACTAAAAAGATGCATCCTTTCACTGGCTTTCGAATTTTCTGCGAGAAAAGGAACACCAGATACTTGTACTAATGCCATAAATAATCCAGTGAGGAACGCAGCATAAATTAGCAATTGTTCACCAGTAACTAAACTTCTATAAAACAACGTACTAGCTGCAACTACTGTACCTGTAATGATGATTCCCTTTCTACCTATACGGTCACTTAAGTATCCTGCTGGTACTAACATAATCGCCGTAGCAAGGGCAGTCATGGAAATGATTTTACCATTTAGTGTTTCTGGAAAGCCAAGCTCTTTTATATACAAATTGTACATAACAGAAAATACACCCATCCCTATTTGGATGAGAACATTTGCAAGCATGAACATTTTTATATTTCTATTGAATGAAGTTATTTTCTTTTTCCAATCTGCAAGCAAAAAAAACATAGGGTACCTCTTCTCTTTATTTCGGTACCCTAAATATACGATTTCCGTTTGAAAAATTCAATATAAAATTGGACTTATTATGAAGAGTCTACTGCTGCTCCCCATGCTGGGTCGCATTTGTAAGACTCGCCTCAAATAGATCAATGATTTCAATAAATCGTTCTGCTTCTCTAAATGTATGGTCAGCTAATAGGGGGTGAATATTACTTTTGATACGGCATTCCTCGATTAAATCGCGAGCTGTTTTCTTAAAGTCTCTTAATGAAACAACAGATACTCGATTTTGATCCAAAAATTGATGTAGTAGTGGTGGGGTTTCGGATTGTGGTCGCATACTATCCAAGTCTTGTGCTTGAAACAATAACTGGTCGAAATCATGGCTAAACTCTCTTGCCTGATCAACAAGCTTTCGTTCACTTGGATCTAAAAGATGCCCAATAAATTTCGCATGATCTGCCATAATTTTTAGGAAAAATACATTTTCTTTTATGATAGCTTCCGGTAATGGTTTCAGTTTCCCTTCATTTAGTTCCTTTAATCTTTTGGCATAGTAAGCGGCTTCTCTGCTTATATGATCGACTAATAGAGGATAATTATTGGTCCTGATTTCACAACGAAGTATTAGACCTAAAACTTTTCGTTTGTATGCCCAAATCGAGACTGCTGATTGATACACATACGAATTGAACTCCTGTATTTGTCTTGGATCAGAATTCACATTGTAACCTGCTAGCTGCTCTTCAATTCGTTCGAAAATAGCGATATACTGTTGTGCTTCCTCAATTAACTTTTTCTCGTTAAACGTAAATCCCAAGCTTAAAAATAAAGCATGTTCCTTCATAATTCTTGACCAAAATTTGATTTCATTTAAGGACCTTACAACAAACTCAGTTGCCATCCATTCACCTCCATTATTACGTACAGTAGTAATTATATGTTTCATTTCCTTCAAAAATCTCCCCTCTTGCAATTCGAAAATTTAATTGCCATTAAGGCATGTATAGTTTGAAAATTATGGGAGGAGATAAAAATGATTCGCTATAACTATTTGGAGGTTCTACATAAATGACAAAATAAAATATGAATACAATAAAAATGACAACATGGAAGATAGAGACACTTCTACCTACGGAGATCCAATAATAGCTACTTCTCCTACTATCAATAATAAGTGCAAGAGAGCTTCATCTACAATTGCAAAAAAGTACACAAAATCCACGAAATAGCCAAATAATCTCTAATAAAAATGAAAGCAACTCAATGAATGACACATCTACATATACTGCATATGGAGATCCAATTATTAATTCTTCCCCTCCAATTAATGGAGAGTATAAGAAAGCTTCTTCTTCAATTGATGAAGACACACAAAATAGGAATAGTAAATAGAAGCAATAGTTATAAAGCAAAGAGAGTATCTCTGCATGTGTTAAACATGCTGAGATACTCCTGCTTGTAATTTATACATTTGTTCATAGCGACCTTGAAGTTGCAGCAATTCATCATGCGTACCACTTTCAACTATTTCGCCTCGTTCTAATACTAAAATACGATCCGCATTCTTAATAGTAGAAAGTCGATGTGCAATGATGAAAGTCGTTCTTCCTTTTTTCAATACATCCATTGCATGTTGAATGATTTCTTCTGTTTCCGTATCAATATTAGAGGTTGCTTCATCTAATATTAGGATAGCTGGGTCGAAGGCAAGTGCTCTTGCAAAGGAGACGAGCTGTCTTTGACCAGAGGATAATGTACTCCCCTTCTCAATAACCGGTTCATCCAACCCTTTTTCCAAATTTTTCAACACACGTTCCCCACCAACTGCATGTAGTGCCGCTTCTACTTTTTCTCGCGATATACTTGGGTCGTTTAAGCTCACATTCGATGCTATCGTCCCTGAAAACAAATAAGGATCTTGCAACACAATTCCCATATGATCCCGAATCGTTTGTCTTGGTACTGTCGTAATATCGATACCGTCAATAAGAATTTCCCCTTTCGATGGATCATAGAAACGGAACAATAAATTCATAATGGAGCTTTTACCAGATCCGGTATGTCCTACTAAAGCTACCGTTTCTCCTTTATTGGCTACAAAGTTCAAGTTTTTCAACACATACTCTTGCTCCTTGTATGCAAATGAAACATTTTGGAATTCTACATTCCCTTCGTATCGCTCCATCTTCTTATCCTCGACTTTTTCACCTGACTCATCGAGTAATGTAAACACGCGAGAACCAGCTACTAGTGATCTCTCCAATTGTGAGAACTGATTTACAATTCCTGTAATAGGATTAAATAATCTCGTCGTATAGTCAACAAATGCATATAGCATACCGGCCGTTACGATGCTAATTGGCTCCATCGATTGTAAGCCAAAATACGTTATAAACATTATATACATAATAGAACGCAGCACGCTTACTAAGTTAAATGATGTAGCGGAATCAAGTACTAATAATTTCTTCTGATAGCGATAATGCTCCTCATTCATCTCTTCAAATTCACGGTCCATTTGCTTTTCTCGTTTGAACGCTTGAATAATGGACATTCCTTGAATAGATTCGTTAAGCATTGCATTTAAGTCGGCAATTTTTGTTCGGACGATATGATTATATTTAGAAGCATATTTCCGATAAGCAATCATCCATATATAAATAATCGGAAGAACAAATAAAGCCATCAAAGCCATTTGTACATTTAAAATGAAAAGCGCGACGTAAACCCCTAAAATGGAAATAATACTTGTCGCAAATTGTGATAATACTTGCACATACAAATTACGAATTGCTTCTGTATCATTCGTTACACGAGCTACTACTTTACCAGCTGGCAAATTGTCAAAATACTGAATCGGTAATGTTTGGATATGTTGGAATACATCGTTTCGTAGTTTTTGTACAACTCGGTTTGCTCCAATTTGTAACTGGATGAACATAAAGTATCGAAAAACTGCCGTAACAACACTTAGTCCAAAAAACAATGCAAGTAACAGCAGAATCGGTTGAAATTCAATCGTACCTTCTACAATATGTTCATCAATAATTGTCTTGGCAATGAATGGTCCGGATAAATCAGCAATCACTGCAATTGTTAAAAAGATTAAACCAAGCAAAATTGGTCTTTTATAAAATAATGCGTAATGGTAGAGTCGTTTTCCTGTACTCATGACGACACCCCCTCAAGCTGTTGACGATCGTATTGCTCTTTGTACCATCCATTTTGTAGAAGAAGTTCTTCATGTGTGCCTTCTTCTACAATTAGTCCTTCATCTAGTACGATAATATGGTCTGCATGCTGAATACCAGATAATCGATGCGTCGTAATAATTGTTGTCTTCCCACTACGTTCTGTTTGAATATTTTCAATAATTTTCGCTTCTGTTTTTGCGTCAACTGCCGAAAGCGAATCGTCTAATAATAGGATCTCTGGATTTTTAATAAGCGCCCGAGCAATGGACACACGCTGCTTTTGGCCGCCCGATAAAGAGACACCTTTTTCCCCTACTAGTGTTTCTAGTCCCATCGGTAAATTCATCCAGTCTTGTTGGAAGTGAGCTAATCGAATTGCTTCTTCTAACTCTTCTTCTGTTGCATCCTCTTTTCCAAAAAGGATATTTTGACGAATCGTTCTCGAAAATAACACATGGTCTTGTGGAACATAGCCAATCCAATCTAAAACTTGATCTTTTGTTTGTTCAGAAACGGCTGTTTCTCCAATTGTTAATGATCCTATGCCTATCGGATATTCCTTTAATAATTGCTTTATAAAGGTCGTCTTCCCAGAACCCGTTTTTCCAACAATGCCCAGCGTTTGCCCTTTTTCTAGGTTTACTCGAATATTTTGCAAGTTTTTCACTTGTGACAGCGGGTATTGGAACCCAACTTCTTCAAATCCAATAGAGCTTGCGTCTTTTAACGCAATCGGATTCGTCGGATCTTTTACATCTTGTTCATAATCCAATGTTTCCTGCACACGATCTAAAGAAGCATTACCGCGTTGCATGACATTTATCAACTCACCGATTGCGAACATTGGCCATATTGCCATACCTAAGTAGACGTTAAAAGTGATCAAATTCCCTACTGTCATCTCGCCTTTTGATACTAAGTACGCACCATATCCTAAAGCAACTACATAACTAATGCCAGTACCTACTTTAGTAATAGGTCCGAAAAGTGCATCTATTCGTTCAACGACCATATTTTTTTGAAACACATCTTCACTCATGTCCGCAAAGTTTTTTTCATCCGCACGCTCTTGCACATAAGCACGAATAACTCGAACACCTGCGATGGATTCTAATACGCGATCGTTTAACTCGCCAAATGCATCTTGCGCGGTCATATATTTTTCATGAATGATTTTCCCTAAATATTGCATAATAAATGCCATAATCGGTATAGGTATTAGTGCGAATAATGTAAGTTTCCATGAAATGATGAACCCCATTGCAAGTATTAACGCAGACATATACATCGTCGAATCGATTAGCGTCATAATTCCAAACCCTGCAGTTTGGGATACGGCATTTAAATCATTTGTTGCACGAGCCATTAAATCTCCCGTACGATTTTTTTCATAAAAAGTCGGTGTCATACTTAAAAATTTGCGATTCAACCTAGTACGTAAAATTCGTTCAATGGAAATCGATCCACCAAATAACTGATATTGCCATACAAAATTGAGTAGATACATCACAACGATAATTACTAAAAACAAGAAAAAATATTGCCATAATTGATTTGACGTCATTTCACCTAAAGTAATTGTATCAATTGCATTCCCAACCACCCAAGGAGGTAAAATTTCTACAACACTCGCAACTATAAGCAATCCTACCGCAACCGTATAACGCTTCCAGTTTTCTTGGAAAAACCATTTTAATTTAAATAAAACAGAAAACATTCGTTACCCCCTCTTTTCTCAACATATCTGCTTAACCATTCGGCTATCCGCCTTCTAGAGATTCCTTTAATAAAATTTGCTTTGTCCGTTGAATAGTCATATCCAACACTCCTTTCATTTTTACTAAAAAATGGAAATAAAAGAATACAAAAAAGCACATTACCCATAATACGGCAATGTGCTTTAATAATAGACAGTATTATTCCTTTACACGTCTATTTATTAATCATCTTTCGTCTAATGGTAGGTATGAACAAATTATTAAGTTTTTTAGGCTATCTTTTAAACGAATCATTTTTCATACCTCCATTTCCATTTATTTAGTGTCCCTTAACATTAGCATACGGAAATTTCCGTTGTCAATACTTTTTGAATAATCAAATACGTTTCACCCTTAAATGCTTCTGCTTCTCTTCGTTCAAAGCGGCAGGAACAGTGGTTTGTGAACCACTACTGAATAAAATTAAACAATGTGCATGATTGCACCTAGGAGCACACTTATTAATACTACTTTTATCGGTGCCCATTTATACACGACTAATAACGTAAATGTAATTAATACAATAATAAAATCAGTCGTACTAGTTACTGCACTCGTAAACACGGGATCATATAATGCCGCAAGAAGAATTCCCACTACAGCCGCATTGACCCCTTTTAAAGCGGCTTGAACTCCTTTTTTTGATCTAATAAAAGACCAAAACGGCAAAGTACCAATTACTAATAAAAAAGACGGCAAAAACATCGCAATGACCGCCACAATAGCACCAGGGATTCCTGCAGCCACTTGCCCCAAATAGCCTGCTAATGTAAATAAAGGCCCTGGAACTGCTTGAGCAGCTCCGTATCCAGCAAGGAAAACATCCGGAGCGATTTCCACTTCTCGCTCAAGCATTGGTAATACGACATGCCCACCCCCGAACACAATCGACCCAACTCTATAATACGTATCAAAAATAGAATAATAAACTGATTGGAAAAATGGTTTGAAAATTGGTAATAATATTAGTAGTCCTAGAAACAAAATCCAACTTATTATTCCTGTCTTTTTTCCAAAGGTGAGTGCTATATTAGGAGCAGGATTCACCGTTTCTTTTCTGTAAAATAGATAGCCAAAAACCCCTGCAACAACAATGATGCTAATTTGACCAATCGCAGTAGGAATAAGCATAGTTAAAATAGCACAAGCTACTGCAATAGAAATTCGCACCTTATCAGGCGCTAGCGATTTTTGCATACCAAGTAGTGCATGTGCAACAACTGCGACAGCAACAATCTTTAAACCTTGAATCCAGCCGCTATCAAATGACCCAGTAGTCGTAACTAAAGTTGCAAATAACATTAACAAAATTACGGAGGGTAGTGTGAAGCCGATCCAAGAAAGAATTCCACCTAATATACCTCCTCTTAACAAACCGATTGATATGCCAACTTGTGAAGATGCAGGACCAGGTAAGAATTGACAAAGTGCTACAATGTCCGCATACATTTTGTCATCTAACCATTTTCTTTTTTGTACGTACTCTTCCCGAAAGTATCCTATATGTGCAGCCGGACCCCCAAAGGAAGTTAACCCTAATTTCGTAGAAGCCTTTATTATTTCAATATATTTGTTTTTCAAATGCAAGTCCTCCAATCTATATAGCTACTATTATCGCATTTTGGGGGATATTCGATTAATAAGTTTATGTAAAATTACTATAGAAATTTGTTCTTAGCGAGAAGAAAGATTTGTATTTTCCTTTTATATATTTTATTATTAAACGTATAAACTATTTTTTAGAAAACAGGAGGTGTATACTTTGTTCTACCCCTCATTTGGGTTAGGGATAAAGTAATTATTTGGAAATAGCCATACGATTGACAGCATTTGCTGTCTTAATCGCATTCACTGCATTTTTCGTTGCTAGTGAATTTGCAATTGTAAAAGTAAGAACGACAAGAATTGATCAGCTGATCGCTGAAGGAAACACTAGGGCAATAAATGCCAAAAAAGTCGTCTCTAATTTGGATGAATATTTATCTGCGTGTCAGCTCGGGATCACCATTACTGCCCTAGGTTTAGGGTGGCTTGGAGAACCGACAATAGAAGCGATATTACATCCAGTTTTCGAGTATTTTGTCCTACCGGAGAGTGTTACCTCCGTCCTTTCATTTATTATTGCATTTTCTCTTGTAACATTTATACATGTAGTTGTTGGGGAACTAACACCTAAAACAATGGCAATTCAAAAGTCGGAAGAAATTACATTGGCCGTTGCAAAACCGCTGATGATTTTTGACCGCCTAATGTACCCGGTTATTCACGGGATGAATGGGTCCGCGCGATTTTTAGCTACAAGAGTGTTTGGTTTAAAAGCCGTATCAGACTCGGAAGTGGCCCATTCAGAAGAAGAGCTTCGTATGATTCTTTCTGACAGCTTTAAAGGTGGAGAGATAAACCAAGCCGAATATAAATATGTAAATAAGATTTTTGAATTTGATGATCGTATTGCAAAAGAAATTATGGTTCCACGAACGGAAATTATTTCGATTGAAAAAGATTTAACACTAAACGAAGTATTTGAGTTAATAGGTGTGGAACAATATACAAGATATCCTGTCACTGATGGTGACAAAGACCATATAATTGGACTTGTTAATATGAAAAACTTATTAACAGCCTATATTAAAGATCCTGCAAATGCATCTACTCCAGTAATTGACTATATGCAGCCAATTATTCGGGTGATTGAAAATATGCCGATTGCTGATTTATTGCTTAAAATTCAAAGAGAACGTATTCATATGGCCATCCTAATGGATGAATATGGCGGTACCTCTGGTCTTGTTACAATTGAAGATATCATTGAAGAAATCGTTGGTGATATTCGCGATGAATTTGACACAGATGAACTTCCAGAAGTTCAAAAGATTGAAGAACATCATTTTATCATCGATGCAAAAATGTTAATTGAAAATGTCAATGAGCTCCTTGGCATTAATATCGATGAAGAAGATATCGATACAATTGGTGGTTGGTTCATGACAAAGAGCTTTGAAGCCGTTAAAGGTGAAAATATTGTCGAACAAGGATATGATTTCATGATAAAAGATATTGATGGCCATCATATTCAATACTTGGAAATTATTAAAGCCACTCCATTAAATGATGATTTAGAAGAAATATCGGAAGAACAATAAAAAATGATGCAATAATGTAAAACGACTCTCAAATTGAGGGTCGTTTTCGTATGCAATAAAATGTTGAAAAGAGGAAACACTTTGGAGCTATATACAAATTTACGTGAAGGGGAAAAAGGAGCTTGGATTAGTATTAGTATTTACTTACTGTTAAGTACTTTTAAACTTAGTGCGGGTTTTCTCGGTTCTTCTGAAGCGTTAAAAGCAGATGGATTAAATAACTTCACAGATATTATTGCATCTATTGCTATCCTAATCGGACTTCGAATTTCACAAAAACCACCAGATGATCATCATCAATATGGTCATTTACGTGCAGAAACTATTGCATCTTTAATTGCTGCTTTTATTATGGCGTCGATCGGAATTCAAGTAATTATTCAAGCGATACAACATATAACAAATCCAGTACAACAAACCCCCTCTATTTTAACTGCAGTTGTTGGACTCATTAGTGCAATTGCCATGTATGTTGTGTATAAATACAACTTAAAATTAGCTACTCGTATTAATAGTGCAGCGTTAAAAGCAGCTGCATATGACAATCGTTCAGATGCATTAGTTAGTATAGGCGCAACAATCGGGATATTAGGATCGATTTTTGGTTTTCCTATTTTAGATGGTATTACTGCATTAATAGTAGGATTCATTATAATTTATACGGCTTATACTATTTTTCATGAAGCTGCTTATACATTATCGGATGGATTCAATGTTGAAGAGGCGGAGGCATTATCTACTGTTGTAAACCGCGTACAAGGTGTAGAAACGTTAAAAGATTTTAAAGGTAGAATGCATGGTAATTTAATGTTTGTCGATTTAACTGTTACGGTAGATCCCAATCTTAACGTAATTGATAGTCACCGAATAACAGAAGAAATTGAGCAACGAATTATGAAAGTAAAGCCTTTTTCCGTAGTGCTCGTACATATTGAGCCTCATTTAGGGAAAGAGTGAGTAATTGATTGATCGATTTTCGGTCGTCATTGATCGATTATTGACTATGATTGATCGATTTTTCACCTTGAAGTTCGATTGATTCCTCATTTTTCACATTAAGAAAAGTGCTAGCACCGTCTAAGTACAAAACCTAATTGATCTTTTCCTCCAAAATATCTGAAACATTGGATATAGGGAATGGAAACTTATATACATTCTTATTCTTCAAGAAATGTGCAAACGCCTATGTCTGCCCCAGTCAGGCACGCTCTTCTGCTACGAGCTGAATTGATACTGAGTAAAAAAGTTTATACTTTCTTATCTTTCTAAAAAGGAAGTTCGCAATAGCTTTGCGAACTTCCTTTTCCCTTTATTGCCCACTTGGTTCTGTGAGTCCGTGTTTCACTGCATATAGCGCAGCTTGGGTTCGATCTTGGACTTGTAACTTAACGAATATATTCGATATATGCGTTTTCACTGTTTTTTCCGTTACAAATAAGGATGATGCTATTTCCCGATTGCTTTTTCCTTTTGTTAGCTCTGACAAAACATCCTGCTCTCTGGGAGTTAAAGGATGTTCCTCATGTGGCGAAAGGGGCAAGACTTCTACTTCTTTTTGAAGCTGAGAAGTGGCTTCTGGATGCAGTGTATTTTCTCCGCGCATTAATTTGCGGATAGCTTCAGCCAAGTCATCAGGTTCTATATCTTTTAATTGGTATCCTGCAGCTCCAGCTTTCAAGGCTGGGATAACGTGATCTCTATCAGAAAAACTCGTAAGCATTAAAATTTGAATTTGTGGATATTTTGCTTTAATACGCTTTGTAGCTTGAATGCCATCCATTTCTGGCATCACAAGATCCATTAATACAATATCAGGCTTTAAAGTAGCAGTCAGTTCCACCGCTTCTTTACCATTCGAGGCCTCACCTACTATATCCATATCTTTTTGCGTTTTTAAAAAGAACATTAAACCTCTTCTAACTACATGATGGTCGTCGGCGATTAATACTCGTATCATTTCTATCCCCCCTAATACGGTAAACGGACTAATATCTCCGTTCCTTTATCCCATTCGGTTACCCAATCTACTGTTCCACTAACTGAATATGCTCTATCTCTCATACTCTGCAAACCTAATGACCTGAGGCTGTTCAATTCATTCATATGAAATCCACGTCCTTCATCTTTTATGACTAGCAATACGTCTGTCGAAGTAATGGTTAAATATAGCTCTGCTTGTAGGACGCCTGAATGCTTCCGTACATTATTCATTGCTTCTTGCGCGATTCGGAACAAAGTTTCTTCAATTTTAACAGGTAAATTAATGACTCCTTTTACAGTCACATTCAGCGTTAGCCCTAATATATCTCCATATCCTTTAAGACCCTCTATTATTCCATTCTCTAACCCTTTCGGACGAAGCTGCCATATAAGTGCTCTCATTTCAGTTAAAGCTTCTTGCGTTAAATATTGGATTTCTTTAAATGTGTCCTTTACGTCTTGTTGCTCCGTCATTTCTATACCGCCTCTTGCAGTTAATGTGACGGAAAATAGTAATTGATTGACCGAATCATGTAAATCACGTGCGAGTCGATTTCTTTCCTGTACAAGTGCTACTTGCTGCTCTTGTTTCGTAAGTAAAATCCGCTTAATCGCGGATCCTATTTGAAAAGCAACAGACTCTAATAATGCAAGTTCTCCTTCTGAAAAACGAATCGTGTTTGGCGTTGCAACATTTAAGAGACCAAATCTCTCTTGTCCGGACTGCAAAGGAACTGTTGCATGATGTGTGATATTATTATAATCTTTGCTGCTACTCCTTCTAGAATGGACAATTCTTTTACACTCAATGATATTAGAAGCCTTGTCTAACTCGCTATTTTGAAATCTCGAAACACACCAGCAACCGCCTTTTTGCAAATGTCTACAATTATTTTGTTGTAATGCATTCGGCAAATTTTCATGGGCGATTAATTCTTGTTTTCCTTTTTCGTTGATAAAAAATATCCAACCGGTCTCGAATAACGTTCCTTCTAATAACTTTCGAAGTGCACCCTGAAGCATTTTCTCCATTTCGGTTTCTTCGTTTAGAAATTCTGCTATTTCTTTCAATAATTCAATATTTGAGAGTTCATTTAACTGCATGTAAACTCCTCCACCTTAGGTTCTCTTACTTTCCATCATATCATTTAATCGAACCTCACAGTATCTACATAGCTTCATACTTTTGACTGATAAATTTCCTTCCTCAGTATCAATACCAAATAAAAACCAGCCCCTTTGCAATATCAAAGGACTGGTTTTTAATTTGGATATATATTCGTGCTATCTAATTAACACGTATTAAAGTTTTTAGGAATAGATTCTCAAGTAAGTCTTCACTCGTCACTGAACGAATCATTGCTTGCATGTAATCATTGCGATCTATTTTGTTGTAGTTCCAAAAGAACCCTTTTGATTGTGTATATTCTTGTAGAAAAATACGAGTGGTGCGTCCGTTCCCTTCACGAAATGGATGTAGCATATTCAGCTCAGACTTAAAATAAGCCAATCTTTTGGCAGCAAGTACTAGGGAATCCCAGGCAGGTTCGTTTTGTAATTGATTGAATAGATCAGAAGCATATGCATCTAAAAACTGCACTTGGCAAAATCGTGTTGTACCCTTCATCAGTTGCACCTTTCGAAATTGACCAGCAAAACTGTAAATATCCTGAAAAAGTTGATAATGAAGATCGACAAAATCCTTTTTTGAAAAAGCAGTTATTTTATACGCACCCTGTTCAATTTGAGCTGCACGAATAGAAAAAGTAAAAGCTTCGGCTTGTTCTAACTCATCAAAATCGTTTATATCTAAAAGATTTGTTTTTAATAAATAGTCATCATTGTTAAATTCATTGTACTTTGCCATTTGCCAAGGCTTCCTTGATCAAAGTCGGCGTTATTATCTTACCGGAATTGACGATTTCGATAGCCTTTAGCTGAAGAGAATGACTTAAATATAAATTTTCAAGCTGCATATTTTTTAGTACACGATCAAACTCAGGAGAATTCAATTGAATTTGCTTCATGGAAATGTCCCCTCTCTATACCTTTAATTATAAGCGTTTCAACAGGATTTTTCCACTTATACAACTACATCTTCCTGCGCTAGCTCTTCGTAAAAAAGCATTTACTTTAGTCAAGGTAATGGGTATCCACTAGCCTCAAGCGCTCCCCTTGTTTAATCCTCTAAATACTTATTCATTTCAGTTGAGAAAGCTTCTTTTAGAAGTTCTAATTTTGTAATACTTTCTGCTTCTGACCCGCTGGTTACACCGAAATAATATTTTATTTTCGGCTCCGTTCCACTTGGTCGAACACAAACCCAGGAGCCATCGGCAAGGAAGTATTTTAACACATTCGATTTCGGTAATAAAATAGGCTCCGCTTTCCGACCATCCGTAAATGTTCGAAGGGACGTCGAATAATCTTCCTGGGACGAAATTTCGATGCCTGCAACTTCGGTTAACTGATTGATACGAACTTGTTCTAGTAAGTTTTTAATGGCATTCGCTCCACTTACTCCTTTTTTCGTAACAGATACAAGTCCTTCTAAATAATATCCATGTCGCTCGTATAAAGCATATAAAACGTCTAACAGTGTCATGCCTTTTTCTTTATAGAAAGCTGCAGCTTCTATAATTGCTAACACACTTTGAATTGCATCTTTGTCACGCGCAAAGCTTTTGATTAAATAACCATAGCTTTCTTCATAGCCAAACAAAAACTCGTATTCTTTCGTTTCTTCATATTGTTTAATCTTTTCACCTATAAATTTAAAGCCAGTTAACACATCTTCCGTACTTGCTCCATAATATTCGGCAATCACTCTTCCAAAATCAGAAGTTACTATCGTTTTAAACACACGACCGTTTGCGGGCATAGTCCCTTTTTCTTTTCGCTGTGTTAATAAGTACTCGATTAAAATTGCACCGGTTTGATTGCCAGTTAACAATTTGTATCCTTCTACTGTTTTCACCGCTAGCCCAACTCGGTCTCCGTCTGGATCCGCAGCAACTAGAATATCTGCATCGTGTTTTTCCCCATAACGAATTGCATATTCAAAAGCGCTCTGTTCTTCTGGATTTGGCGATTTTACTGTAGGAAACTCACCATTTGGTTCCATTTGCTCTTCTACATAATGTATATGCTCGTATCCAACTTCGCTTAAAATTCGTTTCACTGTCTTTCCAGACGCACCGTGTAGCGGAGTGAATACTACTTTTAAATCGGTAGTTGAAGCTAATGTAGGATTTTCTTGCACGGTTTTTAATTCATTAATATAAGCGCTATCCATGTCTTCGTCTAAATATGTAACTAAGCGATCATTAAAAGCATTTTGTGTTATTTGAAGTGCATCACCAGCGTCTGTAACGTAATGAATAACGGCATCTGCATCTTGTAAATTTAGCTGGGCTCCGTCTTCTCCGTATACTTTGTAACCATTATATTCCGGAGGATTATGGCTTGCAGTAACCACAATTCCCATAAATGCATTTAGTTTACGCACTGAAAATGACAGCTGTGGCGTCGTTCTAGGATCATTATACAAATAAGCTTGAATACCATTAGAAGCTAGTGTATTCGCTGCTTCGTTTGCGAATTCCGGAGAAAATCTACGACTATCATATGCAATAACTACACCACGTTTCATCGCATCTACTCCAGCAGTCTTAATATAAGCCGCAAGTCCTGTAGTAGCTTTACGAATCGTATATGTATTCATACGATTCGTCCCAGCTCCTATTTCTCCTCGCATTCCACCTGTACCAAATTCTAGATCGCGATAAAAAGCATCTTCCAAGCGTTTTTCATCTTTCGCTAACAGATGCAGGTCTTCTTTCCAAACAGATTCCAACTCAGCAAAATCATTCCATTGTTCGAACAATTGTTTATAAGACATTCGTTAAACACCCATTCCTCATTTTTTATAATCTATACCATAGACATCATGTCGACGATCTTTTAAATGCTTAACTGTTCCGTCTTGTCGTTGTCGTCTCAGTATTTCTAAATCGACATCTCCTATTAAAACCATTTCAACATTTGGTTCTGTTTCGCCTACAATACCGTCTCTCGCAAATTCAAAATCAGATGGAGCAAAAATGGCAGATTGTGCATATTGGATATCCATATTTTCGGTTTGTGGTAAGTTTCCTACTGTACCTGAAACAACCGTATAAATTTGATTTTCAACTGCGCGTGCTTGTGCGCAATAGCGAACACGTAAGTACCCTTGGCGATCCTCCGTACAGAACGGCGTAAAAATAATATTTGCTCCCATATCTGTTGCAATTCGCGCAAGCTCTGGGAATTCGATATCGTAACAAATTTGAATCGCAATTTTTCCACAATCAGTGTCAAATACTTGTACGGAATCTCCCGCACTAATGCCCCACCATTTGCGTTCGTTTGGTGTAATATGGATTTTATACTGCTTATCAATCGCACCATCTCGGTGAAATAAATACGCAATATTATATATTTCTTCATTCTCTTCTTCTACAAAGTGAGAACCAGCAATGATATTAATATTGTAGCGTACAGATAAATCTGCAAACAATTCCATGTACTGTGGAGTGTATTGCGTTAATTTACGAACTGCCTGACTCGGAGAGGATTCGTCTAAAAAAGACATCAGCTGTGTCGTGAAAATTTCCGGAAATACGACGAAATCAGATTGTGCATCTGAAGCGACATCTACAAAGTACTCACATTGATGAGCAAATTCTTCAAAGGAACTAATTTTACGCATCATATACTGCACTGCACAAATTCGCACTGGATAGCTAGTTTTAAAATGTCGCTTCGATAGTGGGATATAATCTACGTTATTCCATTCCATTAAAGTCGCATATTTTGCAGATGCTTTATCGTCAGGTAAATAGTTAGGGTTGATCCGCATTAAAGTGAAGCCGTTCATCAACTGGAAGGTTAATACTGGATCGTATATTTTATGACGAGAAACAGCCGTTACATATTCCCTCGGTGACATCTCGTTTGCATGTTTATGATAATTTGGGATGCGACCACCAATAATAATAGATTTTAAATTGAACTGCCTAGCAATATCTTTTCGACCTTCATACAGACGTTGACCGACTTTCATCCTTCTATATTCAGGATGAACCATTACTTCGATTCCGTATAAATTATATCCATCCGGATTATGATTCGTAATATAACCTGCGTCTGTTACGTCAGACCAAGAGTGACGGTCATCGTACTCATCAAAGTTAATGATTAGACTTGAGCATGAACCAATCACTTTCCCGTCCAATTCCGCTACTAATTGACCTTCTGGAAATATCGTTAAATGACTCCGTAAATGTGCTACTTCCCAAGGGTCCATTCCTGGAAAGCAAATACGCTGTATTTCTAAAATAGATTCAATATCAGAAAAAGTCGTTTGCCTTATAACCATACTTTTTTCAAATTGGGATAGATCAAATTCTTCCGACATAATATCCACTCCTCAAACTTTTCACTAATTTCTATTATATAACTCTTTTCCTCGCAGTTAAAATATTTTACATGTTTTCAAAGAACCCGTATACTTTGAATGGAGTTTATAAGAAAAGCGCAAGCGCCTATGTAAGAGGAATACAGTCTAAGTTCGAGACATCGTGGTGCTCCTGCGCAAAGCTCGTCGCAAAATAAAAGAACATTTCGCAACGACTGCATGACCCGTTCGTGCGGGGCCTGGAGGCAGCTCCCCCCAGCCACCACAAACGCTTTTGTTCCCATTTGACCCCGAGGGGCTAGGCGCTGGAGCTGAATCGATACAGAATAGAAAAGTTTTACTTTCTTAATTTTTAAAAAGGAGAAGCCTATGACAAAAAAAGTAGAAAATTTAATGTTATTTATGTGGGTAGTAGCTTTTACTGCAACACTTGGTTCGTTATATTTTTCAGAAATAAGGCAGTACGAGCCTTGTGAATTATGCTGGTATCAACGCATACTTATGTATCCACTCGTAGTGATAGTAGGAATTGCATACGTCCAAAAAAATGCAAAAATTGCAGTTACTTCTCTTGCTTTTTCCATTATTGGAGCTTGTATTTCCGCATACCATTATAGCATTCAAAAGTTAGACTTTATGCAAGATTCTGCTCCAGCTTGTGGTAGAGTGCCTTGTACCGGTGAGTACATAAATTATTTAGGATTTATTACGATTCCATTTTTAGCACTCATTGCATTTATTTTAATCGCAGTTAGCAGTGTAATGATTTTAAGAAGTATGAAGGAGGAAAAATAATTATGAAGAAATTAGCTATATTCGGCGGAATTATTGTCTTAGTTTTCGTATTAATTTTCGTATTGAATAGCCAAAAAAATAAACAAGCATTAACGGATAACCCTTATGACAAAGAAGACTTAAGCCAATCTACAATCGATTTAATAAAAGACCCTAACTATCAAAATATCATCCTTCCAGATGATCTAAAAAAGAAAATTGATAGCGGTGAGCCTGTTACAGCTTACTTCTTCAGCCCAGAATGTGTGCACTGTCAAGAAATGACACCAAGACTAACGCCACTCGCAGAGGAAAATAAAGTGGATATCGTAAAATATAATGTTCTTGAGTATGAACAAGGTTGGCAAGATTATTTAATCGAGGCTACACCGACAACTATTTATTTTAAAGATGGAAAAGAAGTAGCTAGAATGGTCGGTGCACAACCGGATGAAAATATTCAAGCGTTTTTTGATCAAGTTGTATTGAAATAACTAGAAAGGTCGTGTCATATAGACATGGCCTTTTTTAAAGGAGAAGGAAGAATGTTACATACTTTAACGTATACTGTACCAGAAGATGGACTGACGATTGAAGCAATTTTACAAGACAAATGGAAGCTAGGTAAAAAGCTGATCCATGATTTACGTATGCAAAAGGCAGTAAGTGATACTAGTGGAGAACTTTTACAATGGAAATTACCAAACAAAAAAGGGGACATACTCGTTTTTAAATGGGAAGGAGAGGCATCCAATTATCTTCCTTCCGCTCAAATTCCATTATATGTTGCATATGAGGATGAGTACTTATTAATAGCGTCCAAACCTCGTGGTGTTGCAACTCATCCTAACGATGACGGGCAAAATCATACATTTATGAATACCGTATCCCACTATTTATCAAGTAAAGGCCAAAGTTATGGTGAACATGTTCACCGAATTGATGAAGGCACGAAAGGTTTAGTCGTTGTAGCGAAAAATCCAATAGTCAAAGGTATGCTCGATCGCATGCTTGAAAATAAAACAATCATTCGCACATACGAGGCAATTGTAGAAGGTCAAGTGAAAAATCAACATGGTACTATCCGCGCTGCAATTGGAAATGATCGTCACCACCCTACGAGAAAGCGTGTATCGCCGTCAGGTCAACAAGCTATTACACATTATGAAGTGGTCGGCAGACATGACCAATATACAAAGGTACATGCTATTTTAGAAACAGGTCGCACCCATCAAATCCGTGTACATTTTGCTGATTTAGGCCACCCCATCGTTGGGGATGATCTGTATGGAGCTAAAAAAACACCGACGAAAACATATGAATTGCATGCATTTAAAGTGCAATTCGCTCACCCGATAACGGGGGAAATGATTGTGGTAGAAGATAGACGATGAAGAGTTGCCCGTTTTGTCATATCGGATTTATGGAAGAACAAGAAATTATTTTGAAAAATGAAAATTGTATGTTCCTTCAAGTACCACAAGAAGTTTTAATAGGATCTGGTCTTATTGTGCCTATCGTACATCGTGAAAACTTGTTTGACTTAACGGAAGATGAGTGGAACTCGACATTTTCGCTTTTACAGGAAGTGAAGACTCTATTGGATGAACGCTATAATCCTGATGGTTATAATGTAGGATGGAATAGTCAGCCCGCTGGTGGTCAACATATTATGCATGCACATCTTCATGTAATTCCTCGTTTTAAGGATGAACCTTTCGCTGGTAAAGGGATTAGATATTGGATAAAGGATACTAAAAATAAACGAGTATAGTACACTTTCTAAAATAATAGACCCAAAAAATCAGTATCAGAACTATTACCCTCTGATACTGATTTTTATTTGTTTATAAATATAATTCTTTCTTTGCACTTTCAACCGCCTGCATAAGCTCCTCATCTTTAACAAATGTCACATCGGGATCTACTTGTTCAGTTGGAGGTAGTTCAAACTCCACATAGGTGCAAGTCTCAATTGTTCAAACCAAATATCAATTTCACAAAAAGAAAAAGTATTGGCACGTCCGATACTTTTTCTTTTATAGTTTAAATCTGTATCTGAAAAATGATTACATGATTTATTTCTTTCACCTCGGGTATTAGTTAAATAGTGCATTGTCATTATTAAGAGGGAAGCGATATACTTGTTCGGATTTTCAGATTTACTATCGTTAATTGTTTCGGCTTTCATCATCTTGCCCATTGTTGTATTTTTGAGGGAAACTGGTTACTTAATAGTTAGTAAAATAATTGGTGTTGAGAACCCAAGGCTTACCATCGGATCAGGTCCTCGGATTATTAAAATAGGAATTTTTGACGTTCGAAAATATTATCATCTATACAGTTGGTTTTCTTATGATGCTATAAAAAGAAAAAGTAAGTTTGCTTATATCTGTATTTACGCTGGACCTATTCTCGTTAATCTCTTACTTGCATTAATCCTTAATGCGCTTTTAGCGAATGGAATTCTGCAAGAACATCAGACTTTTTGGGAACGTTTAATTTTTTATGCGTTTTATTATGTTCTATTTGATTTGGTTCCTATGAAAACATTAAATGGTATGCCTAACAATGGAATGATTATTTATGAAATATTCCGACACGGTAAACGAACCGATTATTGTCAGGAACCTTTTATCCCGACAACAACTGGAGTAGAAAAAGAATATCAGGAACAAATGAAACATATAGAGGAAGAGAAAGGTAAATCCCATAAATAGAAATAATTCATGTGACTCTTGCTCCTTATCAAAACTAAAATGTGTCCGGATCCATGCCGGTTCTTTCATCTAAATTTAGTGCATCGATTTGTTTTATATCTTCAAATGATAATTCAAAATCAAATAACTCTGCATTTTCTATTATTCTAGCAGGTGTCACTGATTTTGGAATAACGATTAAATCATTCTGCAAGTGCCAGCGAATAATTACTTGTGCTGTTGACTTACCATATTTTGCACTAATACTTTTTAAAGTAGGTTCATCAAGTAGTCCGCCTCTTGCTAGTGGTGACCAAGAAGTAATGGCAATCCCTTTTTCTGCACAATAATTTCTAAGATCCACTTGCGATAATTTTGGGTGACATTCAATCTGATTGACCATCGGTTGTATATTGGCTTTTGCTGCAATTGTTTCTAGATGTTGTTGGTGGTGATTAGAAACACCCGTTGCCCGAATTAGTTTTTCTTCATATAAACGCTCGATTGCGCGGTATGTGTCAACGAACGTTTCTTTTACTGGCCAATGGGTTAAGTACAAATCTACATAATCTAACCCAAGAAGCTCGAGTGATTTTTCAAAAGCTTTTAGTGTTTGATCGTATCCTTGATCTGTATTCCACACTTTTGTTGTGATGAAAATATCCTCTCTTGCAAGCTTAGAATTACGAACTGCTTCTCCGACTTCTTTCTCGTTTGCATAAAGAGAAGCCGTGTCAATATGACGATAGCCATTATCTAGTGCAGTGGATATTGCTTGCAAAGCAATATCAGGTTCGGTCATTTTGTAAACCCCTAAACCAATACGTGGCATCTCTACGCCATTTGCTAATTGTTTTGTTGAATCCATATGTAATTCCATGTCCCTCATCCTTTCTTTAAAAGAAAACGACTGAAAAAATCAGTCGTTTTTCCTTTGTTTCATAGAAGAAGTATCGTCTGATTGCGCTGGGTCAGATACTCGATGATCTTTTTCGAGTTCGTTATCATCACGAAGCTTCTCCATTTGTTTTCCTAGTTGCTTTACCTCTTCCATATTTGTTGCCATTGAACCGTTTTCTGGACCATTTTTCAAATTACTCATTTAAAAAATCACTCCTTTTCTTTATCCTAGTAGAATTATGTGGCAGATGCAACTCTTTAGGTGAACGATTTTCGTCTTAAAATTCAAGTTTAGCAATATTTCTTTTTAGCCTAAAGTAGGGTATACTTATTACAGAATATACTGGAGGAGGCGCTTAATATGAGATTAATCCTAGTTCTTGGCGTTTGTGTAGCATTCCTTTCTGCCATCTTCACTGCAGGATACGATGATAAACCAGGTGCAGCTAAAAAATAAGAAAATATGTAAAACGGACGATGCCTTTATAGGCTCGTCCGTTTTTTAGTGTAGATTAGGATAATCTTGTTGTCTTAACGCTTCATATATTAAAATTGCAGCCGTGTTTGATAAATTTAGTGAACGAATATTATCATTCATTGGGATTCTAAGCGCTCGGTCTGGATGAGCATCAATCAGTTCGCGCGGCAATCCTTTTGTTTCACGCCCAAAAATAAAGAAATGATCTTTCTCCGCGTCACTAAAGTTATAGGTCGTGTGTGGCTTTGCTCCAAACTTAGTGATCAAATAGTATTCAGAATCTGGATGTGCCTCAAAAAACTCATCTAACCCATCATAATACGTAATATCTACATGCTCCCAATAGTCTAACCCAGCTCGTTTTAGCATTTTGTCATCTGTTGAAAATCCAAGTGGTCTAATTAAATGTAATTTTGCCCCTGTTCCTGCGCAAGTTCTAGCAATATTCCCTGTGTTTGCAGGGATTTCTGGTTGATATAATACGATATTAATACTCAACATTTCCACTTCCTATTTCTCGATTGTATAAAACTCTAAGCCTTTTTTAATTTCTTCCAGTACTTCTTCTACTTTTTCTGTCTGCTCCGCTTTTTTCAATGCAGTTAGACCTTCGTCTGTATTAATCTTTCCGATTGCCCAAGCTGCTGTTCCTCTTATAACTGGACGAGCATCATTCTCCATAAGCTCTATCAGTGTAGGTACAGCAGATACTTCTTTAAAGTGTGCAAGCGCCAATATTGCATTTCGCTGAATCGGATTTTTCCCTCTCCATGCACCAGACATATGTCCATAAGTTTCTTTAAACGTACGATTTGTCATATTCAATAATGGCAGAAGGAGCGGTTTCACAAGCTCTGGATCTGGTGTAAATGCTTCTTGATGCAAATTCGCTATTCCTTTATTTTTCGGACAAATTGTTTGGCAAGTGTCGCAGCCATAAACTCGATTCCCTATTTTAGCTCGAAACTCATCTGGCACCTTCGTTTTGGTCTGTGTGATAAATGCTATACAACGCTGCGCATTTAACTGTCCACCTTCAATTAAAGCTCCTGTTGGACAAATATCTAAACAAAGCCTGCAATCCCCACATTGATCCTCCATTTGCTCACTCGGTGCAAACGGAATAGACGTAATCATCTCCCCTAAATACACATAGGAACCAAATTCAGGGGTAATAATCGCACAGTTTTTCGCACTCCATCCGATTCCAGCACGTTCTGCAACGGCACGATCCGACAACTCACCGGTGTCTACCATAGAACGCAGACTTGCATGCGGTATATGCGTTAATATATATAACTCTAAAAGGGCAAGCTTCTCTCGTAAAACGGTGTGATAATCCATTCCCCAAGAAGCTCTCGCGAAGATTCCACGTCGTGCACCTTTTATACTTTTCGGAGCATCTTTCATTTTCGATGGGTATGCTATGGCAATCGAAATAATACTCTCTGCTTCAGATAGCAAGAGCTGTGGTTGCGTTCTTTTTTCAATATCCGGTTCTTCAAAACCCGATGCATATCCTAACTCTTGTTGGCGCACTAATCTATTTTTCAATTCTTTAAATGGAGAAGCAGACGTAAATCCAATTTTATCAATTCCTATGCTCGCTGCGTATTCTATTAGTTGTTGTTGAAACTGAATAATATTCACGTTTGATCTCCTTTCTTTATGATACACTTAAGAAAATAGTTGTAAGGATGGTTGCTATGATTATTACATTAGATGATTCTTTATTGCAAATTGAACCTAACTTTAAAATAGGCATTATTCATTATACCAAAATTGTCGTTTCTTCTTCTCCTCAAATGCTTAAAGGTCGTCTCCAATTATTTCAAGAACAGCTTTTCTTTGAAATGGAAGAGAAAAAAGTTACAGAATTTGAAGGCATAAAAGAATGGCGAGCTTTGTGGAAAAAGTTTGGGGCTGATCCTAACAGATACCGCCACTCAGCTGAAGCGTTATATCGAAGAATTTCAAAACAAAATTATATCACACCTATACATTCTGCAGTAGATTTAAATAACTTCTTCTCAATACAATATGAACTGCCATTTGGCATTTACGACAGTAACAAAATACAAGAAGATATTACCATCTCCCTCGGAACGGAAAACTCCGAATATAAAGGATTGAATGGACGAGAAAATGTACTAAAAAATATCGTTGTCCTTCATGATGCAACTGGAGCATTTGGAAGTCCTTTTGTGGATTCAATAAGAACTGCCGTTACAGAAAATACTACTGAAGCAATACAAGTCGTTTTTCTTCGCCCTTCCATAGGTAAGGAAGAAGGAGAAAAGCTACTAAATTCAATAAGCGATATGTTCCATCAAATACATGGTGGAGATGTAAACTCTACAGTATTATCTAATGAAAATAAAGAATGGAGGAACTGATTCATGTCTAATATCACGCTAGCTGAAGCTGTTAAGCTAAAAAGTATATTACTAAAAAGAGTTCATGAACTGGAAGAGGAAATAATGCGAGTTGCATATACAGTAATTGAAAAAGACAGCGTTCCAGAAGTAGGTCCTCGAAATGTAGCAAATGTAGACTTGGAATTGACCGAAACAAGAAAAGATATTAGAACGCTCGACAAACTCATTTATGAAGCAAATGTTCAACATACCGTTTCGTTTAAGGATAAAGAATACACAATTGTTGAAGCAATCGAACTAGCTACACAAATGCGTGCCCAAGCGAGAATTTATAAACAGCTAGGGGCAGCTGAAAAACAAGTAGTACAATACGGTTATGGTGATGGCACTACATATGTACAAGTCGCTTTATTCGAACCGGAAAATTATCGTTTGAAGGCTCTTCAATATGAAAAAGATGCAAATAAGTTATCCGGAAATATAAACGCAAAAAATTATTCCATTACCATCAATTTTGATGATGAAAAATATGCGTAATCCTTGGTAAGGTGAGACTCCTTACCAAGGCATAGTTAGGAAATCACTCTCAAATTGAATTAGACAAACCAATGACCTCTAACCTTTCACTTTGTGACCAATAACTAATGACTACCTATTTGCAATTGCAAACGATAACCAATTAGTGTGTTTCCCGATTTCCTACTATGAAAAACGCTCCTACCACTTTTTTGTGGAGGAGCGTTCTTTAAAACATAATGGTCTTGAATTATCCTAAAATTATACATAGAAAATGGGGAATTGGCATGGCGATTAATATTTGGTTCAATAGATGGTTTTCAACTGTAGCACATTATATGGATATGATTCGACATAACCCAGATCAACAAGAGTTTGTTATTTACGGTACACACCCTAACCCAGATACTGTATATTTTAAAAATTGTGATGTATCTGGAACAGAACCTGATATTGGTGGGGAAGAATATCTTCAATTCTGTTTAAAGTACTGTTTGCAAAATAATATTCATGTATTTGTTCCTCGAAAAGAAAATGTCCTCATTGCACAGAACTTAAACAAGTTTGAAGAGATTGGTGTTAAAGTTTTAGTATGTCCTATCGGTGAATTAATGAAACTGATGGATGATAAAGCAGCTATGTATCGTTCCTTAGAGAATATTGAAAAAGAAGGTCATTTTATAGTTCATATCCCTTCCTACCGAATTGTAAACGATGCGGATGGCTTCAAACAGGCTTATGATGAATTAAGTAAAGATAATACGAAACTATGTATTAAACCAATAGTAGGAGAAGGAGCAAGTGGATTCCGTATTATTGATGATATTTCAGATACTATTCCTTTCTTATTTAACACTGCTTCTTCCCAAAAGATCTCTTTTGAAACAGTTTATAAAGTATTGCAAACACAAGAACGTTTTCCAGATTTAATGGTATTAGAATATCTAGATGGCTATGAATATAGTATTGATTGTTTAGCTGGAGCAGACGGAACATTAAACGTTGCTATTCCTAGAAAGAAAGGGAATGGTCGTATACGAGAAATTGAGTACAATGAAGAACTAATAGAAATTGCCGAGAAAATAGCTAAACAATATAAAATTCCTTTTGTTTTCAATATTCAAGTCAGATATAAAGATGGCATTCCTAAACTATTGGAAATTAACCCTCGAATGAGTGGAGGATTACACATTAGTTGCCTGGCAGGTATTAATATTCCATATTATGCAGTTAAGCTATTACTTGGAGGCAAAATAGAACCATTTTCAATTAAATATGATGTGAAAGCAACTCATATAGAACAATCTGTCGTTTTATCTTAAACTTCAATAATCGGAGTAAAAACCAATACAACACGATTAAATTAACACTATGAAAAGTATTTCCAAGCATTATAAAGTACCTTTTTTATTACCTTGAATATTCATATGCTAAAAATGCTCATTTCCACTTCTGGGAAGGAGCATTTTTAAACATATTGGAGGTGAGAGCATGCGTAAAAAGAATACCACTGTTATTATTGTTATTCATGAAATTTATTCAATTCTCAAAAAGACCTGTTTCTTCTCCATCAATTAGGAGCTTCCACGTTCCGTGATTCTTCCATGTAAGTTTGCCCGTGTAATAATAGATTGTTCCTCCCCCTCCACCATCTATTACGCTACTTTCCTGCTTAAAAATGGTGTTTTCTACTTCATTCCCTTTTTTATCAAGTAACTTCACCTCGATTATTTCCTTATCCCCAATTGTGCTTTGTAAATATACTTCATATGCTTCACCGATTGGAATTTCCCTTGGAGAGTCAACCATTGTATAGTGTTCCGATTTAGGGAATGGTGGGAAGACATTAACTGTAAAAGATTCGAATAGCACATCCTCCACATAAAACGATAACTGCCATACCCCTTCTGATGGGAACGGAATAAAGCTAGTTAATGTATGAGCATCCTCACTATAAAGGCCACTTGAAAGAACTCCTTCTGTTAACTTAACTTTTACTCTTTTTGTATTTTCCGCTTCTACCCGGAAATTTTTGTCCACAAGCGCATGCTCATCTCCCCAGAAGTAAAGCATTAGCTTTGCTCCTCTTCTCCCGTCTTCTGCAACAAATTGTTCATTAAAAACAAGAATTCCTATCTTACCTTCAACTCCAAGTACTTCTTGATTTCTGTCTGGTAATGTAAAAACTGTTCCTTGCTGTGCACTTAATTTGTAATAATTTTCTTGCGTTAAAAAAAGAATGAAAAGAATAGAGCATATGCCTATGATCGTAAGAATTGGTGTTAAAAAGACTGGTTTCTTACGTGGATTCTGCTTAGATCTTAACGTATATAAAAATTTCTCTTTTTGTTCGTTCTCAAGAGAATATTTAGGTAGGTTTTTCAATCGATTTTGCAGTTCCTTATAATTCTCCATATTCATATCCCTCCTTTTCCATGAGTGTCTTCAGTTTTTTTAAGGAGCGATGATACATCACATTTATATTATTCTCATTACTTTTCATAATACGGCTAACTTCTTTGGACGACATCTCCAAAATCCCTTTAAGAATGATAACTTCTTTATTAGTTGATGGAAGCTTACTAATTGCATTGTATAAATGGCTGTTTTCTTGATTTAGAATTATATGTTGTTCCGTATTAATAGAAAAACTCTTCTCGTGTAATAACGTATTCTTAATTTTGCTCCAGACTCGATCTCTTCGATAATGATCGATTACCATATTTCTAGCGATGGATATGAGCCATGTTTTTGGATGGGCGCTCTCGTTGTACTTTTTTATGTTGCTCCATGCACGTAGAAATGTTTCTTGTACAAGATCTTCAATGTCCAATGATCCAGTATAGTATATTAGAAAGCTAGTAATATCTCTTTCATATAACTCAAACCATTTTTCAATCCAGCTTCTCTCCAAGAGATCCCCCCTTCCCCTAATAATTAGACGAATGCATTTCATTTATCTTACATGAAATGTTGAAAAAATAAAAAATCAACCATTAAACAATCAATGGTTGATTTTCTATAATTGTTTCTACTTTTTAATTAGTAAGCTCTTCCGAACCATACAGTATGCTTCGACTCTTTTCCACAGTTAATACAAGTAGATTTTTCAGCTGGTGGATTGAATGGAATATTACGTGTTGTAAATTTCGTTTCATTCTTCACGTTTTCTTCACAAGCATCATCCCCACACCATCCTGCAAGAACCCAACCTGGGATTTCTCCTTTTTCAGTTGAGTCAGTAAGATGTTGCTTTAACTGCTCTAGGGAATCCACATTTGTATGTGAGTTCTCATCACGGAATGCACGAGCTTTTTCAAGTAAGCGTGTTTGCATTGTAGTTAATTCTTCTTCAATGCGCTCCATTAAATTAGGAATATCTACAGATACTTTATCTGCTTCATCGCGTGCTTTTAATAGTGCTTGGTTGTTTTCTAAATCACGAGGTCCTAATTCAATACGAACTGGAACACCTTTTAACTCCCACTCATTAAATTTATAGCCAGGAGATTGATCTGAATCATCAAGACGAACACGAACACCTTTTGCTTTTAATGCTGCATAAAGCTCATCTAATTTTTCCATTATTGCCGGGTTCTTCTTCCATGGACCTACTGGAATTAGCACTACCTGAGTTGGAGCAACACGTGGTGGCAATACAAGCCCTTGCTCGTCACCGTGTACCATAATAACCGAACCGATTAATCGAGTAGACGTTCCCCAAGACGTTGTATGAACATGCTGATGTTTATTTTCTTTATTTAAATATTTAATATCAAATGCTTCTGCAAACTTTGTTCCAAGGTAATGAGATGTACCAGCTTGAACAGCTTTCCCATCTTTCATCATAGCTTCAATTGAATACGTATCTACAGCCCCTGCAAAACGTTCTGAAGGTGTTTTTTGACCATCGTATACAGGGATGGCTAAAAGCTCCTCTACCACCTCTTTATAGATGTTAAGCATCTGCATTGTTTCTTGACGTGCTTCTTCTTCATCCACATGAGCTGTATGTCCTTCTTGCCATAAAAATTCAGAAGTACGGATAAATGGAAGAGTTTTCTTTTCCCAACGGAACACATTTGCCCATTGGTTAATAAGAACTGGCAGATCACGGTAACTCTTAATCCAATCCGAATACAAATGACCAATCATCGTTTCTGATGTAGGACGTAACGCTAGACGTTCTTCCAATTTTTCACCAGCTGCCTCTGTTACCCAAGGAAGCTCTGGAGCGAACCCTTCAATATGGTCCTTCTCTTTTTGGAAGAAAGATTCCGGAATTAGCATAGGGAAATAAGCATTACGATGACCTGTTTCTTTAAAACGTCTGTTCATTTCCTCTTGAATGTGCTCCCAAATTTCAAAGCCGTCTGGTTTAAAAGCAATACACCCACGAACTGGTGTGTAATCCATTAAATCTGCCTTTTGAATTGTGTCGATATACCATTTTGAAAAATCATTTTGTTGTTGGTTCGTCATTATAAAATCCTCCTTAAATAATTCAAAAAAGCACAAAGCTGTCCTTATGAAAGGACGTCTTTGTGCTGAATAGACGTGGTACCACCTTAGTTTAGCTAAAATTACTTTTAGCCCTCTAATACGTTTGTTAACGAAAACGACTCGGTTATGTTTGCATAACATCTCCGTGGTAGGTTTCAACAAGAAGCGGTGATATAGCTCTCAGCAAGCTGCTATATTTTCTGTTTCACAATTCTTATTTACTTGGCCACATCAAAGATTGTATATACTTAATAATATACCAAATAGATGAATTTAATACAATTGCTTAATGGTTAATTCTCATTCAATGCAAGTGCTTCTTTGATTAATGAAGTAAAAGCTCCTGATTGAATATCTTCCATGTTTTTTATTCTAATATGTCTCATTGTTTTGCCTGTTCCTTGTAATAATTTGTTCGTGTCCTTTTCAAGTAGTTCATTTCCTCTTTGAAAACCAAGATTCACATGTTTTTTGGATGCTTGCAAATAGCATACTAATCCATTATAAGCGTAATTCGGCATAGACCATTTGTACTCTTCTTTAAGTTTGGGAGAAGAATTAAGAATAATCTTTCTTAATTTGGTTGTAATGTTTTGAATATCATCTGGCAAATCCAAAATGTACTGATCAACCACTTCAACTGTCCTTACATTTTCATACATTAATTATCACCTTCCATTGTTTTTAAACACTTGAGGATCTTTCAGTATTAACTTCAATTATGCCATATGGAAGTCCTTGTTTATACAAAACTTTAGCGGATGCTATCATCGAGATAATGGTTGTACGTTTCAAATTCCTCATTTATACTTAAATCAAATTGATTATTTTACAGAAAATAATTAACTGAATATTTTGTAAAAGTGGAGGAGAAAACATGAATTTAGGTGCATTTTCAGTAAGTTTAAATGTAAAAGACATTCATAGATCTAAAGCATTCTACGAAAACATCGGATTTCAAGTTTTTGGTGGAGACATCAGTCAAAATTGGCTTATTTTGAAGAATGAAAATTGCGTTATTGGCTTATTCCAAGGAATGTTTGAAAAGAATATTCTAACCTTTAATCCAGGATGGAATCAAAATGCGGAGAATCTCGATTCGTTTACGGACATTCGAGAAATTCAAAAACAGCTTAAAGCAAAAGGAATGAAAATGTTGACTGAAGCTGATGAAACAAATGAAGGACCCGCACATTTTACAATTGAAGATCCAGACGGGAATCAAATTCTTCTAGATCAACACCGCTAAAAATAATTGGCTACATAAAACATTTTTTCTCAAAAAACTAAAAATCCTCGTAAATGTTCATTTCGCAACATTTACGAGGATTTTATTTTTATTTAAACGAATTAAGATTAAATTCATATTACCGGGGGACCGTTGTTTTGTCATCTCTAAGAGTAGTATATAATGAACGTTACAAACATTCTTTAAAGGAGTACGAATACATGCAAACATTACAAAAGCTTTCCAATCGCCTCTTCTACCTCCCTCCCTATCAAAAAACAGATCGTCCGATATTAGCAGCTGTTGTAGGGGACGAACAGACGTTGTTGATTGATGCTGGGAATTCTTCTAATCACGCTAAACAATTCAAAGAGCAATTAACTTCCTATCATATTACCGGGAGTATTCTTGCCCTTACACACTGGCATTGGGATCATGTATTTGGCTTAAGCGAAATGGACATGACTTCCATCGCCAATTTCATGACCTTTGATAAAGTAAAGGAAATGCAGGAATTATCATGGGAAGACAAGGAGTTGGATGAACGTGTCGAAGCAGGGATTGAAATTCCTTTTTGTGCAGACGCAATAAAACTAGAGCTTGGAAGTAAGCGAGAGGTTATTATACCAAATCCCACAATCCTTTTTGAAAAGCAAATAACCCTTAAACTCGGTGGGGTTTCCTGTATCATTGAACATGTTGGTGGAGATCATTCATCTGATTCGAACCTCCTCTATATACCGGAGGAAAAAGCGCTGTTTCTTGGTGACTGCCTCTATGCAAATATGTACGCTGAAAAATGGCACTATACCATTGAAAAGATGACTAAGCTTTTGGAGAAGATAGAAGGGTATGATGCAGAAATATATTTCTTATCTCATCATCCAGCACCTTTAACAAAAGATGAATTTGCTAGCTTTGTGTCATTATTGAAGAAGAGTGCTATATTAACGAAAAAACATAAAGGGGAGATAGAGGAAATTGCGACAGAGATGTCCTCGTATTTCCAACATGAGTTAACGAAAGACGATTTAGAAATAATCGGATACTTTGTGAATGGGTATGCGTAACAATGCAAAACGGGAGAGTGACTCCATACTTTTAAATAGACCAAAAATTGTTCAGGATTTCTGGGAGTGATTTTGAATGTATATGGAGAAATCTATGCCGAAAGGGATTTGACTTATGATTATTCAATGTACGAAAAAGTTGTTAGATCAATTAAAAAAGAATCCAGAAACAGTTAATGAGGAGAAACCTCTCACATCATGGCATGCCAATCTGATAATTGTTAATCGAAGAAAAACAGTTGTACTTGTAAACGATAAGAATCGTTACGTAATTGTTTTGCATGGACTTAAAGCTAAAGATTTTAAAAATATGGATGAAATTATTTTACAATCTATCCGGAATACCTTTGAACAAGAGTATATAAACAACGATGTGATAGAGCAGTTTATTGATTCTGCTAAGAACATTACTTATTCGAAAACAAAAAACAGGACATTAGTTTCAAGGATGAATAAAGCATGTGAAACATTGTATTTCTTTGAGGAATTGCTTGATAATGATACAATTTATCAACCTGCCATAAGTCGAAAGCTTAGCCGTAATTTAGTCGGTGATGGAAAAAAAGACTACTTCTATCCAAATCAAGAAATGTATAAGGATTTGGAGGAATTCGCGGGTATTCCCATATTTCAAACAAAGCTTTAGATATGTAGATGTTAAATAGAATTTTGAAATATCGTTGAATGGTGTGTGGCGCGAAAAAAAGGTGATATTCGGAGGTACTCCATAATTTGAAAACAGGTTGGCATAAATGCCAACCTGCCCATACTATTTTACTGCTTTAATAGATTCATTGACGATCGTAATCATATCCTCCATTTGGTTTTTCGTGATTATTAGGGGTGGTGCAAATGCAAGAGTATCTTGCCCGTCGTAAATAACAGAACGGCAAATTAGTCCTTTTTCAAGAGCTTTTGCAACTACTTTAGGTCCGATTGGTTCAGCAGATTTTGAAGCTTTTTCTAGACTAATTGCTCCGAGTAAGCCCATCCCCCGAACATTGTCCACATTATCATTTTGTTCTTTTATCCACTCAAAACCTTCAAGCATTTGTTTTCCAACGACATTAACATTATCCATTAAGTTTTCATTCTTAATAATTTCTAAATTTTTGAGTGCAACAGCAGCTGCAGTCGGATGACCACTATACGTATACCCATGCCAGAAGTTTCCTTCCGTTTTTTCAATGATTTCATTATGAAGTCTTTCAGAAAGAATCATACCACCTAACGGCGCGTATCCGCTCGTTATACCTTTAGCCATCGTAATAATGTCTGGGATCACACCGAACCGTTCTATACCGAAATTCGTTCCTAGACGACCGAAACCGCAAATCACTTCATCTGCAATAAATAAGATATTATTTTCATCACAAATTTTTCTAACTTCTTGGAAATATCCTTCAGGAGGAAGATTTACCCCACCAGATCCTTGAACAGGCTCTGAAATATATGCAGCAATCGTATCAGCGCCTTCTTTTTCAATCAGTTCTTTCAATGATACTACTGAACTATCGACATAGTGGAAATCGGGAGCGATTGACGTTGTAAACGTATGGAATTGTTCAATACCCGTTGCACTTGTTGCTCCCATTGCAACGCCATGATAAGAAAGTTTTCTAGATATAATTTTCTTTTTTTCTGGTTGACCTTTAATTTTCCAATAATGACGAACTGTTTTAAATGCAGTATCATTAGATTCCGACCCACCAGAAGTAAAGAATGTCGCATTTAAATCTCCTGGTGTCCAGTTTGCAATTTCAGCGGCAAGTCTTATAACTGGTTCATGGCTCCAGTTATTAAAAGTAGAAGTGAATGCTAGCTTTTCCATTTGTTCTTTTGCGACTTCTGCAAGTTCTTTACGCCCATGTCCAATGTTTACATTCCAAAGGGAAGAAAGGCTGTCCATTAATTTTCTTCCTTCTACATCCTTCAGGTAAATCCCGTCACCTTCAGTAAAAATAAATGTTGGACCATCCTCTTGAAGTTGTTTCATATTAGATGTCGGATGAATAAAATGCTTTTTGTCTAATTCCACTAACTCTTCTTTTAAACTTTTTTGGGATGTTTTTGACATATTTCTTCTCCTCCTAATATATTATGGACTTTTCTTTTTGTCTGTTTCTTGCAAGCAACTTAAAATATCGATTCCCAAAAGAATCTGTTAATCTATTAGATTCCGATTGATACATATTGAATCTCTAGAAAATCATCAATACCTTGATGTCCGCCTTCACGGCCAAGTCCACTTTCTTTCATGCCGCCAAATGGTGCTTGCACAGCAGAAGGTGCACCATCATTCCAACCGATAATTCCATAATCTAGTTTTTCAATAATTTTCGTACCTTGCGAAATATTTTCTGTAAAGACATATGCAGCTAAACCATAAGGTGTATCATTTGCTAGTTTAATTGCCTCCTCAATGCTCTCAAATTTTTGAATCGGAGCAACTGGACCAAATGTTTCTTCTCGCATAATTAACATATTTTCGTTTGCATCTTTAATGATTGTTGGTAAATAGTAATTTCCTTTATCTTCTGGTTGACCGCCACCCACAACTACTGTAGCACCGTTTTTTTCAGCATCTTCAACATGTTCAGCGACTTTTTCCACAGCAGCCTGATTAATTAACGGACCGATATTTACACCGCTTTCCATCCCATTACCAACTTTAAGTTCTTTTACTCGAGCAGCAAAGGCATCGATGAACTGTTCATAGATTTTAGACTGTACATAAACCCGATTGACACAAACACAAGTCTGACCACCATTTCTAAATTTTGAAGCCATCACTCCTTGAACTGCAGTGTCGATATTTGCATCGTTAAGAACAATCATCGGGGCATGACCACCAAGCTCAAGACTTAACTTCTTCACGGTGTCAGCACCTTGTCGCATTAGAACTTTTCCAACTTCCGTAGAACCCGTAAAGGTAACCTTTTTCACTCGTGGATCTGATAAAAAGACACCGCCTATTTCACTTGAAGAACCAGTGATAATATTAATAACTCCTTTTGGAAAACCTGCTTCTTCCGCCAATTCTACGAGTTTGATTGCTGTTAATGGAGTGTCACTAGCAGGCTTTATAACGACTGTACATCCGGCAGCTAGAGCTGGTCCCATCTTTCTTGTTAACATGGCAGCTGGGAAATTCCATGGTGTAATTGCAGCAACAACACCAATAGGTTTTTTCCAAACTTGCAGTCGTTTGTTTTTATCATGGCTAGGAATCGTTTCACCGTAAATCCGTTTTGCCTGTTCCGCGTACCATTCAATATAATTTGCAGCATAATGAACTTCACCTTTTGCTTCAGTAAACGGCTTTCCCATTTCTCTCGTCATTATTTCTGCTAATTCTTCTTCATGGTCAATAATTAAATGAAAGTATTTTTTCAATAGAGCAGCTCGCTCATAAGCTGTAGTGTCAGACCATGACTCAAATGCTCGATGTGCCGCTTCCACGGCTGCAAGTGCCTCATCTTTACCGCCTTTTGGTACTTCAGATACTATATCTCCAGTAGCCGGGTTATACACCGGTAACTTCTCCAAGTTTTCCCCAGTCCAATTTCCATCAATAAACAATAAGTTTTGCATTCATATCACCTCTAATAAAATCTATTAATCATTAATTGAATTTTGATCATATGCCAGAAGTTCACCCTCCACATATTCAATATGGATACGAATCTTTTTATCTATTAGTTGAGGATCCTTCGTTAACATAGTTTCAAATAGTTCTTTTTGTTCTTCGTAGAATGACTGATGGTTAGAATAATATTTATCAAGATTAACGAGAAAAGTCCTTATTTGAACTTGAATTGACTCATATATCCTAATAACACGAGAATTTCCCGATAAATTTACAACGTAACTATGAAACTTCATGTCCAAGTCAAATAAATTTCTCCAATTTTCATTTATTGTATTGGTGCGCATTTCTTCTAGAATCGTCTTTAATTTCTTAATTTGCTCACTTTCAATTTTGGGAATCGCTTTAACGAAAGCATAAGCTTCTACCATCGTTCGAAGTTCAATTATTTCTCGCCAATCTTTATTAGAAAATTGAGAAATATAAGTGCCTTTTCTTGGCTTACTAATTACCAATTCTTCATATTCAAGAATTTTTAGGGCATCTCTTATCGTACTTCGACTAACGGCATACTTTTCAGATAAATCATTTTCAATTAACCTTTGACCAAATTCTAGTTCTTTATACCAAATACTTTTCCTTATTTCATTTGCTACAAGTTCACCTAATGACTCTTGTTTGATGGAATCATTCATATTAAACGAAATCCCCCTATATATTGCCCATATGTTACGATCAGCCAGTTAGTCGATTGTCGACAATTTGTTGAAGGAGTATAATTCTATTTTTAAACTTATCAATAGAATTTTTTACCCACTACTGGCTTAATATTTTCCCAAGCGTCCGAATTAATTAAAGAAGGTGGTTTTTCACCATTTAGACCAGCCACAAGGTTTTTAGCCGCTAGTTCAGACATTTTCAACTCTGTTTCAAAGGTTGAAGAACCAATGTGAGGAAGTGTTACAACATTTTTCATGTTTAATAATGGATTGTCATGTTCAACCGGTTCTATTTTAAAAACATCGAGGCCTGCTGCGGCAATTTCGCCATTTTTTAATGCTTCAATAAGGTCTTCTTCTATAATGGTTTTTCCTCGAGACCCATTAATAAAAATGGCCGACTTTTTCATAAGTTGAAATTCCCTTCGACCAATAAAACCTTTCGTTTCCTCCGTTAAAGGAGTAATTAGTACAACGAAATCAGATTGTTTAAGTAATTCATCCAAATTACAATAGGTAGCATTATATTTTGCTTCGGCTTCAGGCTTTTTTGTCCGGCTATTGTATAAAATATTCATATTAAATCCAAGGTTTGCACGTTGAGCAATTGCTTGCCCTATTTTCCCCATTCCAATGATACCCAATGTTTTATGATGCACATCTATGCCGTAATGTTCTGATTCTAATGGATCCTTCCATTGTTTTGATTTAACGAAATGGTCTAACTCTGGAATTCGTCTTGCGGTAGCTAGTAATAGACCAAATACAGTATCAGCAACTGTATCTGTTAAGATATCTGGTGTATTTGTTGCCATAATGTTCCTCTTTGTTAATTCTTCCATATCTAAATTACTATAGCCAACAGAAACATTACTTACGATTTTCAAATTAGGTGCATTTTCTAGTAGCTCCTTATCAACTTCTAATTCTAGCCCAATAATCCCTTCCGTTTTTTCTAAGTAACCTAAAAACACTTTGTCAGTTTTAGTATTTATATTTTTAAAAGACTTAACATCATACTTACTTTTTAATTCTTCTAATACAGGTTTCTCCAATCGATTGTAGGCAATAATCCTTTTTTTGATCACATAATTCCCTCCGTATTTTTATTATATTGTCGATAGTCGACAATATGACTACTTTAAAAAACTTTAGAAAAGTTCTAGCTGAAGGTATTAATTATAAAGATATTTAATACGTTTTCTAACTTAGATAGAAGTTTATTTCATAACTACTATTTTAAATTTATTAAAAAGTGTTGAATTACTACTTATTAGTAAAAGTTTTGAATAGAAAAAATGGTTTTTAAATTGTTCGAATAATTGCGCTTACCATGAACATAGAGTATTAAAACTATTAATCTATCGTCAGGTTAATATACCTCAACCCAGTATTACCTTTTTGTGGGTTATGAAAAAAATAAAGAAATTATGAAAGGAGTTATTTACGATGATAATTAGATTTGAAGATCAAAATAGCAATATATTGTATGGGGTATTAAAAGACAAAAAAGTAAAAGTGATTGACGGAGACATTTTTTCAAATTTTACTGTAACTGAACAAGAATTAGACATAACAGATATAAAATTATTACCCCCTACTGAGCCATCCAAAGTAGTTTGTATTGGCCTTAATTATGTTGATCATGCAAAAGAGGTAAATCTTGAACTACCGAAAGAACCACTAATTTTTCTTAAACCAAACACAACGGTAATTGCTACAGAAGATGTAGTTATTTACCCTATACAAACAAAACATGTTGAATATGAAGCAGAATTAGGAATAGTTATTGGAAAGAAAACTAAAAACATAACAGAAAAAGAATCTAAAGATGCAATTTTTGGTTATACAATAGCAAATGATATAACAGCACGAGATTTGCAATTTTCTGATGGTCAGTGGACAAGAGGAAAATCTTTTGATACATTTTGCCCAATTGGTCCGGGTATTGTAAGGGACATCGATCCAAGTAAATTAGATATTACTCTCCATGTTAATGGCGAATTAAAACAAAGTTCCAATACTGAAAATTTGATTTTCGGAATAGACTATATCGTGAGCTATGTATCCAAAGTAATGACACTTCTTCCGGGCGATGTAATTATTACAGGGACTCCTTTTGGAGTAGGTCCCGTAAATCCTAAAGATGAAATGGTAGTTCGTATTAAAGGAATTGGTGAATTAAAAAATAAAATTGTGTTGTCGACAGAAAGTTAATTTTAAAATATATCATTAACAAATAAAAATATTATACGATAGACACTAATTTCGTCGACAATCGACTCAAAGTGTTATAAAGCAACCAAATGCCTGTTTTTAGGTACTGGGTGTAATTATACTTTTACACACAAACATTCAAGGACTTACCTGAAAGGAGCGAAGATATCCAAAAAAACAAGCTTTTGTATCAAGTTCTTGCAAGCAGAAAAGAAAAAAGTTCTACTTTTTGTTTGATAAAAGTATGAGGCATTGGGTCATTATCGATTGGAAAGATGTTAGTTTTACTCAGAAGTTTGAATTAAACATATGGAGTAATTGATGATTTGTTCTTAAAGAAAGTTTCTATGACATTGGTAAAGGGGATATGAATATGTTGAAAAAAGGGTTATATTTTTTACTTTTAGCTTTTGTAGCTATAACACTTGTAGCATGTTCCAAAACAAATACAACGTCAAGTAGTAGTGGCGGTGCTTCAAATGGAAGCACAAGTAGTGATAAAAAAATCACAATTATGGCAGCGCATGTTGTATCTACAGAAACTACACAACATAAAGCATTTATGGAATTTAAAAGGCTAGTTGAAGAAAGATCGGATGGAAGAATCGAAGTTGATATTTATCCTGATGGTCAGCTAGGTGGAGAAAGAGAAATGATAGAAAGTACACAAGCAGGTAATATTCAGATGTCATCTCCTTCAGTTGGAGTACTTGCCAACTTCTCTTCTGCACTACAAATATTTGATTTTCCATTTATTTTTAAAGATTCAGAGACAGCGCATAAAGTTGTTGATGGAGAATTTGGACAAGAATTATTAAAAGGATTAGAACAAAGCGGACTTGTTGGATTAAATTATGGTGAACTAGGTTATAGACACTTATCCAACAATAAAGGAGAAATCGTTACACCCGATGATATAGGTGGGTTGAAAATTCGTACGATGGAAGTCCCTATGCATATCGCATATTGGAAAGAAGTAGGAGCAAATCCAACACCATTAGCTTTCACTGAAGTATTTACAGGTTTATCTCAAGGTGTTGTCGATGGAGTTGAAAACGTTCTTGGACTTATCCATTCAGGAAAATTCCACGAGGTTAGTAAGTATATTACAACAACTGGCCATATTTATGATCCTGAAATATATATCATGAACAAAGATTTCTTTAATGGACTTTCTAAAGATAATCAAGAAATAATACAATCCTCTATAAATGATACAGTTACGTATTTGAGGGAATTAAATAGTACGATCGATGCTGAGCTAAGAGTTAAGCTCGAAGAAGAAGGTGCTATCTTTAGGGACCTAACTTATGATGAATATAATGCATGGATTGAGGCTTCCGTACCGTTTTATAAAAAGAATGCAGATAAAGTTGATAAAGAAAAATTAATCCAATTACTTGAAGCTACTGGAAATGACAAATTCCTAGATGCCATAAAATAATAATGTATAAAATTAGCACCCAGAGACTTGGCGATTATACCATAACTTAACCACGAATTTCTGGGTGTAATTTAGTTTAAATGCGTTTAAGGAGGCGACTTTAATGAAACTTTATAAACATTTGGATGATCATATTGAAACTTATTTATCAGCAAGTTTATTAATTTTCTTCTCATTTTTATGTGTCTTCCAAGTTATTATGCGCTATATCTTTAACGAGTCATTGACATGGTCAGAGGAATTATCAAGATATGCATTTGTTTGGTTTGTTTATACAAGTGCAGCCTTTGCGGTAAGATATCAACGGCATGTGAAATTTAACTTTTTAGTGAATATACTTCATAAAATTTCTCCAACTTATAGTCAAATCCTTAAAATAATTGCTCTATTTTGTTGGATAGGTTTTCTACTATTCGTAGATTACTATAGTGTTCAAACAGTTATTAATCAGTTCAACATGGGACAAGTATCACCTGCCAACCGAATTCCAATGTATATTGTTTATCTCGGATTACCAATGGGAGCTTTATTAATGACATTTAGAGTTACCCAACATATCATAAATGGCTTTAAGGAATTGAGAAACTTAAAAGAAAGCCATTAATTTTACAGGGGGTGAGAGCATGGCTACTCTAATATTATTTGGAAGTTTTATTATTTTAATGATTCTTAGTGTTCCTATTGCGTTTGCACTTGGTATATCATCTGTTTTAACATTATTCATCACGGAAAAAATGCCACTGCAGTTCATTGCACAAGGAATGTTCACTACAGTAGATTCTTACGCTTTAATGGCAGTTCCACTATTTGTATTTGCTGGTTTAATAATGGAACATGGAGGGCTCTCTAGACGATTAATTGATGTTGCTAAGTCATTTGTTGGTCACCAGACTGGGGGACTTGCTGGAGTTGCAATTTTGGCTTGTACTGTTTTTGCAGCACTTAGTGGATCTGGTCCAGCGACGGTTGCAGCTATCGGAGGAATTATGATCCCAGCAATGGTAAAAGAAAAGTACGATCCAGGATTCAGTTCAGGAGTAGTTGCTTCAGCCGGAACCCTCGGAATAATTATTCCACCAAGTATACCTTTAATTATTTATGGTATTACAACAAATACTTCTATTGGCGATTTATTCATTGCTGGCATCATACCTGGTTTATTTATCGCAGCGTTACTTTGGTCGATCAGTTATGTTATCTCTAAAAAGAGAGGTTTTATTGGATCTGGAAAAAAAGCTACTTGGAAAGAACGCTTTAATTATATTAATGAAGCAAAGTGGACACTGTTAATGCCCATTGTTGTACTCGGCGGAATTTACGGAGGAATATTTACTCCAACTGAAGCAGCAGGTATTGCAGTAGCGTATAGTGCCTTTTTAGGAATTTTTATTTATAAGGAAATAAAACGGGCAGATGCAATTGAATTATTTAAACAGACTATTTTAATTTCTGGGATAATCCTTATTATTATAGCGACCGCTTCTACTTATGGAAGAATTCTTACAATAGAGAAAATCCCTATATTAATTGCGGAGTTTTTAACATCTCTTCCTGTCGGGTCATGGGTCATTCTTTGTGCAATTGTTATCCTACTTGTGTTTATCGGAATGTTTATGGAAACATTAGCTGGAATTATTTTATTAGCTCCTATTTTATTGCCTGTTGTAACAGAATTAGGAATGCATCCCGTGCACTTTGGGATTGTCATGATTTTAGCAGCAGAAATTGGATTTTTAACACCACCGGTTGGCGATAACCTTAACGTTGCTAGTGCTATTAGTGGATTAACTTTAGAACAAGTTGCTAAAGCAACACTTCCATTTACAATCGCTTTAATCATATTACTATTTGTTTTTATGTTTGCAGAGCCATTTATTATGTTTTTACCGAATTTAATAGGTGGAACAGGTCGTTAATGAAAGTACTATCTATCAGACTAAACAAAAACACCCACAAACATTGATTTGACAACGTTTGTGGGTGTTTTATTGTTTCTTGAATTAATTCGTTTTAACTAAGGATACCGGTGGTCGGGGTCGAACCGACACATCCAGAGGATACGGGATTTTGAGTCCCGCGCGTCTGCCAATTCCGCCACACCGGCAAAATATAAGTATCATAATTTAATTATAAAACTGGAGGCGGCAACCGGATTTGAACCGGTGATAAAGGTGTTGCAGACCTGTGCCTTACCACTTGGCTATGCCGCCGAAGGAAATAATGGAGCGGAAGACGAGGTTCGAACTCGCGACCCCCACCTTGGCAAGGTGGTGTTCTACCACTGAACTACTTCCGCAAAAAAAAACTGGGGAACCTGGATTCGAACCAGGGCATGACGGAATCAAAATCCGTTGCCTTACCGCTTGGCTATACCCCAATGGGGCGACTGATGGGAATTGAACCCACGAGTGCCGGAATCACAATCCGGTGCGTTAACCACTTCGCCACAATCGCCATTATTAAATAAAAAAAGAGCTAACTTTAAAGGAATATGGGGCGACTGATGGGAATTGAACCCACGAGTGCCGGAATCACAATCCGGTGCGTTAACCACTTCGCCACAATCGCCATTATTCAAGTTAACTAATAATTAGTTGGCAGGGGCAGTAGGAATCGAACCCACATCAAAGGTTTTGGAGACCTCTATTCTACCGTTAAACTATGCCCCTAAAAACTGGTGGAGGGGGACGGATTCGAACCGCCGAACCCTAAGGAGCGGATTTACAGTCCGCCGCGTTTAGCCACTTCGCTACCCCTCCAAGAATGGTGCCGGAGAAAGGACTTGAACCCTCAACCTACTGATTACAAGTCAGTTGCTCTACCAGTTGAGCTACTCCGGCCGGCTAAAAAAAACATGGTGGCTCAGGACGGAATCGAACCGCCGACACAAGGATTTTCAGTCCTTTGCTCTACCGACTGAGCTACTGAGCCTCTTCGATTTACGCTAAG
>NZ_FOGY01000014.1 GCF_900111345.1 Psychrobacillus sp. OK032
CTTCGCCAGCCGTAGAATCAGTATAGACAGTTTTTCACCATTTTCATTCTCTGTGGTGAAGCGCTGATTTTTGCGCTTCATGGATGGCTAACGGGTGCTTTAGTTAAGCAAGACCATCATTACGATGGTCTGTTTTTTATCCGAAACATGAAGTAGTTCGTAGAAATTCATTGTGAAATGTTACACTTAAACTAACGAAGCAGTTTAGTTTAATAAGGAATACTCACTGAAGAATTTAGATTATAGTTAATATAAAGATTTTATATAAAAGGAGGTTCTTGAAATTGACTACAATAGGACTTATAAGGCACGGAATTACTGAATGGAATGTACTTGGTAAATCACAAGGAATATCAGATATTCCTTTAAATGAAATAGGGAAACAACAGGCATTGGCATTGGCAAATAGACTCTCTTTAGATGAAAAATGGGATATTATTGTGACAAGTGATTTATCACGTGCCAAAGAAACTGGACAAATAATCGCTTCTAAACTAAATTTGCCTATTAGTAGGTTTGACGAAAGAATCCGTGAAATTAACTGTGGAGAAATCGAAGGAACAACTGAGGATGAAAGGTTAAATAAGTGGGGTAGTAATTGGAGGAAATTGAATCTTGGAATGGAAGAGTTTGAAAATGTATCTAAAAGAGGTTATGAGTTTTTATTAGAATTAGCTACTATATATAGTGATAAAAGAGTATTGGTAGTAAGTCATGGGGCATTGATTGGTCTAACCTTACAAAAAATACTACCAGAAAAATTCCCAAGTACACATATAGAAAATACATCATTAACTATTCTTAATATTAAAGATAGTACGTGGGATTGTACGCTTTATAATTGTACGCAACATTTATGTGAATAAGGTAATTCTCTTATTCAACTAACGGGTGCTTTAGCAGTACAAGAGACTGCCTTTAGAGGTAGCTTTTTCTTAACAGACTAACGGTGCAGGTTAGTGGAAGAAGAAAATGTTTTTAATCGAAGGGGAGAGAAACTTAATCAAACAAATATATGCTTTTGAAAAGAAACTTGAGTATGAGAAGTATCAAGATATTATTCAAAGATTTGGTAAGAAACTAAATGAGTACCAAAAAATACTCGAAAATGAATATGCTTTGACAGAACTACCAAAAGGAATTTTATGGACTACCGAAGAATTAGCGACTAAGGTTTTTTCTGATATACCTATACCAGCCTACACAAATAAAGATTTAATTTATATGTCACCAGATATAGAAACTTGGCGGAAAATTCTTGTAAGACAATTAGACGAAAAAGCACTTCCTAATGTACAAAAGTTTTATGAAAGCTACTCTGAAAACCAGATATTTGTCATATTAGCACACGAACTAACTCACCATTCTGATTTATTTTTAGATGAATTTGAAGATGAAAGAGAAGATAGTATATGGTTCGAGGAAGGAATGTGTTTTTATCTACCTAGAAAGATATTATTAAGTGAGAAGGAATTCAATGAAATAACAAATGCAGAAACCGAGTTATTTGAAGCTTTCAAGGACAAATATGGAAATCATTCATTAGAAGACTTTGGCAGCAGTTCATACCTAGGTAGCTTATCAAGTATTATGTTTGATTATTGGCGAAGTTATCTTTCTGTAAAGTATTTAGTAGAAGTTCGTGCAAATAATGATGTGAAGTTGGTTTTTGATACATATCATAGATGGCATAAAGAAGGTAGAAAAGTGCCATTAACGGAGTACTTTAAATTGAGTCCCTTATTCAACTAACGGGTGCTTTAGTGAAGATTCTGCAACCACTATAGGGTAACTTTTTAATATTGATATTAAATATTTCCGAGAATGAAGCAAAAAGTAATGGGTGGTGATTAGTATAGAAGCCTTAGCAATTATTCTGTTTTTATGGGTTTTTTTATGGTCTATTACAAAAACGTTAGAAAAATTAACAGATAAGATTACAGAGAATCAAGATAAGCAGTATAAATTATTAGAGGAAATAAAATCAAAATTAAATGACAAATTAAAATAGAAGATTGTATTTTATAAAAGGTATAATAATATGATTCCTTATTCAACTAACGGGTGCTTTAGTTATACAAGACCATCAATTCGATGGTCTATTTTTACGGAATGAATGTAAGGGAGGAGAGCTAACTTGGAAATTACAACAGAAAGATTAATAATTAGACCTTTTAAGAGTACGGATTTACAGGATGTATTTGCTATTTATAATAATGATGATACATGTAAGTTCCTATTACATAATAAGTGGACTCATGAAGATATGCAGACAAGATTTAATAAGAAGCTAGCAAACGGTGTACTCACTAAAGAATCAATGTTAAGTTTGGCAGTTATATACAAGAATAAAGTAATTGGTGATCTATCCGTATGGTATACAGATATGAAAGATACTGTTGAGATTGGTTATAGTTTTTCAAATGAAGTAGCTGGGAGAGGTTTGGCAACAGAAGCAGTAAGTAGTTTGGTATTTAAATTATTTGATGAATTTAATGTACATCGTATACAAGCTAATCTTGATGCACGGAATAAAGCTTCACAAAAATTGTGTGAACGAATAGGCATGAGAAAGGAAGCCCATTTCATAAAAGATTTTTGGAATAAAAATGAATGGACAGATAGTATTGTATATGGAATGTTACCCTTCGATTTGTAGTAATAGACTTAGTTATTTTATTCAACTAACAGGTGCTTTAGTTAAACAAGTGCTACCTGTAAGGGTAGCTTTTTCTTATTGAACTAACGCAGCAGTTTAGTTGAAGAAGAGAAGGTGAGTTTTTATGTCTCATTTGATACTATACGTACTAAGCAATTAAAAAGGGCAATCAAATATAGATTGCCCGTAGAATTATTATTTCTCTGGAAAGTCTTAATGTAGTGGTGGGGGAACAAGCCAACCTTTATTATTTTCAATCGTAACAATTTGGCACCTAGTTGAGCTTTAACCAGATGGAATTTACCATACATTAAACTGATATCTTCTCTAATGGACATTCCCATAGCTTGACTGCAAGCAACTAAACCTACAGCTACATTCATTGAAATAAAAGTGTAGGAAGCATAATGAAAAAAGCTCTGCAAATTACATTAATCGTAATTTGTAGAGCTTTTAACATCATATATTACTTTGGACATAGGACAGACGTTGGGCAATTTCATTTGCGATTTTCATGCCATGGAAGCGTCCATCTTCAATGTAAACACGATTAGTAATACCACTCGTTACAACTCCAGAAAGAAAAACGTTCTCGACATTTGATTCATACGTCTCTGGGTTAAAGGAGGGTACTAATGTAGAAGAGTTTGTTTGAATCCCGATGCTTTGTAGCATTGAAATATTTGGTTGGTATCCGATGAGGGAAAATACATAGTCATTTTGTATTGTAACTGTTCCTTCAGGAGAATTGATGCTAATAGTTGTTTCATCGATCATTGCAATAGTTGAATTCGGATAAAAGTTTATTTGTCCTTTTTTAAGAAGGTTACGCATATCTAACACTAAGGATGGTTTAATACCTTCTAAAACAGTTTCTCCACGGTGCACAAGTGTAACATGAGCTCCGTTACGATAAAGATCAATAGCAGCTTCAATAGCTGAATTTTTACCGCCAATAACTGTAACATGTTGTCCGTAATAATGATGGCCCTCCTTATAATAATGGGAAAGCTTTGGTAAATCTTCTCCTATCACATCTAGCTTTCTAGGTGTATCGAAAATTCCTGTTGCAATTACTAGCATATTCGCTTCATATGGAATATTATTTCCATTACTATCTTCTGCATAGACGGTATAAGATGCTGTGTTTTTAAAAATTGAAGTAACTTTTTGATAGCACTTAATGTTAATTTCTTGTCTTTCAGTTACAAGGCGATAATACTTTAATAACTCCGTTCGAGATGGGCGTACATCTTGAGATAGAAATGGAATGTTGCCAATTTCTAAGCGGTCAGACGTACTATAGAAAGTCATATGTAATGGACAGTTAACAATCGAGTTGACAATCGCCTCTTTTTCAATAATTACATAAGAAATTCCATTTTCTTGAAGAGCAAGACCCGTTGAAAGACCACAAGGACCGCCTCCAATGAAACAACATCATACATATAGTTCATATCCTCCTAAAATTACCTATATAGAATATTTAATCCTAACCAGTATGCTCAGACAGATAAGATTAAATACTGAAAAATTATTTTATTATTAATGGGACATTGGCATCCATTTTTCACTTGGTGGGGAAATCTATCAATTCAAAGAAAATGATGAACTCAATCTTGAATGATTTCGACTAGTATATAAGCAGACCTCCGCAATTTTTAATGAATTATTTGAGCAAAATGACGACTTGTTCCTTGTAACGAATGTATATAAGCACAAAACGAAAGAGAAACGTACAAGAAAACTGAAGGTATACCAACCGTTTCTGAGATGTAAAAATGATTTGAAAAGAATTCAGGTGAAAACTTACCCTTATCCCTTCGAGTTGGACGAAGCAGAAGTTTTTGAGATGCAACAATTTTCCTTGCTGTGTAAACGAGAAGACATACGTGTGAATGAATTACTTAAGGCAGCGAGTAATGAGGATTATCCTTTGACACCTGAGTTTGGGAGATACTCCATTGATTATCCCGATGTTTTCTTTGTGAACATCACAAAAGATATTATTTTCTTTGTTTACGACGACCGAGGGTGCGAAGTCATAGCCCGTGAAGCAGACCAGATACGTCCACTTTATGAGAGATACTATGATTGGGTAGAAGAAGTTGATAGAAAAAGGATTGAAAGAGGGTTAGGAGAAAGAGGAATAAAAAATTAATAATGACTTTTCATCTAATTGTCTTGTTCAACTAACGGGTGCTTTAGCAGAACAAGGCTGTCTTAGACAGCCTATATTTTTATTCAATTATACTCTTTCATTTATTGCTGTTTTTTAAAGTTTAATATAAATGAATATCTGTGAATAACCGGTCTTGACGCAGATGGATTATATGTTCGAGCCAATTATAGTGGAATGTGAGCAACAGGTTATGATATCTAACCAAACGAAGTAAGGAACGATGTCTCGACAAACTAAACTAGAATACTAAACCTTTACATAACTAGATTGACTATGATTATTTAATTTAAATCAACATATAGATAGATATTCTGGTTTCAGACTAGAACTTTTTACCAATATACATCCATACCCGAATCCAATAGAATGGATAAGATAGTTTTTACAAGATTCTTAATAGAATAAGGAGAGCAATGAAGTGAAGAAATGGAAAGTTTTATCGGTAGTCATTATGTTAACTGTTGTTATGATGATAATGCCTAGTAAAAGCAATGCTGCTTCCCTGTCAGAAACAGAGAAGCTGGTTCAAAAAGCGGAGAATGCTGCAACTGCATTAAAATGGGAAATCTCTTTAGAGCATCGAAAAACATTGTATACAGATCCTATTGCATTACCGAATATGAACTTATATAATGCTACAAAACGTGCTAGTCAATTAGCATTCAATGCAATTAACACGTTACCTGCAAAGGAAAAAGTTAAATTAACTAAAAGAATGGAGAGCAACGTAGACATACATTTTAATAGGGCAATGGCTTATATTGACGCTGTGAGATCTGGACAAAAGATTGCGGTTAAAACAAGTGACTTAAATGATGCGTATCGATTAAATCCGTTAGGTACGCAAACCGAAAAGGCTTATCATGATTTATCGAGCGAGATTAGAAAGCAAGCGATATTGCTATATCGTGTATATGGTAAGTCAACTAGAGATGCGATTTTAGAAAAATATAAAAGTCCAGGGGAAAAAGCCAGACAATCTAGCATGTATGTAATAAGTGCAAAAATAGAAATTGACCAGTTTCAGCGATCAATTGCTAATAATAAAACCAAAGAAGAACTTCTCTTGACCGCCAAGCAAATTCAAGCGACTGTTAATAAAATACAAGATGAAAACGCTCGACAACTATTACTTACAAAATTAGATGCGGCTAAAAAGACGATTCCAGGAATCAGTCTGCTAGATTATGATGAGTTCTTTTATTTACCGGATTTAATTCGGAAGGTTGTTATTCATCCATCTCAGCCTATTATTTATGCTTTAAATGAAAAAAAAGATGTTCTAGAGATTAACTATAAAACGGGTGAAATTCGGCGGCTTACAATGAATCTAGTTCCCGAAACTATTTATTTTTATAAAAATGAGCTTTATGTCGCTTTACTAAAAGGCCCACGTAGTCCTTACGGGCAGGTTCAAAATCAAGAAGGGGCAATTGCAATTATTAATACTGCTAATTTCACCTTGACGGAACAGTTTGATATTCAAATAGATCCATTTGATATTGTCGCAGATGACAAGGCCATATACGTATCAAGTGCTTCAGATGAAACGGGAAGTATTCGGGGGTATTCAAGAGAAACATTACTGGAAACTTCCAAAGCCGTCTACATTAGTAATGAAAGTTATTTAGAAATGCATCCAAATTTAGATAGACTTTATGCCATTGATACGAATGTTAGTCCTAGAGATGTGGAAACTCACTTTATTGTAGATGGTAAAATAAAAAAAGGATACGATTCACCTTATCATGGTGATTATCGATTTCATACAAATATAAGCATTTCTCCGGATGGAAAATATATTTTTAACGGTTTGGGTGTCGTTCTGGTTGCTTCTGATGCACAGGCAATGAATATGACGTATCTAACAAAACTAAATACGCCGTTTGAACAAATTACCTATAACTTGAATGATGGATTGTTCTATACAAGTAATAGAAAAAATCTAGAGGTTTACAATTACGAAACAATGGAAAAAGTTAATAGTTATACAATGAGTGGATATATCAATAATATATTTTATCAAAATGGGAGATTAGTGGTTGTTACCACTGAAGTATTATATTCTTCAAAACTCCCAAAAAACGCTATAAAAACATATAAGGTTGAAGGGGATGAAATTATACAGTAATGGAAGGTTATTTCTGAGAAATCGATTTAGGGAAAAACAATAGAAATCACCTAGAAAAAGGGTACTAATCGAATAAATGATTGGTACCCTTATCTTTATCCATCTAAAAGCAAAAAAGGCGTATTCTGTTTCTTTCTATATATCTAAATAAATTTTATATAGTTTCAATAAAATAATTAGCGCAATTCTCCTGCATCAAATAAATAGCCTATAAATTCTTCATGTAGAATTCTATACATATGGCTAGAACGGATATTGTCATAGAAGCAATAAATTGAATAATGAAAGAATAATGCTTTGTTCAGCAGATGTTTTAGTAAAAGAGCTGTTAGGACTACAAAAAACAGATATAGTCTAGGAATTTTTACCAATATACATCCCTACCTGAATCTATTAGAATGGATAAGATAGTTTTTACAAGATTCTTAATTGAATAAGGAGCGCAATGAAGTGAAGAAATGGAATTTTTTATCGATCATCATTATTTTAGCTGTTTTTATGATGATAATGCCAAGTAATAACAGTGCTGCTTCCCTGTCAGAAGCAGAGAAATTGGTTCAAAAAGCGGAAAATGCTGCAACCGCATTAAAATGGGAAATCTCTTTAGAGCATCGAAAAACAATGTATGCAGATCCTGTTTCATTACCCAATATGAAATTATACAATACGACAAAAGTTGCTAGCCAATTAGCATACCAAGCAATTAAAACGTTGCCAGTTCAAGAAAAAGCGAAATTAACGAAAAGAATGGAAAGCAACGTAGATATCCATTTAAACAGGTCTATGGCTTATATTGACGCTATCACGTCCGGTAAGAAGATCATGGTTAAAACAGATAACTTATATGAAGCGTATCGATTGAATCCGCTAAGCGATCAAACCGAAAAGGCTTATCATGATCTATCTAGTGAGATTAGAAAGCAAGCGATCTTACTATACCGTGTATATGGGAAGTCAACAAGAGATGCGATCTTAGATAAATATAAAAGCCCAGGGGAGAAAGCTAGAGAATCTACAAAATCGGTCATCAGTGTGAAAATGGCAATCGAACAACTTCAACAATCTATTGCCAAAAATAAAAACACGGAAGAATTACTTTCAAGCGTTATGCAAATGGAAACCACAGTAAATGCCATACAGGATGAAAACGCTAGACAGCTTTTACTTACAAAACTAGATCAAACTAAAAAGAACATTGAAGGAGACAGTCCGCTTGATAAATCGTTCTTCTACTTATCTGATTTAACTCGAAAAGCTGTTATACATCCCTCTCAGCCTATTATTTATACGTTAAATGAAAATAAAGATGTTTTAGAAATCAACTATGAAACGCGGAAAGTTCGGCGGCTTACAATGAACTTAGTGCCCGAAACAATTTACTTTCAAAATAATGAGTTATATGTCGCCTTATTGAAAGGGACACGTAGTTCCTATTGGTGGAAAGAAAATCAAGAAGGGGCCATTGCCATTATTAATACGGCTACTTTTAAATTGGAAGAGCAGTTTAATATTAATATTGATCCATTTGATATTGTCGCAGATGACAAGTCAATTTATGTATCAAGTGGTTCAGGGCAATGGGGAAATATCATAGGATACTCAAGAGAAACGCTACTTGAAACGTCAAAGAGCGACTCCGTTTATGATAAGAGTTTTTTAGAAATGCATCCAAATTTAGATAGACTTTATTCTATTGATACAACTTTAAGTCCAAGAGATGTGGATACCCACTTAATTGAAGATGGTAAAATAATAGTAGGATATGATTCACCTTATCATGGGAATTACGAGCTGAATACAAATATGGCTATTTCTCCTGATGGAAAATATATTTTTAACGGTTCTGGTGTCATTATGATTGCTACGGAAGCCGAAGCAACGGATATGAGATACCTAATGAAACTATATACTCCTTTTGAACAAATTACATTTAACATGAAGGATGGATTTTTCTATACAAGCAATGGAAAAGGTATAGATGTTTACAATTACAATACTATGGAAAGAGAAAAGCATTATGACATGAGCGGAAAGATCCAAAACATATTTTATCAAAACGGGAAATTAGTTGTTGTTTCAGTGGAAGAATTATATTCTTCCAAACTACCAACTTATGCTATAAAAACGTATAACGTAGTAGGAAATAAAGTTATTCAGTATTAGTAATGGTAAATTTGTGCAGTTAATTTAGGGTATAGTCATAGAAAATACAATATAAGATCACATAGAATAGGGTACCAATCGGATAATGATAGGTACTCTTCTTTTTATCCTATTTTTAGCGTGCAATAAGGCGAACGAAAAAAAGGAAGGGTAACGAGTGTTCATGTGCTTTGAAAACTATTACAAACAATAACATCATGTAACACAACAAAAGAACTCACCTTCAAAAGAGGCCTATTTAAATAACATGTCTATTTGACAAGTCATATACAACTAAATTAGATTATCGGTAGAGGGTTTTGTCATTTCGCTAACTTTTTCAGTTAAGTCGTTCAGCTTTTTATCTATGCGGTCAAACCCCTTGTTCATGCCGTCCAGATCTTCATCGAGTTTGCTATCCATCTTACCAAGAGTACTATCCATCTCACGCAATAATGCTAAAATCTTTTCACTATTTATCTTCTCTGTTTCCATTTGCAATCACCTCCTATTCAATATAAGAGAATTCATCAGGAATATCATATGATGTAGATAAGGGCTTGTGAGAGACTTTTTACTTTATCTTTATGAATAATTTACCCCTACTATTTGCCTCTAAACGCAGTATTTCTGATAAGTTATCATTTTATCGATAGTAGCAAAATTAACTAGGTTTTTGATAGGTGAAGTCAACTGTCGTTTTTGAATATCATCACTAGGACACAAATATATGGTACGCCGGAAAATTAAACAATGAACCGGAGGAGTTGAATTATGAAAAGAGGGTTACTATATTGTTTTTGTCTTATCTTCTTGGGTGCTTGTAACCATTACAGTGAACCTTTAATAGAGGGTGAAATGGTTAAACTCATAATTGAATGTAAAGATGGTGAAACGATTGAGATTAATGATCAGAAAATCATCAATAAAGTGCTTAAGGAAATCAACCGATCAAGAAGAGAAGATACACAAGAAATGGAGTTCTCAATTGAACATCAAGCCACACTTGAAAATAGCGATGGAGTGACAGAATCCTTCTATTTTTTTAGTGGTGGGAAAGCCCTAGTGTCTGGATACTATGTTCACTCAAACATTGATGACTTTTGTGGGAAAGATTAATATTGGGAAGGGTTACAGCAAATCAATTATTATCAATTAATTTTTAGGACATTAATCAATATAGTGGCATTGCTAATGTGAACGAATGGCTTGAAACTTAAATGCCGTTCTTCAACTAACGAGGTGCTTTACTTCAAGAAGGAGTAAGCCTATTTCTTATTGAACTTACGCAACAGGTTCATTAATTTTATGGAGGTTTTTATGAAAATAAAAGAAGTAGATAGCAAAGTGATAATAGATGACTTTGAATTTTATGGTCAAATTGAACAAGAAAAATATTGTCCGAAATGCAAGTTTAATTTCGTTTATTATGATGATTTTGATACGTATTTTTGTCCTAAATGTAATAGTTGGATTGAATCTAAATGTAGTGACCCTAATTGCAAATATTGCCCTAATAGACCAGAAAAACCTTTATCTCGCAAGTAGTGTTATTCAACTCCCATGAAAATTAGTTCTTCAAGAAATGAAAAATGACAATACTTAAGAAGACCCCTACTTAATCGTAAAAAAAAAGAGGAGAGCGTAAATAAGTCTATGGATTACGGTTGACTGGATTAAGGTCAGTATCAGTATTGACACTTCCTAACCATTTTCATTCTCTGTGGTGCAGCATTTTTTTGTGCTGCATGGATGGCTAACGGGTGCTTTACTTCAAGAAGAAGTAAAGCCTTTTTTCTTATTGAACTAAAGCGGCAGAAGAGTTGAAGAAGAATGATTATATAAATAACGGCCTCATCAAGATACTTGATAAGGCAAAGGTTCATTCTTTTTTAGATTTTTCACGTTCATTTTTTTGTTTTAGCTTTAACCAAAAATCGGGTGGTTCATAGTTAATTAAAGAATAATCAAGTTCAGCTCCATTTGTTGCTAACTGAACTAACAAGAATTTCTCCTTATTACTCGGGTGTATATCTGCTGTTTTAATGTTTATAACCTCCACTCCTGTTCGTTTAGGTGTTCCGACAACAACAACTTGATTTCCTTTTGTATAAACATCTGTGATATTTGTTTGAAACACAACTATATACAGGTCAAGGTCTGTTTCATTTGCAGCAGTATTAAAAGCAATACCTACATCCTGTTGAAAATTTAATTCAGCTGAAATTCCAATGGCATAAAAAGGGAATATGCGGTGGAGAGAATAGTGTATTCGAGAAGGAATATAGCTCCATCTCCCACCCCAAAATGTGCTATGCCAGTGTTCTTCATATATTGGTCTAATATAGTTCGGTTCGCTTTTTATTACTTTGAAAGGAATTTTTGTTCCTTTTTTTAACACTTCTGAAATAGGGATAACATCGGTAGGGAAATGCACCTCTGTTCCTTTTTCAAATGGGAAAGGTGAATCAAGAATAGTGGTAGGTTTAGGTGGTTCGAGGCTATCTAAACGTTGTTCCAATTTGTGAATTTGTTCATGTTCACTTTTATCACTATTCGGTTGCGAGTAAGATAACTCCATCGATTTTGTATTTATTGACTTACTGTAAACAAATAAGCTTAAAATAATTGAAATACAAATAATATAACCAATCCTTGTTTTTAACATATTCTAATCACCTCACCATATTATCTGCTTTTACGAGGGAGTTATGCGTAAGATTAGTTGTTCAACTAACGTAGCAGGTTACTTTAAGATGGATGGATACCTCTTTCTAATTTGGGAAGATTAGAAAAGAGGTGAATTTATCTTGAAAAAAATGTATGTACTGATTTTAATCATATCTTTATTTACTTTGGTGTCATTTGAAGCTTATGCACAGCCTAAAAATTGTCCTGTATTAAGTGAATTAGAGAAAATATCGCTTAAGGATAAAAAAGAGGTAATAGAAGCGTTAAATACTTTAATACCAAAAACTTATGGAACTGGATTAGAGGATTTACCTGACATATATACTAAGTGGAATGTAGTAACTGCCAAACCTTTTCCTAAAACAGTTGGTAATAAAATAGAAGAAGGCTATTTTGGAATGGCTAAAACCTTTTGTGGCAAAGAAATTGCTGAAAAGTCATGGCTTGTACGTTTAGATTTCCCCAAAGCACCTGGAGCTGACTTAGCCCAAGGTCAAATATTTTTAGCTAAAAGTAAGGAAAAAGGGTGGTTTGTTTGGTTTCGATATCATTAAACTGCTATTTCTTATTCAACTAACGAGGTGCTTTAGTCAAAAGGAGCAACGTCCTTTAAGACGTTGCTCCTTTTTCATTTAAAAGTACTTCTGATAGTACTCTTTTCTTAACCTTCCGCTTAACTGAGCATAGATCTTGGTAGTTTCACTTTTCTCATGCCCCATAAGACTTTGTATGACTTCGGGTAGGAGCACCATTATTCAACAAATGAGTTGCGTAGCTGTGTCTAAGTTGGTGTGGGTGAATCTCTTTATTAATTTCCGCACGATTGGAGATCCGCTTGATGATGTATCGCATTTGTGCGACACTCATTTTATGTGGTTGCCTTGTTGTCACAAAGATAGCTGAATTATGATCATTACGGCTTTCCATATAGCGTTTAAGCCATATATCGCAACGTGTATTAAAATAAACTTCCCTTTCCTTATCGCCTTTTCCTCTAACGATAGCAGATTGATTGGACCAATTAATATGGTTCTTTTCCAACGCCACTATTTCTCCAATTCTACCCTTCAGTTGATTTGTATCCAGCAATTCCATCTCTACATCCTTAAAATAATCAATTAGTAGCAAAGACTGTAACTGATAGGCCTTCAACGTTTGTGACGAAAAGCCCTCTATTCGTTTATCGGATTCAAACGAAGACCATGCTTTTGACAGTAACAATTCCATTCCCCCTAAAATAGTAATTTTAAAAGGATTATTGCCAACTTAATAGAATTATAGACATAGGATGTTTTTTTACTAATGCAGCAGTTTAGTTTAAGAAGAGTTGAATTAATGAATACCAAAATAGATTTTTTCGTCTAATTGAAAAGGAGGTTAAAGTATTATGAAATTAAAATTCTTATATTTAACTATAACAGTATTTTCGATAGGGATAATCATTGGTTGTACAAATAAACAAGTTATAGAAGAAAATACAAATGATACGGATAATTATGGAGACGTAAGGGCAGTAGCATGGGAATTTATAAATGAAAAAGGTTGGAATGACAGGGCTAAAGAAGATTGGCAAAGTGCGAAAGTGAAAAAAACGATTGCTGATAATAGCTATGAATTGTTGGATAAAACTTATGATGGAAAAGAGGTGTTAACCGTTTCTTTTGAAGATAAAAATAGTGTTGTAATCGGTACACCTTCAATCCTCGTTGACCCCGATTCCAATGAAGTAATTGGCTATATGCCAAGTGAATAAATTAACTGTTATTAAACTAACGAAGCAGGTTAGTTCAATAAGAAGGGTATTTTGCAATTGTGTCGAATAAGTTAATATATGTAAAATATTGAACAAAAGGGGTGCTTTACTTCAAGTCTGGGGGTTGCACTTTTTTCTTGAACCAACGCAGCAGGTTTATTCAATAAGCACTATTATGTGAAACGTGGAGAAACTACCTACAAAATAGATTGTAGATGAACAAAATATGGTAGTTTTTTTATAAAGAAATATAAAATGGAGGTTGTTCTTAATGGAAAAAAAGAAAGTAATAAATGTTCCTGAATCTATTTTATTAGTTAGCTCCTTTTTTATGTTTATTTTCATTTCTAAATATTTGGTATTTATACCTGAGTTAGAATACTTTTTTGAAAGAGATTCCTTATGGTTTGCTTTCCCCCTTATTACATTAATAATAGGAATCTATTCTTTTCTGAATAGAGAGATTTAAGTAGAATTTAGAATAGCTTCAAAAATCATAAAACCAAAAAACGGTGAATATTTAGGAAGTACAAAAGAAAATAAATAACATCTTATTAAGCTAACGGGTGCTTTACTTCAAGAAGTAATAAAGTCTTTTTTCTTATTGAACTAACGCTACAGTTTAGTTGAGGAAATAATAATACATTTAACGACGGAAATGTATGAAGGCACTCGCAATATAAAACCGCAAGTGGGGAAATACATTCTCTTGCGGTTTGCAACGGTTGCTTATTCTCAACAAATGTAACCTATGATAGTCTTAGGTAATCAAGATTTACCAGTTTTATTTAGAAGGGAGGCAGAAAGAAGTGCTTATTGAAATATTAGCTAATATTGGTTTGACGATTAGTGGATTCATTCGTGGGATGCCAAAGGAAGAAAAAATTAATAGAAACATTGATATACTAAAAACAACAGAGTGGTTTCATAACGTTTATCAAGAAAATGAAGAGTTCTTCTTAAAAGATGATACAGTTCGTTATATTATCGGATGGAACAATGTTGATAAGTCATTAAGAAGTGAAAAAAGAACAAATAAGTTACGTGTAAAAATATTGGATGCCTTAGATGACAGATAGTAGTTTAATTGAAAAATTGTTATAAGCAATATGACTTCCTAATGCAGAAGCCCCATTATTAGGATTAATATCAACATTAATCTTTAACAGAGCCTATCATAAAGAAAAGTCCTACTTCATCAAATAATGTGGTGCGATTCTTCAATAGAGCAATCGCTATTTTCATTAACGAAGCAGTTTAGTTGAAGATGGATGTTTAACTTGTGTTCAACAATCGGGCCAGATTCTCGAATATGGAAATGTCTATTTTAAGAGTATTGTAAATAAAGTCTGTAATGATTGTTCTTAAATTAATCCAAGTTAGTACAAATAGAATTTCAATATTAATCAAATATTATATTATCTTTTAAATCTAATAAGAGCATATTTTGATAAATCTTTTATCAAAATATGCTCTTTCTAATTGTTATTTCAAAGCTGATGGTGCTAATTCAATTAAATAGTTAGAAATGAATAATATAACATCTTTTAGATAGCTGAAACTTTATTGTAAATATGCTTGTTTAGGCTTCTGTTCCATTGTTTTATGGCTGGTTTATATAAAATTTTCTTTAGTTTCAAATAAATTGGTTGCACGAATGTTTCATGTGTGTATATAATGTGGCTATAGTATATATACATTATATAAGGATATGAGAAATTTTATGGAAATTGGTCTTCGATGACAATTCACGTTATTGCTATACTGTTTCAAGCAAGCGTTACAGGGCATTATTTCAAGTGTGTTTTCAAAAAAGTAAAGAAGAGGTATTGGCATGCAAATAATTATTTCCAACAGTTCAAAGGAACCGATTTATGAACAAATTACGAGTCAAATTAAATCTTCTATTTTAGCAGGTGAACTACAGGAGGGGGCAGCAATACCTTCCATGCGTAACCTCGCAAAGGAACTGCAAATTAGTGTTATAACGACGAAGCGTGCCTATGAGGAATTGGAGAAGGCGGGCTTTATCTATTCCATTGTCGGAAAAGGGTCTTTTGTTGCAGAGCAAAATTTAGAGGTTATAAGAGAGAAGAAGCTGAAGGTCATTGAGGAGCAACTGAGTGCTGTCATAACGAATAGCAGAGAAATTGGCCTGTCACTTGATGAACTACAGCACTTATTAAAGATTTTATATGAGGAGTGAAATGAATGGAGAATGTGGTTGAATTTACAAATGTAACGAAAAAATTTAAAGATTTTTCCGTTAAAAATATTGATTTACAAGTGAAGCAAGGCTTTGCAACGGGGTTCATTGGAGCAAATGGTGCTGGTAAGTCGACAACGATAAAAATGATGATGAATCTATTAAGACCAGATGTTGGGGAAATTAAGCTTTTCGGTTTGGATTACATGAAACATGAGAAGGCGATTAAGGAGCGCATTGGGTTTGTGTACGATGGCAATGTGTATTTTGAAGGGCTGAACTTAAAAGATATAAAACGCATTGTAGCACCAGCTTACAAACAGTGGGATGATACACTATTTTATCAATATGTTGAAAAATTCAAATTACCGCTTAATAAAGCAATGAAAACTTTCTCGAAAGGGATGCAAATGAAGGCGTCATTGGCGATAGCACTATCACATCATGCCGAGCTGATCATTATGGACGAGCCAACAGCAGGCTTAGACCCCATTTTTAGACGAGAGCTGTTGGATCTTTTACAGGAATTAATGATTGATGGAAATCGTACCATTTTCTTCTCTACGCATATTACAACAGATTTAGACCGTATCGCAGATTATATAGCTTTTATTCAGAGTGGGGAATTAGTATTTAATCAGTCCATTCACGACGTAGCTGAAAACTATGCGCTCGTTAAAGGAGGATTGGATCTTCTGGATAGAGACACTGAAAAGGCATTTATTCATGTTCATCGTGCATCAACAGGATTTGAAGCATTAACGGATAATATTAAAGCAGTGAAAAATATCTTCGGAGACTCAGTTGCCATTGATCACGCCTCTCTGGAAGATATCATGTATTACTTGAAAGGAGGAATACATCATGTTTAATTTAATCAGACGTGATGTCATACTACAGAAAAGACAGCTATTACTCTTTATTCCTTTTATCGTATTCTTTATCATTATGGAAGCAAATCCAGCTTTGATTTTTCTAGTTGCAAGTCTTATTATTCCCTTTAACACTTATGTTTACGATGAAAAAGTAGAGACAAACATATTATTAAATTCCTTACCTTACACACGTACGGAAATTATCGCATCACGCTATCTTGGTGCTATTATTTATATGGTTTTAGCAATCGGGGTGACAAGTCTAACATTATTTGCTTTCAATAAACCTTTTACGATGACTGACATTGCGATTAGTTGTAGCTTATTCTTATTATTTGCTGCGTTTACCTTTCCATTATTTTATATATTTAAACCAGGCTATATTTTTCCGATTATAATGATTAGTTTTCTCCTTTTAGCAGGTATAGGACCGACTATTATGTTGTTTTTAGCTGAACATTTAACCCCAATAACTGATTTTATTTTTAATTTATCCGTCCCTGCTTTATATACAGGAGCGACACTTGGTATCATGATAGTCTATGTTATTTCTTGGGGGATTACGAATATCATTTACCAGCGAAAAGCGTTCTAAGTGTCTTCTTCAACTAACGGGTGCTTTAGTTAAACAAGAGGCTGCCTGTAAGGGTAGCTTTTTCTTATTGAACTAACGCAGCAGGTTAGCCGAAGAAGGAATTTTCACATTTTTACTTGAATATATTTACGAAAAGACTATAGATGGAGGGCTGTTTATGGCATTTGTTTCAATCTGTACTATCGGCAGGCTAAACCACCCCTATGACCACCCCGCCTCTCGTAAATTTTTTCAAGTGGGAAATGAAGTATATCGTCAGGCAACTAAATCAGGACTTATAGAGGCGTTTTCACCTGAAGGAGTCGCTTTCCCAGACGATATCGTAAAGGGAAATGGTTCTCCTATTCTCACACTAACTGTATGGAGAAGCCTTCAATCCTTATATCGCTTTACTTATTCAGGACAGCATATGCAAGCATTACGAGATAGAAGTAGATGGATCGAGCCATATCCAGAGAACCACCTTACTTATGTAGTTTGGTGGACAGAAAAGGAGAAGGATGTCTCATGGGAGGAGGCATTCAAGAGATACAACTATTATATTCAGCATGGCCCCACTCCTTTTGCATTTGATTTTAAGCATGCATTTGATGAAAAAGAGAGGTATTCTTGATTAAGTAGCAGGGTCACCATTAATTTAAATGGGAAATTATCCATTTAAATTAATGGTGACGTTAAGGGATAAATACACCTTCCTGAGACATTTTTATCGCCACTTTAATAATTCTGGAGGCAATTGTGAAGTATTACACTTAAATTATCGGGTGCTTTAGTTAAATAAGATATCCTAAAAAAATTCTGAGGAGGCATAGCATGAAACAATATAAAATCAGAATTACTCCGTATAGCTCCAAATACGCAGAACAAACAGTGGATATGTGGCGAGATAGTAAGGAACAGGCTATTGGCCAAAAAGAAATTCACGACTTTGAAAATCACGTATATTTTTTAAATCATATATTACCTGAACAGTTTCAAATAGATTTAGCGTTAATTGATGAAGAAGTTGTTGGAATGATTGCCTATAACGATAGGGAGATAAGCCAACTATATATTCATCTAGAGTATCAAGGAATCGGTATAGGTCGAACATTACTAGATAAAGCAAAAGCACAATCAAGTGGGAAATTAACATTGTACACATTTGAAGTAAATGAAAAAGCACAACGGTTTTATGAAAACCATGGGTTTGAAATCATAAGTAGAGGTCATGAAAATGAAGAAAATTTACCAGATATTCAATATGAATGGATATCCAAATAAATGATGTTATTTGGGCTTTTAGTGATAAAAAAGTTAGCATTATAAAGATCTTGGGTTGAATAGGTAACTCTTATTGATTCATTAAAAATGGGGAGTATCATATATGCAATTTTTAATAGGGCTCATTTTAGGATTCTTAACTGGCAGATGTAATCCAAAAGAAGCAATAGAATAAATTCAAAACTACTTAAACTAACGGGTGCTTACTTCAAGAAGGAGTAAAGCATTTTTTTAAAACTGAAGCCGCAGTTTAGTGCAACAAGGAGTATCGTCAGATTTATGCGGATTTACAACACTAAATAAAGAAATATTACCAAACACCGCTTTGGTAACTTTTGATTTATACTTAATATAAAACGATTTTGGGAGGTATTAATTTGTTATATAGTCCAAAATGGAGTAAAGCAAAAAAACAATTAAAAAGCTTCACTTGCGAATCTTTGCGTTCGAGAGTGGACTTTCAGGTCATTAATTATAGACGTGCGCACGACCAGTTAGGTAGAGCCGTCATTACTGTAGATAAAGTAGAAAAGTTAAATATGTGTACAATCACAGCAGAGAGAGAAGAATATTACAGAGAAAGAGCTATACAAAAACAATTAGACGATTTCAACTTTGATGACGTATCTAATAACCTTGCCATTCAAGAGAAGGCACATCAATCATTGAAAAACGAAGCAATTTATGCACAATATGATTTCTTTTCTGTTTTAGAAAAATATTTCAACGCGTCTATAGAAGATTGTTTAGACTCATCCGATAGTTTATTTAAAATATTATGTCTTTTGGACCGTCGTATTGGGAAACGAACGTTAAAGAAAATGAATGACACCATTGCAAGTGAACATCCGTTAGTCCAAGACTTCTTTAAACTACGTTGTGAAGCAGAAAATGTAAGAGTCGTCATTTAAAACGATTTATTTATGAATAAGCATACATCACTTTTAAAATAACGTTCCCAAATAAACGTTTGGGATTACATATAACCTCTTAGAATCTTGATTTAACAGCGTTCTAGGAGGTTTCTCTTTATTTAACTTTAAACAGCTTTTTATGCAAAGTCGTTTGAAGATGGATACCACAAGACTTTCTTTATTCTTTACCCTCAGAGTTGTGAACTTATATTGGATTGTGAAGATTTCGACTCATATACAGATTATACAAAAGAAGAGGTTTAGTTTAGATTGTGAAACATTGTACTTAAACTAACTGGTGCTTTAGTTATACAAGATCATCATTTCGATGGTCTGTTTTTTTATCCGAAACATCAAGTAGATCTCAGAAATCCATTGTGAAATGGTACACTTAAACTAACGCGGCAGGTTAGTTCAATAAGCAGGGATTTTTTGAAAAGAAGTAGAAGTACTTGTTATATGGGGAAATTATTCAATTAATGGATAAGTAAAGAATCGAGGTGGTAATAAAAAATGGTTGAAAAAACTCAAACAAACAACAGTAAATCGGTAATTTCCTTAACACTAGGTATTCTTTCAATCCTAATACCATACATCGGATTGATACTTGGTGTTATAGGAGTTGTAGTTTCAAGAAAAGCGACAAAAGAAATTGTAAAAACAGATGAAGGTGGCAGTGGATTAGCTACCTCTGGTTTAATTTGTAGCATTGTCGGGATTATCATTCAACTCTTTCTAGTGGTGAGTATTATTGCTTTCTATTCTCTAACTATTGTAAGTTAGTATTTCAAGTTCTTCTTCAACTAACGGGTGCTTTACTTCAAGAAGGAGTAAAGCCTTTTTTCTTGTTGAACTAACGCAGCAGTTTAGTTAAAGAAGAGTACAAAATGAAAAGTTGTTTAATCTATTTATTAGGGGGATTTTTAATGCAAAAGATTATTAGAACCAGGGATATGGATTGGAAACAGTGGAATTTAAGAATTCCATTAGTTTTATTCCTTTTTGGGGCAACAGCAGCTTTATATCAGTCGTTTCCTAACTTATTTTTAGTTGAAAGTGGTTTCTTTGTGAGTGCCCAATATATAGGGGGTATTGTTCTTCTGTTCATGTTGTTTGAAAAAATAGGTTTGAATCAAAAGAAGATACATTTTACATTTGGAATTTTACTAATATTGACTGGTTTATTGATGGATATTATCTTTATTTGATACTAATAATTACTTGAACTCTTTACAGTGGTTGTTCAACTAACGGTGTGCTTTAGGGAAATATAGAGCTGATAATAAAGCTCACTTTTGTTGTTCAACTAACGAAGCAGTTTAGTTTAAGAAGGATAAAGAAATTGTGAAGCTCACAGGAGTGCCAAAACCAACGATTTATTTGAAGATAAAAGAACAAACGAAAGAAATGTAGGAAGAGTAAATATTAGAACCTATTGGTAGTGATCCTGTTAAATAATACTGATGTTAAATTCATCTATAAAGAAAAAAGGACCTAAGTTATGGTCCTTTTGTGGTGTACTTAGTTTAACTAACGTCCCAGAACACCTCTTTGAAATCTTAACAAATCTCTCGTTTATATGGTTTTCCTTAAAAGCTCAAAATCACTAATAATTTTTTTGTGGTTTCCGGACTTTACCATTTTAATTATTTCATTATTACCATATTTTAAAGCAGTTTCAACTTCATGAGCATTGGGAAAAGCTCCATATTTAATTAAATATGCAACAATATATTTATTATCTTTTTGTATTGCTAATTCTAACGCAGTCTGTCCAGTTTGAGACTTTGAGTGTGCACCTGCTTTATATTTATCAAAGCTCAATATAACTCCTTCAACATCATTATTGAGGATACTATTAATAAGTAATTTATTTCCTTCTGGAATATTTTCTGTAAAATTTGATTTTACAGTATTAGTGTTTTTTTGCTGTTCTATGAACTTACACCAACTCATCGCACGATTATAATCATTTCTAAATTCACTATTATCCATTTCACAACCATTGTGATTAGAAAATACCTCTATTTCTTTATACCCATTATCACCATGGATAGAATCGAAGTAGATAATTAGTGTAACTTTATGGACAAGGTTTTTTGAATTTTTCCTGCCTGTAACACCTCCAATAATTGCTCCAACACCACCTAATAATAATCCACCAACTATAGCTCTACCAGCTGCATCTGATATTGATGTTCTATACTCTGTATTATCATCGATTTTTATTTCGCATTCAAAGATGCTCTGTTTGTTAATAAACTTAAAACCCTTTCTATGATTATAAAACCATAATCCATTTCTTTCATAGTCATAAATCAGATGGTCCCAATTAAATCTGATAAATTTGTACTGTGTAATGTTGTTTTTAGTCATAAACGTGGCTAATTCACTATCATTTTTCTTTCCACTAAAATTCGCCCATAAAAAAAGTATTACGCAAAGAGCTAAAAATGCTATTAGTAAAGCCCCAAAAAATCCTATTATAGTTGTCACTGTTGTTCCTCCTAGATGATTAATTCCTGTTTTGATTTTACAACAAATGACCATCTAATATTTTGTCAAATAATGGAGACGCGGAAGAATGACGAGATAAGGTGAAATTCAAAACGAATATAGCGCAGAACAATTAAAACTGAAATGGGGGAAGAAACTATTTAGCACCAATCTAATACTGCTTCGGCAGTTTTTTTTATGCAACTAACAGGTGCTTTACTTCAAGAAGGAGTAAAGCCTTTTTCCTTATTCAAAACTAAAGGGGGAGGTTAGTTGAACAAGCAGGTTATTTTTAGAATGGTGTTGAAGTACTTTATTAAAGGAGGAAGGATTTATTGGATGAAGAAATAATATTATACATACGGAGGAGGTGATAATAAATAAATGACTTTCTTATATTTTATAGTTGGGTACTGTGCTTTATATTTAGTGATTTGGTTACATGAAGTTGGACATGGGATCGTATATGCAAAATATAAATGCAAAGATAATCCTTTTAAGGTTCATGTGCCATTCTATTTATTCTTCTCTACACCCCAGCCTGTTGATGAAAAAAAGGCACAAACTCTAAATAGTAAACAGTACTTTAATATTGGCATAGCGGGAATAATAGTAAATCTGCTTTTTGGTATTCCTGTATCCTTCCTTATACTAACGATTGAGTTTAATAACTCGATTTTAATTTTCTTTTTTTATTCATTTGCCTTATTTCATTTAGTGAAGGCTGCAAGTTACTTGACAATTAGTAATATTTTTCTTGCAAGTGATATGATAACTGTTCAAAACTACAAACCAAAATTAAGAATACCCTTATTTTTAATAGGAATATTTATAGTTGTCCTTATCATTTTCATGCTAATCAAAAGTCCTGATAGTTGGAGATTGGGATACATCATTTCAATAATAATCATGATATTATGCATGGGATTAGGAAGAATTTTCTTTAGCCGAAGAACACGGGCTGCGTAGGCAGCTCTTTTTTCTTATTACACTAACGGGTGCTTTAGCAGAACAGGGTTATCAGTAGAACGCCTTATTGTTATTCAACTAAAGCAGCAGGTTAGTTTAAGAAGCATTGTTTGTTTAATTCAGATGAGAAGGGGAGTAGATAATGAGGGTCCTTTACTAATGTTTTGTTCGTTGTTTTATCATCTGGCTTTGAAATAACGTTTGATTCTCTATAAGAAAGAACGATAATTTATATAAAAGTTTGATAAAATGTTATTAATAAATTGAGATTGTGAACTATAAATGATCAGGGTGGAGATTTAATGAATAACAATTCTTATAATATTGTCGTGCATGTTGTCAATTTAATCCTATTGGGAGCTATCGGTTTTCTCGCGTTTTTCTCTGTGGTAAATATTAGCCCCCCAGTCCAAGACCCTATCTCTGACATGTTTAAATTCGGTCTTTTTGTTTTCCTGCTCGTCATGTGGGCAGTTAATTACTGGTTCCAATTCAAGAAGAAAAAATGGATTCTGCCAATAGCTGGAACGATCCTTTACATCGCCATCGCTTTGTTCGTCGGGGGAGTAATCATGCCATTCCTACGCGAAATTGTTACTAAATAATCCCGCAGCCATGCCGAATAACAATTAAATAGATTTATCACGTTTGGTAAGCTGGCTAATAGAAACTCTGTTCTTCTTGCATTAACGGGTGCTTTACTACAAGAAGGAGTAAAGCCTTTTTTCTAATAAAATTAAAGCGGCAGTTTAGTTGAATAAGAAAAATTTTAGCTTGTTCCACAATAGGGCCAGATTGTGGAGTTGTGTATTGTGACAGTGAAGGAAACAGTGGAGTTTTATACATCTCAAGCCTTAGCATAAAATACATCTCAGATCCAATTACAGGAATTCATTCGCACTGTAAGATAGAAATATAAAGTGGGAAGTAATGGAAAAAATGTTTTTGGATTGTTTTCAGTAATTATGAAGAAAGATAAGGAGTGAGAAAATGAAAAAGCTATGGCTCTTTTGGTGGATTGCTAACATCTTTTGGGTAGCTGTTTTTGCAGTAGGTACAGCTTTCGTTTGGCTTAGGGAGGTTGATGGCGCAGGTGTTACTCAAACAACTGAGGCAAAATTAGCAGCATTTATAGTTTTATTAATTGCATTTATATTCCCGGTAATAATTCAAGTTGTCTGGCTAATTGTTAACTTGGTAATTAACAGTAATAAAAAAACTAAAATTCAGCAAATATAAAAAGGGGGGATGTATTTAAGAAATTAGCAAACTAAGCAATCGGGCGCGATTGTGGAATAAACGTCCCTTCTCTTATTCAACTAACGGGTGCTTTACTTCAAGAAGGGGTAAAGCCTTTTTCTTCTAACAACTATAGGGGCAGAATAATGAAAGAAGAACAAGAAGTTGTCAGTACTATTAAACCGCTTGTTCTTCTCTTTCAATGTTGTTTTTCAGATGCTAAAGTATCAAACAAGTAAAAATAGCAAATCAAACTATAACTGTTTTATCGGTACACATATTTCGCAATAATGGTTGTTTACCATATCCTCAGTGTATCTTTCCAAAATGGGTTTGTTATCAATCTGATATCCATTGCTTTGAAGAGTAGGAAAAATATAAGCATATGCTTTTTGAATGTCTTCAGCTGTATGTTTGACTTCGTAAATAAGGTATTTTCCACCTGCAAGTTCACCTTCGCAAATTGAATCATCCATTTGATAATCCTCTGTAATCACAATACAAGCATCAAATCTACAGTTTTCAGGAAGCGTTGTCTCTGGGTTATCTTGTTGAATTGCAAGTATAATAGCCGAAAGATTTTTCTCTTTTGCCCATTTTTTTAACTTCTCCATTACTTCAATATTTGCTGAACCATACGGACCAACTCGTCGCACGTAAGCCAAGCGATAGTTAGGGAGTATTTCAACTTTAAACTTCATAAATTCTTTCCTCCTTTCTTCATTTGGATTTGATTGGTACATTTCGAATGTAACATGCTTAAAAAATATATACACTTTATTTTTTAAAAATAATATTTTTCCTTATTCAACTAACGGGTGCTTTAGTTAATCAAGACCATCATTTCGATGGTCTATTTTTCCGTCCAAAACATCAAGTAGATTTCGTCGATCCATTGTGAAATGTTACACTTAAACTAACGTGGCAGCTTAGTTCAATAAGAAAGTATGATAGATTTAATTAACAGAAAAATTGAAAAGGGGTTTCAACATTGAATACTTTAATGATTAAAGAACTAAAATCTCGTAAAGAGATTATTGAAGCATTTCCAATTATGAAGCAGTTACGAACTCATCTTGATGAAAGTACTTACCTTGAATTAGTACTGGAAGCACAAGAAGTAGACAGATATAAAATGTTGGCTTTATTTTATGAAGATAAAATTGTAGCGGTGACTGGGTTTAAGCCAATGACAACATTATATTATGGAAGATTTGTTTGGGTTTGTGATTTGGTTACGGACACAAATATACGGTCAAAAGGATATGGAGAAAAATTACTTACACATGTTCATGAATGGGCAAGAGAAAATAAGTATGAAAGTGTTGCCCTATCCTCAGGGTTACAGCGTACAAATGCACACCGTTTTTATGAAGAGAGGATGAATTACGACAAAGTAAGTTATGTGTTTAAAACATCTTTAACATAAGTACGATATTCAACTAACGGGTGCTTTAGCAGAACAAGACCATCATTTCGATGATCTATTTTTACGTCCAAAACTAACGAAAGTTTAATTGAATAAGTTGAATGTTAAAATAGCGAGAAAAGGAGATTGTGAAATGAGTTTAGCAAGTTATATTGGATGCAATATAGAAATACCTCTTAGTAATGAAGAGTCAGACGATTTAATTATTATTGGAGATTGTTTTTCGAACAAGTACAACCGTCGAGATGTGAAAAAACATCAATTTACTACTCCTTTTGTTTACGAAGTATCAAGTGACTGGGGAATAGAGATTTCGGAATATATGAACCAAAAAACGTGTGCTGAATCAAAAGAGAAGCTAATTGAACTGTGTAAAATTATGGACAGTTACATTGATAAAGGTGATTTTTTTGAACTGTATAGTTGTTGGGTCGGAGAAGAAGCTGATAAGCGGGAAGGTGAGATAACTCTTCGAATCAATAACTTTGACATTGAACAGATAAAAATGCCTGAAAAAACGTTAGTGAGATTTGAAAAATGAGTTCTTCTTTAACTCCCATGAAAATTAGTGCTTCAAGAAATGAATTTAAGAAGACCCCTACTTAATCGTTAAAAAAAAAGAGGAGAGCGTAAATAAGTCTATGGATTACGGTTGACTGGATTAAGGTCAGTATCAGTATTGACACTTCCTAACCATTTTCATTCTCTGTGGTGCAGCATTTTTTTGTGCTGCATGGATGGCTAACGGGTGCTTTACTTCAAGAAGGGGTAAAGCTTTTTTTCTTATTGAACTAACGGGGCAGTTTAGTGCAACAAGGATTATCGTCAGATTTACTACGCTAAGTAAAGAAATGTTACCAAACACCACTTTGGGGACGTTTTTATATTAAAGCAAATAAACTAATTCTAATTTAATTATGTTAAAATATACTCAATTTTCCATTTAAGGGGTGTGTGAAATGTTAGAAACATATGAAAAAGATGTAATAGGCGAAGATTATCGTTCGTTAATCGAAATAGCTTCTAAAAAATGTGATAAATTTGCATTCGTTAAAAGAAAAGATATGATGGCAGATGAGAAATTGGCTATGAAATATTTCAACGAATTTGTAAAGGATATTAAAAATTCATTAATTGAAATGAAAGAGCAATCCGAATGGGAAGTAAATAAACTTTTAGAAGCAACAGCGTATGTATGTTATTACGAGTTAAATGAACAAACGAAAAATTTTTTACAAACAAAAAGTAACTCACTTTTTGGATGGATTGGAAGTTTACCAGAAGATTTAATACTTTATAGTGGTGACAAAGTTTGGCTTGCTTGTAATTCACACGAAAGTTATTTTTTTGTTAATAAAGAACTCGATAACTACGAAGACCTAATGAAACTTTTAAAAAATGCGTAATTTATCTTGGTATCAAAACGATAAAAAGTTTTATACAGTCATACTCAAATAAACGTTCCCAAATAAAAGTTTGGGATTACATATAACCTCTTAGAATCTTGATTTAACAGCGTTCTAGGAGGTTTCTCTTTATTTAACTTTAAACAGCTTTTTATGCAAAGTCGTTTGAAGACGGATACTACAAGACTTTCTTTTTTCTTTACCCTCAGAGTTGTGAACTTATATTGGATTGTGAAGATTTCGACTCATATACAGAATATACAAAAGAAGAGGTTTAGTTTAGATTGTGAAACATTGTACTTAAACTAACGGGTGCTTTAGTTAAACAAGACCATCATTTCGATGGTCTATTTTTACGTCCAAAAAATCACGTATATTTCGGTGATTCATTGTGAAATGTTACATTTCAACTAAGGAAGCAGGATAGTTGAAGATCAATTACAGTGAACAGTATCAAAAGTGAATGAGGTTTTCTATTAGACTTAAAGATCATAAATTTGATTGTTTAATCTAAACCCCCACTTCTTAGGAAGCAAAAATTACATTTTAAATATGAGTAAGCAGTATTTGTTAAAAGAAGTATCAAAGAACAACAAAACATCCTTGATACTTCTTTTTTCAATTTCTAGGCATGAAAAGATTTTGGTTCTTCTGGATATACAATAGGAAGCATGCCATTCGTTTGTTGCTTACCTTTTAAGCAGATTTCTTTTGTTTTTGATCTAAACTATGAGTGAGGAAAGTTAGCAGACTTGCACAGACTGCAATTATCCCACCAACCCAAGTTACATTCATTAAATTCCCTTGATGGTATACAATTCCGCCTAAAGCAGAGCCAAAAGCGATACCTACGTTGCTTGCCACTGGCATAAGTGAAGCAGCGAGACCTGTTGCTTTTGGCTGATAAATTCCGGCGAGGTCTATTAAATAAAGCTGAGTAGATGTTGTTAAGAGGATGGCCATTAACGACATCAACCCAATGTTTGCCAGTCCTAAGATAAAATGATTTGTAGTCCAAAATAAACTTGTCAGAACAACTGCCTGCACGAGAAAAACAAACCGAAGGCGACCGATTGCATTGTGGCCGGCAATTTTACCTGCGAGGATGTTGCTGAAAATCGAGATAAATCCGTAACCAAATAAGATTAAACTATTTGAATGATTTGGTACTTCCATTCCCTTTAAGATAGGAACAAGGTACGTAAAGACGGTATAAGTTGCGCCAAATCCGAGAGCAGGAATGAAAAAAGCCATCAAAATTCTTGGATTGGTCATTAATGAAAACTGATCCCGTATCGAACTGCGTATTTGGCTGAGTCTATTGGGTAAGACGAAAAAGGCTGCAAAAAACGCCAATCCTCCTAGGAAAGTAGTTAACATGAAAGTGGCATTCCAGCCGTACGAATCGGCGATGACAATACCAATTGGCACTCCAACGACATTCGCAAGTGTGAAACCACCGAAAACAAATGATATAGCAATTCCGCGTTTTTTAATCGGCATGGTTTCACTTGCAACAATCATGGCTAGAGAGATTAATACTCCTGTTACAATCGCTGTCATAATCCGAAGTGCAAGGAGCGTCATGTAGCTTGTCGAGATTATACACAAAGCATTCAGGACGATGAAAGAACCAATCAAAAACAACATCCATTTCCGCTTTGGAAAATGACTTGTTGCTGACATCACTAGTGGTGTGGCGATGGCAAACGTAATTGCAAACGCAGAAACGAGTGTGCCTGCTTTGGCATTTGTTATTTGAAGGCTCGAGGAAATATCGGTTAAGATTCCGACAATAACAAATTCGCTTGTCCCGAGAACAAATGTTAATAAAGAAAGTGTTAAGATGAGTAACCAATGTCGCTTGGATAATTTTGTGGGGTGCATAAATACCTCTTTTCTTAGATGAATGTAAATGTGTCAGATAGTAGATACACGACCTAAACATCTTACCATAAAATATTTTTTCGGGAAAAACCTTTTCTTATCAAATAGGAGATAATGGATTACCAGGTTCGACAATGCATAGGGAGTTAGCATAAAACTATTTAAGAAAGCACATTAATGTTGATAGTGCTATTGTCAGCATTAGGTATTAAGAAAATTAGTATGTAAAACCTCACTTAGTAATATCACGGTGAGCAGTGGCATATTTGTCGTTGGGGTCGGGGTAAAAACAATTGCCTTTTTAAAAAAATTGTTATTTTCACCGTTTTGCTTGGAAATTCATAATGGGTAATATGTTATTCAACTAACAGCAAGGAATTGGCGACTGAGATAGTAGTGGAAGATTTCATGGATTTTTTCCGAAGAGTGCTGACGAACAGACGTGAGCAAATAAGAGGTTCAAATAATCGAGATGGAATGCTCTTTTATATTTGGTTCGATTGGCAATCTGCACAAATCAAGTTTAGTTTGATATCAGATTATGACACTAACCTACCATTCGGATGTGAAATCGAAATTATACATAAACTTAAGCCTATTATTGGGGAGTTTATAAGATTTCCATATCACGATGGCTTTCCGTTTGAAGAGGTTAGAGATGATGAGCAAATGGAGGAAGACGTAAAAGGAGAAACTTTGAGAGTATGCCTCTTAAAAATAAATAGATAACCTTATTCAACTAACGGGTGCTTTACTTCAAGGGTGAAGATGTCGAAAAACAAACTAGGGGTGAATAAAATAGTACATAAAATGGGATTATACGGAGAATATTTTAAAGCAATTAAAGAAGGAAAAAAGACGGTTGAGGTTCGTTTATACGATGAGAATAGGAGGAAAATTAAAGTAGGCGATACTATCCAATTTATAAGGGTGCCTGAACAAAATGAAACATTAAAGGTACAAGTTAAAGATTTAAGAAAATACAATACATTTGAAGAAATGTATGAAAATATTCCGTTTCAAGATTTCGCTTGCGAAGGTTGGTCAATGAAGGTAATGGTAGAAGGAACCTATGAAATATATACACCAGAACAAGAAAAACAATGGGGAACATTGGCTTTTACTATAAAGTATTAAACAAAACTTTTTCAACTAACGGGTGCTTTACTTCAAGAAGGAGTATAGCCTTTTTTCTTATTAAACTAACGGTGCAGTTTAGTTGAAGATTCGATTTGCGGAATGATCAATCTTTTTAAAATATTACAATAGTAATGTTTTGGGTAGTATAGTATGGTTGATTTATAAACTATTATATTGAGGTGAACTAGAAATGAAACAAAAAAATATGATTATGTTGAATGAATATTATGGAGAACTTTGCACACAGATATACGAAAAAAGTAAATCGATAGCAGACGGAAAAGAACTAGAGTTTTTTCTATCTTTTGTCCAAGATAAAAAGATGAAAGTATTAGAACCTATGTGTGGAAACGGTAGAATGCTCATTCCTTTTATGGAAAAAGGAATAGACATTGAGGGCTTTGACATTTCAGAAGAAATGTTGCGGGTATGTAAATTAAAAGGTCAGAAATTAAATTTTAAACCGAATGTTTCTCATGGGAAAATAGAAGAATTTAAAGGCGATAAAAATTATGATTTAATAATGATACCATTTGGTTCTTTTTCACTTTTACCAGATGAATTAGTGAAAGATAGCCTTAATAACATGAAAACTATTTTAGAAGAAGATGGGAAATTACTTTTAACTGTTATGACAAACAAAGGTACAGTTGAAGATATTCCTGATTGGATTGAAACGAATAGACATTACCTTGAGGGCAACGAGATTATTGAATATAAGAAAGTCAATTATGACCAAGTTAGTAAGATGTTAAATACAAAATTGAAATATCAATTAGTTAAAGATGGTCAAATTGAGAAAGCAGAAATAATGGATTTCCCTATTCGCCTTTATGAATCTGGCGAATTTGAAAATATTTTAAAAACTAATGGCTTTGATGAAATTATTCTCCATGAAGTTATTAACGGATATGGAGAGGGAAGTTCATTTCAAGTATTTGAATGTGTAATATAGACTTAAAAAAAATTTCTTGTACAACTAACGGGTGCTTTACTTCAAGAGGGAGTAAAGCCTTTTTTATTAGACTAAAGAAGCCAGTTTAGTTGAACAAGGAATTTTCACATTTTTACTTGAATATATGCTATGCAGAACTTACCGCACATTGTAATAGTTGCAGGTCCTATATATACGGATTTTTCAAATGACGGATTTATGAACATAAAAGCAAATGGCTGTTTGTGTTTCAGATTTCAATTAAATTAGTTTTTGAAGTAGGCAGTCATTTATAGCACCAAGCCGTTGTCCTCAACTCTGGCTTCATGGTAAATTATTTAGAAATATATGGTAGGATAATATTTGTATAACAAAGAATATCTATATGAAGGAGGAGAGAGCTGATAATAGCTATGATTTGTTGGATAAAACTTATGATGGAAAAGAGTTATTAACCGTTTCTTTTGAAGATAAAGATAGTGTTGTAATCGGTACACCTTTAATCCTCGTTGACCCCGATTCCAATGAAGTAATTGGCTATATGCTTAGTGAATAAATTAACTGTTATTAAACTAACGCGGCAGGTTAGTTGAAGAAGGAATATTTCTTCTAATATAGAATTGTAACTACAAACATAACTAAGGAGGAGGTTCTTTAATGCACAACTCATTTTCAATGTTTTTAGATACTTATTTAGATGTTTGGAGAGATTCATCTTTAACGGACATGAAAAACTTAATATCACAAGATTATGAAGCAAGAGAAATAACAGGTGGAGATATAGTTGACTTTGGTTATGAAGAATCACTAAATGGATGGGAACAAGGTTTTAAATTTGCTAAAGAAAATAACGCTCAATGGAATATAAAAGTAATTTCAATTCTTCCTTTAAGAGAAAGTGAAACTATGGCTATTTTATCAGCTACTTTGATTATTCAAGGTAAGAGTTTAGAAACAGCAAATTTGTTCTTTCAGACGTTTAAAAAAAATAGCATGAACGATTGGAAATTAGTAAGAAGTTATATAGAAGCTGGAATTCCTTATGTTAGTACAAACAGCGTGTTATTCAACTAACGGTGCAGTTTAGTTGAAGATCATGGGTTGCTTAGGCAACTCTTTTTTCTTTTTAAACTAACGCAGCAGGTTAGTATTATACATCATTCGGTTAATTCCACATATGTTAGAATGTAGAAAAACGTAAAAGTGGAAAGAAGGTGTAGTTTTGATAAAAACAGTATTTGTAGGTTTAATATCATTTATCAGTGTAAGTAGTTTACTTCTATTGATTGGATATTTGTTTGATTTTAAATTGTTCATGTATAGTTTTTACAAAGAAACTTCAACAGGGTTCGAAGCAGGAGGTTCAGTAGTTCCTTTTATTATCGGGATAATTTGTAGCTATTTTATCGGTAATTACTATTAAAAAAGACAACATAGTTGTTAAGCTAACGGGTTGTTAAGAAATAATAAAATCGTTTAATTTTGAAGTGTTAAACATGCATAAATACCTTCAAAATAAAAAACAAGCTCCCAATAAAATTGTTCGCTTGTTTTTTGTACCCTTACATTTAAAAGGTCGATAACATTTAGTTAATGAAATTTTGAGGAATACATTCACGAACACCAGAATTTCTTAATGAGTTAAATAAAGCTGCACTGATCCTTAATATAACATTGGT
>NZ_FOGY01000036.1 GCF_900111345.1 Psychrobacillus sp. OK032
CACGGGACCATTTGGTTGCGGGGACAGGATTTGAACCTGTGACCTTCGGGTTATGAGCCCGACGAGCTACCGAACTGCTCCACCCCGCGACAATAATATAGTTGATAATTTTAAAAATAAAAATGGAGGAGGAAGAGGGATTCGAACCCCCGCGCGGTATGACCCGCCTGTCGGTTTTCAAGACCGATCCCTTCAGCCGAACTTGGGTATTCCTCCGAAAAATGTTGATGGTGGACCTTGCAGGACTCGAACCTGCGACCGGACGGTTATGAGCCGTCTGCTCTAACCAACTGAGCTAAAGGTCCTTAAAATAGCGGCAGAGGGAGTCGAACCCACGACCTTTCGGGTATGAACCGAGTGCTCTAGCCAGCTGAGCTACACCGCCAAGATTATTGCAATAAATATATTATGGTGGAGCCTAGCGGGATCGAACCGCTGACCTCCTGCGTGCAAGGCAGGCGCTCTCCCAGCTGAGCTAAGGCCCCAAATAATTTCCAAATTGGTCGGGAAGACAGGATTCGAACCTGCGACCCCTTGGTCCCAAACCAAGTGCTCTACCAAGCTGAGCTACTTCCCGTAAATATGGCGCGCCCGGCAGGAGTCGAACCCACAACCTTCTGATCCGTAGTCAGACGCTCTATCCAATTGAGCTACGGGCGCTAATTTATTCATAAAAGTGGTGCCGAGAACCGGAATCGAACCGGTACGGTAGTCACCTACCGCAGGATTTTAAGTCCTGTGCGTCTGCCAGTTCCGCCACCCCGGCACTTTAGTGAATCTTTGGAGCGGAAGACGAGGTTCGAACTCGCGACCCCCACCTTGGCAAGGTGGTGTTCTACCACTGAACTACTTCCGCTCGGTTATTAAATTAAATGGTGCGGGTGAAGGGAGTCGAACCCCCACGCCTTGCGGCGCTAGATCCTAAGTCTAGTGCGTCTGCCAGTTCCGCCACACCCGCATACATATCTTTTTGAAAAATGGTGAGCCATGTAGGATTCGAACCTACGACCCTCTGATTAAAAGTCAGATGCTCTACCAACTGAGCTAATGGCTCGTACAATGGTGCCGGAGAAAGGACTTGAACCCTCAACCTACTGATTACAAGTCAGTTGCTCTACCAGTTGAGCTACTCCGGCGTTTGGAATAAATATGGTGGAGGATGACGGGCTCGAACCGCCGACCCTCTGCTTGTAAGGCAGATGCTCTCCCAGCTGAGCTAATCCTCCTGGGTATTAAAATCAAATTGTAATATGTATTTATTGCAAGCCCAGCGACGTCCTACTCTCACAGGGGGAATCCCCCAACTACCATCGGCGCTGAAGAGCTTAACTTCCGTGTTCGGTATGGGAACGGGTGTGACCTCTTCGCCGTCATCACTAGACTTGAATAATTATTTGAAAGACAAGTTTTATTATAACATCTCCGTAGAAAATTACAAGTGTTTTTTTATAAAAATTTATTCTTTCAAAACTGGATAAATGACATTTTTAACAAATAATTACATTTTGGTTAAGTCCTCGATCGATTAGTATTCGTCAGCTGCACGTGTCGCCACGCTTCCACCCCGAACCTATCTACCTCATCGTCTTTGAGG
>NZ_FOGY01000035.1 GCF_900111345.1 Psychrobacillus sp. OK032
AAATTAGAACGAAAATGTATTTTTACAGTTGATAATGCATACTTTGTAATCTATGATTTAGAAGATGGAACTGATACCAATGTTATATTAAGGATTAGTGCAGCTTTATTTAACTCATTGAGAAATTCTGGTGTTCGTGAATGTATTCCTCAAAATTTCATTAACTAAATGTTATCGCCCATTTAAATGTAAGGGTACAAAAAACAAGCGAACAATTTTATTGGGAGCTTGTTTTTTATTTTGAAGGTATTTATGCATGTTTAACACTTCAAAATAAAACGATTTTATTATTTCTTAACAACCCGTTAGCTTAACAACTATGTTGTCTTTTTTGATAGTAATTACCGATAAAACAGCTACAAATTATCCCGATAATAAAAGGAATTACTGAACCTCCTGCTTCGAACCCTGTTGAAGTTTCTTTGTAAAAACTATACATGAACAATTTAAAATCAAACAAATATCCAATCAATAGAAGTAAACTACTTACACTGATAAATGATATTAAACCTACAAATACTGTTTTTATCAAAACTATTCCACTTTTACGTTTTTCTACATTCTAACATATGTGGAATTAACCGAATGATGTATAATACTAGTCGAGTAGAAGGGAACCTCTCTACCTTGCGGTAGATTGTATTCCTCCCCCCTCACAGAACCGTGCTTGCGCTATTTACGCACACGGCTCCTCCTAGTCATCATTCACAAAATGTAGCTAATCTCTTTTCTTAAGTCGTATATATTCACCTTAATTCTTGGTGAAGGTAACGGATATTTATCAAGAAAGAGATTGAATTTATCCCAAGTAAAGGATTTTCTTTGACTTCTTCTGTTGAGCCATTTAAACAGTAAATATTGGATTTTGTCTTTAAATTGGTGAACACTTGGAGTGTTATCCGTGATGCAATAGTAGTTGTAATAACCTACAAGCGAGCGTTTAAATCTATCCATGATCATATGAATATCATTATTTCGGTTCTTCTTTATCCATTCCTTAGATTCCTTTAGTTTACCTTGTAGCTTTTTCCTGCTTGATTTCCGTTTCACACGAAAGTATCCAGATTTACTCTTTCCACAATAGTGTGTAAAACCTAGGAAATCAAAGGTGTCAGGTTTTCCATTTCCCTTTAGTTTTGCATCTTTCTCCGCAAATCTCCCGAAGGGAATAATTTTGGTTTTATCCTCCGCTATTTCTAAGTTAAACTTCTGTAATCTCAGCTTCAATGATTGAAAGAATTCCTGAGCTTCGCTCTCATATTGGAAGCAACAAACAAAATCATCTGCATATCTAACTATGTATGCTTGTCCTTTACACTGTTTTCTAACTTCCTTCTCAAACCACAGGTCCAGGACATAATGGAGGTATAGATTGGCAAGTACCGGAGATATGACTCCACCTTGCGGTGCCTTTATCTGTCTTGTATTTCTTTCCTTCCTCCATGTATCCACCCTTAAGAAACCTACCAATTATTCTTAGTAAGTTAGGGTCAGCAATTCGCAGTTTTAAGAACTCCATAGTCCATATGTGGTCAACGTTGTCAAAGAACCCTTTAATATCTACATCTACTATATAATTTACTGATTTCTTTTCTATATAATGATTTAAAATTTTCAAAGCATCGTGGCAGTTACGGTTTGGGCGGAACCCAAAAGAGCAGTCTAGAAAATCATTTTCATAGATGGCATTTAGTATTTTTGTAATGCCTTTCTGTACAATCTTATCTTCATGTTCCGGTATCCCCAATGGTCTTTTCTTGTTGGAGTTAAGCTTAGGAATATACATTTGTAAACGCTAAAATAAAGTGAGCAGTTTTCTACAAATAAGATTGAGCAGTTTTCCTCTTACTAAATCACTTCCTTTATACTTAATTGTATAAAT
>NZ_FOGY01000009.1 GCF_900111345.1 Psychrobacillus sp. OK032
ACACCCGTTCCCATACCGAACACGGAAGTTAAGCTCTTTTGCGCCGATGGTAGTTGGGGGATTCCCCCTGTGAGAGTAGGACGTCGCTGGGCACTAATAAGAAGTCGTTATCGAGTAATCGGTAACGACTTTTTTGTGTTCTTAGAATAGCAGTAACAATAAGAAACGACATTTCCCAGGAAATAACGACATGATTCATCAAAAATTTGAAGTTTAAATAATTCTTCAAAGATCGTTTTCCATCGGAATATATTATTTCTCCTTTTTATGCAAATTTACTTTTTAGCTAGTAAGTGATTGCCCCATTTTAGGGAGAGATCGTCCAACTATCGCGCAAGATTGTCCTGGTTTTAAAAGACAGAATAAAATAATGAAAATTTATCAATGGAATTGTACATAAATAAACAGTAAAAGTTATAATTGGGCGGCTTAAGAAAAATCTATTTATAAAACAAAAAATCCCCAATAAGGGGGATTATTAACTAGAAATTTCACTCATTAACGCATGGGTGTTACCTTCTGTGTCTTTGAAAAATGCCATCCAAGTTTCAGTATCATCCATTTTAGCTACCATATGTGGTTCATCTATAAATGTTGCCCCTGCTGCTTTCATACGAGTTACCTCTGATTGTAAATCATCTACTTTAAAATACAACACAGAACTTGGATGATCAAATTCTTCCGATTCCGGCCTACTCAATAATAGTCTTGTATCTTCACACTGGAAAAAGGCTAGCCCGCTTGTTTCGAATAACAACGGTAACCCTATTACTTCTTTATAAAATTCGACAGCACGTTCCACGTTTTCTACATTTACTGCAATTTGACCTATCTTCATCTATAAAACCTCCATCTCTCTAATACAATTTCTATATAAATCCAAAAAATCCTTTATACTAATTATATTAAGTAAAGTTTCGCAAAAAATATCAAAATGAAACTAAATAGAACGATTATGATAAGTACTAAGGAGGTGCATGAGCTAGTGAATATCATTCAAAAAACGGTAAGCTGGCTAGAAACAAAGATTGAAGACTCTATTAAAAATGAAGAGATTGTTCAATTCACAGGATATTCCTTTTATCATTTTCATCGTTTATTTCAAAAGCATGTTGGCATGTCACTCCATGAATATGTACGACAAAGAAGGATCACAAGCGCAGCAAATAAACTTATTTACACAGATACTCGGATATTGGAAATTGCAATTAGTTATCAGTTTGAATCACAAGAATCCTTTACGAGAGCATTTCGCAAGGTGTATGGATTACCGCCAGGAAAGTATCGAACGCTCATGCGGACTTTATTGGAAGAAAAAATTTTTGAGGAGGTAGAGAGAATGGAAGGTTGGTTTTTAAGTGGTACGAATAGTGAGAGTTATGAGATGCGAAGAGATATTGAAAATGTTCTTAAAGGAAATGCTTCAGGTCAATTGCGATCTATAGGAGAAGTTGCAAAAGAAGGTTTCGGAACTGTCATGCAACAGTTTCATGCGCAAGAATGGCTAGGAAAACGCATGAAATTGTCTTGCTTTATTCAAACGAAGGATGTGGAAGGGGCAGCTGGATTATGGATGAGAGTCGATGGGAAAGATGGAGACACCTTGCAATTTGATAATATGCAAAACCGTCCTATTAAAGATACGACTGGTTGGAATCATTACTCGGTAGTGTTAGATGTTCCACCAAATGCAGGTGCTATTTATTTCGGTGTTATGCTGCTAGGTGCTGGAGAGGTATGGATGGATGAATTTACATTAGTAGAAGTGGATGAAAAAACACCCTCTACGAATATGATGATGCCTGAAAACATGCCAAGTAAGCCAGTTAATTTGAATTTTGAACTAGAGTTAGAATATAAATGAGTAACGAACAAAAAGTATTATTGGACTCGCTATTACTGCTACGATCTTTATTCTTATAATAGCTTTGAAATTTTACTTAGGAAATAGCTTTTACGATTGGATTAAAGATATTGTTAACCATTAAATATGGAAGTATACAGGCGTAATGGGACCGTCAGATATATCGAAATTAAAACAAGCAGCCACATTCCTATAATGTGGCTGCTTGTTTTAATTAGATAGACATTTTCGAAAAATTGATATATACTACATTACAACACTAATGTACTGACTCTCTTGAAAGGAGGACAGTTAAATTGGATTTAAATTCAGATAGCACGAAGCCTATTTATATTAGAATCGCAGAATGGATTGAAAATGAAATAATTGCTGATCGTTTTCAGAGTGATGAAAAAGTTCATTCTCAATATCAATTAGCTGACCTATTTAACATCAACCCAGCAACAGCAGCAAAAGGATTAACGATACTTGTAGAACAACAAATCCTGTATAAGAGAAGAGGATTAGGCATGTTCGTAGCATTAGAAGCGAAAAGCATGATTCTTGAGAAGCGACGAAACGAAACATTAACACAGATGGCAATGGAGCTTGTTTTAGAAGCAAGGCGGCTATCTGTGACAGAAGAGGAACTGATTCAGTTGATAAAGAAATGTGAGGGGGAACAAAAGTGACGGTTATTGACTGCCAAAATCTAAAAAAGCGTTATAAGAGAATGAATGCATTAGAAGATATAACATTTCAATTGGAAGACCAAAAAATTACCGGTTTGATCGGACGTAATGGCGCCGGGAAAACGACATTGCTAAAAGTATTAGCTGGTTTTATTCGAGAAAGTTCTGGAGACGTTAAAGTATTCTCAAACAACCCATATAACAATTTGCGTGTATCAGCAAACAGTATATTGGTTGATGATCAAATGAGCTTTCCCGATTCTTTGACGCTAGCAGATATATTAGAGACCGCACCGGATTTTTATAAGAGATGGGATGCGGAGCTTGCGACTAACCTTTTTCGGTATTTTAGATTGAATCCAAAACAATTACATGCAAGATTATCTAAAGGTAATAAAGCAACGTTTAATATGATTTTTGGGTTGTCGACTAGATGCGAGTTGACGATGTTTGATGAACCTACAAATGGAATGGATGAAGCGGTTCGATCGGATTTCTACCGAGCGCTATTGAAAGATTATATAGCACATCCTCGTACCATCTTGATATCGAGCCATCACTTAGCGGAAATGGAGCATTTGCTAGAAGATATTTTACTTATCCACAAAGGGAAGGTTGTTTTTCATCAATCATTAGAGGAAGTAAAAGAGTATGCAGTTGCTCTTCAAGGTCCGACAAATTTAGTAGAAAAGATGACTGCGGGGAAGGAAATTCTTCATACGAAGCAATTAGATAGTCAGCGGAAGTATGTAGTGATTAGAAGGGAAGACTTACCTCTGATAGAGGGGGTTATGATTTATCCGGTTTCTGCTAGTGATGTGTGCATGTATGTGACGGATGATAGGAAAGGGGGAATCGATGATGTTTTTAAGTAATAGTACATTGGGAGAAGTAGTTAGGACGCAAGTAAAATTTAAGATGAATGCATATTTGGGTACTCTCGTATCTCTAGTTTTTGTACAGTTACTTGGGCTGGTATTTTCGATGAATGGAACGAGTTCTATGAGCACCAATATTAACAATACGGATATTCAAGTCGTTGTAGTTTCGACGGATACTGTTTTCATATTTGTAGCAATTTGGGCGCTGTTTATTGGGAACGTCATTACAACAAAGGGATATCGAAATAGCAACTTATCGTTTGTCACAAATAGTTTTAGCAATAATTTATCAAATATTATTGTACTTATTATGATGAGTGTATTTGCTGGTGTTACTACGTTTTTATCTAATAATATATTACGCACTGTGCTGCCTCTTTTTAACAATGTAGATTATGTGAAAAGTGTAAGTATTATAGATGATCCGCTTGGTTCGATTATCAATATGGGCTTATTAATCTGTTTAATTCTTATGATTTCTGCTGGAGGGTATCTATGGGGAACGCTTGTTTATATGCATAAGGCATATATGTTTCTGTTAATCGTTTTAATCATTGCAACACCTACGACGAAGACCGGTCAAATGATTCTTCAATTTATATTTGTTGATAATGGATCTTTGTTATTTTTGATCGTCAAATTAATTGGTGTATCAATTGTTCTCTTTGTACTAGCAATTGTTTGTTCGAATCGATTGGAGGTCAGACGATGAGTAATTTCGCAATGTTATCCATTTTACCTTTTCTCGGTATACTATTTATCATCTGGCGAATACTTCGGGTGGCAAAAAGTACATCGAATCGTTTCAATTGGTCGCAACGATTGAATAAGTGGGTACTATATATTTATGTAGGTATTCTTTTATTGGCAGCTTTTGTGTATGAACTTATCTCAGCAAATGGGGATGAAATTGTAGCTCCAAAAGAATATACAATGCTTAAAACTGAAAATAAAGTATTTCAGCAAGCATTTGAAAACAATGAGGAAAGTAAGTTTGATCCAAATTTTTTAGTAGAAGAATGGACACAAGAATTAGAAGGAGATACATTAGAAATAATTTCAATTGGTTCTAATTTTCCAACTGAAAGATTGAACATTGAATGGACGGATTCAAAGGAGCAATTGGTGGAAGTCAAAATGTATAAGACACATTCATACATGGATGGTATAAACTTGGGAGAGGAAATCCCATTATCAAAGATTGAAATAAAAGACAAACAAATAATATTGAAAGCCCCTCCTCATAAAGAACTAACATATTATCGTTTTTCCAATGAACTAGCGGCCCTTTCGATTGTTGATAGCTTGGATGTCAGGGAACAAAGACGTGTTTTAGGCTACACATATATTTACTTAAAAGTCCCAAAACATATTAATGTGATAGATAAAGATGGACTACAATTTTATTAAGCAAGAGTGCCTTCTTAGAGGCACTTTTATTTTTGTTTCACATCAAATAGAAACTTTAATCGCCATAACAGCAATTTAGATGGGATTAATGGAAATAAAAAATCACGAGCACTAGCAAGTGAGCGGGAACAAAGCTGTGCTGCTGCACCGATTTGCCGTGATAAGTTAATCACTTTTGTCGTACGCGCTATACGTTTTTCTTCGTAATAAGTAAGTACTTTTTCCACTTCATCGAACTGCTGAAATGCGTTTCCAAGCACGATCGCGTCTTCAATCGCTTGTCCAGCACCTTGTCCCATATTTGGGGTGGTTGCATGTGCAGCGTCGCCTAGTAACACAATACGACCGAATGTGAAGTTGTGCAGAGGCTTAATGTCCATAATGTCATGATGAAGTATGAACTCAGTTGGCGTATCCCGAATTGTGGCAGGTACTATATCAGGAAAATGTTTATAAAGATTGGCGATTTCCTTGCGTTCGAGATGTTGATAAAAAGGATCCTTTTCGCGTGCATTGATACATGCAAACCAGTAGATTTGTCCATTTCTCATCGGTGCCATACCAAATCGGCCGGTAGAGGACCAAATTTCAGTTGATGTAAACTCGTCTACTTTGCCTTTATTTTCCGTGATACCGCGCCAACAAGTATAGCCAGAATATCGTGGAGCAGAATTTGGCACTAGTTTTTTTCGAATAGGGGAATGAATACCATCCGCAGCAATAAGTAAGTCTGCGGTCACTTCTGTTTCATCTTCAAAATAAGCGGTTACTTTGTCTCCATTCTGTTCAACATTCACACATTTTTTATTGTAATGAACCGTAGTTGGTTTTAATGCTTCTAAAAATGTTTGATGTAAATCAGCTCGATGAATGGTAATGTTCTCTTGTCCAAATCGTTCTTTTAGTACGGAGAAATCAATGGAATTTAGTGTCCGCCCTTTGGCATTTAGAAAAATTTGCGTGTGCAAAACGTTCCCATTTGCAAAAACTTTTTCACCGACACCAATATTCATAAGGGCTTGCATGGCATTCGAGCCAATTCCAATACCAGCCCCGACCGGTTGAAAAGTTGGAGATGTCTCGTACACGTTTACCGAAAACCCTTGTTTTTGTAAAGTTATAGCAGCGCAAAGACCTCCAATTCCACCGCCAATAATTACAATATCCATAGCAATCAGCACCTTTCTTATCCTTAGTTTATCAAATTAAATTGAAAATTTTATGTTATGCTAATATAAAATCAATGATTGGGGGAATTATTGTGATGGAACTTGTAGTATATGATGAAAAATATCGAACTGCATTAGAAGATTATCCACTGTCAGAAGAACATCTTACGTACACAGCACATCCGCTTGAATTGCTCGAACGAAGAGTTCGCATGTCAACTTACACACCAGTAGTGATATTAGAAAATGAGCAAGTTGCAGGTTTTTTTGTGTTAGATACGGGTGATGATAAATTCCATTATACAGATCAGCCAGATAGTATTTTACTTCGGGGATACTCGATTCATCCAGCGTATCAAGGTCGAGGAATTGCAAAGTCATCTATGGCGCTCATTCCATCATATATAAAGGAACATTTTCCTCAAGTAAATCAAGTTGTACTAGGCGTTAATGAAGCGAACAAAGCAGCACAATCCCTCTATATAAAAGCAGGATTCATCGATGAAGGGAAACGATTTACTGGAAGATCGGGTGTACAGATTGCTATGTGTTTGAAGTTGAAGGAAATTATTATTCGACAAGCAATCCCTGGAGATGAACAAGGGATTGTAGATATATGCGTTACTGCACAGTGGAATACATATAAAGAGTTGTACACAACGGAATACATAGAAAGAATCATTGAGAAGTATTATACGACTGCACGAATTCAGGATGAAATCATATCTACAAGTCGTGAGTGGAACGGATATTATGTTGCGGTGCTAAACGACCAAATTGTCGGGGCAATAGGTGGAGGAGTAGACGAGGAAGGTGTAGCAGAAATATACGTACTGTATTTAGATCCTGTAAAACGTGGACAAGGTATTGGCACTAAGTTACTAAACTATTTTACGGAGATTCAGCGTATACAATACAAAGCAAAAGAACAATGGGTGTCAGCTGCAAAAGGAAATGATCTCGGTATTCCTTTTTATGAAGCACGAGGGTTCATTTTTCAAATGGAAGAACAGGCTTATGAAAGTACTGGAGATGACAATATTAGTTCATTGCGTTACCACCGAATGATAAAATCCCCTTGTTAAAGGGGGATTATTCATTCAATTTATATAACACATCATCGTCTGCATTAGGTGTTCCTCGTCCATCCGTATTATTCGTAATAAAATATAGTGATTCACCATCTGAATATACATCTCGAACTCTTCCAAATCCAGTAATCGAACGCTCGACTTCTCCTGTGGAAACATCCATTACTTTTACTGCTTCTCCGCGGAGTGTGGCGACGTACAGTTTTCCTTTATGAAAAGTAATACCAGATGGAGCCCAGGTTTCTATGTCTCCTGAAGTTATAATAGGTATTTCTAGCCCTTCTTTCGCTTCATTCCCTTGTATAATTGGGTATCCATAGTTTTTCCCTTGTTCAATACGATTAATTTCATCATTGGCAGATTGACCATGTTCTGCTTCATAAAGTGTTCCATCTTTGTCCCATGCGAGCCCTTGTGGATTACGATGTCCACTTGAGAAAATTTCGAAGGATCCGTCCTCCTTCATTCGTAGTATTTTACCATTAAGAGAGGTTGGATCCTGAGCATTTTGTGGGTTCCCAGCATCTCCAACAGTTACATATAGTAGATTATCAGGTCCAATTGCTAACCGACCACCATGATGGATATTTCCAGTAGGTATTTTATCGAGGTGTATGATCTTTTCATACCAAGTATTGTTTTCTTTTTTCAATGTCACCACTCGGTTGAAAGCCTCTTCGTTTTGATCATATGTGTAATAGGCATATGCTTCCTGTGAATCCTTGAAATCATTCTTCAACACAAAACCTAGTAGCCCAGCTTCTGATGCATGAGATAAGTTACTTGATAGCTGTAAAGTTTCATGTTCTACCTTTCCATCGTTTATTTTTGCAATAGTACCTACCCGTTCGGATATATATAAAGTATCTTCGTATTGATTAATTGACCATGGAGTATTTAGATTGGTTGCAACTTTTTCTGCAATTGGCTCAGCATCTGAAATAGTTTCATCCGAACAACCGACTAAAATTAGTGATAATAGTAATAACTTTTTCATCGTAATCCCTCCTTGTATAATAGTTCCCGTTTTTTTAGTACATTCATCTGCTACAACTGATAAGTATTTTTAATGCAATACGATAAATACTATTGAATTTACTTATAGGCTAGGGAGCGGTATGCTTTAGATACATTCAGTACGAAATGAAAGAAGGCTTTTCTATGGAATTTATCCTCTTTTTTATGATAGGGGTTGTTGGCAATGTTGTCGGCACATTAGTTGGTGGTGGGGGGCTTATTAGCTTACCAACGATGTTACTTATGGGATTACCAGTACATTCTGCGATTGGTGCAAACAAAGTATCCAATACGGTTAGTTCGTTAACTAGTTTTCTCGTTATATTTAAACAGAAAGAAGTTTCTGGAAAAGAAGCATTGGCTGTCATCGCATTTTGCTTAGGCGGTGGCGTTTTAGGTGGACTGATTGCCTCGTTTTTAAGTGGGCAAGTGTTGACGATTATTGCGATTTTATTACTCAGCTTTGCATTCATTACATCTTTCATGGGTAGCGGAAACTTTGATGGAGCGGAGCCGTTACGTATCAATAAAAAGATAGGTCCAGCCCTACTCGGAATTGGTATGTATGACGGTATGTTTGGGCCAGGGAGCAGCACGCTGGCAATGTATTTGTATGCTAGTCAAAAAATAGCATATATCCGAGCGGTTGGTCTAGCAAGAATTGGCGTTTTCGCAAGTTGTTTTGGAGCATCTATAACGTATATATCGACTGGAAAAATCATTTGGCCACTGACCATTGCATTGATGATTGGAGCAATAGTAGGTGCCCAGTTAGGAGTACGTTTAGCACGCAAGTTAAAATCAGAACATATAAAGCCGCTACTCAGAGTAGTAACAGTGCTATTGCTCGTACAAATAGTGGTGGATTATTTAAAATAATGAAGAGGGGATTATTTTATGAAACTTCGTTGCGTTATATTAGATGATTATCAAAATGTAGCACTAGAGTTGGTTGATTGGTCCAGTGTCTTGGAGAAGGTAGATGTGCAATCATTCAGTAATCATTTTGAAAGCGAAGAACAATTGGTAGAGGCAATTAGTAATTTTGAAATTGTCATTATTATGCGTGAAAGAACACCTTTTACTGCATCTTTGTTTGAAAAGCTTCCAAACCTAAAATTACTTATCACATCAGGCATGAGAAATGCATCGATAGACCTCGTTGCTGCAACAAAACAAGGAGTAATTGTTTGTGGTACAGCGAGCATGTCTGAACCACCAACGGAGCTAACTTGGGCGTTAATATTGAATCTAGCTCGACAAATTACAAAAGAAACTAATGAGTTTCGCAATAACGGTCCATGGCAAAGTACGGTTGGGGCAGATCTATATGGCAAACGCCTTGGAGTCCTAGGACTCGGTAAAATCGGAAGTCGTATGGCAGTAATAGCGCAGGCATTTGGCATGGAAGTGATCGCTTGGAGTCAAAACTTAACGAGAGAAATAGCCGACAAATATGGCGTACAGTTAGCAGCATCTAAAGAAGAACTATTGGAATCGAGCGACTTTGTTTCCATTCACCTTGTGTTAAGTGAGAGAACGAAGGGACTAATTGGTCTAAAAGAATTGCAGCTTATGAAAACTTCTGCTTTTCTAATCAATACTTCACGTGCAGCAATCGTGGATAAAGATGCGTTAATAAAAGCACTCCGAGAAAATTGGATAGCAGGAGCGGGCATAGATGTTTTTGACATCGAACCACTTCCAGGTAATCATCCATTCCGTAAGCTACCAAACGTTCTGGCTACTCCTCATTTAGGCTATGTGAGTGAACAGAACTACAGCATCTATTACCGTGAAGCAGTAGAAGATATTCAAGCATTTCTAGATGGGAAAGTTATTCGGCAAATCAATTCATAATGAAAAGGAGTTCCTAACAGAATCGTTAGGAACTCTTTTCAATTATTTCAACTCAGTTAACATTGAACCAAGTTCTATTACGCTTGCAGTTTCATCTGCAACAGTTGTTTTAAGTAACTCTTTTTGTCTTTCTAAAGCACCGCTTAATGTTTCAAGTTCGACAGTTACATCGGCATTAGCTTGTTCTCTTTTTGCCTGTAACGAATTAATCGTGTCAAATAGATCTTCATGATCGACAATTCTACCTTTACCCCACATAAGTTTTTCTTCTGGAGCTTCTAGTACGTAGTCTGTGAAGTAATCAAATACTTCTTTATCGAAATCATATGCATACCAGTTATTATCAACTGCATATAAATACTCGTCCAATGGAGAAGCGATATCGCCTTTATTTAACGCATCAATGGATAAAGCTAATTTATCAATATTGTTTTGTGCATGTTCGTGAGGGAAAATTTGCTCGTCTTCCCATGTTAGGCGCACAAACTGATCCTCTGCATATTTAAATGCAGCAAGTAATCCACTATTTAGATCTCTACTTTCTTGATATAGCTTGTTAGCTGTATCAGAATCGCCTTTTGTTAGTGCGGCTAAATAGTCTTCATTTACTTTTGCAACACGCGCATTTACTTCGTCTGCGGTTGCAATAACGCGATCGATTTCTGTTACCAGCTCGTCTGATGAAACATCAGCTTTTTCAAATACCTCTGCATGAATATCTTCTTTCATAGCATTCAAACGAGTTGTGAAATCTAGTGGAACTACAGCAGTTTCATCATAGTGCATGGCAAGTAATCCATATAAATTCAAATGAAATTGCAGTGCATCTTCATTGTATGTGTCTTCATTATCAAATTGAGAGTGGTAATGAGTACGCATGAAATCACTATCCTGGAAGTCATTACGAAGTGCAGGAACACCGGCAATCCCAAAAGAGAAATCATCTGACCAAGTACGAAGTGGTGATATAACTGAAATACCATCTTTATAAACACCTTCTACAGTTGGTACTTTCTCTGTAAATTTCGTTAAATAGTTATTTAACTCATAAACAGAGCGGATTTCATCTTGTGTTGTATGTTCATAAGCAGGAAGCTCAAAGTTCATATTGGCAAAAGCCTTACCTACCCATTCTGGGTGGATATTGAAAATTTGATTGTACGCACCTGTTGACCAGTCATAGCGAGTATTGGAAACGCCCCACTCTTCTGCAGCAAGTGCATTGAAAATAATCGTTTTTTCTGGTTGATAACCGCTATCCACTAACCCTTTGGCAATACCCATCATCAAACCAATTGCTGCGTTGTCATCTTGGAATCCGGAGAAATACGAATCATAATGCGCAGATAAAATGATATACGATTCTGGGTCTTTACCAATGATTTTACCGTAGTAGTTATACGTTTTGCCATCCAGTTTCACAGTAGATTTTGCATCAAATTTTACAGTCATTGTACCGTTGTTACTAGCTTCTAATGCTTTCTTTAAATTATTTCCATCTGTTTGAGACATAGAAAACGCAGGTGCATCATCTGGTCCACAAATATCTTGCGCATTTAGAGCATCTGGATCCACATCACCATAGCCTGCCTCTTGTACTGCAATTACAGCTGCTGCACCTTTTAAATGTGCTTGATAAGTAGGATAGCTGATCCACCATTCCTTGCGTTGGTTAATATCTATTAAAACAAGCTTGCCTTCAATATCCAATCCTTCAAGGTCATCTTCAGTACCTTTCCCACCATAGATAATCTCAAGTTCTTTTTCGCCATTCGTGTCAAAGTTTACTTGATAGGCACCTAGAACAGCAAGATGTTCTTTCCCATCTGCGTCGGTAAAGGTTAAATCTGCTTTTTCAAATTCCCAAGTGTCGACGGTAAATTCATCTTTTGTCACTTCGGTAAGCCCAATTTTCTTCATTTCTTCCCCAATTTTTTCCCCAGTTTTCAATTCCGCTTCAGAACCAGCAGGACGATATCCTAGCTTTTCATTGGTTTTAAATTCTTCAAGACTTTTTGCGAAATTATAGGCGTAATCTACGTCTACTGCAGAAAGATAATTGCTATTTGCTTCTTCTCGAGTAACAAGTTTACTATCTTGAACAGTATCTTCTTTCTCTTTTGATGTTTCTTCTTTTGGTGTACATGCCACTAATAACATTCCGACTATCATCGACAACGTCAGGTAGCTAATAAGCTTTTTCATTTATCACATTCCTTTGCGTTTTTTTAATAACTAGATAATTAAACGACATTTATTAAATATTAGCAATACTAATATTGAAAAATATTTATCAACAATATAGTTCCCCAAAAATTATTGAATAAACAGGCGCATTAAAGAGAAAGGGATATCCGTATATTTGTAGAATATACAAAATGGGGGGGAGATATCTTTTGGAGAAAAAGTCACTTGTGGAACCAATTTTATACGCACTCTTTGTACTTGTAGGAATGTTTTTTTTAACGTTATTTATATTATTCATTGTATTACTAACAGGAAATATACATTATGTTGTGTTAATTATTACAACAGCGGTAGTTTTGTATGTTAGTTATGTATGTTATCTTTTTCATTTTTTCAAAACGAAGAAACGGAAAGTCGTATTCGGAAGTATTGCCGGCGCAGTTATTTTAGTTAGTTCGATTTCTCCTATTCAACAAATTTATAAGAATTGGATTCCTTCAGTGGATGCAGAAGTAAATGTGTACGATTATATGCCTTTCTCAGATTCCAGAAAGATCGCAACTTTAGATTATGATTCTACTTTGAAGTTGACAGGGGACTTACCCAAAATGGACGGTGCAACGGCACTTTACCCACTTTACTCTGCATTTGTTCAAGCGACATACCCTAAAAAAGAATATGATCCATTTGATAGTGAGGTCATGGTCAATACGACGATAGATGCGTATACCAATTTAATCAACGGGAGAGTGGATATGATTTTTGCCGCAGCACCTTCCACATCACAAGTTACTACGGCAAAGCAAAATGGGAAAGAGCTTAAAATGGCACCAATTGGACGCGAAGCATTTGTCTTTTTTGTCCACCAGAAAAACCCTATTTCTGGTCTTTCAATGGAGCAAATAAAAAATATATATGGTGGGAAAGTAACGAATTGGCAAGAAGTTGGAGGGGCAAAGGACAATATCCGAGCATTCCAACGTCCAGCAGATAGTGGAAGCCAGTCGGCCTTGGAGCACTTAATGGGAGAACTTCCAATTATGGAAGCGCAAACAGAGGATATTGCTACTGGAATGGGTGGTATTATTAAAGAAGTCTCTCAATATAAAAACTACAAAAATGCTATTGGATATACATTCCGTTTTTATTCTACTGAAATGGTACAAAATAAGAAAATTAAGCTATTAGAAATAGAAGGTGTCGCACCTACTAGGGAAACTATACGATCTGGAGAATATCCGATTGCTTCGGAATTTTACATTGTGACAGCAGGTACAGATAACCCAAATGTAGAGAAATTCATCGCATGGATCTTATCTCCACAAGGACAGGAACTAATTGAAAAAACAGGATATGTATCGTTAGAGTAATAAAGAGAAGAGCTCTTAAATTGAAGCTCTTCTTTTTCGATTAAAGCATCTCCAGCTCTTCATTTAATTTCTTCATTTGTCGATTAAAATAAAGATAGAATGACGTCCAAAAAATAACGTAGAATCCTAGGAATAAAGCAATGGCAATGAAAAAACTAGCCATATTAAATGGTACCCATCCAATTCCAAAAGCTAAAATGAAATACAATATGATAACCGTGACAAAATGTAAAGCTGTTTGCTGATATAGTCGCAAATTCGGATTTTCAAAATAGAGGGAGCTGACCGTGAAAAACCAACCACAAAAGATAGAACCAAGTGAATTTTTCAGAAATAATGTCCCATCTAGCATAATATGATCATTTGATAGTACATACAAATTTGTAAATACAATTGCAAGAAATGCACCGAAGAAAATACCAATCATACTTCGAAATAAAAAGGTTTTCACTCGCTTTTCCTCCTATTCATTTTTAATGCTTCTTTTATCGAAGTCACATAAGTACGAGAAACATATTCCTTCATACCTGATTTAAAATATACACAAAGTGTGCCATTAAATGATGCCTCAAATCGGCTTAATTCATGAAGATTTGCAATAACCGATTTGGAGAGCCGGATAAATTTATTGGAAGGAAGTATTTCTTCCAATTCATACAGTTTTTCTTTTAATTTGTATGAACCAGTAGAGGTTACCGCGACAACAGCCTCTTTTTCGGTGTGAAAGTAATGAATGTCACTCGGTTTTAAAATATGTTGCATTTCTCCATCTTTTCCTACGAGAAATTCTGTTTCACGACCTTTGATAAAATCTAAAATCTCCTGTACAGGACCGTCTAATTCCGGTGTTTCAATAATCACTTTTGTTTCTTTAAAATCATTATCTATATTCAACGATACTTTCAATTCTTTACACCCCTCTCCACTTAAGTGTAAACGTTTCGAAGGAAGTGGGCTATCCTATTTTTCGTTTATTCTGAATACGAAGAGTGACGAGTGCAATCGCAACTAGTGCTCCAATGTAGCCAATCGAAAGAAACACATTATTATCAAAAGTAAGCTGCCCATTCCATACAGCGATAAATAAATTATTCATATGATACATCGGATTGAAATCGGCAATAACCTGGATGAATTTCGGCATCATACTAATTGGCATTGCAAACCCACCCGTAAAAATCACTACTTGAAAAATTACAATAGAGAAAACTAAAGCACTATTCATATTTTTGAAGAAGGAGTAAATAGCAGATGCGATGACAAGCAATGCAGCATTAAGTAAGATGAAAAATCCGTAAGAAGTTATCAGTCCTAATAACTGGAATTCCAAATCATACATCAAAAGTCCGATGATAGAGATAAATCCAAATCCTAGACTTGTAATGATAATGGAGCGGATAATGCTAGAAAGTAGTAACGTATTTTTAGAAACTGGGGAAAGATAAATTCGTTTTTCTACCCCTGTCGTGCGATGTGTTACTTGATCGAAACCGAAAGCGAAAAACACAACCGTGAATGTGATGACTAAGATGAAGGATGGTGTATACGTTTGTACATAGCTTAAATTTCCTGCATACGTTTGCTCTCCAAACAATTGCCCCATAAAAACATACGTTGCAGGTGGTACGAAAATAGTGAAAACTAAGTAAAACAATTCCCTTGAAAACATTAATAAATCATATTTTAACTGCGTCACTAACATAACTTTTCCCCCTTAAATAGATACTTTCTTAAGATAGAACTCGTTAATCGATTTGTAGCCAGATGCTAAAATGCCTTCCGTTGTATCGAATACTTCATTTAATCCATTATTGATAAGCATCACTTTATCGCAATATAATTCGATTTCATCCATATTATGTGTCGTTAAAATAACCGTTCCGCCTGTTCGTTTATTGTAATCTGTAATGTAGGACCAAAGGATATTGCGCATATGTGGATCCAGTCCAGTTGTTGGTTCATCCAATATAAGGAGTTTTGGTTCTGATAAGAAAGCGATTGCTAAACTAACAATTTGTTTCCAACCACCTGAAAGTTTATCAAAGTACTTTTTTCGGTGAGGTTCCAATTTAAAATCAGCCATGACCTTTTTTATGTCAATGGAAGATTTGTAATATGCTTTGAATAATTTTAGTAATTCTTCTACTTTCAATGTTTTATAAAATTGCGTTGGTTGGAGGACAACAGAAATTTGTTTACGAATTTCTTCAAGCTGGTTCATAGACAGTGATTTAATATTTTCATCCAATACGCTAACTGTTCCTGCATCGTATTGTTTGATTGTCATTAAAATCTCGAGAAAGGTTGATTTTCCAGCTCCATTTTTTCCAATCACTCCAATGACTTCTCCAGATCGGGCTTGAAAGTTCACTCCTTGTAACACATTGTTTGTTCCATATGATTTTTTTAGATCGCTCACATTAATGATATTCACGTGTAATCCCTCCGGTAATTTTCTTTGTATTGCCATTGTATGGCTAAACTTCATCTATGTAAGCTGGATTTTTGTGACTGGTGGGATTAGGGGAGTGACTTGCCAAAAACAGCTGGTCACTTACAGAAGGACAGAGATCCGAAATACGATTACTAAAAAAGACGTTGAAAGTGACTTAATCACTTTCAACGCCTTTTTCTATTTATAGTAAAGGGGTTACGATTGTCCAGGATAAAGAATTGGTCATAGTTAATAACTTACTTCAAAATGTTCAGCACTTCGTGCGAAAGCATCTTTCTCTACAACAAATCCTAAATCTTCAATCATCTTTAAATCTTTTTCTGCTTCTTGTCCTGAGGTTGTTAAATAGTCCCCTAGGAATATAGAATTTGCAGCATATAATGCCATTGGTTGCAAGGAACGTAAGTTAAGTTCGCGCCCTCCCGCAATTCTTATTTCTTTCGTTGGAAGCATGAAACGAGCAAGTGCCACAATACGTAAACACCACATCGGCGTTAAAGGTTCTTTGTCTGCAAAGGCAGTTCCATCAATCGCGTGTAAGAAGTTTATCGGTATAGAGTCTGTATTTAAAGATGAAAGTGAACGCATCATGCTAACAATATGTTCGAATGATTCGCCCATTCCGATAATAACGCCAGAACAAGGAGACATTCCAGCCTGTTTCACTTTCTCGATGGTTCCCACTCGATCATCAAATGTATGAGTGGATACGATATTTTCGTGGAACTCAGATGATGTGTTTATATTGTGATTATATCGATCAATACCAGCTTCTTTTAATTCTTCTGCTTGATTATCCGCAAGAATACCGAGACACCCACATAATTTAAGTGGCAATGTTTCTTTAATTTCTTTTGCTGCTGCTTTAACGGTTGCTAACTCATGTCTACTTGGACCTCGACCACTTGCAACAATACAAAAAGTTCCAGCTCCTAGCTCTGCCGCTCGTTTTGCACCTTTCACAATTTCATCTTTTGTCATCATTCTATATTTCTCAATAGGTGCATCTGATTCAGAAGATTGCGAACAGTATCGGCAGTTTTCAGGGCATAAACCTGACTTTGTGTTGATCAGCATATTTAGTTTGACATCATTTCCATAGTAATGGTGGCGTATCAAATATGCTGCATCTAATTGGGATAGCGTATCCTTACTATCTGCTTGTAAAAAATCGAGACATTCCTGATCTGTTAGCTGATGGCCATTCAAAACATTTTCTGCTAGTGCGTGCCAATTCATCCTATCACCTCATTTTTAATAGTGGAGCTACTTTGTGTCTTAGCTGGAAAAGCTCGAAGCACTTTATACGAAATCATGGCGGAAAGAACAGATAACGCAATGTCTTTTGGAAGGGGGACCATCATAATAGTCCATCCCATTTTATAAGAGAAGCCTTCTGGAGCGGCAAACCAAAACGAATAGGCTAAATACATCCAGTTAGTTCCAATTATATAAACGATGACAGTTCCGATTAAAGACGCAACTAAAAGCATCTTAAACGATTTACTCTTTTCCGTAACAACTCCTGCAACCCAAGCAACAAAAATGAATGCTAATAAAAATCCAAATGTCGGGCTGAGAATGGCGCTAATTCCACCACTAAAACGTGCAAATACTGGAATACCAGCTAGTCCAATGAATAAATAAATTGTCATTGCAAGAGGTCCATATTTTTTCCCGAGCAATGTACCAGCAAGTAAACTAACTACCGGCTGAAACGTAATAGGAACTCCAGCGATAACGAAAAATGGAAGCAAGGAGGTAATATTTGCTCCAATCCCCATTAGCGCAGCAAATAACGAAGCCAATATCATTCCATGCAAACGTGATTTTACCAATTTATACACCCCTTTCGCTTTTAATTATAGGTATTGAAAGTAAAAGTGTAAACCATTATTTTATTTTAGTTAACACATTTGTTGTGTGGCAGAAAATTATAAACAGTGCGATAATATTCGGTGAGATATGTATTTTTGGGGGGAAGGGGTATTGTGAATGGTTTATTTAGGCATGGTTTTTTTTCAAGTAGTTGCCCCGATTCTGATTATGCTTGGCATTGGAGCGGCACTGCAGCTAAAGTTTCAATTTAATTTGAAGGCACTTTCGAATTTAATCACCTATTGCTTAATGCCGGCAGCTGTTTTTATCAATATATATGAAACAAAGGTGAATGCAGAAGTATTGGCACAAATCGTGTTTTACCTAGTAATCTTCAGTATTTGTTTAATGGTGTTAGGAACGATCATTAGTAAACTATTAAAACTTAATAGTAACCAAGCGGCTATTTATAAAAATAGTGTGGTACTCATTAACTCTGGAAACTACGGTATTCCAGTCAGTCAGATGCTTTTTGCTACGAATCCTCTTGGAACATCTATTCAAATTATTATTGTGATTTTCCAAAATATTATTACGTATACATATGGTCTTTATAATTTAATCGCTTCTACAAAATCTGGCCTAGATATTTTACGGAGTTTGCTCCGTATGCCTATTGTCCATGCGCTCCTAATCGGTGCAGTGATGAATATATTCGATATTGGTATTCCAATATTTTTACGTATTCCCGTAGATTATTTAGCGAATGCGTTTATTTCGATTGCTTTAATTACCCTAGGTGCGCAGTTAGCACAATTAGATATTAAAACGATTTTAAACAAAGTCATATTAACAAGTACAATTGGCCGCTTAGTGTTAGGACCAGTCCTAGCGTTTGGATTAATCCTATTAATGGGGTTTGACGGAGTCGTTGCGCAGTCATTATTTATCGCAAGTGCGTTTCCAACGTCTAGAAATAGCTCAACCCTTGCACTGGAGTATGATGTGGAGGCAAATTTAGCTGCTCAAATTGTGTTGTTTTCGACGGTCGTTAGCTGTATTACGGTAACAATTGTTATTTATCTTTCGAATATTTTGTGGGGATAGTGAGTGAAGAGAATGGAAAAGAGGTCATTACAAGCACGTATTTTTGGTTTTGGAGCAGTCTTTGTATCAGTCGTAGCGATTATGACGGGTATATCTTTTTACTTTATCATTTCGCATGCGATTGAAGGCCAAATTGGAGAAAGAGCGCTTAGTATTGCTGTAACAACGGCAAAGCGACCAGATATTGTAGCAGGTTTCGGGTCAGAGAATCCATCAGATACGTTACAGCCGATTGCGATGTCTATTCAGTCAGATACAGGAGCGGAATATGTTGTTATTGGGGATAAAGAAGGTATTCGTTATGCGCATCCAGTAGTAGAAAGAATCGGGAAAAAAATGGTTGGGGATGACAATGAACAAGCCCTATTAAACGGGAGATCCTATATTTCGGAAGCCACTGGCACACTTGGTACAGCGCTTAGAGGAAAGGCACCTGTAAAGGATGAGAACGGAGAAATTATTGGTATTATATCAGTTGGGTTTTTAAAAGAGGATATGACAACGATATTCATTCGGTATGTGGATAATATTTCCTATATCGTCGTGATTGCGATATTACTAGGAATTCTTGGTTCTAGTATATTGGCAAGGAATATAAAGAAAGAACTGTTTAATCTTGAACCAGCAGAAATAGCGAATTTATTTACAGAGCGTAATGCATTAATAGAATCCGTTCGTGAAGGAATTATTATGGTAGATGCAAAAGGCATAATTACAATGGCAAATTTAGCAGCACTTGAAATATTATCATTACCGTCGCAGACCGAATTAGTCGGTCGAAACGTTTGGGATGTTATACCAAATACATATCTTCCGCAAGTACTAGAATCGGGCGAAGAACATTTAGACCGATCGATGGAAATAAGAGGGGAAAAGGCAATCGTCAATCGAATACCAATTCGTGTAGGCGAGAAAATTATCGGCGCTGTGTCTAGTTTTCGTTCTCAATCGGACATTGACCGTTTAGCAGAAGAACTATCTCAAGTTAAGCAATATACGGAGGCTTTACGCGCCCAAACACATGAATATAATAACTTTTTATATACGATTTCAGGACTTATTCAATTGAACTCTTATGACGAAGCCATTAACTTAATCCATGTAGAGACGGCAGAGCATCAATCCCTTATTCAATTTATGACGAAACGTTTGCAGGATCCATTCCTTGGAGGAATTGTTATAGGGTTTCTTAATCGTGCAAAGGAATTAAAAGTGCGGTTTATATTGGATGAAGATAGTTATTTAGAAAAACTACCAAAACATCTACAAAAGCATCTATTTGTGTCTATCATTGGTAACTTAGTGACAAATGCATTTGAAGCGGTTGAAAAATTACCAGAAGAGCTGCGCAATGTCCGCATATTGATCGTGGATAACGGAGAGGAAATAATAATAGAAGTAGAAGATTCCGGAGCAGGGGTGCCGGTGGAAGTACTGGATGTAGTTTGGCAAGAGAAAGTGTCTACGAAAAGTGAAACGAATCGGGGATTTGGTTTGGCGAAGGTAAAGGAAAATGTGAACGATCTAGGTGGTTCTATTGCGCTTGAAAATGGAGATTTGGGTGGAGCACTGTTTATCGTTTCTATTCCAAAAGGGGGATATTTACATGACAAAGCAAATAGAGATATTAATAGTGGAAGACGATAAACGAATTTCTGATATTCATAGACGATTTATTGAAAAGTTAGAAGGATTCAAGGTTATCGGTTCTGCGTACACAGGAGAAGAAGCAAAGGATTGGATTATTTCGTATATGCCAGATTTAATTTTACTAGATGTATATCTTCCAGATACACTGGGAACGGATTTACTGACAATCATTCAAGAACATAGTCCGGATACAGATATCATTTTTATCACTGCAGCAGCAGAGTCAGAAATAGTGAAAAAAGCGTTTCGAGGAGGCGTGGCAGACTATATTTTAAAACCACTAACTTTTGAGAAGTTTAAAGAAAGTTTACTATCCTATAAGATGAAAAGGGATATTCTTACAGGTACCGGGAAAGTCCAAGAAGACTTAATCAAGTCTCTTTGGAATAACACTTCTTCCGTTTCTAATTCAGAAGATACTCCGCCAAAAGGAATTGATCCAATTACGAAGGAAAAAGTGGTCAATCATATTAAGAAAGTGAATGACGGCATTACAGCGGAAGCACTTGGGGTGGAGGTTGGTGTAAGTCGTTCAACTGCAAGGCGTTACTTAGAGTATCTTGCTTCTGAAAAGCTTGTCTACGCGGAACTTATTTATGGAACAGTTGGTAGACCTGAACGGAGATACTTTATCCATTTGTCGTGAACAATATGAACAAAATGATCACAATTTTCATTATCCAACTTATCGCCATAAACATTGTATTTGTTAAATGTTCTGATAAATTATTAACAAGCGTATGAAAACGCTATCATTACATGGGGGATAAGGGGGATTTTATGAAAACTTGGAAGAAAGTCACGTCAATCGCGTTTACAGCGGCTTTGGCAATAGGCTTAGCGGCTTGTTCGTCAAGTGAAAAAGGAAGCGAAAGTAAAGTCGAAGGAACAACTGCATCGGATTACCCGAAAAATAATATTACGATTGTTGCTCCATCAGGTGCTGGAGGCGGATGGGATTTAACAGCACGATCTATAGCTAAAACGATGAATGATACGAAATTAATCGAGAAATCAATCGTTGTTGAAAATAAACCAGGAGGCGGCGGTGCTGTTTACATGGCACAGTTCGCAACGAAAGAAGCGAAAAATGACTATGTACTGATGGTAAAGTCACCACCAATTCTTATTAATAATGACAAAGCGGAAGGGAATAGCCCTTACGGTTACAGAGATACAACTCCACTAGCACAACTAACTCGTGACTACGGAGCAATTGTTGTAAAAAGTGATTCATCTTTTGAAACACTGCAAGATGTTCTAGATGCGATAAAAGAGGATCCAACTGCAGTAACACTGGCAGGTGGATCTGCACCTGGATCAATGGATCATCTAGTAGGAATCTTGCCTGCATTTGAAGCAGGAATTGATCCAAAATCAGTGAAGTATGTTTCATATGATGGTGGGGGAGAAGCAGTTGCTGCGTTACTAGGTGGTAATGCTGACGTTATCGCAACTGATGCATCTACTATTGCAACATATGCAAAATCTGGAGATGTACGCGTATTAGCAGTTAGCTCTTCCGAACGTTTACAAGGTGAACTAGCAGAAGTACCAACTTTTAAAGAGTCTGGTATCGATGCAGAGTTTACGATTTGGAGAGGTATTTTTGGACCGAAAGAAATGTCTGAAGGTGCGGTAAACTATTGGTCTGACAAACTAGCAAAAATGGTAGAAACAGACGAGTGGAAAGCAGAGTTAGAGAAAAATGGTTGGGCAAGCGAATATCGTAACTCAGCAGACTTTACTACTTATTTAGAAGAACAAGATAAAGTGATTGTGGAACTTTTAACAGCACTTGGCATGCAAAAATAATAGTATAAAGGCGGCTGCAAAGTCGCCTTTTTAAGTTAGGAGGGAATAAAAATATGAATAAAAAATTCGACCGGTTTGCCGGTGTTGCCTTTTTGTTAATAGGAATTTTATTTTTAATAGAAAGTCAAAAAATTTCCGATAGTGCCTATGGTTCATCTGTCGGTCCAAAGATATTTCCAATGTGGCTTGGTATTGTTTTGATGGCTTTGAGTATTCGACTAATCTATGAAACGTTTAAATACAAAACGGAAGAATCGAAGAAAGAAAAGCTACAATACAAGAAATTCTTTATTATTTTTGGGAGCGCAGTTCTGTATGCATTTTTCTTAGAGAAAATTGGATATGCTGTATCCACTTTTCTATTTTTATTGATCGCATTTCAAACGATGGAACGAGGAAAAGTGGTCTATTCCGTTATCATTTCGGCAGCTTTTTCATTTGGTGTGTATTATTTGTTTTCAGAGGTTCTCGGCGGTTCACTGCCAGGGTTTCCACTGTTTTAGGGAAGGAGAGATTAAGCTATGGATACATTACAATTTTTAGCGGACGGATTTAAAGTTGCGTTTCAATGGCATAATATACTGTTTGCATTTGTCGGTGTTCTTATCGGGACTGCAGTAGGCGTTCTACCAGGTATCGGCCCGATGAGTGGTGTTGCTCTTCTTATTCCTGTAACAGCGACCATTACTTCAGGAATGCCAACAGGAGATGCAGCAGCAAGTTCACTTATATTGTTAGCAGGAGTTTACTATGGAGCAATGTACGGAGGCTCTACAACTTCGATTTTATTAAACACACCAGGGGAATCGTCCTCTGTAGTTACTACATTAGATGGGTATCAAATGGCTCAACAAGGTCGAGCAGGATCCGCTTTATCAATCGCAGCAATTGGTTCCTTTTTTGCGGGAATTGTGGCATTAATAGGACTTGTACTTTTAGCTGAACCACTCTCAAATGTGGCGATAAAATTTGGACCAGCTGAATATTTTTCACTAATGTTATTAGGGTTAGCGGCTGTTAGTGGACTTGCGGGAAAATCAATGACAAAAGCATTGATGATGACGGTTTTCGGACTAATGTTAGGAACAATTGGAATTGACGCAGTTTCTGGTATTGCCCGTTTTACATATGATCAGCCGGTTTTATACTCAGGCTTGGAGTTTTTAACAATCGCAGTAGGATTATTTGCACTTGGAGAAGTTATTAAAACAATTCTAGAGCGTGACGAAGAAACTGGAAGCATAGCAAAAATCAATCGAGTATTACCGACAAAGCAGGATTTGAAGGATAGTACAGTTCCCATTGTTCGTGGATCTCTTCTAGGCTTCTTTATAGGTGTTTTACCAGGAGCAGGAGCAACTTTAGCATCTTTCTTTTCTTACACAACGGAGAAGAAATTCAGTAAAAACCCCGAGTCGTTCGGAAAAGGAAATATTGCTGGTGTAGCGGGCCCAGAATCAGCGAATAATGCAGCCTCTGGTGGAGCAATGATTCCACTTCTTACGTTAGGGATTCCTGGATCAGGTACAACCGCCATATTAATGGGCGCACTAATCATGTACAATATTCAACCAGGTCCACTACTATTTGATGAGCACCCTGAAGTTGCATGGGGATTGATCGCAAGTATGTTCATCGGGAACTTAATGCTACTTGTACTGAATATGCCATTGGTAAGAGTTTTCGCTAAAATTATTCAAACACCGAAAAAGTATTTACTACCAATGATTATCGCAATCTCATTTTTTGGTGTTTATGCAGTACAATATACAACGTTTGATTTATTCCTATTGTTGGGCTGTGGGATTTTAGGTTATCTATTATCAAAGAATGATTACCCGGTGGCTCCTTTAGTGCTAGCACTTGTATTAGGACCAATGATTGAAAATAATATGCGACGTGCTTTAACAATTTCTAATGGAGATTTCAGTATTTTCTTTACGAAACCATTGTCATTAGTATTTATTGTTGCAGCTGTAGCGTGGTTGTTAGTTCCATTATTGCTCAAGCTTAGAGGACGAAAAGTTATTATAAATGAAGAAGGTTAATAGGAATGCAGACTCCGTTTACGTGTAGAGTCTGCATTTCTTATTATACGATTATTTGTGGCCGTATAGAAAATCTTATGACTCTAGCAGGACTACGATATAGTGAGAACTTATCTCTGAAACAATGTCATGATTGTACTGCTTCTTTTCTCAACAGTAATTTTCATGATACGATTGGAGTATAAAAAGCTATGGGAGGGGGAGGTTCCGTGTTCATGGATAAGCTGAAGAATAAGTTAAACGAAAACCAACCTCTATTTATTGGGGAGGAGACCGCATTACGTTCAGCTATTATGATTCCACTCGTTCAAGTGGATAAAGAATGGCATGTCCTTTTTGAAGTACGTTCACTAACAATGAGAAGTCAACCAGGGGATATTAGTTTTCCAGGTGGTCGAATCGATCCTACAGATGCATCGCCAATGGATGCAGCCATACGAGAAACCCATGAAGAATTAGGTATTGATCCAGCATGTATCAACGTTTTGGGACAAATGAGTGCGTATATTTCATCGCCTTCTTTTGTTGTGTATCCATTTGTAGCGACGATTGACCAAGATCAAATACATTCCTTCAACAGACAAGAGGTAGAAGAGGTATTCACGATACCAGTCGACTGGTTGTTAAGTTATCAACCTTATATGCACACAGTATCGGTTCAACCGATGCCCTTAACCGATTTCCCTTATGAAAAGATTGTGAATGGCGATAAATACCAATGGAGACCACGTGCGATAGAAGAATGGTTTTATGATTTTGAAAAATATACAATATGGGGTTTAACTGCTAGGATATTAAAACATTTTGTAGAGACGATTAAGTAGATAGTTTTATTAGAAAATGTGAATAGGGAATTTTTATAACTGTGTTCGAATATGTTGTATATAACGAAGAGTGGACAAGAATTCTATTATTGTTGCTCTTACGATAAGGAGGCTAGCTGATGACAGTGTCGGTAGGAAAGTATGTGGAAGTAGATCCTGGTGTAGAATTATATGTTCAAGATATAGGAAGTGGTGACCCAATTGTTTTCATCCCTGGTTTTACATTTACAACGGAAGTGTTTACCCATCAAGTCGAACATTTTGCCAAAACAAATCGAGTAATTGTTATTGATCCAAGAAGTCATGGTCGCTCATCGATTACGTTACAAGGAAATGATTATGTAACTCATGGAACGGATTTGGCAAAGGTACTCGATGCATTACAACTAAAGAACGTAACGCTGGCAGGCTGGTCATTCGGGTGCTTAACAGTTTGGGAGTATCTTAAACAGAACGGCTATGACAATGTAAAATCCCTTATTTTCATTGACATGTCACCAAAGGCATTATCAACAAACGATGTAGAAGATTGGGTGGAAGGTCCTTTAGGTGACATTGGGGCAATCTATAACACTTACTTACGCAATCCAGCTGGTCAACGGGAATTTATGAAGGCATATACAACGAGTGTCATGGTACAACGTGATGTAACCGAGGACGAGTTGAATTGGCTAGTAGAGCAATCTTTAAAAACGCCTTATTATATTGCTGCTAATTTATTTGCTTCTGGTATGTTCTCTGATTACCGTGAAGAGGCGAATGAAGCGAGCGAAACAGTACCTACATTGACGATTGTTGCGGATCATTGGGCAGATACAGCAATTGCGTTTACACAAAAAAATTCCCCGAAAACCTCCATAGAAGTACTTGGCGGGCACCTCATGTTCTGGGAGCATAGTGAGAAATTTAATAAACTGGTAGAAAAGTTTTTAAAAGCATGACTGTGAAGTAAAAAAATTTAGAAATGCAGACTCTCTGTAAGCTGAGAGTCTGCATTTTTGTGAAGTGATTATTTGTGACCGTGCAAGTGAGTTGACATACATGTGGAAGAAACACAAACTAAAGATAAAGAATAAACGAGGAGGCAACAAGATGAAGAAACTATTATTAACAGGATTTGAACCATTTCTATCTTTCACAGTAAATCCTACTATGCGCATTGTAGAAGAGCTAGACGGACAAGATATTGCCGGTTATGAGATAGTAGGACAAGTATTGCCAGTCGATTTTGCATCATCTGGAGCTGAACTATTAGCACATATCGAAGAAATAGAACCGGATGTGGTTATTTCATTAGGTCTAGCGGGAGGAAGATACAAAATTACACCAGAACGCATTGCGATTAACGTAAAAGATGGAGCAGCTGACAACGAAGGACATGTCCCAATCGATGAATCTATTAATCTAGAAGGAGAACCAGGCTACTTTTCCACATTGCCGATCCGTCAAATGGTCAACAAACTAATAGAAGCAGGATTCCCTGCAGAAATATCCAATACAGCAGGAACTTATCTATGCAACAACGTCATGTACGAAGCTTTGCATTATGCGAAAACAACGAAAATCGATATGAAAGCTGGATTTATCCATATTCCCGCTTCTCATGAACTAGCTATACAGCATGGAAAGATACCCAGTTGGTCACATGCAGATTTGAAGCGAAGTGTGGAAATTTGTATTGGAGTACTTGGGGAAAAATATTGAAGGAAGTTTAACAATAATAGAAATGCGGACTCAGCGTTTTTTGGTAGAGCGAATATTTATGACCGTCCGAGAGAGTTTACATAAATGTGGAAGAAACACACAATAAGTATACAGAAAAACAAAGCTTGAGAGAGGTGACGTATGAAAGCATATATATTGAAACTAACTTTTGAAAATATCCAACCATCCATTTGGAGACGTTTAATCTTACCTGCTGGGGCAACTTTCAACCGTCTACATGAGACGATTCAATATGCAACGAATTTCCAAAGTTATATGGAACCTTATCATTTCTTTGCAATCGAGACGGATGAATTCTTTAGTACAAATAATGGAGCTATTTTAGAAGAATATAAAGGACAGAAATTTGCTGGCAAAACAGTGAAGTCCCCTACCCATATTAAAATAGATAAGTACCTTGAACAACAAGGGCATCTCCTCTACACCTATGATTTTGGGGACGACTGGAGAATTCAAGTCGAGCTAGAAGACACGGTAGAGGATTATTATTTTGGTTACCCAACACTATTAGAGGGAGAAGGGGTAGCGCCGCCTGAGGATGTCGGTGGGCCACCCGGGTATGAGGAGTTTTTAAAGGTGTACCATGACCCAAAGCATCCAGATTATTTGTCGACCTATGCATGGGCAGAGCGCCAAAACTACTTACAGTTAGATATAGACAAAGTGAATGAGCAGTATAAGTTTGTCAAATACAAAAAGACAGAATGGCAACAGATCGACCACGACAATTATTTCGTGTTATCCGATAAATATCGGGGAGCAGATTACGTAGAGATAGAAGAACTCCCGAACAAAGACCTCGTCATTCAATATGCAATAGCATGTTCCAATCTATATGGAATGATAAAGTATTCCAATTTTCTAGAGATATATAATGCACAAAACGAGCCTTCTCTATCGAGTAAGGAGTTACACGCATTATTGGCATATCCTGCATATCAAAAACAACTAAAGCAACATTTTGTATTGCTTTATAGACAAGGATTTGTTAACGAGACTATAGATCATTTTGATGAGTATGAAGCTCTTCTAAAAAGCACAATTGGCAAACCTTTTTACGTGCCGACAAAAGCGGAATTACTTCGTTATACAGACAATTTTTATATTGAAAAGACAGCCCACCAAGAAAAGCTTGCGAAAATGATTGCAAAAGACTTTTTCGGTGGCAGTTCCCTTATGGTGAATAATGAAATAATCGACTTAGTAGGTCATTTACAAGTGTTGGATTGTAACCCCCAACAAGCGATACAAGATTTTCTAAGTCGTTTCGAAATGAAAGACATGACCCAATTAAACGAGTACGTGCAAGAGATTAACATGATAGCAAATACGACACGCATTTGGGAAAACAGAGGTCATACACCAGATGAACTTTTCCAAATGGAAAAACATTATTTAAAGCCATTACCAGTACCGAGCTTAAATGTCATCGACGGTGGCAAAATAGGCAGAAATGATTCTTGCCCATGTGGCAGTGGAAAGAAACACAAGAAATGTTGCGGGAAATAATGGCGCTAGGGAGGTAGGGTGATGTATCGAAAAGAATTATTTGTATTCCAAGAAGGAAGGCCAATTCGAGCGATTGTAAGAAACTATGTGGAAGAGGATTTTAAAGACTTGATTGCCATTCAGCAAGAATGTTTTCCACCCCCCTTTCCGTCTGAATTGTGGTGGAGTGAGGAGCAGCTTGAAAACCATGTGAAGCTTTATCCGGAAGGCGCATTATGCGTGGAGATAGATGGTGAACTTGTTGGCTCCATTACTGGAGTATTGGTTCATTTTGATCCAGATAACCCAATACATACTTGGGAGGAAGTGACGGATCATGGTTACATTCGAAATCACAATCCTCAGGAAAAAACATTGTATATTGTAGATATTTCTGTCAAACCCGCATTTCGTAAGCTAGATTTAGGCAAGCTGTTGATGCAGTCGGTATATGAGCGGGTCGTTCACGACGATTTGGATCGCGTGCTTGGAGGAGGAAGGATGCCAGGGTATCACCATTATGCGAAGCAACTGACGCCTGAACAGTATGTGGAACGTGTCCTGGCTGGTGACTTGAAAGACCCAGTGATTTCATTTTTGCTCAGATGTGGGCGCACCCCAGTTTGTGTCGTTCCAAATTATTTGGAGGATGAGGAGTCACACAATAATGCTCTGTTGATGGAATGGAAAAATCCTTTCAAATAACACAGACAAGCACTTTATACCATTATTTAACTTTTTTGTTCACTTCATTTGTTTTTGTCTGATACTCTTTCGGAGAGACACCATATTTCTTCTTGAACTGTTGCAAGAAAGCGGACATGCTTTGATATCCAACTTGAAGTGCCACATTTGTTACACTCTCGGAAGGATTACGTAGCAACTGTGCTGCTTGTTCCATGCGAATGGTTGCTACACGTTCCATAGGCGTTAGTTGGAAAGCTCTTTGGTACATGCGATTCAACTGTGATTCACTAACATTTGTTACTTCCGTTAACTGCTTCATTCGAATCGGTTGGTGATAATTTTGTAAAATATAGCTTTCTGCGTTTCGAATAGGAACCGGTAATAAATAGTGATCAAGGACATACGTGATTTTGGACAGCATATGTTCATTTGGAAAGATGTAAGCCATGATTTCCAGTAACGCAAGATGAACAAAATAAGGTTGGTTTTTGGAAATATGAACAAGGGTTTTTTCGAGTAGGATATTGATCTCCACCGTCCACGGTTCCTGTAAAATACATACTCGATTTGGATTCTCGAGTAGCGAAGGAGAAAAACGGTTGTGTTGCTGCAAGAGGTGAACAAATTGCTCTGTTATGGAGATAGATAATGGAAAGAGAAGCGTACTGCTTTTCTTACTAATCTCAAACTGAACATTTACACCTTGCGGATAAAACACATATTCTCCTACCTTGAGTATGCGAGATTCGTCTTCACCGATTTGATAAGTCAAACTACCTTCCAGGACAAAAAGGATTCCGGGTTCCGTTGATGTGAATGCAGAACTTGTTTTGTTTTGATAATGAGAAAATGAAATACTATCAAGCACAATATGATTCTCTTTTTTTAAAACATCAAGTATTTCTTTCAATTCGGCACACCCATTTCCGGTTTGTTAGTTAAATTAACTATAATGGAAAACGCCTCTCTATATCAATAGAGAGGCGTTTATCAAAAAATGAATTATAAAGGATACAGTTCGATTTCGTCTTGAGATTCCAATTCTGCAATCATCGTGTGCCATGCTTCCGGTTTATGCGACAGAATCGCATAATATGATTTCAAGAAATCAGCGATAAAATTGGCATTTAACGTTTGGACATCTTGAAATGGTAAGAAGCAGAAATCCAAGTCAGTAACGGCATCGCCTTCATTTGTCCATGAAGGGTGCACGTACGTGAAATTCAATCGTTTAAAGCCGAGATGAGCTAACACTTCACGACGTACAAATGGATTCATTGCCTTAATTCCACCAAACGCATGGTCAAGGGTTCGGTACGGATCGTAAATCTCGGCAAACACACCAATCAACTCGACGTTATGCTCTTTGGAGAGCTGCACTAAATCTACATGTCTTTTTTGGGCTAGGAACGGTCCGACTCCTATGCCTTCCTTTCCAATCATCGTAAAGTCCGTCATTGATAACTTCTTATCTGCATAGAAACGATATTCAGTTGCACCTACAACTTCACCATCCTCTACTGCCACAAACATACGAATAGTTGGGTCAAGTAAAGGTTCTCTCCATAATTCGTACTCAAGTACTTCTTCAGCAGGAAATACTTCTTGCATCAATCTGTGCATTTTCGGAAACAATGGGTCTTCTATGTTTTTTATTTGAACATATTCCATTACACTCACTCCTTTTGATTAATTACCTAAAGTTTACTTTTGCAAGACCATTTCCTTTGTCATGGAAGCTTCAACAGTCATTGTACCAAGGTCTGGATATAAATCGAATCGACGGTCTCTCCATGTTGTAACGGAGCCGTGTGCCCGAACTTCATTCAATAGTGACAAGTCAAGATCAGCAGAAATAACCATATCGTTATTAATTTCACCTTTTACCAAAATACCATCTTGCGGGAAAGGTACATCATTTGGCGTGATTACAGCTGCTTGTCCAAAGTTTCCGCGCATAAAGTCTACCGTTGGAAGTGATCCAACAGTTCCTGTTGTTACAACATACACTTGGTTTTCAATTGTGCGTGCGTGGCTTGTGTAACGAACACGGTTGAAGCCGTGGCGGTCGTCGGTACAGGAAGGGGAGAAAATCACGTCGGCACCCATGCCACGAACCATTCGTACTATCTCCGGGAATTCAATATCGTAACATGTTAAGAGTGCTATTTTTCCTTTTGGCGTTTCGAAAATTCGGAGAGACTCACCCGGCGAAATTCCCCATTCCGAGACTTCAGTCGGCGTTAAGTGAAGCTTCGCTTGTTCACCAATATGACCATCCGGCGAAAATAGATGCGCAACATTGTATAAACGCTCCTCTTTGCGAATGACATGAGTCCCACCAATTATATAAACTCCATGTTCCATAGCTAGCGATGAAAAAAGCCGATAATAGCTTTCAGTGTAATTCGGTAGGTTTTGGATTGGTTGACCTTCGCCAGTATCAGAAATGGAAAGCAACTGTGTCGTTATAAATTCTGGAAACAAAATAAAATCAGTATTGAACTCAGCAGCTGTTTTCACATAATGTGTCACCTGTGCCTCGAATTCCTCAAAATTATTAATTGTATGAAGATGATATTGTACAGCAGATACACGTAGTTTCATCTGTATACCCCCCTTGAAAATAGTATCTATTTTTTAAAATAATAGATGAATCATATCATAAAAAGTGAAAAAATCCATACGAAATTCAATCATAAAATGATGTGATTCTTGCATCTTGAGGGAGGCTACTCTGATTTCTACAAATGTGCCAGTGACTGTTTGTCGTATGCAAAAGCAGCGAAACCAGAAATGAAGGCAGGATTTATCCACATTCAACATGGAAAAATCCCGTGCTGGTCTCATGATGATTTGAAGAGTAGTGTAGAGATTTGTATCGGGGTGCTTGGTGAATGATATGTAAAAAGGAGGAGTAGGAAAATTCCCTGACTCCTTCTTACTTTAGACCGGAAGATTTTAGGACATTCTCTTTATACATTTCTTTGACTGCTAAAGGCATTTCTTTCGTGGATTTCCATTCCGATTGTTCGTCATCAAAAGTCTTTTTCAAGTCCTCAGGAAATTTCATTTCATACAGATCGTCTATACTCTTAACTCTTAGAGCTGCCATTATAGCAAAGAGCTGAACTTTATTTATACTAATTCCTTTGCCATTAACAAGGTCTGATATTGTTCCTACCCTCATTCCTGTCATTTGTGCTAAATCCTTTTGCGTGATCCCTCTTTCTTTCAACCGATCATCTATCTTAATAGCGAAGTAAGCCTCTCCTAGTAATCCCGCCGTATTCATTACGACATTATTCATTAGACTATGTCCAGATTGTAATAAATCCTGAACCTTCATTTTTTTCATAATAACTATCTCCTTTGCAATGTTTCCGCTAATGTAATACATAGTAAAAGTATGTCCTACAATGTGTCAGTTAACTCAATGTTCGTCTAAAAAGTAATAGACTGTCGTTAAATACTCGAAGAAAATTAGGATATAACGTATGATAAAAGGAAAAGGGGAATGTATATGTACGATCCAACCATTTTTGAAAATTTAAAAGTAGCATTGGAAAACCTTGTGTATGATTTAGATAATATCGATCACAAGATACATATTACAAACCGTGTAGACCGAATGGATTTTTCCATTCTAGCTCGGGAGTTCGCTATTCAATTTACACTCGTCACCCAACAAGACGTTACAGCGGAAATTGTGTTAAAGGCTTCCTTAGAAGATTTAGCAGGGGAGATATTAGAAACACCTGGTAAACAGCTAGGCTGTTCCTTGTTATTACGGTTTAACAAGGGAGTGCAAAATGTAGACCTACAATGTACAAAGATTGAGCAAGCATTAAACAGTATTTGGGAGAATGAGATCCAATTAACGCAAACATTAAGTTATGTGTATGATCAGAAAGCTTCCGGTTATCTCAATACGATAGACATAGAGTTTATACACAAAATTAATGAGGATCATATGGATGATATTACAGATTTTCTTGATCATGTATTAGAGACATTGGAAGTGTTGCATGGTATATAGAAACTATGAGAGAACTTGCCATCTTTCAAGCAGAGTATGATATGGTAAACTATCTACAAATCATATTTTAGAAGGTGAACACCATGCTTGAAGTAAGCGAAAGTAAATTAGCACAGTATGTCGTGCACTATATGGGCGATGAGCTCGTGTTAGGGCAGGAAGCATACCCGCAGCCAGAGGTCATGCTAGAAGCGGCCTTTACACAACTTGCGTTCCATAAACTCGACCTAGATCAACAATATGCATTTTTTCATGAGACGGATATCGGATTAAATGAAGTGTATACATACGCGAAGAGTATTTTTGATAATCCTAATAGTTTCCTAGAACAATCACAACATATCGCCAAGCACTTACATAGTGTATCGCAACACCCGAATATAAAAAATGGTGAATTATTTACCGGCCTATTTGAAAATAGCTTGTTCCATAATGAAGTCAGACAAGTAATAGCCATCGTGAAAATTGAAGAAAAAGAAATGTTTTTAGATGTCAAAAATGAGCAAAACAATGTGGTCGTGAATGGCGTCGATGGTATTAATGTGAAGAAAATTAATAATATGTGCGTCATTGTAGATATGGGCCAAGACGAAGTGCCGGCAGTATTCTTGAAAACGAAAAGGAAAGAGGATGTCGTGTACTGGCAAGAGCGTTTTTTAAAGCTCAAAGTGGCGGACGAAAGCTTCCATAAAACGAATTTAGCATTAACAGAATGTAAAAAATATATTCTAAAAGAAGAAACTTTTACGAATACCGATAAACTAGGTTTTTTAAACAAAACGCTTGAATACTTTCGAAACGAAGAAGAATTTCAGGTAGACGACTATATCGAAACGGTATTTGAAACGGCGAATGAAGTACAAAAAGACGTCCTTATTAATACGGTAAAGCCATATGAAACAGAAATATCTGAGAGTGCTATTGCGAAAGCAGAAAAAAGTTATAAACGTAAAATTAAACTCGATGCAAATATAGAAATTCAAGTAAATGTACGTGATATCGACAAAGTGAATGAACTGATTGAAGTCGGTTATGACGAAGTGACAAATCGTAAGTTTTATAAGATTTATTTCGAAGAAGAAGCATAAACAATACTGTTGAGTTACCCTGGTTCCGATTTAGATTGGAACTGGGTGATTCAACAGTATTTCCTTTTAATTTCGTAGAAAAGTTAATCATACTAGCCCATTTTCAACTTGTAACTTCACTCACATTAAGTCCAGTAGCTATTGCCATTAACCCCACAAATCAACCTTCTTTCAACATTCCACATACTGCCTTCTCAATACCTTGTTCAATACCTTCCTCTCGACCTTTATCTCTCCTAGAGTTAGGCAGATCAAAAAATTCATCCGAGTTGTCTAATTGGTTGATCTATTTCACAAGCCCTACCTCCTCTTTTTCATCTAGTTTTAAGTAGTATTCAATAAATCCGTTTATTAACTGGGATTGTGCTGACACTGTAGCGTGTTAAAGGTATCAAGAAAATTTATGATTAAATTGAAAAATACCAAAATGGATGGACCACTTATTCTACTTGTATGTTTTTTCCCTTATCATATCTGGATAAAGAAAGTATTAGAAATAAATATTTATACTATACAAATTGCTAGACTAAGTCTATATAAGATACTGTCTTTACTATCTTAGGCAAGCGCATACTGTTCTTCTGAAATACATGAAGAGTACACACGATGTACACAAGAGTACTATATACTGGATCTAGAAAGTATAAACGGGGGTGTAGTGTAATGAAAATAAGAGCATTCATGTCCATACCTAAAGGAATTGGATAGATGTGGAGAGTGCGACAATGAAACGAAGGATATTGTTAGTGGAAGATGACATGCTTTTGCGTGAGATTATAATGGATTATTTCAAAATGGAACAATGGGAAGTGTACGAAGCGGAGAACGGAAGACTAGCGCTTGAGATTTTCAAACAAAATTCCATTGACCTGATTGTTCTGGATATTATGATGCCGGAAATGGATGGATGGTCGGTATGCAGGCGCATTCGCGAGAAGTCTGACGTACCAATTATCATGATCACAGCAAGGGTGGAAGACGATGATCAGTTGATGGGGTTCGAGCTTGGTGCCGATGAATATGTGACGAAGCCCTTTAGTCCGAGATTATTAGTTGCTCGTGCTATTGCTTTATTGAAAAGAACGGAAGGGACGATTGGTCGTGAAGGAGATATGCTTACCTTTGGGGATCTAATGGTGAACAGGATGGCTCATACAGTTTCCGTGGCGGGAAATAAGATTTCTCTGTCTCCGAAGGAATACGATTTACTCCTCTTTCTTATAAAGCACTACGGTAAGGTTTTGCCACGTGATTATATTCTGGATGCGGTATGGGGATATGATTATTTAGGGGATTTGCGGACAGTAGACACCCACATAAAAAAATTAAGAGCCAAGCTTGGGGACGAAGGCCGATATATAGGCACTGTCATTCGCGCAGGCTATAAATTTGAGATGGAAGCATGAGAAGACAGGGGGTAGTCTTTAAACTTTTCGTGGTGACTTCTATTATGATTTTGATTGTTTTTTCTTTGGTGATGGTTGCAGAAGGCTTGTTTTTCGAACGATTTTATCGGATGTCCAAGATCCATGCATTAGAACGGAACATGAATCATTTCGAGGATAAATACAAACTGGTCGAATCCAATAAACGCCAAATTTCTCGGCTACTCGGTTCATTTATGAATGATAATGATACAAGTACTTCCATCTTAAATGAGAGGTTTGAACGGATAAGCATAAATCCTTATTTTCTGGAATTACAAACAGACAGTAAGACCATTACAATTCGTATCCCCACGGATGGAATGGAATTAGATGCTATTCCGCAAGGGATTCAAATCGACGAAACACTGGAGGTAGACGGGATCTTCATGGATGAGGATGATACCATCATGCAGCTTGTAGACATACAGCAGAAAAATGAAGACCTCATTAATGGGTTGACACGTGTGAAGGGGAAGGTAACGGATCTAATGCTGCCTGAGCAGCGCTCCTACAACCTACTTTATCAGGATACCCTAATTGATGAAGCACTCCAGGACTGGATGCCGAAATTGGAACAATATGAGTCTCGTTTACAGAACGGTTCGCCTGTTCAGATGGAATGGAGAGATAATTGGAGCGGTGTCCAATATGCTGTTCTTATTCAATCACTATCAGAGAGTAAAAATACGGATCGTTATTTAATAGTCATGACTTCTCTGCAACCAGTCGGTGAAGCAGTCGAGATACTCAAGCGATATTTTGTTTATTTGGCGCCGGTAATTCTTATGCTTATCATTATTCTTTCTTTGATTTACTCCAGAATTGTATCCCGTCCGTTAGTTACGCTAAATCGTGCTGCAAAGCGTCTTGCTAAGTTAGACTTTACCATGGAGCCCGAAATCCATTCGAAAGATGAATTCGGAGAGCTATCGCGTAATATGATATCTTTGTCATGGAATTTAGATACGACCTTAAAGGAACTTACCGATATGAATGTGAAACTACAAGCGGAGATGGAAGAAAAGCAGCGGTCTGAACAACTTCGTAAAGAGCTGATTGGGAACATCTCTCATGAATTGAAAACTCCTTTAGGCATTGTTAAAGGTTTCGCAGAAGGGCTGCAGGATGGGGTGGCGAGCGACAAAAGAGACCGTTATCTGGCTCTCATTGTGAATGAAACCGATCGGATGAATGCCTTAATCATGGATATGCTAGAGCTTTCCAAATTCGAGGCAGAGGCCATTCAATTAACGCTTAGAAGCGTATCCATGACAAGCCTTATTCAACATGTAGTTGATTCGTTTTCTCATCAGTTGGAGAGCAAGCACCTTCAATGCAAGTTAAACAAAAAGGAAGAGGAAGAACTGTTCGTAAAGGCAGACTCTAGACGAATCGAACAGGTTGTACTTAATTTATTGAGTAATGCCATTCGACATGCAGTGGAGAACAGTGTCATTACCATTAGCATCGAGCGAACATCTGCCAGAAAGATATACACCGTAATCGAGAACAACGGACCGCCCATTGCAGAGGACGATTTGAGCCGGATATGGGATCAATTCTACCGGGGTGAGCGATCCCGGGATCGTAAATCTGGAGGGACCGGTCTAGGACTTGCAATCGTCAAACATATCCTGGAGCTTCATGATAGCGAGTTTGGTGTGATGAATACGAATAAAGGCGTCGCATTTTCATTTACCTTATATGAAAGCGGAGGAGAAATACATGAATAACAAGAAATACATCTATATCATTTCAGCACTGTGCGTGCTGCTTATGACCAGCGGATGCACTAACGAATCACCATCTGGAGACTCGGATACTAATGAGGAGCAACCATCGGAAACCAATAACGCGCAGCCATCTGAAACCAATCAAGGCAATACCATAACAACAGATGATGATTCAGAGAATACCGATACTGAAATATTAATCGTTATAGATCAGACCCCAAAACCGATAGAAGGAAATAGTTTCGATTTCATAATCAACCAAGTCCCGGAAGGATTCGCTCTAGCCCAAATGCAGTGGATTTCCAAGGATAACCTGATTGTAAATTCGGTTCAAGATGCCATTCGAAACGGAGCGAATGGGGAAGATGGATTTTACATTAGTGGGAACGGACAATACTCTGGTTTCATATATCCAGATATGATGAAGGGCGATGAAGGTCAGGTTGTATTTCTATTCATAGATGCTCAAGACAATGATTTAACTTGGAAAAAGAAATTAACTTTGAGTCCGTCAGCAAACTCTCAGGAGGGGAGTAAGGATGAAAACGCCGTTGAGAATCCACAAGATACGTTGGAGCAATATATTCTGGCTATCACTAATCAGGATGCTGGAAAGTTGGTCGAGTTATACGGCGGTAGCTATAACGGACTCGTGAATTTATTCTCCGAAACGGACCCTAATGACAAGCAGAAATTATTTGAACAGTATCTGAACATGATGCCTAAGATTTCTCTTAAAGAAGTTCTTGAACAGACGGAAGTAAGCAAGGACGAATATAAATTCGTGATTACGTTAGAGCAGGAAGACGGAAGCTTGTTCGAGACAAGGGAGATTGATACGCTCACCGATAAGATTACTTACACAGTTAAAAGAGTCGATGGCAAACTGAAAATGATGGAACTGCCTCACGGCCAGCTTAGTTATTAGTTTGATGGAAGTCTTCAAATCGGCTGGGAACATAAGTCTAGCCAAATATATATAAGAAGAAAAAGTCAACCCTATTAATGTTTCTAATTGGTCATGAGGCTTTAGAGTTCAAAATTAACTCCTAAAGTTGAGTAACCAATTATAAGTAATGCAATAAAATATACTGCGGGAAGTCAAATTATAATAAGAATATTTACTTTGGCTCAAAAGAGTTCTGTATCTCTTGTCATAGAAGACAATGGTATTGGTAAAGAGGGGAAGGACCACAATAGGATTTTTTACGAAGGCTTTTACTGGTTAATATGGAATATGTTTTTCTAAAAAGAGACGGCGGTATGGGACTTTATTTATCCCAAAAATTATGAAAAAACATGGGCTTGGGTTAACCATAGAATCCAATACGACTATGGTGATAAACATTAATCTTCTTTATATATGATGTAAATAAGGTAAGTGAAGCTCACAAAATGATGAAATGCATCGGATTAAAACTAAGTGAATCTGAATTGAAAAGGTTAACTAAAAAGTCTGACGATAGTGATTCTGCTTACATCGAAGGTAGGCGCTGTATAAAAACTGTAATGAAGGATATTTTTACATGAGATAAAAGACAAGGGGATGATCAATACGAAAAAGTTAAAAATATTTGCTACGCTCCTATTAGTCTTATTGACTCTTACTGCTTGCGGCATGCGGCAGGAAGAAAATAGAACCGTGAACATAGAGCCGAGTGAAAGCATTACCGTTAATGGAAACAAATCCACCGAAACTAACTCACCCTCTATTTCCATTGAAAAAATCGTTAAATATGAGGGAATGGAAATTACTGATTGGTTAAATGAACAGACCGTTGTCCTTTCAAAGGAAAACGAAGACCTTGAAAAAATGAGCCTCTTAGATAATTCCGAATCCTACCCCAGAAGCATATACCTGTACAATCTGGATACAAAAGAATATAAAAAAGTAAAATCGCAAAAGAATATGTTTCTTGGCGGGGCGATATTGTCTCCCGACAAAAAACACCTATTGTACTATGAATACTCTATTGGTGATACCGCCTATTATGTGATGAATATGGATGCAGTAGAACAATCTCCCGTGACGGAGGACAATCTTGGAATCGCCTATACAGCCGAGTGGACCTACGATCAACATGTGATCGGTGCTTCCTATGCTGGTGGGGCATATATGGCTGATACAAATAGGAATATTACTCCGATTACCGAGCTATCGGGGGAACAATTGTTCACAGTGCAAAAAATAAAGGATAAAATTTATTATATTATGACTGACAGCACCTCCTTCCAGTTATACATGCTGGATTTGGTGACGAAAGAAAAAAAGAATCTGAAGGTTGAGAATGCAGATGGAATAACACTTTCGCCCGATGGGAAGCAAATGCTGATTACTCAAGGAACGGAATCCACGAGAAGGCTTCTTGTTGCTGATGCCGAGGGAAATGTTTTAAGAACAATAGCCGAGGGTTCTGAAGTGACCGGTGCTTCCTGGTCTCCTAACCAGCAGATGATCGCATATCAACTCAAATCTTCCATCGACGGCGTAGACACTAGCGGAATCTATTTGTACGATGTGTTAACGGAAAAATCCGTACAAATTATGGAGAATGTCGGAGCTTCTAAAATAAGATGGAGTTCATCTAATAAAAAAATTGCAATTACAGAACTAAATGAAAAAAACTATAATAGCAGCATTGTATATTTGAAATAGTACAAAGTATTAGTTTCCGATTTTTATAAAGATACTGGTTAAGAAGATTAATGTTTGACTATGGTGATAAACATTAATCTTCTTTATATATGATGTAAATAAGGTAAGTGAAGCTCACAAAATGATGAAAGACTTCGGATATAGACTAAGTGAATCTGAATTGAGGAAGTTAATTAAAAAGTCTAATGATAGTGGAACTGCTTACACCGAAGGTAGTTTATATATTCATGCATCTAGTTCGAAGATTCAGATTAGGTGGTAACAATAATAGGGAGGAAAACAAAATGCTTAAATCATTAAAAATATTAACAGCACTAGCAATAACAGCATCTTTAACTGCAACAACTATTAGTCCAACCTTTGCACAAACTAAAGTAATGTGGGGTAAAACAGAATTAAAAATTGGACAGTCTGGTAAGGTTACAGTGATGAAACTTACTAAACTTTATACTATAGGTAAAGACAACTCTTTATCTGAAAGTCGTACTGTTAAAAAAGGTGAAGAGTTCAGAGTATATCAATACAAGAATCAAAATGGAGGTCTATACGGAATAGGTGGTGGACTCTTTGTTAAAAAAGATTCAAATATCAAGTATGAAACTCCCTCTAAATCAAAATTAGAGTTAGTTAAAAATGGTGCTTCAGAGTCGTACTATGGTGAGTGGATTATTAATCAAGTTCAAGCTTATGGAGTAGGTACTTATAGTAGTGAGGATGCAGAAAGTTTATTCGGGAAAAGTTTAACTTTTACAGCTAATAAAGCAAGTTATTTTGGAGATCGACCCTCACATATAGAAAAGGTGGCTACCAAACCTATTTACACCGAAACGATTATTTCAGAAAGTGATTTCGTAGCAAAATATCGTATCCCTTCGGATCTTTTAGGAATTGAAGCACCTACTATTACAGAAATTAATGTTTCAGATTCAAATGGCCATGTTTCTACATTCTTAATAAAAGATGATAATACATTAATTATATTCGGTGGTGGCACCTATTTTGAGCTTATTAGGAAAGCCTCAAAGAATTAGTAGGTAATGGTGTAGATACTAATCAAATACAGAATCTAGGTTAGATCAGGTAGAACTGCTTATCTCAACAGATGAACAGGAACGCAATCTATGGGTTGTAACTTCCTGTATCCAAAAAAAGCTGTTAAGAGCGGTCCTCCTCTTGACTGGATTCTTTGGATACAGGACCATCCTTAATGGATGCCGTTTTGAGAAGGACCTAACTTTTGTGTGTCCAAAATATTGACTTAGATCCAATGCACCAATGTAAATTCATCCTAACTGCACCATTGCCTTATAATTCTAATTAATAATTCGTTTTACTAATGTACATATAGATGATAATATAAGTTCTCTTAACCAAAATAAATAATAGGTTAGAATTTTCAATTGTTGAACGAATGGCGGAGAAAAATGAATATTAATTATAGATACAAGCGGATTATTTTTGCTTTTTTAATGGCTTTTAGTATGTCCTGTTTTATTACATTTATATTAATCTCCATAAGTAATGGTTATAATAGTTTGTTTTTGTCTACGTGGTTGAAAACTTGGTCACAGGCTTTTATATGTGCTCTTTTTGGTGCTTACTATTTTCCAGTATTAATACAAAAAATAATGCAAAAAATTAATTTTGTAGAAGGCGAGTAAACTATGTTTTCTTTCAATCGCTTTTAAAATAAGAAGAGGACAAGACATGTGAGAACTTCTTTACTGTCTTGTCCTTTTTGTTATCTTTTCACTTCGTAATGCAACTCGGCAAATTGATTAAAACGATTTATGCTCTTTAAGGTAAGTCCTGTTTCAAAATCCATTTCTTTGAACAAAGGAATTCCTTTTCCAATTATCACAGGAGATACTGTAACAATCATCTCATCCACTAATTTATTTTTGATAAACGAGTGTAATAGATCTCCACCGCCCATTACCCAGATATTTTTACCTTCTTTGTTCTTCAATTGATTTGTAAAGTCGACTACATCTCGACTAAAGAATTGGACGTTCTCATTTTCCTGACTGACGGTTCTAGAGAAAACATAGCATTCCTTACCTTCATAAGGGAAGCTTTCCATTTCTTGCTCCATGACCCAGTCGTACGTGCGTCTGCCCATAATTACCGTATCTACTGTATCGTAGAATTCGGAATATCCATTATCTCCTTCACCTTCGACCTTAAACAACCAGTCAAGAGAGTCATTCTCTGTTGCAATATATCCATCTAAGCTTGTCGCAATGAACAATACGACCTTTCTTTGATTCGTCATAAGAACCTCCTTATGGTTAGTTTAATATATTAGTTTCTAGCGCATGATTTTGCAACCTAGTACCCGAATTCTCTATCTTAAAGATTTCAAGGTTGATTTGCAATAGCACTTGATGAATTGGAAGTGAGTGCACTTTTCAAAACCATATTTGTGACAATTAAACCCAAGATGATGGCTATACCAAATACAATGAGAGAACCAACCAAAGCTAGTTTCACCGTCATCAGAAAGAGTATTGCAATCGCAAGCATAGTCATGATAATAACAGAATTCCAAAGAGTACGATCTCTAACCGTTTCCAATAAACTCGAAGAAGGAACGCTTTTGGTTTCAGCATTTGCTGCTGTTAAAATTATTTTTAAACGACGAAGATTAATAGCAGGACCCATAAAGGACATGACAACTAATGCTGCTAAAGATATATTAATCCAAGCAACTCCCCAACCCCATGTAGTGAAAACTAAATATAAAGCCGGTAATAAAATCAAAATAACACTGAATGGTAATAACCCGTCCATTTTCACTGCTAATGAAGACCAATCCCGCAAAGCTTCCGTCTTCTTCGCGTGCAGCATTGCAATCATAGCAGTTAGAGTTATTCCAACGGCTACAAACATCACCACTGTACCGAGTATGTGGAAAAACAACATCACATTATAAATCATCTCTACACCCTTTCTTATTGCCTTACTATACGCATCATATTATCTAATTATTTTGAATATAGATAGTTCTTTTTAATTATAACGTTATGCTACTCATTACTCATGCTCGGCAAAAAACGCAAACAGATCACGTTGATACATCTTTTCAAAAACACCACTATAATATCCAGCAAGATTACGGATTTTCTTCTGTTTAGCAGCATGTAGGGAAATCATCGGCGCTTCATAACCAATACTTTCATAAAACTCTCGTTCGTGTGGTAATAATTGAGTCACACGGTATGTCAGACTTCTATAAACACCATACAAATGACTCACCATCTTCTGGTCTTGTCCAAGCAAAGCAAAAATAGCAGACTTGAATCGTTGATAAAAAGTTGGTTCCTGCTTTTCTATGAAGTTATCCACAGCATTTGCAGAGCTCACATTTTCACTAGAATACGTATTATGTAATAATTCTTTTTTAGAGATTAAAGAGATCTCGGTTACATTCTCCAAAACTTCCGCCTCAGTACTTGCTATATCAAGCTTTTCGACAAGCTAGGCAGAGGGACGAGCCAGTCAGAAATCCGTTCTTGGGATAATTCCATGTTACATATGTATCGCGTATTATATGATAAACATATACCGGATGATGCAGGAGTTGCTATTCAGTACAACATTCCTTATAAGTCCAAGCGTGTCGATTTTCTTCTTTCAAGTCATGATGGGGAAAAGATTTATTTTGATGCATTTTTTTCATAACAAATCTTGCAATAGGCTGTGCATCATATTTTCTTTCTTCTTATAATAGTTACATTAAAGTCTAATTCCAAACAGCATACTGACATATATTATTGATAGGTTACTCTGATAGGAGGTGAGTATATGCTACTTTTTTCACCAGTTCCAGGAAGATTCTTTCCCCCAAGAAATAGACAAGTATTTGGCCCTCCTTATCAGGGACAGCAGTTTGGCCCTCCTTACCAAGGACAACGATTTGGAGCGCCTTACCAAGGGCAACAGTTTGGCTCTCCTTATCAAGGACAACAATTTGGAGCGCCTTACCAAGGGCAACAGTTTGGCTCTCCTTATCAAAGACAACAATTTGGAGCGCCTTACCAAGGGCAACAGTTTGGCCAAACTTACGACAATAGATGGAACCCATCTTTCATGTCCCCTAACAATTCATCTCCAGGTATTTTAGGAAAACTGCCGAACCATCTCAACACACTTATAGGTCACGCCGGTACCATACAGAATGGATATAATATGATGAGACAATTAGGATCTGTTATGGGTTTGTTTAGATAGTGAAAAGCCGATGTTCTCTTATATATGGGACATCGGCTTTTTATAATAATGCTCCTAACAACTAGAGAAATGGATGTTGAAGAGGGAGATTACTTGCAGAAGTAAAAAGTAACCCATTATATATTCCGTCTAAAAAACTAAATATTTAGAGTTTTTTAGACGGAATATATTACAACCTCGCTCGTTAAATTAGTTTACTCATACTTTGTAATGATAAATGTCCCTATGGTAGAAAAATTACTCATTCCTTCAAAGATATCCTCAACTTCAGACAGTGATATTTCACGTTGACCATTTTTTGAGGCTGTAATTTCCCAGAAGCGATTTGTGCAAGCATAGCATCAAAACGATGAGCAGTCTGTAATTTCTAGACTTGGTAGATTACTATGTACTTTGTCGAAACGAACTACTACTAGGAAAGCATAAGAGGCTGCCGAAATGAATTCTAGGATAGCCTCTTAAACCTTCTCCGCCTTCTTCTCAAAATACCAATGCAACCTAAAATCACAAATCTCCTTCGTCCACTCATAAATAATCCCATGCACTGAATCTGCCACATCAAGATTCCACTTCATACATTTTCGTCAAAGCTTCAAAAGTGGCCTTTTCAAAATACATTGCGTGCACTCATTTCACGCAGAACAAGTTGAGTATAGGCAAAAAAATATCTTTCGAAAAGTCATAAATATAGTTAATCGAACCGGTGTCAGACTCAAATGTTCCCTAATTTTGTGCAGGTTGAATAAATTGTTGGACAAATATAAATAACTGTTGTATACTTAGGACAATAATTAAATTGCTTAACAGAAACAATGAATTCACATATTACAAAAAGTAATCGTGAGTCTTCGGTAGCTTTTTGTAATATGTGAATTTTTTATTCACCAAAATGGAGGTTTTTTACATGACACAAGGTACAGTAAAATGGTTTAACGCAGAAAAAGGTTTTGGATTTATCGAAGTTGAAGGCGGAAACGACGTATTCGCTCACTTCTCAGCTATTCAAGGCGACGGTTTCAAATCACTTGACGAAGGTCAAAAAGTTGAATTTGATATCGAAGACGGTCAACGTGGACCACAAGCAGTAAACATCGTAAAACTTTAATTCTTCGGAATCAAGTAAGGAAGAGACACTCTTAATGGGTGTCTTTTTTTTGTCTTTATTTTAAATATGTCCGGATAAAAATATTTATAACCGTTTATAAGAAGTGATAACATAAGGATATAAAGATCTATCAGATAGGAATGAACCAAGATGAGTAATACACATATATTCTCAAAGCGTGAAGAGATTGCGAATGCAATCATTCACGGAATTGGAGCTCTTTTAAGTATTGCGGCTCTTGTCATTTTGATTGTGTCTTCTGTGACACGAGGAACGGCGTGGCATGTGGTGAGTTTTACTTTGTTTGGAGTGACGATGGTGCTATTATATGCATCATCCACACTCGTTCATGGGTTTCCGGCGGGTCGAGCGAAAGATGTTTTTGAGATAATGGACCACTCGGCCATTTACTTTTTCATTGCAGGGACGTATACTCCTTTTTTATTCCTTGCTGTAAAAGGAACACTTGGCTGGACGTTGTTTGGTATTGTGTGGGGGCTTGCGATAGCAGGTACGGTGTTTAAAGCATATTTTGTGAAGCGCTTTTTGCATACGTCGACTTTATTGTATGTTGTGATGGGCTGGTTGATGGTATTTGCATGGAAACCACTAGTAGCAAACGTTTCGAATCAAGGTCTTATTTATCTAGCTGTAGGTGGCGTGCTCTATACAGCAGGTGCAGTTTTTTATGTATGGCGCGGGTTTACGTATCATCATGCGGTCTGGCATATTTTTGTACTTGCAGCATCCATCTTGCATTTCTTTGCAGTGATGACTTTATTGGCGTAAAATTACTAATATATTTATTGTGAGGAAGGAGCTTTATTGAAATGATAAAAACAACTGTATTTGAACAATTAAAACGTGCGATGAAAGAGAAGGATGTATTAGCAAAAGGCGTACTTACACTTTTAAAATCGGCACTGGATAGCGCAGAAAAAGAAAAAGGTTCAAGCCTTTCACCGGAAGAGGAAATTGCTATTGTGAATCGCGAAGTGAAACAAACAAACCAAGCGTTAGAAGGAGCTCAAAAAGCAAATCGAGAAGACTTAATCGAAAAAGAAGAAGCAAAACTAGTATTATTAAAAAGCTTCTTACCAAAACAATTAAGCGAAGAAGAAATTGCAACGATATTAACAGAGGCTGGAATTGTAAAAGGTATGAATATGGGCGATGCGATGAAAATTGCAAAACCATTACTAACTGGAAAAGCAGACGGATCCACTATGTCCAAAGTCGTGAAAAATTTAATCTAAAAAGAGAGTGCCTAGCGCGAGGGCACTGAAAAAATTACGTTTTAAGACAATCAAAAATAGGCAACTTCTTGTTCGATTTTGAACAGGAAAGTTGCCTTTTTTTTGATCTTTTCTATCCTTTTTCTTTGGCTCTGTTAAAGGAAAAGGTTGATTAATAGTTAATGATTGTGGAGTAGGTTTCCCTATATAATTTTGCATTTATTTTTGCTTAAAACAAAAATAGTCAATAAAAATGTTGTTCAAATTAATAAAATTTTATTGTAAATCGATAAAATATATATTAAAATAAAAATAAGAATAAATAAGTGAGGTGCTTTTTATGGAAAAAGTAACAACGTTGTTTTTAAAAATAGCTGTTATTCTTTTAGGAATCCCAGTTCTTGCTCTGTGCATCTTTTTGGTGCCTGAGATGGCGAATCTTGCAGCAAAATTGCTTCCAGAGTTTGCTTTAATAAAATATCTCGTTTTCATCGCTTTTGATGCATCGGCGATACCTTTTTACTTTGCTTTGTATCAGGCTTTCAAACTCTTACGCTATATTGACAAAAATAAAGCTTTCTCCGATTTATCTGTAAAAGCTTTAAAGAAAATCAAATACTGTGCCATCACAATCAGTATTTTGCATGTGCTAGTTTGGCCGCTCTTCTATATCTTTGCGGAAGTAGACGACGCACCAGGAGTTATCTTTGTCGGATTGGTTGTTCCTTTTGCTTCGATGGTTATCGCAGTCTTTGCGGCTGTTCTCCAAAAACTTTTACAAGAAGCAATTAATATCAAATCAGAAAATGATTTAACGGTCTGAGGTGAATAACAATGGCAATTATAATCAATATTGATGTGATGTTAGCAAAAAGGAAAATGAGCGTAACAGAACTTTCTAAGAGGGTTGGAATAACAATGGCGAACCTTTCTATATTGAAAAATGGAAAGGCAAAAGCGATTCGATTATCCACTTTAGAGGCAATTTGTAAGGCTTTAGAATGTCAGCCTGGAGATATTTTAGAATACAAAAGTGACGAGGACAGTTAAACATTGTGGAGGAAACTTAATATAACAATTATTAGGGGAGGTATAACTATGGAAATTAACAATTCGATTATTCGAAATATTGCTAACCCTCATGAGCTGGAGAGAATGTATAGAAAAGACCCGAAAGCTTTTAAAAGGTCATTCCCACACGCATGGGAACAAAACCCTGATTCTCAGGTTCTTGGTGTTTGGTATGAAAGATTGCATTTCAAGGAGACGGCAAATACAGAAAAATCTTCCTTGCTTCAAAAAGGTTTCTTATTCATGGGAATTTTAGCCATTCTGGCCGGGATAAGCACCAGGATCATTTTCCATTTTGTCGAACAGGAAGCAATTGCTCCAATTAACCTGGCTTTTGGTATAATTCCCTTTATTGCTGCCTATTTTGTTTACAATAATACTCCGAAAAAAAGTGTTATTTATTCCCTTGCAGCATTGTTCCTAATTTCAGGGATTTATCTTAATATGCTGCCGTTAAATTATAAAGACAGTATTATCCTTGTTTATTTACACCTTCCCATATTCTTATGGGTATTGGTAGGACTTGCATTTACAGGAAATGAATATTCAAAAGGCAGTACAAGATTAGCCTTTATTAAATTTAATTTGGAATATTGTATTCTCTACGCCAGCATGGCAGTTAGCGGAATGGTACTAGCGGCATTAACCATGCAGTTATTTAGCTTTGTTGGCCTGGATATAGAAGAATTCTATTTTAGTAATGTCGTTTTATTTGGTGCTGCGGCTCTCGCTATTGTGGCTGCATACCTGGTATCAATGAATCTTAAACTTGCTAAGAATATTACACCATATATAGCTAAAATTTTTAGTCCTCTTGTCCTGGTCACATTGTTGGTCTATCTTATAACGGTTATATGGGTCGGAAAAAATCCATTCTTGGACCGCAATTTCCTGATAGCCTTCAACGGAATACTCCTTGGTGTATTGGCCGTTACCATATTTTCCATTACCGAGAGCGACTCAGACGAGAAAAAGAACATTTCAGATTATATAAATTTTGCCTTAATTATTCTTGCTCTTATCATTGACAGTGTGGCCTTGTCCGCCATCGTGTTCAGACTTTCTTCTTATGGGATTACGCCTAATAGACTTGCTGTTTTAGGAGTAAACATACTTATCTGGGCAAATCTAATTTGGATTATGCTCTCCTATATGCGATTTCTACAAAACAAATCCGGACCTTCAACTATCCAAGATGCCGTTACTAAGTATTTGCCGGTCTACGGACTATGGGCAGCTTTCGTTACATTTACTTTTCCTATAATTTTTAATTAGAAAGGCTCTGTTATTGTAACGAAAAGCTAATCTTCTATAACGTATAAATTCTTAGAGCCGATATTATGCAGCTTTTTATACAGAGTTGCATAGTCTTGGCTTATTTTCATTACTAAAATTAAAAAGAGGGTATTCAAACTAGAAGACATATTATATTGTTGCAACTAGATTCTTTAAAATATGTCCAGTTTCATGTGCCAAAAGAAAAAGGATTTCATGAAACGTATTTGATAAGCTAAACTTGCAGGTTTTAATTTTGAGTTTGATTTAGATTAAATGTGAAAAGATGTACTTACACTAAAGAGGGCGTTAGTTGAAGAATAATTAAGTAATATTATGAGTGAGGTCAGACTTTAGTTATTCAATTAAAAGGCACGATTGTTGAATAAGCTTCACGTTTCTTGTTCAACTAACGGGTGCTTTAGCAAAAAGGGTTGTTAGTAGACAGCCTTTATTCTTATTCAACCAAAGAAGCAGTTTAGTTTAATAAACATTCTTTTTAATTTTTAGCTCTGTTTAACTTGATCGTTGTTTTATCAAATTAAGAAGCGTATTCATACTAAAATTTGAATACACTACTTCTCCCTATAGGTAATCATACGAGGTGTATCATATAATTAAGCAACTATTTGTTCTCGTATATAAAATCAATCTCTTCAATTCTTAATGCATCCCCATTGGTACCTAATAATATTTGCCCTCAAAATTTTAATGTCCTTTAAAAGTAGACTTTAAGGGTACCATGAAAGTTTGGTATCACTGTCTAATGGTTGGTTTTTAATCTCAGCACTCAAGGCATTGAACCATTTGCTTAAAATTTCTTCTTTTGCTAAATTTGCATTGTCATCGTCTTCCCAAATTACATGAGAAAACCAAGCACCAGTTGCCCATTCAAATTGTAGCTCAGCAAATGCAATCTTAGGGTGTTCAACTTGTGTAAAGTTACCATTTACTGCAGAAGCGACAGTAGATGCTTGAGGTAGTAATTCATTTTGAATCTTCTCTTCTATAATAGGATTTTCAAGTTGATTCCACATAACTAGCAAGCCATCTACTTGATAAAAAATATCGAAAGAAGGTTGTTCCCCCATATCTACCAAGACAAAGGCACGTTCTACTGTGTTGTTAGTCGCCTTAACCGCATTTACGATAATATTCTGTGCAATTTCCACCCAGAAATTCATTCCTTCTTCTTCAGGTGACTCTAAATATAACTCAGACTCAAGTTCAGAAATAGCAGCTTCTCCATTATTAACATCTTCTACTTTCTTAAAAAAACGTTTAAAGAACCCCATTAAATGCACATCCCCCAATTCTATTAATAAAAAGAAAAACAATTTTATTTAGATGTTCGTAAGCAATACACCTCAATGTTATTATTCTAAAAGTTTTACCATAAACCTTGTTAGGCTATCATTTCTATTTATGGAATTGTAACGTATGTTTCATTCGTTGTATACAAACTTTTCATGGCAAATATACGAACTTTGTGAAGTATTGGCTTAAAGTAAAGGGTGCTTTAGTTAAACATGACCATCTTTGCGATGTTCTATTTTTTATTTAAAACATCAAGTAGATCTCAGATATCCATTGTGGAATGTTACACGTTAAACTAACGCGGCAGGTTAGTTCAACAAGAAAATTTTTTATAAAAGTAAGTTAATTATTGTGATAAAATAATTATTCAAAACTTTATTTAGCTTTTCAAGCCCCAAATTGCAGGATAGTTAAGATAAGGAGGAGTTTGTCATAAGAGTAAATCCGATAGAATTTCATATTCGTAATTTTAGTTATATTATAAGGTCAGCAAAAGAGAACGATGCCAAAAACTTGTCTGAAGTACGTTTGCAGATAGATGGCGAAACAGAAAATATGGATAGGGAAAAAGGCGAAGCGTACATACATGAAGCAGGTTTTAAACAACTAATCAAAGAAGAAACCGAAAGTCCTCATAATCTATTTTTAGTTTGCGAAGCAAACGGTAAGATCGTTGGCTTCTCAAGGTGTGAAGGAAATCAGTTGAAAAGAATGTCTCATAAAGTTGAGTTTGGTGTTTGTATACTTAAGGATTACTGGGGATATGGCATTGGAACAAACTTGTTAAAAGAAACTATCAGATGGGCTGATACAAATCAAATCAAGAAAATTACTTTGAATGTACTTCAAACCAATGAAAAGGCTATAATGCTCTATAAAAAGTATGGTTTTGAAGAAGAAGGAGTATTAAAGAAGGATAAGCTGTTATCAGATGGAAATTATTATAATACCGTAATAATGGGAAGATTTAAAGAATAATTCTAATGAGTTCTCATTCTTCAACTAACTGGTAGCTATAGCAGAACAAGACTATCATTTCGATGGTCTATTTATTTATCCGAAACATCAAGTAGATCTCAGAAATCTATTGTGAAATGTTACACTATCTGAAGACGCAGTTTAGTTGAATAACAAATTAATTTAGATATTTTAAGGAGTTTGCAAAGTGAAGAAATTTGGAACAGTTTTATTAATATTTCTTATTATTGTTGGAATTATTTTTAGTTATATCCAATATAAAAAATCAACCGTTGAAGAAAGTGTAATTAACTATCTAATTACAGAAAAGAATATTCCAAACGATGACATTATTTCGAGCGAACCATTTATTGCAAATTTACAGGGTGATAAGAATTGGATGGTCAGTGTTAAATTGAAAGATGATGAGAAAACATACTTTTATTACAAAAATAAAGGTGAAGTTGTCTTGGAATCTTATATAGAAAACGGAGTAGAATACGTTCAGTAATTTATGACCCTTTTTTGTTGGTCTTATTAAACTAAAGGGGTAGGATTGTTGAAGAAGGATATTTTCTGTCTTAAGCGAAATAGAATTTTAACCAAACTTTACACGAATATAGGTATTGAAAATAACGGAAACATGGGAGGTACGAGATATGAAGATCAATAGAATAGATCATGTGAGTATAAACGTAAATGATCTTTCAGAGGCTAAAGCGTTTTTTCTTGATTTAGGACTTGAAGTGCAAGCGGAATGGGAATTGGATGGAGAACAGTTAGACAGAATAGTTGGGCTTAATGATGTTAAAACGGCATGTGTAGGATTGGGGATGCCAGATGGTCAGGCATGGATAGAGCTAGTCAAATTTTATACTCCGTCAGATGAAAAAGATATTCAGCAACCTTTTGCAAATACGTTGGGGATCCGACATATTTGCTTTGCTGTTGAAGATATTGAAGCTATTGTTGCGAAGTTGAAAAAGAAGGGCACGGAAATCTTTAGTGAGATACAGCAGTATGAAGAGAGTTATAAGTTATGTTATGTTCGTGGTCCAGAGGGAATTATTTTAGAGTTGGCGGAGAAAATCAGATAAATATTGAATGGGACTTTAAATGATTTAAATTTCCAACTTTAAAGATTTCTTCTTAAACTATCGGGTGCTTTAGTTAAGCAAGTGGCTGCCTGTAAGGGTAGTTTTTTCTTGTTGAACTAAAGGTACAGGTTAGTTGAAGAGGAACATCCGATAAAATAAACAATAAATTACACTAATAAAGGTATTGTAATAATTGCTGTATTACCCTACTAATATAAGAGGTGTTTTTTTGTTTCTAGTTCCTATTATAATCACAATACTTTTCATAATGGTCCAAGCGGAGATAAGTAAAAAGGGATTTATTAAGAGTGGTTTTATAATTGGAATAAGTATAACAACGAAAAGAAGGTGTAGTGGTTGATAAAAACAGTATTTGCAGGTTTAATAACATTTATTGGTGTAAGCAGTTTACTTTTATTGATTGGATATTTGTTTCATTTTAAATTGTTCATGTTTAGTTTTTACGAGGAAACTTCAACAGGGTTCGAAGCTGGAGGTTCAGTAATTCCTTTTATTATCGCAATAATTTGTAGTTATTTTATCGGTAATTACTATCAAAAAAGACAACATAGTTGTTAAGCTAATGGGGTGATTTGGTAAAAAAAGACAGGTAAAAACGAGCTTGGAAATGCTTCTCCAAGCTCATTTTTCTATCCAAAATTGATCATTAACTTTATCTTAGCCTTTTCTTTTGACAATGTGAGTATTTGCTTGAGATTGACCGCAAACATCGCTATGGACTTGGCGCTTCTGTCATTGTGTAGCAAAGAAACATTCATGTTTGTTTGCTATACGGGGCAATCAAATGCTATTTTCCCATCTCGACTACATACATCTTCGTTAAAGCCTCATAGCGCTCCGCATCAAAATCCTTCTGCCCACGCATAAATTTTTCTTTTAGATTAAAATAACATATCTCGAAGTATTCCTCGTTATGATGATGAACGAATGGATGTGTTACCTTCTCAAAAGGTCCATTTGCAAAATAACGTTCCATTTTATCTACCGTGCGAATATTAATATCACGTGCACGCATTTCACGCAGAACAAGCTGTGTATAGGCAAATAAATCATCTTTTGGGTAGTCATAAATATAGTTAATGAGAATATGACGATCTTCTTTCGCAAAAATACTATTTAACTCACGCCATTGTGCTAACAGCTGTGATTTCGGCAAGGTGCTGAGTAAACTTTGGTGCCATAAACGCAAAAAAATCATCTCCTGTTCAACCAATTGTACAGTAATGATAACAAAATAAATTCATTTTTTTTCTTAAAAGCATTCATTCTTGATTTAAATCAATGATTCTCCCTCGGAGGCCGAGACCGATATCATAAATAAAGAAGCGATTCTAAGAATATGAAAATTCTTGGAATCGCTTTTCTTATACGTAGTGAAAATCTCACTTTCACGCTTCAGTAACAAACACTAACACCAAACGATAATTTTATAGGGGGTGGTTTGAGCGGGGATACTTCTGGTGGTAGGTCCATAGCTAACAATTAAATTCCGATTTGCAGGGTTTCTTGTAAAGGCTTGCCCATTTGTTAATAATATTGGTGTCGATGGTGAAATATTTAATCTTAATTGACCATCACTACTCTCTAACTGGCTATTAAAATAATCCACTTTTACATTTTGATAGGCACTATCTTTTACCATAACAAGTGCCCGATATTGTGGTGGGTAAATAAAAGGAACAGGTGTATTTGCATCATAATATCCAGTTACCCAATCTCCTACTGCTACCATAGCATGGTCTACAAAATAAGTAGTAGGGGATACCACAAAATTTACTAAATCTCCGTTGCTGTTAGTTACAGACATTAATGTATAACAACCTTCTCCTTCTCCATTCTGTTCAATCGCAAAATCACTAATCATGGTGACGACACCATGAAAAGGTTGAAAATTTACCATTCAACTATCTTCCTTTCAATTTCAATAGATAGAACCAGAAGCTGTTTCCATTTCTATTAATTTATGTGAAAGGACCTGTTATGGTGTACATTTTTGCATGCGGTTTCAAGTCCATTTACATAGGTACAAAAAAATGAATCTCTTTATGATGAAAAAAATACTAGTTACATACGTATAGAAACTAATGGCAAGATCGGAACAATAAATAAATCCCTGTGTAGCATACTATCACGGAATAGTGTGTAGCATAGGGAATTTTATATGGCAGATTGTTGGAAGAGTACGGCTAACTTCTGTAGTATTAAATATAGATAACACATTGTCCTTCTTAGGAAGGGCTAAAAAAGGAGTTAATACAAATGAAGCAAAAATACGAAAAGATTTTTCAAGAATTTACGTTTCCATCAGGAGTAGAAGTAAAAAATCGAATTATGGTCGCGCCTATGACTAACTATTCCTCTGAAGAAAATGGAGAGGTTTCGCAAAGTGAGCTAGCTTATTATAAAGAGCGTACCGGTGGAGTCGGAACATTCATTACTGCCTGTGCGTATGTGAGTAAAGACGGTAAAGGATTTCCGGGGCAATTCGGTATTGATGATGATAAATTCCTTCCAGGATTGAAAAAAATAGCGCAAACTATCCAGTCGAATGGGACAAAAGCGATTATACAAATTTATCATGGTGGCAGACAGTCGCCACCACGATTACTGCCAGATCAACAACCAGTTTCAGCGAGTGCAATTGCTACGGAACATGAAGGCGCAACAGTTCCGAGAGAGATGACAGAAGATGAAATAAATAATACAATCCAAGCTTTTGGTGACGCTACTAGAAGAGCTATAGAAGCAGGTTTTGATGGAGTAGAAATCCACGGCGCGAACACCTATTTATTACAGCAATTTTTCTCTCCACATTCAAATAGAAGAGAAGATCTATGGGGTGGATCTCTTGAGAATCGTATGAAGTTTCCTTTAGCTATCGTAGATTCTGTCAAAAAAGCCGTAAAGGAATACGCAAAGAATCCATTTATCGTTGGCTATCGAATATCACCGGAAGAAGGAAGTAATCCAGGGATTCAGTTGGAAGACACTTTTCAATTTGTCGATAAGCTAGCAGATCAAGGATTAGACTATTTACATGTGTCTGTAAATCATTTCTGGAATGGCTCCTTCCGTGAAAAAGATAAAACACAGTCAAGAATTATTAAAATACATGAAAAAATAGGAGATCGTGTTCCGGTAATTGGAGTAGGTTCATTGCATACACCAGATGAAGTGGTAGAAGCACTTGAAACAGGTGTCCCACTCATTGCTTTAGGTCGCGAACTACTAATGGAGCCGAAGTGGATGGAGAAAGTCCAAGCAGGTGAGGAAGACCAAATACGTAAAACTCTTTCTAGACATGCCCAGGAAGAATTAGTTATTCCAGATCCATTATGGGACAGGCTGATGAATGTAAAAGGCTGGTTACCTGTAGAAGATTAAAAGCGCATGGCTGAATTATCGGAAGGATTCGAAGAAAGAGGCTAAAACCTATGGAGTGTAGAGTGATTGGTATGTGGGGAGGATTCCCTAAAAAGAATGGTCCTTGTTCGGGATACTTAATTCAGCATGAAGGGTTTTCGTTATTAATCGATTGCGGAAGTGGAGTATTAACGGAATTACAAAACTATATAGATTTAAATGATATTAATCATGTCATACTAACCCATTATCATTATGATCATTTTAGCGATATTGGAGCGTATTTATTTTCTAGACTAGTGAATACACATTTAGGTAGAGCAGATGAAGAATTATGTGTGTATGGACCAGAGGATGAAGACATGAGAAAGCAGGTGGAGGATGTTGCGTATTCTCGATTTGCTTCATTTAACGAAAAGAGTAAGTTAGAAATCGGACCATTCATCTGTACATTTATGAGAAATATTCATCCAGTTGAAACGTATAGTATAAAAATAGTATGTAGCAATAAAAGTATTGTATTTACATCTGATACTAGCTTCACGCCAGATTTAATTTCATTTGCAGCTAACGCTGATCTTCTTATTACGGAAAGTAGCTTGTATCAAGGAATGGACGGAGCAGCTTCCGGACATATGACGTCCGAGCAGGCAGGTATACTAGCATATCAATCAAATGCAAAAAAGGTGTTATTAACACATCTTCCACACTACGGTGACTTAAACGATTTAATAGTTAGTGCAAAAAAACAAGGCAATGAAAACATAGAATTAGCAGAACCAGGAATGCTGATTGAATTATAAAAGCTGATGGAATGAATGCCCTTTAAGGCATTTGTTCTATCAGTTTTTATATGCATTGAAGGGGAAACAACTAGCTTTGAAAAGGGACTTTACGCCAATTTCTTTCTCAGCTAGTCTTCTTATAATTTTAGGTTTTTAATTTACGATATCGTTAATGGTCATACTTAATTCTTTAATGTAAGTAGATAGTTCATCTCGAAGATCCTCTTGCTGAAGTGCAAATTCAATTGTAGTTTTCACAAACCCAATCTTATCTCCAACATCATATCTTTTTCCTTCAAAATCATATGCGAACACCCGTTGAATTTGGTTTAGTTTCTGTATGGCATCGGTTAACTGAATTTCTCCCCCTGCTCCTACTTCATGCTTATTTAAAAACATAAAGATTTCAGGTGTAAGAATATAGCGTCCCATTATGGCAAGATTGGAAGGAGCTGTTCCTTGAGCTGGCTTTTCAACAAAGTTTAGTACCTGGTAAAGTTTTTCCACTTGTGAACCTGGATCAATTATTCCATATCGGTGTGTTTCTTTACTCGGAACTGTTTGAACCCCGATAACAGATGAATGAGTTTCTTCATATATATCAATTAATTGTTTTAAACAAGGTGTTTCGCTCTGAACGATATCATCACCTAGGAGAACAGCAAATGGGTCATTACCAACAAAATTACGTGCACACCAAATAGCGTGCCCAAGCCCCTTTGGCTCTTTTTGACGAATATAGTGAATTTCTGCAAGGTTTGTAGAGTAACGAACCTTGTCTAATAAGTCCAATTTTCCTGTTTTTAATAGGTTTTGCTCCAATTCAGGGGCAAAATCAAAATGGTCCTCAATGGAGCGTTTTCCTTTTCCTGTAACGATGATAATTTCCTCAATTCCAGACGCTATTGCTTCTTCCACAATATATTGGATGGTAGGCTTATCGACTATCGGTAGCATTTCCTTTGGTTGTGCTTTAGTTGCTGGTAAAAATCTAGTCCCAAATCCAGCTGCAGGAATGATTGCTTTTTTTATCTTCATTACATCCTCCTTCAATCTTAATTACTTTGTATAGTGAGCAGTTGAACAATCGTCTAGTACTTGGACGAACTCTCCCAAAAGTTAGACAATCGTATAGAGCACTTCTTGAAATTTTTAAGCTCTATGCCTAACTCTTAATTTCCAGATTTGATAGATCATAGCCAGAGATGAGTAAACCGTTAAATATGTTAGAACTACCCAGCCTGTTTCTAAATAAGGCTGTACTGCCGTCTGTACCTTTTCACTTGTTAATAAAGCTCGTTGATCAATACAGAAGTAAGTTCCTAGTGCAATCAAAAGGATAATAACTACGATCCCTTCTGTAAGTTTACTTCGTGTATTGCCTCTCTCGGCGTTATACTGGATTGCCCAACCGTCTTTTTTTACAGCGGAGAATTTTCCTAACCATACATTTGCAAAGGTAATTAAATTGACCCATAAATATATTTCAGGGCTAATCAGCAATGCAGCTAAAATGACATCTATTGGTCTATGCATGGGGGTTTTTATTGCTAGTATAGTATTTAATATAGATGCTATAACAACAGGTGTAAGCCATATCCAAGACCAAAAGAATTGGTCTGTTGCAAGAGCTACAACTAGTAGTAACATTAATAATGCGCGTATTGTCAAATTGATAAATGATTTTATTTGGGAACGCCATATTCTTGCGCGGTGTTTTGATTTAACTCCGATATCCCTATTTGTAAGTAATTCAACAGTTCCCGATTGCCATTTATTTCGTTGTTGTCGAAAGGTATGATACGACCTCATCGCGTCCACAAAACAACGGGCAGTAGGACTAATTAGTGTTTTCCATTTCTTCTGGATTTGCCAGGTTAAAAGCATATCCTCTACATCACTTTCATCTTGCCAAGGACCATCTAACTTGTTTTCATCTATAACTTCTTGTAATGCTTCTGGTCTAAATAAGGTCGCTTGGCCGCCAAGAACGTATGTACTTCCTCCGCTATATTGGAGATCTAGTAGCCAGCTTGCCATATCTTGTTTTTGTTGATGTGTCCACCAACGTGAAATTGGACCCCCATACTCACCGGTTGCAATCTTTTCTTCATAATAAACATCATCTTTTGGAATAAGGCTTTTCTTTTTTGGCATCCTCATGGTGTACTTAGCCATTACTCCACCAATATTTCGAGAACTCATGAGTCCATCCCATAATTGAGATAATGCGTCTGGTGCTAGTCGACTATCTGCATCCATCCCAAGTATTGCCTTGATGGAATGTTTGTAATATTCCTCTTGTATGTTTAATTTTTTATCATATAAGTCTAAAGGATCTCCATAAATACTTTTCCAAGCTGAGTTTAACGCTCCGACTTTTCGTTGTTTATTATTTTTTGTCGTAAGAACTCTCAATCTTAGGTTGAATTCAAGTCCTGCTTCTAATGCTATTTCCTCTGTCCGATCTGTACAGTTATCAGCAATCACAATCACATCAAGTTCCACGTCTTTTGGTAAGGTTTGATCCCCTAAACCAGCTAAACAGTCACGGATTGATTTCTCTTCATTATGTGCGGGAATAAAGGCAACAATTCTTGGCTTCATATACGTATTCCTTACTCTTGCTACAGTGCTACCATTGGAAATATTCATCATAGCGGAATCCATCATACTTAACCAATCACTCCTTCATCTTATAAAACAAAAAACGGGCAAGATAAATAAATTGTTATGCTGAATGTAATTATAAGTAAGTACATAACTAAAATATGTGGGATGATAGGCAAGTAGTACTAGTTTTTAGTTGTCCCGTAATTTATTCCTTACTACCAAAATGAAAACTATGTAATTGCTAACTTTAGGCTTTATGAGTCGATATATTTGAAGGAATATATAACTTGGCATATTTCAATTTAATGGTAATGTTATCCTTTTTTATTGTACATAGTATCCATAAAATGATGAATACTATAGAGGAAAGCTAAAAGGAGCGATACTTATGGCGATGTGTCCTTTATGTAATTCATTAAAAGAATTAGAAGTTTCTTGTCCCAATTGTGGTACCCAGTTAGACGACTCAGGTAAGGTATCTGATTTTTTAGATCCATATGGACATTATAATGATGAAGAGACTGTGAAAATGGGTGATGGGTATCCAAATACAGCGAGAGATCAAATTTGTCCTCATTTGATGGTCTGTAATGATTGTGGATATGATGTGGTGAAATTCATACAAGAAGAATAATCATAATATGCTCCACGAAGCATCGGTGTTTACACATGGTGCAACCGAGTTTACAAGAATGTTAAATGGGCCATTTTTCAAGACAGTGACTTTTGGTAGACTAGACAGCCAAACGCTTACGCGAAAGGCTGTATTTTTTGTGGGGAGAGATGCTCGGATCATTAAGTTTTAAAAGAAAATGTTAGAAACAATTATTTTAGGGAAAAGAAAGGGTGAAAAGAACATTAGGAAGGTGAATGTGATGAAAAAAGAGTCAAATCATGAAAAGGATTCCTCCAATCAAAAAGATCTAACTGTTGAACAAGGAAAGCCTAATGAGTTAAGTGAGCAACAGAAAGAAAAACTTCAGGTGAAAGATGGTCAAAATGACCACCATGTGGATGAACGCGGCGGAAATTAAGTTTAGAAAGTTAATATAATGAAATCCGTGACTCCATGTGGGATTTTTAATTTAGATTCTCTTTTTGGGGGGAACAGCGCAATTGAGGCAACAACACCTTAGGTGGTTGTTGCCTCTCTGAATTAAAGCATTTTTGAATTATCGTTTTTTTGTGTGCTTGGATTTTCTACTTTAGGTTTAATATGTTGTTTGGCGATATCAGGATTCATTTGTAACGTTGCAGCATCTAAATTATTATTCATTGCACCTGTTTTTCATTTTTCGCGTTTACATCATGTTTCAAGCTACATTCCCTCCAATTTGATATGACCTATACCTTATTTTGCTCTTTAAAATATACTGTATGTATAGATTTGTCGGAAACATTTTCAAGATAGTACTAAACAGTTTTCTTTCACGTCGTATATGTTGAATGCAACAAAGTTTCTGTATATAATGAATTTAGAAACGTACAATAAAAAGACTGGATACGCGAATATCCAGCCTCACAATTGCAAACCGCAGAAAGAGCGGTTGGTCCGGGTAAGAAGTAACCGTTAAACCTTTAGCTCAGGGGACGGTTATTTCTTTTTTTCAAAGAAAATAATCAATGTCACAACGATTGAAAAAGCCGCTAATAGTACAGCACTAAGCTGTATTAACAAACTGATTGCTTCGTATATGGTCATTGGCATCACCTCCTTGAAAGGAAGTGACCAACCGCCCACCCTGCTATGCAATTGTAAAATGATTATAGCACATAATAGAACGAATGATCTTTTTGAGGTCAGAATTATCAAAAAAAATTATCCAGGTCAGAGGCAATGAAAGGTTGTTTCTGACCTGGATTTTGTTTTGAGTAATAAATGTAAGGCTCTTGAATATTTCGGAATAGTGTTGGAGTGTTCAAGAAGTAAAAAGTTGCTTTAGATTTTAAAGTGTTTATTTATAGAGAACCTTTAATGTTTTAATAAATAAAGTGTATTTAACAAATACTTTATTTATTATTGGTTTTTATTGATTCTATTTATTAAGTGTAAGTATTTTATATAATATAGTTAAATGAATGCGAAAAGGTGATGGAATCATGGATATAATCGATGCGAAAATTCTAGAAGTGTTAAAGGAAAATGGTAGGTCCACAGCTTCTGACATTAGCAAGAAAGTGAACCTCTCCATACCTGCTGTATCGGAGCGAATCAGAAAATTAGAAGTTGCAAACATAATTGAACAATACACAGTTAAAATAAACCGTGAAAAAATGGGCTATAAATTGTTAGCAATTATTTTTGTAAATATCGATCATACAGCGAATATCCAGCAATTCAGAGAATCGATTATTCAGTTTTCCGAAGTGATGGAATGCCATCATATGGCGGGAGAATATGATTATATGTTAAAGGTGTTAGTAGAAGATACTGCTCAATTAGAAGTTTTTCTAAGTGAAAAGCTAAAATCGATTCGAGGAGTTCAAACTTCCAACACTTTGATCGTGTTATCTACATTAACAGAGAAGTTAAATCGGTAGGGGAAATAGCAGATGATTTGGAAAGGGTTTCGTTTTGGAATGTTTCTGCAAATTGCAGTTGGGCCAATCTGTTTGTTTATTTTTCAAACTGCAGCCACTTCTGGATTTGTTGCAGCAGCAACAGGTGTATTGGGAGTAGCCATAATTGATGGTCTCTATATACTTGCCGCAATAATTGGAATAGGGAAGATACTGAATAAGTATCCAAAGATGAAAGAAGTCATTCGTTACTTTGGAGCAGCAGTCCTTGTTCTGTTTGGTTTAAGTAACATAGTAGGGGTTTTTGGTTTTTCCATTATCCCAAGTTTAAATTTTCACTCTGAACAAAGTGTAGAAATAATATTTGTTAAAACGCTTGTTTTAACACTTTCTAATCCATTAACGATTCTATTTTGGGCTGGCGTTTTGTCTACTAAATTAGTAGAAGAAAATTTACAGCAAAGGGATATGTATTCCTTTGGGCTTGGTGCGGTGTTATCTACTTTGTTTTTTCTAATGCTCATTTCTATTTTGGGTAGTTTTCTACTTATTTTTGCAGAGCCAGTTGTGCTGAAAGGATTGAATATAATCGTAGGAATCGTGTTGGTGGCGTTTGGAATACGAACAGCAGTCAAATAGAAATCCAGGCAGAAACCATTTAGTTTGCCTGGATTTTATTTTGAGTAATTGTCTAAAGCCTACACATATCTCGAGTCATTCGTAATCGCCATAGCTTCACTGATTTTCTCGCCGGTTTCTTGTAAAAGGGGTAAAAACTCATTACGTAGTACTTCTCTTGAAACGCGCCCTGCATGAACAGAGCAGTTAAAAGCAGCGAATACTTTTCCAGATGCATCTCGAAGCGGTACAGCGATGGAACGGAGACCTTCTTCTAACTGCTGATCGACACCGCCCCATTCATTTTCCCGAACTTCTTCTAGCATAGTGAGCAGCTGCTCTTTATCAACAATCGTTTTATCTGTAAATTTTTCGAAATCGAAGGACTCTAAATAACTTTCTAATCTTTCTTTTGGCAAGTATGCAAGTAGGACATGGCCCATAGATGTTGCATATGCTGGTAGGCGTGAACCTACATCTAAGTTGATGGACATAATTCGTTTCGTGGAAACACGTGCTACATAAATGATATCTGTGCCATCTAGAATTGAAATAGAGCAAGATTCTCCGGTTTGATTGACGAAATCACGCATAAACGTATGGGCGATGCTCCAACGATTATTAGAAGATAAGTATGCGTAGCCGAGTGATAGTGTACGAGCCGTCAATGAGAATACACTGTTGTTGGATTCGGCGAAGCCTAAATGTTCTAGTGTTAATAAAATTCTTCGAGCGGTAGGTCTACTTAGTCCAGTTATTTTCGAAACAGCACTAATTGTGAGTGCTTGATTGTCCTGTGAAAACGCTTGAATTACTTGTAGTCCGCGTTCTAAAGATTGTATGTAGTCTCCTGATTGTTTGAAATTATCTAACTTCTCTGTTGACAAGTATATTACCCCTTATGTTAAAATGAATTTGTACGAATAAAGTACTCGTGTACGTATATCGTACATAAATTAAAAGTATTTAGCAAGTATTCTTTCAATAGTTTCTTTATTTTTTTAATAGAAATGAATGCGCTTACAAAGAAGATGGGAAAAACAAACAAATCTTAGGGGGAAATAAAATGACAGAAGTAGCAGTGAAAAATGCAAGGGTATTAGAGGCGTATGAAGGATTCGTAAAACATATGAAAGCATTTTTAGACGAGCAACAGTTTAATCATGAAGAGTATACAAACTTCGTTAAATGGGCGGATCGTTTAGGTAGAAGTGGAGAGATTCCATTATTCTTAGACGTTTTTGTAGAAACATATGTGTTAGAAGCAAAATATAAAAACGCTCCAGGAACAGAGCCATCGTTACTTGGACCTTACTATGAGGAGAACTCACCACTGCTCGAAGGATCTAAAGTGGTTATTCCGCAACGTCCTGATGAGCCTGGAGATAAATTGAGATTTATCGGAAACGTTAGCTCTGTAAATGGACCAATCGGAAAAACGAAGGTCGAGTGGTGGCAAGACGATGCGGACGGATTATATTCGAACTATGATTCTACTGCACCGGATTTCAATTTAAGAGGGCAGTTCTACACAGACGAGAATGGAGATTTTGAAGTACAATCGATCGTACCAATTCCATATCAAATTCCAACAAATGGTCCTACTGGTGAATTTACATTTGCTGCAGGTTATCATGCATACCGCCCAGCGCATATTCATATTAAGTTCGAACACGAAGGACATGAAACTTTAATTACACAAGTATTCTTTGAAGGAGACCAATGGTTAGAAACTGATGTTGCCAGCGGTGTTCGCTCAACCCTTACAACTAAACTGATTGATAAAGGTGACCATAAAGAAGCTAGCTTAAACTTTGTTATGCGAACTGAATAAAAAAATAATTCTATAGCTATCGAGTGTATCTTGATAGCTATTTTTATTAGACTTTTTCAAATATTTTGGTATGATAAATATAATAATGTACGAATGGAGTAAAAGTGTACACATATCGTACAAAAAGAGGTGGAAACATGGAATTTTACAAAGTAAATGTTAATGGAAATTCTATTCAAGTTGCTGATTATCCAGGAGAAAAGGGACCGATTATTGCGATTCATGGGTTAACTGGAACGCATAAGAATATGCATTACTACGCTGAAAAGTTTAAAGGAGAATATCGTTTTATTTCAGTAGATTTACGCGGTCGCGGGAATAGTGATGAGACAGATGTAGAACCATCCATTTTCAAACATGCGGATGATATTGTCGGTTTAATAAATGAGTTGAAGATTGAAAATCCTATTCTATTAGGATATTCGATGGGTGCTTTTATTTCGGCGATTGTGGCGAGTCGATTAAAGTCGGTGCAAGGTCTAATATTACTGGACGGTGCTGCAAAAACTACGGAACATCAACGAGAGATTGTACAGCCTTCTTTAGGAAGAATTAGCAGAGAGTTTACGTCAAAAGAACATTACGTAGAAGAAATTAAAAAAATATATACGAACCTAGGCGTCGAGTGGAATGGTGTATTACAAGATACAGTTGAATACGAGGTCGGGCTTGTAGGAGACCATTGGGAGAACAAATCAACGGAAGCACGTATAGTTGCTGATTTTAATAGCTTCTATACATTTAGTCCAAAAGAGATCTGTGCGCAAATTGAATGCCCAGTACTACTTGTATATGCAAAAGGCAATATCGGTTCGATGCCACCACTTTTTTACATAACAGATTATGAAGAAACACAAAGCTATACAAAGCAAATCGAAACAGTTGTCTCGGACTGTAATCATTACACGATGGTGTTTGAAAAACGGGAAGATATTAATAGTTATTTAGAAACTTTCTTAAACAAAATTTAATAGAGGTGGAAACTATGAGTAAAGGGCTGGAGTATTTTAAACAAGTGTACGATGAAGTTCCGGGTTGGGTGCAAAAAATGCATGATTACAGCCCAGTTGTACTGGATCATTATACTGAGTTACGTGGAGAAATCATGCAAGACGGAGCGTTATCTCGCAAGGAAAAAGATGTGCTTTTAGCGAGTATGAACGCAGCTAGATTGTATGCACGTAGTATGGGTTATCACACGAAGGGCGCGATTGATTTTGGTTCGACGATTCCTGAGTTAGTAGAATACTTTTTAGTTTCTTATTTATATGGAGGAACTGCAGCTTTAAAAGTATCGCTCGAGGGACTTGCCTATGCTCTGGAGTTAAAAGGATTAAAAGTAACGCAATCACAGAAGGATCCGGAATCGCTTGAAGAGATTTTTGAGACGATCATTACGTGGTTAGGTAGCGAGGATACTAGCTTTATAGTAGATTCACTAGCAATAATTCAAAGTGGTGACAAGGCTAAAATTGAAGAAAAGCTTCTTGGTGAAGGCCATGTGTCTACGCGTATGAAGCATTTGAATATGGTTGGAAATTATATTACTCAGTTACGAGGAGCGGATGCGGTTCCTTGGATCGAAAAAGCAAGAGCAGTCGGCGTAACGGAAGCTGAATTAGCGGATGTTGGGTATATTTGTGTGTTAACGGCTGGTATTCCTGCATGGTTTGAAATTAGTGATTCATTAAAGTTAGAGATTAAGTAAGGAGAGTTCAATATGTCAAAGGTTATCAGTGATATTAAAGATGCTTTAGCTTGTGTAGAGAGTGGTCATACCGTTTTAGTAGGTGGTTTTGGTTTAATAGGAGCACCTCTTTCATTAATAGAGGGGTTAACAGAAAAAGATGTAACGGATTTAACGATTGTTAGTAATAACTTAGGTGAATCGGGAAAAGGTCTTGGTATTTTACTGAATCAAAACAAGATTAAAAAAGGGATAGGCTCTTATTTTACAAGTAACCGGGATGTTGGGGACAAGTATCAAAAAGGAGAAATCGAGCTAGAATTGCTTCCTCAAGGGACATTGGCCGAATCTTTACGTGCAGGTGGAGCTGGACTAGGAGGATACTACACGAAGACTGGTGTTGGAACGGATCTCGCAAAAGGTAAAGAAGAACGAGAGATTGATGGAGTGAACTATATTTTCGAAAAGGCAATTCGTGCTGATGTTGCACTAATTCGTGCACATAAAGCAGACACCCTTGGAAATCTTGTTTATTACAAAACTGCTCGTAACTTTAACCCGCTTATGGCAACTGCTGCTAACAAAGTAATCGTAGAAGTGGATGAAATTGTGGAACCTGGAGAGTTAAATCCAGAAGAAATCGTGACGCCATTTTTGTATGTCGATACAATCATTAAAGCGCAGCAAGTGTTGACGAAGGAAGGGGTTGTGAACAAATGACTTCAATGAATAAAACAGATATGCAGCATTTAATCGCTAAGCGTGTCGCAGCTGAACTCGAAGGACCTTGTGTTGTGAACTTAGGAATTGGTATTCCTACGCTTGTTGCAGAATATATGGATGCAGGAAATATTTACATGCATACGGAAAATGGTCTGCTCGGAGTAACAGATGTAGAGGAAGCGGATATCGATCCAAACCTTGTAAATGCAGGAAAGTTACCAGTCGGGGAGGCAATTGGTGCCTCATATTTCAATAGCTCAGATTCCTTTGCGATGATTCGTGGAGGGCATGTAGATGTAGCAATTCTTGGTGCGCTTCAAGTTGATCAGATTGGTGTTATTGCGAACTGGGCCGTTCCTGGGAAGAATATTATGGGTGTCGGCGGTGCGATGGATTTATTGGTCGGTGCAAAGAAAGTATTTGTGACGATGAGCCATACATCTAAAGATGGTAGTAGCAAGTTGCTAAAAGAGTGTACATATCCAATTACATCGACAAGAAGCGTTGATATGATTTTCACGGAACTCGCAGTGTTTGAAGTAGTGGATAAGCAATTGAAGCTAGTCGAGTTAATGCCAGGTGTAACGATTGAAGAATTACGAGCAAAAACGGAAGCTGATTTTATACATTAAATAGAAGAGGATTGGTTCTATATGAAAATACGTTCTTTTGATGTTTATATATTAGATTTACCAACAATTCGCCCACACCAATTAGCTATGCATACAATCGTCTCCCAATCGATCGTCGTAGGTTGTGTCACGGATGAAGAAGGTCGTGAAGGTTGGTCCGAAGTGGCGACAATTGGAGGAGCATCCTATGGAGAGTCGACACCTGAAGCGATTAAAGCAAATATTGATACGTATATTGCACCACTAGTAATAGGGAAAGATCCAGTTCACTTTGACAAGATTATGTATGAAGTTTCCCAACAAGTAAGAGGCAATAACTTTGCCAAAACGGTTGTGGAAGCAGCAATTATCGATTTAGCCGCGCGTAGTAAAGGAGTGGCAGCTTTCGAATTGTTCGGAGGCCAAATTCATACTTCATTGCCAATTGCATGGACGCTTGCTAGTGGAAATACTGCAAAAGATATTGAAGAAGCGAAAGAATTCTTGCATCAAAAGCGCCATAATATTTTCAAATTGAAAATCGGAAAAGGCGATCCTTTTAAAAATGTTGAGCATGTTCGAAAGATTAAACAGGCCGTTGGAGACGAGGCACGCATTACGGTTGATGTCAATCAAGCGTGGGATGAGGATACAGCAAATTATTGTATCGCTGCTTTAGAAGATGGTGGCGTTTCTATGGTAGAACAGCCACTACCAACGTGGAATTATGAAGGAATGGCAAGGTTGACGTCTCGTTTCAAAGTACCGATTATGGCAGATGAAGCTGCAAATAGCATACAAGATGTGTTCCAAATTTCGAAGCACCGTGCAGGAAATTGTATCGCGTTAAAACCTTGTAAAGCAGGAGGGCTAACGCAAACAAAAAAAGTGGCGGGTATAGCGGAAGCAGCAGGAATTGGATTGTATGGAGGTACGATGATCGAGTCTAGTTTAGGAACAGCGATTTGTGCTCAACTGTACGCAACAATTCCAGAAATGAAATTTGGTACAGAGATATTTGGTCCTTTATTATTTAAAGATGATCTTACGTTGGAACCTATTAAGTTTGAAAACTTTGAAGTGGTTATTCCAACCGGTCCTGGATTTGGTGTAGAAATTGATCGTGAAAAAGTGAAGCATTATGCAAGAAGCTAATAGGTTGGAGATGATGAAATGAAAAATGTAGTAATCGTAGATGCTGTTCGTACAGCAATAGGAAAACTTGGTGGAAGCCTTGGCAATGAAACAGTAGATTTCTTAGGATCACATGTAATAGAGGAATTAATTCGTCGCACAGAAATAGATAAAACTGCTGTAGAAGAAGTGATTTTAGGTCAAGCGAAACAAAGTGCGGATGTATCAAACCTAGCAAGAGTTGCGATGCTTCGAGCTGGGCTACCTGTAGAGATTCCTGGATATACAATTCATCGACAATGTGGATCAGGCGTTCAAGCGCTAAACTCTGCAGCTCAACAAATTCAAACTGGATTAAGCGAAATTATTATTGCGGGTGGAGCAGAGTCGATGAGTACTGCACCATATTACGTGAATAGTGTACGCTTTGGAACAAAGTCTGGAGATGTCTCGCTGAAAGATCCGAATACTGCAAGTCAACCTGGCTCTCAGCCAAGAGAAGTATATGGCGATTTGAATATGGGAATCACAGCAGAAAATGTAGCAGAAAAGTATGGTATTTCAAGAGAAGCACAAGATGAATTTGCATTAAGCAGTCAGGAAAAAACGAAAAATGCAATTGAAAAAGGATTTTTTGATAAAGAAATAGCACCGTATCCAGTGAAAACTCGTAAAGGCATTGTAGAATTCAAAGTCGACGAGCACCCTAGAGAAACAACTTTAGAGAAGTTGGCAGCATTGAAACCAGTATTCAAAGAAGGCGGTACGGTAACTGCGGGTAACGCTAGTGGTCGTAATGATGGAGCAGCTGCGTTATTAGTAATGTCTGAAGAAGAAGCATTAAAACGTGGCTACAAACCAAAGGCACGAATAATCGCACAAGCTTCTGTAGGATGTGCACCTGAGTTAATGGGAATGGGTCCTGTATATGCGATGCAAAAGGCATTGAAGCAAACTAATTTGTCGATGGCGGATTTAGATGTAGTAGAATTGAATGAAGCGTTCGCATCGCAAGCAGTTGCCTGTGTGAATGAGTTAGATTTAGATTACAGCAAAGTAAATCCAAACGGTGGAGCCATTGCAATGGGTCATCCAATTGGCGCAACTGGTGCTATATTATTGACGAAGTTAGTGCATGAATTAGAACGTACTGGTAAGAAATACGGTGCGGTGACACTGTGTATAGCTGGCGGTATGGGCATTGCAACAATCATTGAGAATATGCAAGTTTGAGTGAGAGCTGCTTAGGCGGCTCTTTTGTTTTGTGAGAGACTCCGAATAGTTGCTTATCTCACAAATTTCGTTTCCTTTAGCCATTAATTTCTAGTAAAACTGTACTTTCTTATACTGGAATTTCACGAAAAATAAAGCCATTTTTCAAAACAGATTTTAATTGTTTTGGAAGATGGCTTCTTTTTATTTAATTAGAATGTTTGTTTTTCGAAGTTTTTGGGCAAGACTGTGAGGAATTAAAATGTTTAACAGTTTACTTGCAAAGGAGGAGTTTTATTTGAATTTTAGAACATTTTTGTTCATTGTGCTTATTACGTTTTCAATGAATACTGTAGCACAAGCGGCGGATCTCCCTATAGGCATAGGTGCAAGCGGTTTCGATGCTTCCGATAGTTTTCCGGTAGAATATGAACTGCCATTTCAATATGCTTTAGATATGGGTATGGTCAATTATCCACCAGTGGAACTGGAAGCAGAGCCTAAAACATATAAGGTTATGGAAGGGGATAATTTGTTTCGAATTGCACTTAAACATAATATTCCATTGGAGTCGCTAGTTGAATGGAATAACTTAGCGGGAGATGTAATACATCCAGGTAAGGAATTAATTGTGAGCGGTGGTGTCAGTGTGGATACCGTTCATAAGAAACCTGATAGGAAGGTGGCGACCGTATCCAGCCCAATTGTTACACCCCCACCAGTCGTAGTACCAGAAGTGAAGGAAGAAAAAGTAGAGGTCGCAGAGGAACAAGTAGTGAATGAATTGCTTGTAACAGCGACTGCTTATACCGCATACTGTACAGGATGTTCTGGAACGACAGCATATGGAATTGACTTGCGTTCCAATCCGAATCAGAAAGTAATTGCCGTTGATCCAAGAATTATTCCACTAGGCACAAAAGTTTGGGTGGAAGGTTATGGAGAGGCCATTGCCGGTGATACAGGTGGGGCTATAAAAGGTCATAAGATCGATGTATTTATTCCATCCTATGATAGTGCGATGGAATGGGGCGTCAAAAAGGTGAAACTTAAAGTACTCAATTAATAAGCGGAATCCTATGCAAAGTGTTTTGCATAGGATTTTTTTATGAGACTTGAAATCTAATATTATGGGGTAACTTTCTTTGTCGCGTTCGGTAGCTGGTTTGTCGCTTTCGAGCTGGTCTTTGTCGTGTTCGAAGGCAAGTATGTCTCGTTCGCAGTGGATTCTGTCTTGTTCAACCATTTATTGGAATGAAATTATGAGTCAAAAACTTTATTAAGATTATCCGCTGATTAGGCGCATTCCATTGATTGAAGCGGAAGGCGTCCGCCTGGAATGAAAATCCAGGCTGTCACCTTAGAGTGTACTCTATTCCTATTACGCAAACTATCCTATATAAGGGTAGTTTTTTTGTGCTTAAAATGAAGGAGTATCTCAATCGTACTCCAAGTTCTCCATACACCTTCACAATAACTCAACAATTTTTACTTAACATTATTAACCCCTCCATACTTGCTTAATGTTTGTTTCGTAATATAAACCTTGTAAGCAAATCAAAACAAACATAAACAAACGGAGGTTTTCATCAATGTCTTTTAATCGCGTCTGGAAGAAAAGTTTAATCGGTGTACTAGCGATATCTATTTTGGCGGCTTGTTCGGATAGTTCGGCTAAAACAACAGTTAATGGCAACGATTTATCGTTAGATGAGATTACAACAAAAGCAAAAGAAGAAGGTAAAGTAAATTCGGTCGGAATGCCGGATACTTGGGCAAACTGGGTGGAAACTTGGGAAGAGCTTGGAACTGAGTACAACTTAGACCATTCAGATACAGATATGTCGAGTGCAGAAGAACTTGCAAAGTTTGAAGCGGAAAAGGAAGATGCAACGGCTGATATCGGAGACGTTGGTATTGCGTTTGGACCGATTGCAAAAGACAAAGATTTGACATTAGCTTATAAAACTTCTTACTGGGACGATATTCCAGAATGGGCTAAAGACGATGAAGGTCATTGGGTTGTTGGATATACAGGTACAATGTCCTTTTTAACGGATACAAATAATGTGAAAAACCCACCTAAATCATGGGATGACATTAAAAACGGTGATTTCAACGTGAGTATTGGGGATGCATTAACTGCAAACCAAGCACAGTTTGCTATTTTAGCAGCAGCTATGGCTTATGGCGGAGATGAGAAAAATTTACAACCAGGTATTGATTTCTTCGCAGAGCTTGCGAAACAAGGTCGTTTACAAGGTGATGCAACAGTTGCAAACTTGGAAAAAGGTGAAATTGATGTAGCAATTATGTGGGATTTCAACTCCTTAGGCTACCGCAGCCAAATTGATGAATCTCGTTTTGATGTAGTAATTCCAGAAGAAGGATCTGTTATTTCTGGATATGCAACAGTTATCAATAAATATGCAAAAAATCCACATGCAGCAATGTTAACGCGTGAGTATATATTATCGGATGCAGGACAAGAAAATCTGGCAAAAGGATACGCTCGTCCAATTCGTGAAAGCGTGGAGCTTTCTGCAGAAGTAGAAGCATTGTTATTACCAGCGGAAATGTATGCAAATGCAAAACCAGTTGGCGATCAAAAAGCGTGGGAAGAAACTACGAAACAAATTCCACAAATGTACCAAGAACAGGTGTTAATCCATGTCAAATAATCGTGTAGTTCTTATAGTGATAGATGCACTTAGATATGATACTGCATGTACACATATGGGATTTATGCAACATTTAGTGGAAAGAGGTGCTGCTGCGCGCTATGAAGTGCGCTCAGAAGTACCATCTCTTTCTCGCCCATTATATGAGACGATTTTAACGGGGACACCTCCAATTATTCATGGTGTCACTAGCAATGCTACTGTACGTTTATCCAATCAAACAAGCTTATTTCATTTAGCAAAAGAGAGCGGGAAAACAACCGCTGCTGCTGCTTATCACTGGGTAAGTGAACTATATAATCGTGCCCCTTTTAATCATTTTGCGGATCGTATTCAATTGGATACCGATCTTCCGATTGAAAATGGCTTATTCTATTTCGAAGATCATTATCCAGATAGCCATTTATTTGCAGAAGCAGCTTGGTTAATGGATGCTAAACAGCCGGACTTTTTATATATTCATCCGATGAATGTGGATGACGATGGACATAAGTTTACGGCAGATTCCAAGGAATATCGTAATCGTGTATTAGCGGTAGATGCGATTCTATCTTTGTTCATTCCTAAATGTTTAGAGCAAGGGTATGAAGTGGTTGTAACTGCCGATCACGGAATGACCAACGATGGGAATCATGGCGGTAATACGATTGAAGATAGACATGTTCCAATGTTTGTATTGTCGAATCAAGTGAAGCCGGGTATTAATGAAGGAATTGTTTCACAGCTTCAAGTGGCGCCTTTAGTTTGTCAATTACTAGATATAGAGCCTTCAGAAGAAATGGTTCCTCTTCTTCTGAACGGTGCACGTACGAAAAAAGAGGCCTAGTGCCTCTTTTCTTACTTTTAAAAAGGAAGTAGTGATCTTGTTGACTTCTAAAAAGCAATTACTCGTTTGGATATTGCCGTTTTTAGTGCTCGTCTTGTTATTTTTCATCGTACCACTGTTATATATGGTCATTTCAAGTTTTAGTAATGGTGGCGGCTTTACGCTCGGTCATTATCAAGAGGTTTTGACAAGCAGTTATATTTTACAAGGATTTAAAAATAGTATTACGTTATCTGCAGTTTCGGCTATTATTGCGCTAGTTGTAACGTTGTTTGCAGTGTATGCGATGATGCGTTTTTCAGAGCCGGTGCGTGAGCGTATCCTAATGGTTTCGAATTTGACGTCGAATTTTTCCGGTATCCCACTAGCGTTTGCCTTTATCGTTTTGTTAGGTAACAGTGGTTTGTTTACACTGTTATTTGAAAAATGGGGGATCGATTCGTTATCCTCGTTCTCTTTGTATAGCTGGGGTGGATTACTACTTGTGTATATTTACTTCCAGTTACCTCTTTCACTAATGCTTTTATATCCAATCTACTACGGTATTCAGCAGCAGTGGAAGGATGCAGCAGCCTTGCTCGGAGCATCGACATTTCAGTTTTGGAGAAAAATCGGAATTCCCATTATGCTTCCAGGGATTGTTGGGACGTTTAGTGTGCTTTTTGCGAATGCGATGGGGGCGTATGCTTCTGCCTATGCACTGACAGGCAGTAACTATAATTTGGTGGCCATTCGAATTGGTGCATTATTAAGTGGTGATATATTTGCACAGCCAGAACTAGCAAGTGCGATTGCAGTGTTGCTCGGAGTGACGATGGTTATCGCGATGTTATTAAGTGAGTGGAGTATTAAGAAAACTAGGAGGAATTTATAGTGAAAAAGAAAGGTTTTGCGGATCTATTCTTTGTCTTCCTTCTTTTATATTTATTTCTCCCAATTTTAGCAACGATGCTTTATGCATTTGCAACTAATTGGAACAAAACAGTGTTACCGGAAGGACTTACGTTTAAATGGATTGCTACGTTATTTCAGGATAGTAGTTTTATCGAGGCGTTTGGCCGATCGGTGTTACTTTCTGGAGGCGCGGTATTACTAGCTTTATTGTTTATCGTTCCTGCGATTTTTGTTATCGTACTTTATTTTCCAAAGTATGAGAAATGGATTCAAGCGGCAGTTGTGATGGTCTATGCTTTTCCGGGTGTTATTTTAGCGGTTGGGTTAATTCGTGCGTATGCCCATATAGGGGTGCCGATGATTTTAGCTGTATTGGGTGCCTATGTGATTAGTATTTTGCCTTACATTTATCAAGGTACGCGTAATAGCTTGCGCAGTGTAAATGCAAGACAGTTGTTGGATGCTGCGGAGTTGTTAGGTGCATCTAAAGCACAAGCATTTTCGAAAGTATTATTACCTGCAGTATATCCAGGACTGTTTGCTGGTGCGTTATTATCATTTTCCGTGTTGTTCGGTGAATTTGTTTTGATCAATTTAGTCGTTGGTTCACGTTTTGAAACGGTTCAAATCTATTTGATGAAAAAGTTAAGTACGAGCGGCCATATTGCGAGTAGCGTTGTGTTTGTTTACTTAGTATTAATGGGGATTTTAACCTTTATCATATCCATGTTAACGAAACGATCAAAAGGGGCTGCAAAAGTATGAGTTATGTTGTAATAGAAGGTCTTCATAAAACGTATGGCACGAATGCGGTGTTATCCAATATTGATATGACGATTGAAGAAGGAGAATTTGTTACGTTACTCGGTCCGAGTGGTTGCGGGAAAAGTACGATTTTACGTATTGTTGCCGGTTTAACAGATGCGACTTCGGGAACTGTGAAAATCGAAGGAAAAAATATGAACAACATCCAACCGAAAAATCGTGAAGTAGGAATGGTGTTTCAGTCCTATGCATTATTTCCGAATATGACAGTAAAAGAAAACGTTGCATTCGGGTTAAAAATGAAAAAAATGAACGCGAGTGAAATAGAGCAAAAAGTGAAAGATGCATTAGCACTAGTGCACCTGTCCGATAAAGAGCATGCTTTTCCACATGAATTATCCGGAGGACAGCAGCAACGTGTCGCACTTGCAAGAGCATTGATCGTGCGTCCAAAAGTATTGCTTTTAGATGAACCATTAAGTGCATTAGATGCGCAAATTCGTAAAAAGTTACAAGTAGATCTACGTTCGATTCAAACAGAGCTTGGCATGACGATGGTTTTAGTAACACATGACCAAGAAGAAGCAATGGCTGTGTCGGATAAAATATTTGTCATGAATAAAGGAGAAATCGCACAATCAGGGTCACCAACGGAAATTTATACGAAACCAGAAAGTGAATTCGTTGCTAATTTCATAGGTCATTATAATGTGTTTACACGTAAAGAATTGGAGCAAATGATTGGTGTGAAATTACCTGGTGAACGGGAAAAGTTCGCAATTCGTCCAGAAGCTATTCATTTAAAAGCAAAAGAGGGAGATTTAAGTTTTACAGGTATTGCGAAAGAAGCTGTGATGAGTGGAAATGTCATTCGAACTGTTTTTCAAGTAGGAGAACGTACTATTTCCGTGGAGCAGTTACATGAAAGGCAAGCTTCGGTAGTACTTGGCAATACGTACGAATGCTATGTGTCCCAAGAAGATGTGGTTGCGTTATTATGACCTATTCCAAATTAGAACGTTTTGAACATATTTTAAGTAAGCTAGAGTTCGAGCGAAAAATTGTTGTTTCCGTTGTTGCAGAAGAGTTGAATGTGGCGCCAGAAACAATTCGCCGTGATTTTGCTGAGTTAGAGGAACAGCATTTATTGACAAGAGTGCATGGTGGCGCTGTAAAGTTCATCAACTTGCGAAAAGAGCCCGAGTATTTGCGGAAGATGGATATGCAAAAAGAGGAGAAACGTGATATTGCGCGCCTTGCAGCAGCGCGTATTAAAAACGGCGACACGGTTGCGGTTGATGTCGGGACGACGACTGTTCACATTGCGGATTTTCTCGTAGAAGTGAATAATGTAACGGTTGTAACAAATTCCATTTCTGCCGCTGTAAGATTCAACGTGGCGTTGGAAGAAAAAAGAATGACTGGGAAAGTAATTTTACTTGGAGGGACGACGAATCCAGAACAATCTTCCGTCTCTGGAGCAATGTCATTAGAATGGCTTAGTCGCATGAATTTGGATAAAGCATTCTTATCTTGCGGCGGAATTGATGAAGGGATCGTGTATGATTACGATTTGGATGAATCGCTTGTTTCTGCAAGGATGATAGAAAATAGTTACTGTCGTATATTGCTGGCGGATACTACGAAGTTAAATCAAAAGTCTTTTTACACGATATGCAATTTGAATGACATTTCGGAAGTTATTTGTGATGAAGCACGTCCTGCAAGTTGGACAGCGTTCGAAGGGAAATGGACAGTGGCAAATGGAGGTAAGTGTGAATGAAAATAGATTATCATGTACATTTGGAAGAAGGTCCATACTCGTTTCGTTGGTTGGAGCGAACTTCTCAGGCAATTACCGCTTTTCATTCGCCAGAAGGACTGGAAAAAGGCTCAAAAGAATATATGACTTGGCAAATAAATGTATTGAAACATAGAGTAGATCAAGGTTGTTACAGTGAAGAATGGTTAGACTTTTACTTGACTCGTGCGAAGCAGCTCGGATTGAAAGAAGTCGGTATTGTAGATCATTTATACCGTTTTAAGGAGACGAAAGGATATTTTGAAAAAAATATGATCTTGGATGAATCGGATTTAGGTAAGTTGCAACGGTATTGGTTGGATAGTGTGATGACGGAAAATATGAATGATTTTGTGACTACTATCTTACGTGCAAAAGAGAAATGGCATCGTGAAGGCGTCGAATTAAAATTAGGAATTGAAGCAGATTATTTTGCAGGATGTGAAACAGAGATTAATGAGCTTTTAAGCCGGTATCCGTGGGATTATGTAATTGGTTCCATTCATTTTGTAGATGGCTGGGGATTTGATAATCCGCAAACAGTGGATAAATTTGAAGTTGTCGATTTAAAAGCATTGTATGAGCAATTTTTTACGACGGTAGAAAAAGCGATTCGCTCGGAGTTGTTTGATTTTGTAGCGCATTTGGATAATTTGAAAGTGTTCAATTTTCAAGTGGATGATGTGAATTTTATGATGAGTTGGTATAAACGAATTGCGGATGCGCTTGTGGAGACTAGGACTGCAACAGAAGTGAATGCTGGGCTTTATTATCGTTATCCAGTGAAGGAAATGTGCCCTGGACCTGATTTTGTGAAGGTTTTAGTGGAACGTGGTGTAGAGTTTACAGTGTCTTCTGATTCCCATTATCCAGATGATTTAGGGAAATATACCGTTGTGAATGCAGATATGCTAAGGTGCTTAGGAGTGCAAACTCTTGTTGGCTTTGATAAGAGGATAAAGAAATATCATTCATTGTAAGTAAATAGAATAACGACAAAAAAACCTCTTCCGTAGCAGGAAAGAGGTTTTTTAAAAAAGAATAGGAAAGGATAATAATAAAAGAAGGGAAAAATAAAAGATAAGGAAGTGTATACTTTTTGTGTGCGTAAAGTCCCTGGTACATTGAAAGATAGGAAAATGTAGTGGATTTTACACAAGGTAAGGTAGAGCGGATGGACCCGGTTTAGCTTGCAAGAATTTTTCAGTAAAGCATTTCTGCTAATTTTCTTCTACTGGTAAAAGAGTATATGACCCAAAATAGTTAGCATATATTGTATAGAGGAGTACTAGAGCACCCGAAATTGCATCTTCGGGTGCTTCCTTTATGAGTTAGAAAGCATCTTTTCACTCATTATCCAAAGAGATCTTAACCTTATTCGTACTGTTGAAGGGGAGCGACGGACAGACAAACGCCATAAAATTACCGAAAAAAGAGAGGCTGGTCGTGACGTCAGTCACGACCAGCCTCTCCAGAAAATCAATCGGTAATAATATAGCTATAAGTCTTTCCAAAGACTCCGAAAACGATACAAAACAGGTTTTGTCCTTAGAGAGTGTTAGCGTTATCCTTATAGGTGAATTGGTTTTTTGGCACGAATATCTCCAAGAAAGAACTTTCCGTATGGTATTAACTTTTGAATAACAATGGAAGCGATAATTGGAATAGCTATACCTAATATTGTAAATCCAATTAATCCATATTGGAAATAATCGTTCATGATAATATCCGTGAATATATGCAAGTACATAATAGCAATCGAGTGTTTTTCTACTTTTGCCAACCATTCTAGCGGTAGAATAACCGTCAGCCTTTGGAAAATGCCGAGAATGACAATTATAAAGGCAATTGGAATCAATAAATCGAGTATAAAATGGTCATAGCGCAAAAACTTCATACTCAGATGATAGTCGATCAATCCTACATAATCTGCAGCTACTGCACCAAATACCACTACGAGAGCACCAAATAACCATGGAAGCGTTACATTCATCCAAACAGATTTTGCATAATAACCAAGGGAAAAATAGACAATAGCCATTAACACAACATCCAAATTCCATAACATTGGAATTGTTTGAGCAGATTCAGCTGGAGCTCCACTAATAACATGCATGGCAACAATACTTTCTAAATGTGCTAGTAAATAGAAGATAACTAGTAGCGTGATTTGTTTTATACGGCTTAAATATTTGGTCATCCAAATGAATAGCAAGTATGTAAAAAATAACGTCGTTACAAACCAAAAAACTCCGTAGGCTCCTCGTGCAAAACGGCCTGCAATAACTAGTTTCCATAAATCTTGCAAGTACCAAGATAATTCAAAGTTTCCTAATGCTAGTTCCATACTATAACGAACAGCTGTAATGATAAATAGGAAGAACAGATATGGTACCATTAGCTGCATAAACCTTTTCTTTATCGTCTTTTTAGTGTTGTGATCATCTTTTATTTCTTTGAAAAATATGCCACTTAATAAGAAAAAAGCCGGCATATGAAACCAATAAATATATTTGATGAATGGGAAATCTAGTTCTCCAGGATAATGACCGATGACAACAAGAATCATCAAGAACCCTTTCGTAACATCCACCCACGTTAATCTCTTTTGCGACATAAAACTTCCTCCAAAACATCATTCTCTATGATTATGTAACCTATATTAAGTGAATATAAACGTATAGTCTGTTTCAATTCGATTACATTTTGATTAATCTAATTTTCCAAAAAACTCACTGAGGATATCAGTGAGTTTCTGATTTATTTAAAATAACTACTTGTAAGATACCTATTAATTTAACATAGAAAGCCTCGATATTATTTGTGAAAACCTACCAATTAAATTAGCTAGATTTACTGGTAAAATACTAAATGTAGGGTTTGATATACGAAAAAGGGATAAAACCGAATAAGTAATTTATGAAAATGTCGAAAGGAGGGTTTTTATGATAGAAAATTTTCAATATGAAAAAGAATTTTTTGAAGGCTTGCCTCATAATATAATCCAATTTAGTTTCTCCGTTGAGGACAACACATTCAGAGGGCATTATAAAGATGGAGAAATTAATTGGTTTCATCCAAAACCTGAGCGGCTTGTAGATGCGCTTCCTCATGAGATCGAGGAGGCAGTGCTGAAGAAAATGGAGCACGAGCTAGGGATATTTATAATGATGAAGAATTTTAAAATTGATAAAATTTTTGAAGGCTTGCCGCATGAGGTAATTCAATTTAGTTTCTCAATGGAGGAAAACTCCTTTAAAGGACACTATAAAGATGGCGAAATTAGCTGGTTTTCTCCAAAACCTGAGCATCTTACAGAGGATGTACTTTCGGATGATGTGAAATCAGCAGTGTTAAAAAAACTGGGACCATATATTGTATAAGGCAGCCGATGTGCTGTCTTTTTTCTATCGAAAAATTATAAGTTAGACATTATTAACTACTGTTAGTGTTGCTTATTTGATGGGCAAGCTCTTCTAAATCCACTAAATTTGACAAAAAGAACTCAGCACATTTTATGTGGTCACTGAAAAAGTCCAATGGAGAGTTTTTTTTTATAGTAAATATTTGATGTAGCAGTACTACACACTATAGGATTTAGCGCGGCGGCGTGAGACTCCTGTGGGAAAGCGAACGGAGCCGTGCTAAATCCGATCTTATTTGAAAAGATTAAAAATGGGCTTTTCACCCTCCAAAAAGCATTAAAATAAAAATGCTCACTAAATGGGGAATAAAAGACCTTAATTATTTATATGAGCGACGATACTCAAGTTATTGAACCGCCGTATACGGAACCGTACATACGGTGGTGAGAGGTCGGCTAATCCAATAATGATTAGCCTCCTACTCGATTGGGTTTAGTCGCGTTCAACCAAGTATTGGTCCTTTTAGTATTATTCCCCTTTTAGAGCACTTCAATCTTTCAAAAAACTATTCCGTAACCACAAAAAAATCCATGTCGTCACGATAAACGGAAAAGTGAGGGCAGACAGACCAAGCGGAAATATTAACAAGTTGATACCTGCAGTGACAATGACGGAAGCCATTGCAGCTATAATACCAGTAATGGGGAATCTTCTTTCTTTATGATCAAAAGTCAAACCAACCGAAATAATGGCTAAAATAGCATTGAAATTGAAAAGACCCAATTCAATCTTCTCCGTATTCACTCCAAAAAAGTATGCAGTCAGTATAGCAACAATTGTTCCCATGATCGCATACACCCCGTATTTCCATCCTGCGAAGAAGAGTGCAACCAATATTAGAAGGCCAGTCCAAAGGGAATCGATAAGAAAGACTTCACTAAACCCTTTTACCAATACCAAACCAAAATTGGGCAAAGCATCGGGACTGAAGGTAAAAAATGTTCGAGTCTCTACGATAAACTCTGGGTTTACGGGGAAAATACCTAAGTGAACACCAGCAAGTTGCATGAACCAAGTAATAAGAACAAATGGTACCGTAAGCACGGGTATATTTTTCTTTTTAAAAGAACGGTGCAGTATTAGAAAGAAAATAGAGGAAGCAGTAGCAGTAATTAATGCGAACGTCCAGCTATAAGGACTATTTACAAGAAACATAGTAGCCATTCCGGTTAAAGTGGGGTTAAACCCAAAAAGCCCTATGCTTAAATCATTCATATCCCCTTTTAAATAATAGGAGAGCATTGTACCCAATAGGGATGAAACAAAAGCTATTAACCCTAAAAGAGGGGAGTATAACATAATTCCAACAATAATTAGTATCCCTGTAATAACACTGTCTATTAGTAGAACTTGTGAGACTCCTTTAAAAGCATAGAGAATAAATGAGAAGTATTTGTTGGCGTATAAAGAATTCCTTTCCTCTATATTCATCCGAAATCACTCCTTCCTCATAACAAATAGGTTGCGTAATAATTTAGCATAAAATACTTTGAAATTAACTATTAAAACCTTCCAATTTATTTAGGGGATATTAAGAAGACATACACAATTTTGTTTTAAGCTAATAAAAATATGATTCACTTGAACGAGTGAATAAATACTTACATGAGGGTTGAATAATTGAAAAAGGGGTAAAACTGGTTAGGTAATTTAAGAAATTGGATAAGGAGGTTGTTTAAGTGATTGAAAATTTTCAATATGAAAAAGAAATTTATGATGGTTTGCCCCACGAAGTAATTCAATTTAGTTTCACCATTAAAGAGTATAAATTTTCTGGACATTATAAAGATGGAGAGATTAAATGGTTTCATCCTCAGCCAGGGACTATTACGGAGGAAATAGTCCGTGAGGAAGTGGAAGCAGCGGTATTAAAAGAAATAAGACCGTATATTTCATAAGACAGCCTAAGTGCTGTCTTTTATTTTTGTTTTTCAGGCAAATATACAATTAGTAGATAATCTGTAAAGGAAAATAGTTAAATTCCCCACATAGCCTGTTTATTTGAAGGATAAGTTTCTTTATTTAAATCCACTAAATTTGACAAAAAGAACTCGGCAACATTTTATAGAGGTTTTTTTAAATGTATAAGTTTAGGTTGATTAACCTAAACTTACCACTGAAAGATGCTACTTTTTTAACTAATTAAAAATGTGCTTTTTATACAAAATTGCAAGCTCTCGGGATTGGCGGGAAGTATGTAAATATTGTAAGAAAACACCATTTTTGATTTACTATTTTGACTAAAAAAATGAGGTAAAACTATTTCATTTTTACGATTGGAGGAAATGCCGTGCATTTATTACCGCGCGAACAAGAAAAATTATTAATCGTCGTTGCAGCAGATTTAGCAAGACGTCGAAAAGAAAGAGGCTTAAAGCTCAATCATCCGGAGTCGGTATCACTCATCACGTACGAAATATTAGAGGGGGCCAGGGACGGTAAAACGGTAGCGGAATTGATGTCTTATGGCGCCACTATCTTATCTGCGGAAGATGTAATGGACGGTGTTCCAGAGATGATCGACGATGTGCAAGTGGAAGCCACATTCCCAGATGGCGTGAAACTTGTTACCGTACATTCACCTATTCGTTAAAAAGGAGGGTTCCGACATGATACCTGGAGAATATGTTTTAAAAGAAGAAGACATTATTTGTAATGAAGGAAAAGAAACGAAAATCATATCAGTCGTTAATAATGGGGACCGCCCTATTCAAGTTGGTTCACATTTTCACTTTTTTGAGATTAACACTTGGATTGAATTTAATCGGGAAGAGGCTTTTGGTTTTCGTTTGAATATCCCAGCGGGTTCGGCAGTTCGCTTTGAACCAGGAGATCCAAAAGAAATCGAACTTGTACCTTTTGGTGGAGAACGACGCGTTTATGGACTGAACAATAAAACTGAAGGATCATTAGATCGGGGGTAATACGATGAGCTTTAAAATGACAAGACAACAGTATGCTTCTATGTATGGGCCTACAACTGGAGACGCTGTACGCCTAGCGGATACTGAATTATTTATAGAAATTGAAAAGGACTACACAACTTATGGTGAAGAGGTTGTATTCGGTGGAGGAAAAGTAATTCGTGATGGAATGGGAAGTCATCCTCTTGCAACACGTGATGAAGGGATTCCAGATGTAGTCATTACGAATGCGATCGTTTTGGATTATACAGGAATTTACAAAGCAGACATTGCAATTCGTGACGGTAAAATTGTTGGAATAGGAAAAGCCGGAAATCCATTATTAATGGATAATGTGAATATCGTCATTGGTGCATCTACCGAAATAATTGCCGGTGAACATAAAATTTTGACTGCTGGCGGTATTGATACACATGTGCACTTCATTAATCCAGCACAAATTGATACAGCGCTAACTGCTGGACTTACGACGTTAATCGGTGGTGGTACTGGCCCTGCTGAAGGTTCAAAAGCAACGACTGTAACTCCGGGTGAATGGCATATACACCGTATGTTGGAGGCGGCGGAAGATATGCCAATCAATGTTGGCTTTTTAGGAAAAGGTCATGCAGCTGCAGAAGAACCACTTGCTGAGCAAATTCGTGCAGGCGCAGTCGGATTGAAAGTACATGAAGACTGGGGTGCAACTTACTCATCCATTGATATGTCTCTAAGAGTTGCCGATGAATACGACGTTCAAGTAGCGATTCATTCGGATACACTAAACGAAGGTGGATTCGTAGAAAATACAGTTGCAGCATTCAAAGATCGAGTGATCCACACGTTCCATACAGAAGGAGCGGGCGGCGGACATGCTCCAGATATTATAAAAGTGGCGAGTCAGATGAATGTATTGCCAGCATCAACTAATCCAACCCTTCCTTATACTGTCAACACAATAGATGAGCATTTGGATATGCTGATGGTTTGTCATCATCTAAGTCCAGCTATTCCAGAAGACGTAGCCTTTGCTGATTCTCGTATACGTGCGGAAACGATTGCTGCTGAAGATATTCTTCAAGATATGGGGATTTTTAGTATTACTAGTTCCGATTCTCAAGCGATGGGGCGTATTGGAGAAGTGCTAATTCGCACATGGCAAACAGCGGACAAAATGAAAAAACAGCGTGGAAAGTTTGAAGGAGACGAAGGAATCGGCGACAACAATCGTGTGAAACGTTATGTTGCAAAATATACGATTAATCCTGCAATCGCACATGGCATTTCCGACTATGTCGGATCCATAGAAGTAGGGAAATTCGCAGATTTAGTTCTTTGGGAGCCTAGATTCTTTGGTGTAAAACCAAACAAGATCCTTAAAGGTGGAATTGTGGTAAAAAGTTTAATGGGAGATGCAAACGCTTCTATCCCAACTCCACAACCCGTTCTTTATCGTCCTATGTACGGAACGATGGGTAAAGCGAAGTATAAAGCATCGATTACGTTTGTTTCGACAGCAGCATACGAAGCTGGTGTACACGAAAAACTTGGTTTACAAAAAACAGTGCTTCCTGTTCATGGGATTCGTAATTTAACGAAAAAAGATATGAAACTAAATGGTGAAACTCCGAATATTGAGGTAGATCCAGAAACGTATGAAGTACGTGTAAACGGAGAGCTTATAACGTGTGACCCAGTGGATACGGTGCCAATGGGACAACGATATTTCTTATTTTGAGGTGAGATAATGATAGTTGAAGAAGTAGTAGCGAATATCGATCAACTAGATCCAACTATATTGGCAAGTACGCATAAAGAAAAAGTTTATTTGGAAAGCAGTGACTTAGTAAAGCGAATACAACGAGTTACCACCGATCATGGAAAAGAGATTGGGATTCGCTTAAAGGAAGCGAGAGATTTACAAGCTGGTGATGTGCTCTACATGGATGAAAAAAATATGATCATTGTGGAGGTTTTTCCAGATGATTTATTAATTATTCAACCGAAAAGTATTAAAGAAATGGGAACCATTGCGCATCAACTAGGGAATAGACACTTACCTGCTCAATTTGAGGAAAACCAAATGCTTGTTCAATACGATTATTTGGTAGAAGACTTATTACAACAACTGGAAATCCCCTATATGCGCGAGAAGAGAAAGGTGAGACAAGCCTTCCGTCATATTGGGCATAGTCATGACTAATTATTTCTTGTCCCTACTTCAATTATGTGATTCGAATTTACCGACCGGAGGATTTAGTCATTCTTTTGGTTTAGAAACGTATATTCAAGAAAATAAAGTGCAGGATAAGGCCAGTTTTGCAAAATGGCTGAGAATGTACTTAGATGAGCAGCTCGTCTATTCGGATGGGCTTGCTTGTCGACTAGTATATGAGGCATTAGAAAATAATGATCTTGCAAAATTATGGGAACTAGATCGACGTATTACCGTTCAGAACCTGCCCCGAGAAACGCGAGAAGGTACAAATAAAATAGGGGAGAGAATGCTCACTATAGGAGTAGATCTATATGCTAGTCCTCTCTTGCAAACGTATAAACGACGAGTATTAGAAAGTGTGTCATTTGCTCATCCTGCCATAGTATTCTCTATAATAGCTTTTCAGTTGGAAGTTCCTCAAAAGTTAGGGATTTCTGCGTATCTTTATTCTTCCATTTCGGGTTTAGTTCAAAATGCGGTACGTGGAATACCCCTTGGTCAAACAGCTGGGCAACAAGTGTTGCGGGAATTTCAGTCGTATATTCAAGAAGCTGTGGACAAAATAGAAAACCTTGCGGAAGAAGACTTTGGTGCCGTAGCTCCGGGTCTAGAAATAGCACAAATGAAGCATGAAAGAGTGAATATCCGTATATTCATGTCTTAATGGACTAAGGAAGGGAGTATTTTTTATGGAACCCATTAAAATCGGAGTAGGCGGTCCAGTAGGCGCTGGTAAAACAATGTTAGTGGAAAAGTTAACGCGCCATATGGCAAATGAAATTAGCATGGCTGCCATTACGAATGATATATATACAAAAGAAGATGCCAAATTTCTAATGAACAATGGTGTCTTACCGGAGGATCGTATTATTGGAGTCGAAACAGGAGGCTGCCCACATACTGCAATTCGGGAAGATACTTCGATGAACTCCGCTGCCATTGAAGATTTAATAAAGCGTCACCCTGATCTAGAGCTAATCTTTGTCGAAAGTGGTGGAGATAACTTAGCAGCGACATTTAGCCCAGAGCTTGTAGATTTCTCTATTTATATTATTGATGTTGCACAAGGGGAAAAAATTCCTCGTAAAGGCGGACAAGGGATGATTAAATCTGATTTGTTCATTATTAATAAAATCGATTTAGCGCCTTATGTGCATGCAAACTTAGATGTGATGGCTTCGGATACGAAAGTATTCCGTGGTAACAAACCATTCATCTTTACAAATCTTCAAGACAATACTGGGTTAGATGAAGTAATGGATTGGATTCGTAAAAATGCGTTATTATCAGGATTGAAATAAGATGGAAAAATGGACGGGTATCCTACAACTTGTGATGGAGAAGAAGAAAGAAAAAACCGTCACAAAAACTGTGTACTTCCAAGGTGCATTAAAAGTGTTGCGCCCCAATTATCTTGATAATTCCGGACAAGCTTGCTTTTTTATCATAAATCCTGGCGGTGGTTATGTTGGTGGTGACCGATATCGTATAGAAGTGACGCTGGAGGAGCAAGCCGAATTGATATTAACAACTCAATCTGCCACAAAAGTATACAGAACACCAAAAACACCAGTACTGCAGGAAACGGAATTTATTTTAAAAAAGGGCAGTGTCCTCGAATACATCCCAGATCCTTTAATTGCTTATCGTAATGCAAAATATAATCAAAATACAGTAATTAGAATGGAGAAGGGATCGACACTTCTCTATACTGATATATTAACACCAGGTTGGTCTCCTGATGGCGAATGGTTTAAGTATGATCATCTGAGGCTAAAGAATGAAATTTATTTGGAAGAACAATTAATCGCTTTCGATCATTTAAAACTACAACCTAGCGATTCGCAAGTAGATGAAATTGGATTTATGGAAAACTATACCCATTTAGGTTCCATGATAGTAGTGGATGAACGGTGTTCAACTAGTTTTCTCAATCAATTATATGAGGAGTTAGAAAGCCATATAATTGATTGTAAAATAGGGGTGTCGATGCTTTACGAGTCGGGGTTTACAATCAGAATTCTAGCTTCTTCCACGCAACAAATTGAAAAATTATTAGCAGTATGCACGTCCTTTATTCGACGAGAGTGGTTTACTAAAAAACCTATGTTATTAAGAAAATACTAGGTAGCTAATCGTTCAGATTTTAAAGGAAAGGGGAGAATAAATGAGTATAACTTTAATTTCAATATTATCATTAGGTTTTGTTCTCGGTATCAAGCATGCAATTGAGCCGGATCATGTTATTGCTGTGTCTACAATTGCAAGTAAAAGTAAGAAGCTTTGGCAATCTACACTAGCAGGTGTTTTTTGGGGAATTGGACATACGTTAACACTGTTCATCGTTGGTATTATTTTAATCATAATGAAGGATGAGATCTCAGCTAAGATTTCGATGTCTCTTGAATTTTTAGTAGGAATTATGCTCGTTTATTTAGGAATTATGAACATTATTAGTTTTCGTGAGAAAAAACAGCATGCACATTCACATGTAAGCTCTTTAGAAAACAAATATCCCTACTTAAAATCTACTGCAATTGGTTTAGTTCACGGACTAGCTGGTAGTGCTGCAATGGTATTACTTACAATGACGACTGTGCAGACGGCTTGGGAAGCTGCTATTTATATTATGGTTTTTGGAGCAGGTACCATTTTAGGAATGCTCTGTTTCACAACTGTACTCGGTATCCCATTTGTTTTTAGCTCCCGAAAATACAGCGTAAACAGAATACTGGTAGTAACAGCAGGCGGGATTAGTTTTGCTTTCGGTATTTACTATATGTATAATCTTGGCGTTACAGAGGGATTGTTCTCTCTTTGGATTTAATAGAATCAATACAAGACTAATAAAGGGAGACTTTATGACCCTTATTATTAGTCTTTTTTAAAATGAAGATATCTTCGAATGTTGTATCCTTACATGTATAGTTGCATACATTTCGTATTTCCATCACCATCCAAGGACTAATCAAAGGAGGTTATGACACTTTTTCATTAGTCTTTTTTACATTCCACCTGTATGTAAATACTTCTTTTGGAGAAGATATAATGGATTACTTTAGAAGGAGTGAATAGTATTGTTGCAACTAGAAACAGATTTAGCAGGAAAGCAAGCGTATTTTGGACAAGTGCGAAGTAGTATTCAAGGTTTGGGATATAGTATTGGAGGAAACTGGGACTATCATAAAGGAAGCTTCGATAATGTTTTATGGCGCGAAGCAGGTGAGACAATCTATTTAAGGCTTCCATTTGAGGTATTAGAAGGAGACTTGGATCATCAAGAAGCATTTATAAGATTTCAAACACCTTATGTTATCAAGCATGTAGTGAATGTTGGCTTAGATAATGATGAAAATGCATTATTAACTTCTACTGGGTTCAATCAGTTCCAAGAACCTCTCGACAAAGACGGTAAAATTGAGGATAAAAATAGATGGGTGCATGCTGGAGAACAGGCTGTAGAAAAAATTGTACGTCTAGTCCACTAAAGAAAGTAAAATCATTTCGCAATTTTGCGAAGTGATTTTTTTGTATTAAAAGGCTGTCTACTTACATTCCTTCTCCTATTTCTTTATAATAGAAGCAAATAGATAAGTTTTTGAAAGGATAGCGACCGATGATATACGAGCAAATAATTAATTCGGAGCAAGAAACAGAGAAACTTGCGTACCAGATTGCTGACAAGCTAGAACCCAGTGACGTGCTCACTTTAGAGGGAGATCTAGGAGCGGGCAAAACAACCTTTACGAAAAGTATTGCTAAAGGGTTAGGGATTACACGAAATGTGAATAGTCCAACGTTTACGATATTGAAGCAATATGAAGGTCGTGTTCCTCTAAACCATCTAGATGTATATCGTTTGGCAGATAGCGATGAGGATTTAGGATGGGACGAGTTGTTTTACGGAGATGCGGTGAGCATAATCGAATGGGCTCATTTGATAAAAGAAGACTTGCCAACGGAGCGTTTAGCGATACAAATCCTCCGTTTGGAAGACGATAAGCGAAAATTTACATTTACTCCGTTTGGACAAAGATATGAACGATTATGTGAGGAGCTTTTTGAATGATTTGGTTAGGAATAGATACATCCCATACACCACTTGCGGTAGCTGTTGTGAAAGATGACCAAGTACTTGCTTCGTACCAGTCATCTCTTAAAATTACCCATTCAATTGGGGCGATGCCTGCAATTGAAGAGTTATTAAAAAAAGCAGATATAAAGCCAGGCGAAATTGATGCGATTGCAGTTGCGATAGGACCGGGTTCCTATACGGGTGTTCGAATCGGTGTAACGATAGGAAAAACACTTGCTTGGACATTGAATATACCTATTGTTTCAGTGTCGAGTTTGCAAGTGTTAGCTAGTAATGCACCGTATTTCCCTGGAGTTGTTTGTGCCATTATGGATGCTAGACGCGGTAATGTATTTGCCGGAATTTACACGAACGGGGAAGTTGTGAAAGAAGCACATATGTCACTTGTGGAATTGTTAGAGACAGTGGATGAAATGGGACAGCCGGTTTTATTTGTTGGAATGGATGTAAGTATTCATTGGGAGCAAATTAAAGAAGTACTTGGAGATAAAGTTGAGCGTGCAAATGCGGCATTCTCTTTACCAAGTGCTGCTGTATTAATCGAACTTGCCAAAAAACTGAAACCAACAGAAGTACATACGACGGTACCTGAGTACCTTCGCATCACAGAGGCGGAAGCAAACTGGATGAAAGAGCAGAAAACTAATGATAACTAATGAAACAATTACGTATCGAAAAATGACATTGGACGATATCGACCGAATTTTGGTAATAGAAGAAGAAGCATTTCCTGTGCCTTGGACAAGAGAAGCATTTGAACATGAAATGACGACGAATTTGTATTCGCACTATATTGTAGCCGAGACGGAAGCGAAAGAAATAGTTGGCTACTGCGGAATGTGGATTGTCATGGATGAAAGTCATATTACAAATGTGGCCGTTTTGGAACGTATGCGCGGATTGAAAATTGGGGAAGGGTTAATGCGCGAAGCAATTCGTGTAGTGCTCGAACAAGACGTCGTACTTATGACGTTAGAAGTACGCGTGACAAATGATATCGCAAAAAACTTGTACTATAAACTGGGTTTTCAAGACGGTGGTATTCGAAAAAAATATTATACAGATACACAGGAGGATGCTCTTGTCATGTGGGTGGAATTTAAATGATAAAAAACCAATATATATTAGGAATAGAAACAAGTTGTGATGAAACAGCGGCTTCCATCGTGAAAAACGGTCATGAAATTATTTCAAATGTAGTAGCTTCCCAAATCGAAAGTCATAAACGATTCGGCGGGGTAGTACCAGAAATTGCTTCAAGACATCATGTCGAGCAAATTACGATGGTCATTGAAGAAGCACTGAAGCAAGCAAATATGTCACCAAAAGATTTGGATGCAGTAGCAGTAACGGAAGGACCAGGGTTAGTAGGTGCACTTTTAATAGGTATAAACGCAGCTAAAGCCTTTGCATTTGCAAATAGTCTTCCACTTGTCGGTGTCCATCATATTGCTGGTCACATTTATGCAAACGCACTTGTACAGCCAATGGAATTTCCGCTTTTGGCATTAGTTGTGTCAGGCGGACATACAGAATTAGTATTGATGAAAGAAGATGGCCAGTTCGAACTAATAGGTGAAACAAGGGATGATGCCGCTGGTGAAGCGTATGATAAAGTAGCCCGAGTATTAAACTTGCCGTATCCAGGTGGTCCGCATATCGATCGACTCGCAAATGATAGCGACAGTGCAGTGTCTTTTCCAAGAGCTTGGCTAGAAGAAGGATCTTATGACTTTAGCTTTAGTGGCTTGAAATCCGCCGTGATTAATTATCAACATAATGCAGAGCAACGCGGGGAAGAGATCAATCCTAACCATTTGGCAGCAGGCTTCCAAGAAAGTGTTATTGAAGTGTTGACGGCAAAAACGTTAAGAGCAGCCCGAGAATTTAATGTGAAACAAGTAATCGCTGCAGGTGGAGTTGCTGCGAATAAAGGACTTCGCAAATCGCTGGAAGATACATTTGAAAAAGAAAACATTCCTTTCTACGTGCCTCCAATCTCGTTATGCACGGATAATGCAGCCATGATTGCAGCAGCAGGAGATTCTAAGTTTTCTGCTGGAAAAACAAGTGATATGTCGATGAATGGTCGACCAGGTATGGAATTAAATAGTTGGAAATAAACGAAATCCTCTTTTCTTCGACAAGAAAAGGGGATTTTTTAACAGGTATTATTCGACTTGTCAATAGGGAACATTCGTACTTATGCACAGTTTGGGGATAAGTTGTGTATAAGTTTAGTGTTTTCTATATATTGTGTATTGTTTACAAACAATTATGTGGGCAAGTTAGTTTGAAATCTGTGGATAATGTGGATAAGTCTGTTGATATGTTGCTATTACTAGTTTTTTATTGTTAATAAGATTGTGGAAAGATTAATCGTGAAAAAAAGTACTTGACCAACATATATGGTCAAAATTCGACAAAGAGTTAATGTTCTTTTTGCTAATCGGAGGGCTCACTACAAATATCGGATAGTCCCATTCAATTTTTCATTTCTAAATAAAAAAGCAGTGCAAACCATTCACTTGGTTTACACTGCTAATTTCATGTATTTATTTCTTCTAATTGTTCTTGTAACTCTAGCCATTCATTCGATAGGTCATCTTGTTTCTCTTTCCAGCCATCTAATTCCACTTGCAATTGTTGTACTGCTTCATGGTCTTGGAATATAGCTGGATCGCAAAGCTTTTCTTCAATAGAAGCAATCTCTAAATCCACCGTTGGAATTTGTGCTTCTAGCTCTTCCAGCTGTCGACGTAATTGACGTTCTTTCTTCTTGGCTTCTTTATCAATAGTAGAAGTGTTCGCCTTCACGACAACTGTTTTCTGTACAACAGCATTTTCTTGTGCAAGCTCTTCTAGTTCTTCTTTCTTTTCCAGGTAATAATCATAATCACCTAAGTAAAGTGTTGCTTGATCACTTGCTAACTCAATCACTTTTGTAGCAATCCGGTTAATAAAGTATCGGTCATGCGATACAAAAATAATCGTTCCTGGAAAATCGAGTAATGCATTTTCAAGTACTTCTTTACTATCTAAATCTAAATGGTTTGTCGGCTCATCGAGTACAAGTGTATTCGCTTTTAATAGCATTAATTTAGCTAGTGCAAGTCTGGCTTTCTCTCCACCAGATAAGGTAGCAATTGTTTTTTGTACATCATCGCCGCTAAAAAGGAAGCGTCCCAATACTGTGCGGACATCTTTTTCATTCATTAGAGGCCATTCATCCCATAGTTCTTGCAATGCGGTTTTATTGCCAGTAAGTGCGGCTTGTTCTTGGTCGTAATAACCGAATTGGACGTTTGTTCCATACTGGATTTTCCCAGACGGACTTTCCAGTTGCTTCATCAGTGTTTTCAGTAGCGTGGATTTTCCGACACCATTTGGTCCAACAAGTGCAATTCGATCCTGTTTATAAACGGAAAAAGAGATATTCGAAGAGACGATTTTGTTTGGATACCCAACGGAAACCTCCTCCAGTCGTAATACGTCATTTCCACTCGGGCGATCGATTGTAAATCCAAAAGTTGCGGATTTTTCGTCGCTATCAGGAGCATCCATCCAGTCCGTTTTTTCAAGGACCTTACGCCTAGATTGTGCCATTTTCGTTGTAGAAGCACGTGCAAGATTTTTGCTCACAAAATCTTCTAGTTTTGCTTTTTCTTCCTGTTGTTTCTCGAATTTCTTTTTATCGAGCTCATAATTTTTCGCTTTTTCATCTAAATAAGAACTATAATTCCCAACATATCTAGTCACGTTATGGCGAGAAACTTCGTAAACAAAATTAACTACTTGATCTAAAAAGTATCGGTCATGAGAAACGATTAAAATAGCACCATTATAGTTTTTTAAATAATTTTCTAAGAAGCTTAACGTTTGAATGTCTAAGTGGTTTGTCGGCTCATCTAGGATAAGTAGGTCTGGTTTGCTTAATAGCATTTTTGCTAGTGCCAGTCTCGTTTTTTGCCCACCGGATAATGCTTGCACAGGCTTATCATAGTCTTCTGGGAAGAACTGCATTCCATGTAGTATTGAGCGGATGTCCGATTCGAATCGGTAACCCCCAGCTTCATTGAAAGCGAGCTGCAACTCATCATACGCTGCAGTTACGCGGGCATACGCCTCTGAATTCTCATAAACGGATGGGTCAGCCATTTGTGCTTCTAATGAACGAAGCTCTTTTTCAGACTCGATTAGGTGGCTGAAAATAGATTTCATTTCATCCCATATAGAGAGCTTCGATTCGAGTCCGGCATGTTGCTCTAAATAGCCTAAGCGAACAGTTTTTGGCATAATGATATCGCCGGAATCATACGACATTTCCCCAGCAATTATTTTAAGTAAAGTAGACTTACCAGCACCGTTTCGTCCGACGAGTGCGACACGATCTCGGTCTTGCACTTCTAGCTTTACGTTAGTTAATATATCTTCTCCATTAAAGGATTTTGTTACTTGATTGACTTGTAAAACAATCACGATTATTCGCACCTCAATTCTCTCCTTAGTGTAATAGATAGGGCCGAACGTTGCAACGCCCTAGCTTTACAAGGAAGGAAATGTCTAGTAATATAATAACGATTTGTACCAATGAAATAGGAGGGTTTTCATGAAACCTGAACTTCCAAGAATTCCTCAAGCAACAACGAAAAGACTTCCGTTATATTATAGATTTCTACAAAGCTTTCATAATTCAGGTCATAAACGAGTTTCTTCCCAAGAACTAAGCGAAGCGATGAAAATAGATTCCGCAACGATCCGAAGAGATTTCTCGCATTTCGGCGCACTAGGTAAAAAAGGTTACGGCTACGATGTTCCGACGCTCCTAGAATTTTTCCGAAAAACACTCGACCAAGATGAAGCAGCGCATGTAGCATTAATTGGTGTCGGTAGTTTAGGAACTGCATTCCTTAAGTATAATTTTCAGAAAAATCACAATACGAAAATTGTCGTTGCGTTTGACACAAAAGCGCCTGTAGAAGGAACGATGAAAAGTGACATTCCCGTTTTTCATCCAAGTGTGATGGAAACAAAGCTTGCGGAGTATGGGATTGAATTAGTAATTTGTACGGTTCCAAGCCGCTCTGCACAGGAGGTTGCGGATCGATTAACGAAAACCAAAATAAAAGGGATTTTGAACTTTACACCAGTGAGATTAGCTGTCCCAGATACAATTCGTGTACATACGATTGACTTGTCTGTAGAGGTACAGACTCTAATTTATTTGATACGAAACGAACATACTGAAGAATGAAAGAAAAGGCCTTCCAGTGATGGAAGGCTTTTTGTATGGGGAAGTGGAACGAACTCAAGATATCCTGTGAGCAATAGAAAGGGGTATCCGAGCAAAGAGTTGGCGTATCCAAGCAATCACGTCTAATCAAAAATAAACAGCTCAGATACATTATCTGAGCTGTTTATTTTATGGCATTTGCGAATAGGTTTCTAGAAATTTTTTAATATCTTCCCCGTAAAATTGGACGACTACCACAAACCCATTTAACAACATATGGGAAATAATCGATGCTATGATACGTTTTGTTTTGTAATAAATAAACGCGAATATAAACCCAGACACGGCATATAGTAGGATGTGCACGAACTCGAAGTGTATAACCGCAAAAGCAATTGCACTAACCATCGCAGCTACAAAAAAGTTTGTTTTAGGCAATAAAGAACCGAAAATGATACGGCGGAAAATAAACTCTTCTAATATAGGCGCAAAAATTACAATAGCGAAAATCGCAAACGGGACACTATGCGCTATTTCTATAAATTGCTCCGTATTAGCAGAACCTGGTTCTATTCCAAGTGCAAGCTCCAAATTTGCCGCAAATATTTGTCCAAAAAAAACAAGGAAAAAGCCAATTATGCCCCACCCAATTGCTGCACCTATAGAAGCTTGCTGTCCTTTTAATGGGCGTAGGAATGAATTATCTTTGCGAATAATGAGTAGTGTAAGGAGGGTGGCAATTCCCATGCTGATGAATACCCACCAGCCGAAAGTGGTAAACACTGGATCTTTCACATCCATTGTTTTGATTAATTTATGAAGGAGGGGTATAAAAACTGCTCCTGAAAGTTGCATAACACAGTAGATGATTAAAATGTATAATGCGGTTTTTTGTTGTTTCATTTGAAATGATTCCTCTCTATATTACAATCTTCTTTCATTGTAAAGGAACTGAGAGATAAAGTGAAACTTCATTCAAGTAGGGGGTTTCCCTACCTCCCCCTACTTGAATGTTAAATTGAACTCAGGCAAATAACACCGCGTCTAGTGGAAGGCAATCTAAGTTCACCGCATCATGCGGCAACGATTGCATGACCCACGTCCTGTGGGCCTTAATGCCTGAGTGACCAACATCCTGTTGGCCCGAGGCTCACAGGATGTGAGTCACATAGATGATGCCACACGACGTGGCGTTATTCATCTATGTTCTACATCGGGCCTTTATGGGCAGTTTATCCCCCATTTATCTTTCATTGATTTCCTCGAAACCTTGAAGTGGGGGTATTAACTTCCCGTTAAGGCAGGATAAAAGAAAAAGTTAGCCTTCTTACTTGCAAAATGTTCTGTTATTAATTATTATTATAAGTGTGTTAGCACTCAAAGAGTAAGAGTGCTAATAATATAAAATTCGACAATTTTAGGGAGGTTGTTTCACTTGTTAAGACCATTAGGTGATCGTATCGTAATCGAATTAATCGAAGTAGAAGAGAAAACAGCATTTGGCATCGTACTTCCAGACTCTGCTAAAGAGAAACCACAGGAAGGGAAAGTTGTTGCTGTGAGTTCTGGACGAGTACTTGATAACGGCACTCGTGTAGAATTGGACGTAAAAGAAGGAGACCGCATTATCTTCTCTAAATATGCAGGTACAGAAGTAAAATATGAAGGCACTGAATATTTAATATTACGCGAAAGCGATGTTCTAGCAGTAATTGGCTAATATAGAAAAGCGCAAGCGCCTATGTCGGAGGAATACAGTCTAAGTTCGCGACATCGTGGTGCTCCTGCACAAAGCTCGTCGCAAAATAAAAAAACATTTCGCAACGACTGCATGACCTGCATCCTGCAGGCCTCCGACAGACAAGGCGCTGGAGTTGGATCAATACTGAGTAAAAAAGCTTATACTTTATTATCTAAAAAAAAATGAGACAATAATTAGGAGGTAACTAAATCATGGCAAAAGAAATTAAGTTCAGTGAAGACGCTCGTAGTGCAATGCTTCGTGGGGTTGATAAATTAGCAGACGCTGTAAAAGTAACGCTTGGACCAAAAGGACGTAACGTCGTTCTAGAAAAAAAATTCGGTTCACCACTTATTACAAATGATGGTGTGACAATTGCAAAAGATATCGAGCTAGATGATGCATTTGAAAACATGGGTGCAAAATTAGTTGCAGAAGTTGCATCGAAAACAAATGATATCGCTGGTGACGGTACAACGACTGCTACTGTTTTAGCTCAATCTATGATTCGTGAAGGATTGAAAAACGTAACAGCTGGAGCAAACCCGGTTGGAATCCGTAAAGGGATCGACCTTGCTGTTGCAGCAGCGGTAACAGAGCTAAAAACAATTTCTAAACCAATCGAAGGCAAAGAGTCTATCGCACAAGTTGCGGCAATCTCTTCTGGAGATTCTGAAGTTGGCGAATTGATCGCGGAAGCTATGGAACGCGTTGGAAACGACGGAGTTATTACAATCGAAGAATCTAAAGGATTCACGACTGAGCTTGACGTTGTAGAAGGTATGCAATTCGACCGTGGATACGCATCTCCTTATATGGTGACAGATTCAGATAAAATGGAAGCAATTTTGGACAATCCATATATTTTAATCACAGATAAAAAAATCTCTAGCATTCAAGAAATCCTTCCAGTGCTTGAGCAAGTTGTACAACAAGGTAAACCACTTTTACTAATCGCTGAAGACGTAGAAGGGGAAGCATTAGCTACTCTAGTTGTTAACAAATTACGTGGAACATTCAATGCTGTAGCGGTTAAAGCTCCAGGATTCGGAGATCGTCGTAAAGCAATGCTAGAAGATATTGCGATCCTAACTGGTGCGGAAGTAATTACAGAAGATTTAGGACTAGATTTAAAATCTACGGACATTACACAACTTGGACGAGCTTCAAAAGTGGTTGTTACAAAAGACAACACAACAGTTGTTGAAGGTAATGGGGAATCAGATCGTATTGCTAGCCGTGTAGGTCAAATCCGTGCGCAATTAGAAGAAACAACTTCTGAATTCGACAAAGAAAAACTACAAGAGCGCCTAGCTAAACTTGCTGGTGGTGTTGCAGTAGTGAAAGTCGGAGCAGCAACAGAAACAGAACTAAAAGAACGCAAACTTCGCATTGAAGATGCTCTAAACGCAACTCGCGCAGCTGTGGAAGAAGGTATCGTTTCTGGTGGTGGTACTGCACTAGTTAACGTATACAACAAAGTAGCTGAAGTTGCAGCAGCACAAGAAGGCGACGTAGCAACTGGTCTGAAAATTGTACTTCGTGCACTTGAAGAGCCAGTTCGTCAAATCGCAAACAACGCTGGTTTAGAAGGTTCAATCGTAGTGGATCGTCTAAAACGCGAAGAAGTCGGTATTGGTTTCAACGCAGCTAACGGTACATGGGTAAACATGATTGACGCTGGTATCGTAGACCCAACAAAAGTAACTCGTTCAGCACTTCAAAATGCTGCATCTGTAGCTGCTTTATTCTTAACGACAGAAGCAGTAGTAGCAGACATTCCAGAACCAGCAGGCGGCGGAATGGGCATGCCTGATATGGGCGGCATGGGCGGCATGATGTAAGAGGGGTTTATAAATCTTGATATATCAACGTTTTCTACGTTATATTGAGGTTTTTGTCCTTGGTTCTCAAAACTAGACAAAATAAAAAGTAGATAAATTATAAGAGAAGGTCTTTCATCAGTTCACTGAACTGTTGGGAGGCCTTTTCTTCCATATTGGCAATCATATGGGCGTAAATATTCATTGTTGTATTTATATCTGAGTGACCTAAACGCTGCTGTATCTCTTTAATCCCAACTCCTGCTTCAATTAATAAAGAGGTATGAGTGTGCCTAAAAGAGTGTGGAGTAATGTTTTTCTCAATCCCGCCCTTTTTGAGTAGCCGTTTAAGCCTGGTTTCAATAGCTTTTCTTAGTTGCAGATGGCCATCTTCTCGAGCAAAAATAAACCCTGAGTCTTGATACTAGTCTATTTTTTAACTTGATTTCATTTTGATAAATTCTGTGCTTTTTAATTAGACCGACAATCATTTCATCAATTCGGATGATTGCTCTCAATAAGGTAGAAAGTATAGATGAAGTAACCAAACATAATTGGTATTACAATGTGTATGTTAATGGTTAGAGAGTACAGGGGATAGGCAACTAAAGGTATTTTTATTTTTCTATTCAATTTATTACGAATCAGTGAGGGGGAGCATTTCTAGTTGCGAATTATAGAGTAGCTATATAGGTGGTGATTTGTGGAACAACTCGAAAACGTTCCATGCAAAGACCTCAAATATGGGTCTTAGTCTAAGCCTTTGCATTAATTAAACATAGGCTATACTATATCCTGTTATAGGAGGAAAAAAGTCCAATGCAGCATCATCCTCCTCCTCCTCATTATATTAGACCCTCACACTCAATGTATCCCGTTAGTAGGCCCATTTTTAGATCCCGTTATGGAGCAGGTTATGGAGACGGTTATGCAGACCGAATATTTCCCGGCTACGGAAACCAAATGTATCCCAGTTTTCCTAGATAAATAGGAATAGGAGGATCCTGTGACTGTTCATGCCGTTTAAGGATCCTTTTTTAAGTTTCTGTTTTGAACGAGGGAGGTGGGAGGACTTTCATTATATATATCAATTAATTTGGCTCTACATGAACCTGGATAAACAAATAATCTATCTCAATTTCTTTTAGATCTTGGAAGAATTCTATTTTTTTCATATTTGTCTCCTTGTGATTAAGGTTCTTTAACAATTAGTCCTTCTTCAACTAACCTCCCTTAACGATCCGTTAAGCATAAAAATTGCATCTTACCAAAGAAAATGAAAGATGATTAAGTTCTTTCATGGGAGTTCAATAACTTCAACAAAAATGGTGTTAATCCTTTTGGATCAACACCACTTATAGATATTAAGTGAAAATCTCACAAATTCTTCTGTGCATTAAAAAAATCCAATCCATACATGGATTGTTTTAAAATCATGCCGATGACTATCACCCTATTCCGCAGCCATTGCATCTGCTTTGGTAGGATGAATAGTACCAAATGGGTGGTTGGGAGGAGCATATATCGAATAAAGTTTAAGTGGAATATTACCTGTATTTGTTACATTATGCCATGTCCCAGCAGGTATCATTATTGCAGAATCATCGTAGACATCTCTTTTAAAGTTTAAATTATCTTTACTATTACCCATTTGAACAATCCCCTGGCCTTGTTCAATACGTAAGAATTGATCAACTTCAGGATGTTTTTCCAAACCGATATCTTCTCCAACATTGAGACTCATTAAAGTAACTTGTAAATGTGCCCCTGTCCATAAAGCAGTACGATAAGTATTGTTTTGCTTACTTGCTTCATTGATATTAACTACAAATGGTTTTGGTCCATAATCTGTTAACAATATTCTACTATCACTACTGGAAGAGCGATAAGAACCAAATCTGTTTACATGTTCTAACTCATTAGGATATGTCCAATATACCGATTGTCTTCCATAGTTATTCATTGGTACATTAGCATAATAAGGGTAATGATACATATAAGGATCATAATACATTTTTCTCAATCCCTTCACAGTTTATAAAATCATCCTATGCAACTTGTTAAAGGAATGTACTTAGACTTAAGCTTTCTGAAATCACAACTATTTGTATAATGTTCTTTAACCTCCAGCTGGGGCAGCAGGGGTAGCTGCTGGCTGCCGTTTGCCCAATTCCTGATCAACCAATAGAATGGCAGACGGATTATTTTGAGCTATAGTGAGTCTGGAAATAATTGTTTGTGTTTGTGCTTCTTCATTAATCTGTTCTATTAAAAAATCTTGTATAATGACGGTTGCCTGTGGATCCGCTTGGTTTACATAATTGAACGCTTGACGATATGAGTTCGTTACAAACTTTTCATGCTCAAGCACCTTTTGAAAAAGTTCCAATGGTGAGCCAAAATCACTAGGTAAGGTAGGAACACTTGTTAATTGTACCGTGGCATCTTTATCGATCATATAATCAATTAATTTTAACATGTGTGTCCGCTCTTCCTCTGATTGCAAACGAAGCCATGTAGCCATCCCTGTATAATTCTGCCTCCCCATTTGAGCTGACATCGCCAAGTAAAGTGCAGATGAGTAATTTTCAACTTGAATCAAATTATTAATTAACTCTTGAAGCTCTTCGTTCAACTTTTCCACCCCTTTTTATCTTTCATAAGTAACGTATGCTTTTTTTCTTAAAATGCCACCGATCAAACCTTTATTAATATTTCTACACTTATACTTTTTAAGTACATCACTTATTCAGCTATCCCGCGTCTTTTGAACAAGAAAAGAGCTTTATTATCAGCTCTATATTTCACTAAAGCACCCCGTTAGAACAAGGATATCTATCCTTGTTTAATACCTTTTCTACTTGCACTAAACTGCACCGTTAGTTTAATTGGAACATTTCACACTTGTTCCCCAATCCTCAAGTATTTGTCCTCGGCTCTGTCCTCGTAAAATTTTATAACTATTTAATTAAAAGTAAATTTTAGAAAACGTTGATATCGTAGGGTTTCTTAGCCCTATTTTCTTCTATTAACTATCTGGATTGGGTGGCATGATGTAATAAGAAGCTTCAACCCTTGATATATATGGGTTGTATGTAAGTTGAAAGTAAAATACTAACATAGAGGATAATCTAGAGGCTTCTCATTAGTTGTAAAAACTTTTGGGAAGCTTCTTTATTCATTTCTTTTGTAACGTGGAGATAGACATGCTTGGTGATTTGAACATCGGAATGGCCAAGTCTATCCATGATTTGTTCCTGTTCCAGTGCTACACCAACCTCTGCAAGAAGCGATGTGTGTGTATGTCGTAAAGAGTGTGGGGTTAATTCGAGATTTAAGTTTGCAAGAGCAAGCAGTCTTGCCATTTTCAATTGTGCCGTTTTGATTACGATAGGATATCCGGGTCGCCACTCTGTTTTGGCAAAGATAAAATCTTGATTATTATAAGCATCACCTAACTGTCGAATGATTTTTTCTTGATTCTCTTTGTGAAGTATTAAAGCTTTTATCACATCTTCATCCACATAGAGATAAAAAACGACAACATATAGCTAATATTGCTAAATAATAGATAATGAATAAAGCAATGCTTAAGACACCCTATTCACCTAGCTAAAAGGCATTTTTCACTAAATTAATGCATACAATAGGAAAACTATGAGAATTGTAAAAAATATGTTGGGGTGATAGGAATGCTCAAGCAAGAATTAACCAACCGGATGAAGCAATTGCAAGAGAGGTTAATTGCGAACCAATATGACGCTTATATTATTACTACCGAAGAAGACATCTGGTATTACACAAACATTACATACAAACCAGAGGAACGCCCCTTTTTTATCATCGTTGTCCCCGATCAAACACCTAAATTACTTGTACCAAAGCTTGAAGAATCCCACGTACATAAAAGTATTATCGGTTATGATATTGTTTCTTATTGGGAGTTTCCATCTTCAGAGGGCAGCAATTGGTATGATAAATTAAACCAATTGATCCAAGGTTATTCAAGAGTAGGAATTGAGAGTAACGTGCGTGCAGACGTATATCATCTCATGCAAGCAAAGGAACTAGTTTTAGCGCAGTTAGTCGAAGCACAACGTAAAGTGAAAAGCGTCTATGAACTTGAAAGAATTCGCATGAGTGCTAAAGTGTGCGATGAAGCAATGGAGGATATTTTTAATACGATTTATCACGGTGCAAGTGTGTTAGAACCATTTACCTTGTCAAAAAAAGTACAAACCAACCTTATAAAATCAAAGCAATTTGACCCAATCACAACTTCATTGCTCACAGCAGTTTGGAATGCACCGACAAGTGCGATGCCGCATAGTATTCCTGAGTTAGGTGATCGATTTGGGGATGGACCGAACGTCGCGATGGCCTATTATCGAATTAACGGATATTCAGCAGAGTGTGAACGGACGTTTTTTCTTGGACAACCTACCAAAGACGATATGGAAATGTTCCAACATATGCAAAATGCACGAAATCGGGCGTTGAGTATGGTGCGAGCTGGTGTAATGGCAGCAGATGTCGATGCAGAATCACGAGCTTACTTTGATCAACATGGGCTACTTAATCGTTTATTACATCGTACCGGGCATGGAGTCGGATTGCGAAATCACGAAGGACCGTATATTGCAGAAGGTAGCAACGAAATATTAGAGGAAAATATGGTGATTACGATTGAGCCGGGCATCTATATTGAGGGGGTAGGTGGATATCGACACTCCGATACCATCCGTGTAACCGAGGATGGCTATGAAGTGCTTACAACATTTCCTACTGATTTAGTAGATATGACGATCACCAAATCGAACATATTGGCAAAGCTAAAAGGGAAGTTTATACAGAAGTATTTGAAGCTTTGATGTTAAGTTTGGAATGAGGTTTAATGAAAAATATTTATCACGTTAGCGTATCATATCGCGGTGATGCTTACCACACCAAACCTGATAACTTCTATAATTGATTTTATTGAGTCAATGAGTGTTTATAATGAATAGTACTGTAGTACAGGTGAAACGGGTAATATGAAAATAAGAGGTGACCCTCATGGGTCACCTCTTATTTATGGTAGGGATGATTATTATAGATATGATATGCTCGATATATCATTAGTATGATCGACGTGTTGGTTATTGTATTATGGATAATAGAACGACTGCCCCAAAAAATATTTATAATATAAAAATTAAGGAGAATTACATGGCCTGGAGCAAATTGAAGCAAAATCTGGAGAGTTTTCTCTGTCCTGCATTATATGGAAGGGTTGAATACCTTGCAACCAGCTACCGTTATTTACCTGATAAAGCAGGACTTTGTTATATTGCGGTAGATAAAAAGAATGTACTCAATATGAGTGATAAAACTACTTTAATCAGATGGTATCAGACGGAGCTGGAAATTAAGAATGATTCAGATATCCAAATTCCTATCAACGATGAGGAAATTGAAGCGGTAAGAAAAGAAACCAAGGGGATAGTTCCAGAGGATCGTTTACAAGTAATAGCAAGGGGTAGAAAATTATCAGAATATTCAAAGGAGCTTTTGTCAGCGCAGTCATCATTAAGTAAATCAAATTTTATCGTTGTAGCTAATAAGTTTTTATCCACTTCTATAGAGGAAAGCATAGAGAGCAATGATATCCTATTGAATATTCTAGCTTTGGTGGACAGAAGGGTTGGAAAAAAACGAATTTTAAACATGGCTGAGAAGATGAAGTTAAAGCATCCAATTGTTCAGTATTTTTATGAACTACGGCTTAGTACGCTATGATAATAAATAACTCATCAACTCTAATTGCTAGCTCTGTAAACTCAATAACAATGTATAAATTTTCTTGGATTGAACACGAAGGAAATCTATAAGTAATGAAAGGTTTTCAGGATATTACAATGAACATTTTTACAAATGTTGATATAGCGCACTTTTGGGACACATCGTTAAAGATATTACACGCTTTCAACTTACGTGCAGAATGATGTAATAAGACGTTGCAACCCTTGATATGTATGGGTTTGTATGTAAAGGTGATAGTGGCATGCTAACATAGTGGATAATTTAGTGGCTTCCCATTAGTTGTGCAAACTCTTGGGAAGTTTCTTTTCATTTCTTTTGTAACGTGGAGATAGACATTCTTGGTGATTTGATCATCTGAATGACCAAGTCTATCCGTGATTTGTTCGAGTGCTAGCCGGCCTCTGCAAGAAGCGATGTATGTGTATGTCGTAAAGAGTTTTGGGTTAATTAGTAGATATAAATTTGCAAGAACAAGCAGTATTGCCATGCTCAGTTGTACTGTTTTGATTACGATAGGATACCCGGATGTCGCTCTGGTTTGGCAAAGATAAATCATATACTCTACACATGTTGAGTGCTGTTCGTTACTTGTGCGAAAAGATTGAATGAAGAAATATTGTAGTGAGGTAAAGCTAATTAAAAAAATGGAAAATGTATTATTTTATTTGCGGTGAACCGTATAGATAAGTAAATGAGGTTTTAAAAAAGCACCTTTTGCATTAGTAAATAGTGCTGCTGACAATTCATAAAGAATCTCTAACATATCAGCAATGCCATTTCTCAATATTGGTTACTTCAGGGAAAAACCATGGGGCAGGTCCCTTAGCTTAATAAGCCGAGAAACCTGTCCCCGTGGCCATTGCCAAGATGATGACTAGCCTCTGGAGCTAAAGTTTACTTCTTTTAAAAATATTTTTCTTAATAATTAAGTAGTTCTTAATCTCGAAATTTAAATAAAATAGATTTGCTCTAATTTCAAATTCTTCCCTTGTCTTCGGTAATTCTGTTTCACGTATGGACTCTTCGTACTCCTCTAATTGCTTTAATGCAATGGTTGTATCTCCTGAATCAACGTGTTGACTGATATTCAGAAAGATATTAGCAAGCATTCCTTTTTGTTTGACATCTAATTCTGAAGAAGAAACAATGCTTAGAATGGCTAGCATCCGTTTTAGGATTTCCAGTTGATCCTCTCGCATTTCGAGATAATAATAATCTTTATTTTCTTTTCTTAACAGATGATTTTCTACATCTTGTATAGCAATGTTTTTAGCCTGATTAAGGATATTTTCTACTTCGACTAATTCTTTTCCGTCCCAGTTTCGCTCACTATCCTTTAAAAGTGATGAGAATTCGTATAGAATAACGCTAAATTTATTTTCAATTTCTGTTTTATATTTTTCAATTTCATTCTTAAAGCTTGGCATAATGCTGTTTACGAGTAAGGCGATTCCTATACCGATGAAAATAATATAGAGTTCATTCAATAAGTTTTCTAGGCTTGCTTCCTTCACTGTATAAATATGTAAAATGATAACTATGCTTGTGACAAGACCGTCCTGAATACGCACTTTAACAAGGATTGGGACAAACAATAAGATAAATAGAGTTAAGACAATTGGATGATATCCTAATATTTCAAAACATATGGAACCAAGAATTAAGGATAAAAGAGATGCGAAAAACTTTTTCTGAATGGAATGTAATGTCTTTTTCTTTGTCTTCTCAATACACATAATAACGATTATGGCTGCAAATGATGCAAATTCCAAGTCGAGTAAACTCGCAATCCAAATTGCTAACCCTGCTCCTATTGCAGTCTTAATTGTCCGATATCCCATTCCAACCATAAGTACCACCCTATTGTTTTCTATATTTTCACTATAACCAGTAGTTATTAATTCTAACAGAAAATCATGGGGACGTGAAAGTCACGGGACAGGTTTCTTGGCTCAATAAGCCGAAGTACCTGTCTCCGTGGCCTTTTTTTGCGTATAAATTTTATTTATATAATTAGTGAGGAGAGGTCGTAAAAATGCTCCTCCATTTTATATTACCTTAGAAGTTGGTACGGTGAACCGTACCATAAGAAAATGAGTTCTTTTTCTTTCAACTAAATAAGTTTTAAAAAAGAAAAAGTTGACGTGGCTAAATGATATTGATATTTCCTTCGTCAGCTTTTCAGTTGTTAAAACGAATAAGACTCCATGACTCTCCTTTAATAAGAAAATGAAAGATATTATTTTGGATGATATTTCGGAAAATATAGATTATAAATTCTGTCCAAATTTAATGTTATATTAATAAAAAAGTGTGATATAAGATAGAGGAGCGGTTATGAAAAAGGAATGGATTCTACGCTGGTCTTTTTTTGTTTTTGGATTAATGGTGTTAGCATTTGGCATATCTTTAACCATTGAAGGAAAGCATTTAGGGATTGGACCATGGGATGTTTTTCATTATGGTCTATTCACTAAATTTGGCTTTACTATTGGAACTTGGTCGATAATAAGTGGATTTTTACTTTTGTTGATCAGTTCAAGTTTCAATAAGGAGTGGCCAAAAATAGGGGCTTTTCTGAATATGTTGTTATTAGGATTATTTATTGATCTTTTTAATTTGATCTTACCTAGCATAGATAGTTTAGCAGGAGCAACAATTGCCTTTATCATAGGTGTTGTTTTAATTGGGTACGGTATTGGATTATATGTATCTGCTGATTTTGGAGCAGGTCCTAGAGACAGCTTTATGTTTTTAATCATTGAAAGAACGGGTTGGAGTATTCCGTTGGTTAGAAATGGAATAGAAGTACTCATTTTTCTTCTTGGTTGGATGTTAGGGGGGCCTGTTGGAATTGGAACAGTGTTTATTGCGTTTGGATTAGGTCCAATTTTAGGATTTTCTATTCCTCAATGTAAGAAACTGATGGCATATTTCCTTGGTCAAAAGGATCGCCTGTTAACGCATATGTAGACAACTAAAAATAAATAAATACGATGTATAGGGATCCCTTCATGGGGTCCCTTTCATTTTCAAAAGGATTTGCTAGTCCCGAGTCTCGATATGAGAAACCTCATTTAAATATGCTATGGTGAACCGTACATAGTTATTAGTTTTTTAAAGCGTCAAAGTAAAAAAATAGTCCATTCTTCTCCCCAGGACGATTTCGTCCGAGGTCAACGAAATCGTCCTTATGGGTATTATCAAATTAAACATGTGTAGTTGGGAGCCATACACCAACCATCCCGTCTGCTCTCCCATTGGCTACACCAGTAAACATTGGCCCAACTTCACTTATTCTATTTGCTTTTTTATTGAGTTTTATTAAGTTAATTTAATCGAACTTTATTCCGAGACTACAAATATTACTGAATAATTACGATATATAATTAATGAAACAGACACCAAAAATAATGTGTCTGTTTTTTAAATTCAATGTACAATAGGGCAGGAATGGGAAGGGTTTGAGGGGAACGGGGAGAATACCAATACCCTTATTTTTGACAACTACAGGCAAGCTATCAATGATTAAATATAAACAGTTATTGAATAATTGTTATATTATTTTGATAATATTTACTTTCTAGTTTTATTTGTAAAGAAAAAATTGGACAATTTTATCAAATTATACGAGGTTGGGAAACACTTGAAATACCAGAGTGAACAAATATGAAAGCATAATTATTTTTTAGAATAGAGTTGTTTGGGCTATATATATTATTTCATATATTGCAAAATTCTACAAATACGTAATGGAAGCGTCATTTTTTTTAATCAGAGTAAAATAATACGGTAACAAAGATTTGGTATATTCAAGGCAGGCAGATGATGGTGCTGCCGGAAAATTTGAGTAATAATCTTACTCGGGCTGATATGAGGTGAAATGATAATAACGGAATTTATGAAAAATCCATCCTATCAGTAGAAAAAATACGAATTAGGAGAGATCAAGTAATGAATAAAAAACAAATGGATTCTAAGAAAGTAAATAAAAACTTGTCGAAGAAAGTAGCACCACTAGTGATGTCAACATCAATGATGGCTGCAACCTTTTTAGCAGCTGGTGCACCTATTTCTGCAGCAGAGCTTGATACAAAGGGCGTTAATCCGGAAATTATTAAACAAGTGAAAAATCATGGTCAGGAAGTTTCTGCATTAGCAAAAAGTCTACCAGGATCTCCTGAAAAAGGTAAACTAGTTAGCAAACTAGCCCAAGTTAATTCCGGAGCGACTAATGATGATCCAGATAATAATGTTAATATAGATGAAACAAATAATGATGTGCTACAAGAAGATAAAATAAGTGATGATACAGCAGCTGATGAAGAAGGAACAGCTGTAGAAACAGAAGCACCGACAGCTGAAGCAGGCCAAGTAGAAGAAGGTACAGAAGCAGTTGAAGAAGGAACAGCTGAAGAAACAGAAGCTCCAACAACTGAAGCTGGCCAAGTAGAAGCTGGTACAGAAGCAGTTGATGAAGACGAAGCAGCAGAAGAAACAGAAGCCCCAACAACTGAAGAAGGCCAAGCAGAAGCTGGTACAGAAGCAGTTGAAGAAGACGAAGCAGCAGAAGAAACAGAAGCCCCAACAACTGAAGCTGGCCAAGTAGAAGCTGGTACAGAAGCAGTTGAAGAAGACGAAGTAGCAGAAGAAACAGAAGCCCCAACAACTGAAGAAGGCCAAGCAGAAGCTGGTACAGAAGCAGTTGAAGAAGACGAAGCAGCAGAAGAAACAGAAGCCCCAACAACTGAAGCTGGCCAAGTAGAAGCTGGTACAGAAGCAGTTGAAAAAGACGAAGCAGCAGAAGAAACAGAAGCATCGACAGCTGAAGCTGGCCAAGTAGAAGAAGGTACAGAAGCAGTTGAAAAAGACGAAGCAGCAGAAGAAACAGAATCACCAACAGCTGAAGATGACCAAGCAGAAGAAGGTACAGAAGCAGTTGAGGAAGACGCAGCAGCTGAAGAAACAGAAGCCCCAACAACTGAAGAAGGCCAAGTAGAAGGTGTTACAGAAGCAGTTGAAAAAGACGTAGCAGCTGAAGAAACAGAAGTACCAACAGCTGAAGAAGGCCAAGTAGATGGTTCACACAATCAAGAAGATAACTCTAGTACATGGGTAGATGAAACTTATCAGTTTATCGGTAATGGCTATCAAAGTGTTATTGGATACTATCAAACCCTTATTGAACAAAAATTAGCGCAAACAAGTGATGAATCTGAAAACGTTGAAGCAATTGATGTAGTATCCGATATATCTGCTGATGCTGGTAAAACAGATACATCCCAAGACATCCCTGTTGATAACGCAAATACAGATCTAACAAATGATACTGACGTTAATCTAGAAATCCCAGTTGTTGAAGAAAATGAAGATCAACCTTCTGATGTAGAAACACCAGAGCAAGAAACCGTAGAATCAGTGGAAAATACAGTATCAGATCTTGAAGAACCAGTACAAACAGTAAATGAGGAAGTGATTTCGGCTACTGAAACAGAACAAACGAGTCAAAATGAGGTAGAAAAGGAATCCGACCAAATCTCTTTAAAGGATAAAATGGTTGGATACTATCAAGGCCTAGCAGCTTCATTCTCTAACCTCTTAAACTTCCTAAAATAAGAGGGACTCTCTAGCATAATCGATTGTAGTATAAGAGTTTAATGGCTTTGGACTGAATAAAAAGAGGAAGGGGAATGAAGAAGGAGAATATTCATTCCCCCCTTTTTGAGTATATTGTAAACAAGACTTCCGAAAAAAAATTTTCAGGTGCAAACATTTTGCTAACACAATCAAGTGGAAAATAGTAAATTCCCGCTAAAGATGTTACACCCTAGATTCAGCAAACCCTTGATATACCGAACTTTTCGCAAACATCGTTAAAGATATAACACACTCTCACCTTATGGACTGCATGATATAAAAATAACCAGAAACCCTTTGTAAATGAAAGGTTTCCAGTTCGTTTTGAACTGCTTGACCACTTTTTGACCACTTCGGTGTGTAAAAAAATGCATATGACTAATTTTAGAGAAGGTCTTTCATCAGTTTGCTAAACTGTTGGGAGGCCTTTTCTTCCATGTTTTTTGTCATGTGTGCATAAATGTTCATAGTGGTGTTTATATCGGTATGGCCTAATCGTTGTTGAATTTCTTTAACAGCTACTCCAGCTTCATTAAAAGTAAAGTATGCGTGTGTGTGTCTGAAACCATGAAGATTAAGGTGTTTTATGATGTCGGATTTCGGAAATAGGCGTTGCAACCTTGTTGTAATAAGTTTTATTACCATAGGAAATCCTTCCTTCCCGGCAAATCAAGCTGGCGTGAATAATTCAGGTTCATTTATACTATTAATCGAAGAAAACAATAGTTAGATATGGTACTATAGTCTATAATGAATTTACGGTATCAATTAAGTCAATTTTTGTGAAGATTCGTGTTAGGAGCGAAAGCTAATGATTCAAAAGGATTTGAAAGAACTATATGACATACAAGCTGCGCTAAACTCCACTACTATATTAGCGATTACAGATATTTTAGGTAAGATTACATTTGTAAATGATAAGTTTTGTGAGATATCTCAATACACCTCTAAAGAGTTAATAGGCAAAACACATAGTATCATCAATTCAGATTTCCATGAAAAATCTTTTTTTCAAGATATGTGGACAACAATTTCCGTGGGGAAATCGTGGAGAGGTGAAATTCGAAATAAAGCAAAGGATGGTTCTATTTACTGGGTGGACACATCCATAGTCCCTTCCTTAGACGAAAAGGGAAAACCCTATCAATATGTTGCGATTCGACATGATATAACAGAAAGAAAAGAGCTCGAAGTTCTTCTTCAAAAACAAGTCACCGAGGATGTCCTAACAGGTCTTCCTAATGCCATATTCTTTGAAAATGAAGTTAGAAATAGATTAAACAATAAGGAAAAGTTTTTTCTACTAGTCCTTAACTTAGATGATTTCAAAAGCATCAATGAAAGTCTAGGACTTTTCCATGCCAATCAAATTTTAAATAGAGTTGGAATACGTCTATCTGATGCTCTCCAGAGTAGTCAGCACGTTTTATCGAGAGTCTTTAATGATGAATTCTCTGTTATATGCAATACAACTGAAGAGGGAGTAAGGAAAATAATTCATTCCTTAATGCATCATTTTGAGAGCCCGATTTCATACTTAGACATAGATTATTACATAACGTTTAGTGTAGGTGTTTCTAAATTACCAACTAGTACGGATACATTTGAGGATACCCTGCAAAGTGCATTCCATGCAGTAAACGTAGCAAAAGCAAGTGGAAAAAATACATATGCTTTCTTTAATAACAGTATGATTATTGATACAAATCGAAAATTAACACTTAAAAATGCTATGCATGAAGCCATTCAAGAAAAACGTTTTATCATGCACTACCAACCTCAGTGTAATACTGAAATGGAGTTTACTAGTTTTGAATCGCTTGTGCGATGGAATGATCCTATTTTAGGTTCAGTATCTCCAGGTGAATTTATCCCATTAGCTGAACAAACAGGGTTAATCATTCCATTAGGTTATTTATTATTTGAGCTTGTGTTACAAGATCTGCCCAAATTACAAGAAGCTACTGGGGAAAAAGTAAAAGTTGCATTTAACTTGTCCCTAAAACAGTTTTTTGATACGAAGCTCATTTCAAAGCTGAAACAACTATGTAACGACTATGAGATAGATCCAAGCTATATAAAAATTGAAATTACTGAAGGGGTTTCAACTACAAGGACAGATTATGTAGTGTCTGTTATTCGTCAATTACGAGATGTTGGAATGGAAGTAGAATTAGATGATTTTGGCACTGGCTTTTCTAGTTTAAAGCATTTAAAGGACTTTCCGATTAACTGCATAAAGATTGATCAAAGCTTCGTAAAAGATGCCTTAAATTGCCCAACAAGTAAAGCGATTATTAACGGAATCATACATTTAGCACATGAGCTTGGATTTACAGTATTTGCAGAAGGAATTGAAGAGGAAGAACAACTAAAATATTTATTAGATGCGGGCTGTGATGGATTTCAAGGATATTTGCTTGGAAAACCTCAGCCACTTAGCTACTATCAAAAGGAGAAAACTTTAAATGGCTCTATTTTTTAACAAGAAGGATTCAACAAGCACAATTGATTTTAAACAAATGCTTCCTGTAACATTGGATATCTCAAATGAGCCAGAAGTACAAAAACAAATTGCTTTAATTCACTTAACTAAAAAAGACCTTTCTATTCTTCAACATCTACAACCTTACATTGAAAAAATATTAAATAATACGGTAGTACGTTTCTATAAATCTTTAGAAGCTGAACCTAAATTAATGAAGATTATTACAGATAATAGCAGTGTCGAACGACTGAAAAAAACATTGTATCACCATTTGTATGAAATGTTCGCTGGAGTAATTGACTCTAACTATTTGTCTCAAAGGAAAAAAATTGCACAAGTACATGTCAGAATTGGTCTAGAACCTAAATGGTATATGGGTGCTTTTGAAACGTTACACTATGAATTTTCACAATTTGTGATTGGATTATCGATATCTACTGAAGATCGAACTAATGCCATAACTGCTATCAATAAAATATTAAATTTAGAACAACAATTGGTATTAGAAGCCTATGAATTAGAAAATACGAGGCTGCGGTTAGAAGTAAAAGCTCTGCAAGATTCCGTTAAACAAGGCGTTTACAATACTGCTCAAGAACTAGCTGCTGTAAGTGAAGAAACAAGTGCATCTGTTGAACAGCTAGCTTCCCAAGCTAAAGCGATAGAAGAATTTACAACACAAAGTCTCTCATTTGTTACACATACAGAGGAGAAATCAATAGATGGGCAACTCCTTCTAGGTAAACAAACTAAACAAATGCAATTAATACATGAAAGTATTGGCACATTGCAGAAAAAAATGGAGCAACTCCAAATTTCTTCTAATAGAATTCGAGAAATTGTTGGTTTAGTTACAGCAATCGCCAATCAAACAAATCTGCTTGCGCTAAACGCTGCAATTGAAGCAGCTCGTGCAGGAGAACACGGTGCAGGTTTTGCTGTCGTTGCATCTGAAGTTCGAAAACTTTCCGAAGAAACCAAAAAGGCAATTGATAATGTGACCGCTCTCATTCAAGAGACAGATGATGGAATCATAGACATGACTCAATCCGTTTCAGAAATGAACTATCTTATTAATGATGGTGCAGAAACATATAATCAGGTTTCTAATTCTTTTAATGATATTGTAGAAGCAATGTCCGGAATTAAGATGCAGAGTGAACGATCCAATGAGGAAATCACTATAATTTCTACCATTTTGAATGAGTTAAATCAAGCAATTGAAATGATTGCACATTCCTCAGATGGATTAATTGATACGATTAATGATTTGTAGCACCTAATAATAAAAGTGAAAGGCGCCCACTCAGGTTTTCGGGTCACTTTGAACTGCACATATACCTACACCTTTAAAGATTTTTACTTTATTACATTTGTGAGATAGATTTATTCGGGTAGCTTTGTTCACTACCTAGTTTATGATATGCGTCTATTTGGCATGGAAATACAAGGTGCCACGGTGATGTTTGCGGTCAATTTCAAGCGAATACTCACATTTTTAAAAGAAAAAGAATAAAAAAGATCAAAGAAATAGGCAACTTCTTGTTCAAAGTCTAACAAGAAGTTGCCTATTTTAAGTAAACGCACCCCATTGAAGAGTAAAAACCCCTTGGAGGCCCAAAGGGTTTGTTTGATAATGAGTGGTTGTTATATAATTTAAAATTTTTATAAAAATTGCGAGTCAGAAAACGCCATTATAAACTTGTTCTTCCGCTATAACTGTGTCTATGTGGATTATCACCATTTACAGTAGTAAATCCACTAAACTCATGATAATGACCGCTGTTAGGAAGTGGAATAGCTGGACCGGTAACTCCTCGAATCTCATGTCGATGTCGATCATCGACAGATGTAAAAGTAAAGTATCTATGATTGTGTGGTACACCACTTGGTGCTGGTTCAGTAGTTCCGGCATATACATGATTATGTCCTACATTAAAAGATGTAACACCTCTAAATTCGTGGACATGAGCGGGCACGGGTCTTCCATCCCATTGAGTAATAAGAAGCTGATGGGAATGCGTAGGATCAGAATCGTCTGAATGATACATGAATCCGGAAACTGGTATTTCCAAAAGTATAACTCCTTTTTGCTTTTTCAATACTATATGTATGGGTAGTAAAAAAGGTTTCAAACTTATCCCGATAAAGAGGTTTGTTAGCAAAAATACGCCACACCTCTCGATTTATCATTTGATATATTTATTCAACAATTTGTGAAGTATTATACTTAAGTAACGGAGCCTTAGGACACCTAATATTATTTAGGTGTCTTTTTTTATAAAACTACTTGATGTACCAATTGAAGTTTAGCAATGCTGAGTATAGGCGAATGTACAGACTGTCAATTCTTACATAGCATAACCTAAATCATATTCAAAGGAGGAAAAAATAATGACACAATTTGGTTACGATCGACATGACAGGTACGATGATGAATACGGTTATGACGGTTATGGGAGACCTTACAGAAGACGACATCCACATTATCAATACCCATTTTTCCCTATTTACCCATTCTACCCAATCTACCCACCATACTATCGCTATCCATACCATCATTATCCATACCATCATTAACCATACAACCGTCCTTATGGCTCTTAATATATCTAATGCCAACTCTCAAAATCAAGGACCGGCAGAATTTTAAATATAAATACTGTCGGTATCGTTTCGTTTATTATGTTCATGAAATCGAATAATTTAAAAATGTGTTTTAGTAATTTCTCTCTTAAACTACCATGAAAATAAGTTTCTTCAAGACTCTTCTCAATCGTTAAAAAGAGGAGGGCGTACATAAATAGGTCAATGTATTTTGTGGGCTACTAGTATGACTCCTCTAACCATTTTCATTCCCTGTGGTGCAGCACTACTTTATGCTGCATGGATGGTTAAAATGAGCGTTGATCGAAGAAGGATTGATTTAAATAGGTACTATTTTTATAAGAAGTTCTGATTTAAAAGGAAATTTTTTTTGATTGTTGGGGGACGTAGCGTTGTATTGTATCTAAAAAACGTTTTGTATGAGGTGGACCGATGTGTTTTTAAAATCAATTTCAGATGATGTTCGATTTGCCCAATTAGAATTTCGTAAACATACAAAAGTGAAGAGGCTTGTTTTAGGATCTTTACTCGCCTGTATGGCTACTGTACTTCAGGCAGCTGGTGGCTTTTTACCAGGGATCGGATATTTTATCAGCCCATTTGCCACTTTACCTATTTTGATTGGTGCTATGTTTTCCATTCAGATGGGAGTGATGTCTTATTTTCTTACCATCCTGTTGCTATTCATTCTGTTTCCAAGTGAAATAGTCATTTTCCCTTTTACAACAGGGGTGATAGGGGTTGGTATAGGTGCAGCTTTTTCCTTTTTCAAGAAGAGATTAAACATTATTATTATTGGTGCCATTCTCTTAACGTTAGGTATTATGACTCTACTATATGTTTTCCACTTTCCCGTACTTGGTCCAGCCGTATCCGAATCTTATTCATTTCTTACAGCAGGAAGTATTTTTATATTTTCTTTCCTTTATAACTGGTTATGGGTTGAGATGGCTTTATTCTTTTTTAAAAAATTTAAGACCGTTATAACTTGGTAACTCTCGTAGTTGTCTTACAGGACAAGCAACATAACCGTTCTATTGTAAGGAAAATACAAATATTTCGAGTGAAATCAAGGTGTTCGGCTTTTAATTACCCGGAAAAATAAATAAACAAGGAGCCGATTGCTCTCTTGTTTGTTTTTTTTTCGATTCAATTAAATCCAAGAAAGAGATTTATTTGGTAGAAAGTAGAATTTTATAGTGATGAATCATAGAACAATTTCAAAAATAGTACCTTGATTAAAATCAGTCACGTTCATAGAGCCATAAACTCCTAAATATAGTCTCGTTTGATCTAGATTCGTACCTAAAGTAACATAATAAGCTGACCCGGACCCAAAATTATAATCGGTTTGAATAACACTAAAATCATTTGGTTTACTATCTGTTCTTACCCTAGTATAGGCTAAAACCCCTTTACCCGGAAGTTGAGATTCCGCGTGTCGGGCTAGAAGATCGGTAAACACAACGCTTCCTGTTAAATTGGGGATTCCATTCCCCATATAAGCTTGCACACCTGTAAGTGCAGTTCCTCCAAACTTATCGGGTCGGGGATCTTTATGAAAATAACTAGTTAAAGGCTGAAGACGCCTCATTGAATTTTTTACAGCTTCATTGTAATAAGCAATTGTTTTCTCCTCCATAGTTGGATTTGCAGAGCAGCCCCTTATAATCGAAGTAGGAAAAGCACCTTCCCACCCTCGCCAGCCAAAGTTAATAAATCCTTCTTGGTCAGACTTAGATTTCATTAATGAATTCTGAACAAGCTGAGTAACTGGTATTGGTTTATATTGAACGAATGAAAAGATAGACTCTACCAAATCCTGTCCGACATTTCCCACATATTTGATATATTGATCATAAAACCTTTGATATGAAATGCCTGGAATATTTCGAACGCCTTTGGCGATTACCGTAAGTGTTTCCTGAATAGTTGCGGGAAGTTCATTAAAACGTGTGACTACGGGTGGATTATCAATAAATGTATTCTTAACTACATCGATTTCAATTATTTTACCGGCTATTTCCATATCGTTCTGACTTAAATTAAATGGATCATAACCTGACCCACCATCTCCGGTTGTTAAAACGAGTTTTCCTGTTTCAGGTGAAAAGTTTAAGCTATTGACACCATTATGATTTAAAAATGGTCTTCTTAAGTTAAGTAATGTCCGTCGCTTTTGAGGTTGACCATTCGATTGTAAAATCCATTCTTCAACTGTATCAATATGATTATATTGAGTTTCTCTATTTATCCACCTTAGGTTTAAAGTTCCGGGATCACACGGGTTAGGCATAAAACGTTCTGATAGAGCATCCGGACCTTGTGTACCAGCTACTGAATAATGAAGATAAAACAGACCGTTATAATAAAAATCGGGATGAAACGCTAGACCTAGCAAACCCCTTTCATCATATCCACCACGAGAAACACCTAGTTCAGAATCGCCAAGTTTTATGATTCGCGAGCGAATATCTAAAAAATTTCTTATAACTCCATTTCCTATGTAAAAAATCTCTCCTACCTGGGTTGCGATAAATAATCTTTCCATTGAGTCACCCGGCAGTATAGCTGTTTTCAAAACAGTGGGTAAATTTATCTTAGTTACAATGGGCAGTAAGCGAACCTTAACTTCTATAACTTTACACTCCTTCTTACTGTTTTCCTTTTAAGAATATGATTAGAACGGTTCTATTAGTACCTAATTAGGGCTGGGGAATGTGACAAGGCAATCTGATTTAATAGGAACCTAAAGAGAAATGAATTGAATTAGAAGCTGAGGGAAGCTAAATAAAAAAAGCTCGATTCCACTTAAAAAGAAATCGAGCATGTGTCGTGTGTTGCCACATATACTCCTCACAACAGAAAGGGTGTTCCGCTCAAATTGAGTGGAACACCCTCTCTTGTTTTGGATCAATTGTCTTCTTGAAGATGCTTTCTTAGAAACTGAATGACATGATCAAATGCATTTTGCACTGTTGCACTTTGCCAATCTTCATCAAATACGTGTTTTCCGTTTGGAATAGTAATCAATTGGTTTTCTACTCCAGATTTCGTCAATGCTTCGGACATCAATACTGATTGCTCGTATGGGACATCTTCGTCTATTGTTCCGTGTAATAAAAGTGTTGGTGGATAATCCGCATCTAAAGAGTATAACGGGCAAAACGACTGAAGCTCTTTTATGTCCATGTCGCTTATTTTCTCCATCCAAACACCATTTTGTCTTGCGTACATATATATAGCGTAACGTTTTTGAATCGGTCCAACGGTAATGACTTCATTTGATACGAGCATGTCCGCAAGTTCTTTTGGAACAGCTGTCATTTTTTTATAGTGAGGGCTTGGTTTTAATGCCCACTCTCCAGTAATATCACCGTATCCATAAAACGAGACAATGGCTTGCGGTTTTGTCTCGAAAGTTCCAGATAAAAGTGCAAGGTAGCCACCAGCAGAGCCGCCAATCATTGCTATTTTTTCTGGGTTATAGTCAAACTGTTTTATCCCCTCATTCTTTAGCCAGGAAAGTGCGTCCGCAATATCGGTTACTATGTCAGGTATTTTGGTTTCGGGTGCAAGTCGATAATCAATCGAAAATACATTAAACCCTGCCTGCAAATAAAATTTAACTTGTTCAACTTTAATATCTTCTTTAGATCCCCACAGTAGACCGCCACCATGAATATAAACAATGACAGGAGCAAACTGTAGAGTGGTGGGATAAAAATCTGCTTTTATTTCAAATTGTTCACTTTTTTTATAAACGACAGTTGTTTTCATTTGTTGTAACACACACTTTCTATAAAATGGTCAATGTTTTTATTATTATTATCTAACGAACCTTTGAAATCATTCGATTTATGGTTCAGTATTATTGAATTATATCACAAAAGTAAATTTCCTTTAAATAAGCGGTAAATTAGGAGAATTGCTCATATACGTTGAAAACGGCTCATAAAAAGCCTGAATTTAGTTGTATCGAAAGCAACTAAGAAAAGATTAATGATTTTTATCCCTTCATACTAAAGGTGTGACCTTGATTTTATCTACATTATCAAATGAACGGAATGTACGTTTTCCTCTCTATATAATTAACTGTTGTACATACATCTTATAGAAAAATACAAGTGAAATACCAAACAATAAGCATTTTCTGAAAGCGCTTGCTAGATGTTTTGCCATCTATAAATAGAGTGAATTTAGGGAATGACTAATTGTTAGGAAATGATGCTCATATTACATAAATATTGAAGAGGTGTTTTTAGAATGGCCAAAATTTTAGTTGCAGGAGAAATTCCGCAAAAGGGATTAGACTTGTTAGTAGAAAAGCATGAGGTAGAGGTATTCCCTGGAGAAACATTAATTTCTGAAGAACAATTAAAAGCACGTATTCAAGGTAAAGATGCCCTATTAAGTTTATTATCAACACCTGTCACAAAAGAAATTATTGATAAAGCACCGAACTTGCAAATTATCGCAAATTATGGAGCGGGCTTCAATAATGTAGATTTTGAATATGCAGCATCTAAAGGAATCCCCACTACCAATACACCGATTGCCTCTACTGCAGCAACAGCAGATTTAACGATCGCTCTTTTGTTAGCGGTTGCAAGGAGGGTAGTAGAGGGTGATGAAGTATGCCGAACAGTTGGCTTTAACGGCTGGGCGCCACTTTATTTCCGAGGGCGTGAAGTAACGGGGAAGACAATTGGGATTGTCGGATTTGGACAAATAGGACAAGCAGTCGCAAAAAGGGCTGCAGCGTTTGATATGAAAGTTATATACTACAACCCACGCCGAAAAAGCGAGGAAGTAGAGAAATCCTTAAATGCTACATATGTTTCGTTGGATGAATTATTAACACAAGCTGATTTTATTACACTTAATTGTTCATATAACCCAAGCATGAAACACATGTTTAGTACGAAACAATTTGACATGATGAAAAGAACCGCCTACTTAATAAACTGTGCACGTGGTCCAATTGTAGAAGAAGCAGCTCTTATAGAGGCTTTGAATGAAAAAACAATTGAAGGTGCAGCATTAGATGTATTTGAATTTGAACCTTCTATTGGAGAAGGCTTGAAAAAACTAAACAATGTTGTTTTAACACCTCATATTGGTAACGCCACATTTGAAGCACGAGATGCGATGGCAGTAATGGCTGCTGAAAACATTGTAAAAGTATTAAATAATGAGGATCCTCTTTATGTAGTGAACGGTGTAAACAAAGTAAAATCCTGTTAAATCTATTGTGTTCATATAGTTGAAATAATCATGTTGAAAAACTCTAGGTCTGAATAGCTCAAATTAGTTTGGGAAAAACTATAGAGATTGGTAGGAGTATTGTGATGCAACAACAGAAATAAGAGAGATCAAAAGAGACATCAGTATAGGCATAAGAATACCCCAGAAAAATTAGTTTTCATTAAGTTAACAGAAAAAAATATCTTTAGGGGGCGATTCCCATAGAACAGGTAAAGACTCCACCAGAACAAGAACAAACTATTAGTAAAGACTTAATGCCAATTAAGTTAGAGGACCGAAAGTGGGGTATGGGGAACTATTTTGCCCTTTGGATGGGGTCTGTGCATAACGTACCAGCCTATATAACAATCGGAGGTTTTTTCGCACTTGGGTTATCCGTCGGTCAAGTATTTTGGTCAATTATACTTGCGGCCTTCATTTTAGGGGCAATTTTATCTATAGGTGGGCATGCAGGGACAAAGTATGGCGTTCCCACTACTATGTTACTTAAAACATCATTTGGTACAAGAGGATCAATGGTCCCTGGTGTAATTAGAGGAGTCATTGCAGCAATTATGTGGTTTGGTTTCCAAACGTATGCAGGTAGTCTTGCTGTAACGATTTTAATCGGGAAACTGTGGCCTGTATATTTAACATTAGGCGGCGATTGGAATTTCTTTGGTTTAAGTTTACCTGGGTTAATTTCATTCTTATTATTCTGGGCCGTAAACGTTATGTTTGTTTATGGTGGAATGGGAATCTTGGGGAAATTCACAAAAATACTTTCTCCAATTATTTATATCGTATTTGGAGGAATGGCCATTTGGGCTATTAATTTAGCAGGAGGCATTACTCCAATAATACAATATGTACCTAAAGGAATTGAAGGAAATGCGTTGCTCGTTTTCTTAGGATGTGTAAGTGCTCTCTTAGCAACATGGGCGGCTCCTGCTGTTAGTATTTCAGATTTTACAAGGGAAGCAGTTTCTCAAAAAGTTCAAACAGTTGGGCAAATTGCTGGAATCCTTCTTTCATACTTATTATTTGCCTTTGCAAGTATTGCTGTTATCATCGGTTCAGAAATTGCATTTGGTACCCCTATTTGGAACGTACTTGATGTAGTAGAGAAATTTGATAGCAAATTTGCAATTGCTGTATCAGTATTAACCATTTGTTTGGCAACTTTATCAGTGAATATTACGGGGAATATTGTTCCAGCGGGTTATCAATTAGCATCGTTGTTCCCGAAAAAATTAACATTCAAATCAGGTGCATTTATTGCAGCACTTGTAGGAATAATAATAATGCCATGGAAGCTCATGGAAAACTCAACAAGTATTTTCCTTTTCTTGGGAGTTATTGGGGGATTATTAAGCCCAGTACTTGGTATTATGCTTTCTCACTATTTTGTTGTTGCAAAAAAGCGCATTGATATGAATGGGTTGTATGGTTCAAGCAACAGTTATAGTTATCAAAACGGATTTAACATGCAAGCAATTATTACGCTTATCATTGCTAGCGTTATTAGTTTAATTGGTCAATTTGTTCCTGTCTTTAAGCCGCTTTACGATATGTCTTTCTTTACAGGGACAATTATTGCTTTCATTCTTTATTCATTGATCGCTAAAAAAACGATATCTAATCCATTGGAGGATGAAATATCCTAATATTAGGGAGGAACTGTAATGACGTATGATCTAATTATTAAAAATGGAAATGTTGTATTTCGCGATGGTGTCCGTCAAGTCGATATCGGAGTGAAAAATGAAAAAATCGCTTGCATAGCGGTGGAAATCACAGATGAAGCAAAAGAAGTTATTGATGCTAGTGGTCAATATGTAATGCCTGGAATGGTTGACACGCACGTTCATATTAGTGAGCCTGGTCGAACTGAGTGGGAAGGGTTTGAAACAGGATCAAAAGCAATGGCAGCTGGAGGTACGACAAGTTACGTTGAAATGCCACTGAATGCATTACCAGCAACGATTAATAAAGAAGCGCTTGATCTTAAACTTGATGCTGCGGTTAACCAAAACTATGTTGACTATGGTTTCTACGGCGGACTTGTACCCGAAAATCTAGATAAACTAGAAGAATTAGCAGGTGCAGGTGTTCTAGCGTTTAAATGTTTCCTTTCCGATATTACGAGTGATATTCCTGGAGATTTTACTAATGTCGATGATTATACCATGTACAAGGGAATGCAAAAAATAGCAGAATTGGGTGGGATTTTATGTATCCATGCTGAAAACCCATCAGTTACGTCTAAACTCACTGAAGAAATGATCAGAGAAGGCCGTACATCTGCAGCTGAGTATGTTGATTCACGTCCAATTTTCACTGAAGTAGATGCTGTTCAGCGTGCCATTTTGTTTGCAAAGGAAACAGGTTGTAAATTACACTTAGTACACATTAGTACGTCAGAAGCTATTCAAGTAATTTTAAAAGCGCGTTCGGAAGGGTTAGATGTAACGGTTGAATCTTGTCCACACTATTTTGCGATGACTGCTGAGCAAGTAGCGGAAATTGGTCCAAAAGCAAAATGTCAGCCGCCAATTCGAAAAGCAAAAGACCAAGCGAAATTATGGGACGAGTTATTGAATGGCAATATTGACTGGTTAACTTCTGATCATTCACCATGTACAGAAGACTTGAAACAAGGAAACATATTTGAAGCATGGGGCGGAATTAGCGGGGTTCAAAATAACGTTGATTTAATGTTTGATTTAGCTGTAAAACAACGTGGTTTAGCAGTAGAAAAGTTTGTCGATTTGATTGCATTTAACCCTGCCGAACGTTTTAAGTTGCCTTATAAAGGGGAAATAGCTGTTACCAAAGATGCAGACATTATTTTACTAGATCCAAATCAATCCTATGTTGTGAGAAGAGAAAATCTATATTACAAAAACAAACATAGTGCCTATGAGGGCAGAAAAATTGACTGCCGTGTAACGAAAACGATTGTTCGCGGAAATGTAGTTTTCGATTTACAACAAGGAATCGTAGGGGAACCAATCGGAAAATTATTATCTACTGTAAAATAAAATAGGATTTCGAACTTTTCTTAATAAAGGGAGAGCGATTATCATGACAAATTACGATTTAATAATAAGAAATGGTCAAATTGTAACTTCGAAGTCAGTTGCCAAAGGAGATATTGCGATTAAGGATGGCAAGATTGCCGAAGTATCGATTAATAAAGAAATCAGTGCAACAGGTGCTAACGAAATAAACGCAGAAGGTCTTCATGTTTTCCCGGGTTTAATAGATTCTCATGTGCATTTTAATGAACCTGGAAGAACGGAATGGGAAGGCGTTGAAACAGGCAGTAAAAGCTTGGCTGCGGGCGGAGTAACGACTTATTTTGATATGCCTTTAAATAGTACACCTCCAACAATAAATAAAGAAAATTTAGAATTAAAAAGAAAACTTTCCGAAGAGAAATCTGTTGTAAACCCGAACTATTGGGGCGGGCTCGTACCGGAAAATATTGATAATCTAAAGGAACTATATGACAATGGTGTCATCGGCTTTAAAGCATTTATGTCGCCAAGCGGTATAGAGGATTTCCATCATGCTGACGATGAGACGCTTTATAAAGGAATGGAAGAAATCGCCTCTATTGGTTCACTACTTGCTGTTCATGCGGAAAGTACAGTAATCTGTGATCAGCTTGCAACGAAGAAGTTACAAGAAGGAAAAACATCTGCACGTGATTTTGTTGAATCAAGACCGATTATTTCAGAGATAGAAGCTGTACGAAGAATTATTTCTTATGCGGAAGTGACGGGATGTAAATTACATATCGTTCATGCAAGCAGCAGAAAAGTAGTTCAAATAGTGGAAGAAGCAAAACGCAGAGGCGTAGATGTCACAGTCGAAACATGTGCCCATTATTTATCATTAACCGTAATAGACTTAGAAGAAAAAGGCGGATTGGCAAAATGCGCGCCTCCTTTACGAGATGAAGATGAGTTAGAAGATTTATGGGTGGCAGTTGCTAATGGTGAAATTGATGTGATTTCCTCTGACCATTCTCCAGCGCCGGCTTCAATGAAGACGATTACGGATAATTATTTCGAAGGTTGGGGTGGTATTTCTGGGGCACAATCCACATTTAATGTTATGCTAACAGAAGGCTATGCTAAACGTAATCTACCTTTAGAAAAGATTGTTACCTTAATGTCAACCAATCCTGCAAAAATCTTTGGTTTGCAGGGTAAAGGAGATATTGCTGTTGGTTATAACGCGGATTTCGCAATCGTTAATTTAGATGAAAGCTTTAGATTAGAAAAAGAAGATTTGTTCTATCGTCATCAACATTCACCATATGTAGATATGGAATTTAAAGGGAAAGTGAAGACGACCATTGTAAATGGTGAGGTTGTTTATGAAAGCGGTAGTTTTCCAAAATCATAAAAGAGTTATTATATTGTGAGTAACATGTAATAAACGGAATACAAAGGGCTGAGGCATTTCTCTGCCCTTTTCTTAGTAGAGAGGAGGAGAGCTACTTGGAATTTCGTGTTGAAGATGTTTTGAAATTAGCATCATTAAAAAAGGCAGTTGTATTAAGCGGGGAACAATATCTTCATAAAGTCGTCAAAGGTTCAACCATTATGGAAGCCCCAGACATAACTGACTGGTTAATAGGTGGGGAACTAATTTTAACAAGTTTATACCCTATTCGTTTTTTTAACGAGAATGAGCAAAAGCAGTTTATTGCAAAGTTAGCTGAAAAAGAAGTTAGTGCATTAGTGATTAAAAATCATCGTTTTGTAAAAGAGATTCCCCAGTCCATCATCGATGAAGGGGAAAAGTGTAAGTTGCCGATTATCCAAATTCCTAAAGAAGTCCCATATGTTGACATTCTGTATCCTGTGATGGGAGAAATTTTAAATACTCAAGTAAAAAAACTTCAGTATTATAAAGAAATCCATGACCAGTTTACATCTTTATCGTTGGCTGATGAAAGTCCAGAAAAAATCATTGAGACATTAGAAAAACTAATTGGAAATCCTGTCGCCTTATTTGACCGAAATTTCTCTTGTTTAGCTTCCACACTCCCTTTTCTAACTAATTTCGAAATTGTTGCAAAGAATTATCATTTTGACAAAACAGAAGAGATGAAATTTCCGCATTACCGTCAAGTCGTTAAGTACCTTGAACAAAAAGAGAAAATTGGACACCAAATAGTCGTTCCAATTGAAACGATTAATCATATAAAAACTTACCTATTAATTGGTGAAATGAATAAGCCTTTGGAAGAACTTGATTTTATTGCAGTTGAAAATGCTGCAAACTCGCTTTCGCTTGAATTAGTCAAAAGATTTGCTGTGGCAGAAGTAGACAAACGATTTAAAAATGATTTACTGGAACAATTAATTGAGGGAAAATTACCTTCCAATATTCTTTACCAAGATGCCAATTTAATTGGTTGGGATATTGAAGGATCATTTGCAGTTGTTTTATTCAAAATAAGCAAAAACAATGAACTGATCTCTTCGAAACAAGTGAAACGAGGAATATCCAATGGCAATGAAGAGACATTGCTTCACGAAGCTATTTATCAGTATTTACCAAAAGCGATTATTGGTAGTAAAAGCGGATTAAAAGTGGTGCTCTGGAAAGTCGAAATAGAGGATAGAGAATGGTTGATCAAAATGAAAGAAAGAGTATCGACTATCTTAGATTTAGTGAAAAAACAAAATAGCGAAATAATTATTCAAGTCGGGATAGGAACGCTATCAGAACATATTAATAATATTTCCGAAAGTTATATAAAGGCTCAAGATGCGTTGGAATTTGGAGAGGTTTTAAATGGTAAAGAATCCATTACATCTTATTCTGAATTAGGGGTCTTTAGGATGCTGGGCAAGTTCACTAATTCCGAGGAGTTAAAGACTTTTATTCCAGCATCTTTACAAATACTGCTAGATTATCAGCAGGCAAATAAAACAGATTTGTTAACCACATTAAAAGTTTTTTTACAGTGCAATCAAAATGCGACAAAAGCATCCCAACTTCTTTTTATCCACCATAAAACAGTCGTCTATCGTATTGAACGAATCAAGGAAATTACAGGGATGGATTTTGAGAACGCTGAAGAAGTGTTATTAGTTCAAATTGGATTAAAGATTACCGAACTTCTAGAACGGGAAAAAATCCATAAGTATTGACTTCATTCAGCAGAAACCTCACACTTCTATAAGTGGCGAGATGAATGTAAAATAGTTAATGCATTCAGTGGAGGGTCAACTCCGGCTGAATTTCAAGGAACTCAGGCTAAGATCGCCGCGTCCTGCGGCAATGCCTGAGTGACCAACATCCTGTTGGCCCAAAGCCTCCGGCGGTTGCCACGGATTTTTAATGGTATTTATCGAGCAAGCTCGATAGAATCTGGGCGCACTGTTTTCTGCGACGAGCTTGCGTAGGAGTAAATACGCCAAGGCGAATTTGATGTTTTATTATATAAAAAGATTAGGAGTGTTATCAGATGGTAAGAAAGACGTATCGTGCAAAAAATGTAACAGCATCAGGACCGTATTCACATGCAGTAGAAGCAGATGATTTTATTTTTTTCTCTGGTCAAACAGCAATGAATGCGGAGACAGAAGAAAATTTGCAAGGAAATATTGCAGAACAAACAAAACGATGCTTTACTAACTTATTTGAGGTATTAGAAGCAGCAAATCTAACACATGATGATGTTGTTAAAGTAAATGTATATCTAACGGATATGAATAATTTTTCTTCTATGAATGAAGTATATAAAACGTATTTCAACGATCCTTATCCAGCTAGGACTTGTGTGGCAGTTTTAGCATTGCCTTTAGGCGCGGAAGTAGAGATTGAAATGATTGCGAAAAGAAAAGCATAAGTAATTTTTTTGCAAAGCACTGGTATAAATTCCAGTGCTTTTTCTTTGCTTAGGAAACTATTAAAAATTTTAGCAACATAAGATGTAGCATTTTGTATGTTGAGCGCGATGAGCCATTCCGGCCGCTTGCGCGTACGCTGTGAAGTCTCATTTGAATAACTTGGACAATCGTATAGAACTTGGACAATCTCACCTTAAAACTGGACAATCCCCTCGAATAGTTGGACAATCTAACATGAAAGTTGGTCAATCTCTCCCTATAGTTGGACAGTCCTCCCTTCAAGTTCATTTCATACAACCATTAATTGGAATGATGTCGTTTATTTATCGTTATCTCTTTCCAAATTAACTCGTTCTTTTTAGAGATGCTTGCTTACAACTAATATTTGACCGATCTTATCCATTTGATAGACTTTATTTTTGAGAAATACTACATAAAAATCGAATTTATATTGTGTAACTGATTCAATAGCAAACTTTCATGGATTGTAGCGAAAGCGTCCGCCCAGCAGCGGAAATCCCAGCGGACACTTAACAGCACTATCTTACGACGTCTTATCCCTATTATGTGTGTCATACCATTCATAGTTCTCATTAGCTATACGGGGGCAGAGACAGGTACTTACTAATGCTTTTTGAAACTATCCATTCACTCAAGGCATAGAGAAATATCTTAGGAAACGCATTCATTATATTTTGACTATTCGGTGATGATAACGCTAGAATTTCCGCGCAATTCATTATATTAATAGTATTGGAAACAGGAATGGTTGTTCAATGTGTACAAATGATTGTTCAATGGCGTTGTTATTGTAACAATTGTTATGCACTGTATATAGCGAGCGCTTGTACATTTTGTTTAATAGACATAAAGACCTCCCTAATACATCTATGTATAATAAGTATTGTTCAAAAGAAAACGTTTTCGAGAGATAATAAAGTTGTAATGTAACTCGAAGTTATTTAACTAATTAAAGTGAAACTGCCTATGTTGGAAAGAATATTACCATTTCCAAATGCTAACACTACTATAGTGTAATAATTATATAGGAACAGGTTAAACTTTTATTTATCGTCTAGAGTAAACGTCGCTGTAAAATACATCATACGATAAAAAGGAGCACGGCATATGTCTACAACAAATGAAGGTTACGATTCAAAAGTATCACAAGTTGAACTTGCCTCTGGATTGGATGAATCACTACATCCGAATACCGAAAAGGATAGAACCGTTAAGCCAAGAGACTATGTTTTCATGTGGATGGGCGATGGGGTTAACATAGGAAATATGACGTTAGGGGCAAGTGTAATTATTGCGGGAGTGGCAACGTTAAACGTTTTCCAAACAATCCTGGCAGCTCTAATCTCAATTGCGATTATTTCAACTGTTTTCGCATTAAATGATCGACTGGGCTATAAATCAGGTATTCCATACGTTGTACAGCTTAGAATGTCTTTCGGTACAAAAGGAACAGTTATTTCATCACTATTACGTGGTATACCTGCTATTGTCTGGTACGGTATTCAAAGTTGGATTGGTGGTACCGCTTTAAATGAATTTGTGAAGATTGTTACGAATGGATCTTTTGATAATATTATTGTTTGTTTTATAGCTCTTCAACTAGTTCAGATTGTTATCTCACTATTTGGCTTCCATGCAATTAAATGGGTAGAGACGGTTGCATCTATTGTTTTCATGATAGGACTTATTTATGTGTTTGGAATCCTTGTAACATCATACGGCACGGAGATTACTCAAACTTGGGTACAAGCAGAAGGCTCATGGGGATTACCGTTCTTCGCGCTTATTATGGTCTTTTTAGGGAATTATGCAGGGATCTTTGTAAGTGCTGCAGACTATTCCAGAGAGCTGAAAACAGGAATAAGTGATAAGAAGCGCGGAGCATTATACTTTATCCCGATTACTGTCTCATATGGTTTTGTTATTGTCATTGGTGCAATGTTAGCTGCTGCAACAGGTATAACGAATCCTGCAATAGCACTTCCGGTAGTAATCGAGAATCCTTATATTTCTGCGGGTGTATCTCTATTTATCGTCATTACAGTAATTGCGACAAACATGGTAGCAAACGTCGTTCCACCAGCGTATGTTATTACATTACTGACAAAATTAAATTATAAAATTTCTGTAACTATTACAGGATTGCTTGCTCTATGTGCATTCCCTTGGTTGCTTATACAGGAGTCATCAGCTGCAGGTCTAAATATGTTCGTTCTGATTTATTCCGCATTTTTAGGGCCGGTTATTTCAATTCTGTTGGTTGAATATTATATTTTGAGAAAACAGAGAGTAAATACTGCAGAATTATACAATGAAGAAGGTTCTTATGCCGGATATAATCCAGCAGGTTTGCTTGCGATGTTAATCGGTGCAGCCGCTGCCTTTATAGAAGTTGAGCTGGCATGGATCATCGGTGTAGTAGTGGCAGGGACAGCTTACTACCTTCTATCGAAATATGCCTTTAAGGGTTCAAGTTTCAAAAAAGGTACGATTTTCGAGAAGTAAATATTTTTTCTGAAAATACCTCATGGAGAATGTATCTTCATGAGGTATTTTCGTTGTTAATTTTGCACAATCGTTTGTTTAAAGTGCACGAAATATTCTCCTTCCTTATTCACAATAAATAATAGAAGTTGTTTCTTTTGGTTAACTAGCCTAAAGAAGTGTAACTATTTTTTTTGTACAATAATTGTTGTCCACTATTCGGATATTTCCGATGAACCCTATTGTTTAATTGAGTTCGAAAACGAAAAGTTTCGTTTCTTAACGAATTAAACAAAAGTGCCAAAGTTAGTGGCATCTAGTAAGGAGGAAGTATTTTTGAATCATTTTAATAGAGAAAAAGCGACAGCTGCCGGCTATAGTAATGATGTTTTGCCGACAAAAAAAGGGGATCGAAATTGGGGCATAGGTAATTTTTTTACCGTTTGGATGGGCGCTGTTCATAACATTCCAAACTATATTGCCATCGGCGGTCTTTTTGCTTTAGGGATGTCAGTTGGTCAAGTCTTTGGGGCTATTATGGTTGGCTCTATAATCATTGCGTTAATGCTCGTTCTTAACGGTCATGCAGGATCAAAATATGGATTGCCGTTCGCTATGTTGCTGCGTTTATCATATGGACCTAAAGGAGCAATGATTCCTGGAGTTTTAAGGGGAGTTATTTCGGCGATTATGTGGTTCGGATTTCAAACATACGCAGGAAGCCAAGCATTATCAATCTTAATTGGAAAGCTTTGGCCGACGTATTTAACGTTAGGCGGAGATTGGAGCTTTTTAGGATTATCATTGCCGGCATTGCTTTCGTTTATGATTTTTTGGTTATTTAATGTTGCTTTGATATATGGAGGAATGGGGTTCTTAGGGAAATTTACAAATATCCTCTCACCTCTTGTTTACATTGTATTTGGCGGAATGGCAATTTGGGCAATTAACTTAGCGGGTGGGATTGGCCCTATTTTAGCTTATACCGGCTCGGGAGTTGCAGGCAATCCAATCATTATCTTCTTTGCCGCTATAACAGCCGTGATTGCAGCATGGGCAGCGCCGATTGTAAATGTTTCAGATTTCACAAAGCTAGCGAAATCTACGAAAACGCAAGCAATTGGACAAACTGTCGGACTTGTTGTGGCATATCTTTTATTTGCGATTGCGAGTATCTCGATTATTGTCGGATCTGAAATCGCTTTTGGAACACCAATATGGAACGTACTTGATGTTGTAGCTCGGTTTGACGGGACGTTTGCAATAGCTATTTCTGTTCTTACTCTTTGCTTAACAACATTATCGGTTAACGTTACAGGAAATATTGTACCTGCCGGTTACCAATTAGCGTCTTTATTTCCAAAAAAACTAACTTTCAAATCCGGTGCAATCCTTGCAGCAATCATAGGGATTCTCACTATGCCATGGAAACTGATGGAAAGTGCAACGAGTGTTTTTACTTTCTTAAATGTTGTTGGCGGGATATTAGCTCCGGTTACTGGGATCATGTTAGCTCAATATTTCATCATATCAAAAACGAATATTGACTTGAATGCATTATATGATGCGAAAAAGGGAAGGTATCATTATTCAAAAGGTTTCAATGTAAATGCGATTGTAACAACAATTATTGCAGGCGTCGTTTGTTTGATCGGGAATGTTGTTCCCTTTTTAAAACCGCTTTACGATATGTCCTGGTTTATAGGAATCATTACAGCTTTTATTCTTTACACAGCGCTTGAATCTGCGCGTTCAAAAAGAACTTTGTTAGATAAAACTCCCGAATTAAATAAGGAGAATAGTTAACTAAAGATGTGGTCAAACAAATGTTTGGTCAAAAAAATGGTAAGTTAAAATTTTTTTGATAGTTGAGAGGGGAATTCAAATGGTATTTGATTTAGTTATTAAAGGCGGAAATGTAGTATTGCGTGATGGTGTTTACAAAGTGGATATCGGGATTAAAGATGAAAAGATATCTTGCATTGCGGAACAAATTACGGATGATGCAAAAGAGGTAATCGATGCAACTGGACAATATGTTATGCCAGGAATGATCGATACACATGTCCACATTAGCGAACCTGGACGTACAGAGTGGGAAGGTTTCGAAACGGGCTCGAAATCGCTAGCTGCTGGAGGAACGACTAGCTATGTGGAAATGCCGCTAAATGCCTTGCCAGCAACAATCAATAAAAAAGCGTTAGATTTAAAGCTAGAAGCAGCTTTTAACCAAAACTACGTTGACTACGCATTTTACGGCGGACTAGTACCGGAAAACCTGGACAATCTAAAAGAATTAGCTGACGCTGGCGTTCTTGCTTTCAAATGCTTCTTATCCGATATTACAAGTGATATTCCAGAAGATTTCATAAATGTGGATGATTTCACATTATACAAAGGTATGCAAAAGTTAGCTGAGTTGGATCAAATCCTATGTATCCATGCGGAAAACGCGTCTGTTACGTCTGGACTTTCTAAAGAATTTGCGAGAGAAGGCAAAAACTCTGGAGTAGAATATGCGGAATCACGTCCTATTTTTACAGAGGTGGAAGCTGTCAGCCGTGCGATTCTTTTTGCTAAAGAGACTGGTTGTAAATTGCATCTTGTTCATATTAGTACTTCAGAGGCAATACAGACAATCTTGAAAGCACGTGCAGAAGGTGTAGATGTAACGGTTGAATCATGCCCTCATTATTTTGCATTTACTGCCGAGCAAGTGGATGAAATTGGCCCAAGAGCAAAATGTCAACCTCCAATCAGAAAAGCAGAAGATCAAGCAAAATTATGGGACGAGCTGCTGAATGGAAATATTGACTGGCTAACATCTGACCATTCGCCTTGTACTGAAGACTTAAAGCAAGGAAACCTTTGGGAAGCTTGGGGCGGAATTAGCGGTGCGCAAAACAACGTCGATCTTATGTTTGACCTGGCTGTTAAACAACGTGGATTAGCCGTTCATAAATTTGTCGACTTAATTGCAACGAATCCAGCTGAACGTTTCAACATTACCCATAAAGGTGAAATTGCCGTTTCAAAAGATGCTGATATCATTTTAGTAGACCCTAACCAGTCATATACGGTTAAAAGAGAAGACCTTTACTACAAAAACAAACATAGTGCATATGAAGGTAGAAAAATTGACTGCCGCGTAACAAAAACAATCGTTCGCGGAAATGTAGTATTTGATTTAGAAAATGGAATCGTCGGAGAACCGGTTGGAAAGTTAATTTCTGCTAACTAATTGGTTCATTCAATCCCTTTGTCATTGTCAATTCCGGCAATGGCAAAGGGACATATATACTTGGAGGTATGAAAGATGACTACATACGATTTAATCATTAAAAACGGGAAAATTGTTACAGCAGAATCCACTGTTCAAGGGGATATTGCGATTAAAGACGGCAAAATCAAAGAGGTTGGTCAATCACTTCAAGGTTCGGCTGATCGAGTAATCGATGCAGAAGGGCTTCATATTTTGCCTGGATTAATCGATACGCATGTCCATTTTAATGAGCCTGGAAGAACAGAATGGGAAGGAATTGAAACAGGAAGCCGTGGCTTAGCTGCTGGTGGAGTTACAACCTTCTTCGATATGCCATTAAACAGCACACCGCCAACGATCAACAAAGAAAACTTGGATCTAAAAAAGGCTTGTGCAGATGAAAAATCCATCGTAAATCCTCGTTACTGGGGTGGACTTGTTCCCGAAAATATTGAAGATCTAAAAGAACTACATGAGAATGGTGTCATCGGATTCAAAGCATTCATGTCACCAAGCGGGATCGCTGATTTCAATCATGTTGACGATGAAACGATTTTCAAAGGTATGAAAGAAATCGCTTCTCTTGGCTCTCTTCTTGCAGTTCACGCTGAAAGCACAGTTATTTGTGATCAGCTTGCTGAAGAAAAGCAAAAGCAAGGTAAAACGACTGCAAGAGATTTTGTTGAATCAAGACCAATTATTTCTGAAATTGAAGCTGTAAGAAGAATCATCTCTTATGCAGAAGCAACTGGCTGTAAAGTACATGTTGTCCATGCGAGTAGTAGAAAAGTCGTTGAAGTTATTCTGGCGGCGCAAGCTAGAGGCGTCGATATTACAGTTGAAACTTGCGCACATTATTTAGCTTTAACTGTAAAAGATCTTGAAGAAAAAGGCGGATTGGCGAAGTGCTGCCCTCCGTTACGCGATGAAGATGAGGTTGAAGATTTATGGGTTGCGGTTGCTAATGGGGAAATTAATGTAATTGCCTCTGACCATTCTCCAGCTCCGGCATCTATGAAAACAATAACAGATAACTATTTCGAAGGTTGGGGCGGAATCTCAGGTGCTCAATCTACATTAAACGTTATGTTAACAGAAGGGTATTTCAAACGTAACCTTCCTTTAGAGAAAATTGTTGCTTTAACAGCGACAAACCCAGCGAAATTATTCGGACTAGATAGTAAGGGAACCATTGCCGAAGGATATGATGCTGATCTAGCGATTGTAAATCTAGAAGAAAGTTTTGAGCTTAAGAATGAAGATTTATTCTATCGTCATCAACATTCTCCTTATGTAGGTATGACATTTAAAGGAAAAGTCAAATCAACGATTGTCAACGGTGAAGTCGTATTTGAAAATGGAGAAATCACAGCTCCACAAAAAGCGAACGCTTAAATAGTAAAATCCCAAACCGCTTGGTTTGGGATTTTTGCTGTCCAGCTCTAAGCGCCATCGACATTCAGAAAAGTATTAGATATTTTCAATGACTTATTCTGTTGCTCTAAGCCATTTACTGGATTCATACATTGTAAAACTACATACCATTGGGATTTAGCGCATTGGTTCTGATGCATCTACGCTCTATTAAGTTTAGATGCTAATTAGTTAGCAAGTAAAAATGATTGCAGCGGAAGGTGGCGACTCTAGCGGGATGAGTGAGACAGATGAGACATCACAACGTACGCGAAGCGGCGGTGATGGCTCATTGCTCACCCCGCAGAAAGCGTCCGCCTGTAGCGGAAATCATAGCGGACACCTTGCGCTTTTCTTAACTAAATGCTTCTTCCTCTTCTTTTAGAATAGAGCCGATGATGAGGGCTACGCGTATCCGCAGAGAGTCAGCTGGATCACGGAGTGAGCAGTTTAGCAGTTCTTCTGTTTTTTCTATTCGATATTTCACTGTATTTCGATGAACGAATAATTTTCTCGATGTTTCTGAATACTCACATTGGGCATCTAAGTAAACTTGAATCGTTTTTACTAGTTCTTGGTCTTCCTTTGTTTTTGGAAAGGCCAATGATTTTAATGTATTTTCATAAAGGGCTTTTAAGTCTTTACGAGGAAGGGATTTTAACAATTCCTCCAAATCCCTTGTTTTGTAATACTTTATAAACCCTTTTAAATTTTGTTCGTATCCTGTCAATATCGCTTCCACAGCTTCATAATAAGCGGTCGGTATTTCTTTAAGGGATGACACTGAGTGACTTACACCAAAAGACAACGTGAAATCTCCACTGAATTTTGCTTGGACATTTTCTATAAATTGTGTGATCGTATTAATTTCTTCATCACTATATTTCGAGAATTGTAAAATCATAGCGAAGTACTTTCCTTTTGTGAATAAAGTAGCTTCTAAACTTTCATGTATGATTTCATCTTCAAGCTGGTCGTAAACACTATTATGTAGCTCTCCAACTTTTTTTTCATAAAGCTGCAATGTTTCATATATTTCCCCTGTGGCGTCGATTGTACATACTACACAGACATTCTCCATACCTTTTTGGAGCCCGTAATAATTCGAGCGGCTAAATATTTCTTCATCAGATTGGATTTTCATTTCGATTAAATCAGCGAAGAAGTTATTTTTTAACAATCTCGAGTTTTCTTCGATTGCTTGCTCTTTTACGATTGTAAATGAAATGACATTGCCTGCCTGTTCGATTGCCATTTGTGAAGAAGGATAAGGTAAAGTGAGTGAGTCGAAAATGACGAGCATACTTGGATATTGACGCTTCGTATGAACAGGAAATGTCGTAACGCTTTGATGTTCCTTTGATGGGATTGAAAAAGTAGTCCCTTCTCGGGAAACTGGTAAGTCCTCCTTCACCTTCTGAAGAATCTCATGTTTAATCTCCTTCATTGACTCCTTCACAAAATCATGACTTTGAGCAATCTTTTCTCCCCTGTGATTCAATAAAAGGGCTGGACGTGCCAAAAGATAGCCTAATTGTTCTAGTAGAGCACTTAAACTGTATCCTTTGATGAGCATATTTGAGAACTCTTTTTGAACATGCAAGGCATAATAAAGTTGCTCTGCCTCATGATCATTCAAATAATTCAAGATATGGCGGGAAACTTCACCTAATGTGTGATTTGTAGGTAAATCAATAATTGGGAATGCAAGTTCATCAGCTAGTAATTTCACTTCGGGTGGCAATTGATGGAAGAAACGGCTAATTTTGATGACAAGGCCTGAACAATTTAAGTCGTGCATTTGTTTGATTAACTCGCAAAATTCCTCTGTATCATCCTTAAACGCATATCCGGTTGAAAGGAGAAGATGATTTTCAGCTAAAAAGTTGATCACGTCAGGTGTATCAGATATATTTACAGATTGTACATTTCTTGTTAGACCGCGATGGCCTGCAAGTACAATACCTTCTTTCATTCCTTCTAATATAAATAAATCATTTATGGTTTTCATACGAATACCCTCTCTATTTAAAAGTTTCCATAAGGAAAATTTATTATGTTCCTATTCTGCCCATTTTACGTTAAAGATAAACAAAAATCAAAGTATAAATTGGTCATAGTAAACAATGACAATTCCGAACGATATCTGTAGACTAGAATAGTTAAAAGCCAAAAATAAGGGAATACTATAGAGTGGTTATAATTTAAATTTGGGTTGAAACTATTTTTTATTCAAAGGAAATAAGTCCTGATCGTGATAGCGGAGCGTTCCCTTCCAGTGAGTTAAGATATTTCCCATATCTATCCGGAAGGTCGCAGAAACAATGGATTTGTGCTGTCCTTTCAGCACTGGAGGGAACAAACCAAACATTTTTACACCAGCTAAATTCCTATTTGGTAGAACATGGCCGAAAACGGACGACCCTATAGTAGGAGTTCTAATTAGGTATCAATGCTGCTGATATTCATAAAAGAAAAGGTGATTGTTATTAACGAGTTATTAAAATCAAGTAACTGGATTTCGGGCTTACAGTGGCTCTTTTTTATTTTTACGAACATAGTTGTCATACCGATCACTGTCGGATCGGCTTTTGAACTTTCGCCAAGCACGATTGTCAATATGCTTCAGCTTTCCTTTATCGTGACAGGATTAGCATGTATCGTTCAAGCGTTTTTTGGACATAAACGTGCCATAATGGAAGGACAGTCCGGACTATGGTGGGGAATAATTTTAATGCTATGTAATACGGCTGTGGCACAAGGGATGCCTTTACCTGTTTTGGGGGGCAGTTTAACGGTTGGTATCATTATTACCTCGATTATAACCTTGTTGATTGGTATAACAGGGCTGGGACCTCATATAGCCAAGTTATTTAAACCTGCCGTAATGGGCGTATTTATGTTTTTATTCGGATGTCAATTAATTGGTATCTTTTTAAAAGGTATGTTAGGTATTCCATTTGGCAATCAGGCAGCTGGTGCGCATATCAATGTATCTATTGCTTTGTTATCGATAGTGATAGCAATTGTTGTAATCGTGATCAGTGTAAAGGCACCTTCAAGTGTTCGACGCTATGGTTTACTCATCGGAATTATCGGTGGTTGGATTATTTATGCGCTTATTTTCAAGCCGGAAAGTCTTGTCAGTGAAACTACGTCGTTTGGCCTTGAGCTATTTCCATTAGGAAAGCCTGCATGGGACATTGGAATTATCATTACAACTGTTATAGCAGGATTGTTAAACTCTGCAAATACGTTTGGCGCATTAAAAGGTACGGAAAGTATGTATGAGGTGGAAACGACTAAATCCGAATACAGAGCTTCCTTCACGATTACAGGTATTTTCACTTTTATAGCAGGAATTTTTGGACTTGTTCCAAATTCACCTTACGTATCTTCGATTGGTTTCTTAAGCCAAACAGGAATAATAAAAAGGATTCCTTTTGTTCTCGGTGGATTTATGTTTCTTGTAATGGGCCTCATTCCGCCCGTTGGACACTTTTTCTCACAGCTTCCACTAAGCATTGGTAGTGCAGCGCTATTTGTCTCTTATTTGCTTCTTTTAAATTCTTCCTTGAACTTTTTCAAACAGGTTGAATTCAATACGGTCAATATCTATCGTTCGGCTGTTCCATTGTTTGTAGGTGTTGTGATTATGACCCTTCCTGCTTCTTATTTTGTTACCATTCCAAGTGTGATCCGTCCAGTTCTTAGCAGTGGATTATTAGTGGGGATCATTCTAGCTCTACTATTAGAGAATCTCATCAAATGGGACAATTACGGAAATGAAGATAAAGGCAAGCAAAAAGATATAGCGAATACGGTTACGGATAAAACCGATTTACAAATAAAATGATAGTGAATAACTTAAAAATCAAGACTAGTCTAAAGGCAGTAATATAATTACTGCCTTTTGTTTTATCCATTTTATCCATATTGGTTAAATAAAATATAGAATTTTATCTATATAAGCTAAAGACTATTTTTATGGCAACGTTTACAATGAGTAGTGGAGCTAAAGAGACTTTACGTAAATGAAAGACAATTCAGTGCATACTATTCGCATGTATTACAAACAATAGTAGCGTTACCAAAATAATTATAAAAACTACATAGCCAGAAAAGGGTGGTGAAATAGGTGAACGATATGAAAGACATTTTACAAAAGCTTGATCATTTAGCTGAAGAAACAGATAGCAAGCTTAAATGGTTAGCCGAATTCGGAAAAGATCCTGAAGGCGGAGTTTCTCGTTTACTCTATACAAACGAGTGGGTTGAAGGTCAACATGCATTAAAAGAATGGATGGAGAACGAAGGCCTGGAAGCTCGATTTGATGATATTGGAAACCTATTCGGTACATTAACAGGTAAAAACACAAATGAAACTGTTTTGACCGGCTCCCATGTGGATACAGTGAAGAATGGCGGCCGTCTTGACGGTGCATATGGAATTGTCGCTGGAATTCTTGCATTGAAATACTTGAAAAAACATTTTGGTCAACCAGTAAGAAACATCGAAGTCGTTTCGATGGCCGAAGAAGAGGGAAGTCGTTTTCCTTATGCATTCTGGGGTTCTAAAAATATTGTCGGATTAGCCAAAAGTGCAGATGTAAAAGACATGACGGATTTTGACGGAATTTCTTTTGTGGAAGCGATGTCAAAAGCTGGCTTCCATTTTAAAGCGGATGAAACAGCAAAGCGTGAAGATGTTAAAGCATTTGTAGAGCTTCACGTTGAACAAGGTAGCGTTCTGGAAACGGAAAAGATTCCATTAGCGGTTGTCTACAGCATTGTTGGGCAAAGACGTTTCACTGTTGAAATTACAGGAGAAGCAAATCATGCAGGCACGACACCAATGGGCTACCGAAAAGATACTGTTTATGCGGCTAGCCAAATGATATTTGAACTTATTTCGATGGCGAAAGAAGAAGGAAATCCTCTTGTTGCAACAGTCGGCAAGATTGAAGCGGAACCGAACATTGTAAATGTGGTTCCTGGAAAAGCGATTTTCACGATAGATGTTCGTCATACGAATAAAGAAGTATTGGTAAACTTCACAGAACAGATGACTGAAAGAATTAATGAAATTTCAAAAGAACATGGTGTTCAAACAGTTATTGATATGTGGATGGATGCCGATCCAGTTCCAATGGATCCAAGCATTGTTCAACTCATTGAAAACCAGTTTAAAGAAAATGGTTTAAATTATAAATTGATGCATAGTGGTGCAGGACATGATTCACAAATTTTTGCTCCTGTTGTGCCGACAGCTATGCTGTTTGTTCCAAGTGTAAAAGGGATCAGCCATAATCCGGCTGAATTTACAGAGCCGACTGATTTGGCAGAAGGTGTGAAAGCACTTATTGGTGCTCTTTACGAATTGGGCTATAAAGAATAACACTGTGAATTCGATATACAGATAAAAAAACAGGTAAACAAAGGAGAATGTAAAAATGGGTTATCCAAAAGACTTACTTTCAAGCAGATCTATCATTAAACCTGGTCAATATGCTCTAATCGCACCAGAGGGGTTAGTAAATAACGTCATCCCTGGGTTTGAAAATTGTAGAGTTTCCATCTTAGGCTCACCGAAACTTGGTGCAAGCTTTGTCGACTATATTGTTACAATGCACGAAGGTGGAAAAAACAGCCAAGGTTACTGCGGTGAAGAAGATGTACAATGTTTCGTTTACGTTATTAGCGGAAAAGTGAAAGCTAAAGCGGATGACAAGGAATATATTCTCGAAGAAAGCGGCTATTTATATTGCCCACCAGGCGTAACAATGTATTTGGAGAATATGGAATCAGGTGATTCTCGTCTATTCCTTTACAAACAAAAACACAACCCATTAGAAGGACAGAAGCCTTGGGTAGTTTCAGGACATGCGAATGAAATCGAGTATATGGATTATGATGATATGCACAATGTTCACCTGAAGGATCTTTTACCATTAGATCAAGCTTTCGATATGAATTTCCACATCCTTTCATTTGATCCAGCAGCTAGCCATCCATTTGTGGAAACACATTATCAAGGGCATGGTGCATATCTGTTATCTGGTGAAGGCATGTATAACCTTGACAATGAATGGATTCCTGTTAAAAAAGGTGATTACATTTTTATGGCGCCATATGTTCATCAAGCAGCTTATGCTGTTGGAAGAGAACCATTAACTTATGTTTACTCTAAAGACTGTAATCGAGACCCGGAACTATAAACTGGAATTTATGAGGTGTCAAAATGAGAATTTCAAGAGAAGAATTAAAAAATCTAATCAAAACTAAGCTAAATAAAGCTGGACTCAAAGAAGAACATGCAGAACAAGCAGCAGAAGTACTCGTATTTGCGGACGAAAGAGGGATTCATTCCCACGGTGCAATGCGTGTAGATTATTATGCAGAGCGAATTGCTAAAGGCGGGATTAATACAAATCCTGACTTTAGATTTGAAAAAACAGGCCCTTGTTCAGGAATTTTCCATGCTGATGGCGGAAACGGTCATACAGCTGCTAAATTGGCAATGGACGAGTCGATTAAAATGGCAAAAGAAAATGGTATTGCAATAGTTGGTGTAAGAGATATGTCTCATAGCGGTGCAATTTCTTACTTTACCCAACAAGCAGCAGAAGCAGAATTGATTGGGCTAACAGTTTGCCAATCCGATCCGATGGTTGTTCCGTTTGGAGGAGCAGAACCTTACTACGGTACAAATCCAATTGCTTTTGCAGCACCAAGTTCTGAAAAGGGCAAATCTATTACACTAGATATGGCAACTACTGTTCAGGCTTGGGGGAAAATCTTGCATGCAAGATCAAAAAATGAATCGATTCCTAATACATGGGCAGTAGATAAGAACGGTGAACCAACAACAGATCCTTTTGATGTGAATGCATTATTACCGATTTCAGGACCAAAAGGTTACGGCCTTATGATGATGGTTGATGTTTTATCTGGTATTTTACTTGGACTTCCATTTGGAAACAAAGTTTCTTCCATGTACGAAGATCTAACTGAATACCGTAAACTAGGTCAACTTCATATCGTTATTAATCCGGAATTCTTCGGTGCGATTAACCAATTCAAGCAAGATATTTCTCAAACGATGGATGATTTAAATGGAATCAAACCTGCACCAGGATTCTCCAAAGTTTTATACCCTGGTCAAAATAATGACGTTGTAATTGAGGAATATAAGCAAAATGGAATTGAAATCGTAGATGATATATATGAATATTTAGTATCTGATACTATTCATTACAATAAATACGATCATAAAGACCCGTTTGCTAAGTAAAGCACAATGTTTTTCTGATACATTTACCGATAACTAAGGGGTGTTTGGGATGAGAGTAACAAAAGAGGAATTAAACGATTTAATTAGCAAAAAGCTTCAAAAAGCAGGTTTAACAGAAGAGCATGCAGCAGGTGTAGCAGATGTGTTAGTACATGCTGATGCAAGGGGTGTTCATTCCCATGGAGCAATGCGAGTTGAGTATTATGCTGAACGTATTGCTAAAGGTGGACTTAATAACAACCCGGAATATAAGTTTGAAAAAACAGGACCATGTTCAGCGATATTTGACTTTGATAATGGTGTTGGCCACGTTGGTGCAAAATTGGCTATGGATGAAGCTATTAAAATGGCCAAGGAAAATGGAATTGCTGTAGTCGGTGTCAGAAGAATTGGTCATAGCGGTGCACTTTCTTACTTTGTTCAGCAAGCAGCTGATGCCGATTTAGTCGGTATTTCCGTTTGTCAATCTGACCCAATGGTTGTTCCATTTGGTGGAGCAGAACCTTATTATGGGACGAATCCAATTGCGTTTGCTGCTCCAGGTAAAGACGGTAAACATATTACTTTTGATATGGCAACTACTGTACAGGCCTGGGGGAAAGTCCTCCATGCAAGATCAAAGAACGACCCAATTCCTGATACGTGGGCTGTTGATAGCAACGGGGAATCAACGACTGATCCATTTAAAGTAAACGCTTTGATGCCAATTGCTGGACCAAAGGGATATGGACTAATGATGATGGTTGACGTGCTTTCCGGCATTCTGTTAGGTCTACCATTTGGAAAAAATGTATCTTCTATGTACCATGATTTAACGGAAGGTCGAAATCTAGGTCAACTTCACATCGTTATTAATCCAGAATTCTTTACTGGAATTAATTCTTTTAAAGAAGCTATAGCTCAAACAATGCAAGATTTAAATGAAATTAAACCAGCTCCAGGATATAACCAAGTTTACTATCCAGGACAAAGAAGTGCTGAAAGAGAAGAAGCATATGAAAGAGACGGCATTGAAATAGTCGATCATATTTATGAGTATTTGATTTCAGACGTTGTTCATAATAATTCTTATGACCATAAAAGCCCATTTGCAAAATAATAGTAAAAACGCTGTACTTAAGGGCGGCTTGAAAGAAAGTCGCCCTTCTTAAATGGAATACAATAAATTTGTCATAAAATAGAAGAAGAGGTGCATTCAAAGATGCTATATACAATTGTTAAACAGAATTCCTATCAGGATTCAGTTAATTTAATGCTTCTTACAAATAAAATCTCCACAATGGAAGACATTAACAAAGTTCAGATTATGATGGGAACTCCAGCGAATAAAGATATTTTAAAAGCAGCTGGACTATACACAGATGAACTTGAAGGTGCTGCTTCTAATGATATGTGTATCGTTGTTGATACTGACTCAGAAGAGAAAATTCAAGAGGTTCTTGATGAAACAGATAACTATTTAAACAACCAAGCAATCTCTGCTGGTAAAGAAGCTTTCGAAACTGTTCGTTCATGGGATAAAGCGACAAATGCATTACCGGGTGCGAATCTAGCGATTATTTCTACACCAGGTCAATATGCTGCTGAAGAAGCTGAAAAAGCAATTGATAGAGATATGCACGTACTTATTTTCAGTGATAACGTAACGGTTGAAGATGAGCGTCGCATTAAAGAAAAAGCACATGAAAAAGGTCTTCTTGTAATGGGTCCTGACTGTGGTACTGCAGTAGTTTCTGGTGTGCCTCTTGCATTCGCCAACGTTATGAAAACTGGAAAAATCGGGGTAATCGGGGCTTCTGGAACAGGTATTCAAGAAGTTACAACAGAAATTGACCGTTTAGGCGCTGGAGTTAGCCATGCGATTGGTACTGGTGGCCGTGACCTAAATGATAAAATCGGTGCGATTACAATGTTAGATGGTATTAAAGCATTAGCACAACATAGCCAAACAGAAGTAATCACATTAATCTCAAAACCACCTGCTAAAGAAGTACGTGACGAGGTTGTTCAATTACTTCAAAGCATTTCTAAGCCAGTTGTTGCGATTTTCCTAGGTGAAGAGCCACATAACCATGAAGGTAATGTTTATTATGCTAACACACTTGAAGAAACAGCTGCGATTGCTGTTGATCTTGTTAAAGGCAACCCTATTAAGTCAAACTACAACACCCTACAAGGTGAAGTACCTGCTGTAAACTTGAAGCCGGAGCAAAAAACTATTAAAGGTCTATACTCAGGCGGTACATTAGGTTACGAGGCAGCTACTTTAATTAGTAGAGGTCTTAACTATGATAATACTGGTGAGCATGAGGAAGGTTACCTTCTAAATGCAAATGGATTTGAAGTGATCGACCTTGGTGATGATATTTATACACAAGGTAAACCACACCCAATGATCGACCCAGATACAAGAATTCAATACTTCCAAAAAGCAGCACAAGATGAGTCAACTGCAATAATCCTATTTGATCTTGTCCTTGGATATGGTTCTCATGAAGATATGGCCGGCGCACTTATCCCTGGCATCGAGAAAATCCAAAAAGAAACAAAAGCAAAAGGTAAAGAAATTTACTTCGTAGCAACAGTATGTGGTACTGACCAAGATCCACAAGGCATTGATGAGCAAAAAGCAAAATTAGAAAAAGCTGGAGTTATTTTACGTGATAGCAATAACCAAGCAGTTCTTACTTCATTAGCTATGCTTGATATTCAAATCGAGGAAGTACAAAAAGAAGTAGTTGCTACAAAAGAAACTGCAACAGCTGAAATTACTGTTTCCGAAGCTATTCAAAAATTATTAACTGAAAAACCAAACGTTGTTAACGTTGGATTAAAGAAATTCACAGAAGCAATTACTGCTAATGGCGGTAGAGTTGTTCAGTATGACTGGCGTCCAGTTGCTGGCGGCAACCCTAGAATGCGTCAAGTTTTAAGTGTACTTCGTTAATCGAAGGAATTTTATTCAAACTTCATGCCAGTGAATACCACGACCAATGAATTTTCAGGAGGAATCATAATGTACGGACAATATAAAACGATTGACGAAGCAAACAGAGCAGTAATCGATAAAGTTGTATCGAGTGCACCTTTCTTAGTAGATGTAGTGCCTGCAAAATCTGTAATTCAAGAATTAAACGGGAAGGTTCTGCTTCACGCAGGACCACCTATTAAATGGGAAAATATGACAAGCCCGATGCAAGGATCTTGTGTAGGAGCTACATTATTTGAAGGTTGGGCATCTAACGCTGATGATGCATTCAAAATGCTTGAAAATGGAGAAATAGAATTCATTCCATGTCACCATGTGAACGCGGTTGGCCCAATGGGTGGAATTACATCTGGAAGCATGCCAGTTCTTGTTGTAGAAAATCGTGATGGCGGAAATAAAGCATATTGCACAATGAATGAAGGTATTGGTGCAGTTCTACGTTTTGGTGCCTACTCTGAAGATGTAATTAACCGTCTTGGATGGTTCAGAGATGTACTTGGACCAGTTATTTCTAAAGCACTTAAAGTAAAAGGCGATGGATTAAACGTAAACGTTGCGATGGCAAAAGCAATTACAATGGGTGATGAGTTCCACCAACGTAATATTGCTGGTTCACTTATTTTCTTAAAAGACATTGTTCCATACATTTTACAAACAGATGCAGATGAAAAAGACAAGCAAGACGTTATCCAATTCTTAGCGGATACAGACCAATTCTTCTTGAATATTGCGATGGCAACTACTAAAGCAGTAATGGATACAGCACGTGAAATCCAACATGGTACAGTTGTAACAGCAATGTGCCGTAACGGTCATGAATTTGGAATCCGTATTGCTGGTATGGGCGACCAATGGTTTACAGCACCAGTTAATACACCTCAAGGTTTATTCTTTACTGGCTATGATCAAGACATGGCTTGTCCTGATATGGGTGACAGTGCCATTACTGAAACATTCGGGGTAGGCGGCTTTGCAATGATTGCTGCTCCTGGTGTTACACGCTTCGTAGGTGCTGGTGGTATGGACGATGCAGTTACTACAAGTAATGATATGATGGAAATTTGTATCGATCATAACCCTAACTTCTCTATTCCAACTTGGGACTTCAAAGGTTCTACCCTAGGAATTGACGCAAGAAAAGTTGTTGAAACTGGAATCGAACCAATTATCAACACTGGTATTGCACATAGAGAAGCAGGAGTAGGCCAAATTGGTGCAGGTACAGTTCGTGCTCCAATAGCTTGCTTTGAAAAAGCGATTGATGCATACGCTGTAAAACTTGGTCTAATCGATCCACAATAAATGAATAATTGCACTCTTTTTGGAGAGGACTATAGTTATCTAGTTCCTCTCCTTCTTAATAAAAATGAAAATGGAAACGTTCATAGTCGTTTTTCTAATGGCTTTAATATTAAAATGGGCGATTCTCTAGTCTTTATTGGGAATAATAAGAACGGTCTCCTGCCATTTGGAATTCATCTTCGGGAACAAGATACTTTCACTGCTGTTTCTTCTGTAAATAACGGAGATTCAGTTAGTTGGAATAGAAGAACAAGCTCCATTGAATTACCAGGTGTACAGATCAGTATCGAAGAAGGTAATAGTTTTAAAAATGAATTAATTCCTTTAAAAAGCGAAAATGTTTTTAAGGCTAGTTTTGAACGATTTTCTTTACAGTTAAATGAAATAGAAGTTCGAACTGGATTGGATGTTTCGATTAAAGATTTTATAAAAAAGTTTAATTCAGCTGGTGAACAAAAATGGCTTGGTACTGAATCATATTTGATGATGTTGATTGAAGCGGCTATGTCGAGTGATGAAACTTTAATTGAGAAAGTTCTCAGATATTTTCTTGGAAGAGGACAAGGCCTGACTCCTTCAGGGGATGATATGATTGTTGGGCTACTTGCCTTTGATGCCGTTTCTACTACGCTTTCCACTTGCTTTTATGAAAAAGTTTCCGAACTAATTGAAGGCGAGTCGATTACAACCGATGTGGCAAGAGAATATTTACGGTATGCACTTAAACAGGAATATAGCTCAACCGTTTCCAATCTGATCAATGCACTTGCTGACGGTAATGATTCTAATTTTAAGAAAGTCTTAGATGACTTGATTGGAGTTGGACACAGTTCGGGATTGGATACTACACTAGGTATTCTTATTGGTATGCTGGTTTTTAGAAACCTAAAAATAATAACAGAAACAAATTAAAAGGTTGGAGAGTGTTTATATGAGTAAAGTCGTTCTAGCGATTGGCGGAAATGCCATTATTAAAGAAGGTCAAGTAGGTACGATTGAAGAACAGCAACAAAATATCATGGAAAGCGCTGAGCCTGTTCTTGCATTAATGGAACAAGGCCATACGGTTGTTATCACTCACGGAAATGGTCCGCAAGTTGGTAATACGTTAATCAGAGGAGAAATGGCGAAATCAGTAATTCCTGAGTATCCTTTAGATGTATATGGTGCTGAAACGCAAGGTAACTTAGGATATTTAATTCAACAAAATTTTAAAAACAAAATGACTGAACGCAATATTAATAAAACAATTGCTACAGTTGTAACTCAATCAGTTGTTTCAAGTGATGATCCTGCTTTCCAAAGTCCAACAAAACCAATTGGACCATTCTATACCAAAGAAGAGATGGAGAAAATTGTAGCTGAGCGAAACTTAACGTTCGTTGAAGATGCTGGACGTGGGTATAGACGTGTTGTTGCATCTCCAAAGCCAGTTAGAATCGTCGAAAAAGAAGCAATTGAAACTCTGCTTAACAACGGTATTTCTGTTATTTCCACTGGTGGCGGTGGAATTCCTGTAATTGAAAATAACGGGAAAATCGAAGGCGTTGAAGCTGTAATCGATAAAGACTTCGCAAGTGCATTACTTGCAGCTGATATTAACGCTGATTATTTATTCATCTTAACTGGTGTTGAACAAGTAGCGATTAATTTCGGTAAACCAAACCAACAAAATCTATTAGAAGTGACAATTGATGATGCACTTCGTTATTTAGATGAAGGTCAATTCCCTAAAGGAAGCATGGGACCAAAAATTGAAGCAGCGATTCTATTCCTACAAAAAGGCGGAAAGAACGTGATCATTACGTCAATTGATAAACTTGAAGATGCAATTGCTGGTAAAACAGGTACACGTATCGTAATGTAAAGTTATATAAATAATCTGGGTCTGTCTATCACTACTTTCTATAAGGATGTAGCGGTAGGCAGTACTTTTTTATTTCTGCAAATTTTATTGCCCCACATATTTTCTTTTACTACATAATTAGCAGTATGAAAAAGTTTTATAGATAAAAAAAGAGTAACTATGTTCACGTTATTAAATATACTTCCATTATTAGTGACTAAAGTATTCTGAAGATTTATAATAAGTAGTAACTAAGTGGATGAGGCAGGAGATATCTATATGGATCTTAAGCAAAGATATCAAATACTTTTTGATAAAATCAATCAATATAACTCAGGTAATATAGGAATTACAAGAGTTGCTTATACAAATGAAGAACAGGCGTGTACACAAGCTTTTATGCGAATGTGTAAAGATGAAGGATTAGATATCCGGATAGATCCATGTGGAAATGCAATTGGGAGAAGAGAAGGTAGAATAAAGGGACTTCCACCTTTGTTACTTGGCTCTCATTTGGACACTGTTTATCAAGGTGGTAAGTATGACGGGGTAGTCGGTGTTACCGCTGCATTGGAAGTTGTAAAACGACTTAATGAGAAAGGAATTGAAACAGATCATCCAATTGAAATAATTTCATTTGCTTGTGAAGAGTCTTCTCGATTTGGTGTTTCAACTTTAGGAAGCAAAGCGATGGCGGGTACATTTGATAAAGAAAAAGTTCGATATTTAAAAGACCGTAATGGAGTTACATTGGAAGAGGCACTTTCTTTATGTGCACTTGAAATCGATAGTATTGAACACGCGAGTAGGAAAGATGAACCTATAAAGGCTTTCTTTGAATTGCATGTAGAGCAAGGTCCGGTATTAGAGAACGAAAATAAAAAGATTGGTATTGTTACTGGTATAGCGGCGCCAGTTCGATTTTCTATAAGAATAATAGGAACCCCTGCACATTCTGGTACAACTCCAATGAATATGCGAAATGATGCTCTTCTTGGTGCATCCGAAATAGTTTTGGAGCTTGAAAAGATTGCAATAAAAGAACAAAGTCACGGAACGGTTGCTACTGTCGGTGTTTTAGATATTCCATCTGGTGCGATGAACGTAGTGCCGGGCGAAGTAGAGATCAAAGTAGACATTCGGGGGACTTCATTAGAATCAAGGCAGCGGGTGGTAAACCATCTAAATCAAACGATTGATTTAATGAGAAGAATTAGACATTTGGAAATCGATAGTCAGGAAATAATATCGGAGGAACCAGTATTACTATCAACTGAAATTATTGATGCTATGGAAACCATTTGCAAGGAACAGGATATTTCATATAAAATGATGCCAAGTGGAGCAGGACATGATGCTATGAATATGGTAAAGCTATGCCCTACTGGACTTATCTTTGTTCCATCTGTAAAGGGTCTTAGTCACCATCCAGATGAGTATACCGATCATGATGATATATTGATAGGTATCGATGTATTGGAGAAAATTGTAATTCATTATTCTAAGATGGATTCCTAAATTTAGGAAAATAAGTGAATAGTGAATAATTCTGATCTCAATGTTTAGTCATTTTGGCTATTGACGTCACTAAAAGACTTTAAACAAGAAGGTCTTTTAGCAATTCTCTGAAATGTTGAAAGACCTTTTTTTAAGGCTATAAAAATTGTGAAGAAATACACTTAGAACTTACGGGGCAGTTTAATTGAACAAGAAAACATTTTAGCGAACACTAAAATGAGGTGTTAAACTAATGAAAAGATGCATTACTTTTATAGTGGCATTTCTTCTTGTTATTGTCCCTAATCCAAGTGTCTGCTCAAGGCAGGAAAATGAGGATGAGGTAGGTCTGCAAAGTGCGCCACATCCTGCGGCAAAGCAGGCATGACCCGCATCGGACCCAGGAGGCAGCTCCTTGCGTTAGACGTTATTTTGTAGAAAAGCTATATACTTATTTATTCAATAAAAAGCTCCTGACAGCAAATTAAATGCGGGTCAAGAGCTCTTTTATAGAATAACTAGTTGTCATTATGCTTTAACTAGTATTCCGCCTTCTTTTAGGTATTTTTGAATACCTTCTGCTGCACGGTAAGAAAGTGCACCAAGTGTACCAGTTGGATTGAAGCAGCTATTATGTGGGAATGCAGAAGCACCTAACACAAATACGTTTTCAGCTTCCCACATTTGTAGGTAAGTGTTTAGAGCAGATGTTTCTGGATCAGCACCCATAATAACACCGCCTGTGTTATGTGTGTTGCTATCTTTGTTTACGTTGAATGGAGCTTGTTCTTCATTTGTATCAATAATATCTGCACCAATTTCTTCTGCGATTTTACGCGTGATAGATGACATATATTTACCCATCGCACGGTCATTATCTGTATATTCATATGTCATACGTAATAATGGATATCCAAATTCGTCTTTAAATTCTGGGTCAAGATCTAGGTAATTCTCTTTATGTGGTAAAGAAGCACCTTGTGTTTTTACAGGGAAGTTTGAGTTAGCATATTTAATAGATTTTTCTTTGAACTCAGCACCCCAGTTTGGTGTTCCAGCAGGTACACGGTTTACTGCAATCGGACGGTCACCATATTGAGTTGAACGAATTCCAGCACCGTGTATGAAATCTACTTCAGCATGGTCAAAGTTATCCCCCATATATTCAGCGATCTCAATACCTAATGCACCAGCACCGCCGTATAAGTTAAACTCTCTGTCCTCGAAGAATAGTTGAGAACCTCCAGAAGTTACTTGGTAACAGTAGTTTTTACCGATTGTCCCTTTACCTGTTATTGGATCATAAGGAGTACCGATACCAGAGTTAAGAAGTAAACGGGCATTGTTGAATACATAACTTGCAACTACAACTACATCTGCAGGTTGTTCAAATTTTTCTCCAGTTAGCATATCAACATAAATAACTCCGTTTGCTTTACCCCCATCTTTAGTTAATTCTAAAACATTAGAATGTGTACGAAGTTCTAGCTTACCTGTTTGTTTTGCTACCGGAATTACTGTTACAGCAGGGTCACCTTTAGCTCCATATTCACATCCAAAGTTTTCACAATATGCACAGTATTGACATGCTGCACGAGAAATGCCATCTGGATTTGTATATGCTTCCGAAAGGTTAGCAGCAGGAATAACGAAAGGTTTATATCCTAAACTTGTTGCTGCTTTTTCGAATTCTTTCATTAATGGTGTTTTCAGTAAAGGAGGCGTAGGATATGGATTAGTACGTTTCCCCCATAGTTCTACTGTTTCACCTGAAATACCAGCCATTTTTTCGAATGTATCGTAGTATGGTTCCATTTCATCATAAGTTAGACCCCAGTCGTTAAGACCTTCCATCCAAGCAGGGATTTTTTCAATTCCGTAACGCTCGATAGTTTTTGTACGAATTTCGAAGTCATAAGGTAAGAAACGATACGTTTGTCCATTCCAGTGACTACCTGCACCACCAACTCCGTCTCCTACTATGAATGTACCGTAGTGACGCATCGGTAAAGCTTTACCTGATACTGTATTTCTATAAGTAATCGTTTCCTTAGAAAGATCCTGCATTAATTCTTGACGATGTTGGTAACGAAGTTCATCATGTCCCATTGTATAATCAGCTGTTGTCCGGTCTTTACCGCGTTCTAATCCAACAACACTTATTCCTGCTTTTGTTAGTTCAGCTGAGACGATTCCACCAGCCCAACCCATCCCTACTACTACAACAGGTACTTTAGGTAATTTTGTAACCATTTATATGTCAGTCCCTTCTATTATTAATGTCCCATATGAGAATTTAAACTTTGTGGTTTAAGTTCGATAAATTTCTCATCTTGTATTTCAGCAACGTATTGCATTCGAGATCCTGGATACTTACGCATACTCCAGCCAAGCATTTCATTATTACCACCATACATCGGGTCTGCATATACACCCTCAATAGTTAATGTTCGTAGTAAACTGAAAAATTGAGAAGAAGAAACTTTTCCGTATAATTCAACTTTACCTTCACTAAAAGCAAGTAGAACTTCATCTTGTTGAGTAGCTTCTAACTCTTTAAAGTCAGCTTCAAATTGTTCGTTACTATACCTGTTTAAGCTATCTAATCCAGCTAAGAATAGATCTTTACGAAGAATTTTCGTTTGTGCACCTTGGTTTTCTTCTGCTTTATAAAAAGCACCTAAACGGTAATCTTTTACGTTAGAACCCCATGGACTAGCCAATTGGTGATCAATATAAATAGCAGCGTTCAGTTCTTTGGCACCAGGACCATTTGCATCTTCAGGGAAAATACGTTCCACTGCTGCTTGTGTAACTTGATATTGGTTTGGTGTGAAGAACATTAGAGCGACATTTGGATTAGCAGTTGGCGTTGCTGCGTGATTCGGAGTTTCAGTAGTTGTTATTGTTGATTGATCATCTTTTATTAGAAGACTTCCTAAAGCACCACCTAAAACAACTCCACCTACTGTCAAACCAGAATTTTTGATAAACGTACGTCTAGACGAACGTTTGTCTAGAACGGAATCTTTCTTTTCTTGTTCTGACATAATAAAACCTCCCATAAATTTAAGAATTTTCTATTAAACTAGTTAAATAAAAAATGCGCAAAAATTTTTCTTCTTTTAATGCACTATAGAGTTCCAATTATAAACAATCGTATGGAGAGCTGAAAAAACAAGTAATGAAGCTATAAAAATAGTATGTTTTCTTCCTGTCCAACAAAGAACAATAATGGCTAAACCAATTCCAGAACCTAATAGAGCAAACCAAGGGAATGTACTATTATAAAAAAAGAGTAAAAGTGCAAAATCAGCTACGAAAAAAAGGGCAAGTAGCACTTGATTGAGCATCCTCAATTCTTCTAAATTGTATTGCGTCATACTTAAACTCCTTTCATATGCAATAATTAAAACTATTTTAATAATGTTTTTGTATGCAGAAACTTATATTTTGTATACAAAACGACATCCTTCATTTTACTACATTCTTTAGTTATTTGTACACATTAAAAATTAACATATAAGGATATATAATCATTAACTATTTCATATCCATCAACTTGATTGTTATAAGAAATGTCTTATAAAATTAGTGAAAAAAGAATTAGTTATTCCATGGCGTTTTCCAGAGTATGAATCAGCGCTTTAAAGGGCAATTTCTTGAACAAAACCTTTAAAGGGAATTGGATATTTATGGTAAGGTTTAGAAGAAGTTGTGAAGGTTACTTGAAAAATTTTCTTAAAGGGGGACTATTGCTTTGTAACATAAAGAAGTGAACATTGAATATGAAAGTTGCATCGAATGAAGTAGGGATGAGGAAGACTAACGCAAATATATTTCAATATGCTTTAGATATAATATTCGTTTTACCGACAGAAGCAATATATGTGGGGATCATTTGGTGAATGATGTACAAGCCTATAAGGGTGTTGGAATGGTTAGTGTATGAAAACAAGATTCGGTTAATCATTCGACATTAGCTGAATACATCATTGATCAATTCGATGAATTGATCAATGGTGTAATGTAAATAAATAGTATTAACAACAAAATAAAAATGAGTTATTTTAGCACCATCCAATTGCTAATTGGATGGTGCTTTTTTATATGTTAAGGAAATTATAAAATTTCGCATTGCGGATAACTTCGTTCTTGGAAATGCATTTGATCATTTTGGTGTCTTTACAGAATTTTTAAGGGTTATTTTGATGGTAAATAGCAATTCCATCAAGATAAGTAATTGAATATTATTTTCAGCGACGTAATAAGCAATTTCAGTTAACACATTGTATTATTACGGTGATTTATAATTTTCAACGTTATTTAAAGTTTAAAATCGTCCTTTTCTGCCAATAACCTCCAGAGTAAAATTCATGTCTTTAGATAAATGATTGGCCATTAGTTCGCCGGCAAGTTGTTCATTCTTATTTTTAATGGCTTTGTAAATTTCTTCATGCTCATCTATTAAATGTGGACGATTATATATATCAAGCCTTAGGCTAAACAAATAGAAAATGGTCTGAGCTTTTTCTAACTTTTCAATCATTATTGGATTTTGGCATTCATTTATAATTAATTCATGAAAGCGTTGGTTTGCATTGTATATGTTTTTTGACTGTCCTTCCATAAGCGAATTACGAGATTTCTTTATGGTATTCTCAAGTTCTATTATCGTTTCTTTTGTCATATTTCTCGCTGCTCTTTTTGCTGCAAAACTTTCTAGTACTATGCGTATCTCATATATGTATATCAAATCCTGTGCAGTGGGATTATAGATATGCTTATTTTTAATTAAGCCTTCTTGCTCCAGCCTTTTAATTGCTTCACGAATTGGTGTACGACTAACACCAACCTCACCCGCAAGACGTTCTTCTACGAGCTTCATTCCGCCTTTATAAGTTCCATCCAGCATACGTTCCCGAATGTATTCATAAGCCAATTTTTGTGCATTCATTTTATCTGAAATCATATCATAACCCCTCGAAATTATTTTAATTCAATACTCACTTATTATACTTCATAAATTGTTTTTTTGAAGAATACTACATCCTCAGTTAAAAGATTATTTTATTAAGACTACTGAGGAGTTATATAATCTGATTCTACATGAAATACCGATGACTCTCTTTAACTCACTGAATTTTTGAGAGGTATTTTTTGCTCTGTTATGGAAGGATAAGAACCATCTTTCGGTAAAATATTGTAATGGAAAGAGTAAAATGACTGAGTTTGAATCAAACTGTATTAAAAGGGTTCTATTTTCTGCTTGAAATGGAAAGAGACATTACAAGTTGATCATTTTTTCTATTTATCTTACAAAAGCAAGGAGTTATATAACATGATATTTACTAATTGCAATAAATTAGAGGAAATCAGACAGGCGCTCAATTCAAAGTTTTTTGAACGAGAAAATGAGGTTGAAGGAATTCTAGTTGCATTACTCTCTAGGCAGCATATGCTCATGATCGGTCCAGCAGGAACTGCTAAATCGGCTTTGTCGAGTGAATTATCCAATATCATTGAGGGAACCACATATTTTCAATGGTTGCTGACAAAGTTCAGTACACCGGAAGAAGTATTTGGTCCATTGTCGTTAAAAGATTTGGAACATGGCGTATATCAACGGATTACTAAAACTAAAATGCCGGAAGCGAATATAGTTTTCTTGGATGAAATATTTAAAGCGAACTCTGCTATTTTGAATAGCTTGCTTACGCTTATTAACGAAAGACTATTCTATAATAACGGATCCCCAGTTCAAGTTCCCTTGATGTCTGTAATAGGTGCTTCTAATGAATACCCTGAGGAAGATGAAGGGCTTGACGCACTATTCGATCGTTTCCTTTTACGATATGAGATTAATCCTATTGTAGATGAAACGAATTTTGTCTCGATGTTGAAAGCTACTGGACAAACTATACAAATGCCCTTCTTGACAATGGAAGAATTGATGCAACTACAGTTTTTGACCGATAAAGTAGTTATTCCTGATGACGTATTTAAAGCCCTATCGAAGATTCGTCTGGGGTTAAGGGATGAAGGAATTCGCCCATCAGATAGGAGGTTCAAGCAGTCATTGAGCGTTCTGCAAGCGAAAGCTTTGATTAACCAAAGGCAAGTGGTCCAGGTGGAGGATATTGCGATTCTTGAAAATGTTCTTTGGGAAAAAGTGGACCAAAAAGATGCAGTATCTTATATAATTCGAAACCATGCCTATGACGTTATTACGCAAACTCTTTATACCTTACAAAATGAAGCAAATGAAGTGTTCTACTCCATACTTCAGGATCAATCACAAGAGGCTGGAATGGAAGCGACTCAAAAAATGAAGGCACTAGTGGAAGATTTAATTAAGCTTAAAAGTCACAATCAAAGTCGGAAGGCTGATATTGATGTCTTACTAGATAAAATAACCTCTATGCAGCATGAAATGTTAGACAGGATTTTAGAACCCTCTTATTTGGATAACCTAAATGAAAAAAGATGGTCTACGAGTATCTTTTTTAAAATGTGAGAAGGGGCGACCTCTGTGAAATCTCCTAAAAGTTACATCGATAATCTTTCTGTATTGAACACGGACTCATTCGATAAAAGACGTTTCAAAGAAATTTTTGAGATGTCATCCGGTCTTCAAAAGATTAGAGGTGAAGGTATATTACCGATGTTTGAACCATTACTGGCTGACATTTGGGCTTCACTATATAAGATGAAACCTGAAATTACGAAAAGAGATGTAGATAACGTTCTTATGGTCAATAAATCACTCATGGAAAGAATTATGAAAGATGAATACTTTGTAGCCTACCGGAACTTCACCCGATTGGATGATTTGTCGTCAGCTATTGCCACTGTAAAATTCGGAGAGTGGACAAACCAATGGCTGACTGACCAAAATGAGGAAGATGAAAAATTTCAGAAACAGATGCAGGAACTTCATACGATGCAAAGGAAATTTCTAAAGCAAGAACGGCAAGAAAATATTGGAAGCGGGACTTTGGTGTCAGAGGAGAATTTTACAGAAGCAATGACCAAGTTTAATGAAAAATTGCAATGGATGCTTCAAAATAACAGTGAAATCTTTTCGCAAGCATTGGCTCACGCTATGCAAGAAACAAAACAATTGAAAGATAGTCTAAAGTCGTTGCTTGGCGGCTACAATGCAGGAAATGGTGAGGCAGAACTGAAAAAAATTCCTTTGCGTGACCAAATTTCATTAGCTGAAAAAATAGCATCTAATAAAAAGATGAAAGAAATTGCGGATTGGGCTGGAAGATTTAAACAGATAGCTCGCAATAAGCAAAAGCCCAAGAAGAGTGATTCAATAGAAAGAAGTGGAGTCACGTTAGGAAACGATGTGGAGAGATTGCTGCCGATTGAACTGGGCTTATATATACACCCAATAACAAGGAACGACTTCCTTCGTCGCTTTGTAGAAGGGCAGACGATGCAATATGAGCAAAAGGGGAAAGAGGTATTGGGGAAAGGACCAATCATACTATGTCTAGATCAATCGGGAAGTATGCAAAGGCTAGACACCCAATCCAAAGGCTTTACGTTAGCTCTAATGTCAATTGCAAGAAAGCAAAGAAGGGATTTTTGTTTAATATTGTTCTCTTCATCCACGCAAATTTTAACATTTGAAAAAGGAAAAATTAAAAAATCAGATATGATCACTTTAGCACAAACTTTCTTAGGTGGAGGTACGAACTTTACACTTCCTCTTGATGGAGCATTGAGTGTAATAAATGAAAGCCGGTTTAAACAAGCGGATATTGTATTTGTTACAGACGGAGAAGATAGATTAACAGCTTCATTTCTCGAAGCATTTAATAGGAAGAAAAAGGAGAAGAATTTTAGCGTGCTATCGCTTTTAATAGGTTGCAGCATAGATACGGTTGAACAGTTTGCCGATAAAGTTATTAAAGTGAAAGATTTTGATGAAGAGGGTAGTTTTACTGCGTTTGAAATATAAATGAAAACTTTAGTAAGGCTCTTCTTTTTATTTACTTTAAATAGAAAGAAGAGCCATCAATAATTTCAATGTCTTTCCTTGTTTTTACTTCCTCCATTAATTTAAACAGCGCATCATCTTTCCTCTTAGCCTCAATCATACAGTCAATTTGCGGAATACTGCCCTTTATTACGTTTAGAAATCTAAAAAACATATCAATGTCGACATAATCTGAGTGATGGCGGAAAGCTTTATCACTCTTTGGACTTGATATATGCATTTTTATGGAGTGGGGAGAATGCCTCCATGTCTGCACTACTCTATCCCAGTTGATTTCCCAATTTGCATTTTGGTGATAGGCAAGATGATGATGATAATCGAAAACTAGAGGTATATCTAGTTTTTCACATAGGTAAAGTGTATCTTCTAGCGTAAAGGAAGTATCATCATTTTCAAGCATGATCATATTTTGAATGACCTTTGGGATGTCCATCCAATTATCAACAAAACGTTCAAGTGACATTTCGGTGTCTTTATAATTTCCACCAACATGCATGACACAGCGATGAGTCGGGTCAATACCCATTGCCTTTAACAATAAGTAATGTAGCTTTAAGGTATTTATCGAATTTTTCAAGATATGCTTCTCTTGCGAATTAATGAGAACAAAGTGATCCGGATGAAAATCAATTCGGATGTTATGTTTTTTGGCAAAATTCCCAATTTCACGAAGAGGTTCTTTTAATGGCTTTATATAATTCCAATCAAGAAGCTCTTCATGGTTTGCTAAAGGAATAAGGCGAGAAGTTAATCGATAAAAATGAATATCAGATGCTGCATTATGTTTTAACAGTCTTAGTGTGTTGTTTATATTGGAAATTGCAATACGTTCTAATTTCCGAATTGCAGCTTCTCGATCATCAATTTTTGTGAATTGGGTAAACGTCATTGTTTGCGACGGGGATGCATTTTTAAGTTCCATACTCATTGCGACATACCCAAGACGTACAATCGTCATTTATTTCCACCTCATCCGTTTTAATTATTCTTTTCTGAACGGTTACCATTCCACAGATGAACCCGAAATTCGTTTGACTCCCCGAAGTGCAGCTATTTCCTCTACAAGTCTTTGCATAGCAAGGTTCTTTTGTTTTGCTTCTATCATTATGTCAAAGTCCTGATTAAGCTCCTTTGCTATCTTTAAGAAGGGGAGGACAAAGTCTAAAGAAACATAATCAGCGTGGGAACGATAGGTTTGATCAGATTTTGGGGAAGAAATATGGACTTTCGGTACAATATTAGTGTTATTCCAAGTGTTATATATACGTTGTAAATAAAGAGGAAGGTCATTCTCCGCTGAATTTGCCATATAGTGATGATAATCGAGTACCATTGGAATGTTTTCCTTTTCACAAGTAATAAGTGTTTCTTGAACATCATACGTTTTATCATCATTTTCTAGCGTCATATGCTTCTTAATTTCCTTTGGTAATTTTTTTAGATTTTGATGGAAACGGTTTATGGCATTATTTTTATCCCCATAGGCTCCGCCAATATGAATATTAATTAATCCCCTCTCGAGAGCATTCATTGCTTGGAGCATTCTAAAATGATATTCCATATCTTTTACTGCATTTATAGTTACTTCTTCTCTTGGGCTTGTGAAAAGTGTAAATTGATTTGGATGAAAGCTTACTCTAAGTTTAAAATTTCGGATAATATCTCCAATCTCTTCCCATTCCTTTTTGAACGGAGTTAGGAAATCCCACATCACTTCCGGATGGGTAGCTAGTGGGACAAGTGAGCTTGAAAACCGGTATAATTTTATTTCATGCGCGATATTATAATACAAAATTCTTTTTGTGTGATGTAAATTTTGAGCTGTAATAAATTTCAACTTTTCCATTCGCTCATTTTTAGGAAGCGTTGAATACCGGGCAAAAGTCAAAGTTTTTGATGGACTTGCATCCCATAAGCCTAATGCATTTGCTACATAGCCGAACCGAATCTTCATCTACTTTTCCCCTTTATTTATAGATTGATATTGAGAGCATTATAAACATGAAGCAAAAGGCAGTATATTATATTTTATTTTCCGCAAAAACCATTAATGTATACACAATAATGAGAATGGGAAAATGACAAATAAATTATAAATGTACAGAAATACAAATGGATCATAGTGGTAGTGTCCTATTCTTAAGGAGTTTACTAATTGTGTCTAAAATTTGAACGTCATTGCTCTTAGAGAGTAAAAAAAGTCTTGAATTATAGAGATTTTTTTTGATATAGTTGAAACAGACCGGTTGGTATGGTGGAGGTGTGCTACGGGAATGGATACAAAATCGCTGATAATCGATGTCGCGACGAAGCTTTTTCAACAAAAAGGATATAAAGGCGTAGGACTAAACGAGATTATAAAATCATGTAATATTTCCAAAGGTTCGCTTTATCATCACTTTCCAAATGGAAAAGAAGAATTACTAATTGCTTGCCTTCAATCTTTGAATGAAGAGATTACGAAGGATATCGTGGAAATTTTCGATCGGTATCCGACTACGCACAAAGCTACAAACGCACTGATCTCGAAATTAATCAATAATTTTGAGACGGAAGGGACCCTTACTGGATATACATTTAGCAGTATGGTCAGCGAAATGGCTTCGTTAAGTGATTCAGTAAGAAATGCATGTGCTAAATTATATTCAGCAATTCAGACCATTTATTTCCATAAATTAGTAGTAGATGGGTTTTCTAATGATGAAGCTTCTTCTCATGCTTTAATGATGACGGCTTCTATTGAAGGCGGAATGCTACTTTGCTTAACGCAAAAAGCATCGGAACCACTCCAAGTTATTGCCGAAGTATTACCACCAATTCTAAAAACAAGGAGATTTAAAACAAGTGAATAAAACTTATAAGACAGGCCCTATAATGATGGCTTTATTAGTAGCTGGCTTTGTAGGACTTTTTAGTGAAACAGCTTTAAATATTGCATTAGGAGATTTAGGTAAAATTTTCGAGGTAGGGCCCACAACAGTTCAATGGTTAGCAACAGGTTACTTCCTTACACTAGGTATTTTAATACCGGTAACAGGTATTTTAATGCAAAAATTTACAACAAGACAAATGTTTTTTACTTCTATCACCCTAACTCTGATTGGTACGATTTTAGCAGCATTATCACCTTCATTTGCCTTCCTTTTAGCAGGACGTATTTTGCAAGCAGCAGGTTTAGCTATTAATTTACCTTTAACGCAAAATGTTATTTTCACCATCTTCCCACCAAACAAACGTGGAGCTGCTATGGGAATCATGGGACTAGTGATGTTAGCAGGTCCAGCTCTAGGTCCAACAATTGCAGGGCTGATTTTAGATACATTATCGTGGGAGTGGATTTTCTGGGTTCAAGTACCATTCGTATTATTATCACTAATTATCGGAATCTTTTATGTACCAAATGTCAATGAAGTACGTAAAATTTCACTTGATATATTGTCAGTTATTCTTTCTACAATTGGATTCGGTGGAATTGTATACGGATTTAGTGTATCCGGGGATAATGGATGGACTAGTCCGGTAGTTATTGGATCTATTATTATCGGTTTAGTAGGAGTAATTCTATTCTCAATGCGCCAAATGAAAATGGAGCAGCCAATGATGAATTTGAGAGCATTTAAATACCCTCTTTTCGTTCTTGGTGTATTTATGAGTTTTATCACATTCTTCAACATGCTTTCTTTGTTAGTTGTTTTACCAATGTTTATGCAATTAGGTCTATTAATGGCTGCATTTGCAACAGGATTAGTTTTATTACCAGGTAGTTTATTGAACTGTATTTTTGCTCCATTAATCGGTAAAATGTTCGATAAATATGGTCCAAAAGCCGTTATTACACCAGGTACGATATTAGTTGTCATCGGTTACGCGCTCTATGTTACGATGGGTACAGATACAGCAACTTGGATGATTGTCGTAACACATATTATTTGGATGCTAGGTGTAGGTATGGTTCTAGCTTCAACACAAACAAATACATTAAACTCATTACCACGTGAGTACTATCCAGATGGTATCGCGTTAACTCAAACAGTACAACAAGTGGCAGGTGCGATGGGTATCGCAATCATCGTAGCTCTATTATCAGCAAAGCAAGAAAGTAGTTTAGCATTAGGAAATGAATTAACAGAAGCAACTGCGTCAGGCTCATCCTTTGTATTTATGGTTGGTTTAGCTTTAGCAATTGTTAACTTTATTCTTTCATTATTTATGAAAAAACCAGGTGAAGTTGAGTTAAAAGCTTAACCAAAAAGGAGATGTAAACAGTGGCAAATCAGTATAATAGTATTGTAGTGGCAGTAGATGGTTCAAAAGAGGCTGAATATGCATTTCGCAAATCAATTGATATTGCATATCGAAATGAAGGATCCCAATTAAACATTGTAAACATTATTGACACGCGCTATTTTGGAGCTTTTGATAAAGCAGTTGCTGAGGAAGTTAAAGAACAATCTCAGCAAATATTAGATCGCTATAAAGCACGGGCTGTAGCTGCTCGTATTGAAAATGTAAATATCATTGTTGAATTTGGTTCACCTAAAACGGTGATAACAAAAGAGATTGCTAAATCGGTGGAGGCAGATTTAATTATTTGCGGTGCTACGGGGCATACGCCGGTAGAACGCTACTTAATTGGTTCGGTATCTGAAGCAATCGTACGTTCAGCTAAATGTGATGTATTAGTCATCCGTACGCCTGAATGAACAATAGAAAAAGCGTCGAGACTTTTCAAAAGTCTCGGCGCTTTTCTTAGATACTTTGCGTATTTGTTTGAACTGCTGCTTTTCTATCTTGAGCTTCGTGCATTTTAACCATTGCAAAACGTGCAATCGGTTGAATAACTACGCTTTCTAAGAATAGAGCGAGTATAAAGTTACGAGGCCAGATCTGGATAAAGTTTGAAAAGATTTCAGTTGTAAAACCATTTCCCATGATATCTCCAATAAGAGTCATTGTAAATGACATACCTAATACCGTGAACAGTGTACGGAACATGATACGAGCAGCAAAACCGTCTGTTGGCGAAATAAATTTAGAAGCTAAAAATTCTGCGAAACGACCGATTGCTACCGGTTCAATAATCATGACGATAACCCAAATAATAGGTAACATGATTAACATGTTCATTGCAACGTCTCCGTTGAATTCTCCAGCTGCAAGGATCATGTTGATTGATCCTATCGTTAATACTGATAATGTACAAATGATTGCGCCGAATATCGCTCCTTCTTTACCGTTTTTTGGTAGTCTTTTATCTTGATGCATATTTTTTATCTCCCTTATAAAAATCTTATTTTAGACCTTGATAATATGCGAATTGTATAAGAAAATACAGAGTCGTTTGGTTATAGCGGATAACGTTATAGAGGGAAAAAACGTTTGAAGTGTCAACAATTTCTTTATATAAATATCCTATTTGCAAAACATATAATTGAGGTTTCACGTGGACTAAAGAAGTACTTAGTATCCTAAGTGCAATAGTAAAGGCTGTTTCAATAAACAGCCGATAATCCCTACTATTAACAGAGTCTTCATAAACTACTCTGTTTTAACTTCATTCAGCAAATGTTTGTTTGCGACGAGCTTGCGCAGGAGCAGGGGTCTCCCACTTCTACAAGTGGTCAGATGAATGCAAAACATGTATACAAATGAGTGGGGTCCACAAACCCCGGCTGAATAAAGTTAAAGCCTCCGGCGGATGCCACAGATTTTTAGAGGAATTTATCGAGCAAGCTCGATAAAATCTGGGTGCACTGTTTTCTGCGACGAGCTTGCGCAGGAGCAAATACGCCAAGGCGTATTTGATATTCTGTTTTCCTTATTAAAACTTCTCCAATAAATTCGGTAATAGGTTTGCAATTGTTTTTAAAGGATCAGTCGATTGTTGTGTTAAACAAAGCATCATTGCCCCTTCGATTGTCGAAGTCAATAATAATGAAAGAGCAGTAGCTGTTTCATCTGAAAAACCATCCGCTAATAGCTTAGTGTAGTAAATATGTTCTATATTTTCATATAACTCACTGCAAGCGTTACGAACAGGTTCACTCATTGTTGCCATTTCACTAACAATGCTGCTAAATGTATAGCCTGTAATGGTACCGTCCTTTTCAAAACTCTGAATTAATGTATCGATCATTGATATTATGGCATCTTTAGTTGATGGATGCTTACTGAAAATAGCTTCAATATCCGTCGTGATATCTACTTTTAAAGCGTTTAAACAAGTAATCAAGAGTTCGTCTTTGCCATTTGGAAAGTGATGGTAAAGTGCCCCTTTTGTAACATTACAGGCTTTTAATATTTCATTAAGTCCGACAGTTTTATAGCCTTTTTGCTGGAAAAGTGTTGTAGCAGTTTCAATCAAGAGTGATTTAGTATCCATAGCTGATTTTTCCTCCTAACATACCAACAGGTCTGTTTGTAAGTATAACAAATTTTCATCAACATTCTAGTATTTTGTTTATTTAATAAAATCCATCCCGAATTTAAGATTCATCTACCATAGTTAACTTATTAAACTAGGGCTGTGGACTTAGTAAATATTAGGCTCTAGCGGGTTAATTTAATAAATTGCATTTTGTATGATTAGTTTAGTACTTGGATAATTATTCCTTTGAAAAAATAGAACGATGCAGGAAGGAGAAAACTCATGTTTTTGAAAATAGTCAAGAATGATTTCCTCAGAAACAAAATTGTAACGACAACAGTATTTGTATTTATCACGCTGGCGGTTATATTGGCAGGCAGTGCCATAAATAACATTGCCAATCTGATTCAGGGGATGTCGGATCTTCAAAAGAGCGCAGTACCTGCTGACATTACGGTGATGCATGCCGGAGAATATGAACAGGCAGAAATCGATCAGTTCACAGAAAAATACAGTGACCATATTGAGACGCAGGAGACGATGATTCTTCAGAATATTGATGGAAGCAATATTCATTTTGGTCAAAGTCAAACGATGGCTGGTACTATCCAGGATATTTCATTTGTTGTACAGAATAAAAAATTCGATTTTATATTGGATTTATATAATGAAAAGCTAAATGTAAAGGAAGGTTTCGTTGCGGTTCCTATCTATTTCATGCAACAACATGACTTAAAAATAGGTGAAACGATTACAGTAAAAAGCGGTGGGTATGAGAAAGAGTTTGTCATTTCAGATCATGCAAGAGATTTTGAGATGAACTCTTCCCTTACTTCTTCGAAACGGTTTGTGATCAATCAGAATGACTACGATGAAATGATTGAAATGAATGCTGCTGAACTAGAATATCTGATCGAATTCAAGCTGTTTGAAAACGGGGATTCTGCAGCTGTTCAGAGTGCCTATATCGAAGCGGGTCTTCCGGCAAACGGTCCTATGATTGAAGGAAAGATATTTACGATGTTTAATGCCATGTCAGATATGGCAGTTGCGATTGTCATTATATTTATTAGTATTCTACTTATTGTGATTGCTTCACTTTGTATCAGGCTTACATTTTTAGCAACGATTGATGAAGATATTAGAGAAATCGGTGTTATGAAGGCAATTGGGATATCCAAAACAGATATAAAAAAGGTCTATCTTAACAAATACAGATTCATCTCAGTAGCAGCCGGTATTATCGGTTATCTGCTTTCCTTTGCAGCGGTAAATCTGTTAAACGGTAATATGAGACTTTACATATCTTCCGATTTATCAGGTAGCTTGAAATATGTTCTATCTCTTATAGCTCCATTACTAGTATATTTCCTAGTTGTAATGTACTGCCAGCAAGTGTTGAAAAGAATCGATAAGATTTCTGCGGTGGAAGCTTTACGTTCAGATATTATGAAGCATGGAAAAATCCGAAAATACAGTTTTCCTCTGCTAAAGAACAAATTCTTCAGCACCAATATTTACATTGGGCTGAGTGATGTATGGAAACGGTTTAAATTATACAGGCTGCTGTTTGTTATTTTTATCGTATGTACGTTTATTGTCATTCTCCCTTTAAATATTTATAACACGATGAATTCACCGGAATTTTCCACGTATATGGGAATAGGGAAACACGACATGAGAATCGATCTTCGTAGAACCGATAGTATTACAGAAGATTTTAATAGACTGCAGAACGAACTGCAGAATGATTCGGATATTGAAAAGTATGCGGCCTATATCACAAGTTCGTACCAGGTCAAAAATGCGGAAGGTTCTTGGGACTTTATTAATATTGAAATCGGGGATTTCTCCGTATTTCCATTAAAATATTTGGAAGGCAAAGCACCAGAGGGGAAAGGAGAAATCTCGCTTTCGTTTGCCAATGCCTCAAAAGACGGATTAAACAAGAAAGTAGGAGATGAGGTAACCGTCATGGTTGGCGGGGAAGAACAGACTTTATCCGTCACAGGTATTTATCAGGATATTACAAATGGGGGAAAAACAGCGAAGGCGCATACGAGTCTTGGGGTAAATGAAGAGGCCGTTCTTTGGTACATTGTGAGCATGGATCTGGTTCAAGGTGTTGATAAACATATGAAAATGGAATACTACCAAAATGCTTACGATTCTGCTCAGGTTAATGATATTAAGGAATATACTGTCCAGACTCTTGGAAATATCATTGATCAGATGAGCACGATTGTTATAGGTGGAATCGCAATAGCATTAATCATTGCTGTATTGATCACTGCATTATTTCTTCGGATGTTATTATCAAAGGATATGTCTCAGATTGCAATCATGCGAAGTGTGGGATTAACTTCTAAACATATTAAACAACAATATATGGCAGGAACAATGATGGTACTTATATTGGGAATCATAGTTGGAGTGCTGGCTTCAAATTTTCTAGGGGAATTTCTTGTAAGTATGGCAATGTCCTCTATGGGAGCAGCAAAAATTGAATTAGTTAATGTTGCATGGCAGACTTGGCTACTGTGCCCGTTAGCGCTAATTATAGTCGTTGGTTATACTATTTCTGTGTGCTGTAAGGTAACGGTAGATGATGATTTATCTGTCGTTTTAAGAAGTTAGAACAGATGAAAATGATCTGAGTAGGAGGTATATATATGAGCAAAATACTAGAAGCAAGAAGTATGAACAAAAAAGTAAAATTAGGAAAAGATAATGAGCTTCATATTTTAAAGGATATAAACTTGGAAGTTGAAAAAGGTGAATTCGTATCGGTCATGGGGCCATCTGGAAGCGGTAAATCAACACTACTTTATAATATAAGTGGTATGGATAGAATTACTTCTGGTAGTGTAAAATTTAAAGAACGTGAAATCAGTAGTCTTAAAGAAGAAGAACTGGCGAAGATTCGACTGGAATCAATGGGATTTATCTTTCAGGATATTAATCTATTAAAGAATCTATCATTGATTGACAATGTTATGTTTCCTTCCCTTGTATCAAAAGAAGCGGATAAAAGTGCAGTCTATCAAAAAGCAAAAGAACTGTTGAAAATGACCGGAATTGAAAAGCTCGCGCATAATAATATCACGCAAGGATCTGGTGGACAGCTACAGAGAGTCGGTATCTGTAGAGCATTGATAAATAATCCGGATATCATATTTGGAGATGAACCGACAGGAGCATTAGATTCCAAGTCAACGGAAGAGATCATGGCAATTCTTGCAGAAATTAATAAAAAAGGAACAACCATTATGCTCGTTACACACGATGTAAAGGTAGCAGCAAAAACCGAAAGAATATTATTTATGGTAGATGGAAATCTAGTGGCGCAGAAGAAAATGCAAAAATACGATGCGCAGCTTGACGATATTAAGGAAAGAGAAGAAAGCATTATGAAATGGTTAGTTGAAAATGGGTTCTAATTTTCATTGGTATTCGTATAAGGTTTATTTGGTGAATTTCATAGGCAAATGGAAAGTTCTTCAGAATGTTTCTAGTGAAAGACACGCTAACAATTTGCTTATGCCATCAAGTGAAAAACGTTCATTTCAGTGGTCGTAAGCATCAGTAAAACACCTTAAATATGGAGGCCTTTCAACGATTTGCTGAAATTTTGAGAGGCCTCATTTTCTTTAGTGTTTTTTCATGATACAGCGATACCAACGTACCTTTTTTATTTTGTTACCATACTTTCTGAGCTGAATTGATATTCAAAGCATACTTCATAAAGTTCTTCTATTTCTTGTTTGGTAGGTACTTTTGGATTATTATTTGGACTGCCACTTGCTAGTGCATCTTCTGCCATTTTGCTAGTTGCATTTTTAAATGCTTCCGGTTGAATCCCCCAACCTTTTAAATTAGGAATTTCTAATTCTTGACAAAGTTTTTTGACTTCGTATACAGTCAGCTCAGCGGCCTCTTTATTGGAAAGATTACCGCAATCAGGTTTAAATATTCTAGCTAAATCAGCTAAGCGTTCGATACAGGCCTCTTTACTGAATTCAAGAACAGCAGGCAGTAGCATGGCATTGGATATACCATGCGGTACATGAAACAATGCACCGATTGGTCTGGACATCCCGTGGACAAGACAAACGGATGCATTGGTAAAAGCCATTCCAGCTTGTAGGGACCCTAGAGACATTGCTTCTCTTGCATCGATGTTTTTCCCGTCTTCATAGGTAACTTTTATGTTTTTTACTATTTTTTCTACAGCGGAGAGTGCAAGCATATCTGTCATTGGCTGTGCCTTTACTGATAAATATGCCTCTATTGCATGACTTAGCGCATCAACTCCTGTAGCTGCTGTAACACCCTTTGGAGAAGAAAGCGTCAATAATGGATCGACAATGGCAACTTCCGGCATAAATGCAGGTTGCTTAATCATCATTTTTACGTCATTGGTTGTATTCGTAATAATGGTGGCATCCGTTGCCTCTGAACCAGTTCCGGCAGTTGTTGGAATAGAAATATGGGGGATGGGATGCTTATCAGCAATTTTTTTGCCACCCATGTAATCCCCTATGTAACCACCATTGGTTGCTAACACTGAAATTGCCTTTGCTGTGTCAATACAGCTTCCGCCCCCAAGCGAAATTATTACATCGCAGTTTTCCTTTTCGAATATTTCAAGTGATTCCGCTACATAAACATCTGTTGGTTCAGAATTAACTCCAGTGTAGAAGGCACTTTCAACTTTCAAATTCAAAAGTAGATTTCTACATTCCTCTGTATAGCCTAGTCTTTCCATCACTTTATCACTGATGATTAATGCTTTTTTCCCTCTAGCTAACGTTTCCTCACCGACTTTTTCAAACGCTTTTCGACCATAATGAATTGTTTGTGGAGCACGAAAAACAAAATGATTATCCAATGAAACTACCTCCCTTTCTTTTTTTAGTATACATGTTTTTTATTAATTTGGAATAGTCTGATTAAATTGCGGGTAGTTCTCATTTTTACTTACTTTTACCTGTGAAAGCAGAAATCTAATGTTGGAAATCAAAGATAATACTTTCTATATAAACTTCATTAAGAAGAACGTGAAAAAAAGAGGGAAAAGAATTTTGAGAAGCGCCTTTTTCTAGTGCAAGCGTTAGGTGTCCGTATGTTTTATCTACATCTTTTGTTTGTACATCCATCAATATAAACAATAAAAAATAAATGTAAGTTAATAATAATTTATTGTTAATCGATAAAAAATGGTGTTAAAATTAATTTGATAATAAATATGAGAGGTGCTTTTTATGAAACTAGGTTCAACGCTCTTTTTAAAGATAGCTGTTATCTTTCTTGGAATCCCGATTCTTGCTTTATGTATATTTGGGCTGCCTATTTTAGCTAGAGAAGCAATAGAGAGTAATTCGGAGTTCGTTTATGTACTATATGGCATTATAATAGTTATGTATGTATCCGCCATACCGTTTTTCATTGCATTGAATCACGCATTTAAACTTTTAAGTTTTATTGACAAGAACAATGCGTTCTCGGAAATATCTGTAAAAGCTTTAAAAAATATAAAATATTGTGCAATCACGATCAGTGGCTTATTTGTGCTTGGTATGCCATTCTTCTATAACTTCGCGGAGTTAGACTATGCCCCGGGTGTCATATTGATTGGAATGCTTTTTATCTTTGCTTCAATGGTTATCGCAGTCTTTGCCGCTGTTCTTCAAAGACTTTTGCAAGAAGCTATAAATATAAAATCAGAAAATGATTTAACGGTCTGAGGTGAATAATTTGGCGATTATTATCAATATTGATGTGATGTTGGCTAAAAGGAAAATGAGCGTTACAGAACTTTCGGAGCGCGTTGGGATCACAATGGCTAACCTTTCGATTTTAAAAAATGGAAAGGCAAAAGCAATTAGGCTTTCAACCTTAGAGGCAGTTTGCAAAGCATTAGAATGCCAACCTGGGGATATTTTAGAATACAGACGTGACGAGGACATTCAAGGATATTAAAATTCGTTTGAATATAGAAAGAGCATGTTTTAATCACTTTTTAAAACTATGCTTTTTTTCTTACGTTCTCCAACTATAACTCCCTTTCTGTTATCCAACCATTGATGAAACAGGAAAGTAAGTGACCGTTTTATCACTATATGAATTGACACGACTCACCGTCGGCTAACTACTTCAGTTCCCGCTATCCAGTCATACACATTTTTCTTTTTCTTATTTGTAAGAGGAATGATTAAATATAGTAGTATCATAAGATTGACAGCATTCAGAATGATAAAAATAGTAATCTGAGAAAATTCGGTTGGTAGCATTAATCGCCATACACCAAAGTGTGCAACCTCCCAAGGTAGAAACTTAATCGCTGTTCGAAAAATGGAGCGGACGATTCCAATACGCTTCCCCTCACCATCAACCACGTATAAGCCCATTTTTCTTTTCCCCAATGTTCCTTGCCATTTAAAACTTTCACTTAATATAAAATAAAGCGAAACAGGTATGGTCATCATCATAAGGCCTGTTAGTTCAGCTGATACTGGAGAGCTTGAAAATAATGGGGTGATGTATGACCTAAAGACAAAAGAAATGGTACCTACAACAAAAATACCGTATAAAACAATAACCAAATAATCTAATAAGAAAGCGTATATACGACTTTTATATGGTGCATATGACGTAATAATCAACCTCTCTCTTTTGATTTATGATTAAATTGTTAAATCTTTACTTAAGAAAAAACCCAATACAAAACGCAAACTTAATCTTTTAATTTTTGCCGAATAATCCCTCTCCTTAATATATTAATTTATTACAAATAGTTGAAAAGAGAATATAAATAATAATCTGAAAATTATTATATAAAGTTTATTCTATTACATGTATCATAGAAATATGGGGTTCGATCAACATACAAACCCCGCTTGTATCTAAATGATTGTAAGAAAATAGGAGGGGTATAAATGAAGTCTTATAACTACTTTTGCTCTACCCAAATTCAAATGGGTATGGGGAAGGCGATACAACTACCAGAGATGTTGCAATCCCTAGAAATTGGCTCATCAATTCTTATTGTGAGTGATCCTGGTGTGGTCCGCGTAGGACTTGTAGAACCAATCCAAACTGCCCTGGAGGCATCTGGTTATCGTACATTATTATTCGATTCAATTGAACAAAATCCTCGGGATGCTGATTGTTTAGAAGGTGCCAAAATATTTCACGAGTTTGATGCGGATGCTGTAGTTGCTATCGGTGGTGGAAGTGCTATGGATACAGGGAAAACCATTGCACTGTGTGGACCAAATGGTGGGACACCATCAGACTATGCGGATGGTTTACGTTCGTATTCGAATATTGCTCCAATTATTTGTATCCCAACCACAGCTGGAACGGGATCAGAAGTCACGCGCTCTGCTGTTATTACGGAGAAATCAACACACCGTAAGATGACGCTTAAGCATGCTTCATTGAGACCAATCTTAGCTGTTCTTGATCCTTCATTAACATTCAGTGTGCCATCTACTATTACTGCTGCTACCGGTGTCGATGCATTGGTACATGCTATTGAAGGATATACATGTAAAGTAACAAATCCGATTTCACAAGCCCTTGGTGCTAAAGCGATGCAAACGATTGTTTCTTCGTTGCCAACTGCGTTCCGAGATGGCCAAAATGAAGAGGCTCGTCAAGCTATGTTAGAGGGGAGCTTATTAGCTGGCTTATGTTTCGGTTCTGCGGACGTTGCAGCAGTTCATTGTTTAGCAGAAGCGCTTGGTGGGCTTTACGATACTCCTCATGGTGTTGCAAATGCTGTCTTCTTACCACATGTATTACGATTCAACGCAGCAGAAAACAAACAAATGCATGCTACATTAGCGCGCTATATGAATTTCGCAAATGATTCGGATACTGAAGAAATAGCTGTCGAAAAACTCATAGAAGGGGTTACATCCTTTACGGAGGCTCTCGAAATCCCTAGATTAAAAGACTTGCCGGGTGTGCGGGAAGAAGATTTCCCACGCATTGTAGAATTGGCTATACAGAACAACTCAACTTCGAGTAATGTTCGTTCTATTACATCTACTGACTATCAACAAATTCTCGAGCAGGCTTACTATAGTAATTGCATAGAAGTAAGTGGGTGATAGGAGGTAACGATGTAACTTAGTATTACCTGTTTTCTGTGAAACAGTGTAAAGCACAATCATTCACTAAAGTTATAACCACTTCTCAAAATTAGAGAGGTGGTTATTTTTTCTGAAAAAATATTGGAGACTAACCAATGGACCCTCCAATACAAAGTAGAAAAAGGGTGGAAGTATCTCCAAAATATGATCACGATATTTGGACTTACACTAACAAGTCAGCTACCTTAGTAAGTTATCCAGATAGAAACCCAGAATTAATACCTTAAGCTTGTAAAAATTGAAATACATTCACCCCAATAAACATATAAAGCTAATTTTTATATAATTTTATCCAAGTATAGGGCCCTATTAATATGAGTCACCACCTTAGTATTTCATAGATTGATAGTGTAAAAGAAATGGTAATCCACACTACGAAATGTTGCAAAAGGCCTTCGTTTTTGAGGGATAAAATGACCAATCATTCAATTATAAGCTATTGACTGGATATCCATTGTTCACACTATAAAATTGTGCTAATTATTAGAGTACTAACTGAAATTAATCTGCAGGTAGAACGATGCTATACGGTGAACTTTTTCACTTTTAAATGAAGGAGGGACGAGCCTAAATAGACTACGTCCCTTTTTTAGACTGCTGAAATAACTTACTTACGTCGATGACTTCAGATAATAATTTTAGGGAGAAGGATGGTGCTACTATCAAAGTACTTACAGGAACAGTTGATGGCGTTCATGGCCTTATTGAATCAGAAACTCCTACTGTTTACAGTTGAACATCATGGTGAGCTTGTGACTTACGGTGTTAATGATATGGTCCTAGATACATGGGGCAAAGTCGAAAAATGGGTTAGCAATTTTCCAATCGTATCTTTTGGTCCTAGCGGTATAGGATTTGTGAATTAAACAAATGTGTATGCCCTTAATCATATGAGTAGAAAAAAGATTATCATTGGTGTTCCGAGCTATATTCCAGTATCGAGACGAAATGGGTAAGAGATACATTGTATGGTTCGAAGATGCGAGGGCTCGTGCTCAAAAAATCCTACTGTTGATTAACTATGGATTATGAGGCGTTGGTGCTTGGCAATTAGGATTAAAATTTTATTCAATCTGCAATGTTTTATACTAGAGATTTAATAAAAAATCATTTACCTTTTGCATTTTGTTTATCAAATGATTTTTTGGGCAAACATAAATTCATTCACTAAATTAACGTTTACAACAAACCATTTCATCACGGGTTATATAACAAGTTTTAAAGACTCCAGATTGTACATTCCATAAAAATGGTACTAGGTAATGAAAACTATTGTCTCTTAGGTAAACTAGAGGAAATTAAAGAAAAATTTATTCAAATCGAGTCAGTTGCTGCTTCCTTTTATTTAGACTGCTATTTATCAGCTTTTACAGATAAATATGTAGAGCTTTCCAACTGTGTTCAACGACTGTCCGATCGTAGATATGGTGCGTTAATTGTGGTTCAACGACATGATCCTCTCGATTCTCTTATCCAAAAAGGAACAGCCGTAGGGGGTACTTTAACGCCCGCATTGTTAGAAATTATCTTTTATCCTGGTACCCCCAATTATTTTTCTATACTAAATTTCCACCAAATATTCACCAAATCAAACATGTGTTTACATATATATTCTTTATTCTTGAAATGTATATAACCCAAATAAGTTGGAAAGATAACAATAGCCTTATGTCATTTAATGGAGTGGGTAACAGTTGGATAAAAGAGTGAATAATAATGAATTAGGAGAATTGTGTTTACTTGCTGGAAAAATTATGTTAGAAAGCGGAGCAGAGACATCCCGAGTTGAAGATACAATGATGAGAATTGCAGGTTCTTTTGGGATTAACTATCCGAACAGTTATGTGACACCGACTGGAATTATCTTTTCATTATGTGGAACAGAACAAACCAAATTAGCACAAATTTCAAAACGGTCTACGGATTTATACAAAGTCATTATAGTAAATAGTATATCCAGGAAAATAAGTACAGGGGAAATCTCAGCAGAGGAGGCCTACTCTACTTTAAGAAAAATTGAGAAAGGAAATCTAAAATATCCTAAATATGTAAAGGTTATTGCGGCTTCCATCGTGAGCGGCTTCTCCCTCGTCATGTTTAATGGGGAATGGAAGGATTTTTTTCCCGCATTCCTCGCTGGTGGCGCGGGTTTTTTATGCGTGAGTTATATTCATCGTTTAGTAGATATTAAATTTTTTACAGAATTTGTAGCGGCTCTACTTGTTGGCCTAATGTCCTATTTTTTCAAATATATTGGTTTTGGAAATGACCTTTCTAATATTATAGTCGCAAGTATTATGCCGCTAGTACCTGGCCTTCTGATTACGAACTCCGTTAGGGATTTAATGGCAGGCCATCTTGTTTCTGGATTATCAAAAGGTGCAGAGGCAGTCTTGACTGCATTTGCCATTGGGGCTGGTGTAGCGATTGTTTTTTCACTCTTTAAATAGATCGTGGAATACATGAATATAATTATACAACTTTTGAGTAATTTCATTGTTTCAGGGGCCTTTGCTGTAATATTTAATGTACCAGGAAAAAATATCCTTCAATGTTGCATTGTCGGTATGGTAGGCAGACTTTTACACAGTTCGTTGATGAACCATGATTATGATACAGTACAAGCCACATTAATTGCCTCATTTTCCATTGGCGTAATTAGCCGAATATTTGCGAAAATCTATAAGGTTCCTGTCATTGTATTTAGCATTTCAGGTATCCTTCCATTAGTACCTGGTGGCTTAGCCTATGATGCAACAAGAAATTTTGTTGAAAATCATTACAACTTAGGAATTCAGATTGCCGTAAAAGCCATTATGACAGCAGGTGCCATTGCTGTTGGACTGGTGTTGTCAGAAGCGATCATGCGAATTTTTAAGAAAATTCATTTAAATGGTTTTCACAAGTAAGTTATTGAAAAAAGGCCTGCTAATTAGGCTTTTTTTTAGAGGACTACCCCGAGCGATTCTTCAATTACCTTTTCTGTAAAATCATTCAAATAAGTTTGAAAGTTTTTTCAATAACTCAACTTCCATTAAAGAGCGCCTTTCTAAAAACACACGGAGGAGCTTTGGGGTACGTACTTGCTTGGTGGTTGAAATTTGAGACAGAAATGATAGTTAATGCATACTTTTCATCGTCAGTAGGGGGGGATTACAGTTCTAAGTCAAAATAGTTTTCAGCAAAATTTTGTAAATAAATTTAATGATACTTCCCATTTTGATTCATTAAGCTAACGGTGTGCTTTAGTTCAAGAAGGAGAGAAAAAAACGCACAGAGAAAATATTCTCTAAGCGTTTTTTCATGTTATTTGCAATTAGAATGTTAATTCGTTATATTCAACCCACTTTTCTTTTTCTCGCTCTACTACTCGATTTTGCCATTCAAACCAAACATATGAACATTCACTTCAATGACTTTCTACACCACTATTATTGTTCAAAACGACAAGTCCCTATTCCGGAATTAGTACTCAATGAATTACGTATTCAAAAAAAACGTATAGAAAAGTGGAGGGAATTGGTAGGAGCGATGTTTGAGGATTAGGACTTGGTAATATGTACCAAATACAGGAACCTCACAAGATCCACGTAACGTACTTCGGGTAATGAAGCACATTGTAAATTACTCCAAGGGACCAAAGATTCGTTTTCATGAAATTCGACACACTCATGCATCCTTTCTTATTTCAGAAGGAGTAGATATTGTTAAAATTTCTAAACGATTAGGTCATGCAAATCCCAAAATTACATTAGAGTTTTATGCTCATTTATTACCGAACGAAGACAATGATATTGCAACATTTTTCATGATGCTATTCAAAATAAAGACAAAGAAAATGGCAAAGGTTTCGATTGATCTTGCGGACAAATTGCGGACAAACCAAAAATTAGAGGTGTATAGTTGTAAATGTTGGTAAAATAAAAAGCCCACAAGCGTTGATACTTCAACACTTGAAGGCTTATCTACAGGATGATCTGAGAGGGATTCGAACCCCCGACCCCGTCCCTGTCAAGGACGTATTCTCCCGCTGAACTATCAGATCGTAATATGTGAAACCTTTGTTAATAATTACAAAAATTAAATACTACCTCTTTGACTATTATATAAGTTTGACCTAAAGAGTACAATACTATAAACAACTATTGCTCTTTAATATATTCCACTACGGCTTTAGATGTATTTGCAGCACTACTAAAGTCCATTTAATTAAATTTCTGATAGTCTATACTAGAAAGTAAAAAGATAGTGTGGGAAAGGAGGGGACATATGGTTGATTATATAAAAGAAGTAGAGCAAGAACTTGACTTTTGGAAGCACAGAATAACAAAGAAATCCGGCCTTATAAGTCGTACATCCAAGACTGTACAAACGAAGATTAACGGTCTTATTCCGGAAAAATTTCATCAAGTGATGACAGAAAGTATTAAGAACATGGTGAAAGCAACGCTTGTAGGTTCAAATATTACAACTAAAAAACGGTTATCGATAGAACTTAGTCTCTATGAGAAAGACAAGCTACTAAAAGAAAAACTCTCTACCTTCAGAAAAACAGCCGTTGTAGAAGGCGCTGGAACCGGGGCAGGGGGTATATTACTTGGACTTGCTGATTTTCCATTACTATTATCGATAAAAATGAAATTTCTTTTTGAAGCTGCCGCTATTTATGGGTTCGATACGGACGATTATGAAGAACGACTTTTCCTTTTGCATATTTTCCTCTTAGCTTTTTCAAGTGAGGAAAAACGAAAAGATGCATTATTTATCGTTGAAAACTGGGAACAACAAAAACATGAAATTGCCGACATGGACTGGCGGGAATTTCAACAGGAATATAGGGATCATATTGATTTAGTAAAAATGTTTCAGTTACTACCTGGTATCGGAGCCGTTGTTGGAGCATTTGCCAATTATAAACTGCTTGACCAGCTCGGAGAAACAGCAATGAATTCGTACAGATTACGCTTATTGAGGAAATGAAAATAAGGTGTGAAGTGCTTAAAAAGCTAAAATTGCTATATTGTCTTTAGTAAGAATTTCTTAAAATCTACAAAAAATATGCAGTTCCGCAAACCTATATCCGTTGTGGAAACTGCATGTTATATATATCCTTTTGGAAGTTGCCTATATAAAGAAAGCGAACTTTACAAACTTAAATTTTAAAAAAATATTTTTCCCGGATTTAATAATCCTTGGGGATCAAGCATTTGTTTCAATTGTTTCATAATGAAAAGAGCTTCACCATGTTCTCTTTCTTGGAATTTCTTCTTACCAAGCCCGACACCATGTTCACCTGTACATGTTCCACCAAATTCTATTGCTCTTATTGCGAGCGCTTCATTCGTATACTCTGCTTTTTCTAATTCACCCTCCACTTTCGGGTCATAAAGGACAATCGTATGGAAGTTCCCATCGCCGACATGACCTAATACCCCACCAGTCAATCCACTTTCATCAATCAATTCACGCGCATATACAATAAGTTCTGGCAGTCTTGATATTGGAACACACACATCTGCTCCTGTATTGGCCATTCCTTTTACATGTTGGTACGCATAGGCCATTTCATGACGTGCTTTCCAAAGCTCCATCCGCTCTTTAGAACTGCTTGCGACATCCCAGTTTTCACAATCAAGCTCGCGCATTAATTGCTCAACAATCCTTGCCTCTTCTTCAACAGAGGTCATCATGCCTGCAAATTCAAAAAACAGGGAGTGTGAAACTGGAAGGTTATAACCTCCATAGGCATTCACTTGTGAAATACTATCTGCATCTACAAGCTCCATACGCATCACTGGAATCCCACTTTGTAATATTATTTTAGCCGCTTCTGCACATTCTTTTGGTGTGTGAAATGTGCATCTTGCAGCAATAGTATGCTCTGGAATACCATGAAGTCGTAATGTAATTTCAGTAATGATGCCTAATGTACCTTCCGATCCAGCAAATAGGCCATTTAAATGGTAGCCAGAAGACGACTTTTTAGCAAGTGAACCTGTATGAATCACTGTCCCATTAGCTAGAACAACTTCTAAATCGAGCAGCTGATCCCTCATAGAACCGTATCGAACTGCTGTCGTACCACTAGCATTGGTAGCCACCATCCCGCCAATTGTTGCATCTGCGCCTGGGTCAATTGGAAACATCAAACCGTGTCGGTTTACAAATTTATTTAATTGTAACCGTGTAATTCCTGGCTGAACGGTAATCATTAAATCGTCTGGTGAAAAGTTAACAACGTTATTCATATTTTCGAAGTTAATAGAAATACCTTTATTGATTGGAATAGCTTGTCCTTCTAATCCAGACCCTGCACCAAACGGTGTTATAGGAACATCACTCTCACGTGCTACTTCCATAATCATTTCAACGTCTTTTCGTCCCGTCGGAAAGCAAACGACATCTGGCTCTACTGGTTTATGAAACGATTCATCATGGCTATGACGGTACAATTCGTTTTCATGTTGGCTAACTTTTTCATTTCCGAGACGCTCTTTGAGTCTGTGTATAAACATACTAAAACACCCTCTAATTATTTTTATTTCTAAATAAAAAGCTCTAAAAATATATTATTCTTTCTAATATTAGAAGCTAAAAGTTTATGTTAATAGATTCAGTGCCTTAACGGAAGTCAAAAAACGTTCGATTCCATCTAGTCCTTTTTCCAATTCCTCCATGGATTGAGCAAATGAAATTCGGATAAACCCTTCCCCAAAGTCTGAAAATGCATTACCAGGTATGACGGCCACCTTTTCTTGATCAAGTAGTTTCATTGCAAAATCTTCTGATGTTAAACCAGTTTCTTTAATAGAAGGAAAAATGTAGAATGCGCCTTTTGGTTCAACGACCTTTAAACCCATTCCTTTCAGTCGATTATAGGCATAATCTTTTCTAATTCTGTATTCTTTTTTCATTGCAGTTACTTCTTCTGTATGAGTACCTTGTTTCAATGCTTCAACTGCAGCATATTGACTGATAGTGCTTGCACAAACAGAGTTAAAGGAATGTACTTTATAAAACTGGTCTATCAAATAAGATGGGGCGAAAGCAAAACCAATCCGCCATCCAGTCATGGAATGAGATTTTGAAAGACCATTAATAATGATTGTTTTATCTTTCAAACTTGGAATTGATCCTATTGAAAAATGTTCTTCATCGAAAACTAACTCACTATAAATTTCATCAGCCAAAATGAATATTTTTTTATCCTCTAGTAATTTACCAATCTCAAGTACTTCTTCTCGAGTTAAAATAGAGCCTAATGGATTATTCGGGTAAGGCAATACAACACAGCGGGTTTTGTCTGTTATATTCTTCTCAATTAAAGAGGCCGATAATTTAAAATCATTATCAGTCGTGTCAACAAACACAGAAACGGCATTACATAGTTTAATGAGTGGATCATATCCGGGATAGACAGGTGCAGGTAAGATTACTTCCGATCCTTCATCAAGGATTGTGCGGAAAGCTATATCTAAAGCCTCGCTCGCTCCAGTTGTAATAATTACTTCATCTTCAGGATCATACGATAAACCGTAAAGATTTTGAACGTAATCACATGCTGCTTGACGCAATTCAAATAAACCAGCAGTCTCTGTGTAAGCAGTTTTATTTTCTTCAATTGCTTTAAGACCCGCTGCTTTAATATATTCAGGTGTTGGAAAATTCGGTTGCCCGAATGTAAGGTTTATAATATCTGGTGAACGATCAATCTTGTTGGAAATTTTCCGTATTCCTGATAATTCGATTTCTTTTACATTTTTATTAAGTAGATTAATCATTTTTGTTTTATCCCTTCTGAAGTGAAATTTATGTTTAAGTAGAATCCCGTATTTTTCTTATTGCTTAGGAAATGATAAAAACTAAGACAGTGGATAACTTCCTACAAGTGAATCCCGTCCAGACTCCAGCGCCTTGCTCCTGCGCAAAGCTCGTCGCAGAAGAACGTTGCCCCTCGGGGGCAAAGACAGGCGCTTGCGCTTTTGTTCTTAGTTTTGATAGCTCATCTTCCACGAAATTTTATTCCCTGTACTTACCACCTCCTCTATTATTCTTTTCAATTTATCATCTGGTAAGGTGGAAATATTCAATTTGATACTAACAGCACCGACGACGCCTCCAGAATTATTAAGTATTGGTGTAGCTATAGTAATAATTCCATCCCCCCGTTCCTCATGATTTACTTCATAGCCATCCATTCTTATTTTGTCTAAAAGCTCATTGAAAGCTGTTCTCTCAGGTTCCTCAATTACTTCTATTACTAATTTTTCTATATAATCTGATGGCATATGTGCAAGCATGGTCAAATTAGCGACACCAATATGTAATGGTGTTCTTTTTCCTAATTTGTCATGTGTACGTATTGTTTGATTTACACAGTCGATTCGTTCGATAATAATAGATTCTTTGCCAATAGGTTTACTCAAATACACCGTTGCATCGACGGTTCGCATTAAATTTTCCAATTCTGGTCGTAACAAACTGACATAATCTAGCGTGTCGTAAACAGTAAGGCCATATTCAAGCCATAAGGTACCGAGTCCATACTGCTTGTGTTGTGGGTCTTGTTGAATCATTTCATGTTTAATCATTGCATTCAGGATACGATGTATGGAACTAGTAGGAAGGTCACATTCTTTAGCTATTTCCGTGATAGAGAAAAATCTGTTCGGATCATGATTGATTAATACTTGAATTATTTTAAGCGCCCGATCTATAGTTTGCATTTAAATACCTGCCTTTCTTTAAATGATATAAAATTTAGAATAATAGATAAGAATTAGTTAAAAATGTAGTCATAATAACCTATTACTCTACTTATGTATATGGTGCTTTTTTCTTGTTGCGCCAGACAAGCAAATATTAACTTTACTTATATTAACTAAAAATTCAAAATAAAATGAATTGACAATAAATTTATTTTTAATTATATTAGAAACAGTTCCCACTAGCAAGAATTAAATTTCACTAGGTGGAAAGGGTGATAGGGAAAATTAGGGGAAAGTAATTTTGGGGTCGATATGTTCGGTAAAATGCAGTAATTCATCATGTAACAAAATTACGGGCTAGATAAATTTTTAGATACACAAGAATGATAGATATTTGATTAGTTAAGTAATGTAGGAGTGTGACATATTAATAGAATTAGAGTTAATAACAATCCAATTAATTTGACTAAATTTTTTTTACTAAGATTGGAGGTACATGTATGACATTAGGCAACAGTTTATCGGTTGTTAATGCGACAAAATACTATAAGAAATTTAAAGCAGTTGATGATGTTAATTTAACTGTTAATCAAGGAGAATTTCTTACTATATTGGGACCAAGCGGATCAGGAAAAACCTCCTTACTAAAGTTAATAGCCGGATTTGAACAATTAAGCAATGGATCTATTATGTTGAACCATCAAGATATTTCTAACAAAAAGCCTTATGAACGACAAATAGGCATGTTATTTCAAAATTACGCTCTTTTTCCACATATGACTGTTTTTGATAATATTGCTTATCCGCTTTCTCTCCGTAAAATGACGAAGGAAGAAGTGAAACAGAAAGTGGAAAGTATTCTTAAACTTATTCATCTCGAAGAATATGCACAGAGATATCCAGAGCAGCTTAGTGGAGGACAGCAACAACGAGTAGCTTTGGCCAGAGCAATTGTTTTCAATCCACCACTGCTATTATTGGACGAACCACTTGGCGCGCTGGATAAGCAATTACGAAAGCAGATGCAGTTAGAGATAAAGCAAATTCAAGAACATGTTGGTATTACTACAGTGAGTGTAACGCATGACCAAGAAGAAGCATTAACGATGTCTGATAAAATTTGCGTTATGAATAAAGGAAGAATTGAACAGGTTGATAGTCCTGAAATGCTATATAAACAACCTAAAAATCGCTTTGTTGCAGAATTTATCGGTGAAATAAACTTGATAAAAGGGCAGGTTGTAAGCGTAACGGATGGAAATGCGATGGTTAAGGTTAATGAGGGCATGAGAGTTAATATAGAAATTAACAAAGACGTTGCGGAAGAAATGAAGAATAAGTCAATGCTTATTGGTCTTCGTCCAGAGAATATTCAGATTGCCAGAGATCAAACCCAGTTCCACAATACGATTCGAGTTAAAGTATTAGAAACCATTTATGTAGGAGAAGCAATAAATATCAAGACAAAAATGGATACGGGAGAAGAAATCATGGCGAAAATTCCTGCACACATGTCTGAATTGATTGTAAAAGGTGAGGAGATTCTCTTAGGTTGGAATAGTAAGGATGCGTGTTTAATTCCTGATGAAACACCTATATGACTATTAACAAAATATAAACTAGAGAAAGAGTGGGAAGTTATATGCCAAAAAAATTGGGATTATTCTTTGTTGCATTGCTAGTGGCACTTATCGTTGCAGGTTGTGGTGGAGAAGCTAGTGGCGATACGGATAAAAAAAATAAAGAACTAGTTGTTGTAGATTGGGGAGGTCCATATACGGAAGTTCATAAGAAAGTTTCGTTTGAACCATTTGAAAAGGAACATGGCGTCAAAGTTACTGTCGTAACCCCACCTGATATTGGTAAATTAAAGGCTATGGTACAAAGTGGAAATGTTGAATGGGATGTTGTCAGCGTTGGTAACGACTTTGCTATTCGTGGTGGAGAGGAAGGCCTTCTTGAAAAGTTAGACTTTAACGTGATTAGTACGGAGGGTCTACCGAAAGAGCTTGTGCACGATTATGGAGTACCAGAAAATATGTTTTCAACAGTAATTGCTTATAATACGGAAGCTTTTCCTGCAGATAAACAACCTAAAAATTGGGCTGACTTTTGGGACACTGAAAAGTTTCCTGGGCCGCGTGGGTTATATAAAGATCCTATGTGGACATTAGAGGCTGCGCTTCTTGCAGACGGAGTAGACCCAGCAAATTTATACCCTTTAGATGTTGATCGTGCCTTCGCAAAACTAGATGAACTAAAAGACGATATAAAAGTTTGGTGGACTGCTGGGGCTCAACCACCAGAACTTCTTGCAACCAACGAAGTTCCATTAACAAGTGCTTGGAGTGGTCGTATCACGGTAGCAGCCGATCAAGGAGCACCGGTAAAAGTAGATTTTAATCAAGGATTTATGATGTCCAATTCCTGGGCTGTACCGAAAGGAGCACCAAATAAAGATTTAGCAATGAAATTTATAGCATTCACTCTTGCACCAGAGCAACAGGCTGGTCTTTCTTCTCAATACGATAATGGACCAGCAAATACTGATGCAATCCCTCTGTTATCTGAGGAATCCGTAAATCGTTTAGGGCTATCTTCTGACCAACAGGAACAACAAGTTTTCGTAAATAGCGGATGGTGGGTTGAAAACTATGATAAAGTGAACGAACGTTTTCAACAGTGGCTTCTAGAGTAGTAATGGGGGTGTAGGTATGATTGAAGTGAAAAAAGAACCAAGGATACTCGCTCAGCGGGTATCTTTTTCCCATCGGTTAGCAAGAATCTCGGGGTTACAATGGCTTCTTTTAATTATTCCATTGGGATATATTATGATTTTGATGGTTTTTTCCATGATGGATTTTTTCAAACTTAGCTTATTTAATGAAGATGGCTTTACATTAGAGTATTTTAGCCATATTTTTTCAACCGATATTTATTTGAAAGTGCTTTGGGTGACGCTAAAAATAGCCCTTCTTGTTACGTTTTTTTCGTTAATTGTCGCTTATCCTCTAGCTTATATGTTAGTAAGAACAACATCTAAGTTGTGGAAAAAGATTATATTAGCCTCTGTTTTAATTCCTTTTTGGATAAGTTTGCTAGTTCGGACATTTGCTTGGTCGATTTTACTGCGTAAAAATGGGGTTATTAATATGATTCTAATGGAAATGGGGATTATCGATCAACCACTTGAACTTATCTACAATACCACTGGAGTAGTCATTGCCATGACTCATATTCTTCTTCCATACATGGTGTTGAGTCTTTACTCTGTTATGGAAGGAATTGATCAAAGATTACTTCTAGCTGCACAAAGCATGGGAGCACGTCCTTGGAAAGCGTTCACACAGGTTTTTCTACCATTGTCTATTCCAGGCGTTCTTTCCGGTTCTCTGCTGGTGTTTGTAATGGGAATAGGATACTTCATTACACCGGCTTTATTGGGTGGATCAAAAACAACAATGATCTCTATGTTGATAGAAAGTAATATTAATACAACTTTAAATTGGCATTTGGCTTCAGCTTTAGCCCTTGTCCTATTTATGGCAACCTTGATTTTGTTATTTATAGCGGTCTTGTTGACAGGAAAAAACCCGGTATTAAAGGAGTTGGAATAAGATGTGGCTTAAGATAACAGTAGGACTTATTATCATTGTCTTAATTTCACCTATCTTGGTGGTTATACCTATGTCCTTTTCTTCCTCTAGTTTTTTTGAATTTCCACCGCCTGGTTACTCATTAAAATGGTATGGCAGTTTCTTTAATAATCAAGAATGGGTAATTGGTTTGTTGCGTAGCCTTTTCATTGCTTTGTTTACTTCAATTCTAGCGACTATCTTAGGAATTATGGCTTCACTTACTGTTACTAGATTAAACTTTTGGGGAAAAAAGCTGTTTATGACTTTAATGGTGGCACCGATGATTATTCCAGTAATTATTACCGGGGTTGCCCTCTATCATTCATTTGCACCGCTGAATTTGACAAATAATTTTATAGGATTGATTTTGGCACATGCAGTTTTGGCTATTCCAGTTGTTTTTGTAACCGTAACAGCTAGTTTAAAGGGAATGGATCGTAATCTAGAATGGGCAGCTTTGGGACTAGGGTCAACCCCTATAGGAGCTTTTTTTAAAGTAACTCTTCCTTTGATTCGCCCGGGAGTTTTATCAGGAGCTTTATTTGCTTTTATCATTTCCTTAGATGAAGTAGTCGTAACCATGTTTTTAGCGGGTTCAAAGACAAAAACATTACCTATCGCTATGTGGGAAAATCTTCGCATTCAAGTTGACCCGACGATGGCGGCAGTTTCAACGATTCTTATTGGATTAACTATTTCATTGTTTGTATCACAAGAACTGGTTTCTGCACGGAAAGCGCGTCTAAAAAACAAATTCTAGTAATCGAAATATACAAAGCGAGATGTTGTTAGAACAATTAATGGGGGATATTTATGGCTAATAAAGTTAATAGAGTCGCAGTAATAGGAACAGGATTTGTTGGTTCAAGTTACGCATATGCTTTAGTTAATCAAGCTATAACGGAAGAACTGGTATTAATTGATATGAATAGTGATAAGGCAGAAGGGGAGGCTATGGATTTAAACCATGGCAAACTTTATTCTCCTTCCCCTACGAAAGTTTGGCAGGGTGATTATAGTGATTGTAAAGATGCAGATATTGTGTGTATTACTGCTGGAGTAAGTCAAAGTGAAGAGGAAACACGATTAACTGTGGTTGAAAAAAATACGAGGATAGTAAAGAACATTGTTGAAAAGATTATGGATTCCGGTTTTGATGGAATTTTTATTATTGCAACAAATCCAGTAGATATCATAACTTATGCAACATGGAAGTTTTCAGGACTACCTAAGGAAAGAGTAATTGGTTCTGGCACATTATTAGATACAGCTAGGTATCTATTTATGCTAGGGGAGTATTTTAACGTAGATTCACGAAGTATTAATGGGTATATAATTGGCGAGCATGGTGACTCACAGTTAGCTGCATTCAGCACAACAACAATCGGCGGTAAATCAGTACTGGACATTGTCGATACTAATAGTAAATACACTCTAGAGGATCTCGAAAAAATTGCCGTAAGTGTTCGTGATGCAGCAAATCATATTGCCGAGCGCAAGGGATCCACTTATTACGGAATTGGAATTGGATTAGCTAAACTTACAAAAGCTATTTTTAAAAATGAAAATGTCATTCTGCCTGTATCGGCATACTTAGATGGTGAATACGGATTTAATGATATTTATATTGGCGTGCCAGCGATTATAAACAGGCAGGGTTTACGAGAAATTGTTGAAATTGACTTAAATACCGATGAAAAAGAAAAATTATCATCATCCATTCATGTTTTGAAGGGTGCAATGGAGCAAGTATTTACCACTTAAACAAGTATATAAAAAGAGTGTATATTACACTAAAACAAATCATTAACAAAAGACGGCAGTCCAAACCTTCTATTTCGCTAAATCACCAGAAGAGACCTTCAACAATTTACTGTTGAAAGGTCTTTTTCGATTACAAGGAATTAATAACGCTATTTGAATATGCATTTATCTAATTCTTTTGAATGGTTTTCTCCAATTGACTCCATTTCAAAAAGATGATATATTATAAATATTCTAAATAAAGGTATGGTGAAGTATGTCTGTTGTAGGTATAAACTAATTTAGTTTAATAAGGCTTTTAATAACTGGTTTTAATACAGTTCATTAAGTGTGCCTAGTTTCACAGTGTTTAAGCAACATTGTGAATACCTACCTAAAGACTGCTTCCTTTTCCATATAATCGTTTAACATTATTCGTATGTTAAGACGAAGAGCGTGGTGGGATTTTTCCTGCCATGCTCTTTTTCTTTTCTACCTATTATTTGTAGACGATAAAAATGCCTTGTGATCACCACAAGGCGGATGCCCGCAGGAGCTTTCTATCCATTTTTCAAGTTTAGTCGAAAAACGGAAAGGTAGGAGAGATTCTTGCGGGCATTTTCTAATTTCATTCAGTAGGGTTAAAAACCCTACTAGCCTAAGCACGTCACATCTATGCGACGACGGCTACCTGACCTGCGTCACGCAGGCCTAAGCTCAATTCAGAATCTGGACGCACTGTTTTCTGCGACGAGCTTTGCGCAGGAGCACTGTCTTTTCTGCGGAGCTGAACAAAGTAAAGCGGAAGCAAATACGCCAAGGTGAATTTGATTATTTAAGGAGGACCACCCGTGAATACGATGACATTTGAAAAGTTACAATACAACGAACTAAAGAGAATGGTGAAATTCCACTGTGTAAGTAGTTTAGGGAAGGAATTACTAGATAAGCTACAACCTAGCACAAATAGTAAAGTTGTTAAAAATAGACTGAACGAGACGACAGAGGCAAGAAATATATTAAATGCAGAAAGTCATCTTCCACTGAAAGGAATTAGAAATATAAATCATCAGATGGGGAAGCTTGAGAAGGGGATGATACTAAGTCCATCCGAATTAGTAGCTATTTCTGATTTTTTAAGAGGTTGTAGAATAATAAAAAAGTTTATGATGGATAAAGAATTTTTTGCGCCTGTTTTACATGGTTATGCTTATTCAATGATGGAGTTTCAAGGCATTGAAGAAAATATTAATTACTCGATTCGAGGAAATCGAGTAGATTCAGAAGCGAGTAAAGAGTTAAAGCGAATACGAAATCAAGTCGCTAAGACAGAAGAAAAAATAGAAGAACGCTTAAATAAATTTTTGAAAAGTAGTGCGAACAAAGAGTTTATTCAAGAATTCTTTATAAGTAAAAAAGATGATCGTTTTACGATTCCGATTAAAGCTTCTTATAAAAATCAAGTGGAGGGCACGATTATCGAAGCTTCTTCAAAAGGGTCTACCGTATTTATTGAGCCATCTGCAATATCTAAATTAAATGCAGAGTTGGCCACTTTAAAAGTAGAGGAGTCGATGGAAGAGTACCAAATTTTAGCCACCCTTTCAGGAAGTATTCTAGAGGAAATCAGACAGATCAATATCAATATCGAACTGATTGCTCAGTATGATATGATTTTCGCAAAAGCGAAGTTTAGTAAAAGTATGGATGGAATCGAGCCAAAGTTAAATAATCATGGTTATATTAAGTTAAAGAATTGCAAGCATCCTCTTTTGCCCGGCAATATTGTACCACTAGATTTTGAAATTGGTAAAGATTATCGTAGTTTAATCATTACAGGGCCTAATGCTGGTGGTAAAACAGTGGTGTTGAAAACGATCGGTATATTAACTTTAGCCGTCATGTCAGGTTTTCATATCGCGGCAGATGAAGGTACGGAAATAGCTGTTTTTGATCAGCTATTTGTGGATATTGGGGACAATCAAAGCATTGAAAATTCACTTAGTACTTTTTCATCTCATATGAAGAACATCTCAGAAATTATGAGTGCTTCAACGAATAACACATTACTTCTTTTTGACGAAATAGGTAGCGGTACAGAGCCGAATGAAGGGGCAGCGCTTGCTATCGCGATACTAGAAGAATTTTATCAAATGGGCTGTATTACAGTTGCGACTACTCACTACGGAGAGATTAAGCGTTACTCAGAAATGCATAGTGACTTCATGAATGCTGCAATGCAATTTAACAGTGAGAAATTAGAGCCAATGTTTAAGCTTTTAATTGGCAAATCAGGAGATAGCAACGCACTTTGGATATCTAAAAAAATGAACTTGCGTGAGAAGGTGCTACAAAAAGCGCAGCATTATATAGAAAACAAAAATTATGACTTAGAGCGTGTAAGAGACAATAGAGTAAAAAAGCCAGTCCTAGACACTAACCAAGAGGAAATAACTTATGCATTTGAAGTAGGGGATCGAGTAAAACTAACAGAGCACGATGATTTTGGCATTGTGTATGAGAAAAAAGACAATCTCAATAATGTGTTAGTACTTTATAAAAATGAAATAGTAAAAGTAAATGCAAAAAGAATAGAACTGGAAGCGAGAGCAACCGATCTTTATCCAGAAGGATATGACTTAAATTCATTATTTGTAAGTTACGAAGAAAGAAAATTCCAACACGACATGGAAAGAGGTTCCAAAAAGGCATTGAAAAAAGTTTCCAAAGAAATGAAGAAAAGGCTCAGTGAATAATACTTCCGGAAGCTTAGGTAAAAATAGTGCCCATTTTGGGTTAATTGATAGTTTAGAGGGTAGAATAATTAAGGAACTTTTATTAAATAAAATGTAAGGGGGAATTGGAATGGAAGAAAAAATGGGTGGTATTGAAGTTGGCGAAATTCTTACCGTGATGGATGAAGATGATCGAGAGCAAGAAATAGAAGTGATTGGTCTATTAACGATTGAAGATAAGGAATATGCAGCGGTTGCATTTGCAGATGATGCCCAAGAAGAAACGGTAGAAGAGGTAGATGTGTTCTTTTTCCAAGTTATAGATGGAGAGGAACTAGCGGAAATCGAGACTGACACGGAATTCGAGGAAGTTTCTGCGGCATTTTTAGAAGCTCAAGAAGCCGTAGAAGGTGAATAAAAAAGATATTGAAAAGAGAGGGAAATACTTCCTCTCTTTTTTTAGAGTAATCCCTCTCGACAGTCTGATTTCCCTTGAAATTTATTGTGTTTTTTAACCTCTGTTATTGTGTCTTCAATTTCTTTTATGTAATGCTCAAATAGAGGATGATTTCCTGATTCGCTAAAATTCTGTCGATCAATAGAATTTAGCAATGCAATTATTCCTTTAAACTTTAAATCATCAGAAGATAGAACTTTAGATTCCCCCTCAATTTCCCCTTTTACTATTAACTCCCCATTGCTATCTTCCATTATAAATGTAAATTTTTCTGTGTGATTTTGGTGCATTTCAGATCACTCCTAACATAATAATCAAGTCCCTTAACATAATATATCCGAGATGAAGTGTTTTACTCACACATCGTATTTACACTAGTATATCTAGGTGATTTTGAACAATATTATAACTAATGGAATTAGAAGGAGGTGGCTTCAATGGATGTACAACGAGCACAAGAAATTGTTTTTTCGCCTGAAATGATAAATGTTACTTACAATGGTGAAAACATTTATATCGAGCATGTGGATCGTCAAAATGGAACAGCTACAATCCATTTCCTTAAAGAACCAAGTGAGAAACAAAGTGTTTCTGCAACAAGCTTAGTGGAGCATTAATTTAGACCATTATTTCGCTTTAAGTAAATCACCATTTTCCAAACTGCACACCAATTGTGAGGTTTATACTATTGATTGGGTGTGCAGTTTTCTACGTACTGAGCGGTACATGATTGGTCTCTGTAAATTTTTGTGTTGCTAAAAAACCTGTAATATTGGATAATCCAAAAGAGAGTTGTAAGGAGAGTTTAAAGATTTTAGGAGAGTAGGAGTTTAGAATGGAACAAAATCAAGAGAAAATTGAAGTTGGACAAATTTTTACAGTGCTAGATGAAAACGATCAAGAGCAAGAAATGGAAGTGCTCGGATTGCTTACTGTTGAAGAAACGGATTACGCTGCTGTAGGCTTTGTAGAAGATATTCAATCTGAATCGGACGAAGACATTGATGTGTTCTTTTTCCGAGTAGATGATGAGGAGTTATCTTTTATAGATACAGATGAGGAATTTGAAAAAGTATCTTCGGCATTTTCGGAAGTTGAGCAATAGGTGATTTTATAAAAAAGGAAGGGCTTATTAAAGCCCTTCCTTTTTTTTTTGGAGGAATGTTCTCCATACAACAAACATAGAATCTAAAGAATTGTGCATGAGCACCAAGAAAGGGAGAGAATAACATAAATATAAAATCTTTTGTTCACAATTTACTGAATATATTGTACAATTTAAAGAATACGAGTTTAGGAGGATTATTTTGGTGAAATTAAAAACAATTGGTATCACATTAGTTTCTTCGGCCTTATCATTGGGAATACTTTCTACTTCGGTCAGTGCTTCAACTTTAGCGAATGGACAACCTGAAAAGGTGCAAATTCAAGTCGCTGCAACAGAAACAGTTTTCACAAAAAACGATTTAATCAAGAGGTTTCATGAGTTATTCCCGAAACAATTTGACTTTTTAACAAGTAGTGATTTTCATATGAATGGTAGTCATTTTTATCCGGAAGATGATACACTACGCTATAATTTATCCTTTACAAAGGTAATTGATGGTAAGCGATTGTATGGTGATGTAGGGTTTGTTGGAGAGAAATTAGAAATTGAGAATTTTTACTATCAGCCTACAAATGAAAAAGAAGCTTTATTTCCCGCTAAGGTCTCAAAAGAAGAGGCTAGAAAAATTGCAGATAATTTCATGAAGAAATTTCTTAAAGAAGAGGAATATCAATTAGAAGCAAATCAATATAACTATTATCCACAGCAAATATTAACAGAACCAATTCGTTATTCATTTTCTTTTGCTCGTACGAAAAACCAAGTAGCAATAACTGATCAAAGAATAGAAGTAACTGTTCTTGGAAATGGTGAAGTCGTTAGTTTTTACAAAAATTCCGCGAAGTTAGACTCGCCAACCTACGATGATGTTAAACCGATCAAAGACAAAAATGATATTTTGAAGAACGTAAAAGAAAATCTTTCTGTAGATTTGCAATATCAAATAAATATGGATTACAGAACGGGAGAAAGTAGTGTGCAACTTGTTTACCTACCAACATCAAAAATGCGTGGAGTAAACGCAATTTCAGGTGAATATTTAACTGCAGATGGGTACTCCGCAGACTTTCCAGAGAAAACAAAATTAGAAAAAGTCTCAGCTAATCCACTTCCGCCAAGAAAGAATGGTATTACGGTAGAAGAAGCAAAGAAAGTTGCAGAACAATTACTTAGTGTTAAATCCGATAAGGTCAAGTTATCCATTGAATCGATTAGCGAAATGGAAAACTATAACGGACAGGATGTAATCAGCATTCAGTATATGTACCAATATGCGAATGGTGGATTTGGATCGAATTTAGAAATTAATAAACAGACAGGAGAAATTATTCAATATCACAATATGACAAGTGATATTCTACAACAAACTGGAGAGAAGCCTAATAAAGAGAATGCTATCTCCAAAGAAGAAGCTCTTGAGCAAGCGGTCAAATATGCAAAGGAATGGATTCCTTCTTACTTACACAACTATGCTATGCCTGTAGATGAACCGTACTCTGATGACAGATTAGGTACGTATCACTTCACTTTCCCAAGAGTTGTAAATGGTATTATGGTGATGGGAGATCAAATTAGTGTGGGGATAGCTGCTGATGGCTCTTTAAATAGTTTGAATGTAAATAGTTATCAAAAGGTAGAAAACTGGCCATCAAATGATAAAGTTATTTCGGAGGAAAACGCAAAAACTATTTTGAAAGATGCACTAAGCCTAAAATTGAATTATATGAAAAAAGATTATAAACAGGAGAATAAACATTATGATCTAGTATACGTACCTGTATTTAACGAAGATCCGTTTACTTTCTTGGATGCTAATACGGGGAAATGGAATAACTTGAATGGTATAGAAAATACAACTGTTATTTCTCACCCTTGGGCAGAAGAGGAACTTAATTATCTGATTAACGCCAAAATTTTAGACGTAAAAGATAGTAAAAAATTTAATGGAGATGCTGCTATTTCGAAAGGGGAAGCAATAAAAGTAATTATGAATTCCCTCACTTATTTTTATGCAGGCGGCTATTATGGTGAAAGAGAAAACTTAAAGCAAACTTTTGATAATATTGATCCTAAACATCCTCTGTATCAACCGATAGAGCGTGCAGTTGAAATGGGCATTATTAAACCAACTAGTAAGACTTTTGATGTGGACTCTCCTATTAAAAGAGAGGAAGTAGCAGCTTGGTATATACGCGTTCTAGGACTCGAGCAAGCAGCTAAACATAGTGATATTTATAAACTTGGCTTTGCAGATGCAAATAAAGTACAAAAAGAATACACTGGCTATGTTGCTCTAGCAAACTCAATGGGAATACTAGAGTCTGATAAAAATAACTTTAACCCGGCTCGAGAAGTAACGTATGCAGAGTTAGCAGTTTCAACGATTCGCTTAGCTCATGAAATGGCCGAAAAAAGAAATGGCTTTTATTATTAACTATATAAGTTAAACTTCTGAAGACTTCCGCCGTGTATTTATTCATACGGTGGAAGTTTTTACTTTTTGACTAAATAAAGGTGGAGATCGTGTGAGAATAACTGTTGGCATTCTCTCTATTTTATTTGGAACAATATTGACAAATATAACTATCAATTCTCGTAGCTTTATAGAAAATATTATTTCACATGCCTATGGTGTAGTTTTTATCATATTAGGTGCAATACTTCTAATTCATAGGAAAAACAAAAAAGGAAAAGTATATGCTAGACCAATGGGGATAGCGATTGCTATGAGCATATATGGGATTGTAATGATACTAAAGCCGGTCCTAACTTCTAGTGCTGGATTAGTAGGATTGGGAGTATTTTTTTTAATTGTCGGTTTGATTTTAGCATTGGTTGATTATTTGGAGGAATAATACATAGTTGATTTAATAAAACATTTCAGAATACTGAAAGAAGACAAAAGCATCGATGCGCTAACAGAACGGCAATACTTTTCTTCATGTACTTTATCTCCCCTAACATTAATATTGTTCTACTTTCTTTATTATAGTCAGCTATTTTTTGAGCTTGCAAGTACATATGGGGATAGTTGGTAAAAATGGTGCTTTAGAAATCCTCGATAGTAATGAGACTAAATGCCGTAATTTCCCAAAAAAAGATGTGTAAAATGGGAAAGAGGTAATGGTTTGATTTGCTATACCCAGTTCCTGGATAAAGCAGAAAAGCAGATTAGTATACATTTTATATAGGTACCGGTACTCTAAATATAGAATGTGCATAACTTTTTAAAAAGGAGATAAAAAAATGCAAACAATTACTGGTAAAACTGCTCTTATTACAGGAGCGGGTCGTGGGATAGGAAAAGCAACAGCAATCGCATTTGCTAAAGAAGGTATTCACGTTGGACTACTCGCTCGTACGATTGAAAACTTAGAACGAGTAGCAGCCGAATTAAAAGATTTCGGAGTTAAGGTTTCCATCGCAACCGCAGACGTTGCAGATATGGAATCCGTCAACCAAGCGGTAGAGAAGATTAAAGCTGAACTTGGTTCCATCGATATTTTAGTAAATAGTGCAGGCATTAGTAAATTCGGTAATTTCCTTGAACTTGATCCAGCCGAATGGGCAAAAATTATTCAAGTAAATGTAATGGGTACTTATTATGTAACACGAGCGGTATTACCTGAAATGATCGAAAGAAAAACAGGAGATATCATTAACATTTCATCCACTGCTGGCCAAAAAGGTGCACCAGTAACGAGTGCATATAGTGCATCAAAAGCCGCTGTTATCGCATTAAGTGAATCATTAATGCTAGAAGTAAGAAAGCATAATATACGTGTCGTTACACTAACGCCAAGCACAGTTGCTACAGATATGGCAGTCGAGCTGAACCTAACCGATGGTAATCCAGAAAAAGTAATGCAACCGGAAGATCTAGCAGACTTCATGGTCGCACAACTTAAAATGAACCCAAGAATCCTGCTAAAAAGTGCGGGATTATGGTCAACAAATCCATAAAAGGAAAAGGGAAAAGCGTCAATATTGCTTTTCCCTTTTTTATAGCTATCTATTACCAGTAGGTGTTTAGTAGATGGAAAATGAGCATGATTGCGAGAATTTAGGGGATAGTGTAAGATAGTTTTTGTGAAAAAAGATACATAAGCGGGTGGATAAAATGCACTACCATGGAAGGCTATCGGCAATTGGAGTGGTTCTATTATTTAATCTACTTCGTTATTTATATTATCATCAATATTTAGCATTGCCTTTTAAATGGAATTTTTTCATTTTGACGTTCATCTTCTTAGTTATCGCTTGGTGGTCTGGAAAGCAATTTGATAACGTAAAATACATGTCTGAAAGAGATCCATTAACCGGTACATATAATCGTCGCACTGTAGAGCAAACTTTCCAAAAACTTGCGAGAGTATGTGATCAAAAGAATCAATCACTAGGAATTATTATGTTGGATCTTAATAACTTTAAAGAAGTGAACGATGAATATGGACACCAAAAGGGTGATGAATTGCTGATACACACTGCATCAACATTAAATCATTATGTTACGAAAGACGATTTAGTTGCGAGATGGGGTGGGGACGAATTTATAATTTTAGCACCCAACATAAAAGAAGACTTTGCGGACGATTATGTACAGAAACTTCAAAGAGTTATTAAGGAGAAAAGTTCTGAGACCTTTACGAATGTTGGGGCTTCCATAGGGTATGCAATTTATCCCGGGCAAGGTGACAATTTTCAAAAGTTAATCCAAGAAGCTGATACAAAAATGTATAAAGAAAAAAAGGAAAAGTGACTATGTGGCTTTTCCTTTTTTATATTGCAATCGAACTAAACTTAACCGATGTATCCAGAAAATCTCGCAGAATTTATGGTTGCTCAGCTTAAATATCCAAGAATCCTGCATAAATCGGCTGAATTGTGGTCGACAAATACATAAATAATAACAACGAAATTCTTTTTTGAAATAGTATTGCAAATTTTTAGATAATACTGTAAGGTTATCAGTAATCAAAAAATAACAAAATTTAATAGTTTTTCTTATCTAGAGAGGTATAGGGACTGGCCCGATGACACCTCAGCAACCGCCTGTTATGGCACGGTGCTAATTCCAGCAAGTCGGTAAAACGACTTGATAGATGAGGAAATGACTTCTTCATATGAAGAGTCTGCTCCTTAATTTACTATCAGGAGCAGACTCTTTTTTTATACAATTACAATATATAGTATGTTATCGATAAATTGGTACCATTTTGGTTTAAAAGGGAATTCGGTGAAATACCGAGGCTGTCCCCGCAACTGTAAGTGTGGACGACTGTTGAAATAGCCACTGCGAGAAATCGTGGGAAGGCCAACAGAAGGATGAAACACGAGCCAGTATACCTGCCTTTTTGTCGTATGAAGCAACACTTTCTTCGGGGGTTGAGAGGTGGGGGCGAAGGACTCTCTTAATCGTATCGGATGATTAGTCCTGTTGTTTCCTACTTTTAACTTTGAGCGATGGCTCAGCCGAAGATGGCTGGGACATCGCTTTTTTCTTGCCTTATGAAAGTAGTTGGAAGGGGGGTGATTTAAAAAGAAAGAATCACAGATTTACATATTGAAAAACATTAACTTAAAAAGGGGAACATATGCATGGTAAACGTACAAAGTTCAAATATTGGATATCCGAGAATTGGTGGAAAGAGAGAATGGAAAAGAGCGTTAGAAAGTTTTTGGAACGGTAGTATTTCAGAAGAGGAACTGATAACAACAACGGATGCAATACGTCTTGCGAGTTTGCGTAAACAGAAGGAATTGGGAATCGATCTAATTCCAGTAGGTGACTTTTCACTATATGACCATGTGCTTGATACATCTGTTATGTTCGGTGTTGTTCCAAAGCGTTTTGAATATACAGGCGGAAAAGTTTCTTTAGAAACCTATTTTGCAATTGCCCGTGGAAATAAAGAGGCAGTTGCATCGGAAATGACGAAATGGTTCAATACGAATTATCATTATATCGTTCCCGAATTAGAAGGTGTAACCCCACAATTAGTAGAGAACCGGCCACTAACTTTTTATAAGGAGGCAAAAGAGAAGGTGGGTATCGATGGGAAACCTGTTATCTTAGGGCCAGTTACTTATATTAAACTGGCAAGGACGGAGAATTTTACTTCTTTATTACAACAGTTCACACCATTGTATATTCAACTATTGAAAGAACTTTCTGAAGCGGGGGCACAGTGGGTTCAAATCGATGAGCCAATTTTGACTAGTAAACTGTCTAGCGAAGAATTTGAGCAAGTGAAACAAGTTTATGCTGCAATTCATGAGGCAGTTCCAGAACTCAACATTATATTGCAAACGTATTTTGAAAAAGTTGCTAATTATGAAGCGGTTGCCGCGTTGCCGGTGAAAGGACTGGGGTTGGACTTTGTTCATGGAGATTCGCTTGAATTACTACAGAAGCATGGATTCCCTCAAGACAAAGCTCTTTTTGCAGGTGTCATTGACGGTCGCAATGTTTGGCGTGCCAATTTGGATGAAAAAGTAGCCCTTCTTAATGAAATTCAATCATATGTTCAAAAAGATCGACTTATTGTTCAACCTTCAGCTTCTCTTCTACACGTACCAGTCAGTACGAAACCGGAAGAACGATTGGATTCAATTATAAAAGGTGGGCTAGCATTCGCTGATGAAAAGCTTACTGAAATTGTTCTACTAAGTAAAGGTGTGCATGAAGGACCTGGAGAGATTGAGACGGAACTAGAAGAAAGTAGAAATGACCTTTCCATTTTAAATAACTCCAAGTATAGACGAAACGCAAAAGTGAAGGGAAGTATTGAGAGACTAACAGAACATGATGTGAATCGCACATTGCCTTTTGCGGAACGTATTAAAAAGCAGCAGCAACGCTTTAATTTGCCTCTGCTACCTACAACGACAATCGGAAGTTTGCCTCAAACACCGGAAGTGAGACAAACTAGATCGAAATGGCGTAAAGGGGAAATAACGGATCAAGCGTATGAGCAATTTGTTAACGAGCAGATTGTAAAATGGATCAAAATTCAAGAAGATATAGGAATTGATGTTTTAGTCCACGGTGAATTTGAAAGAACAGACATGGTGGAATACTTCGGTGAAAAATTTGATGGTTTTGCGGTTTCACAGTTTGGTTGGGTTCAGTCATATGGTTCGCGTTGTGTCAAACCTCCACTCATTATAGGAGATGTTGCGTTCAGTGAACCGATTACGGTGAAGGAAAGTGTTTATGCGCAATCGTTAACGACGAAACCAGTAAAAGGCATGTTGACAGGGCCTGTGACAATTTTAAACTGGTCATTTGTACGTGATGATATCCCTCGTTTTGATGTGTTGAACCAAATTGCATATGCACTTCGTCATGAAATAGAGGAGCTTGAAAAGAATGGTATAGGTATGATTCAAGTAGATGAACCTGCATTAAGAGAAGGATTACCGCTAAACTCTGAAAAAAGGGACGACTACTTAAATGCAGCTGTTTATGCTTTTAAACTTGCAACTGCATCAGTAAAAGATGTAACGCAAATCCATACGCATATGTGTTATTCGGAATTCAGCGGTATTATCGATTCCATTAGTGCACTAGATGCAGACGTAATTTCAATTGAAACGTCAAGAAGTCACGGGGAGATTATTTCAGCATTTGAAAACAACACGTATGATAAAGAAATTGGTTTAGGCGTCTACGACATCCATAGCCCGCGTGTTCCAAGTAAAGAAGAGATGAAACAAAATATTAATCGTGCACTTAAAACAATCAAGCCAACACAATTTTGGATTAATCCAGATTGTGGTTTGAAAACAAGAAAAGAAGAAGAAACAATCGAAGGTCTGAAAGTGATGTTGGAGGCGGCGAAAGAGGTAAGAGAAAGTCAGTTGACTGCAACTCGAAAATAGTAGTTACAGTTTATAAAATGTATAAGGGATTTCAAAATAAACGCAATGTCATTTGAACTTTGAATGGGGTTGCGTTTTTTTTGCATAATACAATTCTTCGAGGAGACACTAAACTAAAAGAAAGGATGAGTAATAAGATGAAAGATAGCAAATTTGCAGAACTTAATGGTGAACAATTACAGGAGCTTAATGAGTTGGAAGATAAACTTGGGGTTACGCTTGTCGCTTATGATGCTAACGCAACTTATAATAGTCCTTCTAGTGAAACGACAAACTCATAAGACAAGAAGCAGGTCTCGTAGTTCTTTGAGACTTGCTTTTTTTATTCATTTCTTCTTGTTTTTATAAACATGATGGCTAAGAAGGTGGAATATATATGAATGTGATTATTAAACTTGCTATTGGTTTCGTTGACACTATTATCATCAACTTAATTAGGGTGAATATTCCAATTATAAAAGGAGTGGAGAAATATGATGATGGAGAAAGATATCACGTTGGAATATGCAAAGAAATTAGATGAGCAAGATGTTTTAAAAAAATTTCGAGAAGAGTTTTATTTGCAGCCAAATGTTATTTATATGGATGGAAATTCTTTAGGGTTGCTGTCAAAAAGAGCGGAGCAGTCATTATTAATATTACTAGATTCATGGAAGAAATACGGGATCGATGGGTGGATACAAGGGGAGCATCCTTGGTTTTATTTCTCCGATACGTTAAGTGGAATGTGTGCATCACTTGTAGGGGCTGAGAGAGAAGAAGTAATGATTACAGGCTCAACGACTTCGAATTTACATCAGTTAATCGCGACTTTTTATCATCCAGGAGGGTCATGCACTAAAATTTTAGCAGATGAGTTGAACTTTCCTTCTGATTTATATGCAATCAGTAGTCAGCTATCTTTGCATGGATACAATCCCGAGGAGCATATGGTATTAGTGAAAAGTCATGATGGGGATATGTTAAATGAAGCGGATATTATAGAAGCAATGACAGACGGTGTTGCGCTTATCGTATTGCCAAGTGTGTTATATAGAAGTGGACAAATTTTAAATATAAAAGAGTTGACGAAAGCTGCGCATGAACGAAATATTTTAATTGGCTTCGACTTATGTCATTCGATCGGATCCGTGCCGCATGAGCTAAGTGACTGGGATGTGGACTTTGCATTTTGGTGTAATTACAAACATTTGAACGGTGGACCCGGAGCTGTTGGTGGCTTATACGTGAATCGCAAACATTTCGGACATAAACCTGGGCTTGCTGGCTGGTTTGGTTCTGATAAAGAAAAGCAGTTTGATTTATCTACTGAAATGATACCAGCTTCGAATGCAAGTGCTTACCAAATCGGGACGCCGAATATATTAAGTGCAGCTCCATTGTATGGTTCACTGGAAATGTTCGCAGAGGCAGGGATAGAGGCCATTCGTGATAAATCATTGAAATTAACGGATTATATGACATTACTAATAGAAGAAGAGTTGAGTGACTTTCAATTTATGATTGCAAGTCCAAAGGAACACGACCGCCGCGGTGGTCATATTTATTTAGTGCATAAAGAAGCAGCTCGCATTTGTAAAGCATTAAAGGAATATAAAGTCATTCCAGATTTCCGTTCTCCAAATGGCATTCGTTTAGCACCTGTTGCATTATATAACTCTTTTGAAGATGTATGGAAAACCGTGCAAATTATTAAAAAGATAATGAAAGAAGAATCCTATAAAAAATTTGAAAATAAACGAGAAGTTATTGCGTAATAAAGGAGGGGCTCCATGAGTGAAAAAGGAATTCATACTGATTTTCAAGATGATATGACATACAGTGACTATTTGCAGCTAGATAGCATATTATCTAGCCAAAAGCGGTTATCGGGTCATCATGATGAAATGCTGTTTATCATTATTCACCAAGTGAGCGAGCTTTGGATGAAGTTAATATTGCATGAATTAACTAGTGCTATTCAAGCTATTCAAGAGGATAAAATGCAAGCTGCTTTCAAGATGCTCGCTCGTGTCACGAAAATCCAATCACAAATCATTCAATCTTGGGATGTACTTTCGACATTAACACCTGCTGAGTATTTAGAGTTTCGCGATAAATTAGGAAAAGCATCCGGATTTCAATCTTTCCAGTATAGGCAAATAGAGTTTGCTCTAGGTTATAAAACAAAGCATATTCTAAAAATCTACGAACAAGATTCTGTGTTGTACGAGCAGCTAGAAAAAGCGTACAGTGCGCCAAGTATTTATGATGTGTCGATCCTGGCATTAGCTAAAGCAGGATTTACACTAAACCCACTTGTTGTGAAGCGTGATTATTCCGTGACGTATAGTGGAGATGAGTCAGTTGCTGATGCATGGAAAGTAGTATATCGAAATGTAGATAAGTACTGGAATTTATATCAATTAGCAGAAAAACTTGTGGATGTCGAAGATTGGCTACAGCAGTGGCGGTTCCGCCATATGAAAACAGTGGAGCGCATTATTGGATTTAAAACTGGAACAGGTGGTTCATCCGGTGTGAATTATTTACGTAAAGTGCTAGATTACCGATTTTTCCCAGAACTGTGGGATTTGAGAACGAGCTTATAATGGGGGGGACCAATGAATAAACAGTGGATTGATATCTCACAACCTTTTTCGAATAAAATCGGGACTTGGCCAGGTGATACACCGTTCCAATTTGACCTAGCCTTTACAAAAGAACGGACTGGCTCCGTTAATATCGGTCGATTCACAACAAGTGTGCATACCGGAACGCATGCTGATGCCCCCTTTCACTTTGATAATGACGCGCCTACAATTGAACAGCTCGACGTTAATATTTACATTGGGCGTGCAAGAGTAGTAGATGTCACAGGAATAGAGTCAATTGGAAGAAAAGGGCTGAAAGCATTTGAACTAGATGGAGTGGAACGATTACTTTTGAAAACTGCTAAAACGGTTGATTCGGAACAATTTCCAACAGTAATTCCTGTTTTAAATGAAGATATTGGTCCATTCTTACATGAGAAAGGAATTTTTTTAATAGGAGTCGACCATCCTTCTGTGGATGCTTTAGATAGTAAAGACTTGCCAGCACATCATGCGCTTTATCGGCATGGTATCTTCATTTTAGAGAATTTATTGTTGCAAGATGTGTCGCCAGGTGATTATGAATTGATCGCATTGCCATTGAAGATTCAAGGAGCAGATGGCAGTCCAGTGCGAGCGGTTATACGTGCATTATGAGAAAAGTCTTCTATCAGTGATACGAGCTGATAGAAGATTTTTTTGTGCTTTAGGAAATAATAAAATCTATGGCATATGGATAACTTTCTACAAGTGATTCTCCGTCTAGACTCCAGCGCCTTGCGCTTTTGTTCATACAAATTTGACGAAATGGAAAACTACTGTGGATTTTTAATTGAATAAGGAGAGAATAGTGAGGTAAATCATACCGGATATTTTAGATAACGTTTATACTTGAGGTAGTGAGTGACACCGGATTTAAGACAAGGAGTGAGCATTATGAAAAAAGTAGTTGTGATAGGCGGAGGAATTACAGGACTTTCGACGATGCATTATTTGCAAAAACTTAAAATAGAACAAGCATTAGATATAGAGTTAGTTTTAGTGGAATCGAACGATTATTTAGGTGGGAAAATTCATTCTGTTCATAATGGCGAGTTTATAATGGAAACTGGAGCAGATTCGATTGTTGCACGTAATGCAGGAGTTTTGCCACTAGTAGAAGAGTTAAATTTACAAGACGAGCTTGTCTATAATGCAACGGGTATTTCCTATATTTATACGAATAACGAGTTGCACGCCATTCCTGCGGATACAGTATTTGGTATACCGACGAGTGAAGAGTCATTAGAAAGTAGCACGCTAGTTTCCGACGAAGGTAAAGAAGAAGCGTTGAAGGATTTTGATTTACCTAATGAAATCTTTACAAAAGAAAGCTCTATTGGATCGTTCTTAGAGCATTTCCTAGGGAAAGAGTTAGTCGAAAAACAAATCGCCCCCGTGTTATCTGGGGTATATTCAGGAGATTTGGATAAACTTACACTGGCATCCACATTACCATATTTAGTAGATTATAAAGACGAATACGGCAGCATTATAAAAGGGTTAGGTGCAAACAGAGAGCAATTCCTAGCAGCGGCAAATAAAAAGTTTATCTCCTTTAAAAGTGGACTTTCTGCTTTGATAGATCGAATGGAAGAGGAGCTACAGGAAGCTACTATTTATAAGGGAGTACACACGACAACAGTTGCGAAAAATGATGACAAATATGAAATATCATTTTCCAACCACGAGCCGATCGAAGCGGATTACGTTATATTAACTACCCCACATAATGTTGCACAAAGTATATTGCAAAACGAAGAATTGGACGCTGATTTTAATAAACTGAAAAATTCATCCCTCATTAGTATTTATCTTGGTTTTGACATTCCAGATAATCAGCTCCCTGCTGAAGGTACTGGCTTTATCGTCTCCGAAAAGAGCGATGTGAAATGCAATGCGTGTACATGGACAAGTCGTAAATGGGAGCATACTTCGGAAAACAGCAAGTTGCTAGTTCGCATGTTTTATAAAAGCACGAACCCTGCATTCGAAGAAATGAAAGATATGAGTGAAGAAGAATTAGTTCAAGTTGCGTTGCAAGATATTGAAAATAGCTTGAAACTAAATGGTGAGCCTCACGTTGTGGAAGTAACGAAATGGAATGATTTAATGCCAAATTATCACTTAGAGCATGGCCAAGCGGTTCAATCATTAACGAAGAAAATGTCGGTTGAGATGCCTAATGTGGTACTGGCTGGTTGTTCTTATTTTGGCGTTGGTATCGGGGCTTGTATTAAAAATGGAAAAGATACAGCGGCGTTGATTGCTGCAAAAATTAAATTATAGATGCAAATGTAGGACCAAAATTCAATTTTGGTCCTTTTTTTATTGGCGAAATGAAATTGTTGGTCTTTTGGTGGAATTTACAATTTTAGGGGATGTGATACGATGCGGATGGAGGTGGTTTGTTGATAGTGAAAACTCGTTCACAGGAGTATGGTTTGATTGGATTGCAATTGCTAGACAGACGTCTACCTACGACACATGAGATGAAAGAATTAATCCACTCGAAAATGCATATGGCAAGGGCAGGTATTCGTGGGGAAGTGAAAGTAGACGAGATATTTCAAAAGTACTCTTTTCCTTTTGAGTATGTTGTGCTGCATGATGTTTGCTTAGAATCATATGGAAAGTTTCAGATAGATACGCTTTTTTTGACGGAGCATTTTATAGTAATATTAGAAAGTAAGAATATTGGAGGAAAGCTACGCTTTAAGCAAAATCCTGCACAGCTAGAACGAGAGAATGATGAGGGAAAGATAGATGTATTTGAGAATCCAGAGGTACAGGTCGAACGTAATACATATTTACTCGATGAGTGGCTGCGTCTAAAAGGAGTGAAGATTCCTATTTATGGTGTAATTGTACTGACGAATTCAAAAGTAATGGTAGTTGAGTCACCTGAAAATTATCCTACTATTCTTCATAGCACGATTCCAGTATTTATTAGGAATATCTCTCGAGAAAAAATGTATCTACAATTGGATGAAATACACAGATTAGCAAAGGAAATCGTGGCGAGCCATCAAACGTATTTTCCTTATCCAATGTGTGGACGGTGGGGGATTAATCCTCAAGATTTATTGACTGGAGTGCTATGTGAAAAGTGTGACACGCTTGGAATGGTTAAGCGGAAAAATGGCTGGAACTGTTCAGGGTGTGGTTATGTAGATCGCCTTGCACATGAGAAGACGATTCGAGAGTGGTTTGTTTTGATTGGAGAGAGTATTAACAATCGGCAGTGTCGTTATTTCTTGCAGTTGGATTCTTTTCAGACTGCTTCACGAATTTTAAATTCTATGGGACTCTTTAGAGAAGGAACATCTAAAAGTAACACAATTTATAAATGGAATTGGGATGAGAAAAGTTGAATCGGATAATCAATCAACAGAATCGGATAATAGATCCTGATAATCGGATAATAAATCAGCGGAATCGGATAATAAACCCTGATAATCGGATAATCCACACTAATAATCGGAAAACGCTACGAAATCGATCAATCTTCGCACATAATCAATCAACTTCATAATATAAAGAAAATTCGAAACTTCACTTGACGCTTTAGTTTAATAAAGGTACGATTACTCTAATGATTAAAAACTGAATATTAAATTCTTATCAAGAGAAGCTGAGGGACTGGCCCTGCGAAGCTTCAGCAACCCGCCGAATAGGTCAGGTGCTAAATCCAGCAGACGTGTAATAGTCTGAAAGATGAGAAGGTACGAATTTTGTAAACTCGTAAAGCCTTCTTTTTTAAAGAAGGCTTTTTAAAATTTTATTTCGGTGGGCATAACGAAGAGAAGCGGAAGACGCCAAGGCAAATTTGATTACATAGGGAGGATGGGTGCAAATGGGATTATTAGATAAGTTGCAGACGAATATGTTAACGGCAGATGGGGCGATGGGGACGCTACTTTATTCGTTTGGGATTGACTATTGCAATGAAGAATTAAACATCGAAAGACCAGAAATTATAGAAAAGATCCATCAGGACTATATAGCAGCTGGTGCAGATATTATTCAAACTAATACATATGGAGCGAACTCAATTAAATTGGCGAGATATGGACTTGAGGATCGTGTGAAAGAAATAAATGAAGCTGCAATTCAAATAGCAAAACGAGCCGCTGCACCGGGCGGACAGTTTGTACTCGGGACAATCGGAGGAATTCGAGGGATTCGAAAGAGTGATGCAACGTTAGAGGAAATTATTCAAATGGTCGACAGCCAAGCGAATCATTTGCTTACTGGAAATCCGGATGGACTATTACTTGAAACGTATTATGATTTCGATGAATTATCCGCAACGGTTACCCACTTACGAAAACTGACAAATACGCCAATCATAGCGCAAGTATCGATGCATGAACCGGGTATTTTACAAAATGGGCTATCATTAAATGATGCATTGCATCAGCTGGATGCATTAGGAGCAGACGTCGTTGGAGTCAATTGCCGTCTAGGTCCGTTCCATACAATACAGGCATTAGAAGAGGTTACACTTCCGAAAAATGCGTTTCTTTCTGCTTTCCCGAATGCTAGTTTACTAGATATAGAAGAGGGCCGCATAGTGTACGAATCAGAGGCAGATTATTTCGGTCAGGCAGCGCTACTTCTTCGTGAAGAAGGTGTTCGATTAATCGGTGGATGTTGTGGAACGACTCCAAAGCATATCGAAGCTGCCAAAAAAAGAATTGGTCAATTAGCCCCATTAACAACGAAAGTCGTAGCTCCTAAAAAGCCGATTATCATCCGCGATGCAGAGCCGAATATCAATGAACCACTCCATGAAAAGGCGCAAAGGGAACGGACGATTATTGTGGAACTAGACACTCCACGTCATCTAGACACGACGACATTTATGGAAGGTGCCACAAAGCTTTACGATGCGGGCGTAGATGCCGTGACAATGGCGGATAATTCTCTTGCTTCCCCGCGTATTAGCAATATGGCGATGGGATCAATGTTAAAGTTACAAAACAATATTCGACCACTTGCACATATTACTTGCCGTGATCGCAATCTTATTGGGCTTCAATCGCATTTAATGGGGCTTGACGCGCTCGGTATTCATGACATATTAGCGGTAACAGGCGACCCAACAAAAATTGGAGATTTCCCAGGTGCAACAAGCGTTTATGACGTTTCAAGTTTGGAATTAATTCAACTAATTAAGCAATTAAATGAAGGAATTTCATTCTCAGGGAAATCGCTTCGAAAGAAAGCAAACTTCTCTGTAGCGGCGGCTTTTAATCCGAATGTTCGCGTATTAGACCGCGCAGTAAAACGATTAGAGAAAAAAATCGAGTGTGGAGCGGATTATTTCATCACGCAGCCCGTTTATACAAAAGAAAAAATTCAAGAAATTTATGAAGCGACGAAACATTTAACAACTCCGATTTTCATCGGTATTATGCCGCTAACAAATATTCGAAACTCAGAGTTCTTACACAATGAAGTACCAGGTATCAAATTATCTGACGATGTGCTCGCAAGAATGCGTGCATGTGGGGAAGATCGAGAACGTGCAACTGCAGAAGGTATTCAAATTTCCAAAGAATTAATAGACACAGCAGCAGAATTGTTCCAAGGCATTTATATTATTACCCCGTTTTTCAGATATGATATGTCATTGGAATTGATTGCACATATTAAAGAAATTGATAGTAAGAAAGCGAGAGAGAACAGCTATGTCCAAACATCTAATTGAGCAACAACTTCAAAATAGAATCCTCATCATCGATGGTGCGATGGGTACGATGATACAAAATGCGAATCTTTCCGCGGAAGATTTCGGAGGAGAACAATATGACGGATGTAACGAGTATTTAAATACAGTCAATCCAGGTGTTATTGAACAAATTCATCGGGAATACTTAGAGGCTGGCGCAGATATTATTTGCACGAATACATTTGGTGGAACACCGGTTGTATTAAACGAGTATGATCTCGGTGACCAAGCATATGATATTAACTTTCGTGCTGCTCAATTTGCAAAGAAATGTACGGAAGAATTCTCGACTCCAGAATGGCCACGTTTTGTAGCAGGGGCGATTGGACCGACGACAAAAACGTTATCAGTTACTGGAGGAATAACTTTTGATGAATTGACTCACGATTTTTATGTGCAAGCAAAAGCATTAGTGGAAGGCGGCTCTGACTTGATTTTACTTGAAACAAGTCAAGATATGCTAAACGTTAAAGCAGCAACAATAGGAATTAAACAAGCATTTACTGAAACGGGAAAAGAACTTCCTATTATGATTTCTGGCACGATTGAACCGATGGGAACTACCCTTGCTGGGCAAAGCATTGAAGCATTCTATATTTCAATTGAACATGTAAAACCACTTTCTGTTGGCCTGAATTGTGCGACTGGGCCAGAATTTATGACGGATCATATCCGCTCACTTTCTGAGTTGTCGGATGGATATGTAAGCTGTTATCCAAATGCTGGGTTACCGGATGAGGAAGGGCATTATCATGAATCGCCGGACTCCTTGTCTAAAAAGTTAAAAGGTTTTGCAGAAAAAGGGTGGTTAAATTTAGTCGGTGGGTGTTGCGGAACGACTCCTGCACATATTCGAGCAGTCCGAGAAGCGGTTGAAGGTATTGCACCAAGAAAACCAGCTGAAGATAGTCATGGCCATGTAGTTTCAGGAATCGAGCCACTCCTTTATGATGATTCGATGCGCCCGCTGTTAATAGGGGAGCGAACGAATGTAATCGGATCACGAAAGTTTAAACGACTCATAATAGATGAGAAATTTGAAGAAGCTTCAGAAATTGCACGTGCCCAAGTTAAAAGTGGCGCGCATGTAATTGATATTTGTCTAGCAAATCCAGATCGTGATGAGCTAGCTGATATGACTAACTTTATGAAAGAAGTTGTGAAAAAAGTAAAGGTGCCGCTTGTTATCGATTCGACGGATGAAAAGGTTATTGAAGAGGCATTAAAATATTCCCAAGGGAAAACGATCATTAACTCGATCAACTTAGAAGATGGGGAAGAACGTTTCGATGCTGTCATGCCGATTGTCAAAAAATACGGTGCATCTGTCGTAGTTGGAACAATCGACGAAATTGGGATGGCTGTTACACGTGAACGTAAATTAGAAATTGCAGAGCGTTCGTATGATTTACTTGTGAACAAATGGGGACTTGCACCGGAAGATATCATTTTTGATCCCCTCGTCTTTCCAGTAGGAACAGGAGATCAACAATATATTGGTTCCGCTGTCGAAACAATTGAAGGAATTCGGTTAATAAAAGAAAAAATGCCAAGGTCACTAACCACACTAGGAGTAAGTAATGTATCATTTGGTCTTCCACCGGTTGGTCGAGAAGTACTTAATGCCGTGTATTTATACCATTGCACGCAAGCGGGTCTGGATTATGCAATCGTAAACACAGAGAAGCTAGAGCGCTATGCTTCTATTCCAGAGCAGGAAATTACGATGGCAAATGAATTATTATTTACGACAACGGACAAAACACTTGCGGATTTCACAGATTTTTACCGGGATAAAAAGAAGGAAAAAACGGAAGCGGATATTCCAAAAACAGTACCCGAACGTCTAGCCTATTACATTATCGAAGGAACGAAAGAAGGACTTATTCCCGATTTGGAACAGGCACTTAACATGTACGATTCACCACTCGAAATAATAAATGGTCCCCTTATGAAAGGAATGTCAGAGGTAGGACGTCTCTTCAATGACAATCAATTAATCGTTGCGGAAGTTCTTCAAAGTGCCGGTGTGATGAAAGCATCGGTCTCTTATTTGGAACAATTTATGGAGAAAAATGAGGACGATTCTGGTAAAGGGAAAATCGTTCTTGCAACTGTAAAAGGGGACGTACATGACATCGGAAAAAACCTTGTCGATATTATCCTAAGCAATAATGGCTACAAAGTGTTGGATATAGGAATTAAAGTGACTCCAGCAGAATTAATAGAAGTGATTCGAAAAGAGAAACCGGATATTGTAGGACTTTCTGGATTACTGGTTAAATCAGCTCAGCAAATGGTCATCACGGCACAGGATTTTAAAGATGCGGGCATTGATATTCCAATGCTTGTAGGTGGAGCAGCTCTTTCTAGACGATTCACAGAAACAAAAATTTCTGCAGAATATGAAGGACCAGTACTTTATGCAAAAGATGCGATGCAAGGGTTGGAGCTTGCAAATCGTTTACAAAATAAAGAGGATAGGGCAACTTTATTAGATGAACTAACGGATCAACAAGAAAAACGAAAAATAGCCGAAGCAAACAGAGCTTCGAAACAAGCAGTTGCAGTTTTAACGAAGCCTGTGAAAACAGTGAGGGAAGATGTACAAGTATACAAACCGAAAGACTTACGTCGACATGTATTAAAAGAATACTCCGTGGCGCATCTATATCCGTACGTCAATATGCGAACGCTTATTGGTCATCATTTAGGCTTAAAAGGATATAGCGATAAACTACTTGAACAGAAGGATAAGCGCGCAGTGGAATTACATGAATTAGTAACAGAGTTTTTAGGAGCAGGTATACTAAAACCGTCTGGAATGTATCAGTTTTTCCCAGCGCAATCAGATGGAGATGATGTCATCATCTATGATCCAAATGATGTTAAAACAGAAATAGAGCGTTATACATTTCCACGTCAATCCGTGGAGCCTTACCTTTGTCTTGCTGACTATTTAAAATCGGTCGAAAGTGGCGAAATGGATTATGTCGCATTTATGCTCGTTACTGCAGGTCATGGCGTACGTGCTGCAGCAAACAAATTAAAAGAGCAAGGAAAGTTTCTAGAAAGTCATGCGTTACAAGCAACTGCACTTGAACTAGCGGAAGGATTTGCAGAACGAATTCACCAAGAAATTCGAGATCAGTGGGGCTTCCCAGACGCAACCGACTTTACAATGCGCGAGCGATTTGCTGCTAAGTACCAAGGGCAACGTTTCTCATTTGGCTATCCAGCCTGTCCTAACCTGGAAGACCAATCTAAATTATTTGGTCTATTAAAACCAGAAGATATTGGTGTAGAGTTAACCGAAGAATTCATGATGGAACCAGAAGCATCTGTATCTGCGATTGTATTTGCACATCCTGATGCGAGATACTTTGTAGTGGATTAAAACAACACAGTCAGCAGAAATCTGTTGACTGTGTTGTTTTTTAATCTACTAGCTTAGTACCACTCTTTACTCTCTTCAATTGAGCCACGATAATTACACTAATAATAACAAGTAAAAACCACGAACTAATTTTTCCGATATGCACAATCGACCATGTAGCCTCCTGATTAGGATATTGCCAAGCACCTAAGAATGTGGTGATATTTTCAGCAATCCAAATAAAGAAACCAATCAATAGAAAAGCTAGAATCATATGCATTTTATAAATCTTTTCGTTGACCTGAAAAGTTACAAACGTACGGAAGAAAATAATGAACAATAAAGCTTTTAACACCCACCGTATATCGTAACTAAAATGATGAGTAAAGAAGTTCAAATAGATAAGAAAACTTATACTAACGGCGAAAAATGGCTTTGGCCAGTTATACATATGCAAATCCATCCGTCTCCAACTCTGGCAAATGTAGCTTGCCACACTCGCATACATAAATCCACTGTATAAAGGTACCCCGAAAAACTTACTATAGGCTTCTTCCGGATAAGCCCAGGAACCCATATGTACCTTGAATAATTCAAGTACCAAACCAATTACGTGAAATAAACAAATTACCTTTAACTCATCAATTGTTTCTAGTTTGGATACAAGCATAAAAACTTGTGCAGCTATACAAACGATTAAAATAAAATCATAGCGGGGCAAAAAGGGAATGGTTATAAATTTGGATAATGCAAGCGCTGCAAATATGATGACAGGAAAGATACAACACAGTGCTTGTAAATATCCAAATCGTAGAAAGTTCCTCATAGTAAGCATAACCTCGATTTTTTTCTAAATAAAAATACACTTAGAATTTAGACGAAACCATTTCTTACAAGTTGCTAGTAATCGAAATCAAAAAGCCGGCTATTTACGAAAAATAGCTGGCTCAGTTTATTATTTTTTCTTTTTAGCTTCTGCGTCACTGTCTTCTAAATTGAATTCATCCGTTACATCATCCATTTTATGGTTACTGAATCGCTGACTCGGATATAGTCCTAAAGTATCGATGTAATTAAAGGGGTATAATGTCCAAATAACTAGTGATAGAATATTCAATGCTGTATAATTTACAACAGAAAGGGCGATATGATGAATCAAGAAAAACCTCATGATGAGAATAGAAGTATACGAAGAACAAAGCGGATTTTTAAGTTGCACTTTATTAGTTTAATACGCGAAAAAGGGTATAAAAATGTGACGGTAACTGATATAGTGGATCGTGCTGATTATAATAGAAGTACTTTTTATCTATATTTCAAAGATAAAGAAGATTTGACGGAAGAATTAGTGAACGATGTTTTGGATGAATTACACTATTCATTTCATATACCTTTTGAAGATGTGGAAGTGGTTAAGTATAACCGTATTTTGCCCTCATCGAATACATTTTTCCAACATCTATATGAACGAAAACAATTTTATAGTCTCTTAACCATTCAAGATACAATACCGGGGCTCGAGCAAAAGTTTCTGGGGAAAATGAAAGAAATATTTGATGCAATAACTTACATTGATACAGAAAAAGAAGAAGTTCAAATTGAGCATTTTAATACATATAAAATGTACGGATCATATGGAGTAATTTTGGAATGGATTAAGGGTGGGTATGAAAAATCACCAGATGAAATTGCTGATAATCTTTTAGAAATATTCAAAACGAATACTAGTTCATTTAGGTTTAACTAAAAAAGCCAGCTATCATGAAAATAGCTGGCTCTTACTATTAATTATTTCTTTTCAAGCTCGATTTCTTTTGCTTCTGATTTAACTTCCTCTTTTTCTTCATCATTTATAATATCTCGTGTAGAGGTTTTAAATTCTTTCAATGTTTGTCCAACTGCTCTACCTAATTGAGGAAGCTTAGAAGGGCCAAAGATAACTAAAGCAATGATTAATACGAGGATTAAACCCGGTATCCCTATATTTGGCATGTAATTTCCTCCTTTTTTATTTAGAATCACTATAAATATAACATACTTCATAAAAAAAGGGTTATTTAGCTTTGACTAATGGACCTCCACCGTTTTTCAAAAACTCGATCATCCCTTCAGCTGCACGGTAAGTTAATGCGGCAACTGTTGGTGTTGGGTTTGTAGGTCCGAAGTGAGGGAATGCGGAAGCTCCACATACGAATAGGTTGTCCACATCCCACATTTGCAGGTAGTTATTAACCGCAGAAGTTTCTGGATTTGCTCCCATAATTACGCCACCAGCATCATGTTGGAATGCGAATCTACCTCCAAAATGCTCAGCCATTGGGATGATATCGATAATATCTGCGCCCATTTCTTTTGCTACTTCCGCACATTTTTCTACTAAAAATTCATTACGCTTATGATCCATTTCTGTATAATCGAAAGTTACACGAATTAATGGATCACCATAATCATCCTTGTAGGTTGGATCTAAATCTAGATAATGATCTTTATGAGGCAAGATAGCTCTTTGTGAAACAACTACCACATTACGGTGATAATAGTGTATAGACTTTTCTTTAAATTCTTTCCCCCACATAGGGGTACCGAAAGGAACCGCATTATTGGCAATTGGCTCGTTCCCCATAAGGTGCATTTCGATTTGACCACCATGAATAAAATCAATATTGCTATGGTCAAAATTATCCGCGTTGAAGTCATTGTACGCGGAACCAAGTGCACCAGTACCAATATAACTATTAAATTTCATGTCTTCAAAGTAAGCTATTGCCCCAGTAATCGTATGGTGATCGGTATAGTTTTTCCCAATCATTCCTGTACCTGTTTTTGGATTATATTGTTCACCAATTCCAGATAATAATAGTAAACGAACATTATTAAACGTGTAACTAGTTAATGCAACAACATCTGCTGGTTGCTCAAATTCTTCCCCTGTACGAGTGTCTTTATAGAGTACACCCGTTGCTTTATTTCCATCATATAAAACACGCGTTACAATGGAATTAGTGCGAAGTTCAAAGTTACCTGTTTTTTTAGCAGTTGGGATAACAGTTACGATAGGATCCGCTTTTGCTCCATATTCACAACCATAGTTTCCGCAAAATGCACAATATTGACAGGCATTTAATGTTTCTCCATCTGGATTTGTATAGGCCTCTGATACCGTTCCTGTTGGCACTACAAATGGATGGTAGCCTAGTTTTTCTGCAGCCTCGTGAAACATTTTCATTTGCGTTAATTTTTTTAGTGGAGGTGTAGGATAATCGACTGAACGAGGTCCCGCAAGTGGGTCAACCTCCCCTGAAACCCCGGCCATTTGCTCAAATTTAGAGTAATATGGTTCTATTTCATCATACGTAATACCCCAGTCTTGGATAGTTACTCCATCTGGAATCTTACTTTCGCCATACTTTTCGATAGTTTTACTACGAATTTCAAAATCATAAGGGAAGTAGCGATATGTTTGCGCACCCCAGTGAGCACCGCCACCGCCAGTCCCAGTCCCTAGAACAAGAGCACCTTCATCACGAACTGGTTTTGCTTCTTCCGCTAACGTATTTCGGAACGTAATTGTATCTTTATTTAATTTTTGCATTAATTCTTTATGAACATTGTATTTTAATTCATCGTGACCATGTAAGTAATCTTCAATCGTTCTTTCTACTCCACGCTCTAAACCCACTACATGATAACCAGCTTTTGTTAGTTCGGCAGCAACAATACCGCCCGTCCAACCCATACCTGTTGTAACAACATCCACTTTAGGTAATTTTGTAACCATAATATATGAACCTCCTAATTTAATTGACTATTAATGTTTATGTCCGCCTAAACTAACTGGCTCTATTGCAACAAATTCTTCTTTATCTAAATAGGCAGTATAAGACATTTGTGCCCCAGGGAATTCTTTCATTTTCCATCCTGCCATGTTTTTATTGCCTCCGTATAATGGGTCGGCAAAGCATCCTTGTAGGGTAAGCGTTCTTAGTAAACTAAAGAATGCAGCGGAACTTACTAATTCCATTTCTACTTCGCCAACTTGGAAAGAAGTAAGTATGGCAATTTGCTGTTCTTCTGTTAAATCTTTAAAAAGGGTGCCGTCATGTTCTTTTTCAGCAACTTCATTTAGTTTTCGAACGCCTTGTAAAACTATTTCACTTTTATTAAGTGGCGTTTCGCCTGCTTTAAAAGGACCTTTTCTATAGTCATCCGCATTACTTCCCCATGGACTAGCTAATTGCTTGTCGATAAAATAAGGAACGCCAAGTGCAATTGCACCAGGACCATTTTTATCTTCTGGATAAATTACTTCGGTAGCTGCGACAATTGCATCGAAATCTTTTTGACGTACGAAAAACTGGCGTGTTTCACTATAATCGATGACAGTTTGGTTTGTGTCATGGGCAACTGTTGAAGTAGTAGCCTCTGATTTCCCATTTAATAAACTACCAATTGCTCCACCTATTACAAGCCCACCAACTGTTAATCCAGAATTCTTGATGAACGAACGTCTAGAAGTACGTTTATCTAAAATCGGAATGTTCTTTTCTTGTTCTGACACACTTAAAACCTCCTAATATATATGATGTGAAATAATCTATATGTACCATGTTGACTTTGAAATTTTAACAGACTTATAGCATAGGTACAATCATTAAAATAAAACTAAGTGACTATTCATTCGACACTTTAGCTCGATCTGTAGTGTAAAAGATTACTTCTGTTTAATATTGTAAATTTATTCATCTTCTACGCCTTAAGTCTTACTAAGTTTCCTCCTAGAGTCCGTTTGTAAAAAGATGCTTTTGAGAGATGATTAGAAAAGCAGATATGGGGGCAAAATGCTTCTGATGACCGAGGTGAAGAGAATGAAAAAAACTATTTATATCGTGTTAAGTAATACTGGAACTCTATTTTCGAAAGCGATAGGTATGTATACGAGAAAAGACATGAATCATGCATCCATCGCTTTCGATGAAGAACTATATGAAATGTATAGTTTTGGCAGGAAAAATAAACATAATCCATTTAACGGGGGATTCATAAAGGAAGAACCGACAGAAGCCCTTTTCAAGAGTGCAACATGTGCAATTTATAAATGTGAAGTAACCTGTAAAGAATACAATCGAATGCGAAGTAAGATTCGTCATATGGAACAGTGTAAAGAATTATATAAATATAATTTAATCGGATTATTTGCAGTAGTTATGAATATTAAAATTGAAAGAGAGTATGCTTTTTTCTGTTCGCAATTTGTTGCAACGTTGATGAATGAATGCAAATCCACTCAGTTACCAATTGCACCCTACTTAGTACAGCCACATCATTTCGAGCAACATTCTTCGTTACAACTTTTATATCAGGGAAGCTTACAAACATATGTATTTAATAAACGCGGAGTAGAAGAGAGAGTCCAAAAGAGTACTTGGAAGCGATTCGCATTTCCAATATAGTAAGTACCTTATAGTTACTACAAGGTACTATTAATAATTCCTTGCTTATGTCATATTTATAATTGAAGTATTATATTGAATTATATAAAAAGTGATATCAGGGGGTTAAACAATGGAAAAGCTAGTGAAACTAAGAAAATCGTTTGATGAATTAGGTATTGATGGTGTTTTAGTGACGGATGGTATTAATAGAAGATACTTAACAGACTTTACTGGTAGTGCTGGAACGGTGCTTATTTCAAAAACAGAAGCGTACCTTTTAGTAGATTTTCGTTATACTAGTCAAGCAAACGCGCAGACAAAGGACTTTACTGTGAAAGAAATAGATAGAGCAGTAATCTATGAGGAAATTTCTAATCTTGCGGAAAGTTTAGGGATTAATAAGCTAGGTTTCGAGCAACAACATGTAACTTATCAATATTATTCCGAGTTCAGTAAATATGCAAAATCGGATTTAGTACCGCTTTCTGGAGCAGTTGAAAAATTACGTATGTTTAAAAATGAAGCCGAAATAACAATTCTTAAGCGAGCTGCTGAAATTTCAGATGCTGCATTTACACATATTTTAACTGTTATTCGTCCTGGAATTACCGAAATAGAAATAGCAAATGAACTAGAATTTCACATGAGAAAATTAGGGGCTACTTCATCTTCCTTCGATATGATTGTTGCTTCAGGTATCCGTTCTGCATTACCGCACGGAGTGGCAAGTGAGAAGATAGTAGAACAAGGAGATATGATTACGCTTGATTTTGGAGCGTATTATAATGGCTATTGCTCCGATATGACAAGAACGATTGCCGTTGGTGAACCGGACCCTAAGTTGAAAGAAATATATGCGATTGTATCTGGAGCCCTCGAACATGCACTAGGTGGGATAAAGGCAGGAATGACAGGGAAAGAAGCAGATGCATTAACTCGCGATTTTATTAGTGAAAAAGGATATGGCGAGTATTATGGACATGGCATGGGCCATGGTATTGGCTTGTATATCCATGAAGATATTTTTATGAATCCAAAATGTGAGCAGCTTATTGAAGAGGGAATGGTGTTAACTGTAGAGCCGGGTATTTACATTCCTAATTTTGGTGGGGTTCGAATTGAGGATGATATTATCTTGAAGAAAGACGGTATAGAGATTATTACGAAATCCAATAAAGAATTAATTATATTGTAAAGATGTAAGCTTCTCGCTGTTCCAGTATTGTTGTAAAAACATACTGGAAGTAACGGGAAGCTTTTATTATCGAAATTATAAAATCGACGACGGTAGATGGATAACTTCCTACAAGTGGTGAATCTCCGTCTAGACTCCAGTCTTTTTGTTCTTTTGCGCGCAACATTTCAACTAAAACATTATGGTCCACTTGCACAATATAGAGATACTACGTCTTAGCAAGTTTATTAAAGTGTCCGCAATGATTTTCGCTACAGGGCGGACGCTTTCCGTGGGGTGAGCGATGAACCTTCACCGACGCTACGCGTGCGCTGTGAAGTTTCATCTGTCTCACTTCATCCCACTGGAGTCGCCGCCCTTCCGCGAAAATCAGTGGGGACCACCTGATAATTTAGCGCCTGCATTTATCAGAGATTTATATTATTCATTGCCGTCTCACTTCTAGTAAACTTGTTAGATGATGAAATTGGTTGCTTTCATTTGTTGCCCTACGCATTTTTGGGATGTTTTAGCGAGTTGATATTGATATTTAAGCAATTTCGGTGGATTGTAGCGGAAGGGCGGCGACTCCTGCCGGATGATTGAGACAGATAAGACATCGCAGGCGAACGCGTTAGCGTCGGCGATTGCTTATCGCTCACCCGGCGGAAAGCGTCCGCCCTGGAGCGGAAATCCTATGTGGAAACTTCTTACGACGCTTTATTCATATTTTATGAAGTAGTGTTTCAATAAGCTCCTTAAAAATAATAGAGTGGACTAAAAGTTGCATTTAAAGAGCATCTGAACTTCATTTATTTTTTTGTTTATTTAATATAGTAACTGGACAGAATGTAGTGGGTATTAAAATCTATAGGACGTTTAGGAGGACAAATAATGGCTAAAGAACAACCTGATTATGAAACAAATATAGAAGATGAAGACACGTTAACCAATAGACAAGGACATCCTATAACGAACAATCAAAACATAAGAACAGTAGGAAACCGAGGTCCTGCCACGCTCGAAAACTATGATTTTATAGAAAAAATAAGTCATTTTGACAGGGAGCGAGTTCCTGAACGAGTTGTGCATGCTCGTGGTGCTGGAGCACATGGGTATTTCGAAGCGTATGGAGCAGCTGGTGATGAAGAGATTTCGAAATATACCCGTGCTAAATTGTTTCAAGAAAAAGGGAAGCGCACTCCTGTTTTTGTTCGATTTTCTTCTGTTATTCACGGCGGTCATTCTCCAGAAACATTGCGCGATCCAAGGGGATTTGCAGTAAAGTTTTATACGGAAGATGGGAACTGGGATTTGGTTGGGAACAATTTAAAGATTTTCTTTATTCGAGACGCGATAAAGTTCCCGGATATGATACATGCTTTTAAACCAGATCCTGTTACAAATATTCAAGATTCAGAGCGATTTTTTGACTTTTGTGCGAGTTCACCAGAAACATTTCATATGGTTACATTCGTCTATTCACCATGGGGTATTCCAGCAAACTACCGAATGATGCAAGGTTCCGGAGTAAACACGTACAAGTGGGTGAATAAAGAAGGCGAAGCGGTACTAGTGAAATATCATTGGGAACCGATACAAGGTATTCGAAATTTAACGCAATCGGAAGCAGAGGAAATACAAGCAAAAAATTTTAACCATGCAACGCAAGATTTATATGATGCGATTGAAAAAGGAGACTTTCCTGAATGGGAACTACTCGTTCAAATAATGAGTGATGATGAACATCCCGAACTAGACTTCGATCCGTTAGATGACACGAAGCTATGGCCGGAAGATAAGTTCCCATGGATGGCCGTTGGAAAAATGGTGTTAGATCGAAATCCAGATGATTATTTTATGGAAGTAGAGCAAGCCGCATTTGGGACAGGGGTACTTGTGGACGGACTAGACTTCTCGGATGATAAAATGTTGCAAGGGCGCACTTTTTCTTATTCAGATACCCAGCGACACCGAGTAGGGGCGAATTATTTACAACTCCCAATTAATGCACCGAAAAAACGGGTTGCGACCAATCAAAGTGGCGGTCAAATGCAATATAAGCTGGACCGAGCACCTTTCCAAAATCCACATATTAACTATGAGCCTTCTATATTAGACGGACTACAGGAAGCAAAGCAACTAGGGAAAGAATACACACCGATGATAAAAGGAAATTTAGTACGACAATCAATCGATAGACAAAGTAATACAAAACAAGCCGGAGAAACGTATCGTAATTTTGAACAATGGGAAAAAACCGAACTGATTGCCAATCTTGTCAATGACCTTTCTAGCTGTGATAGTAGAATTCAAGAAAAAATGATTGCACTAGCAGAAGAGGCGGATGAAGAATACGGACGTCATTTAAGAGAAGGCATAGCACATGCCAAATCAGGTGGATCTAGCCAAAAGCCACTAGGAAATCGTGACGGCGATCAGGCACCAAAAGATGCAATTGAAAAAAGTAATGAAGCAGAACCATATTAATAACTTAGCCTCACTTTCTAAGCTTTTGGGAAGTGGGGTTTTATGTTTACTTTCCTACTATAAGAGGGGATAGAGTATAAGGGAGGTTTTAAGATGAAAAAATATGATGCAGTAATTATTGGATTTGGAAAAGGTGGAAAAACACTTGCATCCGAGTTCGCAAATAAAGGAAAAACGGTTGCAGTAATTGAAAAGTCTCCTAATATGTATGGAGGAACATGTATTAATATTGCATGTATTCCAACAAAATCACTTGTTCATTCAGCCGAAAAAAGAAAGTATTTGAACACTTCAAAAGAGGAATTTTATACAAAAGCTATTCATCAAAAAGATGAGTTAACTGATTTTTTACGTAATAAAAACTTTCATATGCTAGATGATCAAGAAAACATCACAGTGATTACTGGAGAGGCAAGTTTTCTAACAGATAGTAAAATACAAGTGAAAACAGCGAAAGATCAGTTTGAAGTAACAGCGGATCATTTTTTTATTAATACAGGAGCCACTCCAATTATTCCTTCTATTGAAGGTCTAGAAGACGCTAAATTCGTGTATGATTCAACGACATTGCAAGAACGAAAAGAGCTTCCAGAAAAAATTATTATTATCGGTGGAGGTTATATTGGACTTGAATTTGCTTCGATGTATGCAAATTTTGGTTCAGAAGTTACTGTAATTGATGGAACCGAACAATTTCTGCCGAACGAAGACCGCGATATTGCAGACGAAGTAAAAAAAGTACTGGAGTCGAAGAAGATAACAATCGAATTGAATAGCAGGGTAGAATCAGTAAAAAATCAAGACCACGGGGTAGTAGTCAATTATCAAAAAAATAATAGTATCGAAGAAGTACGGGGAAATGCTATCTTGCTTGCAACAGGGCGAAAGCCAAATACAAAAGGCTTAGCTCTGGAAAATACCTCTGTAGAAGTAAATGATAGGGGAGCGGTAGTAGTGGATGACTTTTTAAAAACTACTGCCAACAATATTTGGGCTTTAGGTGATGTAAACGGAGGTCCTCAGTTTACATATATTTCGTTGGATGATTTCCGAATTGTAAAAGACCAACTTTTTGGGGATGGCTCGTATTCCAAAAAAGAGCGTACGAACGTTCCATATTCAGTGTTCATTGCCCCTGTATTATCCCACGTTGGATTAAATGAGAAAATGGCAAAGGAAAAAGGGTTGGAATATAAAGTAGTTTCGATGCCAGCAGCTGGAATTCCAAGAGCACGCATAGTGGAACAAACAGATGGGGTATTAAAAGCACTTATTGACCCAAAAACAAAAGAAATATTAGGGTGCACGCTATTTTGTGTGGATTCCAGTGAGATGATTAATGTTGTACGAGTGGCAATGGAAGCAAAATTGCCATATACATTTTTGCGGGATACTATATTCACTCACCCGACAATGAGTGAATCACTTAATGATTTATTTTCTAAGGTGGATTAACTACTTTGTATTGACTCCCTAACACACTCCTTTCCAATAAATCATACAAGAAGGAGTGTATTCACCAACATCCTGTTGGCCTAAGCCTCCGGCAGATGTCACAGATTTTGAAGGGAGTAGAGGAAGGCAGTCTAAGTACGCGACATCCTTGTCGCAACGACTGCAAGACCTACATCCTGTAGGCCTCAGGCGCAATTCAAAATCTGGATGCCGCCGAGGCGTAATTGATAATGGGTTTACTCGCTTTTGGAGCTATTTCAATTGCACTATTATTTTGTGTGTTTGTATTGGCAATTGCCATTTTTGTATTGTTAAGGCTAACTAAGAAATAAAGAAAGAGAGAGGTATCATTAATAATGATAACCTCTCTCTTTTTCGTTTATAGTAATCTAAAGGCAAAGGATTATACTCCTACAGATACCAATAAATCTTTATGCGCACCTTTTAGTAATTCAGTCAATTCTTCGATTTTGTTCAATGTTTCTTCACGTTCTAGTTTTTGTTGTTCAATAGCAGCTTTGACAGTTGTCTCTAAGTGGTTTTGTGATTGAACGAAGAGATCCAGAACCGCATAGCTTGGTTTCCATGATAAAGCTTGTGCTTTGTCGTTAATCTCTTGAACATTGTTTAGCCATGTTGAAACTTGTTCTAATTGTGCGTTTCCGCTGATTCCCTTTACGCTCGTTTGAACTTTATTTTGCCAATCTTGCGCTACTTTTTTTGTCTCTTCTTCCATAGCAGTCAACGTAGCTACTGTGGAATCTAGAAGCTCTTTTTGGTACGTAAATGCTTGAAACGTTTTTTTCTGAACATCATCTTGCAAGCTTTGTAATGTTTTAAAACCATTTAACCATCCGTCCCATAATAAATCTACACCGTTTCCTAATTGTTCTTTAGCCATCCGTAATTCCTCCTTTGATATAGCAAAACATGTTTATTATTTATAATGAATGCTAATATTCGCATTACATCCAGTTAATAATCCTCGTCTTCCTTCTTATCGGACGAAGATTGGAGTGGGGTGAAAAAAGGGTTGTATATATTGAAAAATTGATTCAACATTTTTTGATACTGACTCAATGAACCAGCCCATAAATCTAAATATTGTTTACCTGCTTCCGTAATCGAATAAATACGTTTAGCTGGACCACCTGATGTCGTATCCCATTCGGATGTTACTAATGCATCTTTTTCAAGTTGTCGAAGGAGACGGTAAAAGTTCCCTTGGTCAACGGATTCCATACCAAATTGTGAAATTTTCTCCATTAATTCATAACCATGCGTATTCCAATCACGTAAATGCAGCAACATGATCGGGATAAGGAAATTTTTAGGAGCACCAATATTGGTGGTCTTATTTTTTTTTATTTCTTCCTCTTTAGATTCCATTATCAATCACCTACTTATTAAGTTGTTGCATATAAGTGTAATTTACACCTATATGTTTAATAAGTCAAGGGATTAATTGTTGAAAAATTTTGACAAGATTTGTCGAAAAAAGAAGAATACATTAGAAATATATCGAATAGTCATAATCTTTACAATTTTGTTATACAACACCTTAGAAAATTGTGATAAAGTTATGTTGAATTTAAGAAAAGGAGATGATTTCCATTGACCCAGACAACTTCATTCGATGCTTTTACGATGTGGAAAAATGTGTATGAGAAAACGGAAAGTACATGGCGAGATGCTATCCAAGATACGCTTGGAAAAGAATCTTTTGCAGAAAGTTTAGGGCAGATTCAGAGCCAATATTTACAATATCAAGGATTTTTGAATAAGATTACCGAATCTTATTTAAAACAAGCTAATATGCCTTCTAGGGATGAAATTGCAAATATTGCATCCCTTGTTATAAACGTAGAGTCGAAAATGGATGATCTAGAAGATCAAATGGATGTGAACAAGTTTGATACTTCGAAAGAAATAGAACAATTAAAAAAAGGACTAAATAATCTAGATAAGAAATTGGATAAAGTGATCGAGCTACTAGCAAATTCACTAGTATCGCAAAATACCCCTAAAGTAACAGCTGGACCAATAATTACAGCAGCTACGAATTCTACAAATGCTGCTACAAATGCTGCTACAAGTGCTACAAGTGCTGCAAATGCTAAGAAATAAAGCGCTCTACTATCTAAATGATTTCTTAAATAAAACATATATTAGGAGTGTATATTAAATGACAGAATTGCAAACAACCGTATTGGAACAAACGAATCCACTAAAACCTCTTGCAGGGAAAGTAGCTGTTGTAACAGGAGCTTCAAGGGGAATTGGTGCTGAAATAGCTAAAGCGTTGGCAAAGAATGGTGCGCAAGTTGTAGGTAATTATCGTAGTAGCACTTTAGATATGGAAAATGTTATGCAGGAAATCGAGCAAGAAGGTGGCAGTGTGCTTGCTATTCAAGCTGATGTATCTGTAGAAGAGGATTCACAACAGCTTGTAGAGGAAGTGTTGAAACGTTTTGGAAAAATCGACATTCTAGTTAATAATGCTGGTGTGACGAAAGATCGTACTTTCCGAAAAATGACAAAACAAGAGTGGGATCAAGTGATCAATATTAACTTAAATAGTGTTTTCAATACAACATCTGCTGTTATCAACCATATGTTAGAACAAAAGTCTGGTCGAATTATTAATATTAGTTCAATAATCGGTCAAGCTGGTGGTTTTGGACAAACGAATTATGCTGCATCAAAAGCTGGACTATTAGGCTTTACAAAGTCGTTGGCTCTTGAGACTGCTAGAAACGGTATTACAGTAAATGCGATTTGCCCAGGATTCATTGAAACAGAGATGGTTGCAGCAATGCCGGAAAATGTAAAAGACGCAATAGTTGCGAAAGTGCCTGTACAAAGATTAGGACGCACAAGTGAAATTGCAGAAGCTGTCTTATTTTTAGCACAAGCAAGTTATATTACGGGGCAAGAAATCAATGTAAATGGCGGTCTATACATGTAATAAAAGTTTCCAAATTGAAAAAATATTGGTAGGAGGGATTTTATGGTTACGTTAGATACGAAGCAATTTGACAATTGGATTGACCGTTTATCAGAGGATAAGAATATTCAACAGATTAAACGATTAACAGAAGTTATTTCTTCGGATGCTGAACCAGAAGTTGGCCAGACCCCAAAAGAGGTTATTTGGACGAAAAATAAAACAAAATTATATCGCTATCAACCGGCGATCAAGAAAACTAATAAAGTGCCTATTCTGATGATTTATGCATTAATCAATAAACCGTATATATTAGATCTATATCCAGGTAATAGCTTAATAGAGCACTTAACTAATAAAGGTCATGATGTCTACTTGTTAGATTGGGGTACTCCTGGCCATGAAGATCGCCATATGAAACTGGATGATTATATTATGGATTATATTCCACGGGCAGTAAACAAAGTGTTGAAGACTTCGAAAGCGAAAGATATTACACTTTTAGGTTACTGCATGGGGGGGACAATGACGGCAATTTTCACTTCACTTTATCCACAATTGCCAATTCGCAACCTTATTTTGATGACGAGTCCAATTGACTTTAAAGATGCAGGTCTATACTCAAACTGGTTGGATAAACGCTATTTTCAACTAGATAAAATGGTCGATACACTAGGTAATATTCCTTTCGAAGTAATCGATTTCGGAAATAAAATGCTTAGTCCAATTTCGAATGTTGTCGGTCCATATGTCAGTCTAGCTGACCGTGTGGAAAATGAGAACTTTGTTTTAAATTGGAAGCTAATGCAAAAATGGTTGAATGATGGGATACCTTTCCCTGGCGAATCTTATAGACAGTGGATTAGAGATTTCTATCAGGACAACAAGCTGATTAATGATCAATTAGTAATACGTGGACGCAAAGTAGAACTGGCTAATATTAAGGCTAATCTATTAAATATTTCTGCAACACGTGACAATATTGCTCTACCACACCAAATTGCACCGCTGAATGATAAAGTGTCTAGCAAAAACAAGACACTACATACGGTAGATACTGGTCATGTCTCAGTTGTCACAGGTCGCAAAGCAATCAATGAAATACATCCTTATATTGAGAAATGGATTACAGAAAACTCGAAGTAATATAAAAGGAAACAAGTCCATAAATAGACTTGTTTCCTTCTCTTTTCTAAAGCACAGAAGATTAGTATTTATCTGATTGGCCACCATCAATAGGAATAACTGTAGCATTAATGAAATTAGCTTGATCTGATAATAGGAAGGCTACTAAATAACCTACTTCTTCTGGTTTACCAAATCGTTTCATTGGATTAGGTTGAACGAATTCTTTTCCAACTTCTTCCCAATTGTCTCCACCCATTTGTTTTAAAGAACCTTCAACCATGGGTGTCATGATCGCTCCTGGTGCAATTGCTTTAATGCTTACGCCATATTGACCATATTCAATACCAGAGTTTCTTGTTAACCCTACAACACCATGTTTACTCGCTGCGTAACCTGATTGATTACCTACACCACGGATACCCCCGACAGAAGCAGTATTCACAACAGATCCTGATCCTTGCTTTTTCATAACTGCTAGTACATGTTTCAATCCGTAAAATACACCATTTAGGTTAACACTTACTACTTTACTGAACTCGTCAGAACCGAAATCTTCCGTAAGATTTTGTTTTCCTTCGATCCCTGCATTGTTGAAAAATCCATCTATACGACCATATTTGTTAACTGTTTCATCCACATAATTTTTTACGGCTGCTTCCTCTGCAACGTTCGCTGTTAATAAAAGTATCTCTGCTTCTGGTGCTACTTCTAAAATTAGTTTTTTTGTTTCTTCTAAACTATTACTATTTAAATCCACTAAAGAAAGTTTTGCGCCCTCTTTGGCCACTTGTAACGCAGATACTTGTCCTAATCCAGATCCTGCTCCAGTTATTAATACGACTTGATCATCAAAACGGTTACTCATTATACTTCTTCCTTCCTACATGTGTATTTATTTGTAATTAAAATATCTCAATTACAAGATAATTGTATTCCTTCTATTTTGGTAAATCAATTTCTTTGCTCAGAGTTAATAGAGTATTTCGAAGGGATATGGCAGTATTTACTTAAGGAGGAGAATTTTATATGGAACATATTTTTATAATTGGTGGTACAGGAATGTTAGCGGAAGTGACAAGATGGTATGCAGAACAAAATCATATTGTTACGGTTATTGCACGTAATAAAGAAAAAATGAATAGAATGAAAGATTCTTGCTCTGAACCAGAGAATATAAAAGCAATCTATCTCGATTATCGAGATTCTGCCGAATTGTACAAATCGCTATGGAAGAACATACAAGTATATGGACCGTTAACGGAGGCGGTTGTTTGGTTGCATTCCGATGGTTTACATACACTCCCCACTGTATTTGAAATAATGGAGGAGAAAAGTAATGTTTGGCAAATAATAGGTAGCAAAGCAAACGCTGAAGACTTGAGAAAACAATGCCAACCTCAAAAAGACTTAGAATATAATTTCATACAACTAGGATTTCTAAAAGAATATGATAGACAAAGATGGTTAACAAATTTTGAAATCTCAGATGGTGTTATTCATGCAATTAATTCTGGCCAACCTTATAGTTTAATAGGCGAAATTTCTAGCTGAGCGTGTATGACATGAAAAGCGAAGTTCTTCGTATATTTAAATAAGAACTAGATGTAATTTTACATGATGATTACTAGCAATTACCGTTGATTGGAGCGGAAGGCGGAAACTCCTGCGGGAATAGCGTGTCCAGGTAAGACCCCAAAGGAGCGAACATATTGACAAAGGCTAAGAGCACCACCTCCAATGGAAGGCAATCTAAGTTCGCCGCTTCCTGCGGCAACGATTGCATGACCCACGTCCTGTGGGACTCAGGCGCCTTTGTGACCAACATCCTGTTGGCCTGAGGAGGCTCACGGACCGCCCGCGAAAAAGCGTCCGCCTGAAGCGGAAATTAACACTTCTTTTTATTCAGAAAATGTTTTAATCATTAAAATATGAGGAATCCCATCTTCGATAAATACATCTGATGAAGTTTGATAGCCAAGTTTTTCATAAAAACCTTCTGCATGTGTTTGACCATGTAATTTAACTTTGGTTAATCCAATATCTTTTGCAATCTCTTCTAACTTTTTTATTATTATTTTTCCAAGACCAAATTTACGATATGACTCTAAAATACAAATTCGCTCCAATTTACCTAAACCATCGACAACTCTTAATCTACCAGTTCCTACAGGTTGTTCCTTATAATAGACTAAAATATGTTCGCATTTTCCACCTAGCGTATCGAATACATCAAATTCAGCATCTAATGGTACACCTTGCTCTTTCACAAATACTTCTTTTCTAATATGAAACGCTTTTTGTAAGTCGCTATCTTCCGTGATTTTTTTAGAATCCATTAATTTTCAGTCCTTTTCTTAAATAAATTAGACAAGCAGATAGACTCAAGTCATAATCTATTTATATGTACATATTAGTTTAAGTGAATTTATTTTTGTTGTAAATAAAACAACGAAATAGGAATGATCAGTTTTTTGCTTGGGGGAATAGAGTTGAAATTAGTATCTTGGAATGTAAATGGATTGCGTGCATGTGTACAAAAAGGCTTTTTAGATTATTTTAATGAAGTGAATGCAGATATATTTTGTTTGCAAGAAACGAAATTGCAGGCAGGCCAAATAGATTTGCAGCTAGATGGATATGAGCAATATTGGAATTATGCATTGAAAAAGGGGTACTCAGGAACTGCAGTGTTTACAAAAGTAAAGCCACTGTCAGTGAGGTATGGAGTCGGAGATTTAGATACTGAAGATGAAGGCAGAATCATTACTTTGGAGTTCGAAGACTTTTACTTAGTCAATGTCTACACTCCGAATGCAAAACGTGATTTAACGAGACTTCCATATCGACTTGAGTGGGAAGACGAAATGCGTACATATTTAAAAACATTAGATGAAGTGAAGCCGGTCATTATGTGTGGAGATTTAAATGTTGCTCACGCAGAAATCGATTTGAAAAATGCTAAGTCAAATAGAGGGAACTCTGGTTTTACGCTTGAAGAACGAGGGAAAATGACAGATTTACTAGCGGCTGGTTTTGTAGATACGTTCCGATACTTTTATCCGGAACGTGAAGATGCATATTCTTGGTGGTCGTACTTGAACAAAGTGCGCGAACGAAATATAGGCTGGAGAATTGACTATTTCATAGCCTCTCAAAAACTTACACCTATTTTAAAGGATGCTTCCATTGACGCGCATGTGCTTGGAAGTGATCATTGCCCTGTCATTTTAGTATTAGAAAATCCTTAAGAATAGAGTTAAATATTCATTATATTATGATAAAAACTACAATACTTTAACAAAATAGAGTACAATATTTCTATATCAACTTTCTGGAGGTACCTATAGATGAATGCTTTAGCTGTGCAATTAAATGAAAAAATGCAAAAAGAAAATCCTGTCATTTTTGACATGTTATCCGACTTAGGAAAGAATTTGTATTATCCTAAAGGGATATTAAGCCAAAGTGCAGAAGCAGGGAAAAAAGCGCATCGCTTTAACGCAACAATCGGTATCGCCACAGAAAACGGAGAGCCGATGCATTTCCGCCATATACAAGAAAAATTAGGGTACGCTCCAAAAGACATTTACCCATATGCAGCTCCACAAGGAAAAGAATTATTACGTTCTATTTGGAAAGAAAAGTTATTAAAGGATAATCCTTCTATGCAAAATAAATCAATTGGTTCGCCGATTGTAACTAGCGCATTGACACATGGTTTAAGTATAGTAGCAGATTTGTTTATGAATCCTGGTGATGTCCTTGTTACGCCTGAGCAATATTGGGGTAACTATAATACGGTATTCCAGATTAGAAGATGCGGTCGTGTAGAAACGTTCCCATTATTCAATGAAAACGATGGTTTCAATGTAGAAGCATTTCGTGAAACACTAGCGAAGCAAAAAGAAAAAGCGATTGTGTTATTAAACTTCCCGAACAATCCAACTGGTTATACACCATCAGTTAGTGAAGCACAAGCAATTGTTCAAGTATTAATAGATGCTGCAGCTTCTGGAACTAAATTAGTTGTCTTATTGGATGATGCTTATTTTGGATTATTCTATGAAGATTCGATTAAGGAATCGCTGTTCGGGTTATTAGCAGAAAGTCACCCAAATATTTTGCCAGTGAAAATCGACGGTGCCACTAAAGAAAACTATGTATGGGGATTACGCGTTGGATTCATTACTTACGCTGCAACGCCTGATGTACTAGATGCACTAGAACAAAAAACAAAAGGAATTATCCGTGGAACGATTTCGAGCGGTTCTCATATTTCACAAACTATTCTTTTGGAGTCTTTACAATCAGAAGAGTTCTTAAAAGAAAAAGAAGAGAAATTCCAAATTATGAAGTCGCGTGCCATTCAAACGAAGCAAGTGCTTGCAAACGAAAAGTTTGCTCCTCACTGGACATACTATCCATTTAACTCAGGCTACTTCATGTGCTTGAAGTTAAATAATTTAGATGCGGAAACACTTCGCCTTCATTTATTAGATCAATACGGTGTAGGGGTAATTGCAAGTAATAAAACGGATATTCGTGTGGCATTTTCATGTGTGGAAGAATCGGATATTGAAGAGCTATTTGATTTAATTTATCAAGGATGCCAAGACTTAACTAAATAATCATCTTGAAAACTGTTCATGAGTTAACGCTCATGGACAGTTTTTTTTAACTTGTATCAGCTAGGAGTGCAAACACCTAGCTGATTATAGGAACTCAGGTTAAGATCCCCGCGTCCTGCGGGAACGCCTGAGGGACCAACATCCTGTTGGCCCAAGCCTCCGGCGGAAGTCACTATGGCAATTCAAGATCCGGACGCAATTACGCCAAGGAGAAAATGATTTATGTAATCAAATGTAAGCGTTAACATTTATTTAGAATCCGAAACATAAACTATTGAAAATGGCATTTTAATAGTAAAGGGGGAGGATTAAGATGAGAGATGAACGTATACCCGTGTGGGCAAAAATTTTTATCGGAAGTATTATTGCTCTAGTAACAATTCTTATGCTTTTTTTAGTAGCTGATAAAGAACGAGAGGAAGTATCCGAATTTGCTACAATAACTGTAAATGAAGAAACAGAAGTTGAGTCTAAAGCGGAAGTTGAGGTAGAAGTTGAGGTAGAAGTTAAGGGTGCGCCTAGTCCAGCTAATCCGGATATTAAAGTCGAATATGCTTCAAAAGATTGGGCAGTCCATGGGGGCGATTATTACAACAGACGTTATTCCACTTTAAATCAAATTACATCTGAAAACGTAGGGGATTTAAAACCAACTTGGGTAAGTAGTCTAGGCTCTGGAGCAGAAGATAAATATTCGGGTGAGGCTACACCGATCGTAGTAGATGGCATTATGTATATTGCAACTGGTGCTAATGACGTATTTGCAATTGATGCCAAAACGGGTGAGCAGATTTGGGCATATACCCCGGAAATACCACAAGAAATGGACACGGTATGTTGTGGGTGGACAACACGTGGAGTTGCAGTTGGTGATGGAAAAGTATATGTAGGTTTACTAGATGCACGCCTTGTGGCACTTGACCAAAAAACAGGAGAAGAATTATGGGAAACGAAAGTTGCAGAATGGGAAGAAGGATATACTATTACTAGTGCACCACTTTATTACAATGGTAAAGTCTACACGGGGGTAGCCGGTGGAGAATACGGTATTCGTGGTCGAGTGATGGCGTACGAATCAGATTTAGGGTATGAAGTATGGCGCTTCTATACAATTCCTGGACCAGGAGATATCTATGGCAATACTTGGCCTTCAGATAATGATGCTTGGTTAACTGGAGGGGGCCCTGTTTGGAATACACCAGCAGTTGATCCGGAACTTGGGTATATTTATTTTGCAACTGGAAATACGGCGCCCGACTTAGATGGTAGTAATCGTGAAGGAGACAATTTATACGCGAACTCTGTAGTCGCTGTGAATGCGGAAAATGGGGATTATGTATGGCATTTCCAAGAAGTGCATCATGATATTTGGGATATGGATCCAGCAAACCCTGTTGTTCTATTTAATGTGGAAAAAGATGGGGAGATGCGAAAAGGTCTTGGGCAAGCGGGTAAAACTGGTTGGATTTATTTCTTAGATCGTACGGATGGAACGCCGCTTGTAGGAATTGAAGAAAAGCCGGTACCTCAATTAGCTGAACAAAAAACTGCCGCAACTCAGCCGTTCCCAATAGGAGATGCATTTGTTCCTCAAGGGGTAACACAAGCCGATGTAGAGCGGGATTTAGATGGTACGTTTGACGGAACGATTGGCGATATCTTTACGCCATTCTGGGAGGAGATGATTACGCTTAAACCTGGTCCGAGTGGCGGTGCAAATTGGCCGCCATCAGCCTATAATCCAGATACAGAGCTATTCTATGTATTAGGAAATGATACGTACTCTGCTTTTGCTAGACAAGAAGAGGAGGAGTTTGAAGAAGGGGCTTTATATATTGGTAGTATTTTGCAACGTATAGCCAATACACCGAGACGTGGAACGGTTACCGCAATTGATGTAAAAACAAATAAGATCGCATGGCAACAAAACTGGGATAATACAGCATATAGTGGTGTCTTAACAACGGCCGGAAATCTTGTATTTATTGGTCACAACGACGGCCGCTTAATCGCTTTTGACGCTAAAACAGGAGATCAGTTGTGGGAATATATGATGGATGCAGGTGCGAATGCTCCATCTGTCACATATGAAATTGATGGAGAACAATACATTTCTATCTATGCTGCAGGAAATGCTCTAGCAGGTTCTAAACATGGTGATAAAGTTTATACATTTAAATTAGGTGGAACTTTACCAGAAGGTCAAGTGATCGATGCTTCGGCAAAAAATAATACAAACGAGTCCACTACCGATGAAGCTACAGAGGGTGAAACAGTAAGTAGCGTTGATGCCGGTCTAGCACTTTACACAAATAGTTGTATCGCTTGTCACGGAAATCAAGGAGCGAACGGACATAATGGACCAAATCTACAGGATAGTAAGTTCGCAGAAAGTAGAGAAAATGTGATCGATCGAATAACAAATGGCGGAGCAACTATGCCATCCTTTAAAGATTCGCTAACTCCCGAAGAGATTGAAGCGATAGCGGACTATATCGAGACAGTCATTTCTCCATTAGGTGGGTGATAAGTGAAGCGAAAAGAAACCAGCCATTATTTCAGATGGCTGGTTTCTTTATGATGATTTAGCATTTATCAAGGATGTAATTGCGGTATTGGTAAAGAATATAGGGATAATGCGTACTAAAGGGGCTTTATTAGGTGATCGCTATGATTTCCGCTTCAGGAATCCGCGGGCTTGGCTTCAGCCGCTTCCCTCGCTACGCTCAGTCCAGGGTCTTCAGCTCAAGCTATTCCCGCTGGAGTCGCCGCCCTTCCGCTCCAATCAATGAGAAATTTCTTACTAATTTGGTGTATGCAGTTATTAAGGATGATAATTGATCAGATCCACTACGTAATGTTTTTTAAATCTATTAAGAAAATGCTGTCTCAAAATAAGCAAATCATTGTATAAAGTTCACTCCCTTCAACGATTTATTGGGATGACAATACTTATCCTTCGTCGTCTCTCCTTAAGTAAACTTGTTATTTTAAGAATTGGTTGCTTTCAACAGCAATTCGGTTGTTCTAGATTACTGGTTTGTTGCTCTTAACCATTTTCAGATTTGATTTATTCTAAAGTTACATATTTAGCGCTTTGGAACTAATAAATCTAAGTCATTATTGAGCTTAGATGCTAATTAGTCAGCAAGTTCCATTGATTTTCGCTCACCCGGCGGAAAGCGTCCGCCTGTAGCGAAAATCATTACGGTCACCTGATAGAGCTTATTAAGAAGCATTATACCCGTTTTAAGAAAGATAGCTTGTGTTTATTTATCCAAGAAAAAGGGGAAATAGTGTATACTAGGTTCAAATAGTTCAGAGTTAAAAGTTATGGAGAAGGGGATCATTATGAAAAAAAATTATCCAGACGACGGTTTAGCTTTACATACTGATTTATATCAAATTAATATGGCAGAATCTTATTGGGCTGATAATATGCATGAAAGAAAAGCAGTATTTGAATTGTTTTTCCGAAAGCTTCCTTTTGGAAATGGTTACGCAATTTTTGCGGGTCTTGAGAGATGCCTTAATTATTTACGAGATTTTCATTTTACAGAAACTGATTTAGAATATTTACAAAACGAAGTTGGCTACAAGGAAGATTTTATCGAATATTTGCGGACGGTTCGTTTTACGGGGGATGTCTACTCGATGTTGGAGGGAGAGCTTGTATTTCCGAATGAGCCGATTATGCGTATTGAATCCACATTAGTGGAAGCACAGCTTGTGGAAACTGCTCTTTTAAATATTGTTAATTATCAAACGTTGATCGCTACAAAAGGGTCTCGTATTAAACAAGTAGTAAAAGATGAAGTTGCGATGGAGTTTGGGTCAAGACGTGCACAAGAAATGGATGCAGCTATATGGGGAACTCGCGCTGCGTATATTGGTGGAATAGAATCTACAAGTAATGTGCGGGCCGGAAAAATGTTCGGTATTCCTGTTTCTGGAACACATGCCCATTCTTTAGTGCAAGCATATAAAAGCGAATATGAAGCCTTCCATTCGTATGCAAAACGTCATAAAGACTGCGTTTTTTTAGTAGATACGTATAACACTTTAAAAACGGGTGTCCCTACTGCGATCAAAGTAGCGAAAGAACTTGGCGACAAAATTAACTTTATCGGCATTCGCTTAGATTCTGGGGATATATCTTTTCTTTCGAAAGAAGCTAGAAAGATGCTAGATGCAGCTGGATTTACGAATGCTAAAATTATTGTTTCGAATGATTTAGATGAATATACAATTTTAAACTTAAAAGCTCAAGGGGCAAAAGTGGATAGCTGGGGTATTGGTACAAAGCTTATAACGGGTTACGATCAGCCGGCACTTGGAGCGGTATATAAAATTGTCTCCATTGAGGATCAAGACGGTACGATGCAGGACACGATTAAAATTTCGTCTACTACGGAAAAAGTAACAACACCTGGTCAGAAAAAGCTATTCCGGATTATTGATAAAGAAAACGGAAAAGCAGAAGGCGATTATATTACGATGCATGACGAAGATCCAACACATGAAAAACGCTTAAAAATGTTCCATCCAGTGCACACATTTGTATCTAAATTTGTGACGAATTTCGAAGCGAAAGAATTACATGTAAAAGTAATTGATGAGGGGAAAGTTACGTACAAAGTGCCAAATTTGCAAGAAGTGCGCGATTATGCACGTTCTAATTTAGATTTACTTTGGGACGAATATAAACGTTCGTTAAACCCAGAGGAATATCCAGTCGATTTAAGCCAAAAATGTTGGGACAATAAAATGCGTAATATTCAAGAAGTAAAAGAAATGGAACATAATCTTATTGAGCAAAATGGAGGTCTGTAATAATGGCTACTATGCAACAAGAGATTATTAAAGCTTTGAGAGTAAAACCAGTTATTAATGTCGAGGAAGAAATTCGTACTAGTATTGATTTCCTGAAGGCGTATTTAAAGAAGCATTCTTTTATGAAAAGTATGGTGCTAGGAATTTCAGGAGGACAAGACTCTACTTTAGTGGGAAAGCTTGCGCAGCTCGCGGTAGATGAGCTAAATACGGAAGCTGGCGAAGAAACTTATGCATTTATCGCAGTAAGTTTACCATACGGAGTACAATTTGATGAGCATGAGCGGCAAGAAGCATTAGACTTTATCCAACCATCTAAATCTGTCACGATTAATATAAAAGAGGCAGTTGATGCAAGTGCACGAGCCCTAAGTGAAGCGGATATTACGTTATCGGATTTTGCAAAAGGAAATGAAAAAGCAAGAGAACGTATGAAAGCGCAATATTCAATTGCTGCAATGTATAATGGCGTTGTGCTTGGAACAGATCATGCGGCGGAGGCTGTCACAGGTTTTTATACAAAATACGGAGATGGCGGTGTCGATTTAACTCCAATTTTCCGTTTGAATAAAAGACAAGGAAAGCAACTCCTTAAACAATTAGGATGTCCGGAGCATTTATATTTAAAGGTTCCGACTGCAGATTTGGAAGAAAATCGTCCAGCAATTCCGGACGAAGTAGCGCTCGGTGTAACCTACGATGAAATTGATGATTATTTAGAAGGTAAAATGATTTCTAAAGAATCGCAAGAAAAAATAGAAGGTTTTTATAATCGCTCTATGCATAAGCGACATATGCCGATTACGGTATTTGATGATTTCTGGAAAAAGTAATCGTAAGCCAAACTTCTTATAAAAGATAGTTTGGCTTTTTCCTATTTGTATTATATTGTAACTTTCGGTATGCTAATTATACATAATATTAATTTTCAAACTAATCTTTTAACTTGAATCAGCAGAAGTCTAAACTTCCTACTATTCAAGTTAAGCCTCCGGCGGATGTCACAAATTTTGAAAGACTCGAGGAAGGCAGTCTAAGTTCGCGACGTCCTGCTCCTGCGCAAAGCTCGTCGCAAAAGATCTTTTGTCGCAACAACTGCATGACTTACATCCTGTAGGGCTCAAGCGCAATTCGAAATTTGGACGCAATTACGCCGAGGCGTTATTGATTAGTAGATACCGGGGGAGAAAAAATGATGGAACAATTGCAAATTCAATCTATTATTACAAATATAGGAAAAGTGATGATTGGTAAGAAAAATATTGCAGAGCTTGCAGTAATAGCACTCCTTGCTGAAGGGCACGTGCTTCTAGAAGATGTACCGGGTGTTGGAAAAACAATGATGGTTCGTGCACTTGCCAAATCTATCGGTGCTGATTTTAAGCGGATCCAATTTACGCCTGATTTGTTGCCATCAGATGTACTGGGAGTTTCCATTTACAATCCAAAAGAAATGGAATTTGAATTTAGGGCAGGACCAATTATGGGGAATATCGTACTAGCAGATGAAATAAATCGTACTTCACCTAAGACACAATCCGCACTCTTAGAAGGAATGGAAGAAGCATCCGTCACAATTGATGGGATTACAATGCCAATACCTAAGCCGTTTTTCGTCATGGCTACACAAAATCCAATTGAGCATGAAGGAACATACCCATTGCCAGAGGCGCAGCTAGACCGATTTTTAATGAAACTAAAAATGGGGTATCCGCATCCGAGTGAAGAATTGGAAATCCTTGATCGGGTAGAAAAATTATCGCCGATTGAGCATATAGATTCTGTTATTACTTTGGAACAATTAATAAATTTACAAAAACAAGTGAAAATGGTGAAAGTTGATCAGACGATGAAAGGGTATATTGTCGATCTTGCCAATCGAACAAGACTAGATACGTATATTTACCTAGGAGTTAGTCCGAGAGCTTCTATAGCGTTGATGAGAGCCGCTCAAAGTTATGCGATGCTTCAAGGAAGGGATTTCGTTATACCAGATGATATTCAATATTTAACTCCCTTTGTTTTCGGGCATCGTGTCATCCTCAGACCAGAAGCTAGATATGACGGGATTTCCACAGAGGAAGTATTGACTCGAATTATTAAGCGAACACCGGTCCCATATAAGAGGAAAGTAAGTCAATGAAACAGCGATTTAATCGATTAAGACCGTTAAAGGGTTTGGTTGGTATTACGTTTCTTCTAATCGTAACGTTTGTTTATTCAATGTTTCAAGGGGGATTTGTTAGTTGGTTTTTATTTTACTTATTAATCCCTCTGTCCATTTATTCTATACTTCTATTTTTTTATCCACTTTCAAAGTTGGAGGTTAATAGAACAATCGGTACTCGAAATGTTTATAGTGGTGGGAAATTTTCGGCAACCGTTTATGTCAAACGAAATAATCATTTTCCGCTTATGTATGTAAAGTTTGAAGAAAAAGTTAGTCCCACTTTGACGAGCATCACTTCATGGAAACGAATGATTTTTTGGGGTATGAAAAAGGAATTTACTTGGACTTATGAAATAGATCATATTCCTCGGGGTGAGCATGTACTAGAGGGGCTTACAGTTCAAGTGAGCGATTTATTTGGGTGGGTAAAGAAAGAGGCATTTATTCCAAACCCCAAAACTATACTTGTCTTTCCGAACGTAACGGAAATGGTATATGTACCAATCGAAACGCGATACGACCAAGGTGCAGCCGCATCTAGAATTCAAACGATGAAAGACACTTCCATGGCAACAGGCGTAAGATCTTATCAACCTGGTGACCGGGTTTCTTGGATTCACTGGAAGTCCTTCGCCAGAACGCAAACGCTCAAAACGAAAGAGTTTGAAGATCGTCAATCCCAAGATTTATTCGTATTAATAGACCGTACACCTACTGCCTTTTTTGAAGAAATAGTCGATCTAACCGCTTCTATTTTACAATCAATCGTGCGTCATCAGGCATCCAGTGCATTTTTGTCTTTAGGGGAAAATCGTTTTTTTATCCCAACAGTTCAAAATGAAACACATTTGCAGCGAGCAATGTATCATTTAACGAAAGTTCAACCGGATTTAACAAAGCCAATCGAACAAGTAATTCTACATGACGGGGCATTAGTACAAGCAACATCTCTTTTATATGTTACAAGTAATCTTACATATGAATGGATAGATAGTGTTCAAAAAACGGCAAGTAACTTACGTGTTTGTACATGCTTTGTAGTCAAACAAAAAGATGGAAAGTTACTGAAAGAGGAACAAGTCATGCATCAGTTTGCATCAAGTAGGGGAATTCGGGTCCATACTATTACGAAAGATCGTTTTGCCCAAGCGTTTATGGAGGTGACTCGTTCATGAGTAAAAAAGCAGTGTTATCTTTTTCCATTTATTTTTTTGTGTTTATTTTAATGGTTGAATGGTTAAAACCGGTTATTGAGCTAACTGATACAGATCATTTATATTTATTTAGTTCATACTTATTGCTCTCATTTTTATTTTACTTTGTGAGATTGAGATGGTATTATGCGGCCCCGTTAAAACTACTTTTTATTGGTTGGGTTATCATTTCGATCTACACTGATTTGTCGTTTTTCTCTTTGGATGCATTTTCATATTTGATAGAAGCCCTTCGCGTGAATTTAGCCGCATTAATTACACGTGAATGGTTAGAAGTAACGAATCCTTTCCGGACGTTTTTGTTTTTTTTACTGCTATGGATGACTACGTATTTATTAAATTATTGGATTCGTGTTAGAAAAAATATACTATTATTTTTTATTCTTACGATTTTATTTATAACTATCTTAGATACTTTTAGTCCGTATAATGGGGAAAAAAGTATTGTGATTGCATTAGTATCCGGGTTTATCGGGATGGGATTGTTATATGTTCAGAAAATTGGAATTGAAAATAAAGAACAAGTAAAAGCACCTCTTTTGCTTGGCGGTGTAGGAAGTTTAGTTGGAATACTTGTCATTAGTGGAACATTGGCATTTATTTTACCGAAAGCTGGACCGAGTTGGCCAGATCCAGTACCGTTTTTCACTTCTGCAAAATCATCTACTTCTAGTGGAGAAGGCGGGAGCGGGGTACATCGTAAAGTAGGGTATGGTGAGAATGATGAAAATTTAGGCGGAGCATTTGTCCAAGATGACACACCTGTATTTACAGCAGCTGTACCGACCAAACAATATTGGAAGATTGAAACAAAAGACACGTATACATCTAAAGGATGGATTCAATCTAATACAGAATCACAAGTTAGTAGCTATAATGTAGGGGAACTAATTCAATCAGACATTACACCCGGTGAGGAAGAAAGAACGGCGATTGCAAGTATTTCCATGCTACAGGAATATCCTTTTGTTATGCAGCCTTATGGTATTAAGCGGGTGGATGCGTTAGAACCATTCACTCTTTCGTGGAGTGAATCCAATCAAAAGCTCACTACGTTCAATGGTGGTAGCACCGTGCCCATTACAAACTATGATGTTGCCTATAGTGAGCCTGTATATAGTTTAAAGGCGCTTCGAAATACCAAAATAGAAAGTTTAGATAGTCTAACAAGTGAGTTTGATCGATATTTACAACTACCAGAAACTCTGCCTACGAGAGTGAGAGAGTTAGCTACCTCTATTACGGATGGGGACGAAAGCTTATATGAGAAAGCGAAATCCATTGAACGATACTTCAGACAAAATGGTTTTCGCTATGATCAACAATTAGCCGCGATTCCGGAAGGGGATATGGATTACGTCGATCAGTTTTTATTTGACACGAAGGTAGGGTATTGTGATAACTTTTCAACTTCAATGGTTGTTTTGCTTCGTTCAGAAGGAATCCCAGCGCGTTGGGTAAAAGGATTTGCACCAGGGGAGATTGTACAAAGAGAAGACAGTGTTCCTGTTTATGAAATAACGAATAATAATGCCCATTCATGGGTTGAGGCATATTTTCCGAATATAGGCTGGATGACTTTCGAACCTACAATCGGATTTTCCAATAGTGCAAACTTAAACTATGATTTAGACATTCAAACGGATGAGTTGGAAGCTCCAGAGCAGACACCAACACCAACTCCTAAAAAACCAAAGCCGGAGACAGAAAGTGCAGAAGTTTCCGAAAGGCTAACGGAAGTGATGACTAGAAGTGTAAAGTGGGTGTTGGACCGAAAAGCTGCTTTTATATGGTCAATTATCGGACTAGCATTTATCGGCTTGCTTGCTTATCGCTTTAGACGAAAATGGTTGTCGAAAATGCTAATCCCTGTATATCGCGCAAGAAAAAATGATTGGGATACGTTTGAAAAAATGTATCATCAGTTACTTAAACAGCTTCATTCTTACGGGTATGTGAAAGAACAAGGGCAAACGTTAACAGATTACGCCACACAGATTGATGGATATTTTAATGGCAACCATATGAAAAAACTTACAAGTGTATACGAAAAAGGATTTTACGGTGGCAACAAAATAGAGGTTGACTATGTATTGATGCGAGAAAGTTGGGAAAATTTAATCAATCAGCTAAGCGGTTGATTTTACACGCCACAAGCTGTAAACTAAAGTCAAATTAAATTGACCAAGTTGCCCTCGTATATGTCCGATAATATGGTTCGGATGTCTCTACCAAGTTACCGTTAATAACTTGACTATGAAGGTGAATGCAACCATGTCTTTTTTGACATTTGCATTCACCTTTTTGAAATAGAGAACATAAACGCGTAGGAAGAGGTTTGCTTTCTTACGCGTTTTTTTATTCTAGATAGCGCACTTGGATCACTAATATAGAAAAGGTGGATGCTAATGTCTTCAACTCCATTGCTGAAAGAACAAGAAAAAATTGTCGTATTAGATTTTGGTAGTCAATATAACCAACTAATTACGCGTCGTATTCGTGAGTTTGGAGTGTACAGTGAGTTGCACCCACATACAGTAACAGCGGAAGATTTAAAGAAGATGAATGCTACGGGAATTATTTTCTCTGGTGGTCCGAACTCTGTATATGATGAAAATGCATTTCATATTGACCCAAGCATCTATGAAATTGGTGTTCCTATCTTAGGTATTTGTTACGGGATGCAATTGATGTCGCAACATTTCGGTGGGAAAGTGGAAAAAGCTTCTCATAGAGAATATGGTAAAGCGGAAATTGACGTAAAAAATGCAACGGCTTTATTTGGACAACTTCCTGCAAAACAAGTTGTTTGGATGAGTCATGGTGATCATGTAACATTAGCTCCAGAAGGATTTGAAGTGATTGCAACGAGCCCTTCTTGTGAAGTTGCTGCAATGGCAAATGAATCGAAGAATTTTTATGCAGTTCAATTCCACCCAGAAGTAAGACATTCTATTTACGGAATTGATTTACTCCGTCAATTCGTATTCGATATTTGTCATGCTAAAGGCGACTGGACAATGGAAAGCTTTGTTGAAATGGAAATAGAAAAAATTCGTGCTGAAGTTGGCGACAAAAAGGTCCTATGTGCACTTAGTGGTGGAGTAGATTCCTCAGTTGTTGCTGTTCTAATCCATAAAGCAATTGGAGATCAATTAACTTGTATGTTCGTTGATCACAACCTAAACCGAAAAGGTGAGGTTGAACAAGTTATGAAGACTTTTACTGAAGGTTTTAATATGAAAGTGATCAAAATTGATGCTCGTGAGCGTTTTATGAATAAACTTGCAGGAGTTTCTGATCCTGAAAAGAAACGTAAAATTATCGGTAATGAATTCATCTACGTATTTGATGAAGAAGCTTCTAAGTTAGACGGTATGGATTTCTTAGCTCAAGGTACGCTTTACACGGATATTATTGAATCAGGTACTGCAACAGCTCAAACAATTAAATCTCACCATAATGTAGGTGGACTGCCTGAAGATATGCAGTTCAAGTTAATCGAACCATTAAAAACATTGTTTAAAGACGAAGTGCGTGCACTTGGTTTAGAGCTTGGTCTTGATGAAGCAATCGTTTGGCGTCAACCTTTCCCAGGTCCGGGATTAGGTATTCGCGTTCTTGGTGAAATAACAGAAGAAAAGTTAGAAATCGTTCGTGAATCAGATGCAATTCTTCGTGAGGAAATTGCAAAAGCTGGACTTGATCGCGATATTTGGCAGTACTTCACTGTACTTCCAGACATCCGTAGCGTTGGAGTAATGGGTGACGCTCGTACGTATGACTACGCAATCGGTATCCGCGCAGTTACTTCTATTGACGGAATGACTTCTGACTGGGCACGTATCCCTTGGGATGTTCTAGAAAGAGTAAGCGTACGTCTGGTAAATGAAGTGCCTCATATTAACCGCGTAGTGTATGATGTAACGAGTAAACCACCAGCTACTATTGAGTGGGAATAAGTATAAAAAGCGAACTATTTTATGGTAAACACGAAAAACGTTCGGATTTATTATTGATTTTCAAAAAATACAATGTTATATTACTAATGTAATTTAATTATGTTGTCGTATAACGTTGGGAATAAGGCCCAAAAGTCTCTACCGAATCACCGTAAATGATTCGACTACGATGAGTGGAACTATTTTTCTTTCGCTTATTAGAGATATTAAAGCATACGACCGTGTCAATACTGGTCGTATGCTTTTCTTTTTGTTTATACGGACAAAAAATGGAGGATCACATGAAAAAATATTTCAAATTTGAAGAGTTGGGTACAAACTATCGAAGTGAAATTATTGGTGGTTTAACAACTTTCTTAGCAATGGCTTATATTCTAGTAGTAAACCCAATGATTTTGTCGCTTGAAACAGTAGAAGGTTTACCAGATTTCATGTATATGGATAAAGGAGCGGTATTTACAGCAACCGCAATTGCAGCTGCTATCGGTTCTATCCTAATGGGGGTTCTAGCAAAATATCCGATTGCACTTGCTCCGGGTATGGGACTTAATGCATTCTTTGCCTTTACAGTTGTATTGGAGTTTGGGATTCCATGGCAAGTAGCTTTAACTGGTGTTTTTGTTGCAGGTGTTATTTTTATCCTTCTTTCACTATCCGGTATTCGCGAAACGATTATTAATGCGATTCCTGCCGAGTTAAAATACGCGGTTGGTGCAGGAATTGGTTTATTTATTACATTCGTCGGATTACAAAACTCTAAGATTATCGTTAGTAGTGATTCGGTAATTGTAGCTTTAGGAGACCTAACAGATCCGAACATCCTGTTAACAATTTTCGGTCTTGTAATTACAGTTATTATGATGGTCAGAGGTGTTAAAGGTGGAATTTTCTACGGTATGTTAATTACAGCTATCGTAGGGATGGTCTTTAGCTTAGTACCAATTCCAAGTGGGGTAGTAAGTAGTATTCCGAGCGTGGGACCAACTTTTGGAGCAGCATTGGAACCAATTTTTAATGATCGATCATCTTTATTAAGTACTCAATTTTTAATTGTTGTACTAACTTTCTTGTTCGTTAACTTCTTTGATACTGCAGGAACATTAATTTCTGTAGCGAACCAAGCTGGATTAATGAAAGAAGGTAAACTACCACGTGCAGGTAAAGCGCTACTTGCAGACGCAATCGCTACAACTGCGGGAGCAGTGGCTGGTACGTCTACAACAACGTCGTATGTAGAATCTAGTGCTGGTGTTGCAGCGGGCGCGCGTTCAGGTTTTGCAGCAGTAGTGACAGGGGTATTATTCCTGTTAGCATTATTCTTCTATCCTATATTAAGTGTAATTACTACTTATGTAACCGCACCGGCATTAATTATTGTTGGGGTATTGATGGTATCTTCTTTAGGAAATATTCAATGGACTAAATTCGAAATTGCGGTACCAGCGTTCTTCGTTATCATTGCAATGCCGTTAACTTATTCTATTGCAACTGGAATCGCGATCGGGTTTATCTTTTATCCAATTACGATGATTGTAGCGGGGCGAATAAAAGAAGTGCATCCGATAATGTATGGCTTGTGGGTTATATTTGTTTGTTACTTTATTTTCTTATAATAGGACATAATGAAAAGAGAGGCCTAGTGTCTCTCTTTTTATATTGTAAAAAATGTAGATAGAATGAGAATAGTAGCGAAAGAATGAAGTAACGTAATATGTGTTAGAAGTAGATAAGGTGAGGGTTCCAGTGCTATTAAAACTATATCTAGTTATTAGTTGCACTTATCTGAATAAAATGTTATTATCTTTTTACAACATTTTGTCGAATAATGTGTTGACGAATTGTTGAAAAGGGTGTTAAGATACAGAGGTCGCCAAAACAAAACGACAAAATAAACAACATGAACATTGAAAACTGAACATGCAAAACGTTAAGAAATATAGCTTGAAAGATTAACTTCGGTTAGTCTGATAGCAAAACAATTTTGACATCATTTAATGATGATGCCAGCAAAACAACATGAGCTTTTTAAGTTCTCTATTATGGAGAGTTTGATCCTGGCTCAGGACGAACGCTGGCGGCGTGCCTAATACATGCAAGTCGAGCGAATGATG
>NZ_FOGY01000013.1 GCF_900111345.1 Psychrobacillus sp. OK032
CCTTTTTTTAAAAAAGCAATTTCTGAGTCTCTTTTGTTATGCCATTTTATAGATTTTAATCGTTTTTTAATTTTCATGGGAGTTTAATAAGAAAAGGAACGCTTATTCAACAATCGCGCCCTTTTATGGAATAACTATAAAATTATATCAAGGGGATTTAAGCTATTTAATGAAAGACATCACTTCTTCAAAAAGCGATTCCTACTCTTTTCCTAGCGTTAATAATTCGATGTAATGTTTATACGAGAAAATCTTGAGGTTTCCAATCTTTCGGCTTAATGTTTTTATTTACCCATTCTTTTTCTGGTGCTTTGAACGGAGTAAGGGCGACTAAATGATTATTGTGCCAGCTTGCTGCTCCTGAAGAAATCATTTAGTCAAGTAGGATCGGAATAAATTCTTCTGGCTGAAGTTGGAAAGAGTAACGTGCAAAATCTTGAAACCAGCCACATTGTAATAGGTAGTGATTAATTTCTTCCTTTGCTAATCCATTTTTCATGATTAATGTGAATGCAAAAATCCTCTTGCAAGCATGCCATGAAACCTTATCTGGACTTTTGACCCACTTATCGAACCGATTCCTTGCCGAATCTATAGAACTAAGTGGATCGTCTATTTGAGGTCCATGTCCAGAATAAGCCTTCCTGATTCGGAGCCTAGCCAATCGATCCAAACTTTCAATTGAGCGTTGTATAGAGGCTACACCTTCTCGGAAGTTATTTAACCATTCGATATCATTTTTATGAAATAAATCTCCGCAAATTAATATCTCTTTACCAGGTTCATAGAGAGAAATATGTCCTAACGTATGCCCAGGTGTGTGTAACACTTTTAATGTTCCGCTTCCCGTAGAAATCTCATCATTATCTGAAAGCTTTCTATCTACTCGAAAAGGTTCAACAGGTTGATCTAACCATTCAGAACTACAAGCTTCCGAATCACAAGAATTAATTAAATCGGCCTCCCATTTATGAGCAGCAATCGTAACCCCATAATTTTTTTGAAAATGAAAATTGCCACCAACATGGTCACTATGATAGTGCGTATTTACAATAAGGTGTAATTCTTCTGGTGAGACACCTGCTTCTCTAATTAATTGCTCAGTTTCCTCTGCATCACTTCCAAAGCCTGTATCAATTAGGATAGGAAACTCATCCTTAATAAGAATCATATTTGCACTTGGAAACTTCCTATCAAAAAAGATAATACTAGATTCTCCCATAAACTATTTCCCCCTTAAAATAAAAGTTGAGCGAGCGCTCAGTTAATATCATATTGCCGAAAATTCTGATACAATAAATAAAAATGAATATTATAAATTTTCTATAACCTGGAGGTGGATGTGATATAAAAAATATTCATAAAGGTTGGTTCATCTTAATTTTGATTACATTGTGTAATTTGGCATCTCTTGGTTTTGGACGCTTTTCCCTTGGTGCGATCCTTCCATTTATGAAAAATGGTCTAGAGTTAAATTACCAACAAACCGGATTTTTAGCGTCTTCTCTCTTTTTAGGCTACCTCATTGCTGTGTTAGTCGCAGGTCATTTTGTTCTACGATTCAATGCAAAAAAAGTAATTGTTTTTTCATTATTTCTTGTTTCAACAGGAATGGTCTTAACTGCCAGTGCTGATTCCTTTTATATCGCCTTTATCGGATGCTTCATTATCGGTGTAGCAACAGGTGGAATCTATGTTCCTTCTTTAGGTCTACTTGGTCAATGGTTTACTAATAAAAGTAAAGGAATGGCAATGGGGATAGCGATGGCTGGCTCTGGAATCGGAATGGTTTTTAGCGGAGTTACAGTTCCTGTATTAATTGCCCAAACGGGAATGAACGGGTGGAAAATTAGCTGGTACATCCTTGCTATTCTCGTTCTAATCATTACTGTTTCCAATCTCATATTTTTAAAGAATAAACCAGAAGATTTAGGGCTTAAAGCAATTTCAAAAGGACAGGATTCTATATTAATTCAAGAATTACGTAACGCAAATTTAGATACAAATGTATACCGTAGTAAAACAATGTGGTATCTAGGCTTCATCTATTCTACTTACGGTATCAGTTATTTAGTTTTTTCTACTTTTCTCGTAGACTATCTTATTGCTGATGTAGGGTTAACGAATTCATCAGCAGGTACTTTTTTTGCGATTGCGGGAATTACTAGTATTATTAGTGGCTTCATTTGGGGAAGTCTTTCTGATCGAATTGGACGTTTGGTTACTTTAATGATTGTATTCTTTATTCAAAGTATTCTTCTTCTCACTTTTAGTTTATCAAGTAACAGCACTCTCATCCTTTTGGCTACAGCTTTGTACGGTATCACGCTTTGGGCAGTTCCGACGATTATCAATGCCAGTGTAAGTGATTATATTCATCCGAAATTTATCACTATTGGAATGGGATTTGTAACCATATTTGTAGGCATCGGGCAATTAGTTTCCCCAGCAATTACTGGCTATCTGATTGAATACTCCAATTCCTATTTTACTGCATTCCTTTTTTCTAGTATCATCGCATTATTCGGTGCGCTCGGTTGTATAAGACTTTTACTTAATAGTCGGAAACGTGCGGAACTATCTGAGTTGGAAATGCCATTGAAGAGCATTGACACATAATTGTGTATAGAGATTCCGAGGTCAAAACGCAGATATTATAGGCTAAGGAATTTTCTGGATATAAAAATGCGATTTTCCCTATGCTAAGGTGAAATCGCTTCTTTAGTTCCTGTTTCATTAAAATTTGTTAGTTTAAGTAAAACTGTTTTCAACAATTTCAATATGCGTTAATCCACTCATCAGTATATTTGATGGTACTGCTATGTATATAGTACTCACACAATTTGTTTTTGTTTAATGGGTTTGCTTAGCAGATTCGCTTTTCAAAGAATAAAATGATATTTAATTCACCATAGTAATAAAAGAGTAATAAAAGCATTGGATCATTTTGAACTGCCCCGTAAAAGTTAGACACTAATCTAATTTTTTACGGGGCAGTTCACTTTTTGGAAAAACAGCTTTTTATACCAAAGGTGTTATTCCATTATATGGCCCGATTGTTGAACTAAAGTTAAACAGCACTCTTCCACTAACCTGCTGCTTTAGTTCAATAAGAAAAAGGCTTTACTCCTTCTTGAAGTAAAGCACCCGTTAGCTGAAGCAACTTCTCTTCTACTACACATTATAGTCAAACTGCATAATATCTCTTATGATTTTTTGAAATCTAGTCTAATGAATTTTTTACCGTTAGGAAGAGCATACTCTTTGGTTTTAATACAACTAAATTTTTCATTAGAAAATAGTTTAACTATTTTTTGGGCATCAGCATCATGTGAAATTGAGAGTAATGGATCAAAGGCTGATGTGTAGTCTGATTGACTTACAAAGCCGTTAGCTTGTTTTTTTTGAATAGTACAGGATACAATTTCTACTTGATTTCTGTTCTGATTTATTAGGGAAACAAATGTCGCACCCCCGACATACTCAATAATTAAATTTGCAATTAGTAAATCTGTTTTCGGTAATGTAAATGTGCTATCCCTAATATCACATTGCAATAGCTCAAGAGTATTACCCATATAGGAATATCTGTTTTGACAAACATCTAAGTAATCTTTATTTATGTCAAAACCATATATTTTTTTTGTTGTTGGTAAATCAATCTGGTCTAGTCCATTTCCACCAGCAACCCCAAGGATACCAACAATTTCATGTCCATAACTTTCTAATTGCTCTTTTGTTATTTGATTTAAAGTCTGTAATTGAAATACAGCATCAGACTTCATGTGGTTTTCATATGTTTCAAGGCTAATCTCTTGCCACGGATTGTTCAAAATTCCATCTCCTTGTAATATAAATTTTTACTTCGCAATATTCGCCAAATGAGAAATAAAATCTTCACTTCTTTTATTCTACTAATCGTTAGTTGAATAAGATAGAGACGCTTATTAAACAATCGCGCCAGATTGTTCCAGTCAATTGGATTAGTAGAAATAATTGTACAGGAGATAAACCATGACCGTCATAAACAGGGGCAAAACATGAGAAACCATTTTTATTTATGAATTTCCCTAGTTGTCTTACATCACGAGTATTACTCGTAAAAGAGTGTAATAATAAGACAGCTTTTTTCCCTCCTTTTAGAAAAAAGGGTTTGGGCTTAACTATTCTCTTCATCGTCTTCCCACCTTCAAATCTCATTTTTCATTTTTCATTTTTTTTAAACATAGATACCAGTTAATATAGTAATTTCATGAATTTTTTATTATTTTAATTATCCCTTAATTCCAAGTCTTGTTTTCCAAATTTACGTAAGAGAAACACCATAAGAATTAATAAACCACTTACTACAAAGATGAATCTTGACCAACCAAAGAATAAAAATAAATAACCACTTAGCCACCCAATAATGCTTGAGCCTAAATAATAGAAGATAGAATATACCGAATTCGCTTCTGTCTTATGGGTGGATGGAGCTTTGTTTGCAATCCAATTACTTGCTATGGTATTACTTGCAAAAATTCCAAATGCAAAAATAATTAGACCGGTAATTACTAACCAAAGAATATTTGTAGTAGTAAGAACTGCACCAGTTGCCATGATCAGTAAAGCAACTCGATATAATGATATAGCAAAGAACTTATCAAGTAACCTACCAAATATAAGTGAGCTAACCACACCTGATAATGTTGCTAAATATAATATCCCTATTACTGTTTGATTTAATGACAATGGAGGTTCCGTGAGTGGATAAGAAATATAGTTAAGTACTGAAGTATAAATGCCAATTGTAAAAAAGCATGAAGCATAGATACTACGAATCTTATTGTCTAAAAAACTAGCAATAAAACCATTCTTTAAATGAATTAACGAATAAGGTCTTTTCATAAAGTTAGTTGATCGAGGTAGCATTATCCAAAAAAGTAGGCTTGCTATTAGGCTAGCCCCTCCTATGATGACTGCTACAGTGTTTAAGTCAGAATGTTCGACCAGTAAACTACTGATTAATCTTGCTAAAACACCACCAAGTGCTGTTCCCGCAACATAAATTCCTACAACCTTACCAAACCTTTCTCTTTCCACTTCTTCTTTTAAATACGTAATAACCGAAGCTAAGAACCCCGATATACAAACTCCTATTAAAAACCTCATAAACAATAACCAATAAAAATGGTCTATAGCCATACTAAACATATTGAATAAAGAGGTCAGCAAAAGAGATAACACCATTGTATTTTTTCGCCCTAAATTATTGGAGATAAAAGGAGCTAATAAAAGGGCGAAAGCTAATGATATTGTAGTAATGGAAAGAACCAAACTAGCTGATGCAGGGGACTGATTAAACCTTTCAGAAAAAAGCATAATGAGTGGCTGCACCCAATATAGACTACTGTAAATAATAAATGCCCCTAAGATCATGGATGTTAATATACGATAAAACTTGTGTTTCTTACCGGTACACACTAAGTTATCACTCCTTAAAACGTTACTAATTATAATTTAACACTCAAAGTTCATACATTCTAATATATAATAAGTATAAAGTTAATGATTTTTTGTTATAAGGAGCCGATTAGAATGGAATGGCAATATATAAAATATTTTCTTACAGTAGCTGGATATGAGCATATGACAAAATCTGCAAAAGAACTTAATATAACTCAACCTGCGTTAAGCCGCTCTATCTCAAAACTTGAAGAAGAATTAGGCGTGGAATTATTTATTCGAGAAAACAAACGTATAAAGCTAAATCGCTATGGTCACATGTTCAAAGAACGAGCTTTAAAAATACAGACTGAAATGAGATTAGCGCAGAAAGAAATAGATGAAAGGCTTAATCCCGATTTTGGAGAAATATCTATTGGTTTTTTTCATACGCTCGGAATCGATAAGCTACCAAAGTTACTAGCAAATTTTAAAGAAAAATATCCTAAGACTACATTTAAACTGACACAAGCAAACAAAAAAAGCTTAATTAATATGATTTATGATGATAAAATTGATTTTTGTTTTACAACAATTACAGGTGATGAAGTAAAGAAAAATTATTCCTGTCATCATTTATGGGATGAGAAGCTTTATTTAACAGTTTCAAAGCAACACAAGTTTGCCTCAAGACAATTAATTGAAATAGATGAGCTTGTTGATGAAGAATTTGTTGTTTTGAAAGAAGGATATGGACTTAGAACAATTACGGATAAAATATTTAAGCAAGCGTCGCTAACACCAAAAGTTAGTTTTGAAGGAGAAGAAATTGACACTATAGCAGGGTTAGTTTCAGCCAATTTAGGGATATCCTTTTTACCAAAACTACAAGGAAACCAGATTGTAGAACAAATTGAAATTACAGATCCAGTATGCCAAAGAACAATAGGAATTATTTGGAACGAAAACGCATTGATTTCTCCTATTACAAAGAAATTCTTTGAGCATGTCATTAATTATTTCAGTAGAAATGAGAGTAACTAAATTGGATTGTTCAATAAATAAAATTTTCAATACTTTGAGATTTATACTCTATGGAAATAAGAGTGGTTTATAAAAATTTGACCCTTTTTAATAAGCCTCTTATTCAACTATCCGTTAGTTTAAGTGTAAAATTTCACAATGTATCACAGAAATCTTCTTGATGTTTTGAACTCAAACAAGACCATCGAAATGATGGTCTGTTTAACTAAAGCAACCGTTAGTTGAGGAAGGAAAAAGAGAACCTTATTAAACAATCGCACCCTTTAATTGAATAACTAAAGCATGACCTCTGTCCTAAAATCACTTAGTTTCTCTTTCACCACGCTACCTGTTAGCCATCCATGAATCAAAAATTCACCACCACAGAGAATGAAAGATAATTACGATCGTTCATCGAAGTTGAAGAGTACAGAGATAGTAAAGTAGTTTAAATTATTACGATTTCCTTCCAACAAATGAATTATAGCAAGGGTATTTAATTTATTTAATAAAAGACATTACTTCTTCAAAAAGTGATTCCTTATCTTTTCCTAGAGTCATTAAATGTGTGGAGTTTGGAAAAGCCTTTATTTTCTTGTCATTTGAAGATACATTTTCAAATACAAAACCTGCACTCTTTTCATATAAGGAGTCGTCCTTATTACCATAATAGATTTCCACTGGTGCTGTAATGTGAGAAACATTATCCATTGTATGATGAATAAACTCCTGGAACGTCTTAAATGAATGTAGAGGCATTTCTTGAAAAGGCAACAATTCCTTTGCAATCATTTCAGATGTTTTTCCTTCTAGCTGCTTATATGCTTTTGCATAATCAATAAGTCGCTGTTTTAACCGTTCTGGCGTACGATCTTTTGGGACGGACATAACAATAAGTCGTTCAATCTGCTCTTCCTGTGCTAATTTTAACGAGAAAATCCCACCTACTGATAATCCAATAAGAGAAATCTTTTTATACCCGCGTTGTTGTAGAAAATAGTACGCCTCTTGTATATTTTTCCACCAATCATTTATAGTAGTATTTAGTAGAGCTTCTGGTTTTATCCCATGTCCCTTATATAATGGGACATAACACGTACAACCAATATGCTGGTTTAGATATTCTGCTAATTTTTTCATATCACGTGTATGACTTGTGTAAGAATGTAATAATAATATCGCTGTTTCATTCCCCTCTAGAAAAAGTTCTTTCGCTGGTCGAATAATCATTTCATCACCCCTAAATTTTCTATTATTAGTTATCTTATACTAAATTGTAAAGCAACAATAATATTAGATTGCCAATTGACACTAATAGGAATGGCCTCTAAAGCTCCTTGTTCATAAGGTTGCTGTAATTTTTGTACTGCTTGAATCATAGTAACTAAATACTCCCTTAACAATGAATTTATTATGTAAAACAAAAACGATTTGTTTTTCCACTCGTCTTTATGCTTTATTAAATAAATAAATTGCCACAAACATTAATGCAAGTGCAATGAGTTTAGTATTATTCAACGGATATGTAGCCCCACCAAAAAGTCCAAAATGGTCAATAATTGCACCAGCTACAATTTGACCGATGACAACCGCCATAAATGTTGAGGCAACACCTATCAGATTTACAGAAAAAATATTAATGACAATAAATAATGCCCCTAATATTCCTCCTATTAATTGCCATTTAGGAACACTTAATACATATAGAAAATTACCTTTTCCGAAAAAGAACGCCAAAAAGAATAACGCAAGCGCCCCAACTGTGAAGGAAACAGTAGCTCCCTCTAACACGCCAACTTTCTTACTAAAGATAGCATTTATTTGACTTTGTATAGCAAGAGCCGAACACCAATCAGCGCAAAAAAGCAATTAGGAATTTGATCATCAATATATCCTCCAATTGTAAATACATACAAATACCTAATGAAAATTAGACTATCGAAGCTAAGTGAGCATCTACCTTTGAGAAACAAGAACATCAAATTGCTAATCCTAGGAAAGAGAATAGTTTATTCAACACTCTTTTCTGTATTAATAATCTGTTTATGCTTTTTCGCCCAGAGTTTTTCGATATAACCTGTCCCAAATAGAATTCCAGCCACAATAAACACAAATCCAATTAATTGTGTTGCTGTTATTGTTTCATTTAAGAAAAGTGCGGAGAATACAAGACCAAAAAACGGAACAAAGTTATTAAATATGACTGTTTGTCCTGCACCTATCTGCTTAATAGCTTCATTAAAAACGATATACCCCACACCTGTTGCCACTATCCCTGACACGATAAATAAGAAGTAAGTAAATAAAGAGGCTGAAGTCATTGCTTTGATTCCCTCAGGTTCTGTTATAAAACTAATAATCAACAAACCAATCGAGCCTACCAGGAACATTAATGTTGTTACCTGTTTGGAATCAAGTGTTGCTGTTGCTTTTTTTACAAAAATAAAACTAATGGCTTGGACAAACATGGCAATAAATAAATACAATTCACCTTGAGATAATTGCATGCTTCCGAATGAACCGCCCTGAATAAAAAAGACACCAGTTAATGCAAGAATAAAACCTGTCATTCGAAATTTCGTTAATTGTTCATTTAAAAAGAGGACGGCAAGTATTGCTGTTGTAAGCGGTACTAATGCAAGAATTAAAGAAGCATTCGAAGCATCAATCATTGTTAAGCCTACTGCTATAAGCAAGTGATGTAGAATTACACCAAAAACACACCCAAGTAGTGTATAAATCCATTCCCTTTTCGATAAACGACGAAATGATTTTCCAAGAACGATTATAATTAATGCTGTAATCCCCGCCATCATAATTCGAAATGCCGTCATTGTTTGTGGAGGTAAATCTTCCACCAATACTTTAATTATTACAATATTAAGTCCCCAAATAGCCGTGACTAAAAATACTAAACTGTAAGTTAGTAATAATCGTTTTTGATTCACAAGCACCCCTCCAATTTTCTTTTTCTCTGTGAATTAGATTATTCAATCACCTTAATCCAACCTTCAGGGGCTTTGTTGTGACCTAACAGAATCCCGGTAAATGTATTGTATAATTTTTTAGTGATTGGTCCCATTTCAATCATTCCACTAGGGAAGCATATTTCATTTCCATGATCATTTATTTTACCTACAGGTGAAATAGTGGCCGCTGTTCCACACAAACCACATTCGGCAAAATCTTTCACTTCCTCAAAGTATACTTCTCTTTCCTCTACTTCTAGTCCAAGATATTCTTTCGCAATTACCATCAGTGAACGACGAGTAATGGAAGGAAGAATGGTTTCTGATTTAGGTGTAACAACTTTATTGTCCTTTGTAACAAATATGAAATTGGCTCCGTTTGTTTCTTCTACCTTCGTCCTAGTTGCAGAATCTAAATACATATTTTCATCAAATCCATTTTCCTTTGCTGTTACGAGAGAGTGAAGACTCATGGCATAGTTAAGTCCTAACTTAGCATTTCCGGTTCCATGAGGAGCTGCACGGTCAAAATCACTTACACAAAGGGTAAGGGGCTTTGGTCCATTCTTGAAATAAGGACCAACTGGTGTAGTGAATATTCTGAACTGAAATTCTTCAGCAGGTTTAACTCCAATAACTGGGCTGATTCCAAACAGATAAGGACGAATGTATAATGAACCACCAGAGCCATAGGGCGGTACGTATGCAGCATTTGCTTTTACTGTCTGGATAACAGCATCGACAAACTGATCCTTTGGAAATGGAGCCATATGTATTCTCTTCGCAGAATCTTCTAACCGCTGTGCATTTAGATCAGGTCGAAAAATAACAATTTTTCCGTCCTTTGTTGTATATGCTTTCATCCCTTCAAAGCAAGTCTGAGCATACTGAAGCACACCCGCACATTCGTTTAAAACGATGGTTTGATCCTCTGTTAGGACTCCTTCTTCCCATTTTCCATCCTTAAAATTAGCAACATATCGTTTATCTGTCTTTCTATAGGAAAATCCCATGTTTCCCCAATCTGGATGTATCTTTTCCATTTATTACGTCAATCTCCCTCCAAGTGTTATGTTATGTTCAACTTTAAGTGCTATTTTACTTTAATGCATATATAACACTCAACGCATTTCTATAACACTTAACTTTTTACATTCATCTATAGAAATTTCCGTATTAAGATTTACTTATCAGCATTTTTTGCCTTATAGAAGAATAACAGGATTAAAATAAATTCAAGTGTTAAAATAATATTTATTATCATCTACTATATGAAATGGAACTATAACACTAAATAAATGTATAACACTTAGGGGGATTTATGGTGCAAATTGATATTCAAAGAAATATAGGAGTATTACTGTCTGTACAAATTTATCAATCCATTGTTGATCGTATCCGTTCAGGACTTTTGGAAGAAGGATTGAAGATGCCTTCCGTACGCAACCTTTCCAAACAATTGGAAGTAAGTTTGGTTACAGTTGTTAAGGCGTATAATCAATTAGAACAAGATGGTTTTGTTACTTCTATCCAAGGTAAAGGTACTTTTGTGAAATCAAAAGTAAAAGAGAAAAAGCGAGAAAAAGAAGCAATTCCTTCATATGATTGGCAATTATCGCTTCAAGATTATTTACCCAGATCCCAGTTTGCTCGTTATCATATTGCACCTCAAAAAATTCATCTTTCATCATCAATGATAGATCCCAAACTTCTTCCAAATAGATATTTTCAGCATGAGGTTCAACAGGTTCTTTCAGAAAATCCAGAAATATTATCTATATATGGAAATATTCAAGGTGATAGTCAACTACGGAGTGAAATGTCTACATATTTAGAAAGATCAGGGGTTCTCTCTACACCAGAAAACATCTTAGTTACAAGTGGTCTACAACAAAGTATAGATCTTATTGCTCGTACCTTTGTTGGACCTGGAGATGTGGTGATAATGGAAGCACCTACCTACCCAGGGGCGATTGATATTTTTCGTGGAAGAGGTGCTACCATACTCACAGTGCCTGTCGATAAAGATGGAATGCGAATAGATATACTCCAAAATGTGTGTGAAAAACATAAACCAAAAGTTATTTTTACGATTCCTACATTTCATAATCCAACAGGTGTTGTTATGTCTCTAAAACGACGTAAGCAGTTACTTGATATAGCCAGGAGTATCCATTGTATTATTGTAGAGGACGATCCATGTAGCGAGATTTATTTTGATAAAAAACCACCTGTCACCCTTAAAAGTATGGATCAGTTCGGGAATGTGATTTATTTGAGAGGATTAAGCAAAACTATTGCACCGAGTTGTAGAATAGGAATACTAACAGCTTCTGGCTCTATTTTCAACCGTTTATTAGCAGCAAAGGCAAATGCTGATTTAGGAAGTCCTTTACTCACACAAAAGGCAATTCTTCCCTTAATTAACTCTAAAAGAATGATAGACCACACAAAGAAGTTGCGGACGGCTCTAAAAATTCGAAGAGATTTAGTTCTTAATTTACTTACAAGTCTTTCTCCTGAGGGTGTATCTTGGACGATACCAGAGGGAGGATTAAATTTATGGATCAGTTTACCATCTTGGATAGATAGTCACTTTCTTTTATCAGAAGCAAAAAAACAACAGATTTCATTTTTACCGGGAACAGCATGTTTTACGTCCGGGCAAGAAAATAATCATTTGCGAATTAGTTACTCTTATATAAATGAGGAATTATTAACTCATGGAATTACAACATTATGTAATATACTTCATGCTATAATTTCATCTGAAAAGATAAGTGAAACACCCAATACACCATATTTTTAGGATAAAGCATTCATTGAGGGTCATTTTAATTGTTACATGACCATTTCTTATTACAATGTCAAGAATCGGACACTTTAAATGTAGGAATAGGCCGGGACATAGTGATTTATCAATGTTCCAGCCCATTTTTGATGACTTTTTGTCAGATTCTAATTAGATGATTTGAAATGACTTTTTCTTTAGTAGATTGAATCCATTCAGCCATAGCTCGTACTAGATAGTTGAAGATTCATTAATACTACCAAGTTAAATCATTTAAGAATGTAAGAATAATGTTTCACAAATAAACCGATATTCGTTACAAGAAACACCAAATTATTTTTGTAAAATTAAAAAAGTATATTTTGTATGGACTTTCCACCACATAATATACTTTTCAAATGCTTCGTTTAAGTTTATTGCAGAAGCCTGCCCCTAGTTGAATAAAAGATATATTCAACACATTACATCGAAATACCTTCCAACTGAAAAAGGTATGTAAAACAACAGTGTTCACATTCTCTTTCTTGGCGATATCTAAATTTATTGCATTTCTTATTGAACTAAACTGCTTACTTTAGTTCAATAAGAAAAAAAGGCTTTACTCCTTCTTGAAGTAAAGCACCCGTTAGTGCAACAGGAAACTCAAATTTATGAAAAGCTATACCAGTCGAAAATTTTCCGACTCAAGTCTGTTTAACCAGTTATGAACTAATGCGTTAAATACATCGGTTTGTTCGATTTGTAGGTTGTGACCAGCCATATCAAGCACTGTAAAAGTTGCCCTTGGGTAATCTTCAATTAGTCGCCACGCATCGTGGTATCCGACTACATTGTCCTGACGCCCTGTGATAATTAGCGTGGGATACTCAAGTTTAGATGAAATATCGAAGGTAAAGCCATATCCATTTTGACGAATGTGGTTTAAGAATTCATAATTTGTATGTTTAGAAGGAAGTAAAATTTCATCTCGAAATCTTTCCCATTCAGTTTGCCCTTGCACTACCCCCATGGAGCAAAATTTTTCAGCATCTTCTGGAGACAAATGTGATATCAGGTTGCTGTCTCTTTTTAGAACAGTCTGCTGTGGTACTACCCTTTCATCGAATTCAGGTATAGTCAATGGTGCCATAAGCAGTAATCCACGAACTGTGTCCTGTCGTGAACGGACTATACCTCTTGCAATGTACCCTCCATATGAATTACCACAAATAATAAACAGTTGACCAGGGATAATCTCGTCCAAAAGACGTAATATCGCTTCTAAAATATCATCAGAGTTCTGAATAGATGGTTGTGACTCGGAAAGCCCCATACCTGGTAAGTCTATGTATATTCTCTTCCAACCGCTTCGTTTTTCGAATAACGGTTCCATTGCATGTAACATCACTTGATGGTCAAGTGTCCAACCATGCAACATAACGATAGGATATCCTTCTCCAATTATTTTATGGTAAATCGACATGTATTTGTTTCCCCTTTCCCTGTAAACCAGATGTATTGACATGGACAATTAATACTCCCATACATATACTACAATTTTAACAAACTTCCTTGTTCAACTAAACTGCTGCGTTAGTTCAATAAGAAAAAGCTACCCTAAGGCAGCCACTTGTTTAACTAAAGCACCCGTTAGTTGAAGTAGAAAAAATAGACGCATATTCAACACTCGCGCCAGTTCTCCTTCACTAAATTTAAAATAGAGACGGTGCATAAAGAAATTAATTCAATTAAGCCATTAGCGATTCGCTACAACTAGAGCGTCTCATCCAATTTCTGAATCTTTGAGTTGGAAATTAAATAAACATTGCCAAAAACGTCGATTTTGTCTCCTTTTACACGTACAGCGCAATCTTTGTTCGACGCATAAATATTTATTTCTTCCGATAGGGGAGATAGTTCGCTTTGAACCAGTGCAATGTTATTTTCAAGATCAAAATGAGACAGGACGGAAAAATTGTCAAGACCGATTCCGTCGTAAACAGAGCTCATTTCAACTTCATATCCAAAGTTTTTCGAGCATAACCATTTAGCGGACATGTTGATTGCTCCAGCGCTTGCTCCCATCACAACGGCGCTGCTTTTTTTAATCGAATCCGATAATTCATATTCCATCAAAAAACCATTTTGATTAAGAATATTGCCACCCAACAAGAAAATGACGGAAGCATTTTGAATTATCGTTTGGGCATCTTCCTTATGTACGCGGTAATTAATTAAATGATACTCATCAAACATAATGCCAGCCTGATCGAGCCACGAGCGTTCAGTAGCACCATCATCTTCATAAATAGATGGATTCGAGCTAATCATAGCAAGCGATTTTCTATCAGTTATATCCTCCTGTAACACCCTGCCCAGATTCTCTGGAAAAAAATTGTTAAACCAACCTAAATAATAGTGAGTTTTCATAAGTACCCCCTCAGCAAAGTGTAAATAACATTTATTCCTTGCGTCACTCATTCTGTTTTCTTGTCACTCTCAATATGCCCGATTGTTAAACACAATTTAAACAACACTCTTCAACTATCCTGCCTCTTTAGTTCAATAAGAGAAAAGCCTTGCTCCTTCTGGAATTAAAGCACCCGTTAGTTTAAGTAGAATACTTCACAAACTTTGGTTATTCCCACTAAACTTGTCATTCCTTTTGATTTTAAGGGCTTTAGCGAATACATAACCAGTTAATCCTAGTGAAGCACTAATAACATAGCATTTATAATTATCTTTTTGTAAGTCTTGTTCGAGTTCATTCGTGTTACCGTACCAAATCGGCCAAGCATATAATTTAAAGTTCTCAAATTGTTCTCTGTTCTCTACAAAAAATGTATTCAAATCAGCTTCATGAATATCAAACAATATACTTCCCGCCATTACATGATGGAAATCATGTGCTAAATAATTTTCGAATGTAACAGTTACAATTTCATCTGTCACTGTTTCGATATCTAAAATTAATTTATTTTCTAGAAAACTTACTGAGTACCCAATTATCACACCATCGTGGATAGATATTGTAATGCCCATCACCCCCATAAATTGCTGCGTTGTTTGAATAAGAAATAATAATTGCCAATAGCAACCCCATGATATTTTACTAAAGCGCCTGTTAGTTGAAGAAGAATTGACTCTCTTTGTAATCCTTTATCTTGTGTGGACATGTAGTTCATAAAAGATCGGTTATTCATCTGGTTCATTAAAAGAAAACACATACATATCAACGTCTAAAATAGCATTTATTTCTGCAGCAAACTTACTAAATTCGGGATAAATCACTAATCCTGGAGAATATCCATCGTAAATCTGTATAACTAACTCTAGACGTACATCTAAAATTAGTTCTTCTTTTAATTGATTAATCGTATCTGTCTTTGATTGGAATACTTCTAAAAGCGGACGTAATACATCTTCTGTATCTATTGATTCTTTAGTTTCTATTTCAAAACGCCAACCAGTATATGACCGTAATAACTGATTTATTGGATGGTTAGGCGTAGATCGTTCTCCTACTTTCCAAGTTTTCGTAGGTTGCACGCCCAGTCTTACTGTAACGACATCTAATGGGAAATCGTCATTTCCGCTAAATAGAATATATGCATATAACGATGTTTTGCCCATGTAAACCTCCTGCCCTTAGTTTAACTAATCGACTATCGAAATACTTTCAATTCTTCTTCAACTAACCTGCTGCTTTACTTTCATACGTTCAAAACGATTAAAGGTTCCAAAAGGGCTTTACTTCCTCTTAAAGTAAAGCACCCGTTAGCCATCCATGCAGCACAAAAAAATGCTGCACCACAGAGAATGAAAATGGTTAGGAAGTGTCAATACTGATACTGACCTTAATCCAGTCAACCGTAATCCATAGACTTATTTTTGCTCTCCTCTTTTTTTTTAACGATTAAGTAGGGGTCTTCTTAAGTATTGTCATTTTTCATTTCTTGAAGAACTAATTTTCATGGGAGTTGAAGAAGAAAGAACTATATTTTATGAACTTGAACTTAATGTTATAGTTTCAGACTCTTCACCTTCTAAAGTAAATATTATCTTAGACGAAGATGGGGTTTTAGTATCAAATGTGATAACATCTCCACTATAATAAATCCCTTGTTCATCTAATTTTATATCGCCTATACCCCAACCCAAGAAGTCAGTACTTTCTACATTGAAATTAGATATAATTAGCTGTTCAGGGTTTTCACCTTTATAGGTAATCTTTATACTCTGAATCTCTTCTCCCCAAAAGTTATATTTAGTAACTAGTTCGCCATTCCAATTTTTACCTTCACCTTTAAATATAAGACCACTATTGTTTTGACAAGACGCTAACATAAACATTAAACAGATGATAAAAACACACATAGAAATTTTCTTCAATGCAAGCTACCTCCCCTTTTTGTTAACTATTCGGCATCCTTCCAAAAACTCCTTCTTGTTCAACTAAACTGCAGCGTTAGTTTAAGTGTAACGTTTCACATTGGTTCGCTGAAATCTACTTGATGTTTTGGACGTAAAACAAGACCATCGAAATGATGGTCTTGTTTAGCTAAAGCACCCGTTAGTTTAATAAGAAAAGTGAAGAATATTCAGGTGCTTATCCGTTGTACATCAATGTTTATCCGCTAAATTTAGAAAAAGTATTGACGTATAATGGAGCCCAATCACCGCCTCTTTTCATAAGCTTGTCCTGTGTTTACATAAGACCTCTTTCCAAGCTACTAAAATTCAAAAAAGCAGCATTTCCCCAAAGAGGGGGAAATTGGCTGCTAATTTTATCGTTCATATCCTAACTTGACTCTAAATCATACAGATCAAGTAGCTTTATTTACATGGTTCGCTGTATCCTGGTTGTGTTTGTATTTAAAAGTTATCGCAAAAACGATTCCAAGAACGATGGTATAGGCAGCAAAAACTAACCAGATATTCTGCCAGTCTTTTATGCCGTCAACCGTTAAATAATCCACTATTTTTCCACTAATCACAGCACCTAAATAAGCTCCCAGTCCGTTCACCATTGTCATGAATAAGCCCTGTGCACTCCCACGAATTCGGTGATCCACTTCTTTATCTACAAACATCGATCCAGAAATATTAAAGAAGTCAAACGCTGCACCGTACGCTATCATGGATAATAGTAATAAGATGAACCCTAATCCGTTTGGGTCTCCAAAAGCTAATAAACCAAATCGCAACGTCCAAGCCGCCATACTCAATAGCATGACCGTTTTAATCCCAAATTTACGTAAGAAAAATGGTATGGCAAGAATAAAGACTACTTCTGAAAATTGTCCAATTGATAATAAAATCGCTGGGTATTTCACAGCAAGACTTTCTTTATAATCAGAATTTATCGCAAAATCATGAAGGAATGGATCTGCAAATGCCAAATTAATTTGCAGTGCAGCACCTATCAGCATTGCAAACACGAAAAAGATGGCCATTTTCTTTTGTTTAAATAGGACAAAAGCGTCGAGTCCTAAGTGGCTTATCCACGACTTCTCCCTCTTAACAGTTGCTGTTGGACAATCAGGCAGCACAACTGAAAATAGTGCCAGTAAGATGGCAGCCCCTGATGCAATGTATAACTGGATATTGCTTAACTCAAATCCACCAACACTAATGAGCCACATGGCAAGAATAAAACTAACGGTTCCATATACACGAACGGACGGGAATTCTTTAGTTGTATCGAGTCCTTCTTTTTCTAAACCAATATAGGAAATGGTATAAGATAATGAAATTGTCGGTATGAAAACCATAGCGTTAAAAAACATTACCCAAAACATAACGGTTGGGTCTGAAGCTTGTGCTGCTATAAATAAGCAAATCGCACCAAGAAAATGAAAAATTCCATACAATCTATTCGCTTTCATCCATCGGTCAGCGATTATCCCTATAAGGCTTGGCATTATAAGAGAGGCAAGTCCAGATGCGCCATAAACGGCTCCAACTTGTGAGCCAGAAAAATGTAATGTATTGATCATATACGAGCCAAGTGTAATTAGCCAACATCCCCAAATGAAAAACTGGAGAAAGATCATAATTTTAAGTCGGGATTTAATTGTCATTTTTTTCCTCTTCCTAAGTTGTTAATGTCTAAGCTGTACTTTTCTAGTCATCAAGCTTTTTTAGCTAATTCAGTCATATAATCGAAGAATGCATCGCGATTCACATCGTAGACTACATTCACTGGACGTCCATCAGCTGTTTCAACTGTACGACCTTGGCTTGGACCTTCTGTGTGAACAATGCTGTTAATCGTTTGTACTTTTACAAGATCACGATTACCAACAAACGCGGTTGTTAACACATCCCACAAATAGTATGTAGAGTTCGTAGAAAAATGAACAAGTGGTGGTACCATCGCATAACATTGTCCTAGAAAATCAACACCCAGGTATTTGCGTTCTTTAGCCCAACGCTCACGTACATCTAAAGTTAGCGGTACTTGGTTTGTACTTTCAAGCGCTACTAAATCAATTTCTATGTTGGTATCCCATACACGAGCGGCTGCTTCAGGATCCCAAAACACGTTCCATTCCGCTGTTCCATCATGTTCAGGTTCATGTACGTTCCCTGCTTCACGGAATGTACCACCCATCCAAACAAGTCTTTCAATTTTCTCTTCAATTTCAGGAGCTTCATCTAATGCACGAGCAAGATCTGTAAGCGGGCCTGTAAATAATAAAGTTGTTTTTTCTTCAGTTGCTAGAACAGTATCTATTAAATGAAGATGTGCTGGTTTTTCAGCCACTGGTGTTACAACTTTTCCAGATTCATTTAAAATCGGTAGGGCATCAACATAAAACGCATGCATACGCCAATCTTTTGGAAAAGGGTTTTTTGGGCGTGAATTTGACTCAGCTACGTCAAGGCCGCCGTTTCCAAAGCGATCAATAATTTTTCTGCTCGCAAACACGGCAGGTTCTAAATAACAATCTGCTGGAATGACTGAAACACCTGTGAGCTCAACCGTGTCCATTTTTAGTAATAAAAATAGCGAAATAAGATCGTCAACTCCGCCATCGTGATTAAAATAAATTTTCTTTTTCATTATTTTCTCGATCCCTTCATGGTGAATTATTATAAATTGCTTGGGGTTCATCCAACTGTTTTTTTGTTGGAATACTTGAATAACGTCGCACTTTGTTCCGTACTAAGAGCCATCGAAATTTGCCTGACGTGCCGCTTCGCATGATAGCTTATAAAAAACATCTTAAAATATAGAAAACGCTCCGATAGCTACCGGAGCGTTGACTAGGGCATGGTAAATACAAAAGGAAGAATTAATCCTTCTTCCATTTAACACTTACCTCGTAGTCAAACCCTTTACGGCGGCTTGGTAGAAACTCTTGGGCCTTATCCCCAATATTATACGACATAATTCGACATTCAATTCGCATTTATAATAGCAATAATTTAGGGTTTCGTCAACTAAATAACGAACATTTTTCATTAATTCCTATAGTTCATTCGTATTTTTAAACATTTACAATGTTATTCTCCCCTTACCGCTTTCACACTTTTGCAATTGGTGGGCTGACCTAAATCCCTCAACTGCTATATTCAGCACAATTTTAAATCTCGAAATTGTCAGGATCTGATCCGTCGCGAAGATTTTGATTTAACCCATAATCCGAACCAAGGTGGACGTTCATTAATATTTCAGAAATTGAAGTTCTACTCTATTGATTTAGAAAACAGAAACCCCTGCTCAATTCTTCAATAAAAAATGAGTTGTCAAAACAACTCACAGTTCTTCAACTCTTGCAACCTGTTGCCTTAATAAATTCTTAACAATCAATCTTTTTGAGTTCTTACTCCTCCTGTCCCTCAACAATTTGGTCCAATTGTTGAACAAAGCTAAAACATGTTTGTTAAACTAACCTGCACCGTTAGCTCAATAAGCAACTACTTATTGATCTTCAACTCTTGCCCCCTTTAATTGAAGAAGAAAGGAGACGTTTATTTCCACAATATGCTCCTATTCTGGAATGCCATTTAGTAATTAAATACCTAATCCTCCCAATAAAAAATTGCATCCAACACTAAATACTCTTTAGGTTTACGATAGATTGTTGGGATTTTCGTTTGAAATGACAATGGTTGTTTTAATTTTTCAGCTTCTAATAGTTCATAATCAAACTCTTTTAACACCTGTTTCAATTGTTCTGTAATTATTTGAAGTTTCTCATTTAAAACTAATCGATTTGATCCATCAAGTATAGTACCATATCCCCCACCAACTACTTCGTTTGTATCAATACAAATTTTTTTATATCTGTCATCTTCGCCCATGATTGCTACAGGTGCTAAGCGACAAATATCAATAATAATTCCATTTGTCTTAATCTCTTGAAATCCGTACTTTTCTTCAACAACTGTAACATCTTCTTTTCGGTGACAAAAAAATTCAACAAAGGAAGCGTATCCACTTCCAAAATGATTCCACTCTGCTTCACATACTAAATTAGGGATACGGTTTATTCTATAAAATAACTGTTTGATATGTGCTTCAATTTCTTGCTCATTATTTGTATCATAGGGAAACTTGTCCCCAACAATTCTTCCTTCAATTAAGGCTTGTAATTGTTCATTAGAAAACATACATGAAACACCTCTCCAGTTTTCTTCACCATGATCTTACATTCAGTTCTCTATTAATACTGCCCTTAATTTAAATACGTTTAGGGTGAATAAGCGTTTCAAATTTTAACCAATTAACACTACTTAGAATTTATAAAAAGTTAACTTTCCTTATTGAAGAAACCTGCATCGTTAGTTTTAGTGTAACATTTCACACTGTATCACCGAAATCTTCTTGATGTTTTGGACGTAAAAATAGACCATCGAAATGATGGTCATGTTTAACTAAAGCACCCGTTAGTTGAAGAAGAAACTCAGAACTGGCGGTAAGAATAACAGACTAATTGAAGTGAAAATAAGTATTTGAGAAACTAATTTCGGTAGTTTTTCTCTACCTTTTCCTTTATACCATCCGCTAAATTGCAATTTATTTCTATATAGTACAAACATCAGAATAAGAATAGCGGAAAAACCCATCCAACCATAGTTTTCAGTATCAGTGCCAATTTCTAAATATAAATTTTCAAAAATATAACCCAAAATGCTACCAACAATAGCAAATATGAAGATAATTCGTATTAACTCTAATAAGACTCTCATGCTACTCTCCTACCTTTTATCATTTTAATAAATTTTACCATATATTTCACAACTGCTAGTTTAGTTCAATAAAAAAGGCTTTACTCCTTCTGTAAGTAAAGCACCCGTTAGTTGAAGAAAAATTACTACTTATTTTCGGTTAGCTTATAAGTTGTTCATTCTGATAATCTCTCCTATATTATAGCCTATCCAAGCCCCGATAAATGGGAAAGCAGCGATAGAAAAGTCCAAGCTTACAGAGTTAAAATCCTTAACAAACAATAAAATTGTAATAAGAACACTTATAACACTGATGATGACAGTCTCAGTTATATTTCTTCGCTTCCAACGTTTCTCTCCCAAACGATTTCTGTCAAATACCTGCACACGTCTACTTGTCTTTGTACCAATAGGTTTTCCTGTCATTAGGGTGTATAACGTGATAGCTACTATTATCCATAAAAGCACACAAAATACTCCAAAGAGGAGGGAGGAATTTCCCTTCTCAGAGAAATAACCAAACAGCACGAATAACAGCAACATTACGATATTGTATTGGACTAATTGCTTCTTTTTTAAATGTTTAACTTCTTGTATATCCCATTGTGTTTCATCCATTTTATCCTTCCTTTCAATTTGATAACTTCTTTAACTCTACTGCTGCGTTAGTTCAATAAGAAAAAAGAGTTGCCTAAGCAACCCATGATCTTTCGCTAAAGCACCCGTTAGTTGAATAAGAACAATTAAAGTATTATTGTCACTAAAGCAAAAAATACAACTACAGAAAACGGAATAATATATACACATTGCTTTTTTCTTTTAGGAACAAGAAGTAAAATAATAATTATCATTAAAGCATATAATATTTCAGTTCCAAGCATATAAAAATAGTTTCCCTTACTTATAAGAACATTTTCGTATTGCATGAATTTTTCATAATAGTTTACCGTAGAAAGATAGATTTTAAATCCTTCAAATGCAATTACGGAAATTGGTAACGCTGTAATAATACTGGAAATTAAGTGATTAGCATGAGAAAACCACATTATATAGGCTGGAATCGTTGATAGTAATGCAAGGAGGCACCAAAAAATAATATATTTTAATGGAAAAAGTTCAAGAACTAATATTGTATATATGTAGTACGAAAGTAGTAATGAAATAAGGAATATAAAAACACGTGCTGCGGCTAATTTAGGCGTGTAAGAATATACAGCTATCAAAGTAGAGATAAATATCCAAATTCCCCAGTTACTTCCGATGTAGCCTAAAATTGAAACTTCATTAGGAATTATAGGTGAATCAAGTATTTTAGCAACGAAACCCAATATCAATCCCAAAATGGATGAAAATAAAACAGAATATGCTATTTGCTTTTTGCCTACTCTAATATTAGTACGTATTTTATCAGATTTTAAAAATACACTCATAATTAACCTCGATTATTTTTTTATTTTTTTTTTTTACAATGGATTGTTTAACACAAGTTAAACATCACTCTTAAACTAAACTGCCCCTTTAGTTTAAGAAGAAAAAATGCTTTGCTCCTTCTTGAAGTAAAGCACTCCGTTAGTTGAATAAGAAGGCTATAAAGTGTTGTTTATTTTTTGACTTAAAATATGAACTCGCTTGAGATAGTAATCCCTTTTAGCAGAATCATTTATTAAGGTGGTGAACAATATGGATAACATTAAAGCAGTATCTAGTCGATAAATTGACTGTATAACTTCATCCGTATTTTCGATAATCTTTACATTGTCGTATCCTTTTAGAAATTCTTCCTCAATCAACTCTTGAGATTCAGAAATTCTCATTAACTCCATAATCAGATTACCAATGAATGCATTATCCCAATCTATAATCCCTTTAATAACCCCATTTCCCCCTATTATATTTGGTGGTCTAACATCAAGATGCAGTAAACAGTCCTTTGTTTGTGCTGTATTCAGAATTGCTTCCATTTCCTCCGAATCAGGAATAATGATACTATTATTTATCAGTTTACATAGTAAATGAACACGTTCTGTTATTCTATTAGAAATGATATTACTTAATGTTCGTTCATTCTGATGAATAATTGATAAATCATCGAACGGTACCTTATGTATTTTAGAAGTAAGTTGTCCAACATCATAGGAAGGTATCTCCTGAGCATCTCCCGATATAAAATCAGTTACTAAAAAGTTAATTTCTTTACCTAAATAAAGCTTATGAACTTTTGGTACTGGGATATTGTATTTCTGACAATGTTCGGAGATAGTTGCTTCTTTTTTTAATGAAATAATGCTACTTAAACTTATTTCATTCGAGTTTTCTTCTGTTCTCCAAGGAGTTCTGATAGCAAGCATTCCTAAATTTTTTTCTTTAATCAAAAAAACAGCGTTATTAACTCCATTACCTATGAATTTTATTTCACCAATATTCCATAACAAAACGTTGTTTAAAACATTAGCAATACTAATTCTTAAAGTTTCAAATTTATTATTTGTTAAACTCATATACCAAACCCCTTTTAATAAGTTATACATCTTTCAAATCTCATTCTTCCATTAACAATGTTTCTTCTTTACTAATTAAAGTTCCGATTTGTTCTCCTGAGGATAATCTTGCCATAACCCCTGTCATATTAAAATTAAAAATATGGACTGGTAAATCAAAGTCTCTAGCAAGCAAAAGTGCTGACTGGTCCATAACTTTAATATTATTCTGAATAACATCGTTGTAATTTAATTGTTTATACATTTTAGCTTTTTTATCAACATTTGGGTCTGAAGTGTAAACCCCGTTTACACCTTGCTTGGCAACAAATAGTGCATTACAATCCATTTCAACAGCACGCTGAACGCTAGGATAATCTGTTGTAACGAAAGGTTGACCGTTTCCTCCCCCAAAAATCACTATATAGCCTTTATCTAAATGTTGCATAGCCTTTAATCGTATATAAGGTTCTGCTACCGAAGGAGCTGGAACAGATGTCATCACTCGTATTTCTTTTTCAGTCTTGGCTTTTAAAACACCTCTAAGCATCAAACTATTAATAATAGTCCCTAACGTTCCTATATTATCAGCCTCTACTCTGTCTATGCCCCAATGACTGGCTAGGTTACCTCTAAAAATATTTCCACCTCCGACAACTACTGAAACCTCAACACCAATTTTTGTTAATGAAATTATCTCGTTAGTTATGTGTTCTAAATTATCAACTCCAAAACTTTCACCGTCTTTGCTTGCTAAAGCACCACCGCTTAATTTTATTAAGACTCTTTTATACTTTGCCATTTTTTTAATTCCTCCCCAAAATAAAAGAGTCAAAGTTAAAAACTTTGACTCCAAATAGTAAATAAAATTGTAAATAGAAAAAAGGAGCGAGTTGGAAACTGCCTGCATTAGAAATCATTTTCTTCACTCCTTGTAAAAAGACAAATTTTTTTAATTTTATAACAATAATGAAGTTTTTTCAAGGAATTAATAAATCCTTCTACTTCTACTAAACTGCCCTTTTAGTTCAATAAGAAAAAAGGCTTTACTCCTTCTTGAAGTAAAGCACCCGTTAGCTTAAGTACATTATTTCACAAACTCTAGATTTCCTTTCAGTTCTTACAGGAATGCTGCTCTTAGCGAAATAACAAAAAGGACTCTTATAATTAAGAAAACCCCATAAAAGACACTGATAAGAGCTTTTTTTATAGCTATTGGTTTTTTAATACTTTTTTCATTTACTTTATCGTTTAATCAATCGTTTTTAAGGGGAAACTAACAGTTTACACCCTTGCAACTATGCGGTTCTTTAGTTTTTTAGTGCAAATATATATACTGAGGATAGGAGTTGATCATATGTATTTTCCTTCAAAAATAAAAGAAGAACGTCAAAAGCATAATATGTCACAACAACAGCTTGGAGAAAAACTTAATATTAGTAGACAATCTATTTCCAAATGGGAACGTGGAGAAAGTTACCCTAGTATTGAATTGCTAATTAAGATAAGTGACATATTTGATATTACTCTTGACAAATTAGTAAAGGAAGATAATTCATTGAAAGAGAAAATCATAAAAGATAGCCAAAAATTAGCCTTTCCAAGATGGAAATTGTTTTTTGATATTCTTCTAATAATTGGATTTTTTATCATACTAGCTAAGATATCCATTGTAATAGGTAATAAGTTATTTGATTTAAATATTGTGTTCTTACAGGATTCTCTGTTATTTCAAATTGGACCGTTTTTTATGTCTATCATTGGAGCGATTGGCAGCGAATCTCTAGCCAAAAAATACAAATAATCATTTTGGATTTAGATTTATACACTAATTACATAGGAAAGTCCCCTCAAGCTATCTGAAGGGACTTTTTTTCATTATATATCTTCTTCAACAAAACTAGGGTTATATCAAGAGTAAAGTGAAAAAAACATTATGACAGCAACCTCTTTGCTTTGACTACGTGTCTTCAAAGTCGGCATAATTAAATTACTTATTTTATGAAAAACAGGTAAAAAGAATGAAAGATCAAGTTGCATTTATACTGCTTTTTAAGGTCTTTATTTTAAGTTATATACAAAAACCATGCTTTAGACATCGTCTAAAGCATGGTAATTATTTAAACTAATATTAAACTGCTAAGTTGATTTTTTTAGCTCATCTACTTATTGAGTCCATTAACTGGAAAAAATATTCGGGTTTTTGAGTCTTATTTAGGTTATACCATGAATGCAATGTATCTGGTGCAAATACATCTAATTTTTTCATTACTTCCATCGCAAATTCCAAAGGAGCTACTCCTGATGCAGTAACCAAATTCTCGCCAGATACTACAGGTTCCATCTCATAAAATTTTTCTCCTTTATAATTAGGACAGACCATTTTAATATACTCTAAGTCATTGCTTGTATGCTTTCTAGAATCTAGGTATCCAACATTCGCTAGTCCCTCAGTTGCACCACAAATTGCAGCAACAATAGTGCCAAGCTTTAAAGCCTCGCCAATTTTTTTCAAAATAGGTTGATGAATATCTTCTCCCCAAGTATTCCCTCCAGGTAAAATTATAAGATCCGTACTCTCAAAAGTACACTCATCAAGGGAAATATCTGGTTTTATGCTCAGTCCTCCCATTGTAGTAATAATTTCTTTATTAGCTCCTACTGTAATTACTTTTAAAGGTGCTAAATCTTTTTTGAAATATCTTCCTGAGTTTAGTTCCGCAATTAAATATCCATATTCCCAGTCCGACATTGTATTAAATACATAAAGAAAAACTTTTTTTGTTTGCATCCAATAACACTCCAATCACATTTAATATAGTCAAAGATAACATAACTTCCCTGACACCTAGCGTCAGGGAAGTTATCAAATTTGATGAAATTTTATTAATTCCGACAAAACTTCAATCATTCTTTTCTTAAGACTGATTGGCTCAATAACTCGAATAGATTTACCGTACGGTAAAAGTAAATAAGGTACATATGTATGTATCATATCTTTCTCAAGAAGAAATACTGCTTGATTTGAAGTCCACTCTTGTAAATAATTTCCTAAAAACCAATGTTGGCAAATATCACTCAATGCCCATTTATCTCCATTAATAACCAAAGAAATAATCCCTTCCTTATCTTCTATAGTTGGAACAAGGTTTTTCATAAAAAAGTCACGCGCTGAAAAATTTTCTGGTCGGTTAAACTTATTTTCGGTTAACATTAGACTTTCCATTCGATCTACTCTAAAACTACGGATATCATTCCTAAGATGACAAAATCCAATCACATACCACTTATTATTCCAATAAATAATTCTGTACGGATCCACCAATCTATACTTTGATTGCCCTTCAGCACTTTTATGGTATAGAACTTTTACAGAGTATCCGTCAGCTACGGCCTGCTCCAACTCCTTCAAAAAAGGTTCCATAGCGAGGGAACTTAATCGACTTATTACTTCAAGACTAGTTAAATGTTGATTTATCTTTGTTTCCTGCTCTTGATTCGAATATTTTCTTAGCTTTGATATAGCCCTATTTAGTGCTTCACCTCCATAATACCCGGCTTCTTCTGCAAAAATAGCAGCGTGAAATAGCGAGGTTTGCTCCTCAAAATCAAAAAAAAGAGGAGCTTCAATAAAATTGTTCAATAAAGTGTATCCACCGTTATGTCCTGCGTCTGAAATTATAGGTACTCCACTTATTGAAAGTGTATCAATATAACGATACACAGTCCTTATATTCATCTCTAACTTTTCTGAAATTTGTTTCGCAGTAATTTTTTCACCTGAACTAAGCATCCATAGAATCGCTAGTACATTGTCAATTTTAGCCATAGAATCCACCTCTATATGGAAATAAATTTATTTTAAAATAATACTAAAAACATTACCTATTCATTGAATTTCTATTTAAAAGTAAGAAAACCGAAAAAGTTAAAACAACTCGCCATTAATTGGAAAGACTAGAAAGCATTATTCCACGTATATCCTTACTGTCTAGGTATTTCTAATAATTCCTGAAGTGAGTTGTACCCTTAGACAGACTCGGGATTAAAGGTTGCAATAATGCCTAATACAATAAATATTGCAGTAATTATTAAAACAGTATATAAAGTTACTTTTACTTCTATTGACATTTAGACCATTCCTTTTTCCTTTAATTATGGCCGCTTACTCAAATATTGTTGCTAATAAAATAATTCCCCTTACAATAACTGCTTCTACAACCTTCTAAAATACCTGCTTCTTCAACTAAACTGCCGCGTTAGTTCAATTAGAAAAGTGCTTCACTTCTTCTTGAAGTAAAGCACCCGTTAGTTTAATAAGAGAGATTAACTTTGGTAGCAAATTTCATTTTGGGCTTTCATTAACAAACTTTGATTCCCAAGATAGCTGTAAATAACTATCGAATTGAGCCTGAAAATTCAACCTGTTTACTATTTAACTTCTTCACCCATTCACTATCATCCCAAATATTAGGGTTGTCAATTGTTAGATTTTCTCCACGTACCATGAAATCATAACTATCTTTTGCACCCGTATACCAATCAACAATAACTAACTTGCCGTTTACATTCCGTACGAGAAATTCAGTAGGTTCACCATAACTACCTACTGTCTTTTTAATTTCCGCAGGTAATTTTAAATGGAGAAGACCCCCGTCTACGTCATCAGTATACTCCACTTCCCGAGTGCCAACATCAACACTCTTCACCAAATCACCAAGATTGTGCGTTAAGTGCAAGTCAAATTGGTATTGAATCTTCTTTTTCGTATACTGTTTAAGGTTTTCGTTATCGATAAATGACCCCAATTCAATATCCGAGCCGTTCCAGACCGCTTTATAATAGTCAGTCAGCACTCTCACACACATTTCATAAGCCGTTTCAGAATCCTGAATTGATAGTCCCCGTTCATTTTTAGCTACATATTCAGGGGAATCCTGTAATACATTCCGTTCAGTGCTGAGCGTAATTTCTTTGTTAATAGTACTAACTTCGATGCTTTCCTCCGAGACTACAGTTTCAGGTTTTTCGTCAATTAATTTTTCTGTATTTTGTTCACTTTCTTTGTTATCCATTGTTGTACTACAACCACTTAAAGTAATAAGGAGACAAAAACTTAACAATACCTTCAGTCGTGCTTTCATAAAACACTCTCCATTTTTTTATGAATTAGACGAAGTATATATAATAATGTTACATATTTAACTAAACTGCCCCATTAGTTCAATAAGAAAAAAGGCTTTACTCCTTCTTGAAGTAAAGCAACCGTTAGCTTAAGTACAATTGTTCACAATCTTATGTCACAGTTTATTAAATTCAGAAGTGTTCATTAATTTTTGGAAAAACTCATTTTTAGCTTCCCTATACTCAACCATTTCTTTCCCTTCAAACTCTCTTTTTAACTCATCATATTCCATCCTGTAAGTATCATTTAGTAATAAAACATCTCGAAATTTCCAAAAGAAATCATATTCAGAATCTATGACAGTTAATTGAACTCCCAAAGGAGGAACGGTTGAATCGTCTTTAAAAGCCCTGAACCAGTCCGTTTTTACACTACCTTCATTAAGTTCATATAATGCTGAGAGTGTCTGAACTGCCTTTGGGAATTGTTCAAAATCAACACGCACTTGTATATCTAAATCACCCTATGTAAGGCTATTAGGGACAGCCGTACTTCCAACGTGCTGAACATCAGCTTCGGGCATACGTTCTTTAATTATCTTTTTGTGTACTAAGAAAGTTTTCTCTGACTTTTCATAAAAGAGACTGTTTTCAAAAAAAATTAACTTGTTCCATATTACCCTCCCCATAAGAAATTCTTTACGGTTAATTTTACCATCTTCTTCAACTAAACTGCCCCTTTAGTTTAAGTGTAACATTTCACAATGCATATCTGAGATCAACTTAATGTTTTAGACATAAAAATAGACCATCGAAATGATGGCCATATTTAGCTAAAGCACCCGTTAGTGCAAAAAGAACCCAAATTTATGAACAGTTATACCAGTCTGAAATTTTCCAACTCAAGTCTGTTTAACCAGTTATGAACTAATGCGTTAAATACATCGGTTTGTTCGATTTGTAGGTTGTGACCAGCCATATCAAGCACTGCAAAAGTTGCTCTTGGGTAATCTTCAATTAGCCGCCACGCATCTTGGTATCCGACTACATTGTCCTGACGCCCTGTGATAATTAGCGTGGGATACTCAAGTTTAGATGAAATATCGAAGGTAAAGCCATATCCATTTTGACGAATGTTGTTTAAGAATTCATAATTTGTTTGTTTAGAAGGAAGTAAAATTTCATTTCGAAACCTCTCCCATTCAGTTTGACCTTGCACTACCCCCATGGAGCAAAATTCATCAGCATCCTCTGGTGACAAATGTGATATCAAGTTGCTGTCTCTTTTTAGAACGGTCTGCTGTGGTACTATCCTTTCATCGAATTCAGGTATAGTCATTGGTGCCATCAGTAGTAATCCACGAACTGTGTCCTGCCGTGAACGGACTATGCCTCTGGCAATGTACCCACCATATGAATTACCACAAATAATAAACGGTTGACCAGGGATAATCTCGTCCAAAAGACGCAATATCGCTTCTAAAATATCATCAGAGTTTTGAATAGATGGTTGTGACTTGGAATGCCCCATACCTGGTAAGTCTATGTATATTCTCTTCCAACCGCTTCGTTTCTCGAATAACGGTTCCATTGCATGTAACATCACTTGATGGTCAAGTGTCCAACCATGCAACATAACGATGGGATATCCTTCTCCAATTACTTTATGATAAATCGACATGTATTTGTTTCCCCTTTCCCTGTATACCAGATGTATCGACTGGACATTTAATCCTCCCATACATATATTACAATTTTAACAAATTTCATTGTTCAACTAAACTGCCCCGTTAGTTCAATAAGAAAAAGCTACCTTCACAGGCAGCCACTTGTTCAACTAAAGTACTCGTTAGTTTAACAAATGCTTACTTCATAGAAACTCTTACTTTTTCAGGAATCATCACTACTTCAGTTTGTAAATTTACGGGTTTAAAGGTTTCATCAATACATTCATCCCAATATTCAATGTGTTTTATATCAATCCAATGTTCTGATTCATCGACATCAATTCCGCCTGTCCCTTGCACAGCATACCAATACAAATATTCTTCTCCATTTAATACTTCTCGAAAAATTGTTTCTATGTACATTTTCTCGCCTTCAAGGGTAACTAATACATCTTCCATATGTTCATTCAAGAAAGCTAACCACTCATTTACTTTTTCTGTTTTACCTTGTTTCACTCGATATCGCGTACATTCAATATTCACTGTTAATCATTCCTTCCATATTTTATTAGAACTAACATTATCTCTTTCTTAAACTAACCTACCGCGTTAGTAAAAATACGTCCTATGTCTATAATTCTATTAAATTGGCAATAATCCTTTTAATATTACTATTTTAGGGGGAATCAAATTGTTACTGTCAAAAGCATGGGCTTCGTTTGAAGCTGACAAGCGAATAGAGGGCTTTTCGCCACAAACGTTGAAGGCCTACCTGTTACAGTCTTTGCTACTAATTGATTACTTTAAGGATGTAGAGATGGAATTACTGGATACAAATAAACTGAAAGAATATCTCGCTAAATCCGGCAAGCATTTAAAACCGGCCAGTCTTGCACACCGTATCCGCTTTATGAAATCATTTTTTCGTTGGTCCCATGAAGAAGGCTACTTGAGTAAGAAACCAACTTCCAAAATTAAAGAACCCAAAGTAGGGAAGCGAATACCCAAGTATTTAACCGAACGGGAGATTGAACACCTTCGTGAATCCTGTCATTCTCCAATGGAAAAAGCGATTTTTGAATTCATGTTTTCTACCGGTTGTCGAATTGGAGAAGTAGTCGCGTTAGAAAAGAACCATATTAATTGGTCCAATCAATCTGCAATTGTTAGAGGAAAAGGCGACAAGGAAAGGGAGGTTTATTTTAATACACGTTGCGACATATGGCTTAAACGCTACATAGAAAGCCGTAATGATCATAACTCTGCTATTTTTGTAATAGCCAGACAGCCACACAAAATGAGTGTCGCCCAAATGCGATACATCATCAAGCGTATTTCCAATCGTGCGGAAATTAATAAAGAGATTCACCCACACCAACTTCGACATAGCTACGCAACTCATTTGTTGAATAATGGAGCTCCTATTGAAGTCATACAAAGTCTTATGGGGCATGAAAAAAGTGAAACCACCAAGATCTATGCTCAGTTAAGCGGAAGGTTAAGAAAAGAGTACTATCAGAAGTACTTTTAAATGAAAAAGGAGCAACGTCCTTTAAGACGTTGCTCCTTTTGACTAAAGCACCCGTTACTTTAAGTATAATTCTTCACAAATTTATTTACTTTGTCATTTTTCATGGTTAATTTCTCCCATTATTTCTTTAGAACCATCATCTTTAATAATCGTTATTTCTACATCCTTAGTCGGACTAATTGCATACCAAAACCTTTTTTCACCTTCAACACTAATAATTTTTGATGGTTCATTACCAACATATACTTCGGATATTGATTTATCACTTATTGCACCAGAGTATATATAAGGTGGTTGGTTCATTGAAGACCAGTTCACTGGTGAGTTCCATTCTGCCCCTCTCGTTTGAATCCATTGCCATTGATTATCCACTATTTCAAGATAAGCAATAAGTATTTTTTCTTCACCATCACTATTTTCTCTGAAAACAACTATTGCATCATCCGCGTGTACTACATTAAATTCCTTTTGAACAGGTTCATATGAATATTCAACTTCCCCCATATGCATTTCATACATCTTTTCATGAAAAAAACTCTCAAATGTTTGTTCTTGTGGTGAACCAACCATTAAAATGTTGCCTACAAATTGAGCCATCCCTTTATCAGAGTGAAGGTCAAATACAATCACAAATTCCCCTTCTTCTGTTGGAAAATGGAATGAACGGTCATCGTTTATTTCTAATTCTATCTCTTTATTGTTGTTCCATACTGAAACATTTAATTCTTCAATTGCGAAATCTTGACTGTCAAAATCATAATCAACTTTTTGTCCAGATTTAAAGTGTACTGGTTTTTGTTCTCTTGCAAAAGAAAGAATATCTTCGGTTTCTTTTTTATAATATTTATCAGAATTCCAATCAATATTCACTTCTTCTAATTCTATTGATTGCACATTCTCGCTTTCTATTACAGTAGAAATTGTTACAGAAGGTGGAGTGAAATCATATTCCTCTCCGATGCACCCTGTTAATGTGAAAGCCAAAAACAATCCCATAGTTAATTTCAAAAAACCACTCATTTCGCACCCCCTATTTTTATTATTACGAAAACATATCTTATTAAGTTTCACTTTTTATTGAACTAAACTGCCCCGTTAGTTCAATAAGAAAAAATGCTTTACCCTTCTTGAAGTAAAGCACCCGTTAGTTGAACAAAATTCCTATATTTCTGAGATAGGACTAATAGTGATATTCACGTCATCAATATCATCTTCGTTAGATACCATTCCAAATATCCTGCAATTTCCGCATTTTTTACATTCAAACATATATCTTACTTCCTCGTTATACTCACAAGAGTTTTCTTCCCTTTCAAATTCAGTTTTAAGAGTTCTTTTAAACCATTGATTATCGGAACATATATCACATTTTAATTCTTTACCCCATATTTTTACTGCATATAGCATTAAAAAGACACCTCACTTTTTAACCAATTACTTATAAATTCAACCAAATTAGGATTATCTCCTTCTTTCACTAACCTGCCGTGTTCGTTCAATAAGAAAAAACTACCCTTACAGGCAGCCATTTGTTTTACTAAAGCACCCGTTAGTTGAAGAAGCAGTTACTTTTACCACTCTCTCCACTCTTCGGTAATGTCTTCATCGGATTCTAAACCAGCTATATTTGCTGTTTCAATAATATATTCACACAGATCTTCTCTCTCCATTGTCTCAATAAAATAATCGTATTTGTCATTTAATTCATTTAAACTGATTACAACGTCTTTAACAAATTTCATTATTTCTTTCTTTTTCGGCTTAACTTCAAGTTTCATTAGGTTAGTAATGTAAGAATCAAGAACTTTGATAGTAGCTTCAATATTTTCTGGATTGAATATATCATCACCATCAGCCATTCTCTTTGTCCATTCATTTGTAGGTTTAGTTAAGTCTTGAAGATTCCTTTTCCCACTAGAAATCTGGTTAGTATTAAGTTTCTTTTTCGTATAATAAACACAATCAATTCCGTCACAAACTGTTAAATTTTCATCTAATATATTCGTTTCAGGAAACACCAGACTCTTCAGTTTGGTTAATTTTGGGACAAAGCTAAGGGAAGGTATATCACCACAGGATATAATTTTGAGATATTCAAGTTCCTGTAAATTCTGGATTGGAGAAAAGTTCTCTATGCTTTTACAATTCTCAAAAAACAATTCAGTTAGTGGAGCCTTTAATTCTTCCAACGCTGTTATATCAGCTAATGTTCTTAGGTAGTACAATCCCAGACTCTTTAAATTTACTATTCCTTCAATACCATCAAGTGTGTGGAGGCTTGATTGTGTAATATTAAGTTCATTTAAATTTTTCAAGTTTTTAAATTCATTAAGATTCTTTGATTTTGGTTTATAACCCCACAATGAAACCTTTTTTAACTTATTTAACTCATTAATCCCTACAGTTTTTTTCGGTAATGTACCATATAGTTCCTCTAGATTCTTTAACTCGTTTATTCTGAATTCATTTTTTGTGGTTGTTTCATTAATTGCCAATACCCTTAATCCTTTTAAGCCATAAATACCACTAAGGTCTTTTACAAAATGATTAAGTATCGACAATTTTTCGATAGATGGACACTCCTTTAAGAAAGTTAAATCATCACAATCAAAGTCATCTACATCTACTTTCGTTACATTAAACCCATTTATATATTTAACACTCTCGTTAATAGCACTAGAATCCTTTATGATTACTGTATCTACATCTGAATCCCTTCTTACACGAACATTTCCTATTTTTAATATTGTCATAAATACCTCCATACTTAACAAATTCTCTAATCTAGAATAGCTTATATATTATCCTTCTTAAACTAACCTGCTGCTTTAGTTCAATAAGAAAAAAGGCTTTACTCCTTCTTGAAGTAAAGCACCCGTTAGCCATCCATGCAGCACAAAAAAATGCTGGACCACAGAGAATGAAAATGGTTAGGAAGTGTCAATACTGATACTGACCTTAATCCAGTCAACCGTAATCCATAGACTTATTTTTGCTCTCCTCTTTTTTTTTAACGATTAAGTAGGGGTCTTCTTAAGTATTGTCATTTTTCATTTCTTGAAGAACTAATTTTCATGGGAGTTTAATAAGAAAAGAGACACTTATTCAACAAATCACGCCCAATAATTCAAAACGTTTCAACTAATACTATTAGATCTATAATATCTTTTTAATTCTTTTCTATACGAACTTTTAGAGGTGTCACATCATTACCAAGTGAATCAACCACAGTCACATTAGAAATGGTGCTGAGAACTTGTCCACGAATTTCGCGCAAATATTCTTTACGTAACGCTTGCTGTTCAATCCGTTCACTATTTGTAAAACCTTCTTTACGCTGTTTTTTCGCTAATTCATTAATACGTCCTAAACTTTTAATCATCTTTGTTCCTCTCTTTTGCTTAAATTAAAGTGTACACTTGAAAAATTTGGTTTGAAACAGATACTCTTAATTGTCTGATTTCCCTAAGCCTTATTTTTACCAAGTTCTAATATCGTAGGGATATTTATATTGTCCATTATTAAAGGCTTCAAAGATTTAAGGGCAATATTGTTTGTGCAGATAAATCTTCCTGTTTCTTAAACTGTATTTAACCTAAAAAATTCAGTCCCGTAAGACTACTCCATGCCCCCATATTGGTAAGGTACACCCATATGTTCCCTCAGCGTAGTACCTTCGTAATCTTCATGAAACAATCCACGTTCTTGTAAAATCGGAATAACTTGGTCAACGAAATCAGAAATACCATCAAAGCTTACATCTGGTTGAATGGCAAAACCATCACACGCGCCTTTCACGAACCATTCTTCCATAAAATCAGCAACTTCTTCCGCTGTACCTACAATCACAGGGTGGTAGTTGATAGCGCCGTGTGCCAAAACATCGCGAATGGGAATACCCGTCTTCACGAGTTCCAATGCGTAAGCAGAACGTGGATCTTGTGGGTTTGTATAAGCATGTTGAAGCATTGCCTTTGGAACCGACTGATCGATTTGATTGTAGGATAAAGGAAGGCCAATCATTGACCCTAAATATTGTACTTTTCCTCTTAAATCGGTATTTCGATCGAGTCGTCTGCGGCGTTCTAACGCTTCTTCTTTCGTAGGTGCAATGGACGGGATAATCCCCGGGATCACTTTTATCTCGTCCGGGCTGCGTCCGAATTGTTTGGCACCTGCCCGGAAGATTTCCCTGTATACACGCGCGGACTCACTATCATATGGGTTTGTGTACAATCCCGAGCCATAGGCACCAAGAATTTTTAAGGTTTCCTCTGATCCTCCAGCTGTAAAAATAACGGGTTGCCCTTGTTTTGAAGGTGGAATTGGCAAAGGGCCTTGGGATTGAAAATGCTCTCCCGCTATATTTACGGGTTGGATCTTGTCCATCTCCGCAAACTTCCCATTTTCAGCATCCAGTAGTATCGCATCTTCTCCCCAGCTCCCCCACAAAGCCTGGACAATTTGAATAAATTCATGTGCCTTTTCGTATCTTTCTTTACGGCTAGGTATCTTGTCCCCATAATTTAACGCTGCCACTGGATGAGAAGTCGTTACAAAGTTTACACCAATCCGACCATTACTGATAACATCTAATGCTTTAAGCTGACGGGCTACATTATACGGATAGTTGAAAGTCGTAGATATAGTCGAAACGAAACCAATTCGTTCCGTTTCTCTTGCCATTGCTGTCATGGTAATAATGGGTTCTATTGGAGACGGAGGTGGTTGATTACTGAGATCGTTAGTTAATGCCGGCGTATCAGCGAAAAAGATCATTTGTATTTTTCCGCGTTCCGCGATTTTCGCAAACTCCACAAGCTTATCCATATTCATATAAGCAGCAGGATCTGCATTAGGCATGCGCCAAGCGCCTGGTTCTATACCATAACCTGAACCCACTTGCATCGCTAATAGCATTTTTGGTTTGTTTTCCATCCTATCTAACTCCCTTAACTTTTAATATTGTTATTATCCTTTTAAATTAAATTCTTCCGCTAGCAAACGATAAGCTTTGTGACTAGCTGCTTTGTCAGAGTAGAATTCCATAATCATCACTTCATCTGCCATTGTTTCTTTTGCTAAATGTCTTATTTTCTTTGCAACCGTTTGAATACTCCCGATAATAAAACGATCTTTATTTTGAACTCTTGCAGCGTTTTCATTTACTGAGTAAACGTGCTTACAGGCTTCTTCCAATGACGGGAAAGGTGAATGGATATCACCTGTATGTAATCGAGCCCAATATAATTCAACTGGTCCTGCTAAATAGTTTGCTTCTTCGTCTGTTTCAGCTGTAATTAATATTGTTGATAAAATACTTTTTGGTTCTGACATTAAAGCCGAAGGTTTAAAATTATTTCGATAAGCACGTAAAACAGGAATCGCTAAATGCGGTGCCAGATGGGATGCAAAAACAAAACCAAGACCTTCATTTATCGCAAACTTTACTCCCCCAGTACTTGAGCCTAACATATAAATATCTGGTATTAATGAACGATCCGTACCATCCGGAATTGGAATGATCTTACTAAACGGGTGATCGGCAGAAAAATTCCTTTGGAAGAACGATAACAATTCATTAAATTGTTCCGGAAAGTCATAAGACGATACAGCTTCTCTAGAACGTCTTAACGCATAAGCAGTTAAATTGTCCGTTCCAGTTGCTCTACCGATTCCCAAATCAATTCTGGCTGGATGTAGTGCCTCCAATAATGAAAAGTTTTCCACAACTTTTAATGGACTGTGATTCGGTAGCATAATGCCACCTGCACCTACTCTAATACACTTTGTATTAGCAGCAGCATGTGCAATCATTAACTCTGGAGTCGTACTGACTTGGTTTGCTGTATTATGATGCTCTGCAAACCAATAGCGTGTATAGCCTAATTCATCTGCAAGTTGAATACGTTCTGTGGAATCTTTCAATGTCTGGCTCGGATCATTTCCTTGTAATCTTGTACCAATATCCAAAATAGAAAGTTTAATATCCTTATTGTTAATCGACATATCTCACAAGCTCCTTATAATTTGAATTTAAATGCAGATTTAGTTAGTCTACTAAATATTTGTATAAAAAAACTATCCCGCTATTTACTTAGGTTGCTAAGTAAATAATTAAATGGAGATTTATCGAAGATTTTTCTCCATTTGCTGTAAGAACTTATTTAAGAGTTCACGATTCTCCGCTGTTAGTCCTTTTAGTAATTTATCTTGCTGCTTGCGCCAAATTTGCGTAATAGGCTCACGTACCGCTAGACCTTTTTCCGTTAAATAAACACGACTCACCCGGCCATCCACTGGGTCTTTCTTACGATAAACAAAGCCCTTTTTCTCCAGTGTCTTGACCATATTTGTTACGGTAGAAGGCTCGCAATTCAAAAGTTCCGTTAATTGCATCTGTGTTATGTCATCTGCTGTCCATAATTTGCATAATAAATTATCTTGACCGACATGAAGATCTAGTTCTCGTAACGCTTCTGAGTATTGTCGACGCATCTGAGAGGATATTTTATCAATGTGTTCACGTATTTCATTATCGACCATAAGCAAACCTCACTTTCAATAAATATTTAGCAGGCTAAGTAAATACTAGCATAATGTTAATTATAAAGCGAATATAAAAAGCTCCATGTTTCATTGTACTTTCATCTTCAACTAACCTGCTTCGTTAGTTCAATAAGAAAAAGGCTTTCTCCTCCTTGAAGTAAAGCACCCGTTTGTTGAAAATGATTCAATTAAGATGATATTTATACGAAAGTAAAACCAATTAAAAAAATTATTGCCGTCACACTAAAGAATGACCAATTAACAATTCGTCTTTCTTTTACTGTAAGAAGTTTGGTTTCCATAAATCTTAAACTACTTAGGATAAAAATAAGTCCAAACATTATGAGTCCACGCCCTATGACATCATCTATGATTAAAATGTACCTTACACCAGCAATCATTATTAAAAAAGTACCTATATATCCAATGAAAATATATAAGTAATGGTTCTTTTCCCTATCCACCAACTCCACTCCCTCTCAATTGCAAACCCTTCTTTAAGTATGCCTTATTAAACTAACCTTTGTTAGTATAAGTGTAACATTTCACAATGCATATCTGAGAACAACTTAATCTCGAAAGACTCAAGGGGATATCTCCAATTCCAGCAATAATCGTGTTAGAACGCGGGTACCTCTCACTTAATTATCGATATTTCTAATCAAAAAGATCTCTAGTGCGTACTCACACGCGCTAGAGATCTATTCTTAGTTATGAATAGGTAATTGACTACTATCTATATAAATCGAACAAATGAATATCTAAACGAACTAAGTGCAGGAGCCTTAACAGGGGTAGCCAAAGTCATCAGACCAGCGGTGAAGCTGCTTGGCTTATGGCGAGGGGCGTCCCTAGCGCCGTAGCGAATTCAATGGGATTCTTTATCCCGCATTAACTGGCAGTAATACCCCCACTGATTAAAGGTTCACTTTATGTCAACTTATCGTTACCAATTCTGAAGGTTATTTTGAATTTACGCGTGTAAAATAACTCAAGACTCTTTTCAAAAAAGATTTTTGGATTTTCTTTTTTCTAGATAGGTAGTTATGTCCTAATTTATATTGTCTTGCTTCCTTTTCCAAGTCAGCCATCCGTTGCTTTGCATATTCTATATCGTTAATCGTAAACATTATTTTTCTCCTTAAGGAGAAGTCCAATTATATTGTTAAGGTGTGGCTAGCACCATTCTTGTTAGCCACTTTTCACCTAAATAGTGTGTTGGCGACTCCAATTTATTTTTACCTACAAATTTATTAATCTGCTTACCACTCATTTTTGGTATCATCATTTTTTTTCCTCCTTCATTTATTATTTTTCCGATTAAACCAATAGCATCATTTTAGTCAACTGGGGTTTTTCTTTCCCCAACCGGTGCTATCCACTTTCGAGAGATTCCTTTTTTAATAACTTTCTTCGCTGTTTCATGATCATCATCACCAGCACTCCTTTTCTTGTTATTTTGTTTATATATGCAACACGCAATGCGTGAAAACACCAAAGTTTCTAAAAATGCACACAAAAGAGCACACGCTTCTTTACATAAGCGTGTGCTCATAGAAAAAGAACGGCATAACATGCCGTCCGTATTAATTATTTACAAAAAAATAATTAGCGGTTGGGCACGAAATCATTATACGATTATTTTTTGAAGTTCTAAATGTAGTCATTTTCCGTACCTCCATTTCTAATTTGAATATCTAACTACTATAGGATATCATTACTTATTTCTGAATGTCAACACCTTTCTGAATATTATGTATTATTTTTAGGATATCAGCGTCCAAAGTTAAGTAGCTTCCGCAATGGAAAAAAACGTATAGATCCTTTGAATGATATGTTAGTACGTCGATTATTATTACTTTGTTCTAAACCAAAGTTTTTAGAAGAAATCGGATTAAAGTCGATCAGTCATTCGTCAATTGGCCGGCGATTATCAGAGCTGAAAACGTCCCATTTAGGAGATTTTCTCGGCCGTTTGGCTGCACATTACCGGCGTTTAAAAGGGGATGCTAAAGGGTTGAATGCCAACGTTGGTCTCCTTCGAATCATTGATGGTACCTATATCAAGTTGCCTAATAACGCCGCAAATTGGACGGCAATCTCAAAAGATTCCTGTGGAATCAAGCTACATGTCCGAATTGTCGTCGCTTCGCCCGATAGTGTCTTTCCGGAAAAGATGATTCCATCTACGGGAAACGTAGCTGATTCTGACGCAGTCAATCACATTATCGACGCAGACGGCGCACTGTATGTAATGGACCGAGGGTATGCCCATAAAACAAAATCGGCGGTTGGTTGGAGAGGAATATACAGTTTCTCGTTCGAGTAAGAAAGAATCACTCTCCACTAGTATACTTTTTCAACACAATTGATTAATATCCCTTATTGAACTAAACTGCTGCGTTAGTTCAATAAGAAAAAGCTACCCTTAAAGGCAGCCCCTTGTTCTGCTAAGGCACCCGTTGTTTAAGTGAAATGTTTCACAATATTTTTTCATGGATATACAATTGAAATTTTTATCGACTTTGCTGAACCTTCATTTCTTCCCATGAATAATTTGGCACAGTTGCAATCCACAACATATCTCCCATCCTATCCATATCAGAAACGATAGTATCGTTCGCTTCAAACACTTTTTCAGATTTGCTTTCGTCTTCCGTACTGATGGAATAGATAGCTTCACTTCTATTGGTGTATCCGAATAATTTCTCTCCTTTTTTAATAAATTGAACTATCTCTTCATCCACGGTGATTTTTCTCCAATTTACCTCTTGAAGATTTCGCGTCCAAATTCCACTCTCTGTGGTAATGAATAGCCTATTATTAATCACTTTCATATTCCACGGTACATCCTTACTATTCGGCATGGTGATTTCGTTCCATCCATCATTTATCTTTTGTAAAAGCTTTCTTTCTTCTGTGAGTCCTAACAAATCACCATTATCCGATATTTGAATCACATAAAATGGGTTAGGAACAATAGCTTTTTCCCAACTTTCCCCTTGATCGCTTGTATAATAAATAGTTCCATTTGATAGCACAGCTATATGATTGTTGATGGAATAATCGACGTTCTCAATCGGGTGGTCTAATGAAAGAATTTTCCTTCCTTTACTTTTGGATGTAATACCTGCCCATATTTCTTTTTCCGTAACCGCATATAATTGATCATTCCTATCAAACCAAGCTTGTGTCACATAATTATCAGCTCGTAGTTCTGTCCATTTTTTTCCGCCGTTCTCGCTCCATTCAATAAAAGGTTGATTACTTGTACTAAATTGAGTTGGCTTTTTGTCTCCCCATATGACTAGTTTTTTGTTTCCAGCGACAACCCCCATTATTGCCACCCCTTTTTTAGATAGCTTTTCGGAATCAATACGTTTGGATATTAATCCTCCACCGTATGGTAATTTATGAATGGCACTGACTATATCTCCGTTTCTGGCATTGAATGAAATTCGAGTAAATCGTTTATCTCGATCATTTCCAATCACTGTTAAAATTGGTGTACCCTCGATGTTATCCAATGTAAAATGATATCCTGTTGCCCAACCTTTTCCTTGTTTTAGATCATATTTATCCTTTGCTAGTTGAAGAACATCAGAGCTATCCAATTTGATCTCATCGTAGGGTATTGTAGGAACCTGAGATTGCTTAATCGGTCTAAATAAGGTAATTTTCTTTTCTGAGATACCAATTAGTAAATGCTCATCTGTACCTTCAGCCATAAATTGCACAAACCAATTAAAGCGTTTCCCTGCTTCCCCTCTCGAGCCCCCCATCGTTTCATCCACACTGTTTACACTGGTAAGTATTGCGTTTACATTCCATTCTTTTGCTCTCTCGAATCCAATGTCAATCGCTTCTTTTAGCGTAATTTCACCATCTGAAGCGATTGTTTCACGACCAATCAAATTTACAAAAACTAAAAAAATAACTAATAAACAAGAGATTTTTTTTATGAAATTCAAAATTACCACCATCCCATAACTAAATAAGCACATTAATCACAGGATTAATGTGCTTATTTAGGATGGGGTAAATACTTCGTTATATTCCCTCTTAGATCCAATTTAACAAACAAAATACTCCTTTTATCAGAGAATCCTTCTTAAACTAAACTACCCCTTTAGTTCAATAAGAAAAATGGCTTTACTCCTTCTTGAAGTAAAGCACCCGTTAGTTGAACAAGAACCATTATTTATATGACACATCATTATCCTACTATTAAGACAAAAGTAATGCTGGCTTTTCCATTTATCTAAAAATTATTTCCTTTACATCATTTTTTTGAGGTATGGAATCTTTCGCCATACAAAATGACTTAGCAAAAAACTTAGAATGATTCCTAAAAATGCCGTTATAAGAAATTTAGCCATGACCGGTATTGGTAGGTCATTCAATGTATATTGAAGGAAGACAACTACTGGCACATGGATGAAATAAACAACAAATACATTGTTTGATAACATCTTTGACCAACGATTAGTGCCGTTAATTTTTTCTCTAAATAAAATTAGAAGACCGATTACAAGCGAAATACACAATAACGTCTCAATTAATGATCGAGCCAACGAACCGAAGTTTGGCCCCCCTTTTAAAAGAAAAGGATCTACCGTATTTCCTCCAGAATACAAAATGGTTACTATTAATATTCCAATAATAAGCCAGATGTATCCTACTCTTGCACTCAAAGTTAAAAACCATTTGCGATGAAAGGCCATAATGCCTAAACAAAAAAACTCACATACTGTGGTACATGTGCAAATTCTGTTTGAATAAATCCTAAAAAAGCTGTCCAATGATCAATAGGAAACCATATCCTTGTAATAAAAGTCACTAAACTAACGACCAACCACAGGGAGAGAATCTGATAAACCTTAATGTTTCCATCAAATTTTTTTGTGGTTTTCTTAGATGTAAAGAAGGTCCAGACTGAAAACACAACCGCATACACAAGTAAATGCTCTAAAAACCATAAATGGCCAAATTGCATATCAGGCCATGATGGCCCGGACCAGTTCGAGGGTTCATTACCAAGTCCAAAAAATATATTAACATAGTAAGAAAAAAATGAGATGGGTTCATAATCTCTGAAATTAATGTAATATAAATACATCAGAATAGGAATTATCACGAGAAATCCAAGTAGTAATGGAATACCAATTCTAATAAGCCGTTCTTTTAAAAACCGTTTCGGCCCTTTTCTCGAGATTGATTGAGGGAGAAAATAGGCTGATAAAAAGAAAAACATACTCATAAAAAATGCTGCATTTACAGAGAAAAATCTGCCCAACCAGTTGATAGATTCATCATCCAAAAAAAACCACCAACCACCTGGTCCATAGGCTTGTCCAGCATGGTGAGCTACTACAAGCATAATTAAAGCTATTTTTAGATTATCGATGAAATATAAACGATCGCTCTCTTTATTCACCTATAAACCCCTTTCCCATTAAAAGTTACACTGAGATAATAGCAATGTATTTTTCACCACTACAGGAAAATAATTTTATTTTTTAATCATAGCTATTTCGCATTATCATACTTATATGATATAGATAATAAGTTAATTACTTTTTCCACTAAACCTGCCCCGGAACAAGCAAAAAGAGCCTTTTAAGCAATTCCGATTTTCAAGTATAGCACCCGTTAGTTTAATAAGTAATCACTCATAAGTCTTTTCTCTTTTGATATGTTTAATAAAATTGTTGCCCGAAACAATAATATCCAATATTCCCTCTGGATAAAATTGTCTTTCGCTTAATTGAGAAATTGTACGCCAAACAAGCTTGATTTTTGGAGTTTCTTTATGCAAAAGATAATTCATTGCATTATTATTACTTGAACACCAATGGATTAAGGTGCAATCATGCCTTCTCTTCCCATCATACTGAATAATACTTTCACTAATACAAGCAAGTTGGCCAATGTTCAAAGCTAAATCAAATTCTTCAATTAGCTCCCTTTTAATAGCTTCACCTGCTGTTTCGCCGAATTCTATACTTCCACCCGGAAGACGGTAAAAACTTTCATCAAAATCACATTGCACAAGAATTTCTGTCTTATCTTCATTAACGATAATCCCTTCAGCCCTTAACAAAGGCACATTCACATAACCAGCTCCTTGATTGTTGTATATTAACCTTCTACCTTTCTATTCAAAAACCCTTCTTCAACTAAACTGCTGCGTTAGTTCAATAAGAAGTCGGATATTCCTAAAATGTAAACTAGTTTTTTCCACAATCACAAGATTATTTATCTTTTTTTTGAGTAAAATTAATTTTAGCAACATCACTAATAATCGGGAGGTTAGGCTCTTCTGCCACTTGCACCTGACTATCAACCCATATTTCAACATTTTGGTCTTTTTCAAAATTTGCAGCTGAATAATACTTTGTATCCAACTGAATAATTCCCTCGCCATCATCATTCAGCCCAAAACCATTTCCCTGGATTAACAGTTGAGCTTTATTTTCATCAACTTTTACTATTATTCCTTTAATATCTGCCGAACGATTATATTCACTATTAACCTTTGGATTTGCAGGGTCTTCAACAGATTGTTGATTACAAGCAGATAATAATAACACTAAAATAAAGGCAAATAATAACTTAATAATTTTCATATTATACCCCCTCGTATATTTTAGACGTCAAATAGTCATTTAGTTTCCTTATTCAACTAACCTGCCGCGTTAGTTCAATAAGAAAAGAGTTGCCTAAGCAACCCCATGATCTTTAACTAAGCACCCGTAGTGAAATAAGCGACATTAAAATAAATCACCCAGACTTACTATTATTCCAATAATTGAAAGGGCGAACACTAACAATATCAATAAAATTATAATAGGGGCTATCTTCTTCAAAAAGCCTTCTTCTTTGTTTTTAAACGCCAAATAGCTAAGTATCAGACTAAGAACACCTGCGAAAATAGAGGTGAAAAATAATATTTTTAGAAGTACAACCATCGAAGCTTCAGGCTCTTGTGGTGCAATTGCATAAGAAGTAAAAATAGTTATTGCACAAATAATACTTAATATGGCAGACCACTTGCTATATTTTTTGTTCATTGTGTTCCCCTACCTTTAAACCGTCGTCATCTCTATATTAGAACCGACAGATTTCAAGTTGTTTTGGTTACTTATTTATTCATTTAACACTTCAATCGTTAAACTAATATTACTGGCTCCAATACCCAGTCTTTTGAACCGTATTTTTCATCATCAGATCCTCTAACATCTTTGGAAATTTTATTTTCTATAATTAAATCACGGAACTTCTTACTGAATAAGGTCTTTTTGTATACATATCTGCCGTCGTGGGTCCATTCGGCTGGTAGGTATATATCCGAATCCATATCTTTTAAGTCTTCTTTATCGTAATGAAATGGTCCATATCTAGTACGTTTGATACCGCAAATGCATGGTTCTGGTTCTGTAGCAAAATAAAAGTATACCATTTGAGAACTCCAATTAGGGAGAGTGTGTTTCGGTATAATTTGATATGCTTGTTGACTACCCGATTCAGGTCCTTTATGCACCACAGGATTTAAATCATATCCTTTAAGGTTCCATTTGTTCATTAAGTCTACCATTTTCTCAGAAACTACCCAAAAGGGTCCTACATTTACCATATATCTATCTTTGATTTTGGATGTATCTATTACTAACGGAGAAAGTTGATCTCTCTGAATAAGTCCGCAGACTTCACAAAATGTTTCCTTATGAAACTTTGTTCCTTTATCTTCTAAAAATGCACTTTGAGAATTGCCTGTGGAGTCCAAAACAAATAATGGAGACTCCCTATATTCATCATCTGAACAAATGAAACTAATTTTTTCACCGATAAAATCAATTTTCAATTGTTTTTCTAAGTATTCATAAATCACTTTAACAGTGTCATAGTTTATACTTTTATCAAGAGGAACCTTAATATTAAAGGTAACTTCAGATGTCCTACTACCCACTTCGGGGAATTCTACAAAAATATTATAATTATTAAATATCTTAATGACTTCACTTCGAAGTTTCGAGTCAGTAAAAAATGACATTCCCAGTTCGGTTTTCAATACACTAACCTCCTATGTAACTTTGAAGCACCCCGTTAGCGAAATAAGACAAGATGGATACTCATTAATCGCTGTTAATCTTATCATCCACATTATTTCTTTTAGGTTTGACAAGCCAAATTACGAATAGAAAAAACAGTCCAAAGCAGATTCTATATAACGTATTTAAAACTCTACTACTTTCTTCAAATAAATCTGTTGATAAAATAAAACTTAAACAAAATCCAATAATAAAAATAACGAAATAGCGAAATTTCATTTCTACACCCCTATTAATTAAAAGTTCTTCTTAATCTAACCCGCTGCATTAGTTCAATAAGAAAAAAGGCTTTACTCCTTCTTGAAGTAAAGCACCCGTTAGCTTAATAAGGAACAATAACTTATAAATCAGGTTTAATGTATTCTCCTGTTGAAGCATTAAAGCCCGCTGCTTTCATTTCTGTCCTATCACTATTCCAACCTACCACTAAGATCATGGTAATTAATGTTGGTCTCTCGATTTTTTATAAGCATAAAATTATAACCTTTCGCCCAGTCTCTACCAGGATAAACATTGCCCATTTTCAGTGCTTTTTTAAGCAACTCTGGTGAATCATATTTAATATCTTCTAAGACAATAAAATCCTTTTTGGGATAAGGCGAGTTACCATCCACTGTTAAATCTTTTTTTTCTTCAATTTCCCCTTTATAAATGGTTACCAAAAAATTCTTATGAGTATCTGGTACTCCAAAATTAATATTCCAATATTTTCTTTTCCCGTTGCTTCCAATTGACTTCTCAGCCTTATCATCTAAATCTATATTTATCGCATCTAGTAATTGTGCATTTTCATCCCATTCCAAAGCAGCAGGATATGCTAATTCAATCGCTTGTTTTATTGATAATTCTTGTTGTTCATCGACTTTAAATGTACCTTCAGCTGATTCTATTGAACCAACAGATATTTTCTCAACAGCCCCAATTGAAATTATCAAAAGTAAGACAACAAAAACTATTTTTTCCATTTTCTTATACCCCTTTTAGGGGTATTCTTTCCAAACCTTGTTCAACTATACTGCTTCGTTAGTTAATAAATCTTAAATCGGGTGAAGTTTGAAATTCAATTGATTTCGCTTGATACATTTTATCACGATATTCATAAACAATTACAAATTGACCAACAAAGCCAGCTGGAGAAATTTGACCAGAGATTGTAGCAATAAGTTGATGATCTTTTACTTCATATTTAGTTACACCGCCAAAAGCAATATCCTCAAATAAGTTTGTAGGTTTTATTTTTAAAGGGGTTATATCAACTTTATACACTTTATCACCTATTTTTATTTCGGCTTTTTCAGTCGATAACTTGGTTTTTACGTTTTTATAAATAATTGCTAAAGGGTTATCAACTAGTACGTCAATCAATCCGTTTGTATATCCATAAACATAAATTTCTTGCTGTAATAAACCAGTGCCATAGCCTTGGTTCAGAATGATGATTAACTCTTTCTTTTTATCTTTGTTAATGTCTTCGTAGTATATTTGCGGGGAATAAGTAATATTATTAGCAACGTTTATCCAAAAAGGTCTTGAGTAAACCTCCCCCTTGAAATCAAGTTTGAAATCATAATATAAATCATTCATTTTTTTAGCGTATAAGGTTATATTCTCTTTTCTTGACTTTGCAACGATATCATATCCTTCAATTTCTGCCCTTGGGTTATTAGGGACAATAACAAGAAGAAATGCCATTATAAAAGTAATGTATCTTTTCATTAGTTCAACACCTCATTTTAGTGTTCCCTAAAATGTTTGCTTATTCAACTAAACTGCCGCTTTAGTTGAACAAGAATAAAGGCTGTCTACTGACAGCGTTGTTCTGCTAAAGCACCCGTTAGTTGAAGAAGGTTAGACATTAAAATTACTCGTTTCAATAAGTATTCCTTCCTTATCAAGCCTTTTGTAATTGTAAGGAATATGGCTTAATTTCTCGTATTTTTCATTCCAAATTATATTTACGAAAGAAGAGGGTTCTTTTAAAAAATGGGTAGGAGACGCGTTTTCGTAACGAAAACATTCATTCGGGTATGTTTTTTCGAACCCAAATAATTTCAGTACATCTTCTTCGAATGCAATTCCACCGATTTTAAACTCATAACTGGAATACAATTCTTTAAGAAAACTTGTAAAGCCTGTAAATTCCTCTTTCATTATTCCAACTTGGTCACATTCTGGTTCATCATTTTCATCTCCATAAAACCAAAAATTAACCATTAGTGCATTTGGAGAAACCACTTCTAATTGTAATGTCGCCTTACGTTTCCTTAATATATAGACATATAATCTTAATTTTAATGAGTGCAATTTAATGGTTTGCGGATTTTCTTCATCATAGGGATAACCTCTATTAAAAAAATCAATAATTTCATCAACGTTTTCGTCAACAATTTCAATTTTATTTGTAACCTTTGATAAATTATTAATAATATCCTGTACTGTTTTCGTTTTCTTTTCTTTAAGTTCCAATAAGAAACTAACTTCGAGGAAAGGACCTCCTTGCAACCATTGGGACCACTCCATCTATAATTCCTCCTAAATCATTTAATAAATATACATTCTATTTTCTTATTGAACTAACCTGCTCCGTTAGTTCAATAAGAAAAGTGAGCTGTATTATCAGCCCTACATTTTACTAAAGCACCCGTTAGTTGAAGAAGTTATTTTACATTTTAGGTAATATTGTTGTTAGTTCAATTAAGTCATCTATTACCAAATCAGCCTGTGCGAGTTCATCTTCTTGTGCAAAATCAAAATTACATCCAATTGCAATTAAACCATTATCTTTAGCTGCATTTATATCAGATAGACGGTCTCCGACTACTGCTGCTTTTTTTATACCATATTTTTTTAGAATTGATTTAACTAAACCTCCTTTATCCAACGTTTGTATTTGTTGAATACTAAATGTTTCAGTCACCCAATTATTTAAATCATAATAACTCACTATTGCGTTTAAGTATTCCGTTAAACCATTACTCGCTATGTAAATTGAACAATTATTCTCTTTTAAATAAGTAAAAACTTCCTTTACATTGGGATATAAAGCACCTTTCCCACTTCTTATGTTTTCAACTAATCTTTCCAGAAAATAAGCATCGGTTTGTTCTCTGTCTTCCTTGGAATGATTAGGCAACAAAGCTTCCCATACTTTTGGTAAAGGTACACCCATAATTTCACGATATTTATCAATAGGGGTTACTGTATCCCATTTATTTAATGACCGCAAATGGTTAAAAGTATCATCAAGTGATAATTCTAAAATTTTATCTGTTTGAAATAGAGTTCCATCCATATCAAAAATCAGTGATTGTAACATTGCTTTCTCTCCCTTTTTCCATATCTGAATAGCCTCTAAATTTTAACATAGCGACAGGGTAGTCTGATCAATTCTTATTGAACTAACCTGCCGCGTTAGTTCAATAAGAAAAAAGCTTTACCCCTTCTTAAAGTAAAGCACCCGTTAGTTATATATAAAGACCAACACAATAATTGCATATAAATAAAGTGACAATAAGTAATTATTTCTTACCTTTTAGTTCTAAAAGTATAGGTGCTATATTTAGTAAGATAGAAACAATTGTCAAAAACCATAATGCCCTTTCCATACCAGGTACTACATCCAATAAAGCTGCCCAATCTTCCACTTTTACCCACTGAGATACAAGACTGTATTCTGAACAAAGTGTTAAGGCTGTAAATGATAACCCTATCGCCATAGCAAGCTTATAATCCTTTCCTGCTTTATACATATAAAGATTTATAAAAGTTGCTACTATTGCAATAACCCCAAATATTATCCACATAACTATACCTCCCCCTTAAATTCTTTTATTATCTACGATAGGCAATAATTCCTTCTTCCACTAAACACTCCCTTTACTATAAAACGTTTGAAACGAATTGATGTTCCAATTTTAAATAAACTCCCCTCTTAAAAATGTCAAAAATCGATTTTTTCTTGTTCAACTAAACTGCCGCTTTAGTTTAAGAAGAAAAAGGCTTTACTCCTTCTTGAAGTAAAGCACCCGTTAGTTGAATAAAATATTTTTCAGACATCGTACATTTTCTATATCTAAGCTGCCTAACCCTTTGTTTTCGTTACTACTAATAATTGAAGCTGTCCTACTTTTTTCGAATCATGCTACCAATATTACTCCCAAAACCAATCTTTTTCATCCTAACCTCCCCTTTTCCAAAATTTGATCATAGCTATGATGGTACTATTTCTCTATAATCTATTTTTAGAACAATATTGGTTTTAGA
>NZ_FOGY01000004.1 GCF_900111345.1 Psychrobacillus sp. OK032
AATACCTCCTTTTGGTTTGTAAAGCTTATCCTTACATTTATAAACTATGATTTTAAAGCGAAAGGTGATTGTACAATTTGGTAATTGTAGATAAACTCGATTAATTTAGTAGTATTAAGTCTACATTCTCTCGTTAAAAATTAAATTGTTCTTAAAGAAAAGTAGTTTAGAAAAAAAGGTTGTTTTTAAGAAATTCTCAATATGGATTAGAAATTTGAAAAGAAATTTATTTCAAATAGATAACAATTTAAAATCCGAATTATGGCTTGCTGAAAAAAAGCATGGAAGATTTGATGTTCAGAAAGAGTGTGTAAGATGTGAAGTTTATAAAGAAGGTTGTTTTTGTACTTAGAAGACGATTAACAATACTCAGTGGAAATATTATTTTTTTATCTAAAACATCAAGTGGACCTCAGAAATCCATTGTGAAATGTTACACTTAAACTAACGCGCAGGTTAGTTCAAGAAGGAATTTCCAAATATATAGCGAATATATTCGCTTAAAGGGAAGGTTTTTGAAAGAAGGGTTTAACGATTATATAAACTTAAAAAACCGGCTCATTGACAGAAAATTCATATTTATTTATGATATACATATGTTGTGTGTGAATTTTGCAATAATAAGCTATGTGAAAAAAGGAGAGTTTATATGGAATTTTTATCATTTAGACAGTCAGAAGATATAGCATACATTACATTAGAAAACCCGAAAGAGTTTAACACGTTATCATTGCAATTGATGCAAGAGTTTGACCAATTACTCCAAGAATTAGCTATGAAGCGTGAAGTGAAAGTGATCATTATCGAAGGATCCGAAAAGTCTTTTAGTGCAGGTCATAGTTTAAGAGAAATAGAAACGAGAACGGAAAATGAAGTATTAGCATTGTTTCAAGTATGCCAGCAACTCATGAAACGAATAAGAGAAATTCCACAAATTGTTATTTCGAAAGTAGAAGGTGTTGCGGTTGCAGCAGGTTGTCAACTCGTTGCAGCAAGTGATTTAGCGATTGCCAGTGATCGAGCACGTTTTGCAGTTCCAGGAATTAATAGTGGATTATTTTGTAGTACACCAGCAGTATTTTTAAGTCGAAATATTGGAAGAAAGAAAGCAGCAGAATTATTATTTACAGGTAATCTTATGTCAGCAGAAGAAGCGGAAGCAGAGGGGTTAGTAAATAAAGTAGTTCCAGTTGAAAAGTTGGATGACGAAACAGATAAATTAGCGAAAGACATTACGAAACAAAGCTTGAACATTATAGAATTAGGTAAAAGACAATTTTACCAACAACTCAATATGGAAGATTTTCAAGCATTAAATTATTCAACTGAAGTTATTGCTTTAAATAGTAAACATCCTGATGCAGTAGAAGGAATTAATGCTTTTTTTGAAAAGAGAACACCAGAATGGAACGATAAACCGAAACAAGAAATAGAATAATGGTTTTGCTAATTTTATTCATTTGATTTAAAGCCGCAACGATACAACGTGCAGTTGAGTAGGATCATTCCCAATTTGCTGATTATTGTAATTGTTGAATTGATTTTTAAGTTTACCCAAAAATTATAATTGACATTTATAAATAAAAAGGCATCGGAAAGTTTTAGTGAAAAGGAACTTTTCGGTGCCTACGTTCATTCCAATTATCTATAAATTGCCAAATACCTTAACGGTTTTCGAAACACCAGAGGTGAAGGAGAACTCCCCATCAATACAACCCAAACTCCTTCATCTTCTTATACAACCAAGGCCTACTTATCCCAAGCAACCTACTCGCCCGTGTTTTATTCCCTTCCGCTTTCCACAACGCCTCCACGATTGTATCTTTTTCGGTGATATTAAGAGAATTTGATATAGAGACAAGAAGTAACTTGAAATTTGATTTAGAATTATTATTGCAAGAAATCAATAATCCTTCTTAAGTTAACGGGTGCTTTTCTTCAAGAAGGAGTAAAGCCTTTTTTCTTATTGAACTAAAGGGGCAGGTTAGTTGAAGAAGAAAATGGGAGTTTTTATGTCGCATTAGACTCATTATGTGTAATAGAAAGAAAGGCGCAAAAAAATTACGCCTGTAACTTAAAAAGTAAAAAAATTTACTGTTCTGGGTGAAGGATATTGCAGGCACTTAACCAATTTCCAGAAGGATCTTTAAATCCAAAACCACCAAATTCGCCTTGTAAATTTAAAGGACCAACTTCAACTTGTTTTCCTTCAAGCCACTCATATAATTCTTTTAAGGTAGGAGTATAAAGTCAATTATGCTATGAACGATATTAGTATTTGTATTTCTGAATGATAATCCATTAATTTCTTCAGTTTCAACCAAGAAAATCGTTGGAACTCCTTTTGATTTCATAGTAAGCATAGCATTTTTTTTACCTTGAAAGTGGACTTCGGCACCTAGGATATCGATATAAAACTCTATAGATTCTTCTAAATTAGTAACTGGTATTTCCAGTGTAGCAATATGTGATATTAAATTAGTCATAGTAGCCTCCTGTGTTTTGTTTGCACATATATTTTTCTACACTCAATTAAGAAATCCCTCTTAAGTTTCATTAAGAATGGAAAATAATTTATCGCTAATTCCATTTGATACATGAAGTTTGAAGTATGACAAATGGGTGGAAAAAATACGATTAATATCTAATACGCATTTCGACTATAATGTGTAGTAAAAGAGAAGGTGCTTATTCAACTAACGGGTGCTTTAGCAGAACATGGCTGTCAGCAGACAGACTTTATTCTTGTTAGAAATAACAACTAAAGGAGGTGGAATTAGTGGAAAATAGTCGTGATGGTGAGAAATCTATTCGTACTGTGTTGATGACTCCTGTTGTTATATTCCTAGAGTTAATACGAATTTTGTTCATAATGGCTATTGTTGTTGGCATTTTGGGTTATATTGTTGGAAATGTATATTTAGAAATTGGCACTGATATTGACAAATATGGTTGGATGACTTATATAGCTATTCTTACTTTGATTTTTGTACTATATAGAAATAAATTGCAATTTAGCGGATGGTATAAAGGAAAAGGTAGAGAAAAACTACCGAAATTAGTTTCTCAAATACTTATTTTCACTTCAATTAGTCTGTTATTCTTACCGCCAGTTCTGAGTTTCTTATTCAACTAACGGGTGCTTTACTTCTAGAAGGAGTAAAGCCTTTTTCTTATTGAACTAAAGGGGCAGTTTAGTTCAATAAGAAAAAATGGACTTTTGATAATTATATATGGTAAATTTCTAAAATTCGGAACTTTCATTCGTTTCAAGCGTATTAAAGTAAAGGGGCAGATTAGTTGAACAGTGTTGTTAACTTGAATTCAACAATCGGGTCATATTGTTTAATAAAAAAATAATTATCGAAGAGAATTTAGGTTATGAATGTTCCGGCATGGAAACAGAAGGACACATGGACTGGGAAGGAATTTACGCTACTGCTATTACTCGAATTTATATTTGTGATTGTGGTTGTTAAATATGGCGTCCAATCACTTTATCTATCTTTGTTTAGCAATACACTATACTCAGGAACATTAACTGGATTAACAATTGCGATTGTACTCATGTCAGGGTTATATTTTATCGCACTACGTCCTAAAAATCTCTCATGGAAAGAGGTAGGGGTAAGAAGTTTTTCTACAAAGTACTGGTTAAAAATCCCAATATGGTTATTGATAACTGTTATTTTAAGCGTAGCAGTAGTATTACTAACAAGTTGATTAGGTAATAGTGTAGATAACAGCAAGACGGAGAGCTTACAGCAAAATATTAATCTGTTTACTATACTCATTGGTATTATTTCCGCTGGCGTAGTATCTCCAGTTTATGAAGAGATTTTTTATCGAGGGTTTATCTACCGTTGGTTAAGAGTTAGACTTGGAATGAATTGGGGAATCGTGATTAGCTCGCTAATATTTACGATAGCGTACTTTCCAACTATAAACGCAATGCCCGTGAATTTCATCAACGGTGTTGTGTTCGCTTGGGTGTATGAAAAGACAGGTTCTGTCATTCCAGGAATGATAGTCCATGGAGTATTCAATACAATAGCAGTTTTATTAACGGTAACAGGATAAGACGGTATTTATAAACATATTCCGTTAACGGGCGCAATTGTTTAATAAGCGTCTCTGTTCTTATTAAATTAACGGTGCAGTTTAGTTGAATAAGACAAGTTTACAGAGAAAATAGAAAATATTGTAAAGTGGGGTTCGGAAATGGAGAATGTTCTTGAAAAAATAAAGGAATTAGAGTCAGGTGAAGTGGGAATTATTATTTATTCTCAAGTAAAACAAGATATACTTTTATCATTAAATAAAGGTTTATTAGTACCTCTTGCTTCTGCAGCAAAAGTTGCAATTGCCTTTTGTATCGCAAGATTGGTTGAAGAAAGACACTATAAATGGACCGATATTGTTGAAGATGTAACTTTAAATCCAGAAGAGGATAGTAACGAAGTGTATCCTCACTTTCAAAATAGAGAAAACTTGGCACTCCGAGATGCGGTGGAAGTGATGGTAGCCTGTCACGATAGCTTTGTTGCGGACAGAATTGTTCAATTTTGTGGTGGATGGGAAATGATTAATCAAAAAATAAAATCCTATTTTAAAAACATAAATATTACTCAAAATCCCAGAGACTTAGATAACAAGGGTGAATTGAGTGAGATGTTGGAACTTTTACGATTAATACATCAAGGGTACAAAATTAATCCTGATCTATGGGTTCCAGTTATTAATGGATTAGTTAGGCAACGAGGTGATATAGAAGGTATACCAAGCCATTTCTTAAATCATATGACTGGTGGATTAGATAATGTTGTAGTTGATATTGGGATAATGGGTGAGTTTTCCAAAAATCCATTATTATTTGTTTTGGGGGCAAAGGAGTTACCAAATCGAAATAAAGAGAAATCAGCAGATGAAATAATTATTGATGCAATGAAACTAATTTATAATGAATATTGCAATCAAGAAGTTGATCAGGAAAATAAAAGTATATCTAATTCATAGTGCTTATTCAACTCCCATGAAAATTAAAATCTTCGATTTAGAGAAAAAGGCAATACGAAATCAGACGCAGCTCATTTATTTTTTAAAAAAGTGCAGCGCCTAAATGAGAATCAAATTGTGGGTTGGATTAGGAGGCATTCGGTTCAGTGATAGTGACGTTGTAACCTAAGTTTTCAAGTCTTCGAATAGGAGATTCTTAAAATGGCATGAGCGACAGTTACTCCTGCACGCTTTTTACCTTTTCGGGATGCGGTACGTCTATACAATACACCTAGATATGTTTTGGAACCTTTGACAGAATGAGCGGCTTCTATTAAGGCAGATTTCAATTATTTATTTCCTTTTTTCATGTTGGTTGATTTTCGCTTACCGGCACTCTCATTATGTCCAGGTGTTAATCCTGCCCAAGAACATAAGTGAGCCGCACTGGGAAATTGTTTCTCCACATCAGTTCCGACTTCAGCTATAATCTGTTCCGCCATACGAGTGGCAATGCCAGCGATAGAATCCAACCGTTCAATATCTTCTTGATGGGAGGATAATCTAGTAGCTACCTCTTGGTTTAGCAGCTCAACCTGCTCAGATAAAAAATCAATATGAGTTAAAATGGTTTTTATCATTAACCGTTGATGTTGATTGTTATAAACGCAGTCATATCAATGTCTAACGTAGTTTGTTAAGAACTAAATCAATGATTAACGTACAACTATTTATATTTCAAAAATTAAACTCTCTTTTAGTTATTTATAACAAATAACTGGAAGAGGTTTTTTGTTTTAGTTAATATTAGCGACTTGATTGATGACTTTAAAATCAATCAGCAAATTTAAGGTCGTAAAGATAAGTATAATGAATACCATTTGGCTCTGAATTATTTTACTAAGTTTTTACTGATATATGCAAGGTTAGGCAGTACACTAATAAAGTAAAAAGGTTTACTTCAGTAAAATAAGGTATATTATATTTGTTGAATAGATTCTCTTTAATGACAAGAAAAGTAGGTGAACAAAGTGGGGAAATATCAATTGGATACCAAAGGTCAGATGGCTGTGGCAAAGTATCATGAAAAACACAAGCCTGCCAAATTTGATAAAAAGCAGCAACTTGAAAAAATACGTGCGGAGTATTTGAAAAAAAAGCAAAAACAAACAGATAAATAATATGAATGAAAACATAGGAAGACTAAAATCTCCCTATGTTTTTCTTATTCGAAGTTCTTTTTTCAATTGATGATGGAGTTTATTATTCTCCTAAATTTCAGATTCGGTGACAAAAAACTCGTCATCAGATATCCATTCCTCACTAATTGATTTTGACATTGAAACGACATAGCCATTATTCAAAATAATAACGTTGTAAACGGGGGGTTCACCAGCTACAATTGAGGACAAGAATTACATGATTTGAACGGATTTTTCTGTTTTGATGAAAAGCGTAAAACCCTTATATATCAGTGGTTGGCGAGCGTACCGTATGATATTACTTCTAAGCAACCAGCGACGATTGAGTGGGAATTATCATCCATAAGGAAGATAATATGATTATGGGTGATATGGATTTTAAAGGCGGACCAAACAAAGAAGGTATTATCGATATTGGGTATAGTATTGTACCAAGTTATCAAAGTAAAGGTTATGCAACTGAAATGGATAAAGCGATGGTAGGTTGGGGATTATCTCGACTAAATGTTAAAAAGGTTATAGCTACTTGCGATACAGATAATTTTGCTTTTAAAAGAGTTTTGAAAAAAATGGATTTCATATAAACGGGTGCTTTAGTTAAATATTCGATTTCCGAAATAATCAATCTTTATTACAAAAAGCTCTATACAGATATGAAAAATAGCCCCTTTGTGATCAATCTTTGTTCAAAATAGGGGCTATGATTTTCTATTAGAAACAGCATTTGTAACTGTGTTTTAATCAATCTTTATTCCAAACCAACATGAACGATTTAAATGTAAATTATAATTATTCCTTGCTCACTTAATTGTGGGTGGGGCATTATTATTTTACTTGAAAGCCTAACTTAAAATAGCCTTCTAAATTATGCGTTTAGTTCAAATTTGCACAAAAAACCTCACTCAACTAATTAAATTCTTCGATACATGATAAATTACCTTATCTATAACATAATTCTTTCATAATCTATAAGTATCATTAGGAAAAGGAGGGGGTATATTATGTATGGATGTGGTGAAAGCTCATATGGTGGGTACAGTAACAACGGGTCGACCTTCGTATTGATTGTAGTATTGTTTATCTTACTAATCATTGTAGGAGCAACTTTTATGAGATACTAATCCAAAAATGATGTAGATTATTTGGATTAATCAAGAGAGCTTCAACAGTGAAAACATCACTTTTTGGTCGTAGGGCAATTTAATTGTCTATTTGATAAACGATTTTAGAGAGATGATGAATTAAGTAGGCAAAAATAATATCGTTACAATCCGATTTTGAACCTCCTCTTCTAAAAATCGATCTTCTCCTAAATGAGTTGGTCGTTTTTTATTGTAAAGAAACTGTGAGATAATAGCATTTATCGCGCAATTTCTATTTGTTATGGGTTTGCTCTTCATTCCCATCAATTGTTTCACCTTCACTGCTATACGCGTTCATTTTAGGCTCTATTCTTATGTCATTTACGGTGAAACTTGTATGGTTCTCAGTTACTTCCTGCAATTCTTTTCTTCTTTTTATTAGATGCAATTTTCACTGCTAATGAAGATTGTACTCGAAAAGATGCATTAAATCATTGAACGATCAACTTACTAATACATTAAAAGAATTAGATGACATAACTAAATAAATTTTCAATCTAAAAAAGTCGAATCCCAATATCTATTAGGGAATCGACTTTTTATGTTTGTGTTTTTAAACAACTATAAAGTTTTCTTTAGTTTGAGAAAACTTATCATAAGGTAAATCTGGATATATAGTTTTACTGAATACAAATTGATGAATGATCATTTAATACAAAGTGATAATGGAAAACAATTAAATTCGATACAAGTTATTGCGAAATTATTCATGGACTTTTTAAATGAAAGACAAAGCTTAATGAATAGAGGATGGAATCATTTACATTGCCTGTTTTTCTCAATTTTACTGTTAAGGTCGTTCATCTAGTTTTGTGAGGATTCAGACCGTACTAATAAACATAAGGTACTACAATGACGAGCACCAAGTTTTATTTCACCTACAACCATGTCCAATAAAAGAACAACATAAGTTGTAGGTAAAAGTATTTGATTACTAATTACTAATAAAGAACGACATGAGGAGTTATACAATTGTGTGAAATAGAAGCACTAATCGCATTCTAACTTAATTTTAGGTTAAAAATAGAGTTGCGAGTAAGAAGAAAGGAAAAAATTCTCTTCTACATGGGCAGGGACAGGTCTGCCATCCCATGAAGTGATAAAAGTTGGTGGGAATGCTGAGGATCCGAATCGTCTGAATGATACATGAATCCAGAAACAGGGATTTCCAAATGTACTACTCCTTATTGCTATTTTCAATAATTTATATAATTGAGATAAATATGGTTACAAATTGTATTATAAATGAGGGTAGTACAATGTCCTCTTAGGACATAATCACAAGTTCGGTGGCGTTGATTCAAGAGGTATTTACGCCCTTTTTTGTTGAAATTATTGTGCTAATGTAACTGTTTAGTTCGATATCACAATCAGCAACCCTTATATTTGAAATTTTTCGGGGAATTGTTTTACGATTGCAACCGTTAATGTGTCGGCCATGTGTAAAGCCTCCAGCTCAATTTTATCAAACGTAGCAATACTTTCTCTAAAATTTTTTTGGAGCATAAATACTGCTTCCATTTTAGTAAGTTCAAGATGCTCGAAAAACATTTTCTGGTAGCCCCTTTTTGATATATAAGGATTGATTGTACTTACGAATTCAGAATTTTTTGCTCCATTTTCGTACCATCTCCTCTCTGCATCTGTAGCAGCTTTTTGATCGTTTGCTTTTGCAGCTTTGACAAGTTCCGCAGCAATTACAAGGTGATCCCTTATTAAGTTGCTGAACATTACGGCTTTTTTATTTCCATAGAAAGGCTTTAGTAAATTTCCCATATCTGTAGCGTTCTGTAGAAGACGTGCGGTAGTAAAATTTACATCAGGTAAATTAAAAGCTATGCTGATGATCGTCAATCTTGTCCAGTATACGTGTTGTTCCCAAACTAAACGCATGGAACTTTTTAAACTATCTTCCTGTTTACTAATACAAGAAGAGTTGAACCGAGGATACATAGTTTCACCCCCTTACTTCCTAATATAGTATTCAGTATATGCTGATTTTAAAAGATGCATTGTACTTTAGCTATTGGCTAATCTTGATTTCAAATAAATCAAAAATGGATCGGTTGATTTTAAGATCTAGTTTATACTTGTTCAACTCCCATGAAAATTAAAAAACACTCAAAATCTATAAAATTGCATATCAAAAGAGACTCAGAAATAGTTTTTTTAAAATATGGCTGAGCCTTCAGAATGATTACATTGAGATGATAGGTAAATTAGGAACCGACTCCATTCTATTTAGAATAAAGGCAAGGCTGGTGCAATAACCAGAGTAGGATTAATCCCCCATGAGTGCTACTCGTATTAAGTGTGAGAGTCTGTGATGCACCGTGGTCGTTGGAGTCAAACTAACGGTTGGGTTCTATGGCACCATAGTTCATCGACCTTCTTCGCCAGCCATACTAATCTATACCCGTTCTGAAACAATTTTCATCCTCTTTGGTGCAGCGTTTTTGACTGCATGGATGGCTAACGGGTGCTTTAGTTAAACAAGACTATCATTTTGAAATGGTACACTTAAACTAACAATGCAGGTTTTTTTAGGGGGGGGATAACTTGAATAAGAAAAAATTGATGTACAGTATACTGTTTGAAATAAATAATGGTAGCATGCCCAATCATATAGATTATCATTTAGAATTGTTCATGTGGGCTGAAATTATAGAAGTTATCGATGATTTAGGATATGTAAAAGGAATTACCATTTATTACTATGGTGATGATGAGTGGTTTGATGAAGCAGTTCACTCGGTTGCACTTAACTCGCCACAGCTTACTAATGCAGGAATAGAATTCTTAGAAGAAAACATCGTCTGGAATAAATCATATAGCGGCATTGCTAATTTGAACGAATGGCTTGAAATATAAATGCCTCCTCTTCAACTAACTGGTGCTTTAGATAAACAATTGCCCGCCTGTAAGGGTAGCTTTTTCTTATTGAACTAACGCAGCAGGTTAGTTGAAGAAGAGAAATGAAAAATCCCTTCTTTAATGTCGCATTTGACACATATTGTTTAGGAAAAAAAGAGCACCATAAGATGCTCTTTGATTGTAATTATTTTTCAGTTGCTATATTTCCCATTGCAATAGAAATTCTATTCCAATTGTTGATTTGATTGATGATTAGAACAAGGTCAACATATTGTTTCTCGTCATAATGTTCGCGTACTCGTTGATAAAGCTCATCCGGAACACGTTTTGTCGGGATTAATGTCACGTACTCTGTCAACTCTAAAGCTACTTTTTCTGCTTCTGTGTAGAATTCACACTCTTTCCATGCACTAACACAGTAAAGTCGCTGTTCGGTTTCACCCATTTTTCGAGCATCTGATGTATGCATATTCAAACAAAATGCACATCCGTTAATTTGAGAAGCGCGAATTTTAATAAGCTCACGAAGTTTTCGTTCGATTGCTGTCGTTTTCGTGTACTTCTCCATATCCATCATAATTTTCATACCATCAGGTGCAATTTCATAATAGGGGACTCTTTGACCCATAAAGCAAAACTCCTTTTATTTATAATAAGGCTATTATACCTTTAAAAGAACATCTGTACTAATTTATTGCTCCTTTGCCATTAATTCAAGAAGAAATCCAATTGTAAAGGGTAATTAGGATTGCTTCCCAGTACGAGCACAATGTGCAATAGAAGAGAAGTTGCTTGTTCAACTAACGAGGCAGGTTAGTTCAAGAAGAAAATGTTTGTTTTTTATAGTTTCAGAAGGGTAATTTGTTTAGACTGAAGAATATGTACAGATATTACTGCAGGTCATAAATTCATATTTGGATAGGTGAAAAAAATGATTTCAATCGATAGAAAACTAAGATTACGAGATTTAGAAGTTTTTCGTTTCTTTAAAGATAATAAAATGCTGGCTTATGTCATTATTGAAGATACTAGAGGACCCTTTACAGAAGAAGATAAAAAGTTAGAGCCACTTTGTTTTTTTGATGACGAAGATATAAATGTAATTGTTAATGTATTTAGGATTTATCTCCTATCAGATGAACCTTTAGAAAAAGAGGATTCGATTATGTTAAGACAGTTTTTTGGAGAATTAGTTGACATTAGTTCTGTTACAAACTATATTACTCAAGAATTTATACAAAAAGACTTATATGAACATGTGGATGATTCTTGGGATGTTAAAACTTATCAAAGAATGTTAGATATAGTTGGTTCAAAGTATAAAATCCAATCCATTGATGAAAAAAATTGGTTAAATTTATCTCAAGAATAATGTCAATTTAGTTGAAGCATGGGTTGCTTAGGCAACTCTTTTTTCATATTGAACTAACATCGAGTTTAGTTGAACAAGAGAATGAATGCTTTATGTCGCTTTTGAACATTATGTCTAATTAAAAAAACGAGAAAAGTTATACAACTTTTCTCGCAGTCAATCCTTCGATTTTAAGATTAGGAAAATCTTTTAAATAGTAATCTTCATCCTTATATTTAATTATAGTTTGTACCCAATGATTAATATCTAGTTTGATTTCAATAGCATCACCAGCTGTAAAGTAAAAACCATTATAGAATGCATACCTTCCTTGCGAGTTTTTTGTTAGTAATCCAATCATAAAAATACCTCCGTAATGTTTTATTTATAGGATTGACAAGTTCAACAAAAAGTAAACATAAGTCGCAGTTCGACCAATATATGCATTAGATTATGCTTGTTCAACTAACGGGGCAGTTTAGTTTAAGTAACAAATTGGGATTATTATGGTCAATTATGGGGGAGGAGTATAAATGAAATTAGTGATTCAAGCATTTATAGCTTCGGTAATTATTCATTTAATTTATATTGTTTGCACGATAGGAATTGGTTATATAAAAACAAAATTCTATAAGCCAGATATATCAGGTTCATGGGAGAAAGTAGACTATCTTCAAAATGAAGTAGCATTTGGTATGGTTATTTCCCCCTTTTTCTTTGTCTTTTCTTTGGTAGGAATAGCAATTATATGTGGAATTATTATATTTCTATATAAAAACTTCATTAGAAAACGGGTGTTTTAGTTGAACAAGTGGCTGCAAGTAAGGGTAGCTTTTTCTTACTGAACTAACGAGGCAGTATAGTTAAATAAGGGGGTATTGTATGATTTGGGTAAAATTAGCACTTTTTGTATTGGTTGTGTTTGTTTTAAGTACAATAGTTAAGTTGCTTTTGAGGAAATTAATAAAAATCGAGAAAGAAAAAAAATCCTTTTTTTCTTACAACCACATAAACGACTTGCATAGAAAAATTGATTGGGCTATCAGAATTATTTCTACGATTGCATTTATCGTTACTAATATCTTGATCATAACTCGAGAATATTCGATAAATCTAATACTAATTACATCGTTTTTCTACATTTTATTAGATTACGCAGTAAGGGCATTTTTTGAGTGTAAATATTCGCAGAACCCCAAACAATATATTCTAACTATTAGCGAAGGGGTTTTATTTTTACTTGCCATAGTTATAGTCATTAAGTTTGATTTACTTATTAACTTATCTTAATTGAAAAAGTCATTCTCGTTGCACTAACGGGTGCTTTCTTCAAAAAGGAGTGAAGCCTATTTCTTATTGAACTAACGCAGCAGGTTATTAATTTTATGGAGGTTTTTTATGAATATTAAAGAAGTATATAGCAAAGTGATAATAGATGACTTTGAATTTTATGGTCAAATTGAACAAGAAAAATATTGTTCTAAATGCAAGTTTAATTTAGTTTATTATGATGATTTTGATACGTATTTTTGTCCTAAATGTAATAGTTGGATTGAATCTAAATGTAGTGACCCTAATTGCAAATATTGCTCTAACCGACCAGAAAAACCTTTATCTCACAAGTAGTGTTATTCAACTAAAGGGTGCTTTACTACAAGAAGGGGTAAAGCCTTTTTCTTATTGAACTAACGCGGCAGGTTAGTTCAATAAGGAAATACTTTATAACATTTAATATTTCATAAAACTAACAGGGAGGTTATTTAATGAAAGATGTAATAGAACTAATACAGACAAGGAAAATAGGCGTTGGTGAATCAGACATAAAGGCAACAGAAGACAAGTTAGGTGCAGTCTTCCCAGAACAATATAAGGAACTTTTCAAGTTAATCAATAATGCAGAAGTAGGTGAATGGACACTATATCCTATTAAAGACCATAGAAATCCCCAAAAAACTTGGGATGATGTTGTTAGACAAAACACCGAAGTTAGAGAAGAAGATATGTCGAAAGACCTTATTGCAATCGGTGATGATGGTTCGGGAGATAAACTATGTTTTAAAGTAAATAACGGAAGAATGGAGAATGAAATTTATATTTGGTATCACGAAGATGTAGAACATGAAGAATATGCCCCTAATTTGAAAGAATTTATTATTTTAATTTCAGAAGAAGAGAACGGGGATGACTTTGAGGACGAATAAATCTTATTCAACTAACGGGTGCTTAACTTCAAGAAGGAGTAAAGCCTTTTTTCTTATTAAACTAAAGATGCAGTTTAGTTTAAGATGGTTATATAAGAATGAGAAATGTAAGGGGTGTTTTTATTGAAAAGCTATAACAAGATTGGAAAAATCTTATTTTATTTAGGAATATTGCTAATGTCAGTTGGATTTTCTTTTAATCAGACAATTGGGATTGCGGATACTCCTGAACCATATTCAACATTTTCTATACCCTTAATTGTAATCGGAATTATATTAGGGGTGGTATCAAACTTTTATAAGAAAAGTAAAGAGAGTAATTAGTGATTTCGAAGGCTTTTCTTATTGTGCTAACGGGGGCTTTAGTTAAACAAGTGGCTGCCTGTAAAGGTAGCTTTTTCTTATTGAACTAACGGTGCAGTATAGCTGAAGAAAAAGGTTTTTTTGCGATTGTGTAGAATAAGTTAGTATTTGTAAATTATTGAACAAAAAGGGGGCAATGACTTTGTGACAAAACACATCACATATTTACACACCTTCTAAACACTTTGTTTCGGCTGCAACTATTGTACTCAACGACCAAAAGGAAATTTTGCTAATTAAAGGTCCTATGAGAGGTTGGGAAATGCCAGGTGGAATAGTTGAGGAAGGTGAGTCTCTGAAAGACGCTGCAATAAGGGAAACTAAAGAGGAGTCAGGTATTGATATTGAAGTTCTTAAATTCTGCGGGGTATTTCAAAATGTGAATAAGTCAATTTGTAATACTCTCTTTTTAGCTAAGCCAACTGGTGGCAAATTAACAACTTCCCCAGAAAGTTTAGAGGTGGGTTTTTTCCCTATCGAGCAGGCTTTGAAAATGATAACTATTGAAAATTTTAGACAAAGAATAGAGTACTGTCTTGATAGCAGCAAACAACCATTTTATGTGGAATTTTAAGTCCTGTGGAAATTAGTAATAACGGTATTGCTATTCAATCAACCTACGTGTGTTAGCTGAATAAGACGAGTACTATGATATCCGCAATCGAGTGTGATTGTTTATAAGCGTCTCTGTTCTTCTTCAGCTAACGGGTGCTTTAGTCAAAAGGAGCAACGTCTTTTAAGACGTTGCTCCTTTTGCATTAAAAGTACTTCTGATAATACTCCTTTCTTAACCTTCCGCTTAACCGTGCGTAGATCCTTGTGGTCTCCCTTTTTTCATGTCCCAAAAGACTTTGTATCACTTCAATAGGAGCTCCATTATTCAACAAATGAGTTGCGTAGCTGTGTCTAAGTTGGTGAGGATGAATATCTTTATTAATTTCCGCACGATTAGAAATAAGCTTGATGATGTATCGCATTTAGGGGACACTCATTTTGTGTGGCCGTCTAGCTGTTACAAAGATGGCTGAATTAGCATCTTTACGGCTTTCAATATAGCGTTTGAGCCACGTATTAAAATAAACTTTCCTTGTCGCCTTTTCCTCTAACTCTCGCAGATTGAATGGACCTATTAATATGGTTCTTTTCTAACGCAACTATTTCTCCAATTCGACAACCGGTAGAAAACATGAATTCAAAAATCGCTTTTTCCATAGGGGAATGACAGGATTCACGAAGGTGTTCAATTTCCAATTTGGTGGTCAGTACCTTTTATCATAACTCCCTTTCTATATCAAATTTCTTAATTACTCATGAATTTGTTTCATAACAACTTTTATTAATTTCTAAAATAAGGTCTTAATTTGGATGTGTTAATACCTCTATTTCAGCTCAAATGCTGAAAGTTTATATAAAGTTTATATTACTTGTTTATGATGAGGAATGAAAATGAAAAGAAGGAGGTTTATTGTATGTTTTTAGCATTAAAAGAATTAAAACATGGTAAGTTACGTTTTACAATGATTGGGCTTATCATTGTATTAATCGCATGGCTTGTATTTATTCTTTCAGGTTTAGGAAATGGATTATCTACACTAAGCGCCGCGACGATTAAAAACTGGGAAGCAGAGCATGTTGTTTATGAAAATGGGGCGGGTGCGAAATTCTCAAAATCATTATTATCTCAATCGTTGCAAAGTAAAATTGAAGCTCAGCCAGGTGTAGAAGAAGTTGCACCATTTTCTCAAGCAGTCATTGCAATTTTACCAATTGATGGTGTTGCTGAAGGGGAGGACAAAGTAGATGCCGCTCTATTAGGTATTGAAGCAAGCTCATTTTTACATCCAGAAGTAATAGAAGGTAAAGCAATTGAACCGACCATTAAAAATGGTGTGGTTGCGAATATCACATTAAAAGATCAAAAAGGCTATGCAATTGGAGATGTAATAGCAATTGATGGTTCAGAACTGAATGCAAAAATTATTGGTTTTGTGGAAAATGAGACATTCAACCACTTGCCTTCCCTATTTGCAAACATGGATTTTGTACGGGAATATAAATATTCCGCACCCGGATCAAATAATGGGGTAGAAGATGCTATCAATGCATTCGCCATATTAGGTAAAGTCGTCGATGCAATTCAAATGGAAAAAGAAGTTGATGGCGTTGAAGTAGTAACAAAATCCTCAGCTATTAATGGTATGCCAGGTTATACAGCAGAAAATGGTACAATTATGATGATGCTTGTGTTCTTAATTGTCATTTCTGCTTTCGTTATTGCAGTATTCTTCTATGTATTAACGATTCAAAAAACACAGCAATTTGGTGTGATGAAAGCAATTGGTGCTTCAAATGGATTTATAGCTAGAGCAATCGTGTCCCAAGTATTTGTCTTGTCATTTTTTAGTATTTTAATAGGAATTGGTCTTACGTATTTAACTGCGATGGTATTCCCAGAAGAAATGCCATTTAATTTAGATCCTGTATTAGTTATTATATATGGAATAGTACTATTAGTGATTTCTGTTGGTAGCTCATTGTTTTCAGTTCGTCGAATTTCAAAAATAGATCCATTAACAGCGTTAGGGAGGGTTGAGTAATGACGTTAAGCATGAAAAATGTTTCAAAGGTATATAAAGAAGGTGAATCTCAAATAATTGCTTTAGATCAAGTATCAATGGAGGTTGCGTCTGGAGAGTTTGTGGCAATTATAGGTCCATCAGGTTCTGGAAAATCAACGTTTCTATCGATTGCTGGTGCGTTATTAAAACCCTCGCAAGGTGAAGTGAAAATTGATAATAAGAATATCGCAACATTAAAAGACAAAGAGCTTTCCCATTTGCGATTACATGAAATAGGATTTATTTTACAAACGTCTAACCTAATGCCATATTTAAACGTTTTAGACAATTTGCTTCTATTAAAAAAGATGTCGGGTAAAGTAACAAAACAAGATGGAGCCTTTGCAAAAGAATTATTAATAGAGCTTGGTTTGACTGATAAGTTTGAAAAATTTCCAAACGAGCTTTCTGGAGGAGAACGACAACGTGTAGCAATCGCACGTTCATTTATGAATGATTCATCACTTATTTTAGCCGATGAACCTACTGCATCATTGGATACAAACCGTGCAAATGAGGTCGTATCCCTTATTTCAAAAGAGGTTAAAGCACGTGGTAGAGCGGCTATTATGGTAACACATGATGAACGAATGTTGGCATATTGCGACCGTGTTTACCGCATGGAAGATGGTAAATTAACGTTACAATAAAATGATTAATAGCTTACATGAAACTAAATTCACTAGAAAGCGGAGGCGTTACTATGCAGATTTTATTAGTAGATGATGATTTAGATACATTACAACTAGTATCTATACATTTGGAACGTGAAGGGTATAAAGTGCATAATGCTGACAATGCGGAAGCAGCGCTAACGTTATTAGAAACTTACAAAGTGGATTTGGCGATTGTAGACGTTATGATGCCAGGTATGAATGGTTTTGAATTAACAGAAATTCTGACGAAAGATTATGATATTCCCGTGATTTTATTGACCGCTAAAGGCCAATTAGTCGATAAAGAACAAGGATTTACTGCTGGATCGGAAGATTACATAGTAAAGCCATTTGAACCTAGCGAATTATTATTTAGGGTTGCAGTTGTTTTACGACGTTATGAACGATCTTTAGAAAACTTCATAGAAATCGGAAATATGAAAATTGATCGAAAAAACTACGAAGTAATTATAAAAAAAGAAACCGTTTTGTTGCCTTTGAAGGAATTTGAGCTACTCACTTTGCTAGCATCACGAAGTGGAAAAATCGTACAACGAATTTTTATGATTGAGCATACATGGGGAATTGATATTGAGGGTAATGACTATACGCTGAATACACATATTAATCGATTAAGAGAGCGACTAATACGTTACGAGGCAGATGTTGAAATTCTAACCGTTCGTGGAATTGGTTATAAATTAGAGATGTTGAAATGAAAACACTTTATCGACAATTTATTAGCGCCACGTTATTAATTTTGTTTTGTAGTATTATCTTCGGATTTGCCCTTGCAAATATTATTTACTTTTCAGTCTCAAAAGACAAAATTGATTCACAAAATGCAAAGTTTGCTCAGGAGGTTGCGAATGGAATTGAAAATATGCACGATTCGAAGGATTCTATGCATGCATATTTATCATTAATCGGTAATTCAGGATATCAAATATATTTAATATCTAGTTCTGGAGAAAAATACCCTTTTGGTGAAGAATTTCAAAACTTAAAGATATCTCATGAAACAGTTCAAACTATTATTGATGGAGAAATATATCATGGGATGAAATACGCACCGAGTTCGTTTTTAATGATAGGACATTTTTCCAATAGCTTGGAAAATTCAGTTGGAGTACCTGTTATTACAAAGCAAAACCAATATGCATTATTTTTAAGACCCGATAACAAGTCAATTTTCTCGGATATACATGTTGTTTTAATGAGCTTTGTAGTTGCAATCGCAATAATTAGCTTACTGGGTGTGGTTGTAATGACACGAAAATTAATTCGTCCCATTTCATCATTAACAGAAGCTACAAAGGCGGTAAAAAATGAAAATTTCAATTACCGATTAAATATTTCTCGAAATGATGAGATAGGTCAATTGGCGGAAAATTTTAATTTAATGCAGCAACAGCTTGCTCATAATGATGAATTACGCAAGGCATTTATCAATGACGTTTCTCATGATTTTCAGTCGCCATTAATGAATATTCAAGGTTACGCTGATCTACTGCAAACTGATGGACTAAGGAAAGAAGACAGATTACAGTATGCAGCGATTATTCAGCGAGAATCTAAGAGATTATCAAACTTAACAAAACAATTACTCATCTTAACCTCATTAGATCAGGCTTCTTATTCCTTACAAAGGAATAGTGTTCGATTAGATGAACAGTTAAAAGAGATTATAAGGAAGTCGCAATGGCGAATCAATGAACGCGAATTAGAATTATCCTATAAATTAGAACCTGTATCTATTCAAGGTGATGCAGAATTACTCATGAGTGTGTGGGATAATTTATTAAGTAATGCTATTAAGTATTCTGAATTTGGAAGTATTATTTCGATTACTTGTCGAGAAGTACATGACGAAATTCAAATTATTTTCAAAGATACAGGAATTGGGATTAATAATGAACAACTAACGCAAATATTTGTCCGCTTTTATCGAGTAGATACAGCAAGAAAGAAAGACGGAACTGGGCTAGGACTTTCAATTGTCAAGAAAGTTGTGGAGTTACATGGTGGGCAAGTAAATGTAACAAGTAAAATCGGAAATGGAAGTACATTTGAAATTAAATTACCAATTAGAAGGAGCTAACATTATGGAAAAGAAATGGTCAATCCGATTAATTCGTTTTGCAGCTATTTTTGGAATAATCGGTACGTTTTTAGGGTCGAAAATGAGTGGAAATATGGATTATTCATTGCGTCCGATACATGCACATATATTATTAGTTGGATGGTTATCCGTATTTGCATGGGGAATATTTTATAAAGTCTATACTGTAAAATATAAAAATCTTGTGTCTATACACGCTATTACAGCAATGCTTGGTGCATTTGGTCTAACGTTTGGTATGTGGATGTATAATTTAAACCCATTTAACTTAAATGAAACATTTGTGATGATTTTCTTCATTGTAGGAGGAACTTTATTATTATTGGCATTTGCATTATTTGTAGTGATTACTTTCTTAACGGAGGATACGAACTAATTTTGTTGACGGGTGTTTGTAAAAAAATTATCCAATATTCATCTTATTATTTTTCATTTAATTGATTCTCCAAAGAAGAAGTTTAAATCCCTTTAGAGAATTTTGATTGGTGGTCTATATTACTAATATAATAATAGACTTACAATCAAACTTCCACGATTGGAAAGACCACCAATCTCAAATCATGATCATACAAAACTATTGGGAAGCCCGTTTGCAATTAAATCCTACCAACTAAGCATGATAGTAAACTTAATGAAACTAACAAAGATTAGCAACAATTTAACAATAACACGAACTTTAGGAACAAAAAAACAAAAAACGAGATTGATATAAAGCATTACACGCCTAATTTGCATAAAGTATCATTTTGTAAAAAGCTAAGTTTGTGAAGAACTGTACTTTAAGTATCGAGGTGCTTTAGTTAAACAAGAACATCAAAAATGATGGTCTATATTTATGTACAATGTGAAATTTTACACTTAAACTCCCATGAAAACTAAAATCTACGATTTAGAGAAAAAGACACTACGAAATCAGACGTAGCTCATTTGTTTTTTAAAAAATTGCAGCGCCTAAATGAGGACAAATTATGAGTTGGATTAGGAGGCATTTGGTTCAGTAATTGTAACTTTGTATCCTAAGTTTTCCAGTCTCCGAACAGAATATCGTACGATTGATTATTCTTTTTGCTTGTCAAAGTAATCTTCTCCTAAATCTACGTACATATCTTTGCGGGTTAAGAGATAATAGGAGATTCTTAAAATGGCATGAGCGACAGTTACTCCTGCACGCTTTTTACCTTTTCGGGATGCAGTACGTCTAGACAATGCACCTAGATATGGTTTGGGAACCTTTGACAGAATGAGCGGCTTCTATTAAAGCAGATTTCAAATATTTATTTCCTTTTTTCATGTTGGTTGATTTTCTTTTACCGGCACTCTCATAATTAAAAGACTATACAGTTGTTGTAAAGAGAATGATTTATCTTTCATTTACGAAGAAGTTGAAAATATAAACAAAGAACTTTACACTTAACATCGACTTTAATGCTAACGGGTGCTTTAGTTAGATGTAGAGCTGATAGTACAGCTCTCTTTTCTTGTTCAACTAAAGAAGCAGTTTAGTTGAACAAGTAACATAAGGGGTTCTTCTAAAATAAGGGCTAATAGCGATTGTTAAATAATCAAAAAACATGAAAGAGCTGAATTATTAGTTTGAATTAATCAGGAGGTGCGTATTTGAATTTATCCATTTTTAAAGATAGTAAATTTTCTATCGGAATTATATCTTCTTTTATTTTAAGTCTTATAGCAGTAATAACCGCAACTACAATAGAAAATGAATATTGGGTTGTATTTATTATTCTTTCGAACGTATTATTATTTTTTAGTATTCGAAGAGCAGATAGATTATATAGGGAAAAAGGAAAATAAAAAAATGGTTCTAAGTACTAATTATCTCTTCTTAAACTTTAGGATCCCCCTTTACTTTAACGGAGTAGACCCTTTTATCTTATTGAACTAAAGGGGCAGAATAGTTCAATGAGGTTTTGGTTTTAATGGTAAAATATGTTTATGCAGGGGGAGTTAAATGACTAATTTTTTCTTAATACTTATGGGCTTTTTTATTGTAATTGCAAATATTATTGGATTTATATCTTACAAAAAAAAGAAAAATTTATATTTTGCTGCTTTTATAATATTGTTATTAGCAGTTTCATTTGGGGGAATCGGTGGTGCATTAGCAGTATTTATTATTCGTGATGCTTTTGCAATATTTTATGGTTTGCAAGTAGGACAATATCTAATAGTAAATAGTGTCATCGTTTTTTTTATTGCAATTTTAGTAACTGTAATAAAGAAATTTAGGAACTAAAAAATGTAATTCGCGATTATATTCAACTAACGGGTGCTTGTTATTCAACTAACGTGGTGCTTTAGCTCACAAGTGGCTGCCTGTAAGGGTAGCTTTTTCTTATTGAACTAACGCCGCAGGTTAGTTCAACAAATTGATAACACTAATAAAATAAGCCAGCGAAAACAACAGTTTCATGTGGCAATATAATAAAAATATACCCATCCGAATCTTTTAAGAGAGGCGATTAAAATGAAAGTAGAAATAAGCTACTACCCTCCCGAAAAAATAATTACTGTACCGGGTCCAGAAGCCAATTATCCTTTTGAGATTAACGGTGAGTTCCAATATATCGTAGATTTTTCTTGTTATATTGATGGTGATTATACAAATGAACATGAAGAATTCTTTTGCAATTGGATGGAGAGCCCAAATTATTACCCTATTTATTCACTTGCGGAAATCTATGATTTTCAACAAGCAGAGTACGAAGATATGTTTAAGATGCAAAATATAGAGTTCAATTATATGAAGGGGAGTCGTAAAGACACCTTTTTTGTAAAGGCAATTATCCGCAGCCCGAAGCAATTTAAAGAATATTATCCTTACTTGCACGGGAATGGGAGTATGTTGAACCTATCATTATGGTCCTTAAAACAGGATGTGTTCAGACTAGAGGAAAGGGAAAATGAGTCACCTAATCCTGTAAAAAGGACTAAAAATAACCGAACCAGACTCGTTAATCTAAAATGGATAGCTAATACCCCGATAGCAACTTTAACTAAAAATTCGACTATGTTTTGGGTAGGGTATGATGGCGATTATATTACCGCATTCTCAAATGATGAACACTTTTCAACAATAGACTCTCTCCAAAAAATAATGCCAGAAAAGGTTGAGCTGGTGACTGATTATGAGTGGGAGTAATGTTCTCACGTTCAATACCCTTGTTGAACTAACGGGTGCTTTAGGAAAGATCATAGGGTTGCTTAGGCAACTCTTTTTTCTCAAAAAAGGTTAAAATGAATAGAAAATAGATAGGAGATAAAAATGCGTATTAAGAAGATAAGGGGTTTAAAGCGAATAACGAGAAATATGATAAAGAGAATCTGGGAGGAAACCTCTGATTTTCCTTTGGATTTTTATAACGGATATTGGCATCTCCATTTACCAGTTGCCCAAGGTTTTATTGATTCCGAGAGGACTCCTTTTGGAATTAAGAGACTGTGTGTTCAAACTTTATTAGAACGAGCTAAACATTTGATTGAAATCAAATCAAATACTCCTGATAGGTGTCGAGTGGTTGTTTATATTAGTTTCCAAGCATTGTTTGATTCTCAAATCATAGTGTTTGCTGGTGATTCTCACTTCGAGGGGTTCTTTAATAGAAATAACGAATTTCAAGGATGGATTCCCCTGCCAAATGAAAGAAATTTTGAGACTGATTGGGGAATAAATATCCCCGAAGATATGAATGTCTTAGGATTTAAAGAAGAAATAACCGATGAAGATGGGGAAATTTATAAAAGAGATATTTGGTTTATAGGTGAATTAGAGTAGGCTATATATTACATTCTTATTAAACTAACGGTGCAGTTTAGTTGAACAAGAGAATGAATGCTTTATGTCGCTTTTGAACATTATGTCTAATTAAAAAACGAGGAAAGTTATACAACTTTTCTCGCAGTCAATCCTTCAATTTTAAGATTAGGAAAATCTTTTAAATAGTAATCTTCATCCTTATATTTAATTATAGTTTGTACCCAATGATTATTATCTAGTTTGATTTCAATAGCATCACCAGCTGTAAAGTAAAAACCATTATAGAATGCATACCTTCCTTGCGAGTTTTTTGTTAGTAATCCAATCATAAAAATACCTCCGTAATGTTTTATTTATAGGATTGACAAGTTCAACAAAAAGTAAACATAAGTCGCAGTTCGACCAATATATGCATTAGGTTATGCTTGTTCAACTCCCATGAAAATTAGTTCTTCAAGAAATGAAAAATGACAATACTTAAGAAGACCCCTACTTAATCGTTAAAAAAAAGAGGAGAGCAAAAATAAGTCTATGGATTACGGTAGACTGGATTAAGGTCAGTATCAGTATTGACACTTCCTAACCATTTTCATTCTCTGTGGTGCAGCATTTTTTTGTGCTGCATGGATGGCTAACGGGGCAGTTTAGTTTAAGTAACAAATTGGGATTATTATGGTCAATTATGGGGGAGGAGTATAAATGAAATTAGTGATTCAAGCATTTATAGCTTCGGTAATTATTCATTTAGTTTATATTGTTTGCACGATAGGAATTGGTTATATAAAAACAAAATTCTATAAGCCAGATATATCAGGTTCATGGGAGAAAGTAGACTATCTTCAAAATGAAGTAGCATTTGGTATGGTTATTTCCCCCTTTTTCTTTGTCTTTTCTTTGGTAGGAATAGCAATTATATGTGGAATTATTATATATCTATATAAAAACTTCATTAGAAAACGGGTGTTTTAGTTGAACAAGTGGCTGCAAGTAAGGGTAGCTTTTTCTTACTGAACTAACGAAGCAGGTTAGTTCAATAAGACTTATAAAAAGACAGAAATTTAAGGAGCGTGGTTCAAATTATTACCTCTAATCCGCAGTGCTTATAATTTTTTTATAATGGCTTTCATTCTCACTTTTAAACGTTCTTGGACATAATTTTATGATATGGGGTATGTACTTAGCGATAATTTTTATGCCTATATTCACTGTTGCTGGTTCATTCATTTATAGAGACATAACACAAGATGGATTTGCGGGAATAGGATTTCTGTTTTTATTCGTGCCTCTTGAAATAATTCCAATCCTTATGTTTATTGTTAGCTGTATAGGAAGTAAGAAAAAGAAACAAAATGAAAAATCCATCTAATGTTCCATTATTAATTGAATTACTAAATTAAATTAACAGGCATTAATCCAAGGAGGATTAGTGCTTTTTTGTTAAACATATTCTACAAACGTGCAGGCTAATCGAGATTGATATGACCGAATAAACTTCTACACACTCCTACCAAAAACGTGGCGAAGGGGCTGCTCATTGCAGCCCCTCCTGTATTAAAAGTAAGTGTCAAATGTTAACTATTGTTATTCTCGAACAGTTGTAGTGATTGCTGCTGTTGCTTTCGTTCCAAATGAGACACTCCCCAGTCATGCATCATATCAAGAACCATTTGGAGCGACTCCCCGTACTTGGTCATCGAATATTCAACCTTCGGAGGAACCTGAGGGTAAGTTACCCGCAGGATTATTCCCTCTTCCTCCAACTCTCTCAAGTGGGAGGTGAGCACTTTTTTAGTAACGCTGGGCATTACTTTTTGTAATTCATTAAACCTCATCGTCCCGTAATGAAGTAAATGGAGCATTATGGCTATTTTCCACTTGCCCACAATCATATCCAACGTTGTAGCGACTTTACAATTATCCGGTTTTTCATCCATTTTTTGATCCTCCAGCCTGTTGACTATCCTATTGTAGCCTAGTTTCAATATTAATACGATTCGACTCAATGTGTAAAGGGCCTCCAGAAGCTATGCTAATCCCCAAAGTTACTTTGAAGATACCCGGTATCATCATTGTGCCTACTTCATAAATCATTCAATTCGTTGCATAATGAATCCACACCACCTAACACCTTTATTAGCTAGGTAATAAATAATTTACGGAAGGAAGATCATGATGAACAATCTAGATGTATTTAGTCGAGGCATAAAAAGTGTCCGTACCCCTCATTTCCAACGAAATAGCGACATTCATACTATGGCAATGATAGTTGAACCCGGTCATTGGGAAGAGCATGATCCGTTTCTGCTCATGGCACATGACCATATGCGCAGCGGAGTGTTTGGCATCCATCCTCATCGTGGAATGGAGACGGTCACTTTTTTGATTGACGGCAACCTAAACCATTATGATAGCCAGCATGGAACCGGTGTGCTTCATGCTGGCGACGCGCAATGGATGACTGCAGGTAGAGGCGTTGAACACCTCGAGGATGCGGCAAAGGGCGAGACAGTAAACCTTCTTCAATTGTGGGTGAACATTCCTTCGGGACAGAAGATGTCACCCTCCAGATACCAGGACTTGCGGAAGACCGATATGCCTGTCATTCATGAAAACGGGGCTGAAATCCGTCTATTTTCCGGGTCACTCGGTGATATGGCCACAGATACATTAAATATTGCTCCTGTTACGATGGCTGAAATCAATATGGAGCCAGGCGCAGCTTTCAAGTTTGAGCTTCCAGGATCCTACAACGGTTTTTTGTATATTTTGGAAGGCGAAGGCTCCTTTGGGTCCGATAGCATCCTAGGGAAGCAAGGACAGGTTTTATGGATGGGATCTGCGGGAACTGCCGAGCGGAGCGAAATAAAGATCGAAGCACGAAGCTGCATGCGTGTCATGTTGTATGCGGGCGAGCCGATTCGCGAGCCTGTCGTTGCAAGAGGCCCATTCGTCATGAACACCGAGCAAGAGATTAAACAGGCTTATAGTGATTATAGAAATGGTAAATTTTAAATCAAAATTTATAATAACAGTCTTAAGGAGATTATGAAAATTTTATGAAAAAAAAATATATTCTAATGATAATAGCTTTATTTATTGCATCATTAAACTTGCGTCCTTCAATTAACTCGATCGCACCATTGCTCGAAACGATTAGAACCAACTTAGGAATGAACGCCTCTGTAGCGAGTTTGCTGACCTCGATTCCTGTTCTTTGCATGGGACTCTTCGCTCCTGTAGCCATAAAGTTTAGCGGAAAATGGGGTATTGAGCGGGTATTGGGATGGTCGCTGCTTGTGATCGGAGTCGGTACTATTCTTAGGTTCTTCACGCAATCAACCTCATTTTTATTAATTACTGCTTTTATAGCGGGTATAGGGATTGCATTTGCAGGACCGCTTCTTCCCGGATTTATTAAGCGCCACTTTCCTAAGCATGTGCCCTCGATGATTGCGATATACACGGTTGCGCTTACTCTAGGAGCAGCACTAAGCTCGAGCTTAATCGTGCCGATGCAGAATAGTATGAACTCTTGGCAGAGCGCTCTTGGGATATGGGGGGTACTCGCTTTCGTCGCAGTGCTGTTATGGTGGTTGTTCGTTATGCGGCATATTAGACCGCAAGATCATATCGCTTCCAATGGCACGAAGACGAGAATGCCATGGACAAATAAGAAAGCATGGCTTCTTACACTGACGTTCGGCTTAATGGCCATGCTATTCTATTCAATCACAGCTTGGTTGCCAGAGATTATTCAAGGGATGGGCTATAGTAAGTCCTACGCTGCCAGCGCGCTTACGGTATTCGTCGTTGTTCAGATTCCGGTAAGCCTTGTTCTGCCAATCTTGCTTCGCCAATTCCCTTCCCGTCGCCTTTGGCTAACGGTTGCAACGCTGTTGCAACTGGTCGGGCTTGGAATGCTTGCGTTCTCCATTGGACCATTGGTTGCCACGTTCTTTATTGGTGTAGGTGCCGGCGGCTTGTTTTCTCTCAATCTACTACTGCCTTTAGATGCTACCGACAATCCTCAGGAAGCGGCTGCTTGGTCTGCTATGACTCAATCAGTAGGCTATGTGATTGGGGCAACCGGCCCCCTTATTCTTGGCTGGATTCACGATGCGACGGATAGCTTCTCAACTGCAATTGCGGGGTTGATTGTAATTAATGTAGCGATGATGGTCGTGCAGAGTGTTGCCACTACCATAAAAAGAAAACAACAATTGGGATAAAATAATCGCAATCATAGATAGCAAGAAATATCATAGTAGTTTCTTTCTTTTTGTTCGTTGAAAATGATGTTTTAGATTGGGGTTGCTGATCTCGCGCGGTTTTTAGATTTACAAAATTTGTAGCCTAGGGAGAATGAACTCCTAGACTGCTGATATTTTATTGAGGCAAACTAAAAGATGGATGGAGGAGAATATAATGAAAAAAATAAAAGCAGCTGTTTCGATTATTTTTGCTGTGACTACATTTTGTTGTTGCTTAGTGGTCTATAAAGCACAAAAAAAATGAATTTTTTATCATTTCATCTCTTTTATCAACGGGGGAGAACAAAAAGGAGTATATGAATACTGTCTTACAACATAAGTTTTATCAGCAGCTGTAGCTCTTACTAGCTCTTACAGGTGCTAGACAATATTCGCTGGACTCTATTTTATTTAAGGAAAGTAATTATATGAAAGAAAGGGGATTGCCTTATGAGCAAGACAAATCAAGAGAAGTTTGAATTTGGTATCTATACTTTTGGAGAGTTAATTCGTGATCCTATTACCGGAAAGATTATTTCTGCAGAAGAGCGTATTCAAAATATCATTGAGACAGCGAAGCTAGCTGATGAAGCTGGATTGGATATTTTTGGTTTAGGGGAACATCATCGTTTGGATTTTGCGGTTTCATCGACACCTGTTGTGTTAGCAGCGATTGCACAAGCAACAAAAAATATTCAATTAGCAAGTGCTACTACTGTATTAGGCACAGCAGATCCTGTTAGAGTATTTGAAGACTTTTCGACATTAGATTTAATTTCTGGTGGGCGTGCGGAAATTATGGCAGGTAGAGGAGCATTTATCGAATCGTTCCCTCTTTTTGGCTATAACTTGGATGATTATCATGAACTTTTTGAAGAAAAATTACAATTGTTACAAGAATTAAATAATAATGAACGTGTTACCTGGCAAGGGAAGTTTCGTTCGCCATTAAGTAATAGCGAGATTGCACCTAGACCAAAACAAGATAAGATTCCTGTTTGGAGAGGAGTAGGAGGAACCCCTGCAAGTGCAATTCGCGCTGGACAGGCAGGGTTTGGAATGGCACTCGCTATTTTAGGAGGTAATCCTTTTTATGTAAAACCTTTAGTAAAAGCCTATCGTCAAGCTGGGATTTCGGCAGGACACGCAGAAGAGGATTTAAAAATTGCCATCACAAGCCATGGCTATATAGGCAAGACTGCAGAACAGGCTGTTAATGAATTTTACCCATATTATTCTAATTACATAAGAACGATGATGAGAAGAAATATTCCTAAAGATCAAGTGGCAGCAGCTGTTTCTAAAAATGATGCACTTGCTGTTGGAGGACCTGAAGAAATCATTGAAAAGATTCTTTATCAATATGAATTATTTGGACATAACCGCTTTATCATGCAACTCGATATATGTCAGCCTGTTTCCCAGGTTGAAAGTGCGATTGAATTATTAGCAACTAAAGTAATGCCAGTAGTAAGACGGGAAATTGAAAAAAAAAATAATTAAGCAATTAAATAACGAACCTAAATCAATCCTAAATACCCCCTTAGTACCTTTTTGCTAAGGGGGTCCATTAGCACAATAACTAAGATTAATTATAGAAGAAAAGGATTACCGTCTTAAAGAAATAGTAAATGATCTTATTTTCTTCCGTATTGCACGATTGCTGGAAGACACAGTTTTACTAACCGAAACCTATAAAAGTATTCGAGAAGCAAAAGAAGTAGAATACGGATGAAATTGGGATACATCATTTCAATAATAATCATGATATTATGCATGGGATTAGGAAGGATTTTCTTTAGCCGAAGAACACGGGCTGCGTAGGCAGCTCTTTTTTTATTGCACTAACAGGAGCTTTGCTTCAAGAAGGAGTAAAGCCTTTTCTTATTGGACTAGATCAGCAGGTGTGAGGCCGAGCGTAGGTCGTATCATATAGCGGGCGGGACTCCCAGCTAGAAAGAACTAGCCATTCACTCGTAGCGAGTCTTGGAGAGCTAAAAATCCTTTACCTGGGATAAATTCAGTCTCTTTCTTCATAAACTTCCATTACCTTCACCGATAATTAAGAGAATATATATGACCAAAGAAAAGAGAATAGCTACATTTTGTGAATGGTGACTTGGAGGAGCCGTGTGCGTGAATAGCGCAAGTACGGTTCTGTGAGGGGTTCCCTCCTACTACACTAGTTCAATAAGAAACTTTTTCGATTGAATTTTCGTTATTATTAGTATATTCTTCGATATGATGCTGAATTAACTTGAGATAATATATATTACTATTTTTTTATTTTAAATGATATAACTAAATTAATAATAAAACTTGTAATTTTAACAAAAAAGGTGTGGATTTTGGTCGCAAAATTGGGGGATTGGATATGGTTAATTCACGTAGTACAAATCGAAAAACTAAGAAAAAAAGAAAAGCTCTATATATTACTCTAATCATTTCTATGCTTTTATTGTCTGGAGTTTTCGTTTTCGCAATTAACCTTTCTATTGAAACGAAAAATGCAGCTTCCAAAATGTACAAGGCTTTGGATCGCGATAAAGAAAAAGATAATTCCAATTTTGATAATGTAAAAGCTGAGGACTCTCCATTTACAATATTACTGGCAGGCATAGAACGTGAGGAGGGAGAAAAATATGGTCGTTCGGATATGCTTATTCTAGCAACAGTTAATCCTAAAGCAAAAAAAATATCTATGGTAAACATACCACGTGACACAAGGGTTTTCATTGAGAAACTAGGAATGGAAGATAAAATAAATCATGCCTATTCTAATGGAGGAATGGACTACACAATTAATACGATGGAAAACCTGTTGGATATTCCAATCGATTATTATGTTTCCACCGATTTTCAAGGATTTGAAGATATTGTTGATACTGTAGGTGGGATTGATGTTGAAGTTCCATTTCCATTTAAAGCTCAGCTTACAGGAAGTTTAAAGTGGAAAACGTATACTAAAGGGACGATGTTTTTAAATGGTAATGAAGCTCTTGCTTATGTACGTATGCGTAAAAATGATTTAGAAGGCGATAAAGGACGAAATACACGTCAGAAACAAGTTATTCAAGAAATAATCACTAAAGCCACAAGCATTAGTAACATAACAAAAGTTGACGATATGATGATAGAAGTTGGCGAAAACGTGAGAACCAATATTCCTTCATCAGAATATATTGGCTTGCTAAAAATGTATCAAACAATAAAGTCATCTCCAATTGAGCAATTACAACTAGATGGTACTAATCAGAAGGTATATAGCGAGTTAGAAAAGAAAAAAGTATGGTACTTCTATCCCGATGAAGAGTCTTTAAATAAATTAAAAGAAACATTAATACTTAATTTAGATAATTTCGGTCAAAATGCACAGAGTGAAAAAAGTACTACTACAGGGGTAGAAGATTTATCAATAGGAAAGTAGAACGTGTCAGTTTAAAGGTGGGCTAACTTGTTTTACTTTTATATATAGATTGAATTTGTTACAGGTGCAATAGTTAAAGTTTGTATACATAATTAAAAAGATTTCCCTTTTCTTATTGGACTAACGGGGCAGGTAAGTTGAAGAAAGACATGAATAAAGAACACAATTAAATAACATTAGACCTTTGAACGAGGTGGAATATTTAAAATATTGCTACTATAAATGTAATCATTTTAAAAAGAGGTGTTATTTTGATAAAAGGTTTATATGAAGCACATTTGCCAGTGAGAAATTTAGAAAATTCAATTGAGTTTTATAAGAAACTAGGTTTGAAAATGGCTTGGCGTGATGAAGACACTGCTTTCTTTTGGATTGAAGAAGGTAAAAGTTGGTTGGGTTTATGGGAAGGAAATGAGTATCAAACTCCATACCACCCGTCTTTACGACACATTGCTTTCCAAGTTTCATATGATGATTTAAAAGAGTCTATAAAATGGTTAGATTCTATTAATGTTGAGGGAGTGCCATTTGGTGCTAGAAAATCTATTGAACCATTTATTCGACCACATCAAGGCAATGCTTCAGTTTATTTCAATGACCCAGATGGAAACAGTTTAGAATTAATGTGTTATGTTGAAGTGCCAAATAACTTAAAACATATTACAGAAAAGTTGTCCTTTGAGGATTGGGAGAATTTAGCTAACAATAACTTAAAATGATAGTAGGCATATTTATTTTTCTTACTTCTTCATTTAACGGGGCTAAACTTGAAGAGCATTGAGCTACATAGGTGGCTCTTTTTAGGCAGGTTAGCTCAATAAGAAAAGTGGAAGGTGAATGCTGTGTTTAGCTTTGTAGAAGATTTAGGAGTTTTCATTAATCCAATACTCGCGATAATTATATGTGTAAATCTAGTTGCTATTATGAAAAAAGTAAAAAATAATGAAGCTACGACTACTAATACTATAATTGTTAGTTTATGTTTAGCCTTTATTGTTTTTACTTTTACAATACTCGTTAGCTCGCTGTACTAACGGGTGCATAAGAGATAGGGGAAAAATCAACTTTAAGCAATAGATAAAGGGTTGACAAAGAAAGTAATAATAAATTTCTGGAGAGATTCTTTCACTACTGGGTTCTTTAGTGAGCGAAGAACATTATTCAGTAAGAAGTTCCGTGATTTAATAATAGAAAATAAAATTTCCAAAGATATTAGAGGATCTGATGATGAAAATTATGGTTCAAAAGATTGGCTATTTGAGCCAGTAATATTAGTTTGACGATTGAAAAGCTAAATGAATAAATAAGTAACCAAAAACAACTAAAATCGGTCGGTTCCAATATAGGGATGACTACGGTTTATTGGAAATAATGAGAGAATAAATAATTGAACAATGACTACTTAAATCTAATAAATGGTATTATTTGGAAAAAGGTAGGGGAACACAATGAACAAAAAATATAGCAAGTGGTCTGCCATATTAAGTACTATTTGTGCAATAACTATTTTTACTTCTTATGCAATTGCACCACAAGAGCCTGAAGGCTCGATGGTTGTACTTCTAAAAATATTATTTTTCACTTCCATTATCGCAGGTGTACTTAGTCTGATACTTAGCTATTTGGCGTTTAATAACAAAGAAGAAGGCTTTCTGAAGAAGATAGCCCCTATTATAATTTTATTGATATTGTTAGTGTTCGTCCTTTCATTTATTGGAATAGTATTAAGTCTGGGTGATTTTTTTTAATGTCGCCTGCTTTAATTTAATAAAACTAGAACAAAAAAGCACTCATTATCGAGTGTCTTTTTTGTTGTTTATTAAAAAAATGGAAATTTTTGAACTCGGTTGATAGTAATAAATATAAAGATGTCACTTCACTGAGCAATAAAGTAGTATTGAAGATCAAAACAATTTCTAGCTAACAACAAAAACTATTTACTGACTAGATAAATAGTTTTTGTTATGGTGTCTAAATTTAAATCCCATTTATGTATTTGAGGCCATAAACAGAGCCAACTGTCATAAGAATTGACCAAATGACTAAACTGATTCCCATCCAAGTGATTACTCTAGTTCTAGATGAACCAAGCAAAAGAGCTGTTAAAGCAGCTAAATCTGTTCCAAGTAAGGAGGGTGAAAGCAAAGAAAAAATCAAGTGTATATTCATAAAAAATATTTGTGAAACATTTTACTTAAACTAACGGGTGCTTTACTTCAAGAAGGAGTAAAGCATTTTTTATTATACTAAAGGGACATTTAATTCAATAACGAAACTAAATGACTATTTGATGTCTAAAATTTATGAGGTGTAGAATATGAAAATTAAAAAGTTATTTTTTGCTTTTATTTTAGTGTTATTATTATCTGCTTGTAATCAACAAACCGTTGAAGACCCTGCAAATCCAAAGTTTAATAGTGAATTTAATCGTTCAGCAGGTATTAAAGGAATAATAGTAAAAGTTGATGGAAATAAAGCCCAACTGTTAATTCAGGGAAATGGTTTTGGGTTGAACGATGATGGCGAGGGAATTATTCAGTTGGATACGAAGTATTATTCAGCTGCAAACTTTGAAAAAGACCAATATGTTGAAATATGGGTTGATAGTCAGGTGCAAGCGGCAGACGAGCCTACACTCCCAATTATTAGTGATGTTGCTAAAATTAATTTTACTCCTAAAGAAGAAGAATAACCTTGAAGAACATGGAGCCGTTTAGAAGGCTCTTTTTTCTTCTTCTACTAACGGTGCAATAGTTCAATTAGCAGAAATGAATTTTTGTTAATTCCTCAAAATTCGGAACCACTAATCGGTTCAAACGTATTAAAGTAAAGGGCAGATTAGTGAAAGAAAATCTAAACGCTGATTGGGGGAGAATTATTTGAAGATTGACCATTTAGTTGTAAATGTCGATAGTTTTGTACAAGAAGATGAAAATTTTATTAAGAAAGTTCACTCTATAGGTCTTCCATATGAACCGAAATGGGGAAAGGGTACAAAAGGATTTAAGGTATCGAACATATGGATTGGGAATGAATATTTTGAATTGATTAATATCAAATCAAAAGATGGTGGGGGGTGGATAGAAAGTTGGACTGAGGACTATCATAGTGGGCATAGGGGACTTATTGGTTTTGCTTTAGAAGTAGATGATATTGAAGCAACATATCGGAAACTTATTAGACGGAATATTCAAGTATCGACGCCAGAACCTTTAAAATTTAAATGGTTCTTTAAACTACTAAGTAAGACAATGCCTTGGAAAAATTCATATTTACCTAAATTTGAAGGAATGCCTTTTCAATTTTTCTTACAACAGCTTAATAATGAAAAAAGTAAAGCATTTATGCAAAAATATATGGTACCAAATAGTAGGGAAAAGAATATTAATGGAATATTAGAAGTAAAGATTTATGGCACATTGACAGAACAAGACAAAAATATAGTAAAAGCACTTTTTCAAGATTATAAAATAAATGATAGTACAATCACAGTTTCTCTTGGAAGACAAATCATTTCTTTTGTGGAATCTAAAAAACATTCAGTTGAAGTAATATTGGACTGTGAGATTGAAGTAAAATCAACTAAACAACTTGAGATAGGAAACAACTTAATAATTAAACATAATTGATTTCATACGATTGTTTTCTTCAACTAACGGGTGCTTTACTTCAAGAAGGGGTAAAGCACTTTAAAAATTGTTGTAAATACGGCGTCTTTTTCATTAACGGGGCAAGTTCAAAGATGAAGTATGTACATTAAAGTCGGAAAAATATTAATATATAAAAAAAGGAGGCGATTTATATGATAATAAGAGAAGCAATTTTGGAAGATGCAAAAGGTATTGCTAAAGTTCACGTAGATAGTTGGAGAACAACATATAAATATATTATTGCAGACGATTTTTTGAATAACTTGTCTTATGAAAAACGTGAGCAATTGTGGAGTAATAATATTCCTAAAGGCAATGTATTTGTAGCAGAAAATGAACTAGGTCAGATTGTTGGATTTTCATCAGGAGGAAAAGAAAGAAGTGGAAAGTATAAAGATTATGAAGGAGAACTGAATTCTATTTATATTCTAAAGGGGTTTCAAGGAAAAGGGATAGGTAAACTATTAGCAAAACCAGTATTTGAGAAGATTGAGCAATTAGGAATAAATACAATGCTTGTTTTTGTATTAGAAGATAATGAATCGAGATTATTCTATGAATCACTGGGTGGTAAAGTAATAGATAAAGTAGAGGTAGAAATTGCAGGCAAGAAACTCAATGAATTAGTTTATGGATGGGAGAATATAAAGGGTGTTTTTAAAAAGGCTTATCCTTCTTAAACTAATAGGTGTTTTACTTGACTAAAGGGGCGGGTTAGTTCAAAAGAGAGGGATAAAAGATGATATTATAACTACTAATCGAATTAACAAAAAGAGAGGGAACGGACTTAATGACAAAAGAGATGTTTGTACAAATAAGTGATTGTAAACTATACGCTAAATTGGTTGGAGAAAATAAGGGAAGACCGACTATTGTAATGGATGCTGGGTATGGAGACACTTCAAAGGCTTGGGATTCAGTGATTAGTGATATATCAATGCTGTCTGATGTTCTCATTTATGATAGAGCAGGACTTGGGAAGAGTGAATCAAGTTCTAACTCAAGAACGAGCCGTGAGATGGTAAGAGAATTGCATGAACTTCTTAATCAAGCAAATATAAAACCTCCATACATATTAGTTGGTCATTCATTTGGTGGCGTTAATACACGTTTGTATGCGACTGAATATCAAAATGAAGTTTGTGGGCTTGTCTTGGTCGATTCTACACCCGAAGATTATAGAGAAAGATTTCTCCCAAAGATGTCACAAGAGTTTCAACAAGCATACAACAAGCAATTTGTTTACGAAGGTAATTTTGATGAGTTTATGGAAAGCTTAAAACAGTTGAAGAAATCAAGAAGAATGTTAAATGTCCCATTAATTGTTCTTTCAGCGGGAAAGAAAGCTCATTATTCGGAGGAATCACAAGGATTATGGAATGAGATGCAGAAAGAGATTCTTGAAATATCCTCAAACGGAGAATTTGTAATTGCTAATAATAGTGCCCATTATATACAGAATGATGAACCAGCATTAGTCGTTAGTGCAATAAAAAGGCTGATTGACAACAATTAAAATACATTGTGAAGAATTGCACTTAAGCTAACAGGGGGGGTAGTTAAACATGACCATCATTTCGCGGATCTATTTTTACGTCCAAAATAACAAGTAGATTTTGGTGATCCATTGTGAAATGTTACACTTTATTGAATCAATGAATAAGAGTGTTGGATTGGTTTATAGAAAGAGAAAGGATTAGAAATTCCTTTCCACGTTTCATAAAAACATATTGCATTTAATGTTGATTTAGAGGATTTAAGGAAAGCTAAAATATGGTTAAAAGAGCATGGAATCATTGCAAAAATAATAGAACGCTCAATGTAAAAAAGATTGAGCGTAGTATTTTAATCCTAAAAAGGAATTATTAAACCTGTATTCATTTAAGGCAATAATTGAACTTCTGTTACTCTTCTTTTTTTAGATTTAAGAAATTACTGATTACCTTTACATACTCATTTTTGGGATATTTCTTATATAAATCACTTGATAATCGAATCGGATCGCCAAAAAAGTAACGCTCATATTGGGTTTGTCTTGTTCCAAATGAACTCATTGTTAGATCCCAAGCTAACCGAAATATTTTTACTCTTTCCTCTGCGGTCTTAGTTGCTCCTTGAAGATAAAAATCTAAGTCACTTCTAATAATAGAATGAAATGCTTTTTCGGTTGGCAATGTAATCATTCCACTAGCCCCGATTAGCTGGATAATTTCAGTGAAACGAGGATAGATTTTAGGAAAAATGTTACCGGCAACTTGAAGCGGGAAGATTTCTGGCCGCATATATCCCCATTCATCTAATTTTGCGTTATTTTCCGATTTTTCTAACAAGGCTTTCATCGTTTCTAGACCAATGATGATTTCTGACATCTTTTCTTGGATATGTTGATACTCGCTTATTTTAATCGTTTCGATTAGAAGCTCAGCAATACCTAAGACGAACTCTGTTTTTACAATTTGTCTAGTCAATACTTGGTGCTTAGTAAAGGGATGGAAAGAGCTTTGAATTGGGAATTCTTCGGCTACTTCCGCATTGTTGTAATAAAATACCCTATTCCAAGGTACTAATACATTGTCAAAAACAACGATAGAATCCATTTCTTCAAACCGCGAGCTTAATGGATGATTAAAAGAAGATTGGCCTCCGATGAATGTATCCCTACAAATAAACTTTATTCCTTTCGTGTTAGAAGGTATAGAAAAGGCAAAAGCTTCATTTACATTAAATAGAAATTTACCAACGCTAAATACTAATACTTCATCTGTTAATCCACCTTGCGTAGCAAGAAGACGGGCACCTTTAATAATAATTCCTTCTTCATTTTTATCAATAACTTTTGCAGCAATTGGCTCATCCGTATTTTCAAAGTAGATATGAGAACGATTCACTTGTGGAGAAATAAAGGTATGTGTAAACGACAGGTCATTTTCCCTGGACAATTCATAAAATGCTTGTAGATTATTTGGAAAACATTTGTCCTTATTTTCTAAAAAAGATACTGAAGAAGCAAAGCTCATTAATACTGTGTTCAAATAATCTGGGCTTCTTCCCATGATACCCCCTGAATACCTGGCCCAATGTTCAGTCATCTTTCTTCTTCTTATTAAGTCCTCTTTCGTTTTTGGTTGCAAATAGGAAAGGCCAATAAGTTCTCCTGATACTGGGGAAATAAAAGTCATCTCATCTTTTATTTTTGGGTCATGTTGCAAATCATAAAGAGCCGCTTTTGACTGAATAAGTCCCTTAAAGGCAGGGTGTTCAGAGAGCAAACCCTCAATTTTTTCACCGTCGTACCAAATTTCATTATTTAGCTGATTTAATCGGTTAATATAATCTTTTCCATTAATAATCCCCATGTTTCACTCCCCAATTTAAATCGATATTTATTAAAAAACATTCGATTATAGCTGTCTTAACAAGTTAAGTCGTTCAATATTTTTTTACTATTACTATAATTAATCTATGTGAATAGAGCATTCTAATATGCCTTCTTTAACTAAGAGGCAGCGCGACAAGTTTTGTTATAAGCACTAATATGCGAAAAAACACGGGATTTCTTCAGAAATCCCAACTTAATAACCGAGGATAGAAATGATAAAATCATGTATTTTGAAACTATCCCATTAAGATTCCTGCATGCGTCATACTGGACAGATTAATGGGTCTGAAGCTTAGGTGAAGTTGGCAGAACAGAGGCTGAAGCCACTCCTCACGGAAAAGGAATGCCAAAGGATATGCCGGATGGCTGAAAAATTAAATATGGTGAGAATTTTCTTGTGGAAAAGAACAGACGAACTTCCGGATGTACTGGTATAAAGTCGGTCTCGTGCGGAATTCCGCTTTGGCTTTATAATTCAAAAAAAGTACTTTTAGGGTTTAGGTTATTTAAAACCTCTGTTTCCCCGTAAGTCTAAATTCTCAGGTTTTACAAGGAACTTATCTTAATCTACTTATCCATTAATGGTATGTTTGTAATCTAGCTGAAATAAGTTATCACACAAGTAATTAACCAATTATTTATAATGAGCAATTTTGTGAAATGATACACGTTAAACTAACATAGCAGTTGAATAAGTAGCAATGGACTTTTTAAAATTCAGGATGGAAAGTTTACTAAGAAGTGGAACTTATATTTCTTTTAACCGTATAAAATTATAAGGCAGGAGGAGTGAAAGTTTTGAAGAAAATATTTGTATTAGTATTATGGTAGTTTCGTTTTTATCAGCTTGTAATTCATCAACATTGAGTTTTAGTGAAATTGAAAATGTACCTAATAATGTGCAACACAAAGTTGATTCAAATTTAAAACTTCAATTAATTAATGATAGTGAAAAAGGTTATTATATTGTTTTCCATTCAAGTGGAGAAGTAGAAACTGATGTAGAAACCCAAGGGGATAAGGTAACTATAAAGTTCAAGGTAACCAATCTACAAGATGATGTTGTAAAGCAAAATACATTTTATTTAACGATAGACCCAGAACATGATGTAATAGATGTTCTAGTGAATGGTAAGGCAATGCCTTTTGATATGGTGACAGTTGAATCATAGACGGGGGTAGGGTATAAGTTTTAATCATTAAAAGGGCATGAAGATATAAATAATTATGTCATAACAAAAGGAAAGGTTTTATTGGAGTAAAAGTGCTAAGAAATATATTAAAATAAACATTGGAATCATGATGATAGTTTTTGTTTTTTTATTGGTCTCTATGGTTAATTCTTTTGAATAATTTAATTTCATATGGACAAATTAAAAAAGGACAATTCAGGCGGATGATTCTATCGAAAACCGGCTCTATTGTAAAAATAGACAAAAATTAAAGCGTACATTAAATTGTACGCTTTTAAGTATTATCTAAAACTAATCACCTGGATGCAGGTTATTTTGCATAAGTTCCTGTACTTTGCTAATCTGCTCCTTAGATGCAAGCTCAGTCTCATACCAGCCTTTATTGTCCATAATCTGAAAAAGCTTGTAATGGTTTGAGCTCGCATTTTCAAAACATTGCTCGTAAATTTCGCGTAGCTGCTTATGTGTGGTCTCTAACATGGTATTGACGATGCTGCGACAGCGGCCCTTTTCCAGCTCTAGGCAAAGCTGGAGCATTTCCCGATCTGTTAAGCCGCGGCCAGCTATATTGTTTGGCAAATGAACCACATCCTTTTGCAATTATTATTTGTTGGTTGTTCGGTTGAAGTATTGGGAGAGTTTTGCAATTTTTAACTGATGCTCTTCTGCCATCTCCTCGAGTGTCGCTCTTAGCTCTTGGTCTTTGCATTGGGTAGCACACCAATTCATCGTTTTTGCGATTATCTCTTCTGCTCGGATTTCATCTTCAATAAATGCCAGTTCCTTCATTGTTAGGACGGTCATCATATTTCTCCTCCAAACTAAATAAGGTAAGTCTTTATTTTATCCTGATTGTTTATTCTGATCTTGCTATGTTTTTAGCGTAAAAAATTTCATCCATTTCGGTTTTTAACTTTTTCGTAATGGATATTTTTTCTTCATCGCTTAACTCGTCTTCTCTATAACCGAAGAGGTAGTTATTTAAGTCAAATTTCTTCAGTTTACACTTTGTATGAAAAATATTTTCCTGGTATACATTTACATCGATCATTTGATAATATTCTTGTAAGCTAATGGGAATATAGTTTTGAATGGAATCTATGTCATGATCAATAAATAACTTATGACCTGTTACGTCTCTAGTAAAGCCGCGTACACGATAATCCATTACCATAACATCTGTCTCAAATGAATGAATTAAATAATTTAATGCTTTTAAAGGAGATATTTCTCCACAGGTGGAAATATCAATATCCGCACGGAATGTACTTATTCCTTCATCCGGGTGATACTCAGGATAAGTATGTACGGTAATATGGCTTTTATCTAGATGACCCACTACTGTTTCAGGTAGCGGTCCTGGTGATTCTTTAAATGAATCCACGGGGGAATCATCAACAGGTCCCTCCGAAACTAAAATGGTTACACTTGCTCCTTGTGGTTCATAATCTTGCTTTGCAATATTTAAAACATTTGCCTCAATAATATCCGCCACTTTCGTTAATATCTCCGTCAAACGATCGGCATTATATTGTTCGTCGATATAGTCAATATAAGCTTCTCGTTCTTCTTTTGATCTTGTATAGCAAATATCATACATATTAAAGCTTAAGGTCTTCGTAAGATTATTAAAGCCATGTAATTCTATTCTTTGCTTAGGAGTTAGACTCAAATTGAACTCCTCTCTTTCATTTATATTTCGGGCTTAGTTAAAACAATATAGTAAGTATGCGTTAAAACTAGTTAGAGATACCCCGTACATTTATCTTTCCACAAACAAGTTTTTCTAAAACATATTACGCAGCTTTTTGATACAAGTGCAAAAAATCTAATTTGTCTATATAAATAGAGTCATTTTTTTGAACATTTTCTGATATGATTAAACTACATTGTCGAAATATAAAGGGGAAGTTTTTCATATGATCAATTCAGAGAACTTACATAGTATAAAAGAACAAAATGCATTACTAGCTGCGTTATTTCACGAGCATCAAGATGAAGAAAGATATGCGAAGGCAAAATTATTTGCGCAGAAATTAGAACAAGGGACATTCACAATTGCTTTTGCTGGGCATTTCTCCGCAGGGAAATCGAGTATGATCAATGCGTTAGTCGAAGAACAGCTTTTACCAACAAGTCCAATTCCCACATCCGCAAATATCGTAACTGTTCAAAAAACAGGGGAAAACTATGCGCTTGTTCACTTTGTCGATCAAGCACCTGTCAAATTTTCAGGAGAATATGATATTGGATTAGTAAAAAAGTATTCCAAAGATGGCAGTCAAGTTTCTCAAATTGAGATCGGACATGAATCATCTGGATTACCAGCAGGCATTACCGTTATGGATACACCTGGTGTGGATTCTACGGATGATGCGCACCGAGTCTCCACTGAATCAGCACTCCATTTAGCAGATATAGTATTCTATGTGATGGATTATAATCATGTGCAATCCGAACTTAATTTCCAATTTACGAAGCAATTACTTCATTATAATGAAAATGTCTATTTAATCGTCAACCAAGTCGATAAACATCGGGAAGAGGAGTTATCATTTGAGGCGTTTAAACAATCAGTAGCAAATGCTTTTAAAGCTTGGTCAGTGGAGCCAAAAGATATATTTTTTACTTCATTAAAAGATAAAACGTTTGTACATAATGATTTTCCGAAAGTGCAGCAAATTGTGCATCATTCCATCAATCATAAAGAAGAGCTATTTATCACTTCCGCGAAAAGCACGATTAAGAAACTAGAAGATGAACATATGCAATTTCTAGAAGACGAAAAAGAAACATGTTTCGAAACATTCGAAGAAGAGCTGACAAAAGAAGAATGGGAAAACAAAGAAGAGTTGAAAAAACAATTAGAGCTATCCGAAACACATGTAAAATTGCAAGATGCAAGTCTTTGGAAAACAGAATTCGAAGAGGGCCGAAAATCGATTTTACAAAATGCGTCCGTAATGCCTTATGAGATGAGGGATGCGCTTAAAATTTATGCAGAAGCAATGCAAAGTTCATTTAAAGTCGGCTTTTTAAATAGTAAAAAGAAAACCGAAGAAGAAAGAGCAAGTCGTTTGCAGGCAGCGTATGAATTATTAGAAAAAATTGTAGATACGAATATTACTTCTCATGTAAAACAGTGGATGAAGCATATGCTAAAAAACGTGTCGTTGCTTTCAGATGAAAAGGTACTAGAAATAGAGAAGATAGATTTCCAGTTGCCATTATCCATTATAAAAGAATCACTTCATGAAGGTGCGAATACAACAGGGGATGCAATTCTCCATTACGCCAATCGAGTACAAGAAGCGATTAATCGATTTTTCGTGCGAGAGACAGATAGCTGGAAAGTAGAAATAGCGAAAGAAATAAATGAGAATCCAATGGAAGAAAGCGAAAAAGTGGAGCAGAAGATTCTTCAATTGAATAAAAAACTGCTTGCCATTCATACGATTGAAGAAATGGAAGGCAAAATGCAAGTTTTTACAAAGGAAGTCAAAACACCTTCACTTGCTATTCGAAAAGAGCGAGACCTATTACTAATCGAATGGGAAAAAGAACGGAATGCGTTTGAAAATGCCATTACTGAATATAATGCAATCGAGCAAGAAACAGAAGAAAAGACCGTACAAATAATAGAAGAAAAACAGCGAGAAGTAGAGGAAATAGTAATCTCTCCAGAAGCAGTACTTGCAAGAGCGAATAAAATGGCTGAAGCAATCGGGCAACTTCTGGCATTCAAAGAAGCCGCAAGTTATTTAAAGCGAAAAGCAAGTAGAGTGGAACATCAACAGTTTACAATTGCGTTATTTGGAGCTTTTAGTGCTGGTAAATCTAGCTTTTCGAATGCGTTAATGGGTGAGCATGTATTACCTGTATCACCAAATCCGACAACAGCTACGATTAATAAAATTCACCCTGTTTCAGAAGAACATCCACATAATACAGCAGATGTTACGCTGAAAACAAAACAGCAATTGTTAGAAGATGTGCAATTCGCCTATAGCATGCTAGGAGTGACTGTTTCTTCCTTGAAGGAAGCTTACGAAAAAGCACCAAGTGTCATAGAGCAGTCGGTAACAGAAGAGGTACATAAATCGTTTATCGTCGCTTTTCATACAGGATATGCACAATACGAAGCAAATCTTGGACAAACATTACGGGTAAATGCAGAAGAATTTCGTCTCTTTGTTGCGGAAGAATCTCGCAGCTGTTTTGTAGATTTTATTGATTTTTATTATGATTGTGAGCTAACAAGACTAGGTGTGACATTAGTTGATACACCGGGAGCAGACTCGATTAACGCTAGACATACAGGTGTTGCATTTGACTATATTCGAAATGCAGATGCGGTTCTATTTGTGACGTATTTCAATCATGCTTTTGCAAAAGCAGACCGAGAATTTTTAATCCAACTAGGCCGAGTGAAGGATTCCTTTGAGTTAGATAAAATGTTCTTCGTCGTCAATGCAATCGATCTTGCTGCGAATGAGGAAGAAGAGGCACTTGTCAAAAATTATGTGCAAGGAGAGCTACAACGATTCGGAATCAGATTCCCTCGTGTATATGGAGTCTCTAGTTTGCAAGCCTTACAGGAAAAACAAACGAAAGTTCCTTTACATGAAGGCATGTTCCAGTTTCAAGAATCCTTCTATCAATTTTTAGCGCATGATTTGAAACAAATGGCAGTGACGACATTAGAAGAAGAAACAATGCGTCAACAAATGAAATTGCATCAGATGATTGAACAAACAGAAATGAACTTAGCTAGAAAAGACGAAAGGTTAGGAGAATTACGTGCATTAGAACAAAATATACGTAAGCGTTACACAAATTCTAAAGGGGCAATAATAGCAAAAGAAGCGAAGCAGGAACTCGAAACATTGCTATACTATTTGCTACAACGAGTTTATTATCGTTTCAACGAATTTTTTAAAGAAGCGTATAACCCTTCCTTATTTTCAAACCAGGCGGCGAGTATCGCTTTAGAAACCGCTCTGAAAGATATATTGAACATGCTGCGTTTTGATATCGAACAAGAGCTACGTGTAACAAACTTCCGTTTATTGCAATTCATCCAAAAACAGCTAACGGAGCTAGAAAAAGAAGAGATGCGCGTATTGAAAGACTGGAATGCTAGCTTTATTTACACACCACATGAATTGGAAAATCAAGATTTGCTTGACTTTGAAGGGCCATTCCAACAAATTCAAAAGTATGAGCAGGTAAAATCCCTGTATAAAAACAATAAATCTTTCTTTGAGAAAAACGACAAAGAAAAGTTGCGTGACTCACTTTCCGAACAAACGAAAGTTGAAGCAGAATCCTATTTGAGCGAACAACAAGTCAGACTTTTTAGCTGGGCAGAGCAATATGCGGATATGGAAGCGGAAGCAGTTCGTTTGAAATGGTTAAACGATTCGATTAGCCAACTAGATGCAGAGCGTGCGCTATTGGAACAAGAGGAAATGTTAGCGAAGTGGAAAGAACTGTATGCCATCATTTCAAATTAAAGGGGCGAATGATATGACGAATGTTTTTATTAATTGGGAAGATATACAACCAGAGCAAGTAACTTTTATTGATACTAGATTTGACTTAGGTAATCCTTCGGCAGGACGTGAAATGTATGATACAGGTCATTTAGAAGGGGCAATTTACTGGGATTTGGAACAGGATCTATCGGATATGTCGAGTAAGATGGGACGTCATCCGATGATTTCAAAAGAAAACATGACGGAGCTATGTAGACAAGCAGGACTTCAACTGGACGATGCTATTGTCGTTTATGATCAAGGAGCTTCTCCATTTGCGTTACGAGCATATTTTTTATTGGAATGGGCTGGATTTACGAATGTACATGTATTACGTGAAGGATATGAGATAGTAAAGGAGTTATTCCGAGTTTCGAAGGAAGAACCAGTGATCCTTGTTTCTGATGTAGAACCAGATTGGAAAGATGCAATTTATTTGGATGTGGATGATGTAAAGAAAGTAGTGGCAGGGGAGTCGGAGGGACAGCTTATAGATGCTCGCGCAGCTTTTCGTTTTAAAGGAGAAAGTGAACCAATCGATCCTGTTGCTGGACATATTCCTACTGCGGTTAACTTTGATTGGGAGCAGTTGAAGCAGGACGGTAAGTTTTTAGAAAAGGATCTACTAGCAAAACAGTTGCAACACGTAACGGACAAAAACAAGCCAGTCATCGCATACTGCGGAAGTGGAGTTACTGCGGCTCCACTTTATGCAGGATTAAAAGAAGCAGGTTATACGGATGTGAAGCTATATGTAGGAAGTTATAGTGATTGGATTCGAGATAATGAAGTAGAGCGAGACTGAAGTTAAGCGCAAGCACCATGCCTACTACCGTAGAAATGGGTGCTTGTGCTTTTCTTATTTTTGAAAGAGTAGCTTTTTGTTTACATATGCTGAGTTATCTTTAACAATAATTTCAGCATAAGGAAGACCAAAAGCAGTATAGGCAATAACAACAGAAGATATTGGTTCTCCGTCCACTACTTCAATCGATTCAATTGCATATGAAACGATGAATGACTGTTCCAGCGTGTTACTAAAAATGCTAGCAGTCGTTTCTAATGCATACGCTGCAAACTCCTTCTCCATACTGTCCTCATAATTCTGTATATCTGACTCCAATAAATGAGAGGGTAAGAAAGCGAAAATTCCGACGATGAGTGCGCCTAACTTGAAAAGACCTTTACGTACTTTATTAGAAACAATCCTTCTAGTCCGTTTAACCATATTAAACAACCCCAATTCCTTTTAGCCTCTTCTTAACTTGTAGATTCATTGAATTGAAACTCTCTTAACATACTATTCAAGCCAAATAAAATTAATCCACTATTTTCTCCTACTGTTGTCGAAAAATTTCACGATTAAACAAAATGATTCCTTTTATTATTCCATTCCTGTATAATAAGTTGTCGTATGTAAACAATTATAGTATAATAGGCGAATTGTATACGGATGAAATGAGGGCTAAAAATGAAAAAATCAATTTATGGTCTAACGAGAGACCAGTTAATAGAATGGTTATTAGGACAGGGACAAAAGAAATATCGCGCGGAACAAGTGTGGGACTGGTTATATATTAAACGCGTCCAAAACTTTGATGATATGACAAATGTAAGCAAAGAATGTCTAGACATATTAAAAGAAAATTTTGTCATCCAAACGCTTAAAGAATCTGTTAAACAAGAATCAGCAGATGGGACGATTAAATTCTTATTTGAAATGCAAGACGGCAACTTGATTGAAACAGTACTTATGCGTTTTAAATATGGATTATCGGTTTGTGTAACGACTCAAGTAGGCTGTAATATCGGCTGTAGTTTCTGTGCGAGTGGATTACTAAAGAAAAACCGTGATTTAGACGCTGGAGAAATTGTCGGACAAATTATGAAAGTGCAACAGCATTTAGACCAACTACAAAAAGACGAACGTGTTAGTCATATCGTTGTAATGGGTATCGGGGAACCGTTTGATAACTATACAAACTTAATGAGTTTCTTACGTACAGTAAATGATCAAAAAGGCTTAGCAATCGGTGCTCGTCATATTACCGTTTCTACAAGTGGTCTAGCGAAAAAAATTATTGATTTTGCAGATGAAAATATTCAAGTAAATCTTGCCGTTTCCTTACATGCACCAAATGATGAATTACGTACAAAAATCATGGTGATCAATAAAGCATTCCCAATCGAAAAAGTCATGGCAGCAGTAGATTATTATTTAGAAAAAACAAATCGCCGTATTACATTTGAATACATTTTACTAAAAGACGTAAATGACCATGTAGAAGAAGCACAGCAACTAGCGAAGCTACTCGAAAACAAACGTCATTTATCATATGTCAATTTAATCCCTTACAACCCAGTAGACGAACATGGACAATACCAACGTAGCTCCGAAAAATCAATTAGTGCATTTTTCCAAACGCTGAAAAACAATGGGATTAATTGTGGAGTACGTATGGAACAAGGAACAGACATCGACGCAGCATGTGGACAGTTACGTAGTAAACAAATCAAAAAAGAAAAAGTGAAGAACTAAAAAAAGCGCAAGCGCCGCAATAAAAAAACGCATTAGCCTTATGGGCTATGCGTTTTTTCTTTAGATTCGTACTGTTCAGTTGGCCGTTCGTCAATTGTATGCTTGTATGCATAACCTTTATTAATCGTATAGATGCTAAGCACTAGTACAACGATAAACGTAATGGCCCCAATTATAAAAACGGTTGTCATACGATTCCCTCCGTACTAACTATGTATACTACTATCATAGCACGAACAAAGCTAAATGGTTACAATAGCACTTGGCTCTTGCAATATATAGGTACTACCCGGTATTTGTTTACATTGTTTTTTGAGTTGACTCGCGAGCTCCGATAATTCATAGATTGTTTGGGTATTTTTGTTTGAAACACCTGCGATTGAAATGGTCAAAAGTGGAAAAGACTCCTCAATTCCGTGACGATTTTTGGAAATGATATGTCCTTTTAGGAAATCTTGTGCATGGTAAAATTGTTCAACAGATTTATCAAATTGCTGAATAATTTTTTCGCAAAGTTGCTTACTTTTAGCAGTACCAGTTATTAATAGGAAGTCATCCCCACCAATATGACCTACAAATCCATCAGGAGGGCAACTGCTCTCAATTATCTCCGCAAAATGCATTATCACTTTATCTCCTTTTTCGAATCCATACACATCATTATAAGGTTTGAAATTATCTATATCGAAATATAGTACAGTCATATCGGAATCCGCGTCTATACAGGTTTGTAACTGTTGCTCAATCATTAGATTACCAGGCAACTCGGAAAGTGGATTTAAATGTTTGGCATAGTCTATTTCTAGTTGCATACTTTTCTCGAGAAGATCTTTTACTGTCACGACACCGAAGTACTGCTCATCTTTCGTAACAGTGATGAAATCATATAAATGGAGCGGATCTCTTTTCATTGCAATTTTTGCAACTACATCTATCGGCGTTTCTGCGTCTACTTTCATATAGATACGGCTCATAATCGTTGAGACTGGTTTTTTATTGTATAAACTATATCCATATGGACCGCTAAACTTTAGATGCAGTTTGTTTCTTGTTATGACACCGATCAATTTATTTCCATCTTGAATACAAAAACCAGGGAGTAAATCGTTTGCTTCCATTAAAGTGCTTACTTTGGAAATAGGCATTTGGCTAGAAATGGTGTTTAGTGGAGTGGCTATTTGTTCAATGGAAGTATCAGTTAAACGGTTTCTACTTACGCGATTTTTTCTGGAAATTTCCGCTTTGATGGTCGTTTTAACTTCCTCGCGAACTGGATATAATTGTGCGGCTGGTTTTTGGATATAATAACCTTGTCCGAAATGCACTCCGATATCGATTAATGTGCGAAGTTCATCCCTTGTTTCGATCCCTTCAGCAATAATATTAATTTGAGAGTAATTTGCGAATTCACTTAAAGAGCTTACTAACAATTGTTTCGTGCGGTCTCGATCGATATCACGAATGAGTTTCATATCCAACTTCATATAATGTGGGTGCACATCCGTAAGGACGTTTAAACCCGAATACCCAGCTCCTACGTCATCTACAGCAATTTGATAAAATTGGTTTTTGTAATGATCGATTGTATTTATAAAATCTTTTAAATTGTTGATCGCTTCTCTTTCGGTAATTTCAAAAACGATGCTATCTGCATCCATTTTAAATTTGGATAAATACTCTTTTGTAAATCCTTGCTTGAATTTAGAGTCGTTCATAATATTAGGATTTACATTGAGGAACAGTTTTCCTTGTGCTTTTAATTCATATGCGCATTTTAAAGCATTGGCTCTACATAGGTTTTCGAGTTCCCAAAGTTGTCCATTTTTTAATGCATAATCAAATAACATTTCCGGATTTTGCAATACTGTATTGGCAGGACCTCTTGATAACGCTTCGTAACCATAGATTTGTCCACTATGAAGTGAAATAATAGGTTGAAAGACTGTTTGGATTGCTCTCTCTTTTAATATATAGGTAAATAATTCTCCATAATCATGATCTTCAATTGCCATTTTACTAATTCCCCCTAAAATGAACAGTTAATGTTCAATCTATATTATAGTTCGAAAATATCTAGTTAGTGTAAATAGTATGTAAATAATCAGTTACAGCAATGTGTTCATATACGTATTTCAATTACTTTAGTCTTGAATATTTAGTAATACCTCTTCCGAGAGTTCTATATAGAGGGGGAGAGCTGAGTTAGAATTACCTGCTATTTCTTTTTCGTAATCCTTCTCATTCATTCTATCGTTCTAGACTGTAGGACGTAGTTTGTAAATAGTGCGCAATAATGTGGTACCGCTATGATTTTCGCTACAGGCGGACGCTTTCCGCCGGGTGAGCGATAAGCCATCACCGCCGCTCCGCGTTCGTTGTGATGTCTTATCTCCTCACTCAACCGGCAGGAGTCGCCGCCTTCCGCTATAATCAATGGAGCTTGCTGAATAATCAATAGCTAAATTGAATAGGACAGGTTTATCAACATCCTCCTAGCAGTTACTTAGATGGAATCAGTTTTATGCACATTATATAATTACGTGTATTATTCCAAAGCATATTCGTGACATAATGATTTACCTGAGCAATATATTAAAGCTAATTAGAAAATGGCATCTCATGATAAGTTAAGGCTTTACTATGAGTAAGTTTGTAGCGTTCTAATGAGCTTGTAGCTTTCGAAGAGAATTCTGTCTCTTTCAACCATTTATTGGATCTTGTTTATAGGAAATGCTATATAAGATTGGATTAAGGGTAACGATACTGATTTGCTAATAAGCTCAGTGGATTGGAGCGGAAGGGCGGCGACTCCAGCGGGAAAAGCATGAGCTGAAGACCCCGCAGGAGCAAACATAGGAACAAAGGCTAAGAGAGCCACCTCGTGAGGCAACGCCTTCGTGACCAACATCCTGTTGGCCTGAGGAGGCTGAAGCCATGCCCGCGGAAAGCGTCCGCCTGAAGCGAAAATCATAGTGGTAAAATAAGCGCTATCCCTAAAAAGTGTCCCTATTCTAGTTAGATGGATGCAAATGCGTTTCTTTGTCCAAAGCAAAACCATGAAGTATAAGTGTATGCCTTACTCTTTATTAATTGGAAAATATTAAATAATTCATAATGTTATTGACTATCAATCAATTGCAGTGTAACATATCCTTAAATCCATACTTTAACGAGTTGAATCGGTGATGTGGACGATTGAAATAGGGGGGTAATGATAGAGATGAAGAAGATAGCATTAATTTTATTTGCAGCAGTATTATTTTTAGCAGCGTGTGGGGCAAAGAGTGAGGAAAGCCCTGAAACCAATGCAAAAGAAGACACAAAAACATTTAAAATAGGAGTAACACAAATTGTCGAGCATCCATCGTTAAATGCTGCATATGACGGGTTCAAAAAAGCTTTAGAAGATGCAGGCATGGATGTAGAGTATGATGTGCAAAACGCTCAAAATGATAATAGTTCAAATACAACTATTGCGAATAACTTAGTAAGTTCAGGAGTCGACCTTATTTTTGCAAACTCCACTCCAAGCGCTCAAGCAGTTGCGAGTGTGACAAAAGATATTCCAATCGTTTTTACCTCTGTAACAGATGCAGTTAGCGCAGAATTAGTACAATCAATGGAAAAACCAGGTGGTAATGTAACTGGAACGGTTGATACACAACCTGATGCGATTCCAAGTACAATTGCATTTTTAAAAGATGAACTTGGCGCGAAAGATGTTGGAATGGTATTTAATTCTGGAGAACAAAATTCACGTGCGCAAGTAGACGCGGTGAAAGAACAAATGAGTGCTGTTGGATTAAATGTGGTAGAAGCATCTGTTTCCACTTCAGCGGAAGTAAAGCAGGCTACTGAATCGTTAATTGGAAAAGTAGATTCATTATATATTATTACAGATAACACGGTAGTTTCTGCACTTGAATCCGTTATCTCTGTAGCTAATGACAACAAACTTCCAATGATGGTAGGAGAATTTGACTCAGTAAAACGAGGTGGTCTTGGGGCTTACGGGTTCGAATACTTTGATATTGGCTACGAAGCTGGCCAAATGGCAGTAAAAATATTAAATGGTGAAAGTACTCCAGCAGATTTATCAGTTCAATATCCACAAAATTTACGATTTGTTCTTAATAAAGACACAGTGGAAACACTTGGAATTGAAGTAAAAGATGAGTGGAAAGCGGAATTTGCTGAATAGATAGGAGTTTGATTCTTTATGTTTGCAGCTATTTTTGGATCAGTTGAGCAAGGAATCATCTACGCAATTATGGCACTCGGAGTGTACTTAACATTCCGAGTGTTAGATTTTCCTGATTTAACGGTCGACGGTAGTTTTGTTACGGGTGCTGCTACTGCAGCGATGATGATTGTATTAGGATATCATCCGGCTATTGCAACGCTCGTAGCGATTGTAGCAGGTTTTATTGCAGGATGTATAACTGGTTTGTTACACACGAAAGGGAAGATTAACCCTTTATTGGCCGGAATTTTAATGATGATTGCTTTATATTCGATTAACTTACGGATCATGGGGTTTACAGTAGAAAATTCGATTGGTAGACCAAATATTCCCTTACTAAATTCGGACACATTATTTAGTCAATTTTACGGATGGTGGGGGAATTTAGGTATTGATGAAGCGATTAATAGTTTTTTAAGCGGTATTGGCGTGAACTTTTTGCCTTCCACATGGGGAACTGTATTTGTTGTAGCGATTTTAGTCGTTCTTATTAAATTGATTTTCGATTGGTTTTTGAAAACAGAGGTTGGATTAGCCATTCGTGCAACTGGCGATAACAAAAAAATGATTCGTAGTTTTTCGGCGAATACGGATAATTTAGTCATTGTTGGACTCGGGATTTCCAATGCACTTGTAGCATTTTCTGGCGCATTAATCGCGCAGTATGCGAAGTTTGCGGATATCGGAATGGGTATTGGAATGATTGTCATTGGCTTAGCGTCTGTAATTATTGGGGAAGCAATATTTGGAACAAAATCAATCGTTCGAACAACACTTGCGGTAATTGCAGGGGCGATTATTTATCGTATAATTCTTGCGTTAGCACTCCGAATCGATTTGCTAGATACAGGAGATATGAAACTAATCACAGCGTTTATCGTAATTATTGCCTTAGTACTGCCGAATTACTTTGACAAACGCCGAGAGAAAAGTAGAAAAGCAAAACGGCATGCGGAAAGAGTAGCAAGTTCCACCATTGTAACAGAGCAGGAGGGGAAAAACCTTGCTTAAATTACATGCGATCAATAAAATTTTTAATGAAGCGACAGCTGATGAAAAAATTGCGCTAGATCATATAAATCTTGAGCTAAAAGCAGGCGATTTTGTCACGGTTATTGGTAGTAATGGTGCTGGGAAATCAACGATGTTAAATATGATTTCAGGAGCGCTTACCCCTGATTTTGGAGAAATCATAATCGATGGCAAAGATGTAACTAGATTACCAGAATTTAAACGTTCTCAGCTGATAGGTCGAGTTTTTCAGGATCCTATGGCAGGCACAGCTCCAACGATGACGATTGAAGAAAATTTAGCAATTGCTTTTTCAAGAAATAAGAAACGCGGCTTGAAAAGTGGGGTAGATAAGCAAAGAAAAGAGTACTTTCTACAATCTCTTGAGATGCTGCATTTAAATTTAGAAAATCGATTAAATGCAAAGGTCGGCCTTTTGTCTGGTGGGGAAAGGCAAGCACTCTCGCTTTTGATGGCTACTTTTACAAAACCTTCCATATTATTATTAGATGAACATACAGCTGCGTTAGATCCATCTAGAGCCGAATTAATAACAAATTTAACAAAACAGCTTGTAGAAAAAGATCAATTAACAACACTGATGGTTACACATAATATGCAACAAGCATTAGATCTTGGAAATCGACTAATCATGATGGATAAAGGGCAAATCATTTTAGAGGTCGGAGAAGAAGAGAAGAAGGATCTAACGATCGAGAAACTCATGGATGAGTTCCAACGGATTCGCGGGGAAAAATTAACGAGTGATCGTACTTTGTTGTCCGTATAAAAAAAGAGTATAGCTAATTCTAAATGGTTCATTAACGACTTCTAAATTGCAGGACAATTTAGAAGTCGTTTTTTTTTTGCTGAAATAAAGAAAGATGCAAATTTATATTGAACTATAGGGCAGGATTATTTAATACGTAGGTTGGAATAGAGGAGCTTGTAGTTCTCAAGTTTTCTAACTAAATACCGAATACACTTTATAGTAAGTTGAAGATTCTTTGCAATTGTGCTTGTACCTCAGCTTCAATTTGCCCTTTTGTGCTCAAGAAAATATAAATATTCCATTGCCATTGATGTTGATTGATATACTCACGATGAGCGAGTTATAGTTTAACCTTTTTCTTTACTTTGCCTCTAGAAGCTTGCTAGTCTATCAGGTTATACTTTACCATCTTTACACGAAGGGTAGCTTAGTAAAATAAAAATAAATTGCATTGGAAGGAATTTAATCAATTAAAAGAGAATTGTAATATTAAGTCGTTATAAAAGTCTTTGGGGGGATAATTATGGATTGTAAAAAGGTTAAAAAAATCTTTAGAGTTGTAGGAGTAAAAGGCGCTGGAGCTTTTGTTAATTATGGTACCGAAGTTCCAAAACTTGCTCAGCACTTTCTAACTCGTTTAGATGAGGTTGAAAATCATTCGGGTATTGAAATAGCTCTTTTCGAACCTAAAAGGGAAGCTAACCACCTGGAAGGTCACTTTTATGTAGGAGTAATTGTTAATGAGAATCTAAAAGAAGTTCCAGTTGGGATGGATTATATCGAAATTACTCAATCCTATATCACGACTAGGGGGGAAATAATTAATATCGATAACCTACATACCCGATTATTAAAATGGGCAGATGAGCAAGGGTATAACAGAGATTTAGAATCTCATATTGTTGAGGTCTATCATCCTATAGAAAATGGTGAGGAAGAAGTAGAGATTTATTTACCAATCCATCATTAAAACCAGATTCATTAAACCCATGCTGTAAACTTATGGTGGATTTATCTTATACGACTAATAGATATAAATGAAAATACTACAGAAATATCCTAGTTCATTTTGAGCTAGGCTATTTTATTTGATGAAACAAAAAGCACCGCAAAATGCGGTGCAATTAGATGTATTTCGTATTAGTCAGCAAAAGCTAAAGCTGCTTCTACTTCGCCCCATGGAATATCCAATGCATCTGCTACACCTTTACCATAAGCAGGATCTGCTTTATAGCAATGAGTGATATGACGAAGTTGAATATGTTTGTCTACGCCTTGCATGTTTCTTCCAGTGTTTTCGAATAATAATTGTTGTTGCTCAGGGCTCATTAAATTAAATAATTTACCTGGTTGTTCAAAGTAGTTACTATCATCTTCATGGAAATCATAAATATCTGCTCCACCATCAAGTGCTAACGCTGGATCTTTAAATTCTGGTTGTGATTTCCATTGACCATAAGTGTTTGGTTCGTAGTGAAGTGTTCCACCTAAGTTACCATCTGTACGCATTGCTCCGTCTCTATGGAAAGAGTGAACTGGGCATTTTGGTTGGTTAACTGGAATTTGGTGGTGGTTAACACCTAGACGGTAGCGTTGTGCATCCCCATATGAGAACAAACGTCCTTGTAGCATTCTGTCAGGTGAGAAGCTAATACCTGGTACTACGTTTGCAGGTGTAAATGCTGCTTGTTCTACTTCTGCAAAGTAGTTTTCAGGGTTACGGTTCAATTCCCATTCTCCAACTTCGATTAATGGATAATCTCCTTTATACCAAACTTTTGTTAAATCGAATGGATTGTCAGGGTGATTTTTTGCTTGTTCTTCTGTCATCACTTGGATGTACATTTTCCATTTAGGGAAGTTTCCTTGTTCGATATTTTCGAAAAGATCACGTTGGTGACTTTCACGGTCTTTCCCAACTAGTACTTCCGCTTCTTGGTCTGTTAGATTCTCAATTGGTTGTTGAGAACGCATATGGAATTTAACCCAAACACGCTCATTATCTGCGTTAATCATGCTGAATGTATGGCTACCAAAACCGTGCATATTACGGTAAGAAGCTGGAATACCACGGTCACTCATAACGATTGTAACTTGGTGAAGTGCTTCAGGAAGACTAGTCCAGAAATCCCAGTTATTATTTGCACTACGCATATTTGTTTTTGGGTCACGTTTAACAGCATGGTTTAAATCTGGGAAGTTAAGTGGATCACGGAAGAAGAATACAGGTGTGTTGTTTCCAACTAAATCCCAGTTTCCCTGTTCTGTGTAGAAACGCATAGAGAATCCACGAATATCACGTTCCGCATCAGCTGCTCCACGTTCACCAGCTACCGTAGAGAAACGTACGAACATTTCTGTTTCTTTTCCAACCTCTGAGAATATTGCTGCTTTTGTATATTTTGTAATATCATTTGTTACTGTGAATTTACCATATGCAGCAGAACCTTTTGCATGCATACGACGCTCAGGAATTACTTCTCTATCAAAGTGTGCTAGTTTTTCTATCAACCAAATGTCTTGTAGTAAAAGAGGACCTCTTTTACCAGCGGACATCGAGTTTTGGTTGTCTACTACAGGTGCGCCTGCTGCAGTCGTCAATTTGTTGTTGTTTTGGTTTTCTGACATTAATAATTCCTCCTAGATTAGAATCTTTATCATTCAATAATGATTATATCAAACTGGTAGAAATATTGCTAGAAATGAAATGATATTTTAATAATTATTATCTAATACTAATTACTTTACCCATAAATCAAGTGATGAATCGTTGGTATAACAAGCTATTTGCTTTTAAAAGATTAAATTAGCAGACCAAATAATGTGCTATCTTTATTGATTTCTTTGTACGAAAATCCATTCTCAGTTAATCGAGAAATAAGTCCATGATAGTCTTCTTTATGTTTTAATTCGATTCCTACAAGTGCAGGACCGCTTTCTTTATTGTTTTTCTTTGTGTATTCAAATGTCGTAACATCATCTTCTGGTCCAAGCACTTTATCTAAAAATTGGCGAAGTGCACCTGCTCTTTGAGGAAAGTTCACGATAAAATAGTAGAGTAAACCTTCGTACAAGAGTGATTTTTCTTTAATTTCTTGCATTCTTCCAATATCATTATTACCGCCACTAATGACACATACAACGGATTTTCCTTTGATTTCCTCTTTATAAAAATCGAGTGCGGCAATTGGCAAAGCTCCGGCTGGTTCTGCGATAATCGCGTGTTTATTGTATAAATCTAAAATAGTTGTGCAAACTTTTCCCTCAGGTACAAGAATGATATTATCTACGTATTTTTTACAAGTTTCGTAAGTTAAATTTCCGGCACATTGTACAGCGGCCCCATCTACAAACTTATCAATTTTATCAAGAACGACTGGTCCTAAATTGTCAAAAGCAGCTTTCATACTTGCCGCTCCGGCCGGTTCAACACCGATTATTTTCGTAAGAGGGGAGACATTTTTTATATAAGTAGAAAGTCCAGCTATTAATCCGCCACCACCAATACTTCCAAACACAAAATCTATTGGTTCTTCGATATCATTCATAATTTCTATCGCAACTGTTCCTTGACCTGCGATAATGTCGAGATCATCGAATGGGTGGATAAAAATCTGATTTTCCGCTTCTGCAAAAGCTGTTGCACTAGCTGCAGAGTCATCAAAAGTATCTCCAGCAAGCGTAATCTCTACATATTCACGACCGAACATTCGCACTTGGTCTATTTTTTGCTTTGGTGTTGTTAAGGGCATGAAAATGTTAGCGGATATTCGTAAATGAGCACATGCATAAGCAACACCTTGTGCGTGATTTCCCGCGCTTGCACAAACGACTCCTTTTTCTCGGGCCTCTTGTTCAATCGTCTTAATTTTGTAATAGGCGCCTCTTAGTTTAAATGAGCGGACATGTTGTAAATCTTCTCGTTTAATGTAAACGGTCGCTCCATATTTTTCTGATAAATAATCGTTTTTTTGCAAAGGGGTATGTACAACTACATCCTTTAAAAATTGATGTGCAATCAGTACATTTTCTACCTGAACGGATTTCGTGTTTGCTACTTGCATAATATTGATGCCAACCTCCAATTAATAAGTCACTAAGTATTAGTTCATTTTAACACACTAAATTACGAAAATTCTATATTCATTATATAATTCTTAATTTTCCTTGGAATTTCTAGTAGGCTGATTTATTTTTTGGGTGTATAGTGGAAGTAAAGAGTTGGTTTTGTACTGAAGGGAAGTTGTGAACTTGCATAAATTATTCTCAAATTCAACAGTTGCACTATTATTTCTTGTTTTTTTATGGGGTGCCAGTTGGCCAATTTATAAATCTGCAGTACCGTACACTCCGCCATTATTGTTTGCCGGATTGCGTGCTTTTATTGGTGGATGTTTACTAGCAATTATATTGTGGAAGAGACGGGATAAGATTAATTGGCGCGAAAATTGGCGTTTGTATTGTATTACTGCTTTTTTTAATACGGTTTTATTTTTTGGGATCCAGACAGTTGGGCTGAATTATTTGCCAGGTGGGTTGTTTTCTATTCTAGTCTATTTTCAACCTGTTTTACTAGGTTTGTTAGCTTGGATTTGGTTAGGAGAACAGATGACTGCTGTTAAAATAATCGGTTTATTCATTGGTTTCCTCGGAATTGTCGTCGTTAGTTTGGATGGTTTAACTTTTCATGTTTCTGTAATAGGAGTTGCTTTAGGATTGCTTACTGCTGTATGTTGGGCTTTTGGAGTGATTTACGTAAAAAAAGTAAGTCATCGATTAGACGCGTATTGGATGGTTTCTTTACAATCAATTATTGGTGGTGGGTTTTTAATAGGGACCGGGACCATTGTTGAAAAATGGTCGGATATTATATGGAACGGTACATATTTATTGGGAATAAGTTATGGTGCGATTTTTGGAGTTCCAATTGCTTATATTATTTATTACAAGCTGATTAATGAAGGGGAGGCAAGTAAAGTTGGTGCTTTCACTTTTCTTGTGCCAATTATTGCCGTCTTTTTAGGGGCTGCTTTTTTAGGCGAACCTATTACTTATTTGCTTCTTATTGGATTGGTAATGGTAGGGTTAAGTATTTTTCTCGTTAATTATCGAGGGAACAAGGAGCTTCTTAGCTTTAGAAAAACAAATAATAAAATAAAGGAGAGTATATGAAAAATAAAACTGTTGTTCGTTCAATGGATATTTTAAACTTATTTATTGAGAATGCTGCGCTGACATTTCAAGATATCATAGAACTATCGAGTATTCCTAAAACATCTGTTTATAGAATGCTCCTAACTTTAGAGGAAATGGGTTTTATTGAAAAAGGAGATGATTCTAAATATCGTTTAGGTTTGCTATTTCTTACTTATGGAAATCTCGTTTCATCGAGATTGGATATTCGACAAATTGCCTATCCTATTATGCAAGAATTACATAAAGAGTTAAAAGAAGCGATTAATTTAATTGTTAAGCAAGGCGATGAAGCTATTTATATTGAAAAAGTTGATATTTATCAAAAAGTCCGTTTATATACGGCGATCGGAAGAAGAAGTCCATTATATGCTGGGGCTTGTTCGCGTGTATTATTGTCATTTTTACAAGATGATGAAATCGATAGTTATTTAAATAATGTGGAATTAAAACCTTTCGCGCTAGGGACGATTAAAAACAAAGATCAATTGTTGGAGAGTATTCAAGAAGCAAGAACTATCGGCTATACTATTAGTCATTCAGAGTTAGAAAATCATACATCAGCAATTGCAGCACCTATTTTAAATTTTAAAGGGGAAGTGATTGCTGGAATTAGTATCGCTGGAATTGATGCAAATTATCAAAATGAAAATGTAGCAATTTTTTCTAAAAAAGTAATTGCTGCTGCAAATGAGATTTCCGGAAAACTAGGCTACCATAGATAAGAAAAAGTCCTCTAAAATGATTAGAGGACTTCAGGTTGACGGCAAAAGTATTTTAATAAACGGTTATGAATAATAAATCTTCCAAAAGAGGTTGCTTTATCCAATTAATAGTAAATATAGTGGATATCTATAAGGAAGTGTTTAAAAGCAAGGACCACCACGAAGACTCCTGTGGGTACAGCTTGAGCTGAAGACCCCGCAGGAACGCTTGAGGAAGGAAGGCAAAGAACGCCGCGTCCTGCGGCAACGCCTTCATGACCAACTTCATGTTGGCCCGAGGCTGAAGCCAAGCCCACGGAAAGCGAAGTGGTGGTCCTTGCCGAATTTGATAAATAACTCTATGCACCCAAAATCGAGGTTTGTCTGCAGTCTGAAGTCCACTAATTAATATTATTAGAGGACTTTTTTGATTAATGAAACAACTTGTAGTGTATAGCAGTTTTTAAGTTATTTATGAACTGTTCATTTTGTACTAAAACAGTTTCAGCTTCTAGCAGTGTGACCTCCTTAAATCGGATTGTTGCTCTTGGTTGGAGTTGTGCCAGACTTGGTAAGTCGGCAGTAATTACTTGTCCAAATTTAGGATAACCTCCAGTAGTTTGTCTGTCTGCCATTAGAATGATAGGTTGACCATTAGGAGGAATCTGAATTGTTCCAAATGTAACCCCTTCTGATAATAGCTCGAATTTTTCCGAGAGTGAAATAGAAGGGCCTTCTATGCGATATCCCATGCGGTCGGATTGAACTGTTAATGTATAGGGTTCTTGAAAAAATGTTTGTTGGCTCTCTTTATCGAACCGATCAAACTCTGTCCCTTTTAGTACACGAATGATTAGATCTTGTTGGAAATTTAATAGATCATTGAAATTAATGGACCAAGAGACATTCTTATCATCTAGTTGTTTAAGAAGTGCTTCACTAATTTTACTTTTCTCACCAATGTTTAGCGAATCTCCTTTTTGCAGAGCTCTACCTTCAAATCCGCCAATATTTGCCCGGAGATATGTACTTTTGCTACCCATAATTTTGGGGGTATCTATGCCGCCTGCGAAAGCGACATAAGCTCTACTTCCTTTAATCGCAGAATTGAACTTTAAGATAGAATTTTTCTTTATGAGCACAGGGCGCCATAAAGGGGCAATTATTCCATCAATCGTAGTAAGAAAATCGCCTCCTGTAATGGCGATTAACGTATCTTCTTCAAACTGAAGAGTTGTTCCGTATAATGTTATTTCCAGTGCAGCTTCGTTCTCTTTGTTTCCAACTAAAATATTGGCAAGGCGTAAAGAATAGCTATCCATTGCACCACTAACAATAACTCCATATTTTTGGGAACCATATCTCCCGATGTCTTGAACTGTTGTTAGCAGTCCTGAATGTAGTACTTTTATATTCATTGTTTCATCTCCTTATACTCTAAGTATTTACTAGGAGAAATAGGTGTAAATTTAATTATATCTCCTGATTGAAGTAAAGTTGGAGGAGACATTTGTGGAAGAAACAAATCTAGTGGGGTTCTTCCGATAATTTGCCATCCGCCAGGAGTTTCCAATGGATAAATTCCAGTCTGTTTACCAGCAATTCCTACGGATCCAGGCGGTATGGTTAATCTAGGTGTTTCTTTGCGAGGTGTTGCAATGCGTGTATCCATTCCCCCCATAAATGGGAACCCAGGAGCAAAACCTAACATATAAACTAAACATTCACTTTCAGAGTGAATTCGAATGACCTCTTCCGGAGTCATCTTATTATACTGGGCAACATTTTCTAAATCAGGACCAAATTCCCCACCATAACATACAGGTATAGAGACAAGCCTTGGACTTTCATTTTTATTGATCTTGATTTGCTCCACTAAATGATTCATATGCGTACATACTTTTAAAAAAGCAGTTGATGTACCCATTTGTGACATATGTACAGTATATGGATTGTAATAAACGGTTATATTATTGTAAGCAGGTACCAATTCAATAAATCCTTCAAATGGATTATTTGTTAATAGTTCTGAAAGATTTTTAACTTTTTCGTGAATTGCCGGATCCATACCTTCTCCAAGCTGTACGATTAATGCAGAATCTCCCAATGGTTTCATGGTGGCTTTTATCTGTTGATTGGGCACAAAAACAGCTCCTCTAGTTTCGAAATGCGGTACTTCAGTTCCTAAAAATGAATTATAGTAATAATTATAATTCTCTAAAAACAAATTACAAGTCAAAATATGCCTTACTGGAAAATATAGCAATCCCAAAATAGTCTCTATTCAGAAAAATCTAATTGTGCTAAAATTGTTTTAAGTTTCAAAACATTAGTTCCTTAATTCGGAACTAATAGTATTATGAACGTTTTTAGCAGTACAATTTTTTACATCAGGAGGGAATAAGAATGTTTCGAGTAGATTTAAATTGTGACCTTGGGGAAAGTTTTGGGCGATATAAACTGGGAGAACAAAAAGAAATATTGAAATATGTAACTTCTGCTAATATTGCATGTGGATTTCATGCTGGAGATCCAAGCGTAATGCGGGAAACAGTCAAGTTAGCAATAGAAAATGGCGTGAAGATAGGTGCACATCCTGGATTGCCTGATTTAAATGGGTTTGGTAGAAGAGAAATGAACATAACTCCTCAAGAAGCATATGACATCGTTGTTTATCAAATTGGTGCTTTAAATGGCTTTTTAGCTACTTTTGGAGAGCAGATGCAACATGTGAAGCCACATGGAGCTTTGTATAACATGGCTGCAAAAGACTCGGAGCTCGCGCAAGCAATAGCTCAAGCAGTTTATGACGTTTCTCCTGCATTAGTATTATTCGGATTAGCAGGTAGTAAATTAACGGCTGCTGGAGAAAAAATTGGTTTACAAACAGCCCATGAAGTATTTGCAGATCGTACTTATCAGTCAGATGGATCACTTACGTCTCGTCAGCAAACGGATGCGCTTATAACGGACAAGGACAAATCCGTTGTTCAAGTAGTTAAGATGGTCACTGAAGGTAAAGTAATTTCTCAACAAAATACAGAAGTATTGATCAACGCTGATACGGTTTGCATTCATGGTGATGGAGAACATGCTGTATCTTTTGCAAAATATATTAAAGAAACTTTGGAGAGTAACAGTATTGTAGTTTCCGCAGTGTTCGAATAAGGGGAGAATTTGTATGGGAAAGCAAAAAATAGTGATAACTGATACTAATAAGAAAGTTGAAAAAAGTGTCTTACTTGGTGCAGCATTTTTAATGGCCACATCAGCCATAGGGCCAGGATTTTTAACACAAACGACGGTCTTCACGCAGCAACTCGCTGCAAGTTTTGGATTTGTTATTTTAATTTCTTTATTACTAGATGTTTTTGCACAAGTGAATGTGTGGAGAATCATAGCTGTATCAGGTTTGCGTGGACAAGAGATCGCTAACAAAGTATTACCGGGTCTTGGAGTTCTTTTAGCAATTCTCATCGTCATGGGTGGACTAGCATTTAATATTGGGAACGTTGCTGGAGCCGGACTAGGTTTAAATGCAATGCTTGGTATGGACCCGATAACAGGGGCTATTATAAGTGCGGCCTTTGCAATCTTTATCTTTGTTGTAAAAGAAGCAGGAAAAGCGATGGATAAAGTTGCTCAAATTGCAGGTTTTGTCATGATTATATTAATGGTGTATGTTGCTTTTATTACATCACCACCGGTTGGAGAAGCAGTTATCAATACATTTGCTCCATCCGAAATAAGTATTTTCGCTATAGTAACACTTGTTGGTGGTACTGTTGGAGGATACATTACTTTTGCAGGTGGGCATCGCCTTTTAGATGCTGGAGTTAAAGGTGTGGAGTCGTTACCACAGGTGACAAAGAGTTCTATAACTGGAATTGCTGCGACAGGGATCATGCGAATTGCACTGTTTTTAGCAGTGCTTGGTGTTGTAAGTCAAGGATTAGCAATTGATCCTGAAAATCCACCGGCATCCGTTTTTAAGCTTGCAGCAGGTGAGATTGGTTTTAGAATGTTTGGTGTTATTATGTGGGCAGCAGCCATCACATCTGTAGTGGGAGCGGCTTATACTTCTGTCTCATTTATTCGTTCATTCCATCCAATGATTGAAAAATATCATAACTGGATTATTATTTTATTCATTTTAGTATCGACAATAACATTTGCCTTAGTTGGACGTCCTGTCAATATCCTCCTTCTAGTAGGTGCTTTAAATGCACTAATTTTACCGTTAGCGCTTGGAACAATGTTAGTAGCTGCATACAAGAAAAATATTGTCGGTGATTATAAGCACCCAATTTGGTTAACGATCACAGGGGGATTAGTAGTCGTTATAATGGGAGTGTTAGGTATTATGACACTAATTGAACAAATTCCATTGCTTTTTAAATAAGAGGGAGTGAATCACAAATGAGTAACTACACAACAATGGCTCCAAGTGAATTACGTAACCTTATAAGTATGGGGGAAATCACTGGTCCAACAGCTGGCATGGCAAAAGGGTATACACAAGCGAATTTAGCTGTTTTGAAAAAAGAATATGCATTCGACTTTTTATTGTTTTGCCAACGAAATCCAAAATCTTGTCCTTTAATAGATGTAACTGAAGCAGGTTCTTATATTCCAAATTTAATTGCCAAGAATGCTGATATTCGGACGAACATTCCAAAATATCGCATATATAAAGATGGCGTATTTACAGAAGAAGTGACGGATATTACAGATTACTGGGAAGAAGATATGGTCGCATTTTTAATCGGCTGTAGTTTCACATTTGAAACACCATTGCTTGAAGCTGGTATTCCAATAAGACATATCGAAGAGAATTGTAATGTACCAATGTATAAAACGAATATTTCATGCGAAAAAGCAGGTATTTTTGAAGGGCCAACTGTAGTAAGTATGCGTCCGATGTCTCATGAAGATGCGATACGAGCTATTCAAATTACTTCACGTTTTCCAGGTGTGCATGGAGCCCCGATCCATATTGGAGATCCAAGTCAAATTGGCATCAAGGATATAGCAAAGCCTGACTTTGGAGATGCCGTAACGATTAAAGAAGGAGAAATTCCTGTATTTTGGGCTTGTGGAGTAACCCCTCAAGCTGTTGCGATGCAAAGTAAACCTTCTATTATGATCACACATGCTCCTGGATGCATGTTTATTAGTGATTTGAAAGATGAAAAATTAAGCGTTTTATAATCAAATTCATTGAGGTAGATGAATAAAAAACAGGAGACCGTGAAGCCCACGATTTCCTGTTTTTTTCATGGCTTAGGGAATTATTAAATAACTTTCCCTGAACAATATTAGGTAAGCCACTTTTTAGAGATAGAGCGTCTTAAAAATCACTATTAGGTGACCGCAATGTTTCCGCTGCAGGCGGACGCTTTCCGCGGGGTGAGCGATGAGCCTTCACCGCCGCTTCGCGTACGGTGTGAAGTCTCATCTGTCTCACTTGATCCCGCCGGAGTCGCCGCCTTCCGCTTCAACCAATGAGAATTTCTTAGTAATTTAGCGTCTACAGTTATCAGGGACTTTAATTTATCGAGTCCACTACGCAATATTTATTAAACCTAATTAGAAAATGCTGTCTCCAAATAAGTGGAGCATTTACTAAGAAAAAATTTGTTTCATTCAACATTTATTAGAATAACACCACGTATTCATTGTCGGCTCACACATAGTAAACTTACAATTTTAAGGATTGATCGCTTTCACTAGCAATTAAGTAGCTCTTGTGCTGATTTTAGTTGCTTTCCATAATTGACTGATTGCCCTTAGCCATTTACTGGATACCACTACATAGAAATACTAGACCGTATTGGGATAAAGCACATCAAAACGTTAGTTGGATTGTTTTAGTTATGTTTTGTGGTCAGTTTGTCGCCTTTTGAGTTGGGCCTTGTCATTATTACAATGTATTCAGTCTCATTCAACCATTCATTGGATTTCACTTTCAGTAAATACTACATAAGATTGAATTTAGAACAGTGACGCTGATTAGCTAGCTATTTTTAGTGGATTGGAGTGGAAGGGCGGCGACTCCTGCCGGATGAGTGAGTAGATGAGATATCGCAGGCGAACGCGAAGCGTCGGCGATAGCTCATCGCTCACCCGGCGGAAAGCGTCCGCTCTGGAGCGGAATAACTATTTTCATTGGTATTGTCCAAGCACTGCAAAAAATTGGATGACAAATTGATGGAACACCTTTTCAGATGGAGATAGCTCGCGTGTTGCAGGACTAATAATGCCAACGGTTCTTCTAATAACCGGTGTTTCGATTGGTAGCTTCACTGTAAATCTTGGTGTTGCATCATAGAAGGAACTTTCTGGTAGGAGACTTACTCCCATTCCTGCTGCGACTAACCCCTTTATAGCATCCATATCTTCCCCTTCGGAAGAAGTCTTCGGTGTGAACCCTACGGAATTACAAGCATCTAGCGCTGTTTTACGTAAAATATATCCTTCAGGAAATAAGATGAAATCATCATCCAGCAAATCCTTTAAGTGAATTTTCTCTCGTTTTGCCAATCGATGTGAAGAAGGTAAGAGTGCCGAAAATTTTTCGGTAAATAAAATAGAAGTGTTTATCGAATGATCCTTTGGTGGAAGAGGTCCTAAAAAAGCAAGATTTAATTCTCTGTTTTTCACAGCATCGATTAAATAATGATAAGAACCTTGACGTAAATGGAACGCTACTTGCGGATATTCTTTTTTAAATGCTGAAATGACAGTTGGCAAAAAGTGCCCGGCTAAACTAGTAGGAAAGCCGATTTTAATCGTCCCTTTATCTGGATCTAGATATTCTTCAATTTGTTTTTTTGCATAATCTATAGCTTGTAATGCAGAAATACTATGCTCTAAAAAAATCTTCCCAATAGGTGTTAACTTCACATTTCTCCCGACACGTTCGAATAATTCTACTCCAAGTTCATCTTCTAAATTGGCAATTTGCCGACTAACTGCTGACTGAGCTACATGCAAATGGATCGCCGCTTCAGAAATATGTTCCCGTTCTGCTACTTCGATAAAGTACCTCAACTGGCGTATTTCCATCGTTTCCCCCTAATCTATCTAAAATGTAGATGATTTATATCCAAATTATATATTGTTTGTATTAGTTTGAAAACATACAATATTCCTAAGTTAGTTTTTGAAAAGATGGAGGGATTCACATGACATTTCATCAAATACCGAAAGCACAAGGCATGTACGATCCAGCGTTTGAACATGACGCATGTGGGATTGGTTTATATGCTCATATAAAAGGTAAGCAAACACATGACATTGTTAAAAAAGGATTAGAAATGTTATGCAGGCTAGATCACCGTGCAGGACGTGGAGGTGATGGCCAAACGGGAGATGGTGCAGGGCTTATGGTGCAAATCCCGGATGTATACTTTCGTGTTGTTTGTAACGAATGGAATTTGCCGAAAAGCGGGGCATACGGCGTAGGAATGCTATTTTTTACAAATAACATGGAAGAACGCGAAGCAATTGAGCAAAAGATAAACGAGAACATTATTGGAGAAGGGCAAGAACTAATCGGATGGCGAACTGTGCCGATTAACGTGGAGTGCTTAAGTGAAAAAGCAAAAGAAACAGTACCAGTCGTTCGTCAAGTATTCATTAAAGCAGTAAATACGAAAGACTCCCTTGCATTCGAACGTAAATTATACATCATCAGAAAACAAGTAGAGCACTGGGCACTACAACAAGAGAAGAAATTCTATTGTGCAAGTCTCTCTAGTCAAACAATTGTTTATAAAGGATTGCTCACACCGGAAGAAGTGGACCTGTTCTACGTAGATCTTCAAGATGAATTATTTACATCTGCGTTTTCTTTAGTACATTCTCGCTATAGTACGAATACTTTTCCGAGTTGGGAAAGAGCACATCCAAACCGATACATTGTCCATAATGGAGAGATCAATACATTACGTGGAAATATAAACTGGATGAAGGCTCGTGAACAACAGTTTGTATCGAAAGCATTTGGAGATGATCTTGCTAAATTATTGCCGATTATTGATACAAATGGAAGTGACTCTTCCATGCTTGATAATGCTTTTGAATTTTTTGTACTTGCCGGTAGAACACCTGCGCATACTGCCATGATGTTAATACCAGAACCTTGGACAGAAAACCCGCATATTAGTGACGAGAAAAAAGCTTTCTATACTTATCATAGTAGTTTAATGGAGCCGTGGGATGGACCAACCGCTATTTCATTTACAGATGGGAAGCAAATTGGAGCTATTTTAGATCGAAATGGATTACGTCCTGCTCGCTACTATGTAACAAAAGACGATTACATTATTTTCTCTTCAGAAGTGGGCGTAGTAGATGTAGAAGAAGAAAATATTTTGATCAAAGAACGTTTAAGTCCCGGCAAAATGCTACTTGTAGATTTGGAACAAGGTCGTATTATTTCAGACGAAGAAATAAAATCCGATATGGCAAATGCACTACCGTATGAGAAGTGGTTAAACGACAACTTAGTAACAATTACATCCGAAAATGAAAAACCAGAGCAAATAGATGATCTTTTATTCAAGCAAAAAGCGTTTGGTTACACATATGAGGACATTCAAAAATATATCATCCCAATCGCACTAGATGGTAAGGATCCCATTGGATCAATGGGTAATGATACACCGCTTGCCGTATTATCGGATCGACCACAATCATTGTTCAATTATTTTAAACAACTATTTGCACAAGTGACCAATCCACCAATTGATTCGATCCGTGAGCATATTGTTACGTCGACTATGACATTACTTGGAGCAGAGGGAGACTTACTGCATCCAACTGCACAAAATAGTAGACGGATCTTTTTAGACATACCAATATTAACGAATAGTCAGCTGAAACAATTGAAAAATATGAAGTCAAAATATTTTCAAAGTGCAACAATCCATTTAAATATGCCAGAAAACTTACAAAACGAATTAGATAATATTTCTAAAAGAGCGGATGAATATATAGCTCAGGGAAAAACTTTGCTAGTCCTGTCTGACCGACAAATAGGAGTAAATCAAATAACCATGCCTGTGCTACTTGCAGCAAGCAGCCTTCACCAACACTTACTACGTACAGGAAATCGAACGAAGGTAAGTATTATTGTGGAGTCTGGCGAAACAAGAGAAGTACATCAATTTGCAGCATTAATCGGTTACGGCGTGGATGCGATCAACCCTTATCTTGCCTATGCTACGATAGCTGAAGCAATAGAAAATGGGCATATTGCTACAAGTTACATGGAAGCCGTAACGAAATATAGTAAAGGCATAGCAGATGGTGTCGTAAAAGTAATGTCCAAAATGGGAATATCGACCGTTCAAAGTTACCGGGGGGCGCAAGTTTTTGAAGCTGTAGGTATTAGTAAAAACGTAATTGATCGCTACTTCACAGGAACTGCTTCTCAAATAGGAGGAATCAGTCTAGAAACAATTGCACAAGAAGCAAATAAACGACAACAAGCAGCTTGTGATTCAAAAGGGACTACTTTAGATTCTGGTAGCGATTTTCAATGGAGAAGTACAGGAGAACATCATGCGTTCAATCCAAAAACGATACACACGCTTCAGTGGGCTACTCGAAAAGGGGATTATGGATTATATCGCCAGTATGCAGAAATGGCGAACGAAGAGCGAATTGGGTTTTTGCGAAACTTACTAACATTCAAAAAAGATGCAAAGCGCATTCCGTTAGAGGAAGTAGAGTCAGTAGATTCTATCGTCAAACGCTTTAAAACAGGGGCGATGTCATTCGGTTCATTAAGCAAAGAAGCGCATGAAACACTTGCCATTGCGATGAACCGGATCGGTGGTAAAAGTAATAGTGGGGAAGGCGGAGAGCATCCAAGTCGCTATGAATTAGATGCAAACGGAGATAATCGTCGCAGTGCTATTAAACAAATTGCGTCTGGTCGATTCGGTGTAAAAAGTCATTATTTAGTGCAAGCAGATGAGCTACAAATAAAAATGGCGCAAGGGGCAAAACCGGGAGAAGGGGGTCAGTTGCCTGGAAATAAAGTGTACCCTTGGGTAGCTGATGTTCGTGGCTCTACTACTGGAGTAGGATTAATATCTCCGCCACCGCATCATGATATTTATTCGATAGAAGATATGGCGCAATTAATTCATGACCTAAAAAACGCGAACAGAGCAGCACGAATTAGTGTAAAACTGGTAGCGAAATCTGGGGTAGGAACAATTGCTGCCGGTGTTGCAAAAGGTGCGGCTGATGTCATTGTTATTAGTGGATATGACGGGGGAACAGGCGCCTCACCTAAAACAAGTATTAAACATACGGGGCTTTCTTGGGAACTCGGTCTTGCGGAAGCTCATCAAACATTAATGTTAAATGGGCTTCGTGATCGAGTCAGACTCGAAACAGATGGGAAACTGATGACTGGTAAAGACGTAGTAATGGCTGCTCTACTCGGTGCAGAAGAATATGGTTTTGCAACGGCCCCACTAATTGTTCTAGGTTGTGTCATGATGCGAGCATGTCATTTAGATACTTGTCCAGTTGGAATTGCGACTCAAAATCCAGAGCTCCGTGACAAATTCACGGGAAGTGCGGATTATGTTGTAAACTTTATGAAATTCGTAGCAGAAGAAGTTCGTGAATATATGGCGTTACTTGGTTTTAGAACAGTAGAGGAAATGGTAGGACGTACGGATGTGTTAGAAGTAAGTGATCGTGCAAAAGAACATTGGAAAGCTAAACAATTGAATTTAGCGGCACTCCTTTATCAACCGGAAGGAACTCGAACGTTCAAAACTATTCAAAACCATAAAATAGAACAATCACTCGACTTACGTGAACTGTTACCAAAAGTAGAACATGCGATATTAAATCAATCAAAAGTGGAATTGAATTATCCAATTGCAAACACGGATCGTGTAGTAGGCACAATCATTGGAAGTGAAATTTCCAGACAATATGGTGCTAGAGGGTTAGCGGATGATTCAATTGTACTTCGATTTACAGGTGCAGCTGGGCAGAGTTTCGGTGCATTTGTACCAAAAGGAATGTCAATGTATGTAACAGGAGATGTAAATGATTATTTTGGAAAGGGGCTATCCGGAGGGAAACTAGTTGTTTCTGCATCTATAAAAGGTGCTACTGAAGGAAATGTTATTGCTGGAAACGTTGCATTGTACGGTGCAACAAGTGGAACTGCATTTATTAATGGTCGTGCTGGGGAGCGCTTTGCAGTTCGTAATAGTGGGGTAGATGTTGTTGTAGAAGGCATTGGGGATCACGGATGCGAGTATATGACGGGTGGTCGTGCTGTCATACTAGGGGATGTTGGAAAAAATTTCGGCGCAGGAATGTCTGGCGGAATTGCGTATGTACTTGTAGATGATGATTTGGACGGATTTAAACAAAAATGCAACATGGAAATGATCGGATTGGAACGAATAGTACTGTCAGAAGAAAGGCATGCAATTCGCCAATTAATAATGGATCATTACTATTACACAAAGAGCACGAAAGCGATGAATATACTTGATCAATGGGAAATTTTTGCCGAAAAATTTGTAAAAGTAGTTCCGAATGATTATAAACTAATGCTTAATAAAATTGCTGATCTGAAACGCACTGGTTTAGCAGATGATGCAGCTGCAATGCATGCATTTTTAGCCACTTCTGTAAAACAAGATCAAAAGGAAAAAACATTAGTAAAAAGATAGAGAGGGGGAATGACAAATGGGCAAACCGACTGGATTTATGGAATATGAACGGGCAAAAGGAAAGGAGGGAACCCCTCTCAAACGTATAAAAAACTGGAGGGAGTATGCTTCCAAGTTAACGGACGGTGCACTTCAAACACAAGGGGCAAGATGTATGGATTGTGGGACACCTTTTTGTCATATGGGTATTGAAATAAGAGGTGCAACTGCAGGGTGTCCGATTAATAACTTAATTCCTGAGTGGAATGATTTGGTATATAAAGGAAAATGGCGAGAGGCGCTCGAGAGACTTTCCATGACGAATAATTTTCCGGAATTCACTGGCAGGGTTTGTCCAGCTCCTTGCGAAGGATCTTGTACACTTGCTATTTCAGATCCTGCAGTTTCCATTAAAAATATTGAACGGACGATTATTGATAAAGGATTTGAAAATGGCTGGGTAGTACCGAGAATTCCGCAAGTTCGGACGGGTAGAAAAATTGCAATCATAGGATCTGGCCCAGCTGGACTTGCAAGTGCCGATGAGTTAAACCAAGCAGGACATTTTGTCACAATATACGAACGGGCGGACCGTGCTGGAGGACTACTAACATACGGAATTCCAAATATGAAGTTGGAAAAAGAGGTAGTGGAGCGTCGTATTCAGCTTCTTCAGCAAGAGGGAATTGATTTTGTATTAAATACGGAAATCGGCAAGGATATTTCCGCAGAGCAATTAACAGAACAATTCGATGCAATCATTATATGTAGCGGCGCACAAAAACAACGAGCGCTTCATTTGGAAGGAAGCACTTCAAACGGAGTTCATCTTGCAATGGATTACTTAACTTCCACAACAAAAAGCTTGCTCGATTCGAACTTTAAAGACGGACTATTTATCGATACAAAAGGCAAGGACGTCATTGTAATAGGTGGGGGGGATACAGGTGCAGACTGTGTTGCAACTGCCATAAGGCAAAATTGTAAATCGGTTGTCCAGTTCGGTAAACACCCACAGTTACCAACTTCAAGAGGAGAAGATAATTTATGGCCGACTGATCCAAATGTTTATAAATTGGAATATGCTTATGAAGAAGCGGAAGCAAAATACGGCAAAGATCCACGTGAATATTTGATTCAAACGACGAAAATGGTCGCTGATGAGAAAGGTAATTTAAAAGAGCTCCATACGATTCGAATGGAAAAAATACTTGGGGAGGATGGTTATCACTTTTTCCGCGAAGTACCCGGTACAGAAAAAATCTGGCCTGCGCAATTTGTGTTTGTTGCTATAGGTTTTGAAGGACCAGAGCTAAATTTACCAACCCAATTTGGGGTCAATATTGTGAATAAAAAAATTGCCGCTTCAACAAAAGATTACGCAACCAGTGTGGAAGGTATATTTACCGCTGGGGATGCAAGAAAAGGGCAAAGTCTAATCGTTTGGGCTATAAAAGAAGGGCAAGAAGTGGCGAAAAAAGTGGATGCATACGTTAGCAAAAAACAGGTAACTTTATAAGTGGCTGGTTCAAATTGACGACAAAAGTATTTTTAAAAACCGTTATTAATAAGGTGAAATTGCCTCTAGAGGTTTTTTATCCAGTTGAAAGTAAAAATCGTGAATATCTATCAGGAAGTGTTTATAAGGCAAGGACCACCACGAAGACTCCTGTGGGAACAGCTTGAGCTGAAGACACCGCAGGAACGCTTGAGGAACAAAGGCTAAGAACGCCACCTCGTGTGGCAACGCCTTTGTGACCAACATCGTGTTGGCCTGAGGAGGCTGAAGCCAAGCCCACGGAAAGCGAAGTGGTGGTCCTTGCCGAATTCGATATACAACTCTATGCACCCAAAAATGGTTAATCTACAGTCTAAACCAGTCACTTTATAAGTGACTTGTTTTAGTTTGCTAGTGAACTAAAGTTTTTGTTTTATTTTTTAATATGAAATGTCATAATAAAAACATACTAACAGTGGAGGCAAAACAATGATTGGCATAATCGATTATGGAGCAGGGAATCTACATAGTGTATTAAAAGCAATCGACCGTCTAGATTATCAAACGAAACTTATTACAAAACCAAGTGATCATGATGAAACGATAACAAAACTCATACTACCCGGCGTTGGAAATGCGAAAGTTGCAATGAACGTGTTAAATGAAACAGGTTTAGCGAATTATATTAAAGAGGCAGTCGCAAGCGGTACTCCACTCCTAGGCATTTGTTTAGGAATGCAACTTCTACTTGAAACAAGTGAAGAGGGAAATGTGGAATGTTTAGGTTTAATCAAAGGAAGCGTTCCAGAATTTAAGGAAACGGTTGAAAAGGTGCCCCATATGGGCTGGAACCAAGTGAAGGATGTCCAAAACCATTTCTTATTTAATCAAATTCCGCAACATTCCGATTTTTACTTTGTACATTCTTTCTATGCAAATCCTACAGAACAAAAGGATGTATTAGGAGTTACCGATTACGGATATGATTTTGCAAGCGTTATTGGGAACGAACAAGTAATGGGCGTTCAGTTTCACCCAGAAAAAAGCGGCAAATATGGTATCCAATTATTAGACAATTACTGTAAATGAGGAGTAAACCAATATGCTTAGAAAAAGAATTGTTCCAGCAATTGATGTGTTAAATGATAAAGCCGTAAAATATGTACAGTTTCGTAATCCAACGATTATTGGAGATCCGGCTGAGCTTGGTAGAAAATATACAGAAGATGGAGCGGACGAATTAATTTATTTAGACACTACTGCTTCTCTTAAAAACCAAGACCTTAAACTTGAGTGGATTCAAAAAGTTGCAGAACAAGTATATATTCCGTTTTCTGTCATTGGTGGTGTACGAACAATTGATGATTTTAAACGGTTACTTCGTGCTGGTGCAGATAAAGTAGGTGTAAATTCTGCAGCAGTAAAGCGGCCAGAACTTCTTCGGGAAGCTGCCGAAATTTATGGTAAACAATGTGTAGTTTTAGGATTAGATGCGATGCCTATCTATAATGAGGATGAAGAAATTATTAGATGGGAAGTGTATACACATTCCGGTCATGAGAAGACTGGAATGGACATCGTAGAATGGGCACAGCAAGCAACAGAACTTGGAGCAGGCGAAATCATTTGTACGAGTATTCATAAAGATGGTATGAAAAACGGCTATGATATCGAATTAATAAAATTACTTTCTGAAAAAGTAAATGTCCCAATTATTGCTTCTGGAGGTGCGGGCAAACTCGAGCATATTGAGGAAGTTTTCGCAGAAGGTCATGCTGATGCAGCGCTTGTAGCTTCGATGATCCATTACGGCGATTACACCATTACTGAAATTAAATCTTATTTACAAGAAAAAAATATTAATGTACGAATTTAAATACAGGTAAAAAAGGAATCGTTTTAGGAAACGATTCCTTTTTACATTGCATGACTTTTTGAATAATGATTGATCCTAATAGAAGTATAAAGTGATCATTATTCAAAATAAAGGAGAAACTTCATAAAGAGCAGATGTTTTCAATCTACCCTTTGTGCGTATTTCGAATAAATCTACGCCTATGCTTAGTATCTCATCATTGTTGCTCCTACGATAATAAGAAGAATAAACAACACAACAATCAATACAAAGCTTGAGCCAGCTCCACCGTAGCCACCATCATAACCACCGCCGTAGCCACCACCGTATCCATATGACATATACATTCACCACCTATTCTTAGATTGAGGACAATACATTTGTATCCTCTATTTATTTTATGCGACTTCATTGTTTGGATTTGGACTAATGAAAAGAAATGATAGTAGGTAGAGGATTCTCCCTATCTGATACTCTAGTGCATACAAAAAAAAGCATCGGCGCATAGCCAGATGCTTCTTTGTTTTTAAATTATTTCCCAATCACGCTCTTTTGCAATTACCTGCAGTTTTCCCTCAGGATTCACTGCAATTGGATTTCCGACGAGTTCTAGAACGGGCAAGTCTGAAAAGCTATCCCCGTATGCATAACTATTTTCCCAATCAATTTGTTTTCCTTCTAGTGCCTGTAATATATTTTCCGTTTTTCGAGTTCCATTCACATGTTTGATATGCGTTTTTGTATCCACTTTATTCCCTTTATATGAAATTTCTGTACCGATAATTTGATTAAAAGAAATTCCTGCTGTAACTTGATGCAAAAACTGCGTATATGCACCAGAAACAAGTAGTATATGTATATTCTCAGCTTGATGTTTTTCAAGCCTTGCGATCACTGCCTGATTGAAATCTATTTGCACTGGTTTCGTTAGTTCTTCAAAATAAGACTCCATTTCTTTACTTGTTATTCCATCAAAAGCTTCTATGTATAATTGCATCGAACGTTCTTTCATTTTGGCATCTGGATAAAGTTTCAATTTATTCGCAATATAAGGTGGAACGATGGATCTATAAAAGCGATTATATTTTGTTTTATAAACGGGGTGTTCTTTCAAATGATTCATCAACAGCTTGAACGTTTCTTCTGCATATAGTGTGCCGTCAAAGTCAAAAATTGCAACTCTCATTTTGTTCACCTTTTCTTTCCATTATGTCGTTGCTATCAATTATAGCTTAAATTGAAGTGGAGACAATGGAAAAAAACTTGTCCCTACTGCAAATAGGGACAAGTTGTATTATTGTACTTGGTTGTTCATTGGTCCTTGAACGGGAGCGAAAGCATTCAACAAGCCTTGCATATCTTGTTGATTTAGCTGTGGTACCTGGTAGTAATGATGTTTGTTTTGATAAATAGAAAGTTCATATGCCATTTCTATACAGTTTGGAATTGAGTCTGCTAGTACTCGTCGTACTACAGGATTCGTTGTTTCTAATGCGGCACCTGTTTTAATAGTTGCTGATGCTTTTGCAGCACCAAGTAAGTATCCAGAAATCATTTCATCTGTAATTTCATTTGGGTTTTGTACTGGCTTTTTAGGTTGGGTTGGCTTCAAACCATAAACGAAATCATTTCCAGTTTGCATTTTATAGCTAGAAGTAGGGTGAGAAGGATCTTGACCCGTTTTGAAACATTCTACCGTAATATTGTATTCATCCAATGCAAATGCATGTTGACGATTTAAAATATTAAGTAGTTCTTGATCTTGCACATGTGGACGAAGTATTGTTTTCAAGTTCAACCCAGATACAACCGTCGATAATACTTCATGAAGATCAAATAATTCATGTCCACCATGATTCATTTGTTGTGGAACACTGCCAGTTTGCATATTTTGATGTGTTTGACCTTGGTCAAATGAGTTTTGATTCATTCAAATTTTCCTCCTTGTAAAAATGTGATGGGACATCCTCGTTAGCTTGACCGATTGTTCCATTATTATGCATACTATTGGCACTTGTTACATATTTGTTTCAAATTCAAGGCACGAAAACAAAAAAACAATCATGAATTGTTAAATATTCATGATTGTTTTAACTATTAGATTAATTTCCAGTCGCTTCTACTAAAGAAGAGATGAATGTTTGGAGAAATTGGTAAGCTTCGCCGATTGTAAAGTTTTCACTAAATTGATGAATGTAATCTAGTGGCAAATTAATCTCCCATAAGCCTTCATCTCCAGAAAACATCAAACTGTAATTCATTTTTTCATCGTTATAATGCTCTTTCAAGTAAGCTTCTATTTTACTTGCAAATTTCTTCTGGATGGCAAGTCCGAACATAGCTGTGTATACGTCAAATACTTCGTCGTATTCTAATACCAATCCATCTACTTTTATCGCTTCCAAGTCGTCCGATTCCAAATAAACATATTCATTTTTCTTTTCTTTGAAATGAGATAGGGGAGTATTTAAAAACTCACTTGAATCTTTTGATACCAGTTCTTCTGTTTCTTTATCATATCTTTCACACACTACATTTTGATTACTCATAAATAATCATTCCTCGTTTCTTCTGCGATTTCTTCCGCTATTGTTTGAAGGTCGTAAGCATCGATATTAAATAGCGAATAGTTTTCTTTTTCCATGTATTGCTCCGCTAACTTTTTGATGAATTTGGGGGAGCCTTCATTCTCTTCATCATACACAATAAGCATACCATCTGAGTTTCGAAGTAAAAATTTATTTTTTTCGATGAATTGCCAAGGTGCTTCGTATGGTCTTTTCGTTAAGCTTGTTTCATAATCGGCTTGCAACAATAAGCTATTGTATTTTTCTTGTTTTAGCTCGTTCCAATTTTTTTCTTGGTCTAAAAAAGGAGTGATAATGGCGTACTTTAAATGTGGGAATGCTTCTTTCATTTCGAGTACGACCTCGGCTGTCCATGTTTCAACTCCTTGTTGTCCACTTAGTATAACCCATTCCAATCCTTCATCCAGTAGTCCATTTAAATGGTTTTTAATCGCTTGTTTAATAACTGGAATTCCAGGATGAGAATCATTAAAAATGCCTAATTCATGAGCTTTATAACCTGTTACTACTAACCGTTTTACCATTTATACTACCTTCTTTGTATATCATCTCTACTTAATCTTACCACTTTATTGTCACCTTATAAATCTTCTTCTCATACAATACAACGATTGAAGAGAAAGGATGGGATTCAATTGAATGCAAATCCACAATCATCTGTTAATTTTGTAAGTAGTTTTGAGCCATATTTATATCATCTACTTCAAACGTTAGCCGGAAATCGAGTTGCTGTACAATTGACGACTAAGAGTACTATTCAAGGAAATTTAACAATGGTCGCCCCAGATCATATTGTAGTAGAGGTTAGTGGCAGTCCTTTTTATATAAGAAATCAAGAAATTGTATGGGTCACCCTATCAAAATAGAAAAAGGAGTATGATTCATTGTTCAATCGAGTGAACAAATTATTAATTGAACTCCCAAACTTAGAGTATGGTGATGCAAATGCAGCAGCTGCTGTTCAAGAGTTACTAGGTGGTAAGTTTGGTGAGATGTCCACATTAAATAATTATATGTATCAATCATTTAATTTTAGAGAAAAGACAAAATTAAAGCCTTTTTATGATCTTGTAGCAAGTATTACCGCGGAAGAATTTGGACATGTCGAGCTTGTATCTAATACGATCAACTTATTGCAAAAAAATACTTCATTTAATGGTGATCCAAATGTTACACCACTTCAAAATGCAAAGGAAAAAAGAAACACCTATCACTTTATAGCAAATGCACAAACTTCACTAGCAGGAGACTCCATGGGAAACCCTTGGAGAGGAGATTATGTTTTTTCAAGTGGTAATCTAGTGCTAGATTTACTTCATAACTTCTTCTTAGAATGTGGTGCAAGAACACATAAAATGCGCGTGTATGAAATGACGGACCATCCTACTGCAAGAGAAATGATTGGTTACTTGCTTGTTCGTGGGGGTACACATATTTTGGCTTATGCAAAAGCAATGGAGATGGCAACTGGAGTAGATGTGACGAAAATGCTTCCAATACCAAATCTAGATAATCGAGCTTTTGATCAAGCAAAAAAATACGAGGATCTTGGTTATGGAAATGTACTATTTACATGGAATAACGTAGGAGATTATAAAGATATAAAGCAGATCTGGAAAGGAACAAACCCAACAAGTGGAGCACAGCTAATTGTAAAAGAAGGTAGTCCAAAAGGGTATGATATACCGAATCTAGACTCTCTTCCAGAAGAGTTCGCACCCGGTATTGGACCAGAAGAGTACAAAGCGATTGCTAAAAGGTTAATGGAAAATATGTAAAAAAAGCCGATTGCAAATGCAATCGGTTAATTTTTTAGTACTCTATTTGCTGTGATAGATTCAATCTCATCCAATGAATAGCCAAGTTCCACTAACACTTCTTTATTATGCTGTCCAAGAAGGGGAGCGGGGCTTCTAAATTGTCCTGGTGTCTCTGAAAATTTAGCAGGGAAGCCTAATGTTTTCATCTCACCAGCTACTGGGTGCTCATAATCTAAAATCATTTCTCTAGAAATAATATGCTCATCAGCAAGTGTTTGATCATACGAATAAATAGGGCCAGATGGGATACCATTTTTGTCTAATAAATCTAACCAATACGAGGAATCCTGTTCTCTTAATACTTTTTCCATTTCTACTTCTAGCTCATCTACATGTTGTGCACGAATAGAATTCGTCAAAAAACGTTCATCCTGTATCCATTCCGGTTTATGTACGACACCTAAGCAAAACTTTTCCCATAGTTTTTGATTGGCAGCACCTATTAGTATAAAGCCATCTTTCGTTTTATAGCCTTGATAGGGAGCGGAAACACGATGCGCTGTACCATTTCTACGAGGAACTTCACCTTTACCGAAATAAGCGGCAGCTTCCCAAACAGTCCAAGCAAGGCCCGAATCGACTAGTGATACATCAATATATTGTCCAATGTTAGTTTTTAAACGGTGAATATAGGCCGCTAAAATAGATTGGATAGCTGTTTGCGCAGCGGCAATATCATGAATGGCAATTCCGACTTTAACCGGTTTACCTGTACGCTCACCGGTCATATCTATTAGACCGGACAAACCTTGTGCCATGATGTCAAATCCGCCTTTATTTTTGTAAGGCCCTGTTTGACCATAACCTGAAATCGAACAATAGATAATACGAGGATTGATCGATTTCAGCGTATCATAATCAATACCAAGTTTTTTTGTAACTCCTGGACGATAATTTTCAATAAAGACATCTGCATCTTCTATTAATTTGTATAAAACTTGTAATCCTTCATCCGTTTTTAAATTAAGACAAACTCCGCGTTTATTGCGATTTACCATCATATACATATAGCTTTCTTCATTAATATATGGTCCCATCGTACGAGTATCATCGCCATTTGGATATTTTTCTACTTTGACAACGTCTGCTCCCATATCGCCAAGTACCATTGTGCAATATGGACCAGCTAATACTTGAGACAAGTCGACCACTTTCATTCCTTTTAACGCTTGTTCCATTTAAATTTACCACCTTTAATAAATCCTTAGCTTTTAACTACTTTTAACTTGTGAAGATCATTCACATGACTGATGCCACTTAAAGAAATGGAGACCTTTGTTTCCTCAAGGAAGCTTTCTAATACACGTTCAACGCCCGCTTGACCACCAGCAGCTAATCCCCATACAAATGGACGGCCGATACATACAGCAGTTGCACCTAGAGCTAGAGCTTTTAATGCATCGGAACCACGTCGGATTCCGCTATCAAATAATACAGGGATTTTGCCGTCGACTGCTTCCACTATTTCCGGAAGTGCATCAATGCTTGCAATGACACCATCTAGCTGGCGACCACCGTGATTTGATACGATAATGCCATCGATTCCTTTTTCAATTGCAAGTTTTGCATCTTCTGGATGCAGTATGCCTTTAATGAGTATTGGTAAAGAAGTCTGTTCTCGCAGTTCTGCAATAGCATCCCAATTTAATGAGGGGTGATAAAGATAGTCTACGATGCCATTAATAATAGACTCCTCCGATTGATCCGGGAGGGAAGCCATAAACACAGGATCCGTTATAAAATTCCCTTTTGCTAATCCTTTTTTAAGCGGAGAGAATTGGTTGCGCACGTCTTCTTCACGCCAACCGAGCATAACTGTATCAACTGTTACTACTATCGCTTTGTACCCGGCCTTTTCGGCTCTTTTAACGATGCTATATGAAATTTCTTTGTTTTCGGACCAATATAATTGAAGCCATTTTGCGCTATCTTCTGTTGCTGCAGCAATTTCTTCTATTGAATAGCTAGAAACAGTGCTTTGTATATACGGGAAGTTATACTTCGCTGCGGCTTTTGCTACTGCTATTTCTCCATCTTCATGCGCAATTTTATTCATTCCAACAGGAGCAATGAAAAGGGGGTGCTTGTATATTTGCCCAAACAATGTAATCTCCGTATTTAATGTAGAAACATCATTTAGAAATCTTGGGACAATGGAATAGTTTGCAAATGAATCTGTGTTTTTACGTAATGTTTCTTCTCTACCTGCTGAAGAGCGTATGTATCCAAAGGGGCCAACTTCTAGTTTTTCTTTAGCGGCGTGTTCCAATTCAGTAAAATTTATCGGGTGTTTTTCATTTGAGCCAATATTCTTTAACAATAAATCTAAGTTTGTCATGCTAACCACTCCTTATGAAAAATTAGGTTTTCTTTTTTCTAAAAACGCAGCAATGCCTTCTTTATAATCCTCGGAACTAAAGGAATCTAAAATAAGTTGTTCGATTTCTTTTGTTTCTGCATTTTCTCCGTCGATAATCGATTGAATAACTTGTTTAATTCCATTGTTTGCAACAGAAGATTTACGAATGATTTGTCCTGCAAATTCTAAACACTTTTCTTCAATTTCTTCCATTTCATAAACATAATCGATCAATCCGATTTCTTTTCCTTCTTCTGCACGGATTAATTTAGCTGTATATAATAATTCTTTTGCTTTTGATGGTCCGATCAAGTTAACTAAACGCTTTGTGCTCGTTAAATTGTAAATGATTCCTATATTAGCAGCCGTGATTCCAAGTTTACTACCAGATGTTGCAAATCTAAAATCACAAGAGTTAGCAAGTTCTAAACCACCACCAATTGCCAGTGTTTTAATAAGGGCAATTGTAGGCTTTGGAAAACGATATAGTTTTTCAATCGATTCAAGTGTTGCATCGTTATAATCTTTTGCCTTTTGAGCAGAAAAGCGATTTTCCAGAAACTCCGAAATGTCTGCGCCAGCCGAGAAAGCCGTTTCGTCGACACCTTTTACGATCAATACTTTAATTTGTTGATCCGATTCCAATTCCTCTAATATGTCTCCTAATTGTTTAAACATAGCAAGAGAAAAAGAATTTTTTTTCTCTGCACGATTAAAAATTAAAGTAGCAATAGCACCATTTTTTTCTACATATAAATTGTTCGACATCAGATAACCTCCAACTAGTCTTTTTTCAATCTTGCAGCAAGTCTATTGCCTATAGATTGGATACTTTGAACAAGCACGATCAAAATGAAGACCGTAGCATACATAACATCGACTTCATAACGTAAATGTCCGAAACGATAAGCTAAATCCCCAAGACCACCAGCACCGACCATACCAGCCATTGCCGTTGCTCCTATTAAACTAACAGTAGAAATAGTTAAACCTAATATAATAGAAGGGCGTGCTTCACGTAGGAGCACATGCCAAATGATCGATCTAGTTTTAATACCCATAGCGGTATAAGCTTCCACCACACCGTTTTCAACTTCGAGTAGTGCTGACTCCATCAGACGTGCAATATAAGGGGCCGTGTAAATAACGAGAGGGACGATAACTCCTTTTACGCCAATTGTCGTTCCAACGATGTATCGCGTAAATGGTAGAATAAAAAATAGTAAAATAATAAACGGAATAGAACGAACTATATTAATCACTAGGTTGCTAAGTTGATATAAAAACTTATTTTGCAAAGTTTGGCCAGGTCTTGTTAAGACGATTAAAATTCCGAGTGGTATTCCAATAAGCACGGAGAAAAACAAAGAAATTCCAACCATTTGAAACGTTTCAATGACAGATTTACCGATAATCGGTAGCCATTGATCTGTAAATTGCTCTAATCTACTCATGATTGTCCCTCCAAGTTCTCAATACCTACGCCGTTTTCGTCTAAAAATTGTAACGCAGCATTTACTTGATCTTTTTCTCCCATTAAATGAATGACGATATTGCCGATAATGCCATTTTTCAGTTCAATAATGTTGGCTGTTAAAATATTAGGTTGCACATTAAACTTTTTGCTAACTCCAGCAAGTAGTGGCTTTCCAGCACTTTCGCCCACAAACGTTAAGCGTGTTACGCTACCCGTTACATGTAATTGTGAAATTAAAGCAGGGGATAGATTGCGCTGACTGATTGTATTTAAAAACTTTTTACTTGTAGGATGCGTAGGTTTAGTAAACAATTGAATCGCATTATTCTGTTCTACAACATAACCATTTTCCATTACATATACATGATCACAAATTTTTTGAATGACGTTCATCTCATGTGTAATAAGCAAAATAGTAATTCCTAGGTCTCTATTTATTTTCAATAGAAGATCTAAAATGGAATCGGTTGTTTCGGGGTCAAGTGCGCTAGTTGCTTCATCACTTAATAAAATTTCTGGTTCTTGTGCAAGTGCTCTTGCAATAGCAACGCGTTGCTTTTGACCACCAGATAATTGATTTGGATAATTTTTGTGTTTATCTGTTAGCCCAACAATCTCTAAGTATTTTTCTGCTCTATTTTGTACTTCTGCTTTGTTATAACCAAGAAGTTTAAGAGGAATTGCAATATTATCGTAAACAGTAGCTGTTTTTAAGAGGTTGAATCCTTGGAAAATCATCCCTATTTTATTGCGAGCTTCACGTAATTTAGGAAGGGGGAGAGAGGTGGTTTCTACTCCATTTATGTATACTTTTCCTTCAGTGGGTCTTTCGAGTAAATTCACACAACGAATAAGCGTACTTTTTCCAGCACCACTGTATCCTATAACCCCATGAATTTCTCCTTTTTTTACATGTATATTTACATTGTTTACTGCTTTTACTTTACCGCTTTTACTATTGAATTCTTTTGAAATATTTTCTAATACAATCATCATATGTCTTCCTTTCTAAAGAAAACGTTACCGGAGTCGGTAACGTTTTAACTTGATTCAGCAAATGTCCACCAACTCTAAATAAAAGGGAAGGAGTCACTGAAACTACCTTCAATTCAGCAGGATTCAAATCCCTTCTGAATATCGAGGAACTCTGGCTAAGATCGCCACATCCTGTGGCAACGCCTGAGTGACCACCATCCTGGTGGCCTAAAGCCTCCGGCGGATGCCACAGATTTTGAAAGGAATTAATTAGGGATGCTAGCCTAAGTACGTCGCATCCATGCGACAACGGCTACCTGACCTGCATCACGCAGGCCCAAGCTCAATTCAAAATCTGGGCGCAATCACGCCAAGGCGTGATTGATTAATCTTTACTCATCCCAGCTAGGTAATACAGAACCTTGAAACTCCTCTTCAATGAATTGTTTTACTTCTTCTGATTGATAAGCTTTAACAAATTTTTGAATCGTTGGGTCATTTTCATTTTCTGCACGAACAACAATATAGTTTACATATGGTGAGTTCGATGATTCTAGTAAAATAGAATCTGCTTTTGGATTTATGCCAGCTGCTAATGCAAAGTTAGTATTGATTGCAGCAGCATCTACTTCGCTTAATTGTTTCGGAATTTGTGCAGCTTCTAGCTCAATAAATTTTAAGTTTTTTGGATTTTCTTCAATGTCGTATATTGAAGCAGTTTCTCTTTTATCTTCTTTAATTTTGATGAAACCATTTTCTTCTAAAATATATAATGCACGCGCACCGTTTGTTGGGTCGTTTGGTAATCCGAACGTAGCCCCGTCTGGTAAGTCATCCATTGATTCATATTTATCCGAATAAACTCCCATTGGGTTTAAAATTGTTTTTCCTACAGTTACTAGATCTGTTTTGTGATCTTCGTTAAAAGTTTCTAAGAACGGTCCATGTTGGTAGCTGTTTGCATCTAAATCACCTTCCGATAATGCCGTGTTTGGAAGGATGTAATCAGAGAAAACTGTAATATCGATCTCTAGTCCGTCTTTTGCAGCTACTTCTTTTGCCACTTCTACGATTTGCTCATGTGGACCAGCAGTTACACCAACAACTAATTTGTTCGTATCTAAAGCTTTATCACCACTACTAGAGTCATCGCCACATGCAGCAAGTGCTCCAGTTAATAATACGCCTGATAAAAGTAATCCAAATTTTTTCATTTCTAATTCCTCCTAATAATTACAAGAAAAAATGAATAAATATAAAAGCCTCTCTTCCAAAAGAAAGAGAGGCGCAAAAATACAATCTGTCCTCTCTTATCTTCCAAAACAACAATGTTTTGCAGGATTTAGCACCTTTCTACATTCGAAAATGAAGATGGTTGCCGAGCTTCAACGGGCCAGTCCCTCAGCTACTCTTGATAAGAGATATAAACTATTAAATTATTCAGAAGTTCCATAACAAATAATTTACTACATCAATTTGCTAAAGTCAACGAATTTTTTATTGTTGAAATATTCTGTTGTTGTAGTATAAAGTTATTATCAATAAATAAATATACAAGGATGATGAATATATGTCAGCAGTAAGAGTCAATTATGCAACTGGGCAGCTCGGAAAAACGATAGGTGCGAGATTAGTATACGGAACGGATTTACTAGAGGGAATCGAGCAAATATGTAAAGAAAATAAAATAGAATATGCAACGATTATTAGCTGTTTTGGTAGCTTTCAGAAAAGTGGATACGTGTATTTAGTACCTAATGAGGCTTCAAAAATAGGTGTTGGGTATAATGACCTCGTAGTCAAAGAAGGACCAATCGAATTTTTACAAGGTACGGGAGTTATTTGTAAGAGAGAAGGGGAGTACGAAACTCATTTTCATGGAACGATGTGTGATCAAAAAGGGAATGTTTTCGGTGGTCATTTCATCAAAGGGGAAAACCCGGTTATAACGGTGGACCTCGTGATAGCTGAAGTTACGGGAATGGAATTTCATCGAAAATTTGATCTCGAAACAGGTGCAAATCAATTTTATCCGGTTGGGGTTAATGCAACGGAACCAAAAAGAATAGAAAATTAAAAAATTATCCTTGTTAAGGATAAAGGCGCAACATAAGAATAGTGCGCAACAATACGTTTCCGCTATGATTTCCGCCGGGTGAGCGATAAGCCATCACCGATGCTTCGCATTCGTTGTGATGGCTTATATCCTCACTCATTCGGCAGGAGTCGCCGCCTTCCGCTAGAATCATCTTATGTAAACTATATAATTTCTCTCAATATTCCAGAGCATATTCGCAACATATTGATGCATTTGCGCAATATTTAAAAGCCTCATAAAATGCCATCACATGACAAGCAAGGCTTTACAATAAGTAAGTTTGTCGAATTCACTGGATTCTATATCGTATAACCATTTACTGGACTTATTTTTAGGAAATGCTATATAAGATTGGATTAAGGGCGACACTGTTTAACTAGCAAGCTCAGTGGATTGGAGCGGAAGGGCGGCGACTCCAGCGGGAATAGCATGAGCTGAAGACCCCGCAGGAGCAAAGCGACGAGGAGGCTGAAGCCATGCCCGCGGAAAGCGTCCGCCCTGCAGCGGAAATCCTAGCGGACATTTCTTACGACGCATTATCCCTTTATTACGCTCAATTTAGAAGTGTCTTATTCAATGTTGTTTTGCGAAGATTATCCATAAATCATTAATTTTGAATTTCACAGAAATGAAAAAGCTATCTCAAAAGCAATGTTTTGAGACAGCCTCTTTCACTAAAACAAATCTAATTTAGCAATTCGTTCAACAGCTTCTACTAATCGATCTTCATCGACCAACAAACCTACGCGAACGTAACCTTCACCAAAAGTACCGAACCCATTGCCAGCTGCCACAGCAACGTCTGCTTTAGCTAGTAATAAATCTGCGAACTCTTCACTTGTATACCCATTGGCAACAGGTAACCACGCAAAGAAAGATCCTTTAGGTGCTTTAACATCCCAACCAATTTTCGAACACGCGTCCACTAATGCATTTCTTCTACCTTCGTACAATGAAACCAACTCATCCACGCATTGTTGACTTTCATTTAGAGCTGCAGCGGCAGCCGATTGTACTGCAGGGAAAAGGCTGACAAATAAATGATCTTGAATAATATTGATTGCTTCAATCATTTTCGCGTTTCCTACTGCAAATCCAACTCGCCAGCCAGCCATATTATATGTTTTCGATAGAGTATACATTTCTACTCCTACTTCTTTTGCACCTTCTACTTCTAGGAAGCTTACTGGTTTTTTTCCGTCAAATCCAACTGCACCGTATGCGAAATCATGAACAATAGCAATATCCGACTCTTTTGCGAGTTGCACAGTTTCTTCAAAAAATTCTTTTGTCGCTGTAGCACCTGTTGGGTTATTCGGGTAGTTTAAATACATCAATTTAGCTGCTAGTTTTTGATCCTCTGTTAATTTGGTGTAATCTGGCAAGAAATCATTTTCCTCCAAGAGGGGCATCGTATCAAATCGAACATTTGCTAGTCCCGCACCAGATAAATAATCTGGATATCCTGGATCTGGAAGAAGCATCAATTCTTGTTCATTCATTATTGCGAGTGGTAATTCTACTAACCCTATTTTTGTTCCGAACATAATTGCTACTTCTGTATTTGCATCAATGTCGACATTATACTCGCGTTTATAAAAGTCTGCAGCTGCTTGTTTCAATTCATTTATACCTCTAAAAGGGGAATATCTATGTGATTGTGTATTAGCAGCCGCATCTTGTAGTGCCTTCACAATATGTTCCGGCGTCGGTTGATCCGGATTGCCTTGTCCAAGATTGATGACATCTCTTCCTTCCGCTACAGCGATCGTTACCTTTTGAACAAGCGTAGCAAAAAATTGCGGTGATAGATTTTTTAATCGATTTGAAAAGTCCATTTACATAACCTCTTTTTTTTAATAGTTGCATATATTAGACAAATCTTATAATCTTTTTAGTATTATGTCTATAGGTGGTGTCGAGATGAAAGTTGCTTGTGTTCAATCAGATATTGTTTTTGGTGAGCCAAAAGAAAATTTTAAAAATGTAGAGAAACAGATTCGAGAGGCAGCTTCAAGTGGAGCAGATGTAGTAGTATTGCCAGAAATGTGGAATTCGGGATATGATTTAACTCGATTAGAAGAAATTGCAGATGTGAACGGAGAAGAAACGAAAAAACTATTATCCCAACTTTCAAAAGAATTGAATGTACATATTGTTGGAGGTTCTGTTTCTATAAAAAAAGGAGACAAATTTTACAACACTATGTATGTTACGAATACTTTAGGTGAAGTCATAGCTGAATATGACAAAGCACATTTGATTAAATTGATGGATGAACATCTTTACTTTGAAGCAGGTAATGAAAAAAATCTATTTACGCTTGATGGCGTCAAAATGGGTGGAATCATTTGCTATGACTTGCGTTTTCCTGAATGGACGAGAGCGCATTCGCTAAATGGTGCCAAGGTTATGTTTATACCGGCGCAATGGCCGGCTAAACGAATCGATCATTGGAAAATACTGTTGCAAGCAAGAGCAATAGAAAACCAAAGCTTTATCATAGCGGTGAATCGTGTTGGAAGCGACCCGAATAATGAATTTGGCGGTAAATCCATGGTAATAACTCCTTGGGGAGAGATTTTATGGGATGGTGGAGACGAGGAATGCGTTCAAATTGTCGATATTGATCTGGACGAAATAGAAGATGTACGAGAACGTATTCCTGTGTTTTCGGATAGAAGAGAAGAACTTTATCAATAATTAAAAAGACTGTAGAGAAACTCGAATATTATTTGAGTTGTCTACAGTTTCTTTATTTGTAAATAATATTTACCATATTCATTTACTAATTTTGTCGAAAAAAGTTTATAATGTTGAAAATGCACGAATAGGTAACGAAGGATTGGGAATATTATACTGCGGTGATTATTTCTAATTTCATACTAAATGTGATAGCTGGTAGTTTAGTTTTTGTGAATACATTTGTACAAAATAATATAAATCAAAAGATATAGAGGAGTGAATTCTTTTATGAGAGAACGATTAATGACTATGCTAGAAGAACGCAAAAAAGAGATTATTGCTATTCGACGTCATTTGCATGAGAATCCAGAATTATCTTTTCAAGAAGAGAAAACAGCACAATATATCATTGATTTTTATGAGGGAAAAGATATTGAAATCGCAACGAATGTCGGTAATGGTTTTGGCATTATAGTGACGATCAAAGGGACGAAATCCGGAAAGACAATTGGTTTACGAGCAGATTTTGATGCACTTCCGATTGTAGAAGAAACCGATGTACCGTTTAAATCGAAAGACGAAGGCGTTATGCACGCTTGTGGTCATGATGGGCATACGGCATATTTATTGGTACTTGCCGATTGTTTAATCCAACTGAAAAATGAACTTTCTGGTACGATTAAAATTATTCATCAGCATGCGGAAGAAACACCTCCTGGAGGTGCAAAAAGTATAGTAGAATCCGGATTGTTAGACGATTTAGACGCCGTTTACGGGATTCACTTATTCCCAATGCATCCGGCTGGTGTTATAGCATATCGAAGTGGTTTTGCAATGGCAGGGCGCACATACTTTAAACTTGTTATACAAGGGAGAGGCGGACATGGTTCTTCTCCTCATTTAGCAAATGACTCCATTATAGCTGGAGCCCATTTTGTAACAGCTATTCAAACGGTTATTAGTCGCCGGTTAAGTCCATTTGATGTAGGGGTTATTACGATTGGTTCATTTGATGGAAAAGGTACATTCAACGTCATAAAAGACAGTGTAGAATTAGAAGGCGATGTACGCTACATGACAGATACTACACAAAAACGAATTGAAGAAGAAGTTCTTCGTATCGTGAAAGGAATTGAAGTGGAATTCGGTGTTACTTGTGATTTAGAGTATGTAGCCGATTATCCCCCACTGTATAACACGCCTGAACTAGTAGCGGATGTAGTTCAAACATTAATACAGTCAGAACAAAAGGAAATTCAAGAAGTAGTAGAGGGCCCAATGCTTTCTGGCTCGGAAGACTTTGCTTACTATTTGAAAAAGTTTCCTGGTGCATTCTTATATATCGGAAGTGCACCGAAAGGAGTAGAAAACCCATTCTTTAATCACCATCCCAAATGGGATATTGATGAAGATGCATTATTAGTTGCTGCAAAAGCAGTAGCGGAAATTGTTTGCAGTTATAACAAGTAATAGAAAGGCTATCTCAGGAAAGAGTACAAACTCATTCTTTGAGCTAGTCTTTCTTTTTTTTGCATTTTTCAAACAAATAAAAGTATAATAGAATTGCAGTATAAAAGGGGGAGAAAAGAAATGACAAATGACGTTCGTGCTATACAGGATGATTATCCAGACGACTTTGCTTGGTGCTATGGTTGTGGTAGGTTAAACGAAGAAGGGTACCATTTCCGAACAGCTTGGAATGGGGAACGAACAGAAACAATTTACGATCCAAACGAAAAGCATATCGCGATACCTGGCTTTGTCTATGGCGGTTTAATCGCTTCACTTATCGATTGTCATGGGACGGGCTCTGCTTCATTAGCGTTACATCGTAAAAATGGTTTTGAACCAGGAAGTGAAGAAGCACCGCCAAGATTTGTTACTGGATCCTTACATGTGGATTTCTTAAAACCAACTCCGCAAAAAGTAACGCTTAAAGCAGTTGGAACAATCGAAGAAATTCATCCGAAGAAATGGAAAGTAACAACAGAAGTTTTTGCAGGAGATACGCTATGTGCTAAAGGGGAAGTAGTAGCGGTCGTCATGCCTGCAACTTTTGCAGTAACCAATTAATCTAATTAGTATTATTTAATTATCGTAAAACACAGGATTTCAAATTCCTGTGTTTTTTTGTGTGTACAAACATATATATGATTTAGTGGAAGGTGGGGAAAATGTATTTTATAAATAAAACGTTGATCATTTTTATTGGTAGTATATTCATTGCGCTGGGGATTAATTTTTTTCTAGTTCCTTTTCATTTATTAGATGGTGGGGGAATTGGATTAGGTTTAATCCTCCACTATTTATTAGATATAAAGGTAGGTATTGCAATTTTATGTATAAGTGTACCGATTTTTCTCTTAGCTTGGATATATTATCGTCCTTTTTTTTACAACGGTATACATGGACTGCTGATTTCTTCCGTCGTTATTGATTTTTTATATCCTTTACATATTGTTGGGGGGAAATTTGTTACATCTGAAATGCTTGGAGCTATTTGTGGTGGAATATTGATTGGGTTCGGGGTAGGTATCATGCTACGATCTAAAATAACGCTTGGAGGAACTGATTTACTTGCGCAAATGCTTGCAAAACGGTTACATATTAACCCTGGGCTTTGTATTTTATCTATTGATATTGTAATCGTATCACTTGGTTGCATATTAATCGAAGCCGTTTCTTTCGTATATTCATGTATAACGGTAATTTCTGTTGGAATCACTACCTCGTTTATTGTGAAAAAGCATTATTAATTTAAAAAGAGAGGATTGTAGAAATAATCTACTCCCCTCTCTTTTTATTAATTTACACTAACTTCATCTACGGATGGACTAGTCTTTGGCTCTGGTACTCTAGACAAGATGATGAATCCAATAATAAATAACACTACTAAACTAAAAACACCATAATTGGACTTGCCTGTTACTTGTGCAGTTAAAGCAACTAATAAAGGTCCCATAATCGCAGCGAACTTACCGAAAATATTATAAAACCCAAAAAACTCATTGGAATTTTCTTTTGGTACAAGCTTTCCAAAATAAGATCGACTTAGTGCCTGGATACCACCCTGTGAAGTTGCAACTAACATGGCTAAAATCCAAAAATCAACAACTGTTTCTAAGAAAAATGCATACGTACAAACAATAATATAGACAATAATTCCTACATACAGCATTTTCTTTTCGGAAAACTTTCCTGCAAGCCACCCATATAATAGGGCAAATGGTGCAGCAACAACTTGGGTTGCAAAAAGAATGATTAATAAACTAGTAGCACTAAGGCCTAAATCTGTCCCATATGCGGTAGACATATTAATAACGGTACCAACTCCATCAATATAAAAAAAGTATGCGAGTAAGAATAAGAACAATGCTTTATATTGACGGATTTCTTTAAATGTCTTACCTAAGCGTTTAAAACTTTGAATAACTGGTTTTCCTTCTCGTTCAATAAAATGAATCTGTTTCACATTTTTGAACAGTGGAATAGAAAATACAACCCACCAAACTGCCGTTATAAGAAATGCAATTCTACTAGCATTTGTAGTGGACAACGCAATTATTTCCTGTTGAGAAAGCACAATGATGATTATACTTATTAAAAAGGGTATAGTACTACCAATATAACCTAGACTATAACCTCTAGATGATACTTTATGCATACGCTCATTAGTCGTTACATCGACGATAAATCCATCATAAAACACATTTGCACCAGTTGCGCCAAGAGCCGCTAAAGTATAGCAAATGAGTAGAAGTAACCAATTATCAAATGGTACAAATGCAAGCATCGCAGTGAATGTTACACCGAGTACAAAGAAAAACGTAAAAAATTTATTTTTCATTCCACGATAATCGGCGATTGTTCCTAAAATAGGTCCAAGCATAGCTAATATAAAGGTGAATATAGCAATCGTATATCCTAAGTAAGCGGTAGAATCAGCAGCATCTACTCCAGCTGCTGTCGCCGAAGATTTATAAAATATTGGAAACACTGCGGTTGTAATCGTTATCGTATATGCCGATGATCCCCAGTCGTAAAATGACCAACTGTTCTCCTCTTTGGTGAACTTTTTCATCTGTCTAATTATCCCCCTAACGTCGTTTTCCTTATTGTACATGATACAAAAGGATCAAGGGGGGAAATTATGAAATATTACGTTAACTTAACAAACTCATTCAGTATAATGAAAATCAATTACGCCTCGGCGTAATTGCGTCCAGATTTTGAATCGAGCTTAGGCCTGCGTGATGCAGGTCAGGTAGCCGTTGTCGCAAGGATGCGACGTACTTAGGCTAACATCCTTTAAAAACTCCTTTCAAAATCTGTGACATCCGCCGGAGGCTTTATCTTCGTTCAGCGGGAGTTTGAACACTTGCTGAACAGGAAATAAAACCGCATTCATCTCATGACCTCTAGAGGTGAGAGACTTCTGCTCCTGCGCAAGCTCGTCGCAAAAAACATCTGCTGAATGAAGATAAAAAATTTACAAAACATTTACAAATATATCGAACAGTTGCGTTTAAAATAATTAATAGAGGAGTAAAAGCTTATGGACACAATGACAAATCGAAAAGCAATTATTGATATAGGATCAAACTCTATTCGACTTGTAGTATATAGTTACAACTCATTACAAGGATTAGTAGAGCATCATAATTTTAAAACAGTTGCGCGACTCAGTATGTATATAGATTCTACCGGTAATTTAAATAATGATGGTATTCAAGTGCTTTTGGAAACACTGTCAAAATTTAAAGAAATACTTGAAGATATACAAGTAAAGCATGTTTTTGCTGCTGCAACCGCAGCTATTCGTCAAGCTGAAAATAAGGAAGCAATTTTAGCATACATAAAAGGAAAATTAGGTTTAACTCTAACGATTCTAACCGCTGAACAAGAAGCGTATTTTGGATATTTAGCAGTTATACACTCAACGAATACACAAACAGCTGTAACGATCGATATGGGCGGGGGAAGCACAGAAATTACTTTATTTGTGAAAAAAAAGCTAATACATATGCATAGTTTACCATTTGGTGCAGTTTCATTAACAAGAAGATTTATGAAAAGTGAAGAAATGACGCAAGAAGAAATTATCCAATTAAGTAAATATGTAAACGAACAACTTCAACCGCTTACTTGGTTACATAATGTACAAGTTCCGATCATTGCAATTGGAGGAAGTGCGCGAAATATTGCACAAGTTGACCAACAACTAAAAGATTCTTCACTGAATGGTATTCACCAGTATGAGTTGAAATCAACCGATTTACAAGAAATTAGTTCGCAATTTTCCAAATGCTCATTAGACGAATTAAAAAAAATAGATGGCTTATCGAGTGACCGGGCTGATATTATCGTTCCAGCACTGGAAACGTTTCGACTGTTTATGGACAAGGTGAAGGCACCTTCATTTATATATAGTAAACGAGGCTTAAGGGAAGGTATTATTCTATCCCAATTAGTTGGAAAATTCCCATTAGAGTTTAATGTGAATGAAGTGGCGCAAAATGCTGTTCGTCATGTTTTAGGGAAATTTAATGTTAAAGAAGAAAATACATTGCATTTATACGATATTTTTACAACGATTTATGATCAATTTATTGAATGGAATTATATAGAACCGCTAGAAAATGAGCAATTATTGCGCTTTGCATACATATTGTTTTATATAGGAGAACATATTGATCAAGATGCAGCGAGTCAGCATACTTTCTATTTATTAACCAATCTAACAATCGATGGACTTACCAATGAAGAACGGTTAAAAATAGCGCTACTAGCCTCTTATAAAAATAAGGATACGTTCAAACAATATGTATCTGCCTACGACCATATTTTAAAAGGGAACGAGTCTAAAAAACTGCGGGATATTGGAGCATTAATTCGTTTTACAAAAGGCATTGATGTATTGGGACGTTCTAATATTAAACAAATTACTTTAACGAAACTCTCAGATGAACTGGTTCTTACTTTTATTGTTGCCGGTAATTATATGTTAGAAAAATACCAAGCCGAAAAATTAAAAAAACATTTGGAAAAAGTAGTGAATTGTCAAGTGAAAATAATTTTTCAACTTCATTCAGCAAGTGTTTTCTGCGACTAGCTTGCGTAGGAGCAAACAATAACTGCTGATATCAAGGAACTCTGGCTAAGTTCGCCGCATCCTGCGGCAACGATTGCATGACTCACATCCTGTGAGCCTCAACACCTGAGTGACCAACATCCTGTTGGCCCAAAGCCACCGGCGGATGTCACAAATTTTGTAAGGAGTGTTGGGGAAGGTAGTCTAAGATAGCGACGTCCTGCTCCTGCGCGAAGCTCGTCGCAAAAGAGCTTTTGTCGCAACGACTACATGACCTACATCCTTTAGGCCTCGAGCGCAATTCAAAATTTGGACGCAAATACGCCGGGGCGTATTTGATTGGAGATGGAGGATACCATATTGTGAACGAGAAAATAGTAGATGATCATCCATTTAATGATTATGCAAATTATAATAATAGGGAAATTAGCTGGTTAGCTTTTAATGAACGGGTTTTACAAGAAGCAGAAGATGATGCAAATCCACTCTTAGAACGCTTTAAGTTTTTAGCTATCTTTAGCTCTAATTTAGATGAATTTTTTATGGTTCGTGTTGCCGGACTTCAAGATCAAGTGAGGGCTGGTTTTAACAAACCGGAAAATAAAGCTGGCCTCACACCAAAAGAACAATTAGCACAAATATCATCGATCACCAAAAAACTTGTGGATAGACAAATGGCTATATATAAAGATTTAATAGAAAATCATCTTCCACAACACGGCATTTCGTTATTGAAATATTCCCAGTTATCCAAAGAACAGGTGAAAGAATTACAAATTATTTTTGATGAAGAAATATTCCCTATACTAACCCCGGTTGCAGTAGATGCATACCGACCATTTCCGATATTATTGAGCAAAACAATGAATATATTGGTGATGGTAGAAGAAGGGAGCACAAGTAGCAAGGACAATGAGCAAAACAAAATTGCGATTGTACAAGTTCCATCTGTGTTAAGAAGGTTTATCCAAGTAAAAACGAAAGATGGTACGTTTGCAGCGGTATTATTAGAGGATGTTATTATCGCAAATATTTCCAAACTTTTCCACGGATTCGAAGTAAAGCATGCAAATCCTTTTCGAATTACTCGAAATGCTGATTTAACGATTCATGAAGAAGGTGCGCGTGATTTACTAATTGAAATAGAAAAAGAATTAAAGAAGCGAAAATGGGGTGCAGTTAGTAGGCTTGAAGTGAAAACGAGCGAAATACAACAGAAGGTATTGAACTATTTATTGGAGCAGCTAGAAATACATCGCGACGATGTTTACAAAATACACGGACCGCTGGATATAACTTTTTTATTTTCCTTTATTCAATTTTTTGAAGGGAATTATAACGAACTATTTTACGAACCTTTTATACCACAACCACCCAAAGATTTAGCAAGCGATGAAGATATTTTTGCAAAAGCACTAAAACAGGATTTGTTTTTTCATCACCCATATGAATCGTTCCAACCTATTATTGATTTCATTGATAAAGCAGCGGATGATCCTAAAGTGTTAGCGATTAAACAAACATTGTACAGAGTGAGCGGTAATTCTCCGATTATTTTGGCGTTAAAAAGGGCCGCTGAAAATGGAAAACAAGTGACCGTACTTGTCGAACTTAAAGCGCGTTTCGATGAAGAAAACAATGTCCATTGGGCGCGTGAACTAGAAAAAGCCGGTTGTCTCGTTATATATGGAATGCATAATTTGAAAACACATTCCAAGATTACCTTAATTATTAGGAGCCACAACAACCGTATTGAGCAATTTGTCCATTTAGGCACGGGGAATTATAATGACAAAACTGCTCGTATGTATACAGATATGGGGATTATTACGACGAATAAGAAAATAGGGTCAGACGCAACGCAATTTTTCAACTATTTAAGTGGTTATACAAATAAACCAGAATATAATAAGTTGGTTGTTTCTCCATACGACATTCGAGATAAGTTTTTATATTTGATAGATGAAGAGATAGAATATCATCGCGCTTTTTCTAATGGGCATATTAAGCTCAAAATGAATTCACTGACGGATAAGGATTTAATCGTTAAATTGTATGAAGCTTCATCTGCAGGAGTGAAAATCGATTTAATCGTACGCGGAATTTGTTGTTTACGCCCAGGTATTGCTGGAGTAAGTGAAAACATAACAGTTACGAGTATAGTAGGAAGATTTTTGGAACACTCGAGAATTTATTGGTTTCATAGAAATGGAGCGAGTCGATTATATTTATCTTCTGCAGATATGATGACCCGGAATATGGTAAAGCGAGTGGAGATTTTGTTTCCCGTGTTAGCACCAACTATTAAAAAGCGTGTAATGGAAATATTAGATATCGAACTTCAAGATAATGTTAAAGCGAGAGTACAAGATTTAAATGGTATTTATCATTTTAAAGAAATCGTTGGAAAAAGCATTAATAGCCAGCGGATTTTCTTAGAAAAAGCATCTAGCCATATCCAATATGTGTAATTACCTGATATTAGTTACTAATTATGAATGATATAATCAATAGAATTATAGTAAGTGTTAATCACGTTTTTTTGAGTAATTTGGTACCGAGATTTCTAAATACCAGAGGGGGCGCTAGTACTGCTAGCGCCCCCTGGAATTTATTTGGTATTGAATAAGACTTATATTCGTTTATCACCAACATACAAGTGTATGCTTCATTCATATGATTTTCTAAATTATGGATCCTTTACTTTTTTCTTTTGTCGGCTTCTTCGGAAACAACGAATGCAAGATCTTCATTGCCGAAGAGTTGAAGCACATGTAGAAGCGTTTCTGTATCTATTTCTAATACATCTTCTTCTGTTTCTTCTACTGCTTTTTCGAGCAGTAAATTCTTTTCTTGCTGAGGGTAGGCTTGCGCATACAACGTTAATGCATCTAATTGATGATTAGCACACCATCTAGCAAACAATTGAATCATCACATTTTCATCCTCTTGGTATTGCCTAATCACTTTGTCCATCATTCTTGACCTTCTCTCCATTCATCTAAAAGCGCCCATAGTTTATAAATAATAATAGTAGATTTTTGTTCAAGCTGACTTCCAGTAAACGCTTCTGTGAGGGCAGGAACAATATTTTCTAACAAAAAGATTCTAGGCAATTCTTTTGATAATTCTTCTAGTACAAATTCAATCGCTTGTATTGTATTCGGCGAAAATGAGTCTTTTTCTTCCAAATAAAAGGTTTTTAGCAGTTCGATCACATGCTCCCTAGTTACAGATGACTCTTCTGTTTTTTGCTTGAAGAAGGAGTTTATCAATAAGGAGTCGTTTGTTGCTGTCATTTCATAAATAATTGTTTTAATCCGTCTAAGGATAAATTCAATTAATTGATCGAAAGAAATATTCGTGGATGGATTAATCCATGGGTGCTGTAATTGTTGGATCATCCCAAGTGCAAGTACAGCACAATCTGTTGCCACATTTTTAGTTTGTTCACCGAAAACATCTATCAGTCGATTAGAAAGCCAGTTTATTTCCTCGATATAATTTCGTTTAATCAGATCACGAAGTCCGACATCTTGTGAGTTAATAATCGATGCAAAAAGAGGGAATAGATTATGTTCCTCATATACAGTTAATCGAATAGACAATTGTTTCGTCAATATATGGACGTCAGAAGCATTCTGTTGTGTATGAATCTCTTTTCTTTTTATTACCGTTTCTTTTCTTGCATTCTCGAGTATAGCTATAATACATTCGTTTTTAGAAGAAAAATAATTATAAAAAGTACCTTTTGAAACTTTAGCTTCTTCTATTATATCGTTTACGGTAGTAGACCTAAAACCTTTTTCAATAAAAAGTCTTTGGGCTGCTTCTAGAATATTTCGTTTTTTAGTGTTCATATTAATCACCTTTAGACTAGTAGTATAATTCTTATATTAACCGTTAAACCAACGTTTATCAAACTATATTAGTTGACTTGAATTATTTTATTTGCTTTTTTTGGACTATGAGTATAAAATATTCAAGTGTTATAAGACAGAAAATAAAAGAGAAGCTTAAAAGTAAATAGGAGGAACGAGAATAATGAAAGAAATGCAACAAAAGCCCCCATATGCAATGATTGCAATCCTCTTTGTAGGAGCATTCATTGCGTTTTTGAATAATACACTTTTAAATGTAGCATTACCAACGATAATGACAGAGTTTAATGTAAAACCAGTCGTTGTACAATGGCTAACTACCGGATATATGTTAATCAACGGGATTCTAATACCGGCAAGTGCATTTTTTGTGCAAAGATTTTCCAATAGAAAATTATTTATTACGGCCATGATATTTTTTACAGCAGGTACACTATTAGCTGCTATTGCTCCAGTTTTTGGAGTTTTAATCGCAGCACGCATGATTCAAGCGGCAGGTTCAGCTATGATGATGCCACTTCTTATGAATGTTATGTTAACTGCTTTCCCAATTGAACGTCGTGGAGCGGCAATGGGGATGTTTGGATTGGTAATGATTTTGGCGCCAGCAATTGGTCCTTCCTTATCAGGGTTTATATTAGAACATTCCGATTGGCGAGCTCTATTTCAAATTATTTTACCGTTTGCAGTAATCGTTTTATTGTTTGCTATTTTTAAACTTCGTAACATTACTCCAAATAGTAAAGTGAAGTTAGATATCTTTTCACTTATTTTATCAAGTATCGGTTTCGGAGCATTGCTTTATGGGTTTAGCACAGCAGGGGATAAAGGTTGGGATGCTCCAATAGTTTACGGTACAATTACTATTGGATTTATCGCACTTGTTCTTTTTGTATGGAGACAGCTCAAACTTGAAGAGCCAATGTTAGATGTTAGGATTTATAAATATCCTATGTTTACTTTATCTTCGATTATTTCCATTGCAGTATCTGCAGCGATGTTTTCTGGAATGATTTTAACTCCACTGTATGTACAAACAATCCGTGGTATTTCTCCATTCCATTCAGGTGTCTTAATGTTACCGGGGGCACTTGCTATGGCATTAATGTCGCCAATAACAGGGAAGATTTTTGATAAATATGGCGCTCGAATTTTAGCGATCATTGGGCTTACGATAACGACAGTCGCTACTTATTTAATGAGCGATTTTACGCTAGATACTGGTTATTATTATATTATGGGAATTTATACACTTCGTATGTTTGGTATGTCGATGGTTATGATGCCAATTATGACGAATGGGTTAAACCAATTACCGATGAATATGAATCCACATGGTACTGCGATGAATAATACATTGCAACAAGTTTCTGGTGCAATCGGATCTGCGATATTCTTAACGATTATGAATGCGAGAATGGAGTCTTCTGCGGAAAGACTTGCTGGTGAAGCAAGTGTGGCGGGGAATATGCCGACAAGCCAAGAAGGACTTGCTCAGTTTCAACTGGAATTAGGAAAGAAAGCGATGTTGGAAGGTATTAATTACACATTCTTTATCGCAACACTTGTTACAGTAGTTGCATTAGTATTGTCTCTATTTGTGAAGAGAGTAAAAGTAAGTAAAGAAAGCTAAACCGGCGACGGTTTAGCTTTTTTCTTGAAAGAATATGAAAGTATAATTTGACCTTAAAGGGCGCTCGTATTTTTCTTACTTATTTTCAATTTCATCAGTCAAAGTGATTAACTCATCAATAAGCGAGCCGATATAGGAAATCGTATCACGTAATGGTTCCTCTGTTGTAATATCTACTCCAGCCATTTTCGCAAGTTCTACAGGTGATTTTGTACCGCCTGCTTTCAAAACGTTAGTCCACTCATCCACAGCAACTTGGCCTTCGTTTAAAATGCGCTTGGCGACTTGTGTAGAAATCGTTAAACCGGCACTATACGTGTAAGGATACAATCCCATGTAATAATGCGGTTGGCGCATCCAAGTAAGTTCAGCACCTTCTGATATTTCAACAGCATCTCCCCAAAACTCTTCTAGCACGCTACGTTTGTACTCATTCAAAATTTGTGCGTTGACATTCAAACCTTGATCAACACGCTCATATACTTTTCGTTGATAAGCAGCCTCCAATAAATGAGTCACGAAATTATGATAGTACGTACGCGCTACAATTGATGAAATGACCCAACGTTTAAATTTCGGATCATCAAAGCTATTTAATAAATGATTCGCGACAAGCATTTCATTCATTGTCGATGGCGCTTCGATAAAATATAAAGATGGTCTTGCATTGAATATCGTTTGTTCTTTATTTGCATGATAGAAATGTCCCGCATGTCCAAGCTCATGAGCAAGCACAAATACTTCATTCATTTTAGAGGACCAAGAGATCAGTATATATGGATGATTCCCATATGGACTAGAACAAAATGCACCTGTTGACTTTCCCGAATTCTGTGCAAAGTCAATCCATCGTTCTTTATACGAACGATCAACAATTTCCAAATATTCTTCGCCCATTACAGCTAGCGCATCATCAATATACTTTTTGGATTCTTCTATCGAAATGGTAGGTTCATAAGTTGGATCCAGTGAAATTTTTAAATCCGCAAATGTCATTTTATCTAAGCCATGCACTTTTTGAAGCAATTTTGCATATTTGCGCATATGCGGTGCAAGCTCGTTCATGATTAAATCAATTTGGCGGTTGTAGAGAGTGCGATCCACTTCTTGATTGAATAGTAAATAATCAAAAATGGAATCGTACCCTCGAATATCAGCAGTTGTTTTTTCCATTTGTATATGCATGTCATATGTTTTAGCAGTCGTATGTTGATATTCTTTTAGTTTTGCTGAAAAAGCTTGGAATGCGGCTCGTCTAACTGCTGGATCAGATTCGGCTTCCCAATCATTTTCAAAAGATACATAGCTTAATGGATATGATTTTCCATCTACTTCAAAATTATCAAAAGAAATATCGAGCATCTTAGTTGTATCGTATAATTTATACGGCGCATTAAAGGATGCGGAATACGCAGCAAGTGTTTTCTCAACTTCGGGATGCAGTTGATATTTTTTCTTCTCCAATAACTTGTCTAAATAATGTTGTAATGCAGGAGCAAGCCGAGATGCTTCTTTAATCATTTCGTCTGGTAGCTCTACTAATTCACTTGTTAAAAAAGAAAGTTTGCTACTAATTTTAGCGGAAAGTGAACTAAATTTATTTGCTCTCATTTGTGCGGTCATATCTGTTTGGTCCGTACTAAGAGATAGACTAGCATATGTCCCAGCTGGAACAATTTTTTCGTAAATAGTCGAATAATCCGTTAGCGCTTCTACTGCTATGGAGGGACTAGTCACTTTTCCTTTGTATTTTTCTGCAAAAAGCTGAACACTTTGCTCAATTTCGTCTAATGAATTGGAAAAATCATCTTCAATTGCAAATAAATCGGCTAAATTCCATGTTTCTTCTACATTTACTTCTTCACGATTAGGTAACTTTAGTACCATTTCTAATCTCTCCTTTTTATTGCGGATGTCGAACTAAATTCTAGTATACCTAACAAAATATGAAAAGTAAAAATACTCTTTTATTTCTTTATATACCAAAAATTTACTGATATATTAGTCATAATGATAATACAACTATTATTTTGTAACTTAAGACAAATATTATGAGTAGAATTTCAAAAAAATACTGTAGTCAATAATGACAAAAACCCTTTGTTTTCAAGGGTTTAAACAAAGAATGAAAAAACTATTCTAATGTAATGTCAGAAATTTTAGAAATAAAAGAAAATTTGTGTAGACTGAAATTAAACTTTGTTTTACAATGAAGTTGTTCACAACAATAACTTGATAGATTCTGAATAGTTACTTACCAAAATTAGAGAGTGGTAAGTAGTACGACTTATATATTCAGAATTATCAAGCAAAAACAGGGGGTTTTTATTTATGAAGAAATCGAAATTTGCTTCATTATTTCTTGCTTCTTCTCTGCTAGTTGGGGTACTAGCGGGATGTGGATCGGGGGAAAAAAGTAGTAGTACAAATGGTGGAGAAGTTAGTAGTACAAATGGGGGAGACACAATAAAAATAGGAGCCAACCTCGAGCTTTCAGGAGCTGTAGCATCATACGGTTCATCTGAGGCAGATGCGATTGATCTAGCGATTGAGGAAATCAATGCTGCGGGGGGCATCGACGGGAAACAGATAGAACTTATTAAAGTAGATAATAAATCGGATGCAGCTGAAGCAACAAATGCTGCGATTAAACTTACTAGTCAAGATAAAGTTACTGCTATCATTGGAGCTGCAACAAGTGGTAACTCAGTAGCTCAAGTACAAATTGCAACAGATACAAAAACGCCAATGATTTCACCTTCTGGGACTAGTACAACAGTTACAGTTGGAGATAATGGAAAAGTAAATCCATTTACATTCCGTACAGCATTTATCGATCCATTCCAAGGAACTGTTGCTGCTAACTTTGCTGTAAACGAATTAAAAGTTAAAACTGCAGCAGTTTATGCAGACAATGCAAGTGATTATGCGAAAGGTCTTGCAGCATCTTTCATTAAAGACTTCGAAGCAGCAGGTGGCACGATTGTTGCGGAAGAATCATATGTAGCTAAAGATACTGATTTCCGTTCTACACTAACTCGTATTAAAGGATCAAATCCAGAGTTTGTTTTTATTCCTGGATACTATGAAGAAGTTGGATTAATTGTAAAGCAAGCTCGTGAATTAGGAATAGAAGTTCCATTAATGGGGGCTGATGGTTGGGATTCTCCAACAATCGTCGACTTAGCAGGAGCTGCAGCATTAAATAATACATTTATCATTACAGCATATTCAGCAGAAGATCCAGATGGTAAAGCGAAAGAATTTGCTGACAAGTTTACTGAAAAGTATGGTAAAGCGCCTAACTCATTCCATGCACTTGGATACGATTCAGTTTATTTATTGAAAGATGCAATTGAAAGAGCTAAATCATTAGACGGAACAAAAATTAAAGAAGCTATTGAAGCTACTGATAATTTAGAACTAGTTACTGGATTATACTCTGTTGATGAATTTCATCATCCAATTAAATCTGCTACTATCATCGAATTCGTTAATGGTGAGCAAGTATTTAAAACGAAAGTTAATCCTTAATATTAACTCGTAAAATATGGGGGGGATTAATATCCCTCCTTTTTTATTTTCAAAATAGTCCTAATTATTTATTTAAGGAGTGAAACTTCATGGAATGGTTACAGCAATTAATTAACGGTATTTCACTCGGAAGTATATATGCATTAATCGCACTTGGATATACGATGGTATATGGAATTATCAAATTAATCAACTTTGCACACGGTGATGTGTTCATGGTTGGATCTTTTATTGGATTCTATTCAATTACCGTTTTTGGGTTAGGTTTTTTCCCTGCACTTATTATTTCAATGGCAGCTTGTGCGTTATTCGGAGTTATTATTGAGCGTATTGCATATAAACGTTTACGAAATGCAACAAGAATTGCTGCTCTGATCACAGCAATCGGTGTTTCTCTATTGATAGAGTATGGTGTTATTTATATACGAGGAGCACAACCAGAAGCGTATCCAGACGTATTTTCAAATCGTTCATTTGAACTTTTTGGCGCTCAAATAAGTGTTCAATCTATTCTTATATTATCAGTCTCTGTTGTATTAATGATTTTATTGCAGTTTATAGTTCACAAAACGAAAACTGGAAAAGCAATGCGTGCTGTTTCTCATGATACAGAAGCCGCTAAATTAATGGGTATTAATGTGGATAATACCATCTCTGCAACTTTCGCAATTGGTTCAGCTTTAGCTGGTGCAGCAGGGGTTATATTCGGTGTATATTATACAAAAATCGATCCGTTGATGGGAGTTATACCAGGAGTAAAGGCGTTTGTGGCTGCAGTTCTTGGAGGTATTGGAATAATTCCCGGAGCAATGGTTGGTGGGTTAGTTCTCGGAGTTGTTGAAACGATCGTTAGTGCTTTAGGATTCTCTTTATGGAGAGATGCTGCAGCATTCGTCATTTTAATATTGATTCTGATTTTTAGACCATCTGGTATTTTTGGCAAAAATACACGAGAGAAAGTGTAGGTGGTACATAATTATGAAAAAGTCAAAACAGTTTTGGCCATTTATTATTGCAGCAGTAATAGTATACGCAGTTGTTCAGTTCCTCATTTCCAATGGAATGATGAATCAATTTTATTCTAATACACTTATATTTATATCGATTAACATAATTTTAGCAGTAAGCCTACATTTGGTAATTGGAATTACAGGACAGTTTTCTATTGGCCATGCAGGGTTTTTAGCAGTAGGAGCTTATATTTCTGCCATAGTCACTATGAAACTACATCTTCCATTTATAGTTGCAATTCTTGTAGGTGGTATTGTTGCAGCTTTAGCTGGGTTAGTTGTTGGTATTCCTAGTTTACGATTAAAAGGGGATTATTTAGCAATTGCTACGTTAGGGTTTGCAGAAATTATTCGAATTGTTTTCTTAAACATCGATGCTGTTGGTGGAGCAGCAGGAATGCAAGTTTCTCATTTAACAACGTGGACGTATGCATTTGTATGCTTAGTTATTACTATTTTAGTGATAGTAAACTTCACGAATTCTAGACATGGCATTGCTTCCATTTCCGTTAGGGAAAATGAAATAGCCTCAGATGCAATGGGTATTAATACGACGTATTATAAAGTAATTGCTTTTTCAATTGGTTCATTTTTTGCTGGTGTTGCAGGAGCTTTATATTCTCATAACTTCTATATTATTCAACCAAGTCAATTCGGTTTTTTAAAGTCATTTGATATTTTAATATTTGTAGTTCTTGGTGGATTAGGAAGTCTTTCAGGGGCAGTACTGTCAGCTATTTTATTGACAGTTGTTTCTACTTACCTTCAAGGTTATCCGGAAACGCGTATGATTATTTATAGTCTTGTATTAATCTTGGTAATGCTGTATCGACCGAAAGGATTAATGGGTACGATGGAAATTACGGATTATTTCAAGCTTTGGAGAACGCCAAAAGGAGGCGGTCAACATGGAAAATAAGCCGTTACTTGAAGTGAAAAATGCAGGAATACAGTTTGGTGGACTAAAAGCTGTTCAAAATTTGAATATGATATTAAATGAAGGTGAGTTAGTAGGTCTGATTGGTCCTAATGGTGCTGGTAAAACGACAAGTTTTAACTTACTGACTGGAGTTTATGTTCCTACTGAAGGAGATATTCTTTTTAATGGAGAACGAATTAATGGGTTACCTCCTTTCAAAGTAACAAGAAAAGGGATTAGTCGTACGTTCCAAAACATTCGCCTTTTTAATGAACTTTCTGTATTAGATAATGTAAAAGTTGCTTATCACGCAATTGCAAAGCATTCCATTATAAGTTCTATTTTAAGACTTCCTTCCCATTTTACTGGTGAAAAAGAAATGGAAGAAAAATCGATTGAATTCCTTAAGATTTTTAGTTTAGATAAGTATAAGGATGAGTTAGCAAAGAATTTACCGTATGGACAGCAAAGAAGATTAGAAATTGCTCGTGCGTTAGCAGCCAATCCCAAACTTCTTTTATTAGATGAACCTGCAGCAGGGATGAACCCACAGGAAACGAAAGATTTAATGGAATTAATTGCATTTATTCGGAATGAATTCGATTTAACTATTTTACTTATAGAACATGATATGAACTTAGTAATGGGTGTTTGTGAACGAATTTATGTACTCGACCATGGTCAACTTCTTGCAGAAGGTTCACCAGAAGAGATCCGTAACCATCCTAAGGTTATTGAGGCTTATTTAGGGGAGGAAGTTCACGATGTCGATGCTTAAAGTGGAAAATATAGATGTATTTTACGGAAACATTCAAGCCCTCAGGGATATAACCATTGAAGTGAATGAAGGCGAAATCGTCACATTAATCGGGGCAAATGGCGCCGGGAAAAGTACATTATTGAAAACATTGTCGGGATTATTAAAACCTAAAAACGGTAAAATTGAATTTCTAAACAAATCGATTTCTGGTAAACAAGCACAATCGATTGTAAAAGCTGGAATATCCCATGTTCCAGAAGGACGGCGTGTATTTGCCAATCTTACAGTAGAAGAAAACCTAGAATTAGGAGCGTTTTTACGGAAGGATAAGGCTGGCATTCATAGTGATATGCAAAAAGTATATGAGATTTTCCCAAGACTTTTAGAGCGTAAAAAACAACATTCAGGTACACTTTCGGGTGGAGAGCAACAAATGCTAGCAATGGGTCGTGCTATTATGGCAAAGCCTAAACTAGTTTTACTAGATGAACCATCAATGGGGTTAGCTCCTTTAATGGTTAAAACAATCTTCGAAGTAATTGGAGATATTAATCGGGATGGTACAACCGTTTTGCTGGTCGAACAAAACGCAAATATGGCCCTGTCTGTAGCGAGTCGTGGGTATGTAATCGAAACCGGCAAAGTCGTTCTATCCGGTGCTGCGCGGGACTTACAAGCAAGTGAAGAAGTACGTCAAGCATATTTAGGTGGGCATTGAAGAAAAGCACAAGCGCTTATGTTAGATGAATACAGTCTAAGTTCGCGACATCGTGGTGCTCCTGCGCAAAGCTCGTCGCAAAAAAAAAAACATTTCGCAACGACTGCAATGTCTTTCTGCGACGAGTAACTGCAGGAGCATGACCTGCATCCTGCAGGCCTCTGACAGGCAATGTGGGGATGGGGTAGTTCTGCAAAGTGCGCCACATCCTGTGGCAAAGCAGATATAACCCGCATCGTGCGGGCCCAGGAGGCAGCTCCCCAGCCACACAAGCGATTTTGCTTGCGACGAGCTTGCGCTGGAGCTGGATTGATACTGAATATAAAGGTATTTTCTTATCTATTAAAAGGTAACTTCCACTAAGTTCTCATAACTTGGTGGAAGTTTTTTTACTTTAGAAACCTATAAAATCTATGGCATATGGATTCTTTTCATGTAGGTTCATCTTTGTATAGGAGCATCATATAGGAATAATGCCTTCATAAAAGGCTCTATTAGATGACAGCTATGATTTCGACTGCTTTCAATGGAACTTGCTTACTAATCAATAGTCTCCTTTGAAATTTTTTGTGAGTAATTGAACGTTTTGCTCGAATTCTAGAAATGAATTTATAAAATCGTAAATAAATATGCTGAACTCCATTTTCCTTCCACTTTTCTTCATCTCGATTGGGTTACTTTAGTACCATTTATCATCGCTCCTTTTTATTGGTGATGTCGAACTAATTTCTAGTAAAATAGCGAAATATGAAAAGTAGAATCTGATATCATCTTATTAATTTACCACAAATTAACAATAATATTAGTCTTAATGATAAAAAAGTCCATTTATGTATACACGTATAAGTAAAATATGTAATATATTTTTTGGTAATATATTGAATGGTATTTTGTTGGAAACCCTTTATCTATAAGGGTTTTTTAAGGATTTAAAAATATTATTCTAATGTAATATCTGAAATTTTTAAACTAAGCGAAAAATTAGTATAGACTGAATATGAAGTTTGTTTTACAATGAGAAATGTTAACAATAGCAACTTGATAGATTCTAGATGACTTCTTACATAAACTTAGAATGTTAAGTAGTACGACTTATAAAGTCAGAATTATCAAACAAAAACAGGAGGTTTATATTTTATGAAAAAATCAAAATTTGCAACATTATTCCTTGCTTCGTCTTTACTAGCTGGAGTACTAGCAGGATGTGGAGCGGGGGAAGAAGGTACTAGTTCCGATGGAGGAGATCAGATTAAAATCGGTGTCAATCTAGAACTGTCTGGTCCAGTAGCTTCATATGGATCATCTCAAAATGATGGATTTAATTTAGCAGTAGAAGAAATCAATGCCGCTGGTGGTATTGATGGGAAACAAATTCAATTAGTAACAGTAGACAATAAGTCGGACGCTGCTGAATCTACAAATGCCGCGATTAAATTAACAAGTCAAGATAAAGTAGCTGCAATTATTGGACCTGCAACTAGCGGTAACTCTGTAGCTCAAGTACAGATTGCTAATGACAGCAAAACTCCAATGATTACACCTTCTGGAACAAGTCCAAATGTAACAGTTTCAGATAATGGTTCTGTCAATGAGTTTGCATTCCGTACTTCATTCATTGACCCATTCCAAGGGACCGTAGCTGCTAACTTTGCTACGAAGGAACTAAAATTAAAAACTGCAGCAGTATATGCTGACAATGCGAGTGACTATGCAAAAGGTCTTGCAGCATCTTTCATTGAAGACTTTGAAGCAGCAGGAGGCACGATTGTTGCAGAAGAATCTTATGTAGCAAAAGATACAGATTTCCGATCTACGTTAACTCGTATTAAAGGTGCAAATCCAGAATTTATCTTTATCCCTGGTTATTATGAAGAAGTTGGTTTGATCGTTAAACAAGCTCGTGAACTTGGAATTGATGTTCCTTTAATGGGGGCTGATGGATGGGATTCACCAACAATCGTTGATTTAGCTGGAGCAGAAGCGCTAAACAACACATTTATCATTAATCACTATTCTGCAGAAGATCCAGATGGAAAAGCAAAAGAATTTGCAGATAAGTATAATGAGAAATATGGCAAAGCACCGAACTCATTTAATGCCCTTGGCTATGACACTGTTTACTTATTGAAAGATGCAATTGAGCGTGCTGGTTCTACAGATGGAACAAAAATTAAAGATGCTTTAAAAGCTACAGATAATCTAGAACTAGTAACAGGTTTATACTCGGTGGATGAAAATCACCATCCAGTCAAATCGGCTACAATCTTAGAATTCGTAGATGGAAAACAAGTATTTAATACGAAAGTTAATCCTTAAGATTAACCAGTAAAATGGGAGGGATTGAATTCCCTCCTTTTCTCTATTTAACTTCATTCAGCAGGGGTCCACAAACCCCTGCTGAATAAAGTTAAAGCCCCCGGCGGATGCCACAGATTTTTAATGGAATTTATCGAGCGAGCTCGATAAAAATCTGGGCACAAATACGCCGAGGCGTATTTGATAAGAAAAACGAATGCATAAAGGAGTGAAACTTCATGGAATGGATACAACAATTGATTAACGGTATTTCACTCGGAAGTATATACGCATTGATCGCCCTCGGTTATACGATGGTGTATGGCATCATTAAATTAATCAACTTTGCACACGGTGACGTGTTCATGGTAGGTTCGTTTATCGGATTTTATTCAATCACTGTTTTTGGTTTAAGCTTTTTCCCTGCATTAATCCTCTCCATGGTAGCTTGTGCGTTATTTGGAGTAATTATCGAACGTATTGCATACAAACGATTGCGTAATGCTACACGAATCGCGGCACTAATCACTGCGATTGGGGTATCTTTACTAATAGAATACGGCGTAATTTATATTCGTGGAGCTCAACCAGAAGCTTATCCTGATATCTTCTCCAACAAAACATTCAGTATTTTAGGTGCTCAAATTAGTATGCAATCAATATTAATTCTTTCAGTTTCTGTCGTTCTAATGATATTGCTACAATTTATCGTACATAAAACGAAGACAGGAAAAGCGATGCGAGCTGTTTCACATGATGTAGATGCTGCGAAGCTAATGGGAATTAATGTAGATAATACGATTTCTGCAACTTTTGCTATTGGTTCTGCTTTAGCAGGGGCTGCAGGTGTAATTTTTGGTGTGTATTATACAAAGATCGATCCTTTAATGGGGGTCATTCCAGGCTTAAAAGCGTTTGTCGCTGCAGTTCTTGGAGGAATTGGAATTATTCCTGGGGCAATGGTCGGCGGGCTTGTACTCGGAGTTGTTGAAACGATTGTTAGTGCTCTAGGGTTCTCTTTATGGAGAGATGCTGTGGCATTCATTATCCTAATCTTAATTCTGATTTTTAGACCTTCTGGAATCTTTGGCAAAAATACACGAGAGAAAGTGTAGGTGGTATATAGAGATGAAAAAGTCTAAACAGTTTTGGCCATTTATTATAGTAGCTGTATTAGTGTATGTAGTCGTTCAAGTGCTTATTTCAACTGGGATGATGAATCAATTTTATTCTAATACGCTCATATTTATAGCCATCAACATTATTTTAGCAGTCAGCCTACATTTGGTAATTGGGATTACAGGTCAATTTTCTATTGGTCATGCAGGATTTCTAGCTGTAGGAGCATATATATCCGCAATCATAACAATGAAATTACAACTACCTTTTGTAGTAGCAATCATTGTTGGTGGGGTTGTTGCAGCATTAGCAGGACTAATTGTAGGTATTCCAAGCTTACGATTAAAAGGGGATTACTTGGCAATTGCAACACTTGGATTTGCTGAAATTATTCGTATTGTGTTCTTGAATATTGACTATGTTGGTGGGGCTGCAGGTATGCAGGTTTCCCATTTAACAACTTGGACATATGCATTTGTTTGTTTATTTATCACGGTGTTAGTCATCGTAAACTTTACCAATTCACGCCACGGTATCGCAGCTATTTCCGTTCGTGAAGACGAAATTGCATCAGATGCAATGGGGATTAATACGACCTACTATAAGGTAGTAGCGTTTGCGATTGGTTCATTTTTTGCGGGGGTTGCAGGAGCACTATATTCACATAACTTTTATATTATTCAACCTGGACAATTTGGATTTTTAAAATCATTTGATATATTAATATTCGTTGTGCTTGGAGGGCTAGGAAGTTTGTCGGGAGCGATTCTTTCTGCTATTTTACTAACTGTTGTTTCTACGTATCTACAAGGATATCCTGAAACACGTATGATTATTTATAGTTTGGTATTAATCATTGTCATGTTATATCGTCCAAAAGGCTTAATGGGCACGATGGAAATTACGGATTATTTCAAACTTTGGAGAACGCCAAAAGGAGGCGGACAACATGGAAAATAAACCGTTATTAGAAGTAAAAGCAGCCGGTATACAGTTTGGTGGCTTAAAAGCGGTACAAAATCTGGATATTGTCTTAAACCATGGAGAACTTGTCGGTTTAATCGGTCCAAATGGTGCTGGAAAAACAACAAGCTTTAACTTATTAACAGGAGTCTACGTTCCAACAGAAGGGGATATTCTTTTTGATGGAAAACGGATTAATGGATTACCCCCATTCAAAGTAACTAGGATGGGCATTAGTCGTACATTCCAAAACATACGTTTATTTAAAGAATTATCAGTATTAGAAAATGTTAAAGTTGCGTACCATTCGCTTGCAACCCATTCCATCCTTAGCTCTGTATTTCGCTTACCCTCCCATTTTAAGGGGGAACAGGAGATGGAAGAAAAGTCGATCGAGTTTTTAAAGATATTTAATTTAGACAAATATAAAGATGAACTAGCAAAAAATTTACCATATGGGCAACAACGTAGATTAGAAATCGCCCGTGCACTTGCTGCAGGACCGAAACTTCTATTATTAGATGAACCTGCTGCAGGGATGAACCCGCAAGAAACGAAAGATTTAATGGATTTAATCGCGTTAATTCGAGATAAGTTTGATTTAACTATTTTACTTATTGAGCATGATATGAATTTAGTCATGGGTGTTTGTGAACGAATTTATGTACTCGACCATGGTCAGCTTCTTGCAGAAGGTTCACCAGAAGAGATCCGTAACCATCCTAAGGTTATTGAGGCTTATTTAGGGGAGGAAGTTCACGATGGCGATGCTTAAAGTAGAAAATATAGATGTATTTTACGGTAATATTCAAGCGCTTAGAGATGTATCTATTGAAGTGAATGAAGGCGAAATCGTTACATTAATCGGGGCAAATGGTGCTGGGAAAAGCACATTGTTGAAAACTTTGTCAGGATTATTAAAACCTAAAAATGGTAAAATTCATTTTCTAGACAAATCGATTTCTGGTAAACAAGCACAATCGATTGTAAAGGCCGGGATATCGCATGTTCCTGAAGGACGCCGTGTATTTGCCAATCTTACAGTAGAAGAAAACCTAGAATTAGGAGCATTTTTACGGAAGGATAAGGCAGGCATTCATAGTGATATGCAAAAAGTGTACGAGATTTTCCCAAGATTATTAGAGCGTAAAAAACAACATTCAGGTACACTTTCTGGTGGGGAGCAACAAATGCTTGCAATGGGCCGTGCTATAATGGCAAAGCCAAAGCTAGTCTTACTAGATGAACCATCGATGGGTTTAGCTCCTTTAATGGTTAAAACAATCTTTGAAGTAATTAAAGATATAAACCGCGATGGTACAACCGTTTTATTGGTCGAACAAAACGCAAACATGGCACTGTCGGTAGCGAGTCGTGGGTATGTAATCGAAACGGGCAAAGTCGTTCTATCAGGCGCTGCGGGAGATTTACAAGCAAGTGAAGAAGTACGCCAAGCCTATTTAGGTGGGCATTAATAAAGAAAAGTGTATGTTAGAGGAATACAGCCTAAGTTCGCGACGAGCTTGCGCAGAAGCTGGAACGATACTGAATATAAAGGTTATATTTTCTTATATTTTAAAAGAAGACTTTCACTAAGTTCTAGTAACTTGGTGGAAGTTTTTTTATACTTTTAGAAATTATAAAATCTATGGCATGTGGATTATTTTCCCCGAACAATATAGAGTTCACCTTTTTATATGGAGCTTCATATAGGAATAATGCCTTCAAAAAACTCTATTAGATGAACGCTATCATTTCTGTTCAGTTGGACGCTTTCCACGGGCATAGCTTCGGGCAACAAGATGTTGGTCACAAAAGCGTTGAGGCCCACGGGATGTGGGTCATGCAATCGTTGCCGTAGGAAGCGGCGAACTTAGATTGCCTTCCTTTTGATGTGGCGAACTTAGCCTTCGTTCTTCTGGTGAGACAGATGGAGCAATCACAACGTACGCGTAAGCGGCGGTAATGGCTCATCGCTCCCCTCGCTAAAAAGCGTCCGCCCTGCAGCAAAATCCTAGCGGAAGCTGTTTTGTTACGCATTTCTTTTTGTGATATATCTCATATATAATTAGTTTTTTATTGTAAAATTATTTGATTGAGAAGGAAATACAAAAGTTCAAATGCTATAATAATTTGGAATGCTTTTTGAAGGGGAAATCAAATGAACAAAACACTTAAATTTTGGATACTCACACTGACTACTTTTACAATGATAGCTATTTTAAGTAGTTCCCTTTTTTCTAGTTATCTAGTAACGAAAAAAAGTTTAATCGAAAACTCATTAGAGCAAAATGAAATGTATGCGCTAAAATTAGGGAAAATGTCTGAAGAAGTTTTTAAAGCAATGGAAGCAAACCTAGAAGCGAGAAAACCAGATGTAATTGCTCATATCGATAACCCGAAGGAACTAACTAGAATATTAGACCAGTTACTAATAAGTGGGAAAAATTTTAATTCGCTTTCTGTTATTGGAAGTGATAGCATCGCAATAGCAACATCGCCGAACGTAGGAATCTCTGGTAATAAAATTGAATCTCCAGGAGTAGTGGAAGCACTTCGCAAAAAAGAAAGTTTTATTTCGAAACCGTATAAAGCTATAACGGGTCGACTTTTAATACTTGTGTCTACACCATTGTTTGATGAATCAGATACATATCTTGGCATGTTAAATGGTACTATTTATTTACAAGAAGATAATTTCATTCAAAATATTTTGGCGGAGCATTTTAGTGAAGATGGTTCCTATGTTTTTGTAGTAGATGAACAAGGCACTTTAATCTATCATCCAGACAAAAAAAGAATAGGTGAAAATGTAAGTGAAAATAACGCAATTCAAAAAATAATGAATAAAAAAAATGGAGCTCAAGAAATATATAACACACAAGGAACACATTTATTAGCTGGATATTCATATATTCCCGAAAGTAAGTGGGGTGTCGTTTCTCAAACTCCTTTTGAAAGTAGTCTACAACCTCTAAACGGGATTATGACAAAAATGTTTATTTACTCGTTGCCATTTGTTATTCTATTTTTTGTGTTAGCCTATTTATTATCGGAAAAACTTGCTTCACCTTTGAAAAAGTTGGCGATATCTACCATGAATTCTTATGTAGAAGATGTATCTGTGGATAAAATAAAAATTTCAACTTGGTATTTCGAAGCAAAACAACTGACGGAAACTATTGATAATTATCGAAAACTACAAGAGGAAGAAGTCGCGAATTTTAAGAATCAGTCGATGACAGATCCGCTTACGGGATTGAAAAATAGAAGATATTCTGAGTTATTATTCGCTGATTTATTGGAACAAAATAGTTCATTTTCTATAATTAGCATTGATATTGATCATTTCAAAAGAGTGAATGATGAGTATGGACATCAAATAGGCGACGAGACATTACAATTTTTAGCGAGCAAAATGATGTCAATTGTTTCGGATAATGATGTTTGTGTCCGACTTGGTGGAGAAGAGTTTGTTATGATTCTGCCAAATTACTCATTAGATGAGGCATTTAATCTAGCAGAAAAGTTTAGAAATGAAATAGAAATGAGTGTCCTTCCGATGAACAGAAAGATGACAATTTCCGCTGGAGTTGGGGAGTATAAAGCAAATAAAGAAAGTGTGAGTGAACTCTTAAATCGAGTTGATGAGGCGTTATATGTAGCCAAATCTGAAGGAAGAAATAAAACAATTATTTCTCCTTGAAAAAGAAGTTTTTCTCGCTGATATGGCGGAAAAACTTCTTTTTTTTACTTATTTTTCTTCATGACATACAAAATACCTTCTACTATTAATCCTATTACTAAACCAAAAGAAGTAAGGATGAATAACGATAGAATTCCGACGAGATCACCAAATTCTTCTGTTCCTTTTAGAAATGAACGAAATAATTCAATGAATCCAATAGCAAGACCTATCGTAAATATGTAAAATCCCTTATGTAATTTAAATGTTAACAAGGCACCAGCTATTGCGCCGACAGCAATTGAAAATGCAGCAAAAGCGACGAAGTTGATGATGACTAAATCTTGACCAAGTACATATTTTACACCTAAAATAAGTAAAAACATCGATAAAACAATTATAATACCAGCAATTTTATTGTAATTTTTTAGCAAGAGGGTTCCCTTCTTTCTCTTAACTAATCATACTGGAAATCTTTTATTTTTCCAACTACTGAATAAATCACCGAAAGGAATGATATGAATGGCAGAACATTATTTTCATCTAAAAGCAAATTGGCCAGGAAATCGAAATGATGTAGGGGAAATACATGCAGATCAATTATCTACAAAAGTATCAATACCAAAGGAAATGGACGGTCCGGGGATTGGAACAAACCCAGACGAAATGCTTCTAGGAGCAGCTGCGACTTGTTATATTATTACGCTTGCTGCAATGCTGGAACGTAGTAAAATTGTTAAGCATGCACTTGATATGGAGTCAACCGCAGTAGTAGATGTCACGAACGGCGTGTTTACATATAAAAAGATTATTCATCGTCCATTGATTGTCATTGACAATGAAAATGATCGAGCAATAACTGAGAAACTAGCCAAAAAAGCAGAAACATCCTGTATGATTAGCCGTGCAATAAAAGGAAATGTCGAAATTCAACTGGAACCAACTATCTCAATTCATTTGGAAAAGTAAAATTTATAAGCCCTTTGACTTGGTCAAAAGGCTTTTTTTCATACTCAGTAAATTATAAAGTAGATGTATTCCACTATTTAGAAAAAATGCGTAGCAAATAGTACTGCTAAGATTTATCATGGAGGCAGTTGATTTCCGCTCCAGGCGGACGCTTTCCGCGGGCATGACTTCAGCCTCCTCATCGCTTCGCTCCTGCGGGGTCTTCAGCTCATGCTATTCCCGCTGGAGTCGCCGCCTTGCGCTTCAATCAACAAAATGTGCTGACTAATTAGTATCTTAGCTTAATATAGTCACCGCATTAAATCCAATTCTTCAAAGAAAACTCTAATAAATGGATGAATGTAATAAATTTACCATTGAACATTTCAACTTGATCTAACAGATGCTATGAGTCCGGTAGCTTATGTAATGTGTATTAAATAATCTTCACTAAATCACTGATAGGAGGATGTTGATAGACTTATTGCTTTATTCGATTCAGCTATTTATTAGTTAGCAAGCAAGCTCCACTCATTTTCGCAGCAGGCGGCGACTCCAGCCGGATGAGTGAGACAGATGAGACATCACAACGTACGCGTAAGCGGCGGTGATGGCTCATCGCTCACCCGGCGGAAAGCGTCCGCCTGCAGCGAAAATCATAGCGGTAACCTTATAGAGCTTTTTAAGAAGCATTATTCCTATACTGACTACATCCCCGGAGTCTTGGAAAACAAGATACACATAAAGGTCACTTACGTTTTTTAATCAAATCACATATACAAACACACAGATAAAATGACTAATAGTCCCAAATAAAATGAAAATATGAAAAATCTCATGGAACCCTAACTTCTTGATGAATGGAATATTTGGTTTTACACCATAAATAACTCCACCGATTGTATAAAAAATTCCTCCTAATATTAGAAAGAAGATACCTTGTGTACCAAGCACTGCCGCAAGCGGAGAAGCTAAAAAGACAATGATCCATCCCATTCCAATATATAAAGCGGTAGAAACCCATCTTGGGCAATTGAACCAAATCATCTTAAACAATATACCGCTAATTGCCATAATTGAGATAATACTAAACAACATAAAACCAGTAGTACCTTTTAATGCGACTAAGCAAAAAGGTGCATATGTACCTGCTATTAATAAATAGATCATCGAATGATCCAATCGTCGTAACCGATGAATCACATGATCTTTTGCTATGACCATATGATAAGTTGCCGATGATGCATACAATAAAATCATACTCACACCAAATATAACGAGTGCAGTAATCGTTAAACCTGATGCATCTAGTGCAGTTCCTTTTACAATCATTGCGATTAAAGCGAAAACACCAAGAATTGCGCCAAAAAGATGTGATAATCCATTAAATGGTTCTCTTATATACTTCTCCAATATAATACCCCCGTAACAACAAGTAGTTTTTATAACTACTTAAAATAATATACTCATCTCAATAGATAGTCAAATGTTTACTGAAAACTCTTTTTGCGATACGATATTAACAAGTTAGCAACGGAGGAATATACATGAACAAATCAGATGAACTCGTAAACAGACTTGGACTTGACGCAACGATTCATGCGGAAGAAATACCAGATATCGATCTATATATGGATCAAGTTATTCAATTATTTGTTTCTAAATTTGGTCCAACCCTACGAAATGATGATGAAAAAGTATTAACAAAAACAATGATTAATAACTATGCGAAAGGAAAATTATTTATCCCGATCAAAAATAAAAAATATTCCAAGCAGCATATTATGTTAATTAACTTAATTTATCAATTAAAAGGGGCATTATCTATTAATGATATTAAGACAACTATGGATCCTATCAATGAAAAAATAGGTAAGGATGATTTTAATTTAGAAGATTTTTACTCGTACTCAGTCGCATTACAACAAGGCAATGCCCAAAGTTTTTTAGCAGAAATGAAAGCGCATGAGCAAGAAATCGACCAGTTTGAAATTGGAGATGATTTGAAGCACTTACTGTTTATCACGTCACTTGCAAGTATGAGCAATGCATATCGAAAGGCAGCAGAACTATTAGTGGATGACTTAATAGCGGGTAAAAAGGAGCCTAAAAAATGAAAATACTTTGGACAGACGGACCTATTTTTACAATGGATGTTAGTGGAGAACAAGTAGAAGCTGTGTTAGTGGAAAACGGAAAAATTATTCAAACCGGAACGAAAGATCAATTGTTGCATCTAGCGGATCAAATCCATTCATTACAAGGTGCTGCGATGTACCCGGGCTTTGTAGATAGTCATATTCACTTAATCGGTCATGGGGAAAAATTAACCTATTTAGATTTATCCACTTTTTCTTCTATTCAAACAATCGTGTCAGCAGTAGCCCAACATGTAAATAAAGGGGAGTGGTATGTTGCAGAAGGTTGGAATGATAATAAGTTAGTAGAAGGTCGTCCAATCACTTGTAAAGATTTAAATGAAATGAAAGAAACACCTGTTGTCTTAAAAAGAATTTGTAGGCATGTTCTAGTAGCAAATTCAAAGGCAATGGAGTTAGCAGGAATTACAAAAGACACACCGAATCCTATAGGCGGTATTATCGGAAAAGATGAGCATGGCAATTTGAATGGACTATTTTATGATGAAGCACAACAATTAATTACGTCCTGTATTCCAGCAGTAACAACCGATTATTTAAAACATGTCATTCAAGCAAGTGTTACCGATTTACAATCAAAAGGACTAACGGGAGTGCATACAGAAGACATGGCATATTATGGTCCATACACTGTTCCACTAGAAGCATTTCGCCGAACAATAGGAACAAGTTTTCGAACCCATTTGCTTCGACACCACGAAGTATTTGAGCAAATGCAAGGAGAAGAGCCCACGGATTTTATCGAGTTTGGTGCAATGAAAATATTTATCGACGGGTCACTTGGAGGGCATACGGCTTTACTTTCTGAAGATTACTCAGATTCTCCTGGAAACAAAGGAGTTGCCGTCCATGATAAGAAAAAGTTAGAGAATCTCGTAAAACTAGCAAGAAAATATAATGAAAATATTGCGGTACACGTTATAGGTGACAAAGCAGTAGAGATTATTCTAGATTTAATTGAAAATTATCCAGCGCCAGTTGGTAAAAAAGATAGACTAATTCATGTGAATGTACTTACAGAAGATTTATTAAATAGAATGGCTAAATTACCGGTAGTCTTAGATATTCAACCAATGTTCGTACCATCCGACTTTCCATGGGTTATCGATCGTTTAGGAAAAGAGCGTTTAACTTGGGCGTACGCTTGGAAAACTTTATTAGAAAAGGGCTTTGATTGCTCAGGAGGTTCTGATTCACCAATCGAGCTTGCTGATCCATTGCTTGGGATGGATGCGGCAACCAATAATGTACACTTGCCAAATCAGGAACTAACAGCATTTGAAGCAATTTCATTATTTACAACTGGAAGTGCAAGAGCAATTGGAAAGGAGCATGTCCGTGGCAAGATTCTGAGTGGTTATGATGCTGACTTTACAATTGTCGATCAAGTGTTAACAAAGAAGACATTTGTCACGTCGAAAGTATTACAAACGATTGTAAATGGAGAAATTGTTTTTAATAGAAAAAAATGAAACTTTTTGTCTCTTCCTATCGTAAATTAGAAAAAGAAGAAAGGAGTTCGATATTGCATGCAAAATACAGGATTAAAAGTTCTACTACATGCAAGTACTTGGTTCGCTCCATTTCTAGTTCCCTTTATCTTGTACTTGGTCGTGGATGATGACGAGATTAAAAAGCTTTCTATACAAGCGGTGCTATTTCAGCTCGTGATGTCGGTACTAATTACCGTCTCTATATTATTAATTATTTTATTAATTGGTATCCCGATGGTCATTATTTTTGGTATAATGGCATTTGTTGTTCCAATTATCGGAATAATTAAAGCGATTAATGGAGACGAGTTTGACTATCCGATTGTTGGCTCTTGGATTAAATAAGTCTCCTATTATAAAAGGGGAATTTGTATGACTACTAGAATTGGCATTGATGCAGGTGGAACGTTAACGAAAATAGCTTATTGGGATGAAAAAAAAGAAATGTCCTTTGAAAGTTTTCTTTCATCCGATTTTAAAGCAGTAAAGGATTGGCTTGATTCAAACCACTCGTTAGCTTCTATCTGCCTCACTGGTGGTCGAGCAGCACAATTAAAAGAATATCTTTCTTCGATAAATGAAATCCCTTACATAGTGGAATTTGATGCGACGATGAATGGAGTCATGTATCAACTAAAAGAAGAAGTCATTACTAGTGAAGCCGCAATTATTGCGAATATTGGTACGGGAACATCTATACATATTATGCAAGGTGAAATACATAGTCGTATAGGGGGAACTGGTGTAGGAGGAGGAACCCTCCTTGGTTTAGGATCCGCTCTAACAGGTATTCAAAATTACAAAAATATAATTGAACAATCTAAATTAGGAAATCGAGCATCTGTAGATATTTTAGTGAGTGATATATATCAAAATAATAAACTTCCAATAAAAGGTTCTTTAACAGCCAGTAATTTTGGTGGGGTTGCGCTAAAAACAAATGATGTTAGAAACAGTACAGATTTGTTAGCTGGAGTGCAGGGGATTATTGGAGAGGTAGTTGCTACGCTATGTATTCAAGCGGCTGACGCACACCAAGTAGAAGATATCATTTATATTGGTTCCACATTAGAAGAAAATGAATTATTACAAAAAATAATTGAATCGTATACAATTTTAAAAGAGAAAAATCCAATCTTTTTGGAACAGCACGGATATAGTGGAGCGATTGGTGCATTGTTAGAAAATAAATAAAAAGAATTAGGTATAAGTGTTGCATTATAGGAGAGCGCGTGTTATATTTAAAGAGGATTATTTTTGTTCGGTTAGTTAGTAGGTGGCAACACTTTTACTTAACAGTGTTGAGCAAGGATAGTAACAAAATGTGTGCGAAAATTGCACACGAGGAGGAAACACACATGGAACAAGGTAAAGTAAAATGGTTTAACTCAGAAAAAGGATTCGGATTCATCGAGCGCGAAGGCGGAGACGACGTATTCGTACACTTCTCAGCTATCCAAAGCGAAGGTTTCAAATCTCTTGACGAAGGTCAAGAAGTAACTTTTGAAATCGAGCAAGGCCAACGCGGTCTTCAAGCTACTAACGTAGTTAAAGCTTAATTTTAAACCTAAACTTTAACAGGCTCTCTTAGGGGAGTCTGTTTTTTTGTGTAGAAATTTAAACAACTATGACATGTGGATAACATCCTCTTCACAACAAATGGTTTGACACTGTTTAGGGATAATGCGTCGTAAGAAGTATCCGCTAGGATTTCCGCTGGAGTCGCCGCCCTTCCGCAAAAATCAGAGGAGCTTGCTGACTGATTAGTTTCTCGCTTGATAAACCAAAAGTTTGATTAGAATCGAAGAGGGAAATCCAATATTAGTAAATATCTCGTAAAATGATCCGGTAAATGGCTAAGAGCGACCAATTTATGTGCGGGAGCAATCCATTAATATTGTGAAAATTAACACTATTATTTGGTAATTGATAACATATTTAAGCTCATGTTCACTGTTTAATAAGCAATTTTTTTCATATAGTGATAGCTGCCGCTTTTACCTTCGCGCAGCGGTTCTAATATTTCTTGTTGGTTTGGTGTTTTAGCAAAACGCTAATTAGCTAGCATATTTCGTTGATTGAAGCGGAAAGCGTCCGCCTGGAGCGGAAATCAACTGCACTTGCGGTATTCCACTGCGACGCATTTCCCTGAAGTGCATCATAGGCTTTATCTGTGTTATGGTTTACAATTTTAGTTTTAGGAGCAGAAGAAATGAAAAAGTGGAAAAAAGAAATTAAGCTTAACGTTCCAATCGAATTTGCTTGGACTTATTTTTATGGCGATGTAGAAAAAAAGAAAAAAATCTTTCCGAAAGTAATGGGAGAGGAATTTCTAGAAAAAACCGATCAAGTAGTTGGATCCGTTATCCATCAGACGTATCATAATGGTTCGTTAACGGAACAATATGAAATAACGATTCAAAAATATACAAACGAACCAAATAATAAAATGATACAGGAAAGCTTTATACTAAATGATCGCTTTCGGATGACAATTGACTATGAATTACAAATGATAGATGATACAACGACAAAGTTCATCTACACATCAATCAATAAGCCCAAAAACCCGCTACTCAGTCTCTTTCAGTTATTTGGAAGCGATGAAGTAGTAGTGAACTTTATGAATCGTACAAAAGATACCATTGAAACTGCATACCAAACAACTGCCAATTAACTTTTCGGCAGTTGTTTAAATACGGCTTCTCTAGCTAGTGCATGAGCAGCTTTATTTTGGTCGTCCGGAATCCATTTTATAAAAAATAAATCAAATGTATCGCTAATCGCTAAGATTTTTTCTAATATAGCTGCAAATTCCGCATTTTTAGCATAACGCTTCTCAACAGCAGCTAGTACGATTTGAGAATCCGTTCGAACTGAGACCATCATAGGAGACAATTTTTGTGCTTCTTCTAAACCTCTAAGTAGTGCAATAAATTCTGTTGTATGATTCGAATAATCTCCGATGAACTCACTAAACTTCAAATGATGTCCTTCACCTTTAATGAAAATGCCAATCCCACTTGGACCTGGATTTCCAGTAGTCGAGCCATCAATATAAACTTCTAACATGCAAATCCCCATTTCATAATTTCATACGAGTTATCATCTGTTTTAGTTTGAACGATTTATAGCATACTTGCAAACAAAAGAAACATAATAGTACAATTATGAAGGTAGTGAGGAGCGTAAACAAATGAAAAATACACAAATTATTAATGAAATTGATCTTATATTACAAACGTATTGTGATGGCTGTTTTGTGCGAGCGCAACTTAGAAAAGAAAAAGGAAAGACATTTGCACACCACTTTTGCATTCATAGCTGTACGGTTGGGGAAGAGATCAAGCAAAAGGGAGAAAAACTTCAGTAAAAAAACCCACGACCATTTGTCGCGGGAAGAACCGTTTCTAACTATTTTTAATTACGTTTGCAGCTTGAGGTCCACGGTTTCCTTCAACAATTTCGAACGTAACGTCTTGTCCTTCTTCGAGTGCTCGAAATCCTTCGCCTTGAATACCTGTAAAATGGACAAATACATCTTCCCCATCATTATACTCGATAAATCCATAGCCTTTTTCATTATTAAACCATTTTACTTTCCCCTGTTGCATAAACGTTCCTCCCTCGGTCCATTAAAAATTCTGATAATGGATAAATATACTATATAGTAAATGACAACTATCGTCAATAATATGTCGAATTTTAACTTGACTCAGCAGCAACGGTTGCATACCCGCATCATACGGGCACAAGCGCAATTCAAAATCTGGACGCAATTACGCCAAGGCGTAATTGATTTGTTTTATCTAATTGATTCAACGTATAATAAAAGAAAAAAGGTTGGGATACATATGAATGTTAAAGTAGAGCCGCTTTCCGATTTAAGTATAGCCAAAAATTCCAAAATGCAACCAATTCGCCAAATTTCGGATAAATTAGGAATTCCAGAAGATGCTTTAGAGCAATACGGTAACTATAAAGCAAAAATTGATCCAACAAAGATAGCTGCTAAAACGAATTTAGGTAAAGTTGTACTTGTAACTGCAATAAGCCCGACTGCGGCAGGAGAAGGAAAATCAACTGTAACCGTTGGATTAGCCGATGCCTTGAAGAAAATCGGAGAGTCCGTTGTAGTCGCTCTACGTGAACCATCTTTGGGGCCAGTAATGGGTGTAAAAGGCGGTGCAACTGGAGGAGGATTTGCACAAGTATTACCTATGGAAGAAATAAATTTGCATTTCAATGGTGATTTACATGCGATTACTACCGCTAATAATGCATTAGCTGCAATAATTGATAATCATATCCACCAAGGAAATGAATTACAAATTGACCCTAGAAGAATTATTTGGAAAAGAGTACTTGATATGAACGACCGCTCACTACGCCATATTATAATTGGTCTTGGTGGACCTACACAAGGTGTACCACGTGAAGACGGATTTGATATTACCGTAGCCTCTGAAATAATGGCAATTCTTTGTTTGGCAAAGGATTTAGGTGATTTAAAGGAAAGACTAGCGCAAATTGTTATCGGTTATTCATATGCAAAAGAACCAATTACTGTGCGTGCTTTAGGAGTGGAAGGTGCGCTTACTTTACTATTAAAGGAAGCAATCAAGCCGAACTTAGTGCAAACAATAGAAGGAACACCAGCTTTAATACATGGCGGACCCTTTGCTAATATTGCGCATGGATGTAACTCGATCATCGCTACGAAAACGGCGATGAATATAGCTGATGTTGTTGTGACAGAAGCAGGATTCGGCGCAGATTTAGGCGCAGAGAAATTTATGCATATTAAATCACGACAAGGTAATTTGGCACCAGATGCAGTTGTCATTGTTGCGACGATTCGAGCACTTAAAATGCAAGGTGGAAAACCAAAGGATTTGCTAAGGGAAGAAGATGTAAACGCGCTACTTGAAGGAACAAATAATTTAGAAAAGCATATAGAAACCATTCGGGCATTTGGTATTGAGCCTGTAGTTGCCTTGAATAAATTCACAGCTGATACAGAGGCTGAAACAAAAGCATTATTGGCTTGGTGTGAAGAGAGAAATATAGCAATTGCTATAACCGAGGTTTGGGAAAAAGGTGGAGCTGGGGGAGTGAACCTTGCTAAATTAGTTTTAAAAGAACTAGAAAAACCATCTAACTTCGCACCTTTATATAGTCTTTCAGATACGATTGAACAAAAAGTGCGAACGATTGTACAGCAAGTATATGGTGGGAAAGATGTCGTATTTACAGATGCAGCCAAAAAACAGATTGACCAAATAACTACTTACGGATGGGATACTCTTCCTATCTGTATGGCGAAAACACAATATTCTTTGTCTGATCAACCCAAATTATTAGGTCGGCCAACAGACTTTACGATTACAGTACGTGAAGTTCTTCCGAAACTCGGGGCAGGATTTCTTGTTTGTTTAACTGGAGATATTATGACAATGCCAGGACTGCCTAAAAAACCAGCTGCTTTAAATATGGACGTTGCGGAGGATGGACAAGCGGTAGGATTGTTTTAACAAATTAAAAGACTGCACATTAGCAGTCTTTTTGTGTTTTATTCGTTATAATGTAAAAGAGTAGACAGCTTAAGGAGAATAAGTAATGAATCCAATACAACGGTGCGAACATTTAGTGAAAGAAGTATATAAACATTTTGATGCAAGTCATGACTTCCAACATATTGAGCGAGTACGTAAGAATGCATTTGAAATAGCAGCTTCAGAGCCTACTGCTGATTTGGAAATAATTGAGCTAGCAGTACTATTACATGATGTTAGCGACCCAAAATATGCTCCAGTTGAAGAAAAGCAGGAAGAGGATAGGATCATTAAGCAACTTTCCTTACCTACTGAAAAAGTAAATCAACTTAAAACACTCATTCTGTCCATTTCATTCAATGGGGGGAATGAAATAGTTGCTGATTCATTAGAAGCCCAAATTGTCCGAGATGCGGACCGGTTAGATGCAATAGGAGCAGTAGGGATTGCGCGAACATTTGCATACGGCGGAGCAAAGGGTAGAAAGTTATACGATGTAGAAGAAACTCCAAGAGAAAACATGTCCATAGAAGAATACCGCTCCAAAGAGACAGCATCCGTTACGCATTTTTATGAGAAACTATTAAAATTAGCTGACGGAATGCTAACGGAAAAAGGAAAAGAACTAGCAAAAGAAAGACATGCATTTATGGAATTATTTTTGCAAAACTTGAGAATAGAAACAGGGGAACAAATATGAGTCATTTAATCATTTCAAATTTAACAAAAACAGTAGGAGAGAAAACGCTGTTTGAAAATATTACCTTCACGATCAACGATCATAACCGAGCTGGCTTAATAGGCATTAACGGTACTGGTAAATCAACATTCTTATCGATAATTGCAGGCCAATTAGAAGCGGATTCCATTGATCGTGATCATCCAAACAAATATCGAATTGCGTATTTAGAGCAACAGCCAGTATTTGAAAAAGATGAAACCGTCTTGCAAACAGTATTTAGTGGAGATTCTCCTATATTAAAAATTAATCGAGAATATGAAGAAGCATTGCTAGCTTTAATGGAAGATTCAAGTTCTACTGAACGTCAAAATAAACTAATGGATTTACAATCTCAAATGGATGATCTACAAGCATGGGATGTCAATGCACTTGCAAAAACAGCGCTGACAAAACTAGGTATTACCCAATACGAAGAGTCCATTCTTCATTTATCAGGTGGGCAACAGAAAAGAGTGGCGTTTGCAAAAGTACTGATAGAACCTGCTGATTTACTTCTGTTAGATGAGCCTACGAACCATTTGGACAAAGAATCTACGGATTGGTTACAAGAAATGCTTCAGCGAGTAGAAGGTTCTATTATTTTAGTTACACATGATCGATATTTTTTAGATGCAGTGGCAACACATATTTATGAATTAGCAGATAAAACACTTTACACACATACTGGGAATTACGCGGATTATCTAGAATCAAGAGCATTACGAGAAGAAATGAATGCTTCTTCTCAACAAAAGCTACAAAATTTATACCGCAATGAGCTGAAATGGATTCGTAGAGGCGCAAAAGCAAGATCGACGAAACAAAAGGCGAGAAAAGATCGATTTGAAGAAATAGATTCAAAACTAGATCGTAATAACTCCACACAAAATCTCGATTTAGAAATGGCGACAACGAGACTAGGTAAGCAAGTAGTAGAAGGAGTAAATATCTCCAAAAGATTTGATTCTAAGAAAATTGTAGAGGATTTTTCATTTTTACTACAAGCTGGAGATCGAATTGGAATTGTTGGACCTAATGGCGTAGGGAAAAGTACTTTACTTAAAATGCTAGCAAGAGAAATTCCATTAGATTCCGGAGAAATAATTGTAGGTTCAACCGTTAAGCTCATGCATTTTTCACAACAATTACCGAAGTTGAATGAACAGACAAGAATGATTGAATATGTTCGGGAGTCATCTAACCTAATTGAAACGGGCTCTGGTGAAAAATTTTCTGCAGCTCAAATGCTAGAACGATTTTTATTCCCTTTAAATACACACGGTACGCAAATCGGTAAACTTTCTGGTGGAGAGAAAAAACGACTAGTTCTGTTAAAAATGTTAATGGAACAGCCGAATGTTCTATTTATGGATGAGCCGACAAATGACTTAGACATTCAAACATTATCTGTTTTGGAAGACTTTATGGAATCATTCCCAGGAGTTATTGTGACGATTTCCCATGACCGATTTTTCTTAGATCGAATTGCGAAAAAGCTATGGATATTAAACGGGAATGGCTCTGTTAAAGAGTGGTTAGGAGTTTATTCCGATTATTTGGAAGTTGCAAAAATTGCTCCGGCGGAAATTGTAGAAGAAGAAAAAAGAGAAGAGCCTCCTGTTAAAGTGGCAAAAGAGAAAAAGAAAATGTCTTACAAAGAGCAACGAGAATGGGATACTATTGGTGAGGAAATCGAAAAAACTGAACAGCTAATTACAGAACTAGAAGAAAAGATTTTAACTACGGGCTCTGATTTTACACTATTGCAGGAACTAACTGACAAGCTGGAACAAGCTAACAGCACATATGAACAATTAATCGAGAGATGGTCTTATTTAGAAGAAATCGCTTCTTCCTAATCTCAGTTACTGGAGGTATATTTGATGAAAATAGTTACAATTGAACCAACACCAAGTCCGAATACGATGAAAGTAGTTATCGATCAAGAGCTACCATTCGGAAAAAGTCATAATTATAAAAAAGACGATATTGTAGATGCACCTAAAGAAATTCAACAACTATTTGCAATCGAAGGTGTAAAGGGAGTCTATCATGTAGCAGACTTCTTAGCGATAGAGCGTATTGCCAAGTTTAGCTGGGAATCGATATTAGCTTCTGTAGAAAATGTATTTGGAGCAGACAATAAAGAGCAAACTAGTGAACAACCAGTAGACCATTACGGAGAGGTATACGTACATGTACAGCAATATAAAGGGATTCCACTTCAAGTTAAAGTATTTGATAGTGAGTCTGAATCACGTTTTGGCTTGTCCGAGCGTTTTACGAAAGCTTTAGATGAAGCAATGGCAGGTGACAAAGAAAACTATATTATGCTTCGAAAATGGGTAGATTATGGCGTTCGCTACGGAGACCAAAAAGAAATTGGTGAACAATTAGTAAATGAATTGGAAGCAACCTTCCCAGAAAGTAAACTTCAACAGTTAATCGAAGAAAAAGATCAGCATGTAGAAGAAAAAGCTGCAGTTCGCGTTCCATTCTCATTAGCTCAATTTGAAGTAAGTGATTGGGAAGAGCGTTTCCAACTACTAAATAATTTGATCAACCCCGAACTAGTTGACTTACCGATTTTGGCAATAGCAGTGGAAGACGAACAAGTATCTATTCGCCGTCTTGCAACTGTATATTTAGGGTTAATCGAAAACGAAGCAGTCATTCCTTATCTAGAAATTGCATTAAAAGATAAAAGTGGGGCAGTACGTAGAACAGCAGGAGACGCAATGAGTGATCTAGGCTTTGAACAATTCGCTGATGGGATGAAAGTCGCCTTGTTTGATAAAAACAAACTCGTTCGCTGGCGTGCGGCTATGTACTTCTATGAAGTTGGCGATACGGATGCCCTTCCTGCATTAAAAGAAGCAATGGAAGATAAAGAATATGAAGTAAAACTGCAAATCCGTATGGCAATTGCCCGAATTGAAGGCGGGGAAGAAGCAAAAGGATCCGTTTGGAAACAAATGAGCGAAGCGAGAAAATAAGAGAAACGAATAAAATAGATCTGTTATTCCTTTTAGTGCACAGATTTCCAATCGTGGTTAATATATGTTCTATATGCAACAATTAAGCATGGAACTATCGAAAATCCGTGGTATTCTGTTAATGTAAGGAAACAGGCTTGGTAACCTGCTTGAAGATCTCCCTTCAAATTTCTTACACAATCGCTTAATAATAAAAGCCTCACGTTGAAGAGTGAGGCTTTTTTTGTATGCTCTGATATCATGCATTACATCTTCTTTTCTAGAAAATAATCTAGAATGAACTTTTGGAAATTTATTGCTGCAGGTGATAGGTAGCGATTTTCTACACGAGCCATACCAATTACACGTTCACATGTCATATCCTCGATGCGTAATTTAGCAATTTTATTAGGATTAATTTCTTCTCCATCTGGCAAAATAGAAAAACCAAGTCCTGCTGATACAAAACCTGCCACAGTAGCTACTTCGTCTCCTTCAAACGTAATATTCGGCAACAAGTTAGTATCAGAAAATATACTATCCGTTGTTTTTCGAAGTGCATAACCTTTTTTCATCGAAATAAAAGACTCCTGTACTATTTCATTTAATGAGATGCTTTTACGATTTGCCAGAGAGTGATTAATTGGAACAATAACAAATAACTCATCTCGCCATAATTCTGACCAGGCGATTGGTTTTTCATAGTCAATAGATGCGACTAAGCAAAGATCCACTTCCCCTGATTTTAGCTGTTTTAACAGAGTATGCGTATGGTTTTGTTTAAATTGGAATGTAATATGTGGATATTTATCATGAAAAGCACGAATGATATTTGGAACGGTACTCGTTCCAAGCGTATGTAAAAAGCCAAGTGTTATTTCTCCTTGCTCTGGATTTATCAACTGCTGAATATCATTTAACCCATCGCTCATTTCATTCATAATCCGGTTAACCCTCTCTAAAAACATCATTCCATAGCGATTTAGAATGATGGAGCGACCTTGACGATCAAAAAGTGGAATCCCAATTTCTTCTTCTAAACTCGCTATAGACCTGCTCAAAGCCGGTTGTGATATGGATAATAGTTCGGCGGCCCGTGTCATATGCTGAACTTTTGCAAGCGTTTGAAAATATTCTAATCGTTGCCATTCCATCTATAAAGCATCCCCTTTTTTAATCGATACCTTTTATGCATAGTAATGATAGAAATAATAAATTATACTTTATGAATTGTCAATGATAGGATAAGGATTAACAAACTATTATGCTATCAAACTAAAGGGGATATTCAAATGAAAGTAGTCGCACCTAAATCATTTACATTCGTAGGGGGAAATCGAGCAGTACTTTTACTTCACGGATTTACTGGTAGTACGAAAGATGTAAAACGATTAGGAGAATATTTGCAAAAAAGAGGATTCACTTGTCACGCACCGATGTACCGCGGGCATGGTGGGACGCCTGAAGCATTATTACAAACAACTCCCGCAGAGTGGTGGCAAGATGTCGTAGACGGTTACAACTATTTGAAAAATCAAGGATATGAAGAAATTGCAGTAGCAGGTATTTCTTTAGGCGGTGTTTTTTCTTTAAAAGTAGCGGAAAAGTTTCCGGTCAAAGCGATTGTATCTATGTGTGCACCGATTAAACGTGGTAATACAGATGGTTTGTTTGATCGTTTATATAATTATGCAAAAGTGTATAAATCATTTGAAGGTAAATCTAGAGAAATCATTATTCAAGAACTTGAAGCGTTAAAAAATAGTCCTTTGGATTCTTTGAGTGAAGTCCAATCATTCATTGAAGATGCTTGCATAGACCTGCATTCGATTTCTTCCCCGACACTCGTTCTACAAGGTGCATTAGATGGTGAGATTTATAAAGAAAGTGCATCATTTATATTGGAGCAAGTCGAAACGGATACAAAAGAAATCATTTGGTATGAAGAATCTGGGCATATTATTACTACCGGGAAAGAAAGAGAGAAAGTATGCGAAGACGTCTATACATTTTTAAACCAATTAGAATGGAGCGAATCTGTTCGCGCGGTTGTGTAAAAAACACAATTTATTAACCGTTATTCCAACCTACATTTATTAAAAACATCATTCATTTCTATTTGAATGGTGTTTTTTTGTGCGATGTTTTTCCAACTATTATTGCCGTTTAGAAGCGTTTAAATTACGCACAATGAGTGAATAATATGAAGGATATAGAATGTTAAAAAGAACGGAGGAGTAATATGAGCAAAGAAATGACTAAAAAAGAGGCTAAAATAAATGATGAAGTACATATAACGTATTATTTTTCCGTTTTGTTCACCATATTAGGAACTCTCTCCATTCTTGTTTTATTGCATTATAAAGTGGAAAATCTCGGTTTGTTTACAATATTACTTTCTATCTCAGCGGGTGGTCTGCCATCTGGAGTAGTAGGGGCTTTTATTGATTATAAAATTTCCGAATACAAGTTGAAAAGCAATTAAATCGTGTGAATTAGCAGTTTCATTTCTTGCTGGTCATGATAGAAATAAAACGGGAGTGTGGAAATAGATGGATTTTATCTATGGTCAAGAAACCCTAACTACCATTCAATGGATATTACGAGCAATCGTTGCATTTTTCTTTTTAATAGTAGCGACTAAATTATTGGGGCGACGATCGATTGCACAATTACGACTGATCGATTTCACGATTGCCATGATACTCGGAAATATCTTAGCCCATCCTTTATCAGATGAACGATTGGGACTAAAAGGTTCAATCACTACGACAACAGTATTAATTATTTTATACTCAGTAGTCGTTTTTTTATCTTTGAAATGGAATGTGTTTAGAAATTGGTTTGAACCAACACCATTCCCGTTAATCAAAAACGGTGAAATTATGTTTAAAGAGTTAGGGAAAGCAAGGATTACGATTGATCACTTATTGTCAGAAGCTAGAAAAGCAAAAATCGAAGAAATACAAAAAGTTGCCCTTGCTGTTTGGGAGCCGGATGGCACTATCTCTTTCTTTTTATCCCCTCAATTAGAAGCATTAACACCTGAAGATATGCAACTAGTCAAAAAGCCGTTTAATATGCCAATTACAATTATTAAAGAAGGAAAGATTGATTTCAATGAATTACATAGAGCAGGTAAAGATATGACTTGGGTGGAAAACAAAACGGTACTATTAAATGTCCAATTGCAAGATATTTTACTAGGAACGATTGACAATAATGATGATTTGAAAGTTTATTTGTTTTGATCATCAGAAGTACAGCAAAATCGTGAATGCAGATGTGCTCTTTTTCATTTGTATAACATAACCGCAAGTGAACAATATGCAACTGAAGAATACAATAAAGGTAGAGAGGTGGGTGAATAAATGAATCAAGAGCAAATAACTGAAGAAAGAAAGAGATTGATTGGTCATCTCTTTTCCTTAGGGGGATCCATTTTATTCTTAGTAGGTACATTTATTGCAGTTATTGCATCTTATCAGACGTATAACCAGCTGCTAACTCAGAAGAATTATTAAAAAGCGATCTTTGTAAACTATTTAAGCACCTTGGAAGGTGCTTTTTCTATGTATAAAATACATAATGAGGTATATTGTTAAGAAATAGTTGAACAATGTAGCATTAATAATAAATCCTGTAGAAGGAGGAATTTAGTTGCGTTTTATTAAAGTACTGATTAGTTTCATTGTCATTATTGGTCTAGTAGGTTTTGCAGTATACTATTTTGGGCCGAAAATAGTCGCAGATCAAGTAATGGAAAAGGTAGCAGTTGAGTTTGAAAATAGCGGTCAACTGGAAAGTATTAAACAAGAGATCAAAAAAGATCCGCAATTGCAGGCGTTTATAGAGGAAGGTAAAAATGTAGATAGCAGTCAGCTGCCATTTCAAACAAAAGAAGAGGCAACGAAAGTATTAATAAAAAAGTTTAAGATAAGCGAATTGCAAGAGTTCCAAACCAAAGTCGAAAATGGAATGACAGAAGAAGAAAAACAAGAAATCTTTAATAAGATCGAAAATACTTTAACGGAGGAAGAAATGCTAGCCCTGAAAGTTCTAGCTTATAAGGAATTGTCTAAGTGAATGGCCACAAACATTGAAGCGAACCGTTAGGTAGGTATGAAGGTCTGGAACCGGTACTGTCCCGGGTTCAGGCCTTTTAATTTCGCCTTGTTTCGTTTGCAATTAAAGTAATCGATATATTTTGCTAGTCTTTCTTTAAAATGCTCTATAGTTTCAAACTCCATTTAATACAGAAACTCAAATTTATCCAGATAAAACAACACCCCATTGTTAGATTGTGTCTAACAATGGGGTGCAGTTCATAAGTACCAGCTTCATTAATTGAAACTGAAATTTGATTGTATGTAGATATTTATAGACCGATACCTAAATCGTTTGCTGAAGCTTTTGCAAAGACAGTTAAGACCAACTAAGAAACTCAATCTCGATTATCTTGTGAAAGAAATTAAGAAGGTACAAGTGGGAAAGTTTGGCATGACGATGTCCAGATTGGTCCGCAAGTTTTATTTGGAGAATCTAATGGCAGTGTTGATAGTTGAATGGTGATAGCCTTACTAAGCTGAATTTAAAAATTAGCTAAAGACAGGTAAAAAACCCTGTCTTAGATTGTAGTGTGAATATGGTACTATGCCCATTTCATCAGCAGTAACCCTGACCGTAACCGTAACCGCGACCTAAGAAACTTGCGCCAATAATAATTAAAAGTATAAACAGAACAATAATTAAAGCAAATCCTGAACCGCTTCCGTAACCACCAACCGCTTCACCCATTTAGTACACCTCCTATATTCGGGATAATTCATTCTATGTCGATAATGGATGTTCGTCTAATTCATTTGTTTGGTTTTAAGAAGATATTTTAAAACCACTGAAGGCACAGACAGGGCGGTGTGATGTGCCCTTCAGTTATAAATAGCATATTCATAATTTGAAAAAGCAGTGGGCAAATGCCGTTGGAAAATTATTGGAACCGATTTGTTGGATTAACTGGGAGCTTGGACAAAGGAGATTTATTGCTAGGAGATCGTACCTTAATAATGTGAATCAATAATAAAAGGGCAATCCAAATTTAGATTGCCCAAAGAATTTTTATTCTGTATCTGGAGAGTTGAAATGTAGCGGTGGAGGAATAAGCCATCCTTTATCTTTGTTTAATCGCAATAGCTTTGCTCCTAATTGTGCTTTGTTCATATGAAACTGACCATACATTAAAGCAATATCTTCTCTAATGCAGATACCCATAGCTTGACTACATGCGACTAAACCAGCTGCGACATTCATTGAGAGTGCAGCACTGATTTCAGGATCGTTAAATCGTGCACCAACCGGAATGTCCTCAAGTCTTGCAACTGGACGTTCAGGTGGTGCAGGTGGTAGTCCAATACCATTAATTTTTAAAATATCTTCAACTTGTTTATTTTCGTCTTTCATACCTTGAATCGATTCTTCAATAATCTTCTCTAAATCTTTATCACCAGTGTGATTAGCAAAGGTTTGATACGCCGCTATAAAACCGTTGTTTGTAGCTAGATTTGTCCATAAAGTAAACACTTCACCGTAATGTAACGGTTGGTCTTTTGGGTTACCGCTTAAAATTCCCATTATTGCACTCCCTATCCATTAATAATTAATTTCATACAGGTAATAGTTTGTACTAATAAAAGATGTTTATTCACTGGTACGTAAATAAAAAAACTTTTGGATATTTTACTGAACCGAATGAATGTTAAAAAACACGAAAACAGTATAATAGCAAAAGTACAAGAAGTCCTGTTATAATAGGTTTTGTGAAACTAAATGAAAGCAGGCGATATCATGAATGCGTACGATGAATATATGCAAGGCATAGTAAAACCAATGAGAAGTGAATTAACAAACGCTGGATTTAAAGAATTAGTGACTCCGGAAGATGTACAAGACCATATGGCAAACGCAAATGGCGTTTCATTAATCGTTATAAACTCAGTATGTGGCTGTGCAGCAGGGCTAGCAAGACCAGCAGTAATATCTGCAGTAGAAGAATTAGAAGTGAAACCTGATAACTTAGTTACTGTATTTGCTGGTCAAGATCAAGAAGCAACAGCAACAATGAGAGGTTACTTTGAAGAAGTTCCACCAAGTTCACCATCTATTGCTATTTGGAAGGAAGACCAATTGGCATATTTCATTCCTCGTGAACAAATTGAAAGCAACTCAATGGAAACGATTAAAGATCATCTTTCCGGCGTGCTTTCTCAAATTGTTTCTTCATGAAAACAATCGTAACTACTGCTGGTAGAACGAACGATATTTTTATTCGAGAAGCAAAAAAAATCGCAAGTAAATTGACTTTGCCATATGTCAATCGACAGAAGAAGTCTATGCAAAAGTTACACCAGGAGCAGCATGCAAATGTATTAGTCGTAACTAAGGAGAGATTAGAACTGTATGTATACGGTTCTACTACTCCTTTTTTCTTTCATCCGAATTCCGCGGCATTCCGTATAAAACGCATACAAAATGGGGAGAAGGATTTACTATTAGATGCTTTGAACTTACAAAAAGGAGATAGCTTTTTAGATACTACCGCCGGATTATGTTCGGATAGTATAATAGCCGCATATGCAGTAGGTGAAAATGGTGTTGCCGATGCTTGTGAAAAAGATGAAATAATTGCTTATATTGTAAAGCATGGTTTAAAGGTGTATGAAACAGATAATATAGAAATGCAAGAAAGTATGCGACGGATACATATAATTCACCAAGATGCAGTGAATTATTTAAAACAGTTGGATACAAATTCCTATGATGTCGTTTACATGGATCCAATGTTTGAGGAAGTAATTGAGGAGTCGTCTAATTTTCAAAGCCTTCGAGAAGCTGGAGTGCATGAATCTTTGTCAGACGAATGGATAGAGGAAGCAAAACGAGTAGCCAAAAAACGGGTTGTGTTAAAGGCTCATTTTCGGTCACCAATGTTTGAAAAATATAAGTTCGAGCAGTTAACTAGATTATCTTCAAAGTTTCACTATGGCATTCTCGACATATAAAAAAGCTGTCAGTTGTGACAGCTTTTTTTATGTCTAGACTCCAGCGCCATGCTCCTGCGCACAGCTCGTCGCAGAAGAACGTTGCCCCTCGGGGTCAAATGGGAAAAAGCTGTGGTGGCTGAGTAGCTGCCTCCTGGGCCCGCACGATGCGGGTCATGTCTGCTTTGCCACAGGATGTGGCGCCTTTGCAGACCTACCCTATTCCCATTTGCCTGTCGGGGCAGACATAGGCGCTTCCGCTTTTCTTTTTAATCTGTAAAGTTAAGTGACGTTAAATACCCCAATAAAAATAAAAATCCGATACCAATGATTAAATCTGCGTCCATAGTGACTTTCCTCCTTACTTTAAAAAAGCTACTGTATGTCTACATATTTTATTGTACAATGAATACATAGAAGATGAAACCTTTAGTTCGTAAAAACGTTATTAATACTAATATGCTTTATAAATTTGGTCAAAAATGAAGGTGATAATTGATGAAAAAGTGGTTGCAAAAAACGATTATTATTACGGTCGCTTTCTTAACATTTGGACTTATCTCTCCTAACCATCTAATTTGGGAGCAATTATTAGACAATAAAAATCCTACGAAATCTATTGCTTCGGATGCAAATACAAGTGAATTTGAACAACAAGTATCTATAGTAGATTCCTATGATTTACCTGATTTGAACGAAACTATTTCAAGAGCAGCTAGAGAACAGGCATACATAAAATTTGGTAATAGAATTCGACCAGTTATACAGGATGAATTTGACGATGTAATTTTTCCTAGGATGCAAGAAGCAATTGATGCGACCATTGCGAAAGTAGAAAGAGAAAAAGTAGCGAATCTCTCTATTACCGAACATCCATCGGGAGAATACCATGAAAAAATATTTCATATTTACAATGAAGACATAAGAAAAGATTTCATCCGATTTCATGTAAGAACCGACAAAAAGCCGCAAGATGGATATTACTTCAACTTTCATTATCACCTAGCAGAAGATAATTATTCCAAACATTATGCATTAGGTGAGATTTTTTGGTCAAAAAATACCCCGCCGAAATGGTTATCCTAAACACCACTGACACTCATTTAATAAATGAGTGTTTTTTTGTTTGTAAACATTGTTATATCAACATTTTTAAGGGGTATATTTTTTGTTCGTTTTTATGTTTCATATATTTAAAAACTATAAATAAAACACTGTACCCCAAATTGCTTAATTTGAAGAGACGAAATCTTGTCAAATAACTTTAAATGATACTTCATACGGTAGAAAGTTCCAATCGGAGTGTTCTTTTTGTTTTTGGAAGGCTTAAAATCTCAGCATAAGCTAGCGTTATTTTTATTGTCTTTTTAAAATTGTAATTTATATTTTCAAAGTATAAAAAGAAAATTAAATGAATTGGATTTAGACTAAGTGACCATAATAGCCGTAGATAAAAATATAAAGGATGATATCATGATTTATATTTATAATGACTATGGTGGAACACACACCACAGCTTTGGCAGCGGCCTATCATTTAAAAGAAATAGACCAATCAGAACGTAAACTCACAAAAGAAGAAATATTAAGTGTAAACTATTTTAATAAATTAACTAAAAAGGATTCCGGAAAAATCATTTTCCATGGGATAGATGAAAATGGAGACTCAGTGTATACAATAGGTCGGAAATCCTCTAAGATAGTTGTTCCAGCAATGAAAAACTTAATTTTATTGATTCAAAGTAAACATCAATTTCATGAACAAATTATCTTCTCCAATACATCACCAACGGTACCATTAGTGATGTCGATTGGGGGTTTTTTGTCTAGAGGATTAAAAATTGATTTTCTTGGTGTGCCATTATTGGTTATAGGTGCAAAACAATGTTGCGACAATATTTTTCGGTTGGTAGAAAATACAAAACGAATAGCCCAATCTAATAAGGAACAAGTCACTATTTTAGAAAATCAAGAATTTAAGTAATACTTTTTAATTTTATCTCCTCTTGAAAAAAAACTTTTTCATGTAAGAGATCCAGTTGGAACATACTGCAGGTACGTAAAAAAACACCTCGTCAAAATGGTTATCCTAAAAACGATGAAATGTCCTCTTTAGAGGGCATTTTTTGTTATAATGAAGGGAAGTATAGAAAATGAAAATGAGGTATACAAATGGAACAATACTTAACATTGTGTAAACATATTATGGAAAATGGAGTGCAAAAAGGAGATCGAACTGGGACTGGAACGAAGAGCGTCTTTGGTTATCAAATGCGGTTTGATTTAGCAGAAGGTTTTCCGCTACTTACAACGAAAAAAACTGCCTTTCGATTAGTTGTGAGTGAATTATTATGGTTTATAAAAGGGGATACGAACGTAAAGTCTTTAATTGAAGCAAATAACCATATTTGGGACGATTGGGCGTTTGAAAAATGGGTGAAAAGTGATCGATATACTGGTCCTGATATGACAAATTTCGGGGTACGTGCAGCGAATGACCCTGTTTTCAAAGCAATTGTGGATGAACAAATGGAAACCTTCTGTACGAAAATTGTAGAAGATGAACAATTTGCAGAGGAGTTTGGCGAATTAGGACCAGTCTATGGTAGACAATGGAGATCTTGGCCAACTAAAAACGGAGAAACGATCGATCAATTACAAAAAGTAATTGAACAACTAAAGACAAATCCAGATTCTAGAAGGCATATTATCACTGCTTGGAATCCAGCAGAAGTAGATGAAATGGCTTTACCTCCATGCCATGCATTTATGCAGTTTTATGTAGCAAATGGGAAATTGTCTTGTCAATTGTACCAACGCAGTGCAGATGTGTTTTTGGGTGTACCTTTTAATATTGCTTCTTATGCTCTTTTAACCCATCTCATTGCGAAAGAGTGCCATTTAGAAGTAGGGGAATTTGTACATACACTGGGAGATGCGCATATATATGCTAATCATATGGAGCAAGTGGAAACACAGTTAGCGCGTACACCTAGATCGTTACCGCACCTTTCTTTATCGAATGAGAAAGATTCGATATTTGATTTTGAAATAGAGGATATAAAAATAGAAGGATACGATCCACATCCGCGCATTAAAGCACCTATAGCAGTTTAACTTGAATCAGCAAATATCGTTAAAAAGAGGAGATAATATATGATTTCATTGATCGTAGCACATGATCCGAATCGAGTAATTGGTTTAGATAATAAAATGCCTTGGCATATTCCAGGAGACCTTGCTTATTTTAAAGAAAAAACGATGGGTAAAGCAATCGTGATGGGAAGAAAAACATTTGAATCGATTGGCCGTGTTTTACCAGGTCGTAAAAATATAATTATTACGAGAAATACTTCTTACGAAGCGGAAGGGGCAGATGTGGTAACCAATTTACCAGATGCCGTTGCCTTAGCTAAGTCATATCATGAAGAAGTGATGATTATTGGCGGGGAGCAAATATTTCGTGCTATCTTGCCAAAAGCGGATCGATTATATGTGACGATTATCGAGCAATCGTTTGAAGGGGATACATTTTTCCCACCGTATGGGAAGGAATGGGTACTTGTAGATACATCCGAAAAGATGGTAACAGACGAAGGCATCCATTACTTGTATTTAGTTTATGAAAGAATTGAAAATCTATAATTATTCGTTGTGAAATTGAACAATTTCTCTTTTACTAAATATTAACAACTGACAAGAGGAACACTGGCCAATTGTAAAACTACATTTAAATTGGGATTTAGCATGGTGGTCCTGATAACTCTAAAACATTGTTAAAATTAGTTAACAGATTCCATTGATTGCAGCGGAAAGTGGCGACTCCGGCGGGATGAGTGAGACAGATGATCCATCTTAGGCGTACGCGAAAGGATCCGTCTGAAGCGGAAATCGTATCAGACACTAAATCGAGCATATTATACTCATTATTGCTATGTTGCAGCTCTCCTCAAAAGAACTTTTAGGTTCAAACTTATGGCGGATGACACTAATTTATAATAGAGTAATTGAAATGATATAGCCAAAATCGTCTCATCCACGCGGCAACGACTATCTGACTTCACCTGCATCAAGCAGGGCAAGGCATAATCGGAAATTGGAAACAATTACACCGAGTCGTTATTGATTTGTTCAAATATCTTTCTTTTAATCATATAGTGTACTATGTGTGCATGTTAAATAATTTTACAAGCGGCGGTACTTCTTCTTATAATAGTACGTATAGAGGAAGGAAGAGATATAGTGCATAAAGTCCAAATAGTAACAGATTCAACAGCAGATTTAACAAAAGAGCTTATCAAACAATTTAATATTCATATAGTGCCACTTTCCATTCAAATAGATAGAGAATCGTACATCGATGGTGTTACCATTCAGCAAGAAGAGTTTATTGAAAAAATGGCTCAATCAAAAGAATTGCCTAAATCATCACAGCCAGCTGTAGGTGTTTTTAAAGAACTATATGATAAGCTGGGAGCAAATGGAGATCGAATTATTTCCATCCATATGACAGGGAGTATGAGTGGTACTGTTAAATCTGCTCAAGCTGCTGCAGAAATGTCTACATCGGATGTTACGGTAATTGATTCTGAATTTATTTCGTTTGCACTAGGTTTTCAGGTGGAGGAAGCAGCTAAAATGGCGGCAAATGATTATTCAGTTGAAAAGATTACTCAAAGAGTGAAAGAAATCTGTGGAAAAACAAAATTATTTGTAGTAGTAGACACTTTAGAAAATCTAGTAAAAGGTGGACGTATTGGAAAAGGAAAAGCTATGTTAGGATCTTTGCTTTCCATTAAACCAATTGCTAGTTTGACAGATGGAGAATATACACCAGTTGCGAAAGTACGCAGCCATAAACAAGTAGTCAATTATTTGTTTAATGAATTTATGAAAGACACGAAAGGGAAAATTGTAAAGGCGGTAGGTATCTCCCATGCAAATGGATTCTCTATGGCTACCCCATTAAAGAACCTTATCGAGGAAACTGGTTTTAAGCAGATTCAAATGTCTTTTACCTCACCTGTTATTAGTACACATACAGGTCCTGGTGCTATTGGATTTATGTATATGACGGAATAGTGAACAGGCAGGGAAAAGAAGATTCCCTGCCTTTATTGATATATCAAAAAAGCAAAGGTCAAAGCCCTGCTAGTTAAGTTATAGCCAGGCGCAATATTTCCCTGCTTAGAGCTTTTCGCGAAAAGCAAATAGCATCTGTTGGAGCTGAACAAAGGGAAGCGGAAGAAATTACGTTATGGAATTTGATATAAAGGGGTTTAGAATGAAATATTTCGTTAGTTTTTTATGTATACTCATGCTTTCCGCTTGTTCGTCAAGTGAACTGAAAGTAGTAAACTTTTCAGAAAGAGAATCCGTGTTGTTTGAAGAATATGTTATTCCTTTTTCCTTTTTCCCAAGAACAATTGAACTTGTCGGACTTGGAGATTCACTTACACAAGGTGTTGGCGATGAATTAAAAGGAGCAGGTTATATTGGTAGACTTCAAAAAGAAATTTCACAGTATAAAGGAATAGAAGAGGTTATTTTAACCAATACTGCGAAAAGAGGACGTCGAAGTGATCAGCTTTTAAAAATGTTAAAAGGTGGAGAAATCGATCATCAGCTACGTAAAGCCAATATTATTACGCTAACTATCGGTGGTAATGATATGATGAAAGTAGTGAAGAAAGATTTATTTAATCTACGTGTAGAAGCTTTTGAAAAAGAATTAGTGAAATTCGAACAAAATTATGATCAAATATTAGAAGAAATTCGAGAGATTAATAGTAATGCCCCAATTATTCTTCTTGGTCTTTACAATCCTATTACTGCAGTAACAGATGAAAAAAGTGAACTTGATGAGATTTTAGCAGATTGGAATAATAGCATAGAAACGATAGCATATAGTGATGTAAATGCTTGTTTTGTACCAATCGATCAACTTTTTGTTACCAATGCAAACTTAGTCTATCATACGGACTTTTTTCATCCAAATAGTAAGGGATATGAACTGATCGGAGAAGCTCTAGTCAATTCTCTAGAAGATTGTGGTTTAATTGACGAACGTAAAAGGGAAATGTTGTTTTAAGGAGTTGTTTAAATGAATAAGTGGAAGATTGCATTTTTTTTGTTGCTGCTTGTTATTTTAGGTAGTATAGGAACATTACTATATTGGGTAACTACTCCAGCTGAAACAATGCCAATAGAAGAGCCAAAAGCAATCCCAGGAGGGAATATCCTAACAGTTCATGCGACAAAGGAAGATTTTCAAGGAATCGCTAATACGTATCTAAAGAAAGCGATGAAAGGCAAGCCCATTCCCATACTACTAAGCGTCGATGATCAAATAGTTTTATCTTCTGAGTTAACTATCTTCTCACTTAATTTTCCCATTAGAATGTATTTTGAGCCGTATGTGGAAGAGGGAGGGAATATTAGGCTAGAGCAAACTTCCTTAGAGGTAGGTCAAGCAAAATTGCAACCAGAAGCTGTGTTAAAATTATTACGAGATTCAATTGACTTACCTGAGTGGATAGTTGTCATGCCTGCAGAAAAGGAAGTACATATTCAGTTAGCGAGTATTCCGATGTCATCTGGAATTCATGTCCGAGCAAAAGAGTTGAATTTAGAAGAAGATATAATAACATTAGAAATAGTCATACCATAAAATGAGGTGTAAAAAATGGAAAAAGCTACATTTGCAGGAGGCTGTTTTTGGTGTATGGTCAAGCCCTTTGACTCTTATGAGGGGATAGAAAAGGTGGAATCGGGTTATACAGGTGGTCATGTTGAAAATCCAACTTATGAGCAAGTGTGTTCGAATGCAACAGGACACTATGAAGCAGTTCAAATAACATTCGATCCAGAAAAATTTTCTTATAATCAGTTACTAGAAATCTTTTGGATGAATATTGATCCAACAGACGATGACGGTCAATTTTTTGATCGTGGCTCTTCTTATCAAACAGCGATATTCTATCATTCCGAAGAACAGCGAGAAAAAGCGGAAAATTCGAAAGAAGCAATGAATGCATCAGCTAAATTCAGCGTGCCAATTGCGACAAAGATTTTGCCAACTACGAAATTTTACGCTGCAGAAGAATACCATCAAGACTATTATAAGAAAAATCCAGCACACTATAATGGATACTTTGTTGGTTCTGGAAGAGCAGCGTTTGTAGAGAAAATGCGGGAGGTATTCAAATGAAAGAAAAGCTAACGGATATGCAATATTATGTAACTCAACAAAATGGAACAGAACCTCCGTTTCAAAATGAGTATGACAAACATTTTGACGAAGGAATTTATGTAGATATCGTTTCAGGGAAGCCGTTATTCCATTCAAAAGATAAATATGATGCAGGTTGCGGTTGGCCAAGCTTTACTAGACCTATTGAAGATCAGGAAGTAGTCGAAAAGTTCGATGATAGCCATGGAATGAGACGGGTGGAAGTTAGAAGTAAAACTGCAGATTCCCATTTAGGACATGTTTTCCCAGATGGACCGAAAGAAGAAACAGGACTTCGATATTGCATAAACTCTGCTTCGATGCGTTTCGTCCCTAAAGATAAATTAGTTGAAGAAGGTTATGAAGAATACTTAAAGTTATTTTAAGAAATTCTAAAAGCACGGTAGAGAAAATTTCTCTACCGTGCTTTTTCCGATTATAGTTTAAACTCATTGACTACTTTTCTTAGTTCATCTGCCTGATGGGAAAGTTCAATAGCGGATGCATTGATCTCTTCCATTGCAGCGGAACCTTGCTCTGCTGCTGCAGCCGAAGTTTCGGTATTAGATGCTGTATTTTCAGCGATTTGTGTAACCTCCACAAAGGAGGCTGCAACCTCCTGACTAAAGTTGAGTGTATCACCAATTTGACTAACCATTTTATCAATAATAGAGATGGTATCATTGGTTTGTTTCATGATTTGTTCTAGTGAAGCGTTTGTTTCATTTGCAACTTCTACGCCTTTAATCACATTTTCTACACCTTCATGATTTTGTTGCACAATTGATACCACTTCGGTTTGGATGGATGTGACAATTCCAGTTACCTCTTTTGCAGCATTTTGGGATTGTTCAGCTAGTTTTCGTACTTCGTCTGCCACTACTGCAAATCCTCTACCATGTTCTCCTGCTCGAGCAGCCTCGATCGCGGCATTTAATGCAAGTAAATTAGTTTGTTCAGCTATTGCAGTGATCGTTTTAATAATAGATGTAATTTCATACGATTTGGTTCCGAGAGCCTCCACTGTTTGCGAAGTATTGGCCATTGTTTCTTCAATGTTCATCATTACTTGAGAAGAGAGTTGAACTGAGTTACTACCTTTACGAGCAGCTTCAATCATCTGATCCGCAGCTTCTTTAACAGACTGAGCATCACCGTTCAAGTATCTAGTCGCTTCTTCTAAAGAATTCATTTTTTGAATAGCAACCGTCATACTACGCATTGTATGTTCACTACCTCTAGCGATTTCATTTGTAGTGTCGGCGATAGACTGAATGGTTACTGCAGTCTCATCAGATGAAGCCATTAACTCTTGTCCACTTGCCGAGACATTTTCGGTTAGCATGCTTACACGTTTGACTAAGTCTGCAATGGAACCTATTAAGATGTTGGTGCTTTCTGCGATTTCTGAAAATTCATCTTTCGTACGAATCTTCACACGTCTCGTTAAATCTCCACCAGCTTGCGCAATTTCTAATATGGAACGGTTAATAGAATATGTGCTTCTTTTAATCGAATAGAAAAGATAAATTCCAAATGATAAAGTTAATAGAACTGAAAAAATAGTTAAAGCAACGAATAAATAAAGAGAGATCGTATTTTCTTTCTTTAATAAAGCGATTTGTTCCGCATTATTTTTAGCTAGTAATTCATTCATTGCGGCAATATGAACATCTACATAGCTCATAGCCGTTTTTCCGTTACCAGCGTTTATTATTTTTTGAGCGGCCTCAATACCTTGTGTATCTCTTAGTTCGATCACTCTTTCCGAATATTCTAGATAAGTCATAAAAAATTGGTCAATAGATTGTATTTTTTGTAGTTCCTCTGGTCGATCTTTATATGTTTTATGTAATTCTTTTAAGTGAGTAACAATAGCATCTTTATTTTGTCTGTAAGTTGTCTTATAATTTGGTTTACCTGTAATGACATAACTTTGTTCTGCATTTGCAAGCTGTGCAATTTCCGTCGCAATTTGATTGACCATCATTTGCTCTTTCATATCCACATTTGTAAAAACTTCAAATGCTTGTTGTGATGAAGACATTTTGGTAGAAGTTAAGACAAGCATGGAAACTAAAATAATGATTAACACAGAAAATATTAATAAGACACGTCCCCGAATGGATTGAAAGATATTTGGTTTGGTCATTATTATCGGTCTTTTAGCCTTTCCATTACCTTTATTGAAGAGGGATAAAGTATTATCTTTATTCCTTATTCTATCGGTCTTTTTCCTTGTTTTTTGATTAAGCCATTGTATTGATTTTTTCTTTTGTTTAACACCCTTTGCCAACAAAAACAACCCCTTCTTGATGTGTTACATAGTAATATCATTAAGTTTACTTGTTTTATGTTAGATTATCTACAGTTTTATGAATTTTCTATGTCCTTGTGACTAAAGGAGGAGAAGTAATATGAACCAGTCTTTTTATTTATTTGCATTAAAATATCGTGGGGGCCAAAAGGAGGATGAAAAATCTCTTTTTGCGGAAAGTATGTTCCAACAACATGATTTCCCAAAAACAGAAACTTCTTTTCAGGCTCTTTCAGAGTACATTGAAGAATTAGCTCACCCTGAATTAACTGCAAGCATTTTTGATGAACTTTGGGAGTATTATATAGAAGGGAACAGGTAGCTTGTTCGTTGCAATTATGCCAAAAAAACGGTATTATTAAGCCGATGCATATATAGAAATGAGGTTTTTTAAATGAGTATTCATATTAGTGCAAAAAAAGGTGAGATTGCGGATACAATTTTACTACCAGGAGATCCGCTTCGTGCAAAATATATAGCGGAAACATTTTTGGAAGATGTAGTACAGTATAACGAGGTTCGTAATATGTTTGGATATACTGGTACATATAAAGGAAAACGAATTTCAGTTCAAGGTACTGGAATGGGAGTTCCTTCTATTTCTATTTATATTCATGAGTTAATGAATGAATATGATGTGCAAAAACTAATCCGTGTAGGTACATGTGGTGCAATTCAAAAAGATGTGAAAGTACGTGATGTAATTCTTGCGCAAAGTGCTTCAACAGATTCTACTTTGAACAAAGTATTGCTGGATGATATTAGCTTTGCTCCAACTGCAGATTTCGATTTATTGTATAAGGCATATAATGCAGGTAAAGATGCGGGATTAAACTTAAAAGTAGGTAATGTGTTCACTGCAGACCTATTCTATAACGAAAATGCGCAGAATGAAAAATGGGCTGATTACGGAGTTCTTGCAGTAGAAATGGAAACTGCAGCTTTATATACATTTGCAGCTAAATTTGGACGCCAAGCACTTTCTGTATTAACAGTTAGTGATCATATTATTACTGGTGAAGCAACTTCTTCTGAAGAGCGTCAAACTACTTTCAACGACATGATCGTTGTAGCATTAGAAGCAGCAATCCAGGACTAATATAGAAAAGCGTAAGTGCCTATTTCGAAGGATCACAGTCTAAGTTCGCGACCTCGTGTCGCAACGACTGTATGACCTGCATCCTGCAGGCCTCCGACAGGCAAATGTTCTTCCCAAAAAGAAGTCGTACTTTGACTTCGTTGTGGGGGGGTATTTGACCCCGAGGGGCTAAGCGCTGGAGCTAGATTAATACTAAGAAAAAAGTGAGAATAGACTGTCATTCATGGCAGTCTTTTTTTAAAAAGATAATCCGTATGAAATGGGTGAAAAATTTGGATGAACAACAGCAAAACAATGAAGAACCAAAACGAATAGAAGAAACAAATTCATCTCATTACATTAAGATGAAACCATTTGTTTTTCTGTTAACGGTTTTCTCCCTAGTTATAGTAACAGTTGCACTTACGATGCTTTATTTGACTTGGGGAAAAGAACAAGTGGTGGATCGTATAAACCCACCATCTGAACGCTCAGAGTTCTCTAAGCTATACATGGCATATGACAAACTAGAAGCAGAGTACTATAAAGATATCGATGAAGATGCAATTATTAACGGTGCGATAAACGGAATGATTGATGCATTGGAAGACCCTTATTCCGATTATATGAACGAAATTGAAGCTTCTCAGTTTAATGAAAGTATTTCTTCTAGTTTTCAAGGAATCGGAGCTGAAATACAAGAACGTGATGGTATTATTACAGTAGTCTCTCCGATTAAAAATTCTCCTGCCGAAAAAGCTGGGGTATTACCGAATGATAAAATTATGGCGGTAGATGGAAAAGATATTCAAGGCTATAGTGCATCAGAGGCTGTTTTGTTAATTCGAGGGAACAAAGGAACGGAAGTAACCCTATCCATTAAACGTGGTGACAATGCTACGATGGATATTAAAATCGTTCGAGATGAAATTCCAATTGAGACAGTTTATGCCGAAATGATAGATGATCAAGTTGCACATATTATTATTTCTAGTTTTTCTACAAATACGTATGAGGAGCTACTCACTGCCATTGAAGAAATGGAAGGTGAAGGCATGAAAGCGTTAGTACTAGATGTCAGACAAAATCCAGGTGGACGTCTAGACACCGCGATCGATATTTCCAACTTGTTTGTGGAAGATGGTAAAACAATTCTTCAAATCGAAGACAAAGGTGATAAAATAGTGACCCCTGCAACCCCTGGTATGCGAGTAGATGTTCCAGTAACCGTCATTATCGATGAAGGGAGTGCTTCTGCATCAGAAATTTTAGCAGGTGCACTGAGTGAATCAGCAGATGTTCCTTTAATAGGTTTAAATTCATTTGGTAAAGGTACTGTTCAAACAGTCAATGATTTACCAGATGGATCAAATATCAAAATTACTACTGCTAAATGGTTGACACCAGATGGAAATTGGATTCATGAAAAAGGAATTGCTCCTGACTATGTGGTAGAATATCCAAGTTACGCCATGTTATCACCGATAGATCCATCTACCTCATTGGAAGAAAACCAAACTTCTGAAGCCGTTCAAAATGCGAAAGAAATGCTTCAAGCAATTGGCTATGAAGTAGGAGAAATAGATGAGAATTTTGATACCCAAATGACTGCAGCGGTGAAAAAGTTTCAGTCAGACAACAAGCTTGAAATCACTGGCAAACTTGTAGGCGACTCTACTTTTGTATTAATGGATAAAATTCGTGAAAAAATAGTAAATGACGATCCACAACTGCTAAAAGCAAAAGAAGTTGTAACAGAGTTATTAAATAAATGATAAAAGCTGGCCATTTTGGTCAGCTTTTTCAACACGTATAAAGGAGCAAAGATGATGAAAGATGTTTATTTATTGAGTGGTTTCCTAGGAAGTGGGAAAACGTCTCTTTTATCTCATATAATCGAGCAATTTAAGGCAGAAGGCATAAAACCTGCTGTTATTATGAACGAACTAGGGAAGCTCCCTTTTGATAGTAGAGCTGTAGATAACGAAGTTCCATTAAAAGAAATGCTAGAAGGATGTATTTGTTGTACAGGATCTGAAAAAATGGAAGCACAGCTTCAAACGCTTCTTGAAGGCGAAGATTTTGATGTTTTATTAATAGAAACAACCGGTGCTGCACATCCCGTAGAAGCAATGGATGCTGTTCTTTCCCCTTTATTTGCAAGCAAGTTAAATATGAAAGGGATTATTACAGTAGCGGATTGTAAAAGATGGCTTGACCGTGACAAAATGAGTCCACAAACGAGAATGCTCTTTTTGGAGCAAATAAAACATGCACATCTAATAGTAGCAAATAAAATCGATTTACTTACCGATGCAGAAATTCTAACGGTTACGATGCAAATACAAGCATTAAATGATACTTCACCAATTATACAAACTGCTAATAGCAAACTTCCTATAAAACTGTTAAAAAACATGGAAGCAACATTCCATGAAAAAGAGGTCCAAGAAGCTGCAATCGGTAAACAACTTACGCTTTCGTCCAGATTACATACATTTCATGAAGGGCTACATCAAGAAGAATTTGAAGAATGGGTTCGAAGTCTGCCGGATACAGTTTATCGGATGAAAGGATATGTTCCATTAAAAGGACATAAAAATCCATATCTATTCCAATATGCTTACGGTATGGTGCAGTGGCTACCTGAGTATATGAAAATGCCACCGCAAATAGTTATTATAGGAGAGCAAGTGGACAAATTAGAGGTAATCGGAAGTGAACGAAATGATTAATGCTTTTCGTTTGTTATATAAGGAGCGTAAATTTACTACTATACTGCAAACAGAGGAACAGGTACGCGAAGTGATAAAATCGGAGCTATTAGATGAATTTACACACCCAAGAGCAAGACAATCACCAGAGAAAAAGTTTACACTTGCTTTAGATAGAATAAGTTTAAGTACGTTAACGGATGAGGAAAAGAAAATGATGATAAAGGTATATAATGAAGAATATATAAATCTGTCAACAGAGTATAGAAAGTAATATTTAAGTATAGTGGTTAAGTTATCCAACTTATATGTGGGAAAAAGCCTTTTCTAATAGTGTTTTCGATCAAAATGGTCTTGTTGGAATATTTTATGCCAAATTTTCTGCTGATTTTGTGTTTATAATGGGGGAGCACAAAAGAAGGAGGAAATGAAAATGAATAAAAAACATTCAATCATGGTTGGGTTACTAGCAGGTGGCTTATTACTTTCAACGAATACAGCTGAAGCAGCACAGACAACTGAAAATTCACAAACTACTTCCGAGGCAAATACATCCGTTACGTATCAAGGGCAGTCTCCATTTAAAGTTATATATAATTACAATTTAAATAACTTAGATATCCAAAATCTCATCAATGAGCAATTAACGAATATAAAACCGCTTATTATGAAAGAACTAAAAGAAGCTCAAAAATCTATCGTTACGAAGAAAGCTCAAGAGAGTAAGAAACCGGTAGAAAAAGAGAAAGCACCTATAGTTGAAAAACCAGTTGACATAGAACAAGCACCAGTAGTTGAAAAACCAGCTGACAAAGAACAATTACCAGTAGTTAAAAAACCTGTAGAACAAGTAAAAACACCAGTAGCAGAAAAACCAGCTACTCCAGCTACACCGGTAACACCGCCAGTAGCGAAGGAACCAGTAAAAGAAAACAACGAAGCGGTACAAGTTTCTTCAGTAATTCAGCAAGTAGTAAATCTAACAAATCAAGAACGTGCAAAAGCTGGACTAAAAGCATTACAAATCGATACAAAACTTACACAATCAGCTCAAGCAAAATCTCAAGATATGAAAAACAAAAACTATTTCTCTCATACTAGTCCAACATACGGTTCACCATTTGATCAAATGAAATCTTTTGGCGTTACCTATAAATCAGCAGCAGAAAATATTGCGATGGGACAACGTAGTGCGGCAGAAGTAATGGATGCGTGGATGAAATCACCAGGACACAAAGCAAATATTATGAATCCATCACTCACACATATTGGAGTGGGACTATCTGATAGTGGATTTTATTGGACACAACAATTCATCGGAAAATAATTAATTTGAAATCCTACCAAGTTGATAACTTGGTAGGATTTTTAATATGCACCAAACATGTTCATTTAATCCGATTGATGGATTTAAGAGGCGGCTTGCAAAGTATATGAGGAAGGACTGGAAGAAACCATATGAGAAGGTGTAAAACTCGTTTGGTTAAGTGTTTTGAAAGGGAGAGCTTATGCGTACCTCACACAAAAGTCACTAGAGAATATCCAAATATCCGATTACACGAAAACTTCTATCGATGTTACAAGGATTTAAGAGTCTGATATCTCGCTACGAAGCATTGCGTCATAATATTGATTGAACCGCCATAAGTCGAACGGATATGCGAGAAATCAGGAGCTAATCACTCCATCCTATTCATTTTAGATAGAACTGATCAAAGTCAATTATGAGATAGGAAAAGTAAATAATCTTGTATATCTATTAGAAGAATCTATAAATCTGTCAACAGCGTATAAAACGTAATATTTATATATAGTGGTTAAGTTATCCAATTGCCGTGCTTATAAAAGCAGATATAATCACATTTTATTTATTAATGGTTTTACTGGTATATTTTATTCTAATTTTTTCATTGATCTTGAGTTTACAATAAGGGGGCACAAAAGAAGGAGGAAATGAAAATGAATAAAAAACATTCAATCATAGTTGGGTTACTAGCAGGTGGGTTATTACTTTCAACGAATACAGCAGAAGCAGCAATGCCAACTGGCAATTCACATACTACTTCCAAGGCGAATACATCTGTTACGTATAAATGGCAGTCTCAGTATAATTATAATTTAACTAACGTAGAAATTCAAAATCTTGTAAATAAAGAATTAAAGACTCTTAAACCGATTATTATCAAGAAAGCAACAGTAGTTAAGAAACCTGTTGTGATTAAAAAAGCACCAGTGATTAAGAAACCAGCAACTCCGGTAACACCGCCAGTGGCTCAAAAACCAGTAACTCCAATAACACCACCAGTAGTTAAAGAACCAGTAAAAGAAAATAATGGATCAGTACAAGTACCAGCTGCGATCCAACAAGTAGTAGATTTAACAAATCAAGAACGTGCAAAAGCTGGATTAAAAGCATTGCAAATTGATACAAAGCTTACTCAATCAGCTCAAGCAAAATCTCAAGATATGAAAAACAAAAACTATTTTTCTCATACTAGTCCAACATACGGTTCACCTTTTGAACAAATGAAATCATTTGGCGTTAGCTATAAGTCAGCAGCTGAAAATATTGCAAAGGGTCAACGTAGTGCAACGGAAGTTGTAAAAGCGTGGATGGCATCTCCAGGACATAAAAAGAATATTATGAATCCATCTTATACACATATCGGAGTAGGTTTATCTGATAGTGGATACTACTGGACACAACAATTCATCGGAAAATAAATAATTTGAAAACCTACCAGGTTAATAACTTGGTAGGTTTTCGTTTTTAGCGGTTTATTTGAGAACCAAATAATTTAGAAACAATAATTGTCTAGTAGGGTTATCATTATCTAATTAAGAATCTATAAAACTGTCAACAGGGTTCTAGAAGAAATAAATAAGTTTTGTGGTTAATATAGCCATTTTTTGAACAGGTAAAGGTAGTTTATATTAACATTATCACTCCCACTGGATTCATTGGAATATTTTATAGAAAAAAATTCTCCGATCTTCTGTTTATAATAAGGGAGCAAAAGAAGGAGGAGAATAAAATGAATAAAAATTATTCATTAATAGTTGGGGTACTGGCAGGAAGTTTGTTATTTTCAACACACTCAGCGGAAGCATCTATGACAACTGGAAATTCAAATACCACTTCAGAAGCAAAATCATATGAGACACAAACATGGAACACTCCATTTAAATATAGCAATAGTAAACTTAAGGAGAATGCACAGCAAACTCCTCAGAGAGCGGTAACTGAAAACAATGAAGAAGTAAAAGTAGGTTCCGTAATTCAACAAGTAATAGATTTAACAAATCAAGAACGTGCAAAAGCTGGACTAAATGCATTACAAATGGATTCAACACTTACACAATCAGCTCAAGTAAAATCTCAAGATATGAAAAACAAAAACTATTTTTCTCATACGAGTCCAACATACGGCTCTCCATTTGATCAAATGGAATCTCTTGGCATTACTTATAAATCCGCAGCAGAAAATATTGCAATGGGACAACGTACAGCAGTAGAAGTTGTGGATGCGTGGATGAAATCACCAGGTCACAAAGCAAATATTATGAATCCATCATTCACACATATCGGAGTAGGATTATCTGATAGTGGGTTCTACTGGACACAACAATTCATTGGTAAATAATAAATTTAAAACGACGCATTTAAGCGTCGTTTTTTGTTATCCTTCTTTGTAAGAAAATGAGTCTTGAAACAAGCGTAATGGCTCCTAATGTAAGTCCTACGATTAATCCAATCCAGTAGCCAAAACGTTCAAATGACGTATAAGTCGCTAGGTAATATCCGGTTGGCAATCCAATAACCCAGTACGAAATAATAGCCATAATAAACGTGACTGTTACATCTTTATATCCACGTAATGCACCTTGTACTGGTGCTTGAATCGCATCCGATAGTTGGAAAAGCGCTGCAAACAAGAAAAACTGAACTGTTAATGAAATTACATACTGATCATCAGTATAAATTGATGCAATTGGCTCTCGGAATATTAACAGGATAGAAGATGAGATAAAGCTGAAAAATACGGCAGTCCCTACACTTAACCAACTATAAGTTTTCGCATCTTTGTAACGTTTTGCTCCTACTTCATGACCTACTAAAATGGTTGCCCCCATAGCTATACTAAGCGGAATCATGTAAAGCAAGGAAGTAAAATTCATTGCTATTTGATGCGCAGAAATGACTTCGGTCGAATACCTACTCATCAGAATTGTTACAGCTGAGAAAATCGTCGTTTCTGCGAAAAGCGCCAATCCAATAGGAACTCCAATTTTTGTTAGCGTGCCCATTTTTGCAAACGATGGTTTACTCCAATAATTAAATATCGTTAATTCTGCGAAAGGTTTATTTTTATAAATGATAAAGATTGCGATAATGAGGATAAGCCAATATGTTATGGCCGATCCGATCCCCGCTCCAACTCCGCCGAGTGCAGGGAAACCAAACTTTCCGAATATGAATACATAGTTTAAAACGATATGAATTGGTGCCGATAATAATGTAATAAACATGGAAACTCTCGTCTTTCCTAATGCATCGATGAAGGAACGAAGCACACTATATAAAAATAAGGGAATAAGACCAATACTCATCATATATAAATATTTCTTCGCAACTAAGCGTACACTATTTTCAAGGGGTATCAAGTTTAAGATGGGATCGATCAATAAAAAAATACCAAGAAAAACGATAAATGCTAGTAAAATAGCGATATAAAAACCTTGTTGCACAAAGGTACGTACATCTTTTTTCTTTTTTGCACCGATAAATTGTGCTACAATGGGCGTAATTCCTATTAATATACCAGTTAACCCGGTATAGACAGGAACCCAAATGGAGGATCCAATAGAAACACCTGCTAGATGATCAATACTATATTTACTTGTCATTAATATATCAAAAAAGGTCATTAAATAAAGTGCAACTTGTGTGATTAAAATCGGGACTACAATTTTAATCATATATTTACTTTTTTCGGGTAGTGTTTTCGTTTCATGCATTTTGGCATACATCCTTTAGTTTTAAAATAGTTAGGAGATTATGAATGAATAATAACACGATCGTATTAACGGGTGGGGGAACTGCTGGTCATGTTTCGTTAAATGAAGCAATTATTCCCGAGTTAATAAAAAAAGGATACAAAATCCATTATATCGGCTCACATGAGGGGATTGAAAGAACAATAATTCAAGAAAATTTTCCAACCTTACCTTATCATCCGATTTCTAATGGCAAATTGAGAAGATATTTCTCCGTAAAAAACTTTTCCGATCCATTTAAAGTATTATTCGGTACATTACAGGCATTAAGTATACTAAGAAAAGTAAAGCCATCAATCGTTTTTTCAAAAGGTGGGTTCGTATCTGTTCCTGTTGCTATCGCCGCAAAACTTGCGAATATTCCGGTAGTCATACATGAATCAGATATAACTCCAGGACTTGCAAACAAGATTGCTTCTTCATTTGCGGAACATATTTTTACGGTGTTTGAAGAAACACTAACCTATTTGCCGAAGGAAAAAGCATCTTCTATTGGGGCTATCATTCGTCCAGATTTATTTTTTGGCAATGAACAAGTTGCCGAGAGACTAACTGGTTTTCAAGCGGGAAAAGATACACTAATCATTATGGGTGGTAGCCAAGGCTCTGCTAAGATTAATGAATTGATTAAAGAAAATATAGATGCTTTAACAAGCAAGTTCCAAATTATTCATTTATGTGGAAAAGGAAATTTGGATACAACATTAATAGGTAAGCCTAATTATATTGCATTTGAATATGTAACGGATGAATTACCTCACTTATTAAAGATATCGGATTATGTAATAAGTCGTGCAGGTTCAAATTCTATATTTGAATTTCTAGAGTTAAAAAAACCGATGTTGTTAATCCCTTTATCGATTCATGCGAGTAGAGGAGATCAATTGTTAAATGCAAACTTCTTTGAGAACAAAGGATATGCACTAAAAATAGAAGAAGAGCATTTAACGACTAAAAGTTTTATGGATACACTATCCGATTTAGTGAAATATAAAGAGGAAATAATCGATAAACAATGCACTGCAGATTCCTCGAAAACACCGGATCAATTCACAGAGTTATTACTTACGTATAAAAAATAAATAACGACGCTTTGCCATTAAGTATTAAAAATAAAGCAGGAGAAGGAAATAACGGTATTTTCTACTCCTGTTTTTTTCTATGATTAATTCAATTACTATCTAGGAAATCGATAGAAAAGGTGACTTCCACAGATTAGAAAAGTAGTTGAAAGTAGATCCGAGAAACTTGAAAATTGTTATTCGGGATGTAAAACAATGAAGACAGAATAACAAGTTACCATTAAGTTAATTATATTTATGAGTTTCATTCTCTTGATCCTACATATTAGAATCTTAGACTTACTAAAAAGTCACTTGTAAAATTTTTCTTATTATAAAATCGAATATCCATGGTTATAAAGGAAAAACTAATAAAGATAAAAAATGAAAGGAGTGTTCCCGATGAATAATCATAAACCACCACATGAGCAGTTCACAATGAAAGATAATGGTTTGACTTCAATGCAAGAAGTTTTATATCAAAAAGAATTTAATCGTGCTGATAAAGCGACAACCAAGAAAAATCAAAATCAAAATAAAAAGTAAACATCTTAATGAACTCCGGTATAGGCAACATACTCGGAGTTCATTTTTTTAGCTCCTATATATCATTTAAATAATCCTTTCGATTTATTCATTTTTAATTCTAAAAGGTTATTGTTCAGTGAAATCTCTTCAAGCTGATATATAACGATTACTATAGTATCAATAGAGTAGGAGGGTTTGTGCGTATTACATAACTAAGAAATTAAACAAAAGCAGCGCCTCCATAACAGAGGTGCTGCTTACATATTTCTATAACTACCTTGACCAGTTAATAAATATTATTTTAATATCAAAACTTCCGCATTTCAAATTACATCGCTTGTTCTTCTTCGTTGTTTTGTTGCATCATCACTAAATGGAACAAATCTTTTGGAATATAGTACAAATCATAAACTTCTTGTTTTTTGTTAATCTCCGCATAAATAGAAGGATGTGATTCGTTTGCTTTAATCGTGTAAGGAAGTTTTTCCGCAGCACGAATACTTTTTGGATTCGTTTTACGAATGCGTAAAAACACAGTTTGAATATCTAGCTCGAAAAAAAGCTCTTCGAGAAATTGTTCTTTTGCTTTTTTATTGTAACCAAGCCCTTGGAATTGAGTACCAATCCATGTACCTAGAAAACCAGCTCCATCTTCAATATCAAATAAATTAATCGTACCAATTGGTTGACCAAAATCACTAATAATCGTACGAGTAATGACAGTACCAGCTTCCTCTTCTGCCATTATTTGTTTTGTTGAGAACCAATATTCATCCACTGAATATGCTTTATGGCGTACAAAAGGCAATACAGTTGGATCAGACATAAGTTCATAGAGAGAAGTACATTCATGCAAATCTCGTTTTTTTATCAAAAAAAGCGCCCCCTAAAGAAACCAATAAATGAGCATAATCATCCTAGGTCCCTGAAATTTTTCATTTCGAATTGCATAAAAAATTTCGGGGTAGGAATCGAACCTACTAGGACCAGCTCAAAACTGGTGGCGCACCATTTGCCTTCCCTCGGCAAAGTTAACTTTGCCTTATAAAATTATTTGCATTAATAATATACTTTGTTTTTGCCTTTTTGCATAGTCTTAAATCATGTCTATTTTATTAATTTTTCGTAAAGAATATAATCTAAATACTTGTATGTTGAACACTAAATACATATGATTATAGGATATAAGTACGTAAATGCGATAGGAGTTTGTTTAAGAAAATGTCTTACCCAATTATTACGAAAGAACAATTCCATTTATTATATGATTTAACAGACGAATATGTGTTTTTTATGCGTCAAGAAGAAAATACTTTTGTCTATGAATATATCAATAAAAAAGCGGAAGAAGTCTTTACTGAAAATCCACGCGGCAAGCGATTAGAACAATGTTTCAATGATTTTCACTGTAAAACGATTCTCTATTATTACAATCGAGCGCATACGCTTAAACAAGCCGTTTCTTATCAAGATCATCATTGCGTAAAAGGCGCAACATTTGTTAATGAAACGTCAGTAATTCCGATAATTGATGAAGACAATGTATATATTCTAGCAACAACAAAAGAAGTGATCAAAACAAAAGAATTGCAAGAGTCAACTTATATATTAGAGAGTTATCGTAAAGGTGTAAATGATGCAGCACTTGTCGCAATGACAAATGAAGATGGTATGATTGTAATGGTAAATGAGTTATTCGAAACGACTTCCAAGTTCAGAAAAGAGGAGTTAATTGGAAAATCATTTTGGATGATTAATTCTAACTATCATGAAGAGCGTTTTTTTGAACAGATGTGGGAGACGATCCGAAAAGGAGATATTTGGAGAGGCCAAATACGTAATAGAACGAAATATGGCTCCTTCTATTGGGTGGATGCTACCATAATTCCAATTACTAATTATACAGGGAAAATTGAGAAATATTTAACCATTCAATTTGATAATACGGAAAAGAAACGGATCATGACCGAATTACGTAATATTGAACGTTCATTCAAACTGATAACAGAACATTCCAACGATTTAATCGCTATTACGGATGAAGAGGGGTATTTGCTTTATTCATCTCCAAGTCACGAAGCTATTTTGAATTATGAAAAAGAAGAGTTGCTCGGAACCTATTATTTGCAGTTGATCGCGAAAGAATCTACATATCTAATTGAAAATATGGAGATGTCTCTAAATCAGGAAAAAAACAACAAAATACGCACTGAGCTTCTTTTAAAAACAAAAGACGGGTCCACTATATGGACGGATACAACTATTACGACTGTACAAAGTACAGTGGATGATCAAGAAGAAAAGTGGTTTGTTTTTGTATCTAGGGAGATTACGGAAAAGCGTGCGTTAGAGGAACAGCTGAAATTTTTAGCGTTCCATGATAGTTTGACGGGATTACCAAACCGACGTATGTTCTATGAAAATATGCTAGAAGCTATACGATTAGCATCTGAAAAGAATACAAATATTGGATTACTATATATAGACGGTGATAATTTTAAAGAAGTTAACGATCAGTTTGGGCATGATATGGGAGATCGTTTTTTAAAACATTTTGCAGAAAAGTTAGAACAAAGTATTCAACAACAATATAAAATATACCGGTTTGGCGGGGATGAATTTATCATTGTAATAGAACAAATTAATGATTATATGGATGGGAAAAGTGTAATGCTTGAATCAATCATACAATCGATACAAGATACATTCAAAATAGGTTGGATGATCGATGCCATTCATTTTACACCAACCATCTCGATAGGCGTTTCTATCTTTCCGCATGATGGCTCTACTATCAATGAACTGCTAGAGAATGCAGACTTGGCATTGTATGAGGCCAAGAAACTTGGTAAAAATAATTTTGTATATACTAGTGCCGTTCATACTTAGCATGAACGGCATTTTTGAAAGGATTTGTCTATGTTGAAGCGCCATATTTTACTTATAGAAGACGAGATAAATATCGCTAAATTTGTAGAGTTAGAATTGAAACATGAAAATTTTTTTGTAACAGTTTCTCATGATGGTAGGGAAGGAGCAGAGCTTGCATTATCGAATGAATATGACTTGATGTTAATAGACGTTATGCTTCCAAATTTAAATGGTTTGGAAATTTGTCGTAGGATTCGACGGAGAAAAGAAACTCCAATTATTTTAATAACGGCAAGAGATGCCATAATCGACCGAGTTTCAGGTTTAGAAGCTGGGGCTGATGATTATGTTGTCAAGCCATTTGCAATCGAAGAATTATTAGCACGAATACGCGCGATTTTAAGACGAGTAGAACGTCCAATCATAAATGATCTGACGATTAATCATTTTACAATTGACCAAAAAGCACATCAAGTATTCTACCTGGATAAAGAAATCTTACTAACGAAGACAGAGTATGATTTGCTCGTCTTTTTTATGGAGAATAATAATATCGTCTTAACAAGAGATGTCATCCTGGAGAAAGTTTGGGGCTATGAAACAGAAGTAGAAACGAATGTCGTTGATGTATATATCCGGCATTTGAGAAAAAAGTTACCAGAAGAAATTGCTTCACTCATTGAAACCGTTCGTGGAGTTGGATATGTGATGCGCACATGAAACATGGGACATTACAAAGAAAATGGACATATGCTTCTGGTCTATCGATTTTTTTGAGTTTTTTCATGATGTGCGTTATCTTATTTTTCTCTCTTTACAATTGGTTGCTTATTTCGGAAGAGAAGATTGCACAAAACACATTGCAGGAAGTTGTACACTTTTTTGAGTCTAAAGGACCGATTATTTCGATCCAAGATATACAGCGAAATAAAACATTGCTAAATCAACTCGTAAACCAAAAACAATCAGTTCGCATTTTAAACGCAGATGGAATAGAAGTATTACGCATAAATGATGCAAGCCCATTCCCAAGTTTTTCGCAGAATTTAAATGCTGAATTTCAAAAAGATAAGCTAAATGATCAACTACTACTTCATAAAACGGCGGAGATTGATTTTGGCTTGTTTAAAGGCTATGTGGAAATTTCTCATAGTTTAGAGAGTTTTACGCAATTAATGCGCTATATACTACTAGCAATGCTTATTTTTACGTTCATAGCACTTGCACTTTCGGCGTTGATTGGTTATTCATTATCTTCGATTTTACTCAGACCTTTAAAAGAACTTCGCGATGAGATGCAAGAAGCTAAACGAACGAAATTTTCAAAAGAAGTACGTTTCTTGTACGCCACGAACGATGAGATTGGAGAACTTTTAACAATCTATCAACAGCTGATGAACGAAGTATCAGAAACTATTACAAGGCAAGATGAGTTTATTCATAATGTATCGCATGAGCTTCGCACACCTATCCAAGTTGTTGAGGGACATTTGTCCTTATTAAATCGTTGGGGTAAAGAAGATAGAGATGTGTTAGATGATTCGTTGCAAATCTCCTTAACAGAGGTGCAAAAAATGAAATTACTAATAGAAGAAATGATTAAACTTGCTAAAAGGGAGCAGTCGGATGAACGAATAGAAAGTAATATTTCTAAAATCGTAGATGATTTGCAACAAAAATATCGTATTTTATCACCATCCGTTTCCATAAAATATGAAGGAAATGAAATCGAAACACTACCTATTCCAGCTACTACTTTAGAACAAATACTTGGAAATCTAATCGATAATGCAATTAAATACAATATAAATCAGCCAGAAATTATTGTAAAAGTAGCGTGTGATTACAAACATACATGTCTTTCCATAATAGATAATGGAATTGGTATTCCAAATGAAATGCTTCCTAAAATATTTGATCGTTTTTTTGTTGTAGATAAAGCGAGAACAAAAACAAAAGGAGGCTCTGGTTTAGGGCTAAGTATCGTAAAACGGTTAGTATCGGAATATAAAGGGAAGATTTATGTTGAGAGCAAAGAAAATAAAGGTACAAAATTTGACATTATTTTCTCTAAAATGACAAAAGAGGAATAATACAATTATCGGTATAATAAATATTGTTTAAATTCTTATTTAATTTGAGAAAAAGCATTGTATTTTTTTCCTAGAGTAGTAAGATGGATATGGAAAAATTGTTCTTTCAAACTATACTTTCAGTCCTTTTGAAAGAGTGGTAAACTATAATTGTGTACATTTTGTGTAGGTCACAAAATATTTACATTCAATTTTATTCTATCTAATTATTTATGTATTTTTTCATCAATGCCTAAAGGCACAAAATGTTGGAGGTTTTTCTAAATGTCGAACAATCAAACACCTTGGTCAGCTTTTTCTGGTCCTAACCTTGGTTATGTGATGGAGCAGTATGATTTATTTCTACATTCTCCGGACGAAGTGGATAGCGAACTAGTTAGTTTATTTCAACAGTATGGTGCACCCACGATTGCACCAACTACATCCATAGCAAATGTTGCCACATCTGCAACAGAGCCAAATAATTTTGAAAAAGTTATTCGTGCTATTCAACTTGCGGATGCTATTCGTGCAAATGGTCATTTAACAGCGGATATCTATCCATTAAATGATGGTCCTAAAGAAGATTCTAAAATCGATCCGAAAACATATGGTCTGACGGATCAAGATTTACGAGAAGTACCAGTTTCATTTTTAATAACGAATGCACCAAGTAGTATTGCAAATGGTTTACAAGCGATTGAGCATTTAAAAGCAGCTTATACAAACAAAATAGCTTTCGAAATTGCACATATTGTAAACAGAGAAGAAAAATTATGGTTGCAAGATAAGATTGAAAAAGGCGCTGATCTAGAAAAACTTTCAGCAGATGATAAAAAAGCATTACTAAAACGTTTGACACAAATAGAAGGTTTTGAGAAATTTATCCACCGCACATTTGTCGGTGCGAAACGTTTTTCAATCGAAGGTTTGGATACATTAGTTGTACTAATGGATGAATTAGTGCGTCAATCCAATAAAACAAATACAAAACAAGTAAATATCGGAATGGCTCACCGAGGTAGATTAAATGTATTAACACATGTTTTGCAAAAGCCATACGAAATGATGTTTGCAGAATTTGCGCATGTTCCAAGCGAATCATTTTTACCGAAAGATGGTTCATTAGAGATGTCTGAAGGTTGGTATGGAGATGTCAAGTACCATAAAGGTGCTGCATTCCGTTCACCATCTGGTTTGACATTAAAATTAGCATATAATCCATCTCACTTAGAAGTTGTGAGTCCGATTGTTACAGGACAAACTCGTGCAGCACAAGAAACGACAGATGAAGCAGGATACCCTGTACAAGATAAAAATGCAGCATTTGCCATTTTAATACACGGAGATGCAGCATTCCCAGGTCAAGGTGTAGTTACAGAAGTATTGAACTATAGCCGAGTACGTGGATTCCAAACAGGGGGATCTATACATATTATCGCAAATAATATGATTGGATTCACAACGGAGCACTATGATTCACGTTCTACTCATTATTCTTCTGATCCAGCAAAAGGATATGAAGTACCGATTATTCACGTAAATGCCGATGATCCAGAAGCAGTTCTTGCTGTAGCGAAAATTGCACATGAATATCGTCAAAAATTTGAAAAAGACATAGTTATTGATCTATTAGGTTACCGTCGTTATGGACATAACGAAATGGACGAACCTTTAGTGACAAACCCAACAATGTATCATAAAGTTCACCAACATCCAACAGTTAGAGAACTTTATGGACAGCAACTAGTAGAAGAAAAATTACTTGAATCAGCTGATGTGAAAACATTAGATGAATCAATTTTTAGCGAAATGCAAGTAGCCTATGACCGTGTAAAAGAACTTCCACAAACTACTGTGCATGATATCGTTATTCCTGAAGTAGTATTAAATGGAATGCCGGAAATACAATCAGGAGTAGAAGAAAGCAAACTCGCGAAAATAAATGAAGAGCTTCTTACTTGGCCTGCTGAATTTACAGCATTCAAAAAATTAGCGAAAATCTTAAAACGTCGTGAAGAGCCATTTAAAGGAAAAGGAAAGATTGACTGGGGTCATGCAGAAACACTTGCTTTTGCAACAATTCTTCAAGATGGAAACTCCATCCGTTTAACTGGTCAAGATGCTCAGCGTGGTACTTTCTCACATAGACATTTAGTGCTACACGATGAAAAAACAGGTGCAGAATTAACGCCAATTCATGGCATTAGTGATGCAAAAGCTTCGTTCGTTGTTCATAATAGTCCATTAACGGAAGCTGCCATTTTAGGATATGAATTCGGTTACAATTTAGAAGATCCAAACTCCTTATCTATTTGGGAAGCACAATATGGGGATTTTGCTAATATGGCACAAGTTATGTTCGATAACTTTATTAGTGCAGCAAGATCGAAATGGGGATTAAAATCTGGACTTGTTATGTTATTACCACATGCTGCTGAAGGTCAAGGTGCAGAACATTCAAGCGCTCGTCTAGAACGCTATTTACAACTAGCAGCGGAAAATAACTGGACGGTAGCAAATCTATCAAGTGCGGCAAACTATTTCCATATTTTACGCAGACAAGCTAAAATGTTAAAAGAGGATGCAATTCGTCCTTTAATCATTGTGTCTCCAAAATCACTGTTACGTCATCCACTAGTTGGGGCAGATGTTGCTGAATTAACAGCGGGTCAATTTGAAACAGTATTGGAACAACCGGGTCTTGGTCAAGATGCTAAAAAGGTCGAAAAAATCATTTTTGCAAGTGGTAAACTCGCAATCGATTTAGCAGACAAAGTAAAAGATGGGGAAGGTTACGATCACTTACACATTGTACGTGTAGAACAACTATATCCATTCCCATCAGAAAAGATTCAAGCAATCGTAGAACGTTATCCGAATGCGAAACAACTTGCTTGGGCACAAGAAGAGCCTGAAAACATGGGTTCATGGAATTTTGCCCTTCCGTATTTATTAGAATTAGCAGATGGTAAAGAAATCACATATGTTGGTCGTGTACATCGTTCTAGTCCAGCTGAAGGTGACGGAGATACGTACAAAGTTGAACAAGCACGAATCATTGATGAAGCATTAAGTAGTTTATAAGAGAAGCTAAGATAATCTAGAGGAGGAAATTCAAGTGGCAGAAATTATTGTTCCAGAATTAGCAGAATCGATTACAGAAGGTACGATTGCACAATGGTTAAAACAACCAGGTGAAACAGTAGAAAAAGGTGAGTTCATTGTTGAACTTGAAACAGATAAAGTAAATGTCGAAGTAATTTCAGAAGAAGCTGGAGTAGTTAGTGAATTACTTGCAGCAGAAGGCGACACAGTGCTAGTAGGTCAAGTTATTGCAGTAGTTGGAGCAGGTTCAGGAGCAGCAGCTGCACCAAAAGCACCTGAGGCGGAGGCTACACCAGAAGCTCCTAAAGCAGCTCCAGTAGTAGAGGAAACTTCTTCTGAGCAAGATCGCACAATCGCAAGTCCTGCAGCTCGTAAACTAGCTCGTGAAAAAGGTATTAACTTAAGTGAAATTTCACCAGTGGATCCAATGGGACGCGTTCGTGTACAAGACGTTGCAGCACATGGTTCAGCTCCAGTGCCTGCAAAGGCAGCTCCAGCACCAGCGGCTACTGCACCAAAAGAAGACGATGGTCGTACAACTCGTGAAAAAATGTCTCGTCGTCGTCAAACAATTGCTTCTCGTTTACTAGAAGTAAGACAAAATACTGCAATGTTAACTACTTTTAACGAAATCGACATGACAAATGTGATGGCATTACGTTCTCGTAAAAAAGATCAATTCTTTGAGCAAAACGATGTACGTCTTGGATTCATGTCATTCTTTACAAAAGCAGTAGTTGCTGCACTTAAAAAATACCCTTATGTAAATTCACAAATTGATGGAACAGATATTGTGAAAAATAATTTCTATGATATTGGTATCGCAGTATCCACTGATGGTGGTTTAGTAGTTCCAATCGTTCGTGATGCGGATCGTAAAAACTTTGCTGAAATTGAGGGGAATATTGGGGAACTTGCTAAAAAAGCACGTGACAACAAACTAGCCCTTTCTGATATGTCTGGCGGTTCATTTACTATTACAAACGGTGGAGTTTTCGGTTCATTACTTTCAACTCCTATTCTTAACGGTACACAAGTTGGTATTTTAGGAATGCATACTATTCAAAAACGTCCAGTAGCAGTTGGCGACGATATTCAAATTCGTCCAATGATGTATGTGGCACTATCTTATGACCACCGTGTAATCGATGGAAAAGATTCAGTTGGATTCTTGAAAATGGTAAAAGAGCTATTAGAAAATCCAGAAGATCTAATGTTAAATTCTTAAAATGTATAAAATGCAGACACTCATTATGTGGGTGTCTGCATTTTTTTAATAGAATAAGAAATTAAAATTTCCCGTTCCATAAATTCAGTGCTTCAGATATATTGAGAAATAGATCGATTCAATAATACTTTTGATTTCCGTTCCAGGCGGACGCTTTTTAGCGGGGGAAGCGATGAGCCATTACCTAAAAAGTATGAAATGTGATATTCCCACAGAGTAAAGTGTTTACAAAGGAACGATGGCTAAGAGCGCCACCTCCATGTAAGGCAATCTAAGTTCGCCACGTCCTGTTACAATGATTGCAATGTCTTTCTGCGACGAGTAACCGCAGGAGCATGACCCACGTCCTGTGGGCAAAGGCGCCTACGTGACCAACATCCTGTTGGCCTCAGCTAGAGCCGCCGGCATCCACAACAATCAAGCAATTTTCCTACTTAACAAAAATTTAATATTATGAATATTTTATTTTTTCAATAAATAGTGTTGACTTATAAAATAGTATTATGTATAGTTAAATAAAATTTAATATGTAATTCTTCTTATCAAGAGAAGCAGAGGGAATGGCCCTACGAAGCTTCAGCAACAGACTGCTATTTGCAATACTGTGCTAAATCCATCGATTTAATTCGAAAGATGAGAAGAGGTTAGATTTTCTATCATACCTCTTCAGTTCTAATAATCTGAAAGGGGCTTTTTTATTGATATAATACCTAGTATATTAATATGTTTAATCGATTTAGTTTGATAAAGAAAAGGAGAGAGTGTAGATGAAAAAATGGTTTGCATGGTCAATTTTAACTTTATTTGTTTTATTATTAGCAGCTTGTGGTTCAAAAGAGGAAGTTGCTTCAAGTGTAAAAAGTGATACGAAAAGTAGTGAAGAACCAACAAAAATTAAAATAAGTGCGTCAACGACACCACATGCAGAGATTTTGCAATATATTTCAGATGATTTAAAAGCAGAGGGTATTGAATTAGATATTATTATTACTCAAGATGGTATTCAAACGAACCAATCAACGGCTGATGGTGACTTAGATGCAAACTTCTTTCAACACACACCATTTTTAGAGCAAGTCAATAAGGATAGTGGGATTGATCTTGTGAATGTAAAAGGAGTTCATATAGAACCATTTGGTGTTTACTCGAAGAAAATTAATGATTTTACTAAGTTGGATGAAGGAGCCAAAGTTGCGGTGCCTAACGATCCCGTAAACTTTTCAAGAGCGTTACTGTTATTTGCCGATAATGGAATAATTGAGCTTGCTTCAAACGTTGAAGGTTCATACACCGTTCAAGATATTACGAAGAATGATAAGAAGCTAGAGTTTGTTGACATTGATGGACCATTACTAGTAAGAGCTCTAGATGATGTTGACGTTGCTGCGATTAATACAAACTATGCATTAGAGGGAGGATTCAAACCGTTAGAAGATGCACTTATCATTGAAGGAAATGAATCTCCATATGTAAACATTTTAGTGTCTAGAAAAGATAATCAAAATGACGATGCTATACAAAAACTGGCTGCAGCATTAACAACGGAAAAAGTAAGAGAATTTATCTTAGAGAAGTATGAAGGGGCTGTAGTACCAGCATTTTAACTTCACTTTAGCAAGTGTTTTCTGCGACGAGCTTGCGCAGGAGCAAACAATAACTGCTGAATGTCGAGGAACTCTGGCTAAGATCTCCTGCTCAAAAGTCATGCAATCTGAGTTCGCCGCGTCTTGCGGAAAAGATTGCATGACTTACATCTTGTGAGCTTCAACACCTGAGTGACCAACTTGCTGTTGGCCCAAAGCCTCCGGCAGATGCCACAGATTTTAAATGGAATTTATCGAGCGAGCTCAGGGCTGCATGATGTAGGTCAGTTAGCCAATGTAGCATGATGCGACGTTCTTAGGTTAACTTCCTTACTTGATCTCGGTGCACTGTTTTTTTCGGTGCTGAACGAAAAGGTATTTGATAGTAGTAATATTGCAACTGCAGCATTCCAATGTAAGGAGGAAATAGAATGATTGAATTTCGAAAAGTATCTAAAAGATTTGTCACGGGAAAACGAACGATTACTGCACTCGAAGATGTAGAGTTAACTGTTAATAAAGGAGATATTTTTGGAGTAATTGGGTTTAGTGGAGCCGGGAAGAGTACTTTAATCCGAACGGTAAATTTATTAGAAACACCGACCTCTGGAGAAGTATTAATTGAGGGGAAGAACTTACAAAAGATTTCTAAAAAAGAACTGAGAGAAGAAAAGAAAAATATTGGTATGATTTTTCAGCATTTTAATCTATTAAACTCTAAAACAGTATTTGAGAATGTTGCAATGCCTCTTTTACTAAGTAAACATACGAAAAAAGAGGTAGATCAAAGAGTATTGGAGGTACTCCAATTCGTTGGCTTAGAAGATAAAATAAAAAGTTATCCCGATCAGCTTTCAGGAGGACAAAAGCAAAGAGTTGGTATAGCTCGCGCACTTGTAACTAACCCATCAATATTACTTTGTGATGAAGCGACATCCGCTCTAGATCCGCAAACAACAAAATCCATTTTACAGCTTTTAAGACGTGTGAATGAAGAATATAAAATTACGATACTAATCATTACGCATGAAATGGAAGTGATAAAAGAAATATGTAATCGAATTGCCGTAATGGAAAATGGTCGTGTGATTGAGTCAGGAAATATACTAGATGTCTTTTCCAATCCACAAACAGAAACCGCACGCAATTTTGTAAGTTCTGTTGTGCATGATGAAATACCACAATCCGTCTATCGTTTAATGGAAATTCATAATGGTAGGAGTCATATACTAAAAATCGATTTTGTAGGGGTGAGTTCTGGTCAACCAATTATCTCCCAAGTCGCTAAAAAATTTAAAGTAGATGTGAATATTCTATTTGGAAATATTACAGAATTGCAAAGCATCCCATTTGGAAATTTGATTGTTGAATTAGTTGGGGATTCGAGTGAAGTTCAAAAAGCAATTGATTTTATTCAAAGTGACACAGTAAATGTAAAGGAGGTTATAGGGCATGGAAGTAAACAGACAAATTTTGATCGAAGCAATTTGGGAAACGTTGTACATGGTTAGTATTGCTCTCTTTTTTGGAGCGATATTAGGATTTATTTTAGGTGTTACATTAGTAGTAACTAGAAAAGGACATATTTTAGAAAATAAACCAATATTTTCAGTCGTGAATCCAATTGTAAATATCTTCCGCTCTATTCCATTTATTATTTTACTTGTAGCGATTATTCCTTTTACACGATTAATCGTCGGAACATCAATTGGAACTACCGCAGCAATAGTCCCACTCGTATTGCATGTTGGACCATATATTTCTCGATTAATCGAAAATTCCTTATTAGAAGTAGATGATGGGATTATAGAAGCGGCAAAAGCAATGGGTGCTACTCCATTTCAAATTATACGGAAGTTTTTACTGCCAGAAGCATTTCCATCCCTAATACTTAGTGTTACAACAGCAACGATAGGTTTGATAGGGGCTACAGCTATGGCTGGTGCAGTAGGGGGCGGTGGTCTAGGAGATGTTGCAATAACATATGGATATCAACGTTTTGATAATGTAACAATTCTAGTAACTGTAGTAATTTTAGTAGCGATAGTTCAATTAATTCAAAGTATCGGAAATGTATTCGAACGAAAGCTTAGACGAGTTAGATAAAGTGAAACTTCATTTAAGTAGGGGTATTACTGCCCGTTAAGGCGGGATAAAAATATAGTGAAAAGAAGGTTAATAGTAATGAAAAAATTGAGCATAGCTTTTATCTTTATAATAAGTCTCCTATTAGAGTTGGAATACGTAGTTCTGAGATAAAAACTTGGGAATATATAAAAGAAAAAGCTGCTGATAATGGAATCGAGCTTGAGTTAGTCAACTTTAACGCGCAGTATGATCCAAACCAAGCTTTAGCTGAAGAGGAAATAGATATTAATGCATTTCAACATCTTGCATATTTAAATTTATTTAATGAAAATCAAAAAACAGATCTTCAAGCAATTGGAAGTACTATTATGGCACCGATTGGCTTATATTCTAATAAATATAAATCGTTAGAAGAGATTCCAGATGGCGCTCAAATTGCTGTCCCAAATGACCCTTCGAACTGGGGGAGGGCTTTAATGTTACTACAAGAAGCTGGTTTTTTAACAGTAACAGATGATTTTGATGGAAACGGTGGAGCAGATCGTATTAAAGACAATCCTAAAAATCTTGAAATTGTACCAGTCGACGGAGCTACGACTCCACGCGTAATGGAAGATACAGCAGGAGCGATTATTAATAATGGTGTAGCAGTAGAGGCAGGTCTGTTACTAAAAGATGCACTTATTCACGAGAGTAAAACAGCGATTCCTTTTGTTAATACGATTGTGGCAAGATCTGAAGATGCTGATAATGAAACTCTGAAGGAAATTGTTGAAATTTATCAAACTCAGGAAACCGCAGATTTTATTTCAGAAACATATAATGGAAATTATATTCCTGTAATTTTAACAGCGGATGAAATCAAAAATTGGAAAGAAGCATATGTATCAAAATAAAAGAATTAAGGAGAATTCAAAATGGGTGGAAAACGTCAAATTAAATTAGCAGCATATTTAATAGGAACTGGGATGCACGTCGCATCCTGGAAACATCCTCTTTCAAATCCTAATGCAAGCATTGATATTAAACAGCTTCAAAATCTAGCAAAAAAGGCAGAATCCGGCAAGTTTGATATAGCATTTATAGCGGATAGTTTAGCTATTAATCATGAGTCGCATCCGCAAATATTAAATCGTTTAGATCCAGTTATTCAAATTACGGCTCTTGCAGCAGCTACAGAAAAGATTGGTTTAGGTGCAACAGCGTCAACTACTTACAGCGAACCGTATGTATTAGCCCGTCAAATTTCCTCCGTAGACCATATAAGTGGTGGTCGTGCAGCATGGAATCTTGTAACGACAGCGGATGCAACAGGAGAAACGGCACAAAATTTTAGCCGTGAGAAACATTGGGAACATAATCATCGCTATGAAAGAGCGGAAGAGTTTATTGATGTAGTAAAAGGCTTATGGGATTCTTGGGAAGATGATGCTTTTGTTTACAATAAAGAAACAGGCCAATTTTACGATCGTGAAAGGGTACATGAAATTAACTATAAAGGAAATTACTTCTCTGTAAAAGGTCCGTTGAACATTGCACGGTCCATTCAAGGTCAGCCTGTTGTCGTGCAAGCAGGTGCGTCGAAACCTGGTCAACGTCTAGCTGCTCGAACAGCTGAAGTAGTATTTGTTCATTGGGATAATTTGGACACAGGGAAAACACATTATAAAAGGTTGAAAGGACAGTTAGATGAGTTTAATCGTTCCGAGAATGACCTACTTATACTGCAAGGTATTTCTCCCATTATTGGTACTACTGAAGAAGAAGCTATTGCCAAATATACAGAGCTTCAAAACTTAATAGATCCATTTGTAGGATTAAAATTTGTTTCTGGTTATATGGGGAACGTAGATTTTTCAAAATACAGTTTGGATACTCCAGCTATAGAAGTGGAGTTTCCTAAATCAAACAGTATTCAAAGTCAGGTGAATGAGTTTATGAAAATTATTAAGGAAGAAAACTTAAAGGTTGGAGAATTGTATGGACGATTATTCGGTGCTGGAAAACGAGATGGCTTCGTAGGAACACCTGAACAAGTAGCAGATGAAATGGAGAAATGGTTTGTTGAAAAAGCTGCAGATGGTTTTATGATTCAATTTCCATTATTACCACGTGATTTAGAAGACTTTGTTGAAAAAGTAGTGCCGATTTTACAGCAAAGAGGAATATATCGTGAGGATTATGAGGGGGATACATTAAGAGATCATTTGGGCTTAAGAAAACCGGTGAATCGCTTCGCGAGAGAAAAGGTGAAGAAATGACAAGGTTTAGTAATGACTTGTTTGTTCGTAATAAACGAGAAGCGGATCTTGTTGAATATGCCAAGCGTTTAGCGACAGAAATAGATAAAACTGCCGGAAAGTATGATGAGCTCGGGGAATTTCCTTTTGAGCATTTTGATTTACTTGAGAGAGAGGGGTTCTTTAAATTAACAATTCCCAAAAAGTATGGTGGGGATGAAATCTCGTTATATGAGATGTTATTAATACAAGAACAGCTTGGGAAGGCGGATGCATCTACTGCACTTTCGATAGGGTGGCACTTATTAACCTTTTTAAATGTCCGTGAAACATCTCCTTGGCCAGAAGAAGCATTTGAAAGAATTAGCCGTGCTGCTGTGGAAGACGGTTCGCTGATGAATATTATCAGCACGGAGCGAGGAAAAGGAAATATATCAAGAGGTGGAAAACCAGGTACAATTGCTCGCAAGACTGTTGGTGGTTATATTATTACGGGTGAAAAGGCATTTGCTTCTTTGGCTCCAATTTTAAACCATTTTTCAATTATTGCTTATATCGAAGAAGAGGATGTAACGGCAGAATTTTTAATTACTAAAAATGAGCAAGTAGAAGTGATTAATACATGGAATGCATTAGGCATGCGAGCGACAGGAAGTCATGACATTATTTTTCATGATGTATTTGTTCCAGAGGCAGACTTATTGGCTAAACTTGATGCATCTAAACTTAATCGATTTCTAGCAGATGGACGTGTTTACTCATTAGAAATTCCAGCAGTGTATTTAGGTATTGCTGGAGCGGCAAGGGATTTTGCGGTAGATTTCGCAAAAAATACGTATTCACACAGTTTGGAAGATTATATTTCTAAAGCAGCACATATCCGACAAAAGCTTGGAGAAATAGAGTTATTATATCAAACATCTCGTAATCTATTGTATTCCATTGCCAGTCGGTTTGAGCAAGACCCGTCATTAAAAAATGAGCTTACGATTGATGTGAATATTGCCAAACATGTAATTTGTAATCATGCAGTGGAAATCGTAGCAAAAGCTATGAGGATTGTAGGCGGGAGGAGTATCGCGAAAGGAAACAAGTTAGAACGTCTATTTAGAGATGTGCAATGTGCAGCTTTTAATCCTCCGCAAGATGATTTGGTTATTGAGCAATTAGCAGCTTTTTTATTGTCAAATGGTGTCAAAGAAGAGATAAAAGTATAAATTCAATCACAAAACACGAGCAGATTCTTCATTTGGAGGAGCTGTTCTATTTCTTTTTTTGAAAAGCAATAAAACAACGCTAACAGATTGAATTATAAAGTATACTTTCGTATACTATAATAAAAGGAAGTGGAAACATGATACATACAAATTGGGCTACAAAGCCTACACTTAAAACAGTTACTTGCGTACAAACTGATGCAAAAAAATTCTTAGTAAGCAATGTACTTACAGTTGGAAAAACATATGAAGTGAAGAATGAAACAGAAGAGTTTCTATTCGTTGTTGACAATTCTGGAAAAGTTGGCGGCTTCTACAAAGAATATTTTCAATAAAAATCCGATGAACATTCATCGGATTTTTTTCATAAGGAGATCATAATATGACAGATTTAATAAATACCCAACAACAAATTCGTTTAAATAGAATTCATAATGAAGAAGATAGCCAACTTATAGGGGCAGGAGGATATTTATCGCCGAATAATGATTTATTTAATGATGTACTCATTGCCATTTCATTGAAAAAGCCTGTCTTACTAAAAGGACCTACGGGGGCAGGGAAAACGAAACTTGCAGAAACAGTATCTCACTATTTTAATCAACCAGTCCAAAGCATTAACTGCTCGGTAGATTTAGATGCAGAGGCACTACTCGGCTTCAAGACAATTGTATTAAAAGATGGCACGAACGTTATTGAATTTGTGGAAGGCCCCGTCATTGAAGCGATGAAAAAAGGACATATTTTATATATCGATGAGATTAATATGGCGAAGGCAGAGACATTACCAATCTTACATAGCGTTCTGGATTATAGAAGAATGCTGACAAATCCTTTCACCGGGGAAGTGATTCAAGCACATCCGGACTTTTCTGTCATTGCCGCGATTAATGAAGGGTATATAGGGACGACCCCGATGAATGAAGCATTAAAAAATCGTTTTGTATCTTTTTCTATTCCATATATTTCGGGAGAATTGCTTGCGAATCTTTGGAACGAAATGTTTCCAACAGCTCCTAAGCAGTTAATAACTGTTATGTTGAACTTAGCAGAGGATTTAATGGAGCAAGTAAAACAAGGGATACTTTCAGAAGAAGCAGCTTCCATTCGTAGCCTACTTGATGCGACGGAACTAGCACAATATATGGAACCGATGAGGGCAATTACATACGCGATTGCCGAAAAATTAGAGGATGAGCAAGAGAAGGATCTTGTATTGGAATTAGCTTCTTCTTGGATAAAGTGAGGGATATAAATGGCTTCTGTAAATCGTTTTATCCAATTCAATAATGAAACAATCGACACGCGCAAATTAATGCATTATGAAAATATGGCTAAAGCATTAACAAAAAATACAAAAATCCTCGTCAATGAGCGTAAGCTAATCGAATTTCAACCAGAAGACCAAACCGTTTCGCTTAGTGTATTTTGGAGACACCGAGAAGATGGAATTATGCATGTAGGTAGATTATCTGATATATACTTGTTAACAGAAGGATTTTGGAAATATTTCAGTGTACAAGCGTGGAGAGAATTTTTGAAAGAAAAGCCAAATAATCTATCTAAACTCCTGGATCAGCTCCTATTTTGTTTAGAAGAGTTTCGTTTAGTGGAAAAGATTCAGAAAAAAAGAGTAGGAACAGCTAACATATTTCGATCGAGAGTACAGACTTATCTAGCTTTTCATAAACAACAACTCCTCGTAAATAGTCAAAAAGGATTTTTGGCAGATGCATTTATCAGCTATGTATATATTGGTTTGCATGAAGGTACTATGCATGTGAATGGACCAGAGTTCTTTTCGTTAGCAAATGGGATTATTGAAAAAGTCTATGAAAGCAAGGATACACAAGGATCAATCGATATCGTCTATCAACTCTATTATTTACTGCAAGCACATATGAAAGATGATGCCTTACATCAATATTATGCGATTCTTTCTGCTTCCAACCTACCTAGCGTAGACTTTCATTATCATCAAGGTATGAAAGACTCTCTCGTTGGGGAAGAGGGGAAGAAAGAAACTATTGAAGAAATTTTCCGTTCTTGGCATCGCGAAAATGAACAAGAAGATGGTGTTCATTTGCAATTTGAACTCGAACATGGAAGAGATGGGGAAGCCGACCAAAATATCGCCTCACAAGAAGGACGAGAGGGACACGACATCACCCAAATTGGTCAAGGCAGGTCATCCGGCGACACCAGAGAGAATTTGATCACGGAATATAAAGAGGAAAAATCAAATGACAAGAAAAAAGCTGGTAAAGCGTTTGGAAAAGAACATCTACATGTTGAATATGAGGAAACACGTATAGAAAGGGCTACTGCGGGCGAAAACAAACTGTTGCTTCAAGCATATCGACAAGAGCAAGCCCCGTTCGTCAGAGCTTTCGTACAAGAAATGAAAAAACGAATGGAACAAAAAAAGGTAGACAAACGGTTGAATCTGTCGAAAGGAAGACTTTCTTCCAACCTAACGACACTTTGGACAGAGGAACGACCAAAACCCTTTTATAAAAAGAATGCGCCAAGTACGCATTTAAATGCAGTTTTTGGCCTGTTAGTTGACGGATCCGCATCGATGCAAGACAAACTGGATGAAACAAAAAAAGCAGTTCTATTATTTCATGATGTGCTTAGACAGCTAAAGATTTCGCATGAGATTGTATTACATTACGAGGATGCATTTGAAGCTTCAGACACAAAGCAGCCAAATACATTCGAATGGATTCATAAGCTCGAAGATGGTGGGAAAGATAGCGGTTTGAACATACTGTCTATAGAAGCACATGAGGATAACCGGGATGGGTTTGCAGTCAGATGGATGGGGAAAAGATTGGAGAGCCGGCCAGAAGCGCATAAATTTTTGCTCGTCTTTTCGGACGGAGAACCTTCTGCATTTGGATATGCGCAAAATGGCATTATGGATACTGCAGAAGCTGTAGTCGAGCTCGAGCGCAAGCATATATCCGTGTTACATTTATTTTTGAATGATACAGAGGCAACGGAAGAACAATTGAATTTGTTCCGCTTAATATTTGGGAAAAAGACTGCTGCTGCCGCATCACTCGAAAAGTTTTCAGAAGAAACATTACGTCTACTTCGGAAGATGCTTCATCATGTTGTAAAAAGTACTTAAGAAAAGAGCAAGCGCCTATGTTAGAGGAATACAGTCTAAGTTCGCGACATCGTGGTGCTTCTGCGAAGAGTTTTGCGCAGGGGCAAGGCGCTGGAGCTGGATTGACAATGAGTAGAAAAGCATAACTCTCTTTTCTTTTTAAAAAACCGTCCTTCGTTAAGAAGGACGGTTTTTCGATTGGTCGGCTATTAGTAGGAGACGTTGTTTTAACTCTTCTTCCATGCGCCCAATTTCAATTTCGGCTGCTTTTCGTTTTACTCGGCCATCTGCTTGAATGCGCATCGTTTCTTCTATTGTTTGAAGTAGGTTTTCTTGCGTTTTCTTTAGTGTTTCAATTTCAACGATACCACGTTCATTTTCTTTCGCAGTTTCTATGCTATTCACTTTGAGCATTTCCGAATTTTTCAGTAGTAAATCATTTGTTGTTTTCGTTACTTGTTTTTGTGCTTCCACTGCTTTTTGTTGACGATTTAAAGTTAGTGCAATTGCAATTTGGTTTTTCCAAAGTGGGATAGACGTCATAATGGAAGATTGTATTTTTTCTGCTAGCGTTTGGTTCGTTTGTTGAATCATACGGATTTGCGGTGCACTTTGAATCGTTATTTGGCGAGACAATTGTAAATCGTACATTCGTTTTTCTAAACGGTCTACGAATTGTGCCATATCATTGACTTCCTGATATGCCATTTGATCATTCGATTCTTCTGCTTTTCGTCGCATCTCAGGGATTGTAACATTCATAATTTCTTCTTTTTTTACTTCCGCAGCAGCAATATAAACATTTAGCGCTTGAAAATACGTTTTATTCTGTTCATATAATTTATCGAGCATATGCACATCTTCCACTAGACCACGTTTGGAATGTTCCAGTTGAATGCCAATACGATCAATTTGTGTGCTTAACTTTTGGTATTTTGTCATCATTTCTTGAACAGAACGGTTTACTCGATTAAACAATCGTTTGATACCTGATTTTTTTTGCGTAGTCAGTTCTTCCGGATTAATATCTGAAAGCTTGTTCATTAAATCACCTAAAATATCGCCAACAGGACCTATGTCTTTTTTCTGTACATGATCTAACATCTGATGAGAGAATCGAGAAAGTTCGGTTTGTGCGTTTGCTCCATACGTCAAAATTGCTTCGTAATTACCGGCGGGGATTTGGTTTGCCAGTTGTCTAGCTTTTTGTTGCTCCGCTTCAGACAGCCGGTCAATTAGTTTTGTAGGAGCAGAGTTCTCCGCTGTAGTTACAGCTTGGGGTTTTGCTGTATTTAGTTCAAATGGACTTGCTAATAATTCATCCATTAATAAATCATCACTAGTATTGACTGTTTTGTCGCTCATTTTCTGATTCTCCTTCTAAATATAGAGGTTTCTCTCTTTTGTTTACTGATAATTTAGCGAAATCTAGCTCCATTTTGAGGTGTTCAATATCAGAAGCTAGTACATCTTTTAGATCGTCCTCCATAATGGAATTCATCGATTCTAAAGTCTCGCGAGTATCTGCTAAAGCAATTTTAAAGTCATGATTTTTCATCGGTTGAGACACTAGAAGCGTATATTTGGATGTCAGCTCTACAGCAGAATCTAGATGTGCATAGAAAAAATTTTCTACTTGGTAAAACTTACGTGGATTCTCTTTTACTAAAGAAATAATCCGTTTTGCTAATCTATTCATTTCAAATAATTGTTTAAATGAACTAAATGATCGTACTTTCAAATAGTGGCTATTTAGCGTACGAATTTTTGCATTCGCTTCTTTTAGTTGTTTTTGTATATGGAAATACTCAGAGTGAGTAAGCTGGTGTTTCTTCATAATTCTTCGATGCTGCAACTTTTTTATACTAAAATTCGACACGAAGTATATACCAATTGCAAGTGCGGAACTGACGAAGTATCCGATGTCGAATGGGAAAAAGAAAACGAACCAGGATAGGAACATAATGGGTATATTGATCAAATGACGAATAATTGTATTCATTACTTCAGTCATAACAGGTTACCTCCTTTTATCTACAGTATTAAATACGAATGGGAGGGAAGAAGGTTTCATTTTCCTATAGATTTAGACGATATCTGTTTCCATTTTTGTATATTCCTTTAGCATATCGAATATTTCGATTTCAAATGCATTATTTTTTGATAAAGGGAATACACTTTTTTGAATAAATTCGATAAATTCATTTAAGCGACCTACATCGCCTTCTATATCTATTATAATTTCCTGGTACTCATTTTGCATACAATAACCTTTTAAACTAAGTGATTGTGCTTTTTGTTTTACTAGAAATCGAAAGCCAACTCCATCTACATCTCCGTGCATATGAATATGTGCCCGCTTTTTCAACTCATCTTCTCCTTTATCGTTACATAAATAGTATTAACTATAACTTAACTGATATTATGCATATTTTCAAATCTTTCACCATGTAAAAGTCATTTGAGTAGACATTTTTCGTCGAAGCAGTACAATATGTGTTAACAATAAATGTTAGAGGCGATGAAAATGTATGAAGTTATTTATATGAAAGCAGATTACGAACCTTGGTGGGCTTTCGAAGGATGGGAGCAACATATCGTAACAAAAGTCACCTTCGAGCAAGAGGAGGAGGCATTGCATTATTTAAATAAGACATTAAATGAATTTCGTGAAAAGTTCCCTAAAGAGCAAGTAAAAGGGGATAAATATTGGGCTTTTTGGTCGATGAAAGAGCAATGTTATTGTGAATCATGTGAGGATGATTTACAAATATATCATGGGGTAATTTGGAATACTCAGCAGTAAACGATTTAGAATTATAAAAAAACTTGTTGACTATATTTATCCAACTGGTATACTTTAATTAACAATTTAAAGTGAGAAACAGTATTTGTAATTCACATATCCTATGTAGTGATCGATGTGATGTCGGTACTTCATGGAATATGTGAATTTTTGTTTTTCGCATATTGATTAATATTTTTGGAGGTAATAACATGAAACAAGGTACAGTAAAATGGTTTAACGCGGAAAAAGGATTTGGCTTTATCGAAGTAGAAGGAGAAAACGATGTATTCGTACACTTCTCTGCTATTCAAGGTGAAGGTTTCAAATCACTTGAAGAAGGACAAAAAGTAGAATTTGAAGTTGTAGAAGGAAACCGCGGACCACAAGCTGCAAATGTAACTAAATTATAATTGATGAAAAGAAGCCCTCCGAAATGGAGGAGCTTCTTTTTTTGATAAAGGGAAGACTTTTATCGTGCGTTAGTTCGTCATCTAGTGGTTTGCTGTAGGTATTCTGTTAACTAGTTTTCACTCCAAATTTTCGATAACAGAACGGACGATAAACTGTTCATCGCCTTCTTGCAAGATAAATTCCCTTTTGATTTCTCCAAAATTCTCTTTGAAATATTTTCGTATGGTGGACCCATCTTCATTTCTTTTTTCCATAACGATGACGTCATTAAATGTTTGGAGACTCGTTATCAAAGAATCCGTAGTTGAGGTAATTTTCCAATCGTTAAATGTAGCACCAACTTCAAGCGGAGTGGCTAAATATACTTCAACCTCTTGCATTGTTTGGAGTTCTTCTAGGCTATAAGTTGTAGGTTCATAAGCTTCACCATATTCAGCTATTAGACTTACTTTATTGTTTTGGATATTATATATCCTTTGGACAACTGTTCCACCGTTATCCTCATACGTAATGACATAATTTTCATATGGATACCGGGTTGTCAAAGTATAGGACGCATATTCATTTCCTTCTCCTTTAAATTGAGCTACGGAATTGTCGGGCATAAAAAAGTGAGATAAGTTGATCGACGGTTCAGAAGTAGTACCTACTTCTTCTGACGGAGTTTTTGAAGTTGTTTCCGTATCTACAGGTTTTTCGTTTCCGCAAGCAACAAGAAATAAAATAGGTATTAGAAAAAATAAATGCTTTATCATTTTAGTTACCTCCTGATTTAGTTTATGATTAGACAGCCTATGTGGTTATTTGTTTCATTTTGTCGTTTTTTTGGTATAGTGAAAATAAGAGAGGAGAGATATTAGTGAATACTGAATTGAAAAAAGAGTTACCTCCTTATGAGGAACAGCAAGACTTTTATATGAAATTGCGTTCAAAAATTACGGATTTTGCTCAATCTAAAGCGGGGAAAACGTCTAAATTTGCACCGTATTTATTGTTTGCTCCAGATTTATTTCATTTGCTTATAAAAGCGATGTTAGATAGTCGAATAGACACAAAATATAAAACACTTATTGGTAGTGGAATTTTATATTTTATCACACCGCTTGACGTCCTCCCCGAGGGATTAATCGGTCCTGGCGGATTTATCGATGATATTATTGTGGCTACATATGTGGTAAATATGTTACTAAATAAATTTTCTCCTGAAATTATCGAAGAGCATTGGGTCGGTGATGAAAAATTATTAAATTCTTTAAAGAAAATATCAAAAACAAGTGATTCTGTTGTAGGTAAACTACCATCGAAATCTATACTAGGTAAATTTATAAAAAAGGGAAATAAAGCTTGAAAGACAAACTAGAGTTAACTTCAAAATTAGCATTCGGCTGGATGAAATGAAGTGGCATCCCTCCGAATGCTAGAAAACTAGGTAATGGTTTAGTGATCGTTCCCTCCAAAACAATCCATCATAACCTATTTACCATAGAGTAGTTTTTTCACAATAATCAAAAGTAATTTACTGGTTATGTTTATTTAATAGCCACAGGTGATAATAAGACGACTTTACATTCAAATTTGAATTGTAAAGTCGTTTTTTATTACCTTAAATCTCAGCTATATCGAGTAAAACCTTAAAGTTTCGGATTCTATAATTTCATTATTAGATTCGTTTAAAGTAAGAGTGAATTTTTTAAAAGCTGTATTATTATTCATTTTTTCACCACGGGAGATCTCATATACATCGGATTGTTTAGCTTGTAACATTTGAAGAATTTCTTTTAATGCCGGCCATATTTTTTGATCTCCACCTGTGTATAGATCTAATGCTGCATATCTATGCTCCGGCCATGTATGAATGCAAAAATGAGAAGTTGATATCCCAATAATTCCTGTTACTCCTTCAGGTATAAAGGAATGGAAATGATAGGATAGAATCTCCATTCCTAATTTATTTATTGCTCCTGTTAATAATTGCTCTAACACTATTGCGTCATTAAGAATATCATTTTGACAATCAAAAACATTTTGTCATGTGAATTTTCGTTTAGTAGTGGAATTTATTAATTTTAAATCTTTAATAGTATTACATTATGTTCAATAAGGTAGAGTGACTGTGCAAATTACATATTGTATAAAACTATTAGAACAGAAGTTAATTTCTCAATGGGGGACTGTCTAAACTCTTATCATTTCATCACATATATTATTAAAAAGAGATGAGGTGAATAAATGAAAGAGAATCAAACTATTCTAATTTATTTCCCAATATGAAAGATCAAATAGTTTTACATCAATTCGATTTAAAAGATACAAATAATTTTATCAAACATCTTAAAAACTCGAAAACATCTGTTGTGATTGATGTTTCCTGGGCTGATACGGTAGAAATGTTACAACGCTGCGATCAACTTGGTATCAAATATGTAAACATAGCATTAGAGAATACGATGGTTGATGAAAATGAAGAATTATTTGAAGGATTTGGGTTAATAGAGAGAATGAGAATTTTAGAAGAGAAGAAACATACTTTTACAAATTTACGTGCTGTAATTGGATCAGGTATGAATCCAGGTGTGGTTCAATGGATGGCAATTGAGCTACTAAAAAATGATCTATCAGAAGAAGCTCCAATTGCCTGTTATATTGTGGAAGATGATAATTCATTTTATAGAGATATAAAGAAAGCAAAGAAGAATGTAATCTATACAACTTGGTCACCAGAATGTTTTCTCGATGAAGCAATATTAAGTTACCCGATGTCTATGAGGCATCGTACTCCACTTTTCCTATATGAAAATGTATATGACGTCGAATTTAAAGTGACGCTGGGGGATAAGAAATTTTATGGTTGCTTAATGCCACATGGAGAAGTTTATATATTAGGTAAATTGTACGATATGGAATGTGGCTTTTTAAATAAGATAAATGATCATACTTCTGAGTTAATTCGTTCAAATATTGAAGATGTAGATAAATTGTGGGATTTTGAAATGAAGGTTCTTGACCCCCTTGAAGCTACATTAAAAGGGGAGGATTTAGCAGGAGTACTACTAGTTTATAAAGACAAGGAAAGATATATGTACAATGTATCAAGAAATGATTCGATTTTTGCTAAATACTAAACTAATGCCACATATTTTCAAGTAGCTTGCGGAATTTATGCGTCTCTATTAGTCCTGTTATTAGATAAAATACCAAAAGGAGCATACTATTTAGATGAACTCTTGTTAAAAACAAATAATAATTATGGTCAATATTTGACTCATTACATGACTGAATTTGTAACAGGGGAAAATAAACATTCAGATGGTCTCTTACACGACAGAATAAAAAAGCGCACATGATATTAAAAGAATTCCAAGAATTATTAACATATTTGGTTAGCAAAACAGGGTATTCCACCTCGATATAATCGAAGTAGAATACCCTGTTTATATTATTATGAAAGTTTTTGTGCTTCTTTCCATTCAAGGAATTCATCATAAGATAATTGTTTATCTAAAATAGAACCATCTTCACGTATCTCAATTACACGATTTGCAATCGTTTGAATGAACTGATGGTCATGCGATGTGAAAATCATAGCGCCTTTAAAAGCAGTCAATCCATTATTTAATGCTTGGATAGATTCTAAGTCTAAATGGTTTGTAGGTTCGTCTAGTAAAAGTACATTCGACTCGGATAGCATCATTTTAGAAAGCATACAGCGAACTTTTTCTCCACCGGATAGAACAGAAGGTTTTTTCTTTACTTCTTCTCCAGAGAATAACATACGTCCTAGGAATCCACGTAAGAATGTTTCGCTTTCATCGTCTGGAGAATATTGACGTAACCAGTCTACTAGTGAAGGTTCACTTCCTTCGAAATACTTAGCATTATCTAGAGGGAAGTACGCACGTGTAGTAGTGACACCCCAGCGGATGGAACCTTCTTGTGGCTCTTCTTCCTCTGCGAGTACACGAAGTAATGCAGATTTTGCTAATTCTCCTCCAAGAAGAATAATTTTGTCATCTTTATTCAAAGTAAAGTTCAAATTAGAGAATAGCTTTTCTCCCTCAAATGTGTAGCCTAGATCTTGTACTTGTAAGACATCATTTCCAATTTCACGTTTCATTGAGAAATTGACATAAGGATACTTACGAGAAGATGGTCTAATATCATCTAACTCGATTTTGTCTAACATTTTCTTACGTGAAGTTGCTTGCTTAGATTTAGAGGCATTTGCACTAAATCGAGCGATAAAGGCTTGAAGCTCTTTAATCTTCTCTTCTTTTTTACTATTTTGATCAGATGCTAGCTTCGTTGCAAGTTGACTTGATTCATACCAGAAGTCATAGTTTCCAACGTATACTTGGATTTTACTAAAGTCTAAGTCCGCAATATGCGTACATACTTTGTTTAAGAAGTGACGGTCATGGGAAACAACAATTACTGTGTTATCAAAATTGATAAGGAAGTCTTCTAACCATTGAATTGCTTTAATATCTAAATGGTTGGTAGGCTCATCTAGTAAAAGAACATCGGGTTTACCAAATAGTGCTTGAGATAATAACACTTTTACTTTTTCTGAACCAGTTAACTCCGACATTTTCTTTTCATGCATACTATCAGGAATTCCTAGACCTTGTAGTAAAATAGCAGCTTCTGATTCTGCTTCCCAACCATTTAAGTCTGCGAATTCACCTTCTAGTTCAGCTGCACGCATACCATCTTCATCTGAAAAGTCTTCTTTCATATAAATGGCATTTTTTTCATTCATTACTTCATATAAACGTTTATGCCCCATAATAACTGTTTCTAAAACTGTATATTCCTCGTACTCGAAGTGATTTTGTTTTAGAATCGCTAAACGTTCATCTGGATTCATAATGACATTACCTTCTTGTGGATCTATTTCTCCAGATAAAATCTTAATAAATGTTGATTTTCCTGCACCATTTGCACCGATTAAACCGTAACAGTTACCCGGTGTAAACTTTATATTCACGTCTTCAAATAATTTACGATCACCAAAACGAAGACTTACATTACTTACTGCAATCATGCTAGTACCTCCTAAAATTCACAATGCTCTTATTATACCACGAATTAAGGCTAACTTGGTATTTTGAATACTTGTTTTATTATGCTTATTTCCAGTGTTTGTCTATAAATTCGTCTCGACCGGACTGAGCACGGTCTTCTTTATAATGGTCAGGGCTTTTCTTATAGAAATCTTGGTGATATTCTTCGGCCTTATAAAAAGGTTTTGCTTCTCTGATCTCTGTAACAATTGGTTTAGAAAATTTTCCACTTGCTGCTAATTGTTCTTTTGATAACTCTGCAAGCTGACGCTGTTCTTCAGTATGTACGAATATTGCTGCGCGGTAACTTTCTCCGCGATCTTGAAACTGTCCGCCTGCATCTGTTGGATCAATTTGTTGCCAAAATATTTGAAGTAGCTCATTGTACGGAAAAATTGAAGGGTCATATTGAATTTCGACTACTTCCAGATGACCAGATGTTCCTTTTTTTACATCTTCATACGTTGGATTTTCTACATGTCCTCCCATATAACCAGAAGTTACTTTATGAATGCCATCCCATGAATCGAATGGTTTGACCATGCACCAAAAACAGCCACCAGCGAATGTTGCTTTTTCCATTATTATCATTCCTCCCATTATTGCAACTAGAATTTTATCATGAGATGCTTAATTGTACAAAATTCCGAAACTTAAACGTGGAAAATACGTTATTATTAACATATAAAGGAGCGATTTCAAAATGGAAGAAGAACGACAAATACCAACAAGACGTAAACGAAAGAAACGACTCCGAATAGGACGAGTCCTCACATTATTTCTTGTATTAGTTTTAATAATAGGTGGAACCTATACCGTTCTGCAATATTCCGCTGGATATAAATTGGCAAACAAAGAAGTGGATTTAACAATTGATTTTGAAGGGGATAAGTTGCGAAAAGGGGAACGGGAAAATATATTAGTGCTTGGGGTTGACTCAAGAGGACAAAAACAAGCGCGTTCTGATACGATGATGCTCGTTTCTTGGGATAAACAAGATAATGACGTGAAGATGATCTCGTTTATGCGGGATATATATGCAGATATTCCTGATCATCAATCATATAAACTCAATACAGCTTATTATCTTGGAGGAGTTCAGTTATTAAAAAATACCATTAATCAAATGTTTGATCTTCCCGTTCACCATTATGCGTTAATTGATTTTAGTAGCTTTGAATCGCTTGTTGATATACTTGCTCCTAATGGTGTTCCGATGAATGTAGAAAAAGATATGTCAGAGAAAATCGGGGTTTCCCTCGTCAAGGGGCAGCATAATTTATCCGGTAAAGAACTGCTTGGTTATGCAAGATTTCGCGCAGATAGAGAAGGCGATTTTGGGAGAGTTGAAAGACAACAAAAAGTTATGGAAGCATTAAAAAATGAACTACTTTCGATAGAAAACCTGCCTAATACCCCTAAGTTTTTAGGCGCTGCAGAAGGCTATATTGAAACAGATTATTCTAGAACGGATAAAGCAAAACGTATTATAGATGCGCTTATTAGTGGAAAAATAGAAATGGAAAAGCTAACTATACCAGTAGAAGGAACTTACTACGATTCTAGCTATAAGCATGCTGGATCAGTTCTTGAAATTAATACAGAAAAAAATAAACAAGCCATTGATGATTTTTTGGCAAAATAATAACGCTTTAACTTCATTAAGCAGATGTTTTTTTGCGACGAGCTTGCACAGGAGCAGAAGTCTACCGCTCTTAATAAGCGGTGAGATGAAAGCAAAGTATATATACAATTCAGTGAGGTCAAAAAAACCTTGCTCGAGCTGTTACTCGTCGCAAACAATAACTGCTGATTATCGAGGAAATCTGGCTAAGGTCGCCGCGTCCTGCGGCTACGATTGCATGACCCACACCTGTAAGCCTCAAGCGCAAATCAAAATTTGGAGGCAAATACGCCGAGGCGTCTTTATTATTTGCCAATCTTTTCATTCGTCCGTAAAATAAACTATATAAGAAAGGGTGTTTGATAAAAGTGGAGCCTGAAAAACCTTCTTTTTTTTCTACAAGATACATAAAATTTTTAGGAGGACGTAATACGTTCTTCACATTTATCGTAATATTGTTAATAGGACTTATAGTGATGGTATACGACAAAGTTTCGTTTATTTTTGATCCGTTAACTATATTTCTAGGAAATGTGGTTTTACCAGTTATTCTAGCGGTCATTGCATATTATTTATTGAGACCTATATTGCGACTGATCGAGAAGATAAAAATTCCGAGAGTATGGGGTATATTAATCATCTTTTTAGCATTAATCGGATTAATCACCTTACTCGTATTTTTGGTCGTTCCATTTTTAAAATCACAGTCTACTAGGTTGGTCGAAGAATTACCTGTTTACCTGATTCAGCTATTGAACTCTTTAGACAGTTTTTTAAGAACATCGTTTGTTTCAGACTATTATCTAGAAATTGAAAAAGAAGCGATGGAAGTATTGAGAAACGTTCCTGCTGAAGTGGGTAAATTGTTTCAAAATGCAATTTCCAGCATCGCAACAGGAATCACTTCTGTTGTCGGTGCGGTAACAAGCTTTGTATTATCTATTATTTTGGTACCATTTATTCTCTTTTATTTATTAAAAGACGGAGAAAAGCTACCAAAGTTTGTGATAAGAGTTTTTCCACCTCGCATGCGGGATGATTTTCACTCTGTCTTCAGAAGTATCGATAACCAAATCAGTGCCTATATTCAAGGGCAAATTCTAGTGGCCATGTGTATTGGAATTATGATATTTATTGGCTTCACAATCATTGGCATGGAATATGCGTTACTTCTTGGAGTAATTGCAATGGTGACAAGTGTCGTACCTTATCTAGGTCCAGTCATTGCAATTACTCCGGCTGTTATCATTGCACTTGTGTCGTCGGATCCACTTATGTTAGTAAAGCTGGCCATCGTGTGGACGGTAGTTCAATTAGTAGAAGGAAAGTTTATCTCTCCACAAATTATGGGAAAATCTCTTCATGTGCATCCAATCACAATTATTTTCGTTTTGATTACTTCTGGGGCATTATTTGGAGTCCCAGGTGTTGTGTTAGGGATTCCAGGGTATGCAATCCTAAAAGTGATTGTGTCACATTTTTATACATTATTTAAAAGACGTTATAATAAATATGAACCGAATTTAGAAAACCAATATGAGCATACAAATAACAAGGTGGATTGAGAGTAATGGCGAAGAAGTTTGAATCTTCTATAAAAGTACAAACGATTAAAATCGATACAATAGTAGACCATCCTTATATTGAACACGGTATAAATCTTTCTGGTACCATCTATATTGATGGTGTCCATGACGATGAATCTGTTGAAAATATTAAACTGGAGGTTTTCAAAGTAAGGAACGAGCTTGTTTCTGAAATCATCTCCAAACATTCAATTGAATTAGTTGGATCAGTCGCTTCTAAAGATATGCAAATGATTCCTTTTGAAATTATGCCCGATGAAAGATGGATTTCGGATGGGGAAGAGGAAGTGTCTAATCTAATATTACGGACGACTGTTCTGTTTGAAAATGGCAAAGAATTCAGTGATGAAGATGAAATCCACTTCGATATTGAAGAATAAGGAAATGTGGAACTCCAGTGACTGTACTGGGGTTTTTTCTTTTTCTAGGAAATTATTAAATTTATGTTGAGTGTATAACTTTCTCCAAACAACAAACAATATAAGGTATGCCAATATTATTATTAAACGCAATTAGGGATACTGCGCAACAATTAATTGAATAGTGACCGCAAGCCCTCGCACTATGGCAAAAAGCATCCGCTAGATTGGTTTTGTCGCGTTCGGCAGCTGTTTTGTAACTTTCGGCATAGGCTTTGTCGTGTTCGGAAGGTAGTTTGTCGCGTTCACAGCATGTTTTGTCTCGCTTGACCAATTATTGGAATTTAACTTCAGCAAATATTACATAGAATTGAGTTTAAAACAGTGACGCTAATTAGTTAGCAGTATTTTTCGTGGATTGAAGCGGAAGGGCGGCGACTCCAGCGGGAACAGCGCGAGCTGAAAGCCCCGCAGGAGCGTGAGCGACGAGGAGATTGAAGCCGTGCCCGCGGAAAGCGTCCGCCCTGCAGCGGAAATCCCACCGGTAACTTCCTTAAGACGCAGTATCCCTATTCCGTGAATTATCCATTTATAATGGTAATTTTACTTTTTTTGCATAAAGCTGTTAAATTAGCGTATTCTAACGAAAAAGTAGGAGGAAATTAAATGAATAAAAGAATTTCATTCGCTATACTCGTTTCATTGCTTATGCTATCAGCATGTGGGTCTAATCGTGAGTCAAATGAACCTGCTAACCCCGAAACACAAATGGATAGTCGAGAACAAAATATCCCCAATACCGGAAATGAAGAAGTCAATCAAGAAAATGACATCGGTATCCCGGACACAGGTGACGATATGAATGATCCAACTTTTGAAAAACCAAAGGAATAATCCATTGAATTATTAGAATTTTTATGATAAAATAATTTTAACTATATCGAACGGAGGTGAAGAAAGAATGAAAAACGCTGTGAATGCACATAGATTTATCCTGGAATTTTTATCCACATCTTGTGCGATTACTCATGAAATTGCTATCAACGGGACCAGTCTGTCCATTTTTAGCAAATTGAATGAATACCACAGCTGATAAAGTCATTCTTTCTGAACCATGTACACATGGAAAAGACTGCTTTTCAGGCAGTCTTTTTTTGTGCAGAAAAATGCTTCCAGCTGAATTGATTAAAAGGAAAAGGAAGCGAATAACATGATATGTACAATACAAGAAATAAGCAAAATGCTTGGAGGAAATATAATTTTTGAAAACTTATCTCTATCTATAAAGACTGGGGATAGACTTGGAGTTGTTGGACGAAACGGGGCAGGAAAGACGACTTTATTTAAGTTGATTGCTCGTATAGAATCGCCAGATAAAGGAAGTATCCATTTTAAAAAAGGAACAAAAATAGGTTACTTAGCACAAATACCTACATTTTCAGCAGACATAACAGGTTTTGATGTGTTGAATAGCGCTTTCCAGTCATTAAACGAAATACAAATAAAGCTGAAAGATCTCGAAATGAGGTTATCCGATGCTAATCCAGAAGAAATGGATACATTACTACAAAGTTATGGAGATGCGCAGGAAGCATTTACGAATCTTGGTGGATACCAAATGGAATCGGAAATAGAAAAAGTGATACAAGGACTTCAATTATCAAACTTCGTTTATCAATCTTTTTCTAGTTTGAGCGGTGGAGAACAGACGAAGATTTTGTTAGGTAAGCTTTTACTTACAAAACCGGACTTACTGCTTTTAGACGAACCGACGAATCATTTAGATTTATTTGCTGTAGAGTGGCTAGAGGAATATTTGGTCGCTTATGCAGGAACGGTAGTGATTATTTCTCATGATCGTTACTTTTTAGACCAAGTTGTTACAAAAGTGGCTGATTTAGAAGAAGGCGAACTAACGGTCTATCATGGAAATTACTCGGCCTTTAGTATAGAAAAAGAAGAACGACTTACACGTGAGTTTCAAGCATACGAAGAACAACAAAAAAAGATTAAGAAAATGAGAGAAGCGATTAAACGATTAAGACAATGGGCAAATGAAGCTATTCCTCCAAACCCCGGTTTACATCGTCAAGCGAGAAATATGGAAAGAGCTTTGGAACGGATGGAAAAGGTAAGAAAACCGCTAATCGATCCGAAAAAGATGGATTTAACTTTTGAAGCTGCCGCAAGGAGCGGCAAAGAAGTGATTGTCATGGAAGACGTGTGCAAATCATTCGACGAAAAAGTGTTGCTTCATCTTGCAAACTTACATGTGTACTGGAAAGACCGGGTAGCAATTGTCGGTCGTAATGGTACTGGTAAGTCGACGATATTAAATTTACTACGTGAAGAAATACCGGTAGATAAAGGTATTGCCCGGCTCGGTAGCAATGTTCGGGTAGGCTTTCTTTCGCAGCACTTCCATATTATAGATCCGAAAGCACGGCTCATTGATGTGTTTCGTAATGAAGTAAATGTCATTGAAGGGGATGCACGCCATATATTAGCTAAATTTATGTTCTACGGACCCGATGTATTTAAACGAGTAGGCGATTTAAGTGGTGGAGAACGAATGCGTTTACGCCTTGCGCAACTCATGCATCAGGACATAAATTGCTTAATGCTAGATGAACCTACCAATCATCTAGATATTGATTCAAGAGAAGTATTGGAAGACGCACTAGAAGACTTCCAAGGTACGATACTTGCTGTTTCTCATGATCGTTACTTTTTGAATAAGCTATTTCCAAGGACAGCATGGCTAGACGAAGGTCAACTAGAAACATTTGAAGGTCCATACGAATGGGCCCGTGCTAAATGGGATGAGTTACAAGCAAAACGCCGCCCGGTTATAGTAGTGGAAACAAAGAAAGCAGATAAACCAATACAGATAAAGCCAAAGCGAGATATATCGGTAGAAGAGGAAATCGCTCAAGTTGAAAAGGAAATAAAAATATTAACTGATCAAATAGAGTCGGCAAATGATTGGGAGCATTATGAACAGTTAATGGAAACCAAAAAACAACGAGCTCAGTTTTTAGAGCAATTATTGGAACAATGGATGGAGAATGAAGATTGAAACGAATTGCAATTGATATGGATGAAGTAATTTCAGCTTTTAGCTTAAAATGTTTGCAGTTATTTAATGCTGATTGTCAAACCAAATATACGCTAGCTAACCTACATGGGAAATTACTCACAGAACTTGATCAACGTTTTCACGAAAAAGTAAATGATTATTTAGCAGAGGAATCCTTTTTCCTAAATCTTGACGTGATGGAAGGTAGCCAAGAGGCTTTGAGACGATTAAGTAAGCAATATGATATATTCATAGTTACTGCAGCAATGGAATTTCCAGCTTCATTAGCACCTAAGTATCAATGGTTAAAAAAGCACTTTCCTTTCTTGAACGAAAAACATTTCGTTTTTTGTGGAGATAAAAGTATTATTTGCGCGGATTATTTAATTGATGACACCCCTAAAAACTTAGACACTTTTAAAGGGGAAGGATTATTATTTTCAGCTCCACACAATGTGAATAATAATGCCTATGTCCGATTAAATAATTGGAAAGAAGTAGAACAATATTTTTTATAAATAATGGTACGGTCATTATTGATAATAAAGTGAGATTTCATATTAATCATATTAAAGTATAAATATAATTGGAAAGCCCTTTCGGATAGAATATGCACTATTCGAAAGGGCTTTTATTACATCTTTTAATTTGTTAGAGTATTGCAAATCAATCATTCCCATGCTAATGTTGAATAAACATATAGAATAACTAGGTATTGGGGTTTAATTATTATTAATAAGTAAAAATGAGGAGGATCTTATGTCAAAAATAGTAAGTATAACAGAAAAAACAGTTCCATTTGTTATTCATCCAGAGACACAAATAGGTCAAGTCGTTCTGAAAGTGATGGACTTAAAGAGACAAATAGCTTTTTATGAAGATGTGGTTGGGTTACACGTAATTCAACAGGATGAAACAAAAGCATCGCTTGCAGGAAAAGGGAGCGATAAGGCGATATTAATTCTAGAAAAGACTGCAGATGAACTTCAGGCATCTAGAAGTACCGGAGTTTTCCACACGGCTTTTTTAGTTCCAACAAGAGAGGCATTTGCAACTAAGTTTTTTCAAATTTTAAGAAGTAAAAAGACAGTAGATAGCCCAGTCGAGCAAGAGGCACGATTTACTCATTTTGAACGGTTTATTCCAATTGCTCGGTTGGATAGTGCAAGTGATCATGGCTATAGCGAGGCTTTTTATTTATATGATATTGAAGGCAATGGTATTGAAATTTATGTCGATCGCCCAGTAGAAGATTGTTCGAAATACCCGGGAGGTAGTAACCCGTTAAATTTTAAAGAGCTAGCTAATTTGGCCGATTTTGATAGTGATGGAAGTCTCCCAGCAACAACAACAATTGGACATATGCATTTGCGAGTTGCGAATGTGGAAGAATCGATAAAGTTTTATGTGGACGTTGTAGGATTTGAGAAACAAACAGTGTTAGATTCCGCATTTTTCATTTCCGCAGGTGGATATCACCATCATATAGCAGGGAATGTTTGGGCGGGGGAAAACAATCCTCAACCTCCAGCAAATGCAACTGGATTAAAAGAATATACGATAGTACTTCCAACTAAAGATACATTGGAAGAACTGAAAAACCAGTTTGAAAAACACAATTATGAAGTTCATGTGCATGAACAAACACTTTCTACAAAAGATCCGAGTGGAAATCGTATCATTTTTGAAATACAAAAAAAATAGCATAAAAGAAGACCTTCCGAATATTTCTTTTTGGAAGGTCTTCATCATTGATAATTTCAAATAGTTGCACAAATAATTTTCCCGTGATAGTATTTATAAGATTAATAAATTTAACAATTAAATATTCTTATCAAGAGAAGCAGAGGGACATGGCCCTGTGAAGCTTCAGCAACCTCTGAATTTGTCAGAAAGGTGCTAACTCCTACAAGATTTTTTGTCTTGAGAGATAAGAACTGAGAGCTATCAACACACCCTCTTTTCTTATCCCTGAGAAAAGAGGGTTTTTATGTTACATAGAAAGGAAGACAAAGACAATGCCGATAAAAGTACCAAAGCAATTACCAGCAACAGAATTATTAAAAAAAGAAAAAATATTTGTAATGGATGAGGAGCGTGCTGTCGCACAGGATATCCGTCCTATCAATATCATTATCTTAAATTTAATGCCAGAAAAGGAGAAAACTGAGCTACAACTACTAAGACTTTTAGGAAATACACCATTACAAGTGAATGTTACTTTTATGAATATGGCTTCGCATGAATCTAAAAATGCAAGTAAAACGCATTTAGATACATTTTACACAACGTTTGAAGAGATCAAGCACCGTAAATACGATGGCATGATTGTTACAGGGGCTCCAATTGAACATTTACCATTTGAAGACGTAAATTACTGGGAAGAGATGGTTCAAATAATGGACTGGACGAAAACGAATGTGACATCCGTTTTACATATTTGTTGGGGAGCACAAGCTGCTCTATATCATCATTATGGAATTGAAAAATACGAATTGCCAAAGAAATGTTTCGGGGTGTTTGATCATCATTTATTTGACTTAACAGTAGATTTAGTACGTGGATTTAATGATGTTTTTAATGCACCAGTGTCTCGTTACACATCTGTTTCTTATGATGAAATTAAAAACAATCCAGCCCTAAATTTACTATCAGTCTCGGAGGACGCTGGTGTGTTTCTTGTCATTTCCAATGATGCGAAACATATTATGGTGACGGGTCATTTAGAATATGATGCGACCACATTAGCAGATGAGTATAACCGAGATGTGTCAAGAGGAATTGATATTGATGTACCAGAAAATTACTTCCCAAATAATGATCCATCAAAAGAACCATTTAATACATGGCGTTCTCATACTCACTTATTATTTTCCAACTGGCTAAACTATTATGTATACCAAGAAACACCTTATGAGTGGGAATAATAAAAGCACAAGCACCTGTCAGTGCAAGGCGCTGGAGTCTGGACGTAGAATAAAAGCACAGAGCGTTGTTCGCTCTGTGCCAAATTTTTTAGTTAAAAATACGATCAATTTCAGCTATCTCATCTAGAGAAAGCTTCACTTCTAGCGTTTTTAAATTTGCTAAAACTTGCTCTGGTTTTTTCGCTCCAGGAATAATTACATCTATGCCTCTCTGAGCTAAATACCAGGCAAGCACTACATTTGAAACGCCAACATTTTTTTCATTAGCTATTTGACGAAGTTGTTCTACTTTTTCCAAGTTATGAACAAAAGCTTCACCTTGGAATAATGGATTTTTAGAACGGCCATCTTCAATCGTACTATTTTTATCGAATTTTCCAGTTAGTAAGCCTGAAGCAAGTGGGAAATATGGGATAAAGGAAATATTATGCTCTATTGTATATGGCAGAAAATCATTTTCCGCATCCCGCTTTAACAAATTGTACCCCGATTGCAAGACATCTATATAACCATCTTGGTTACCTTCTTTTAATTGATCAAGAGTAAAGTTAGATACGCCAATCGCGCGAATTTTCCCTTCTTCTTTTAATCGGTGAAGTGCACCAATTGCTTCTTCTTTTGGTGTCTTTTCATCCGGATAATGTATGTAAAATAGATCAATATATTCTGTTTGAAGTCGTCGCAAACTATTCTCCACTGTTTCTCTTAAAAAACTAGGGGAATTATCCGTAACAAATTGCCCATCGACTACTTTATGTGCCCCTTTGGTTGCGAGTACAATTTCATGACGATTTCGATTCTCTTTTATTACTTCTCCTATTAACTCTTCTGATCTTCCTGGTCCATACATATGTGCGGTATCTAAAAAATCAATTCCATTATTATACGCAGTCCGTACAATATCTTTCCCAGTCTCATCACTTAGATTAGGAAATATATTATGTCCTCCAACTGCATTTGTACCTATTCCTACTGGATTAACGAATAATCCTGTTTTACCGATTTCCACTTTAGCTACCATAATAGTAAAAACAACTCCTTATTTGAATAGTCAATATCATCATACCAATAATACAAACTAAAGTGGTAGGAATTAGCTCTTTTGAATTTTTTAAGATAAACAAATGGTAAATAAAAGTACAGAAGTGCTATGATTAGTTGACTTATAATTGAAGGGAAGATACGAATGAACACAACATTTACGTATACTCATAGTGCTCCACCAACTACAGATAAAACGAAAAAGTATCCAGCATTATTTTTAATGCATGGGATGGGTAGCAATGAGCAGGATTTAGTAGGACTAGTATCTAGCTTAAAAAACAAATGTCATATCTTTAGTATTCGCGGCCCTATTAATCAGCCACCTGGTTATGCATATTTCACAATTGAAGGATTTGGGAAACCTCATCGTACGGTTTTTGACCAGGTAGTAAAAGACCTTCAATCTTTTATCGAGAATACAATCGAAGAGTTTCCAATAGATAGCGAACAAATTTATCTTTTTGGTTTTAGCCAAGGAGCAATCCTATCTCAATCCCTAGCGCTAGTAATGGGTAATGTAGTAAAAGGAATCGTCGCACTGAGTGGGTACATTCCAGCATTTGTGAAAGAAGAGTATGCAATACAACCAGTGGATAAATTAAATGCTTTTATATCGCACGGTGAATTAGATAATAAGCTTCCATTTGAATGGGGCGTTGCAAGTAAAGATTATTTCACTGAACAAGGTGCAAACGTTACATTCAAATCTTACCCAGTTGCACACGGAGTATCGTCCGAAAATCATCAAGATTTAATCGCGTTTCTAGAAGCAAATATTAGTTAAATAGAAGGATTATATACCGCTTATGACGAATATTGTTCACCATAAGCGGTATATTTTTCAGATAAATTAGAAACGTGGGGTAAACAGAATGATTCAATACGAGAATGAAACCATTAGGGTTTTCCAAAGCGCATTGTATATGACGACTTCAGCAGTAATAGAGCTTGAAGAAGCAATTATTATAACCGATCCAAATTGGCTGCCAGAAGAAGTAGAAGAAATAAAGGAGTATGTTAATCAAATTAAAAAGGACAAACAGCTATATATCATTTACACACATAGTGATTTTGACCATATTATTGGTTCAGGTGCATTTCCAGAATCAAAAGTGATAGCTAGTAGGAATTTGAGTGAAAACAAACATAAAGAGAATGCGATGAAGCAAGTAGATACCTTTGACCAAAAGTACTATTTACAAAGAAATTATAAACCTACCTATCCAAGAGTAGATTATATTGTGTCAGAAGATGGTCAGGAATTAGTTTTAGGAACAAGTACCGTAACATTCTACTTAGCACCAGGGCACACGGATGATGGTTTATTTACAGTTATTGAGCCAGCTGGAATCTTTCTTTCCGGTGACTATTTATCAGATGTTGAATTTCCATTCATTTTTGACAGTTATCTTGAATATGTTAAAACGATGGAAAAAGCAAAAGACATTTTTTCAAATCATAATATTTTCGTTCATGTACCTGGACATGGTCATACAACAGAAAATATAGTAGAAATGCAGAATAGATTACACTTTTCACAAGAATATCTTGAGCAATTGCCTAATGCTCAAGAGAATATTGAGGAAATATTGCTAAAGAGATACACATACTTTGAAGGCATGAAACATATTCATGAAGATAATAAGAAATTAGCAATGAAAGAAAAGATATAGATTACAAGAAGAATAATGAATGGAAAACAAGTAATTGGAGCAAAAAGATTTTGATTATAAATTTATAATTCGTCCGCCATTGACAATATATAAATGAACTTGATTACACCTATATAGATTTCGAAAGAAGACCGTACGTTGTTAATGCAGCAATAAAGAAATGGGGTATTTATCGATGAATGAAACGAAACAACAATTGAAGCGGAAGATAGGAATTACAACGATAATTGCTTTTTTAGGTTTACTTATTTTTAGTATTTTTATAACGCCTTCTGTTTTAGGTAAAGATAATACCCCTGATCAATTTAACGCAAAGATAGAAAAAGAATATGAAGTTAACTTTCATTCAGGATGGAAAAAATCTTCAAATAGTTTACAACAAGCGACCATTGACGGAAAAGGTGAATTCGCATCAGAGGAAGGCGAAGCGGTCCTTGTGATAGAAAATCTTAAATCGAATGTAACAACTATTTATCGGTTAAAAGATAACGATTTAGGTCAATATACACCTAAATATATTGAATGGATTGATGGAAATCGATTGTTTGTAATTATTGGTTATTCCTATGGAACGGTAACGACAGGTGGAAAGCTTTATGAACTAAATATAAAGGAGAATGCTCTTACACCGGTTATTGAGGGTTTACCAGAAAACGAAGAAATTATGTCTGTTAAAGTCAATAAAAATGGTACGTTCACATATAAAAAACATATATATGACAGTGATAACTATGATTATAGCGAAAGTCACATCGAGGAAAGAAGGATGCCAATTCCTCTTACCCGTTCGTATAGATAAAAAGAGCTTGGTTCTAGTCCAACTAGAACTAAGCTCTTTTAAAATAGTATATAGAAATTTGAATATACGCATAAAAGAGTAATTACATATTGTATAATTAATAAGTAATTGGATCTCATGGTTGGTCGTACAGCTTTTCGGGTACTACAACATTTAAGTGTCCATTTCATACCCAATTATATCTAGGAGGGCAATATCATACACAAGAGTCGATAAAAACAGGTAAAATAGGAGAGATAAAATGAAACTAGCATGCTTGCACGCGCATCATACAAATATTGACTATATAGAAAGTGCTTTAGCAACTCTTAATATAGAATTAATGCATTTTGTTGATCCGGGACTTATGAACAGAGTAACAAATGATACAGGGTTCAACCAATTGGATGCCAGTATAAAAGTAAAAGAACAAATAGAGTGGATAGCAAAGTGTAATGCCGATGCAATACTTATCACTTGTACAAACTATATCGCATTATTAAACGAAGAGGATCTTTCCTGCTCCATTCCAATTATTAAAATAGACGAGCCTTATTTTGAAGCAATTTGTCAAATAGACGAACCTCAAGTTATCCTTTTTACAAATCCAGCTACAATAAAAGGCACTATGAACCGACTAAATGATTATGCAGAAGCCAAACAGAAAACTTTAAACTTAGAAGTTATGGTAATTGAAGGCACATTTGAATTATTGATGCAGGGGCTAAATCATGAATATAACCAATTAATATCTACCTACATACGTAGAATCGGACATGATGGTAAAAAGGAAATCTCCGTTGCCCAATTATCTATGGTGAACGCTGCTAAGGAGATTGAGCGCGAAATATCGAAATCAATACTAAATCCATTGGATACATTGAGCTCATCCGTTATCAATCAATTAGCTATCACGAAAAAGTAATCCATCTAGGGAAAGTACTAATGGATTACTTTCTTTTAGATTATTCATGTATTGAAGAACATACTACTTTCCTGATCGATGTCCTCTATTACCCCTGTTTTCACATTTATATCCACTTCAAATACTCCACCTTCAGCTGTCGAAATAAATACTTCATATACTAAAAGTCCATTATCCATATCCAAATCTACATGGATAACTTCCCCTGGAATTTGTTTACTTGCAATTTGCATTGCTTGTTCAATTGTAATTCGCTGACTATACGTAGGGTTTACCAATTAAAATAGTCCTCCTTATTCAAATGTATCGTTCTACAGTATGTAGGAGGGGGGATATAGGTGAATATAGGATTAATGATATTTTCCACTTTTGGATGAAAACTTCCACTAAAAAACTGCACCCCTAATTGTTGTTTTTCGCTAACAACTACGGTGCAGTTCATATACGTATGGGAGAAACTCCAATGATAAATGGTAGCTCTAGTGACATAGTAAGCTTATTAATGAATAATAAATCCAGAATTTTTTCAGCACCTCGTTAATACTCCAGAATAGTCTTGCATACGTTCTTCACCTATGAAGTCAAAAAAGCCTGGGACCTCAAGGTTGATATTATTTTTAATTATTTTAATAATGCGCTCTTTTAAATCTTGTTCCAGGTCTTCTCTGCAGTCATTACTTGTTTGAAACAATACACTTTGCAGTTTGGGTTCTAACTGTTTTAAAATCGCAAGAATTTCGAGTTCGTCCATTTATTCACCTCCTTTTTCTTTTATCGTTCCTATTATTAACTACATTCCCAATGCTGTGGATGGCATTTTCAAGGGATTCTATTTTATTTTCGAAACGGTGTAATAAATAAATAGAAACCACAATTGGAAATCCAAAGTTGCCAATTAATTGTACAATGTTCCCTGCATCAATCATGAGTAATCTCCTTTCTAACTTTTTTAATTATATTTTTTCTTGTCTTTGAGACCGCTTGTTGTGTAATCCCTAAATATTGAGCAATCTCTTTATCTGTCATTTGCTTCACATAAACAAGTGACAGTATTTCCTTTTGTCTATCTGTTAGTTTTCTTAAACAATTAAATAATTTATGACTAGCTATATGGTCAATAATGTCTTCAGAAAAACCAATCGAATCAGAATATGATCTCTCAAGGAATATTGGAGAAAGATCTAAATTATTTGTTAAGATTAATTGGTATCTATCCTTATAAGTGCGCATCTTTCTATCAAAATGTTTACTCTCATAGTGTAAAACCTTTATTAGGTAGGATATAATCCTGTAGTTTTGGTAATGTTTTTTAAATCTTAAATCAATTTTTTGTTTAATCTCTTCTGAATTAGTAGTTTTGAACTCTTCAAATAATGTTAAGTTAGAAGGACATTTTAAGAACTCTTGGATTATCTTCTGTTTTTCGGAATTCATTTTATCACTCCTCCACAAATAAGAATCGACGTTCTAATTTGGCGTGTGAAAAATAATGTGTAATTTCCCGGGTTAAGATATATCTTGTCCTATAAAGGGGATTTCTTCATTTTTTTAACAACCACTTTTTTAATAAAAATTTAATTAATGCTCCAGGACTTTATGCTCTTTTTGGGATAGTTGAATAAAATTATAATTTAGTAAAAAGTAATTGTTCTTTCCTAAATATTACTAAAAATCAAGCGTTTATAGAACAAAAATAAGTTGGGAAATATCGTTTTATACTTATATTTATCTTTATATAAATACTTGGAATTTCATAAAAGAAGGAAATTTTAATATTACATAATAATTTTAGGATGATAGGCATATCTTTATAATATATTTGTCAGTCACTATACGTAACCCGTTCATATGCTTATTGTCAGAAAGTGTCGAGCGATTGTTGAAGGTTTTTCACTATTCTTAAAGAACTAATATATATACTACGTTCATAGAGGTGGGGAATAATGAGTAGTATAGGTTATATCATCAAACAAGAGAGATTAAACCAAAATATTAAACAGACCGTATTGGCAAGAGGAATCTGTTCTACTTCCTATCTCAGTAAAATTGAGAATAATTCGACTGTTCCAAGTGAAGATGTAATAAATTTATTGTTGGAAAGGCTAAATTTAGAAATAGATAAATTGCCAAATGAAGAGGAAAATAAGTTCATTGATGCTTTTTATGAATTGTATAAAGATGCAATTATTCAGAGGGATAAGAAATTGATCAGAGCAACGTTGCATGAGTTTTCTGTTCAAAAGACCTACTTTTTACAACTTAAAAATTATTATACTTATAACCTTTATATGTTTCGACTAATGTTAATACTGAATGAAAAGAAAGAGAACCTACAATCCACATATGCTGTGATAATAAAATCGGAAGATAATTTTGATGAAAAACAAAGATTCATCAGAAATTTAAATCTAGGCCTTTATTATTATTTGAACGGTGATTATTATAAAGCATTAAGTAAATTAGAGAGCTCCCTGAAATTTGTAAATAATGTTTCGAATGAAGAGTGGGAGATAGCAGATTTTCACAATGTGCTTAGCTTGATTTACTTTAGATGTAATGATTTTTTTAACACAATTAATCACGCCACCAAATCATTGAACTTCTATAAAGACAATCTCCTGTTTGAAAGAGCTATTGATTGCTACATTGTTATCGGGGCTTCACATAAAAAAATGAGAAGATATAAAGAAGCAGAAAAAAATTATAATCTAGCCAAAAAACTGGTAATAGACTATAAAGTGGTTAATTATGAAGGGATGATATATCAAAATATAGGTTCATTATATGCAATCCAAGAGGATCACGATAAGGCGATTGAGTATTATAAGATGAGTCTAAAAAGCAAAGAAGAGAATTATAATGTGGAAGGTTATTTAATAACTATTCTTTCAATCATTAAGGAGTATTCTAAGCAAAATAACCATATAGAGGTCCTTAGTTGGTGTAAAAAAGGCTTTGAGGCAATGGAAGATATAGAGAATAAAAATAATACAGAATACCATTCCTATTATTGTCATTTAGAAATATATAGAGCGCTCCATTCTTCAACAGATGAACTTGAATCGGTATTAAAGAAAGGGATAAATTATTTCGAATTGGTCCATGACGATCGGCATGTACAAAAATATTCCATTTTATTAGCAAATTACTACTTTAAAGAAAGTAAGTTTAAAGCAGCCGATCTATATTATCAAAAAGCAATTCAAATGCTATTTAAACAAAATTTTATTACGAAGTGGGAGGATTTGTGAAGTGAAAAAGAAAAAAGTATTTATATGTTTATCTTTAGCTTTTATCTTGACATTAAGTTTTACAACCAAGACAAGTAATATTGCCAAAGAAGAAGAAGTACCTAGACCAACATCTATCTATTACACTTCTTTTTTATAAACTATTAGTTAATATTAGTGATTGTAAATATGTGATGCCAGATACTCATTAGCTATAAATAGGCTGATGAGTATTTTTTTAGAGTAGAAATAATGCATTTGATCAATTTTGAAGGAAACATCTAATGGGAAATGAAATTGTATATCGAGACTAAAAGATGTATGATTATCGAAAAAAGTTGTGTAAGAGACAACTTCATTCATTATTAAGCAAATAATTTTTGAAATGAAGGAACATACTATAGAATAGAGATGTTGTTTGGATTTCATTTTGATGAAGTGGAGCAACTATCTTATACTAAAATTTTCGTCTAACAGACACCAGGAGGAAACAGAAATGAAAGTAGTAGCAATCGTAGGAAGTATTCGTAAAGAATCATTCAATTTAAAATTAGCACAACACGTACAAAAGCGTTATGCAGATCAATTCGAGCTTGAAATTTTAAGTTTGCGTGATCTACCAATGTACGATCAAGATATCGAATTAGACGCACCACAAGCTGTCCTTGATTTCAAAGCTAAAGTAAAAGCGGCAGATGCAGTTCTTTGGGTAACACCAGAATACAATTCAACAATCTCAGGTATTCTTGGTAATGCTATTGACTGGATGAGCCGTGTAGACAGAGTGGTGAATGGCAAACCATCCATCATTATGGGTGCTTCCATGGGCGCTTTAGGAACTGCAAAAGCACAAATGCACTTACGCGATATTTTATTCGCAAGTGGCTTAAACTCACCATTATTACCTATGAACGAAGTATACGTTGGTTCTGCACATGAGAAATTCGATGCGGAAGGTAATATGACAGACGAGGCGACAATCACATTTTTAGATAAAGTGATCGAAAACTTCCAAGTTTGGATGAGACAATACGTATAATTAACACGCTCCCTTATACAACTATTGTATAAGGGAGTTTTTTCATAGTGTAGATAAGGAGAATTTTTGAAGAGATGAAATATGAATGGCGAAAAAAAGATAAAGAAATATATTTACCAAAGAATACGCCAACCATTTACAATGATACAGAAAAAAAGTATATCACTATAGAAGGAGTAGGACATCCTGATAGCGATCAATTTCGCATAAACATCGAACTATTATACGCCTTGTCTTATAGTATACGAATGATGCCAAAAAGCGGATATACACCAGATGGCTATTATGAATATACTGTATTTCCACTAGAGGGAATTTGGGACTTGGATGAGGAAGGAAGAAGGTTGGATTATCTAGATAAGAACCATTTTGTCTATCAACTAATGATACGGCAACCTGACTTTGTGATGGAAGAACTTTTTGAAAAAGCTGTTGAAAGCGTTCGACTTAAAAAGAAACACTTGCCTGTGGATATGGCGAGATTTGTTCAAGCATCCGATGATCTATGTGTCCAGATGATGCACTAAGGGAGCTACGATGACGAACCTGAATCGTTTTCTATCATGGAAAAGTATTGTGAGGATCAAGGCTTAACCCGTGTTGAAAAAACTCATAGAGAAATTTATATTTCTGATGCCCGAAAAACATCGCCAGAGAAGTTAAAAACTGTATTGAGATTCAAAGTTTCTAATCTAGGATGATGGCCATCAAGTATTCTTCTTGAGTCGAGTATATTCTTGTATGAAGCAGGGAAGTTAATTCTTTAAAGGAAAATTAGAGATTAATGCAAACTTTGCCAGAGGTCTACAATAACACCGGTAAATAATCACTATTGGATACTAGGATAACTTCTAGTATCCATTTTTTTATTACAAATCCATGTTGTTAAGCCTTAAGTTAATAATCTGCATTTTCCTTACGCTACACCTATATCTGGATAAAATTCAAAATCATTATCTTTTATCCCTTATAGAATCGGGACCCAAAAGAAATCCCCCAGCTGTTAAACCAAAAGCAAAGCAAATAGTTTTGAACCAATTGGCTCATGCACCTTAATTTCCTCTTCCATGAATCGACTAGATAATGGAATAGCATGGGAGCTTGACATGTCACCTTTTGGTGTCCTATAATAATTAAGACAACAAAAGGTGTCCTATTAGATTATTAAGATGTGTAATCGATGAGATTACAGGTAATAATAATAAAAAGGTGGGGGGGATTTTGAACGAAAAAAGTCAATCGCGAGATGTTTATGAAGCAGTTGCTGATCCAACAAGGCGAAAAATACTTCAAATGTTAGCTGATGTTGAAGAATTACCCCTACATGAGATAACGGTTCATTTTCAAATGGGTCGTACAGCTGTTTCTAAGCATTTAGCTATTCTGAAAGAAGCTGATCTCGTAATTGCTCGAAGGGTTGGTAGAGAAACTAGGTATCGACTTAATGCAGCTCCTTTGAGGGAAATTCAAGATTGGGTATCTTTTTACGAAGGATTCTGGAAAGAAAGAATATTTAAATTAAATATATTATTGGAGGAACAAAAAATGAAACCAGATGTATCATTAGATTTTCAATTTAACAGTTCAATTGAGCAAGTGTGGAATGCATTAACAGATTCGGATACGCTTGCAAAATGGATATGGAAAAATGACTTCAAACCAGTTGTTGGTCATAAATTCCAATTCCGAGCTGAGCCTAATGAATGGTGGGATGGAATTGTAGATAGTGAAGTATTAATAGTGGAAGAGCCTAATAAACTTTCTTACACATGGGCAAGTGCTGGAGAAAGCACTACTGTTACATGGACTTTGACAGAAGGTTCGGACGGAACTACTCATCTACATTTCGATCAAACTGGATTTAGTGAAGAAACAAAAGCACGTCAAGGAGCTATCGAAGGAGCTAAATATAGTTGGATGCAAATGGGTGATCAGCTCGAAAAAGTGTTAGCAGAACTGTAATAACAAACTCTTCATCCCATGATGCCTGCTTGTCAGGATCAACCTTTTGATTAAAATTATTCGTTTTATATAAAGAAACCATTCTTTAAAAAATAGGGGGCAATTCCGTAGCAAGAATTGTGCTCTTTCTGAATGATAATAAGTGCGCTTTTCTAAAAAGAAAGGCGCTCTTCTTATTTCTCAGCATTTTTTGATTCGAAATAAAACACAACAAAATCATTTTAAGTTTTATTAACATGGCAATACTTAATCTAGAGTATGGAAGGAGCACACTATGAAAATCAATCAATTAATTGCAAACAATATTAATAAATTAGATGCAGCACTACCAGTGGATCAATCGCTAGGCATTGCTGGTTTATCTGGTTCTGGTAAAACTACTTTTTGTCAAACCATTGGGGAAGAATCCAAAAAGCGTCTTGTTTCTTTATTACCAAAAGCAGAATATCAGTATTTATTTCCCAATATAATGGAAACTAATTTTAGTGCTATCAAAATGGAAGAGATGCCCTTAGTACTTTTTCTCGGAAGATCATCCATTTCTACTAATCCACGTTCAACAATTGGCACTCATACTGGCGTTTTTACAGAAATTCGCGAGTATGTTGCTGAAAAATTTAATCTTTCTCCAGAAGTGTTTTCATTTAATAATGAATTAGGCTGGTGCCCAAAATGTAAGGGACGCGGAAATACCAAAAATGTCGAATGCCCAAAGTGTGAGGGTAGGCGCTATAACGAAGAAGTCCTACAATACACGATCGAATTATTTGATAAACTACATAATATTTCCGACATCAACAACTTAAGCGTTGAATCCATTCTTTCCCTAAAAGAAGTATTAAATCTTAGTGAAGGGAAACGAAATATTCTTCAAAATATTATCAATATGAATATTGGTTATTTAAACTTAAATCGAATTATGGGTACATTGTCAGGTGGAGAATTAACACGGCTTTACTTGGCTGAATTCATGGCAACTAGTGAAAATACAGTTATTATTATTGATGAAATCTCCGTTGGTCTCGATCACCAAACATTACTAAAAATTTTAGAAGAGATTAAACAACTAGGGTATAAGAATCAGATTTGGCTCATTGACCATTCTGATACAGTTCTCAATCTAACAGATGAGCAATTGTTCTTTGGTCCTGGTAGTGGTAAATATGGTGGGAAAATTGTGGAAGAATCACCGCGTCCAAAACCAGTTCATTTAGAACAAAATAGGGAAGAGCCGACCGAATACTATCATTTTCATGATTTATATTGTCGTAATATTCAAATGGCTGAAATTCAAATACCCCAAAATAGACTTGTAACATTTACAGGTGAGTCTGGATGTGGTAAGTCTACACTTGTCAATGAGTGTATATCCAAAGATTTTCTAAAGCGATATCCAAAAGATAAACTGGTAATGGTAGGACAAGATCGAAACCAATCGATTACGAGTCGTTCAACCGTTGCGACTTTTCTTGATATTAAAAAGAAACTCACAAAATTAAGTGAGGATATTGATGATATTTTCGAGCGTTCGATTGAAGATATTATTGATGAACTGCCAAATGAAGACATCGCTTATAAACGGTTAAGCTTATTAATCAAGCTTGGTCTCGGTTATTTGACATTAAACAGGAAGACACAAACGCTATCGACTGGTGAATTTCAATGTGTACATTTAGTCTCAGAACTGTTTGCAAATTCTAGAAATCCTCATACACTTTTCATTTTTGATGAACCTTCAAAGGGATTATCACAAAATATTTTAAACCAATTCATTGATAGTGTCAGGGACATTTTGCAAGATGAAACTGTCTCCATCATGATGATTGAACATAATTCCTATATGATGGAAAACTCTGACTTTATCGTTGATTTTGGTGATAGACAGCATGCACCTGTGACGCATCTGGATGTTGTAAGTCATGATGATTATTATCGTCATCAAAATCAAGAGGATATCGCTGCTCCAGCGGCTATTTCTTCCACACTCAAGCAGCAAAAAGGTATTCATTATTTAGAAGAAAATCATATCGACTATTTTAAAAATGCAGAAAATGTCTATAAGGGCGGTATTTTAAAAAGCTTATCCTCCATGGCCCGTTTGATTTATGGTGAGTACGAATCCAATAAAATTGCACCTGTCATTGCCATTGATCTTGAAAGACATTTGTATAGCCAATATAGTTTTGTTTATGAAATAGGCGGTCTGATCAACCATATTGTGGCGTCGCATCCGACCAATAAAGATACGAGAAGCTTTGATTTCTTTTCTACAAACAATCATTGTCCATCATGCTCCGGACGTCTGGAGATTGAAGTATTTGATAAAGATCTTGTTATACAAGACAAAAATGTTCCATTCTGGGATGGACTATTCTATCCAGAAGTAATGGAAGTATTAAAATATTATCAATATGCCAAATTAGAATTTATATTTGAAGAAATTAATAATGAGCTAGGGCTTGACCTTACGAAGAGCTATAATGACATGTCAGAGGAAGAAAAGCATACTTTTTGGTACGGGTATTTTGAAAAGTCATTTTATGATAAAAAAGGCAAGGCACGTAGAACATGGGTAGGTTTTAATACGATCCTTGGTATGTATATGGTCGTTTCAAAATCAATTATTAAAGAGCAAATGAAAGCTTCTAAAGAAAAGATTACCTGTCCGATTTGTCAAGGCACCGTGTTAAACCACCATAAAAAGCTCCAATTTGGCGACGTGGATATCCGGGAGATTATTCAGCAGCCTCTCGAGCAAGTGATAAAAACAGTAGGGAAGTTACCCCAACTGGAAAAATTGAAATCTATTGTCGGCGGAGATATGGTCTTGACGGAAGATGTCTCCTTATTTCCTAGGGAAACACAAGTCGCACTGAAGGTATTTGAACTGGAGCTAGCAAGCTTTACTGGTTATGAAATGGTTTTACAAAATGTCTTACCATTCTGGGACACAATTAAAACCAATATCGAATCCATTAGTAAAAACAACCAAGTGACTATCTGCGATTTTCCTAATATTAATGAAACAAGAGAAACGATCATAGATAAGTATTTCACAAATGGAAAATACAAAAAACTAACATATGTTTATGAAGCTTTTGGTTATAAAAAATTAGTTACCCAAATTAATAAGATTAGAAAAAGTAATCCATGTCCATTTTGTAAAGGAAAGAAAGCCATCACAGAAGAAAATCTCCATGATGGCGTATTTAAATTAACGATACCTTGTGTGAGTTGTAGTGCAACTGGCATCAATGACGAGGGACTTCAGGAAGCTGTCGAAAGCATAACAGTTGATACATGGCTTACTGGTAAGGTAAGTGATGTTGTTGCTGAAGACTTATATACAGAAGCTGTTGCAGATATTCCAATCTTCAATCGTATTCGTGAGTTAAATAAACGAGATATGATGGCCGTTTATCAATGCTTGGAGCAAAATAGTTAGTCAAGAATTATTAAAACCAGCAATACTTAAATGCAATGCTAGATATCAAACAACGAAGAAAACTCATTTGCAATAATAATTTGCAAATGAGTTTTTATGAAATTCTGAAAAGGAGCTTTCTGTTTTAAAGAATATCAAGTAGAAATTGAGAGTTAGACTAACCTTTAATCTTTTAATACTAGAAGGGTTTTTGTATTAGGAGGTTATTAAATATTTTCGTTTAAAGTAGATAGACAAATAGAAATAGAGTTATTACAACAGCAGCACAAGGAGGAATTATTTAATTTAGGAAAAGTCATCATAACTAAAAGCGTGCATTCATTAGTAAAATACCTTTTTGAAGATTTGGATTTACATAGAATTGAAATTCGGGTTGCAGTTAATAACCTTAAAAGTATAGCTATTCCAACAAGACTGGGATTTGAACAAGAAGGAATTAAACCAGACGGACAGTGGCTTTATGACCACTATGAGGACTTAATAACATTTAGTTATTAAAGAGTGATGGGTAGCAAAAATAATTAGTAAAAGTGAAGAAAAAGAACTTTTAACTACGAAAGGTGAAGTTTTAGGAGTAGCAGTTTCTCAAAATGAAGAGAAGATTATCCTTTAGGGAAATGATTTCGTAAATTCTATTAGCCCACCTACCTCCCCTTTTGTGAAATTCTCAGAAAGCAAAGGAAAAAAGTGGTCTGATTTAAAATTGCCAAATAAAGAAGTGAAAGATGCTTGGTTTACAGGGGATGAAACTCTCTTATTGCTACAAAAGAGCAGCTCTATAGTTTCTCCGAAGCCCATAAAATAAAACCAGTATTGAAAACGGATTCTGAAATAGTTGATATTCAGCATAGTGAAAAGAACATTGTGATTTTAACGGAAAAACAAATATATATGTCCACTGATCTTGGGGTTAGATGGAACATTAAACCGGCACCGGAAAATTCGAAATCAGTGGCTTTATGCAATAAAAGCCTTTTCGTGATAGACAGTGAAGGTAAAGTATTCCGTGAAGAATTAGGTATTTGGAATTCTATTACACAAGGGAACTCCCTAGCAATAGGAGCATCTAAAGAAGGAATACTAGTCAGTTTTAGGGATGGTTCTATAAGAAATTATCATGTAACTACAAAAAAAATGGAGTACCATTACATCAAATACTGAAATGACTACTATATTTTTCTCAGATAGCGCTTCTGAAGCCGATCACTATTTTTACACTATTACTGCATCTGGTGGATTGTATATACATATTAAGGAAAGTGAACATACTGGTTGGAAAAAGCGAGCCGATACTCCAACCAAATGAAGGAATGGTGACAGCATTTAAGAATGGAAAAGAGAAAATATATGTGACATTAACTCCCACTTTCTCATGGGAAGAGATGAAGATAGAAGACTAATATCTATTAGTTTTATCACAACTAGAAACTGCTTAAGTGATTCTTTAGTAATAGCTATATAACATTCTTATAACTCTTCGGATTCATTTTGATGAATTTAGGGAACTTCCAACTTATTACACTCGTACAAAAAATGAATATTTAAACTTTTTTGAGTATAAAAGGAGGAGTGAAATGTTTATAGACAAGAGATTATTGTATAATAAGAATGATTCTAAACAAGCAAAAATTATTTCTGCTCTGCAGTTAGTGAGGTATCTTTTATGAAGGTGCTGGACGTCGATTTATTTCAAGAAGGACTCCATCGAAATGTTGCGATGCTCGACAGGCTCGGTAAGGAAATGGAAACTAACCAAAAGTCAGTAGATGGACTGGTTTCGATGGAGGAAGTGCTAAAAGGGGAAGGCGGAAATGCAATTCGAGCATTTTACGCTGAATGCCATATCCCTTTACTTCAATTTTTCCAACTGTTCCAAAACCGTTTCACGTCTGTCTTAAAACAAATGGAAGCTGCCCTTGATGCACTCGAACCGGATCCTTCGGGATACATTTTGGAGCAATTTCTAGTGGGAGAAGTGGAACAAGGGCTGCAACAAATTGCCCAATTGACGGAAAGTTTAACGAATGAAACGAATAGTATTATGGATCAAGTTGCAGACATTGTAGGTTTGCCTCATCTCGATGATAGCGAGGTACAGTTGGGCGTTCGTGATGCTAAAATAAAACGTGATGATACTGTAACGCGCCTGAATGAATTTGATGCCACCCAAACAAAAGCCTTGTGGACGATTGAAGATAATCTACACACAATGGAATCATGGATAACAGATATCGAAGGATTATTTAAAGAAGGGCTTACGGATATTCACTTCCAGGCCGACAGATGGGCAATCCTATCTTCTGAAAATAAAGTGAAGGTAGATTTGGCACTTCAAAAAGAAACTTTGGGAGCTCTATCTGGCATGAAAGGTTTAGATATTCAACCAGAAACGATGCTCCGTGCATTTTTAGCAAACATCAATCCGATCATGTTTGGCTTAAATGGATTGATTCATAAGCTGAATGCCTTTTGGGGTCCAAGTATTTTAGCATTTTCAACTATCCCGGACAAACCAGTTACGGAAAACCAACTAAATAAGCCGGTAATGACCGAGGAAGAACAATTAGAAGCGCTATACGCAGAACTAGCCAAGCACCCTAATATCGCTAGTCCATCCAATGATGCACCGATTGACCCGGCGACGGGTGATTATATGATCACCTATGAAGGTATGAGAAAAGTGTTAGGTGGAAACGGATCAGGAACTCCGGATGGACTAGCTCCTTATGCAATAGCTGCGTTTAACTTTTACACAGAAGACATTGCTACGATGTTTGGACCAGATACGACAATGGACGAGCGGATGTTAGCGGCAGCATTTACGTTCATTAAACCTGCTAAAATAGCTGATACTGGTCATGATTTATTAAAAGCTGGTGAAAAGGCTAAGAATGCTGGTAAGGGTACGGGTAATGTTAGGAATTATACGGATATTCCGCCAGCTTTTAGGCAAAATGAGTTTGCCAGTTCATATAAATCAAGAATTAATCAAACGCCAGCAGAAGTTAATGCGAAGGTTGGTTTTGAAGGAGTAAGGGGTGAATCTCTAAGTACTCTTAAACCACCACCAGATCCACAAGTGAAGAAAATATTAGACGAAGCTGGTATTACTGGTATTCAATATAAAAATGGAATTCCAGATTTTTCACCGGTAGCAAAAGCTCAAGTGGAAATTAATTATATGCTAGGTGGAAAGGGTGATTATGGAGGAAAAGCTAGACGGGCTAATTTTACACAATCAGATCAAAAATTAGCTGACCAACTAAATATTTCACCTGAATTAGCAAGGCAATTTGAAATGGAATCTGGTACAATTAGCGCAAGAGATATAAAGAAATATCGAGAATTAAACTCTTTTACATGGCATGAGTTAAATGATGTTAAAACAATGCAACTTGTGCCAACAAAAATAAATAGTGAATTTGGACACCTGGGTGGTGTAGGTGAGATAAATGCAGGAGCTTTTGGACCTGGAGGATTTGCCAATAAACAAAGTGAGGAGATTATAAAATGACTATAAATGATGCGATTTTTGGTGAACTTGAGTATGATTTTGGTTGGTCAAGAGTAATCACTATAGATTTCTTTGGAAATGCAACTGAAATAGATTTAATAATAGATGGTGAAGAGGATGGTCAGTTTGATGAAGGTCAATATACGGCATACAATTCATTAAGGGGAAATTGGAACGATTTACAACTAAATTTATTAAATTCCATCCTAACATATTACAATAAAAAACGACAGGAATTAGGCTATGATATTGAATTAAATGAAAATTATCCAGTTGTTGAAACAACTAATCAAATACTTGAAATGATAAGTTTAGATGGAATTGTTGTTCCATATGCAGATATTTTCGAAGCTCGACATATCGGAATTACATTTAATTGTACCTGGGATACAGAAAATGGACTGGGGCTCCGTTTATTAGATGAGAAAGTAACAGAAGTAGGTTATCAGGATGTTGCAATTTAAATACCTTTATTTGTTATGCTGTAACGATTACTAAACATATTTTAATTAGATATTATAAGATAATTTGTTTAGAAGACATGTAAATATATTCGAGTATGATCGGAGGTAAAAAGTCAAAAACTAATACGTTTGGTTGGTTTAAAAATTGGATTATCAATAGCTAACTATAAAGCACTTGAATTGTCTTTTGGGCAACTGGTGCTTTTTTTGTAAAAATATATGCTTTGGAGCATATATAAAAATGCTAATGAAAATTCATAACTAATGATTGTTTTACCATCATGGCATTATAGAATGGTCAGATATCCAATCCATTTAATGCATATAATCATGTTCAGTTCAGTTAGAAATAGTAATAAGCAAGAACGGTGATTGGATATTTGCCTTTCAAGGTTTTTAGTAACTAAAAACTATTGGAAGAAATAAAAGTTTAGTTGAGTACCAAAAAAATAATTTGACAATTGGAAGTATTGCTACTATCATAAACATTAACTTAAATGTTCGGGTACGGGTAGAAGATTTCGAAAGCGAGATCGCCCAAAGAACAGATGAGCCGAGATTAGATGAGCATAGCAGAGAAATTGTTTGAATAAGAAGAGTAACACTTGTGTGCAATGAAGAGAGTCAGTGATTGGTGAGAACTGATTTGTAGCAAGTGTGAATGGACTTATGAGAGCTACTTTGAGAACGAGCAGTCGTTTTAGAAGTAGACGTGTTTCCTACGTTACAGGAAATGAAGTGGGAGTGGAAACGCTCCAACAAGAGGTGGCACCGCGGTTAAAACCGTCCTCTTCAAAGGGATTTTTTTGAATTCCTTTGAAGAGGGCTTTTTTTGTTCCTAAAAGTTATTAAGTCGAGTTAAGCAGAGGAGAGATTGAGATGAGAGGATTTATTGAAAAAATAGAGAAAAACGAGCATTTACAGTATGAAGAGATGGTGGAGGCTTCACAAATAATGTTTGATGAAGCGACAGAATTACAGCAAATTGCTGATTTTCTAATTGCACTATCTAAAAAGGGAGAAACAGCAAACGAAGTAGCAGCACTATCTACTGTGATGAAGTCATTTGCGTTAAAACTGAATGAACCAATAGGAAATTATATGGATAACTGTGGAACTGGTGGAGACGGCTTAAAGAGCTTCAACATCAGTACGACTTCTGCTTTTGTATTAGCAGGAGCTGGAGCATCTATCGCAAAACACGGAAATAGGAAAATTTCAAGTGCGGCAGGCAGCTCGGACGTATTAGAAGCACTAGGGATAGACACCAATATCCCTGCAGATGCGTCCATGGATTTACTTGCACGAGAAGGGCTTACTTTTCTCTACGCACCAAGTGTACACCCGAGATTAAAACGAATTGGGCAAGTACGACAACAAATTGGAAAGCCAACAATCTTCAATTTAATTGGTCCTTTGACAAACCCAATAGAACTTGCAACTCAGTATACTGGTATTAATCGACCGGACTTTACGATGGAATATGCAACTGTTTTGCAAATGCTTGGAAGAGATCGTGCAATAGTTGTTTGCGGAGCTCTAGGGATGGATGAAGCGTCTTTAGCAGGAAAAAATTCCTTTGTACTACTGGATAAAGGAGATTTAATTCCTTTCACTTTAACACCAGAAGATGTTGGACTTAAAGCTGCTCCAGTAACAGCAATACGGGGTGGAAATGCATTAGAGAATGCAAAAATCATGCGATCAGTGCTGCAAGGAGAACGTAGCCCATTTTTTGACACAGTCATTTTCAATGCAGGTGTAGGTTTGTATGCAAATGCGATGGTAGGTACTATTCAAGAAGGTGTAAAACTAGCAGCGGATAGTATTTTATCAGGCAAGGCACTTGCAAAATTAGATGCGGTTATCGAGTTCAGCAACAATGTGCGTGAACAGGAGGTTGTATGATGGCAACGATTTTAGATAAGATTTTAGTGGAGAAAAAGAAACAAATAGAGATCATGCTAGAGCAATCAACTCTATTACTAGAAAAAAATGTGGAACGTCCTTCTTTATTTGATCGATTATACCGTAGTGAGCATTTGCAGGTAATTTCGGAAATAAAACGTGCTTCTCCTTCTAAAGGTTTAATTGTGGAAGGCGTAGACCCAGAAGCCCAAGCAAAAGCCTATTATGAGGCAGGAGCAGCTTGTATATCTGTTTTGACGGATACTCCATTTTTCAAAGGGTCTTTTGAAGATCTAGCTGAGGTTGCACGAACTGTTCCTATTCCTTTATTATGTAAAGATTTTATAATCCATCCGGTTCAAATTGATCATGCTAAAAATGCAGGGGCTTCTGTCATTCTTTTGATAGTGGCAGCACTGAATACAGAAGAGCTATCTGAACTTTATAAATATGCAACTAATCTAGGGCTAGAAGTTTTAGTCGAAGTACATGATGCAGAAGAATTGAATAGTGCACTGCGGCTTGGTGCAAAAATAATCGGCGTTAATAACCGAGATTTACGAACGTTTGATGTCGACTTAAAACGTACAGAAGAAATTGCCGCTATCTTTCCGTTTCATGAAGAGCGAGTACTCATTAGTGAAAGCGGCATTTGGAATACGGAAGATGCAGAGCGAGTAGCAAAAGTTGGTGCTAGCGGAGTGCTAGTTGGCGAGTCACTGATGCGAAGTGGCGATGTTGGAATTGCACTTCGTTCCTTACAAGTGGAGCGAGGGGGCATCACGAAATGACGAAAGTGAAAATTTGCGGGTTAATGGAAAAAGAACATGTTGCTGCTGCTATAGAGGCAGGTGCAGATGCAATTGGCTTTGTTTTTGCTCCTAGTAAGCGACAAATCACGGTGGAAAAGGCTCAAGAACTGGCGAAAGCAATTCCTTCCACTGTGTGGAAAGTTGGTGTCTTTGTTAATCCAACAAAAGAGGAACTGGAAAGAGCTTATCATGAAGTACCTTTAGATTTTATTCAATTTCATGGTAGTGAAACTCCAGATGATATTCAATCAACTAAATATCCTTCGATTAAAGCATTGTCTATTCGAAGCGAAGAAGATGTCGAAGCTGCAAAGGGGTATAATACGGACTTCTTCTTATTCGATGCACCTCAAGCTGGGAGCGGAATCACATTTGATTGGCAGTTGATGAAGGGGCATGCAGTTGCACAGGAAAAAGTGATTCTAGCAGGTGGGCTAAATACAGAAAACGTAGCGGAAGCCATTCATCGTGTGAAACCTTATATGGTAGATGTATCCAGTGGAGTGGAAAGACAGGGTAAAAAAGACGAGCAATTGATTAAAGCATTTATACAAACAGTAAAAAGTGAGGAGAGATGAGCAAATGGTACAAACAAAAGCAAGTCGTTATGGTCGATTTGGAGGACAATTCGTTCCAGAAACATTAATGACAGCACTGATAGAGTTAGAAACAGCTTATGAGAATGCTATAATTGATCCCGCTTTCATAGAAGAAGTCAATTATTACTTAAAGGATTATGTAGGTCGAGAAAACCCGCTTTATTTTGCTGAACGTTTAACTCGTCAGATTGGCGGTGCGAAAATTTATTTAAAGCGTGAAGATTTGAACCACACCGGAGCTCATAAAATTAATAACACCATTGGGCAGGCACTACTTGCAAAGCGGATGGGGAAGAAGAAAATAGTAGCTGAAACTGGAGCGGGACAGCACGGGGTTGCAACTGCTACCGTTTGTGCATTATTTGATATGGAATGTGTCGTTTTTATGGGGAAAGAAGATGTTCGCAGACAGGAGTTAAATGTATTCCGAATGGAGCTTCTTGGTGCAAAAGTCGTGTCAGTCGATCAAGGTTCTGGAACACTAAAAGATGCTGTGAATGAAGCACTTCGCTATTGGGTTTCGAATGTTGAAGACACGCATTACATACTTGGTTCCGCGCTTGGACCACATCCATTTCCTAAAATTGTTCGTGACTTCCAACGTGTAATCGGTGTGGAAACTAGAAGACAAATAGTAGAAAAAGAGGGCCGTTTACCGGATGCAGTAGTTGCTTGTGTTGGAGGAGGCAGTAATTCAATTGGTATGTTCCATCCTTTTATAGATGATGAGAGTGTTTCCTTGTATGGCGTAGAAGCAGCTGGAAGCGGAATAGATACAGGTAAGCATGCTGCAGCAATTGCGGGGGGAAAAGAAGGAGTATTGCACGGGGCGTATATGTATGTACTACAAGATGACGATGGGTTAATTCAAGAAGCGCATTCGATTTCTGCCGGATTAGATTATCCTGCAGTTGGACCAGAGCATTCTTACCTACATGATATAGGTCGAGTAACATTTACTTCTGTAACAGATAGCGAAGCACTCGATGGATTACAATTGCTTGCAAAAACAGAAGGGATTATTCCTGCCTTAGAAAGTGCTCATGCTATTCACTATGCGGCAGGTTTGGCTAAAACAATGCGTGAAGATGAAATAATTGTCATTTGTTTATCAGGTCGTGGCGATAAAGATGTTCATACTGTTCGAGAAGCGCTTGGAGGTACTCAAAATGACTAAAACAACTTTAACTAAAGCAATACAAAACCGTGTGAACGAAAGTGAAAAAGCGTTTATTCCATATATCATGGGTGGGGATGGTGAGTTAAAAGATCAAATATTATTCCTTCAAGAGGCAGGAGCTACTGCAATCGAAGTTGGTATCCCGTTCTCCGATCCAGTTGCGGATGGTCCGACGATTCAACGGGCTGGGGAACGAGCACTTCAAAATGGCGTCACATTGCGAACTATTTTAGATGAATTACGTGTTATTCGAGATGAAGTTAAGATTCCCCTTGTTATCATGACTTATATAAATCCAATATTAAGCTATGGCATCGAAGCATTTGCTCAAGCATGTAAGGAAACTGGAGTTTACGGCTTAATCGTTCCAGATGCACCATTAGAAGAAAGTGAAATGTTGAAAAGTGCATTTCTAGAAACGGATGTCGCACTTGTCCAACTCATTTCGCTAACTAGCTCACCTGAACGTATGGAAAAGATTGTAGCTGCTGGTGAGGGTTTCATTTATGCAGTCACAGTTAATGGTATTACGGGAGTTAGAGATGGATTTGATGATCAATTAGAAAAATATTTGAAGCAATTGAAAGAAATTAGTACAGTGCCAGTTCTGGCTGGATTCGGTATTTCAACCCCGGAACAAGTGAGATCGGTTGGTACCTTTGCAGATGGAGTTATTGTAGGAAGTGCGATTGTAGAGGCGTTTCATCAGAATGAATTAGAGAAGATACGAGAGCTAGTTGTAGCTTCTAAAAAGGAAGTACTTAGCTAATAAAAATGGCCCTTTGATGTGAAGTCATAGGGCTTTTTTATTGGGGATTTTGTGGCTTTCCATGTGTATTATTTAATATTTCTTGCTTACCAATATCATCATTCTAGTTTATTATTAAGAGAATGGTTTAAATATTGGAAACATTAATGAAATGAGGATAATAAAGGATGAATATTATAATAAGTCCACCTATAGACATTGAAAAGCTCTCACTTTTTTTAGAAGAAATGAATAAGAAACCGGAAAGTCATATCGGTTATTGTGGGAAAGCGAATGATGAGATCGCACATACGCTGCTCCATGAGTTTTCTGATATAGATATCTCCCAATGCTTTGCAGTTGCATATGAAAATAAAGAGATAATTGGTGCTCTAGGACTTGATATAGATATGGAAAGCAAAAGTGCAGAAGTATGGGGACCTTATATTAAAAATGAATCGGAGTATCTGCAGCTTGCTGATATGTTATGGGAAAAAGTAAATGGATTGTCTAATATCGTAGTGAATGAGTTTTCATTTTTTGTGAATAAAGAAAATACATTCGCCCAACAGTTTGCAATAAATAAACAGGCAGTTTATAAAGGAAATCATCAATTATTGAAAGCTTTCCGAAACGATTTAGGTGAAGTTGATTTAGAACAAATAGTGTCATATGACCTTCACTATAAAGATTCATTTTCTAGCCTTCATGAAGCTACATTTCCAAAAACATATTATAGTTCATCTCAAATACTCCAACGATTAAATAAACATAATCGTTTAATTGTGATGACAGATAATGAGGAAAGGATCAAAGGATATGTTTATGTAGAAGCAAGCCCAGAGCATAAAGAAGGCGCGATTGAATATATTACAATTTCTCCTGACTATCGAAAACAAGGGATTGGAACAAAACTAATCCGAGCCGCTTTGTCCTATCTTTTTTCTTACAAAGAAATCGAAGAAATTTCACTGAGCGTTGAAATAGAAAATCATCAAGCTATCCGTTTATATAAATCAGCGGGTTTTAAGTTAGAGCATGAGCTTGTTTATTATCTAAAAAGGGAATAAAGCAATTACGGATTTTTAGGTGTTTTTTCTTCGTATTCGGTTTCGTGTTTTGTATCTTGAATGCTTTTTTCTTGTTTGATATCCGTTTTAGTACCGTTCATCAAGTCGTCAAAAGGTGTGTATCGATTTGATGGGATCCGTTTTGTTGTAAACATTTTATAGCACACAAACAAGAAAAGAATCAAATAGATGACAGCAAAAATTATACTCATATAACTCATAATGGTACGCACTCCTTTTTGTATATATTCTATTCTATGCAAGAAAGAGATTTACCTTTAAGGGCAACTGGTGTATTGAAATTATTTTGCAGGACAACCCCATTATTAAGCAAACGAAGCATACTCCCTTTCTTTCGCAAATACAATATATAGAACTAATTATTCTATTATGAGAAAGGGGAAAGGAAGGCGTGGGTATCCGATTTATCAAGATTTCGGTCGTTTATTTTGTCATTGGGGTTCTTTTAGGTCTGTATATGTCGATGGCGCACGATTATGCATTAACGGGTGTGCATGTACATGTCAATCTGCTTGGTTGGGCATCATTTGCATTAGCCGGATTTATTTATCATTTATTTCCAAGTACGAGTAGCAACATGTATGCAAAGCTCCATTTTTGGAGCGCGAATATCGGACTTCCATTAATGATGATTGCACTTACAGTCCTTATTTTAAACGGCGCAGAAGTGGCAACTGTATTTATTGCAATAGGTGGAGTGCTTGTAGTGTTTAGTGTGATTATGTTCGCTATTAATGTATTGGCAAACGTACGGGCTGCAAATTAAATTAATAAAATAAAATGCCGACCTGTTGTTCCATCGATGAATAGCGGATCGGCTTTTTTGTATGTAAAATTAGGTTGTGAAGTATCTGAAAATAATGTAAAGTGAAATCCTCGTTTAAAATACTAAAATAATTTAAATACATAGAATAGGAGGAGAAGATGAAGAAGCCTAATATAGCATTCTTAAATAAATGCATTTCTTTTCAGTTTATTAAGGAAGGATTTTCAGATGATGAGAAATGGTGTGTCGACCATACTTATTTGCTCCGGCTTTCCCCACATGGAGATGTGAATAAATTAATCAAGCAAGCGGAGATTGTAAATACAATACATGCATTGGATAAACACATACCTTATGTACATGACATAGGAATTGTTGATGGTAGAGCCTATATGATTTTAGACTATATAGGTGGAGAAAATGGGGAAGTAGCTCTACCGGTGAAAAGTGAAAAAGAACAATATGATATTGGAAGTCAAGTAGGAAAAACGCTTAAGCGTCTACATAGCGTTCAAGCACCAGCTGAACAGCCGAATTGGGAAGAGACTTGGCGGGATCGAGTAGAAAGACAAGCACCTCGGTTCAAGGAAATAGTTAATAAAAATGTTCACTATGAATGCATCCTCCCTTTTATTCAAGATAATTTGCATTTATTAAAAAATCGACCTAGCTGCGTTCAACATTATGATTTTCATCCTGGCAATATATTAGTGGAGGATAATCGATTTACCGGATTGATTGATATGCAAAAAATTACATATGCGGATCCAATCAATGAGTTCTATAAAATGGAATACTTTAATGTCCCTATTAGTAGAGAATATTCCAAAGGCGTATTAAACGGTTATCACGACCATCAACCAATTCCTCTTTCTTTTTGGGAACTACATCGTTTATATGCAGCGATTCATATAGTTTCTGCCGAAGTATGGGGCCATGAAGTTGCCGTGAACCAAAGAGAAAAATTTCAAAGGTATACTCGTTTTACACTAGATCAGTTTGAAGATTTTAATCTACTTGTTCCAAAATGGTATAACAAATGAACAGACTGCTCACTAAATTGATAGTGGGCGGTTTGTTTTGTTTTTCAAGGTATAATTATTTTATAAACTAGCAAACTATTTTCTACTTTAATACGAATATATAGATGAAACGGCAATAATGATTAGGAAGCATGTGGTGAGGGTTCTGGGGTCTGGTATTTTTATTTCTCCAACAGTATAATCAGTACTAGGTACTAAAACTAGCTAATAAAAAGGGGATTAATATGTATCATTTTACATTATCAATTGCAAAATTGGTTGTACGTTTATATGGGAAAGTAGAAGTGAAAAACCAGCATTTGTTACCTAAGAACGAGGGGTATATCGTGACTTGTACGCACAGAGGTTGGCTGGAGATCGTCATCCTAGGAATATGTGTGCCAAATCCAATACACTTTATGGCAAAGAAAGAGCTTTTTGAAAACAAAGTGATTGGATGGTTCTTGAGAAAAATTAATGCCTTTCCTGTCGACCGAAATAACCCATCGCCGAGTAGTATTAAGCAACCAGTGAAGCTTTTAAGATCTGGAGAAGTAATAGGCATATTTCCGAGCGGCACTAGAACATCAGAAGAAGCTCCTTTAAAAAGAGGAGCTGTAACAATTGGGAATTTATCAAAAGCACCAATCGTTCCTGCCTTATATGTAGGTCCGAGAACATTAAAAGAGTTACGGAAAATGAAAAAAGCGACCATTATATTTGGAGAACCCTTTTACATAAAAACAAATAGCAAAGAGGAACTTGCTACCTATACCGAACTGCTAAATGAAAAAACTAACTTACTAGAAAAACAGATAGGAAGAATGGAATAAATGGTGAATCGATCGAACTCCTCCGATAATCGATCCATCTTCGTGAATATTCCCAACCAACCTTCGTGCTTTCATTGACACAAGAAGATAATGATACTATACGCCTTAAGGCTTAGATGTAATCACTGCTCCAGACCATTTGAATATATTCTATGTTCTATATAATAAGATGTAACAAGTAATATATTAAATGGGGGATGACAAGATGAGTTTTAAAAAGATTGCAATTATTTGTTTGTTTGTATTACTAGCTGGAGCAGCGATAAATATTATTTTAAATGTCCAAGATAAATTCGTACAAAAATCAGATGAAATTATCGTAGAGGATACAAATTATTCTAACATTGAGGTTGTAGCAGATAATGCAGCTGTTGAATTACTGCCAACAAAAGAAAGTAATACGACAGTATCATTTTCAGGTAAGATGAAGAAAAAATTGAACTATCATTTAAATGCCGATGTTAAAGGGGATACACTTTATGTTGAGCTAAAAGAAAAACGTTGGAATTTCATCCAATTTGGTTTTTCTTCATTAAACAATAAAATCACTATACGAGTACCTGAAAAGGAATATAGTACTATTAAAACCGAAATCGATAATGGGTCAATAATCGTAAAAAAGATGCAAGCTACAAGCCTAAATCTCGAATCAAATAATGGTAGGATAGATTTGACAGATATTGCTGCTGAAAGCATCCATGTCCAAACAGACAATGGAAAAATTTTATTCAATAATGTAGAGGGCTCTATAAATGCTGAAACCGATAATGGGCAAATATCATTAATCACTAACAGCCTAGATCAAGCAATTACGTTAGAAACCAATAATGGACTTATTAGTATTCAAGCTAAGCAGGAACCGACGAATGCAACGATTCATGCTAAAACAGACAATGGAAGAATAAGCATTTTTGGCAAATCAGCAGAACAAACAACGTATGGAAAAGGTGAAAACATAATCAACCTATCAACTGATAACGGAATGATCACTGTAAAATAAGATAATTATTTAATGAGGATCAACTAATATTGACTTCCATGATTTTCTTTGTTAAATTAATTCTAAGAAGAGAAGAATCATGTGGAAACAAATTGAATTATACAAAATATACACTCGTCCTAATTGCGGGACGAGTTTTTTTGATGAATTTGTTAGAAGGGGTCTTTGTTTTATGAAAAATATAATCATTATAGTAGGATCGCTAATCATAGCTTTTGGCTTCAATTGTTTTTTAGTTCCGCACGGTATACTCAGCAGTGGAATTAGCGGTATTGCTATATTACTCGGTATTATCTCACCATTTGATACAGGTTTACTCAACTTCGTGTTAAACTTACCATTACTGATTTTAGGCTATTTTAAATTAGGAAAGAAGATTACGATTAATACGCTCATTTGTGTTATCTCTCTTTCTCTATTCTTATACTTTATACCAGCAGAATCGATCACAAATAACATGTTGCTTTCTTCTATTTTCGGTGGAATCATTAGCGGTGTTGGTGTTGGACTTATTATGAAATACTCTGGAACTTCTGGAGGATTAGATATAATTGCCATCATTGTCTCTAGATCAAGCAATATTAGTGTTGGCTTATTGTTAACAGGTATGAATGGCATTATCGTACTCATTTCAGGTGCTGTTTTTAATTGGGAGATTGCATTATATACGTTACTCGCAATTTATTTATCTGGGAAAATGGTCGATACGATTTATACGAATCACGAAAAACTGACGATGCAAATCGTTACGACGCAAGGGGACCTCATACGACAAGATTTAATGCAATCGATTTATCGTGGCATTACGATAACGGATGGGTACGGAGGGTTTACGCAAGAAAAGAAACAGATCTTAATGATGGTGGTTACCCGATATGAAACGATGCAGATTAAACAAATCGTTCATAAGCACGATGAAAAAGCATTTATCAACATATTTGAAACAGTTGAAGTTGTTGGAAATTTTGCAAGAAATGAAAAATAAAGCTGATGCCCATAAAAAGGGCATCGGCTTTTCTTTTCTACTTTATTTCAGAAGTTATATTTAGATGATTGTAGATCGTTAATTTGTTCACCAGTTTTTTACTCATCGAATCTAATCCTTGTAGTGTGACGACATTATTATTTTCACGATACTTCGTCACTACTTTATCGATTGCTCCGACAGCCGAATCATCCCAAATATGGGAGTTTTCAAAATCGATTATTATATTTTTTTGCGTCACTTGAAAATCAAATGCATGTTCAAATTCTTGAACGGAAGCGAAAAATAGCTGACCTTCAACATTAAAGAGCAAGTTATCCACTTTTGTGCTTTTTCTAACATTGATCTTAGCAATTTTTGCAACAAAGAAAACTGCGCTTAAAATTACTCCTGCTATGACCCCTTTAGACAAATCGTTTGTAGCCACAACGATAATTACGGTAACGACCATAACAATTGCATCCGAGCGAGGAGCTTTTCGAATGTAGGTAAAGGAATTCCAGTCAAATGTACCGATACATACCATTATCATAATACCAACAAGCACAGGCATTGGAATTTTCACGACTATATCTCCAAGTACAATGATTAAAAACATTAAAAATATACCTGCAACAAAAGTAGAAAGTCTACCTCGACCACCAGATTTCACATTAATAACAGATTGTCCAATCATCGCACAGCCAGCCATGCCTCCAAAAAATCCATTAATCACATTGGCAATTCCTTGCCCCTTCGATTCTCTGTTTTTATTACTTTCCGTTCCAGTCATGTCATCAATAATAGATGCCGTTAATAACGATTCCAACAAGCCAACAATTGCTAGCGCAATAGAGTACGGGAAAATGATAGTTAACGTATCCAAGTTAAATGGGACATTCGGAATAAAGAACTCTGGTAATGACCTTGTAATCGTACCTAAATCACCAACTACCTTTAAATCTATACCTGCATAAAGTGTAGCCGCCGTTAAAGCTACTATTGCAATAAGCGGGGCGGGGATAGCCTTCACAAATCGAGGAAGTACATACACGATAACAAGTGTAACAGCTACAAAAATATAGGTAATGACAGATTCCCCTAGAATATGAGGAACTTGCGCCATAAAAATTAAAATGGCTAAAGCATTAACAAATCCAATCATTACTGCCCTAGGTATAAACTTCATCAATCTTGCTATTTTTAAAACTCCAAATAGTATTTGAATAATACCTGTTAAAACTGTAGCTGCAATTAAATAATCGAGTCCATAATCTTTTACTAGTGGACCCATCAAAAGTGCCATCGCACCAGTTGCTGCTGAAATCATTGCAGGTCGACCACCAACAAACGAAATCGTTACGGCAATAATAAAAGAAGCATATAAACCGACCATCGGATCTACTCCTGCGATGATTGAGAAAGCTATTGCTTCGGGTATTAATGCTAACGCAACGACAATACCAGCTAGAATATCTGCTCGTACATTAGAAAACCATTCTTTTTTTATTTTTTCTACCACTAATTATTACACCTCTTCTATCGTTCACACGAAAATTATGCATTTGTACAGTTTATCATTTTTTTGCATAGAACTGAATCTTTTTTAGGATGATATATAAATCGTGTGTTTAAAACCGTGAATAAACAAAACGTGAACTGGTTAAACTTATGTAGATCTATCCAAGTTATATTTTGGTGAAGAGGGGGATGACGAGTATTACGAAAAAAACTGGTGCAAGCAATGATACTTCTTCATCGAATGAAAAAATTTCATTAAAAACAAATCTTCAGGATAATCTCCAATACATAAAAAATACACTTGGGGAGAGTTCCGATATTATTACGCGAGAAATACGCATTGGACAAGAAGGAACGATCAAAGCAGGTATTATTTATACAGACGGCTTAAGTGATGCTACTTCTTTACAAAATTTCATCTTAGAAACACTGATGTTAGATTTAAAAGAAACACAACTAGAAGAGAATCTCACTACTACGACAGATCTTATGGATACATTAAAAGATTTTGCAATGACAGTAGGAGAAATTAAAGATGTAACAAATTACGATGATTTATTCACTTCTTTAATATCCGGTGATGCAATTTTTTTAGTAGATGGATATTCCAAAGGTTTCATCATTGGAAATAAACGTTGGGCAGAGCGTGGCGTAACAGAACCAACTGCCCAGACTGTAGTGAGGGGGCCACGAGAAGGCTTCTCCGAAAATTTACGAATAAATACGGCATTAATTCGTCGTATTATTAAAGATCCAAATCTATGGATGGAATCCAGAGTGATTGGGAGACGATCCAAAACAAATATTGCTATTATGTATATTAAAGATGTTGCAGATGACGCTGTATTAGAAGAATTACGCACTAGATTAGATCGTATAGACATTGATGGGATACTTGAAAGCGGATATATCGAGGAATTGATACAGGATTCAAAATACTCTCTTTTCCCAACTGTTTATAATACAGAGCGTCCGGATAGCACAGCTGCATCATTGTTGGAAGGTCGTATTGCCATTCTAATAGACGGTACACCTTTTGTACTAGTCATCCCAGCTCTTTTCACCCATTTTTTTCAATCTACTGAAGATTATTATCAGCGAACGGAAATAGCTAGTTTAATTCGACTTCTTCGTTTTGTTTCATTTGGAATCGCTATGCTTGCCCCTAGCCTTTATATTGCTGCGATTACTTTTCATCATGAAATGTTACCGCCTGCTTTACTTATCAGTCTAGCAGCACAACGTGAAAGCGTTCCATTCCCAGCCTTCATCGAAGTAATGATCATGGAAATTGCATTTGAGATTTTGCGTGAAGCGGGACTTCGGATGCCAAGAGCTATTGGGTCTGCTATGTCAATTGTAGGTGGATTTGTTATAGGAACAGCAGCCGTAGAAGCCGGGATAATTTCCGCAGCAATGGTTATAGTTGTTTCAATTACAGCTATTGCCAGTTTCATATCCCCTACTTATGATCTTTCTATTGCGGGTAGAATGATGCGTTTTGTATTTATAGCATTAGCTGCTACATTTGGATTATACGGAGTTACCATTGGGTTAATCGCACTTGTTTTACATTTGTGTAGTTTAAGTTCGTTCGGAGTTTCGTATATGGCTCCATTATCCCCATTTATTGCTTCCGACCAAAAAGATGTGTTCATTCGTGCGCCAATATGGAAAATGATTAAGCGACCTTCATTTATTTCAAAAAACAGTATTAGGCAACAATACGAAGCACCAAAATCGAGCAAGGATACTCAAGAATAAGGTAGTGGTCATTTGATAAATAAAAAGATCCTTCTATTATTAAGTCTTATCTTTTTACTTTCCGGTTGTTGGGATAAACGAGAATTAAATGAATTAGCTATTACAATGGCTCTTGGCATTGATCAATCAGATGATGGATATAAGGTTTCCGCACAAGTAGTAGTACCTTCAGAACTATCTTCGAAAGGGGGAGCTGGGCATTCGCAAATAGTCCTCTTTCAAGCAACTGGTAAAACTTTAGATGATGCTTTACGAAAACTAACAAAAGAATCACCAAGGTTAATTTATCCAGGTCATCTTCAAATGCTTGTTTTTGGTGAATCGTTAGCTAAAGAAGGAATTGGAAAAGCGTTAGACTTCATATCAAGAAATTGGGAAGTCCGAGCAGATTTCTATCTAGTAGTAGCGAAAGATAGTACCGCGGAAGAGATACTAAATGTTCAAACGCCTTTAGAGAATATGCCTTCAAATAGTATGTTTAACACACTTCAGAAAGCAACAGTAAATAATTCAACTACAACTGGAATAAAATTAGTTGATTTTATCGGAGATTTAGAACGTAAAGGAAACGAGCCAGTATTAACGGGAATTATTATTACTGGAGACAAGAAAAGTGGATCCAACAAACAGAACCTTGATTCTATCTCTCCTTCGGCACGAATCAAATACGATGGCTTAGCGATTTTTAAAGAAGATAAACTGATAGGTTGGTTAGATGAATATGACACACGGGGGTACAATGGAATAACTAATCAAGTAAAACGAGCAGTTTCTACTGTTGCTTGCCCAGAAGAAGGGGAAGTAAACTTGGAAATTCAAAATTATCAAGCAAAGCTTAAGAGTAAAACTGTAAATTCTTCACCTAAACTAGAGATAAAAATTGAAGTTACTGCAAATGTTGGTGCAGTGGAATGTTTTATCGATCTTAGAAAAGAAGAGACGATAACAGAGCTAGAGAAAACTTTTGAAAATCAAATAAAAGAAAATATTCATCATACGATCAAAACTGTTCAGAATGATTTTAATTCAGATGTTTTTGGATTTGGAGCAACTATTTATCAACAGGATCCGAAGGAATGGAAAAAAATTCAAGATAATTGGGAGGAAGAATTTCCTAACTTAAAAGTGAATGTTGACGTTAACGTAAAGATTGAGCATGTAGGTGCAATTGATAATTCTTTCTTACAGAATATGAAGGACTAAAAGATATGCTGAAAACTCTTGGAATTCTATTTGTAGCAGCTATCATCGTAATTTTAGAACTACCTCATCTTCTACAAAAAAAGTTAATAAAAGAGGTAGTCATATTTTCAATATTATTAGCTTTTGGAGTTATTTTAAGCATTTTACTTGCACTGGGTGTAAAAGTACCAAATCCAATGGATTTCATAACTTATGTGCTAAAACCACTTACTAAGATTATTAGTTAATTAAAAAAGTAAACTAGAAAGGGAAGGAGAGGAATGATGCAAAAAGATAAAATAAACCCATTTCAATTTTTAGTTCTAGTTATTTTTTTTACGATTGGTTCAAGCATTTTAGTTGTTCCGTCTGGACTAGCGTTACACTCGAGGCAAGACGCTTGGGTAGCTGCAGTCATTGGAACTGTGATTAGCGTTTTGGTTATTTGGTTATTCACCTTTATAGGTATGAGGTTCCCAAACCTAACCTATGTTCAATTGAATGAAAAAGTCTTTGGTAAATGGTTAGGAAAACTTTTTTCCATTTTATTTGTAATAATGACTTTACTTAATACCGCAAATTTAATAGCCCATTCTAGTTCTTTTTTAAAAACTCAGATGCTGCCCCATACACCAACGATAGTTCTTAATAGTTTAATGGCCATTATCTTAATAATGGCCATACGTTACGGATTGACTACTTTTGCTCGAGCGGCAGAAATCCTCATATTTGTTTTCTTTTTTTTATTTATTGTATTAGTTAGTTTTATCATACCTCAGATTGATGTAAAAAATATCGAACCTTTTTTTCAAGCAAGCGGAAAATCACTTATTCAGTCATCGTTAATGCTAGCTGTAATCTCATCTGTTAATGCAATTGCTTTATTAATGATATTTCCCGCATTTGTCACTCAAATTAAAAAAGCAAAAGCAAATTTTCTAATAGGAACTATAATTGGTGGAATAGTCATTATTATTATTACACTTTTATGTGTGATTGTATTGGGTATCAATATAACAATTAGACAAGTTTATCCTAGTTATGCTTTAGCTAAAGTAATAAATGTAGGGAATTTTGTGAACCGTATAGAGGGGTTTATGGCCGCGCTATGGATCTTATCTTTATACTTTAAAATGGTTATTTATTTTTTTGCTTCTGTTTTAGGAATAGCTCAGATATTAAGTTTGAAAGATTCTCGTTCGTTAACCTATCCATTAGGACTAATAGTTGTCGCATTATCTGTATTAATTTTTCCGAACATTATCTATCAAGAAAACTTTGATGGAACAACAGGTATAGCCTTCTCTTTAGTAGTAGGGTTATTTTTTCCTCTGCTTTTATTAATTGTGTATGCATTCCGGAAAAAGCAATTAAAAAAAAATATTGAAAATTGATAAACGTAATTATATAAAAATGGAAACCCAGCACTCTTATTTGCTGGGTTTGGATAAGAAATTCAATTAATTGAATTTCTTATTTTAAGCAAGTTAACGTATAAACCACCGCGAACAAATAGTTAAAGAGCTCTCATGTTAAATTTGAAGCAACCTAAAATTTGGAACGGAATATCCTGTAAAATGGATTCTTTCGCTATAAATTTCGTTTATTTTCGATAAGGTTCCCAAATACATATTTGGGAACCTTATTTTGTGATAAAATAGGAGGTGAAGAGGTGGAGCAAATGCCGAAAATATTAAAGGACTTTTTAGTATATTTAACAACGATTAAAGGAAAATCTATACGAACACGAAAAGAATACGAATATGATATTGTCTTGTTTCTTCGCTTTTTAAAAGCAATGGAAAATGACATAGATCTTTCCAAAATGGAGGACATAGATCTAAAAGATATATCTATCGACTTTATCCGTGAAATATCATTAGAAGACATATACTTATTTTTGGAATTCTGCGAAATGCAGCGGGGTAATAGTGCAGCCACGAGAGCACGAAAAACCGCAACCATTAAATCGTTCTTCAAATATCTAAAAGGAAAAAGAAGATTATTAGAAGATAATGTTGCAGATGAGCTAGAGACACCAAAAATCGGTAAGAAAAAGCCAATTTATTTGAATCAAGAAGATGCGGAAATTTTTATTAAAGGAATAAAAAGAAATAATCACTATTACCGAAATTACACGATGATCATGTTCTTTTTAAACTTGGGACTCCGTGTATCCGAGTTATGCAGTTTAAATCTTACTTCAATTCAGGACAATGTATTGCATGTAATAGGGAAGGGGGATAAAGAACGGACAGTTTTCTTGAACAACGTGTGCATCCAATCTCTTGGAGTTTACATGCAAAAAGAACGCATGTACATACAAGGTGCAAGTACAAATGAAGCACTATTTTTATCACAAAAAGGAACGAGACTAACCCGACAAACTGTCGCGAAAATTGTAAAACAAATAAACGCAGATTCTGGTTTAAATAAAGAAAAACTATCCCCACATAAACTAAGACATACATCAGCAACGCTTATGTATAAAAATGGAGCAGATATCAGGAGTCTGCAACATATTCTAGGGCATACTAGTGTTTCAACAACACAAATATATACGCATGTGGAAGATAAAGAGATACAACAAGTAATTGAAAACAATCCGTTCAATCATTTAGGTTAATATAATTATATTATGTAAACTAATAAATTAAAAAAGGCTTATCTCTACGAATTATTAGGGGAAGTCTTTTCTTATATTAGGAAATATGGTATTTGTTTACACAATAAGGCGAAACAAATACTTAAAAATGCTAAATTTACGAGGCTACAAACATTTGTTCTGTTTGGTGGTTAGTTCGAAAAAGTAATTGGAAGCACATACTTTGATTAATGAAACTATTTCTGAAACAATGAGAATAGTATAAAATCTTATAGCAAAGGGGAAATCATCGTGAAAGTTCTTTTGATAGGTGCAAATGGTCATGTTGGAAAACATATTGTTCGGTTATTACAAGAAAGTGATAAGCATTCTTTAAAAGCGATGGTACGGGAGGAAAAGCAAGCAGAGGTTCTAAGCCAGTCGGGTGTTGAATCTGTTATTGCTAACCTGGAAGGTAGTGTAGATGAAATTGCGGGTGCAATTGCAGGAAGTGACGCCGTTATTTTCTCGGCAGGTTCCGGTGGCAGTACAGGCGCAGATAAAACATTATTAGTAGATTTAGATGGTGCAGTTAAAGCAATGGAGGCTGCCACTAAAGTTGGTGCTACTCGTTTTATTATGGTTAGTGCATTACAAGCACATAACAGAAATAGCTGGGCGGATAGTCAAATAAAACCGTATATGATTGCAAAGCATTATGCAGATAGAATGCTCGAAGCAAGTGGATTAAATTACACAATCTTACGACCAGGGGGACTTTTAAATGATCCTAGTGTTGGGAAAATTTCTCTTGCTAGTAATCTAGCAAAAGGTACTATTTCTCGAGAGGACGTTGCACGAACAGTAGTCGCTTCCTTGGATGAGGAAAATACTTTCACACGCTCATTTGATTTGATATCAGGAGATACTCCGATAGTGGATGCACTTAAAAATGTATAAATAAAACAACCAACTGGGTGAGGGGGACATCGAAATTCGTTGACACCTATTTTTTGTGTGTCACCTTCATCTTTTTAGTCAATCCTTTTTACTCAACAACCGCTATCATTTAAGCATGACTGAGTATACTTTCACCTCCGCATTAATCATTTTAATAGATAGATATTCTTTTTTTTAGTTGTAATTAAAGCAATATAATTTTGACAAAACTTGTTCCATACAAATACGAATAAAGGTTTACATAATATTATTACGTAAACTAATTGGAGGGATTCTTTTGTTTACATACCAATTGGATGAAAAAATATACTTAAAAATGCTCGATTTACGGGACTCCGAACATTTGTTCGATTTAACAATCGGATCGAAAGAAAGCTTAAGAGAATGGCTACCATTCATCGATTACACCAAAACTGTTGCTGATTCACATAGTTTTATCCAGTCAACGATGAAACAATTTAGTGATAACAATGGAGTGCAAGCAGGAATCTGGTATGATGGCAAACTTGCTGGTGTTCTTGGTTTTCATCAAATAAATTGGAATAATAAATCAACAAGTATTGGCTACTGGCTTGGTAATGATTATGTTGGTTTAGGGTTAATGACTAAAGCGGTTAAAGCTTTTGTACATTATGCATTAAATGACTTAAATTTGAACAGAGTAGAAATTCGCGCTGCTGTAGAAAATAAAAAAAGTAGAGCAATTCCAGAAAGACTTGGGTTCACAGAAGAAGGGTGTATTCGTCAAGCGGAATGGTTGTACGATCATTATGTTGACCATGTAGTTTATGGAATGCTAAAGAACGATTGGAAAGAAGAAATCTAAACCATTTAATATTATAAGATACAATCCAATCAGTAGGGGGCTTCATCCTCCACTGATTGGTAAATTGAACTAAAGCAGCTAACCCATTTATGCTTCTTCGATTCCTCAGAGCTTTGAGGTGCTGGATAGAGAGGGATAAAAATAGTAATCTTGCGCATGTGTAACTATGAACCCAACCGATTGATAAAGTCCAAGTGCATGTGCATTAGTGGTTTCTACCTCAAGATGAACAGAGTGACCTGCTTCTGATTGTTCTTTAACTACCCTCTGTAATACCTTGCGTCCAATACCTTGCCCTTGCTGTGTAGGTAAAATGGAGAAACCATAAATCCATGCTTCTCCATTTTCTTTTTTCACTCGAATTTTTCCGACTGGTTCTTCATGAACATCTATCATGAATATAGCATTGTCACTGTCTCCAACGATTCTGTTCTCCATTTCTTGTGCATCTTCAATAGTTATACCGAATGCTTCTATATCCAAACGAATGCGCATTTCTAAATCCTCTATATTTGCTTTTCGCAAAGTAAAGCCGTCTACTTCTTCTAGATTCTTTCCTTTCCACTCCATTTGATGTTCTGAAAATTCATAGTTAGCCCCTAGTTTTGTTAAAAATAACTTAGCTTCCACAGAACTTGCTGGAGCATTTAACAAGATTTTTTTGAAATGCTTATATTTTGCAGTAGCTAACCCTTGTTGAAGCAGTCTAGAAAAGTGTCCTTTTCGCCTCTTTATTGGTTTTACCATGCCACATACTTCTACTGTCGAACCAAAAGGATATAACCCTAAAAAGGCTACAAGTTCATCATTTTCATAATGAAAGAAGTCGAATTCATTGAACTCCCGATTGCTAAGCATGTCCCAATTTAACTTTAGTTGAAGGTGATCGTGTGTTTCACATTCTTGTTGAAGTTGTTTAATATCTTCCAATTGTTTTTGTGTTAACATATTTTACCCCTTTTTCTTATGTATCGAGGATAGTGCAACTCACTTTTATTTTACATCAGTTAAAAGGCAAAACAAGTATATTTACGAAAAATTTGATCAACCCTATATATTCGGACAAAAGTAATGCCATATTATCATTCAATATAAGTTACAATAATAATATTATGTTAACTTGATAAGGGGAACGCTTGGTTAATCTATGAAATACTTTAGTTGACTAGAATCATTGAAATGTCGAATTAGGACAAGTATACATTGCATATGATGAGAGTAGCATAAACTACAATCATTACGTTAGGGGGACCAAGTTTGACGAATAAACAGCATTCAGCACCATTTGAGAAAATGATGATTGTTCGTACGGTCGTTCTATTAATTGCCTGGTTAAACCAATATCTCGTTATGAAAGGTAAAAGTCCAATACAGTTTAAGGACGAAGATGTGGAACTCGCTGTAACTTTTGGGTTTGCTTTTTTAGCCTCGATTTGGGCATGGTGGAAAAACAATGATGTGAGGTACAAGGCACGTCGAAATACACAACATCTGAGAAATAATGGGTTAAAATAGTTGCTGATTCTAGTATATAAAACGATTTCAATCGTTTTATATACTAGTTTTTTTAATATATTTGGAAAAGATGAAAGGGAGGTGTACGCTTGGTGAAAAGATAGTGGCAGATTACGTATTGTATCAAGAGAGGATGCGGTATCGAACATCCTGTATTTAATCCCTATTATTCATGGTGCAGAGATGTCCTTAACCGGGGAGCTACCTACTTTTTATCCGGAGATTCATCGGGAACATGGTCTTGGTCCGTTAATTCCAGACGGAATAAGCAGCAAAAAATAATAGTAGAATCCACCGTATTGAGTTTGACCAACATTACGATATGTTCTTTCATCATTTTCTATCCGTTATGACAGGTCAACACATAAAGGGAAACTTCCAACAGTGGGGAGTTCTTCATTCCTTACTGATAAGGAATGAAGAACTAAGGCAAACAACACCGTATCCAATGGAAGGCATTCTAAATTTGCCTGCGTACTGCTCCTTCGCAAAAGAACTTTTGCGACAACAATTCCATGACCCACGTCCCTGTAGGCCTCAATGCTTAAGTTACCAACGTCTTGTTGACCCTAGGTTCATAGGATGATTCACATAGATGAAGTCTCACGACGTGGGTTTTTTCGTCTATGTTCTATGTTCTACATCAGGAATTTATAGGACATTAATCACGATCATTTTAATCGTTTTCTCACCCTAATAGTTGAAGTGGAGAAATCACCGTCTGTTGAACAGGGATAAACATTGAGTAGAATATTTTACTCAAAAACACCATCTCTGAGTATTTCAAATTCAACTTTAATATTTACCTTCATATCTTTGTACATATCATGCAATTTTTCTTTCGACAAATTAGAATTTCTTACGGAGCTTCTATACTTTTCGCCAAAGCCAAAGATATCCGATTGGACATTTTGGCAATGGGCAATAACCCTTGATATCTCTCTTGTTAAGTTTTTAACCATCGCATCTTCAAGTCTTTCGATTACTTTTGGATCTCCTGATTCCACATCTGGATATATTTCTAAAAGTCGTGCTTTTAGTTTAAGCTGAAAATCAAACTCTGGAGTAGTCGCATCAACTAGTTTCAACTCTCTTTTCGATTTAATTGCATCAAATGCTACAGGCATTTCATTAGACGTCCCTTTTATCAAATTGGGGGGGATATCCTCTTCCTTTAGGATCGTTTCAAATATTCCTGACTTAAAATTGTCTCTCAAAAGTTTCACATAAAAGCTATCTTCTAATGAAAGAGAACTTACCATTTTGCCATCATTAAATATGGCAACACCTGTTAATTCGACTAATTCTCCCTCTTTTTTTATAATTGGTATCGCGCTATCTTTACCTACCATATAAAAATCATGTGCAATTTCATGCAAGGTAGAAGAAATCATGTGTTCATATTTAATGTTTTGTTCCATTAACCTATATATATGTTGACCAATATCATCTATATTTTTATATTCATGTTCAAGTAATACGGACGTTTCTCCTTCTACTACTGCCAAATACAGACTATTACTTACACTTGGATTTTCTAAAAGTGAATCCAAGTAAGAGTGAAGATCATCTTTTGCCAACTCTTCGCCGAACAAAACGACTCGCATCTGACCGATCGTAATTTTTTTGGATAACTTTCGATTGGCTTTCATTCTATTTCCTTTGCTTGTTTCGTTTTCCGTCGTAATCACTTCTACATTGCTTTGAAATTCTGGGTTTACTTCTCTAACAACCACCGTAGTGGACATTCTTTCTTCAGTCCCTACATCATAACCGACTAAAGTGGTTAACCCTACTCGATCCAATATATCTGTCTCTGCACAACCAACTAAAATACTGAGCAAAAATAGAGGTATGATATAGAACGTAACTTTTTTCATTATTTTTGCTCCTTCTGTGATGAATATTTCTTTTTCAGCATCGCTACGAGCAATAAGATAATAGGATAGACAAATATTATATAGAAAGCTATATTTCCAAAATGGGTATTAATCGAATTTATTTGGGTTCTGCTTTGAACAATTAATGTGCCTATAAATATAAGAATGGAGAAAATCCAAACAAATTTCGTCCCGCTTATTTTAATTACTCGACTTGCACCACGAGAAGCAGCCCATAAATAAAGACATAGATTTGGTAAAATAATTAGCATCCAAAAACAAACTGCCACAAATTCAAACCGCTCCATAAAGGGAAAACTAATAAAACTGAACAAAGTTAAAGTCGCCCATATCGTTTTATCTAATTTTCCTTCGCTATAGTAAGTGAGGGAGACGAGCATAATGATTAGATATACGGCAGTAGTGAATAACAAGCCTAAATGCACATGTTTTTTCACATTTTCTTTGTCTTTTACAAAAGGATAAATGATTTGAAGGATTTCAAAGCCTATAATCGTAAAAGCCATAGATTTTGCACCTTTTAAAATAGAGCCAATATTTGCTTCTAAAATAGGTAAAAGGCTATCTACTGATGCAAATTTTAAAGGAATTAATAACAGAGGGAGGATCCATAGAGCGAGTACGATACTAAAAAAAGAAACGCCAACAATCACCCGAAGACCACCTGTAAACGCATAAATAGTAACTAAAAGCAATGACGCAGAAATAAACCACGTACCTAAGCCTGGAAAAATCCATGTTTGAATTACTTCAATATAATTTCGCAGGACGGAAAAAAATGCAACGGAACAATACAGTATATAAATTACATTCAAGAAATTTCCAAACCATATACCAAAGACATCTTGATGGATCCCATAAAGATCATTGGAACCGTATATTTCCAATGTTTTGATCATACAAAAAGCAATGAGATGAGTGGCAAGACCTGCCAGAAGAACAGAAATCCATGCATCTTGTTTTGCCTCTTGATACACAATCCGTTGAAATCCATGAATACCAACCCCAACTTGAGCACTATGGATTACAAAGATGAGCAAATAAGAATTAATCATATCTTTAGCGCTAAGTTGTATAGGATTTTTCATTGATTTCACCTTCAGTTCAGCTTTTTTCAGGTTTTATAGGCTCTGGATTGAATTTATCTTCATCAGCTGGCCTAACATTGGAAGGTCTTTTTGCTGTATAGGGTAATGGCATTCTAATAAGACTATCTCGCATATCCTGAAATCTAGGGGGATAGAAAGGAGCCATATAAGGTGCACCCAAACTTGTTTGACGTAATAGATGAATAAGAATAAAGCAGAAGGCAAGCATAATTCCAAAAAACCCCCAAAATCCTGCGAGTATGATGATGGGAAAACGAATAAGACGGATAACATTTCCCATAGTATAACTTGGTGTCGTAAAGGACGCTAATGCGCTTAAAGCGACAATAATAAGTAATATATTACTTGTTATTCCCGCTTGTACGGCTGCAGTTCCAATTACGATACCCCCTACAATCCCAATCGTTTGGCCAATCTTTGTAGGTAATCTTGCCCCAGCTTCTCGTAGTAGTTCAATGATAAATTCAAGAAGTAAGGCTTCAAAAACAGGTGGAAAAGGGACTAATGCCCTTGATTCACTCAGTGGAACTAAGAAAGCCTGTGGAATTACTTCATAGTGAAATGTCAACGCACCTACATAAATTGGAGTCAAGAAAATGGAAAGAAAAATAGCAGTAAATCTTAATAGGCGAACAAATGTGGCAACTTGCCATCGTAGATTCTTATCTTCTCTACTTTCAAAAAACTCAATAAACGATTGAGGACAAACAATTGCCATGGAACTACCGTCCACTATGACACCCAATTTTCCATTCAATAGACCATCGCAAAACCTGTCTGGTCGTTCCGTTAAAAGCATTTGGGGGAAAGGCGATAACGAATTATCATCAATCATTTCAACAAGGACCGCACTATCTAGTAATGCATCGACATCAAGATCTTTTATCCTTTGGCGAAGTGTATTTACCATTTCATCAGAAGCTATACCATTCATATAGATAAGGGAGAGGGAAGTATTGGAGCGCTTTCCTACTTTGAATTCTTCATTACAAAGATCGGGACTTACAATATTGCGACGAACCAATGAGATATTTGTAGAAAGACTCTCATTAAATCCAACTTGTGCTCCGATTACTTGTGATTCATTTTCAGGTGCTGATAGACTTCGCGATTCTCTTTTGGGAATATTCGCCAACACAACTGGTGAGTATCCCTCCACATATATAAGAACGCTTCCATTTACTAGGGAAGCTACTGTTTCCTCCAGTTGACTAGATATATTTACCTCTGGTAATGAAAGTGACAACTTGATTGTTTCTGGTGTTTCATAAATTTTATTTTGTAAATTAGTAATAATATGATCGTTTAAAATTTGATCATTTACTAAATTTTTTATATATATAAGGGTTAAGTTCGGTGGAATAGATTTAACGATTAAATCAGATGGATTATGGGTAGCATCTTTTATCATCTGAGTAAAATTATTTTCCTCAGGAATAATCATTTCTACATTTTCTTTAGTTGCTTGTATGACTATAGGTGTTTGTTTTTTATTGAAAGGTAGTTTAAATTTCATATTGAATATTAGGCTCCTCTCATTTCTTACTTAGTTTATAGAATGGACTTTTAAAGGATTATCTATACTTATTTCATTAGATAAGATGAAAGAAGATATCCACGGGAACGACATACTTATAACCAAACTTTCCATCATGCATTCTTTCAAGATTTTGAACCGATAGTAATAGAACGATTTGGTGAGTCGGAGCAGCTGTTGTTATTAGATTAATAACTAAAGTAAATAGTACTGTCTAACTAAGAATAAAATCTTAGTTAGACAGTTTTTTTATATTAATATTAGTTTGTTCGGCGCTTCTAAGATATTACCGAATAGAAAAAAGAATCCTTGAACATGACTAATACTCGAACCAAAATGATAAAAAACTAGCAAAAATGAAATTCGCATTACTTTATTTAAAATATTCTAAAAAATTGGACTTGACTTAATAGTGGATACTTTATAAAATATATTGCATATACATAGAAAATTCGTGATTCAATACACGAACTAGAGGGGAATTATTATTCATGTTGGCTTTGTTGGGTTTTTTGATGATTGTTACTTTTTTATTTTTAGTAATAACTAAGCGACTCTCGGTAGTAGCAGCTTTTATCGGTGTGGCGGTTGTGTTTGCATTAATCGGTGGATTTTACGCTGAGATGGGTCAGATGATGATGGATGGTATTATCAAAGTGACACCAACTGCGGTTATGATTGTTTTTGCTATATTGTATTTTGGGTTAATGATAGATGTTGGATTATTTGATCCGATGATTAACCGCATTTTAGCACTTGTAAAAGGGGATCCTTTAAAAGTAGTTTTAGCTACCGCCGTTATTACAATATTAGTAGGTTTAGATGGAGATGGTTCTTCCACGTTTATGGTATCGGTCACTGCAATGCTTCCTTTATACATACGACTTGGGATGAGTCGATTAGTGTTAGCCTGTGTAGTAGCTTTAGCAGCAGGTGTGATGAATATTATTCCATGGGGTGGACCACTCGTTCGAGCTGCAGCGAGCCTTCAAGTAGAAGTTGCCGATTTGTTTATTCCTTTAATTCCAGTTATGGTTGCAGGGTTATTATGGACGCTATTCTCTGCCTATTTGTTAGGGAAGAAGGAAAGAGCACGACTCGGGGTTATTGTGTTAGAAGAGCCAACACCAACAGTAGCTGAACTAGCAGCAACAACTGTTGAGAAAAGAGGCGTTTCTAAAATTTATTGGTTTAATCTTTTCTTAACGATCGTTTTAATGGCCTTACTTGTCATGGATATATTGCCGATTGCTATTTTATTTGCTACAGCATTTGCCATCGCATTAGTAGTTAACTTCCCAGATGTACAAAAACAACAAGATCAGATTTTAAGACATGCGAATAACTTTGTCATGATTAGTACAATGGTTTTTGCAGCAGGTATTTTTACGGGTATTTTCAGTGGAACTGGGATGATGGATGCGATGGCAAAAACTCTGGTTTCCGTAATTCCTGAATCGCTCGGAAGCCATATGCCAGTTATAGTTGCACTTACTAGTATTCCAATGGGACTTGTATTTTCTCCAGACGCCTATTACTTTGGTATACTACCTATTCTTAGTGAAACAGCAGCAGGTTTTGGAATAGATCCTGTAGAAATCGGACGGGCTGCATTATTAGGGCATTCAACCGCTGGATTCCCGTTATCACCATTAGTGCCAGCTACTTTTATCCTGATTGGGTTAGTTGGGGTAAGTTTTGGTGAACATCAAAAATTCCTATTTAAATGGGCTTTTGGTACTACCGTAGTTATGACCATCGCAGCCGTGTTAACTGGTGCGATTACCTTATAAACAAACAACTGTTAAAACGCTACTGCAGAAAAATGCAGTAGCGTTTTATGTTAGGGGTAGAGCGATTCAGTCTTTTCTATATGTTTTAATGCTTCACTTGGACATGTTGCGATAACTCTTTTCACATCTTCTCTAAGTGCTGCATCAGGTAATATCCAAGGTTTTCTACTCATGTTGAATGTCGAAGGTAAATATTTTATACAATTGGCAGCATGTATGCATTTTCCTATATGAAAATAGACATCGACTTCATAGCCATTATATTTCTTGTAACCTGCATTGAGTAGGGCTTTTTCATCTTCCATTTTTTCCTTCACCCGATGTTACACTTCAATCATAATTGGAAGAATCATTGGCTTCCGTTTCGTACGGGAATATAAATGTTTTTCCACCGTTTTTTTGATATTTTGTTTTAACACGCGCTGATTTCGATTATTATCTTTCATTTTATCTATAGTTGTTTTTACGATTTGATTTACTTCGTTTATAAGCTCTCCAGATTCTGGACCGTATATAAAACCTCTTGAGATAGTATCTGGACCTGAAATAATATTTCCTTGCGATTTACTAATAGTCGTAACAATGACTAGCATGCCATCTTCTGAAAGTAATTTACGATCACGCAAGATGATTTCTCCAACATCACCTACACCAATACCATCTACGAAAACATTTCCAGCATCTACACTTCGCGTTTGAATGGCCTCATTATTCACAATATCTACGACATCTCCATTACTAACAATGAAAATATTTTCTGTTTGGACTCCAACAGATTCTGCTAATAAGCGATGTTGATGAAGCATTCTGTATTCACCGTGAATAGGGATAAAGTATTTTGGTTTCATCAACGTTAGCATCAACTTTAACTCTTCTTGGCAAGCATGACCCGATACATGAAGTCCTGTAACACTACCTGAACCATATATTACCCTGGCACCTAATTGAAATAGATTATCTATTATGCGGGAAATACTCCGCTCATTTCCTGGAATAGGACCAGCAGCTAAAATAACTGTGTCATCAGGAAGAACTTCTACTTGTCTAAAGTTTGAACTCGATAAACGTGATAACGCGGCCATCGGTTCACCTTGGCTTCCTGTACATAGAATGACCACTTTTTCTGGATCCATCGAGTTTACTTCATTCGCTTCTATTATCATATTCTCTGGAACATCTAAGTATCCTCGCTCTATTGCAACCGATACAACATTGACCATACTACGTCCAAGTAGAACAAGTTTACGGTTAGTCTTGATCGCTGCATTTACTATTTGTTGAACACGATGTACATTCGAAGCGAATGTAGAGATGAACACTTTCCTAGGCGCATGACGAAATGCTTCTTCAATATGATCTCCTACAACCTGTTCTGATGAGGTAGACCCAGGTCTCTCTGCATTTGTACTTTCGGACAGTAGCAGCAGAACACCATTTTCACCTAGTGCTGCCATTTTGTGAATGTCGGAACCCTGTTTATCTACTGGTGTCCAATCAAACTTGAAATCTCCAGTATGTACGATTGTGCCTTGTGATGTATGGAATGCTATACCAAGACAGTCCGGAATACTGTGACTAGTTTTGAAAAATGTTGTCTTAATCGTTCCTAACTGTAACTCCGACTCACTATCAATCATAAAAAGCTTCGTTCGTCTTAGAAGACCATGTTCTTTTAACTTAATTTCGATTAAACCTAACGTTAAATTAGTAGCATAAATTGGGACGTTTACTTGTTTTAAGAAGTAGGGGATACCTCCAGTATGATCTTCATGTCCATGTGTAACGATTAGAGCCCTAATTTTTTCTTGATTCTCCTGTAAGTACGAAATATCCTGGATGATCAAATCTATACCTAATAGACTTTCATCCGGAAACTTTGATCCGCAGTCAATTACGACAATATCATCTTCAGATTGCAATACATACATATTTTTACCGATTTCGTTAACGCCTCCAAGGGCAAAAATCGATACTTTTTGGTCTGTTGTGTTCAATATATTTTTCCTCCCCTTCAAATTCATATTCAAAGTATTGCCTTTTCTACATCTTTTATAAGTAAGTTTATTTGGAATTTTTTTATTAGGGATTGAAGAAAGTGTTATTTGAAAAATTATCTATTTTTGAAACTATGAGATTTTGGTTATTGTCGAATATACTTGTATTGTGCTAGAATATTGTTTATACAAAAATTCTCAAATATTAGAAAAATTAAAATATGTAGTAACAGAGGGAGAGGAAGTTATATGCAAGAACAACAGCTAGCGAGAGGTTTAAAAAACAGACATGTTCAGTTAATCGCTATTGGTGGGGCAATCGGTACGGGATTATTTCTTGGAGCAGGTAAATCTATTCACTTAGCAGGACCTTCGATATTATTTGCGTATTTAATAACAGGTATCATTTGTTTTTTAATCATGCGTGCACTGGGTGAATTACTTCTATCGAATTTAAACTATCATTCTTTTGTAGATTTCGTACAAGATTATTTGGGTAATATGGCTGCATTCATTACGGGATGGACGTATTGGTTCTGTTGGATCTCTATTGCAATGGCAGACTTAACCGCGGTAGGACTCTACACGCAATACTGGTTTCCCGAAGTACCACAATGGATGCCCGGATTAATCGCACTTGTTATTTTGCTATTTATGAACCTTGCAACTGTAAAGCTTTTTGGAGAAATGGAATTTTGGTTCGCACTAATAAAGGTCATTGCCATTCTAGCATTAATTGTTATCGGTATTTTCATGATTATTAAAGGGTTTTCAACCGATGCAGGTGCATCCAGCTTCTCGAATATCTGGGGTAATGGGGGCATGTTCCCAAATGGAATGAATGGCTTTATTCTCTCGTTTCAGATGGTAGTGTTTGCGTTTGTCGGAATTGAACTTGTTGGATTGACAGCAGGGGAGACAGAAAACCCGGAAAAAGTCATCCCAAAAGCAATTAATAATATCCCGATTCGGATTTTAATCTTCTACATCGGTGCACTTATTGTCATTATGAGTATTTATCCATGGAATGCTATCAATCCAATGGAAAGTCCATTCGTTCAAGTCTTTGTGGCAGTAGGTATTGCTGCGGCTGCTGGTATTGTCAATTTTGTTGTGTTAACATCTGCAGCTTCCGCATGTAATAGTGCCATATTTAGTACAAGCCGTATGTTGTTTTCACTGGCAAAAGATAACAACGCACCCGTACCATTTACAAAATTGACTACTCATAAAGTTCCTTCCAATGCATTATTCTTTTCAACAATTATTATTCTAATAGCTGTTGTCTTGAACTATGTAATGCCGGAAGGGGTGTTTACACTTATCACAAGTATTTCTACCGTATGTTTTATCTTTATATGGGGAATTACGGTCATTTGTCACTTAAAATATCGCAAAACAAGACCTAATTTAGCTAAATTAAACAAATTCAAGATGCCGCTTTACCCATTTGCGAATTACTTGATTCTTGCTTTCCTTGCATTTGTTCTTGTCATTTTAGCACTTGCAGCAGATACTCGTGTTGCGTTGTTCGTAACGCCTGTATGGTTTCTAATGCTGATTGTTATTTATATGGTTAGGAACACGAAGGGGAAACAAAGAACTCTTGTTGAAAATGCATCAGTTGAAAACAATTAAGGTTAACTTACTAATTTAGTGATGAAATCCTCTGTCTTTTGTTGAGACAGGGGATTTCTTTGTTTTGGTAATGAACATACCGTCACCCTAACGAAATTTGAACAAGTATAGTCCTAAAGTAAAGGGGAAACTTAATATCATTAAACTTTCAAAATGGAGGAGCGGCAATGTCAAAACATAATACAAGACGGAGATTAACAAGGAAAAGGTATACTTTACAGATTATTATGTTTGTGAGTGTTTTCCTTTTAACGGTGGGAAGCTTCGTACTTTTAACTTCCGCAGATTTTAAAACGGACAGTCTTTATCAAGAAATTCAAAACTATAGCAAGCAACACGATATAAAGCCGATTGATGCAAAAGTGGATAGGGTTTGGAAAGCTATCCCTGGCTACAATGGATTGATTGTAAATATCAAAGCAAGTTATGAAAAAATGAAAAAAGAAGGTGTCTTTAATAAAAACAAAATTGTTTATAAAGAGATATCGCCAAATGTACATCTAGATGATTTAGATCCTCAACCTATCTATAGGGGTAATCCAGAAAAACCAATGGTAACCCTGTTAATTAATGTTGCCTGGGGTAATGAATATATTCCAGCCATTCTTAAAACATTAAACACTCATCAGGTCAAAGCGACATTCTTCTTTGACGGTAGTTGGGTTAAGAAGAACCCTGATATAGCTAAGATGATTAGTAAAGAGGGGCATGAAATTGGTAACCACGCTTATAGCCATCCGGATCTTAATCAACGTTCGAGAATCGAAACTTTAGAAGAAATAAAAAAGACGAATGATGTGATCCAGGCAACGATAGGGATGAAACCGAAGTGGTTTGCACCGCCAAGTGGTAGTTTTAATCAGGAAACGATCAATGTCGCTCACGAGCTCGAAATGAAAACTATCCTATGGACGGTCGATACGGTTGACTGGAAAAAACCTTCACCATCAGAAATGGTCACTCGCGTTGTAACGAAAGTAGAAAATGGTTCCATGATTCTTATGCATCCCACAGAACCTGTTGCTGAAGGTCTAGATTCCATGATATCGACTATAAAAGCGAAGGGGTATCAACTAGGGACAGTTAGTGATCTTATGAGTGAAAAACGGATTGATTGATTGATTGATTGAGGAAGATCATATTCAACTGAGAGAAATTTCACATTTTCTCAGTTTTTTTTGATTTCAAGAACATTTGTTTGTATAATGGATATAAAGCTATTCTGGGGGGATTGAATTATGCCTAGGAAACGAGGAATAACCGATGAAATGATTATCGAGATGTATAAAAGCGGTATGACATATAAAGAAATGGAGACAACAGTTGGACTAACTTCTGTAGCAATACTGAATGTTATATACAAACACAAAGTACCTATAAACAGAAAACAATATTCTGGTAGACCAAGAAAGAATAAGGTCAATGAACATTTCTTTAAGGTTTGGTCACATGAAATGGCTTGGGTTTTAGGAATGTTAGTTACGGATGGCCATGTGCATAAAAATCCCACAGTATTAATTTCTCTCAAAAAGATGAAAGAATACTGCATTTGATAGCGAAATATTTGGAGGCAGATTACGTGTTAGCTCCGTATGGAAAAACAAAAACAACACCAACATTAATTATCAATTCAAAGATTATGAAAGAAGATCTTGCTATACTAGGAATAATTCCAAATAAATCATTGACAGTTCCTTTTCCAGAAGTGCCAAAAGAATATTTATCTTCATTTATTAGAGGTGTAATCGATGGGGATGGATGGGTCCAAGACAAGGGTTATGTAATGAATGTAACTACAGGAAGTGAAGATTTTGCTAAAGGTCTTTTGGATGTCTACAGATCATGGAATCTAAGAACTGAAATAACAACGGAATGCAGCCGAAAAGGGAGTATAATATACCGTGTTTGGGTAAAAGGAAAAGACGATCTCCCAAAGCTCGCAAAAATCATTTACGAACATGCAAACGATAACTATAATTATCTAAAAAAAGAAAGACTAACCCAAAGGTTGAAGGAGAAGGAGACAATTTATTATGTGGAAATTAATTAATGGAAGATTAATACAAACAATTGATCAAACAAGAAGTGAATATAAAACACGCATTAGTTCAAATCTAATTAAACATCTTAAAAAAATGGCTGAAGAAAATAACACGCATATTGGATATTTACTCGAAAACGGCTTTGAAAATATTATGAATGCAGATGAAATTATATTTGATAAGAAAAATCGTCCTAAGGATCGTATAGAGTTCCGGACAACTTGTGATAAAGAAGTGATAACAAACCTAAGACTATTTGCCAAGAAAAATAATTTGAATTTAAATGACGTGATAGAGGCTAGTTATGCATACATAGACACAAATCATGTAAAAAGTGCTAACTGGAGATATAGAAAGGAAATAGAATGAATAAAAAAGACTCTCTCAAATAGGGATGTGGTCATAATATAAATTATACAAAGCTGCGTTTCATTGAATAAGTATACTTGTAACAGTGAGATATTTGAAGGAATTTAAAAACTGCAAATTTATTAAGATTTAGGCATAAACTTTAGGAAAATGCATTTTCTATAAAAATCGAACAGAGTTTCATTTTAATTTTGCATATATAAGAATCTATCCATTTTACTTAGCTTATTTTAAACGTTAAACATTGCAAACTTTTATTAGCTTATACTATTCCACAACATTCGTTTTAGTTTTCTTACAATTTCATCATATCAAAAATATCGCTTCTTCCCTCTCATTAGGTAGATCGGGATATCTAAATGGTTCTTAATATTATTTTTTAAGTCTTAGGACTTGAATTGTTTCCTCCGAGTTATCAGTTGATGAAATCCGTTTCTATATGCTTCAAGTAAAATGTCCGTCAAATTAAACTGAAAAGGGTTGTTATTTCAAATCCTGACTGGACTGTATTCAACTAAATTAATATTCCCATCTATTTCTATATTTACTAGTAAATATAGACTGTCTTAATCACGGTGTCCATGCAACCTACCTCCCCCTCCATTGCACTAGCTACCATAACAGGATCATGCCTTCCTTTAAAGTTATTCCTTTTAGAAGAGGAACACACCACTCTGCATATATACGACAAACTAGAGCATTAATTGTGTATAGGTGTATTAAGATAACTGGAATGATGTAATTAAATTGTATTAACAGAAAGTTTCTCTATCGATAACTACTTATTTATTGGTCTTAAATAATATATTCTATGACTTGAAACAACAAATTAAATGAGGAGTGATTTACATGGCAAAATCAGCTGCCAAACGAAAAAGAACACATCTACTACGCACTACAGGAAAAGATGTGACAAAACTGCGTAATGACATCGACTTTAGCACCCATGTACGAATGACGAAAACTAAAAAGGAAAAACTACAAAGAAAAGAAAACAAATATAAAAAGCATTTCCAACAAGGACAATATCCAGATGGAAATGCTTTTTATTTTTGTTTAAAAAACTTGCTCGCTTAAAAGTAACGCTAAGTATGCAGAAATGACAACCAAAATGCTCATGATGAACGAGAATAAAGGTGTCATTTTTTTGTAGAAAGATAAGATACTTACCGTAAAGAAGCAAATAGAAACAATTCCAGAAAAACGTGTCATTTCTTCTCAGCCTGTTTTGGGGGGACTTAAAAATAGACAACTTCGTTATTAGAAGCTTACTTTAAAAGTGAAAACTGTACTTATCAAATAGTTTATAGCCCGTCAGCCCTGATATTTGCTTGAATAGGATAATGAAGAAAGAGAGGTGAAAGTATGAATTCAAATAATATAAATCATAAAAAGCATGTTTGTCAATGGGACGGCCATAGAAAAGTCAATTGCAATGCTGGACCATTTAGAGCTATTGACGTTGCCTGTTTACCTATACAAGAAAACAGTGGTGAAAATCATTCTTGTGTAAATGCCAACCACGCAAATGTTGCTGATTTGGCGCACTTTGCTGAAAATGCCGGGACTGCTAACACAGCGCACTTTGCTGAAAATGCAGGCACTGCTAACACAGCGCACTTTGCTGAAAATGCAGGCACTGCTAACACAGCGCACTTTGCTGAAAATGCAGGTACTGCTAACATAGCGCACTTTGCTGAAAACGCAGGCACTGCTAACACAGCGCACTTTGCTGAAAATGCAGGCACTGCTAACACAGCGCACTTTGCTGAAAACGCAGGCACTGCTAACACAGCGCACTTTGCTGAAAACGCAGGCACTGCTAATCTGGCTCATAATGCGGAAAATTTGAATGGTATTTCTTCTACACAATTTCTCCGTTCAGATACATCTGGAACTTTAAATGGCGATTTAATGATTAACGGGAATTTAAATGTTAGTGGAAACTTTATTCAATTAAATACTAGTCCATCTGACCCATTTGCATGCAGTGCTGCAACAGCTGGGGTTGTTTATTATAATACAACAAATAATAAATTACTTCTCTGCGATGGCACAGATTTTGTAGAGCTCAATTAAAGATGCCACCAGGTTCTAAAACAATTCTGATTTGTATTAGAACCTGGTATCTATCACTAAGTACTCGCCTCCATTATTTCAGACCAATCCGGAAAATTAGTGAAAACTGAATTTCTGGACAACCCCGTGTTTTTTTGTGAACTATCGCTAATTTCTAATAATTTTTCCTCAATCTCCTGCTTCACACTTCTACCAAATTAAATGTAAAATTTGCTTTTTTAAGATCAAATAGTACCCTGGAAACAAAGGGTGTTGAATAATATGTGAAGGGTATGTTTTTACTTTGCATTTTTTTATATCTTTTACTTTCATGGGATTAGCTTCTCTATTATGATCAAAAGTTTTTATTAAGTAACTCCACTTCCAATAATATGAATTATCACTTTGATTAACTACAATATGCTCATAATTATGATCTCCTTTTATCTCTTCATAGATAGATGGATGAAAGGCAAGTAATTCTCTGCCTAATCCAAGTACATCACTTTGATTATCTGCTGATTTTTTGAATAGAGCATCTGCCTTTCCTTTTTAGTAAGGCTGCTTGATAATTATTGATTTAAATTTATTATCTTCTCCTTTTTATCTAAATTGTCCGTTAGATAATCAACGACATCCACATCCAGTTGAAGAGAAATATAATAAAGCTTCCCTGTGTTAGACATAAATTATAAACAATTCAAAATAGTGTCCGATTTGTTTCTAACACAGGGAGCATATTTAAAGGCATTAGCCCTCTCGATTAACTAACATTATCGAGCTCTATCCCTTCAACCATTTGGCTTTCCACTCGCCACCTAATTGTATACGCTTAAAGGCTAATGTTGCCATTAGCCCTCCAAGACCCGCTACGAGTGAAAAGCTAGTTCTTTCTCGACGGGAATCCCACCCGCTATATGATACGACCTAGGCTCGACCGCACAAGCACCCGTTAATTCAATAAGACTCTTTTTTGTTTCTAACAGTTCCCATGTACGAATGACTAAAACAAGACAGGAAAAAATACAACGTAATGAAAACAAATATAAAAAGCATTTCCAACAAGGTCAATATCCTGATGGAAATGCTTTTTATTTTTGTTTATACAACTTGCACGCTTAAAAGTAACGCTAAGTATGCAGAAATGACAACCAAAATGCTCATGATGAACGAGAATAAAGGCGGCATTTTTTTGAAAAAAGTTAGGATACTTACCGTAAAGAAGCAAATAGATACAATCCCTAGTAATATACCATCAAATTTAGGCACTAATTGTGCGTTTAAACTAGGTTGGATAGCTCCATCGTAGAATAATCCAAATAAAGGAGAAATCCCTTCAGAACTCAATATTTGGGCTATATTACTTGGTGGAGATTGCTGACTCATCGCTCCAGTGGCTACGAAAATAAGTAAAATAACAAAGAATTCAACTCTTGTCCATGGTCTTGGGTCAAAACTTCCCTCTTTTTTCAACTTTCTCTTCATGACAATTCCATTAATGAATGCATACCCGATCAATGGGATAATGAGCAAATGTTTGATGAGCAAGCTTTGACCGTAAGAAAGCATCCAGGAATCTGGATAAGCACTCCATTCCATTGATAGATTCATGAGCGAAAGTCCTGTAATCATTACAATGGCAAAACAATACAAGGCCATAACATGAAACCACTTTAAAAAGTTACTCCAATTGTCCGTATTGCGAGAAAACCAACTGACGATAAGTAATATGCCTACCCAAACAACGACAGATGCAAAGTGAGTAAAATGAGTGATAAAGCCTTTAACCGGAGAAATGGAACTAGCATGACCTGACCAGCCTAGACCTGCTATTAAGACAAAAATCAATATTATGCCAATAACAGAATAAATAGCAGATGTTTTCTTATCAAAGAAGAAAATATACAAGCCTAAAATGATAGAAAAAATAGCTAAGAATAACCATGCCCTTCCTACTCCAAACGTGAAAATAATGGATTTTAGCGTTTGCCATAAGCCATGATCCTCATATAAAAAAGTGACTAGACTTAGTAGTGGCGTAAAAGAAAAAATAGCGATCCCAGCAACTGCAAAAAGCTTGATTTTCTGTGAGACTATTATTTTTGGTTTTAAATCAGCTGGAAATAAAGAAAAAATATAACTTCCCATTAACAAGGCGAAGCATGTATAAACAATCGCTTCGCTAATTGTTGTTAGAAAAAAAATCATTTATTTTTTCTCCGTGTCATGAACCATATTGCTGCAGCTAACACTACTATAATTGCAATAATAAGTCCTGTGTTGCTGTTTTTATCTTCTTCCACCTCTGCTGAAGCAGTTTCATCTGCAACTTGTTCTTCTTCCGTTACTTCTGGTTCTGTAGTTTCTGACTCTTGTACCGTTTCAGTAACCGTACCTTCCTCTACTTCTTCTAAAATTGGCGCATTTAATACGAAGTCCACTTCCCCTTCGATCGGATGCCCATCAATGCCGACAATTTTCCAAACGATTTTGTAAGGTCCATTTTCTAGATTTCCTTCAACATTACCTGTCATCACATTTTCGTTTACAGCAAAGTTTGCGATATCCATCGATTCATTTGAAGCGTTCATTAATTTAAATGAGCCTGTTTCCTCAATTTTAGTCATATAAGTAAGTGTAATTTCATTCAATGCTTCAGTTACTGTAGTCCCTTGAGCTGGATTTGAACTCTCTAATCCTGTGTGTGCTAAAGCTTGTGAACTGAATATAAATAAACAAGCGATTGTCATTAAAATAATTTTCTTCATGTTGTTCCTCCAAAATTTATATGTATTAGCTTGCTGCCTATATACTTATACCATATAGTTATGAAGAAAGAATGAAATCTTTCTTTTTTGTAAAATTCTATATTATACTAGGAGTGATTTAAATGGGAAAATCAGCTGCGCAAAAGAAGCGAGCACATCAGATGCGTAACAACGGCAAAGACGTAACAATGTTTCGAAATGAAGTAGATTTTAGTACACATCTAAGAAAGTCCAAAACGAAGACTGAGAAGTTAAACCAACTGCATACAAAACACAAAAAGCATTTCACAAAAGGTATAGTACCTAATGGAAATGCTTTTTATTATGCTTATTATAGTTGTATTTGTTTAGTAACATTGCTCTATTTCATCAAGTAAAAGTTTAATATAGACAATGCTACAATGAGCTATCCAAAATAATTGTGTGCTTCACAAGGAATAAAGTGTGTAGTGACAGACGTTTACACGATAGTTATACTTGCACTTGCGGTACCCTCAATGTCCGTTGGGGGAGTTCCTGCGTGATGATGATTATGATTATGATGATGATGATGATGATGATGATGATGGTGAATATGATGATGATGATGATGATGATGATGATGGTGAATATGATGATGATGATGATGATGATGGTGATGATGATGATGATGATGATGATGATGATGATCGATGATGATGATGATGGTGATGGTGATCGTGATCTGGCTCTATACATCTAGGATCAACAGCTGTAAATGGCCCAAGATTACTGCAACGATTTAGATGACATCCACAATGTGAATTATTACGACACATAAAATCACCTCCTTTCTCTGCTATACTATTCATGAAATTGCAGGGAGGACGGGGTTTATAACTATATCTTTAGAAAAGTTTTTAAAATATTTTTATTTAGAGGTAGTAAGACTCTTACTTGAATGTATCAGGAGATTCGGAAAGGATAATTGAGGCTACTCGATTTTTTGATTATTTTAAGCTTGAGTTGAACTTTGCAATGAGCTTAGCCAACTGCATACAAAATAAAAAAGCATTTCACAAAAGGTATAGTACCTAATGGAAATGCTTTTTATTTAGATTCATCCTAAGTTAAGTTCTCTTACTCTTTTTGATCAATCGCTTGTTTCCATACTCGAACGAGTTGACCGTCTTTGCCTGTATCAATGATCAGTGATCCGTTTGAGTAGCGATCTACTGGACGTAGTGTATTCAGTTGAATCACTTCTTGAATCCCTTTTTCCGTTTCTATGACAAGTTCCTCTTTTTTATTCGTTAATAGAACTGCGAACACTTTATGTGGATTTGTTTTTAGCTCACGAAGTGTAACAATGCCCCGTTTAGCACGTGTACCGGATTCGATTTCTTTCAATGCCATTTTCTTCACTGCACCACGGTGTGTGACTAATATAATATCATCGTGACTATCTAGAGGTACGATGTTTACGCTCACAACATGGTCATCCTCTTTTAAACTAATCCCTTTTACGCCGCCCGTTTTTACCCCAGTAATTGGTACTTCATCTAATGAGAATCGAATAGAATAACTTAAATGGGTCGTAAAGAGCACGTCATCGGAAGGTGCTACTAGTTGTGCAAGTATCATCTCATCATTTGCCTTCAAATTAATCGTTTTAATCGGACGCGCATATCGTTGTACAACATAATCCGATAATAATGATCGCTTAATTTGCCCATCTTTAGTTGCAGTTAGGACACATAGATCCTGTTCAAACGAATCAATGCCAATCGCATTAATAAGCGTTTCATTGGCATCTAACGGCACAATACTAGAAATATGCTGACCTAAGTCTTTCCAACGAATATCCGGCAATTCATGTACCGGTTGGTAAATATAATTTCCTTTGGACGTAAATAATAGTAAATGATGCTGTGTATTAATCGGAGCTTGGAAAAGCATATAATCCGATTCTTTAATAGCAAAATCTTGTCCGTTGGAAGCGGTAAAGGATCTTACACTAGTTCGTTTTATATAGCCATCTTTCGTAACTGTGACGATGACTTCTTCACTTGGAATAAGGACATCAAGTGTAACTTTTATTTCTTCAATTTCATCTTCGATTATCGATTTACGTGGCTCTGCAAATTGTTTTCGCACTACTAACAGTTCTTTTTTGATTACTTTCATCAGAACAGACTCTTTTGCAAGAATACTTTCTAATTCCTTTACTAGTGCATTTAGTGTTTCTTCTTCTTTTTGTAGTTCCGTAATATCCGTATTTGTTAATCGGTATAATTGTAAAGAAACGATTGCTTCTGCTTGTGCTTCTGAGAAATCGTAAGAGGCAATTAAATTATTTTTAGCATCTCTTTTATCTTTGGAAGCCCGTATGGTTCTAATGACCTCATCTAAAATCGATAAAGCTTTCATCAGACCCGCTACGATATGTAAACGTTCCTTCGCTTTTTCTAAATCGAATGCAGTACGACGAGTTACGACTTCTTTTTGATGATCGATATAGGAATCTAATAATAATGGCAATGTCATCATCGTCGGTCTGCGATTATGAATTGCGATCATATTGAAATTGTAAGTCACTTGTAAATCAGTATTTTTTAATAAATATTGAAGAATACCATGTGCATCGACTTCTTTTTTCATTTCAATGACAATGCGTAAACCAGTACGGTCGGATTCGTCTCGGACTTCAGCTATTCCTTCTAGACGTTTATCATGTCTTTGTTCATCGATTTTTTTCACTAGGTTTGCTTTGTTCACTTCATAAGGAATTTCGGTAACAACAATTTGTTGCTTACCACCTTTTATAGTTTCTATTTCCGTTTTGGATCGAACTACAATTTTACCTTTTCCTGTTTCGTATGCTTTTTTAATACCCTCTACACCCTGTATTATCCCACCTGTAGGGAAATCTGGACCTTTTATAACAGTCATTAACTCATCTACAGTTGCAGCAGGGTTTTCAATTCTCATCAGTACAGCATCAAGAGCTTCATGTAGTGCATGAGGAGGTATATCCGTTGCATACCCCGCAGAAATCCCTGTAGAACCATTTACTATTAAATTTGGAAATCGAGCTGGTAATACTACCGGTTCTGAATCAGAATCATCGAAGTTTGGAATATAATCAACTGTATTCTTATTAATATCGCGTAGTAGCTCATGAGAAATAGCCGAAAGTCTAGCTTCCGTATAACGCATCGCAGCCGGTGGATCACCATCTACAGAACCATTGTTACCATGCATTTCTACGGTCATATGGCGCAGCTTCCAATCCTGACTCATACGAACCATTGCCTCATAAACGGAACTATCACCATGTGGGTGATAGTTACCAATTACATTACCAACAGTTTTAGCTGATTTACGGAATGGTTTATCATTTGTATTGCCCTCTTGAAACATTGCAAACAAGATACGACGTTGAACGGGTTTAAGACCATCTCTCGCATCAGGTAGCGCTCGATCTTGAATGATGTATTTGCTATAACGTCCAAACCGATCACCGATCACCTCTTCTAATGGCAAATTTTGATAACGTTCGGTTTGTGTCATGCTAATTCATCCTCCGTGTGTATTCTGTCATTTTCTAATATATTTGAATCATCTTCTAAGCTGAAGTTGACATTAGCTTCTATCCATTTACGGCGTGGTTCTACCTTATCTCCCATAAGTGTGGTTATATGTCTTTCAGCACGGGCACCATCTTCAATTGTTACTCGAATGAGTGTCCTTGTTTCAGGATTCATTGTAGTGTCCCATAATTGGTCAGCATTCATCTCTCCGAGACCTTTATAACGTTGGAGTATGTACCCTTTTCCAATCCTCCCAGAAGCGGCTTCTAATTCTTTTTCCGTCCATGCATATTCGAACACTTCTTTTTTACCTACACCTTTATAAACTTTATAAAGCGGAGGCAAAGCAATATATATATTCCCATTTTCAATTAACGGTTTCATATAGCGGTAGAAAAATGTTAATAGAAGTACTTGAATATGTGCACCATCCGTATCAGCATCCGTCATGATGACGATTTTGTCATACGCAATATCATCAATTTGGAATTCTGCTCCTACGCCACCACCAATAGCGTGAATAATCGTCGCAATTTCAACATTTTTCATAATATCTGATAGATTTGCTTTTTCCGTATTGATAACTTTACCTCGCAGGGGAAGAATGGCTTGGAACGTACGATCTCGACCTTGTTTTGCAGATCCTCCTGCAGAATCTCCTTCGACTAAATAAAGTTCATTCTTCGCGGCGTTTCTCGATTGGGCAGGAGTTAACTTACCAGATAATAATTCAGAAGGTTTACGTTTTTTCCCGCTACGAGCATCCTCTCGAGCTTTTCTCGCAGCTTCTCGAGCTTGTTGTGCACGAATTGCTTTACGTATTAGGGAAGCAGTTAACTCCGAATTTTCTTCCAAAGTATATTGTAATTTTTCAGAAATTACCGCATCTACCGCACTTCTAGCTTCACTTGTTCCTAGTTTTCCTTTTGTTTGGCCTTCGAACTGTAATATATTTTCAGGAATTCTTACTGAAACAATGGCAGAAATACCTTCCCGAATATCGGAACCATCTAAGTTTTTGTCTTTTTCTTTCAATAAATTAGTTTTCCGCGCATATTCGTTAAATACCCTAGTCAAAGCAGCTTTTGCACCAGTTTCATGAGTCCCACCATCTCTTGTGCGCACATTATTAACAAACGATAAAATAGTCTCCGAGTAACCATCATTAAATTGGAATGCAAACTCCACTTCAATAGCATCCTGTGCACCTTCCATATAGAAAACAGGGTGAAGCACATCTTTTTCTTCATTCAAATAAGAAACGAAAGCTTCAATTCCCGTTTCATAGTAAAAAATATCATGCGCTTCTGTACGTTCATCCAGCAGTTCAATTTTAAGTCCTTTCAATAGAAAAGCGGATTCTCTAAGTCTTTCACAAAGTGTTTCGTAATTATATTTGACAGTAGAGAAGATTGTATTGTCGGGTAAAAAATGTACAGACGTACCGGTTTCTTTTGTTGTTCCTATTTCTTTTAACGACTGGGCTATTTTCCCACCATTTTCAAAGCGTTGAATGAATTTTTTGCCATCTCGGTGAATGATTACTTCTACAAAGGAAGAAAGAGCATTGACGACTGAAGCACCAACTCCGTGAAGTCCACCACTCGTTTTGTATCCGCCCTGTCCAAATTTTCCACCTGCATGCAATACAGTGAAAATTACCTCAGCAGTCGGAATTCCTGATCTATGCATTCCTGTCGGCATCCCTCGACCATAGTCGCGTACCGTAATACTTTGATCTTCATGAATCGTCACTTTAATATGATCTCCGAATCCAGCTAAGCTTTCGTCGACTGAGTTATCCACTATTTCATAGACAAGGTGATGTAAGCCTCGTGCATCTGTCGAACCTATATACATCCCAGGTCGTTTCCGAACGGCTTCTAAACCTTCTAATACCTGTATATCATCATCAGTGTAGCTTGTTATTTCCTCATTTTTACTCAAATACGTTCCCTCCAAAAAACAAAACATCCGTTCTTTTTTCTTTATTAAGCGTACAAACAGATAATCATTATGTCAATAGCTCAATTAGAAGCCAGACTTTAATTGTAATTAAATATCAATTATATTGCAATCTCACTCTTACTTAGCTTTCTCTATTGAGAGACATTATTCCTTCTTGACATTGAACAAAACTAAGCGTACATGGTAAACTGAATTTGTTCAATATATTCTTAGTTTCATAAATAAAGGAGCATACTATGACAATAATCATTTTACTTTTACTTGCTTATGTAATCGGGTCTATCCCTTCCGGCTTATGGGTCGGGAAGATATTTTACAATACTGATATTCGCGAACATGGAAGTGGAAACTTAGGTGGAACGAATACATTTCGAACGCTTGGAAAAAAAGCGGGACTAGTTGTTACAATTATGGATATTCTAAAAGGTACGGCGGCAACACTTTTAGGTTATATATCTGTGTTTAATACAGTAAATGTTCATCCACTTATTCTTGGGATTATCGCAGTGATCGGGCATATGTTTCCTATTTTTGCAAAATTCAAAGGTGGAAAAGCAGTTGCAACTTCTGGTGGTATATTGCTTGCGTATAACTGGCCACTTTTTGTACTACTAGTTGTAGGATTTTTTATCATCTTAAAAATGACGAAGATGGTTTCGTTAACTTCCATGATTCTATCTATTATTGCATTAATTTATTCGATTATTTATTATTTCACAGTGGAAAAAGATTGGCCATTAATTGCTATGCTTATCTTAATAGCTGCTTTTATCTTTTATCGTCATCGCTCCAACATTAAACGTATTAAAAATGGAACGGAACCGAAAGTAAAATGGATTTAAGGAAGGCTCGGTGATTAGCTTGAAAATATTTATATCGAAGGATGCTTTAACATGGTTTCAAGACGAAATGGAAGCAACTAACGGTGATACCATTCGTTTTTACGCACGCTATGGTGGGTCAAGTCCGATACAGCAAGGTTTTTCGCTTGGAATGACTAAGGATAAGCCAGTTGAGCCAGTTGTAACCGTTACAAACGAAGGGATTTTATTTTTTATCGAAGAGCGTGATGAATGGTACTTCGATGGGCATGATTTGTATGTGGACGTGGATCACCAATTAGATGAGTTAGCATATTCGTATAAAAAAGCGTGATTCAATATCACGCTTTTTTTAATGATAAGAAGTATTAAACTTATTAACGCAGTATTGCGCAAGCTCCAGTGCCTTGCTCCTGCGCACAGCTCGTCGCAGAAGAACGTTTCCCCGACAGGCATAGGCGCTTGCGCTTTTCTTAAGTAAACCGCATCAACTGATCCAGCAGTCCTTCTTTTTTCATGATTTCATATTCGTGTTTTCCAAATAAATCGAAATGTGGATAAGCTTCCTTATGGTCAATCCACTCTTCTTTTAAACCGTATTTTTCTCCCCACTCGATTAGCTTCTCTAAGTTGCTACAGCCGACTTTCGTAACCGTTTTACATCCCGGAAATCGATCATCTAGCCAGTAATGGGTTAGAAAGGCGATTTGTTCCTTTTCAACGGTTACTTTCCAACGACGTAACTCTTCCCTAGTTATACCAAATGCCATTAATCCATCACCTTTGCAATTTCCGCATATTTTGCATCCCATGCAGGATGAACTTTTTTCAGTGAAACTGGTCGGAAATTGTCTTTGTTCACAACAACATGTTCCGACGTTGCAGTAGAAGCAATCGTTCCGTCTTCATGGACAATTTCATAACCATATGTAGTACGAAGCTTTCCGTGGCTTTCAATCCAAGTTCTCACAACTACTGTTTCCCCGTATTTTACAGATGATTTATAGTGTATATTCACATTTGTCACAGGCGATAAATAACCATCGCTTTCAAGTCCAGCGTAAGAGAAGCCTAAGTCTTTAATAAGCTGCGTACGACCGATTTCTAACCATATGACATAGTTTGCATGGTACACAACTCCCATTTGATCTGTTTCCGCATAGCGTACTTCTATTTCTTTCTTACTAATAAACATATACATGTCACCTCATAACTTATTATACAAAAAGGCAACAAAAAAAGCTGTAAATCAATACTTTACAGCTTTTACAGCTAATTCTTGTAATCTTTTTTTATCGATTTTGCCAACATCCGTTCGGGGTAGCTCATCTAAAATATAGATCTTTTTTGGCACCTTATAACCGCTAAGTATGCGCTTACAACAGTGCAATAATTCAGTTTCGAACGATTCATCTATCTCAAGACAGGATACAAATGCAGTTACACACTCTCCCCATTTTTCATCCTGGACTCCGATAACTGCCGCTTCTCGAACATTGGGATGTAAAATCAGGCACTGCTCCACCTCTTGCGGATACACATTTTCCCCACCTGAAATAATCATCTCTTTTTTTCTACCAACAATATAATAGTATCCATCTTCATCTACCATTGCTAAATCACCCGTTTTTAACCAACCATCTGCAAATGCACGCTTCGTTTCTTTATCGTTATTCCAATATTTTGTAAACACATGCTTACCTGAAATATATAGCTCTCCCACTTCGTTTGGACGGCAAAGTACTCCATTTTCATTTACTATTTTCACTTTATTAAACAGCATACATTTCCCTACGGATCCTCGTTTTGTGCGTGCATCTAATGGATCGATAAAAAAGTTGTTTGGTCCGGCTTCAGTTAGTCCATATCCTTCTTTAAAAAGGATCCCCTTTTCTTCAAATCGTTGATAAATAGTATGAGGACAAGGTGCCCCGCCAGATAAAAACACTTTTACGGTTGGAAAAGTTGCGGTTTGAATATAAGTCGTATCGAGCATTGCTTGATACATAGTTGGAACAAATAAAGACATCGTAGTTTTATAAGTATTTAACGCTTTAAGTGCTTCCTCTGCATCGAAACGACCTCCGACAACTACTGTACCACCTGACATTAAAATTGGAAGACATAGGGCATTTAACCCTCCTGTATGAAACATAGGCATATAATTCAACGTACAATCAGAATCACTTAACCCCCAACTTGTAATTGTATTGATCGCATTCCAATTGACCGCATCAAATGAAAGCTCTACCCCTTTTGGCTTTCCTGTCGTTCCCCCTGTATAGATGATAATCCAGCAATCAGACGGGCTCCAATTATTGCGGGCTGGATAGAAAAAAGGAGCGTGATTTAATACGGTTGTCACTAAGAGACGCTCCACATGTACAAAAGAATCACAAATTGCCTGATGCGCTTCATCATGAATAATGAGCACCGGTTTACAATCCTCTAAAATATATGAAAGTTCTACTTCACTTAATCGAAAATTGAGCGGTACATAGAGTAGACCTGATACGCCGCATGCGAAAATAATCGCAAATAAGTCCATTCGATTCTGGGAGATAACAACGATTCGATCGCCTTTTTGATAATTTTTTTGTTGAAAATAGTGAACCCATTCGGATATACGTTCGGTTAAAGTACGATAGCTCCATTGTTCATTAGTGCTACTATCAATGAGGGCAATTTTTGTTGGAGACAGCGCTGCACGTTTATATATCCAAGCCTGCTCTGTATACACTTTGCACCGCTCCTTTCATTACATCATAATTCCACCGTCTACTTGTAAAACAGTCCCATGGACATAACTCGATTCATCCGATGCCAAATATAAATAAGCATTGGCAATATCTTCTGGTTCCCCAAGTCGTTGCAACGCAACTACGGATTTCATTTGTTCGATGATTTTTTCCGGCATTTTTGCAACCATCGCTGTAGAAGTGAAACCTGGTGAAACAGCATTAACATTAATGCCTTTTCTTCCAAGCTCTTTTGCCCATGTTTTGGTCATACCAATAACCGCTGCTTTAGAAGCTGCATAATTGGTTTGACCAATATTTCCATAAACCCCACTTACAGAAGATGTATTGATAATTTTTCCATATTTTTGTTCTACAAAATGGGGTAATACTGCTTGCGTGCAATGAAAGACTCCATTGACGTTTACACCCAATACACGCGAAAAGTCTTCTGCTGTCATTTTAGTCAGCATAGCATCTTTCGTAATTCCCGCATTATTGATTAATATATGAATCTCTCCGAAATGATCAATCGTTTGTGCTACAAGGGAATCTACACTATCTCTATTTGCTACATCTACTTGAATAAACTTAACATCATAGCCTTGTTCTTTTAGTGCTTTCTCCTGTTCCACCCCTGCATTTGCATCATAGTCTGCCAAAACCACTTTAGCCCCTTCTTCTGCGAAGCGAAGAGCCGCTGCTAAACCAATTCCATTAGCTGCACCAGTAATAATGGCGACTTTGTCTTGTAATCTCATTGTTCATTATTCTCCTTTGAAATGAAATTTTCGATTCGGCTTGTTAACTGCTCCAAATCGTCTATCAATGGAGAATGGCCACAATTTGTAAGTGGGATATAAGTGGCATTCTCCCCTAAATCAGTGACAATTTCCTGAGTCATTTCCTCTGTCACAACGTAATCACGATCCCCTCTTAAAATAAGGACAGGGATGGTAATATCTTTTGCTTGATTTGTACCTTTAGCTGCTTCGTTATTTACCGCACTTATATTAAATGTATTTAACGAATGATATACATCTGCTAGGTTTCGCTGCGTTAACATGTCATCAAGATAAGCGTCATAATCCTCCTCTTTTGGTCGGTTATGTGTATAGATTGAAGCATTCCAGACGGCTCTTAATCCGGCTTTATTTTTTGTATTATATAAAGCCTGCATCGGTATTGTTCTTGCTAGATCATTCTCCACATCCACAATCGATTTAAATCTATGTGATAAATTAGGTGAACCAACCATATTTGTAGCGAAAAATGGATATCCTCTTGTGGATGCGGACGCAAGCAGTACTAGTTTTTTGCAATAACCTGGATAATCCGCTACAAATTGCATACAAATCGCTCCACCAGTAGACCAACCTATCAAGTGAAATTGCTTCAATTCTAATGCATCGACAAAGCCTTTTAAATCATCTGAAAAGTCTTTGATCCCTTGAACACGAGTTTTATACGTAGATTCACCAAAACCTCTCAAATCGATCGCGTATACTTTATACTTCGCATCTAATTGATCGATTAGCACATCCCAATGCTTAGAAGAAGTCATATTCCCATGGACTAATACAACGACTTCTTCCCCGCCTGGACGTTCGCGATACGATACCTGTTCACCGTTTTCTAACTGTACTTTTGGTAAACTCATCTTCATACACTCCTTTTATCTTCCCCATTTAACCGCTACCGCTCCCCATGCATACCCTATCCCAGCACTTACTAATACTGCTAAATCACCATCCTTTAACTTCCCTACTTTTTGTGCTAATTCTAATGAAATAATTTGATCCATTTGCCCAATGTGTCCATAATCACTCAAATAAGTCGTTTGTTCACTTGTTAAACCAAGTTCCTGTAATACAAAATCATGTGCCGATTTTTTCATATGGAGGATGGCTAAATAATCAATGTCTTGCTCGGAGTAACCGCTTTTCAATAATGCATGTCGAATGACTTTTAAGAAGTTCTGCATCGATTTCTGCTCGAGTCTCGCCTTCATCCCTTCTGGGTCCAATACATCAAGCCGGTATAATCCTTTTTGTAAATGATCCGCTGTTAAGGGCTCTTTTGTTCCACCAACTGGTACAACGACATCTTCTGAGAAAGATCCATCCGTCATCATATCAGTCTCTAAAATTATATTTTCCGCATGATCTTTTTTCAAAATCATGGCGGCTCCTCCTGCACCAAGATTAAACATAAAACGAGTTCGCTCATTTGTATAATCAATAAAATCACTATTGCGATAGCCACCTGCAAGTAAAACAGTGTTAATCGTTGCATCTGATTGCATTAAACTTTTTGCTAATTTGATTGCCATAATCGTTGTTCCACAGCGAAGGGCAACATCGAACCCCCATGCATGATATGCTCCAAGTTCTTCTTGCATTTTAATGGCTGCCGTCCATAAAGGATATTCCTTATGTTCTTCTCCAATATAAATGACTAAATCGATTGTTTTCGGATCAATATTCCCTTTTTGAAGCGCTTTTTCCGCCGCCCGAATACCCATTGTTACCGTATGATCATCCGGACCGGGAATGGCTTTTTGTGTAATACCCATTTTGTTTTTTACAACATGAATCGGTAAATTGGAAAGTGTAGCTATTTCTTCAGCAGTCATAAAGTTGTCTGGTATGTAAACACCAGTACTGACAATCCCTACAGTCATTTTATTAGCTCCTTTCGTTTAGGAGCAGGGACGTCAACTTTTAGATCGTTATTTTTACGTTTCCAATAAGCATAACGAATCGTACCGACAATACCTTTTGGGAAAAAGATAACTGCTAATATATAAATAATCCCAAAGAAGATGATCCATCTTTCAAAAATAGGATAATCTTTTGCCAACCCAGATAAATAATGCTGGGCAAGCTCAATTACACCAGCTCCTATTATCGGACCTATTAACGTTCCTACGCCTCCAATAATCGTCATGAGGAGAGCATCGAGCGTAATTTCCATCGTTAAAACACTTGTATTCACAAATCGTAATGAGATAGCATATAAAGATCCCGCTAAACTTGCAACAACTCCCGCAATAACAGAAGCAATTACTTTATAATGCAATGTCTGAAAACCGAGTGATTTTGTTCTTTGTTCATTTTCCCTTACCGCTATTAAAACTCTTCCTAGTGGCGAATTCACAAATCTACGCAGGAAAAAGTATACGAGAACTAAACATGCGAGAACTAGGAGATAAAACATCATCCGATCTTTAAAAAACTCTGGTGCACGAAACGTGAATCCATCATTCCCTTGTGTAAGCGTTCTCCACTTTTCTGCAAGGACTAAAAATAAACCAGATACAGCCATCGTTAACATTGCAAAGAAATGACTTTTTAACCTAAGTGTAAGTAGTCCAATTAAAAAGCTAAGAATACCTGCGATTACCATACCAACTGCTATTGATAAAAAGAACACACCTAACGTTGGTTCTATACGGTTGAGCATGATTGCTGTTGCATAGGCACCCATTCCAAAAAACATCGCATGACCAAACGATACGATTCCGGTATACCCCAGTAAAATATCATAACTCATCGCCAAAATAGAGAATATGAATATTTGTGTCAATAAAATGGTCCATGTTCGTGAATCAGAAACAAATGGGAATACGGCGAGGGCTGCCACTATGACGATTAAGATACCATTATTAACTTGGAATTTAGTTTTCATCTCCCATCATCCTTTCGCTGTAAACAAACCTTGCGGACGGAAAATTAATACAATCGCCATTAGCATCATATTAACCGCAAGTGATAAAGCAGGAACATAGTAAGCCATGAAACTGCCCGCAAGACCTACAAGTATGGCTGCAAGAAGGGACCCTGGAAAACTGCCCATTCCACCAATAACTACTACTATAAATGCGAGAATAGCAAATTCCATGCCCATTTCCGCATATACAACTCCCGAATATGGTGCCATTAGCGCACCACCTAATGCCGCAAGTGCTGCTCCTGCCATAAATACATATAAAAATACTTGTTTAATATTAATTCCAAGCGCTTGCACCATTTCTTTGTTCATTACTCCAGCGCGAACGATCAATCCAATCTTTGTTCGTTTTAAGATGAACTGGAAAACTCCAAATACAATAAGTCCTACAATAATAATAAATAAGCGGTATTTTATAATAATGACGTCTCCGATTTCCCAGCTTCCAGATAATAATGGAGGCGTTTTTGCTGCGAGTTGATTTGGGCCAAACACTACTTTAAGCATTTCGGACAAAACAATCATAAATCCGAGCGTTATTAAAATTTGTTGGATATGATTACCGTAAACTGGTGTAATAATAAGCTTTTCAGTAATAAACCCAAGCACGATTCCCGTCAAAATAGCTCCTATAATTGCTACGGTAAAACTATTAGTAAGCCCGTAAAACCAAACACCTGAAAATGCTCCCCAGGCAAACAAACCACCATGTGCAAAGTTTAATACATCCATTAAACCAAATATTAAAGTAAGTCCAGCTGCTAGAAGAAAGATAAGCATGCCTGTCGCTAATCCATTTATCAATAAATTGATGATTAATTCCATTGTTTCCCCCCCTTACCCTATACCTAAATATTGGCGTTTTAACTCTTCATTTTGGACTAGTTCGCTCATTTGGCCAGATTGAACGGTTTCACCATCATCGATTAATGTATATGTATCACCGATTCTACTAGCCATAATGAAGTTCTGTTCTACTAAAATAATCGTAGTTTGTTTTTTCATTTCCACAATTGCTTCCATTACTTTTTCAATCACTACAGGCGCCAGTCCTTTGGAAGGCTCATCTATTAATAACAACTTGCTATCATTAATAAAAGCTCTTGCCATCGATAGCATTTGCTTTTGACCGCCCGATAGATGTCCGCCTTCTTTTTTCCAATACTTTTTTAAATCTGGAAAAAGCTCCAGTACATACTCTTGTCTTTCACGAGCAGCATCATCTTCTTTTCTCATTGCCACTTTTAAATTTTCTTCTACTGTAAGTGCCCCAAAGATCCCTTGATCCTCTGGTACATAACCAATTCCGTTAGAAGCAATATGATGTGTAGCATTTTTGGTGATTCCTTCATTCAAAAAAGTAACCGTTCCAGAAGTTGCTGGAGTTAGCCCCATAATTGTCTTTAATGTAGTCGTTTTACCCGCACCATTTCTCCCGAGTAAAACACTTACTTCGCCTTCTTTTGCTTCAAATGAAACACCTTGTAAAATGTGATACTGACCAATATGCGTATGAATATTATCGACTTTAAGCAAGATGCTCATCGTATAGCCCCCCTAAATAAGCATTTTGAACTGTTTCATTGTCCATAATTTCTTTTGGAGTTCCATCTGCAAGCAATCTACCATTAAAAAGCACCATAATAGAATCTGATAGATCCATGATCATATCCATCTTATGTTCAATTAACAAAATCGTTTTGTCTCCTGTTTGTTTAATTTGTTTAATCACGTCCAGAATGGCTGGGACTTCCTCCAATGACATTCCAGCGGTAGGTTCATCTAATAGTAAAACTTCTGTATCGAGTGCAAGTAACATAGCAATTTCTAGTTTTCTTTTCTCTCCATGAGATAATTGATTTGCGATTGCATTTGCTTTGTTCGAAAGCAGTACTACTTCTAGTAATTTTTCCGCTTGAATATACAGGTCTTTATATGCCGTAAAGTGACGAAACATTTGATATCGTACATTTTCTTTTGATTGGACTGCTAGTCGCACATTTTCAATTACCGTAAGATTAGGAAACACATTTGTAATTTGAAATGATCGCCCAAGTCCTTTTCTTGTGCGTTCAACAGACGAGTATTTCGCCATCGATTCCCCTCTAAATAAGACATCTCCTTCTGTTGGCTTTAACTCACCACTTATTAAGTTAAAGAAAGTTGTTTTGCCAGCTCCATTTGGTCCGATAATCGATTTAAAATGTTTTGCTGGCATTGTAAAATTCACATGATCTACAGCGGTTTGCCCGCCAAATTTTATCGTTAAATTCTCGGTTTTCAGTATTGGTTCCAACTTCATTTACCCCTTTCATCTATCGCTCTCCACATAATAGAGCTAGCTCTATTATGTGGAGAGCGATAGAACTAATTACTTAGCCTATCACTACTCTGTATTATTTATTGTTTAAAATTGGTGGTTCTGTTTCTTCAGGTGACAACTCTCTTATTAGAACTGGTACAGGATAATCTACTCCTTCTTGTTTTTCTAACTTAATAGAATAAAGAGGTTGTAGTGCTTGGTGATCTTCTGGACGGAAAGTCATTGTACCTTTCGGCGTTTCAAATGACATGCCTTCCATTATTTTGATTAGTTCATTTCCATCCGCGTTTCCTTCTGATTTTTTCAAAGCTTCCACGATAGAGATAGCAGCAGACATCCCACCTGGAGTGAATAAATCAGGCACTTCACCGTTAAAACGTTTTTTATGTTCCTCTACTAACCAATCATTGATTGGATTATCAGGAAGTGTATGGTAGTAAACAGAAAATCCTTCCATGCCAACTAATGGTTCCATAATAGATAAAGCTGGGATATCAGGCGCTCCTGTTGAAATTTTAATCCCTTTTTCTTGCATTTTTAAATCAGCAATTTGGTTCCACGGTGAGTTCGCTCCAGCCCACACAACAAATAAGTAATCCGGTTTTTCTTGAATAATCTTTTGTAGATTAGAAGTAAAATCAGTAGCTGCAGGATCTGCATATTCTTCAAGAACAATTTCAGCACCTAATTTTTCAGCAGCTGCTTTAAATGCTGCTACTCCATCCCATCCGAAAGAATAATCGGGTGCAAATGTTGCGATTTTAACGCCTGGTTTAGCAATAGCTGCCGCACCTGCAACTGCATCTTGTGAGGAATTACGTGCAGTTCTAAAAATATACGGATTAAACTCTGAACCTGTAATACTATCTGCAACTGCAGGTTCTACGATCATAATTTTTTCATATTCTTCAGCAAGAGGAAGCACTGCTAATGTATCGCCTGAACTAGAGGATCCAACTAGAAAATCTACTTCATCTTCTTCTAATAGTTTCGTAGCCTTCTGTACAGCGACTTCTGGTTTTGTTTCCGTGTCTTCAAATACAACTTCAATTTTCTTGCCTGCTACTTCCATTGTTCCGTCTGTAGCGTATTCAAGTCCTAATTCAAAACCATTTCTCGTTTGTTTCCCATATGATTCTAGTGCGCCAGTCAATGACGCAAGCACACCAATTTTGATTGTGCCTCCTTCTTCCGTCACTTCACTAGATACCGGAGTTGTTGTTCCTTCTTCTGTTTCTTCTTTTGTTGTACTCGTATCATCACTACAAGCTGCACTGAAAATTAAGACGAATACGAACATCAGTGATAGGCCCCATTTTTTTGTCATGTAAATCCCCCTTTGAACATTTTGTAAGCGTTGTCATGCTTCTCGTTTATAGTACTGAATAGGAGTTACAAAAGAGTTACAAAAAAACCGTTCTACTTTTAAAAAAACGTTTTTTTTGAGACGAGCTCGAGTAGGAGCATATGGTTTTACTGCGACGAGCTCGAGTAGGAGCATATGGTTTCACTGCGACTAGCAAGCATAGTGGCGCAGGAGCAAATGGTTTCACTGCGACGAGCAAGCATAGCGGCGCAGGAGCAAATGCATTTTTTCAAAAAATGCTACCAATTGACAATAAATCTATCCATTTCTATTTTGGTGGATGAAGAATAGTAACACAATCGATGAACTCCATAATAAGTACGCAAATACCATGATTCTAACTATTTTTCTAACAATATAATTCTTTTTGTTTTTTGATAGAAATAGTCATTTTTCACAAGAAATAAGAAGTAAAAGGGCCAATATTGTGAGAGGAAGTAAATAAAAATCACATAAGATGATTCAAGTCGAATGTCTAGTCAATGTACTCCTATTTATTTGGCAAAATATTGATTCATACGACAAAACTAAAAATTCTTTAAAAACTGGATTGCTACCATAGCAAAATACAAAGTAAAAGACATATAAAAAATCTCTCAATCAATATAAACCGAAAGAAGAGATGTTAGAAGCTACCAATACAGAGGAACAAATTGATTTAATGAAGGTCAACTCCTCATTTGTAGTACATGAAGATGATTTAGCTTCTAATTGGTATTCAGACATTGGCGTATATATAGATCGCAAACATGTTGCTTTGGGTGGTGGAGGACCACAAGGAAGGGTAGTTCAGAAATTCAGTTTTCACTGACATCCTGGACTACCCTTTTTTGTTATATATTCGTTTAACCGTAACTTGTAATCATTTCATACATTTGAATTGTCGTATGCATCGGCTCTACTTTTAACTCTATATTTAATACGGAAATACATTTTTCATACCATTTCACGGCTTGGGTCCTATTTTGAAGCTGATAATATGCGAACATCAATAATCGGTATGCTTCTTCCCAAGTGGGGTCCATTCTTACTAACTTCTCCGCCCAGTAGATGGATTTCTCAAACTCTTTTAATCTCGTATACGTTTGAGCGAGCCTTTCTAAAACAAACAAATATTGTTGTTGATTTTTTTCCCGATCATGAGATATCCAATCAATTCTTGACTTGTCCTCGAATAATTCCCCTTTATATAATTTTACTGCTTTCAATAGGTAATCTGCTGACAGCAAAGGATTCTTTTCCTCCAATCCTTGTTCCGTCAATTGTTGAAACGATTCTAAATCACTAGTTACAGCTGCTTCTGGATTTATTCGGTACATTGCTTGTTTTCTAACAATGAAAAATGATTCTTCTCTTGCTAAACGATTTGGTTCAATCACTTTTAATAATGCATTTAATACTACTTTAAAGTCGCGATTTAGCGACTTTTCGTCCCCTTCTCCCCATATTGCATGCATCAATTCTTCTTTTGGAACGAATCTATTCCGATTCAAATACAAATACGTAAGTAATTCCTTTGATTTATCGCGTTGCCATTTCTTCTCGCTAATTTCTTCGTACCCCATAAAAAGCGTAAAAGGCCCGAATAGTTGAAGTGTAAGCTGATACCCTGGATAATTAATGCTTTTATTTAATTTCAATAGATTTGCTAATGTATTAATAGCGATGGAACTCGGTTCTAATACGATTGCTTTTTGGAGTAATGGATAATGCAATTGTATATCTGCAGGTCCAAAAATGGTCTTCTTTAGTAGGAAGAAAGTAAATTCATATTGTACACAAATCGATGCAAACTTTTCGGCATGAAAAACAAATTTATCATTGTCACCTAATTTGTCATAAATAATCATTAACCAGTAATCAGAAATCATTTCGCCGTATACGTCTCCACCACTTATGAAAAGACGATTAGCATCATATATCTTTTGTAGAGCTTCATCCATCAGATCATTCTCAACATAAACGATGGTTAAACAAACTAATATATACGCAGATAGCCAATAGTCATTACCCTTATTTGTTTCTCTAAGCCCACTTTCTCCGTAAGATATTGCTTCCTGCAACAATCCTTGCCTAGATTTTAAAATGGCAAGTCCCATGAAAGGCTCTGCTTTTCCTCTAGATACATTCAATTCTCCCATTCCATGAACAGCTTTTAAATAATAATTCTCTGGAGTTTCTAAGTCAAAAGGATTTTCTAATATTTCAGCATGCCCACGACGTATCCAACCGACTGCCTCCACAAAACTCGATCTTTCACGAATACCTGTTTCAATTCCTTTAATAGCGGATCGTTTTGCCTCTTCTATATTGCCTGTTAACGAGTATATAAATGAAAGGAGCACTTCCGTTTCCCTATGTGAATCTGGTAAATTGATCTCATCATTAATTCTATTTCTTAATATAACCTCAGCTTCATTTAGTAAACCTGTTCTAAGAAGTATTCGTGCATCTAAATTACCTTCTTTAAGGATGGAAGCTTCCAATTCTTCTTGTTGCACCCAATCTTTTGCCTCATTCGCCTTACCTAAATTCACTAGATTTTCAGCTAATAAACGCTTTAATATGATTCTTTCATGACTACCCATTTCAGAGCTATTCTCTGCCCATTTCACAGCATTTTCTAAAAAAGGTTTTGCTAATGCAGGCTGAATCGTATCTAAATATATATGTGCAAGCCCTACATTTGCTCGACTTATATAGAGTGGATTTTCGTTATTCATGGCAAAAGCTAAACAAGTCTCATAAGCCTTTCTCGCTTTCTCATAAAATGCTCTATAACGATGGCACTCACCCTCATAAAAGAATAATTCATAAAACTCTTCTCTCCTATTATCCGAAAAATGCTCTTTTAATAAATCTAAAAACCAATCAAATTGGCCATCTTTAATGATGAACGCTGCAAACTGTAAGATTATTGTTCCAAGAAAATAATCATCATTTGCTTTGACTGCATGATAAATCGATTGAATGATGTTTTGTTGTTCACTAAAATAATGAGCCGCTCTTTTATGAGTTTCAAAATACAAACTACTATCTTTTTGAAGCCATTTCGTTTCTAAAAATTGTTGAAACAATGCATGAAAGCGATAAGATCCTGGATTACTTAAGGATTGAATAAAAGCATGGCTACTAGATAACCTTTCAAGATCGTTTGCTTCGTTATCTCCAAAAAATTCACGAATTTCTTTTTCCGTAAATATCGGAAAAATACTGAAATTTAACAATGATTGTTTATCTTCATCACTCATCAAAAAAAATACTTCTTCAGACAAATAAGAGAACAAATCATTTAAAGTGGGATCAACTAACTCGTTTATATGTCTACCCGTCTCAGCAAGTTGCATTGCTATTAAATGAATGGCAATCGCCCAACCTTCTGTCAGTTTCATAATTTCTGCAGCTTCTTCATCAGAAATTGTTCTTTCAAAATAATCTTCAAAAAATACTTGTATTTCTTCCTCTGTAAACATAAAGTCCTTCTCTATGATTTCTACTAACTGGCCTTTTAGTTTGAGTTTTAAAAGGATAGACCACTTAGGGCGAGTCCTTGACGCGACTACCAGATGGATATGTGCTGGAAGAAACTCAATTATTTTTTCGATGACAAAATTTATATGAAACACATGATCAATGAGGTGAAAGTCATCCAAAACAATAGAAAAGGGTTCCTCAATTATTGTGAGTTCATTACTAAATAAAGAATACCACTGCGTCAATTCCTCTTCTTTTGGATACATAGAAAGCAAATCTCTTTCCATTAAACTTTCACCAAACGTTGGTATAACTTGGCGAATACTTTGAACTAGATATCGTAGAAAAGGAAGAATATTATCATCTTCCTCCGATATTGTATACCAAGAATATAATTCTTTTGAATCCGCATATACTTGAGCTAATGCAGAGCTTTTACCAAAACCGGCCCCACTATGTAAAATGGATAATTTGCTATTTGTATTCGTTTTTAATTTCTTAATAAGAGATGATCTTCTCATGTAAAAGGAAGACGTAATAGGCGGGGTCAATTTCGACATAATAATGGTTGTTTGTTCCATCCTTTACCTCCGATCATGATTATGTAGCATCATCATTTATACTAATTCTACCATATAAATTATCTTAATTAAACGATAATTCTGATGTATCATGAATTATGGAAGTATGTTAAGGTATTCTTCAATAATATATGCGAGAAGAAGGAGAAAATAAAATGGAATTTCCAATTTTACAAACGAATCGTCTGAAACTGGTTGAGATTACTGAAGAACATATCACTCATGTTTATTCTATCTTTTCCGACGAGAGAGTTACAAAATATTATGGCATGGCTCATTTCATTGATGTACAGCAAGCAGTAAATCTAGTAAACTCATTTCAGAAAAATTTTCAAGAGAAGCGGTCCATCCGTTGGGGTATAACACTTAAAGAGACAGAGGAATTTGTAGGAACTATTGGATTGAACAATCTTCAAATAGCTAGTAAAAAGACAGAAATAGGATATGACTTGAATCCGGAGTACTGGAGAAGAGGAATCATTAGCGAAGCTGCGAAGGCAGTTATCCAGTATAGCTTTGAAGAATTAGATTTATACCGGATAGGAGCAGTTACTTTTCCAGAGAATGAAGCTTCTTATAAGCTGTTATTAACATTAGGTTTTCAAAGGGAGGGTCTGTTAAGAGGTTATATTTATCAAAATGACAAATCAAACGATGCCTATATTTTTTCACTGGTTAGACCGGACTGGAATATTTAGGATTCTCGGCATTAATAAAACACCTTTTGCAAAATTAAGGTGTTTTATTAGCTACCAGTTTGTACTAGTATCATTGCTTACTTTCACTTTAAATGTTTGCGTGTTCAAGTTGTTTTTAACAATATAATCTTGGAAAATATCCGTTATTTCTTCCTGTATTTTGTCGTTAGCTTCTTGATTAGTAAGTATAAATTTGACTAATATCTTATCATTTGAGGTTATACCGCCAAGCATATAGTGCTCGTAACCTTTTTCTTTTAACCTTTGTCCTACTTGATCATACACTCCCCCCTTTTCCATAAGCGTTAGTTGCATACTTTGCATCTCTAACGACCCATTTTGAAATAGTGGCGAACATAGTTCAAGGACTGCCTTTGGAGTTTTAGTAAATAAAAGAATTGTAAAAGAAGCAAACAAAATAAATCCAGCCACAACGAAACGATTTCTTCTTTTTTTCGATTCAGTCACTCCTACAACATTTATTCTGATGATATGCAATCATTTATGAAGCTATTCATACCATTGAATAACAGCAATGGGCATCAAAATAGTAATAATGCGTACTAAAGTCGCTCTATTAAGTGACCACTAGGATTTCCGCTTCAGGCGGACGCTTTCCGCGGGCATGGCTTCAGCCTCCCCGTCGCTTCGCTCCTGCGGGGTCTTCAGCTCATGCACCTGCCGCTTCGCTTTCGGTGCAGCAAAAACATATGCTATTCCCGCTGGAGTCGCCGCCTTGCGCTTCAACCAAAGGAAATTGCTTACTTATCAGTAACCACTCGCTAAAACCAAATATTAAGTAATTTTTCAAATGTATTAACCCAAAAAATGGCTTAGGGCAACAAACCGGTAATTGAAAGCAATCAATTCGATTCGGAAAGCAACCAAATTACTGATGAAAGCACTTATTTCTTAAAATAACAAGATTACTTGTTGTAATACTACAATAGATATATAGATGTTATTCTAATAAATGGTTGAATGAAACGAACTTGATCCCAGTAAATGCTCCATTTATTTGAAGACAGCATTTTCTAATTAGGTTTAATAAATTTTGCGAAGTTGACCCGATAAATTTAAATCTCTGATAACTGCAGACGCTAGATTTGCAAGAAATTCTTATTGATTGTAGCGGAAGGGCGGCGACTCCGGCGGAGGCCAACAGGATGTTGGTCACGAAGGTGTTGCCACACGAGGTGGCGCACTTAGCCTTCGTTCCTCTGTTTGAGTCAGATGAGACTTCACAACGTACGCGTAAGCGGCGGTGAAGGCTCATCGCTCACCCCGCGGAAAGCGTCCGCCCTGCAGCGAAAATCATGGCGGACACTGGAATCTAACTTCTTTTGGCGCATTATCCCTGAAAAGTCGGATACTTCCCTAAAAAAAAGAGCCTAATTCAGCAAACGAATTAGGCTCTTCTCTATTTATTTATGCTTCTAGCACTTTATTACGTAGTACCATTTGAAGAATACCACCGTGACGGTAGTAATCAACTTCTACTTCGGAGTCAAAGCGAGCAAGTACGTTGAATTGTTTTACAGTACCGTCCTCTGCTTTTGCAGTAACTTGTAAAATATCACGAGGTTTAACACCTTCTGCAATATTAATACTAATTTCTTCTTTACCAGTTAAGCCAAGAGATTCAGCATTTTCACCTGGTAAGAAATTAAGTGGTAAAACACCCATCATTACTAGATTTGAACGATGAATACGTTCAAAGCTTTCCGTAATAACAGCTTTAATACCTAAAAGGTTTGTTCCTTTAGCTGCCCAGTCACGAGATGATCCCATTCCGTAATCTTTTCCACCAAGTACGACTAAGCCAGTACCCTCTTCTTGGTATTTCATAGCAGCATCATAGATTGCCATAATTTCACCAGTTGGCCAGTAAGTAGTGTATCCACCTTCTGTACCTGGTGCAATTTGGTTACGAATACGGATATTTGCGAATGTTCCGCGCATCATTACTTCGTGATTACCACGACGAGATCCATAAGAGTTGAAATCACGGATTTCTACACCGTTTTCGCGCAAGTATTTACCTGCTGGTGTATCTTTACCAATCGCACCTGCTGGTGAAATATGGTCAGTAGTGATAGAATCACCGAATTTCGCAACAACGCGAAGTCCAGCAAGTGTTTGAATACTACCAGGCTCCTTAGATAATCCTTGGAAGAATGGTGGGTTTTGAATATAAGTTGATGTATCATCAAACGAATATAAAGATTCAGTTGAAGTTTCAATTGCATTCCATGCTTCGTTTTCGTCAAATACACGTGCATATTCTTTTTGGAATAATTCACGAGTAACTACTTTATTAAGCACTGCATTTACTTCATCAGTTGATGGCCAGATGTCTGCAAAGAATACGTCATTGCCATCTTTATCTTTACCTAATGAATCTGTTTGTAGATCGATATCTACAGTTCCAGCAAGTGCATAAGCAACAACTAATGGTGGTGAAGCCAAGTAGTTCGCTTTTACTAGTGGATGTACACGCCCTTCAAAGTTACGGTTACCAGATAGTACAGAAGTTACGAATAGATCTTCGTCAACAATTGCTTTTTCAATTTCAGGTAATAATGGACCTGAGTTACCGATACATGTAGTACATCCGTAACCAACTGTATTAAAGCCAATTTTATCTAGATATTCGTTTAATCCTGAATCCTCTAAATAACCTGTAACTACTTTTGAACCAGGTGCCAAAGATGTTTTTACGTATGCAGGAACTGTTAATCCTTTTTCTACTGCTTTTTTCGCAACTAAACCAGCAGCTAGCATTACGTATGGGTTAGATGTATTCGTACAAGATGTGATTGCAGCGATTGCTACAGCACCTGTTGGAATTGTAACATCACCGTCTGCAAATTTAGCAGTTGCCGTTTTGTCGAATTCTTTTTCTGACAATCCAAAACCTTGTGTACCTTGAGGAGCAACGACTGCTTCATGGTAACGAGCTTTCATGTCAGTAAGTGGAATCAAATCTTGAGGACGTTTTGGTCCAGAAAGGTTTGCTACGATATCTGCTAAGTCAATTTCAATTACATCTGTATAAACTGGTTCTAATGTTGGATCAAAGAACATATCATTTGCTTTTAAGTAAGCTTCTACTACAGCAATATGCTCTTCGTCACGACCAGTTAGTCGTAAATAGTTAAGTGATTCTTCATCGATTGCGAAGTAACCACAAGTAGCACCATATTCAGGAGCCATATTCGCAATAGTTGCACGGTCAGCAAGTGGTAATTTAGATACCCCAGGACCGAAGAATTCTACAAATTTACCAACTACACCGCGTTGACGCAATACTTGAGTAACTTTAAGCGCTAAGTCAGTAGCAGTTGTTCCGTTTGGAAGATCTCCTACTAATTTAACTCCGATTACTTCCGGAATTGGGAAGTATGAAGGTTGTCCAAGCATTCCTGCTTCTGCTTCAATACCACCTACACCCCATCCTAATACGCCAAGACCGTTAATCATTGTTGTATGAGAGTCAGTACCTACTACTGAGTCAGGGAAAGTTTCTAATGTGCCATCTGCATTTTCATTCACATGCACGATTGGAGCCAAATATTCTAAGTTTACTTGGTGAACAATACCAGTTGCTGGTGGAACAGCACGGAAATTGTTGTAAGATGTTTGTGCCCATTTAAGGAATTTATAACGCTCTGCATTTCGTTCAAATTCAAGGTCCATATTTGCTTTTAATGCAGTCGATGTTCCGTATTTGTCTACTTGTACAGAGTGGTCAATTACAAGGTCAACTGGAATAGCAGGATTGATCTTATCTGGATTACCACCCATTTCTTTCATTGCCGAACGTAATGAAGCTAGATCAACTACTACTGGAACACCAGTGAAATCTTGCAGTACTACACGTGAAGGTTTAAATGGTACTTCCGCTTCTGTATTTGCGTCTTTACCCCATTTTGCTAATTGGTTTACATGATCGTCTTTGATTACATATCCGTCATATTGACGTAACACTGATTCTAATAATACTTTGATTGAATAAGGAAGGCGTGATACATTTGCGATTCCCGCTTCTTCTAAAGCTGCTAAACGGTAATAGTTATACTCTTTACCATTCACAGAAAAAGAAGTACGGCTGTTGTGTAAATTACTTTTTGCCATTACTTTTCCTCCTAATGTCTATTGAAAAGACTCTAATCTAGTGACTTTTCTCCAATTTCAATCATACTCGAATAAAGTCGATAAGTAAATTACATTAAAATTATAATAAGTAATAATTATTACTTATGACCTTTTAATTTCTCAATCGTTTTTTCTAATTGCTTTAGATGTCTTTTCTCATGTAGACCCACGAAAGGGAACCATTGAATAAGTGGAACTTTCCCAAAAACGGGATGCCTCAAAGATTTTGACCTTAAAACATTTGGATTACTAGATGTATAGACAGAAAGCAACTCCATTCTAGCTTCATGAAGCAATGCTTTCATTTTTTCTTTTTTTTCATATTCTGAGGTTGGCACTGTATGCCTTTGTGCTTTTACTTTTATGAATCGTAATGTCGAAAGTTGTATTGGTTTTTTCTTTGCTGACGGGCTTTCCGGATTATCTAATTGATCTATTATACCTTTTGTAATCGTTTGTTCCATTTTCACCAGATGCTCCATGATTTCTTTTGGTGACCAAGCGTTCGTATCTGGTTTCTCATTGAATTGTAAGTCTGTTAATGTATCCATTTGCTGAAAAAGCTCAGCTCTAATTTTATTATTTTTTCCAATAACATGTAATTCCTCCACTCATATATGGTTATTACTCTTATACCCTCTAGTTTTGCCAGGCAATCTTTCTTTCGAGTTATATTTTCATTTTCATTAGAATATGAGACAATATCATATTGGAAAGGAAGATTTACATGATTACAAAAAACATAATGACACCAACAAACGATCCGTGGGAAGCTTATCGAGATATCGAAACACACGGTAAACTTACATTATCCAATATCGAATTTACCACAACTAATCTTTGTAATATGCGCTGTGCACATTGTGCAGTTGGATATACACTACAAACGAAAGATGATGATGCACTTCCTATTGATTTAATCATAACGAGACTAGAGGAGATTCCTCACCTAAAAACCATTAGTATTACGGGCGGAGAACCGATGCTCTCCAAGAAATCAGTCATGAATTATGTACTTCCGCTTTTAAAGTATGCTAAAGGTCGTGGCGTGCGAACACAAATAAACTCCAATCTCACATTAGATTCAGAAAGATACTTACTTATCGCCCCGTACCTAGACGTCCTTCATATTTCTCATAATTGGGGTACGATTGATGAATTTGTAGAAACTGGCTTTGCCATGATGGATAGAAAACCGACATATGAGCAACGTGCGAAATTGTTTCAGCGAATGATCGACAATAGTCGGATGCTATCAGAAGCGGGAGTTATGGTCTCAGCAGAGACGATGTTAAACAAAAAAACACTTCCATATTTAGAACATATCCATAAACAAGTAGTGGAAGAAATGAAATGCTCAAGACATGAAATTCACCCTATGTACCCTTCTGATTTTGCAAGCGCACTAACAACGCTTACGTTAGAAGAAACGCATGATGCGATTGAACAATTATTAAATTATCGTGATGAAGACACATGGATGCTGTTCGGGACTTTGCCGTTTTATCCTTGCAGTCAAAATGATAGAAGCATAGAGTTATTAAATAGATTAAAAAATGCTAAAAATGTTTCGGTACGAAATGATCCTGATGGCAGATCTCGTTTAAATATTAATATCTTTTCAGGTGAAGTGATAGTAACTGACTTTGGAGATGCTCCAAAGCTAGGAAATATTCAAACGGATACGCTTTCAGCTATTTTTGATAAATGGCTTGCTTCCCCGCTATCGAAATCACTCAACTGCCATTGTCCAGCAGTAAAATGCTTAGGTCCAAACATTTTAGTTAAAAATATGTATTATACAGAAACGGAGTTTGAAAGTGGATCTGTGAAATAAGAACAAAAGTGCAAGCGCCTTGGCTCCTCGGGGCCAAGGCATTTTAGTCTGGACGGAGAATTTCTTGTTATACACATGTTATAATTTTATAATTCCTAAGCAAGAAAAACGACCGAATGTATATGCTACATTCGGTCGTTTTTCTTTTTAGATGTACTTCTATTCTAGTGAATAAAAATTATATCTACTATTATGTTTATAATGAAAACAGAGTGAAGTATGGCGAAACGTACACCTTGTTTATTTAACTTTTTTGTTACTTGACTGTCCATATTATCCACTCCCCTTTTATTTTATTATATTCTCATCATCCTTAAAATACAAATTATTCTGAATAGTTAATTTGCATTATTTTATGGATTTTTATTATTATTCATTCATACTAATAGTAATTAGTAAAGGAGTGTTGCAAAGTGAAAAAAGCATTACTAGTAGTTGACTATACGGTAGATTTTGTTGCAGATGATGGAGCACTTACATGTGGAAAGCCAGGACAATTAATAGAAGAAGCGATTGTTTCCCTTACGCAAGATTTTTTGAATAACAATGAATTAGTCATCTTCCCTGTGGATTTACACGAAGCAAACGATCTATTCCATCCGGAAACGCAACTATTTCCTCCTCATAATATTCGCAACACGCCAGGTCGTGCATTATATGGGAACCTAAAAAATGTATATGAAATGAATCGCGATAAAATTATTTGGATGGATAAAACGCGTTATAGTTCATTTGCTGGAACAAATTTGCATCAAATATTACGTGAACGTCAGATTGAAGAAGTACATATTGTCGGAGTATGTACAGATATTTGTGTATTGCATACAGCAATGGATGCGTACAATTTAGGCTTTTCAATTGTCATTCATGAGTCAGCGGTCGCAAGTTTCAATCCTAAAGGGCACGAATGGGCTTTAGAACATTTCACAAACTCTTTAGGTGCTAAAGTGATCAAGTAAAACTTCAATGATTAAGTGTTTTCTTTATACTCCTATGATTAGGAAATTAAATAACGCCGCACCCAATGGAAAGCATTCTAAGTTAGCCGCGTCTCGTATGCCTAAGGATTGTAGGATTTGAGTCACATAGATGGAGACACACGACGTGGGTTTTTCCCTCTATATTCTGCAGTAGGCGCTAACGGCAGTTAGCCCCAACCTACACTTCATCGATTCCTCCAAGCTTTGAGTTGGAAAGCTTAGTTGCTCTTTAAAGCGAAAAAAAAATAATGACTACATGTTTAGTTATTCTCCTGTATGGCTATATAAAGAGTGTACAGCAATACAACATTCTTACAAGGAGATGACTAAAAATGGGATTCATTTTATATTTAATAATCGGTGGTATTATTGGATGGTTAGCAGGATTAATATTAGGTAAAGACATTCCCGGAGGTATTATCGGTAATATAATTGCGGGTATTATTGGTGCATGGATTGGTGGACTAATCTTCCCGGACTTTGGTCCAGTTATTTGGGATATGGCTATTCTACCCGCTTTAATCGGTGCCATTATTTTAGTATTCATTTTAAGTTTGATACTAAAATCTATGCGTAAATAAGCAAAAGGATGTACCCTTAGGGTCCATCCTTTTTTTCTATTTGTAAAGTGGATGCAGATTGGAGAGCTTGCAATTGACTTTCATATAAATGATAAAAATACAATACATCTTCTACGTATTTATCGCTCCGGTTGTAATTAAAAATTGCCTTTTCTAATTCCCCATCTGCTGCTCCGCTTGCCGCTAAATAGTTTGCAGCACTGAAAATGGCATCTTCTATATCATAAGGGTCAGCTACTCCATCTTTATTCGCATCGACACCATATCCCCCGTACTCGGCAATTATTTCGGGGTCTACTTTATCTTCTTCAGGAATATCACCCTGTCCTAACCCACTACAACTTGGATGCGACCAACCAACAAAAGTACATGGCATGAACTGCATATGACCCTCTGCTCCAACTGGAGAAAGCAGCGGGTCCATGGTTGAAAATATAGTTTCCATTCGATGATGGGCTGCAAGTAGCGTCCAAGGTACACCATATATCTCTTCCGCTTGTTGATATATAGCAATGTATTCTTCGGGAATATCTAATTTTTCTTGAGTAAATGATTTTAGATGAATAGATTCTGCCCATTCAAGTACTACTGGTATCCTTTGTAATTCTTTCCATCCGATTATCAACAATATATAAACTGTAATCGTAATGGGAAGGAGTAATATAACTATCCAAGCTTTAGCTTTATAGGATGTATCCTTCTTTTGCTTCATATAGCTTTATTCACCTATTTCACGAAATACTTTTTTTGTCATCGTCTATCATACCCGTCTTTCACTAAAAGAAAACAATAGCATGTTTTCATAAATAAAAGTAGTCTCAAAATGTCTAAAGTCACTATACATTTCTTCTGTTTTTTTGTAGTATGGCATAGTGGTGGTGATATTATATGTGGAATGACTTTAAAGAGTTTGCCTTTAAAGGAAATGTATTAGATTTAGCTGTAGCAGTTGTTATTGGTGCTGCTTTTGGAAAGATTGTTTCATCATTAGTAGAGAACATTATTACCCCATTAGTTGGACTACTATTAAATGGTGTTAAATTCACTTCCTTGTCCTTTAAGTACAAGGAAACTGAAATTTTATACGGAAATTTTATTCAATCTGTTTTTGATTTTCTAATTATTTCTTTTTCTATTTTCTTATTTATTCGTTTGTTATCTAAATTTAAACGCAAAAAAGAAGAAGTTGTTGTCGAAGAAGCTCCTCCAAAAGATACGAAAGAAGTATTATTGTTGGAAGAAATTAGAGACTTACTAAAAAAGCAAAATAATGCTTAAAAAAGAACCCTTATCGGGTTCTTTTTTACTGTCCATCTGCGATTAATGTTTCCACATCCATTACAATCTCTTCTGTTGGTACATCTTGATAACCATTATAATTTTTGACAACTACGCCGTTTTGATCAACCAAATAGAAGGATATACCATGCATAACTTCGTTTGTATTTGGGTTTTTAATGGCAGCAGTTTGGAAATTATTCGCTGCAAAATCTTTAATATCTTTTTGTGCGTAACCAGTTAAAAGGTTCCATTTACTTTCATCGGGCACTTCAAAGTTCCCAATATATTCTTGTAGAACTTCTGGAGTGTCAAATTCAGGGTCAGCACTAAACGAAACAATTTTATAATCTTCTATTCCTTTATCGACAAGCTCTTTTTGAATATCGCTCATATTAAAGGTCATTAATGGACATTCCGTCGTACAATTCGTATAGATGAAACTTGCCAGCCAAACAGTTCCTTTTAAATCATCTAGTGAAACAGCTTCTCCACGTTGATTTTCATAATTGAAATCTTCTACTTTCCAATTTGTTTGTGCTTCGAAATTACCTCCACTTCCACAGCCTGCAAGAATAAGCAAGGTAATGGAAAGCATTGCTAATAATTTTTTCATGAAATGAGACCTCTCTTTTCTATTATAGCCTTATCTTAACTAAACAACTTGCTGCATTCAACTACATAGACTCCTATTAATTCAACAGTTTTGTGAATAGGGAAGTTATTTTAATGATAATAGTGCATTTTTTATTTCTTCGAGTTTACTTTCCATTCGGTGCATCAAATAAAATGATACAAAAATCGGAAAACCAACATCTTGAATGACTGCAATCCATTGTTCCATCCACATTCATCTCCCTTTTAAAAAATGACTCTCCGTTGCTCGGAGAGTCATTCCAAATTAGATAATGGTTGTTACATTTTGTTCAACTACTTTTGCAGTTTTAGCAAGTGCAAGGGGAGCACCTTCCAATTGAAAAACATTACTACTAATGATGGCGTTCATACCTGTTTGTATTTCCGTTGAAGTTAGTGACTCTTTTGGTTCATCAACTGATATCGTAATGTTTTTTCCGTTTGCTGCTTCAAATTGTAATTGCAAAGTTTTAGCCATGCTGTTTCCTCCTTTTCGTTATTAGTTTAAGTTTAATGTTTCGATTTTTTCAGCACCAATGAAGGGACTATTTGTAAAGCTTGATAATGTAGTTGCTACTACTTCTAATTGATCTGCAGATGCAGCACCTTGTAAATTACGATAAGACTTTGACTTTGTCTTCATCTTACCGTCCTCTGTCAACCCTCCCTCATAAATAAGTTTTAATACAGCTTGTTTATGTTCTAAGTTCGCCATGTGTATCACCTCCTTTCAACTAGTAGATAGAAACTTTTTGATCGAAAGGATACATTCCTAGTGAAATATTTTTCAGAACATCTTATACTATTGGTAAGAAGATTGAGGTGAATAGATTGTTAAATGGTTGGTTTTTATGGTTTATACTTTTTTGGGTAGTCGTTTTAATATCACTAATGGCGATTGGCGGCTTCTTTATGTTCCGAAAGTTTTTAAAAGCTTTACCGAAGGATGACGGGAAGTCCGAGTTAGATTGGGAAGAATACTATGTCAACAACACAATACATTTATGGAATGAAGACCAAAAAGTCCTTTTAAATGAATTAGTAAGTCCAGTACCAGAACTTTTTAGACCGGTAGCAAAGCAAAAAATCGCTGGTAAAATTGGACAATTAGCATTAGAGGAAAAAGCGTCCTCTATTACACGGGAGCTGTTAGTCCGTGGTTATATTATTGCTACACCTAAGCGAGATCACAAATTTTTGCGAAAAAAACTAGCAGAACTTAAGATTGATGTAGCACCTTATGAACAGTTTTTCGAGCTATCAGCAGACATGCCCAGAGGTAAATAAGAAGAGCGCAAGCGTCTATGTTAGAGGAATACAGTCTAAGTTCGCCACTCCTGTGGCAACGGGATGCATGACCCTCATCGTGCTGGCCCAGGAGGAAGCTCCCCAGCCACCACAAGCGATTTTGTTTGCGACGAGCTTGCGCAAGCTGCTTTTTCACATTTGACCCCGAGGGGTAAGGCGCTGGCGCTGAATCAATACTGAGTAATAAAGTTATATTTTCTTATCTTTTGAAAAAAAGCGAGCATCCCTATTTAAAGGAATGCTCGCTTTCTATTTTATAGACTTACTTCTTTTTGTATTTTCCTAAATTGCATATACATCGCAATTCTCCATGGAACTATCATACCGAATGCTAATATCCAAAACATGCCACTTAGTGCTCCGATATCAATTGTAGAGCTAAGCACAAGTTTTGCTATAATACGCACGATTAACAATCCGAACAAGATAAAAATAAAAGCTTTTGATTGCTTCAAATAAATTTCACCATCTCTTCGTTCAAATTTGGAAGTCCAAATCAGCACGGTGGAGAATAATATTCCAGCAATTATCGCTTCTATAAATTCTGACCCTGTTACTCGAAAAAAGGGAAAAATAAACATTAGTGCTCCTGTAGACATAAAAAGTGGCGGCAATAATATTTTCTTAACACTTGCCGGTCGTTTGGCAGATTTCGCTCTAATAGTCGTAACCGCAATTCCCATTCCGATAGCAAACACCGTGGAAACTATTAACATTACATTCGGTGAAATTTTTTCAAACATTATATACACCATATCCTTCAATTCTATTACATCTATTCTTTAGTCAGCTGTTACATTATTTAGCACTTGCACTATTTGTTCTGGGTTAAATGGTTTAGTAATGAAATCTTTTGCGCCAGACTCTAGTGCATCTACTATTAGTTTTTGTTGTCCAAGTGCTGTAACCATCACTATTTTTGCGTCTGGGTGCTCGGAAATAATTGATTTAACTGCCTCAATCCCTGTCATTCCTGGCATAGTAATATCCATTGTCACTACATCTGGTAATAACTTTCTATACATTTCAATTGCTTCTTGTCCATTAGCCGCTTCACCAATTATTTGAAATTGCTGTTCTTCAAGCATTCTTTTAATCGTAGTTCTCATGAAGATTGCATCATCCACTACTAATACTGTTTTCATACTCACGCCCCCTTAACAATGAAATCCAATGTCTTTCATAATGTTAAAATCCTGTAAAATCACCAAACAATGGACTCAAAATTCGTATAATATATTCTAATCCGTCAAAAAACAATAAGATTCCCAGAGCAATCATTATATAACCGCCTACTTTTACGATTAAATTACTGTTTTTACGAATCCAGTTAAGTCTTGTAACAAAGAAAGATAGTACGAAAAATGGAATAGCAAATCCTAACACATATGCTAACATATACCATATTCCAACATCTGGATTTGATCCTGCCATTACAATTACTGCTGCTAAAATCGGTCCTGTACACGGTGTCCATCCAGCAGCAAAAGCCATCCCTATCAAAGTGGTTCCTAAAAATCCAGAAGGGCGATTTTTAAATTGAAGGCGTTTTTCTTTCATTAGAAATTCCGGATTAAATATACCAACGATGATTAAACCAAATATGACAATGAAAATTGCTCCAACTTGACGGAGTAGATCTCCATATTGGATAAAGAATGTACCTACTAAAGATGTTGCAAATCCTATTGCAACAAATATAATGGAGAATCCTAATAAAAAGAATAATGTATGTAGCATTCCTCTTTTTTGCATCAACTTTTTGTCAGTTTTGATTTCTTCTAGTGACATCCCTGTAATATAAGATAAGAATGCGGGATACAATGGCAATGTACAAGGAGAGATAAAGCTTAAAAACCCTGCTCCAAATGCCAATAATAGATTAATATCGGTACTCACGGCTGTCTTCCTTTCCGATTTACTGTCCCTATCGTACCAAATTTACCTCGCTTTGACTCTACAATTGCTTGTGACAGCTTTTTGACTCTTTTAAGCGCTATCCTCTATCTATTCATTTTTGAAAAAAGACATCTTATTTCAGAACCAAAATATACAAATAAGACTTTTTAAGTTTAGCAAATCTACAACCTTTGTGAAAGACTGGAATAGTAAATTTTTCAATTTCGGAAATATTACCTAAACTTTCTACTACTACTTTCATCAATTCATCCTTCGACAGAATATCCTTTCCAAAAAAAATCACCAACTATAAAATATAGTTAGGTGAATTTCGGATTAGTTTACACTTGTGTTTTCTTGAAAAACTGCAGTGCATTGATCATTTCATGTAGTGATGCAACTAATTCCTCATACGTTGTTTTAGCTTGTAGCGCATCAACTTCTGCTTCATAGTCTGTTCTTGTACCTACAAAAACTGTTCCAAATAAAGCAATTTTTCTTTGAAATACATGAACCTCAGTTAAGTTTTCAATCGTAGAATTCATATATGTATATACATTGAAAGAATGTTGGTTCGCACAATATCTTTCAAATAAATCAGAGCGTTCTTTACCTGTTTTCAAAGAAATTTGCTCTAATTCTTTTGCACAAGCTATCACGTTCTGTCCTTGCTCCGCAACCATTTTTACCGTTTCATTTATTGGATACATTCAAATTACGACCTTTCTCTTTTCAACTATTATTATATCACAACAGAAAAATGATCACGTTCTAAGTGATTAGTTAAGGAGAAAAATTATAGCTATAAGTAAAATCTATTTAAATGAAATAAACCAGCCTAGAGTCTTAACACTAGCTGGTTTATTTGCGTGTAATTATTATGCGATATCATCCACCACATTGTTCTGTAATAGATACATTTTATGATATAAACCTTTTTGGTTTAGTAGTTCTTGGTGTGTACCACGCTCGACTATTTCCCCGTGATGTAGAACAAGTATAAGCTCCGCATCGGCAATAGTGCTTAAACGATGGGCAATAGCAATCGTTGTACGCCCTTTTCTCATCTTTTCTAAACTATTTTGGATAGCGACTTCGGTTTCCGTGTCAATATTAGCAGTTGCTTCATCCAGTACTAAAATTTTTGGATTCGTTGCGATTGTACGTGCAAAAGCAACTAATTGTCTTTGCCCACTTGAAAATGTGGAGCCCCTCTCTGTTACTTTTTGTTTGTACGTATTCGGGAGCTTATCGATAAATATATTTGCTTGCACAAATTCTGCAGCAGCTTTTACTTCCTCGGAGGTCATTTCTTTATCATGTAATCTAATATTATTTTCGATATCCCCATAGAACAAAAATGGATCTTGTAGTACAAGTCCTACTTTTTCTCTGATTTCTTCTGCCTGAAAGTCTTTCACTGAATGTCCATCGATTTTAATATCTCCTTGTTCAAACTCATAAAAGCGCATTAGCAAGTTGATAATTGAACTTTTCCCACTTCCAGTATGTCCTACTAAAGCTACCGTTTGACCAGGTTCCGCTGTAAACGAAATGTTTTTCAATACTTCCATTTTACCATCATATGAAAAAGAAACATTCTGAAATTCGATTTTACCATGTTCAATTTTCGCACTAGCGTTATTCTTTTGGGAAGGTGCTAGGTCGTTCTCGTCTAATAGTTTGAATACACGCGAAGCGGCAACAATTGCTTGTTGGAATATAGACAGACGTTGCATTACATGGTTAATCGGCTCAAAGAATCGGTCAATATACGTGACGAACACATATATTAGTCCAACTTCTACAACATTGTTCATAGACGTAATTCCAAAATAACTAAGGACCATAACAATAGCAAGTGCGTACACTAAATCGATTGCTGGTCGTAGCAGCAAGCTATCTAGCTTAATATTACGTTTACCTGCATTCCAATGCTTGTCGTTAATTTCATTAAACTCATCTTGTAGTCTATCTTCTTGTCTAAAAGCCTGTATCATCGTCATCCCTTGCAAAGATTCCGCAAGCTTTGCATTTAGCTGACTTAGTCGTTCGCGCAAATCTTGATATACTACCGAACTATGTTTACGATATGTCGTAATGATGAAAAATAAAATAGGCAATAAGAGAACCGCCACAAGAGCCAATTTTACATTCAGTATAAACATAGCAATATATACACCAATTATTAAAAAACCACTTTGTACAAATGCTACTAATACACTAACGAACATATCTTTAATCGCTTCCGTATCATTTGTTACACGGGATACGATGCTTCCCGCGGGTGTTTTATCAAAGTATCGCATACCTAGCTTATGCACTTTTGAAAAAACATCAATGCGCATTTGTTGGATAATTTTCAACGCAATTTCTTGAAATCTGAGCAATTGAAAGTAACTGACGATGACATTTCCAACTTGTATAAAAACATAGCCAAGTGCTAGACCAACAATGGGACCTGTTGGAAAATTTCTCGGAGTTAAATAATCGTCCATAAATGCCTTGATCAGAAAAGGCGCTAAAATGTCTCCTAATACAGTCAAAATTAGTAAGAATAAAGCTAAAGAAATAACTTTCTTATGTGGTTTTAAATAGGTGAGCAATCGTTTAAAAACTTTCCACTGATCTTTCCCACTTAACTGTAGTTGTTTTTCTTCCATTATGCTTCACCACCCTGTTCCACTAAAGATTCAAGTTGTTGTAATTGATACATTTCGAAATACATTCCTTTTAACTCCATCAATTGTTCATGGGACCCTTTTTCTATAATTGTTCCTTCACTCATTACGATAATTTGGTGCGCATGTTGAATCGCACTCAGTCGATGGGAAGTAATAATCGTCGTTTCGTTCTGTCGTTTTGCTTTTAAAGCTTCTAATATTGCCTCTTCCGTCCGTGCGTCTACTGCGGACAATGAATCATCGAGGATTAAAACTTCCGGCTCCATCATCAGTGCACGCGCTATCGAAATACGCTGTTTTTGACCACCTGATAAGGACACCCCTCGTTCCCCAACAACTGTGCTATATCCGTCAGTAAACTGCAATATATCTTCATGAATATACGCAAGTTTCGCCGCTTCATATACTTGTTCCATGGAAGCACCTGCATTTGCAAACGCAATATTCCCAGCTACAGTTGTGGAGAACAGGAAATGATCTTGAGGCACATACCCAATCGCTTCACGTAAACTCCGCTTTTTATACGCATCTATTGGGTGATTTCCATATAGGATTTCCCCCGTATATCCTTCAAACTCTCGCATTAATAATTTTAATACTGCTGTTTTTCCAGCCCCAGTTTTTCCGACGATCCCTAATGTTTCTCCGCGTTTAAGCGAGAAATGGACATCACGTATCGCAGCCCTTTCGTCACCTGGAAATTTGAATTCATCCACATGAAATTGTATATCCCCCTCCGGCTTTTCTTCCAGAGCTCCTTCTTTATCATCAATTTCAATCTTCTCATCCAATAAATTCATAATTCGATCATATGAAGCGCGACCACGCTCTACAATATTAAATAACCAGCCAAAAGCAAGCATCGGCCATACGAGTAATCCTAGATAGGAAGTAAAGGCAAATAAGTCTCCGATCGACATTTCATCGGCTAAGATAAAACGACTTCCAAACACTATAGATAAGAAAAAACAAATACCAACAATGAGTGAAATCGTTGGATCGAATAATGCATCTACTTTGGCGACACGAACATTTTTATCTACTACATCTTGTGATAATTGCACGAAATCTTCTGTATCCTCTTTTTCTTGTCCGAATGTTTTAATGACTTTCACACCAGAGATACTTTCTTGTGCTTTATCATTTAAACTGGAAAATGCTTCTTGTGCAAAACGAAATCGTTTGTGCAATAGCGTTCCATAATAACTTGTTAAAATTGCCATCAAAGGAAGTGGGATAAGGGCAATTAATGTTAGCTTCCAGTTGATAGTAATAGCCATTGCAGCGATAACAAATCCGCCTGTAGTGACCGAATCAACAAGTGTTAATACTCCAGCTCCTGCCGTTTGTTGAACAGCAGACAAATCATTTGTAGCATGCGCCATCAAATCTCCCACCCGTTTTTTCTGATAAAACGAAGGAGCCATTTTCGTAAAATGACGAAACAATCTTTCTCTCAATTGTCGCGCTAAAAAAATAGCTGAACCGAAAATCATAATGCGCCAATAGTATCGTAGACCATACATACCAATAGCTGCCACCGCTAAAATTGCAAGCCATTTCGTTAACGTGGTAATGGTTAATGTACCCGCACTAATTTCATCTACAACATACCCAATAATTTTTGGTGGGATCAGCTGCAAAAAAGCGACGAACATAAGCATAACGATACCTAATAAGTATTGTTTCTTTCTTTCTTTAAAAAACCATCCTAAATCCAAAAATACTTTCACATTTTTTCCCCCATGTTTCTATATTAAGACTAATATAGTTTAGCAAATGTTCATATATTTCGGAAGACAAGAAGGTAAAATAATTCGGATGTTGAAATTTCTTCTCCTAGAAGTAATGATATTTTAAAATGAATGGGTAAGGGAAACTATAGAAAATGAGAGAGCAACCAAATTACTTACAAGAACGACTAAATGAAAAACTACTATTGTAAACGGATAGTTCGCGCAATATAGGGAGAATGCATCGTAAGGAAATTAACGCTGGGATTTCTGCTGCACGGCGGACGCTTTCCGCGGGCATGGCTTCAGCCTCCTCGTCGCTTTGCTCCTGCGGGGTCTTCAGCTCATGCTATTCCCGCTGGAGTCGCCGCCGTTCCGCTCCAATCAACGAAATATGCTAGCTAATTAGCATTTAGCTAAACGAACCAATAAGAAATATTAGAATCGCTGCACTAAGGCAAAAGTGGCAGCTATCACTAACTGAAAAAATTGCTTATTAAACAGTGAACATGATCTTCACTATATTATGAATCAACAAATAATGTATATTTCCTTAACAGTAATGAGTCGTCTCTAATAAAGTAAACTCTTCGATATGGGAATTCACTGCTTACTTACACGAATTGGTTGAAATGGTCAATACTGGACAATTGTTCTTGTAATACTAATTAATAATGGATTTTTGCTTCGATTCTAATAAAAATTTTGGTATATAAAGTGAGAAAATAATTATTCAGCAAGCTCCTTTGATTTTCGCGGAAGGGCGGCGACTCCAGCGGGATGAAGTGAGACAGATGAAACTTCACATCGCACGCGTAGCGTCGGTGAAGGTTCATCGCTCACCCCGCGGAAAGCGTCCGCCTTGTAGCAAAAATCATTGCGGACACTTTATTCAACTTGCTAAGACGAGTTATCACTGTATTGCAATTAATAAAAATGGCATTCCTTATATTATTTGGGGAAATTATAGACAAAACATAAATTTTATAACTTCTTCAAACATGAAAAAAGCAAAAAGAAAAGCGGAACTTTTCTTCTTGCTTGTTCTATATATAGCACATTAAACACACTTCTATATTGAATTCCATATCCGCTTAAATGTTTTTTGGCCTTCCTGAACTTCAATCAAATAAATGTCAGGATTCGTTATCGTCTGCCACTGATCAAATCCAAAATTTTCATCAATACTATTTAATAATAAAGACATAATAGCCCCATGTGTGACGAGCATCACATTTTCTTCAGGGGAACTTATAACTTCCTCAATGACTGAACTGATTCTAAATAGCGCTTCATTACTAGATTCGCCTCCGATGAATTTTAATGATTTATCTTGAAATGTCATATTAAGTTTATCAAGCCAATCTGAGTAATCCTCCGTACTTAGAATCCTCTCAGAAAGTCTAGTATCTTTTATTATTTCAATTCCTTTATATATACCCAAAGGTTCAATTGATTGAACTGCCCTTACATAATGGCTAGAGACTATTTTGTCAATTTTCACATTTTCAAAATAGTCTCTCAGCATTAATGCTTGAGAATCCCCCTCAGAGGTCAGCTTCGCGTGTTCTTCCTGCCCCTCCGCTTTACAATGTCTAATCATATATATTCTTTTCATCATTTAAACACCTTATCAATTTTTTTCCGATCATAATTTAAGATCCATTCATTATATGTATCGTACATAGTTCGAATTGACTCAGGAGATGTTGCGATCAAATCGCATCCTCGGTCGTCATATACATGAAAAATTGTTCCTCGTTCGGTGTTAATAAAGAAAATGTCATGAAACATAATCGGTTTTAATCCCATATCCTGATTGCAAATTGCTTCTAACAGCGTAGTATACTGGATATCAGAGGACCTACATTCTAGCCAGAACCGCTCGGTTGTCCATTTACCTTCCTCATTATCCTCAGGAAAAACATAGGGTATCGTTTGATGTTGCAATTGATACAAAACAGATTTATTTCGAATATATTTCGATAAAGTAGGAGATTTTCGTGTCCTTCCAAAATAATGTACATTTGCTACAACAAAAATCTTTTCATCATCCTTATGTAATGCACGAAACAATGTAATCGCGCGGTGATACACATCCCTCATATAATGACACTTCTCAGTCATGTCAACACCAAGTTCAAACCGAACCCCAATATCCCATTCATAAAATAAAGGTGGTCTTAACATAAGATTTGGATAATTGCTCCCCATAAATTGTTCTAAATCCATTTTTAATCCCCATTTCCTTCTTCCCAAAAAATACTTGGATATTCCACAATTCCTAATATGTTCGGAAGCGTATCTTCTTTCAATTCCAGTACCATAAATGCTTCATCGGGCACATCGAAAGGAGCTTTTATATGTTGGATGCCCCATTACAATGCCTGGTTAATCAAGAGTTTACCTATTCCTTTGTTCTGTTAAATAGACAATTCTGTAATAGGAGCAAGCGCAAGAGACTCGAAAACTTTATGATCACTCCTTATTTTTAATTTAGATAGAAGGATATGGCCAACGAGTTAAATTAATGTTTTCATTTATCGCAACTAATGACAATTCGGGAACGGAAACGGAAACATCGGATTTTCTAATTCTTGCTACTACCTCATATTCTTTTTTATTACTTAGCTCCATGCTAGCAAATGCATTCTTTACAACATGCTCGGTAATTATATATTCCTCTGTCTGTTCTTTTCTGATTGTGATGTTCAACATTGTTCCCCCTAATTTCACTGGTAGTTATAAGTTACCTAAGTGTATCAAAATATCTTTCATTAAATTGCTTAGAAAATAAAACTAAAACTTGCCTAGAAAACCATTTACTCGGCCCAATCTATTTAATAATAGGAAAAACACCCGAAGAAAAATCAATATTTTTCTTCGGGCGTTATTTTAGCTATTTATTTCTTCTTTTATTTCACCAACATAAACGGATTGCGGGCGGAAAATAGTGTTGTCTCTTTGCTGTTCAATCACATGGGCAGTCCAACCAACCATTCTAGCGACGCTGAATGTCGGAGTAAATAGTTCTGCTGGCATATTAATAGAACGCATGATGGCTGCTGCATAATACTCGACATTCGTATACAATTTACGACCTGGCTTATGTTCAGCAAGTAAATCAATAATCTCTTTTTCAGCTATTGTTGCTAGATCTAACCAGGCATCTTTTCCTTGTAGCTTCGAACATTTTTCACGTAACAAAACAGAACGTGGATCCTCCGTTTTGTATACACGATGACCGAATCCCATTATTTTTTCCCCATTTTTGATTTTATTCTCTACAATTGTTCGAATGGAGGAAGGATCTTTAAACTCATTTAGTAAGTCAATAACTCCAGATGGGGCACCACCATGAAGTGGCCCTTTCATCGTCCCTAGTGCTGAAGTTATAGCTGCTGTTAAATCAGATTCAGTAGAAATCGTTACTCTTGCAGCAAAGGTGGAAGCATTTAACCCGTGCTCCATTGTCAGTTTTAAATACGTCTCTAGTGCTTCCACTTGCACTTCCCTCGGCACTTCCCCAGTCAACATCCATAGATAGTTAGCCGTATGTGACAAGTGCTGATCCGCCTCTATTATTGGGAGGTTATGCTTATTTCGGTAATGCCTTGCAACAATAATTGGAAGAGCTGTTGTCAGGATAACAGCTTGTTCTTCTATGGATTTCTCATTAAACTCTTTATGTCCATACGCGGAAATTGCCGTCCTCATAGCATCCATTAGCGATATTTCTTTAGGAAGTGAATCAATAATTTCTTTAATATGCTTAGGAAGTGCCCGATCATTATTTAGAGGGATGTAATTATTTGACCTGTTTCCAGTCCATAGAAAGTTCGCTAGCTCCTCAAATGATAAGTTAGGTACTAATTCATCCACTCTAACTCCGCGATATCTTAGTTCCCCTATGTCACCTTCCACTGCCGCAATATTCGTGTGCACTGCTACAATATCTTTTAATCCTCTTTGATACATACGTAACCATCTCCTTTTTTATTATTGTATTAGAAAATTTTGATAATTAAAATTAAATATATATAATTATATTAATTAATATTCTTAATTGAAGAGGTGCATATAATGGAATACCAATGGCTTAAAACATTTTGCATTGCAGCAGAAACACTTAATTTCCGAAAAGCATCGGAAAAACTGATGATGTCCCAACCAAGCGTTACAGTTCATATACGATTATTAGAAGAGCATCTTGGTAGCACTCTTTTTGATAGACTAAATAATCGGGTGACGTTATCGGATACTGGGAAATTCTTTTTACCAGAAGCGTTGCAAATAGTGAGAAATATCGAGAATAGCGTAAGTAAAGTACAGGCGTTCGCACAAGGGTATAGACGTAACTGGAGTATAGCAATATCTCCATTAATGGCAGAAACAATTCTTCCAAATGTTTTACACTCATTTATGAAATTACATCCTGATATTGAGATAAGCATCCGAGTTGAAGAATCCCATATGATTGAGGAATTAGTCGACCAAGGGGAAGTAAATATTGGTGTTTCGGCACTGGATGCTATGCGAAAAAGCGTACAATCTATCCCTATGTACGAAGATCCTATATTATTTGTCATGCCCTTCGATGAATATGATGAAGAAAGTGGCCCACCGATTGATGTACAAGATGTACTAAAGAAAAGTTATCTATTTACCCATCACCACCCCGTTTTTTGGGACGATCTTTTAATAAAGTTGAATAAGCATGTGATTGGACTCCGCACGATGAAAGTAACACAAGCATATATAGCCAAAAGATTTATCCAAGACGGTCTTGGTGTTTCCTTTCTTCCACACTCCATTGTGAGACGCGAGTTAATCGAGGGAAAAATTATGCAGCCGCATTTTGACATATTTGAATTACCTTCTGTTTCCACTTTCATCATAGTTAAAAAGAAAGGTGATTTAGAAAAAGAGTTCATCGAACGCATTTCGAAGTACTATTTTGGATAAGATAACCTGTAAATATAAGAAGGGATGCACTATCATACGCTTGTGCTTCCCCTCATATGAACTATTGCTAATATGTATTATCGAGTCTCACATTAAAGTTGTTCCCTCTTTTAGTACCTTTCCTTCATTGATCCATGCTTCTATCATTCGATTAAAGAAAGTAGGATTTGCCATAGGCACCCCATGCCCAATATTGGATATTATCACGCCTCTACAGTTTGGGTTATTTTTCACAATATCCATTGCAGACTTTTTCATCACTAGATTTTCAAATTCCCCTACTGTCACGAGAATTTTTCCCTTTGCTTTATTAAAATTATCAGGTAGTTTAAACGACATATTCTCCTCTAAAATTCTAATAAGGGTTTTTACTTTCATTTGACTACTTTCTTTATAATATTTGTCGAAGTAATCTTCATTAATATAAAGTGTTTTGGATTGAATTTTTGAAAACGTTTTATTTTTTATTAAAGGAAATGTTAATAGAATAGAAGGGGTAATTAGCTTTTTCACAAATCTGATTGGCCTTACTAAGGCACTATTTATAATTGCATGATTGATTAAATCAGGTTTCATACCTAACATTTGAATCGTTATTTGAGCACCTAGTGAAAATCCAATAACATTAATTTCTTTTCCCGCCGCTTTTTCTTCTAATATATCAATGAGTTGTTCAGCACTTGTCTTGATTGAGAAATTAGTTCCGTTCGTACTCTGCCCTTGTTCTTGTAAATCAGGCACGATACAGTGATACTGAGTGAAATATTGAATTTGTTTGTCCCACATCCAGCCACTTACTCCTCCACCATGTAAAAATAGCAAAAGTGGTCCATTCTTATCTCCATATTCTTCATGGTGCATTGGCAAATCACTTCCTCTCTTTTACTATTTACGATAAATTCTAAAGAAAGTTTCAATTTACCCTTCCAATAGGAAAAAACCTTTTTGGAGAAGTACTTTTCTAACTAAGGGTGGTTGCTTCAATAAGGCCCTATTTCCCATCATCTTTGCTCGATATTTTTCCAAATCTCACTAAACCACAATTAAACTAGCAAACGCTTCTGTGAACATTAAAGATTCGAAAGTTTCATATAGCAACATCTCCTTATCATTTATCCCGTTGCTTTTGTAATTAAAAAAAGATTGCCTACAAGTAGATAACTACTTCTGAGGCAATCGTTCTGGTTTGTTTATAAAGGCTTTCTAACTAAGATGTGTGTGAAGATGCTTCCATATCTCACTAATAACGAATCCTTTTCGTATTGGCAAATTGTGCGATTCTTTCTCCAATTTCATCTCGGACACGCTGAAAGAAAGTCCATCTTTCTGCTTCTGTTCCTTCTGCTTTCGCTGGATCATCAAAGCCCCAGTGCTCTCTTTTTACATGAGGTGGCGTCATCGGGCATTTGTCGGCAGCGTCTCCACATAATGTAACGACTAAATCTGCACTGTTTAATATTTCAGGATCAATAATATCCGAGCTTTGCGCAGATATATCAATTCCAGACTCATTCATTGCTTTCACTGCGTTCGGATTTAATCCGTGTGCTTCGATACCAGCACTGTACACTTTCCATTCTTCCCCTAAATATTTCTTTGCCCAGCCTTCCGCCATTTGGCTTCTGCAAGAATTTCCTGTACAAAGGAAATATATTGTTTTTTTAGTCATCATTTCAATCTCCTTTAGAAAAATAATAATGTTAAATACAGTCCAAATAGCGTAATAAATAGAATTGGAATCGTTAATATAATCCCTGTTTTGAAATAAGTACCCCATGAAATTTTAATATCTTTTTGAGATAAAACATGCAACCACACGAGCGTTGCTAGAGAGCCAATAGGTGTGATTTTTGGCCCTAAATCTGATCCAATTATATTTGCATAAATAAGTGCTTCTCGTATTTGTCCAGAAGTATTTGTTTCTGCTATCGCTAATGCATCAATCATTACGGTAGGCAAATTATTCATAACCGATGATAAAAATGCCGCGATGAAGCCCATCCCAATCGTCGCAGCGAATAGACCCTGGTCTGCAACAAATTGAACGACACTTGCTAAAGAACCCGTCAGCCAAGCATTTCCCATTCCATATACAACGACATACATACCTATAGAGAAGAAAACGATACTCCAAGGTGCTCCCTTCACAACAGCTTTCGTATTCACTGCATGACTTCTTCTCGCCATTATTAAAAACAAAATAGCAACTACCGCTGCAATAATAGATATAGGCATTTCAATAAATTCACTAACAAAGTAACCAACAAGTAATATGAATAAAACACCCCAAGATAAATGGAACATCCCGACATCTTTTATTGCTTCTGAAGGCATTCGCAATTTCGATAAATCATATGTTTTCGGAATACTTTTTCTAAAATACATATAAAGTATCGTAATTGTTGCAATTAATGAAAATAAATTGGGGATAAACATTCGAAAAGCATATTCCACAAATCCAATGCCAAAGAAATCTACAGACACAATATTCACCAAATTACTAACGACAAACGGCAAAGATGTCGTATCTGCAATAAACCCACTCGCCATAATAAACGGAAAAATCATCTGCTCTTTAAAATTCAAATGTCGAACCATCGCAAGTACAATAGGTGTTAATATAAGTGCCGCACCATCATTTGCAAAAAGGGCTGCAACAATTGCACCTAATATACTTACATATATGAACATTTTCACGCCATTACCTTTTGCAGCCCTCACCATATGGAGTGCTGCCCATTCAAACAATCCAATTTCATCTAAAATCAATGAAATAAGGATAATCGCAACAAAAGTTAATGTTGCATTCCATGTAATTCCTATTACTTCTTGTACATCTTGAATTCCTACAACTCCTACTAATAAAGCAAGTAAAGCCCCGCCACATGCAGACCATCCAATGGATAAGTTCCTAGGCTGCCAAATGACTAATGTTAGTGTCAGAAGAAAAATCAAAGATGCTAAAATCGCATCTGTCATATTGAAGCCTCCATTAATCTAAAAATTCTATCGTTTACATAGTAATAAATCATCGTTTTGACTAAATTAGCCTTAACTACAGCACGATTTTGCTGATTGTAGCGCAGTATTTACGGTACAGACACCAGTTTCCGGTAATTCCAGTTCTACCCGTTTAGAAGAGTCAATATCTCCAGTAAGATAAGCAACAATTGAACGAACTTGCTCATAACCTGTTGCCATTAAGAAAGTAGGCGCACGCCCATAGCTCTTCATTCCGACCATATAGAAGTTCTTTTCCGGTTGTCTTAATATCTCTTCCCCGTGTGGCCTTACAGTTCCGCAACTATGAAGGTTTGGATCAATTAAAGGAGCAAGAGCCTCGACACTTTCAGTGGAGGAATCTATACTTAGCCTAATTTCTCTTAACAAAGAGAAGTCTGGACGAGTACCGGTATTCGCAATTATTTCATCTATTCCTTGTAAAGTAAATTCCTGTCCATTTAATTCACCAGTTATTTCTATTCCATTTTTCGTTTTGTTTAGTTGTTGTATATGAAATGGAGTAAATACCTTAACTTTATCTGTATCCACTATTTGGTGAATTCGACTTCCTAGCTCTCCTCTTGCTTGAAGAGCATCTTTTTCTTCTCCACCATAAGCGTCTTCTACTTTTTTCTTTCTCATAATCCAATAAATTTCTACTTGTTCACCTAGCTGTGAAAGCTCTAGAATCGTATTAATCGCTGAATGTCCACCACCCACAACGGCTACACGCTTACTAATGTACTTTTCGCGATCTTTCCCCGCTACGTCTGGAATTCCATAGTAAATATTTTGATTAAGGTCTTTTTCTTCTTTTGTCCAAATGCTATCCGCATTAATTGGATTTGGTTGTAACCAAGTCCCAGTTGCATCAATTACAGCTTTAGCTTCGATCCGTTTTGTTTCCCCTTGTTGGTCTATATATAAAACGAATGGTTCTTGATCTCGATTAGCCGTTTTCATTTTATCTGTACTTCTTTTACTAATGGAAACTACGGTTGTGTTCAATAAAATATTAGGAGAAATTTCAGGTAACTTTGATAGATGCTCTAAATAGTTTTCCACTATCTCTTTGCCCAATGGTAATTGCTCTGATGGTGGTGAAACCCATGATCTTTTTTCCAATAGTTTTTTTGCTACTTTATCAATATTGTATTGCCATGGTGAAAATAATCGTACATGACCCCATTTCAGAATATTACTCCCAACTCGAGACCCAGCCTCCAATACAATAAAATCCTCTTCCTTTTCGGCTAAATGTGCAGCTGCAGCTAAACCGATTGATCCGGCACCAATGATAGCAACAGGTAATTTTTTATGGAAACCGTTTGAACTATATTGTTTAGTTTCTGTTTTAGTTCCGCAGCAACTCGAAATATCGATTAAATCAATACTTTTCATGACAGTACCTCCAAATAATAATATTATTTGCAATATGCAAGTATCTAGCTAACCTTTGTTCAAAATTAACACATAGGGGAGCAACAAACATGAGATTTCGACATCGCTTTATTCAGTAATTCTATCGAACGAATGACTGTTTCACGCTCGAATTCATTCATATGCGAAAACACCTCATCCAAATACGCATTCATTGATTGATCGATTGATGTAGCAACAAACTTGCCTTGAACTGTTAGACTTAAAATGTAGATTCTCTTATCTTGTTCCGAAGGTGTTTTTTTTACTAGTTCCATCTTTACTAATTTTTGAATTTGTCTGCTGAAAGTTGTAATATCCATCGCTAATGTATCAGCCACTTGTTGCATAGAAGGTGCATGTTGTTTGTCTATCTCATAAATTATGTGACTTTGAACAGTTGAAATATCCACGCTTCCAATAGAACAACAATTTTTATTTAATAATCCAAATCGCCGAGTTAGAACTTGGAACAATTCACGCTTATTTTCCATGACTTTCACCTCTACATTATTTATAAAAGGATTACTTGTAAAATGCAACTAATACTTCTCTTTATTTTTTACTCTGTATTCTATACGCTACTCAAATGTTCATGAATTAATTTCCATTCTCCATCCTCTGCTCTTATGAAGATATTCGTTGCTCTCCCACTACCAGCAACAAATTCTCCATTGTAATATCCTTCATAATGATACGTATAAATGCATGTTGCTGATCCTTCGTCTACTGTAATCCACTTAACATCTTCTGCTGAATAGACTTCCTCTATTATCAGATTCCATGCATTTTCGAAATAACTTTGTATTTCACTTATAGTCGTACAAGTTGCGTTCGAAAACCAGTAAATTGCCTGTTCATGAAGAAATTTTCTGACATTATTAAAATCATGCGTATTTGTTGCATCTATATATTGACTTAATGCTTTTTCATAGCCCATCGTACAAAACCCCCTAATATATTATAAATCATTTTACTTTTTCAGTTATTAAGCACTCGCACCAAAAACGTTCGACTCCTGGATATTTCTCTCCTATGCTTGTAACGCAAAATCCAATCCTTTTATAAAAACTCACCGCATCTTGATCCGTTTCGGCAGAAATCAAGGAAAGAGAATGTTTAAGCATAATAAAATTTATCATTCTCTTCCCGATTCCAGCTCCTCTTTCAAATGGTGATACGGCTATCTGTTTAATTTCGCAGCCTTGTTGTTCTGTTAATTCAATTCCAATGCAGCCGATGAATTTTTCATTTTGTTTATACCCGTATAATTTTCTATTTTCCAATTGCTTATATAGCTCATACTCTGCGTCAATTTTATTTACAGAAATTGCATACGCTAATAACTCTCTGATAGAAAAAGGAAGAACACTTGTATTTATTTCTTGCACTTCATTTACTTCCTTTTTCATCGTGAATATAGCACTTTGTACGTGATGAAATAAGTTATAAGACCGATTATCGGCAGAGCTGCAACAGCGAACACGGAATACGCTGCTAGTTCATTGAAAAATGAGATAGCCATTGGGAAAAGTGACAGTATGACAAAAGAAAAGACAATAACGACGGAAAATGCTGCTTTAGCCGATTTACCTGTAATTTCGGATTCCCTTTCATCGTCATCCAGGTTTGTTTCTGGAATGACAATTTCTTTCATTAGTATTCTACCGTTATTCCGTTTTTTAGAATTAAAGTATGTGAACCAAACGTTCAGCAAGACTAAGATGAAAAATGGAATAGAATAATAATTAGAATTAATCTGATTTGACACATAAAAATCGTAACTTATCTGTTTATTCATAAGCATATTTGAAAGTTGAGTTGATTTCACAGAAGGGAGCATGTGCATTGCAAATGTTAATATTAGTAGAATGCGTAAAATAATAGTTATTTGTAAATTCCTCATGGTATCCCCCTATTTTATCTAGCATGAAAGTATTTAAACGTTAATAAATAGATGATCAAACCAAAAACCGGTATGGATGCAGTCGTAAATATTGGATACCACGGATAATCTAGAAAATAATTTGGTATAAACATATATGATCCAAGTAGTAGAAAAGTATAAAATAGAATAAAAACAAATGCAAAGCGAACAGCTTTTCCTGTAATCTCGACCGCACGTTCATCAGCGACATCATACTCTGGTAGAATGTACTCTTTCATCTGGGTATGTTTCTTTTTCTTAACTACAATAAAGTCAATAATATTAATAACGGCTAGAAGAATTCCAACTATAAGAAAAAAAGTACCTCTCCATGTTGATACATATACGGAAAATCCATCGATGTATCCTCTTCCCATCATTTCGAAGTACATATCAATTCTTACATAGTCATAAACCATCAATGCAAGTGAAACATAAAGCAAGCATCTTAAAATAACTGTAATATACATCCTCATTTCGTTTCCTCCTCTTTATAAAAAATTTGTTCAATCGGTTCTCCAAACACTTCCGCGATATTCATAGCGAGCAATAATGAAGGGGTATAACTCCCTTTTTCCAATGAAACAATCGTTTGTCTCGTTACGCCGGTTTTTTCTGCAAGATCCCCTTGCGTCAAATTGAATTTAGCACGTAATTCCTTCACTCGATTTTTTAGCAATCTGCTCCCTCCAAACTTTCTTTTATTATTGTATAGTTTATTAGTCATTTTGTATAGTTCATTTTACTTTTTGATTAGTTGACTATACTTCGGCGGTAATAAAAATGACTGAACAAGTAAAAATTATTGATTGGTCCTAGCATTTCTTTTATTTAAATTAGCCATCAGGAACAGGTGAATTAAAAGTTCTTGTTTGAAGTAGACAGTCATTAAATTTACACAGAACCCGCATCATATATCAGATTATGTAAAGTATTCAATGAGAGAAGTCTATAAAATTGGATAGCCCTAAACAAAATCGAGATATACTTGATAACATCCCCCAGCCCATCCGAAATAACGGTGCTGGAGGCTACGATACTGGCCCACGGGATACAATGAGAGATCTTGAAAACCCCGATTTGTTAGTTCCACCTATAACCGATGCAGGCTTGCTCCCTAACATGAAATTTTCGTTTTCAGATACTTCCATGACTTTAAATTTTGGGGGATGGTCTAGAGTAATCACCGTAAGAGAACTACCCATCGCAACCACATTAGCAGGGGTAAATATGTGTTTGACCCCCGGTGGTGTTCGAGAGCTTCATTGGCATCAACAAGCTGAATGAGCCTATATGATATTAGGTCGTGCCCGAATCACTGCAATTGACGCTGAAGGAAGGAACTTTATTGCAGACATTGGACCTGGTGATCTATGGTACTTTCCCGCTGAACTTCCACATTCCATTCAAGGATTGGAACACTGTGAATTCCTGCTTGTCTTCGATGACGGTACCTTTTCTGATTTGAATACCTTATCTATTTCCGATTGGTTTGCTCATACGCCAAAAGACGTACTGTCTTCCAATTTCGGAGTTCCAATTAGTGCCTTTGATCACATTCCTCCAGAGCAGGTATATATCTATTAAGACAAGGTTCCGGGTCCATTGGAAAGTGAAGAAATTGAGTCCCCTTACGGAACCATTCCCCAAAGCTTCAAGCATAAGTTGCTTGCGAAAAAACCAATTATAACACCGGGTGGTAGTGTACGAATCGTAGACTCTACTAATTTTCCAATATCCAAGAATATAGCTGCTGCACTAGTAGAGGTTGAACCATGAGCAATGAGAGAACTGCATTGGCATCCGAATAATGATGAGTGGCAGTACTACCTTTCAGGACAGGTACGTATGACAGTCCTTGCTGGGGATGGCACAGCCCGTACATTTGATTATAGGGCTGGGGATGTCGGATACGTGCCCTTTGCTAATGGACACTATATTCAGAATATCGGTGACCAAACGTTTTGGTTTTTGGAAATGTTCAAGAGCGATTGGTTTGTGGATGTGTCATTGAACCAATGGATGGCGCTTACACCTCGCTACCTGGTTAAAACCAATTTACATGTTGGTCCAGAATTATTGGATGCGCTACGTAAAGTGAAGTATCCGGTCGTCAAATATCCGGGATTTACTTACTATCCTAAATAACGATTGAATAAGTGTTGATTATTCACTAACAATCACACACTAATTAAAAGGTCCTGCATACAATCGCAGGACCTTTACTATTTTGTAACTAATAAAAAAAATTTCCTATTACATAAACAAGCGTAAAATCATAAATGAAATAACACCTGCAAGTACTGTTGCAAGTAAACTACGTGTTTTGATCGCAATGAGAAAAGTAGGTAGCGCTGCGAAAAGTTCCACGTTATTTCTTATAGAAGAAATCTTACCGTCATGCAATAATATTTCCTGGCCTACCAAAGCAGCCATAATAGCAACAGGGACAAAACTTAACCACCGCATTACCCCTTCTGGTAATTCAAAACGGCTAAGTATCATAAGTGGAACAACCCTCGGAACAAACGTTACAAATGCTGCTCCTATAATAATTAAAAAAATATCCCATCTTACTTCCATTTCTCTACCACCATCCCAATCGTTGCAGCTATAATTGTACCAACAATAATACTTAGACTGCTCGACAGCATTAAAGTACTTCCTACAGCAATAACAATGGCGATTATCGCGACAACAACATCTAATTTGATTTTACTTCTGTCCAGTATCGAGATGATAAGAAGTCCAATAAATACCGCTGGTAAGGCAAATTCTAAACCGAATTTTTCAGGGTTTGAAATCCACTGTGCGAGAAGTGCCCCTGCTATATTGGCTACAACCCAATTTAAGTAAGCCGTAATATTTAGACCGTGCATCCATTTTTCGTTAATGCTTTTCTTTTTCGCAGCTTCGTTCATCGCAACCCCAAATGTCTCATCCGTCAGTAAAGCTCCAACTAACATATTCTTAAATGGGGACAACTGTCGAAAATAAGGAGATAATGCTGCGCTAAGTAGTAAATGGCGAAGATTAATAAAGAAAATCGTAATAATAATAGCCATTGAAGTACTTTGTGTTACCAACATTGCAGCAACTATGAACTGAGCTGATCCAGCATAAAGAATTAAACTTAAAAGTGCAATCTCAAATACGCTAAGTCCCGCAGTTTTTTGAACAATACCACAAGCAAATCCTATACTTAAATAAGCGAGCAATGTCGGGACACAAGCTCTTACCCCTTGAATAAAACTATCTTCTTTTGGTGACGAAAATGTATCCAAATGAACGTTATCTATACGCATATATAACTCTCCTTAAAATTATTTAGTAGTTAGTTAAATAACCACTAAGAAATAGGGTAAGAAAAGACGGTTCAAATTACTTGAACCGTTTTCCTGTAACAACATGATACAAATCCTTGTTGTTTTTCCAGAGAGTTTCTACTTTCTGAGGACCCAATTCTTTCGTTAATTCCGCAAAAATAATGTCATGTCTTATGTATTCCATCGCAATTAATACAAGCGCTGGGTCCTGAGTTATTACTGCCCATCCAGTCGCAACTGGGGAAAAGTTTGCAATTAACACTTCTTCATTATCACGAGCAACAATCGTTAAACGACCATTCATTCTTTCCTCTGCTACTTCAGGAGCGGTATAATCATGATGAGTAGTTACACCTAATTTCGTATCAGGTGCCCCAAAAAGCATAGAAAAGACATGTAATCCGTCTTTTACTCGTTTGTTTACAGAATCTTTTATGAATCCTACTTGAGGCTCCCAAATCGACAGCCATATTTCTTCTTTTGCTCTTCCAATGATATCAATCATTTCTGCAACAACATGTTCATCACTGCTGACACGATGTATGACATCTAGTTCCTGTTCACTCTCTAATGCAGATAAGTTTTTTTCTAGAAAATCGAATGATTGTTCAAAGTTATTACGTAATCGATTGATTAATTCTTTTGCCGGTAACGGTGCATAAGTTACAGGTTCAGAAGGTACTGTATAAATAGCACCTTTATCTAATAACTTCCCCAACACTTCGTAAATCATGGACCTTGGTACACCAGTTCTTTTGCTTATCTCATATCCAGTTATAGGAGAGTTTTTTAATAGACCAATGTATGCTTTACATTCATATTGTGAAAAACCTAACTTCTGCAGTTCTTTGTAAATTACGTCCACGAACACCCTCCTAGCTGCTTATCCCTCAAGATAGACTAATAATTTCTTCGCATTTTTAATTAGTAGTTAGTATAATACTTACTAAAAAAATAATCAAGCACTTCTTACAATTTTTATGGGCTTTTGTCTTTTCAATTTAAATTTAGAGTAGGTTGTACAGATTTTTATTGGCAAGCTGGTTATAGGTTTCTTTTAGAAACTATACAAATGAAGAACCAACAGGGGATTTGACCATAGCCTTGCTTCCACCCTCTATTACTTGTATATTGAACATAAATGAAAATCACACATAAAAGAGTGAACCAATTGACTACTAAAAAAGGATATATCACATTGCGTTATCGTAAAATGAGGATAACTTATATAATTGGAATTATTATCACCATTTTCTTAGGACTAGCCTCCAGAAAGTACAGCCACTTTCTTTCGCCATTTGTAGCGCAAAACGCTGGAGATGTGATTTGGGCTATGATGGTCTATTTTGGATTCCGTTTCCTTTTGGTGCGTAAAAGCATAATCATAGCAATTTGGCTTAGTCTCTTTTTTAGCTTTGTTATTGAATTTAGCCAACTGGATCAAGGGAATTGGATTAAACAGATACGTGGCACTTCTCTTGGAGCTTTGATTTTGGGAAAAGGATATCTTATGGTAGATCTGATGCGCTATACAATGGGAATTATGTTAGCGACTTTCTTGGATATAGTGTCACTTGTATTCCTTCAGTATTTCAAAAATCAAACGAATGAAAACGAAACAAGAAGTAAGTTCCGCTAAGTGGTAGTTCTTATTGAAAAATTCTTCTTTCAAGGTTATACTTGCTTTAGAAAATGATTATATTAAAAAAGACTGGCTAGTGCTTCTACACTAACCAGTCTCTGTAATAAAATGGATCGCTTCAAAGACGATCAGCACATTACGTAGTAAACCGTCTTATGCTTGGGAGCTCATGGGCGGTTTACTTTTTGTTTGAAAAAGTATATGACAACGCTAAGATAGCTACAATCAGCGTAGAGAAGCCGACTATCAAGCTAAACGTTTCAAATATTGTCATAGAGCATCATCTCCTTTCCCTTCGTCATAAACTGAAGAAATGGAAAAAAAGATATGCCAACCACCCTTGAAACCCCTATTCTATTACACTTCCATTATACCACACATATGTTCGCATCGCATTGATGTATGATCAAATTTACTAACGTATGATCATCTTTTTTCTAACTCCTACACATCCCTTAGTTGAAAATATTAAATCTCACATCCATCTGGAGTTAAACGTTCTACACGTTTTAAATATGCATTCACTTTTTGATCTTCTTCATACGGATAGTTGAAATCTAAATTACCAGCAACAAAAATTGCGGTACTACGAAACAGATCGCACATTACAAATAACGCTTTCCAAATACTCTCGTAACTTCCAATAGGATATGTAGAAAGAAGTTTTTGCCAATTTTGTTTTGAAAGATAATTCTCCAAGTATTTACCACTTTTACCTATGCTAACCGAATAATCCGTTTCAATACCCACTCTCCACTCGAGCATTTTAAATAGCATGGGTCTGATAATATTATTTAGATGCTCCGCTGCATAAAGAATTTCTTTTCTCCACAACCCTTTTGCCACATAAGTAGATACCCACCAAAATTCATTGCAGCAATCTGCAAAAAAATCAGCGGATGGTCGTCTCACCCAATAATCGCTATCCGTAGGAGCGGGTATTTCCGGTAAAGGGTTATCTTTGTCCATTAAAATAATTGTTAGCTTATCCTCTTTGCAATATTCGTCTTTTTCCTCTATTGGTATTAATGTCAAATCGATTCGATTTCCATCTGTAAACAGCATTAGATAAGAAAATCTTTCGCCTAACTCAGGGGGAAACATGGACATATTTTCGGGTGTTTGCATAATAATTCGCTCGCCAAAAATATCTACCCAGTTTGGATCATTTATAAAAGAATCGATTTCCGTCACAAGATAAGCAATATCATAGTCCTGAAAAATATCTTTTGGAACGTTCGGATTTGTTCTTGATCCATTCAGTCCAACAGCGCGAATTCGTGTATCTTGTTCTGCTACTTTTAGAACTAATTCCATAACTTGCTCTTCTGTCCGCATTTATTCACCTCCTGTATTAATCCCGCCTACATAATTCAAGCTCATACTCCATATGTTCTAAGTCATTTTAGTTTTTGTTTGTCGAATATCCTCTTTGAAAGACACTGGTTTCGTTCTCTACCCAATATTCGTATGAAACATCCGGTTCATTTTTAAAGGTTACTGAAATATAGAATGGATTTAGATGTTCGTAGCCATCTTCGCGATGAGGCACTGTTGAAATCTCCCATTCTTCGTTTGAGTAATGTTGTTCTAAATAGGATTCTAATAATTCAACCTTTTTGTAAATTTGTGCATCAATCCAATAAGGGCGAATAACATAAAATATACCAAATCCCACTGTCAAAACTAAACTAAATAATAAGCCGTACTTACGCCACTTTCCTTTAAAAAATAGGGAGATGGTTACTATTGCTACAATGGCTAAACCAATAATCATAAACTCTATTATTTCTATTGGATGCAGCTTCTTCCACCTCACAGCTCTTTTTCTATATAGGGATAAGCGTATAAATCAATATCAAAATCAGCCCTAATATCAATTGCAAAACGACTCGCTTCTGGACTAATCACTAAGCCTGGGTATTCCCATTGTCCTTTAACATTTATTCACTTATCTATTATCTTTCACTGCTTGGACAATCATAAAATGTGGATTTTTCATGAGCTTTTCATACTTTTCAGGCACTTGCATTTTAAATTCTATTGTAGGTAGAGGTTCAATTAACCTCTCTATAGAAAAATAATCAAGCGTTTCATTTAATATCATATGAAGAGGACGACGGTAAAAAGGAACGTCAATCAATTTCCCATCTCTTTCCCATTGATCGATAATAAGTTCATTGAAAAAGTAATCGCCGTTCACCGAAAGTTTTATATCCATAAAAGGGTGGTGGACTGAAAAAAGCAATGTCCCATTTGGCTTTAATATTCTACGAAACTCGTTAAAAGGCTTACTCCAATCCTGAATGTAGTGAAGAACAAGAGAGCTCATGATGAAATCAAAAGATTCATCCTCAAAAGGAAGTTCATCTTCTAAGTCTAAACATAATACTTCCGCATTTTCTCCTATACGCCTTTTCGTTGCTTCCACCATTTTAGGACTAATATCAGTTGCTGTTACCCTAGCATCTAAGTTGACCAATTGCTTTGTATACCAGCCTGCTGCACACCCGGCATCCAAAACCTTTTTATTTTCTAAATCTGAAGGCAGTAAATGCATCATCGCTGGCCTTTCATACTCTGTGTTAAATAGACTTTTTGTATCCACGTTATGTTCGTAATCATTAGCTAACTGGTCATAGGTTTCTCTCACTTTGTTATTCATCATTCACCTCTAATTTTTTATCTAATTCGTTTCGCTTTCTTATACTATAATTCCACAATGATTTTGGTATTCCTTTTATCTCCAACATACCACTATATATTAAATGCCTAATCCTATATTCTAAAAAGAAAAAACCAACAAACTCATCCATTTGTTTAAATAATTCTTCCAATACTGTCCCAATTTTGATGAAGTCTTTGTTTCCTTGCTGTTTGTGTAGATTTTCAACTATATGTAAAATTATCGAATCAAAGTGATTTTCGGGCACGCCTATTATGTTGCCATTACTCCATATACGGAGCACTTCTTTCGTTTGGGCTAAAGCTTTCCACTCTATTTCCAATTGAATTCGTTCTTTTTCAGATAAGGGATTTTTCGTTTTATTTATTTCAAACAACAGTTTTAGATCCTTAGGTTCGATCTGACTCGTATCGAAAATATGCTGCTGTTCATCTTTGGAACTCATATGTTTGTCATAGAGATCAGTGGAGTTTATAAGAAATATATCATTTGTTTTATCCCTTAGTAAGTAGATTAGAAACCGCATACATACTTGTTCACTTGCGTTATTTCCATACCAGATATGGATGGGAACTTGATAAGGTATATCTTCCAGCTCTCGCAGTGTATTGGCAAATTTAATGGGATATTCTGCTTCTTGCTCGAAGTTAATGTTTTCGATTAGCCAATCTTTTCGATGGGTTTGACCCATTTTTTCATCCAGTTTTCCCAATGGTCCAATGGAAAGGAAATCTGGGATGCCTATAACAGTATTTGGCCTTTCTAGACCACCTCTTAAGGAACCTGCTGCCGATTCAGAGGAAACGATGTGCACCGAACCACTTGTGCGTAATGCGCGATTTTTTTGAATCTGTTTATTAATGAATTCTGCCATCACGATGAGGTCATCCTGCTTGGCAAAGAATGTTCTGCCTACATTAGGATTACCTTCTAGATGGTCAAACATATCAAATTCATTTTCCTCGTTTAAAACGAACGTTTCCCACCTATCACTTTCAAGAAAATCCGAAATACTTATATAATTTTGTCCTTCAATTTTATAAACAAATACTACATTTGGCTCCGTAAAGAAATAGATAAATGGGTGATTCACTTTAGTTTTAATGATTACCGACTCCTATTTTAAGCTACTGTTGATTATCTTACTGGTTTAATCATTACTTAACCTTCTATCAACTATTTTTGTAAATTCATTAATTTGTTTACTCATTTCTTTATATTGTGTCCAATGCAGATAATGGTGTCCTTCTAATATAATGAGTTTATGAAAAGTATCATTATGTAATTGCGATTGATAGAAAGTTTCATTTGATTTTACTTCCTCATCCACTTTTTCTTCTTCCTTTGAAATAATCAATACTGGTAGGTCTGAAGGAAATGACAATTCCTTTGTTTTATCAATGTTATTTTTTATTTCATTGGCTTCTTCTACTACATTTTTGTTATAACCTTTCCATGCAGAAAGTATTTTGGTCAATTTAAAATTACTTTCCGAGTAAGTCCCTTCTTCAGCTAATGGGAGGAAATCTTCTGGATTCGAATATAATACTAATCTTGCAATTCCAGTCGGTGCAATTAGGCTCATATATTTAGGCATTGCTGGAGCAGACTCATCAAAATACTCCAAAGCCCCAGGTAATGTGGGATCTATTCCTATTATTGCTTTAATCTCATCTGGGTATTTATTGGCGTAATACATACTATAAATCCCGGAAATAGAGTGAGGCATTAATATGTATGGACCTTCAACGTTAGATTTTATTAGAGCTGTTCTTATTTCCACTACTAAATTCTCTACTGTTCGTTCCTTACTTGTTAGGTCGCTCCAACCATAACCATATGGTTCTACAACTACGACTTTATTACTTTTTGCCAGCTCATTGATCAAAGGTTCAAAATCTAACACTGGTGCAGTCGTACCTAAACCGCTTAATAATACAATGGTATTTGGACCATCTCCCGTTGTATACACATGTATATTATCTCCATCCACTTCTACTAATTGCCCTAATGCCGGGTATTTCTTTTGTTCATATGCGCTCATCACTTGATGGAATACAATCCAAATAAACAATATGGAAACCATTGACAATAAAATGTTTCTAGTCTTCATAAATCTTATTTTCTTTTTGGCTTTTACTATTTTCACTGCTTTCTAATTATAAATTTGTCAGCTGCTTAGGATAGTTGGCCTTCTATTTATAGTACGATAATCAATTTTATTAGTTTCAATTTTCTATTTTTTACCCAAATAAAATACGATGGAAATTTCCTCCCCGTAACTATCCCGTCTTTAGTCTATTCCCTTGAGTCGCTGAATGTGCTATTAGAAAGTATCCACTGCTCTAGAAAAAATTTCACATTATGTAGAACGCTTCATAACTAGAAGTAGCGCTGTTCATTAGTAACTGGCAAAGCCAACAATCGTTACAATCTTAAAAGGCAACTTCTCTAAATTATCCTCTAGAGAAGTTGCCTTTTTTATTTTTTAATATGTGATTATTCTATACCGATGTAAAAACTAGTGCTGAAGAATGATAGATCTTAGTTTCAATTTCTCCGATCATTCAACCTACTGAAGCACAAATTCCTGCTCTAACAGTTCGTGTAGCGGCTTGTATGCATAACCAAGGTCTTCTGCAACCGCCTTGTACGTGACATGACCTTCTAATATGTTGACGCCTTTAGAAAGTGGTTCATTATCAAGGCATGCTTGCTTATACCCTTTATTGGCAATTTGCAAAGCATATGGGACTGTCATATTTGTCAAAGCCATCGTCGAAGTGTACGGGACTGCACCAGGCATATTAGCAACGGCATAGTGGACGACACCATGCTTTTCATACGTTGGGTTATCATGCGTTGTAATTCGATCGGATGTTTCAAAAATACCACCTTGGTCAATCGCAATATCGACAAGTACTGAACCTGGACTCATCGACTTAATCATCTCTTCTGAAACTAGTTTAGGAGCACGTGCACCCGGTATGAGAACCGCTCCAACAACAAGATCAGAATCTTTCACCGATATAGCTATATTATATGGATTGGACGCTAGTGTCTGAACATCATTTCCAAAAAGCTCTTCCAATTGTCTAAGTCGATCCACACTTAGATCGATAACGGTTACTTGAGCTCCCATACCAATTGCAACACGTGCGGCATTCGTTCCCGCAATTCCACCGCCGATTATTGTCACTTTCCCGCGTGATACACCAGGAACACCACCTAATAGAACCCCTTTGCCGCCATGGATTTGTTCAAGGTATTGTGCGCCAATTTGCGTAGCCATTCGACCAGCCACTTCACTCATCGGCGATAACAGTGGCAATGTATTATTCGGCAATTGTACTGTTTCATAAGCAATTGCAACGACTTTATTATCAATTAATGCTTTCGTCAATGCCGGCTCTGCTGCCAAATGTAAATAGGTGAAGAGAATCAACCCTTCTCTAAAATAGCCGTACTCTTCTGCTAATGGTTCTTTTACTTTCATAACCATGTCAGCTAGCCATGCTTCTTTCGCTGTCTCTACAACAATGGCACCCTCACGGTTATAGTCCTCATCGGTAAATCCTGATTTTAAACCAGCCCCTGTTTCGATGTAGACTTCATGCCCAGCATTCTTCAATGTCACGACTCCACTAGGTGTCATTGCTACCCTGTTTTCATTGTTTTTTATCTCTTTTGGAACACCGATCTTCATTTATATTTCTCCCCAATCAATTCGAATATTTGAGTTGTTTCCCCTTGATACTGCTTAGCCTTTGAAAGATTCGTTTTCTTTAAACACTTTCTTTAAAACTGCGACGATAAAATCAAAATCTTCATCAGTACAAGATAGCGGTGGACTAAGTGCTAGAATATTGTTATAACCGGCAACTGTATCGCCATTTCTTCCAATGATAAGCCCATTTGCCTTACACTCCCCAATAATCTTAGCAACACGCGCATTAGAGGCAGGCTCTTTCGTTTCTTTGTCTTCTACAAGTTCGATACCAAGAAGGAAACCAAGACCGCGAACATCACCAACAAATGGGTGGTCATTTAAGCTTTCTAGCTCTTTAAGGAGACGCTCACCAAGTTCAGCAGAACGTTCAAAAAGATTTTCTCTCTCCATAATTTCTAAATTCTTTAATGCAACCGCACAAGCAGCTGGATTTCCACCAAAAGTATTCACATGACGAAAATGGCTATTTTCTTCTCCTGTATCAAACTTTTCGTAAATATCTTTACGAATCGCAGTTACAGATAGTGGTAAGTAAGCACTTGTCAATCCCTTCGCCATCGTAATGATATCCGGCTTTATATTGAAATGTTGATGACCAAACGCTTTTCCTGTCCGTCCAAAGCCGCAAATTACTTCATCAACAATAAGTAATACACCGTGACGGTTACAAATCTCTTGGACTTTTTCAAGATAAACAGGATGTGGAATTAGGATACCGCCACCGGTAATAAGTGGTTCCATAATAATTCCTGCAATCGTCTCTTTTTGCTCCCAAATGATCTTCTCTTCAAATTCTTGGGCACGTTGAATATTATATTCCTCGATAGATTGCCCTGCTGGTCTACGGTAATTATCTGGTGGTGCTACATGTAAAAAACCTGGCGCAAGCGGCTCATATTTATATTTCCGTAATGCCTGACCTGTTGCTGCTAAAGCCCCCATTGAACTTCCATGATAGGCACGATAACGTGAAATGAATTTGTAGCGGGAAGCTTCCCCATTTTGCTGATGGTATTGACGTGCTAGTTTAAACGCTACTTCATTTGCATCAGATCCACTATTCGAATAAAAAATCTTATAGTCATCGCCAAGCATTTTATTTAATTTTGCTGCCAATTCAATCGCTGGTTTATGACTTTGAGTCATCGGTACATACGCTAGCTTTTTCATTTGCTCGTATGCTGCTTGCGCAAGTTCTTCACGCCCATAACCAACATTGACAGCCCACAGTCCAGACATCCCGTCAAGATAACGGTTGCCGTCATGATCTGTAATCCATGCTCCTTCTCCACTCTCTACGACCATCGGAGGATTCTTTTCATTGTAAGCAGAAATGTGATGCCATACATTTTCACGGTCTTTTTGCACTAATGACTTTGTCGTTTCTTTTGCTGTTGTCAATTGCTCCACTCCCTTTTTTAACTGAAGCCCGCAGAGGCAAGCTCCAGCCTATATCCCTTATTTTGAACGAGTACTTAATTATCAGTGACGTGCCGTCAACATTTTCTTACGCGTGTAAAATTCAATCCCATCTCGGCCATTTGCATGCAGATCGCCGTAGAATGATTTTTTGTAACCCGAGAACGGGAAGAATGCCATTGGTGCAGGTACTCCTAGGTTTACACCAAGCATTCCTGCATCGATTTCTTCTCTGAATTGACGGATTGCTTTCGCACTATCCGTAAATAGGCATGCCCCATTTGCAAACTCCGATTTGTTCGCAAACTCGATTGCTTCCTCCAAAGTATCCACCCTTACAACAGACAATACAGGTGCAAAGATTTCTTCTTTCCAAATCTTCATTTCTTGCGTCACATGATCGAAAATTGTCGGCCCTACAAAATAACCGCCTTCCGAAGTAGACTTATCGCCACGACCATCACGTAATAGCTTTGCCCCTTCTTCAATGCCCGATTCGATATAGCTTAGCGTTTTGTCTTTATGTGAATCTCTAATGACCGGACCAAGGAATACCCCTTCTTCTAAGCCATTACCGATTGTCAGCTTATTCGACTCATCTACTAATCTTTCAACTAACTGATCTGCCACATCACCAACTGCAACGACAACAGCACAAGCCATACATCTTTCCCCAGCCGATCCAAAAGCAGCGTTTATAATATTTGTCACCGTTAGGTCCATGTCAGCATCTGGCATGACAATCGTGTGGTTTTTTGCACCTGCTAATGCTTGGACGCGCTTACCATTCGAAGTTCCTGTTTTATACACATATTCCGCCACTGGCTGAGAACCAACAAACGATACTGCTGGAATATCCGGGTGGCTAAGGATACCGTTCACAATATCATGTGCACCATGTACGATATTGAAGACACCTTCTGGCAGTCCCGCTTCATGCAACAATTCTGCAAGACGATTTGCCAAAAGTGGCGTGCGCTCTGATGGTTTTAGAATGAACGTATTTCCACTCGCAATTGCTAGTGGGAACATCCAACATGGCACCATCATTGGAAAGTTGAAAGGCGTAATACCTCCGATCACCCCGATTGGATAACGGTACATTCCGGACTCAACATTCGTCGCGATATCTGGGAGTTGCGTACCCATCATGAGTGTCGGAGCACCAGCCGCAAACTCTACACATTCAATCCCGCGCAACACTTCACCATAAGCTTCATTGTAATTTTTTCCGTTTTCAATCGTAATGAGCTTCGCCAGCTCATCCCAGTTTTCAGTTAATAATTGTTGATATTTGAATAAAATCCGGGAACGTTGTGGAACAGCAGTTTTTCTCCATTTGACAAAAGCTTTTTTAGCAGCCTTTACCGCATTGTCCAAATCTTCCTGCGTAGAAATCGGAACTTCCGCAATTATTTCTCCCGTCGCTGGATTCGGCACTTCTTCATATTTTTCTGTTGTTGATTTTACCCATTGTCCATTGATGAAATTTGTGAGCGTTTTCTTTTCTACAACTGTAATCGTCATCTTTTATTCCTCCAATTCTATTTCTCTTGCTAGTTGATGTTATTTTCGATAGACTTCATAATATAGTTTACAAAGTATTTTGACTATTGTCACTTTACACTATGTAAAATCATGACCTTATTATTTTTACGTTATGGGGAGGTATCTTTCTGATGAATGAATTGAAATTGACTGTTAGAGATGTTCTTTCTCGTGATTCGTTCAAATGTGCAAATGTTATCGCGGGAGAAACTGGCTTGGAGCGGCAAGTGAAATGGTCACATGTGTTAGAAGTTAATGACTTTGAATCTTTAATAAACGGAGGGGAAATGATTCTTACTACAGGAGGGGGGCTACAATCGGATCTTCCTTCGCAACTAGAATATGTGAAGAAATTGATAGAAAAAGATGTCGCATGTATTTGTATAGAGTTGGGAATTTACTTCAAGGAAATTCCGTCAGAACTCATTGAACTCGCAAACAAGCATTCTTTTCCGATTATCACATTTGAGAATACCGTGAAATTTGTTGATATCACGCAAGACCTTCATACATTTATCATCAATCAACACCATCAAATGCTTTCACAGCTCGATACGCTGTCTAGGAAATTCAATGCTTCGTCTCTTACACCTAACGGTATTTTAAAAATCTTACTGGAGCTACACCAGTTTTTTCAACAAGCTGTTATATTCATTTCTGATAATGGAAGGTCCTATTATTACCCATCCGAATGTAAAGAATTAGAAACAAACATCCGAACTTATCTTGAAATTTCTTCATCTGTCCATACAGAACCGAAAATTTTTACACTTGATGAGCAAGCATTCGCGCTTATGCCAGTTGAAGGACTTGGACAAACCTGGGGGTATCTGTGCCTCCAAGTGAAACAATCCATGTCAGACGATTTCACCTTCCTTATTTTGGATCGTGCAGCGCTTGCTATTGCACAAATTTTGTTGCGTAACCGAACGATTGAAGAACGTAAACAGCATAGCGAGGATGAGTTTGTCCAAAACCTTTTAAACGGTAGAGATGTTGATCAGGACGATCTACAAACTTATTTGCCTGCTACTAGTCGCAATATGTATTATAGAGTTTTTATCATTCGAATGAATTTTCCTGAGTCAAGATTCGATGAAGAAGATTGGGAAGAAATTAAACTACAACGGTCGATGATGATCCGCACACTCTTTAAACGTCATGGATTTTTCCCAGCTGTTTCTTCGAGTAAAAGTGAAATAGCTGTCATCGCTTCTTTTATCGCCGCGGATCATTTAAAACTGGACAAGGACCGTTTTTCTCAAATCATTCATAGTATTATGGCCATGAAAGAGAATCATTTTATAGATCGGAAAGAATGTTCGTTTGGTGTCAGTATGGTGTATAAAGAAATTTCAGATGTAACAAGTGGCTATGAAGAGGCAAATGAAGTACTGCAACTACTCCAAGCGGCAATTTTGGACTCAAACTTTTATGAAGACCTTGGCGTATATCAAATTTTGCTCCCGTTAAAAAAGAGCGGATGTCTTGAAAATTATGTTCAAAATTATTTGGGACCGCTTATTGATTATGACGAGAAAATGGAAAGCGACCTTTTAGAAACACTTTCTGTTTACCTAGAGTATATGGGTTCCAAAAAGGAGGCTGCGGAACGCCTTTTTATCGTCAGACAGACGTTATATCACCGCATCGAAAAGCTGGAACAACTTCTTGGAGATGACTTTATGAAACCTGCGAATCGCCTAGCTCTCGAAACTGCCATTAAAGCATACAGTTTAGTGAAGGGGAAAGCTTACTAAAACAAGAAAGTCGCCATTGCTCCGTGAAGCAAGGCGACATTTCTTTTCTTATAGGCTTTGTTAATTAATATTGTTAATAATTCATAAATAAAGAAAAAGGACCTATTTACTCTCCTTTTTGCGGTATTATTAATTAGCTAACGTAAACGTTAGTTAAGTATGAAGATAATAATTTCACAGATTTTTATCATTCTTCTAATTGTAAGACAGCCATTCTATTACTTCTTCCGCGTTTTTGTCTGGTGGAAAAACAGGATAGAATACTTTTATAATAAGCCCATCCTGTATTATTAGCGTAACTCTTTTATTAAGTAGCTTAGATTCTACCTCAAATAATGGTAGACTTAAAGAATTTGCTAATTTTAGATTTGAATCGCTTAAAAGTGAAAAAGGTAAATGAAGCCGTTCAACTACTTCACTTTGATAATCAGTGTTTTGTGTACTTATTCCAAACACTTGTGTATTAAGTTGTTCTAACTCCTTAAAATGGTCTCGAAATGAACATGCCTGTGGTGTACAACCCCTCGCACCTGGAATTTGATCCCATCCAACTGGGAGACTCTCACCAGGCTTACCTGTTAAGGGATAAAAATATAAAACAATTTTACCCTTTATCCTTGATACATCGACGACATTACCACTTGTAGAAATTAATTTAACTGAAGGTATACTTTTCCCCTTTAAATGATTACAAGCACCATTATCAATAGGTTCTGGAAGATTGTCAGGTAGTACATTAAAATTAATATCCGACATATTATACACTCCTCTATTATTACTTGATAAATTAACCGATCATACTTATTTTCGTTATCGCCTTTTTTGTATTACTCTAATTTAATTGGTAATAAACAGCTTTCTACCATCATTTTGATTATAGAACCATCTCGCTTTTGTCAAATATCAAAAGAGTTATTTAACATAGCCTTTCTTATAAAATGAAACTTCAATCAGCGGGGGGCATCATCTCCTACTGATTGTTAGTTGAACAAATCGGACTTTTACTGGCAGTTGATTCCCCACTTATGCTCCATTGGTAACAGCAAGTCTTGAAGTAGGGGTCTTACTGCCCTTTAAAGCGGGATAAACAAGTTCAACATTTTATCGTTGTGAGAACCTCTTTACTCAAACAAGGATTCCCTAAAATCAAAGCTATTTCATTACTAGTTAAATCCATCACAATACTAAAAACAGTTTCCATCTTTTCATGTGACAACTTGGTTGGATTTTCATGTCTGCAAATAGAATCAGGATAGTTATCATGGTCAGCTAATAAGGAAAAGATATCACTAGCCCTTACATCGCTGCTTAGTGAACTTATCAGTTTATCAATTGCTTTCAGGCGATGATAGGAATCATCATGAGGCTTATCAACAACCACCTTTTGCATAGCAGGTGCGCAAATATGATTAGTATGGATAAGCACCCCATTTTCTGGTTTAATCTGTGCGGTATAGATTGGTGAAACCTCTACACTTATTATTTTCTTCTCTCTTGAAGCGATTAAAAAATGCGCAGGCGAAGCCATCTGGTTGTGACTAACCGCAGATAATGCCTCATCGAACGTAAAAGAATCTAAAATTGCCCGTAATCCAAGATGGATCGGAACTTTTGGCTCACAAGTGCGCGTCATTAATGCATTTAAACATACTCCTACCCCAGCATCATTACAACCAATTTTTCCAATAATACCGCCTTCTGTAACCATTTCAATGTTGGGTTTGTTTTGCTGTTTAATTTTTAAGAATAGAAGAGAATCCGTTTGTTCTCCTTTCCAGTCCCAGTTTTGAGCTAACCATGTTGTAGAACTTCGAGGCTCCGTAATTGCCAATGAAGTACACCCATCCGGAGAATTTGTAAGTGCGATCTCACTTCTTGTATTAAGCGTCAGTATATCTTCAAATTCGACACCAGCGCCTCGGGCAATACCTTCCATTTCCTCTAGATAGTTTGGACGATATGCTTCGATGGCATCCAAGTGTAAAAGCGCTTTTTCTTTCGCTTCTTGCCAAGATAGTGAAGCATAGCCCTTAAATAGTTGCTCATACGTTTCCAAACTGCGATGTACTTCTTTCTTTCCTTGTACACCGTGTTCCCACCCAATCTGAAAAGATGTACCATTTAGTTCAATCGTTTTCAAGACTCCACTCTCCTATTATGAATTTACACTTTGCGACAGTTTTTCATAAACAACTTCACCGTCAATCATCGTAAATTCTACCTGTATAGATGGGATATTCTCTACATTTGACTGTATTATCGATCGATCTAGGATAATTAGATCAGCTAATTTACCGGGCTCAATTGACCCTGTCTCTTTTTCACTAAAAGAAGCATATGCCCCATTAATTGTATACATACGAATTGCATCCAATAATGATACCGTCTCTTTTTCACCAATTACCCTTCCAGTTTGCGAACGTCTCGTAAGAGCACTATGGATTCCCCTCATTGGGGTAAAATCAGTAACTGGGCAATCGGAAGCTACCGCGGCAGGAACCCCTGCTTCTAAATAACTTGCTAGGGGATACATCTGCTCAGCTCTTTCTCCATAACTTTCGCAATAGCCATCCCCATATTCATATAAAAAAGCAGGATTCGGAGTCGGTATGACTCCTGCCATTTTCATCCTTGCAATTAAATCCGGAGAAGCAATCCCTGCATGTTCAATACGATGTCGAGCATCTTCACGCGGAAACTTACGATTTGCCTTTTCAATACAAGTTAGTAGCATATCTATTGCCGCATCACCTTGCGCATGAGCAGTAATTTGCCAACCTTGTTCATGTGCTGGAATAAATAATTCCTCTAACTGTTCCTGTTCAAAATAATGGACCCCATAATTAGATGAATCGCTTGTATACGGCTCTCTTGTCCAAATTGTCGGACCGCTACTACTTCCATCTAGAAAAACTTTCACTGGCCCGACTTTAAAACGGTCATTTCCAAGACCCGTCACAAAACCGGAGGCTAGTAGCGACTTCACTACGTTTTCCGATTCACTAAGTGCTCCACCCATAGCGTATACCCTTTGTTTAATAACCCCTTTTAAGGTGTCTTGTTGAAGCGCTCGGATATTGGAAGTACCATAGCCAGAGGCGTCATGGATAGATGTAATTCCAGATTTTGCAAAATGTTCAGATGCAACGGCATGTGCCGTCCCAATTTCCTCTCTAGAAAATGTAGCCACTTGAAACATTTGCATATGAGCGTTTTCGTAAAGAATGCCCGTCACTTCACCATCCTCGTTCCGGTCTATGATTCCACCTTCCGGATTTGGCATGTTTTTATCGATTGATGCACGGTTAAGGGCATAACTGTTAACAGCGGATATATGACCGCATGCACGGACTACAATTATTGGATGGTTTGTAGTAACGGAATCGAGCTCTTCTTTTGTCGGGAAGCGCTTGTCTGCAATTTTTTGATCGTGATACCCCCAAGCTCGTATCCATTCTCCAGCAGGAGTATCAGATGCTCGCTCTTTCAACTTTTGTAATAAATCATCAATTGATTTTACGGATTCATCCTTGCACGAAACAGAAACCTCATTTGTTCCGTACATCGTTATATGAAGATGGGAATCAATAATTCCAGGAAGAAGACTGCGCCCTTCCAAGTTAACAACTTCACTATTCTCATCTTGCAGCTTCAAAATTTCCTCCGTCGTACCTACCGCAATAATATGCTTTCCTTGCACAGCAACTGCTTCAGCGACCTGATTTTCAGCGTTGACTGTTAGTACCTCACCGTTAATAAATAAATGCTTTCGAGTCAAAAAAATAGCCTCCCTTTAGAATTGTTTTTTAGAATTAAAGTGAAATAGTTTCAGTTACCACGGGACTTTCTGTCAATAAATGATCCCCGCTTGCCAATTTCACAACCGTTCTATATAGTAATTCAGTTCCAAGAGCAATATCTTCCGGAGCTGAATATTCTTTCGGATTATGACTGATTCCATCTTTTGATCGAATAAAAATCATCGCATAATCGCAAACGTAGGACATCGCAAGCGAATCGTGGAAAGGACCACTCATAAGCTCAGGAGTATTGATCCCCATTTCCTCACTTTCACTTCTCATAATATTCATGATTTTATCGTTACAAAAACGAGGTTCACTCTTTGTATCTTCCGTAATTTTATAAGTTAAGCCGTGTTCATTCGCAATTTGGTTAATTGATTGACGCAATTCACTTTCAATTTCATCTCTTCTTGTTTCATCGATGTCCCGTAAGTCCACAGTAAATGTTACTTGTTCTGGAATAATATTACGTGAATCTGGAAACACCTTTAAACTTCCGACCGTTCCTACGGTTGGCGCGCCGGGAATTTTACTTGTCAGTTCATTTAGTTTAACAATTACTTTTGCCGCACCAACGAGAGCATCTTGGCGCATTGGCATTGGAACTGATCCCGCATGACCTGCAAGCCCCGTCAATTCAACTGTCAGCCATAATGGACCCGATATTCCAGTAACGATTCCAACTGCCTCGCCTTTAGCTTCTAATACTGGTCCTTGTTCTATATGAAGTTCTAAAAACGCAGCAATTTTAGAAAGATCATATTCAGATTCCTTGAATTTATCGGGATCACACCCAAATTCAATTAACGCTTCTCTTCTTGTAACACCATCTTTGTCTTGTCGATCTAATTCTCCATCTTCTAGCTTGCCGAGTATCCCTCTTACTCCAAATAATCCTTTATTAAATCTACATCCTTCTTCATCCGAGAATGCCGCTACTTCAATAGAAATAGAAGGGGTAATCTTTTGTTCTTGTAATGTTTGAACTACTTCAAGGGCTCCAAGAACACCCAGAACGCCATCGTACCTCCCACCATAAGGTTGAGAGTCGATATGTGATCCGAGCATAAGCGCTGGTGCATCAGGAATTTCTCCTTCCAACCGTCCTATTAAGTTTCCAAAGTTATCAATTCTCGCCGAAAGGCCGACCTCTTCCATCCAACTTTTCACTTTTAATACGGCTTCTTTATCTTTCTTCGAGTGCGCTAGTCTAGAAACACCTGTATCCCCAATTTTTCCAATTTCAGCAAGTTCTATTAGTTTCCCATTTATTCTTTCAGCATTTATAGTTAGCATCTTCTCTTTATCCCCTCTCAATTTTAGTATAGAAACAATAGTCGGTTATTTAGCTTCTTCTAATTTAGTATGTTTTATTGAAGCGAATACTCTTGAACCTATACTCACAATAAGCATGATTACAATGTTCGAGGTTAATGCAACAAAGGAACCATTGATATCTTGTACCCACTGAGGTGCATGTGGCAACAAATCTCCTATTCCAATTCCTTTCAACGTCATAATCAAAACAACGATGACACCTGTCACAATGCCCATGAATGCTCCTTCTTTTGTGATCATATTGTTTCTTTGAATACTTAGAAACAATGCTGGAGCCAGTTGAACAATCAGACTATAGGACATAATATTTAATATGGCCATCGCCCCTCCGCCCGTTATTGTGAAATATAGAGCGATAAGTGAAATTAACACGATGAATAGTTTAGAAACAGTCAACAAATGCTTGTCAGAAGCTTTCGGAACAATAACCTTATATAGGTTTTGTGTAAGCCCTGCAGCGCTCGACATAAGCATGACGGAACATGGAACTAAAGCGGTTAACAGACCAGCTGCCCCGATAATTCCGATAACCCAGGGATCGAACGTCTTGATAGCTAAGGTAAGGAGGGCAAGATCACCTTGTGCTGCATCAAGTTCAGGAATCACTGTAATGGCTGCAAATCCGACAAAGAAAATAAAGAGTAATAGAATTGTATACAAAGGTAACGTAATTGCGTTTTTCCGCAAACTTTTCGCACTTTTCGCTGATAAAATTACCATAAATGAAGTTGGAAGAATATAAAATCCGATTGCGTTAAAAATAACAGTGGAAGTAAACCACGAATTACTAAACCCAGTCTCCGGCAATGTCAGGAGCTCAGGCTTTACCATTTCAACCGCTTCGAACATCGGCTTGATTCCACCGAAATAATGAAATGGGATGTAAATTCCCAGAAAGATAACAACTATTAAAATCATGAAGTCTTTTATGATCGCCGTCCAGGCTGAACCATGGATACCTGAAACCATAACGTATGTGGCAACAACGGTCGCCCCAATACAACTTGCTACAACAGGAGAAATCGTACCATAAGATGCTTGAGACACAATGATTCCAAGCCCTTTAAATTGAATAACGATGTATGGAATGAGTGCCACACACCCTACTATTGCTACTAATACGCCCAAAGCAGTACTTTTATATTTAGAAACAAAGTAGTCCGGCTGTGAGATAAGGTTGTTTTCTTTACAGTACTTCCAAATTTTAGGTACGAACCAGTAAGATAGTACATAAGCAAGAAAGATATAAGCTGGCACGTAATAAACGGCGGCACCTCGTGTGAATGTCCATCCGCTCCCCCCCAGGAAAGTGAAAGTTGTATACACTTCTCCTGCTATTAAAAAGAAGATAAACAGTGTTCCGAACCCTCGCCCTCCAACAGTCCATTGCTCCATGCTCATCTCTTTTCCTCGAGTAGATGATATTCCAAGATAAAGAGCTAACAATAGAGTTAAGCTAATAATAATTAATGAGATATTCATTCGGTTTCACCTTCCCTATTATCTGGATCCAGTTTATATACAATGACTAATAACATTGGTGATAGTACCATCCAAAGTACGAGCCAAAACAATAAAAACGGCATTCCAAGGATATACGGTTCAATACGGTTTGCCCAAGGTAAGAAACCTAAAAAACCGATAAAAGGAATTAAAATTAATAGTTGAATGTACTTCATAAAGCTCCTCCTAACTCAATTTACACTGCAAAAATAAGAGCAATTATTTTATTTTGAAATCGCTTTCATTAGATTAAACATTGTGCTTTGTGCTGATATCGAGAAATTCCCATGGAATTCTGATTATTATTTAGCACATTCTTCAATACCAATGCTTAAATAGCTAGATTGTATTCTGCTATCCTCGATTACTCTTCACCTTTCAGAAAGCGCAAAGCTGCATCTCTATAAATCGCCGTAGTTACCGCTAGTTCTTCTATGTCGATGTACTCGTTAATTTGGTGAGGGATATCCCTGTCGCCTGCTCCGATTGTCACAATAGGTATACCATGCATATGAAGGAACGTCCCATCAGTCGCCCCAGGAACCCCATTGTAAATAGGCTTCTCTCCTGTCACCGATTCAACTGCATCATAAATAGCCTTTACGACAGGATCATCGGCATCTGTAATCGTAGAAGGTCTATTATCCAAGATTGTCAATTCCAGGTTAAAATCCGAATCATCTTCTTTGAGCCTCTGAATAATAGCATTGATTTTTCCTAATAGTTCATCATGGTTTTGCTTTGGTACTGTTCGAATATCAAGCGTCATCATACAGTGATCTGGTATGACATTTATTTGTGCGTCGCCTTTTACAGGCGCTTGTAAAATGGTTGGTGTAATTGAAGGCCACTTTAAGTACGGATCTTCACCCAATCTGGCTTGCTCTTCCTTCTCTAGCTTTTCCAGTTCCACTATGAGTCTCGCCATTCGCCAATTTGGATTAATACCGCTCCAGGATATTGCACCGTGTGCCATTTTTCCATATACATCTATTCGTATACGCATAGCTCCTCGCTGTGCAATACAGACATTATTTTCTTCTGGCTCGCAAATGATTGCACCATCTACATCATTTGCCCAACCTTGCTTTATGAAGTGCTTGATACCAATCATTAGCCCCTCTTCATCTACAGGGATACACAGAATTATTTTTCCAGTAAACTCCTCTTTATCCTGAATAAGTGAGTGAACCGCTGTGATCATGCACGCCAAATTCCCCTTCGTATCGTTCGTTCCTCTACCGTACATCCTTCCGTCCACAATATGAGCACTAAAAGGATCATACGTCCAAGCGTCCTTATCGCCTTCGGTCACAACATCCGTATGGCCTTCGAAAAGAAGTGTTTTTCCCGGTTTTCCAGAATCGACAATACCAATAACATTCGGTCTGCCTGGAATCACCTCTTCTACATGCGTTTCAATCCCTCTATCTCTCAGATATTGTGCAACATACAATGCCACTTTCGTTTCATTACCATACGGATCATTGTCTCTATAAACACTCGGAATGCGAACAAGATCTGTCGTTAGATTAATCACTGCCTCCCGATCACGTGTATACGTGTCGTACTCTACGTTTGTTTTCATATAATCTCCCTCTCCAATTTTTTCACATACAAATACACCCTTCTAGTTCTCTACCTACAAATTACGCTCAAACTGATGAAGATGTAATAACTCGAAAAATACAGCAATAATAAAACATAAAGAAGACTAGGTTGATTATTCAGAATATTTCTAACTAATTTTATTAAGTATTCTCTTTCATTTAATTAGACAAAGTGTAAATGCTTCACCAATAAATTTATACAGATTGCCTATATGTGGAGAAAACTAGTCTCAACCCCTTGTTTACCGTTCCCTATAAAACTATTAAAGCGGCACTGTTATGCACCTTAAACACTTGTGTAAATTCAGTATGAGAAATCCATAGTCTTGGTTAAAGACAAAATTGAAAACACCTGTGTAAATTGAAGAAAATGTTTACATAAACTGAGCGAAAGTACATTTTAAGGGGCAGTCGGAGCCATAAGACTATCAGCTTGACTTATGACGAGCTGCATCCCGAAGTGTCGAAGTAGGTTTCCAAAGAATTATTTATATCAAAAAAATACGAATAGAAATTTCCCCATGTATTCGCACTTGAAACGCTTAGCCCTTACACATTTTTAACACTTTGTATAATTCAATTTCATATCAATTTACAACTTGTCCAGAAAAACTTATTTTCATTTGTGTATAATTAAAATAACAACTTATAAGAATATTCTAATAAAATTTATGAAAGCGCTTTTATGACAGAGAGGAGGAAATAATATCACACGCTATGAATATTACTTGCACATCAATTAATGGACAGGTTACGCTAATTTAAGAATGGAATTTTAGGAGAACCACGACTTTCACAAGGGGGAATGTAAATGACGAGTCAACAAGAACAGTTAAAATCCGACTTAAAGATCCGACATATCAGTATGATTTCCATTGCTGGAGTTATCGGCGCAGGTTTATTTATCGGAAGTGGTGCAGTCATTAATGCTTCAGGACCGGGTGCAATTTTGTCTTACGCATTTGCGGGGGCAATTGTCGTATTGGTAATGAGAATGCTTGGTGAAATGGCGGCAGCCCATCCAACAAGCGGCTCATTTTCAACATACGCGAGCGACGCGATCGGACCATGGGCAGGTTTTACTATCGGATGGTTGTATTGGTTTTTCTGGGTCGTCGTAATTGCGATTGAAGCTATTGCAGGTGCAGCTATTATGCAATATTGGATACCAGATTTTCCTCTTTGGCTAATGGCACTCATCTTAACTGTTTTATTAACGCTTACAAATCTTTTTTCCGTGAAGTCCTTTGGTGAATTCGAGTATTGGTTTTCACTCATAAAAGTTATTAGTATCGGTTTATTCCTTGTTCTCGGTCTTTGTGTAATTTTTGGATGGTATCCTGGTGTAAACGCACCTGGAACGGTAAATCTCTTAGGTGCTGGTGGATTCATGCCAACCGGATTCGGTTCCGTTTTGTTAGGCATTACAGTAGTCATCTTTTCGTTCATGGGTACTGAAATCGTTGCCATTGCAGCTGGTGAATCAGAGCATCCAGCAAAAGCGGTGCGGATTGCAACAAATAGCGTCATTTGGCGTATTCTGATCTTCTATATAGGCTCTATCGCGCTAGTCGTTACACTATTACCATGGAATTCGGCTAATATACTCGTTAGTCCGTTCGTAGCAGTTCTCGATTATATCGGTATTCCAGCTGCCGCTCAGATTATGAACTTTGTTGTGCTAACAGCAGTTCTTTCATGCTTAAATTCTGCTTTATATGCAAATTCTCGTATGTTGTTCGGGATGGCCAAGAAAGGCGATGCTCCAAAAGCATTTCTAAAGCTAAGCAAGAAAGGTGTTCCTGTCCGAGCAATCCTGTTCAGTACATTATTTTCATATGTTGCGGTGATCTTTAGCTATGCTTCTCCTGACAAAATATTTTTGTTTTTAATAAATTCATCGGGGGCTGTGGCGCTATTAGTCTACCTCGTCATCGCATTCTCCCATCTACGAATGCGAAGAAAGTTGGAAAAGGAGAACCCGGAAGTACTTCAACTTAAGATGTGGCTATTCCCTTACTTGACGTATGCAACTATCTTTATTATCACGGGTATCTATGTCGCAATGCTCATCATTGAATCTTTGCGAATACAAGCTCTGCTCACTTTGCTGATCGCTAGCTTGACCATTGCTTCTTATTTCATTTTTGTTCGGAAGAAAGATAGAGTCGGGGAATTGAAGGAAGGTATTTTACAAACTTCTTCAAGGACGATTCGCTAGTCGTAATAAAACAGACGGTATCGCTAATGTAGCGATACCGTCTGTTTTTCGAATCATTGTTTAGCTTTTGGGATACGCTTCGTCACTAATATACCTGTCTTTTATAATATTACAATGATGAAGCTCATGACCAGCAATAATAGCTATGAGTGCACGGACAGATACTTCCGTATTATTGGCAGTTCCGCGACGAAGCAAATCTTCCTGCGCTAAGCTTTGAATAAGGTGAATTGTAGATTGGCGGATAATGTACAAATTTTGGAGAAGGTCTTTTATTGACTGTTTATCAAATGATGCATTTTGGACATATTCATTCTCGTTATAACCTGGAAGAGAAACAGTCTCCCCTCGTGCGATGGAAAGGAGCCTATACGCCATTATGCGCTCTGTATCTCCCATATGCCCAAGCACTTCTTTTATGCTCCATTTTTTTGGAGCGTAACGAAAATGGGCTTGATCATCAGAAATGTCCAGTAGTAAGCCAATTGTCTTTTCCATTTGCTTTCTTAAATTTTGTACAAAGTCCCCAACAGGTACTAATTTTACATAACTTGAATAATATGGTGCATACTCATCTTCCCCAAGCAATTTGTACATTTAGATTCTCCTTTACTTTTAATACTTTTACATATTCGATGACTCTTCTATTTATTCGTTTTACCAATTTTGATAGGATCAAGATCTTCTTTTATGATGGAGTACATATATAAATCATCGAATTTACCGCATGTATATTCATAATGTCTTAGCAGTCCTTCTCTTTGAAACCCTTGTTTTTCTACTAGTTTTTGGGATGGAAGATTAGTTGGTTCAATTAATGCCTCAATTCTTTCTAACTGAAAATGCTTATAACCATAATTAACAACAGCCTCCAAAGCTTCACTAGCTATCCCTTTACCCCAGTATTCTTTGCTTAATTCATATCCAATTTCGGCTCGGTAATGTTTGGTGCTCCTATTCAGAAAACCACAACTTCCTATTACCTTACCAGAATCTTTTAGTGTGATTCCCCATCTAATACCTGTCCCTTCTATGTATATAGATTGATACCATCTAATTTCATCCCATACGTCTTCTACTGTTTCAAAAGGCTCTAGCCCCATAGGCTTCACGACATCATGATCAGTCAAATATGTATACATATCTTTAGCATCGTCTATTGTTACTTCCCTTAAGATTAATCTGCTTGTTTCTATTATAGGAAATTCTTTTTCCATTGAATTTCCCTCCTTTCAAATTCCGGTTTAATTCGTTGAATTCTTGCATTGCAATAAATCACTCATAGCTTCTTCTATTCGCGTAATCAACTAGATTTCCCTTTATTTTATATGCGCATTCTTTCCCGTCAGGAAAAACCTATAGATAGCTTTCCTTGAACATCACGTAAGAGAAATTAAAATTGGAGAACTAGCTTTAAAAACTGGCATTACTAGGCGAACTATTGATCATTATATCAATCTTGCTTAATAGAAGCTGAATGTTCTAATTCGAATTATCGTTACTATTCTATAAAGCTATTGGGCGGTTTAAGTTCATTCAGAAAAGGAAAGCTGAAGGAATACCTTTAGAAAAGATTAATAATGTGTTAGAAAGGGTAAAAGGACAAAGCTAACCACACACGCATTATTCCAACCATTATTATACTTATCACATAGGAGGTGAGGTCTTACTTTATAGTAAGACAACATATTGACAATATTAAATTTAACGATATTCATTATTTTATTGGCATTAACAGGTTTTTTTGTCGCGACAGAGTTTGCCATTGTAAAAGTACGACACTCACGAATCGACCAGCTTGTTGCAGAAGGTCGTAAAGGATCCCTTGCTGCAAAGCATGTAACCACACACTTGGATGAATACTTATCGGCGTGTCAGTTAGGTATTACTGTAACCGCTCTTGGAATTGGTATGGTAGGTGAATCGACATTTGAATTCATATTACATCCATTATTCGAAACGATTGGGATAAGCACTGATTATATCCAATACTTCACTATAGGTGCTGCTTTTGCAATCGCTACTTTTTTACATGTAGTCGTCGGGGAACTAGCACCTAAAACAATTGCAATTCAAAAGGCAGAGGCAGTGACACTTGTTTTTGCAAAACCGATTATGATTTTCTATAAGATTTTGTATCCATTCATTTGGCTCTTAAATGGTGCTGCTCGTGTGTTAGTTGGTTTAATAGGTATGAAGCCAGCTTCAGAACATGAACTTTCACACACGGAAGAAGAACTTCGAATATTGTTAGCTGAAAGTTTTAAAAGCGGTGAGATTAATCAAAACGAATTGAAATATGTCAATAATGTTTTCGAGTTTGATGATCGCATTGCTCGTGAAATTATGGTGCCCCGAACAGAAATTGTTGGATTCGAAAAAAAATGCAGCGTTTCATGATGTATTAACAGTTATTTCAGAAGAACGTTATACACGTTATCCTGTTTACGAAGAGGATCGGGATAATATTGTCGGTTTTATAAATATTAAAGACTTTTTAACTCAAGGGATTAGCAATCGAATTAAAGCAGAAACATTTGACTTGGAAAAGTTCACGAACCGTATAATCAAAACAATCGAGACAACACCAATCAATAATTTATTAATAAAAATGCAAAAGCAACGTACTCATATTGCAATTTTATTGGATGAATACGGTGGCACATCGGGTCTTGTTACAGTCGAGGATATTTTAGAAGAAATCGTTGGTGAAATTCGTGATGAATTTGATGACGATGAAATAGCAGATATTCGAAAATTAAAAGAAGACCACTATTTAATTCATTCAAAGGTGCTATTGGATGAAGTAGCAACATTATTAAGGATTGACAAAGAAAAACCCAGACGTAAATACAATCGGTGGATGGTATTTCACACAAGATATAGATCTAGCAGAAGATAATTATATTGAGCATGCTGGATATACGTTCTCGATTTATGAAAAAGAGGGGCACCAGTTGCATTTTATTGAAGTGAAAAAAACAGCTACTTATGCATAGTATTGTGGAAACTCCAGGGTATCTAATACCTTGGAGCTTTTTGCACTTACTAACTTAAAAACAAAATGAATCCTAATTTCCTAATATTTCTTAGATTACATGTAACGTTGCTTTCAAGTTTTCAATTACTTTCGTTAAAGTGGAAATTGAAGTAATCGTATTTAATTTTTCATCATCTAAAGAATGGTTTGCACCGTGGATTAACTCAATCCCCAAAGGGGTTTGCTTTTTTATTTGTTCTACTTGCTCTAAGTTGTAATGAGGATCTTTGTCACCGATAACTATAAGGCCCTCGTGTTTGCTTTTTAATAGATCTGTGTATATTCTATCAAGTTTCAGCAAAGGGGTAAGTAATATCATCTTTGACTTATTAAATACTTCTCTTTTCATAATATCGCTAACTACTGGAATTGTTCCAAGTGATTTCGCAAGGAAAATCGTTTCGGTGTAGCGAGAACTATTAAGAACATGATCCATAACAGGGTCTACATCGTTCATAATGATTTCAATTATATCTTCCAATGATTGTTCAAATAGATCTTTTTCGTATGAATAATGTATATGTACAACATCAATGTTCTTTTCTAGCATTGCCATAGTAGCATAATAAAATAAAGGTTTATCATAGGTGTATCCAGCACCTGAAAACATAAAACAGATACTTTTAGAACCTGTTTGAATATGCGTATACTCTATTTTCTTTTGACTATCCCTACTAAGTATATTAATTTTATTATTTTTCATCATTATCCCCCTTTTTGGTTTCGGTAATTATAAATCCAACCTTCCATCTTTTGAATAATCAACATTTCTATAGTCCACTATTTAACTGTTTCACCACTAGATGAAGAAGAAATGCTATCATGTATTCGACCACATAAAATATACAAACCTCACGTTTTGAGCATTCATTATAAATTCTTCATTACTTGTTGAGACTTGCGTAAAGCCGTTTTTCTCTAATACTTTTTGTGATGCAATATTATTGCTTGTTGTTTTTGCATGAACTTGTTTAATATTTTTCATTGAAACCTTCATTAACAGTAGTTTTAAAGCTTTATTTGCAATTCGTTTTCCAGTATGTATTTCTCCAACTCTATAACCAATATGACCTATACTTTTGTTTCTATCAATATCAACCAGGTTCATCCTCCCTACAATTGATCCGGTTTGATCTTTTATTAAATAAAAATAAGATATCCCCTTCTCTTGTTCTTCCAACAATTCTTTATGTCTTTTTTGAAAAGTTTCAAAACCATAATACTCTTCCCCACGACTCGGTACATATTTTTCAAAATAGGCTCTATTTTCACTTTCAAAATTAAATAATTCTTCTGCATCCTGTTTTTGTATCTTTTCAATTGAAATCTCCATTGTAAGACCACCATTCTATTGATTATAGTCTATCTCTCGTCATTGAAATAGTCCGACACTTCTATCTAATCGAACAAGCCTTATTTGCTTTTTATAGCGAGCTTGATGGATACATTTATTTGTTCTTAATAAATTCCAGTATTATCACTTACTAATAAATCAGAGAACCTTTCCGCTAATTGGCCAGTTCCACATCCTAAATCGAGCATCTGGCCGCTACCATCCAAAGAAAACCTTTCAACTAAAAATCTAATTAATGAAGCTGGATGCATTGGTCTAAAACGGTAATAAAAACTAGCTGTTCCTTCAAATAAATCTTTACCATAAGCTGCCATTGTTCTTGCTACCTCCTCACACTTGTATTAGGCTTTTAAAAAGTCTAATACTTCACTTACAAATTTCTCAGTTTCCTCAAGGTCAGGAAAATGAGCACTTTTATTAAATAAGATCCATTCACTGTTAGAAAGATTTCTATTTATTAGATTGGATATAGGAATTCCCGTATTTCGATCATAAACACCTGTGATGATTAATGTCTTATGATGAATATCGTTAAGTCGTTCATATAGTGGAGGAGTTACTGGGTTTTCTTGCAAAGCCGCTAGCATAAGCCCTGTATTGTGTAGATTACTTTCTTGTATGAACTGTCGGAACTTTTTAGCAACGTCCTGATTCACAAACAATAAACGGTCAATTGTCTCCTCATCAACAATCTCCCATATTTGACTGTATTTACTTTCAATCGGGGTATTTTCTTGAAGTATTTCATCAATCTTAGTTACTAGAGTTTGTTCTGCGATAGATAGGAAACCGGATATTTGTATCATATATTGCGTTTTTAGATTTATTAAACTAGGTCCAGATAATATTATTTTGTTAATAAGCTCCGGAAAGGCAAAAGCAAATTCAAGTGCTAATTCTCCACCAAAAGAATAACCTAATAAATCAACTTTTTCGCTTTCCGTCCATTGAATAATTTTGCAAAAGTCGCCAACTAATTCATTGATAGTATAAGCATTTTCGGCAATTGATTTGCCACTTCTACCGCATCCTCGCTGCTCGTAGTATATTACTGTTCTATCTTGTAGAAAAGGACCGACAGTTCTTTCGAAAGTATAAAGATTTCCTCCTGGACCTCCATGAATAATAACTAGAGGGATTGTATTATTTTCTTTTCCCTCTACTTTTATCCAATGTATTACTCCATTTATATCTATTTGATATTCGCCATTTTCCATATTCATCATTGCTCCTTCGAAAATTTATATACACCGATTAGTAAACATAACATACTTAAAGCCCAAATAACGCCAGAAATCCCTATCCGTAGTGAAATCTCTTCAGATGCCATTGGATGGTAATAATCAAAGGAGATTGCCTTCAATAAAAAGTAAACGGCAACTGAGAATAGAAGTAGATGTAATAATGTCCAAGTTATGCATAACTGTTATGTTTATTTTTAAACCAAAGTAGCAATGTTGTTACAATTGCAATTCCCATAACAATAGCAAAGCCACCTATTAACAAACCAATTACTTCTTGTTCTAATGGCATAAGTAACCAGCTTTCAATTTCACACTGTAAAACCGCATTGCCTTTGGAACCCCTTCTATTTCAAAAATTCCTTCTAAAATTAGTTGGCGTACACGGTATTCGAAAAATACATCGCCAACATATTGATCTGAGTGTCCAAGTACTTCCCCAATTAGTCTGGCTGATTTCATGAAATCATTTGTTCCTAGTTCCTTATGTAAATAACGAGCTTTTTCGATAATGAATGCATCGAAGTGACTTTCTGACACACATTTAATTTGGTCGTCCTCCCAAATGCGCAGGACTTCAGTTGTTTCGTCAAGTTTTTCCCATTCGTCTGCTAGCATGTTACGGAGTTGTTTCGTTAATGGCTGTTCGTTTTTATAAGTCTCATAGATTATTTTTAATTTTTCAGCTGCCAATTCCCCTGTATGAACTGGAATAATGTTTGGCCATAGTTTTTGAAAAGCTGTACTGATGTTAATGAGACGTATGTCGTTCTTCTTTTCTTTCAAGATATGCAGGATAAATCGTGCAGCGGTTTGTTCATGTGCATTGTTTGCTGTCCATATGTAGATTGGTATGTTCGTAGGTATGTTCTTTATGTCCTCTACCGTTTTTTGAAACTCTTCTATATAGTTAAATGTGCGCTGTTCGTCCATATTTATATGTAGGAACAACCATTTTTTTCGTTGTTTGAGTCCTTCTTCGTTGTGAAGCTGGTTCACGGGGCCGATAGAAAATAGGTCAGAAAATCGAATTACCTTTTCATCTCTTGGCAGTGCTATTTTTAAGCTTCCCGCCGCAGAATCTCCAAACACGATATGTATGGTGTTATAGTTTGTTTGCTTTGAATTAGATGCAGATTGTAATAAGTCATGATATTCTTTTTTCATATCTTTTAGAAATTGTTCTTCTGGATAACTCGTTTCCTCCAACATTTGAACTCGTAAAAAGTGTTGTAATAACAGCGACTTTGCTTCTCGCTCAGATAATTGTTCTACATTTTTTTTGATTTTATGTATCATTGAAATCATTCTCCTTTTGTTATTCTCTCTTCGCAAAATCTCCACTTTCTACATTAAATAGATAAGTTCCTTCTATTGTATATATCATATAATGACCGATGGATCTTTTTATTTCTTTTGTTTGAATCATTTTTTCTCCAGTTGCATTTTCAACTTTTGCTACTGCTTCTTTATATGTATAAGTAGGTAAAAACCCAAAAAAGAGAACGGCTAGAATGATTAACCGATTATGTAAGTAGCGAAGACTCGTTTCCATTTTATATTTCCATCACAAAAATAAATAAAAATAATTCCACTGATACCTAAAAGGAATGTTCCTATACCATATTTCCCAGTATCATCAATAAAAGCGTACTTGCTTGCAATGAAAAGCATCCATGCAGACAGGAATATGCCAACTTCACTCAAACTGTAAAAATACTTCTTTTCCATAGATTCCCTCCTCATATTATTGTTCTACTTTAAAACTGGAAAGTCCTTCTTAAACAGGAAATAAAAAAGACCAAACGTATGTAAATGTTCGGTCTTTTCTCTATTTTTTATGCCCTCCAAGCAATCCAGCACGTTTTCTTGCAGTTCCCGCTTCCGTGTAGGAAACAGCACGCAATATTGCACTAGAGCCATATTTACCTCGGAGGTAATCCATTGTTTTTCCTAGTTCTCGAACTTTCCATTTGTCTTCTTCAAATAGGTTTAGTTGCATGGAGTACTCTGGTTCTAAATTGGTAATGGAAATCGACAGTTTGCGAACGGGTCGGTGATCGTAAAATTCATCAAAAATTTGTTCGCATACTTTATATATGGTCATCGTAGCATTTGTTGGTTCATCAATTGAACGGGAACGATTAAATCCTCCACCGAATGCCTCTTTACTGTAAATGATGGAGAGATGGACCGTTCTTCCGACCATTTCAGCTTCGCGAGCACGTCTCGCCACGTCTTCACACATTTCTAATACGACAGTCATTATCTCTTCTTTGGAACGGTAATCACGAAATAGCACTTGCCCCTTGCCGTAACTAATTTGGCCTTCTGCTAAAGGCGCACCAAGTTCTGACAAATCAATTCCCCAAGCATGGTGATATAACTGATTTCCCATTACGCCAAACTTAGCTTCTAATGTCGCAAGCGATGTGTTTGCTAGTTGCCCAACGCTTATAATACCCATATTATTTAATGTTTTTTCTAAACGCGAACCAATTCCCCACATTTTGGAAAGCGGAGCAATAGGCCATAGCTTTTGTGGCACATCTTTATATGTCCATTTTGCAAAGCCTGTTTTTTTGGCTTCCAAGTCCAGGGCAAGCTTTGCGATTAGCATATTTGGACCCATTCCAACAGCACACGGTAATTGAAACTGGTTATATAGTCCATCCTGCATTCGCTTAATTGTGTCTTCTACTGGCCCCCATAATTTTTCGGTTCCTCCCAAATCAGCAAAGCATTCATCGACGCTATACACATGAATTGCTTCGCTTGGAACGAATTGATTTAAGTAACGTGTGATTTCCATGGAAACGCGAACAAAAAACTCCATCTTCGGCTCGATTAAATGAATTGACGGATGATCAGGAATTTCAAAGAGCCGTGTTCCTGTCTTTACTCCAAATTTCTTTTTCATCATGGGAGATGCCGCAAGCACAATACTTCCCTTTTGTTCTAAATTTCCGATAACCGCAATCGGTGTATTCATAATGTCTAGTCCAGCATCTGCAGCCGCACAGCTTGCGTAAAAGCTCCGTATATCAATGCATATAATTTTTCGATTTTCTAAACCTTCATGCATTGTCTCTCTTCTCCTTCAATAAAGAACGTTTGTTCTTATTATATGCCGAACATTCGTTTTTATTCAAGAAGATTTTATTGGTAATAGACCAAAATAATTGGAAATAACATATCCACTAATAAAACAACAATTAATATCGCTGTACCTTCAGCGTCTCTTTTAATGTGTTTTTTTTTCGGTTTTACAGAATTATTTAATTTACACGGAAGTAAATTTACCTAACCCTTTAGCCTTTTATTAACTCCATTATTTTATCCAATTTCATTTCAAACTCATTAAGTTGATGCTTTTTTGCCTGTTGATTCAAGAGTAATCTCCTAATAAATAGTGTAAACGATACTACAAATAAAACGATAAGCCCCAATACTATAATCTGATAAATCATGTCTCCCACATTAAACATAAAAACATCCCCTTGTATAGAAATGGTCAAGCATAACTTTACATCTACCTCTCACATTCCTTAATTACTTTATTTTAACATTTAATGTTGGTAATTAGATTCTTTATTAGTAATTCCTTCTTGATGTTTTGGACGTAAAAATAGACCATCGAAATGAACTGCCCCGTAAAAGTTAGACACCAACTAACATTTACGGGGTGTTTTTATGTCTAAATATACAATAGAAGTTAAATTAAAAGCGGTGGAACGCTATTTAACTGGAAACGAAAGCTATCACACTATCGCAGAAAGTATTGGCGCAGCTAAATCTCAAGTCATTACTTGGGTGAAATTATTTGAAGCACAGGGTAAAAAGGGTTTTAAGAGAAGCTATACAAGCTACTCATCTGGATTTAAACTAGACGTACTTAATTTTATGAGCGAGACAGGTGCGTCTTTTCTAGAAACGGCAAGCAAATTTAATATTTCTTCTCCGAGTATTATTTATCAGTGGGAGGAGTTGCTTAAGACAAAAGGATTGGACGCGCTAAAACCAAAGAAAAAGAGGCGTCCATCCATGAAAAAGGAAATCAAATCGAATGACAAAAAAACAGCTCCAGTTGAGGGTTCTATGGAAGCTCTACGAGCTGAAAATGAACGTTTGCGTATGGAGAATGCCTACTTAAAAAAGTTGAAAGCTTTAGTTCACGAACAAGAAAAATTACAAACAAAATCAAAGCGCAAGTAATTTTTGAACTGAAGAAACATTATGAAGTCGTGGATTTAGTTCAAGTCGCTGACATTCCACGCAGTACTTATTACTATTTGGAAAAACGATTGAATCAAGTAGATAAATATGAAACAGTAAAAGAAGCTATCAAGATCATTTATCACGAACATAAGGGTCGTTATGGCTACCGCCGCATCACGAAAGAACTGAAGAAATACGGATTTAGGTATGACCCGAAGACCATCAATCGCTTGATGAATGAAATCGGTTTAAAATGTGAGGTCCGTATGAAGAAGTATCGTTCTTATAAAGGAAACGTCGGGAAAATCGCTCCTAATGTATTACAACGTGATTTTAAGGCTGAGAAAATGAATCAAAAATGGGTAACAGACGTGACCGAATTCCATCTCTTTGGAGAAAAACGTTATCTGTCACCTGTTCTGGATTTGTGTCATGGTGAAATTATCTCATATAAAGTCATGAATCGACCGGTCTATCAACTTGTAGGTGATATGTTAGACGAAGCTATTCTGCGCCTTCAACCGGAAGATGAGGTAATTCTTCATTCCGATCAAGGCTGGCATTATCAGATGAAAAAATATCAAAAAACACTACAAGAGCACCAGATAACACAGAGTATGTCCCGTAAGGGTAACTGCTTAGATAATGCAGTCATTGAAAATTTCTTTGGCTTATTAAAATCAGAACTGCTTTATTTACAAGGGTTTGAGAGTATGGCGCATTTTGAAAAGGAATTAGAAGAATATATGGAGTATTACAATCACAAGCGAATGAAGGCAAAATTAAAAGACCTGAGCCCAGTAGAATACCGAACTCAGATCTTAGAAGCCGCCTAAAATATTTGTCTAACTTTATTGGGTCAGATCAAAATGATGGTCTTGTTTAACTAAAGCACCCGTTAGTCTGACTCCAACGACCACGGTTCATCACAGACTGTCTCGCTCCCTTGCAGGAAGCACTCATGGGAGATTAATCCTACTCTGGTTATTGCACCAGCCTTGCCTTTATTCTAAGAAGAATGGAGTTGATTCCTGATTTACCTATTAACTCAATATAAACATACTGAAGGCTCAGCCTTTTTTTAAAAAAGCTTTTTCTGAGTCTCTTTTGTTATGCAATTTTATAGATTTTGGGTATTTTTAATTTTCATGGGAGTTAAAATAAAAATCTTCCTTTATCCCTTCCAAGACAAGATTACAACTAATTAATAACCTTATCTAAAAAAGTTGTACTTCTCTTGGAGAATTTATAATAATGACTTTCTTATCATTGGGTAATTATTCAAATTTCTTTAAAACAATAGGTTTCTTTGTTTTTGGGTAATCCCAAACCCATTTCAGAAAGTAAAAATCGAACCTCTCATTGACGCCCTCTGCCATATCTGATCTCGATTTTCCACGATATTGAATCATCCTCTTGAAAACTCTATAGATGCATATTCCCCTACTGATATCAACAAAGATAATGGTGTCTACTTCATTCAGTCTTATATCCATTGTAACTTTGTAATTCCCATCAATAATCCATTCTTCTTTTTTAACCAATTCATTTTGAACTTTTCTTTGTTCCTCTTTTGATGTTTACTTCCAAAACATTGCATCTAAATGATAAGATCATAGAATCAGCCAATAATCGCTGCGTCATATCCATCCTTTTCTGCCTTGTGATGATCTCTAGCAATTCTGGCATAATCATAACTTCATAACTATTATATTCAAGATGAATTGGGCCTGGTTCCGGGTTTAACGAGATAACATCCACAATCGTATCTGATTGTTTTACCTTCTTATATTCATCTGTTGGATTAAGTTGGAGAAGGACACGGTACACGTGTGTACTGTGTCCTTTCCACTAGAATTCAAAGTCACATTCTCCTAAACCTTAAAAATTGATATTGATGGACACCTTTTACGCCTCTCCATTAAGGTTATTTTATATCTTGCTATTCTACAGTTAATATTTAATTAGCTCTTCACCAATGCATATACCAATTGGCAAGCGCTATCGCCTTCATTCACACACCAATGTTGTTCTCCCGCAGGAATATAAGACGCTTCACCCTCATTGATTTTATAGGGATTTCCGCCGCTTTTACCGGATAAAGAACCTTTAATGATATAAGAATATTCGTGTTCCTCATGGAAAGTCGTTCCTTCTTTAGGAAGACGTTCTCCCGCTGGGATAGAGACGAAGCCAAACTTCACTTCTGTTCCTTGGAAACGATCCTGAAAAAGTGTTTGTACAATTTCTTCTGTTACTTTTGGTTGTTCAATTTTCATTTTAATACCTCCAAATTATGATAATCTACCTGATAGTTCTATATAATCGAAAGTTTCCGGATTAACTTCAACTAGGAAGTGTTCTTTTGCCTCTTCAATAGTGAAATACCCGTTTTTCACATCTTTTGCTACTTGAGCCGCAGATCGTTTCAGCGGACTTCCATAACCTCCGCCTGTTCCTGTCATCAAGCGTACGACATCATTCTTTTGAAGCTTGTACCGCGGGTAAACACCGTATGGTCCATCGACCTCACCATTGGCCTTATGAATATAAAACTCGTTTGGTGAGCCTTCATGCCCTTTATTCATACCCCAAGGATAAAATTTATTTCTACCGTAAGTGACTGTGGCAGATTGGCCATCGGACAATGCTCGGTAGGCACGTATAACCCCTTTACCACCTATATATTCGCCTGCGCCTGCACCATTGCCGTCTTGGCGGAGGCTGTACTCATCAAGCAGGACGCCATAGCGTGTTTCCGCCACCTCAATAGGTACGTTGTAGGTCTCACCGTCAGCTACACAGAACTGCCCTGAAGCACCATCTTGTCCCATTGCTCCACCCCAACCTCCGACAGAAGGTTCAACGATAAGGAAAGGTTCTTCCGTATCTTGGTGGTTACCAGATAATGTCACGGAACATACCGACAAATGATGCCCAGCAGTCAAACGGTTTGGCAGATGCGGAGCTAAAGCTTTCCATACTAAATCCAAGCTGCCTAGAAGAGTTTCAAAATAATTGGAAACAGGAACTGGCCTTTCAGCTGACATAATCGATTTTTTATCAACAATAACCTTAAGCGGTCTGAATACACCATCATTGACGTCTTGCTCTGGGTTTGTCATGGCTAAGAAAATTACCCGTACGGCTGACATAAGCCCTGTATAGGAACAATTCATTGGACCAGGAACTTGTGGATGGCTTCCGCGAAAATCACAAATAAATTCGTCATCCGTAATGGTCACCTTTACTTTAATCTTGAATGGCCCGTTGCCTATACCATCCGTATCGATGTAGTCTTCTGCTTCAAAAACACCTTTTGGCAATTTTTTAATTTCTTGACGTGAGATGGTTTCACCGTGATCCAATAGGTAATTGACAGCTGCTAAAATTGTTTCTTTACCATGTTTGTCACAAAGTTCTTTCAGACGACGGTCACCTGTACGTAATGCGGCAACCTGTGCCCACATATCTCCTAACGATAGATCCGGGAAGCGGACATTGGAACGAATGATTTCAACGATACCTTCGTTTAAGCGGTCTTCGTCATATAATTTGATGCAATTAAATTGAAGACCTTCCTGAAAAATGTCTACCGCATCATTTGTAAATGAACCAGGGTCTTTTCCACCAACTTCCGTCCAGTGTGCCTTGTTTGCGGAAAATGCGATTAGCTCTCCTTCATAGTATATCGGCATGACCAGTCCAACATCGGAAAGATGGGATCCCCCTCCGTTATAAGGATCATTGATAATGATGACATCGCCGGGCTTCAGCTTATCTCCTGGATACTTTTTAAGTGTCTCTTTTACCATAAAGGTTAGCATTCCGATAAATCCTGTTACACCGTTTCCTTGAGTAAGCAGGTTTCCCTGTGCATCGGTTAAACCACTGGCATAATCGAGTACTTCATAAATAATTGGACTCATCGACGTGCGGGCCAATGCGACGAACATTTCGTCTCCTGCTGCTAACAGAGAGTCTTTAACAATTTCCAGTGTAAATGGATCCACTTTTACAGAAGTTGTCATATTACTTTTCCTCCATTTCGATAATGATATTTCCGAAATCATCTAACTGTAATTGTTGACCGTCATAAATTAAAGTGACAGCTGCTTTTTCTTCTACTACGGCAGGTCCATGGATTACTTCATTTGGCGGAAGCTTATCACGGTCGTAAACCGGCGTATTGATCCATCCCTTTTTCTCGTAGTAAATGTTGCGATTTTCTTTTTTAGCTTCATCCACGGAACCGTTACGTGTGATTTTACCGATTTCCGGTTTAGGTACCTTACCGAAAGCCGTTACATGGATATTTACGATTTCAGTCGGTGAATCTTCCAGTTTGAATGTGAAGTTCCTTTCATGAAGATTATGGAATTCTTTAATGATTGCTTGCTTATCTTCTCCAGACCATTGTCCATTAGGAACAGGCACTTTAACCGTATGCTCTTGCCCTAAGTAGCGCATATCCGCAAACCGATGGAACTCGACATTTTCGGCAGCCATTCCTTCATCTTCATAATGAGCAAGTGCTTGTTTTTCAATTTCTTCCCACTGCACATCTATTTCAGAAAGAGAAAGTTCGTTTAACCGTTTGATATATGTTTGAATGTAATCATGTCGCAAGTCAGTCATCAGCATTCCCCAGGCCGAGAAAACTGGTGAAGCGATTGGCACAACGACTTTTTTCACGCCGAGCTCAATAGCAAGTGCAGGGGCATGCATCGAACCTCCACCACCAAATGCGAGCAATGTGAAATCTTGTGGGTTATGACCTTTTCGGATTGAAATTAACTTCAATGCATTTAGCATGTTTGAATTAGCGATTCGTATGATGCCAAGTGCTGCCTCTTCTGCGGAAATTCCGAAATGATCACCGACTTTTTGCTGTATAGCTTCTTTTACATTGTCCATGTTCACATCGTAATCAAAGTTTTTAGGAGACAAACGACCCGTTAACAAGTTGGCATCTGTTGTCGTAGGTTCCGTACCCCCTAATCCGTATGCGACTGGCCCAGGCCTGGCTCCGGAAGATTGCGGACCGACTTTCAATGAACCTGCGTTGTCAATCCATGCGATGGACCCGCCACCGTTTCCAATTTCTACGATGTCAACGACCGGTGCTTTAATCGGGTATCCCGCATTTCGGCTATCTCTTTCAATGTAATAATCTGTGGAAACCTTTACTTCCCCGTTTTCGATGAGTGAGCATTTTGCTGTCGTCCCACCGATATCAAAAGCAATGATATTTCTTTCACCAATTAGTTCCCCCAAGACAGCTGCTCCGAAAATACCGGCAACCGGCCCGGATTCAACCATGTTGATAGGTGCTTTCTTTGCATTATCGAACTTTGTTGTTCCGCCATTCGATTGCATTATGTAACGCTGATTACCGTCGATATGCTCGCGCAATTCCTTATCCAATTTATCAATGTAGGTTGTGGCAACAGGTTGGACATATGCATTTAGAACAGCTGTATTTGTTCTCTCGTATTCCCGCCATTCTTTTGTAATATCACTCGATGCTGTCACGAGTACCTCCGGCCATAGCTCCTTTATAATCTTTACCGTTTCCACTTCATGCGATGAATTAACATAAGAGTGCATGTAGGAGATAGCAATCGCCTCAACACCTTCTTTTCTAAAATGCTTCACGCATTCTTCGATATCTTTTCGGCGTAAAGGCGAAAGGATTTCCCCTTTATAATTCAGACGTTCATCTACCTCGAGTCTCAAATGGCGTTCCACAAACGGCTCTGGCTTTTTATAGCGGACATTAAATAGATCTGGTCGGTTCCCCCTCGCAATTTCTAAAATGTCCCGGAAACCTTTTGTTGTAATCAGACCTGTTTTTGCACCTTTTCGTTCAGTCAATGCGTTAATAATAACCGTTGTCCCGTGAATGAACATAGATAGCTGTTCTCTTTTGACGCCAGCATTCTCAATAACGTCTAGTACCCCTTTTTCAAAATTAGGTGGAGTAGTATTACTTTTCGCAATCCCAATAGAACCATTTTTATCAACGTATACAAGATCTGTAAAAGTACCTCCAATATCTGTTGCAACTCTCATTTGTTCCACACTCCTTTATATTAATTAGAAAATGATAGGTGTTGTTACACTTAATATGACTGTTTCCTCTGAAGTTGGATTTTCCCATGCATGCAATAGCTCAGAGGGGAAGTGGACTATATCTCCAGATAACACATGGTGGTGGTCTTCGTTTAAATTGAAAACCTCCCCCTTGCAAGATGTAATAAAATTCCTCTCCTGAGTGACTGATGCTATGATCCTTTTTCATGTATGTCCCTCTTCTAAAAGTTGAGAATTGTTAAAAGTAACATATGGTTCTTCATGTACATCAATCCCTAAACCATGTCCAGTTCGATGTGTAAAGTAGGAGCCATAGCCTGCTTTAATAATAATATTTCTTGCAACCTGTTCAATATGTTTTAATGGCAATCCAGGTTTTACAGCATTCATTGCTTCTTCCTTCGCCATTTTGACAGTTTGATAGACTTTTTTCATTTCTTCAGTTGGTTCTTCCCCCACACAAACGGTTCGCGTCATATCTGAGCAATAGTAATCTTTAACTTCACCCATATCAATTACAACCATGTCCCCTGATTGATGATGTGGAATAGCGCCATTCTTCCCAGCACCGATAATTGGTTAAAAGGAGAATTGGTCGACATGATTCAACGCAAAAAGCCGTTTGATTTCTTCAGATACCTCCTTTTCCGTAAGTCCAGGCCTAATATAACCAATTACCTCATTCAAAACTTTATCAGCAATAGCCCCCGATTTCTTAAGTAAGTCAATTTCCCCCAAAAGAGAGTTGTTCATTTAAGTTCATTAGTTGAATTAAGTTTTGGCTTGGCAGAGATTTTCAATTGCTACAATACCCCTATCAGGTAATGTTTTTAGTAAAAGTTCAAGCGATTTTTCCCCATCTTTCCAAAAAACAGTTTCATATAATCCTTTTATTTTTATTTCCTCTTTCGACATTTCATGGATAATCATTGTCGGCTTCCCTGTTTCGGGAATAACAATTGCTTGTAACCGTTCATGTGAGTCAATCCAGGTTCCGCTAAAATAGAAAAAATTTGATGGGGTGATTACTACTACTGCTTGTAAACCAGAGGCATTTAAAAAGGAAGAACTTGCTACATGCAAGTTCTTCAATAATGCTCAAAACAAACTCCTTTTAGCTACTTTATTAAACCTTAAAATCAGCCACTACTCTAGTATCTTTCCCTCAGTTTCCGGAAGAAACAATATTGTTATCATTGTCACCACAACAAATGCCTCTATAAATGAAACGGTTGCACCAAACGTCCAGCCCATTCCAATTACGAAACCGATTATAGAAGGGGCAAAAGTATTTGCCCAACGTTGTGATGCTGCACCGAAGCTGTAGCCAGCACCTCGGACATTTGTCGGATAAACTTCTCCAAACCATGTATTCCAAACAGCCCATGCCCCTTGATTAAAGAAAGAAAGTAGGAAATTAAAGGCATACAGTTCAACCATATTAGAAGAAAAAGCAAATAAGAAACCGCTGATGGCTGCACCAGTTACAAATAGGAATAAAATCTTTTTCCTTCCGAACTTAGCTGTAAGATGGGAGGCAGCCATATAACCTGGTATCTGCATAATGGAAGTCAAAGCCAGGAATCCTAAGCTCTGTGACATGGATAACCCTTTTTCCATTAACAATGTCGGAATCCACGTATATAGTCCCCAATATCCAAATGCAAGAGTAAAGTTTACAATTGTTTGCAATAGGGTTAACTTTAGCCATTTCCCTTTAAAAATCTCAAAATAGTTGGCTTGTTTTACATTTAAAACATTTAATTTTGTATTTTGATCAAGAACAATTTGATCTTTACTTAAGTATTTAATAACTTCCCTTGCTTCCTCCTGCCTTCCTTTTCCAGCCAGCCAGTAAGGAGACTCAGGTATTTTCAGTAACATAAATGCCCATAACCCGCCTAAAGAACTAATAAATAGGACAACTCTCCAGCCGCCAAGAGCACCTTCAACCTCCATAAATAAAACAGTAACTCCTACGGCAATGAGGACACCAATCGGCCATCCTGCTGATAAATAACCGCCGTACTTTCCTCTTTGTTTCACAGGAAGCATTTCCTCAAAATAAGGGAAAATACAAACTAGCATTCCTGCCAACGCTATACCTGCTAATAGCCTGCCTGCATAAAGCATTTCAAAATTAATAGAAAACACACTGATTAAAGAAAACAATGTATAAAGCAACAAACTATACATCATTGTTTTTTTACGGCCAATCTTATCCGAAATGAACCCCCATATATAAGCCCCGGGAATCATTCCTAGAAAAATAGCCCCAATGATTGAACCTGTTTGTACCGCTGAAAGGTTAAATTCAGCTGCAATCTCTCCACTTAGGAAGATGATGATCATCATTTCCCATGCTTCTACTACAAATGCAAAGAATAGAACTATCCCTACAAATGCATGCCGGCTGTTAATGGGCATGTCCTTAAATAATTCTCCTACTTGCAAAACTGACTCAGCTTTAGATTTCAAGGCAATATTGGTCATATATTTTGTCATCTCCCATTGAAACTGAATACTCAGCAATATTAAAATTTGACTTTACAAACAGAGTTTTAGCTAAACCTAACTTTCCAACTTCTCAATATAAATCTTTTCTTTTCCTTCAAGCCAAATTCGTTCGCCAATTTGTACAAGTTTGTCAAATTCCGGATAGTCGACTTGTGCAATAACGTTAACAGGCTCACTGCCTTTGTGGCTTCTTGCTAGCTCAGCCCCATAGTAAATGGCTAAAGCTTGGGGGAGAGTGCCTTCCTCTTCCCAATTCCAATCCCGCCAATAACACACTTCCCCAAGACTGGTATAAATGGTCTGGTTTTCTCTTGTAGGCAAGTCCTGTTCGTTATAGGTAAAATTTAATTCCCTGCCTGACCATCTGGATTGGGTAACGATACTTTCTAATGGAAGTGCATTCCAAATCTTCTCGCACGTTAACGGGGCTTTCTCCTCCAGCAAGGTTGCCGAAACTTCTCCCCCGCCTTCAAACCGAAATCTTATTCTTTTCAACGCTGCTACACATCCTCTTAAGTTTATATTTGCATTAAATTCTGAATCATCTGTCCCGGTTAGGTAAAAATGGGGGAAGGCATTTTTTTAACCATGAGCTCAAGGTGTATATTCTTACTCGCTGCTTTTTTGTTTATTTTCCGGTAACATATTCATTTCTTAAATCTTTTTCAGCATCCTCAGAAGATCTTTCGGACGGATCCCCAAAGCCGCCGCCACCGCCGGTCATTACTTTGACAATATCGCCTTTGCGTACTTTTCTTCCGTTTACCTTTAGTAAATGTTCAACCTCTCCGCCTGAAATAATTTCTACATTAGGCTTCGCGCCTGGCTGGCCTCCGAATAGTCCCCATGCTGGGGTCTTGGATCTCTCAAACCATAAGGAAACTGTCGTGTTTTCACTATGAATCTCATATTCTCTTACAACTCCAAGACCGCCGCGATACTGGCCGACTCCTCCAGAGTTTTGTCTTAATCCATATTGATTAATTCTAATTGGATACTTGGACTCAAATACCTCAATAGGAAGATTCTTAAAGTCCCCGCTTACGTGGTTGATTAAGGCAGATTGGCCGTTACCATTATGGAATGCTCCCCATCCTCCAGCTGTAGCTTCCACGCTTAAGAATGATTCTTTTGTTCTTTCATCTTTTCCCGCAAATGTTACAACCATCGAATCCCCATAGTGAGCACCTGCTGCTTTATCCTTCATTTCAGGGGATAAGGCTTTAATAATTAAATCAATCAATAAGCCCAGTGGAGTAAAATACCAGCCGCAAGGAGCAGGCTCCACAGCATGGAATATGGTTGCTTCTGGAGCAATAACTTTCATTGTCCTGAAGTTTCCGCCTGTTACAGGCGTATGCGGGCTAATTAAATCTTTGAAGGCCACGCGGCAGGCTGAAATGGTCTGTGCGTATCCGCAGTTTGTTTGTCCAAATCGCTGTTCGCTTGAGCCTGTGAGATCAATCGTAATATAATCACCCTCAACTCTTACCTGCACTTTAACGAGAATCGGTTCATCCTTAACTCCATCATTATCTAAATAACCTTCCGCTTCATACACGCCATCAGGTATATTACGAATAACGCTGCGGTCCATTTCTTCTGATTGCTTAAAAATGTCATGGATACAACGGTTAATACGATCAATGCCAAAACGCACAATGAGTTCTTTAAATCTTTTTTCACCTGTTCTGCATGCTGCAATTTGAGCGTTTAAATCTCCAAGAGCTGCCTCACGGAAACGATTATTAGTAACAATTAGACGGATAACATCATCAATCGGCTTTCCTTGTTCATAAATTTTTGTAGGAGGAATTCTTATCCCTTCCTGATAAATACTTGTTGCATCCATCGGATATCCAGGGTCCTTAGAACCAATATCTAACCAATGGGCACGGTTTGCTGTAAAGCCGACAAGCTCCCCTTCATAGAAAATAGGAGAAAAGACTGTGACGTCATTTAAATGCGTTCCGCCAATATATGAATCATTTAAAATATAAACATCTCCATCTTGATAATTATCAATTCCACCGATCATATTCGTTGTTACTTTAATACATTCATCAATATTTCCAAGAAAGATAGGTAATCCAGCCGATTGGCCTAACAGCTCGACATCACGGTTAAAAATACAAACACTGCAATCCTTCATTTCATAAATAATAGGGGAAAATGCGCTTCTTGCAAGACTCGCATTCATTTCATCTGCAGCTGAAATCAGTGCATTTCTAACGATTTCTGTTGTTACCGGGTTTTCTAAATAAACTTGTTGTTGAGTGCTCATACCAAAACCTCCTGTTCTGCTGTTTCTTTCACAATTTCAATATTTTGATATTCATCAATGCAAATATAATGTTTCGGAGGTATTACAAGTGTTGAGTTTTTATCCTCCACAATCGCTGGACTATTAAAATAGTTTCCATAAGTTAAAGTTTCAGTTGAATAAACAATCGTTTCTTCCTCAACATTATTCCAAACTACGTTACGTTTAGATGCTGGGACCGCTTGGCGCTCAGAGCGTTCTCCAGATTTAACGTACTCTACTTTTTCAAGATCTCCGAAGGCAGTAACACGGAGGTTTACAATTTCGATGGATCCCTTCGGATTATTATGACCATAAATGTCTAGGTGGGCTTTATGGAAGTCCTCTTCAATCTTCTTAAGATTATTTGTTTCACTTACAATATTAACCGTATACTCCTGGCCCTCGTAACGAACATCAATACTATTTTGGAATCGAATGTCACCTGCTTGAATATTCTGTTGATTTAATACAGAAATACTCTCTTGCTTCATTTCTTCATATAAAGATTCTAGCATTGTATAATCGACTTGATTGATGTTAGCCACATAGTTTCGAACGGTATCAAAACGGATGTCTGTCTGTAGCATTCCCCAAGCAGAAAACGTTCCAGAAACACTAGGAATAAATACCTTCTTCATATCTAGTAAATCGGCGATTAGTACAGCATGCATAGGACCCGCACCGCCAAAAGCAACTAGCGTAAAGTCACGAGGATCAATCCCGCGTTTAACTGTCAAAGTTCTAATGGCATCAGCCATTTTGGCATTGGCGATATCACAAATTCCTTCAGCCGTTTCCTGTACGGATAAGCCAATTTGGTCAGCAACTGATTTAACTGCTTCTATCGCTGCTTGTTTATCTAGCTTAATATCTCCGCCTAAGAAGTTATTTTCATCAATTCTTCCGAGCACTAAGTTAGCATCGGTCACAGTTGGCAGCTTCCCACCTTTTCCATAACAAGCTGGTCCAGGGGAAGAACCCGCACTTTTCGGACCTACACGCAATCCGCCTGCCTCTACCCATGCAATGGATCCACCTCCTGCTCCGATCGTATGGATATTAACCATTGGCGATAAAACCGGAAAGCCTTCCATATGAATTTCAGCTGTAATGTCTGGTTGTCCATCGATAATCAAACTTACATCAAAGCTTGTTCCACCCATATCCACACAAATTAAATTTGGATCGCCTGTCAGCTTTGTTAAATTCATTCCGCCAATTGTTCCGCCTACCGGTCCAGACATAAGTGTCTGCAAGGGAAGACGCTTAGCAATCTTAGATGTCATAACCCCTCCATTAGACTGCATAATGTAAATATCTTTTTTAAAGCCTCTCTTTTCTACTTCCTTCTCTAAGATATTTAAGTATTTTTTTACAATAGGAGCGATATACGCATTAATAACAGTTGTACTAACACGCTCATATTCTCTCCACTCACGGGCAATATCGCTGGAAAGCGAGACTGGAATATCAAGCTCTTTCTCGATGATGCTGCAAATTTTAACCTCGTTTTCTGGATTACGATAAGCGTGCATTAGGCATACAGCCACTGCATCATAGTTTTTATCCTTTAATTGGCCGATAATTTGCTGTAGGTTTTCTTCATCAAGCGGTGTCACGACAGAGCCATCAAATGTCACTCTTTCTTGAATTTCATAAATATGCTCCCGTTTAACTAAAGTAGCTGGCTTATTGAACTGAATATTGTACATTTCAGTCCGGTTTGCCCTGCCAATTTCATACACATCTCTAAATCCTTTCGTTACAATAAGGGCTACATTTGCACCCTTTCTTTCAAGGAAAGCATTTAATCCAGATGTTGTTCCATGTACAAAATATTCGATTTCCGATAAATCCTTTATATAATGACTTATAGCCTCTAGAACACCTTCAGCTAGATTATGCGGAGTTGTTAAAATTTTTTTCGTTTGATAGACATTCTTCAGACGGTCAAACACAACTAAATCTGTAAAAGTACCTCCAATATCTACTCCAAGACGATAACGCGACATTACGCTTCCTCCCTTTCTGTTTCACTTCATCTTTAATGTTGTGTTACTTTTAAAAACCTATTTGCGTGGGCCAAAACTTTAAGTAAATGCAATTGACTCGCATTCCTCCCTTCAAGGATTCTATCAATCTATTAGTTAAAAATAACTGGTGTAATAACAGTTAATAAAATCGTTTCTTGATCAAGCGGATTCTCCCACATATGGGGAAGTGTGGACGGAAAATGGACCGATTCTCCCTCACGCAAATAATAAACATTTTGATCAACCGTGATTAAGAGCGCTCCCTTAAGGACATAGTAGAATTCTTCACCTGGATGCCTAACCATTTCTATATCCCTTTGATGGGGTTGCATTATGACAATAAAAGGCTCTATTTTCCTGTCAGTAAAATTATTGCTGAGCCGAATATATGTAGAATCAGAACTTTCAATCTTAAACGATTTTTGATCTTCCTTTTTGACTGCATAATTTAAATTCTCAGGCTCCTCAAAAAAATGGACCATCTTTATGCCAAAAGCATCAGCAATTTTTTTTAATGACGTGATAGCAAGAGAAGATGTACCTCTTTCTATTTGTGATAAAAAACTAACGGAAAGGTCCGTCTTTTCGCTCAGCTCTTTTAATGTCATTCCCTGTTCAAATCGTAATTGCTTAATTTTTTCAAAAATTTCCTTCATTACTAAATCCCTTTCTATAAATGAAGATTTTTTCCTGCTGTACTGTAGTTATTTATGATTTTATCATAATCCGCTAAAATGTAAAGAATATTTTAAATATTTATAATAGTAACAATTAAGTGTTATTTTAGGATATTTTTACTGTATAACTTATTCGTGTAAATGGCAATCGAGTAGGAGGGGGTAATTGACCCCCGACATAGGAATAGGAGGCCACTGAAGAAGTCCAATCTCTATAAATTTGCGTTCGATGTCTCGATTGAATCGAGATATCGATAACGCTTTTTGTTTTATACTATAGATATCAATATATGTAGGTGGTATTCAAATGATTTCAAACCAAGAAACGCTCAATCTCAGCCCATTCATGGCGATTTTCGATATTGTAGTGCCAAAAGATAATATGCTTCGCCAAATTAATGAATTAGTGGATTTTTCATTAATTCTCGAAGAACTAAAAACTAAATATTATCTAGATAATGGTCGCAACGCTATCTAACCCATTCGTATGTTCAAATATTTATTACTAAAGTCGATTCATGACCTATCAGTCGTGGATCTAGTGGAACGTTCTAAATACGATATGTCCTTTAAATACTTTCTGGACATGGCACCAGAAGATAAAGTAATCGATCCAAGTTTATTAACGAAATTCCGTAAACTCCGTCTTCAAGGTGTGAGTTTATTAGACATGCTCATAGGGAAAATGGTTGAGATTGCACTTGAAAAAGGAAACATTAAAATTAAAACCATTATTGTCGAGCTACACATACAAAGGCACGTTATAATCAGAAATCCCCGAAAGATTATCTACAAGAGAAATCAAAAAGTGTTCGAAAAGCAGTCTATCAAATCGATGAATCGATGAATGAAAAGTTCCCTTCGAAAACCACTTCTAACGAAGTGAAAGATGAATTGAATTATTGTCGTCAAGTGATTTCTGTAGTGGAAACCGAGCCACAAATTGCAGCGATTCCTGCCGTCAAAGAAAAATTAAATGTACTAAAAGAAATAGTGGAAGATTATACGGAACAGCTTAGTTATTCAACTGATCCAGATGCACGTGTTGGCCATAAAACAGAGGATTCTTCTTTCTTTGGCTTCAAAACACATATAGCGATGAGTGATGAACGGATTATCACAGCTGCAGTGGTGACAACAGGAGAACAAAGTGATGGAAAATATCTCAAGGAGTTACTGGAGAAGAGCCGACAAAAAGGAATGGAAGTGGGCAATGTTATTGGGGATATAGCGTAATCGGAGAAAGATAATATTGCCTATTCAAAGCGGGAAAATGTAACCCTTGTTTCTAAGTTACATCCAATTGTCTCCAATGGAAATCGTGCAGAAGAAGATACATTTGAATTTAATAAAGATGCAGGAATGTATGTCTGTAAAGCAGGACATTTGGCAATTCACAAAAAATATGACGGTAGAAAAGGTAAGACAGGTAACCCTAGAGTAAGATATTTATTTGATTTAGAAATATGTAAAGTTTGCTCTTTACGTGAAGGCTGTTATCGCTATTATTCTTTTTATTATGTATCTTTTTGTAGCATTCAATACCAACAGTTGCTAAATTATTTGTTCTATTTGTTTCATTAATAGGTAGGTATGAAAGATAATCGAGTTGCCCCTATTTTTGTATCTCCTGAATATATTTCCAATTAAATCCGGGTCAAAAATTCAATAGGTTTGTACCCCCTAGCTTTCTTTGGTATTTCTACAGCTTTAACAGTTGGAGAAAAATAACTGCCAGATGACATTTGCTTCCATATTTTATACAGGTTATCTTTGAGATTCTCTTAAACTCTGCTATGGATTACTCATCAATTCCTGCTGACCCTTTGTTTGCTTTAACTCTTAGAAAAGCTTCATATACTACGTTTTTGTATATAACATACGGCTTTGTTTTATGCATAAGTTCCTCCCAGTTTGTTGGTTGACTTGTTTATAAAACTGAATAATATAACCCCTTTGCTCCATCTCCGTTAGGAGATTTCATTGCTACTCGGGTTATTCCGCCCCTATAAATGGCATTGGTACTCTGATTCTTGTGGGGCTTCCACTTGAAATCTCTCCCTTAGGATCCATGTCGTAGGTTCCCACGTTCCACACAAAAGCCTGTATTAAGTTCAATTTATACCGGTCACCGAACGGACAGTAAACAGGTTTCCTCCGAACTTATCCTGAGTTAACGACTCCCCCTCAGTTTTGATGACATCTCCACGCTTTCGATACTTCATCAGCGGCTCAATGGTTTTCGTCTCCTTAATACATACCTGACAGAGTCATGCTCTGCCTTTTCCCCTAACGCTCAATACCATAGCTTTTGACTATAGCACCTTAGGGCGGTTTGCACTGTTCCTCCATCTCCATTACGGAGGTTTCATCAGTCGTACCCCTACCCTCATAAGGACAAATGCATTTCGCCATATCACTTATAGCACCCGTTTCGGGTGACAGCCCTTGAATCAACGTTCCTTATTTTCCAAGTACCTTACAACGTAGCTATACGTTCTAAACCTAGGTGCTTCCTTTAAGCCTGTGAACTGGATACCGCCATTGTTCGGTATAGTGTATTTCAGAGAGTGCATTTTTACTTTACACCATTCACCCCATCGTTGGATGGTACACAAGTTTCCTTATGTTCTAACTTTAGACCCTTACCTTCGGAAGTTCGTCAGTTCCTTTATACTGGAACGATTCTCACCATCTCTAGTTTTTCAGCTATGCGGTCTATCCTTCGGCATACCTTTTTCATAAGAATGGCTTCAGCCTTCGTTCAACCGAATCTACCTGTGCTTCACACCCTATGACCAGTCAATCATGACGCATGCAGGAGTATTGATGGGATAGTTTCAGGAAACATGGCTCCATCATTCCTATCCTCCGTTGTAAAGTTGAAATTCATTTTTATAAATCTCCTGTATTTTCACGCTACTAATATATTTAACTAGTAAAATCTATCATATTTCTAGCTTGTAGTATTTCAATGTTAATTTCCCACATTTTTATATATCTTACTGCGGGAAATTAATATAAAACATAGTATACACATGTTTTTATATTTTCCTTCTAAAATCTTATATATATAAACCCTGGTTCCTGTCTTCACTCCAAATTTTTTTCATCATGGGAGATGCCGCAAGCACAATACTTCCCTTTTGTTCTAAATTTCCGATAACCGCAATCCTTGTACGCATAATGTCCTAGTCCAGCATCTGCAGCAAATAAAAACAACAATTAATACCACTGTATCTTCAGCGTCTCTTTTAATATGCATTTTTCCATTTTAAAGATAAGTTTATTTTGCACGGAAGTTAGATTTTATTTTTAAGCCAAGTCATCATTCGAATAACTTGAAATGGTTCAAACCAAGTAACTAAAAATAGAATAATGAAAAAAGAAGTAAGCGCTATATATTTTACACTTCCTTTTTCACTTTTAGAAATAGCGATGAAACAAACTACAACCCCTATGAATAAGAAAATAACTCCAGTTAGTACAATCAGCTCAAAGTAACCCTCTATTATCCAATTCAATATAAAGAAAAGAAAACCTAGAAATATAAAAATAATAGAGCTTATACTAAATCGTTTCATATTACACCCCTAATTCATTTTCTAAATCTGACTCAATACTTCCATATAAAGTTCCATTTCTTGTTTAAAGTTATCTACCCGTTAGCCATTCATTAACTCCATTATTTTATCCAATTTCTTTTCAATCTCATTAAGTTGCGTCTTTTTTGCCTGTTGATTCAAGAGTAATCTCCTAATAAATAGTGTAAACGATACTACAAATAAAATGATAAGTCCCAATACGATAATCTGATAAATCAAGTCTCCCACATTAAACATTAAAACATCCCCTTGTATAGAAATGGTCAAGCATAGCTGTACATCTAGCTATCCCATTCCTTAATTATTTTCAGCTAAGCAGCTCAAGAATCTTCCATTAAATCACCAAGTTTATTCAACAACTATTTTGTTTGTTGTCCATTCAAACGTAACTATTCTAAGATTATTTCTCTCGTTTTTGTACTGCATAATCAATTAGCTACTATAAATATTGATACGTTCTAAAGGAGTCATAAGTTTCATTATTAGAGATGTGTCAAGGGTTTTCTAAACAAAAACAAAACCAGCTCAATCTACATTAAGCTGGTTTTGTTTCTGGTATTTATCAATCTAGGTTTTGAAGTAACACTAGTAATTGGGCAGACATATCATTAATATTTTCCGTTGTATTGTTGATTTCTTCAGTGACAGCAGCTTGTGTTTGAATTTTATTACTCATTGTATCAATGCTGGAAACAATCTTTAACACAGACTGATTGATATCCTCTAATATTTGTTCAATTTGTTCTACAGCTTTAGCCGTATGCGTTGATAATTTTTGGACTTCTTCCGCAACCACACCGAATCCTTTTCCATGTTCGCCGGCACGGGCAGCTTCAATCGAAGCATTTAACCCAAGTAAATTAGTTTGACTAGATATTTGTTTAATTAGTTCGGTTACAGCTTTAGTTGATTCAATACAATCTTTTGCTTTTTGGGCGAAGGAAACAGTAACTTCATTTTCATGGGCAAGTTCTGTTGCTTCTCTGGAAATGTCTTTAATATTATCTGCAAGCTCCCCAAGTGATTGCATGAAATCATTCATATTTTTTTCGATTCGCTCGTCATCTTCTTGTCGCTTTATTTCATGATTGATATCTCGTAAAACCCCTGATACTAATGTTGGATTACCAGCTTGGTCTCTTATGGTTTTAGTCACCATCGAAAACCATCTGTACTCTGCATTTTTGGTTCTCATACGAAACTTCATATTAAATTCTGTTCGACCGGTATTATCAGAAAGATGTGCGTTGAAATTTCTACTAGTTGTTTCCCTTTCAGTTACTGAAATCATATTTAGCCATGTCTCTATTTTCGGTTCGAAATAATCATCTCCATCAAATCCTAGAAGTCGTTTGAATTGCGGAGAAAACCAAGATTCTTGTTCGACAGATTCTTCTTTTTTCAGATTCATCCCCCAAGCACCTTCTAATGTTTTGACACTAAAGCTAAGGGACTTTTCCATCAAATCTAATTTTGATAATAACTGTTGTACTTTTAAACTGTTCATTTTACTTTCATGAATATTCATCTGTGTCCCAACATGTCGATACACTTTTCCGTTTTCATCCTTCAATGCTTTTGCTCTTGTATGAACCCATTCAATTGATCCATCTTTTTTGATGCTTCTATATTCAATATCATATGGATCTGAACCAAATAAATGTTTTTCATAAGCTTCTGTAACCCTTGCCATATCTAAGTCTGACACCGTGTTATACCAACTATCCAAAACATTCGGAAAATCTTTTTCATTTTTATAACCCAATGATTCTCTAAAAATATCATTATAGATATTTTTATTTTCTTTATTCAACTCACCATCTTTAAACTCGGCATCCCATGTACCAATTCCATTTAATTCCGTAACAACTTCATGCTTTATATGGAGAGCTTCTTCCTTTTTTTGAATATCTGCTAGAAGTGAATTTATCGTTTCTACTAACTTTTGTATTTCCTTATTTTCTGAATGGTGTGTTAATTGAAGAGAATTCTGTTCACTTTGTTGTGTCTTATATTTCAATTGTTCCATTTCAGCGATCATAAGACTTAAGTCTTGGTATAGTTTGCTATTAAACAATTTTCATTTCCCCCTAAATATAAAAGCTTCCCTCGATTAATTATTTACTCATTGTTTCTTTCGGTAGAATTTATGTATTCTTTATTAGTTATATAGGGAAAAAAAGACATCTCCACAAAGGTAGATGCCTTTTCCTCTACTTTTGAATTAATTACAGTAGCTCTTCATTTAAACCTTTATGAAAATGAAAGTCTCATTAATCTAAAAATTTTATGAAATCAATATTAACAGGTTCTAAACCAGTTGCTCGTAGTTTTGAGTTTATCTGACCTCTATGATACTGACCATGTAATGCAACATGAGTCAAAATATCCCGTGCAGAATGCTTAAACTCTGTACCCTTACTATTTGTGTAGAATATTAATTTATCCAGATCAGAATCTACTAAGTCTGTAAGATACTCTGTAAAACTTACTTCATTGAGCATTACAAGTTCTGCACAGATTTCAAGATCAATATCTGACCAGACCGGTAATTGTGAACTGTCCAATGCTTGTAGTCTAGTAATCCAAATTCTTTCCCCAAATAGTATATGGGAAAATAAACGATTTACCTCTTGATTTCCATCTTCAATACTTTGCAATGTTTTAAGCATACGTTGGTTAGCCCAATTTAAATGGTCATACATATTTTGGATAGTTTTCAATGGTATTACACCTCTAATTCATACACGTTTTCTACATCGTTTTTTCTATTTCATAAAATTGAAATACATTGCGTTGTTCTTTCGCTAGATAGAGTGCTGCATCCGAACGTGAAATGAGTATTTTAGAATTGATTCCGTCTTCCGGGAACATGGCAATTCCAATACTTGATGTCACTACAATTTTTTGATTATCAATGAGATACGGAACTTGAAAGGCTTTATGCAGGCGTGACACAATTTCTAGAACGGTTTTCTTTTCCTTCAGACCGTTTAGTAGGACAAGAAATTCATCTCCACCGATTCGGCAAAGAATATCTTCATCTCGTACGTTCTCTTTTAATCGATTTGCAAATTGTTTCAATAGTTGATCCCCGACGTCATGACCTAACGTATCGTTTATACTTTTAAATTTATCGATATCGATATACATCAATGCAAGCATTTGATTCACATTCTCTGCCTGTTCAATTGCTTGATTAATCTGCTCTGCAAAATAACGTCTGTTTGACAAACCTGTTAATGGATCATGAAACGCCAAAAATTCAAGCTGCGCTTCGTAATTTTTTTTTGAGGTGACGTCTCTCAATAATACTTGAATAACAGTTTCACCTTCAAAAATAATGGACATCGCGATAATTTCCACCCAGATTGTTTCTCCATCCAAACGTAGCAGTTGTTCAATAATTGGTTCTTTTGTAGATATAACCTGTTGAACTTTTCTACTAAAGACAGTGTGTTCATTTGTTTTAATAAACTGCCAAACAGACTGGCCAAGTACATCTTTTATACTCTTAGCCCCAACTAAATCAATCCCTGGAGAATTTACAAAGACAATTTTTCCGTTATTTTCAACGAAAATCGCATCTGGTATAAATTCAACTAAATTCCGATAGCAATCCTCACTGGCTTGAAGTCTCCGTTGTATGTTCATTTGTTCGGTAAAATCTTTATACATGCCAACTGCCAGTACTTCCCCATTATTGATTGCACGATAGGAGGCTAATATGTCTAATACCTCTCCGTCTTTTCTTTTTCTTTTTGTTACATAGTATGGAATATCCATCCCTTGCTTAAATTGTGACAATTGTTGTTCATGTTCTTCAGGTGAAATATCGGTAAAAAAAGGAAAACAATTATCTTCGCCAACATCCGTTTCATCCCAACCTAATATATCTGTAAATGACGGATTTGCTGATAAAATTCGTCCATCATAACCAATAGTAAAAATGGCTTCATTCGTATTGTTAAATTTCATTTTTCGTCCCCCTTTCGACAAAAACAATTGAAAATTTCAAAAAACTAATCGGATTGGTTACCGATTAGCTTTTTGATATATTTCAAGCTTCTAATGCAGGGCTAGCTATGCTAGTTAAGATTACTGAGCACTTTTATAACTTGATACATATATTTATTTTTGATCGAATAATCGATTATCAACCGCGTATAATTTACTGCCTGCAATAGCTAAGAAAGCTGCCATCGCCATTAATGCTAAATCAAACTCATAACCATTTACAAATCCAACTGCAAATTTCACTGTAATAATAGCACCAGCCATAAGTAATACAAATAAACCTGCAACGATACGTGTTGCCAAACCGATGATTAATAAAATTCCACCTACTAATTCAAGGCCAGCTACACCATAAGCTAAAAATCCTGGTAAGTTGATGCTTTCAAACCATCCAACTGTATTTCCAATTCCCTCTTGAAACTTAACTAGACCATGTACTGCAAAAATCAATCCTAATACTACACGTACGATAAGTGCTCCTACTTCATTTCTAAACATTTTTAATCTCCTCTTACTATCTCTTCTTTTTATTAATAAATTTGTTGATACCATTGTTTTGCAGCTTCTACTTCATTCATTGTAAGTTGATGTCCAGTATTTACCCAGTGAACATTAACTGAAGCACCTGCATCTTCTAATATTTGTAGAAGTTCCACTGATTCTTTTTGAGGACAAATCGGATCGTTCGTTCCTGCTGCTATAAATACTTTTATTCCTGTTAAATCTGGAAGTGGAATACCACGTCTCGGTACCATAGGATGATGTAATATTGCACCTTTGAGTGAATCATTAAAGTGGAATAATAGACTAGCCGCAATATTAGCACCGTTTGAATAACCGATTGCAACTATGTTTTCACGGTCAAATTTATACTCCGTTGAAGCTTCATCTAAAAAAGTATTAATCTCATTGGTACGGAATATTAAATCTTCCTCATCAAATACACCTTCCGCTAAGCGTTTAAAGAAACGTGGCATTCCGTTTTCTAATACATTTCCTCGTACACTGAGTACAGAAGCTTCTGGGTCCACAATATTAGATAATGCTAATAAATCATGTTCATTACCGCCTGTACCATGTAATAGTAATAGGACTGGTTTCACGCTATTTGTTCCTTGTTTAAAAATATGTTGCATAGTAATTACTCTCTCCTTCGTAAGGGGTTAACCCAAAGTACCATTAATTCCAATCCATCTCATCAATATTCGACCCATAGTAGGATTTCGATCACTACTCCGGTCTTTCAATGGAGAAAATCTCTCCAATTGTTGCATAACTAGAACCAGCTAAACGACTGACGGAGTTTATTACTCTCGGAACAATCTAAATCAATATGTTCAGTCTCTTATTAGTCGATTGGACGCACTTGAATTGGAATAAGTGAATCGACTAATCGCTCACGATGTTGTTCGTATTGTACAGGTAACATCAACTGAGTGCCCATTGTTTCAAGTGTTTCATCGTGTGCAAATCCTGGTGGGTCTGTTGCAATTTCAAATAGTATTTCTCCTAACTCACGGAAGTACAGCGCGTTGAAATAATTACGATCTTTCAATTCAGTTACATGTTGACCATGATTCATTGCATGTTGTTGCCACTCAAGATGATCTGCATCATCCTGTGCACGCCAAGCAATATGGTGAACTGTACCGACCCCCATTGAGCCACGTACACCAGTTACCATTTTTAAATCTATGATATTACCAATATCAGCTGGAGCTTTAAAGCGTTTATAATCACCCTCAGTTCCAACCAATTCAAGCCCCATTACATTCGTTAATGTTTTAGCAGTTTCTTCCGGTCTGCTAGAGTAAAGTGTTGCACCGCCAAAGCCTTTAATCGCGACTTCCGGTGTTACTCCGCCAAATGTCCAATTATTTTGTTCACCTTCTGCACGTTCAACAAGTTCTAGATGTAGGCCATGGGGATCATCAAATTGGATCACTTGTTCACCAAAACGCTCTGCTTTTTTAAAAGGTATCGCAAATGTTGCAAGACGGTTGACCCAAAAACTTAATGATCCTGTTGGTACTACATACGTTGTAACTCCGACTTGACCGTCTCCAATTCTTCCTTGATAAGCATTCGCCCAAGGGAAAAAGGTAATAATTGTACCTGGTTTACCTCCACCATCTCCAAAGTATAGATGGTATGTGCCAGGATCATCGAAGTTCACTGTTTGTTTGACTAAACGTAAACCTAATATCCCTGCATAAAAATCAATATTTTCCTGTGGATGACCTACGATTGCTGTAATATGGTGTATGCCCGCAGTTTGTTTTTTCATCATTATTTCCTCCTTAGTTAGTTGGTTAAATTTAAAAACTTTAATTTCCTGCTTTCGGTAATCACTTAACCGTTGATTACTATCTTTTTCTTTTCCTACTAAATTTACTCATACAATTTTATCTACCCTTTACTCAATGGGTAATAGTTTTGCCTCTATTTCCGTACGTTTATCTTCTAGGAATGGTGGTAAGTCGAGCTCTTTTCCCAATGATTCAATAGAAGAATCTACTGTAAATCCTGGCCCGTCTGTTGCTAACTCAAATAATATCCCGTTTTTTTCTCTAAAATATAAACTCTCAAAATAGTAACGGTCTGTAATTTTCATAACCTCAAAACCAAAATCTTGAATACGCTGTTGCCACTGGCGTAGCTCTTTGCCATCTTTTACCCGGATAGCTACATGATGTACACTGCCTTTTCCTGGTTTTTCTTTCGGACCATCTTGTTCCACAATGACAATTTCACCAAAAGCCTGTCCTTTTACCGATTGATAGATAGCTTTGTTCTCTTTTTGCGAAGCAAGCTCATACCCAAAGAGGTTTTCTAATGTACTCGCTAAGCTATCAAGTGATTGTACAGTCATTTCCACAGCACCCATTCCAAGGATACGATGCTCACTTAAGACGATTGAATCGTCCCAAGGCTGCCAATATTCCGGTACTTCATCACCGTCATTATTTAAAAGGACTAAACGAAGTCCCTCACAATCTTCAAAATGAAGAGCTTCACGTCCTGCATACATGGTCAGCTCCCCATGTTGCACATCTAGTAATTCAAATCTTTTCTTCCAATATAGTAAACTGTCATAAGAAGGCACGAGTAAACCAATTCGCGTAATAGCATTTGTTCCTCTTTTCGTACTTCCTACCATGGGTATTTCAAAAAAAGATAGCTCAGTTCCAGCACTTCCTGTTAAATCTCCATAGAATAGATGGTACATTCTCGGATCATCTTGATTGACCGTTTTTTTCACTCTACGAAGCCCAAGCACTTTTTGATAAAACTGATTGTTTTGTTGGCCTTTTTTTGTAATCATGGAAATATGATGATGTCCAGCTATTTTGTTCATCTTGATTCCTCCCCTTTTTTAAAAAGTACAAGTTTAGTTCTAGTTATCTATAAACTCTGAGCAAAACCTTCAATTAACTTGATATCGTTTTGTTCAAAGTTTAATCAAATACGCTTTAGCGTATTTGCTCCCGCTTCTCTTCGTTCAGCTCCGCAGAAAACATTGCGCCCAGATTTTTATCGAGCTAGCTCGATAAATTCCTTTAAAAAATCTGTGGCATCCGCCGGAGGCTTTGGGCCAACAAGATGTTGGTCACTCAGGCGTTGCCGCAGGACGCGGCGATCTTAGCCAGAGTTCCTAAATATACAGCAGGGTTTGTGGACCAACACTGAATTGTATGTATGTTTTGCAATTATTTCACCACTTATAGAAGTGGAAGACTTCTGCTCCTACGCAAGCTTATCGCAATAAAACATTTGCTGAATGAAGTTAATATAGATCACAAAATGTACATGCTCATGCACATTTTGTGATTTGTAAAGAATTACATATAATAAAATTATTTACGTACAGTATTTAATGCATTTGTCCAAGGGATCACTTGGTCTAACATTTGGTTTACTGAATCTGCTTGTACAGCAGCTGGTTTAAAGTCTGTACCATTTTCGAAGTCTGTAAATAGTGATAGTGCTGGATGTACACGTACATGTGCTACTAGTAATTCACTTAAAATTCCACGTAAATGTTCTGTTGCACGAGCTCCACCTACAGAACCGTATGATACGATACCTGCAGCTTTGTTGTTCCACTCTTCACGTAAGTAATCTAAAGCATTTTTAAGTGCTCCAGTGATTGAGTGATTATATTCTTGAACGATGAATACGAATCCGTCTTGTTTAGAAATGATTTCTGACCATGCTGCTGCACCTGATGCGTCGCCGCCTGCTTCACCTAAAAGTGGCAATTTGTATTCTGCAATATCGATAATAGTGTAGTTTGCATCTCCACGTTTATCTGCTAATTCTTTTACCCATGCCCCTACTTGTGGACTTACGCGTCCTTCACGTGTTGAACCTAAAATAATACCTATATTTGATTTTGTCATTGTTTTTTCCTCCTCAGGTTTTGTTTGTTGTGTTCCAAATAATTTACTTAAAAATCCCATTTTTTATAATTCACCTCCTTACAAGTACTCTTTTTGGATGTTTAGTGTGCTACGTACTGTATTGATAGGTCGCACAGATGCCTCAATTTGTTCGCGTTTTCCTTCGAGGAATGGTGGTAATGATAAGATTTCCCCTACTGTTTCGTAAGGCTCATCCCCCATAAATCCTGGACCATCTGTTGCCCATTCAAAAAGGATGCCGGGTGCTACACGTGCATATAAAGATTCAAAGAAGAAGCGATCCACGTACCCGGAAGTACCAAAACCGGCAGCTTGCATATGGTCAATCCATTCATATAGTACTTTTGTATCTTCTACGCGGAAGGCTGCATGGTGTACTGTACCAAATCCTTGTCGCCCCGCTGGTAAAGTCGTGTTATGTTCCACAATTACTTGCGCTCCATTTCCCCCTTCGCCGACTTCGAATAAATGCAGTGAACCTTCTTGTGCGATTTCACGCATTAACATTACTTTTTCCAATACTTCCTTAAAATAATCAAATTGTGCGATACGAATATGAATTGGTCCTAAACCGGTAATCGCAAATTCCAATGGAACTGGACCATTTTGCCAAGGTGTTCCTGATTCAATACCTTCGTTGAATTCATCAGAAACCAACATATATTGTTGATCATCAAAGTCCACAAATGAAATAGTTTTCTTACCAAGCACTTCTTCAATACCATTATTCTTTACCTCGTACTTATCAAACGTTTCATCCAGTAATCAAGTGCTGTATCTGTCGGTACACGGAAAGCTGTTTTATAAATTTCGTTAGTTCCATGTGTTCCTTTTGGGATACCTGGAAAATCGAAGAATGTCATATCTGTACCAGCTGACCCTTTATCATCTGCAAAGAATAAGTGATACGTCTGAATATCGTCTTGATTGACTGTTTTCTTTACTAAACGCATTCCTAATACGTATGTGAAAAATTCATAATTTTTTTCTGCACTACTTGTAATCGCTGTTACGTGGTGTATCCCTTTTAAATGGTTCATTACGTTTCCTCCTTTTTTCATGAATTAATAATTCTTGAATTCAAGATAATTATTAAAATTTTTTTTTTGCATACTACTTAATTTAAGTAGTTCAATCATTTTGTTCATATCCGCTTAGAGAAAATATTTAATCCATAAGCGCTTCTCGAGAACCGTAAGACTAGCATAAGTCACGACCATCTTTTGGAAATGCTTTACGAACAACTAACTTCTTTTTTTCCAGCTTATCTATTACAGAAGTAATACTACACTTGAAATGAGAACCTTTTTTCCAATCATTTGAATCAGCTGAACGCCATCCTAATAGAGTATGTAGGATTCAATTGGAGGCACGAAAGAAAACCGAAACAGCAATCAACTTTTCTGTAGCTAATTCCAATCGTATCACTCCAGAAAATGTCTCTAATCAATATATCCTCAAATAAATAATCTTTAATTCGAACTAAATATATCATGAATCCATTTTAGCTGTCAACACTCAGTTATTAAAATAGTATTTAACCTGCAATTTATGAGGCGTTATGTTGAATCTTTTATCTTTAAATGAAAGAGCTAGTTACACTTATAGGAAAAAGACTTCCATCTATAGCGAAAGAAATAATTCCCGACTCCTCTGAAACAACTAGAACTAACGCATCACATTTTTCTGAGAGTCCTATTGCTGCACGGTGACGGGTACCAAGTTTCTTTCCACCCGACACTATGCTAGATAATGGTAGAACGTTTGCTGCGGAGTAAATTTTATCTCCTCTTATTAATGCAGCACCATCATGCAAAAGATTTCCAGGATAAAAGATGGATTCTAATAATGATTGGGTCAATGTTGCATCAATAGCCGTACCAGCTCGAATGAATGGGTCCACTTGATCCTTACGCTCAATCACAATTAATGCCCCATGTCTTTGATGAGACAAATGCTGAATGCAAGTAGATATTTCCAAGTATTTATCGGTATAAGGTGTTAAATAATTATTGAGATAAAAAGAAGCCGCCATAGTTTCTACTTCTGCAAATTTATCCTTGAGATTTTTTAGCTCCCCCAAAACACAATAACTATCATCGTTTAATGTTTTTATTCCTTTATTTATCTCAAACGATATATTTTCTAATCTTTCTGTTAACTGTTTCTTTAGTGGTGTTAAATCAAAAGCATTATGAGACATATCAATACCTCGTTTCAAAATTATAACTACAGTTCTCTGCCTTTCTTTAACTTTACCCAAATCATAGTAAAGCATACTTACTTTTTCAAGGACATAGTTATGAATTAACAGTGCTATGAAATCATTCTTTATGTTCATATAAACCTTCTTTCTTTTTAGTACTTATTTGATTAATCAATCTATTTGTTAAAAAACTATTTACTTCTACCTAAATAGGAAGCTATCAAAAAGTACTTTATCCTGCATCTTTTATAATTAATTTAATACGATTACATCATTCTTTCTGAATAAAATAAGGCCCAAATTCAGTTTCATGCGTCATGATAAAAGTCCATTTACCTTTCCAATCCATAATGTAAATGTCACCAAAATACATGTGAAGCTGGTCATATGGTAATTCTTCTATTGTAAGTGTTTTAGCATTTTCAAGAAGATACGCCTCGTCTATAAACTGATAAAAAATGGTACACTTCTGCTTCAATTGTTTTTTAAAGGCTGCTTCCGCCACTTCTTTCTCAAAACATTCAACTTTTTTCCAGCTACATAAATGCCATAGAAATCCGTCCATCCCAATTGAATTTTGTTCTTCCGTTGAAAGATGTTTTGCAAAGTACTCCCGCCATTGCTCCCGCAGATAAGGTCCCCACTTTGGTATTTCTAAAGTTTTTAACTCTTTATATCTCAATTTACTTCCCTCATTCTCAATGTATCTTTATTACTAGTAGTATACGATTATAATAAGTAACAAAAAAGAACAGACTAGTTTCAGTCTGTCCTGAATTATTTCTTTTTTAATCAAACAAACGATTCAAATTCGCCATTTCAATTGCAGATACCGCAGCATCATAGCCTTTATTTCCAGCTTTAGTGCCAGCGCGTTCAATCGCCTGTTCAATTGTTTCCGTCGTTACAATACCGAACATAACCGGAACGCCTGTTGTTAATCCAACACTCGCGATGCCTTTCGCAGTTTCATTACAAACATAATCATAGTGAGTAGTAGAACCACGAATAACTGAACCTAAACCGATAATGGCATCATATTTTTTCGTTTCTGCCATTTTTTTCGCGATAAAAGGTACTTCAAATGCACCTGGTACCCAAGCGACATCTACATTATCTTCGGCTACTCCGTGACGTTTCAAACCATCCATTGCACCATCCAATAATTTTCCATTAATAAATTCATTAAATCTACCTACAACTACCCCAATTTTTAAATCTGTTCCGATTAACGTTGCTTCAAATACTTTACCCATTCTTCATCTCTCCTAAGTTATATTATGTTTTTGTTCTAATCAAACCATCGCTTTGTTTTTTTGTTCCCGTTCATAACGATAATTCACTAATGCCTCTATTGTCACGAATTTCAAATCATGCGCCTCTGCAATAGTATGTAACTCTGGGACTCTCGCCATAGAACCATCTACACTCATAATTTCGCATATAACTCCTGCGGGTTGAACACCACAAAGTTTTGCGAAATCGACTGCTGCTTCGGTGTGACCTGGACGCTCCAGTACTCCGTTATCTTTTGCAATGAGTGGAAACACATGACCGGGACGACGGAAATCTGAACTCACCGATTCTTCATTTAACAATTCTAAAATTGTTTCGGAACGCTCAAATGCACTTATTCCAGTATCGGTCGTTTTGTAATCGATACTAACGGTAAAAGCCGTTTGATGATTATCAGTATTATGCTCTACCATCGGGTTCAAATCTAGACGATCCGCTAACTGGTGGGTTATAGGTGTGCAAATCAGGCCGCGGCCATGTGTTGCCATAAAGTTTATATTTTCTGGTGTCGCAAAATCTGCCAACACTAGAAAATCTCCTTCATTTTCGCGACTTTCATCATCTACAACGATAATGATTTTCCCTTTTTTTAAATCTTCCACTGCTTCTTCAATTGTATGGAACATATCCAAAACACCGCCTTTTTTAAAATCCATTTTGTCTTAAAAAGTCCATCGTAAGAGTTGAACTTTGATTCTTTTGCTCTAAATGATTGATCACATATTTGCCAAGTAAATCATTTTCAATATTGACTACATCCTGCTCTCTTTTTATGCCTAAAATTGTTTCACTAAATGTAAGTGGAATAAGCGAAACTGTTAGCTGCTTTGGCTTTACATCGAAAATGGTTAAGCTAATGCCATCGATTGCAACCGAACCTTTTAGCATGCAGTATTTACTCAATTCTTCACTAATACCAATATCCACATATACCGCGTTTTCTACTTTTCTTTTTCGTAAAATAACGCCCGTTCCGTCCACATGCCCCGAAACAAAGTGACCGCCAAATCGACCGTTTGCAGGCATGGCCCGCTCCAGATTAACAACATGTCCCATTTGTAAAGAACGGATGCTTGTAGACTTCACTGTTTCTGGCATGACATCTACAGTAAAAAGATTATCCGAAAAGGAGATGACCGTTAAACATACACCGTTTACCGCGATACTATCACCTAAGTGAATATCTTCAACAATCTTTTTAGATTCTAATGTTAGCTGCATACTATTCCGACCGTTTTTTATCGACTTTACTTCACCCAAGTCTTCCACAATTCCCGTGAACATTCACAACACCTCTTTTCTCTTAAGAAATTTGTACATAAATAAAACCCCATAGATTGGCTCTAAGGGGTTAGTTAGGGAAATTATGTTTTACGCATCGACAAATAAACCTTTTAGAGGTTTGTTTTACCCCATAAGGAAATAAGTTTACTCGTACATCCTTCTCCCATCCAGACTATACTGTCGGCTTTGGAGTTGCACCAAATCCTGCCTTAAAAAGGCTCACGGGCTTAGAATTACTTCATCACCGTCGATTGGGAATTTCACCCGACCCCGAAGGAATACACTTGTATGAAATTTTTTCGGTTTTATTGTAAAAATAAAACCCCATAGACATATCTCTACGGGGGTGTTTAGGAATTTTATGTTGCAAGCATCACTAAATAAACCTTTAGAAGTGTGTTCACTCCATAAGGAAATAAGCTTACTTGCACATCCTTCTCCCATCCAGACTATACTGTCGGCTTTGGAGTTGCACCAAATCCTGCCTTAAAAAGGCTCACGGGCTTAGCAGTTTCTGCATCACCGTCGATTGGGAATTTCACCCGACCCCGAAGGACTATTCATCTATAAAAGATAGTATAACACTTGGAGAATAAAAATTCATCTACAATAACTTAAAATATATTGCATAATGACAATTTTCAGAAACGTAGCTTTAGTTTTGCCATGTAAGACATGGCTTCATTTAAGTTAACGTTCTCATGATACTCCCAAGTCTTGTAGTCCATTGCACCACCTGGCTTAATATCCACAAGTGTGAGTCCAGAATCCTCTAATAATAACCTCAAGTCTTGTGGGGAGTAACAGCGTAAAGATTGTGTCACAGCTTCATCTCCATCAAACCATGTATCCAGCATTCGGCACTGCATAAAATCAAAATCATATTTTCTATGCTTGTTACCGACACGCATCTGTTGACCTGCAACACTTGCCCAATACCAAGGTGTATAAATATCTATTAATATACAACCATCTAACTTCAACCAACCGCTCATTCGTTTTAATAACTTTCGCTGATCTTGATCATTACCAATACCAAATCCATCTATATAGCAAATAACATCAAAGGTTTTTTGAAGCTCCACCTCATAGAAGTCCCCTTCAATGATTTCAAGCTCACCAATAATATTATGTTCACTTTTCAACTTTTTCATATAGTCGATTCGGGATGGCACTAACTCAACTGCACTAACAGCATATCCTTTTTTAGCAGCCGTTATTGCAAATTCCCCGCCTCCAGCGCCTAACTCTAAAATAGAACGGAAAGGTTTAGAAGCCAAAGTCTCTATTTTTGTCAATATTTCCTCATGCTCTTCGTTTGGTCCTGTTAAGCCTTCTTTATATAATTGAAATTGTTTATCGTAAAAATTCTTTACCCATTCCATACTGAACACACTCCTTATCCAACAGTTATATCATTCAATAAGGTTGTTCTATATGGATCAATTGTAAAGCAACATATATTGCCCTCCAATAACTTGTAGTTTAATACATTATGACACAGATTATTCAGAAATCTACACTAGTTAATAAAATATTCAATCCTTCTTTTAACTCTTCCAAAGTGGCGTATGCATAGGAAAGTCTTATATGGTGCAAATCATTTGGATCGTATATATAACCAGGGTTGATGAGAACACTTTGCTTTATGAGCTTCAAGAACAGCGCTTTATTAACAACTGGATCGTTGAATCGAAGCCAAATATAAAAGCCACCCTTCGATTTTTCCCACGTAGCAATCTGGTCAAAATCTTTTTCAAGAATAGTCTCTACGAACAAAGTACGCTCTTTTAATTGCTGGCGCAGGCTTGCAACATGCTTCTCATATAAACCAGTAGATAGCCAGTGGGCAACAATTTCTTGAGAGAAGGCACTCGATCCATAATCCGTTTGCATCTTAATATCCGCCAAGCGATTTATAACGGGTTCAGGGGCTACAACCCAGCCGATTCTGAGTCCAGGACTTAATGTTTTCGAAACACTTCCTATGTACATTACTTGTCCTGCTTGATCCATCGATTTCATGGCGGGTAACGATTCAGCAAACAATAATTCAGCATACACGTCGTCTTCTACAATCGGTATTTGTAATTCTGCACATATTCTCAATAATTCTTTGCGTTCCTCAATAGTTAAATTATTCCCTGTGGGATTATGCAAGGTTGGCATGCTATAAAAAAGTGACTGTCTTTTCCCTCTTGTAGCTTTTAAAGTTTCGGCTAAGTGTTCATTCCGCTCGATGGACAGCATATGCATACCTGCAGATTGAAATGGATGAACCGAATTTAAATAAGATGGATGCTCCTGAAAGACTATTGACTGCGGTTCCAGTAGACCAACAGATATCAGTTGCAACGCTTGCAGTGCTCCAGAAACGATTAAAATACTCTCCGGCGATGTATGTATTCCCCGCTTCTGCAAATAATCGCTTAAAACTACCCGTAGCTTTTTACTTCCTTTCGGTTCCGAGTAACCGATGTCTCGAGCATGTAAGGAAATAGATTGAAGGGATTGTTCTAAAAGATTAGTTGGTAATAAATCCGGGGAAAGTTCCCCCGTACCAAGCCGAATCATAGAGGAAACCTGTTCGTATTCATTAATGAGCTGGATTGTATGATAATTTGGTTTATGGATACTTGCTTCTATGTGCTTATGCCAATTTGGTTGCGATTTGTTCAGTAGAACATTCCATGAGTTATTGGATACAAAGGTGCCAGCCCCTCTTTTCGTTTCAAGCAAACCATCCGCCTTTAATTCATCTAGAACTTCGATAATTGTACTTCGGTTCACACCTAACAGCTCAGCTAATTTGCGCTGTGGTGGTAGTTTTGTACCAACTGGCCATTCTCCTTGCTCTATACGTGTCGTAAACCAATCGACTATTTGGATATGGAGTGACAAATGCGAGTGACGATCTGGTTTCCAATTCAAAGTATCTCTCCTTAAATTGGTTGGTTCATAAACCATCCAATTGGTTGTTTTCTTTTAGTTGTAACATAGTTAAAGTAGGATGAGAAGGGAGTTTTTGAAATTGGAAGCAATCATACATGGTATTTTATTAGCATTTGGACTTATTTTGCCTTTAGGGGTACAAAACGTTTTTATTTTTTCGCAAGGAGCCACACAACCAAACTTGTTAAAAGCATTGCCTGCTACAATTACAGCTGCTATTTGTGATACTTTACTAATTGTACTTGCGGTATTTGGTTTGTCCGTCATCGTCTTGCAATTTGAGGGTTTGCGACTAGCACTGATGATAGTTGGAATTGTATTTCTTTTATATATGGGGTATTCGATTTGGAAATCAAAACCTGCTAGCCTAGAAACGGGGAAAAGTTTAAAAGTAAGGAAGCAAATTGTCTTTGCGATGTCCGTTTCCCTATTAAATCCACATGCTATTTTAGACACGGTAGGCGTTATTGGGACTAGTGCACTAAAGTACGTTGGGACAGAGCAATTATTATTTACGGTAGCTTGTATCGTTGTATCTTGGTGTTGGTTTTTCGGACTGACATTTGCGGGAGCAACAATGAAAAAGCTCGATGGAACTGGTAAGCTGATGACTATTTTCAATAAATGTTCCGCTGTTTTTATATGGTGTACTGCAGTTTATCTTCTTGTAGGTTTGCGTTAATTTGTGAATTGCTCTATTCTACAGTTGATATAATCCCTATATAGATTATCTTGCGGTTTTCAAGTGTGATTTTGCGATTCAGGGTCTCTATCTTGCGATTCTCAAATTAGATTTTGCGATTTGGAGAAGCTATCTTGCGGTTCGGATCACTATCTTGCGAATTCGCCTAAGATGCTGCGAGTAACAGATAATATATTGCGCATAACTCAAAAGACGTTCCAAAACTAACTTCATCTTTTGGGACGTCTTTCTATTAAAATGGAAACTATCACCGTTCTTTCCAAAGCACAGGTTTCTAAATTCATAACCTGGTTTGTGTCCCAGATTCCAAGAGCCACTTTTATTCATAATTGTATCTGTAAGCAAGTCTTTGAATTTACCATCCGTATCTTTAGTCTTTTTCGAGACTTTATCACTAACCCCTTTTCTAAAACAGCTGCTTAGTAGCAGTAGTCCCTACTTTCAAGTTATTAAATAATCATCCATTTTTTCTTTCTTATATGCTAATGGTGTCATATGCATCGACTTTCGGAATTTATCGATGAAATAGCTTGTACTATTGAACCCTACTTGATAGGCAACTTCTGTCACATTGGATTCTGCTTGTTGCAGTAGTATTAAACTTTTTTGAATTCGATATTCCATTACATAACTCAAAGGGGTTGTCTTTAATATTCGTTTGAAATATCGACAGCATTCAGAACGACTTAATTGACCAGCTCTTGCGATATCATCTAACATGGTTTTCTCCGCATAATGTAAGTGTATCCAGTTCAACATTTTTTTCATTCGTTGACTCTTTAACATTTCCGCCTGATCGTATTCCAATATAAATCCATTCATGATTAAGCTTTGCCACATGAACGTTAACTGTCCAGTAATTTCAATTTCATAGTATGATAACTTTTGTTGAATACACTCGTTAATTTTTATACAAGCATTTAAAATATTTCTTCCCCATAACTCTTTTGCATCTATATATAAGTAAGGTATATTAGTAGCTTGAATATAGGGATATACATATGTAGCCCAGAGTTCTTGTGGTAAAAGAAAATGAGGATTTACATTTAAGCAAATATAAATACATCCCGATTGGTTCTTTTCCTCTACCATATGTAGACAACCACTATTTATAAATAATCCATCGCCTTCTCGGACTAGCAGCTTTTCTTCATTTATTTGAAAGATTGCTTCCCCTTTTACTATCAAAACAAATTGAATTTCATCATGCCAATGAAGTGGTATATGCCCTTGAATATTTTGAGCAATAGTTGTTTCATAACATGCAATCGGTAACACAACTGTATGATGATTTGTAAGTTCTTTTAAGCTTTCATCTACTTTGAAATTTTTGATTTGCATCGTATCACCTCAATATATTTATATTTTTTTATTCAATTTAAGTATTATGAAGACAGCTTTTCATATACAATCATACTATTATTATATTTAAGAAGGTGATTAAATATTGAATAAACCTACTAGAAAAATTGGATTAATTCTTGTGATCACGGGTGCTATGTTTTGGGGAGTTGGTGGAACTGTTGCACAAAAGCTCTTTCAACAATTCGCTATTGATGTAAATTGGCTCGTAACGACACGATTATTAATAGCTGGTTGTTTACTTTTATTCGTTCAATTTTTTGCAAAAGATCGTTCTCAAATATTAGGTGTCTGGAAAGATAGAAGTACAGCTGTTAAACTCATTATTTTCGGTTTACTCGGTATGCTTGCTGTTCAATATACTTATATGGCATCCATAAAGCATGGGAATGCTGCTGTAGCAACACTATTACAATATTTAGCCCCAGTCATGATTATTATTTACTTAATTTTACGAAGACAAGCTGTTTTAACCAGACAAGATTTGATAACTGTTTCGCTTGCATTAGTTGGTTGTTTTTTTCTATTAACTAATGGCTCTCCCTCCCAACTGTCAGTGCCAGCTCCAGCAATCGTTTGGGGTATTTTATCTGGGCTAGCTTTAGCATTCTATACTTTATATGCCGTTCCTTTACTAAAACAATATGATTCCCTTGTCATCGTTGGCTGGGCAATGATTATAGGTGGTGTTGCATTAAGTTTTGTCCATCCGCCCTGGCAATTTGACTTTACTACTTTAACGACAGAAGCATATTTCTACTTAGTATTCGTCATAATTTTCGGCACAATGATTGCCTTTTGGTTTTATATAGAAAGTTTACAAAGTCTCTCCCCTAAAGAAACTAGCCTTTTAGGTAGCTTAGAGCCACTAGCTGCTGTTTTAACAACGGTCATTTGGTTAAAAGAACCTTTTGGAATATTCCAATGGGTGGGCACAGCCTGCATCATTGGGATGATCTTATTATTAGCAATGAACAGAAAATCGTACTAGTGACCGAGACAAAGCCACTATCATAGACGTAAAAAAAAGACGCAAAAGAGACACCCATAAATGAGTGTCTCCAATTTACGCCTTAGCATTAACCTAATTCCGAAGAATTAAAGTTTTGTAATGTTAACTGCTTGTGGTCCACGTTGACCATCTTCAACTTCAAATTCCACTTTTTGACCTTCGTCAAGTGATTTGAAACCTTCGCCTTGGATAGCTGAGAAGTGAGCGAATACGTCGCTTCCGCCTTCCATTTCGATAAAACCGAAACCTTTTTCTGCGTTAAACCATTTTACTGTACCTTGTTTCATTTAAGAAAACCTCCAAAAAATATAGTGAATAATATAAATTCTTCAACAGATATAAAAAAAGTTCACATATTAAAAAAGCACCTCACAAACTCGATTACTTTTTATAATATGCGAACTTATAATTTTTCTAGTAAAGTAATTTGATTATTAACCTTATTATATATCAGTTCCATACGTTTGTCCAGCAATATTTTGCTCTCTCCCTTATTAATTATCCCAAAAGTTCTATATCTAGATGTTCATCATAAAATAAATAGATTCTAACTTTTAGAAATTAAATATAAAGGGGATAGAAAGATGTTTGCTGTTCATTTTTATGAAAATAAAACCAAAATATTAAATCAAGCGTTAAGAAGTATTCCATCTGTCGATGAGGATATAAAAATTAAAGGCAGAAAAGGAAAAGTTATTAGCGTTCTGCAGATTGAAGAAAACGTATTTCATGTATATATAGAATTTGAAAAAATAGTGGATAAAAGTAAAACTGCCACAAAAGATCTTGGGAAGAAGAAAAGAAGATAATTCTTATCCAAAATAGATAGTTTAGACATGTACAAAAGACATACCAACACCCATAGTAATAACACTTACTCTAAATACAACGTAAACGAAGAATTCTCTGAGGAATTTGGTACGAACACAATAAACGTATACAAAAGGTGAGAGCTCTGTGAACTCTCACCTTTTTATATTTTAGCAATAACTTATTAAATGCTCTTTATATTGGGACAGTTTTTTTATATACACTCACTTTAAGTATCGTCTTCATTCTTCATCTTCTATTTCCTTCGCTACCTTCGTTATTCGCTCTAACATCGTCGGATGAGCATATCGAAACCATTTCACGAGTAGTGGTGGATTCACTTCATTTAATCCGGCCTTTGTAAGTTCCTGGAAAGTGTTCACAGCTGCCTCCGAGTCTGACACTAACTCTATTGCATACTGATCTGCCCTAGTTTCTTGGTATCTAGAAATATAATTGGAAAGTGGACTCGAAACGAATAATAAAAAAGAAGTAATAAGTAAAAACAATGGCAGCGAGTGAATCGCGTTTAGACGTTCGATTTTTAATACACGTCCAAAACGAGCGATGGTCCAAGGCATTATTTTCGATGTTAACCAAAGCCCTGCAAGCATCGTTAAAAGAAAACCACCGATCCCAAAATAGATATGTTTCTCCACATAATGTCCCATTTCATGTGCCATAATGAACAGAATTTCATTTTCGGATAAACGGCTTAACGTCGTATCCCATAATACAATCCTTGCATTACTCCCAATCCCCGTCACATAAGCATTTAGCGCATTTGTCTTTTCCGCCATATTCACTTCATACACATGCTCTGTCGGGATATTTGCTTGCTCAGCAAGCTCGAGAATTTCCTTCTCTAATTCTTTATTCGTGAGTGGATAGAAATCATTATACAATGGGTCAATTACTACTGGTTGGATAAACATTAAAAATATAGAAAAAGGAATCATTAATAACCAAGCAGTTAGCCACCATCTTTTCATGCTTCTATTAATGAGCCAGTAAAGAACAGATACTACGATTAGAGTCTGACCGAAGGTAACCCAAAATTCGATGAGATTATCTCGCATCCATGAATGGAAAGCCTGTGTACTAATCCCGTAGTATTTACTTAAATTGTATCTGTAATAATCTAGAGGAAATGATACCGTAAACAGAAGCAAGGATAGTAAAAATAAATAAACTGCATTTTGTACGATTGCCCATTTGTTTTTTAAAGGAAGCCATTTTTCGAACAATTGAGAAAGGCCAGTAATTAGAATAAAGAAATAGATAAGCCATTCAAACGGAGTAACGATAAAAAAGAGGAAATTCCTTATTTTTGAATACTCCCCACTTAGGTACAATTCACGCTCCGTCATAAAAGTTTGCGGATCCGCAACTGTCCCCTTTAATATTGCTGGTATACTCCCACTTCCACTATGGAAGATATAAACATACATAGCTAAAACATATACCCCAAATAACAATAGAGCGGTAATTCCCCATTTTTTCGCCAAATCCTCTACCCCTTCCATTACACCTACTACATTTAGTGTAATCAGAAAAGAAAAAGATAGAACCATTTTTTATATGTAAGTGCTTGAAATTAGGAATCAGCTTCTTGAAAAAATTCATTGTTCCTTCCGCTAACCTGTTGGGTGATAAATATACCGTTTCATTTTAATCCCGTTTTACTTCGCTATCATAATGATTCTTGGCGATTGATAATAATATCGAATGTATCATCCGCAAACGGTATTTATCATCTATTCTAGTTTTGTTAATAATTCTAGATTAATAATAGTAGGAATTAATTAGCATTTAAGAAATTTTAGCTGAATATTATACGTTCAGGACATCTGAGAAATAACTTGTGAATGCAAGCAACTCCAATAAAATAGTATGTATGCATATGTGAATTGCCCTCAGTAATGCAGCTGGCAAAAATACTATTCAAAATAGAAGCTAATTTCCTAAACATGCAGCAATAGAAAAAGTCGTTACCGATTAACTCGATAACGACTTCTTATCAGTGCCCAGCGACGTCCTACTCTCACAGGGGGAATCCCCCAACTACCATCGGCGCAAAAGAGCTTAACTTCCGTGTTCGGTATGGGAACGGGTGTGACCTCTTTGCCATCATCACTAGACAATGAGTGCTTGTTCACTCAAAACTGGATAAAAGACATTTTCAACAGATAAATACATTTTGGTTAAGTCCTCGATCGATTAGTATTCGTCAGCTGCACGTGTCGCCACGCTTCCACCCCGAACCTATCTACCTCATCGTCTTTGAGG
>NZ_FOGY01000024.1 GCF_900111345.1 Psychrobacillus sp. OK032
CTGGGTACAGAGCGGCAATCTTTCGATAACCATATCGGAATTTATGCTGTTTGCACAAGTCGCCAATCTGCTGATCTCGAATCTCCTTTTGTGTGAATTGCCCCGCATTTTTTCTCCAACCATAGTATGACGAGCGACCCACGCCTAGATGACGACAAATCTCCCCAATTGGCATAATATCCTTTAATTCTTCGACTAATTGAATTACTACTTTTGGCGCCACTCCCTTTCCAATTCCGCGTACTTTTTTAAAACTTCAATCTGTTGCTTCAAATCTCGATTCTCTGCCTGTAGCCTGGCTGTCTCGTTTTCATATTCCGGTCCTTTGCCAAAGGCATATTGTTTACCAACTGGTTGTTTAAGCCGGTGTATTTCTCCGTTTCGATACCAATGCATCCATCTCTTCAATTGCGTTTTGTTTCGAATGTTCAATTTTTCCATTACTTCCTTTACCGGCACCTTAGCCAATCTCATTTCAATCGCCTTCATTTTCACTTCTACTGGATAACTGACTCTTGTACCCATAGAAAAAACACCTCCGCAATGAATTTAGGTATTGTATACCCGCTTTTCAACGAAAGGTGCTTTTATTTGTCTCATTTGTTTAGGTCAGTGCAGCAGCTCAATGTTCTGTAACTAAAGCACCCGTTAGTTGAATAACACTACTTCTGTGATAAAGGTCTTTCTGGTCTATTAGGGCAATATTTGCAATTAAGGTCACTACATTTAGATTCAATCCAACTATTACATTTAGGACAAAAATACGTATCAAAATCATCATAATAAACTAAATTAAACTTGCATTTAGAACAATACTTTTCTTGTTCAATTTGACCATAAAATTCAAAGTCATCTATTAGCACTTTGCTATCTACTTCTATTATTTTCATAAACAACCTCCATAAAATTAATGAACCTGTTGCGTCAGTTCAATAAGAAAAAGGCTTTACCCCTTCTTGAAGTAAAGCACCCGTTAGTTAAAGAAGTTTATTTAAATCGATTGATTGAAAAAGGAGAAATGTTTTGTTCTGTCTTCCCTGAAATAATCAATTCACTTAAAATCTGTCCAACTACACTGCTAAATTTAAAGCCATGTCCTGAGAAGCCTGATGCAATGGCAACGTTTGAATAGTTAGGATGCAAATCGATAATGAAATCTTCATCAGGAGTCAGTGTATACATACAGGTTTTACCGTACTTCAATTGTTGTGTAGAAGGCATATAGTTATGTAAAAATTGTCTTAAATCTGTCTCGTCTTTCTCTAGTTCACCAAATCCCAGGATGGCTTCATCTGGATTGATTGTTTCTCCTCCATCATGTCGGCCTACTTTTAATCCGGAACCATTGATGCTTGGAAAACCATAATATAGTCCTTGAGATGTCTCAAACGAAAAGGCTGGAAAATCTTTATGATTATACAAATCTTCATTGACATCAAACCAAGCAAATGTTTTTCTAACTGGATTTAGAGGGAGATTTAAATCTAACATGGAAAGGAGACTTCCTGACCATGCTCCTGCTGAAACCACTAACGCATCAGCGGTAAAAGTTTGACCCTCGGTTTTGATGGTAACTATTTTATCATGAACCGATAATTCTCTCACCTTACTATTGGTTAAGATGGTAGCTCCGTGTCGCTCTGCAAGTTCTCGATAGGCTTCAATGCATTCCTCACATTTCAGCACTCCTGATGTTGGTTCAAAGCACCCAATATACTTGTTTGGTATAGTGATGCCCGGCCAACGCTTATTCACTTCAATTGAATCTAAAACCTCAAGTGGCAATGAATAGGCTTTTGAACTTAAGATGATATTCTGGATAAAATCCGTTTTTTCATGGCTCACGTTTAGAACTCCGGTTGGGAGAAATAATTGTTTTCCCGTCACTTTCTCTAATTCGTTCCATAATTCTTGAGCCTTGAGCGCCAACGGAACGTATTCTTCACCTTCACCATACGCATGCCGAATGATTCTCGTGTCACCGTGATGACTCCCTTTGTTATGGGGCGGGCTAAAGGAATCTAATAATAAAGTTCTTTTCCCACTCTTTGATAAAAAATAACCTGCAGCCATGCCCATCGAACCTGCTCCAATTACAATTACGTCATAATGCATAGTACGTTACCCCCCTCGTAAATAAATACCCATACCACTAAAGTCTTAAGTATTGGGTAATATCCTCTTATTTTAACTAATATTCTAACACTTAACAATCAGGCTAACCTGCTTCGTTTAGCTTAAGTACAATCCTCACAATCTCATCGATAAATAGCCGATTTTCTTTTAGAATGCTCCTCCTCAATATGGCCCGATTGTTGAACACAAGTTAAACAACACTGTTCAACTAACCTGCCGCGTTAGTTCAATAAGAAAAAACTACCCTTGCAGGCAGCCACTTGTTTAACTAAAGCACCCGTTAGGACAATAAGAAATTCATTTATTATTTGTACTGCTTTTCACTAGTTCAATAAAATTGACTAAAACACAAACCAATCCTACCCGAGAGAGGTGAATGCGCTTCTACCGATACACATTCGGCTGATTAGAGGCAGCCGCGAGCTGAGCTGGACAGCTTCCCTCAGCGCAACCGATCCCCGCGCTTCTTCACGTAGTGTGCAAACACAAAGCGCCAAGGAATGACGAAAGGAACAATCACGACCATCAAGCAGGCATAGGCTGTCGCCAAGGTTGATTCGTCCATTTGACCGGCCGACCACAGTGGGAGTGCAACGACGATCAGCCAGATTGACTTCCACACCAATTCCCACAGAAGCAAAGGTAGCATCTGCAACGGATACCGCAGCCCAAGGATTGACAGAAGCGAAAAGGCGGTCAGCATGCAGGCGACTACTCCATCCATAAGCTCCCAAGAATTCTCCTGTTGGATGAACTGATTGATGACTTCCGGCCATTGTACGATACCGAGCCCCACGACGATAAGAAGGTACAGCGCCCTCAGTAAATAAAGACGAAATAACGAGACCTCGTACATTTTTTCAGTATCTTTGTTAGAATTCATTTTTTCTCCTTCTTATAAATATAAATTTGATAGTAATTAGACATACGTCTTCCTTATCCACTCCGTTTAGCTAGATAATGTTTAAATCGGTGGGGACGATTAATCACCTTTCCGTTCCTTTTTTATCTGCCTAATAGCTATCCATACACCCATAATTCCCGCAGCAGATGAAGCTGGAAAACCAATTATAAAAGTATCCCATTGTCCTGTTAGCAATGATATAACTACAAAAACAACTGGAAAACCAATTAATACAAACAATGAAAGAAATAACCCTAATTTAGTGTCCTTTTTCACTTTGCTCCTCCCTTTCACTTTATATATATGCCTTCTTGCATTTTTCGAACTTCTTATATCTACGAATAATTATAGAAATTTTTAATACTTGTTGTTAAACTAACCTGCCGCTTTAGTTCAATAAGAAAAAAGAGTTACCTAAGCAACCAGATGATTTTTACTAAAGTACCTCGTTAGTTGAATAAGCATCTACTATGCTATTTACATTACGATCTTACTGTGACATCTTTCTTATTTTGCTTGGAACCAAAAGATAACTAACTGCATATCTTACTAAAGTGCCTTGTAGTAAAATAAATTCCAGTGTTAAATCCTTCCATCCTTTCCCTTTAGAAAATGAAACAAACAATGATTCAAAGAGTGACGAAAAAAATCCGTATGCAAGAACGTAAAAAAAGGGGAAAAAGCGATGTTAGAGAAACAATTCAATCTTAAATGAGGCAGAAGATGTATCGTCAATTGCGAGACTATTAAAATGAAAATTGATTAAAATTAAAAGGAGATGTGGCCTTGAATAAAACTATTCAAAGTCTTATCAAGGAAATTGTTAAAGTGGAAGTTTCAGGAAAAAACCAAATCAGTGGTACGATAATTGACTTAGGTAGTGATATGTTAGTACTTTTTAACGGTACAAATTTTATGTATATTCCTCTCGAGCATATCCAAAACTTTGAAATGGATCAAGACAATGAAGAAAATATCCAAGGTCCTACAGAAGACCCGAGTATAAAAGCTTTAGAAAATCAACAAGATTTGACGTTTAAAGAAACACTAGAAATTGCAATTGGTAGGCTTGTGGAAATCTATATGATAGACAACCAACCTCTGCATGGTCAAATAATAAGTGTTCAAGACGATTATTTCGTATTTTATTCCCCGATCTATAAAACGATGTATATTCCAATTACTCATCTAAAATGGATAATTCCATATGTTCAAAATGAAGGACTTTATGGAATAAATGAAAAGAATAAAATAGTAGGATCGAATAGTGAGGTGCTTGCGAATACTTTTAAAAAGCAAATTGAAAAGTTTATTCATAGAATTGTCGTATTAAATATTGGTGGAATAAAAAGCCATAATGGAAAAATAAATAATATCGATGAACAAATAATGGAGATTCAAAAAGCAAGATCAGATGCTATATACCTAAATATTAATCATATAAAAACCCTTCACTTAGTGTAACAAAACGTAAAAATAGCAACAGCAAGAAGTATGAAAAGTGCATGCTTCTTGCTGTTGCTATTTATGTTCTTACAATTCAATGGCTAGGCAATCTATGTTTAGATACTTTTGGTTTCATTGATTTAAACGAGTTCTACATTACGAGATTTCTTGGTACACATAGCCCTCGGTAATAATGTAGTGATCATTTCGTCCAAAGCGAAAACGAAAACATACGAGTGTAAAATAGGATCTTTGCACTTTTTTCAAACTTTAACGGTGGAAATTGGTCAAATAGCCGTATTCTATCAAAAAATTATAATGCCTTATGGACATACATCTCAAGTCGAGCAACTTGAACTGAATATACTTACATAGAATGGACAAACAAAAAAAGAGAGGAAATGGTATATGTATGAGTTTAGAAATAGGAATCGCCAGTTTGGTATTCCTTGCGACCATGTTAGTCATTTTTTGGAGACCTAGAGGACTGAATGAGGCATGGCCAGCGTCAATTGGCGCAGCGATTATTTTACTTGCTGGAATTGTATCTCAAGCAGATATTATGGATATCATCAGTAAAATCGGTGGTGCTTCCGTAACAATTATGGCAACGATTGTAATGGCTGTTATATTAGAGAGTTTCGGATTTTTCAACTGGGCAGCTGCAAGACTTGCCAATTTAGCGAAAGGTTCTGGTTACCGTCTATATTGGTATATTCAGTTACTATGTTTTTTGATGACACTCTTGTTTAATAATGACGGAAGTATTTTAATAACAACTCCAATTCTAATCCTACTACTTCATAACCTTCGTCTTAAGCCCCATCAGCAACTTCCGTATTTGTTGAGCGGTGCACTTATTGCAACAGCTTCGAGCGCTCCTATTGGAGTAAGTAATATTGTTAACTTAATCGCTTTAAATATTGTGGAGATGTCTTTATGGATGCATACAGCGATGATGTTTGTTCCCGCTACATTAGGTTTGTTGTTTATGTCATACTTGATGTACATCGTTGTAAAGAAAAAACTCCCAAAAATATTGCCAGATGCCGCAATAGATATTGAGGAACATTTTTTTACAAAAAATTTCCACCCTTTAAAAATGAAGACCTCAATAGAAACGAAACAGAAACGAACAAAATTTATGCTGAAGATATTGCTATTTGTTTTTACTATGCGTGTTCTACTTTTCGTAGCATCATATATCAATGTACCTATTGAATTTGTAGCAGTACTCGGATCCTTTGTCCTGCTAATGTGGAGATGGTATCAATTAGGTACGAACCCATTGGATATATTGAAGAAGACACCTTGGCATATTCTAATATTCGCTTTCTCTATGTACGTGATTATATACGGTTTGCATAATGTCGGCTTAACTAACTTATTAGTACAATGGTTTGAACCTATCGTCAATCAAGGTCTGTTCCAAGCAAGTTTTATAATGGGAGGCTTAGTATCCGTACTTTCCAACTTGTTTAATAACCACCCGGCTTTAATGGTTGGAACGATTACATTAACGGAAATGGGATTAAATCCAATCACATTAAAAACAATTTATCTAGCAAACATTATTGGAAGTGATATGGGGTCATTATTGTTACCAATTGGAACGCTCGCTTCGCTAATTTGGATGTCTATCTTAAGGAACAATAAGATAAAAGTTACTTGGAAGGATTATTTAAGTGTATCGCTCATTGTTATCCCAATTTCCACAATCGTCACATTGACACTGTTATTTTTCTGGGTACAGTTGGTTTTTGCAAATTAAAGGTAGGGAGCAGGAATATTTCACTCAAGAAATATTCCTGCTTATCTATTAAATGAATTAAAAAAGATAAGGAATTTCAAGATGTATAAATCATGGATCCTTTCAAAATTTCGAGCTATTTAGATTGGTAAATATGAAAATTTATATAGTTTTAACGTTTTTGCATCTTTTAAGGAAAAGCAAAGATCCACAAGAATGAGAATGCACGTTCTTGTCTGTGTTAATACCTCCAATATAAATTCTATAAAATTGATGGCATACATATACTTTTTTAAGAAGCTCAGTTAAACGATACTATTGATTTACGCTGCATGCGGACGCTTTCCATTACAATCAAATTAAATTAGTAAAAATCACAGTAAAATATTACACATATAAAAATATAAACTTTTGTTTTAAATCAGTCCTAGTATGTATATGTTTATCTTGTGAAATATGATACAAAACAACTTGTACATTTTCATATCACATGTATTTATTAACCAATATTACCCAGTGAATTACTTTTTAATTGTGTAAATACTTTACGGTTGTTTAAGTGTAGCATTTCACAATGGATTTTGAGAATTACTTGATGCTTCAGATAAAAAAATAGACCATCGAAAATGATGGTCTTGTTTAACTAAAGCACCCGTTAGTTTAAGTAGAATCCTTCACAATCTCTTCTACACCTTAATATAACTCCACTCCATTAAATAAGGGATTCCGTTTCAATTGAACGGAGACAATCTTCAAAAGTCTCTTTGAATACACAAACATGAACAAAATCAGTTAATCCAATGAAGGGGGCGTTGTATATGAGAGGGTAATGTTGTCTTTACATCACCTTTAGCCGAATTAATTTGCATTTGAGTTAAAAACATACTCGTAGATAAGTTCGCTCCCCTTAAATCAGCATCACGCAAATCAGCACCAATAAAATCGACACCTCTTAAATCTGCATTCCTCATATCTGCAGCAATCAAATATGCTCCCCTTAAATCTATCGCTCTTAAATCTTTACCTCTTAATTTTTTGCCAATCCAGTCAGCTCTTTCATGAATATAATTCTTAGCATTTCTAGTGCTAGGTAACTTTGAAATTAAGCTTTCTCGAATATACTTGCTGGTTTCCGAAAGCAATTTATTTATTGGAAATCTGTACATCACTAAATCAAGAGATAATAATTGTTCAGCATCGAGTTTTGTTAAGTTCTGCAATTCTTTTAACTGCACACTCAATTTATCAGACAAAGCACGGGGAATGTCATACGACAAGGCTTCTGCCGTGTAGGCAATCATTTCATGTATTTGTTCCATTATTGGAAACACTTGGAACATTTTATCTCCAATTTTAGGATTATCTCGCCAACTTTGACCTTTAAAAGTAACTTGAGAAACGACTTGTCCAGCACCTAAACAGTCAAACACTGTACATCCCTTAAAACCTCTCTCACGTAGGTCACTGTGAATTTGACAACCATAATCAGATTGTAAATTAACACAAGGTCTACCTGCTGGCTTGTTAATTTGAAAATCACTCGATGCTACAATATTAAGTGCTGTGCAACAAAGTCCAAAGCACTTCGTACAATCAGCTGTTAAACTTTCTCTAATATTTTTGGCTGTTTCATTATACATTTTTATATCCTCTTTAAATTTTCTAATTTTTATTTGAAGAAAACCTCTGATTCTATTGTACTTGAATCTTCAACAATATGGACCCGATTGTTAAACAAGGCTAAAACATTTTTCTTCAACTAAACTGCTTCGTTACTTCAATAAGAAAAAAGGCTTTACTCCTTCTTGAAGTAAAGCACCCGTTAGTTCAATAAGATAACAAATTCAATTGTGTTTTTTACTTTCATCATTTTTAAAAGCCTTCATTATTCCTAAGATAACTGCACCAATTAGACCACCTATACTCAAAGCAACAAAATATCCCCAGTCTACTTCTCCGTTTTCCCATAAACTTATAATAAATACACCTATAAGCACACCAATAAACCAACCTATCATAGATTTTATCAAACTTTTAATAGCCATCCCTCCGTTGAACTAAACTGCCCCGTTAGTTGAATAACGATAAAGAACCGTCTATGCAGCTCATTGATCATTTCTAATGCTTCCGTTAGTTCAATAAGCGGAAAAATTTATCAATTGAAACCCAAAGATAACGGGTAATATAAAGATCAAAAATAGCCCAGTAAACGAGAAGTTTATAAATCTTTTTCTATCTAAACCAACTCTTAATTCCCATAGTCCCAGACATACTAAATACAAACCTAACAACATACTAATTATTGGTAATATCATCATATAAATACCCATTTTATTTCCCCCTTTAATAATTACTTTTTTATATGTATCTCATTGAACTGACATAGTCCCTTTACTTTACGTTTAACATGAATGAAAGTTCCAATATTAAGTTAATAATCCAATTTAAACTAACTAAGTCCATTTCTGCTTATTAAACTAACCTCCCTCTATAAACATTGAGGTATCAACGGTTTTCACCACTTCTAGTGTAGAAAAAAAAATTTTCATCTTTTTTATAAACATAGTCTTGAATTTATAGTTATTCTTACCAATTTGAGTGTACGCTTCGCTAAAACTAATGGAAATCATTAGCTTTTTTCTCCACTATGTGATGCACAATGGATCTCTGCGATGCTTATGATGACGTACCCTCCCATGTCTCTTAGCGTCAGTGCGCTTACATTCCTTCGTTCGGTCTATTCATAAGGCAGAGGCCAGCTAAGCTGCCCCAGGGACTCGTGGTCTTAGTGTTAGTAATAATGCCGGCTTCTCCGTGTCATCCTTCTAATTATAGGTCGTTGAAAATGCTTACGCTGCCTCTGCGAGACAGTGGATATCCCTCATCATAAATTGCTCGTTAAAATAGACTTTCTTTTTACAAATGCCATGTAATATTTTCAGTAATTTACCACAGAGTACTACCATCGATTGCTTGCCC
>NZ_FOGY01000019.1 GCF_900111345.1 Psychrobacillus sp. OK032
TTAAAATCCGAATTGCCATTCCTCGCACCTCCTTGTAATAGGATGTACTTATGAATGACAAAAATTCGACAAGTAAACATAAAAGTATTTGGCATCAATTAGAAATACTTACCTTCAAATATTCAATATTTTGCAAAGTAATCTAAGTGATTTTCAGGATATGACCAAACAAAGTCGGGTAGTAGCCAATAATAATTCTAACTAATTTCCCCTTTATTTTATCATTTCTTTTCTTATTGAAGTAAAGCACCCGTTAGTTGAACAAGACGAACAAAATCTTTTAGCTATTTCCCCTAAATGACTTTGGCATATAAGTACCTCCACCTGCTACCATTTCTTTTGTTTCAACATCATAAATTGCATATCTACCTCTAAATTCTTTTTCTGTGTCTTTAAAGGAATAAAAGAAATAAACTTGCCTATCAGGGCTAACAGTCTGATGGTAGTTAATATCTATTTCAGGGTAAGGACGAAGAATATTTCCATCAGAAATTATATAATTTAATCCTTCTATCTCATTAAACAATAACTTTTCCCTAATGTTTATAGATGCATCAGGCATTTCTTTAAAAAGAACAGTATCCAAATGTCTTTGCAGTTGCTTTGGCTTCTGCTGATATCTTTGATATAGCTCCTGATGTACAGGATACTTTATGTCTCTTAATGCCTGGTAAAATTCATCCACAGTTTCATCAAAAACTTTTTCCTTATTTGCAGGATATAAATATTCAATTTTATCTGAAGGTGTAGTTTGTGAATAAACAGGATTTCCTAATAACATGGAAAGACTGAACGAAAATATAAGCGTATAAAAACTAATTAAGAATGGATTTTTCATTTAGGTTACTCCTTTTTTAAAGTAACGTACCCTAAATGTTCTTTAACTATCCTGCTTCTTTTGTTGAATAAGAAAAAGTTCCGTTTTACCACCTAAGTGTTCTTCAAGTAAAGCACCCGTTAGTAGAATAACTCAAAAATTATAGCGTTGAAATTCAATTGATTTTGCTTGATACATACTGTCACGATATTCATAAACAATAACAATTTCACCAACAAAGCTAGCTGGGGAAATTTGACCTGAGATTGTAGCAATAAGTTGATGGTCTTTTACTTCATATTTAATTACACCACCAAAAGCAATACCCTCAAATAAGTTTGTAGGCTTTATTTCTAAAGGGGTTATATCAACTTTATATATTTTGTCGCCTATTCTAATTTCTGCTTTTTCTGTTGTTAACTTGGTTTTTACATCTTTGTAGATAATTGCCATAGGATCATCAACAAGCACATCAAACAATCCATTTGTATTTCTATAAACATAAACTTCTTGATCTACAACACCAGTACCGTAACCTTTAGTTAAAATTATAATTAGCTCTTTCTTCGCGTCTTTGTTTATATCTTCGTAAATAATTTGCGGGGCATAGGTAGGATTAGTAACGTTCATCCAATAAGGTCTAAAGTAAGTCTCCCCTTTGAAATCAATTTTAAAATCTCGATATAGTCCTCCCATTTTTTTCGCATAGACAGTTATATCGTCTTTATCAGATTTTGCTATTACAGTATATTCTTCTATTGTAGCCCCTGCTTTATTAAGTGTAACAACAAGAAGAAATGCAACCGTAAAAATAATGTATTTTTTCATTAGTTCACCACCTCATTTTAGCGTTCCCTAATGATCTTTTCTTATTAAACTAAAGCACCCGTTAGTTTAAGTGAAAATCTTCACAAACTAACCTCTCAATCCCCCTTATTTTTTATTTTTTTCATCGCTTCTGCTAATTGATGGGAATTTAGATTTTCTTCTTCTTGTAATTTTTCAACAATGTTATGATAATCCTCTTCATTTCTATTCTGACTTAATTTATAAGCCGCTTGTACTTCTTGCACTTTTATTTTAAAGCCAACAATCCCTTTTAGTTGACTTTCTAATAGCTGAGGCGATAACTTATCCCATAATACTGGGTTTTCACGTTGCTTTTCATACTTCTCTAGCAACTCTGAAAGATCTTGTTTCAACTCTTCTTCACCTAATATACTTGCTTGGCCATATACATGTACTGCTTGGTAATTCCATGTGGGTACATTTTCATGCTCGTACCATGATGAAGAAATATAACCATGTGGTCCCTGAAATATGACTAGAACATCTTCACCTGTTTCAAATGTTCTCCATTGAGGATTCCCATATGCCATATGTCCTGTTAAATAATAATCCTCTCCATGTTTATGAAGCCTCAATGGAAGGTGGGAAGCTATGGGTTTCCCTTTTTTAGTTGTGACTATTGTAGCAAATGAGTTCCTCTCCATAAATTCTATAATTTCATTGATATTTGTGACTTTAAAATATTTTGGAATATACATAATGGCTTGCTCCTTTTCATATTAAAATGATTTACTGAAACCTTTAGAAGAAGTTCTTATAATCTTCAGAAAAATGAGTGTGGACCTAGGAGTAATACTTGCAAGCCTAGACCAATATAAAGCAGACCTAAAACTTTTTGACCCCACCTATTTATTCCATTTCCCCGCTTGATTAATTGTCCAATTGTTCCAGTAAAGAAGGATAAAATCGTTGTATAAATAACAGTTAATACAACAAAAATTACACCTAAAATTAAAAATTGCGTTACGATTGTACCGCTCTCTGCATTGACAAATTGCGGAAATAAAGCTAAAAAGAAAAGTGCTGTTTTCGGATTCAAAGCTTCTACCAATATTCCATGCCTGTATACTTTAAGTAGTGACTCCTGTACAACATCAGGCATTTTTATTGATGATGCTTTTGCCAATAATGCCCGAATACCCATATATAACAAATACGCTGCTCCGGCGATTTTTACAATATTAAAAGCAACCGTAGAAGTCATAAGAATTGCTGAAAATCCAACAGCTGCTAATAACACATGAATGAAATCACCTGTTGCAATGCCTAGACCGGTTATAATACCTGTTTTGGTCCCCTCATGAGCCGATCGAGAGATCATTAACAAGACAGCAGGACCTGGGATCAAAAACAATCCGAAGACAACCAGAATAAATGCGCTCAACTCAGCAATATTTAGCATCGAATCCCCCTTATATTTTTCTGATTATTTTTAAAGCTTATGGATATCTGTTAGTCAACATAGTAATATAATAATTGACATATAAAAAGGTACAATTTAAATAAAATAGACATGTCAGAGGCGATTTATAATGAAAAATATCATTTTTGCTTTAGACGATCACTCTTCTAAATACAAACAGATATATGAGCGATTTAAATTATTTATTGAGCATGGGGACCTACCGGAAAACGAACAATTACCTTCCATACGTCAACTGGCTGATTCCCTGCAAGTCAGTCGCAATACGACATTAATGGCTTATGATCAGCTTGTGGCAGAAGGCTATATTCGGGGAGAAGGAAGAAAAGGCTACTTTGTTAATGAATTAGAGCCTCGTTTATTTCAGGAGGAAGTCATCTCTATTCCTAGCAAGCAAACTGACCCGGTGACATCATTTTTCGTTGATTTTAAAGCAGGGGCTGTAGATCAAACAAACTTTCCTCTAAAAGCTTGGAGAAGAATTACTAATTCAGTACTGACCTTACAGGAGAGTTTTCTATACGGGGATCCTTTTGGTGAAATGTGTTTGCGTAACCAAATTGCTGTCTATTTACTCCAATCTCGCGGGGTAAAGACAGATTCAAATGCAATTATCATTGGGAGCAGCACACAGCAAATGTTAATTAATCTTGGACAAATCCTAAAGGATGATTTCTCAAGCGTAATCTTGGAGGATCCAGGGTATGATGGAGCTAAAGAGGCATTTCTATTCCATCGTTTTACACTTGAAACTTTACCAGTTGATGAAACAGGTGCTGAGTTTTCACAATTAGAAAATATGATGTCACGCTTAATATATGTGACACCTTCCCATCAAAGCCCAATAGGTATAAGCATGTCCATTCAACAAAGGCAAAAGCTCATTCAATGGGCTACCAAGAGAAAAGGATATATTATCGAAGACGATTATGATAGTGAATTTCGCTATACTCAACAACCATTTCCAGCACTTGCATCCATTGATTCAACAAGAGTCATTTACCTAGGGAATTTCTCAAAGTCCTTTCTTCCAGGAATCCGCCTAAGTTATATGGTGCTGCCGCGGTTAGTATTAAATCGTTATAAAAACCAATTTCTTCATTTCGAGAGTACCTCTTCACTCCTAAGCCAGCTTACAATGGCTAAATTTATGGAAGAGGGAGAATGGAATCGTCATATAAAACGAATGCGACTTGTGTATAAGCGGAAAATGCAGTGCTTAGTTTCAGAATTAAAAAAACACTTCAAACAAAGTATATCCATTATTGGGGAACAGTCTGGTTTGTACGTTATAGTTAAGGTACATCTAAATCGTTCAGAAGAATGGTTAATCGAGCGTGCTTCCATTTATGGGATAAAAGTCTATCCTACCTCTATCTATTTCATAAAAAACCGCCCTGCAGAAGCAATTATTAAACTTGGATTTAGTAATCTTACCTGTGGTGAAATTCAAAAAGGCGTGAAGCTTTTAAAAGAGGCTTGGGGGGGATAATATTATTACTTTATGCCTTTTACCGAAAAGGTATTGGATCGCACATTAACAAACTCTAGTACATCACCTAATTATGATAAAAATAAAAAGCATTCAATATAGAATGCTTTTTATTTTTATTGTTCAACTAACCTGCCGCGTTAGTTCAATAAGAAAAAATGCTTTACTCCTTCTTGAAGTAAAGCACCCGTTCCTTATTAAAAGAGTTATTCTTCTGTGTCTTCTTCATCTATTTTAGCATTTGTAAATGCTGGTTTTATAAGTGGAGTTGAAGTTGAATCATTTACTGATGTCGTATTATTTTTTAGCTTAATCTCAAAATATTTATCGACAAGTCTTCGTGCTATTGGAGTAGAAAAATTTGTTTTGTATGATGATTCCAACGAAGCATGCGGGATAACGAGTGCGTATGCTATTTCCGGATTGCCATATGGTGCAAAACCGACATGGGTTAAGTTTACAGTATTAAATGTTTGCCATAACTCGGCATCAAAATAGCTAGCTTGAGCAGTGCCTGTTTTTCCTCCCCCAGTAAATGGAGCATTTCCAAAGGCTTTATTCGCCGTTCCTCCTCTACTAAAATATACAAGTCTCATACCCTGACGAACACGTTCGATTTCCTCTCTTGTGTTATCTACTGTGTTTAATATAGTTGGCGTAATTTCTTTTACTACGTTACCGAGCTGGACGCCATCCTCAGAAGGCTTTCTAATTTCCTTGACTACATGAGGTTGAATTCTATTACCACCATTAGCAAGCGTAGAAACAAATTGTGCTAATTGCAATGTAGTGTACGTATCAAACTGTCCAATACTTAAATCTAGCAGCTTACCATCTTCAAATCCACCTGTACTTCCGTTCACTTCTCCAGGTAAATCTATACCTGTTAATGCTCCGAGTCCAAGTTGAGCATAACCACTTCTCATTTTAAGAAAGGCATCTGTCCCAAAGTTAATAGATTGGTTTGGTCTATAAGTACTGCCGGCAACTCCATATGCTGTTTTAAACATATATACGTTGGAAGAACGCTCTAGCGCTTGTAAGTCATTCATTCGTACACTTCCGAATCGGTTAAATACAGAACTTTTTGGTTGCGAATCCTTTATACGGATAGGTTCATCCACTAATGAGCCACCGATTGGATACACACCCTCGCGATAACCTGTAAGTATAGTACCTGGCTTCACAGTGGATCCAACTTCATATGCATTAGTAAATGCGCCAAATGCGTAGTCATTAATTTCTTTTGCACCTGTTTCTTCATTTTTTCCAATTCGTTTACCTACTAGTGAAAGTACTTCACCCGTATAAGGATTCATCATGATAAAATATGCATTTTGCAAATATTGACCACCACTGTTTTTACTAAATTTAAGTAGTTCTTCTGCTAGAATTTCTTCATGCGCTAATTGAACTTCACTGTCCATTGTTAACACTAAATCTTTCCCAGGTTTTCCTTCATAAACTGTCTGAATATCGATAACTCTTCCTTTTCCATCCGTTATGTTTTTGACCACACTTTTTTGACCTTGGAGGACTTCCTCATATTGTTGTTCAATATAACTTGTACCTACACGGTCATTTCGAGAATAGTCTCGAGAAAGAAAATAATCTAATCGATCCTTTGGAATACCTACTTTTGGTAATGTAGTTGAGCCTAATATAGCTAGTGAAGAAGTTTTTACTCTTCTCCAATCTGTTGTAGTATTTACTCCCTCTAAACCATCTAGTCTCTCAGATACACGTGCAAATTCTTCTACTGTAACTTCTTCTTTTACGTCATCCCCTTTAATAATCTGAGGAGATAATGCATATCCAGAGGCCATTTCTCGATAAATAGCAATGATTTCTAATTCTTCTGGAGTAAAAGAATTCAGCTGTTCTTCTGTAATTCTACTTCTAGTCAAACGGTCGATTGCTCTATTTTGGTCTTTTTTTTCTACTTCTTCATCCGTTTCTATTTCTTTACGTTCTTCTTCTGTCACTAATTCAAGTGCTTCTTCTGGATATTTTTTTAACCAGAAATCTTGCAAATCACTTTTGGTAATATTGTTTGGTTTCTTTTCTATTAAATTACTTAATATTTCTGCAATTTCATACATCTTTTTTGACTTCGTTGTTTGCATTTTTGTATACGTTATAGCTCGTTGCGGAAGATTATCAACCATTATCCGTCCTTCACTATCGAAAATTCGACCACGGGGTACACTAGTATTTACCGGGACTTCTTCGGTCTTGGCTAATTCATTTGTATAATATTCTCCTTTTACGATTTGTAAATAGCCTAATCTTAGTATTAGCATTGTAAAAAGTATAAATATCGAGAAAAACAATATGTTCATACGAAAAGTAATACTTGCTCGTTGTTTAGCCTTTATATTTTGTGCGCGTTTACTTGGAATTTTTAGCATGAGATCACCTTCTTTATTTAGTAATTTTCTTATGTACAGTGTCCCTAAAGAAGCAAGTACTGCAGTAATAGTTGTACCAATATTACCTTCAAAAAAAAAATGGAAGAGAACCTTGTAATGAAAGAAGATTTTCCGCATAAAGACCTTGTAGAATTGCTACAGTTGCACTTGAACTTTGAACCCTAGAGTTGAAGATTCGAATCCCAACATAACTCCGCTAAATATACAGTATATGGAAATTGAACGCAAATCCTATTATTTTGCTTCTTAAACTAACCTGCCCCTTTAGTTCAATAAGAAAAAAGGCTTTACTCCTTCTTGTAGTAAAGCACCCGTTAGTTCAATAATCCATTATTTCTCATGAACTTTTACATAAACACTTCCAAATAGTCTATCTCCAATATAAGCGTCTAACTTCCACATTCCACTTTTAGGAAGCATCATATTTGTTGGAGAGTGCTGATCTGCACCATTATTAGGACTAAGAAAAGTATTTTCTTTTCTTGGTACAACTATTATTTCCTCATTACTGTTTTCGTGAGTTCCTAAAACTTCAATGTCACCAATCAACTCATCTTCATTTCCCCAAAAATGCCACATATACTTTTGTGTTTTATTTGGATAGAATCTATCTACTTCACTATCATTGTAAAGAAAACCTAAACGTCCTTCTTCACCAATCATTGTGTAACTGCCTGATTCAAAAAGAGAACTTTCTTTCCAATTGTGTTGAATAACTTCTTCTTTTATTGGTTCTTCTTCATTACAGCCCGCACTGACTAATGATAAAATTACTGTGCAGATTAAAATTAATCCTTTTTTGAACATAAACACACCCCTCCATCTTTTTATGTGTATTCCCGCTAAACTTCAAATATCATTTTATTCAACAAGCAGATAGAAGAGAACCTCTCTACCACCCAACATTAACTTAATATACTTATAAATAAATTGAACTAGAAGTGTAACTATCACCTTTGGTCGTTACTTCTCCATGAGTGTTTATAATTTAATCTTTCACTAAACTGTCGCATTAATTCAATAAGAAAAAAGAGCTGCCTAAGCAACCCCATGTTCTGAACTAAAGCACCGGTTAGTTGAAGAAGCATTCTTATATTACAATTTTAGTCGTATTAAGTATAAAAAATTAATCTACCCGTTTAGGTCAAGATAACAAGAAAAATTGAGGTTGATTTTGTTTTTGAGACTACTAATTGGGCCAATAATTTTGTTTTTACACATAATGACAGAATTAGATAATCCTATTTAATGGTTAGATCCTTTAGCGTTATATATAGTCGCCTCGCGGAGTTCATTATATGAGATCTGATATTTTGTATTTCATTTAAACTTGAAATCTTTATTTGAAGTTCTCCTACTCCTTTTAAATTACTCGTCTTTATATTATCTACTTCTATACCGAAATCTTGAATTAGCTTATTTGTAAAAGAAGTTATTTTATCGTTACTTTTTTTCCCAACATAGAATACAATCTTAATCTTATAACTTCTAACGGAAATTAAATACTGATTCAATGCCCAAATATAATCTTCTTTTTCGGTATCATAATGACTTGGATCTCCAAAATGTTTGGCTTGACCACAATATTGACAAATTGCTGTATAACGAACATGACGTACACCGACACCTGGTTGTTCAACATTCACAATAACTTCATGAGGTATATACACATCATGTGAACAAAAACTACAAATAACAGGCTCATCATAAATCGTAATACGACTTTTTTGGGGGCGTAGAGATTCATCCATACCACTCATTCTTTTATCACTTCCGTGTATTCAATAATAGATACATGTTTTTGTAACGTATGATTAAATCGATTCTTTTCTTGAAACATCCGGATATCACCACAAGACGTGCAGTAAAATGATTGCAATGTGAGCTGATCTGTTACCGTTTCACCTAAAGGATTTAAATCCAAATAAACTTCACGATGCAGAAATTCATCGTGCTGACAAAATAAACAAACGAGCTGCTTGTCACGAATTTTTATTTGATACGTTCCTCTTCTTCTAACCATTCCTTCACCCCTAATCATTAACACTGCCTAATTTTACGTTTGAATTAAATGAAGGTTCCAAATTTAAATATATTTCCCATCTGAAAATGTCAAAAATCCATTTTTTCTTATTGAACTAACCTGCTTCTTTAGTTTAAGTGTACCATTTCACAATGGATTTCTGAGATCTACTTGTTGTTTCGGATAAAAAAACAGACCATCGAAATGATGATCTTGTCTAACTAAAGCACCCGTTAGTTGAATAAGAAAAGGGACCCTTATTAAACAATCGCGCCCGATTGTTGAAAAACAAATCACCCTAAAAATAATAGGATGATTTTTCGTAGATTGACTTTTTGAAGGGTACAGACGAGCATAATCGCAAATATAACCGTTCTTTCCTAAGTTAGTTCTACTTTTAATTAGCCAATTGTAATGATTTTCAAGAACTTTATCCATCGATTTTAGTAAAAGAAAAAGCCTGTCAGAGATTATTCTCCAACAGACTCTTCCTTCTACTTAAAATGTGGAACAATGTGTCTGGTTACATCAAGTAGTAATGCCTTACATTTATTAAGATACAACAATATTTACATTTACTTCAGTGATTGTATCAGTTTCATCTTCTTACCCAGTAGGTAATTCATCGATTGTTCCTGTAAAACACATATGTTGCTGCTGCAGCATTGTTATATGCTTCTACAGTATTGTCAGCCCATACCACTGGTACAACTACTTCTTTCTCACCTACTAATAAATTTACATTATCACCTAAATCAGTTTTAATTTGATCTAGTGTTTTACCATAACCAAATTAAAAATGCTTCAGATTCATTTCCAGCTGCATCAGAAATAGTTACTTCATATTTTGTGTCAATAGGTAAACCGGTAATTGTTACTGCTCCGTTAGCATCAACAACTTCAGAAGTTACAGAAGTTCCATTTTGATATACTGTTACTGTTGCACCAACTTCAAGAAATTTAGCTGTAAATCCATCAGTAGCTAAATAAAAATCTTCAGCAACATTGATTCCAGGAACAGCAGTGTCTAATGTTGCTTCATCTTTATCTATTACAGCATCACCATTAACATCTGCAGCATCATTGTAAGTTACTGTTAATGTTCTTTCGATACCATAGGGATTCCCTTTGTGATCAGCAAATGCAGCTAATTGAGCAAGGCTAAGTTCACCAGTAAATGTACCTTCATCAACTTCATCTTCAGTTAATGTAACATTAGCTGTCACATTACCGTCAGTTACAGTTACTACTACTGTCTCTAATGCAGTTGAACTTAAATTTAAGTCATCGTCATCTAAAGTAATTTCTTGAGCAATAGAAGCGTTGAATACTGAGTTTGTGAATTTAACATCACCAGTTACAGTTGTTTGTCCATCTACAGCTTCAGCTTCGCGCACCGTAAATGTATACGACTCACTCCATTTTCCTTCTCCATCACCAAAACGATAGTTGTAAGTTGTATTTTCTTTTAAACCAGTAATCGTCGCTTCATGACTAGATTCCCCACTAGTTGCATCTTCTAATGTTGCCTCAACTGTCACCGTTTTACCTTTGGGGAATTTTTGTCCATACCCATTGTTGGCTTTTGCAAATTGAACAACTCCAGCTTGATCTGTTTTATCTGTATACCAATTGAATGTACGTTGTGACTCGTCAGATCCTAAAGAAAAAGCAAAATCACTCACGTCATAAGTTACTGCTACATCTTTAATTTGTGCTGCTTGAACGTTATCTCCAATAGTTGAAAAAGTAACTGGTACTAATAATGCAGATGCTGCTAGTACACTCAACACTTTTCTTTTCGCTTTACTAGTTAAATAGTTCATCATCTTAAACGTCTCCTAATGGGTATTCGTATTTTTCAATACAACCAAATACTACCACACAATTGTTAAGATATTTTTTTGATATTGCAAAGATAACCAGAATTGGTGAAAAGGGTTAGAAAGTATTGGGGCATATGAATTGGCTGGATGAAACTGGTTGGATTTATTTATCTATTTTCATCATTTTTCGATAGGCAGATTTGCCCGTATTTACCATATTGTTTCTACCGGTCAAAATTAACTTCAAAAGTTCTTAATAAACTGGAATATCTTCATTTTGCAACTTTTGCGGGATAAATCATATAGGTTGCTACTGTATATGAGAATGATATTACTGAAGAACTTTGACCAAGCCTTTATGCTCCTAGATTTACAATGCCAGATGGTATTGGCGACTTTTTACTCGGATGTATTATATATAATTATCTGTTTACGTTCCTCAACAATATGGCCCGATTGCTGAACAACACTATTCAACTAAACTGCTTCTTTAGTTCAATAAGAAAAATGGCTTTACTCCTTCTTGAAGTAAAGCACCCGTTAGTTTAAGTGAATTCATTCACTTAATAATTTTCTACCTGAAATATAGATAAAAAAAGCTGAATATCAGCTCTTTTTAAACAATGAACTCATTGTGTTATTTTCACTTTAAAAGATTCAAACACAACTGGCTGTAAAGAATCCCCTTTAAATTCTAACTCCCTTGGTTCGCCATTTTCATCAAATTCCACTCCTCCTCCACCCGTTGGAAGTGCTAAATAAGGAGTGATTGTCAAATCGGTAACATTTGAATTGATTGGATCAAACTGCTTATTACTCTTAAACACTAATCTATTTTTTAGCCTTTTACCTGTTACTCCACCTGAGTGACTTGTAATTTCATTTCCAGCTTGATCAACCATCAAGAATTCTATATCGCCAGCCCGACTTAGTTCAAAATCCGTACCTTCTTCTGAACTTTCATAAGAAATGCTGACACCTGTTTCACTTATAGATAATTCTGTAACAGTGAGATTAATGCCATCAACATTTTCTGAATGTTGAATAGGAACCTTCCTAATGTCAGTAATTTGTTTTATTGAAGTTGAGAAATACCACGTTTCTCCATTCACCCCATGTAAAATTAAACCGAGTTCGAAAGCATTCGGCATATCTTCGGTTACGGTTATATCTTGAATTGCAGTCCGAGTTGTTGGCGATTGGATATCTTCACTATATCCACCTGAAGATCCATTAGGTAATTCACCATTAATCGTAAAATCCGCACCGGCGTTAAAATAGAATTCTCCCAGTTCTTTTTCTGATTCTATTATATAACCAATCGTAATATTATTTTGATCATATAAAATTTCATCAAGGGTAACGGATATTCCATTGATTTCCTGTGTCTCCCCAATTTCGCTTGTTAAACCATTTTTTTGAGCTTGTTGTAAACCGATTAGATTAGAATCACCGAAAACAGAACCAATAATAGGTATTTTAGACAAGCTACTTGCTAAAGCTGGAGAATAGTAGGACGAACATACCAATATTCCAAAAACGGCTGCTACACTACATATAGCATATAATATCTTACGCTTTCCATTTTTAACTTTATAACTATGTTCACTATTCATCGTGTTACTAATTTGTGCTTCAGCTTGAGCAATACCATGTTGAATAGCTGAACGAACTTGTTCTTTTGGGAAATCGTTTAACTGATTATGTGACTTTTTCATTTAATTTGTAACTCCTTTCTAAATCATTCTTTAATTTTTTCTTCGCTCTGCGTAAATAAGTTTTTATTGTCCCAACTGGTTTTTCCATGATCTCGGAAATCTCCTGAATTGGAAGGTCATGATAGTAAAATAAGATGATGGATGTTTGATAAGATGAATTAAGTTTGGATAATGCCTCATTCAAATGAAAAGATTCTATATCTTTATCTTGTTTTTTTTCTAATCTCTTTAACAGTTCATTTTCCTCATAAGGTATGATTTGATCTCGCTTTTTTAATAACTTGTAGCATTCACGTATGAGAATTCTAAATAGCCAAGTTGAAAAATACTCTGGATTTTGTAATTGGACTATTGAAAGGAACGCTTTGCATGAAGTTTCTTGAATGGCATCCAAAGCGTCTTCTTTCTTACCAACATAAGAAAGAGCTTTATAATATAGCATTTTTTCTTCTAAAAAAAGTAATTCTTCGAAAGCTCTAGCGTCTCCATTAATTGCTCTTTTCACTGTATGTATATCATGTTTCACAGTGTAATCCCTCCCTTCATTAATTAGAGTGATCTGGACGTACAAAAAGTTTCAACTCCTTCATTTTTTCTAAGTTATTTTTGATTCTATTATTTATAAAGTTAATTTATAGTGTTACAACCAGATAAAGATAAAAAAAAGCATGTTTTGATTTGTAATCAAAACACACTATTATATTTTAGATTTTCTTATAAAACCTTGTTCAACTAAACTGCTTCGTTAGTTTAACGTGTAACATTTCACAATAGATCGCCGAAATGATGGTCATGTTTAACTAAAGCACCCGTTAGATTAAGTGCATTTTTTCACAAACTCTTAGTTTAAGTTAACAATCACGCCAATTAAACCCTACTTACTTGACTTTTCTGGGTTATTAATTATAAATGAATCGAACAATATTTCCTCATTTTCATGAATGAGCTTAGGTGTAATAGTAAGTCTTTCAGAACCACTTTGCAAATTCGCAAATGTATAGGACCCCTTTGCTGCATGTTTGGTTGTACTACCTGCTAAGTTTGTAAGCATTTCATAGTCATTTCCAAATTCATCTTTCACTTCAAACTCAATACTATATGGTAAGTTAGACAGCTCGTATTTTGAAGGCATTTCAATCTCAAATGGAACATTTATTGTATAACCTGTTATATCTACAGATGGTACATTAAGTATGAAATCTTTCTTTGTATCTGTATAGTCGACAAGTATACCCTTAACATTAATCTTTTTTAATTTGAACTCAAATGACCAATCGCCTTCGATGATTTCGTCCGTTTCAAGATTCCAAACACTTCCGGGTGACCATGAAAGACTTACTGTACGTGGTGAACCTCCGGTTAACTCAGGTGTTACGGTTATAACACCAGCATAAGTTGTATCTGTTACTTTTTTAATCGATGTAACTGAACTACCTTGAACGTTTCCGTTCGTTACTATTGGATTTCCAAAAATTGGGTGTTCACCAAAATCTTCTTTTTCAGATTCAATTGCAAACGCAATAGTGACTGTTGTTCCATCAAAAATTGCATCCCCAATTTCTATTGTTACACCATTACTCGTTTGCATTGAGCCAATAACCGTTGCATAGTCATTGAAATACGTAAATTGTGTTGTCTCACCATTAAAATAATCGACGATGTTTTGAACAATTGGAATTTGAGCTGCAATCGTTGGGGAAAGCACCAATACTGAAGAACCAATTCCAAAGGTCATTAAACCAACTGCTACTGCATAATGAAGAAATCGATGTTTTTTCTTATTCAAAATGTTATGAAGTAGACGTTTTTTCTCAATCTTTGTCACACTCTCTGGCTCTATGTCATCGATATTTAGTTGAAGCATTTCTTGTAAATCATTCATTCTAATCGCTCCTTTATCGTAGGCAATTTTACCAATTTTTTCTTCCCTCTATACAATCGATTTTCAACAGCTGACTTTGTAATACCTAACGCAGCAGCAATCTCTCCATTCGATAAATCTAAATAAAATTTCATCAAAAATAGTTCGCGTTCTGTATCGGGTAATGTTTGCAATTCTATTAAAATCGATTCCTTCTGCTCTTTTCTTAAATAAAGTACCTCTCCAGTTTTGTAATCCTCTAGTTCCTTCGTATGCTCAAGACTGACCGTTTCATTTTTTTTCTGTTTCCTATACATATCAATTGCTTTGAATTTTGCAATCGTACCAATCCATTTTTTAAATTCCTGTTCATCTCCATTAAACTTAGTGCTATTTTGCCAAACTGCTAAAAATACATCATTCACACATTCATCTACCGCACCATTTCCCTGAGTGTTGTAATATTTTCTTGGCTATTGCTTTTACATAAGGCATATATGTATCGACTACAAAGGCAAGTGCCTTTTCCTGACGCTGTTGAAGCTTCCTTATAAAATCCGTCAATTGCTCAACTCCCTTCATTTATAATAACGAAAAAAAATAGAAAAGCTCTCGGAAAATTGAAAAAAAGACCATAATTATTATATTTGGTCCTCTAAAAATTATATATTGAAAGAATTAGCAGTTATTAGTATTTTTCTTTAGATGCAGAGCGTTATTATGATTTTCGTTATTAAACTAAACTGCTGCGTTAGTTGAAGTGTAACATTTCACACTCGATCTCCGAGATCTACTTGATGTTTTGGACGTAAAAACAGACCATCGAAATGATGGTCTTGTTTAAACTAAAGCATCCTTTAACACAATGATAAAGTTCTCCAGACGACAGCAATTAAATTGAGCGTTCATAAAAGTCTTGATTATCATCCGGATTATTTAAACTACCTTTGTTCAAATTATGCCTCTTGCAATAAATCCAACAAATCTTCATCTGTAACATGATTATAAAGTGCTTCATCTACGTCATTCATGACAGCCCAGTATTTATCACCATATGACCAGTGCCACCATTCCGTATAGTAATTAACGAATCCAACAGACTGAAGAGCGTGTGCAAGGATTTGACGATTCTGAATGGCTTCTATAGAGATATTTGTTGCATCAAAAAAAGTTGCGTTGTCAGTCTCATGTGGTATGGCATCAAATGGTGTGCCAAGATCCAATTCGATACCATCTGAATCAATTAGGGTTAAATCCACTGCACCACCTGTTGGATGTGGAGCTACATTAGGAGGTGCTACATATTTTGATGCCTCAGCAATTAAATAATCTAAATCCTGATATGGAGAATTTTCTTTTACCCGTTGTAAAGACCGCTTAAAAGCTATCTCTTGAATATCTAATGATCTATAACCTTCTTTAATAAAAAAACGAATATCTTTAGGTAGAAAGTTTTTAGCTAGGGAAAGTTTCTTAGCTACTGAAAGACGGACAAAAGAAAAGTATTGACTCCTGTTGGCAAGAGATTGATCTACAACGATATCTGGATCAAAGTTAACAAGGTCAATAAATGGTTCCTGTGAAGGCATTGCAATAATTGTTAAAATCGATGGATCACTCATCAAAACTTTTTTTGATTCTTTCATAAAATATCCCCTTTTGTAATGGTTTAGCTACCTACAAAGAACTCGAGATTCACCAATTTAATATTTAAGGAAACAAATGTAAATATTAAGTTATGAACAGTAACACTTTTAATCATACCTTATGCGACCAATGTTCTCTATTAATATTTAGAAAGTTCTATCTTCTGAGTTTACGGAAGTATTTAACTCCATTACTCAATAAGAAAAAGCTGCCCTGTAAAGGCAGCCGATTGTTCAACTAAAGCACCCGTTAGCCATCCATGCATCACAAAAAAATGCTGCACCACAGGGACTTATTTTTGCTCTCCTCTTTTTTTTAACGATTAAGTAGGGGTCTTCTTAAGTATTGTCATTTTTCATTTCTTGAAGAACTAATTTTCATGGGAGTTACAACAAAAACCATTAATAATCAATTTCATTATTATAAAACTTCAACCTTCTTTCAGTGTATGCCTTTTCATCCTCAGTACCAAAACCGTATCCATCATATATAAGTGATTGAACAGGAACATGGGGAGACAAAGCTATTTTCCACATTCCATCTTCTAAAACCATAGCAATCAAGAAGTAATTAACACCATTAATAAAATACTTGTTCTGTGAATGCACTTTATAATTAATACCAACATAAAACACTCTTGGATTATTAAATTTCTCTATATAGCGATTAGGTAAATATTGTTTGCCGTATTCATAAGGCAGTTCTTTCCACCTAACCAGATTAGCTTCTTTAATATTCAACAAGCCATGTTTATACTTTTGTTTTTCTTTGTTAGCGATAAAGTTTAATAATTCTTTTCTACTTTCTTTGTCCCACCAATAAGTAGCCTCTTCCCACTTATTTTTATTCAAATCATTAATATAATATTTGATAACGTTTATTGGAGATGTTGTTTCTTCTCCGTTAACAAAAATACTAAATAATGAAAAGTAAGTAAATAAAATTAGAACTAAGACCCTTTTATTCAATTCTCAACGCCACCTAATACAATATGTTATTAGGTTGCCCACATTTTTGCTGAAATATCATTTCTTCTTTAACTATTCTGCACTTCTAGTTCAATAAAGAAAAAGGCTTTACTCCTTCTTGAACTAAAGCACCCGTTAGTTGAAGAAGAAACTTTAACTTTCCCGCCTATATTGTATTCTGCTTTCTTTATCAGAAATACCTTTTTGTATAGTAACTTTATTTATTTTAACACCATTTTCTGGAGTATCAGTCAACGTGATATGGATTCTATCAAAGAGACCGCCACCATGATGTGCACTATAATTTAACGCACTTGCATGAATGATATGTCTTCTTGTATCGCCATTTATTCTTTCAACTTTATCTATTTTTGGACACATGACAAAGTCTGAGTAAGCTTTGTCGAGATGGGAAAAATATCTGGTATATAAAGTTTCTTCAAGCAACTCATCTTTTGGTGCCCCAACACTTTCATATTTCCATCCAACTAAGAGCCAATCATAAAGTTCTAGTGAGTTCAATCGAACTTTTTTATTATTACGGCTATATATAACCTCACCATCTGCAATCGTGCATGTTTTTACTTGGTTTTCAAACACGCAATTATATGCAGGTTCAATAACCGCAACGTCCCCATTTATCAATTTTATTTTCATCATCGAGACTATGGAAGTTTTATTTAACTCTAACTCAATTGCTTCTTCTGATGGACTTGATGTGTTTATCCAGTTAACAACCTTATTGATGATTACTTCCTAATATCCATTATTTTCCTTAAATGAACGAGTTTCCCCGTTTAAACGGTTTACTTGAATAAATGAAACATCCTCTGCTTCTAATTTTGGTTGAATATTCGCCTTTACTAATAACATTTGCATCGGGAAAAATAATCCAACAATCCCCATGACTAGTATGACTAACTTTCTCAAGAATTGTCGCCACCTCTAATGTGAATTTTGTAGGTATCTTCCCCTTATATTAAAAATAAATACTTAAAGAACTAATATACAAATCAATCAGATTCCGATACAAAAAAGAACATCATTCAACCGCTTTTCTTGTTTAACTAAACTGCCCCTTTAGTTCAATAAGAAAAAGCTCCCCTTACAGGCAACCACTTATAACTAAAGCACCCGTGACAATTCATGGATAAAGTGAAGGCTACACGAGCTCAAAGATTGGGGAAAGTCGATTCCATTCAAAGAAATCGTTTTTTTTATTTATCTTCTTACATCAAGGGTACTCCATCTTAAACTAAACTGCCCCGTTAGCCATCCATGAAGCGCAAAAATCAGCGCTTCACCACAGAGAATGAAAATGGTGAAAAACTGTCTATACTGATTCTACGGCTGGCGAAG